>NZ_CM149651.1:0-3563595 GCF_056172845.1 Arthrobacter sp. LT660 | reverse complement strand
AGATCTTCGGGTGGCGCTCGACCGGATTGTCCAGCGTGAGTTGACCGCCGTCGTTCTCCCGCGTATTGGGCGTGCGCATGTCGTCCATGGAGGATCTCCTCGTGGGTCGTGGCGTTGCTGCTGGCCAATCCGACGCTAGGTGAAAGCCACGCCGCAGGCAACGGATGGGGTCGGTCAGCGACCGGAAGTCTCCCATTGGACGTCGGCGGCGTCCTTGTCGGGGCGCCACCCCCGCCAGACCGCGTGCCGCAGCCGGCCGGAGTCCGTGCGTTCGGCGTACCTGACCTCCCCGACCAGACTGGGACTGACCCAGACCGCGTCGCGCCGGTCCGCCTCCGGGACGCCGTCGGCCGCGGGCGTCTTGCGCTCCAGCCGCGCCAGGCGCTTCGCGGCGTCGCGCAGGTCCGCGTCGCTGAAGCCCGTGCCCACGCGGCCCGCGTAGGTCAGCGAGCCGCCGTCGTTCACGGCCACCAGCAGCGATCCGATGCCCCCGGACCGGCCGCCCGCGCCGCGCCGCCAGCCGATAACGACCACCTCCTGGTGCGACTCGTTCTTGATCTTGACCCAGTTGCGGCTGCGCCTGCCGGGCGCGTAGGTCCCGTCGGCCTTCTTGGCGATGACGCCCTCGAGCCCGAGCTCCAAGCTCGATTCGATCGCGTCCTCCACGGCGCCGGTGTGCGCGTCCGGCAGGTGGACGTGTTTTCCGGGCACGACGGCGGCAAACAGCTCGCGGCGCCGGTCGCGGTAGCCGGTGCGCATCAGGGCGCGCGGTGCGCCACCGCCGTCGACGCCGTCGCCCTCCGCGGGAAGCCGCAGCGCGTCGAAGACCATGAGGTGGACGGGCACCTTCTCCGCGGCCGCCGCGATCTCCCGGTCGGTGGCGAGCTTCATGCGCGACTGCAGCAGGCCGAAGCTGGGGCGATGCTTGCCGTTCAGGGCGACGATCTCGCCGTCGAACACCGCGCCCTCCAGGTCCGCTCCCCCGGCCCCCAACCCGGCGAGTTCCTGGAGTTCCGGGTACAGCCGCGTCATGTCGTTGCCGTTGCGGCTGACCAGCGTCACCCGGCCGCCGCGGACGCCGGCGATCGCGCGCACGCCGTCCCATTTCATCTCAAAGGCCCAGTCCTCGTCGGGATCCAGTCGCCCGGCCTTCCCAGCCGTGGCCAACATCGGTTCCGGCAGCTCCCCCGGGTCCGCCTCCACCGCCTCCGCGTCTTCCGGCCGCGCGCCGGACGGGGCGGAGGCGGTGCTTCCCCGGGCGCCGGGGGCGCCGCCTCCCGCATGGTGCCGCCCCGGGTGCCGCTGCGCGGTCTGCCCGGGCTTCGCCCCCGGTTCAGGCTGCTCCTTCATCAGGTGGATGAGCCAGTTCTTCTTGTCTCCCATCCCCGGGGCGTTGATGAGCGCGTAGCGGCGCGGGACCCCGCCGAACCCGCCGTCCGAGCGGCCGTGGAGAACCACGATGACCTCCTTGCCCTCCCGCCACTTCTCCAGTTCGTAGGTGCCGGCGTCCCAGATGGTCACGTCCCCGGCCCCGTACTCGCCCTTGGGGATGCTGCCCTCGAAGCCGCCGTAGTCCAGCGGGTGGTCCTCCGTCATCACGGCCAGCCGGTTCTCGCTGGGATCGAGCGGCGGGCCCTTGGGAACGGCCCACGAGACCAGGACGCCGGAGTGCTCCAGCCGGAAGTCCCAGTGCAGCCGCCGGGCGTGGTGCTCCTGGACCACGAACGTCGCCAGCTCCCCTTCCGCCAGTTCCCGCGCCGCCGGCGGCTCCGCGGGAACGGGTTCGGGCGTCTTCGCGGCGTCGCGCATGCCGCGGTACGTGGCCAGCCGGTCGGCCGGCGTTCCGCCGGACCCGGCGGTTCCGGCGTCGTCGCCATCCGACACGAGCCCGGCCGCCGCCCCGTGCCAGCCCTGGTCCGCGATCGGATCGAGTCCGCCGGCCACCCGCTCGAGGACTTCGTCGAGGTCCAGTTGCCGCAGCTTCGGGTCTTGGATCTCCTCCCACGTCCTTGGCGCCGCGACGGTCGGGTGCGATCGGCCGCGCAGCGAGTACGGACAGATGGTCGTCTTGTTCCCGTTGTTCTGGCTCCAGTCCACCAGCACCTTGCCCGTCCGCAGGACCTTCTTCATCGAGGAGACCACGAGGTCCGGGTGGTCCGTCTCGAGCGAGCGCGCCAGTTCGTGGGCCACCTCGGACACCTGCTCGGTGGTGTGCCGGCCATCGAGCGGTGCGTACAAGTGGATCCCCTTGGAGCCGGACGTCACCGGAACCGCCTGCAGGCCCATGTCGGCGAGCAATCCGCGGCACAATAGCGCCACCTCGGCGCACTCCGCCAGTCCCGCTCCCTCGCCCGGATCCAAGTCCAGCACCATCCGGTCCGGATTCAGCGGCTCGTGGTCGCGGGAGAAGCGCCACTGCGGCACGTGGATCTCCAAGGCGGCGACCTGGCCGAACCACGCCAGCACTGCCGGGTCGTTGACCAGCGGATACGTGTTGACGTGGTCCTTGTGTTGGATCCCGGCCCGGGGCACCCACTCCGGCGCGGAGTCCTCCAGGTCCTTGCGGAAGAACACCTGCCCGGGTTCCTCCGCGGTGCCTACCCCGCTGACCCACCGCTTGCGCGTGGCCGGGCGCAACGCCGCCTGCGGCACCAGGACGTGCGCCACCTCGGCGTAGTAACGCAGGACGTCGGCCTTTGTGGTCCCCGTTTCGGGATAAAGCACCTTGTCCAGGTTGGTGACCTTCAGCCGGCGGCCGGCCACGTCGACCATTTGGCCACCCGAGGATGCGCCCATGTGGGGACTCCCTTCCCTCGCTCCCGCTGCCGTTCCCACTGTGCTCCCACTGTGCCGCCTGCGGCGCCCCGTCGCTAGGGTCGCGGCCGGTGGATACGCCCGTCCCCTCCCGATTACAACGCACGGGAAAAACGGTATGGTCTGTTCCACCGATCCCCGAGGAGGCATGCCGTGGCACGGACCAGCGACGTCCAGCGGAACCCGCACACCATCGAGGAGCCGCGGGCTTCCTCGCCGGCGCGCACCACGACGGCGGGGGCCTAGACGATGCGCGCGATCTGGACCGGCGCCGTCGCGTTCGGGCTCGTCAACGTCCCGGTGAAGGCCTACGGCGCCATCGAGGACCACGACGTCCAGCTCCACCAGGTCCACGACGCCGACGGCGGGCGCATCCGCTACCAGCGCCGCTGCGAGGTGTGTGGCGAGAAGGTCGAGTACTCGAACATCCAGAAGGCGTACGACGACGGCGAGCGCACCGTGGTGCTCACGGGCGAGGACTTCGACGCCCTGCCGGCTGAGAAGAGCCGCGAGATCGAGGTGGTGCAGTTCGTCCCGAACGGGCAGATCGATCCGATCATGCTGGAGCGCAGCTACTACCTGGAGCCGGACTCCAAGTCCCCGAAGGCCTACCTGTTGCTCCGCAAGACCCTCGAGGACACCGAGCTGACCGCCGTCGTGAAGTTCGCCCTGCGGCAGAAGACCCGGCTCGGGGCGTTGCGCGTGCGCGGCAAGGTGCTGGTCCTGCAGGCGATGCTGTGGGGCGACGAGGTCCGCGAGGTGGACTTCCCCGCCACCAAGTCCCGGGCGAAGATCAGCGATCAGGAACTCAAGATGTCCGCGATGCTGGTGGAGCAGTTCGCCGGGGACTTCTCGCCGCTGGAGTACGAGGACGAATACCAGAAGGAGCTGCGGCTGCTCATCGAGGAAAAGCTCAAGCGCGGGGACTCGCTGGACACGGACGCGACCTTCGGCGATGCCGAGGCTGCCAAGGAGGAATCCGGAGAAGGATCCGGAGACGTGATCGACCTGATGGAGGCCCTCAAGCGCAGCATCGAGGGCAAGCGGTCCAAATCAAAGTCGAAGCCAGGGGCAAAGTCCACCTCACAGTCCAGCCCGCAGTCCAGGGAAAAGACCGCCAGGAAGAAGGGCGCGTAGGTGGCGCCACGCCTGGTCCGGGTCCAGCCGGGCAGCCCCGGGATCTCCCGCCGCCGTGCCGGGAAGGGGTTCACCTACAAGTCCGCCAACGGCCGCCGGGTCACGTCCGAGTCCACGCTGGAGCGCATCCGCGGGCTCGCCATCCCGCCCGCGTGGACGGACGTCTGGATCGCGCCGCAGGCCAATGCCCACATCCAGGCCACCGGGACCGACGTCGCGGGCAGGACGCAGTACCTGTACCACCCGCGGTGGCGCGAATTGCGCGACGCCGAGAAGTTCACGCGATCGCTGTCGTTCGCCCAATCCCTGCCCGCCGTGCGCCGCACCGTCACCCGTGATCTCGCGCAGGAGGCGGATCCCCGCCGTCGCGCGTTGGCAGCCGCGGTGCGGTTGTTGGACCGGGCGGGGCTGCGGGTCGGCGGGGCCGCCTACGCCGAGGAGAACGGGTCGTTCGGGGCGTCCACCGTCCAGCGCCGCCACGTCACTCTCGAGGGCGATTTGGTGCGCCTGGTGTTCCGCGGCAAGTCCGGCGGGGATTGGGACGTCGCCGTGGAGGATGCGGCGCTCGCCTCGTTTCTGGCCATGGTGCCGAAGACCCCGCGCGCGTCGCCGGCCATTTGCTACCCGGTGGTCGCTGGGCGGCGCAAGCGCTGGCAGGGCGTCAGCGACACGGACATCAACGCGTACCTCGCGGACGCGGCCTCGGCGCACATTTCGGCGAAGGACTTCCGCACCTGGCAGGGCACCGTGGTGGCGGCGCGTTCGCTCGCCCGGTCCCTCCGGGCCGGGGACAGCTCGCCGGGGGCCGTCGCCGCGGCCATCCAGGACGCCGCGACCTGGCTCCACAACACCCCGGCCGTGGCGCGCGACGCGTATGTGGACCCGCGCGTCGTCAAACACTTCGAACAGGGGCGGGCCGCCGACTTCACGCGCCAGGCCGACCGGGCCGTGCTGCGCCTCCTCACCGACGGCAAGGCATAGCCAAGACGTCCGCGGCCGGCTTCGGGTCGGCGGCGGACGTCTTCGCGGCGGCGGTAGAACCTATCCGGCGTCGAAGCGGTCCGGGTCGGGCTGCTTTTCCCGGGCGGCGTCGTTTCCGCTCCCGTCCGGCAGCGAGTCCTCCTCATAGGACTCCCCCGGCGCGCCCTCGCGCAACTCCTCCACCTCGTCCTCGGGCAGCGGCTCCGGCAGCGGTCCGTCCTCGTCGACCAGCAGTTCGGGATCCCGGAGCGGATCGTCCGCCTCGAGGGTCCGGGGATCGTCGGAGGAACCCTCCGGAACCGGCTGCGAGTCGCGGCCGTCCAACGGTTCCGCCTCGGGGGCGTCCTCGAGGGTTGGCGACACGTTCTCCGGTGCGTCATTCACTGACATTCGTTCCTCCTTTGGCGAAGTCCAACTTGCTGGGCCCGGTCAGGCGCCGGTAGAGCCCGAATCCGGCCATGATCAGGCCGAACGCCACGCCGATCCAAATCGGACTGGCGAGCGTGCCCCCTTCGTCGCTGGCGCGGATCCACAGGTAGATCCCGAACAGCAGGGCAACCGCCAGTCCGACACCGAACAGCAATAGGCCGCGCGGCTGCGTGTCCACCGGCTCGGTCTGCGGGTTGGGCGGGTGGTTCGATCGGTCGAGCGAGGCATCTGGCTCTTCCATGGGTTCAGCTCCTCTGGTTGATGGCGCTCCCTGTTGGGGCCCCTTGGGTCCGGCGAATCACGACGTCACGAATTCCGCAGGGCCTTAATGAGGTCGCCTTTGTTCTTGTCCGAGTAGCCGTGGAGGCCTATCTCCTTCGCGCGTTCCTTGAGCTCGTCCACGGTCCAGTCCTCGTAGCTGCCGTGCTCGCCACCGCGTTCGCCCACCTCGTCGCGCCCGTCGCGGGCCGCCGCGTTGGCGATCCGTGCGGACTTCTGTTTCGAGTTGCCCTCGTCTCGGAGCTTCTCGTACAGGTCCTCGTCCTTGATGCTGGGATTCCGGTCTTCGGCCATCTCACCACCTCCGTTTTCTCGGTGCCCCAAGCGTAGTCACACTGGTCAGGCCGTGGTCAAGGGTTATTGGCGGCGCCGTTCCCCGTATGGCCGCGCGAGCACCCTCCGGCGCTAAAGTGGCATGGGAATGGCGAATCGTCAGAACGGTAGCGGTTGCGAGAGGGGCACCCTTGGATAGTCGGCAGGTCCGGTTCTCCGGCCACGAAAAAGGTCCCGCCCGGACCTGGTGGCCCGAGGCCGGCGACGTTTTGAAGGCCGCCGGCCGCTGCGCCGGGGACCCGGAACCGGTGCTCCGGCAATTGCGCGCGGGACGCATGCCTCCCCCGCTTCCCGGGAACGGCGAAACGAAGGCGCTGTGGGAGTTTTTGGCCACGGTCGCGTCGGTGGACCTCGCCGCCGCCCGCGCCGTCGAGCCGCATTTCGACGCCGCGGCGATCCTCGCCCAGGCGGGGGTCCCTTGGGCGCTGGGAACCGTCTGGGGCGTCTACGCCGCCGAATCCGGGGACACGCGCCTTGCGGCGTCCCCCGGCGACGGCGGGACGTGGCTGTTGGACGGGGACAAGCCCTGGTGCTCGCTCGCCGGGCAGGTGGACCGCGCCGTCGTGACCGCCCATGTGCCGGACGGACGGCGGGCCTTCGCGACCGACCTGCGGCACGACGGCGTTGCGGTGCGCCCCGGCGCGTGGGGCGCCCACGGCCTGCGCGGGGTACCCAGCGGCCCGGTGGGATTCGACTCGGTGCCCGCGGAGCCCTGGGCGACACCGGCTGGTACCTGCGGCGGGCAGGGTTCGCGTGGGGCGGAATAGGGGTGGCCGCCTGCTGGTTTGGCGGCTCCGTGGGACTGTACCGGACGCTTCTCGCGGCGTCCGGCCGGCGCGCGCCGGACCAGTTGGCGACGGCCTGGCTGGGCGAGGCGGACCGGTTGCTGGCCTCGGGAGCCGCGGTGCTGGAGCAGGCGGCCCGGGCCGTGGACGGCGGCCGAGCGGGCTGGCCGGAGGCGCACCGCGCCCGAGGGCACATCGCCGCGGTGTCCGCCCGGATGCTGGCCATCTGCGGCGAGGCGCTGGGCCCCGCGCCCCTGGCCTTCGACGCGGAGCACGCCCGGCGGGTCGCGGACCTGACCCTGTACACGCGGCAACACCATGGTGCCCGCGACGACGCGGCGCTGGGGTCCCTGGTGCTCGGCGGCGAGGGGCCCGGCGCATGGTGACGTTCAGCCATGACGACGACGGCACCCCGGAGGCCGGGTGGGCCGCGGCCGGCGCCCTCTCGCTGGAGACGCTGCCGGATACCACGGTCCCCGGGGCGGGCGGACGCCTGGTGGTCGTGGCCGCGCACCCCGACGACGAGTCGCTCGGGGCCGCCGGCCTGATCCATGCCGCGCTCGTGTCCGGCGCGGACGTGCGGGTGGTGTTGTGCAGCGCCGGCGAGGCATCCCATCCGGACTCCCCCACCCACACGCCCGAACGCCTGGCCGCGATTCGGTTGGCGGAGTTCGCCGCCGCCATGGACGGACTGCGCCGCTCCGCGGCCGGCGCGCGTGGAGTATCGGCGGACGGCACGGGGACGGGGACGGGGACGGGGAACCTCGAATGGACCAGCCTGGACCTGCCGGACGGGCGGATCGCCGAGCACCCCGGAACGGTGGAGACCGCGGTACAGGCAGCGGTGGAGACCGCGATGGCGGCCGAAGTGGAGGAACACCTGCCCGGCGGCGCCGTCGCCGCCACCGTGGCCGCCACCGCTCCGGCGGCCACCATCGCCGCGACCTACCGGTTCGACGGCCACCCCGACCACGACGCCGTCGGCGCGGCGGCCGCACGCGTGGCGGCTCGGCTCGGCGTCCCCCTGCTGGAGTTCCCCATCTGGTACTGGCACTGGGCCGATCCCGCGGCCACCACCGAATGGACGCACTGGCACGGCCTGCGTCTGTCCGCCGGGGCCGCCGCGGCGAAGCGGGACGCGCTGCTGGCACACGCCTCCCAGGTCCGGCCGCTCTCCGACGCCCCGGGCGACGGCGTGCTGTTGTCCCCTGGCTTTCTGAGCCACTTCGACCGCCCCTCGGAGACGTTCCGCTGGAGCCCCGCCGGCCGGCGCGATTCCGGGTCCGCCGCCGCGGTCTTCGACGCCCTGTACACCCGCGATCCGGACCCGTGGTCCTACCTGACCAGCGAGTACGAGCGGCGCAAGCGGGCGGTGACGCTCGCCGCCCTGCCCCGGCGCCGCTACGCCTCGGCGTTGGAGGCCGGTTGTTCCATCGGCGTGCTGACGGAGTCCCTCGCGGAGCGCTGCGGCACGGTGGTCGGCCTAGACGCCAGCGTGGTCGCGATCGCCGAGGCGCGCACCCGGCTGGCGGGACTGGACAACGTCGAGCTGGTTCGCGCGGACCTCCCCGGCGGTTGGCCGGCGATGGCCCCTGGCTCCCTGGACCTGGTCGTCGTCTCCGAGATCGGCTATTTTCTGGGACCGGACGAACTGTCCGTCCTGCTGCGGCGGGCCGCAGCGTCGCTGGCCGACGGCGGGGACCTGCTGCTGTGCCACTGGCTGCACCCCATCGAGGGATGGGAACTCGACGGGGAAACGGTCCACCGCATGGCCTACGGGTTGCTGGGCTGGGAGACGGTGGTCCTGCACCGCGAGCGGGACTTCCTGCTCGAGGTGTTCCGGGCACCGGACGGGTCGGAACCGTGAGCGTCGGCGCCGTAAGTGCCGCCGAGCCGATTCGCCACATGGCAGTGGTGGTTCCGTGCCGCAACGAGGAGCGGACCCTGGCGGCATGCATCGCGCATGTGCGCGGCGCCATGGACCGGCTCGCCGAAACCGCGCCCGGTTGCGGCGTAACGCTCACCGTGGTCCTGGACAGCTGCACGGACGCGTCGGCACTGATCGCCCGGGCGGCCGCGGACGCCGACCCGCGGATCCGCACGCTCGACGTCGGCTACGGGTCGGTCGGACGGTCACGCCGAGCCGGCGTCCACTCCGCGTTGGCGGTCGTGGCCGACGACGAACCCGCGTGGATCGCCTGCACCGACGCGGACACCAGGGTGCCCCCGGGATGGCTGGCGCGGTTCCTCGAATTCGCGGACGACGGGGCCGACGCGGTCCTCGGCACGGTCGAGCCGGACCGGGCCGAACTCGGCCCGCGCAGGCACGCGGCCTGGTCGGCGAGGCACGTGAGAACGGACGGGCACGACTATGTCCACGGCGCCAACCTCGGGGTCCGCGCGTCGTCGTACCTCGCCGTCGGCGGGTTCACGCACCTGCGGACGGGAGAGGACGTCGCCCTCGTCGCGGCGTTGCGCGCCGCGGGCCTGGACGTCCGTTCCTCAGGCGCGCTGCACGCGGTGACGTCCGGGCGCCTGGACGGGCGGGCGCCGGGGGGATTCGCCGGCTACCTCGCCCGTCTCTAGCTCGCTGTTTCGACGCCGTCAGGCAACCCCGATCTGGTCTCCCTTGGGTCCCTTGCCGTCCGCGGCCGCCTGCGCCGCGCGCTTGATCTGGGACTGGCGGTCCTGGGTGGCCTCGTTGGTCAGGGCGGCCCCGGCCTCCGCGTCGCGGGTCAGGTTCTCGCCGGTTCCCGGGTCGAAGATGTGCAGGCGGCGGGTGTCCAGCCACAGCTCGGCGGGTTCGCCGCCCCGGATGCGGCTGGCGGCGTCCAGCGTCACCACGACCTGGGGCCGCAGTTCCTCGGCGTCCATGTCCGCGGCGAGACCCTGGAGCAGGTCCCGCACCTCCGGCGTCGGCTCGAAGTCGATGTAGCCGTACTGTTCGTTGCCGAGCCACTCCGTGTGGGTGAGCTCCGCCCGGAACTTGGAGCCGTTCTTCAGCTTGTGGTCCTCCACCAGCGAGGCGTCCTCGAAGAACTCGGGACGGATGCCGAGCAGGACCACGCTCTTGTCGCGGGCCACGGCCGCCTTCTCCTCCGGCACCGGAATGTTGCCGATCGGGGTTTCAAGATGGTCGCCCTTCAGCGTGGCGGGAAGGAAGTTCATCGACGGGCTGCCGATGAACCCGGCGACGAACAGGTTGATGGGCTGCTCGTAGAGTTCCCGCGGCGAAGCGATCTGCTGCAGGATGCCCTTCTTGAGTACGGCGACCCGGTCCCCGAGGGTCATGGCCTCCGTCTGGTCGTGGGTCACGTAGACGCTCGTGGTGCCGAGGCGCCGCTGCATCTGCGAGATCTCGGCGCGCATCTGGCCGCGGAGCTTGGCGTCCAGGTTGGACAGCGGCTCGTCGAACAGGAACGCGTCGGCCTGCCGGACGATCGCCCGTCCCATGGCGACGCGCTGGCGCTGCCCGCCGGAGAGGTTGCCGGGCTTGCGCTCCAGGTGGTCGGTGAGCTCGAGCGTCTTCGCCGCCGTCGTCACGCGCCGGTCGACCTCCTCCTCGCTCAGCTTGCCCTTGTTCAGGCGCAGCGGGAACGCGATGTTCTCGTAGACGGTCAGGTGCGGATACAGGGCGTAGTTCTGGAAGACCATCGCGAGGTTCCGGTCCCGCGGCGCCTTCTCGTTGACGCGTTTGCCGTCGATCAGCAGGTCGCCGGAGGTGATGTCCTCCAGTCCCACGATCATGCGCAGCAGGGTGGACTTTCCGCAGCCGGAGGGCCCGACGAGGATGACGAACTCGCCGTCGGCGATGTCGATGGACACGTCGTTGACCGCAGGGAATCCGTCGTCGTACTTCTTGACGAGGTTGTTCAGTGTGATGGAAGCCATGGTTTTGTCCTTTGTGGTTCGCGGGCCCGGGCGTTAGCCCTTGACGGCGCCCTGGGTCAGGCCGGAGACGATCTGCCGCTGGAACAGCAGCACCAGCAGGACCACCGGAATGGTGACGATGATCGCGGCGGCGGAGATGGCCCCGGTGGGTGATTCGAACTGGGACGCGCCCGTGAAGAACGCGAGCGCGGCCGGCACCGGCCTCGCCGCCTCCGTGGACGTCAGCGAGATGCCGTAGACGAAGTCGTTCCAGGCGATGAAGAACGCGATGATCGCCGTGGTGAACACGCCCGGCGCCGCCAGCGGGACGATCGCCTTGCGGAACGCCTGCCACGTGGTGGCGCCGTCCACCTGGGCCGCCTGTTCCAGCTCCCACGGGATCTGGCGGAAGAACGCGGCCAGGGTCCAGATGGAGATCGGAAGCGTCAGCGACAGGTACGGGATAATCAGGCCCAGCCAGGTGTCGTACAGGCCGATGGTGCGCCAGACGTTGAACAGCGGCGTCACGATGGAGATCACCGGGAAGATGGACACGGCCAGGGCCGTGGTCAGGATGAGCTTCTTGCCCGGGAAGTCCAGCCGCGCGATCGCGTAGGCGCACAGGGTGGCCAGCACGACGGCGACGAACGTCGCGATCAGCGCGATGCCGATAGAGTTGCGCAGCGATGACAGGAACAGTTCCTGCGCGTCGCCGACGAGGATCTGTTCGTAGTTGATCCCCGACCACTTCGTGGGCAGGAACTCCCCGTTCGACAGATCGCTCGGTTCCTTGAAGGAGGTCGCGAGGATGGAGGCGACCGGAAACAGCGCGTAGATCATCACGACGACGGTGATGGCCGCCCAGATGAGCCGGGTCTTGGTTGACGAGGCTTTCATTATTTCTCCCCCCGGGAACCGGCCAGGTCCACCTTGAACAGCTTGATGGCGACAAAGCAGATGATCAGCACGCACAGGAACAGCAACACCGAGACGGCCGAGCCAAGCCCGATCTCCAACCGCCCGATCGATGTCCGGTAGGCGAGCAGGGAGAGCACCTCCGTCCCGAACGCGCCTCCGGTCATGATGAAGACGTTGTCGAATATTCGGAAGGCGTCCAGCGCCCTGAACAGGACGGCGACCATGATCGCCGCCTTCATGTTGGGCAGGATCACCCGCACCATCCGCTCCCACCAGGTGGCGCCGTCGACTTCCGCCGCCTCGGTGAGCTCGTCCGGGACCTGCGCGAGGCCGGCGAGGAGCAGCAGGGAGATGAACGGCGTCGTCTTCCAGATCTCCGAGGCCATGATGACGAACAGCGAGGACCACGTCCCGGCGAACCAGTTGGTGTCCTCGCTGATGCCCGGCACCCAGTCGAACCAGCTGTTGACGAAGCCGGAGTTGATGTCGAACGCGTAGAACCAGGCGAACGCGGAGACCACGGTGATGATGCCGTAGGGCACCAGGATCGCGGTGCGGACGATCCCGCGCAGCGACTTCAGGGCCTTGCTCATCACCAGCGCCAGCGCGAAGCCGAGGATCAGCTCCACCACCACCGTGATCACGGTGATCAGCATGGTGACGCCGAGGTCCTTCCAGAACAGCGCGTCGGTCAGGATGGTGCCGTAGTTCTTCAGCCCGATGAATTCACGGTCCCCGGGGGCGGTGAGCCGGAAGTTGAAGAGGGAGTCCCAGAGGGCCTGCAGGATGGGGTACAGCGTGACCAGCAGCATAACGGCGAACGCGGGGCCGGCCAGCATCCAGCCCAGCCTGCGTTCGGCCCGCCGCCGTTCGCTGTACACGACGGGCGTGCGCGCCGAATGCCGCGCCTTGTCGCCGCCCTCGGTCCGGGCTTCGGTGGTGGTACTCACAGCAACCTCTCCCCTCGGAGGACGTCGACGATGAATTCGGTGGTGGACTCCGGCGTCCGGTCCGGGTTCACGCCCGACGGCGGGGCCCAGTTCTGCTGGATGCCCGTGGAGACCTCGTTGTAGTACGGCGTCTGGGGCCGCGGCGCGGACTGCTCCAGCGACTGGCGGATGGTGTCCGCCATGGGGAACTTCTCGACGATCGACGGGTCGTCGTAGGCCGTGGAGTCCGACGGCGGGTTGCCGTTGGTGACGAAGTACTCGATCTGGTTCTCCGGGGAGACGATGCATTCGATTGCCTGGTAGGCGAGGTCCGGATGCTCACTCTTGGAACCGACGCCCAGGTTGATGCCTCCCAGCGGCGGCGCGGAATCCTGTCCCTCCATGGTTTGCGGGTAGAGCGCCCAGCCGATGTCCTCCACCAGCGAATCGTCCAGGTTCCCCTCTTCGACGGCCCCGTTGGTCGCCGGCCAGACGAACGGCCAGTTGACCATGAAGGAACCCTTGTCGCCCTGCCACAGCAGCATGGACTCGTTTTCCGCCTGCGTGGGCAGTCCCGGGCTTCCCAGCCCGTCGGAGCCGATGGTTCCGACGATCTCCGCGGCCTTGCGGCCGGCCTCCGATTCGAGGCCGAGCTGGAGTTCGTCGGCCGAAGCCTCCGGGTTCTCCAGGATCTGGCCGCCGCCGGATTCGACGAGCGCGTTGACCCAAACGGTCATCGACTCGGCGAGGGCGCCCTGGACGCCCAAGTACTTGTCCTGGTCGCGCGCCGCGTCGATGATCTGGTCCCAGGTGACCGGCTTGGTCATGTCCAGGCCGGCGGCCTCCGCCACGGACTTGCGGTACCAGAGGATCTGCGTGTTCGCCCAGAACGGCACCGTGACCACGGTGTCCTTCCACGTGGCTCCGGCGAGCGCTCCCTCCAGGGTGTTCGCCGTGGTGGCGGCGACCGTCTCCTCCGGCACCGGCGCCAGGAAACCCGGTTCGGCAAGCTCGGGAATGAACGGCGGATCGAGGCTCATGATGTCCATCGACGCGTCACCGGCGGCGAGACGGCGCGCTAGTTGCTCGCGCTGCGAGGACGCGTCCGAGGGCAGCAGCGACGTTTCGATCGTGTAGTCCCCGTTCGCCTGCGAGGTGCAGCGTTCGGCGATGGCGGCCTGACCGCCGTCGTCCGGGTTGATGTACCACGTCAGCACCGGAGCGCCCCCGTCCGCGGGGGCGCATCCCGCCAGAAGCAGGCCGGCCATGGCGATGGCCGCGGCCGCGGTCTTCCGCCCCCGGCCGCTCGCCTCGGGTGGTCTGGATTGAATCGGCATTGGCACAGGCCTCCACATCTTCGCGAAAAGGCCGGCGGCATCCTGGTTTCGCCTTCAGCCCTACTGGTGACCCTAGAACGACAGCCGCCGATTGACCACAGTTTCGCCGAATACGGGCGCGGCGACGTTGACTAGGGCCGGAGCACCACCTTGACGCAGCCATCCTGCTTCTTCTGGAACGTCGCGTAGAGCTCCGGACCCCGGTCCAACCCGGCGGTGTGCGTCACCAGGTCGTCGAGACCCAACGGGTCCGCGGGGTCCTCCGCCAAGGGCAGCAGGGTGTCGGTCCAACGCCGCACGTTGCACTGCCCCTGCCGGATTTCGATCTGCTTGTCGAACAGGTCCAGCAGCGGCATCGGTGTCGCCTGTCCGCTGTAGACCCCGGTCACCGAGAGCGTCCCGCCGCGGCGCACGGCCTTGATGGCGGTGTGCAGGACCGCGGTCCGGTCCACCGACGCCGTTTCCATGGCGAGCTGGGCGACCTTGTCCGGAAGCAGTCCGGTGGCCTGTTGCAGGATGGTGGCCGTCGGCGAGCCGTGGGCCTCCATGCCGACGGCGTCGAGCACGCCGTCGGGCCCGCGCCGGGTCGCCTCCTGCAGCTCCCCGGCGACGTCCTTGGTGAAGTCCAACGTCTCGATGCCGTGGCGCGCGGCCATGTCCCGGCGCTCCCGCACCGGGTCGACGGCGATGACGCGGTAGCCGCGGTGCTTGCCGATGCGGGCGGCGAGCTGGCCGACCGGGCCGAGGCCGAAGACGGCGAGTGTCCCGCCTTCGGGCACGTTGGCGTAGTCGACTCCCTGCCAGGCCGTCGGCAGGATGTCGGAGAGGAAGAGGTACCGGTGGTCGGGCAGTGCAGTGCCCACCACCACGGCCCCGTAGTCGGCGTGGGGCACCCGCAGGAGCTCCGCCTGGCCGCCGGGGACGCTGCCGTACAGCTCCGAGAAACCGAAGAGGGCCGCGCCCTTGCCCCTGGCGCGGACCTGGGTGGTCTCGCATTGGGACTGGAGTCCGCGTTCGCACATCCAGCAGTGCCCGCAGGAGATGTTGAAGGGGATCACCACGCGGTCGCCCACCTTCAGGCGGGTGACGCCGGCGCCGACCTCCTCGACGATTCCCATGGGCTCGTGGCCCAGGACGTCGCCCGCGTTCATGTAGGGACCCATCAGCTCGTAGAGGTGGAGATCGGAGCCGCAGATCGCCGTCGAGGTGATGCGCACGATCGCGTCTCCCGGTTCGGTGATCGCCGGATCCGGTACGTCCTCGTAGCCGATGCTGCGCTTTCCTTGCCAAACGAGTGCCTTCATGGGGTCCTCCCGGTTCGGTTGCGTGGGCGGGCTCAATGCCGTGGGTGGGCCATCGCTCCGTCCCCCGCCGGCCATGGACGGGCCGGCCCGTGGGCAGTCAAACATCCGGGGGGACCGGGTGTGAAGACTTGCGTGCGCGGCCCGGTGTGTGAACGCGGCGGCACGCCGAAGCTTACACTGTAAAAACGGTGTCCCGCGCGAACCCGCGGGACCTGCGCACACCCGGAATCCCGTACCGAGGACGGGCGTGCACAAGTGTTTACTTTGACATGGACGCATGCAATGGTGGGCCAGCCCCCCGGGGCACCCGGTCCTCCGTTTCGAACGAAGCCGACCTGGTTTTCGGGGGCGCGCACCCGGCGCCGACGCGGGAGCCGTTCGTCACCGCCGGCGCGTCCGCCACCGACTCGACGAAGGAGACCCCATGCAGCTACCCGCCACCCGAGGTCCCATGACGCGAGCGCTCTTCGATGCGTTGGGGCGCAACGACTTAGCGGATCCCCTTCCGCACCTGGACGCGGCCCTCGACCGGTCCCTCCGTGCGCACGGGGACATCCTGTACGACGACGACGCGCAACTGGCGCTGCTGTGCCTCTACGAGCTGCACTATTCGGGCATCGACGACGTCAACGACCGCTGGGAGTGGCACCCCCCGCTGCTTGCTGCCCGGGCCCGGCTCGAGGAGGCCTTCGAGGGCCGGCTGCGGGACGGCGTGTCCGCCCAGGAACGTCCGCCACGCGGAGCCCAGGATGTGGCCGACCGCCTGTTCGCAATGGCTGCCGCCGGCGGGGGCCCATCCGTCTCCGACTACGTTGCCCGCCACGCGGACGTCCCACAGCTCCGCGAGTTCCTGGTCCACAAGTCCGCCTACCAGCTCAAGGAGGCGGATCCACACACGTGGGCCATCCCCCGGCTCTCCGGCCGCGCGAAATCGGCGATGGTGGAGATCCAGGCCGACGAATACGGCGGCGGCCGGCCGGGCCAGATGCACTCCCAGTTGTTTGCCCGCACCATGCAGGGACTCGGGTTGCGCAGCGACTTCGGCGCCTACCTCGATTTCATCCCTGCCATTACGCTGGCCTCGGTCAACGCCATGTCGCTCTTCGGGTTGCAGCGGCGGCTGCGCGGGGCGATCGCCGGGCATCTGGCGATATACGAGATGACCTCCTCCATCCCCAACGCGAAGTACGCGCGCGGTTTCCGCCGACTCGGCTTCGGTTCTCCCGTCACCGACTATTTCGACGAGCACGTCGAGGCCGACGCCGTCCACGAACAGATCGCCGGACGCGACCTCGCGGGGGGCCTCATCGAGGAGGACCCGCGCCTCGCCAGCGACGTCTTCTTCGGGGCGGCGACGGTGTGCCTGCTCGACGAACTCGTCGGGACGTGGCAGATGGAGGCGTGGGCCGTGGGCGGCACCTCGCTCCGGCTTCCCCTGCCCGCCTTGGAGGCCGCCTGATGACGGCCCGCCAGGAACCTGCTTCGATTACGGTCTGCCCGCGGGGTCCGCTGCTGGTGCGCGGCCCGGTGGAGCTGCTCGATGGCGACGGGAATCCGATCGAGAACCACCGAGAAACGGTCGCTCTCTGCCGCTGCGGCGCATCCGCCATCAAGCCCCTGTGCGACGGTTCGCACAAGCTCTCCAAGTTCGGGAAAGCACCCAAGGAACGGCCGTGAACCCGTCCCTCTGGCTCTCCGGGCGCGAACCCATCGCGGGAGATCCCACCTTCGGGCTGGACAACGAACTCTTCGACGCGGTCGTCGTCGGTGCCGGCATGACCGGGCTGACGACCGCCGTCGTGCTTTCCCGCGCCGGCCACCGCACGCTCGTCGTGGAACCGCGCTACCTCGGCGCGGGCACCACCGGCAATGCCACCGGCCAGGTCACGGTCCTGCACGGGAACCGGCTGGGCCGCATCGTCCGGCGCCATGGCCGCGCCACGGCGGCGTCCTTCCTGAAGGCGAACCTGGAGGCCATCGACTGGCTGGCTCGCTTTTGCGAGGAGAGCGGCGTCGAACTGCAGCGGCGTCGCGCGGTTTCCTTCTCCCAGACGGGCCAGGGGCTCGATGGCCTCGAGGACGACTTCCGCGCGCTAGGGGACGCGGGTCTCGCCCCCCAGCGGCTCGGCCCGGACGACGTCGACCTGCCGTTCTGTTTCGCCGGCGGGATCGCGTTGCCGGACCAATACCAATTCGACCCCATGGACTTCCTGGCCGCGGCCGTGGACGAAGTGCGCAGGCTCGAAGGGATGGTCGTCACCGGCACGCGGTTGCTCGGCGTTGCCTCGGGACCGGTCGCATCCCTGGTTCTGGAGCCCACGCAGGAGCCACGCTCCCCCGGCATGCCCAAGACGCGCACGGTGCTCGCGCGCCGCGTCGTCGTCGCCGCCAAAACCGCTGCGCCCGGCGGGACGGCGTGGCCCGCCCTGGCCCCCGCCGGACGCACCGGACGGGCCCATGCGGCGGCCTTTCATGCCACGGACCCCGCGGCGGCGTCCTACCCCAAGGACATGCTAGTGTCCGTCGACGGCCCGTCGCGGTCGTTGCGGACGGCGATGCCGGGAGACGGGATCGAACGGCTGATCGTCGGCGGCGGCAACGTGCGACGGGGCCGCGACCGGGACGCGGGAAGGATTTGTGCGGAGATCGAGGACTGGACCAACCGGGCGTTCCCGGGGATGGTCCGCACGCACGCGTGGTCCGCCGAGGAGTACGACCCGGTGCGCGGTTTCCCCGTCGCCGGCCCCGTCCCCAATCCCTCGCGGCGCACCGAAACGGTCCTGGTCGCGACCGGCTACGCCAAGTGGGGCATGACGAACTCCGTGGCCGCGGCGTTGAAGGTCGTCCGGGCGACGGAGGACGGTGCCAAGGACAGCGGCGACGGGCCGCTGGGCGCGGCTGCACCGGCCTGTACGGGAGATGTTTCCGACACGTCGGTTCACGACGCGGCGAGGCTCCCGTGCGCGGAGCGCGGGAGCCTCGGTATCGCCTGACCCCGGTTGCCGGGCGACGCCCCTAGACGGACCGGGTCGGACCGCCGTCGAATGTCGAGCCGTCGACGTGGCCGCGCCAGCCTCCGGTTTCGCCGCCACGGGATTCGATGAACTTCTTGAAGTTCTTGAGGTCCGACTTCACCTGCATGGAGTCGAAGTGCAGGGCCTGTCCCACCTTTTCGACCACGGTCTCGTCGTCCCACGTGATCCGCACGGAGACCCGGGTCCGCTCGCGCGCCTCGCCCGCCGGGTTCGCGCCCGTTTCGGGAGTGCCTGCCGTGGCGGGGACGGGCTGGAGGCCGGTGCTCAGATCCGGGGCGAGTTCCCCGGCGGGCGCAACCGGCGCGGTTCCTGCGTCGGGCTCGCGGTAGGGATCGTTTCCGCCGCCGAGGGCCTCGAAACGCACGACGCCGGCGTGGCCCTTCCCCTCGACGCTCTCCCAGGCGACCACGCGGTCCGGTTCCTGCTCGACGATGCGGGTGTCGAATTCCCGTTCCACGCCGCCGATCTTGGTCACCCAGTGGTTCGAGGTCTCGTCCAGTTGCGTGACGCTCTCCACCCCACCCATGAATTCCGGAAAGGACTCGAACTGCGTCCACTGGTTGTATGCGGTGTTCACCGGTACGTCGACGTTGATTTCCTCTTCAACAAAGGCCACGTGATCCTCCTCGTTTTCCGTTCCCGCAGGGGAACATTTGCGGGATGTCGCTCTGTGCCAAACCGACGCTGGCCCACGCCAAAGGGCGGCGATCAGTGCCGGTTCGCCCACCGTAGACAGGCCCACCCCACCTGCGTCAAGACCTGCGTTCTTGGTATTGCAGAGCCCGTATCGGCGTGCTTAGCTCTCCAGCGTCGGACGTTGTACCACTGATGTTTTCCGAGCGTCCCGACCCCGCCCGGGGTTGGAGCCGCCGGAAAGAAAGAGGAGAACCCATGAATTTCGGCCCCAGGATCCAGGGCGTCGACACGGGCGGGTAAACGCTTCGTGTGATGCACGTCAGGGCTTGCTCGTACACCCCGAGATAAAACCGACCCATTGGAGACAGCACCATGAGTACACAGGATTTTTCGCGGGACCCGTCCCGCCCCACAACGACGACAGGCGGCACCGATCCGCTGGAGTCGGCAGCCGTTGTCCCCGACGATCCCTTCACTGAGCCGCCGGCCGGACCCCTGACCGACCACGGCGTCCAGGGCACCCCGCCCGTTGCCGGCGCGGGCACCCCTGGAACGGGCACGACCGGCGGCCAGGACACGAAGAGCGCAGCCAAGGACGAGGCCCGCCAGGTGGGCCACGAAGGCGCGGAGACCGCAAAGCAGGTCGGCCACACGGCGAAGGAGGAGGCCGGCAAGGTGGCCCAGGAGGCCAAGGAGCAGGCGCGCAACCTCGTCGGCGAGCTCGGCTCGGACCTCAGGTCCCAGGCCGGCGCGCAGCAGCAGCGCGCCGCGCAGGGGCTCCGGGCCATCAGCGACGAGCTTCGGAGCATGGCCGACGGTTCGCAGGCCGGCGGCACCGCGAGTTCGCTGGTGGGCCAGGCCGCGGGGAAGGCCGGCGACGCCGCCGAGTGGCTCGACGGCCGCGACCCCGGATCGCTGCTCGATGACGTCAGGGGCTTCGCGCGGCGCCGTCCCGGCGTGTTCCTTGCGGTGGCGGCCGGAGCCGGCCTGCTGGCCGGGCGCTTGGCACGCGGCATGACCGGACCGGACTCGAACGACGGCGGCGCCTCCGGCGGCACGTCGGGTTCGCCGGCGTCGTACTCGGGAGTGAACACGCCGCCGGAACCGGTCCGCCCACCCGCCGATACGTACCCGCCGGCGGAGACCTACGGCGCCAAGGACACCGGATTCGAGTCCCCGACCGTGACCGGGGCGCAGTCCGGGACCGACGTCGGGGAGGCGGATCGTTTCCCGGTGGACCTGTCGGCGGACCCGGATCGGGGGTACCCGCGGCCATGAGCGACTACCAACAGGGCACGCCGACCACCGGTGTCCCCCCCGTTCCTCCCACCGAGCGCGCGGAAAACTCCTCTCTGGGTGAGCTGTTCGGCGAGCTGACGCGAGACCTGTCCACGCTGATGCGCCAGGAAGTCGATCTGGCCAAGGCCGAGATGAAGGAGTCGGCGACCACCGCCGGAAAGGGCGCCGGGATGCTCGGCGGGGCGGGGGTCGCGGCGATCTTCGTCCTGTCGTTCCTGTCCCTCGCCCTGATGTGGGCGTTGGGTTCGCTGATGCACCTCGGCTGGTCCGCGCTGATCGTCGCGGCCCTGTGGGGCATCGCCGCCGCGGTGCTCGCCGCCGTGGGCAAGAAACAGCTGAAGGCAGTCAAGGGCCTCCCCCAAACGACGGCCACCGTCAAGGAAATCCCCCCAACCATGAAACCAGGTGAGACCACGCCATGAGCCAGACACCAGATGAGATCCGCGCGGACATCGAACGCACCCGCCGGGAAGTCAGCTACGACGTCGACGCGCTGTCCGACAAGGTCAGCCCGTCCTCGATCGCCCACCGCCAGACGGACAAGGTGCGCGGGGCCGTGAGCAAGGTCCGCGACTCCGTGATGGGCAGCGCGGACAGCGCCAAGGGCACGACGTCGGACAAGTTGCACAGCGCCAACGATTCGGTGCACGGCTCGATGCACGACGCCGGACGCGCGGTGCAGGACGCACCGCAGCAGGTCATCCAGCAGACCAAGGGCAACCCCTTGGCCGCTGGGCTGATCGCCTTCGGCGCGGGAATGCTGGCGGCATCGCTGGTTCCCGCCAGCCAGAAGGAGCGGGAGGCCGCCGCGGCCTTGAAGGAGAAGGCGGAGCCGCTGAAGGAGGAGGTGTCCAACGTCGCCAAGGAGATGGCCGAGGACCTTAAGGAGCCGGCGCGACAGGCCGCCGAATCGGTGAAGTCGACCGCCACGGACTCAGCCGACAAGGTCAAGGGGGAGGCCCAGACCGGCGCGCACGACGTCGCCGATCGGGCCAAGGAGGCAAAGTCGAACGTGGGTTCCGCCGGTAGCGGATCCACCGGCGCCTCGACGGGCGGCGGTACCACCGCCGGTGAAGGTTCCGAGAGCTGGGACGGCGCCGCGGGCGGGGACGGCCGCCACCTCTAGGCCGCCGCTTCCGCTCTCGAGGGCGGTGTTCCGGTCAGTGGACCGGGGCACCGCCCTTCGGGCTTTAACACCGGAGTGCGTTCAGTTGTGGCGCCGCGCGTTCAGCTCTGGCGGCGCCGCGCTTTCACTCCAGCCCGTCGGTGGACGGCTTGAACCAGGCGTAGCCCCAGGGTCCGATCGCGAGGTCGACGACGCTGTCCTTCCCCACCACCAGTCCCCCGTCGGGAAGCCCGCTGCCCAGAAGGCGGGCCAGCCGGTCCCCCTCCACGCCCCCGGGGAGCTTGAACGACGTCGACACCTTATCCGGCGAAAGGTTGTGCACGGCGAGCAGATACGAATCGGGAGTGCGGGACACGTGTGCGAGGACCGCGGCCCTGGGCTGCTGCAGTACTTGGGCGGTGCCCCACCCCAGTTCGGGGCACCGCCGGTAGAGGTGGATCATGTTCCGGAAGAAGTGGAAGAGCGAGTCGGGGTCGTTCCGCGCGTCTTCGACGTTGACGCGGTCGGGTCCGAATTTCCCCTCCACCATCGGCGCGGTGAAGTCCCCGGGCGGCGCCGTGGAGAATCCGCCGCCCTCGGCGGGCGTCCACTGCATCGGGGTGCGCACCGCCATCCGGCCCTCGATCTCGGGGTTTTCGGCCATCCCGATCTCCTCGCCGTAGTAGAGCGCGGGCGTTCCGGGGAGGGAGAACATCAGCGAGTACACCATCCGCAGCCGGTCCCCGTCGCCGTCCAGCATGGGCGGCAGCCTTCGGCGGAGCCCCCGGTCGAAGACCTGGTGCCGGGGCTCGGGGCCAAACGCCGCGAAAACCTCGTGCCGTTCGGACTCGGTGAGCTGGTCGAGGGTGAGCTCGTCGTGGTTGCGCACGAAGACCGCCCACTGGGACTCCCGCGGAATCTCAGGGCGCGCCTTCAGCGCCGCGGAGAGGGGTCCGGCGTCGTTCCTCGCCAGTGAAAGGTACAGGTTCTGCATCGCCACGAAATCGAAGATCAGGTCGAGCTCGGGGGCGCCGGGGCTGCCGAAGAGCGCGAGCTGTTCCTTGTACGGGAGGTTGACCTCGCCCAGGAGCACGGCGTCGCCGTTGCGCCGTCCCATGAACGCGCGCAGGTCGCGCAGGACCTCGTGCGGCTCGGACATCCCCTCGTCCTCGAGCTCGTCGCGCAGCCCAACGGTGAGCAGCTGGGGCACGGCGTCCACGCGGAACCCGTCGAACCCGAGACGCAGCCAGAAGCCGACGACCTTGGCGATCTCGTCGCGGACGGCGGTGTTCCCGAGGTTGAGGTCGGGCTGGTGCCGGTAGAAGCGGTGAAGGTACCACTTTCCGGCCTTGCGGTCCTTGGTCCAGATCCCCTTCTGCTGACCGGGAAACACCACCATCTCCGACGTGTCCCCGGGCTTGTCAGTGCGCCACACGTAGTAGTCGTGCTCGTCGCTGTCCGGGTTGGAGCGCGCCTCGACGAACCACGGGTGCTGGTTGGAGGTGTGGTTGACCACCAGGTCCGCGATGACGCGGATGCCGCGGTTCTTCGCCGTGCGCAGCACCTCCGTCAGGTCCCCGAGGCTGCCCAGCCGGGGGTCGACGCCGTAGAAGTCCGTGATGTCGTAGCCGTCGTCGCGGTTGGGCGTGGGATAGAACGGCATCAGCCACAGGCAGGTGACCCCCAGCTCGGCGAGATAGTCGATCCGCCGGCCCAGTCCCTGGAGGTCCCCGATCCCGTTGCCGTCCGTGTCGAGGAACCTTTCGACGTCGGCGCAGTAGATGACGGCGGTCTTCCACCACAGGTCGGCCGTGTCGGTGAGCTTCACGGGGTGTCCTTCAGTCGGGGCAGGACGTGCTCGCCGAAGGCCCGGATGAAAGGCGCCTGTTCGGTTCCCACGTGGTGCAGGTAGATCTCGTCGAAACCCACGACCGCGAGTTCGGCCAGCTTCTCCGCGTGCTCGCCGAGGTCGGCCGAAACCAGCACGCCGGAGCGGACGTCGTCCGGCGTCGTCCGCGTGGCCAGCGAGTCGAAGTGCGCTGTGGTCGGCAGGTCCCACGTCACCGGCGGCGACACCACGTTGGCGCGCCACTGGTCCATGGCGATGCCCTCCGCCTCCCGCTCGGTGGGCGCCCAGCACAGGTGCACCTGCAGGCACGCCGGGCCGGTCCCGCCCGCCCCGCGGTAGGACTCGAGGATGTCCCGGAGCTTCCCCACCGGCTGGTTGATGGTGATCAGCCCGTCCGCCCACGCCGCCCCGCGGGCCGCCGTCGCGGTGCTGACCGCGGGAACCAACATCGGCGGCGCGGCCGCCGGGACGTCCCAGAGCCGCGCGGATTCCACCGTGACCAGGCCGCGGTGCGTGACCTCCCCGCCGGCGAAGAGCCGGCGCATCACGTCGACGCATTCCTCGAGGCGGTCCTGGCGCACGTCCTTGGGCGGCCAGGGGTCTCCGGTGACGGATTCGTTGAGGTTCTCCCCCGTTCCGGTCGCCATCCAGAAGCGCCCGGGGAACATGACCGCCAGGGTGGCGGCGGCCTGGGCCGTGATGGCCGGGTGGTAGCGCTGGCCCGGGGCGGTGACCGTCCCGAAGCGCAGCCCTGTCGTGGCCAGTGCCGCGCCGAGCCAGGCCCACGCGTTTCCGGAGTGCCCCTGGGCCTCGCTCCACGGGTGGAGGTGGTCGGAGCACATGGCCGCCTCGAACCCCGCAGCTTCCGCCAGCCGCACGTCCTCCAGCAGTTGCGCGGGCCCGATCTGCTCGTGCGAGGCGTGGAATCCGACGGTGGGCACGGTGTCCTCCTGCGTGGGAAGCGTCGGCGGAGAGTGCTGGTGCCTCCGCCAGCGCCCACCGTAGCAACGCCGGGGCCCGCTGTGAACGCCTATTCGACGGTGAACTGGATCCGGTGCCAGCCGCTGGCTCCGTTGGGCACCGGATCCGCGCGGTCCTCGGTCTGGACCTCTCCGTTGCGGTCGACGGCGCGGACGGTGACCGTGTGCAGGCCTGGCGTCGCGTCCTCCCACTGGTAAGACCACTGGCGCCACGTGTCCACGGTCGCCTCCGCGGCCAGCGTGGCCTCGTTCCACTCGCCGTCGTCGAGGCGCACCTGGACGGCGTCGATGCCGCGCTGCTGCGCCCAGGCGGTCCCGCCGATCGCCACGGTTCCCGCCGGCACGCGGGCGAAGGAGCGGGGCACGTCCACGCGGGTGGCCAGCTTGATGGGTCCGCGCTCGTCCCACCCGCGGGTGGTCCAGTAGGCCATCTTGTCCTCGAAGCGCGTGACCTCCAGATCCACCACCCACTTGGTGGCCGAGACGTAGCCGTACAGTCCCGGGACCACCATCCGCACCGGGAAGCCGTGCTCCAGCGGCAGCGGCTCGTCGTTCATTCCGACGGCGAGGATGGCGTCGCGGTCGTCCGTCAGGACCTCGAGCGGCGTCGAGGCGCTGAAGCCGTCGATGCTGGTGGACAGGACCATGTCCGCGCCGTCGGTGGGGCGGGCGCGCTCCAGGACCTTGCGCAGCGGGTAGCCGAGCCACTTGGCGTTGCCGACGAGGTCCCCGCCGACCGGGTTGGACACGCAGGTCAGGGTCACGTACGTTTCGTCGAGCTCCATGGCCAGCAGCTCGTCGAACGTCAGGGTGAATTCCTCCTCGACCATGCCGTGGACGCGCAGTTCCCAGTCCGCCGGTTCGATCCGGGGGACGGCGAGGGCGGTGTCGATCCGGTAGAAGTCGGCGTTCGGCGTCACGAACTCGGGCATGCCGGGGATCTCGACGGCGACGCCGTCGGGCAAGGGTTCGACGTCGGTGCGCGGCGCCGGGAGCCGCAGCGCCTCGCGGGTCGCCCCGGCGGCGTTGCGGGCGCCGGACAGGGCCCGGCCGCCGGCGGCCATGGCGGCCGCACCCACCGCGACGATGCCGGTGGCGGCCAGGAACCCGCGGCGCGGGCTGCCGGACGGCGCGCGGGAAGAGGCTCCGGCGTCGTGCTGGGCGGGGTCTGCTTGGGTGGGTGTGGTCCGTGTGGGGGTGGTCCGGGCGGGCTTGTAGGCGGTGGCGCGCGCCAGGAGGAACCGGAGGGCGGCGAGTCCCGCGACGACGCCGGCGATCGTGGGCACCAGGTCCAGCGGTCCGGTGGCCGGGCGGGAAAGCACGGCGAGGGAGATCGCGACGCCGAGGCCGACGATGATCAGCGCGGCGGCCCGGAAGCTGCGGCGGGCCACGACGCCGGTCACGCCGGCGACCAGCGCGGCCACGACGCCGATCGAAATGAACAGCGCAAGCTTGTCGTTGGTGCCGAACGTCGCGATGGCGAAGTCCTTGAGCCACGGCGGGGTGATGTCGATGAACACGGCGCCCATGGCGACCACGGGCGAGGAGGCGGTCGCGAAGAACGCGGAAACGAGTTCGGCTGCGGCGAACAGGACGGCCGCGGAGGCGACCCCGGCGGCCGCGAACGGCCACGAACCGCGGGCGCCGCGGAGAATCCGCCTCGGTGTGGTGTCGGTGTTCATGGTGGAGCCTTCCGTTGTGCCGCTGCCGCCCGTAGCCCGGGCCTGTCGTCGACACCTTGGGTTCGGAACGGAGGCGCCCAACGGATTGCCGTTCCCTGCCTCCATGGTAGGCGCGCCCCGCAGCCGCGCGCCCGTCACAACGCAGCACGCAGACGGGGGAGGCAGCGCGACCGCGCTGGCTCCCCCGCTGTTCCCCCGGTTCCCCGCCCGCGGCGCATGACGCCGACGGGGAACGACTATGCGCGCGTGCGCTTGTGCGGAAGCACGAGCCCCAGGGCCAGCATGGCGGCGCCCAGGACGAAGTGCAGCCAGTTGTCCGCGGTGTTCAGCGGGACGAAGTTGGCCGGCGATTCCATCCCGATGACCATGCCGTAGATCCACAGCACCAGGTAGATGACGCCGCCGAAGACCAGGAACTGCTTCGAGGAGGCCGCGGAGCGCGAGAGCATCAGGCCGGCGACGCCGAAGAGCAGGTGGACGGCGTTGTGGAGCACGGAGACCTGGAAGATGCCCAGCAGCATGGCGCCGGAGTCGTGCCCTGCGAACGTGAGCTCGCCGATGTTCGTGGTGATTCCCGGGACGAAGCCGAGGATTCCGACGAGCAGGAACGCGGCGCCGACCGCGAGCGCGGCCAACTGGACCGGAGTGCGGTGTCGTTTCTGGGTATGGGTGGTAGCCATGTGAGTTTCTCCTTCGGTGCGATGCCGGACGGTGGTGCCGCCCAATAGGTACATAGCCACTTCGGAGCGAAGCCCCGAACGGATTGGATCCGACCGGGGCTTCTTGTGTTTGTTTTTGCGAAAGCGCAGGTCGCGGGCTACAGCTCCTGCAACATGATGGGTTCCGTGGTCGGCTCGGGCGATCCCGTGGAGGGTTCGACCGTGATCCCGAAGTGGGTCACCCCGGCCATTTCCCCGGTGACCATCCGCATTTCGCCGGCTGCGGTCGCCTCAATGCCCAGGAGGCCTGCCGGCGTCGCGCCGTTCGGCGAAATCAGCCACAGCTCGTAGGCCTTGTCCGCCGGCAACTCCGGGAGCCCGTGGGCGGACACGGCCATCATGCCCGCCGAGGGCGCGTAGGCCAGGTTGACGACGGCGCCGCCCTCCATCTGTTGGCTGGCGCTCTTCAGGTCGGAGGCCGCGAACAGGCGTGAGAGCTCCTCGTTGTCGCCGCTGACGGCGGCCAACTGCTCCTGCAGGCGGTCCTGTTCGGAGTTCTGTGTTGCGACGACGCCGGCCAGTCCGCCGGTGGCGACCAGCAGCACGCCCGCGGCGGCCGACAGCCAGCGCACGGTCCGCGGGTTCGCGGAACGGCGCTCGCGCTCGGCACCGAAGTCCACGACGTTGCCGCCGGTCGCGGGGTTCGCCGGGGCCGCGGGATTGACGCCGGAAGGGGGCCAGGTCGGCGCGTGCTGCTCGACGCCCTGCGCCCCGGCGCCGTGTGTGCCGGCGTCGCGAGCTCCGGCGTCGTGGGTCGGGGCGTTGTCCGCCTCGGCCTGGCGCTTGGCGCGGATCGCGGCCATCACGTTGTCCTTGACCCGCTGTGGCGGTGCCACCGGTTCCACGCCGAGGGCCAGCATCGCGGCGGTTTCCTCGAAGCTTTCGGCCTCCTCGCGGACCTCACGCGATTCTGCGGCGTGCGCCTCGAAGGCCTCGCGTTCTTCCTTGTCGAGCGCATTGAGTGCGTAGGCGCCAGTCAGGTGTTTCTGGTCGTTCTCCATCAGGCCGCTCCCAACGTGTCTCGAAGTTTGATCATTCCGTCGCGTATTCGCGTTTTCACCGTGCCCACCGGAACCTGCAGCAGTCCGGCGACCTCGCTGTGCGAGTATCCGCCGTAGTAGGCCAGCCGGATCGCCTCCCGCTGTGCCTCGCTGAGTGTTTCCAGCGCCTTGTTGACCCGTTCGCCGTCGGCCCGGAGCTCCACTGTGTCCTGGACGTCGTCGTAGGACTCCTGGAACTCCTTGATGCCCTGGCGCATGTCCCGCTCGCGGCTGGCCTGGCTGGCCCTGACGCGGTCGATCGCGCGGCGGTGGGCCAGCGTGCAGATCCAGGAGACGGCCTTGCCGCGGGCCGGGTCGAACCGCCCGGCCTGCTCCCACACCTCCACGAAAACCTCCTGCGTGACTTCCTCGCTCTGCGCCTCGTCCCGGAGGACCTTGCGGACCAGGCCGAAGACGATCGGCGAGACGTCGTCGTACAGTGCCTCGAAGGCCGATTCGTCGCCTTTGGCGACTCCTCGGAGCAGGTCCTCCTGCGTGGGCGGGGATTCCGCGTCCGCGACGCGGAGCCATGACATTCGCATGGAGTCTAGAGTCTCACGAACGACGGCGCTGCCGCACACCCTGCCGGGTGTCGCCGCGGCCCCGTGCCGCCCGCGGGCCCCATGCAGCGGGGCCGGCCCGAAGGACGTTCGTTCCTCCGTGCCGGCCCCGCTGACCATTGCTGTCGGCTACTACTCGGCCGGCGGCATCAGCACGGTGTCGATGAGGTACACCGTGGCGTTGGCTGTCTGGACGCCGCCGCAGATGACGCTGGCTCCGTTGACCATCAGCTCGTCGCCGCTGCCGGTGATCTCGACGTCGGCTCCCTGGACCGAGGTCTGCATTCCGACAACCTCGTCGGGGGTCAGCTGGCCGGGGATCACGTGGTAGGTGAGGATCGAGGAGAGCGTGTCGGCGTCCTCGACGGCGGCCGTCAGGTCGGCCTCGGGGATGGCGGCGAATGCGTCGTCGACCGGGGCGAAGACCGTGAACTCGTCGCTGTTGAGGGTGTCAACCAGGTCGACGTCCGGGTTCAGCTCTCCGGAGACGGCCGCGGTCAGGGTGGTCAGCAGCGGGTTGTTGGATGCGGCAACCGCTACCGGGTCCTGCGCCATGCCGGCGACGGAGCCTTCACCGTCCGGAACCTGCTCGGCGTAGCCTTCGCAGCCGGGGCCGACGAGGTTGGCCGCGGGATCCATGGCCGCGCTCTCCGAGGCCGGAGCCGAGGTGGCGGCGGCCGACGAGCTGGCCGGAGCCGAGGATGCCGGCTCTTCCGGGGCGGTTTCGGTTCCTCCGGCGCAGGCCGTGAGTCCAAGGGACGCAACCGCGACCACACCGAGTGCCTTTGCGAACTTGCTGTTCATGCGCTTCATGGTGTTTCTCCTAATGCCTCGGCCCGGGGGCCGCCTGTTTCCCGACCTGTCGGTGCGGGCTGTCGAGGTGAGTTCGGAGCGGGTCCGGGATCGGATTGGATCGGGTTGAGAAACTTTTTTCGGGGATCCCCTGAGGTCCTCCGGCCAGGGCGTCCGGCGAGGCGGGGACGCTGCCCAAGGGGAGGAACCGACGGTGGACAAACCAGTGGATCCGACGGTCAACCACGCGGGGTTCTCCAGTCGTTGCTGTCGGTCCTCGAACCCGGCGGCGTCCCCCACGGCCTTTCCCGGTGCTGGATTCCGGTCGCGTATGAACGGTAGCTGACGCTCCGGTGAAGAGCGGGCGGTTATCCCTTTCCCGACCGGGCCCATGATGCAACGATGAGTTCATGAGTAACCAAAACGACGGCGGCACAGGCCGTGGAAGCAAACGCGCATCGCCCGCGCGCAAGAACAACGACTTCGAACTGGGTAACAGCGAGCTGCGCAACTTGTCGCAGCGGCGGCACGACACAGAGGAAAAACTCGAGAAGCACCTCAAGGAACAGGAGGCCGCCCACCCGAAGCACCCCCATCATGACGGGCACCCCGTTCTGCCCGAGGGCGAGGCCCCCGTCGATCAGAAGTAGGGTGGCGGCCGAGCAGACGCCGGCCGACTGCCGCGTGGCGCGGCCCCGCCGCTAGGGGGCAGTTACCGGCTCCAGCGTCTCGATCCACATCGGCCCTTCGGCGGTGGACGCCCGGTCCGTGGTCTCCAGTAGCCCGTCCTCACCGATCCGGTACACGCTGACGTGGTCGGATCGCTGGCCACACACCAACAAGAAGGAACCGGACGGATCGACGCCGGCTCCACGCGGTTGCGTCTCCGTGTCCGTGGTCCGCAGGAAGGTGAGAGTCCCGTTGTCGGGATCCACTGCGAACGCCGTCACGGTGCTGGAAGAGCGTTCCGTGGTGAACAGGTACCGGCCGCCCGCGCCCAGTTGGACGTCCGAGCACCAGATCGCATCCGGACCCGGGTCGGGGCGTCCCGAGCCGCGCGCGTGTCCGGGAACCAGCCCGAGCTCCTCGGGGACGGATCCGACCACTTGGATCTCCTCGAGCGCGCCCGTGCCCGCGTCGCGGGTGTAGACGGCCACGGTTCCGGTCATCTCGTGGAGCGCGTAGACGACGTCTCCGGAAGCGGAAAACCTCAGGTGGCGCGGGCCCGAGCCCGGCGCCGAGTCGACGTGGCCGGCCTCTTCGAAGGCCTCCTCGGGGCGGTACCAGACGATCCGGTCGTCCCCCAGCGACGTCGCATAGACGAACGCCCCGTCCGGGCTGGGCAGCACGCAGTGCGCCTTGCCGCCCGGGGTCATCCGCACGGGGGCGCCGTCGCCCGGCGCGCCGTCCGCGTCCAGCGGCAGGGCCAGCACGACATCGTCGTGGTAGGAGGCGTTGAAGAGCCACCGGCCGTGCGGGTCCACGGAGAGGTAGGCGGTGCGCGCGTGGAGCGGCGCCGTTCCGACGGCCGTGAGCAGGCCGCCGGTTCCCACGCGCAGGCTCGCGACCGCGGCGGCGTCCTGGTTCAGGCCGGCGTACAGCAGCCCCCGCGCCCGGTCCTGGGCCACCGACCCGACCGACGCCTGCCCCTCCTGCCGCCCGGACGGCGTCAGCTTCCCGGTTTCGGTGTCGAGTTCGAAGCCGTCGACGGCGTTGCCCGCCGGGCAGGAGATGTAAACGTTGACAGGGCTCATCGGTGCGTCCTTCGGGTGGCTGCCGGTTTCCCGTTCAGCCTAGTACCGGCCACTCCGCACTAGTACATGTGCAGGCAGGCGCCGTAGCCGGAGAGGAAGCGTCCACCGCGGGCCCATGCCGAGACGACATCAATGGCATCCTCGCGCGTCAGCCACTGGTTGTCACCCGGAGACGTCCCGGGTTCGTTGCCCTCGTTTCCCATGAGTTGGGCGTACCGGAGGTTCGTCTCGTCCCCCTTGGTCTGCAGCACCAGCCAATCGCCGTCGCCCAGACGGTGGACCAGCTCCGGGATCCGGCCGACGTGTTCGAGGCCGTGCCAGCCGCTGTTCACGTCGCCGACATCCAGCTGCCATTCAAGCGGGACCTCCGGCTCGAACTGCGCCATCAGTTGCTCCAGGGTCCGCAGGTCCGCCTGGGTGAACGTGTCTTGCCGGGGCGCCCCGACCGCTGTCTCCATCATGGTTCCACGCTAGGGACCACCCCCGACACTTTGGCCGCGGGGGACGTGCCCAAAGCGTCGGCGCCGCCCGGTACATTCGTTCTTGCCGAGGGCACCGAACCCGCACCACCGCCGCGGCCCACTGCACATCCCCCGCCGCACACCACAGAAGAGGACGCCATGCGCCCCGAGGAAACCGACCCGCAGGTCGCCGCCGCCCGCGCGGTAGCCACCATCGCGCACCGCGGCCAGACCGACCACGCGGGGGCGGACTACATCAGCCATCCGGCGCGCGTGGCCGGCCGCCTCACGGCTCCCGCGGAGGTGGCGGCCGCCTGGTTGCACGACACCATCGAGGACTGCGGCATCGGCGCCGACGAGCTCCTCCGCGCCGGCATTGCCGAGGACGTCGTCACCGCCGTCGTGCTGTTGACCCGTACGCCTGAAATGGGATCGGACGACTACTACCGGGCCATCCGCGCGAACCCCGTCGCCCTGGCTGTCAAGCTCGCGGACATCGCCGACAACACGGACCCGGAGCGCGTCCGGGTCCTGCGCGCCGGCGACCCGGTCAAGGCGGAGCGGCTGGCCGGCAAGTACCGGCACGCGCTCGAAATCCTCGGGGGTTGAGCCGGTGGACTGGTGGGAACCGCTGGTCGGTGTCCTCGTGGGGTTGGCGGCCGTGTACGCGGTGCTGCTGCTGGCGTTGTGGGCCTACGCCCGCCGGCACCCGGAAACCGTCGCCATGACCGACGCCCTACGCCTGCTGCCGGACCTGCTCCGCACCATCCGCCGCCTCGCCGCGGACCCGTCCATGCCCCGGTCCGTCCGCGTGAAGCTGGGCCTGCTGCTGGCGTATCTCTTGTTCCCGCTGGATCTGGTGCCGGACTTCCTGCCCGTGATCGGCTACGCGGACGACGTCGTCGTGCTCGCTCTGGTGCTGCGCTCCGTGGTTCGGTCCGCCGGGCCCGACGCGCTCCGCCGGCACTGGCCCGGGACCCCGGCGGGACTCGCCGTGATCGAGCGCCTCGCCGGAACCAAATCCGCCGCCCCATAGTCCCCGGCGCCCGCCCGTGAGACGGTGGGCGCATGGACCACGATTTCGATGCGATCATCCTGGGCATGGGCCCCGGCGGCGAGGTCGCCGCCAGCCAACTGATCGACGCCGGGCTGGACGTCGCCGTCGTCGAACGCGAACTCATCGGCGGCGAGTGCGGCTATTGGGCGTGCATTCCCTCCAAGACCCTGCTGCGCCCGGCGGAGGCGCGGTCCGAGGCCGACCGCGCGGCCGGCGTCGGCGGCGCCTCCCTGAATTGGCGGGAGGCCAGCGACTACCGGGACACCATGATCCGGCACCTCGACGACGCCAAACAGGTCGAAGGCTACGCCGGGCAGGGTGCCACCGTGGTCAAGGAGGCCGGACGGGCGATCGGACCGGGACGCGTCCGGGCCGGCGACCGCGAGCTCACCGCGAGGCACATCGTCGTCGCGACCGGCACCGTCCCCGTGCTGCCGGAGCTGCCCGGAATCGACGACATCACTGCATGGACCAACCGGGAAACCTACACGGCCACCACGCTCCCGGCCCGCGCGATCGTCGTCGGCGGCAGCGCCGTGGGGGTCGAGACCGCCACTTTCCTTTCGCGCTTCGGTGTCGAGGTCACGTTGGTGCACCGGGGAGACTCGCTGCTCGGCCGCGACGGCGACGACAGCGTCCTGGAGCTGGAGCACGCGGGCGGGGCCGGGACGGAGGGGAACGACGCCGACTCGAGGGTCGCCGCCGACGTCGTCGTCTTCGCCACGGGGCGGAAGGCGAACACCGCGGACCTCGGTCTGGAGTCGCTCGGCGTGGAGCTGGGACCGAACGGCGACGTCGTCGTGGATTCCCGCTGCCGGGCGGCCGACGGCGTGTGGGCGGTCGGCGACGTCACCGGCGTCATGCCGTTCACCCACGTCGCGAAGTACCAGGCGCGCGTTGCCACCGAGAACATCCTGGGCCGGGACCGCGAGGCCACGTACGGCGGGATCCCCCGGGTGGTCTTCGGAATCCCGGAGATCGCCGCCGTCGGGATGACCGGGCGGCAGGCCCGCGACCGCGGCCTAGGCGTTCAGTCCGTGGAGCTCGATGCCGCCGCGGCGCTGGCCCGGCCGTGGACGTACGAGCGGGAGCCGAAGGCGGTCCTCGGCCTGCTGGCGGACACGGAGCGAAAGGTCCTGGTCGGCGCGTGGGCCGTAGGTCCGCAGGCCGGCGAGTGGATCCACTACGCAGCGCTGGCCGTCCGGGCCGAGCTGCCGATTTCGCTGCTGCGCGACCAGGTTGCCCAGTTCCCGACGTTCCACGAGGCGTATCTGGCCGCGCTGGACAAGTTCGACGTCTGACGGCATCCGGTCCGCGAACGTCGTCACCGGGCGGACCTGCCGGACGATCAGCTTGCTTCGTTCTCGTTGCTGTCCGAGTACTCGGAGACGTCCTCCGGCGGCACGCCGGCGCCGGGTGCCAGCCCGTCGATGTTCCGCAGCGTTCCGTCGAGGCGGTCCTCGGGGTCGTCCACGGTTTCGGGATCCTCGTCCGGCGAGCCTGCGGAGACGGGCGTGGCACCCAGGCCACCGGGGTTGTTCTCCGTCTCCGGGCCCGGCGTTGCGTCCTGCTGCTCGTCGGCGATGTTGTGCTCGGGCCGGTCGTCCTCGGAGACGAACCCGGACAGCTCCTCGTCGGGGTGGCCTTCGGTGGCGTCCATCGCGTGGTCGGTGGCGTCGGGGATTTCGTTGGTCATCGTGTTGCCTTCCTGTGGGCGGATCGGGTCGAAGCGTGCGTGCCTGGACTCAGGCGGCGGCCTTCGCCGGCGCCGTCTCCGCTCCGGCGTCCTCGGCGATGAGGCGGCGGGCCTCCTTGAGCGCCCAACCGGAGTCCTTCTTGTCCAACTGTGCCAGGAGCAGGAGGTTCGCGATCCGCTGTTCGCGGCGGGTGTCGTCCGCCGCGCGCGCCATCTCGATCATCGCCAGCACGCGCGCGTGGGCGCGGCGACCGCGGGCCTCGGAGCCGCTGTCCTCCGCGTCGGTGTCCGCGAGCAAACCGAGTGCCTCGGTCAGGATGTCGTTCATGGTCAGCGTCCCCTGGGTCGTCGGCGCCACAGCACTGTGTCGCCCGTCATGCGATGGCCGTCACATCGACCCTATCCACGGCCTCCGACGGAATGAAACCGATGCGTCATAAGACGTGCGTCACACCACTGGCCGCTTACATGCGCTTTTTGGTGCGCGCCGTCGCCGGCGCCGTCCACGGATCCTCCGGCCAGGGGTGTTTCGGATAGCGGCCGCGCATCTGGGCGCGCACCTGCGCATAGGGCCCGGACCAGAACGACGCCAGGTCGTCCGTCACCGCCAGCGGCGCCCCGCCCGGGGAAAGCAGGTGGAACAACAGCGGCACCCGTCCATCCGCCACGCGCGGCGTGTCCGCCCACCCGAAGCACTCCTGCAGCTTCACGGCCACGACGGGCCTGCCGCCGCCGTCGACGTCCGGGTAGTCGATCCGCACCCGTGAACCGCTCGGCACCTCCAGCCGTTCCGGCGCCAGGTCACCGAGCCGCGCGGCCTCGGGCCAGGGCAGCAGCCGCCGCAACGGGTCCGCCAGCCGGACGGCACCGGAGGGCTTCCCGCCGGCGAGCGCCTCCAGTTCCGGCGCGAGCCAGTCGGCGAGGCGGGCCAGCAGCGCGGGTTCGGAGACGTCCGGCCACGGGTCGCCCAGTTCGCGGTGGAGCAGGGCCATGCGCCGCCGCAGCCCGTCGGCGTCGGCGGACCATCCGATCACGCCCAGCCCGTCCTCCGCGAGGGCGCGGGCCACGGCGTCGCGCCCCTCTTCGGCCGTCGGCCGCACCGGCGTCGAGGACAGCACGATCACACCGAGGACGCGCTCGCGCCGTGCCGCGATCCTGCCCTGCCGGAACCGCGCCTCCACGCGTTCGTGGAGCAGATGGGCGGCGGCGGCCTCTGCGGTTTCTGCCTCCAGCGGGGCCGCGGCGCGGATCACGGCGCCGGTCCCGGCCGCGTCGCGGCCCTGCGCGCGGGACACCTCGGCCACGGCGAGCCATTCGTGGCCGGCCAGCGGGCTCCCGGCCGGAAGACCCGCCCGCGTGCCGGACGCGAGCAGGTAGCTCTCCCCCGGCTTGGACTCCCCCGCTTTGGACTCCACGCGGCGCGCCACCCAGCCCGGGAACGCGAGCGCCACCACGAATCCGAGTGCCTCGCCCGCGGGGACGGGTTCGGCGGGGACGACGCCGGGCCCTTCCTGCCGCGCGAGCCCCTCCAGCCGCTTCGCCTCGTCCTTCCACCGCCGCGCCGCGGGTTCCCGCCCGGAGCGCAGCCCCGCGAGCAGTCGGGTGAGGTCCGCCCCGGGCGCGCGGAGGTCGCCGGAGACCAGAGCGACGGCCTCGGCCGCGGTCCGCCGGCCGACGACGGTGGCCCCGTCGAGCAGCGCGCGGGCCAGCCGGGGGTCGGCGGGCACGCGGGACAACGAACGGCCGAGCGCGGTGGCCCGCCCGTCGTCGTCGACCGCCCCGAGCGCCTCGAGCACCGCGACGGCGTCGGCCATCGCGGCGGCCGGTGGGGCGTCGGGCAGCGCGAGGCCCTCGCCGCCGGGGGATCCCCAACAGGCCAGGACCAGCGCGGCGCCGGCCAGGTCGGCGGCGGCGATCTCCGGCGTCGGGTGGGCGGGGGCGGCCCCGAACGTGCGCTGGTCGTAGCAGCGCACCACCGTTCCGGGCCCCTGTCGGGCGGCGCGGCCGGCGCGCTGGTCGGCGGAGGCGCGCGAGCAGGACACCGTGACCAGGCCGGACATGCCGCGGGTGGAGTCGCGGCGGGGCTCGCGGGCGAGGCCGGAGTCGATGACCAGCCGCACGCCCGGCACGGTCAGCGACGACTCCGCCAGCGACGTGGACACGATGATCCGCGGCGCGCCGCTGGGCCCGCGGCCGGACACGGCGCGGTCCTGCAGCGCCGGTTCCACCTGCCCGTGCAGCTCCAACACCTCCGTGCCGGCGGACCGGCCGCGGAGCCGCGACGCCACGTGGGAGATCTCCCGCGCTCCGGGCACGAAGACCAGCGCGTCGACGTCGGCGTCCTCGGCGAGCGCCCCTGCGTGGGCCGCGGCGGCCGTGTCCGCCACGTGGTCCAGGAACGCCCGCGTCACCCCACGCTCGTCCATCCGGGCCGCCAACGCCGGCGCCCACCGCACGTCCAAGGGGTGCAGCGCGGACGGGCAGTCGACGACGGCGGCCGGGCCGGCGCCGTCGTGCGCTCCGATCAGCGCGGCGAAGCGCGGGGCGTCGAGCGTGGCGGACATCGCCAGGAGCGTGAGGTCCCCGCGGAGCTGGCGGACCTCGCCGAGCAGCCCGACGAGCAGGTCGGTCTCGAGGCCGCGCTCGTGGACCTCGTCGATGATGACAGCGGCGGTGCCGTCGAGGCCAGGGTCGGCGAGGAGGCGGCGCAGGAGGATGCCGGGGGTGACGAATTCGACGAGCGTGTCCGGGCCGGCGTGGCGCTCGCCGCGGACGGTGTATCCGACGCGGTCCCCGAGCGGCGTGCCGTCCAGCGATGCGAGGCGCCGGGCCGCCGAGCGCGCGGCGACGCGACGCGGTTGGGTGACGACGACGCGCGGGCGGTTGGTTCGGCGCGGCGAGGAGGTTTGCGTCGATTGCGCCCCGGCGACGAGATTCGCGACGAGCGGCGGGACGAGCGTTGTCTTGCCGGTTCCGGGCGGCGCCTGCACGACGGCGGTGCCCGCCTCCCCGCCCGCGCCCAGTGCCGCGGCGAGGTCGTTCAGGGACACGGCGAAGGTCAGGCCGGCGCCGATGGACGGGAGGTCGAACGGTGCACTGCGCGCGGGGTCCTGCGGGGCGGAAGTCACCCGTCCATTCTGCCCGCCGCAGGGTTGGCCCCCGCCGCCGCCGTGCCAGGTGCCGCCGCCGTATCGCGCGCCGCCGCCGTACCGTCGTGAACGGCTTTGCGGGACCGCCCGCGCAAACCCCCTTGTCAGCCCATCGCGGTGCGCTCAAACTCGCTCAGGACAGTTCAAAACCGCTCACGAAGGGCACGGCTTAGGACGAGTTCCGGGGCGAGTGCTGGGACGAATGGGACCGGCCGGACTTCCGAGCGGCCCCGCCCTCAGTACTCGCCCCTCATGGCTCCGGAACGGCACGCATACGATCCCGCGGACTCCCCCATGGACGCCTTGGGGAACCTACACTCGTCACATGGCACTGATCCACCAAGCCGAGCTGCGGCCCTCGAAGCGTGAGCTCGTCGCGGCCTGGTTGCCGGCACAGCCGTGGTTCCGGGGAGGCAATCTGGCGTCGCTGGCTCGCGTGGGCGCCTACCGGTTCGACGACCCCGACGGCGAGGTCGGCGTCGAAACGTTCCTCATGTCCCTGGACGGCACGGTCTATCACTTGCCGCTGACCTACCGGGCGGCTCCCCTGGACTGCGCCGAGGAGTGGCTCGTGGGCACCATGGAGCATTCCGTTCTCGGTCCGCGATGGGTCTACGACGGGTGCGGCGACCACGTATACATCGCCGCACTGGTGGGCGCTATGGTGGCGGGCCAGCCGCAGGCGCAGGAAGTCACCGAGGTCAACGGCGGCACGGAGGTCCGACAGCCGTCGATACTGATCAAGAGCCTGGGACCTGTTCTCCCGCTCGCCCCGCGCATGGGAATCCGCAGCCCGGTCACCGAGGACGAACACACCGTCGTCCGTTCCGGGGACCTGGTGCTGTCCGTGTCCCGGGTCCTGGACCTGGGAGGGCACATCGGCGGCAACTGGGCGCTGACCGCAACGTGGGCCGGTCGGCAGGAACCGGTCCAGCTCGCGTCGCTGAACCACGAGGGCAACTGACCGGAATTCGTTTCCGCCTTCGACGACGACACGCACCCCTATTGCGACGCCCTGGACCGTGGTATTCCGGATTCATGACGACTCATAGCAAGGCATTGGCCGCCGTCGCAGGCGGAACGCTGGCGGTCGCGCTGTTGGCGGGCTGCAGCAACAACACCGGTTCGGACGCGGCCGACGACGGTGCGGCAGGCGGTCCCACGGCCGCCCCTTCATCGCAGGACAGTTCGAGCCCCGCAAGTGCGTCCGCGTCCGAATCGGCGTCCGGCTCGGCGACGGAATCCGCCAGCTCGTCGGCGCCAGCGAGCGCCGAGGGAGGGGATGCGATCGCCACCGCGATCGAGACCGTCGAGGCCGACGGCCGCCAGGCGGTCGGCATCGAGCGGAAGGACAACGGGGGCGGAAGCTGGGAACTCGAGGTCCTGGACGGCGAAGAGCTCTTCCAGATCGAGGTCGACTCCTCGGGCCAGAACCCCGGGGCTCGCGAGCCGGAAGACACGGACGCCGGCGAGTTGGACCGGATCCGGTCCGCCACCGTCCCGCTCGCCGAGGCTCTCGAGACAGCCCGCGGCGAGGCCGCCGACCAGGATCTCCTGAAGGCGGAGATCGAGGACGAGGACAACGTCGTCGTGTGGAAGGTCGAGTTCGGCACGGACGGCGAGGAGATGATCGAGGTCTTGGTCGACGCCGCCAGCGGCGAGATCGTCAAGTAGGTTCCGGCTTCCCCCTGTTGTCCACGTCCCTCTAATTGTCCATGGCGCTCTGGTTCTCCACCTCCCCCTAGTTGTTCACGACGAACGCGGGCCTGCAGATGTGTGCGATGCCGGCGAGGATGGTGACCTTCGGCGCGTCGGGGCAGCTGTTCTCTGCCTCCCAGCCGATGAACTTCGATCCGTCGGCGGCCCGCGCCTCCAGCCGGACCTCCGTGCCCGCAGGGAAGAACGCGTTGCTGCAGGTGCCGGACGTGTCATTCGAGGTGAAGATGCAGTCGATGCCCGCGGGCGACGACGTGACGCGCCCCGACCCGGTTCCACCACGGGACAGCGAAACGCTTCCGGTGGTGCTGCTCTGTTCGTTCGTGACTGTCAGCGTCGAGGAACGAGTCACACCCTCGGCCGTGGCGATGATGGTCGAGGATTGGCTGTTGGTGACGGCCACCGTGGCGACTTCGAAGCTGGCCCTCGTCGCTCCTCCCGCAACGGTCACGGACGGGGGAACGGTTGCGACGGTCGTGTTGTTGCTGCTCAGGAAGACGGTGAACCCGCCGGAGGGCGCGGCCGCCGTGAGCGTCACCGTACCGGTGACCGGATTGCCACCCACCACGGTCGTCTGGCTCAGCACCAGCGTGGACAGCGCGGTTTGGGTGGTCGGGGGCGGGCTGCTCGGCGGCGGGCTACCTTGCACGGTGCATCCCGAGAGTCGCGCCGAGGTTGCCGTGGCCGAGCCGTCGTTGACGTCCACCGTGCAGTCGGCCGGGGCAACGAAGGACGATCGGTCGATTTTGAAGCGGCCCTTCCCGTCGCTCGTGCCCATGGCGATGCCGTCGACCGTGATGGTCCGGCTGGCGATGGCCGTGCCTTCCAGCCGGAGGGAGGTGCCCGTGAGTTCGGCCCGGGACACCGAGACCGCGGCGGCGGCCGGCGTGGCGAGGAACAGTGGGAACAAAAGCAGTGAAACCAAGAGAAGACCGATGGAGCCGAGATGATCCGGGGCTCCCTTCCGGGAACGCGTTTTCATGGTTATTCCTTAGAAACCTGGCGCGTGCCGGAGGGCAGGAAAACCGCGGCCGTGGCCTCGATGCCTTAAGGCTACGCCCGGGATTCTGGCGCGACAACGGCCTGCTGGCGCCACGGTTTCCGCATGCGCTTCCTAGCCGTTTTCCCCGGCGGTTCCGGGTCCCCGGGGATCCGGCCGAGCACCCTTTCCACCGGCCGGTGGCCCGCCCGTGCCGCCGGCGACCGGCGCCGTGGTGGTGTCCACACCGGCGGTGAGGCGGACCGTGTAGCCGTCGGCGGTCCCGGCCGTGGTGGCGCCGAGTTGGGTGGCGCCGCCGTCGTCCCCGAAGACGTTGTCCGACTCCAGCGTGACTCCGGCGAGGGTCCGGGCGGAGGATTCGTAGCCCGCGGTGGCGTACGCGACTTCACACGCCCCAGGCGGGAGAGCGACCTGCGAGGTGGCGATCGCGTTGGCCGCGTCCGTGATGGAATCGCGGTCGGGGTAGACCTCGAAGTGGATGTGGGGCCAGCGTCCGGGATAGCAGGCGGGGAAGACGCTGGTGAAGGTGACTTTGCCGTCGTCGTCCGCGATTTGGACGCCGCGCAGGTAGTTCTCCGACTCCACGCCCGATGAGTACATGGAATAGCGCCCTTCGCGGTCGCAGTGCCAGACGTGACACGGCGACGCCGGCGAACGGGACGCCGCCGTTGGCGAGGTCGGTGATCGTCAGTTCGAGCGCCATCGGGACGCCCTCGGCCGTGGTGGTGGATTCGCCGAAGCTGGTGCGGATGTCGCTGCGCACGATGCCGCTCTCCCCCAGCGCGTCCGGTCCGTTGGAGCCGTCCCCGGGATACGGGCCGGCGGTCGCGTCGGGAATCTCGCCGCCGGATGCGCCCGCCGTCGCGGAGGACGAGGACGACGTCGTGCCCGTCGCCCCGCAGGCCGCCAGTCCGAACGCCACGGTGCCGAGGCCGAACGCCTGCAGGACGTTGCGGCGGCGCAGCAGGGTGTCGACGTCGAAGCCGAGGCCCTGGTCCTCGATGTCCTCGTCAGGTCGGGGCAGCGTCCGGTTGCGGACGCGGGCCATGCGGTCCGCGGGGCAGTTCGCCGGGGCCCGCCGCGGGCCGTTCGACGGATTGTGCGCTGAGTTGCCCGCCGGGCTATGCGCCGGCTTGTGCGGCGAGCTTTTCGCCGAGGTGTTGGTGTTCTTCATGGCGTCTTCTCCCGTGCTGTTCGACTGGTCTCGAGCCTAGGAGGCCGTACTGTGGCGAAACTGTGGCGGATCTATCGGCCCGCTGTCAGGACGTCCGATCGACGGCGGCGAGGATCGCCTCCCCGTGGTCCGCTGGCCGGGTGAACTGCGGCCAGTGCCCGGTGGGGAGGTCCACCATCTCAAAGTCCTTGATGCGCTTGAGTTCGGACGGATACGGATGGTCTTCGTCCATCAAGCCCCGGAGCATCTCGGACGGGAACTCGCAGGTGATCACGGTGGCCGGGATGTCGAAGCGGCGCTCGTCGGCGAGTCGCTGCCTGTCCTGCGCAACCCCGCGCGGCTCCGGAATGGCGCGGGTGCGGAAGGCCTCTTTGATCTCGCCGGTCAGCCCGACCAGGTCCTCGTCCCCGAACACGTCCCAGTCCGGCAAGGGGACTTCGTCGCCGTCGGCCGGGAGCTCGTAGTTGATGAGCCCGCCGTCGCCGAGAGGGACGCAGTCCACGTACACGGCGCGCGCCACGCGGTCAGGCTTCGCGTCCACGGCGCCGTGGATGATGGCCCCGCCGCCCGAGTGCCCCACCAACACCACAGGGCCGCCGTCCAGGCCATCGACCACGGCCGTCACGGCGTCGATGTGGTCGCGCAGACCAATGCCGGCGCGTGGCGCGTGCACCGAATCCTTGCCGGGCAGGGTGAGTGGGTGGACGCGGTGCCCGGCGGCCGTCAGCGGCGGTGTCACTTCGTCCCACGAGGACGCGTCCAGCCAGAATCCGGGTACCAGGATGATGTCCATGTGCAGACGATACCTCCGTGCTAGTCGAAGAGCGCAAGGTGCAGCTCCGGATGGAAGTAGGTGTTGCGAAGCGGCCGTCGATCGGGGTCCACACGTGCTGGCGGGATCCAGAAGGGGACGCCTTTGATCATCCGTATCTCCCACTCCCCGTCATGCAGCAGGTGGTGGTGGAAAGGACAGACGAGGGCGCCGTTCGAGCAGTCGGTCTGGCCGCCGCGCGACCACCATTCGACGTGGTGCGCCTCGCAGGCGTCGCCGGGCACCGGGCATCCGGCCGAGGTGCATCCTCGATCCCTCGCGTACAGGATTTTTCGCTGTTCCTCGGTGAATAGCCGTTCGGACCTACCCGCGTCAAGCACTTGTCCGGCGCTGCCGAGGACGACGGGGATGACGTCCGCGTCGCAGGCCATCCGGCGGATGTGCCGGGGGTTGATGGTGCCGCTGTGGACGGCTTCGGAAATCTGCTTCCCGCGTTCGGCGACCTGTCCGAGGAGAGTCTGGTAGTCGATGATGACCATGACCTGCGGGCGGTTGCCGCCGTTGCGCGGAAGCTTGTTCGTGGCGAGCGCGACGCCGAGCGCGCCGAGTAGCCCGTCCAAAAGACGCTGGGGGCGGGTGCGCGGATCCTCCGGCGCCTGCACGGCTTCACCGTCGGCTGTCTCGGCGTAGGTGTCCGCGTCGGCCATGCTGCCGGTCGCGGTGCCGGCCATGCTGCCAGTCACGGCGCCAGTCACGGCGTCGGGCGTCTCTGGCTCTGGCGCGGTGGCGGCCCCCGCGTCAGTCTCATCCTCCGGTCCACCGATCGGAGACCCCGTTGCGTCGGGTGCCGCCTTGCGAGGGCCGGTGCGAGGATTAGCCGCCGGTGCGCAGGCGGCCAGCAGCTGTTCGGCCTGCGCGTCGTCCATGATCAGCTTGATGATGCGCATCCCGAACTTGCGTCCGCAATCGAAGACGCCCTGCATAAGTTTTTTGGTTTCCTCGGAGGGTTCTTTGCCGTCCTGGTCCAGACGGAGTTCCCACACGTCCGCGACCTTGTGCATGGTCTCCGGCCCGGCCTGAAGCGCCGTTTCCACGAGGCTCGTCTCCATGGCGTCGAGTTCGCGCTGGCCGCCTTCCGGGAGCTGTCTGGCTACGGGGGTGACGCGCGCGAGCTTGCCGGCAATCTGCCCCGCGAGCGTGGCCGACAAGTCCCCCGACTCGACGGCACGCGCGGCGACGGGATACCTCGGGGGCAGGGTTTCACCGGTCAACGACTTGCTCGGAAGCACGGCGTCGGCGGCCTGAAGGCGCTTGCGTGCCTCGGCTTGGCTGATGAGGAGGGTCTTGGCGAGATAGTCGGCCGTGGACTTGTACTCGGCGTGGCCGCCCGCCGCCTTCGCCGCGCCGAGCAGGGTGATGTTTTCACGATCCGCGGCCTGTGCCGCGACAATCTGGGCACGCTGGACCTCGTGGTGCAACCGCTCGATCTCGGGAAGCAGCGCAGCAAGTTCATCGCGGCTCAAGGGATGGGACGAGAAGGCCTCGGTCGCTCCGCGCACCAAAGTCCCCAGCGACCGGAAGTCCGGTCCTTGGGTCGTCAGCTCCGCCACCGAGGAAGTCATACATCCATCTTGTTCGAATATGTCTTCGATTTGAATCGCTTCCGGTCCAATGGGGACAACCGATACTTCTCCGCTCCTTGTGGAGGTCGAGTGGCCCATCGCCGCTCGCCACAACCACCGAGGGCCCCCGGTCCGCCGCCGGTGGGGTCGCGGCCGCGGCGGATTCTTCGATCCCTTGCGCATCCTCGACCGGACGAGGATCGTAACCCGGAGCACCAGCCGTCCGCGCAGCGCGGCAGCACACCCAGAACGGAGATCCAGATGAGCATTCCACCATCCGAGCCGGCCCCGTCCACCCCCGATCCCGGCCGACCGTTCCCGGATCCGTCGCCCTTTCCCCAACCGATGCCCGGGCCGGAGCCTTCGCCCGAGCCGGGACCCTCGCCGGACCCCGCGCCGGACCCGGGCCCCTCCCCCGTGCCCGAGCCGGAGATCCCGCGCCCGGATCCCACGGGCCCGCCGCGCGACGCCTGATCCGAACGCCAACACCACGACAAAACGACGCCGGTGCGGTCGCCCACCACGAGGCAACGTACGACGCCGACGCCTTGCCAACGGCACGACGGTGACGGCGGCGCCTCCTCGCCACACTGGACCTACGACGGTGCGGACGCCCGAAGCGGGGCGGCAACGGTATTGACTTAACGGGCGTCCATCAATTCAGCGCTTCCACGTCTCCTTCACGGCTTGGGCCACCTTCCGGTAGACCACTCTGGCCTCGGGCCCGGACGCGACCTTGTACAGTTCCTGGGCCGTGCCGAACACCTGCTTGGCCTTGCGCTGAATCTCCGGATCGCGGGCCAATCCCGCCGCGCGGTCCCTAGCGGCCAAGGCCCTGTTCCTCGCGTGCGCCAAGCGCCCGGCGTCCGCGGCGCCTCCGCCAAACTGATTGTTGCCCATGTCGCTCACGGCCATCCCTCTCGGTTGTAATAACACCATCGTAGGCATGACAGCCCCTGTCGGCTTGTCTTCATGTGGCTTGGGAGAACTCGCGGCGGATTCGCCGGCTGGGTCATCATCATCAACGGCGCAGACGGCTTGATTAGTGGCACCCTGCGCGGGAACGACGGCTGGTTCAAGGACGCATAAGGTCGCGATTCAGGAGGCGTTGACAGTGGCGAAGCCGGCGTGGGCCAGGCGGGCCGTAATTTAGACGGGCAAGGTCTGGGAGGTTGGCAGTGGGCCGTATTCGCCACGGTCCAGACCCGCTTTACGTTATTCATCAGACCGGCGGATCACCTGGCTGTCCGATATCAATGGCAAGGGCTAGTGTCATGTTCCATGGGGGAACAAGCGCGAATCGCGCTCACTATGGCAGAAAGACTCGCCGTGCAGTATCCGGCGGATCGGATCTTTTCGAAGACACCGGAACCGGGGCTGACACTCGTTCCAATGCTCCCTCGTTTCCGGCAGCCCAGAAATGGTCTTTTGGCAACCGCGCTCGCGAGCAGGTCCAAAGCTTCCGACATAGAGGTGAAGGTTCGCGGTCGGGTGGCGTGGCCAGCCGTAGAGCTCCGAAATCTGTCAGCTGCTCAGGCTAAAAAATTAGCCAAGGACACGAAGTTCTTTTGGCACGCTGGTCCGCGCGGCTGGAACGTGTGCTTCGCGGGGTCCCGCGGCTTTTCACCCGTTCGGTCGACGGCGGATTTCGTCCCTTCCGGGGAGTCCGGATTCGTAGCGGTGAGCCGCGGCGCCGGACTCGCAGCTGGCGCTCCTCCTTGGAAGAGCGCCCGGGTTCCCGGATGGCACTCGTCAGCCCTGGGAGCAAACTGTGATTGCGGCAGTGCAATCCAGCTGCTCGATTGGTGGCACCCAGATGCACTGCCCACCAGGAACAACCACGTCGCATTCTGCCCGCGCGGTTGTTATGCCCCTAGTCCGGTCGCCACCCGTTGGAAACGCATACTCCAGCATCGACGGGAATTCGACGCCAGCCTTGCCACGCAGAACCGTAAGGGGCGCGAATATAAGATTTACACAGTTGAAGTATCAGGCCTGTCCACTGCTGCCAAGACGGTCTATGTGGGTCAGACCAGCAAGTCGATCGACGAACGACTCCGCGAGCACGGCGATCCGAACCACCCTCGACCGGTCAGGATCTTCAACAAGAAGAACGGCGGAAAAGTCGGCGATCTTGTATCGCTGCCGATGCTGCAAGACATGCGCCTTCTGAGTCTTTCCGCTGCCCTTACCGGTGAGTCCTGGGTGGCGGAGGCCCTGCGGTTGAAAGGATTGCGGGTCGAAGGTGGGCATTAGGACAAGCCTCATGATTTTTGCTGCGCCGAAGCGGGCCAGAACATGACCATGAACATGCCGATATCCGAACACGGCGTTGAAGGGACACTGGGTAACCTCCGGAACCGGATACCCGGTCAGGCGGCGATGAGTGCCTGTCTCGAAATTCACCGGAACGACCCCGAACGCTCGTGGTTGCGGCGGGTATTCGGAGCCAGTCCACTCAGTACCGAGGCGTGGCCCTGGTACCAAGGTGCACTCGGCGAGGCCCGCGTGGGTCGGTTGCTCCAAAACATCGGTCCCGAATGGACGGTCCTGCACGCTGTGCCCGTGGGATCGGGCGACTCCGACATCGACCACGTCGTCATCGGGCCCGCCGGCGTGCTCACGCTGAACACCAAACACCACGCCGGCCAGGCCATCTGGATCGCAGGGAAGGCCGTCCTCGTGTCCGGAAAGAAGCAGCGCTACGTCCACGCTGCCGCCCACGAGGCGACGCACGCGGCCAAGCTGCTGTCCGCCGCGTCCGGACAGGATGTACAGGTGTCCGGCGTGCTCGTCTTCGTCGGGGCCAAAAACCTCAAGGTGAAGGACCGCTTCCCCGCCGTGGCCGCCGTCACCGACGGCCAGTTGTTGCGGCACCTCAAGCGGCTCCGGCCAACCCTCACGCCCGCACAAGTTGCCGCCGTCGGCGCCGCTGCGGCTCGACCCGAAACGTGGCACAAGAATCCCACACCAGCAGATTCGCCCGCCGCAGTCTCCGGCAATTTCGCAGCCCTACAATGGCGCGTCCGCGGGGCGCGTCGCCGCCGCATGGCGTGGGCAGGCGTCGCCTTCGCCGGATTCCTGGGAGCCGCGGCCTCCTTGCCGACTGCTCTGCCATTACTCGCGGATATGCTCGCAGCCCGATAGACAACGCAATGGCTCGACGCCGGTGCCGTATAGGTTAGCGCCCGCCCGCCGGACCTCGCGATGCAGGGCCATCCGGCGCCGGCTCACCCGAGGTCGGCTCCTCGCCCTCGACCTCCGAGCCCGCTTGCCGGGCCGCCCGAACCTTGGGATCCTGCGGCACCTCGCCGTGCGGCGGCGGGTTGTAGTACTTTTTGTACCGCTCGTCCTCGTGCTGGTGGTTCCCCACTGTGTCCTCCCGCGTGTGGTCCCGTGCCTCCACGGTGGCACCGCCGTCGGCCATATTCAACAGCGCGCGTTGACTCGGTGGAGATACTCCCGAACGGGTGCGTGCCAATTTAGAAACGCCCACGAAACTCCGGCGGTCTGTTCTGGCACCAGGCCTGCTGGGTCGATGATGCCTGTGGAGGTCTAGTGGCCCTTCACCGCCCGCCACGAGCGCGGAGGGACTGTCCGGTCCACCCACCGATGACCGGGTCCGAGCCCTCGCCTGAGCCGGGCCCGTCCCCCGTCCCCGAGCCGGAGATCCCGCGCCCGGACCCCACGATCCCGCCGCGCGACCCCTAGTCCGGACACTCAACGCCGAAGGCCCAATGCCAGAGACCCGACGCCGAACGCCAGCACCTCAACAGAACGACGCCGACGCGGTCGCCCACCGTGGGGGCCGAGCCGGCGTCGTCCGCTCAGGCGAGGGCGGACCGCGCCCGGCGCTGGAGGCCGTTCCCGCCAACTGCTTCACCTTCCGCTGGGCGTTGGCGTCCTTGGCGAAGCCCGCGGATGAAAGATGCCCGGGACGTGTCTGCGCGCTTTCCCGTTCTCGGACGGGCCCAATCGGACCGGCCCTTTGGGACCTGCCTGCGTCGTCTCGCGCGCGGCGGTTTGCCCGTCAGGACTCCAAAACCGCCCGGGCGAACGCCCGTTGCACGGGGTTGGGTCCCGCGGACCAGCATCCCGTTGCCCCGGGCCCCATCCCCACCACGCGCAGGACCTGGCCCAGCGGCTCCGGCAGCGCCGGCGCGTCCCGTACCGTCAGCGGCTCGCCGTCGCGGCGTTCGTAGCCCAGCATGCCCAGGCCCTCCAGCGCGCGGTCGATCCACTGATCGCGGCTTGCAGCACCCTCGGCCGCGACGATCAGCCAAAGCATCGCGTAGTGCCGCTGGACGGCGTTCGCCTTCCGGGGAACGGCGCGCCTCACCAGGTGGCTCCACAGGGAGCCGGTGGAGCGCGCCACCCGGAGTCCGGCCGCGGTCGCCACGAGCCGCCGCCCCTCGGCGCGTAGCAGGCCCGCCCGGATGGCGGCCTCGCGCAGGAACAGGATGCTGTGCGTATTGACCTCGGTCTTGCCGCCGAGACGGACGCTGCTCTCTTCCTCCCAGCCGAGGCCGGCGATCACCGTGCGCAGAGCGGCGGGCGTCAGGTATTCGGCCGCGGTCAGCGGCAGCCCGTCACCAGCGCACGCCTGAACCAACCAGCGGAAGGGTTCGACGGCGCCCGCCGCACCAACCGGCGCCGAGGCCGGGACAGCATCCGGCTCGCCCAGCGGGTCGACGCCCGCGCGGTGTAGCGCTGCCGCGAAGGAGAACGCGGGGTAGTCGTCCAGGTCAGCCAGCCAACGCGCCGCCAGGTGTCCGAAATCCCCCGGCGCGCCCACGGGCACGACGCCGGCATCACCACCATCACGCCCGTAGGGCCTGCCCAAGGCGAAGCAGACCGCGGAGCTGGCGGCACCGACGTCGTACACCTCGGGTTCGAAGGGCGTCCAGTAGGTGTCCTGCGCGTCGATCCACTCGGCCACCTCGGCGGCGTCGGGGTCCTCGGGTCGCGCCCCGGCAAGAGCGCGCGCCTCAAGCGCCGCGTACCAGCCGTGGAGACCACCCACGTCCTCGAGCGGAACGCGCAGGGCACCGTCGAGCACCAGCGCTTCCGGATCCTCGACGTTCGCGGGACGTTCGGACACGAGGCGGATGGTGTGCATCCAACCATCGCCGAAGTCGTATTCGTACCAGAGCGTGTCGCCGGCGAGGCGGAGCGCGCCCGCGACCGTCTCGCCGGTTTCGGGGAACTGGTTCGGTCCGTCCTCCTCGAACCGTTCGAGGGCGCCGCCGATCTCGGTCATTTGCCAGAATCGCGTGTCCCGTCGCTGATGCCCGCGGGGAGTGGCATAGGGGTCGCGGTCCATGAAGTGGTGCAGGTGCGAGTCGGTCCAGCCGAGCGCGGCCTGCAGGACCCGGTGGAAGCGGTCCAGCCCCATGGCGGCGTCGATCTCCAGCGTCCGCCAGATAGCAGGTTCCGATCCGACGAGCTCGACGTGGACGGTCAGAAGCGTGCGTTTATCCATGGGTCAAGTCTGCCGGACGCGCCCGTGACCGTCTCGTCAACCCCGAGACCCGCCCGCTAGTCACCTTCTCCCAGCGGTATAACGGAGTTATACTTAGGGAATGAAGACAGCGATCTCCATCCCCGACCATACATTTCAGCAGGCCGAATCGGCAGCCCAACAGCTGGGCATTTCGCGGTCCGAGTTCTTCACCAGGGCGGCTGAGCTACTCATCCGCAATTCGAAGTCCGAATCAGTGACCGCCCGCTTGAACGCCAGCTTGGAGCGGTCCGCAGAAAGTGACTCCGACTTTGCCACATCCGCCGGACGCCGAGCTCTCACCGGCACTGGAGCCGGAGAGGATTGGTGATCGAACGCGCCGGCATCTACTGGGCAGATCTGGGCCAGCCGGAAGGTAGCTCCCCAGCCAAGCGGCGGCCAGTCTTGGTGGTCCAAGCGGACACTTTCAATGAATCATCGATCCGCACGGTCCTCGCGGTGGCCATCACGTCCAACACCCGGCTGGCGACGATGCCCGGCAACGTCTTCCTGCCAGCCGGCAACGTGGGGCTACCCAAGGATTCCGTCGCAAATGTCAGTCAGCTGGTGACGTTGAACCGGTACGAACTTGTAGAGCGCGCCGGTGGTGTCCCCTCCGATCTGATGATGGACGTCGACCGCGGACTGGCGCTGGTACTGGGACTCTAGGCAGCCCCCGGCTCCGCCGTCGTAGACTCGGGACATGCCAATCACGCGCCTCACCCTCGCCTCCCACACACAGCAGTCCGACGTCGAGCAGCGCCGGGGCGCGCTGTGAGCGGCGGTCTCGTCGCCCTGCTGGACGACGTCGCGGCGCTCGCCCGCATCGCGGCCGCATCGGTGGACGACGTCGCCGCAGGCGCCGCCAAGGCGGGCGCCAAGGCCGCCGGCGTCGTGATCGACGACGCCGCCGTCACCCCGCAGTACATGTCCGGGGCGGACCCGTCCCGCGAGCTGCCGATGATCAAGCGGATCTTCTGGGGCTCGCTCCGCAACAAGCTGCTGATCATCCTGCCGGCGCTACTGCTCATCAGCTCCTTCATCCCGGCGGTCATCCCGTTCATCCTCATGGCCGGCGGCACCTACCTCTGCTACGAGGGCGCCGAGAAGGTGTGGCATAAACTCCGCGGCCACCACGACGCCGAGAAGGCACCGGCGGTGGACCGGGGACCGGACGCGGAGTCCAAGGTCATCAAGGGCGCCATCACCACCGACTTCATCCTCTCCTGCGAGATCATGGTCATCTCCATGAATGAGGTGGCGGACGAGTCCCTGTTGGTCCGGGGCGCCATCTTGGTCGTCGTGGCGCTGGCCATCACCGTGCTGGTGTACGGTGCCGTGGCGCTCATCGTGAAGATGGATGACATTGGGATGTACCTGACCACTAAGGACTCTGAGGGCGCCCAGCGCTTTGGTGCGATGTTAGTTAAGAGCATGCCCGCCGTCTTGGCCGCGATCACGTTAGTCGGGACCGTGGCCATGTTGTGGGTCGGCGGCCACATCATGCTGCAGGGCGCCTACGATCTGGGCTGGCACGCGCCGTATGATCTGGTCCACGTCCTAGAGTCCCCGTTCGGCGGGATTGCGGTGGTGGGCGGCTTCTTGGTCTGGCTGGTGAACACGCTGGCCTCCGCCGTCCTGGGCCTCGCTTGGGGCCTGGCCGTCATGGCCGTGGTGCAGCCGCTCCTGAAGGTCTTGCCGCTCGGCAAGGACAAGGACGGGCATCAGGAGGGCGACGTTCGCGCCGCCGTCGCTGGGTATCGGCCCAAAAAGCACGACGCCGGTCCCGGCGCCTAACGCGAGCTGGCCCCGTGCTGGCGGGGCATTCAGGAGTGGGCGTGGACTGCTCCATGATCGAGCCCGCAGCCCGGGAGCCGTGCTCCATCGCGGATTCTATAGAGGCGGTTGATCGGGGCGAACGTGTAGAAAACCATGGACCCGTAGAGCAGGTTCTCGCGCCCGTCTGGTGAAAGCTCCACCCAATCGGGGAAAACTTGCAGCGGGTAGCGCTCGGCAAGGTCGTGCACGCCGTCAATCTCACCCCGCGCGGCGACCTCAGCGACTATGGCATCGACCTGCGCTTGGAACGCCTCCTTGATGGTCCGCAAGAGCTTCGGGTTGAGGATCCGAGTCACGACGTCGCGGGCGGCCGTGTGGTTGGGCGGGTCGGCCTCCAGCAGGAGCGACGGCGGACGCCACTGCTTCTGCTTCGCGAATTCGGAGAGGCCTACGCCGCGGGAGGACACGAACGTGCCGTGGTCGGCCAGAAGACCTCACGCCAGTTGTATGCCTCGTTGCCTCAGTCAGCGGGACCGTGTCCCAGAGATTCAAATAGAGGGGTTGACACGGGGTACGGCATGGACAACACTTTCATTTGGAAGTATTCCAAAGAAAACAAAGGAGTTTCTTATGCGTCACGGTGACATCTCATCTAGCCCGGACACAGTGGGCGTCGCGGTCGTCAACTACAAGATGCCACGCCTGCACACAAAGGGCGAGGTACTCGAAAATGCCCGCAAGATCGGCGACATGGTCCTTGGCATGAAGCAGGGCCTGCCAGGCATGGACCTAGTCATCTTCCCTGAGTACTCCACGCAGGGGATCATGTACGACAACGATGAAATGTTCGCGACAGCCACCACCGTTCCGGGCGAGGAGACCGAGATCTTCTCCGCTGCCTGCCGGGAGGCCGACACTTGGGGAATCTTCTCGATCACCGGGGAGCAGCACGAGGACCACCCGAAAAAGCCGCCGTACAACACCCTCATCCTGATCAACAACCACGGCGAGATCGTCCAGAAGTACCGTAAGATTTTGCCCTGGGTCCCGATCGAGGGATGGTACCCCGGGGACACCACGCACGTAACCGAAGGCCCGAAGGGGCTGAAGGTCTCCCTCATCATCTGCGACGATGGAAACTACCCTGAGATCTGGCGCGACTGCGCCATGAAGGGCGCCGAGCTCATCGTCCGCTGCCAAGGCTATATGTACCCGGCCAAGGAGCAGCAGGTCCTCATGTCCAAGACCATGGCTTGGGCCAACAACTGCTACGTGGCCGTCGCAAACGCCGCCGGGTTCGACGGCGTCTACTCCTACTTCGGACACAGCGCCATCATCGGCTTCGACGGACACACGCTCGGCGAGACCGGGGAGGAGGAGTACGGCATCCAGTACGCCCAGCTCTCCGTGTCCGCCATCCGTGATGCGCGCGAGAATGACCAGTCTCAGAACCACCTCTTCAAGCTGTTGCACCGCGGCTACACCGGCATACACGCGGCAGGTGACGGTGACAAGGGCGTGGCCGAGTGCCCGTTCGACTTCTACAAAACTTGGGTCACCGACGCCCAAAAGGCCCAAGAGAATGTCGAAGCGTTCACCCGCGACACGGTGGGAGTGGCCCAATGCCAGGTCGGGCCCCTCCCGTCCAAGAAGGAAATGACCGTTTAGTACAAGACCTCGCGGCGGGGCGCCGGACTACAGGTCCGGCGCCCCGCTCATCTGGAGACTGCCATGCCTTTTATCAATGATCGACTCAATGACACCAAGCAGCAGCACCTCACCAAGGAACTGGACCGCCCCGAACCCGAAAGCGCGTCACCTGCCGACTCTCGCCGGGCAGTAACGGACGGCCTCGACCTTGAGTCGATCCGCACCCATTTGCACCGTCGGATTGTCGGCCAGGAAGACGCCGTAGAAGCCGTCGTCCGCTCCGTTGCCGTAGGCCGCGCGGGCGTCGGCGACCGCGACCGCCCCTTGGCCAACGTGCTCTTGCTAGGCCCCACGGGCGTAGGGAAGACAGAGCTCGTACGCCGGCTGGCTGCGGTCCTACGGTCGGGACCCGACGACCTCTCTCGCATCGACATGAGCTCCTTATCGCAGGAGCACTACATGGCCTCCCTGACCGGGGCTCCCCCGGGATACGCAGGGGCGAAGGAAAATTTCTCGCTTTTTGACCGTTCCAAAATTTCCGGGGATCCCTACATGCCCGGCATCGCGCTGTTCGACGAGGTGGAGAAGGCTCACCGCTCCGTCCACCGCGCCATGCTCCATGTGATGGACCACGGGCTACTGAAGTTGGCCAACGGTCAGGAGACAATCAACTTCCGCAACGCCTACGTCTTCATGACCTCCAATCTCGGCTCGGCCGAACTTCTGGGACGCAGCCGCAGCTGGCTACGTAGAGCCGCGGACAATGCTGTCCGGCGCGCCGGGGGGGCCGAGTGGCCGCTCTACCATCGCCTTATCAAGGCCGAGGACACCCTGCTGGTCCGCAAGGCGCTCGAAGGGTTTTTCGAGCCCGAATTCATCAACCGCATTGACGAGGTCGTAGTATTCAATCCGCTCGCAGACCAGCATGCGGTTGCCATCGCGGAGCTGGAGATCCACGATCTGGTCCGCCGATGCTCTGCGCGCCGGATCGAATTAGTCGTGGACCCCGAGGTTCCGGGCTTCGTCAGCGCCAGGGGCTTCGACCGGGCCTACGGCGGACGCAGCATCAAGCGTCTGGTGCGAGAACAGGTGGCTACACCGGTGGCCAGGACTGCACTCGCCGTGCGCGGCTCCTCAGGTGAGCACATACGCATAACCGCCGAATTGCGGGACGGCGCGGTCGTTGCCGTCCCCGTTGAGTCATAGTCGATCGATGATCTCGAAATCGAGGCCGTCCACCCGAGCCAGATGGACCGGGTGGACGGCCTGGTTACCGTGAAACTGCACCGTGCCACGGGGACCGTCATAGCCCAGTTCTCCGACGACCCGGTTCATGTCCTGGACACAGACGGAACCAGCGAGCCGCGCCAAATGCGCCAGAGTATGCATGCCCTCGTAGCAGGACTCGGCCACGTTGTTAAGGGGCGGGGCACCCGTCCCATGGAAGGCGGCATACCTAGCCTGCAGGTCGAATGACCCCGGAGTGACCAAGGTACGGAAGAAACCGGCCGAGACATAGAGGGCCTCCGTCGCGTCGCATCCACTCGCCATGAGCATGTTCTCCTCCATCAGCGGGCTGTAACGCACCATACGGTCGCTGAGGCCACGCTCGGCGAAAAGACGATTGAACAGGGCGGCCTCGTGGCCCACGAGCAGCATCAGCACCCCGTCGCAGTCGGCCTCCGCCACCTCCTCCACGAGCATGTCCACGTGGCCCGCATCCATGCGCACGAACGACTGCCCTGCGATGTCGATCCCGAGCTCGGCGCAGGCCTGACTCAACACCGCCGCGGTCTGCCGCGGCCAGACGTAGTCGTGGCCCACCACCCACCAACGGCGCTTCCCGAGGTTCTCGGCCATCCACACCAGGGCGGGAAGGATCTGAAAATTCGGTACCTCACCGCTGCAGTAGACCCCCGAGCGGTGCTCGCCCCCTTCATACAGCGAGGTGTAGACGTACGGCAGGCGACCGTCGATGGCCGGCACCAGTGCGTGGCGCACGGAGGAGATGTGCCATCCCGTCACAGCGTCGAGGCGACCCTCTGCTGCCAGGGTGGACACCCGCATGGCCACCTCGGCGGCCGGTTGGCCAGCGTCGATAAACTCCAACTCGACCTCCCGGCCCAGCACCCCGTTCTCTTGATTAAACTCCGCCGCGGCCAGTTCGGCCACCGCCTGGCACGAGGGGCCAAAGATCCCTGCGCTGCCCCGGAGCGGAACGATCATTCCCACACGCCAACTGGGCGCTCGGTTAGGCATGAAAGTCCTTTCAAGCTGAGATCTGTGTCACTCACCTTGGCACGGAATAGTTTCATGTGTAAAGGTTAATTCTGAAAGTTAAGCGTGACGGAGGGAGTGGTCTGTATGCCGGTAACTACAGCGGATGTGGGGTTGGTGGCCGCTCTCACTGCTGCGTCGCGGCGTCTCCACAGCCACATGCACACGGCGGTCTCTCCGGAAGGGCTCACGGTGGAGCAGTGGTCTGTGCTGGATCATGTGGCCAGGACTCCCGCGGCGGTTGCCATGTCCGCGGTGGCCGAAGCGTCGGGCCTGACGGGCCCCAGCCTCACTCGGGCGGTCGACAAGCTTGTGACGTCTGCGCTGATGTTCCGGGAGGTAGACGCTGGCGACCGGAGGCGCGTACTGGTGAAACTCTCCAAGAGGGGCGCTGAGGTTCACGCGCGCCTGGCGCCACGGGTGGAAGCCGCCGAACACCAGTTGGCCGGCAGCCCTTCGGCCGCCGGCGAACTGATCGAAATGCTAGGCGGGCTGGCCCGCTAGCTGTATTGACCACTGAGGTTGGGTACGCGGGACGCCGGTGGAAGTCCTCGTAGCGAAGTGTGGCCTCGATGGTGATTGTAGTGGTGTTGCCAGGCTTCGAAAGCGGCAACGCGTTCGGTCTCCGAGGTGTAGGCGCGGGCGTAGGCCCATTCCTCGAGCATGGTGCGGTTGTAGCGCTCGACCTTGCCGTTGGTTTGGGGCCGGTAGGGACGGGTGCGCTTGTGCTTGATGTCCGGGCCCAGGGCATCCCGGAAGGCGTGGGAACGGTAACAGGATCCGTTGTCGGTCAGCACGCGCCGCACCTCGATCCCGCAGCTGTTGAAGTGGGCGTTGGCCCGTTCCCAGAACGCGGCAGCCGTCTCCTTTTTCTCGTCGCCGAGGATCTCGGTGTACGCGAGGCGGGAGTGGTCATCGACCGCGTTGTGCAGGTACGCGTAGCCGGGCCTGCGGTTCGCCGCGGTGCCGGTCTTGTTCCGCCGGCCGGCGGCCTTGCCCAAGGTCTTGTGGCCGCCGCCGTCGGGGATCCGGCCCAGCTTCTTGATGTCGACGTGGACCAGGTCCCCGGGGCGTTCGTGTTCGTAGCGGCGGATGTTCCGGCCGGTGGCGCGGTCCTGCCACTTCAGCTTGGAGAGCCCGTGGCGGGAGAGGACCTTGTGCACCGTCGAGGGATGCATCCCCAGGCGGTACCCGATGCGCGCCGGACCCCAGCGGCGGTTCGCGCGCAGCGCGATGATCCGGCGTTCGCGGCGGACCGGGGTCCGGTGCCGGCAGCCCACGGGCCGGCTGGAACGGTCGTCCATGCCCTCGGAGCCGAGCTCGCGGTAGCGCCCTGCCCACCGGGCGGCGGTGGTGACCGAGACCTGGAAGCGCTCTGCGGCCCGCCGCAGGGGCCAGCCGTCGTCGACGATGGTTTTGGCCAGGGACAAGCGCCCCCTCGGCGCGAGACGTGCGTTAGCGTGGACCATGGAAGGCCTCCTGTGGTGAGACGGACTCTGAATAAGCCCACACTCACCCGGAGGTCTTCCTTGGTTCAATCACCCACGCCGAGCGTTACCAACGTTCGTGGTCAATACAGCTAGCTCGTCCGCCGGGGCTGGCACAGCATTCGGGGCAACGGGGGCCCGCTTCCCGAGGATCGCCGCCACAACGGCAAGGGCACCGAGTATCACCAGCAGTCCTACCGCACCGGCCGCGCCGGGCACCCACGCATCGCGCATTAGTAGTACGGCAGGAACGGACGTGGTGGGAATCGCCCACAGTGTAACCAACCACCCTGCCACCGGCGTTAGTTCCGCCTTACCCAAAGCTAGGAGGGCGAAGAACAGCAGCCACAACACCGACCATGCCAACCAAATGACCCCGAACGCGAGGTCGCCAGCGACTGCGGAGTCCACCGCGAGGTATACGGCCGAAGCCGACACGAAGAGCGAAAACCATCCAATGCCCTCGCCGGAGATGCCCGCTAGGTTGGCCACACCGACATACAGGTAGGTGAATCCGAAGAGGAGGATCGGGAAGGTCGCATGGATTGTTGCCGCATCTCCACCCGACTGGGCCACGATCATCAGAGGCATGACGCACTGCAGCCCGCCGACCAGAATGTTAAGGACTCCGGCACTTCTAGCAGGGACGCGTCCCAGTAGCATCAGTCCATTGACAAACAGGACAGCACCGACGTAAAAGAGTCCAACTGCACTCACGACCTACCTCCAAAGGGCTTCATTGCCCGTCTAGTTTCAAATGAAAATAATACATTAGAAACTACCGCGGTCCCGGTAGCTCGTCAATGGGATGAAGCGCTTTTCAAGGACGCTGCATACCCGACAAGCTGTCTGTATAGGTCCTGACGAATACACGCCTTTTGCAAGGCGTGCCGTCACGCGCATTGTTGGTGTGTACCCCGCCATGGCAAAGACCGCGCTGCGGCAGTCGTGCGGCGGCATGCGATAGCTCTGGGATAGATGCGCCATTCGGGAATCCTGCCACTGCTACACCCAGCACCCGGCGGAGCGCGCGCGGGTTAGGTGCACACCCAATCGTCACCCGTAACCGCACTGCCCTATACCTTTCCCACAATTCCGGGTCTACCATCGGGCTATGTCCGCCCCACTCGACGCATATGCGAAGGCCTTGGACCGGGCGAGGCACCACGCCTTCGAATGGCTCAACTCGGTGCCGCAGCGGGGCGTCGGCCCCACGGCCACGGCCGATCAGCTCGCCCCGCGTTTCTCGCAGCCGCTCCCGGACGGTCCCAGCGATCCGGCGGCCGTAGTCGACGAGCTCGCCAGACTGGCCGAGCCCGGGCTGATGGCCATGCAGTCAGGCCGGTTCTTCGGGTGGGTCATCGGCGGGACCCTGCCGGCCGCGCTCGCCGCCGACTGGCTGGTCAGTGCGTGGGACCAGAACGCCGGCATGCGCTTCGCGACGCCTGCCACGGCCGCGATTGAGGAGGCCGCGGGCGGGTGGTTGCTGGAGCTGCTCGGGCTGCCGGCGGGGTCCGACGTCGGATTCACGACCGGCGCGACGATGGCGAATTTCGCGGGGTTGGCGACCGGGCGGCAGCATGTGCTGACGGAGGCGGGCTGGGACCTGGACCGGGACGGGCTCTGCGGGGCGCCGCACGTGCGGGTATTCGTGGGCGCCGAGCGGCACGCGGTCATCGATCTGGTGCTGAAGTATCTGGGCCTGGGCGCGCCCGTCGTAGTGCCGGTCGACGGCGCGGGCCGGCTCCGTGCCGATGTGCTGGCGGAGGCGATGGACGCACATTCTGGGCCGTCGCTGGTGTGTCTTCAGGCCGGGAACATCCATTCGGGCGCGTTCGATCCGATGCGCGAGGCGGCGAAAATCGCGCACGAGCGTGGTGCGTGGGTGCACGTGGACGGCGCGTTCGGGTTGTGGGCCGCGGTCAGTCCGCGCTGGGCAGCGGAATTGGACGGGCTGGCGACAGCGGACTCGTGGGCGACCGACGCGCACAAGACGCTGAACGTCCCCTACGACTGCGGGATCGCGGTGGTATCGCGGCCGGAGGCGGTGCGGTCGGCGCTCGGCGTACACAGCAGCTACCTAGTTGCGGACGACCACGGCCCGGGCGACCCGTACGAGAAGGTTCCCGAGCTGTCCCGTCGGGCGCGCGGCGTTCCGGTGTGGGCCGCGCTGCGATCGCTCGGCAGGTCCGGGACCGTGGAGCTGGTCGAGGGCTTGGCCGAGGCGGCCCGATCGCTGGCGGACGGCATGCGCTCGATCCCGGGCGCGGAGGTACTCAACGACGTGGTGTTCACCCAGGTCTGCACGAGCTTCGGAACGGACCAGCGCACGCAGGAGATCACGAAGCGGCTGATCGCGGACGGAACGGCGTGGATGTCGGGCTCGCGCTGGAGGGACCGCGACGTGCTGCGGATCTCGGTGAGCAACTGGGCCACGAACGCGGAGGACGTGCGGCTCTCCGTCGAGGCGGTGGCGCGGGTGGCGGCACTGGTGGGTCAAGTCCATTTGCGTGGTGTAACGCGTTTGCCGCGTGATTCTTGGGTTGCTTAGGCGCTGAGCGCCAGGTCGGGCTGGGTGTCCTCCTTCTTGTCCGTCTCGGCGGCGGGTGTGGTGCCGACGGCTTGTGATTGCTGGATGAGGTCGAGGCCGAGGTAGCGGCGGGACTCGGTCCATTCATCGTGCTGCTCGGCCAGTACTGCGCCGACGAGGCGGATCAGGGCGGGGCGGTCCGGGAAGATCCCGACCACGTCTGTGCGCCTACGGATCTCCTTGTTCAGCCGTTCCTGGGGGTTGTTGGACCACACCTGGCGCCAGAGTCCCTTGGGGAAGGCGGTGAACGCGAGGATGTCCTCGCGGGCGGCCTCGAGGTGGTCCGCGGCCTTGGGCAGCTTCTCGGCCAGGGCCGCCAAGACGCGGTCGAACTGGGCGTGCACGGACACCGCGTCGGGCTGGTCGTAGACCGAGTGCAACAGGGTCTTGACCCACGGCCAGCTGCTCTTGGGCGTGGCGGACATCAGGTTGGCCGCGTAGTGGGTTCGGCAACGTTGCCACGCGGCACCGGGCAGGGTCGCGCCGATGGCGGCGACGAGCCCGGCGTGGGCGTCTGAGGTCACCAGCTTCACCCCGGTCAGGCCGCGGGCGCTCAGGTCGCGGAAGAAGCCCAGCCAACCGGCCCCGTCCTCGGCGGAGGAGGCTTGGATGCCCAGGACCTCCCGATGGCCGTCGGCGTTGACCCCGACGGCGACCATCGCGTGCACGTTCACCACGCGGCCGCCCTCGCGGACCTTCAGGACCAGGGCGTCGGCGGCGACGAACGTGTACGGTCCGGCGTCGAGCGGGCGGGTGCGGAACGCCTCGACCTGGGCGTCCAGGTCTTGGGCCATGACCGAGACCTGGGACTTCGAGAGCTTGGTGATCCCGAGGGTCTCGACGAGCTTCTCCATCCGCCTGGTACTGACGCCGAGCAGGTAGCTGGTGGCGACCACGGTTGTCAGCGCGGCCTCCGCGCGGCGCCGGCGCTCGAGTAGCCAGTCGGGGAAATACGACCCCGAGCGTAATTTCGGTATCGCCACGTCCAGCGTCCCGGTCCGGGTGTCGAAGTCCCGGTGGCGGTACCCGTTGCGGGAGTTCGTCCGGTCCTGGGAGCGGGCACCGTAGTCGGCGCCGCAGACAGCGTCGGCCTCGGCGCTCATCAGGGCGTTGACGAAGGTGGTCAGCATCTGGCGCATCAGGTCCGGCGAGGCTTGTTCGAGCTGTTCTGACAGGAAGCGGGCAGGATCGATAACATGGGGTGCGGTCATCGCGTGGTCTCTCTTTCGAAACGTACTTTGGTAGGTCGTTTCAAGAATCACGCGGTGGCCGCCTCACGTTCGGGATCAACACGCCCGAGCCCGGGCTGTTACACCACGCTAATGGGCACTACTCACTGGTGCCGTAGGAATCGGCAGTCAAAGCACGACGCCGGCCCCGGCGCCTAGCAGGGCTGGGCGCAGGATCGCACGCATCCCGCTTCCGGGCCTGCGGATCGATCAGTTCCGGTTGAGGCCGAACTGACGTGTCATCAGTGCCGCCTTGTAGTGGGACTCGGCCGAGTTCACCTCCGAGGAGGGCGTGCTCGGCCCGAACACGCGGAGCAGGCTGAAGACGAAGTGCCGGGCATGGTCAGTCTTCTCCCCTGCCGCTTCGCCCGGCGCGCTGACGTGGGCCAGCTCGCGGAGGGCGACGTTACCGCCGTGGCCATCACGCGCGTAGGCCGCCCACCGGCCGAGGATGCGTTCGGCGCCGTCGGCCTTGCCGACGTACTGCTTGCCGTTGGTGGAATCCGTGATGAGGTAGATCCCTTGGACCTCCGATAGGGCAACGCGCCAGTCGGCGTAGCGGGCATCTTCCACCATGTCGCGCAGTTGCCGGTGGGTGAGCAGTACGCCGTCGAACCCCGGGAAGGGGACCGTGTCCCGGTCCGCGATCTCCAACACGGGCATACGCGCGGCGCTGTCGGACTTAGCGCTCCGGTGCCAGCTGCGAGGGTTGTCCCATTCGACCACCAGCCGGTCGTTGAGCGGCGCAAGGAAGCCTGTCGGGCGTAGGTCGAAGCTACGGTACGTCGCAGTACGTTCCGCGGGTAGTTCGCCGTGGTTCTCGAAGGTGCCCCAGAGTCGGGATCGGCGTTGACCGTCGGCGACGAGGACCACCCAATACCGGGGAGGATGCGCAGGGAAACGGTGGGACGCGATGGCCTGAACCCGGGTGTACGCGAGGATCCGCTCCTCGGTCAGGTCCTCCGGCCCCCGCAGTGCATGGGCGTCTCCCGCCTTGAACGAGTGGCGGATGATGTGAATGTCCTCCAGCCGGACTACCGGTTCAATATCCGCTCCCATGCCGGTCAGCACATGGCCGAGGGTGAGGGACACACCCGATAGCGGCGAGGCAGAAACCGACGTCTCCGCAGACACGGACAGGGCAGGAGGTTGTAGTTCAGACACGGGAACACCCTATGCCACCGACCCGGCCGCCCCGGTGTCGAACCGACCACTCGTCTCACCTTCGCCGAAATCAGACTCCACTAGGTCCGCGAGAGCGTCGATGGCATCCCTGACGTTGGGGGCCGCGGTGGCGATCTCCATGTCGCGTCCGCGGACGAGCCCGCGGGCCCTGATAGCGAGCACGCTCGTCGCGTCCTCGCCGTTCACGGTGATCTGGGCGGGGAACGTGCTGGCGAGTCCCGCGAGCTCGGCCGCCGGGCGCGCATGGAGTCCTGCTAAGTTCACGACGGTCACGTGCCGCGAGTATGCGGCGGAACCTGCTGCCCCATCGGTCGGTGAAGGGACCGCGGCGGCCGGAACAGCCGCAACCGGAACAGCGGCGGCCGGGACGGCGGTCCGGGCGGCCACCGCAACCGCGTCGCGGTCCCCGCCGGTCTGCGCCGCGACGGCGGCGGCGACCCCGCCCTCCACGAGCGGGGCGTCGACGATCCCCACGCGGGACCGTTCGTCGTCGTTCAGGAAGTCCAGCGCGGTCTCGGCGGTGAGGATGGCGGAACTGGTGCCGATGCCGCCGTCGTCCATTCCGCCGGCGGCCACGAGGGCAACGTCCGGCGCCATCTGCCGCGCCAGGTCCACCAGTCCTTCGGCGATCTTGGCGCTGTGGGAGACGAAGACGAGGCCGACGGTCATGGCGCCACGCCGCCGGCGGCGTCCGCCGCCGCCCTGAGCAGCAGGGCGGTCGACTGGGCGCCGGGGTCGCGGTGCCCGATCGCGCGCTCGCCCAGGTAGCTGGCGCGCCCCTTGCGCGCGACGAGGGGCTCGGTCGCCGCCGCGCCCTGCTCCGCGGCGTCCACGGCGGCCGCGAGGACGGCGGCTGCGTCCGCGTCTTGCCCGACGGCGGCATCGGCGTCGTCGACCGCCGGGGTCCACGCGTCGACCATGGTCTTGTCGCCGCTCTCGGCCTTCCCCCGGAGTACGACGCCGTCCCTCGCCGCCCGGAGCAGCGTGGCGATTGCGCCGCCGTCGAGTTCGGACAGCCCGGCCACGGCGCCGGCCGCCTTCAGGTACGCGGTTCCGTACAGCGGTCCCGCCGCCCCGCCGACGGTGGAGATGAGTGTGGTCGCCACGAGCTTGAGCACGTCGGCGGGGATGGCCTCGGCCGGCAGGTCGTCGAGCTTGGCGGCGACGGCGGAGAAGCCGCGGTCCATGTTCTCGCCGTGGTCGCCGTCGCCGATGTCGCGGTCCAGGGTGTTGAGCTCCATCCGGTTCCCGGCGATGACGTCGGCGCTCGTCCGCACCCAGTCGATGGTCCATTCGGCACCCAGGCTCATCGGGTTTCCTCTCCTTGGTTGGCGGTCACGGCTCGGGTAGCCGCGGTTCAGCGGCCCCAGCGCAGGGCGGCGGTCTGGACGGGCGCGTCCCAGAGTTCGGTCAGGGCGTCGTCGAGCTTGAGGACGGAGAGGGAGAACCCCTGCATCTCCAGCGCCGTCGTGTAGTTGCCCACGAGCGACCGGGTGACCTCGATCCCCCGCTCGGCGAGCGCCTGCGCCGCGTGGCGGTAGGCGATGTACAGCTCGAGCTGCGGCGTCCCGCCCATCCCGTTCACCAGGAGGAGCACCTTGTCCCCGGACGCGAAGGGGAGGTCCTCGAGGATGGGACCGAGCAGCCGGTCGACGATCTCGTCCGCCGGCTGCAGCTTGGCCTTCTCCCGCCCCGGTTCGCCGTGGATGCCGATGCCGATCTCGATCTCGTCGTCCGCCAGCGTGAAGCTCGGTTCCCCCGCGTGCGGCACGACGCAGGGGGCGAGTGCCACGCCCATCGAACGGACCTGGCCGATCACCTTCTCGGCGACGGCGGCCACCTCGTCGAGGGAGTCCCCGCGCTGGGCGGCCGCGCCGGCGATCTTCTCGACGAACACCGTGCCCGCCACCCCGCGGCGGCCGGCGGTGTACAGCGAGTCCTGGACCGCGACGTCGTCGTTGACGATCACGCTCCGCACCTCGATGCCGTCCGCGCCGGCGAGGTCGGCCGCGGTCTCGAAGTTGAGCACGTCGCCGGTGTAGTTCTTGACGATGTGCAGCACACCGCGGCCGCCGTCCACCGCCGCCGTCGCGGCGACGATGGGATCCGGGGTGGGCGAGGTGAAGACGGCGCCGGGGACGGCGGCGTCCAGCATCCCGTATCCGACGAATCCGCCGTGCATCGGCTCGTGTCCGCTGCCCCCGCCGGAGACGATGCCGACCTTGTCCGACGGGGCGTCCGCCCTCGCGAGGTACAGCGGATCGGCCGACGCGCGCACGATGTCCGCATGCGCGGCTGCGAATCCCTCGACCGCCTCGGTGACGACGTTCTTGGGATCGTTGATGAGCTTCTTCATGGGACTCTCCTATTGAGCGCGTACCGGCATCGGTGCGGGATGGGCAGTCTGCACTCAACCTATCCGCCGCGTGCGGGTGCGGGGAAGAGGTTCACACGGCCAAAGGGGTGACATGCGGTGCGGTGACCCAACGATCCGCAGAGCGCTCACTTGGGTGGCGCCGCTGGTGCCGACGGGCGTACCTCGCGGACTCGCAGATCCGGCTGCTTCCTGCAGCTGCAAATCTAGTTGGCACACCTCATCCGTAAATATTCGGATGGAAGTAGTCGAAGAGAGGCCTGTCGATTGGCTGGTCGAACCGAAGGTCCATGTGGACGACATCGAGTGATTTTCCATGTTGGTCTGGCATTGTGCTCTGCACGGCATCATGCGCGATCGCCTGACCCAAGAAGTAGAACTCAGTGCCTTCAGCGTCGTCCTTTTTGACGAACACGTACAGGTCGACCTCGTTTCCGACGATGGTCCGCACCTCCTCGCTGCGCAGCGTCCGACGGCTTCGCGTATACCAGCGCATGCTCGACCTATCGATCAACTCATCCTTATAGGCCGTACTTTCGGCGATGTCGGCGGACTTATGCAAAGTGACAAAAATTGGGCACACACCACTCGCACGGTCGACCTTGTATCCGTACACGGTCGATGTCCACTTTCTCGGCCACCCAAGGTTCCGCATCACTTCCTTGCGGGAATACTGCCGTCCAGGAGTGAATGGCAAGTCCACGTCGTATCGTTCCTTCACGATGTGGCAGCCAGTCTCAATCAGATCGTCGACCTCTTGTGCGAACCTTGCATTCTGGAGGTATGAACTATGAACGTCGCCCCGCAGCATTATGGACCCTCCGTTCTGGATCTGCACGATTCCTTCGCCATAACGGTTTGTGTCAGCCTGTGCATGACCCGAAAGCGAAAAAGTGTCGACGGCACTCTGGACTGTCCGCGGTGAGTGATCTATTCCTTCCGCTCGAAGTGCGTCTTCGAAGGCTCCGACCGAAATGCTGCCAGTGCGTAGCAGCATCCGCATCAAGATGAATTCGTGCAGACGCCTGGAGGGAAACAACTCGTGTGACATGAGGCCCAGAACTTTTTCCTCCCAGGGTGCCAACTCCGTCTCATAGCCCAGAAGTGATTTGGCGAGGGCCGGATAGTGTTCCTTCCGGGTCGCGAGCAGGATCGGATCTACCGACTCGAATCGATGGAAATCGGCGAGCCTGGGTAACCCGCCCACGCGATTCCTCATGGACTCCAACGCCGATTTCAAACGCATCATGCTGTCCAAATTGGTCTGGGAAATCGAGCGAAGAATTCGTTCTTGCGAAATCTTGTCGAACCTGACACTTGAAAGCCCCGGCAGCACGCCGGATTCCTCGGCCGCAATCAGATTCTTGCGCAGCGATTCCTTGTTGAGCGAGTCATCGCCGAACAGGGCAATCGGAATCATGAAGTTGTTCGCGTAGTTGCCGATGAAGTCGATGACGACCAAGTACTCCTTCCCAGATGACTTGCGAAGTCCGCGGCCGAGTTGCTGGACAAATACGATCGCGGACTGCGTCTGCCGCAGCATGATGACTTGGTTTATCGACGGGATGTCGATGCCCTCGTTGAAGATGTCCACCGTAAGGATGTAGTCCAGTTCTCCGGCTTCCAGCTTACGAACGGCATCCTCGCGCACGGCGATCGTGTCATCTCCGGATAGGGCCACGGTCCGGAGCCTGTGCCCGCGAAGCGAGTGCCCGTTGAGTTCGAGAGACAACGCACTGGCCTCGTCCCTGCGCGCGCAAAAAATAAGACCACGTGGTGGAGCACCTGCCTGGCCGTAGGTTTCGATGGCTGTAAGTATGTGCTCGATGCGCTCGGGTCGAACGAGGCTGTGAAGGTCCGCGCCATCCGTGAGCGTCGTTCCGTCGTCGTACGTGACGTCGGCGATGCCGTAATAATGGAAAGGACTGAGCATGTCCGCTTCCAGCGCGTGATTTAGGCGTATTTCATACGGGACGTTGTAGTCGAAGAGCTCGAAGACATTGAAGCCGTCACTCCGCTCAGGAGTGGCGGTCATCCCCATTAGGAACTTCGGTTCGAAGTGGTTGAGGACTCTCTGATAACTCACAGCTCCCGTCCGGTGGGCCTCGTCGATGAGGATGTACTCGAAGTGCTCGCTGCCGAACTGGTGGAGGACGCCGGGCTGCGAGAGCGTTTGGACGGTTGCGAAGACGAAGCGGCTGTTCGTTTCTTTGACTGTTCCGGTCAGCTTTCCGAAGTCGCGGTGGGATCCGCCGAGCACTTTGCGATACTCCTCGATAGTCCGGTCGAGGATTTGCTCCCGGTGAACCATAAACAGCATGCGCTGCGGCTGGTACGCGCGGACATCGAGGGCCGACAGGATAGTCTTTCCGGTCCCCGTGGCCGAGATAACGATGGCTCGCTTGTGGCCCGCGATGCGTACTTCTTCGAGGGCGGCCAAAGCATCTCGCTGCATCAGGTTCGGGACGATCCCATTGGCACTCGGCGCAGCTTCGTCCAGCTCGTCGGACGGACTCGGCGAAATGCGCGGTCGACTGGCAGGCGGCACATAGGCCGCTGAATAAGCTGCGATCCATTCCTCGGTCAGCGGCACCGACTCGTCAAGTTGCCTCGCCAACAGTCCCGATATCTGGTCTGCCAGGTCACTTTCTCGCGCTGCCGAAACCTTGAGATTCCACTCGTGGTTCCGCACGATGGCGCTCTCAGTCAGGTTGGAGCTCCCAACCATCGCGGTGATCAGCCGCTTGTGTTCGAAGAGATAGCCCTTGGGATGAAAGGCTTCCGCTCGATGTATCCGGACATCGACACCTAGATGCCGCAAGTTGAGGAGCTCGGCAAATGCAGCCGGCGAATTGAACCCAAGGTAGTCCGAAGTGATAATCCTCCCGGGTCCATCGAAGTCGACAAGCTCTTGCTTCAAGAGAGCGATAGCACGAGGTGTTACGAACGCAACGGAGAACGCAAAGGCATCGCACCGGCTTAGTTCTTCCCGAAGCGTTCTCAGGACCGATCCACTCTCATTGTTCAGAACAACCTCGGGGTTGAACTGGCGCTGCGAGTGGGCGGCCTTGATCAGAAACCCGTGGTTTATGTCGCGCGCAAAGTGGTCAACGAAAGAGAGGTCGATGTTCACGCGACGAGCTGAGCGCGAATTAGCTCGACCGCCGGGATGTCGGCAGGAGCCCACTCGAGTTCGAACAGGCTTTCCGGGGAGAGCCAGCGGACGTCGGTGTGCTCGGTCAGCTGCGGCGTTCCCGCTGAGAGCGTGCAGTAGAACGTCGTTAACACGATAGTTGCGAAGTCATACTCGTGCGTCGTGGTGGTTACTTCCTCACCGACTTCGACTTGGCACCTGAGCTCTTCGTTGATTTCACGCTCAAGGGCCTGGCGTGGGGTCTCGGTCCGCTCAATCTTGCCGCCGGGGAATTCCCACAAGCCGCTTAAGCTCCCCGCACCTCCGCGTTGAGCGCAGAGGACTTTACCGTTCTCCAGGATGACGGCGCCAACAACGTTGATCTGCTTCTTCACTAACCCTCGTTTGAAAAGGAACGCCCTACTCGGGTGGTTCATCAGCTCTTCTCGTAGATCCTATTCGACGCCGCTAGATTGGCCTCGAACCCTCGCTGAGCCTGTCGGATTGGCATGTGTTTTGTTCTTCTCGTGCGGCGTCGGATGCACAAAAATGCTCGAAGGACCCCACGGACGTGCCAGGAACCATTGACTTTACGACGGGCCGAGATGGGGACTTCGAGCCAGTTCAGTAGACGATAGCTGCGACGCGTTTACGACGGACGCAGCCACTGACACAAATCCGTTGCGATCAGCTCGGAGTCCTCCCTTTTTACGTGATCCTCCCGTTAGGGTCAGAAATGTGGCTATTGGAGACGTAGAGAAGAGCTTTCAGACAGCGGCCCTACAGGACGGCGTCGTTCTCACACGACACAAGGTCCCGTGGATCAATCAGCAGGGTCACTTCGGGCTTCCACCTCAGGCTGGATCCGCAGCGACCGCCTTGCATGCCATTTTCCTAGCGCTCAAGGGCGACGCGGCGGTGCAGGCCGGAAAGCGCACCACGGCACTTCCCGGTGACTTCGTGCATGTCGAAAGCGGCACTGTGATTGAGGTGGACGAATTCCAGCATTTCACCAGCCACCGGCGCATGACATTCGATTTCTATCCCGCCGACTTCCCCATCAATTACGATTTGGACGAATACCAAGGCCTGTGTCAGAGACTTGCACCGCGGGCCGATTCCTACCGCGCAACCAAAGACGCCATTGGGTTCGGAAGTGGCGGAAGACAGAGGCAGAGGGCGTATTACGATGCCCTCCGCGACTTGGCCCTACCCTCTATGGCACAACCGCCCATCGTCAGGGTCCCTGTTGTGGATGGCGACGGGTCAGGAGCATACCTTCGCCACCGAGACAGAATTGTTTCGGCTATCAATCGCTGAGCCGCTTAGTAGCGGCGTTTTAGCGGTACGGCGCGCCTGCCAGGACTGTTCGTCCTGTCTTGCTACTCACGCGAGTCCCCGGCTTCCCGCGTGTTAACCCTGGATTGTGAGACGCCGCATCTTCTGCGGCACACAGGACAACAATTTTTGGGTACCCCACCAATCGGAGTCGAGGCACGAAGCTCCGCATAGGGTCAAAAGACGATGGCTTCATACGGCGACAGCGGCAGCATGCCTAGCCACAGCACTAGGAACCAAGCGGAAAGCGGATACCTCCATGGCACCCAAGCAAGACCCGGACCACGAGACCGACGCGGACTCCGGACCGCACGGCGGCGTGCAGTCCGTGGACCGCGCCCTCGCCATCCTGGAGATCATCGCGCGCCTCGGCGACGCCGGCCTCAGCGAGATCGCCGAGGAGATCGGCATCCACAAGTCCACGGCCTCCCGGCTGCTCGGATCCCTCGTGGCCCGGGACATCGTCCAGCAGAACAGCGAACGCGGGAAGTACCAGCTCGGCTTCGGCATCCTCCGCCTCGCCAGCTCCATCCCCGGCCGGCTCAGCCTGGTCCGCGAGTCCCGCACGGTCCTGGAGGCTCTCGCGGACGAGCACAAGGAAACCGTCAACCTCGCCGTCATGCGCTCCAACTTCGCCGTCAACGTCGACCAGGCCATGGGCCCCTCCACGCTCGCCGCGTACGACTGGGTCGGCAGCCTCACCCCGCTGCACACGACGTCCAGCGGCAAGGTCCTCCTCGCCGCGCTGCCCGCCGAGGAGCGCCAGCAGATCCTGAAGGAAACCGGCATGACGGCGCGCACGCCGAAGACCATCACCAGCCGCAAGGAACTCGAGCTCCAGCTCGTGGAGGTCGCCCGCGACGGCTACGCCATCAGCGAGGAGGAATACGAGATCGGCATCAACGCCGTCGCCGTCCCCGTGCGCAACCACCTGGGCACCGTCGTCGGATCCATCAGCATCGCCGGCCCGGCCTTCCGCTTCGACCCCGCCCAAAAGCCCGGCCTCCTCGAATCGCTCAAGGAAGCCGGGCTCCAGGCCAGCGCCAACATGGGCTACACGCCGCGTTAGCCGCGCGGGACCGCGTCCCCCACCATCTCCTGCACCCAGTCGTGGAACGCGCCGATATGGTGCTCGCTCGGGACCAGCACGCCGCCCTTCGCGTAGACCTTCGAGCCCATGGCCGGCTGGCACCGCTCGCACGCGTCGAAGTCCTGCTGGTTCACCCGGTGGAACAGCTCCACGGACGCCGTGACGTCCTTCCCGCTCTCCACCACGCTGGGCAGGTACAGCCAGTCGCACTCCACGATGGTGCGGTCCACGGCCATCGGGAACATGCGGTGGATGATCACGTGGTCCGGGACCAGGTTCACGAACACCGTGGGCTTGATGGTGATCGCGTAGTACCGCCGGTCCTGGTCCTCCCCCACCCCGGGGATCGCCTCCAGGCCCTCGGACCCGTCGATCGTGAAGCCCTTGACCTCGTCGCCGAACTCCGCGCCGTGCCCCACGAAGTACTGCGCGGCCAGGCCGTCGGCGAACTCCGGCAGCACCTCCGTCAGCTCCGGGTGGATGGTGGAGCAGTGGTAGCCGGTCCGCTTGCCCAGGGCGAGGTTCGCGACGTCGTACCCCTCGATCGCCTGGACGCTCCCGAGCCGCTCCTCGATCGCCCCCCACGATGTCCTCCTCGAACGATCGGTGGTGCTGAACCGCACGATTGGGTGGTGCTCAAAACCTCAAATACTCACTCGACCAGCGCCCCGTGCCCGATCAGCCACGGCCCGACCGCCTTCAGTCCCCCGGCGATGGTCCGCACCGGGCCGTAGACGGTGAACCGTCCGTAGGGGCGCTGCTCCACGGAGAGCGCGGTGAAGGCGTCGTCGTCGGCCGGGCGTTCGGGGCCCTCGGCGAGCGCCAGCCCGCGCAGGGACTTGTCCGGCACCCCGGCGGAGGACGCGACGGGGATTCCGCCGACCGTCCAGCACTCCCCCAGCGCGGACAGGAAGGCGGGTCCGCGGACGATGTAGCGGCCGTGTTCGGTGCTCTGGATGAGCGCGTGGAAGGAGGCGCCGTCGCGCAGTGCCTTGCAGGCTGTTTTGAGGGCGGGGAGGTCGCGCTTGGCGGTGCCCTCCACCGCGGCGGCGCCCGCGGGGGCGGTGGCGGCGGCCAGCTCGATGTCCGCGGTGACCGCGCCGCCGAGGTAGGTGTCGACGTATTCCCTCTCGGAGATCACGGCGACGCCGTAGTCCCGGGCCTTGCGCGCCTTGGTGGAGTCGACGTCGGGATCGCCCGCCACCAGCAGCGCCGTCTTCTTCGACACGCCGGGTCCGACGACGAATCCGGCCTCCGTGGTGGCCTTGGCAAGGTCGTTCTTGTCGACCAGTTCCAGGGAGGTGAAGACAATCTGGTCGCCGGGCTGAAGTTCGGGTGCACTCATGGTGGTTGAGTCTATCGGCGGGACCATTCTTGTTTCTTCCGGAACTATTGTTCCGATTCCGGTGGATTGGCCATCAGTCCCCTACTCCGCTCTGTCATTTCGGAAATATCTTGCCGATTGTGGCATTTGTGGCCATGATTGGTCCCATGGAAGCTAGGAATCGGAAGGATAGTTCCGCATGACCATCGAGAGCGCGGACACCGCACGGACCATCGGTGAGGCCATCCGGCGCGCCCGCAAGGACGCGGGGCTGACGCAGACGCAACTGGGCGAGCTCGTCGGCCTCTCCGACAGGACGGTGCGGGAGATCGAAAAGGGTGCGGGAACCCCCAGCCTGGGGGCCGTGGCCGCCGCCGCCAACGCCCTCGGGCTCAAGTTGGCGATCAGCTAATGCTCGCCGACCTGGACAACCTGCGGTTCGTGGCCGACGCCGATGTCCATAAGGGAGGCCGGCTGGCCGGCCATCTGCGGCGTGACGCGGCCGGCGTCGTCGCGTTCTCCTATTCGGCAGGATACGACGGCGCGGCCGTCGCCTCCACGCTGCCCCTCGACGGCGGGACGTTTGCGCGCCCGGGAGGCGGCCTCCCTCCCTTCTTCGCCGGTCTTCTACCGGAAGGCCACCGGTTGAGCGTCCTGCGGCGGGCCACCAAGACCAGCATGGACGACGAGTTGACCCTATTACTGGCCGTCGGTGCGGACACCCCGGGAGACGTTCAGGTGGTGCCCGCGGGCGAATCCCCCACGACGCCCGCGCCGCTGGTGTCCGCCCGCCCCGGCGAACTGGACTTTGCGGCCCTGACCGACGCGCCTGACCTCCATGGGATTCCGGGGGTGCAGGCCAAGGCCAGCGCGACCATGCTCACGGTGCCGGTCGCCTTCGGCGCCGCCGGGGCGATCCTGAAGATCGACCCGCCGGGCTATCCGCACCTCGTCGCCAACGAGGCCGCCCACCTGGTGGCCGCGCGGCAACTCAGGATCCCGGTGGCCCGGGCGGCCGTTGTCCACGACCGGAACGGAGTCCCCGGTCTCTTGGTGCAGCGCTTCGACCGCGCGGTTCCCGCACCCGCCGCCCCGACGACCCGGCTGGCCATGGAGGACGCTTCGCAGGCGCTCGACATCCTGCCCGCGGCGAAGTACGCGGTGGCGGCGGAGGACGCCGTCCTCGCCCTCACGCGACTGACCAAGGCGCCGGCCGTCGCGGCCCGGAACTTCTACCTGCAGTTCGTGTTTGCCTGGCTGACGGGCAACGGCGACCTGCACGCAAAGAACGTCGCGGTGCTCGCGGACCCACAGGGCGGCTTCGTTGCCTCCCCGGTCTACGACATCCCCTGCACCGCTCTCTACGGTGACATGACCCTGGCCCTGCCCCTTGCGGGGCGAACCAAGAACCTGCGGTTGCGGCACTGGGACGAGTTCGCCGACAGCATCGGACTGCCTCAGAAGGCGGCCCGGAGCGCCAACGCGTCGGCGCTGAAGGCCGCCGGACGGGTCGACCTGGCTTCGCTGCCGTTCGCGGGTTCGCCGCTCCACGGCGCCGAGAGGGAAATACGGCACCGGCGGGGCGAGCTCGCGGACTAGTCACCCGCGTCGGCCCACCGCAGGACCCGGAGCGCCCGCAGCGTGTTCCAGCGGCTCGGCTCGCCCTCGGGCGCATCGACGTGGAGGTAGGTCTCGCCGGGCCACGCTATCCCCGCTGCCCACCGTCCGTCGTCGCCGCGCCGGGAAACCAGCTCCTCCAGCGCGGGCGCGAGCCGCGGATCGACCGGGCCGCCGACGCTCCGGAAGTGGTCGAGCGCGCGCAGCACGTCGTAGAACCAGTAGGGCGGGAAGGAGAAGTTCAGGTACCGGCGCTCGACTACCTCGCCCGTCGAGAGCCGCCGGAACAGCGACCTCTCGAGCAGGTACTCCTCGCCCCGCCGTCGTGCCTCGGCCGCCCGCTCCGCGCCGGTGCCCGCCGCGCACTCGTACTCGAGCAGCCCCTCGACCACGCACAACGTGGTGTCGAACGAGGAGCGCTTCGACTCCGGCGCCTCGCAGTTCCACCCGCCGTCGTCCAGCTGCTCGTCGAAAAGCCGCGCGAGGATCCGCTCGCTGCCCTCGCCGACGACACCAAAATAGGCGCCCTGCGCGAGGACGCCGCCGTTGATGCAGGGCTCCACCTCGCCATGGAAGTACGGCAGGTCGTCCCAGTAGTGCCACGTGACGTTGTCGCGCACTTTCCCCACCGCGCGGACGACGGCGGGGTCGCGGGGGTCCACGCCCAGGCGGCGCAGCAGCGCCAGGGTCCACATGACGCTCCGGCGGCAGCCGTCTTCGCCGTATTCGTCGTTGTTCCAGTAGCCGCGATCGTCCTGCAGGGACAGCAGCTCCGCCCCGTGCCCCTCCCGGGCGACGCGCGCCCGCTCCACCCGGAAGACATCCTCCGGCTCGTCGAGGAGGTCTTGCATGACCTGCCAGCGGAGGGAGGGATCGGCGTCGAGCAACCAGTCGGTGATCTGCATGCCCCCATGCTCGACGACGGCGCGGCGCCGCGCCAGAGCCTACACTCCTTTGTAGCACCTTGCTACACTCGACACATGGCCACCATTCCGACGCGCATCAGCAACGAGCTCTTCGCGCAAGCCCAAGCCACAGGACGGCTCAGCAGCCGAAGCGGAGCCCAGCAGATCGACCACTGGGCGCGCATCGGCCGCGAGTTGGAATCCTCCCCCGCCATCAACAACCGGGACATCGAACGCGTACTGGCCGGCGATGGCGCCTACGATTCCCTATCCGAGAGGGAGCAGGCAGTTGTGCGCGCCAGTTGGGAGGAACGGATCGACAGCGGGATTGCGGCACTCAACTTCGAGGTGGAATTCACGGAGGCCGGGCGCTCCTGGACCGAGGCCGATCCCGAGGGGAACCCGGTCCACCGCCCGTGACCGCGGTACTGCACCTGCTGGCCGGACCGAACGGCGCCGGGAAGTCCACGCTCGTTGAACGTGTCCTTCAGCCGTCAACCGGCCTGCCGTTCATCAACGCGGATGTCATCGCCGCCCGGGAGTGGCCCGGCGCAGAGGAAGTCCACGCCTACGAGGCGGCCAAGATGGCGAACCGGGAGAGGGACGCAATGCTCCGGCAGCGTAAATCGTTCATCACCGAGACCGTCTTCAGCCATCCCAGCAAGATCGATCTGGTCAAGGGGGCATCCGTGCTCAAGTACCAAGTAACCCTGCACGTTCTCATGATCCCGCTGAGCGTCTCACTTGCACGCGTCGCGGAGCGGGTGAGCCTGGGCGGGCATTCCGTGCCGGAGGAGAAAATCGTGGCCCGCTACGACAGGCTGTGGGGGTACATCGCGGAGGCACGGAAAATCGCGGACACAACGAAGGTGTACGACAATTCCAGTGCTCGTCACCCTTTCCGGCTCACGGCCGAATACAGCCACGGCTCCCTGGCTTTTGAGACGAGGTGGCCAGCCTGGGCACCGGCCGCCCTGCGCTAATTGCAAGCGACGGCGTCTGCTGCGGAACGAGATCCGAAGGATGGAACCAGACCGGAAAGTGCCGAGTATTCGATCGAACGACGGCGGTCCTGCTCCTTCCGGAACGTTCCTACTTGAGGTCCAAGAGGCTGACGGTGTGCAGGATGTGCTGCGACATCTCCTGGCGAGCGCGTTCGACGTCGCGCGCTTCGAGCGCCTCGACGATGCGTTCGTGGTCCCCGTGCCGCTCGGCCGTGTGCTCCGCGAAACCCCCGGTCCACGCGACGGTGTTGACAAGGTAGTCGCTGAGGTCCCACATCCGCCTGGAGAGCGAATCGATCACCCGCGACGCGGCCATCTCGTGGATTCGGGAGTGGAACCGCCGGTTGGACTCGCGGTACCGACGCGCCCGCACCTCGACCGAGTCCTCCTCCGACAACCGCTGGGTTTCACCCAAAAGACGTCGGAGCGCCAGCACCTGGCCGTCGTCGCACCGCGTGGCCGCCGCCGCGGCCACAGCCCCCTCGGATCCTGCGAAGACGCGGAAGAAGTCGGCGATCTCGTTTTGGGTATAGGCCATCGGACGGCAGCCGACTTGCGGCACGATCTCGACGATTCCGTCTGAGGCCAGTAGGCGGAACGCCTCCATCAACGGCTGCTTGGAGACGCCATAATCCTGCCGGAGGCTCTCAATCGAAATGCGCTTGCCCGCCGGGAACTCGCCCTCAACCAGTCGGGTCTTCAACAGGCCATACACCCGCCCCGACAGCCGGCCGGCCACGACCTCGTGTCCCATGCCACCGCCATCCTGCACTCCGCTCATGCGCCCATCATCCCATCCCCTCCGCCGTGCCGCACAGCGGAACGAGTGCCGCAAACTGGCATGCTAGCCGTCTAGTGTGACAGTGATCCACACAACACCCCCTTGGGAGCCGCACCATATGAACAAGACGCATGCGCCTGTCCCCGATGCCCCTGGCATCGGACCGGCGGAGGAATCCACCGCATACGACACCGACGTCTTTATCGTTGGAACTGGGCCGATGGGTGCCACCACCGCCCTTGCCCTCGCTAGCTACGGTGTCCGCACCATGGTGGCCTCGCAGTGGTCGTGGCTTGCCAATACCCCTCGGGCCCACATCACCAACCAGCGGGCCGTGGAGGTTCTCCGCGACCTCGGCGTGGAAGAGGAGGTCGCCCAGCAGGGGGTCCCGTGGGACCAGATGGGAGACACGCTGTTCACCACGTCCCTCGCCGGCCCAGAAATCGCCCGGCTGCAGACCTGGGGCAGCGGAGACCTCCGTTCGGGCGACTATCTCAAGAACAGTCCCTGCACCATGCTCGATGTCCCCCAGACCGTGATGGAGCCCATCCTCGTCAAGAACGCGGCGGCCCGTGGCGCAAAAGTCGCCTTCTCCACCCTCTACCTCGGTCACGAGCAGGACGACGTCGGCGTCAGCATCCAGCTGCTGAACCGCACATCCAACCAGGAGTACACCGTCCGGGCGCGCTACCTGGTCGGAGCGGACGGGGCGAAAAGCCAGATTGCTGAAGAGATCGGCCTCGAGTTCGTGGGTCACACCGCGCGCGCCGGGACCGCATACGTGCGCTTCACGGCCGACCTGTCCCGGCATGTTGCGCACCGCCCGTCCATCCTGCACTGGATCATGAACCCGGCCGCGAATTTCGGTGAGATCGGCATGGGGCTGCTCCGCGCCGTGCGCCCGTGGGACGAGTGGATCGCCGGCTGGGGTTTCGACATCGCCGCCGGAGAACCGGACCTCAGTGATGAGCGGGTCACCGCTCAGATCCGCACGCTCGTGGGCGATCCGGAACTGCAGGTCGAGTTGCAGGGATCCAGCGTCTGGTACGTGAACCAACAACACGCCACGACCATGTCCCGGGGGCGGGTCTTCTGCGGCGGCGACGCCACCCACCGGCACCCGCCGAGTAGCGGATTGGGATCCAACACCTGCATGCAGGACGCCCACAACCTCGCGTGGAAGCTCGCGTTCGCGGTCAAGGGTCATGCAGGCCAACAGCTCCTGGAGACCTACTCCGAGGAGCGCGCCCCCATCGGCGCGCAAATCGTCGCCCGTGCCAATCAGTCGAGGCTGGATTACGCGCCGTTCCGGGACTGCTTCGACACGTCCGGTGAGGACGGAACCCACGACATCCAGCACGGGCTGGACCGCCTGAACGACCCGGGCGAGGAGGGAGAGCGGCTGCGGGCCCGCCTGCAGGCTGCGCTCGAGCTGAAAAACGACGAATTCAACGCGCTCGGCACCGAAACCAACCAACGCTACGCCAGTTCGGCCGTCCTCCCTGATCCGAACGCCGGCGAGGAAGCCTTCGCCCAGGACCCCGGACTGCACGCGCAACCGACCACCCGACCCGGCGCGAAGCTCCGCCACGCCTGGCTGGTGGATCCCAGCGGGCGTCGGATCTCGACGCTGGACGTCGTCGGACGGGGAAAGTTCACGCTGATCACCGGGTTGTCCGGAACCGCGTGGAAAAGCGCGGCACGGGAACTGGGACTGCCGTGGCTCCGCACCGTCGTCGTCGGCGAACGCGGCACCACCGACCCGTACATGTACTGGGCCCGTGTCCGCGAAATCGCCGAGGCCGGCGCGCTACTCGTCAGGCCCGACGGCGTCGTGGCCTGGCGGCAAACCGAACCCGTCCGCGAGGCGGACGCCGCCCGCACGCAACTGCGCACGGCACTCGAAACCGTCCTTTCAACCACCCTCCCAACCCTTCAGGAAGTCTCATGAGCACCAGCAAAGCAACCGCCGGTCGAACGTCGCCCTTCAAGGTGGCCATGGCGAGCTTCATCGGAACCACCATCGAGTACTACGACTTCTTCATCTACGGGACAGCGGCCGCCCTGGTCTTTCCCCAGCTGTTCTTCCCCGAGGCGACGCCGGTGATGGGCACCCTGCTTTCCTTTGCCACATTCGGCGTCGGATTCCTGGCCCGTCCGGTCGGTGGCATTATCTTCGGCCACTTCGGGGACAGGGTGGGCCGCAAGCAGATGCTCATCATCTCCCTGGTGGGGATGGGCCTGGCCACGCTGCTCATGGGGCTCCTGCCCGGCTACGCACAAATCGGCATCGCCGCTCCCATCCTGCTCACCGTCCTGCGGCTCTTCCAGGGCGTGATGGTCGGCGGCGAGTGGGGTGGCGCGACGCTCATGGCCGTCGAGCACGCGCCCAAGGGCAAGAAGGGCTTCTACGGTGCCTTCCCACAGACGGGGGCGCCCGCCGGAACCGCACTGGCTACCGTGGCATTCCTCGCCGCATCGACGATGCCCGACGAGGCCTTCCTGACGTGGGGATGGCGACTGCCCTTCCTGGCCAGTGCCGCGCTCGTCGTCGTGGGCCTGTTCATCCGGCTCAGCATCGCCGAATCCCCGGCGTTCGCGGCGGCACGCCAACAGAAGGAACTGGTCAAGGTCCCGCTCGTTGAGGCGTTCAGGCGCCACCCCAAGGAGATCTTCCTGATCGCGGGAACCTACCTTTCCCAGGGAGTCCTGGCCTACATCACCATGGCATACCTGGTCAGCTACGCGTCCAACGTCGTTGGCCTGGACCGGACCATGGCCCTCCTCGGTGTGCTGATCGCCGCCGTCATTGCCGTGGTCCTCTACCCGGTGTTCGGCGCCCTCTCCGACACCTGGGGCCGCAAGACCATGTATTTCATCGGCGCGGTGGCCATGTTGCTCTCCATTTGGCCGGCATTCGCCATGATCAACACGGGCACCGTCGCCGGATTCATGGGCGGCGTGGTACTGATCTTCGGCATCGCGATGCCACCCGCAGCGGGGGTGACCGGTTCGCTGTTCTCCATGGTGTTCAGTCGCGAGGTCCGGTACACCGGGGCCTCGGTGGGCTACACGATCTCGCAGATCGCCGGGCCTGCCTTTGCCCCGACCATCGCCACAGCACTCTTTGCGGCCTATGGAACCTCGGACGCCATCGTCGTGTACCTGGTGGTCGTCGCCGTCATTTCCTGCGTCTCCGTTGCCCTGCTTCCCGGCGGATGGGGTCGCAGGGAGGTAGAACACAACCGTCTGACCCAAGAAGAGCCGGAAGAGCTACTGGTCTAACGGTGCGCCGGCGGACTGGCCCGATGGCTATTCCGCCGGCGTCTCCGGCGGGCAACAGATGCTGCCTAAGAGAGCACGTCCTTCGTCGCGAACTTTCCGTACGCCAGCGCGCCGAACACCAGCACGTAGCCGCCCTGCAGCAGGGCGTTCTCCCCGAACGAGGTCCACAGGATCGGCTCCCGCAGCAGGTCCGCGAACCCGAACCAGTGGTGCGTGAACAGCCACGGATGCAGCCAGTCCAGCTGCGGCAACTGGCCCAGGATCTGCGCGGCCACGGACAGCACAGCCGTCGCCGCCATCGCCCCCACGGGCACGTCCGTCAGCGTGGAGATGAACAGCCCCACCGCCGCGAGCCCCATCAGCGAGACGGCCACGTACGCGGCGATCAGGCCGATCCGCAAGAACGACTCCCCCAGCTCCAACGTATCCCCGGACAGCAGGGTCACCGGACCCGCGGGGAACAGCGCCAGGCCGACCAGGACGCCGGACAGCGCAACGGACAGCGCGGCGGCCACGCAGAACGCCGCGGCCCCGATGTACTTCACGAGCAGCAGCCGCGCGCGCGACGCCGGGGCGATCAGCAGGTACCGCAGCGTCCCGTGCCCGGCCTCCCCCGCGATCGTGTCCCCGGACGCCACGGACACGGTCAGCGGCAGGAACAGCGGGATGCACATGAACATCCCCACGATCGCCACGTACAGCCCGTTGCCCGCCACCCGGTCCAGGAACGCGGGACCACGGCCCGACGGCGGCCCGGACGTCAGGCGCACGGCCAGCGCGATCAGCACCGGCACGGCGGCGAGCGCGACAAGCATCGCCCACGTCCGACGACGCCGGAACACCATCCCCAGCTCCGAAACCAACAACGCGCTACTGCGCAAGATCGAACCCCTCCCCCGTCAGTTCCACGAAACGCTCCTCCAGGCTGGGCCGCTCCACCGAGAAGCCGCGCACGGGAACCCCGGCGGCGACGAGCTCGGCGACAATCAGTTCGGGCTCCGGCCCGCCGTCGGGCAACGGCGCCCGCACGACGCCCTCAATAACACCCGGCACCAAACCGAGCCGTGCCAGGACGGCGCGGGCGCCGGCGTCGTCCGGTGTCTTGACGCTGACGTAGCTGACGCCGCCGGCGCGGAGGTCCGCGAGCGTGCCCTGCGCGACCTTGTTGCCGACGCTCATGACCGCCGCGTGCGTGCACATCTGCTCGATCTCACTGAGCAGGTGGCTGGAGACGAACACCGTGGTGCCGGCCCCGGCGAGCGAGGCGATGAGGTGCCGCACCTCGCGGGTGCCCTGCGGATCCAGTCCGTTGGTGGGCTCGTCCAGCACCAGCAGCTCGTGGTCCGACGCCAGCGCGTTGGCGATGCCGAGCCGCTGCTTCATGCCCAGCGAATACGCGTGGACGGCGAGCCGCGCCGCCTTGGCCAGGCCCACCGTCTCCAGCGCCCGGTCCACGCGCTTCCTGCGCGTGGCGGGGTCGGCGCGACGGTCGGCGGCGTCGAGGCGCAGCAGGTTGGCACGGCCGGAAAGATAGGGGTAGAACGCGGGCCCCTCCACCAGCGCGCCCACCCGCGGCAACACGTCCATGGCCCGCTCCGGCATGGACCGGCCGAGCACCTCGATGCTGCCGCTGGACGGGGTCGCCAGGCCCAGCAGCATGCGGATGGTGGTGGTCTTGCCGGACCCGTTGGGCCCGAGGAAACCGAACACGGAGCCGTGCGGCACGGCCAGGTCCAGGTTGTTGACCGCGTGGCGCTTGCCGAACTGCTTGCTCAGCCGCGTGGTCTCGATCGCGAGGTCCCCGGTGGGGGCCGGTGCGCTCACTCGGCGTCGGCCGCGGCCTGAAGCCGCTCCACGGGCACCGAGCCGACGAACACGCGGCCGTCGTCGGTGATCAGCACGTTGACCAGCGAGGTGTGGAGGAGGCGTCCGCCGTCGACCTCCGTGGCGAGCTGATCCAGCAGCGCGGAATCGGTCAGCTCCGCCGGGACCTGCTCGGCGGGAACCCGCACGACGGCATCCCAGCCGTCGCCGTCGACGGCGTCCTCAAGCGTCTTTCGGTGTTCGGCGCCGTGGTTGGCCTTGCGTTCGGCGCGGTCCTCGGCCGAGCCCTTGCCCTTGTGGTTCTGGCCGCCCTTGCCGCGCTGCTTGTCGCCGCCGGGCGCCTTCTTCTCCTCGACGGTGGCGCCGGCCGGTGGCTCGAACTCGAACAGGTCGGCGTCCGGGGTCTCCGGCGTGAACCGGGTGAACGCCGCCGAGATGGCCGGCTCCTCCTGGTCGACGGCGTCGACGGTGACTGCCAGCGGGACGCCGGTCTCGGCGTCGACCCCGATGGTCACGTCCTCGACGAGCGTCTGGTCCGTCTGCGGGGTGAGCACCAGGTTGTAGACGTCGCGGCCGGCGACGGACGACCCCTCCTCGACGGTGACGTCGGTGGACTCGCCCGCGTGGTCCAGGAAGCGTTCGGCGAGCTGGTCCGGCGTCGTCGGGATGTCCGCGTGGGACTTGTGTCCGCCGTGGTTTTGGTGGGACTTGCCGCCCTTGTGGTCCGGCAGCGTGGTGTGGACGGCGCTGTTGTCTTCGGAGTCGTAGATCCAGACGCTGGCGCCCTTGCGGATGATGTTGCGCTCCTCCATGCCGTCCATGACCTGGAGGCGCGACTTGTTCTTCCCGTCGACGAACACGCGGGCCTCGTTCGTTCCGGAGACGAGGTTGAGCAGCTCCGCGATCCGGGAGTCCAGCTCGGGACCGGCGGCGCCGTCCTCTGCCCCGCCGTCGTCCACTGGCGATTCGGCCCCGGGCGATCCGCCGTGCGGCGGGCCGAACGAGGAGGAGGCTCCGGCGTCTGGCAGTGCGGGGATGCCGAGGCTGGTGGAGGTGCGGAACTCGCCGGAGAACGCCTTGACGTCCGCGTCGGCGACCATCTGAAGCACCTGCTCCGGCGTCTTCGGCTCCAGCACGACCTCCGCGTTGGCCGACATCGTGGCACCTAGGGCCAGCGCGGCGATCGTGGCGGGCACGACCGCCGCCGGCATCCACTTCTTCACAACAGGTTTCATGGCACTTCCCCAGTCCAAACTCTCGGTACTCATACCGTACGCCGGTGGGCGGGGACGGGCGAGCCGTGCCGGCTGGGAGTTCGCGGCGAATCCTGGCACGGCCAATCGGTCGGGGGCGAGTGGTTGGCTGGTTTTGGGCGGCAATCCCTGCCGCACATCGGGGTTGGCCGCCGGGGGTGGCCAGGGGGGAGAGTCATGTCGGACCACTACGAAATCATCGGCGCCTACGCACCACTGGTGCGGCCGCTGTATCCGGCGCAGAAATCGGAGAAGGAACTCATGCTGAAAGCGCTCCGCGTCTTCGGATGCGCTAACAAGGAAGCGCTCCTGGCGACCATCGGGCAGATTCTGGGGCGGCCATTCCCAAGCATCGAGAAGATGCGCTCCTCGGACGCCCGCAAAGTCATTGACGCCTGCAATCGCGCCAAGCGGCAGCGCCGGCAGCCGTCCCGCTAGACCAACGGGCACTGCGCCGCAGACGGACCGCGGCCAGTCCGGGGCGCATTGTTACGCGTTCACCGGCGGCCCGACCGTGCCGCTTACCCCGCGGCTGATGGGCCGGTCAGTTCCATCACGCACAACACATTCCCGGCGGGGTCCTTGAACCACGCCATGTTGTAGCCCCCGCGCGCAGGACCCCCTTCGGATCCATGTCGAAACCGGGCATGTCGTAGATCTCCGTGGAGACGCCGGCTCCATTCACGGCATCGACTGCCGCCTCGGCGTCGCCGACCATGAAATTCATAATCGTGAAGTCCGCGGGACGGTGGTCGTCCTTGGGGTATATGAGAGCGGCGCCGCCGCCGGGCAGCTCGACGTCGAGCGTGCCCATGGGGCCATCGTGGACGGTGAACCCGAGGACCCCGCCGTAGAACGACTTCGCCGCGCCCGTGCTGTCGACGCTGAACGTGGGTACTGTCTTTTTGATGGATACCATCGTCGGCTCCCTGATTTCGGGGTGGTGGCTTCGTTTCCACGAAGGCACCACCGGGGACCGTTGACCAGAGCGCACTCGTCACGGGCCATGCAGGATACTTGTCCTTGACGAACACCACCGAAGCACCGACCCACGCAGGAAGGCACCATGTCCAAGAAGCTGTCCATATTCGGTCGTATCGCCCAGCTCGGCAGGGCCAACGTGAACTCCGCAATCGACTCGGCGGAGGATCCGCAGAAGATGTTGGACCAGATGGTCCGCGACTTCACGAACAACATCGCCGAGGCAGAGCAGTCCGTCGCCCAGACCATCGGCAACCTGCGCATGATCGAAACCGACCAGAAGGCCGACCTGCAGGACGCCGCCGACTGGGGCCGCAAGGCCCTCGCGGCCTCCAGCAAGGCCGAGGAATTCCGTGCGGCCGGCAACGCTGCCAACGCCGCGAAGTTCGACAACCTCGCCAAGGTCGCCATCCAGAATCAGATCCGCGAAGAGAGCGAAGCGAAGGCCCTGGAGGCCACGATCGCCTCCCAGACCCAAATCGTGGAGAAGCTCAAGACCGGCCTCGAGGGCATGAAGCGCAAGCGCACCGAACTGGTCGCCCAGCGCAACCAACTGGTCGCGCGCTCCCGCAACGCCGACGCGCAGAACAAAATGATGGACGCCGTGAAGTCGATCGACATCATGGACCCGTCCAGCGAAGTCGGACGATTCGAGGAAAAAATCCGGCGCGAGGAAGCCCGCGCGCTCGGTGCCGCCGAGCTGGCGTCGTCGTCCCTCGACTCGCAGTTCGAGGAGCTCGAGGACCTCGGCGAGGTTTCCGAGGTCGAGGCCCGGCTCGCTGCCCTCAAGTCGCAGAGCAAGCCGGCGATCGAGAGCTAGCCACAAGCCTGGCCGCGCTCGGCCAAGCCGTCGACGCCGGTGCCGGACAGCGCTGGCGTCGACGACCGCGTTACTGCGTTCGCAGCGACGGTGAAACCCAAAATGTCGGAGCCGACTGGTGTCCTGATGGAGGCGGCAGCACAAGACGCGGCCGTGCTTCTCACTCAGACCGCGGCTGCGGGCCGCACTCATCCGGGGGTTTCACATGAACAACTACACATGGCTCGCGGCGGTCATCGTCGCGACTGCGCTGGCCCTTTCGGGCTGCGCCACGGAGACCGCTTCGTCGACCGACTCCCATTCCAACGCCTCGGCTGTCGCCGACGAACAGGCGGCCGCTGCCGCATCCTCCTCCGCATCCGCGGCAGAAGTTGAGGCCGCGGCCGAGTCTGCCGCGCAAGCCGAGGCAAGCGCCAAGGCCGAAGAGGAGGCAGCCGCGGCGGAAAGGGAACGAATCGCCGCGGAAAAGAAGGCCAAGGAGGCCGAGAAAAAGTCGGCGGCAGCCGCACAAAAGAAGCTCGACAACGCCGAGGAACTGTCCGCACGCGAACTTTCATTGGTGGTAAAGCGCCCCGACGACCACGTCGGAGACGTCATGGTCGTCTACGGAAACATCACCCAGTTCGACGCAGCCACCGGCACGTGCATATTCCGGGCGAACATCGCACACACCAACATGGCCGACACGTGGGACTACGAGCACAACTCCATGTTCGCCGGTGGGGACGGCGACGCCGACTGCGAGTTGCTGGACGACTTCGTGACGGACGACGAGGTTCGCATCACGGCCACGTCGCTGGGCTCGTTCAGCTATGACACGCAGATAGGCGGCAACACCACGGTGCCGATGTTCAACGTCGAAAAGATCACCCTCACGAACTAGCCATGCGGGGACGGCAGTTCAGGAACCGGGCCGCGCGCGGTCCGGTTCCTGGCAGCCGGGTGCGCTCCGGCGTCGTCCTCTGTTCTCGGCCGCTGCCGAGGATACTGTCCGCTATTCGACCTTCTGCTCCGCGAGGATGGCATCAATCTGGCCGAGGGCCTCGCGCATTCCCTCCTCCATGCCCATGTGCGCCATTTCCTCCAGCTGCTCGAGGCTGACGAAGCTGGACACCATCTTCATTCGGGTCTTCTTGTCGTCGCCATCGAGGGTGACGATGCAGTGGGTCACGCCCAGAAAGCCGCTCGGCTCGCCGTCCTCGCCGGCGAATCCGTCGTCGAACTCCAGGCGTCCGGTGGGGTCGACGTCGGTGATCTTCCACCAGCCGTACGCCTTGGTGCCGTCCGGGCCCGTCATGAAGTAGCGGACTTCGCCGTCCATGACGAACTCGAAGCGCTGGAACTTGGCCGGCCACGTCGGCGGACCCCACCAGCGCTCGAGCTGACGCGGATCCTCCCAGACCTGCCAAACCCTCTCCACGCTGGCATCGAACTCGGAGACGAGCTCGAGGGTGAGCTTCTCCGCGTCTTTGGTGGAACTGATAACCGTCATTTTCCCTGTCCTTTCGCTTGTTCGGAGAGAATGTCCCCGATCCGACCGACGCGTCCGCGCCACAACTCCTCGTACGCCGCGAGCAGGTGCGCCGCCCGGCGAATCGCCTCCGGATTTCCGTGCACCATCTGCTCCCTCCCCCGCCGTTTCTTGCTGACGAGCGTGGCCCGCTCGAGGACCGCCACGTGCTTCTGCACCGCGGAGAAGCTCATCTCATAGTTCCGCGCCAATTCCGACACCGACCGCTCCTGGAGCATCGACTGCCGAAGGATGTCGCGTCGGGTCGCATCCGCCAGTGCCTGGAAGATGCGGTCGGTCTCCGTCTCACTCAATTCAAGTACAACCATTTGGTTGTAGATTAGGTGCTTCCGATGCCAACCACAAGGGTGTGGGGCTAGCAACTTCCACCCGCTTTGAATCCCGGCCAAACCGGCCCGAGCTCTGGACACGACATGTCAGCGGACCATACTGGGCAGATGGACAAGCTCACGACAGCCCAGATCCTCGACGCGGCCCTCGACGACTGGAGGCTCCTCGCCCAAGCCCTCCACGGACGCTTCCGCACCAAGAACTTCGCCGGAGGCCTGCGCTTCGTCAACGCCGTCGGCAAGGCCGCCGAGGAGGCCAACCACCATCCCGACCTGACGCTCACCTACCCCCGCGTGGACATCAAGCTGCTCAGCCACGACGCCTCCGGCATCACCGAACGCGACGTGGACCTCGCACGGACGATCAGCGACATCGCCCGCGAACAGGGCATCATCGCGGACCCCGTCGCCCTGGCCGAAATCGAACTGGCGCTCGACACCGCGGACCTCGCCGCCGTCGGGCCGTTCTGGGCCGCGCTTCTGACCGGAAGCACCGACGCCCTGCACGGGGACGACGTCGTGGACCCCAACGGCCGGGTCCCGCTCCTGTGGTTCCAACACACCGACGCGCACGAAACCCCGCGCCAGCGCTTCCACATCGACGTCTGGGTCCCCCACGACGTCGCCGAGCAGCGCATCGAGGCGGCCCTCGTCGCGGGTGGGCGCGTGGTCGACGAGAAGCAGTCGCCGTCCTTCACCCTCCTGGAGGACGCCGAGGGAAACCGCGCCTGTGTCTGCACCGCCTTGGACCGCTGACCGGCCGCGCACTCTTCCCCCACAGCCCCTGGCGCGACCTGCCCTGTCCACTTTCGCGCGGTCCCAGACGACAAGCCCGCTGGCGCGGCGGAAGAATAGATGCATGACCATCGCATGGGCGGGAACGACGACGGCGGGGCCGGACTTTTCGGGCCTCGCGGAGCAGTTGCGCGCCGCCGTCGATGAATTCAGCGGCCAGGTCATCGAGGCGCGAGAGGCTGTCGAACTCCTGCGCGGAGTGGAAGCCCTCGCGCGGATGGTCGGGCTCGCCCAGATGTCCGCCGCCCAGGTCGCGGAGCGTTCGAATGTCGCCGGGCTGGGAATGTCCGGCACCGGGGCGGGCAACAAGTCCGAATACCGGTCCACTGCCGACTTTCTCTCCAAGACGCTGATGATCCCCTTTGGCGACGCGAAGCGGCGCCTGGAAGCGGCGGAACAACTGCTGCCGCGGCAATCCATCACGGGCGAATCGCTTGCTCCGATGTACCCGACGCTCGCCGGTGCCGTACGCGACGGCGGGATCTCCACCAACACGGCACAACTCATTAGCAGGCAATTGCATGGCGTTGCATCGGTCGCCGCCCAGCTCCCCGGAGGCGGCGCCCGCCAGCTGGCCGCCATGGAAGAAAACCTCACCCGGACCGCACTTCAGTCCACGCCGGAAACCGTTCGGAAGGCCGCCCAGAAGTGGGTTCAGGCCTTCGACCAGGACGGGATGGAGCCGTCGGAGCAGACCAAACGGCAACACCTCGGACTCGTGGACCTGGGCAGGAAGTTCGGGCTTCGGCACTTCGAACTCTTCACGGACGACATGCAGGCCGAGAAGCTCCTGGCCGCCTGCCTCCCAGCCGCCAATCCGCGGACCGGACCACGGACTGCGGCGCCGCCGGAGCCGCCGGAGCCGGACGCGGACGCGGGTGGGCACACGGATGCGGGTGGACACGCGGACGCACGAGCAAGCGAAGCCTCGGCCGGGAGAGCCGTCGGAACCGCCGTCGACATCGCGGGCAACACCATTCCGGCGGCGTTCGCAGCGGCCACGCCAGACGGCGAGCCCGCAGAGGCCCCCGAAGACCCACGCTCTCGGCCCGAGAAGTTGCTCGACGGCCTGATCATGGCCATCGACGCCGGCCTGATCTCCGGCAAGCTGCCCCGAAATGGCGGCCACCGCCCTCAGGTCATGGTGACCATCGACTACCAGACGCTCCTCGACCAACTCGACGAGCTGGACCCCGGGCACCTGCCCACCTCGGAGACCGCGATCGGTGGTCGCATCCACCCCGCGCACATCCGGCAGGCGGCTTGCGGCGCCGAGATCATCCCGGTGGTCATGGGAGGCGAGGGCCAGGTGCTCGAGGTCGGCCGCGGAGAACGCCTCTTCACCCCGGAGCAACTCAAGATCCTCTACGCACGAGACCGTGGCTGCAGTTTCCCGGGATGCACCGTGCACGCTTTCATGACCGAGGCGCACCACATACTCCCCTGGTCCCACGGCGGCCCGACAGACGTCGACAACGGGGTCCTCGCTTGCTCGTTCCACCACCACCTCGCACATGCGGGCGACTGGACCATCGTCGTTGCCGCAGGCGTTCCGTACTGGGTGCCGCCGCCGTGGGTGGATCCCGCACAACCCCGTTTGCGGAACACCTATTTCCATCCCGACGTCGGAACGGCGCTCGCCGGATTGTGACACCTGCGGTGGTGGGCACTTCGTCGACACCGACGTGCCGAACCGGGTTACCCTTATCCGGATGGCCACACTCCGCGAAGCCCAGAAAACGATGACGAAACGGCTCCTGCTCGACGGGGCGCCGGGACTTTTCGAAACCAAGGGCTACGCCGCGACCACCATCGACGACCCTGCCGTCGGCGCGGGCACCTCGCGGACGACGTTCTACACGCACTTTCCGTCCAAGACCGTGCTGGTGGCGGACCTGATCATCCGCCTCGGCAAGATCCCGACGGATCACGACGAGCCGGCGCTGGCCACGACCGGGTCCGCGTGCCGCCTGCTCACCGAACAGTAGAAACCTCCCCCACTCCCTTACCGAAAGGCACCGCCGTGAGCTCGCTCAAGGACCAACTCCGCGCAGACATGACCGCCCACCTGAAGTCCGGCAACAAGTTGGCCCTGATGACCCTGAGGAACCTGCTCGGCGAGATCAACACCAAGGAAAAGGGCGGCAAGACGCCGATCGAGCTCGACGACGCGCAGGTCACGTCGCTGCTCCAAAAGGAGGCGGCCCGCCGCCGCGAAACCGCTCAGACCTACACCGACGCCGGCCAGGACGACCGCGCCGCGCAGGAAAGCTCCGAGGCGGACTTCATCGAGACGTACCTCCCCGCCGCGCTGACGGAGGACGACGTCGCCGCGATCGTCGACCGCGCCATCGCTACTCTCACGTCCGGCGGCGAGGCTCCGGGCATGCGCCAGATGGGCCAGGTCATGAAGCTGGTCTCCGCCGAGGTGGCGGGCCGCTACGACGGCAAGGCCACCAGCGAGATGGTCAAGGCCCGCCTCGCCTAGGCAGCCTTATACATTCCGGCGCTCCCCGTGACGGACCCATCGTTGCGGCGGCACGCTGTTTCGAACCTCCCCGCGCCGCGTCCCGCTAAATAGGGGGTCCCGGACCCTTTTCGCCTCGGCCCGCCGGGGCTACATTGGTTCCATTGGGGAACAGCCCACGCGTTTTCTTGGGGAACACGCGTTTTTGGGGAGAATCCGGGCTGTTCGGGGGAGCAGGGGGACACCATGTCCGTGCACGCACTGGACCATACGGATTACGGCACCGCAGACGTCGCCGGGTGGGACACGGGCGCCGCCGTCGGGACGGACACCACGCACGTGGCCCTGCGCAAGGCCCAACAACTGTGCGCGTTCCGGCTGAAGGTCGGACTGTTCTGCCGCAGCATGGGTCTGGCCACCTACTGGCGGGACGAGGTAATGGACTGGCGCCAGGCCGTGCCGGTGCACACGGGCCGGTTCTCGGACTACGCGCTCCGGCTCGGCACCCACGACCCCGACCGCCTGCTGCGCGCCGTCCACAGGCTTCCCGAACACCGCAAACTCGACGCCATCGTGGTGCACGAGGCGCCCGACTTCACCGACCTCGAGTGGCGAATCCTGCGGGCCTCGCTCCGGACCCCCGTCTGCCCCGAAAACCACGTCGCCGGACGCGTGTTCGCGTACTCGGACGTCGCGCAGGCCGACGCCGTGGCCGCCCCGTCCGTTCCCGCCAGCTTCCAGCCATGCTTCACGGACGACGCCGAGGACCTCGCCATGGACTGTGTCGTCGCGCTGCGGCGCGAGGGCTGGCGGAAGAGCGAGATCGCCGTCCTCACCACGGGACGGCGCCACCCGTACCACGAGGCGAACCTCCTGGACGCGGCCTCGCCGACCGCATACTGGGCCTCCTGCCACGCCGGCGACGAGGAGTTCTACGGACAGGTGCGCGAATTTCGCGGACTCGAGCGCCCCGCCGTCGTGCTGTGCGTGAACGGCTTCGACGACTCGGCCACCGCCGCCGAGCAGATGCGCGTCGGACTGTCCCGCGCGCGGAACCGCCTGGTCGTCGTCGGCAACCCCGCCGTCATCGACGCGGCCGCCGGCCGGGGAACGACGTCGGTGCTCGCCCGCGCGCTGCCGACCCGGGCGGCGCTCGCCCGGAGGCTGCCCCCTACGACAGCGACAGCGCGAAGCTGAGGACGAAACCCGCCGTCGTGCTCAGGGCCACCGCGGGGCCGCCGTGCTCGTAGGCCTCCGGCATGAGGGTGTCGGCGAGCGAGGCGATCACGGCCCCGGCGGCGAATGCCAACGGCAGCGAAATGGTCTCCGGGTCGCTGCCGGAGAGCGGGCCGGCGCCGACCACGACCGCGGCGACCAGCAGCACCGCGCACACGGACCACAGGCCGACGACGCGTCCCGCCGATTTCCCCTGACTGCGCATCGAGGCCGCCCCGACGAGCGCCTCGGGCAGGTTGGAAACGAAGATGGCGGCCAGCAGGGCCAGTCCGCCGGTCCCCTCGGTCAGCGAGACGCCGAGCGCGATGTTCTCCGGGACGCCGTCCAGGGTCACGGCCGCGAGCAACGCCATGCCGGCCGCCCCGTGCGTGGACGCCTTGCCCGGGGCCTTCTCCTGGGCCGCCGCGTCCGTGTCCAGCTTCGCGCTGCCGTCGAACTCGTCGACGGGCGCGCCCTCGGTGGCCTCGCCGGGCTGCGCCAGCCGGTCCAGGAAGGCACTCAGAGCCGTGAACACCGCGGCGCCGGCCAGCAGGCCCAAGGCCGCCCGCCACATGCCGCCCTTCTCGTAGGCGTCGAGGAACAGTTCGAAGGTCAGCGCCGTGATCAGGGCGCCGGCCGCGAACGCCAGCAGCATCGCCAACACGCGCTTGGGCAGCTCGAACCGGACACCAACCAGCGCCCCCAGCACCAACGCGCTGGAGGCGACCGCACCGAAAATCAGAGAGGATCCCACGGCGCCCAGTATTAATCGGAGCGGTTGCCGGCCGCAATGGGTGGACTGTTGCCGGCCGCCGTGGATGGACGATCGCCTGCCGGATGGGTGGACTGGACGCCCCTCTTCCCTTGCGGGACCACCCCCACGACTGTTAGGCCTAGTAGAAGGGCCGAAACAGCAACTACGCGGGAGCGCGGCGCTCTCCCCCGACCAAGGAGCAACCGTGACCAGAAGCGACCCGTCCGTCGAGGAACCCGACGAGAGGAACATCGAGGTCGAGGACCACCCGAAATCATGGGTGGCGGGGCTGCCGGGCGTCTACCATTCCATGCAGCCAGCCCTGAAGCACATGGGCCCGGTGCGCACGGCGAAGACCGTCATGAAGATGAACCAGAAGGACGGCTTCGACTGCCCCAGCTGCGCCTGGCCCGACCCCCACAAACGCAAGGCGTTCGAGTTCTGCGAGAACGGCGCCAAGGCCGTCACCTGGGAGGCCACGCCCGTGGTCATCGACTCGGACTTCTGGGCCGAACACCCCGTGAGCGAACTCCGGCAACGCTCCGAATACTGGCTTGGCATGCAGGGCCGGCTCACCGAGCCCGTGCACAAGCCGGCCGGGGAGGACCACTACCGGCCGATCTCCTGGGACGGCGCCATCCGCATCCTCGCGGATAAGCTCAAGTCTCTGGACTCCCCCGACCAGGCCGCGTTCTACACGAGCGGCCGCACCTCCAACGAGGCCGCTTTCCTCTGGCAGCTGTTCGTCCGCGGCTACGGCACCAACAACCTGCCGGACTGCTCCAACATGTGCCACGAGTCCTCCGGCGTCGGCATGGGAGAGACCATCGGCGTCGGCAAGGCCACGGTCACGTTCGAGGACTTCGCCAACGCGGACCTCATCATCGTCATGGGCCAGAACCCGGGCACCAACCACCCGCGGATGCTCACCGAGCTGGAGGCGTGTAAGGAGAACGGCGGGAGCATCGTCGCGGTCAACCCGATGCCCGAGGCCGGCCTGCGCCGGTACAAGAACCCGCAGAAGGTCAAGGGCATCATCGGCCACGGCACCGACCTGGCCGACCAGTTCCTGCACATCCGGCTCGGCGGAGACATTGCCCTGCTGCAGGCCGTCACCAAGCGCGTGTTCGACGCCGAGGACCGCAACCCCGGGACCGTCCTGGACCACGCGTTCCTGGCCGAACACTGCGAGGGGCTCGAGGAGCTCCGGGCGCACCTCGCCAACGTCGACGAGGCCGAGGTCCTGCGCGCCACCGGGTTGCGGGCCTGGGAAATCGACGAACTCGCCGAGCGTTACATCGCCTCGGAGAAGACCATCATCACGTGGGCCATGGGCATCACGCAGCAGAAGCAGGGGGTCGCGACCATCAAGGAGATGATCAACCTGCTCCTGCTGCGCGGAAACATCGGAAAGCCGGGCGCCGGCGCGTCTCCGATCCGCGGCCACAGCAACGTCCAGGGCGACCGCACCATGGGCATCTGGGAGCAGATGCCGCCCGCCTTCATGGATGCCCTCGGCCGCGAATTCGCGTTCGATCCGCCCCGGGAACACGGCGCCGACTCCATCGCCACGATCCGCGGCATGCGCGACGGGAAGATCAAGGTCCTGGCCGCGCTCGGCGGCAACCTGGTCGCCGCCATCTCCGACACCCACGTGGCCGAGGCCGCCGTGGAGCAGACCGAGCTGACGGTCCAGATCTCCACCAAGCTCAACCGCTCGCACACCGTCGTCGGCGACGAGGCGCTGATCCTCCCGACCATGGGCCGCACGGAGATCGACGTCCAGGAGTCCGGACCGCAGTTCGTGTCCGTCGAGGACACGGTCTGCGCCGTCCACCCCTCGGCCGGAAGCGTCGAACCGGTCTCCCACAAGCTCCTGTCCGAACCGGCCATCGTCAGCCGCATCGCAGACGCCGTTCTGGGCGACAAGATCGCCGCGGACTGGCGAGGCTTCGAGAAGAACTACGACCGCATCCGAGACCACATCTCCCGCGTGGTGCCCGGCTGTGAGAACTACAACACCCGGATTCGCCAGGAGGGTGGCTTCATCCTGGCGCACGGACCCCGTGACTCGCGCACGTTCCCCACGCCCTCGGGGAAGGCCATCCTGACGGTCAACCACCTCGAACCCCTCGAGGCGCCGCCGGGCACGCTGATCCTGCAGACACTGCGCTCGCACGACCAGTTCAACACCACGATCTACGGCCACAACGACCGCTACCGCGGCGTCCGGAAGGGCCGCGACGTCGTCTTCGTCAACCCCGCGGACATGGCCGAGCTGCGCCTCGTGGACGGTGGCTTCGTGGATGTGCGCGGAGTCCACGACGACGGCGTCGAGCGAGTCCTGCCCGCGTACCGGGTGGTGGCGTATCCGACGGCGCGCGGCTGCGTGGCGGCCTACTACCCCGAGGCGAACGCCCTGGTGCCCCTCGACGCCGTCGTCGACGGCAGCAACACGCCCGTCTCGAAGGCAGTGATCGTGAAGTTGGAGCCCGTGGAGGCGCCGGCGTAACCACGCGACTCCACTGGCTCCCTCCCCCACCACGCGAAGTGGACATTTCCTCGCTTTATAACGGTAGGAAATGTCCACTTCGCGTGGTTGGTGGGTGGGCAGAGGGGGTGGAGATGCCTAGGTCACCGCTTGGCGGGTCCGGAACTCCTCGGCGTCCCAGGCCCGCGTGTCCAAGACATCGCGCAGGGCCTCGACCGCGTCCCACACGTCCACGTGGGACGTGTACAGCGGCGTCACCCCGAAGCGGAGCACCTCCGGCTCGCGGTAGTCCCCGATCACGCCGCGGGCGATCAGCGCGCTCATCACCGCGTACCCCTCGGGGTGCCGGAAGCTGACGTGGCTGCCGCGCTCGGCGTGGGAGCGCGGGGTCACCAGCTCCAGCGGATGCGCCGCGCAGCGCGCCTCGACGAGTCCGATGAACAGGTCGGTCAGCGCCAGCGACTTCGCCCGGACCTGGCCCATGTCCGCGTCCAGCGAGACGTCCAGCCCGGTCTCAACCATGGCCAGGCTCGTCACGGGCTGGGTTCCGCACAGAAAACGGTTGATGTTCGACGCCGGTGCGTACGCGTCCGCCATGGCGAACGGCTTTGCGTGCGACCACCACCCGGACAAAGGCTGCCAGAACCGCTCCTGGTGCCGGGCGTTGACCCAAATGAATGCTGGCGAGCCCGGCCCACCATTGAGGTACTTGTACGTGCAGCCGACCGCGAAATCGGCCTCGGCCGCGTTCAGGTCCACCGGAACGGCGCCAGCCGCGTGGGCGAGGTCCCAGATCACCAGCGCACCGGCGTCGTGCGCCTGGCGAGTGACCGCCGGCAAGTCCCACATGGAACCGGTGCGGTAGTTCACGTGTGAGAGGGAGACGACGGCGACGGAACCGTCCAGCGCCGCCTCCAACGGGAGTGCGTCGTCGACCAGGCGGACCTCGTAGCGGGTCCCCGTCTCCTCGGCCACGGAGTTGAGGAAGTCGCTGATGCCCTCGGCGATGTAGATGTCCGTCGGGAAGTTGTCGCGCTCGGTAAGGATGACCCTGCGCTGCGGTGCGTCCACCTGCTGGATGCGCACGGCGGAGGCGAGCGCCTTGAAGAGGTTCAGGCTGGTGGTATCCGTGACCACGGTTTCGCCGTCCCGCGCCCCGATGAGCCGGGCGAGCTTGTCACCCAGGCGCGCGGGGAGGTCGAACCAGCCGGCCGTGTTCCAGCTGCGGATCAGGCCCTTGCCCCAGTCCTCGGCGACGATTTGCGTGGCGCGCTCCAGCGCCCCGACCGGGAGCGCGCCGAGCGAGTTCCCGTCCAAATACACGACGCCGTCCGGCAACACGAAGCGCTCCCGAAACGCGCGCAGCGGATCCGTCCGGTCGGCGGCCTCGCAGGCCGTGCGGTCGGTGGGCCGAATCGTCTTCGTCATGTGCTCAGTCAACCAGCCCCGCGAACTCGTCGGCGACCAACCGGCCGATCTTCCGTCCGGCGGCATCGAACGCCGGGTGCAGGTCCACGGGTGCCTCGTCGCGGCGGTACACGCGGCCGGCGTCGTCCAGCAGGCACGCCACCTCGCCGTTGCGCTGGACCGCCCAGAAGCGGTGCGCGGCGTCGTCCGGCTGGCCGCCGCTCCCGCCGCCGTCCTCGCCGTCGGGGTGGTTGCCGGGCTGGCCGCCGCCGAGGCTCCGGCGTCGTTCCTCCGCGCCGGGAAAGTCGGCGAAGAGGTGCTCGGCGGGCCGGTGGCCCGGCCCGATGGCCAGGGCCGAGCGCACCTCGCACGGCCGCGTGGACGTCGATCCGCCCGCGACCAGCGCGGTAACGATCCGGTAGGTCAACAGCGGCCCGGCGGTGCGCAACGACCGCTGCGGGGCGGGCAGCCCCGCGGCCTGCTCGAGTTCCAGGACGGTCCCCAGCGCCGGCGACGTGAAGACGCGCGACCACTCGACGCTGAGGTCGGGAGCGCTGCCGTCCTCCCCGACGGTCAGGTCCCCCGCCCGGTTAATGTCGATCGTGCGGACGCCACGCACCTCGTCGAAGAGGCCGAGACTGTCCCGGGGGCCGTCGCCGGAGGCTCGCGGGCCGTCACGCCACTCGCGGATCGCCAGTCTGGCGTGCCGGCGGCACAGCTCCGTGGCGATCCACCAGCTCCGGGCGTTGACCAGCCAATAGTCGTATGTCTTGCCGTTTTCGGTATGCGTCGCCATGAAACCATCCTGCCCCTCATCACGGACGGGCGATAGGAAAAACTTGTTCGGCGCATCGAACCGGTCGGGCTCGCCACGCGTCCTAGTGAGTGACACGAGGACTAGGCGCTCAAGGGGCGGGGTGCGCGGGCGAGGAGACCGGAGTACACCATGCACACCACCATCACCGAGCGGGCGTCGTTTCTCGACCGTCCCATGTCCGAACAGTCCACCCGGAAGTTCGTCGGCGGGCTGGTTCTGGTGGCCCTGACCGCCTGGGGCCTCACCGTTTACCTTTCGACCCAGGTCGCGGTCGACAACACGACCCATCTCGTGGCGCTGGCGGTCCACATCGTGTCCATGGCCGCGGCCTTCGGCGTGGTCCTGCTGGTGGACTGGCACGGGTTCCTCTGGCTGCTGCGCCGGCGGCGGCTCAGCGAAACCATACGGCTGGACGGCGCCGCCACCCCGCTGATCTGGGGCGGGCTGGCCGGCATGATGGTCAGCGGCGTCTTCCTCAGCCCCGACCTGACGTCCGCGCTGACGGTGACCAAGCTGGCCGCCGTATTGATTCTGACGGTCAACGGGATCCTGCTCATTCCCCTGATGCGGCGGCTGGTGCAACTCCCGCCGACGACGACGTTCGGCGGCCTCCCTATGGGTCAGCGCATCCACATGCTGCTCGGGGCGTCCATTTCGCAGGCCGCCTGGTGGACGGCCATCCTCGTGGGGTTCGTGAACGCGTCCTCGTAGGGCCAAACTGTCCCCGGCCCGTGGTGTTCTGGTGGTGTCGCCACGAAAGGGGGACACGAGATGCCGCCGCAAGGGCGCCCGGGCGAGCGTTCCCGTCCCATGCCCGCCCCGTCCGGTCGCGGGACCGGAGCACTGCCCGCCCACGCGCCCACGCCGCGAGCCCACGCAAGGGTGCTGCCGGCGCACGCGACGCTCATGGAGCTGCGGACCGCCGGCTGGACCCTTGCGGACGTTGCCGACACCTACCTGGTGTCCGCGGAGGAGGTACGGAATGCGCTGGTCGCCGGCCATCCGCGCCAGCCGGCGACGTAGCGTCGCAGCGGGCATAAGCACTTGTCAAACCGCAACAATCAACCTCTCGATATTCCGCTCCGATGCTCCTACCATGCAGCTATAGGTCGATTTCGCTCGACAGCCGGCCCCCGCCGGGGGGCGGATATTGATGAGGAGAGCACGATGACAACGGCAGGTCACATCAGCGGCCGCACGGCCCACAGGTCAAACGTTCAGACGGCCTCCCTCGCCGTCGGCGCCGTATTCCTTTTGGTTGGTCTCCTCGGCTTCATCCCGGGCGTCACCACCAACTACGACCACCTCTCCGTGGCTGGCCACACCTCGGAGGCCATGCTCTTCGGGGTCTTCCAGGTTTCGATCCTCCACAACATCGTCCACCTGTTGTTCGGTGCGGCGGGCGTGGCGATGGCCAAGACGGACTCGGGGTCGCGCAACTTCCTCATTTGGGGCGGCGCCGTCTACCTGGTCCTGTGGATCTACGGCTTGGTTGTCCCGCATGAGAGCGCCGCGAACTTCGTTCCCGTGAACATGGCGGACAACTGGCTGCATCTGGTCCTCGGTGTCGGCATGATCGCGCTGGGTGTCGTGTTGACGCGCGACCACACGTGGCACCGGCGCAGCACAACGTGACGCCGTTCGACCCGATGCGAAGGAACACGCCATACGTCCATCGATTGATGCGCTAAAGCGTTAATGCGCCAAGTGGCGGACCACCGTTCGCGTGGTCCGCCACTTGGTTGCATGAGGGGCTCGTTTCACCCCTTTGCGTGGGGCTTGAATGCCCCAGCGTGAAGGGCTATTAGCCGGGGAGGTCCAGCTTGTCTCCCACGAAGATCAGGTTGGCGTCCGCGACGACATCCTGATTTACGGCGAAGACGGCCTTCCAGCTGTCGATCCCGTGGTCCTCGGCGATCGTGGCCAAGGTCTCACCGGCCTGAACCGTGTGGTCCGCTCCGGAGTCCTTGACGTCGGTGGCCACGTGCTTGCCGTGTCCTGCGGCCTGCTTGGCCGGCTCGGCGATCTCTGCCTGCGGGGCTTCGGCCTGCGGAGCCTCGGCCTTGGGGGCTTCGGCACGGTGCTTCGGCGCGGCCTGAACCTCGGTCGCGGCGGGAGCCTCGACCTCGGCCGCGGCGCCGGAGATGGAGCCTTCCTTGCCGGACAGCCCCAGTTCGGCCGAGCATGCCGGCCAGGCACCCCAGCCCTGACCCGCCAGGACCTTCTCGGCAACGGCGATCTGGGTGGACTTGCTGGCGTTGGCCGCGCTACCGGTGCCGCCGAACGCCTCCCAGGTGCTCTGGCTGAACTGCAGGCCGCCGTAGTAGCCGTTGCCCGTGTTGATGCTCCAGTCGCCGCTGGACTCGCACTGCGCGAGCGCGTCCCAGGTTGCGGTGGAGGCGGCGGAGGCGGGTGCCGCCCCCAGGCCCGCGGCCGCACCGGTCAGTGCCAGTGCCGCGACGCCGCCAGCGACGCCGGCGCGGGTGAAACGGGAAGTTTTATTGGACTTCTGGTTCACGATTCTCCGGGTGCCATCCCACGCTCGGACCGTCCCCGGCCTTCGGTGCGCCATCGTCCGGCGTCGAATTGGTTTCAAGGCATGTGCCGTCCGGTGGACGATGGTGGATACCGGACGGGCTGGCCAGCTTCGATCGTCCCGAACGAGGGGCGTTATCAAAACGTGACTATTCGACAATAGGTGAAACACCCTCCCCCGCGTCAAACCAAAATCGTCCTTCCCAGTGGTTTAACAGTTTTTACACAAGCTTCGCGGTGCCCACGCCAGCCCCTGAGCATCACCGTTCCCGAGGGAACGCCGTTCATCGACTACGAGCGGGAATTCGACTTCCCCGTCGGCGACGTCTTCCGCGCCCACGCCAAACCGGACCTGATCAAAGAGTGGCTCAGGCCGCGCCGCCTGACGATCGAGATACCACTTCGACGTCCACTCCGGCGGCGCCTACAGGTATGAGCACATCGGACTGGACTGTGACCGCTGCCGGCTCCGCGGCCGCGCCGTCTACCCGGATGTGGAGTCGCGCAACGGCATGGCGGCCTCCGGCATGGAGTCCGGAATGACCGAGGGGTACGAGCGGCTCGACGAGCCACTGAGCGGAGAGCCCGGCGACCCAACCCCCCGACCCAACCCCCTGGGCCGACGCCGAGCCGCGTAACGCGGGCGCGTCTATTCGTCGTGGCCCTGGTCACCGCTCATGGAGCCCTCGGCGGGCGGTGTCTCGCCCGGCGGCACGCCGCCACCGGGCTCCAGCCCGGTGATCGTCTGCGACAGCGGATCCGGGTTCGGCCCGCTCCCCTGCTCCGTTGAGCCCTGGTCACCCTCGTTACCGGCCTCGTTCTCCTCGTCGGAGTATTTGCCGGTCCCGGCGATCAGATCGTCGAAGGTGTCGCCGTCGTTGGTGGTTCGATCCTGGTCAGACATGGTTTTGCCTTTCGTTGGGTGCCTACGCGGCGAGGACTGCCTTGATCTCTCGGACGAACGCCTCGAGGTCGGCCGGCGTCCTGGACGTGATGAGGGTGAACGCGCCGTGGCTGTCGACGACGACCTCCTCGTCGCTCCATTCGGCGCCCGCGTTGACCGTGTCGGTCCGTACGGACTTGAACGACGTCAGCTTCCGTCCCTTCACGAGATCGGTCTCGACGAGCAACCACGGAGCGTGGCAGATGGCGGCAACCGGACGACCGGAGGCGGCAAACGCGTTGACGATCCGCTGCGCATCCGGATCCAGCCGCAGGGAGTCGGAGTTCCCGGTCCCGCCCGGGACCACCAGCAAATCGTAGGCGGCATCGTCCACGTCCGACATCGCCGCGTCGGCGCTTTGTTCGGTGCCCGGCTCGCCACCCGACGTCGTCGCGACCGCCCCTGCCTCGACGGCGGCAACGGTCACCTCGGCACCGGCGGCCCGCAGCTCCTCCACCGGAACCGCGAGCTCGTCCTGCTCCACGCCAGCGTTCGTGGATACGACCAGAACCTTCTTGCCTGAAAGATCGGACATGCAAACCATCCCTTCCGTTGAAGTCGGTGTTCGGTGCCCACGCTGGCACTCAACACCGGCCCATGCAAGCCCTGAGCCGTTCGCCCGGCTCGGCTAAGCCTTCCCCAGCACGTGCCGCAACGCCGCTTCCAGGGTCCGGTGGCGGAACTCGTAGCCCCACGATTCGGACTTCGCCGCGGACACGCGCTGGTCCGCCCCGGTCAGCTCCCGCGCGCCCTGTTCGCCCAACAACAGCCGCGGCCCGAACGCGGGGACGGGCACCGCGGCGGGACGGCGGAGCACCCGAGCCAGGGTTTTGGCGTAGTCGCGGGCCGTGACGGGAACGGGCGCGACCGCGTTCACCGGCCCGGCCGCCGCATCTTCCCCGTCCTCGAGCACGGCGAACGCGTACAGGCCCACGATGTCGTCGATGCCGATCCAGCTCTGCCACTGATCGCCGCCCAGCGGCCCGCCGACCCCCGCCACGTACAGCGGCAAAAGCCGCTGCAGGATGCCGCCCGACGGCGACTGCACCAGACCCGTACGCAGGTTCACGACGCGCACACCGGCCTCGCGCGCCGGATCGCACGCCTTCTCCCAGGCACCGCAGACCTGCGCCAGAAAACCGTCTCCCTCTGCCGCATCCTCCGTCAACGGTGTCGGCCACGACGGGCTCGGTCCCGCGTCGTCGGCCGCGGTTTCCTCGGCGACTTCCCCAGCGCCGTCCAGCCCCGCGCCTTGCGGCCGCGTGCCGTCCGGACCCGCACCGTGCGGCCCTGTGCGATGCGGTTGCGTGCCGTAGTAGCCGATTCCCGACGCCCCCACCAGGGTCCGACGCCGGCCGTCCCCCGCCAGTTCTGCCAGCGTGCGCGCGATGAGGGACGTGCCCGCCGTTCGGCTGAACATGACCTTCTGTTTCATTTCCGGCGTGAAGCGCCCGCCGATGGACTGGCCGGCGAGATGTACGACCGCATCGCACGAGCGCAACGCCTCGGCGTCGAGCACGCCCCGCTCCGGATCCCACCGGACCTCGTCCGGGCCACGCGGCGCACGGCGCACCAGACGGATCACGCGGTGCCCTCCCCCGGCCAACAGCGCGCACAGCTGCGTGCCGATCAGCCCCGAGGCCCCCGTGACGGCCACGGTCCGGGGCGCGCCCGAATGCAGGGAGTGGAACCGCAGGTCGGCCAGTAGTTGGCGCTCCCGGTACGCGAAGATGCGCCGCAGCTCGCGGGCGAACAGCTCCTCCGACCAGCGCGCGGCGCGGCCCCAGGGAAGCTTGGACAGCAGGGGCAGTTCGGAAACAACCGGAAGCGTCGACGCCAGCGGCAGCTCGAACTCGATGCGGTCGCGCATCACGGTCCCGGGCCGCCCGCCCGCGCCGGCGTCGCCGTCCGCGCCGACAGGGCCGGCCAGGCTGTCCGCAGCGCCCGCTCCAGCCGCGTCGCCGGCGTCGTCCTCGAACGTGTGCGTATGCTCCCAGTGCTCCAGCGGGCCGGAGTCCATGACGTCCGTGAAGGACCGCCCCGGGTCCAGGCGGGTGTGCCGCGCGTGCCACGGGATCTCGGGGCGGGCCCACCCGGGCAGCGGAAGCAGTCCCGCCGCCACGCCGGCCACGGAGCCGGCTCCGATGCCCAGGACGCCGGGCGCGCCCACGCCGATCACCGCCGTTGAACCGACCTCGATGCCCTCGGTCGGTTCCTGCCGGACGCTGCCGGAGAACGGCGGGCTCAGCCTGACCAGCGCGCCGGGGCGGGCGAACCAGGCGAAGACCTCGGCGCGGGGATGGGGAATAACGGTGGTGTACTCGAAAACGGCCATGGTCCCACTATTGCCGACGCGGCGGACCGTGGATACCCGCACGCCCTTCCGCGCACCACCACGGGCCGGTAGCGTGGCGCCCGAAGCCACAGGAGACCCCGACCCCAGGAGACCCGCCATGGACTACACGCTCACCATCGCCACGCCGCGACCTTCACCCAGAAGCTCGGCCAGGACGCCGGCGACGCCCTCGGCGGCTACATCATCCTCGGCGCCTGCAACCCGCAGCTGGCCCAGCGTGGCATCACGGCCGAACCGGAGCTCGGCGCCACCGAGACCACCATCGAGTCGATCGATCCCCAAGCCATGGTCAAGCTGAGCTCCAGCGACGCCACCCGCGAGATCGCCGACGACGCGGGAAACCGCCTGCAGGCTGCGCTGGACGGGATCGCGGGCGGGTAACGCCGCATTTCGCACCGGTGGAACCACGGGTCCAGCCGTAGACTAGGCTGGGTGGAAGGTGAGCCGGGAAGTCTGGTCGGCAGATTGCACAGTCGACCCCTTTTTCAGGAGATCCCGTGGAAAACCCCACACCCCCATCCGAACGCGCCACCCCCGGCCGCCGACCGCTGATCGGACGAGGCAGCTACGCCGAAGCCCTGCGCATCGGCGAGATCCTGCGCATGGAGACCGTCGGAGGCGCGCTGCTCGTCGCCGCCGCCGTGATCGCGCTCATCTGGGCCAACTCCCCGGCTTCGGACAGCTACTTCGCCCTTCGCGACTTCAAGATCGGCTACGAACCGTGGCACCTGGACCTGAGCCTGGGCGCCTGGGCGGCCGACGGCCTGCTTGCCGTCTTCTTCTTCCTCGTGGGGCTGGAACTCAAGCGCGAGGTCGTCGCCGGGGACCTGCGCAACATCAGCAAGGCGATCGTGCCCGTCGCCGCGGCCGTGGGCGGCGTCGTGATTCCGGCGCTGGTCTATGCGGCGATCAACTGGGGAAACCCCGAAACCATCCGCGGCTGGGCCATTCCCACGGCCACGGACATCGCCTTCGCCGTCGCGGTGCTGGCCGTCATCGGCTCCCACCTGCCCACCCCGCTGCGCATCTTCCTGCTCACGCTCGCCGTCGTGGACGACCTCATCGCGATCGCGATCATCGCCTTCTTCTACACCAGCGACATCAATACGACGGCGTTGCTCCTCACCCTCGTGCCCATGGCCCTCTACGCACTCCTGGCGCAGCGCTTCCGCCGCTTCTTCGGGCTGAAGCCGGCCGCCGCCTGGCTGATTCTGCTGCCGCTCGGCATCGTCGCATGGGCCCTGCTCCACGCCTCGGGCGTCCACGCGACCATCGCCGGCGTGGTGCTGGGCTTCGCCATCCCGGTCCTGCGGAGCAAGGCCGACGGCGGCCCCGAGGCCGGTCCCGGACTCGCGGAGATCTTCGAGCACCGGTTCCGTCCCGTCTCCGCCGGATTCGCCGTGCCCATCTTCGCGTTCTTCTCCGCCGGCGTCGCCGTGGGCGGCCTCGAGGGACTCGGCTCGGCCCTTACCGACACCGTCACCCTCGGCATCGTCGCCGGCCTGGTGCTCGGCAAGCCGGTCGGCATCCTGCTGTTCACCTGGATCATGGCTAAGTTCACCCGTGCCACGCTTGACCCGCAACTCAAATGGGTGGACCTCACCGGCGTCGGGCTGCTCGCCGGCATCGGGTTCACGGTCTCGCTGCTGGTCGCGGAGCTCAGCTTCGGGCTCGGCGACCCGGCGAACGACCACGCCAAGGTCGCCATCCTGCTGGCTTCGGTACTTGCCGCGCTGTTGGCCGCCGTGCTGCTCGGCGCGCGCAACAAGGCCTACCGCAAACTCGAGGCCGAGGAGCGGGTGGACGCCGACCACGACGGGATCCCGGACGTCTACCAGCGAGGCGAGTAGAGCATCGAGTAGCGCGGGTCGCCTGGTCCCCGCGGGGCTCAGGCGACCGCCCCGCCGAGCAACGCGAACGACGCCGCCACGGACCCGCCGATGACGGCCGCGAACCCTGCCAGCCACACCACGGACGGCACCCCGGTGGCGCGCGCCAGGATGTACGCGTCGGACGACGACGCCTGGCCCGGCCGGGCGTGGACCCGGGCCACCTTGAACCAGTCCTTCACGGAGCCGACCACCAACGCGATCCCGAGCGACACGGCCACATAGGCGACGGCCTCCGCCGGCGTGAACACGACCAGCGCCTGTGCGATGGCCGCGCAGACGACGGCCACCAGCATCCCCATGGGGTTGCGGATGAAGAGCAGCGCCACCAGCAGCAGAAGCGCGCCGACGGACAGCGCGGCGCCGGCCCAACCCCCGCACGCGGACCAGATCAGCAGCATCCCCGCGACCGCGGGGGCCGGGTAGCCCCAGAACCCGGCCCAGGCGGCTCCGGCTTTGCCGCGGCCGTGGCTGACCATCTCCCCCGAGTGGTCCAGCCGCAGCCGGATGCCCCGGACGATCCGTCCGGTGCTCATCGCCGCGAGCGCGTGGCCGAGTTCGTGGGTGAACGTGACGAACAGCCCGAACCACCTCCAACTGGCCCGCGGGACGGACAACGCGATCGCCGCCGCGATGATCAGAACCAAGGTGATGGCGGGGGCATTCAGGGGCACGCCGCGGGCGAAACCGGCCACCACGGCGTCCCACCAGCCGTTCCACGAGGCCGTCCACCAGCCGGGATCGGCGGTCGTGGCGGCGTTTGCCGGGAGATGTCGCAGAATATTCACGGATCGAGGCTATGCGACCATTCTGTGAGGGCCGTCCAAAGTTTCGGCGGTTACCCTTGTATGGTCAATCTTTTTCGGGCCGCATCCATGCGCCGCCCGCCGCCGGGAGGAAGGAAGCACAGTGCTCGGAGCCGCCGCCGCGCGCCTCGCCGCGGTGCTGGCCGTCGCCGTCGTGCTTCCCCTGATCCTGGCCGCCGCCCTGGCTGGGGGCGGAGCACCGGATACGGGCGCATCCCCCACCGCACCGGACCTAAACGCCGTGGTGTCCGTCGCGGCGGACCAGCCGGACTACGAGGACGTGCGGTGCCCCGACGGCACCCCGGACCCCGCCTGCGCACCCGCCGACGAGTCGAGCCCGACGATGCCCACGGTCTCGCCGCGCCCCGATTCCGACTCCCTGTGGGGGGCGCGGCGCCACGACGGTACCGCCGCCGAACTGCGCGGCCGCGGGGCGGCGGCACGGGCGCCCAACCTCGTGGAACTCTCCATCAGCCGGACGTAGGGCACCCGCGCCCGCCTTCCGCCGCTACCATGGCGGTGGGTTGCCCCCGCGTCCGCCCCGGACGCAACCTGCGACCACGCACTACGGAGACGCCATGCCCCAACCACACGAACCCGCCCCCCGGGACGACGCCGACGCGCCGGTTGCCCGCGGCCCGCGCCGCGCGCTGGTCGCGGCGATCGCCGCACTCGTCGTCGCGGTCGGCGTCGGCGGCTGGCTGCTCGGCACGCTGACGACGGGCACCGACTACCCGTCCGAGATGTCCACCGACGCGGGGTTCGCCCGCGACATGCAGACCCACCACAACCAGGCCGTTCAGCTCTCGCTGATGGTGCGCGACCGCTCGGAGAACGAGGCGGTCCGCTCCATCGCATACGACATCGCGACCACGCAGGCCCAGCAGTCCGGCCAGATGTTCGCCTGGCTCCAGATCTGGGGACTGCCGCAGACCGGCGACCGCCCCGCCATGGCCTGGATGGAGGACTTCGTCTCCGAGGACGGGGAAGGCCACGCGAGCCACTCCGCCGACTCGGCGGAGCCCTCCGGCCACACGATGGCGTCCATGGGCATGGCCTCCGCGGAGGACCTGGAGAAACTGTCCTCGGCCACCGGCGCGGAAGCGGACCGCCTGTTCCTGCAACTGATGCTCGAACACCACAGGGGCGGGGTGGCCATGGCAGAGGCCGCCATCGACCGCGCCGAGAAACCCGTGGTGCTCGATTTCGCCCGCAAGACGATCACCGCCCAGTCATCGGAGATCAACGCCCTCAACGACCTGCTCGCCAAACTCGGCTGAGCGACGACGAAAGATACGGACACCACCATGGAAAACACCCCCCGCACGCCATCCAAGCGCGAGCACGCCCAGCAAATGGTCGCCCAACAGCAGGCGAAGGCCAAGCGCACGCGGCTGATCACCATCGCGATCGCGGTCGCCGCGATCCTCGCGATCGCCATCCCGACCACGATCGTCATCACCAAGGAAGCCGCTGAGAAGGACGCGTTGGCCGCCGAGGCCGCCAAGCCGATCGAGGGCGTCCAGGAGTTCGAGATCGCCAGCTCCAACCACACCGAGGCTCCGGTGGAATACGAACAGAGCCCCGGAGTCGGCGGCGACCACTTCCCCGGCTGGGCGAACTGCGGCATCTACAACACGGAGGTCGTCGAGACGCATGCCGTCCATTCCCTGGAGCACGGGGCCGTCTGGATCACCTACAACGAGGACGCCACCGAGGCCGACGTCACCGCGCTCAAGGAACTCGTCGGCGAACGCACCTACATTTTGCTGACCCCTTTCGCCGCGCAGGAGGAGCCCATCAAGCTCAGCGCCTGGGGCGTCCAGATGGTCGCCGATTCCCCGTCGGACCCGCGCGTGGAGACGTTCATCCAGAAGTACCGCCAGGGCGCGCAGACCCCCGAGCCCGGCGCGGCCTGCACCGGCGGCATCGACGGCTAACGCGCGGACGGTTCCCCGGCTGACCGCCGGGGAATCGTCATCGGATCGTCACCGCTGGACGGCACCCCTGACCCGGGTTGCTCCCTACGCTTAACGGAGCCCGTTTCGTCAGGAAGTAGTAGCGCCCCATGCCGTCGTCGCCGTCCCGCAAATTGTCCGTTCTTCTCGCCACCGCCGCCCTGCTGGTCCTCGTGGCGGCGTCGTTCGTGTTCCTTCCCGGCCGTTCCGGCTCGACCGCGGGCGACGCCACCCCGCGCATGGCGGACCCGGCCCTGGCCGTGGCCGCCGGTGCGGACGTGGTGCGGTTCGCCGTCGTCGGGGACTCGATCACCGCGGACCACGCGTACCCGCGCGACGTCGCGCGCCGCGTCGTCGGCCAGCGGTCCTGGGTCAACTTCGCCCAGGGCGACGCGACCGCGTTCGTCGGCGGCTGGGCCGTCGGCGGCGCCACCACCGCGCAGATGGCCGACGGAGCTTCCCCGATCGCCGCGGACGTACTGGTCCTGATCGCGGGCACCAACGACATCCACGCCGGCGTTCCGTTCGTGGAGATCGGCTCCAATCTGGAGCGGATCGTGGAGACGGTCGGCGTCCCCCGCGTGCTGGTGTCCTCCGTGCCGCCGCGCGACGCGTTCGCGCTCCGGACGCTCGCCTACAACGCCTGGCTGGAGCGTTTCGTCTCCGACCACGGCTGGGACTGGGTGGACGCCTCCGCGGGCCTGCGCTCCGCGGACCCGGGGCGCTACGCCGAGGGACTCGCCTACGACGGCGTCCATCCGTCCCGCGCGGGCGCCCGGGTGATCGGCACCGCCATCCGGGCAGAACTGCGCGAACAGCCCACCGCGGTGGACGCCCCGGCCCCGGTGGTCCCGGACTCCGAAGCGGTCCCGGACGCCGAGGTGGTTCCTGACACCGAGGTGGTTCCGATGCCGGGCGCCACCGAGGAGTCCTAGTCAGGCGAGGCCTCCGCCGCGGGTCACTTGTTCCGGTGGCCCCCGGCGGCTACCGCATCGACTCGAGTTCCTTGCCCTTGGTCTCCTCGACGAACTTCCACACGAAGAACAGCGACAGCAGCGCGAACGAAGCGTAGAGGCCGTAGGCGAGGACCAACCCGATCTCGGCCAGGTACGGGAACGACGTGGTGATGACGAAGTTGGCGAGCCACTGGGCGGCCGCCGCTACGGACAGGGCGATCGCGCGGATCTTGTTGGAGAACATCTCTCCCAGCAGGACCCAGACCACCGGGCCCCAGGTGGCTCCGAAGGAAACCACGAACAGGTTGGCGGCGATAAGCGCCACGACGCCCCACGGCTGCGGCAGCGAAACGTCGTCGCCGGCTCCCGTGGACTGGCTGAAGCACACCGCCATCAGGCCCAGGGACAGCGTCATGCCCGCGGAACCGGCCAGGAGCATCGGACGGCGCCCCACCTTGTCCACGAGGGCGATGGCCAGGATCGTCACCGCAATGTTGGTGATGGAGGTGATCACCGTGACGGTCAGCGAGTTCGACTCGGTGAACCCGACCGAGCGCCAAAGGCTGGTCGAGTAGTAGAAGATCACGTTGATGCCGACGAACTGCTGGAAGACGGAGAGCGCGATGCCGACCCAGACGATCGGTAGCAGGCGGCCCTTGCCGCCGAACAGCGAGCCCAGACTCTGGCGCGTTTCCATGTTGATGGTGGCCTTGATGGCGGCCAGCTTCTCCTCCACCGCCTCCTTGGTGCGCAGTCCCACGACGTCGCCGAGGACGACGCCGGCCTCCGCGAACCGGTTCTTGGACACGAGGTAGCGCGGCGACTCGGGCAGGCGCCAGGCGAGCGCGCCGTAGAGGACCGCCGGGACGATCTCCGTCAGGAACATCCACCGCCACGCCTCGAGTCCCAACCAGGTGACCTCGCTGGCGCCCCCGGCGACGGAGGCGATCAGCGCGTCCGAGAGCAGCGCGACGAAGATGCCGGTGACGATCGCCAGCTGCTGCAGCGAGCCCAGCCGGCCGCGGCTGTGCGCCGGGGAGACCTCGGCGATGTAGGCGGGGGCCAGCACGGAGGCCATTCCGACGCCGATGCCGCCGATGAAGCGCCACGCGATGAGGTCCCCGACTCCGAAGGCCAGGCCGGAGCCGACGGCCGAGACGGTGAACAAGACTGCTGCCAGCAGCATCGCCCGCACACGGCCCTTCCGATCGGCCAGGGGTCCGGCGATCCAGGCGCCGGCCATCGCGCCGAGGAGGGCGCAGGAGACCGTGAAGCCCAGCAGCACGCTGCCCAGGCCGAACTCCTCCTGTATGGCGTCCACCGCCCCGTTGATGACGGCGCTGTCGAATCCGAAGAGGAAGCCACCGAGGGCCGCCACCCCGGCGACCATCACGACCTTCCGCGGCGTGGTTTGTGCTGTGGTGTTTGCTGGCATCTGTCCATGCTAACCGTCATGGCCGTGCCCGGGACTAGGCTGGAATCCCCACAACTTCAGGAGAACCATGGCCAACCTCGTGCCCCCGCTTTTGACCACCGCCGGACTCGTCGGCGGATTCCAGACCGCTCGCTCCACGGGCAACCGTCCGCTCGGCGGCGCCGTGTTGGCCGCCGCCGGGACCGCGGCGTTCATTCTCTGGAAGCGCGACGCCGGAACCGGCCGGGCCGCGGCGCTGACGGTGCTCTACGTGCTGGCCTTCGGTGGATCGCACCCGCTGGCCAAGCGGATCGGCGCCTGGCCGGCAGTGTATTCGGTGGCCGGCGCGACCGCCGCCGCGTCCCTCGTTTTCGGATCCCGGCGGGCCTAACGCGCCCCGGTTCCGGCCGGCGCGTTCCAAACTGTCGGAGGCCCGCTGTGTACTGGAGACGTTCAGCAAACGCAGCGGTGCGGAGCGGTTGGCGGCCAGTTGGGGGACGGCCGCCGGTGCACGGGAGAAACGTGCACGGGGGAACCCGCGCCACACCGCGGTCCGTGGGCTGGGCATCCCATCGGGAACCTGGCCGGACAACGTCCGGCGCGGGGGCACCGCACAGGTGTCCGGCCAGGTTCCCACCTTCCCTGGCGGGAGGCACCGACGCCGGGGCCGGGCACACCAGCCCGGCCCCGGCGTCGTACTGTTTGCGCGGTGACGTTCCGGTTCCATGTCTTCCGTGTCGATAGGCTGGCGGCATGCGATCCCCCATCGAGAGCTATCTGCGCGAGCTCCACGCCGACCTGTCCAAGAACAAGGACGGCGTCCCGTTCCAGGGGATCCCGGCCATGGCCGCCGTCGACCCGGACAACTTCGCCATCGCGCTGGCCACCGTGGACGGCTACGTCTACGAGGTCGGCGACGCGGACACGGAGTTCACCATCCAGTCGATTTCCAAGCCCTTCACCTACGGGCTCGCGCTCGAGGACCTCGGCCTGGAGGCGGTGGACGAGAAGGTCGACGTCGAACCGTCGGGCGACGCCTTCAACGAGATCTCCCTCTCGCGCGAGACCGGACGCCCGGCGAACGCCATGATCAACGCCGGCGCCATCACGGCAACCTCCCTGATCAAAGGCTCCGGCGGACGCGACCGGTTCGCGCGGATCCTCTCCACCTACTCCGACTTCGCCGGACGCCCGCTGCGCGTCAGCGAACAGGTCCACCGCTCCGAGGCCAAGACCGGACACCGCAACCGCGCCCTGGCGTACCTGCTGCGCAGCTTCGGGATCATCGAATCCGAACCCGACGCGCACGTCGACGACTACTTCCGCCAGTGCTCGGTGCTGGTGACCACGCGGGACCTCGCGGTGATGGCCGCGACCCTGGCCAACGGCGGCACCAACCCAGTGACCGGCAAGGCCGCGCTCGGGATCGAGGCCGTCCAGCGGGTGCTCTCCGTGATGACCACCTGCGGGATGTACGACGACGCCGGGTCCTGGACCTCCGCCGTCGGAATGCCGGCCAAGTCCGGGGTCGGCGGCGGGCTCATCGCCGTGCAGCCCGGGCAGGTGGGGCTCGCCGTCTACTCTCCCCCGCTGAACGCGCACGGCTCCTCCGTGCGGGGCATCGCGACGTCCGAACGGATGGCCGAGGACATGGAGCTGCACTTCGTGCGCGCGGCCCGGATCGGAAAGTCCGCGATCCGCGACAGCTACGACATCACCGATTCCCCCTCCGGCGTCCGCCGCAACGACGAGGCGGCCGAGGTGCTGGGAGCCCACGGCCACCGCGCCCGCGTGGTCGAGTTGAACGGCGACCTGCTCTTCGCCGGAACCGAGTCCATGGTGCGCGCCGTCAGTGCGCTCGAGGACACGGTCGAGCTCGTGATTCTCGACGTGCGGCGCGTGGACGAGGTCAGCCCGGTGTCCATGCGCATGATCGCCGAGCTCCGCGACGGGCTCGCCGCGGCCGGTCGGCGGCTGGCGCTGATCGAGGCCGAGGGCCCGATCGCCGACGCCGTCGACGCCTGCGACCCCGCCGGCGCGGGCACGGAGGACGTCCCGCTGTTCGCGACCCGCAACGACGCGGTGGAATGGGCGGAGGAACGGCTCATCACGGGGCACGGGGACCCGGGTCTGGTTCCGGACAGGGTCGATATCCCCGACTTCCCCGCCCTGGCCTCGCTGCCGCCGGAGGACATCGCGGCGCTCGAGAAGCGGATGGAGCCGAGCACCGTCGACGACGGCGGGGTGATCCGCCGGGTCGGCCAGAAGTTCGGCGGCGTGTACTTCATCCTCTCCGGAAAGGTCGCCACCAGCAGCAGGCACAACGGCCACCGCTTCCGGCACTCGACGCTGGGCGCCGGGATGACGTTCGGCGAGATCGCCCTCGGCGGCGCGACCAGCGGCCAGTCCGTCCGCGTCACCGCCGAGGGCCGGGTGCGCCTGATGGTCCTGAGCGCCGAGGCCATCGCCGTCCTGGAGACCGAAGAGCCCCGCCTGGCGCTGGACTTCTGGAAGGCCGTGGCGCGGGACGCATACACGCGCGTCGAGCAGAACCTCAAGGAGGCCGCGGTGCGCATCCGCGACTAGCGCTCGCTTTTCATTCACAAGATCCGGAGGCATGGCAGATGACGCGGGACACCGACTACGACGACTTCGCCGAGGCGTACTCGGCCGAAAACGAAACGAGCCTGCTCAACGGCTTCTACGAACGGCCCGCGATGATCAACCTCGCGGGCGATGTCCGTGGTCGTCGGGTTCTGGACGCCGGGTGCGGTTCCGGGCCGCTCGCGCAAGCCCTCGGCGACCGCGGCGCCCGCGTGACGGGATTCGACTCCAGCGAAGCGATGATCGCCCTGGCCCGGCAGAGGTTGGGCGCCGAGGCGGAGCTGCTGCTGGCCGACCTGGGGCGGCCGCTTCCCTTCGGCGACGACGCGTTCGACGATGTGGTCGCTTCGCTGGTTTTCCACTATCTGGAGGACTGGCTGGGCCCGTTGCGCGAGGTGCGGCGCGTCCTGCGGCCGGGCGGCAGGCTCATCATGTCCGTCAACCATCCGATCCTCTATCCCTGGACCAATCCCGGCTCCGACTACTTCAAGCCCACGAGGTATTCCGATGAACTCGTCTTCGATGGCCAACCGGCGATCCTCACGTATTGGCATCGACCGTTGCACGCGATGACGGACGCGTTCGCGGAGGCCGGCTTCCAGATCGAGGTGGTCGGCGAGCCGCCGTTCTCCGCGGAGGCGCCCCCGGAACTCATCCCGCCCCAGTGCGAGGGCAGGGACTCGTTCTTGAGTTTCATCTTCTTCGTTCTGCGAGTGAAACCGTAATAGTTTACATTTCAATTGAAGTTTGGTACCATAGAGGTATGAACACCACTCCGAACCAGACCACCTTGACCGCCGCACAGACCGTCCTGCGGGTCGTCATCGGCCTCCTCTTCGTCGCCCACGGGGCGCAGAAGTACTTCGAATGGACCATTGCCGGCACCCAGGGCGCCTTCGCCCAGATGGGCATCCCCCTCGCCTCGATGACCGCCCCCGCCGTCGCCACGCTCGAACTCGTCGGCGGCCTCCTGCTCGTCCTCGGACTGTTCACCCGTCCCGTTGCGGCCCTGCTGGTGCTGAACATGCTCGGCGCGATCTTCCTGGTCCACGTCGCTGCCGGCGTGTACGTCGAAAACGGCGGCTACGAGCTGGTGCTCGCCTTCGGTGCGGGCGCAGCCGCCATCGCGCTGCTCGGCGCCGGCCGCCTCTCACTGGACCACGTCCTCTTCGGCCGCCGCCGCGCCGCCGCGGACCAGACCGTCGTCGCCGAGAAGCAGAAGGTCGACGCCGGAGCCTAGCCTCCGCAGCACACCACAACAGTTCCGGGCGGGCACTTCGGTGCCCGCCCGGAACTTTTCTGTCCACGGCCCCTTGCGCCCGGCGAGACTTCGTCCCGAAGGTTCGGCGTCCAGAAATTCGCCGTCCCCTAGGCTGATGGCATCCGGATCGGACCGGACGGCGACGGCGGGGGGAAACGCATGGCACGGTGCATTCCGGAAGAACCGGATTTCTCGGACGGACAATCGGCCGAGCGCGCGGTTTGGGCGCGGCTGCGCTCCGAACTGCCCGACGACGCCATCCTCGCCCATTCGGTGCAGGTCCGGCACGGCAACAACGAACACGAGATCGACCTACTCGTCCTGTGGCCCGGCGTCGGCCTGGCCGCGATCGAGGTCAAGGGCGGGCGCGTGACCACGTCCGGCGGCGCCTGGCGGCAGTCGGACGCCAAGGGCGCCCACCGCATGAAGGATCCGCTGGCCCAATCGCAGGGCTCCATGCACGCATTCAAGACCTGGATCGAGGAGCGCACCGGCGGGCGGCTTTCCAGCCGCTTCGCCTATCTGGCGTGCCTGCCCTACACCGACATCCCCGCGGACTGGGACGCCGCCGGCCATCCGCGCGGCCTCATCCTCGACGCCGGCGACCTCGCCGGGCCCCTCGCCCAGACCCTGCGGCGGGTCATCGAAACGGAGGGATCGGGCACCATGGCGCTCGCGTCCACGTTCGCCGACCGCATCGCCAAACACCTCGCCCCCACGCTCGACGCCGGAGAGTCGCCCCGGGGCACCGCGCGCGAGGTCGAGGACCAGCAGGACCACCTCACCGAGAGCCAGAAGGTGCTGCTCTCCGCCACCCGCTCCCTCCCCCGCGTCCGGTTCGTGGGCGGGGCGGGCAGCGGCAAGACCTGGCTGGCGCTGCAGAAGACGAAGTCGCTGTGCAGGGACGGAAAGCGCGTGGGCCTCTTCTGCTACAACAAGGGCCTCGGCGAGTACCTGCGGCGCGAGGTGGGCACCTGGAAGCACGCGCGCCCCGTGTTCACCGGCGAGTTCCACGAATACGCCAAGGCGCTCGGCGTTCCGGACGGCACCGGCCAGGACTATTTCGACGCCGACATGCCTGCCCTGTTGCGCCGGAAGGCCCGCGGCCTCGCCGACGGGGAGCGGCTCGACGCCGTCGTCGTCGACGAGGCACAGGATTTCGCACCGCTGTGGTGGGACGCGCTGCTGGCCTGCACGCGGGATCCCGATTCCGGGGAGGTCTACGCCTTCATGGACGACCGGCAGGACGTCTACAGCCGCTGGGACGGCGGCGTCCCCGGCACCGGGAAGGGCGGTTCGCCGCCGGCGCAGCTCGCCACCATCCACGTGGACGACAACCTCCGGAACACGCGCCAGATCGCCGGGATCTTCAAGCCGCTGGCGCCGGAGATGTTCACGCCGCGCGGCGGAAGCGGACCGGCCGTGCGCCTCGTTGAGTGCACCACGCCGGACGCCCTCGGGCTCGCGGGCGATTGCGTCGACGCCCTGATCGGCGAGGGCTGGGCGAACAACCAGATGGCGCTGCTGACCACACACCATCGGCACCCCGTCCACCAGGAGCACCACGACGCCGGGACCACCGACGCGTACTGGCGGGAGTTCCACGACAACGAGGCGGAGTTCTACGGCCACGTCCTCGGGTTCAAGGGGCTGGAACGGTCCGTGGTGGTCTTGTGCGTGGACGGGTTCAAGGACCCCGCGCGCGCCAGGGAACAGCTGTACGTCGGGCTCTCGCGGGCACGCTCCCTGCTGGTCGTCGTGGGGGATCCGGACCTGCTGGCCGAAGTCGGGGGCCGCGGACTCGCCGCCGCGCTCGGATCGACCCGGAAATGGGTGCCGGACGCCCCGTAGCGGTCGCGGTCCGGGGCCAAAGTGTCGGGGCCGGCTGTTAGATTCGGGACAAGGCCGGGGAACCCCTCCCGGGCCAGTTTGGGGAGGCACGCGTGCAGCTGTTCGAATCGGAGACCGCCGGCGATCCGCAGACCCTGGTGTACTCGGCGAGCGACCTGGTGTCCGCCAGCGAGTGCGAGTACAGGACGCTGCACCGCCTTGACGAGAAGCTGGGGCGGGTCGCGAAGCCGGCGATCGATCAGGACGCGATGCTCGCCCGCGCCTCCGAACTCGGGACCGCCCACGAGAAGAAGGTCCTCGCGGACCTCGTCGCCCGCTACGGCGATTGGGATCCCGCCCGCGGGACGGGCGTGGTGCGCATCGAAGCGCCCGCGGCCGGCTCCTACAACCCGGCCGGGTTTGCCGTCCGCCACGCCGAGACCGTGGCCGCGTTGCGGAACGGCGCCGACGTCGTCTTCCAGGCCACGTTCTTCGACGGCGAATTCCTGGGCTTCGCCGACTTCGTCGTCAAGCAGCCCGACGGCCGCTACGCCGTGTGGGACTCCAAGCTCGCGCGGCACGCCAAGGTCAGCGCCCTGCTCCAGCTGGCCGCCTACGGCGACCAGCTCCTCGAGGCCGGATTCGAGCCGCACCCGCAGGTCACGCTGGTGTTGGGCGACATGGAGGAAAGCGTGCACTCGCTGGCCGACCTGCTCCCGGTCTACCGCGAGCGGCGGGACCGTTTCCTGCAGCAGGTGGCCGAACACCGCGCCGCCGGTAGCGCCGTCCGGTGGGGCGAGGACGGCGTCTCGGCCTGCGGCCGCTGCGACTACTGCGCCATCCAGGTCGCCGAACGCCGCGACCTGCTGCTGGTGGCAGGCATGACGGTGGCCCGGCGCAAGAAGCTGATCGAGGACGGCATCGACACCATCGACGCGCTGGCCGAACTCGACGACGCCCGCGCCGTGGGACCGCTGGAGCGGATGCGCGACCAGGCCCGCATGCAGACGGGCCGGGGACCGGTCGACGGAGAAGCCGTGGCGGGCAAGGACGACGAGCAACACCCGGTGGCGTTCCGCGTCCTGGACGACCACACCATCGACGCACTGCCGCCGGCGAGCCCCGGAGACATCTTCTTCGACTTCGAGGGCGATCCGCTATGGCAGGACCCGGCAAACGGCTCGTGGGGCCTGGAGTACCTGTTCGGCGTCGTCGAGGCGGACGGCCAGGATCCGGCGTTCAGGCCTTTCTGGGCGCATACCCGCGCCGAGGAAAAGCGGGCGTTCCTCGACTTCCTGGACTACGTGGAGGACCGCCGGAAAACCTGGCCGGACCTGCACGTCTACCACTACGCGGCCTACGAGAAATCGGCCCTGCGCAACCTCTCCGTCCGGCACACCGCCGGCGAGGACACCGTGGACAACTGGCTGCGCGAAGGCCTGCTCGTGGACCTCTACGAGACGGTCCGCCATTCCCTGCGCATCTCCGAGAACTCCTATTCGATCAAGAAACTCGAACCGTTCTACATGGGTGCCGAGGCGCCTCGCACGGGAGTGACTGACGCGGGGGCGTCCGTCGTTGCCTACGCCGCGTACTGTGCCGCGCGCGACTCGGGCGACTCGGCGGAGGAGGCAGAGGTGTACGCATCGATCTCCGCGTACAACGAATACGACTGCCTCTCCACGTTGCGGCTGCGGGACTGGCTCGTGGGACTCGCGAAGCTGCATCCCGCGCGCGCCGGCGGGCGGGACGCCGGTCCGGATTTCGGGCAGTCCGTGGGGGACGGCGCCTCCGGAGGCGGACGCGAACCGGAGGAGCCGACGCCGGAGGAGCTCAAGCTCCGCGACTTCCTCGACGCGCTTCCGGCCACGGGCGAAGCGACGCCGCTGGAGCAGGCCGTCGCCATGGTCGCGGCGGCCACCGGGTACCACCGCCGGGAGGACAAGCAGTACTGGTGGGACCTGTTCGACTCCATGGACTCGTTGCCGGACGGCCTCTCGGAACGGCGCAACACGTTCACCGTCCACACCTCCGCCGTGCAGACCGACTGGCACCCGCCGACAACCGGCAAGGGAAAAATGCAGTCGCGCGTCGTCGAGCTGACCGGCACGGCGGCACCCGCGTCCGATTTCGCGGAGGGGACCACATGGCACCAGGTGCTGCCCGGACCGGCTCCGGAGACGTACGGCTTCCCCGTGTCGGAGAAAACCGGACGCTACGCGGTGCCCGGCGCCGTCGTGGTGGGCGTCGAGCAGCTGCCGGATGCGGCGTCATCCGTGGACGGCGACGCGTACCGGATCCTGCTGCGGGAAAAGGAAACCGGGAAGCTTCCCGCGGGCGCCCAACTCCCCGTTGCGTTACTGCCCGGTCCGCCCATCGCGACCGTCTCGCTCAAGGCGTCCCTGGCGGAACTGGCACGTACCGTCGGCGGTTCCCTCCCCTCGTTGCCGCGCGACCCCGGCGTCGACATCCTGCTCAGGCACGCTCCGCGGCTCGCCACACTGGCGACGCTTCCGCCGGTCGAGACCGGACCGGACGGCCTGGGCGACTACATCGGCGCGATCACGGCCGCCGCCGCCGACCTGGACCGCTCCTATCTGGCGGTGCAGGGCCCCCCGGGCACCGGCAAGACCCATGTTGGATCGCACGTCATCGCACGGCTGGTGGAACGGGGCTGGAAGGTCGGAGTCGTCTCCCAGGGACACGCCGCGGTGGAGCACCTGTTGGGCAAGGCGGTGCAGGCCGGAGTCGATCCGGACGTGATTGCCAAGGAGCCGAAGGCCGGCGACAAGAAACCCAAATCCTGGAACCTCACCGCCAGGGGCGCGGTTCCGGAGGCCCTCGGACGCCCCGGCGGATGCCTCGTCGGCGGAACCGCGTGGACCATGACCGGAGCGGGCGTCCCGCCCCACTCGCTGGACCTGCTGGTCATCGACGAGGCGGGGCAGTTCTCCCTCGCCAACACGCTGGCCGTCGCCCGGTCCGCCCGGCGCCTGCTGCTGCTGGGCGATCCGCAGCAGCTCCCGCAGGTCACCCAGGGAACCCACCCCGAGCCGGTCGACCAGTCCGCGCTCGGATGGCTTTCCCGGGGCCACGCCACGCTGCCCGGGACGCTGGGGTACTTCCTCGCCGATTCGTGGCGCATGCACCCCACGCTGTGCTCCCGCGTTTCGCGACTCAGCTACGACGGCAAGCTCGAGTCCGCCCCGGCCGCCCGGCTGCGGGAACTCGAGGGTGCGCCCGCCGGCGTCGAAACGGTCATGGTGGAGCACACCGGCCGCACCACCCACTCCCCCGAGGAGGCCGCCGAGGTCGTCCGGCAGGTCCGCCGGCACCTCGGCCTGGCCTGGAACGACGGCGAGCGCACCCGCCCGCTCGTGGAGGCGGACGTCATGGTGGTCGCCGCCTACAACGCCCAGGTCAACACGGTCCGCGCCGCGCTGGAGGATGCGGGCCTGGGTGGCGTCGGCGTGGGAACCGTGGACAAGTTCCAGGGCCAGCAGGCACCCGTGGTCATCCTGTCGATGGCGTGCTCGGCCGCTTCGGAGGCGCCGCGCGGCATGGACTTCCTGCTGAACCGCAACCGGATCAACGTGGCCGTGTCGCGCGGACAGTGGCGGGCCGTCGTGGTGCGCTCGCCCGCCCTGACGCACCACATGCCGACCCGTCCCTCGGGCCTGGAGGAGCTCGGTGCGTTCGTGGGGCTCTGCGCCGCGGAGCCTGGCCACGTGGCGTCCGCCGCCGCGCCCGGCGCGGCATGGCCTAGCATGGCCCAATGACAGCGTTCCGAGGACTCATCGCCTATCCGGTCACCCCCTTCGACGAATCAGGGGCGGTGGACCACGCCGAGCTCGGGCGGCATCTGGCCTCCCTCGCCGTGTCCGGCGTGGACGCCGTCACCGTCCTGGGCAGTTCGGGCAGCTTCGCCTACCTCGACGCGGACGAACGCAGCGCGGTGGTCCGCACCGCCGTGCGGGCCGTGCGGGACGCCAACCCGGACCTGCCGGTCTACGCGGGGGTCAGCGCGGTCGCCACCGGGGAACTGCTGGAGAACGTCGCCGACGTCGTGGGCGCGGGCGTCGACGGGTTGCTGGTCTCCACCGTCTCCTACGTCCCGCTGACCGAGGACGAGGTGGCCCACCAGTGCCGGCGCGTCGCCGAGGCCTCCGACCTTCCCATCTGCCTCTATTCCAACCCCGGCACCACGAACTTCTCCTTCCCGCTGGAACTGGTCGCCCAACTGTCCAAGGAGCCGACCATCCGCGGACTGAAGGAATCGACCCCGGACGCGGCGTCGTTCGCCCAGCGGCACGAAACCCTGCGGTCCATGGTCTCCGGCGGCTTCAGCCACGGCCTCAGCGGGGACGCGCTCATTGCCGACGCCGGTTTCGCGGGAGATGCCTGGCACAGCGGGCCGGCGTCCGTCCTGCCCCGCCACTTCGCGGCGCTGCGGGCCGCCGCCGAGGCCGGGGACGCGGTCCAGACCGCCAAACTCCGGGACGAACTGGCTCCGCTCATGCACGAATTCAACGGCCTGCGGAAGCTGAGCAACCTGTACGCGCTGGCCCGCGCGGCCGGCATCGAAGCCGGGGAACCGCGGCTTCCGCTCCTGCCCATCCCCGGCAGCAACCGCAGGGACCTCGCCCGCCTGCTCGAGGAGCTCGGCGAAACGCTTTAGCGCGGCGTCCGGCGGGCGTGCTAGACAAGAAACATGGAACCACGCACGCTCGCCGGCACGCCCGTCCGTCCCATCGGCCTGGGTTGCATGAACCTCAGCCACGGCTACTCCAACTTCCCCACGGACCAGGACGCCGCGAGGCTCCTGCACCACGCCCTGGACTCCGGCGTGGACCACCTGGACACCGCGACCCTCTACGGCGGCGGCAGGAACGAGGAGCTGGTCGGGGCAGCGCTGGCGAATCGCCGCGACGAGTTCTTTCTGGCGAGCAAGTGCGGACTGGAGCTCGTTGACGGCCGCGCCCGCGTGGACGGCCGGCCCTCCACCGTCCGGCGCCACGCCGAGAGGTCGCTGCGCCACCTGCGCACCGACTACATCGACCTGTACTACCTGCACCGGCTGGACAAGAACGTTCCCGTCGAGGAATCCGTCGGGGCGCTGTCCGACCTCGTGCACGAGGGGTACGTCGGCGCGATTGGCCTTTCGGAGGTCTCCGCCGAGACCCTGCGCCGGGCCCACGCCGTCCACCCCATCGCCGCGGTCCAGACCGAGTACTCCCCGTGGACGCGCAACCCGGAGCTCGGAGTCCTGGACGCCTGCCGGGACATCGGGGCCACGTTCGTGGCGTTCAGCCCGGTGGGCCGCGGGTTCTTCGGAGGGAAGCTCGCGGATCCGGCCGCCCTGCCGGAGGAGGACATGCGGCACCACATGCCGCGCTTCTCCGCTAAGAACTACCCGCGCAACCTGGAACTCCTGGACGCGTTCACGGCCGTGGCACGGCGCGTCGACGCCACGCCCGCCCAGCTCGCCCTGGCATGGGTGCTGGCGCGGGGCGAGCACGTCGTCGCCATCCCGGGCACCACCAGCGCGGCGCACCTCGACGAGGACCTCGGGGCCGAGCGGATCGTGCTGGACGCCTCCACGGTGGAGGAGATCGGCACGATCCTCAACCAGAACACCGTCCACGGGCACCGCTACACCGCGATGCAGCAGGCCACGATCGACACCGAGGACTACGCGACGGCCTAGTTCCGGGTGGCCTAGAATGGTGGCTCCGGCCGTGCGTCTCGCACGCGCCGCGCCCACCCCGAATTGGCCTCGCCCCTGGCCGGAAAGCCGTGTATGCGCCCGCCTGAGAACGCCGCCGCCATCTGGGGGGACCAGCTGGAGTTCCGGTCCTCGCCCGCATGGAAGCTCCTGTCCGCCGCCCCGTGGACCGTCGCGTTCCTCCGCGCCGAATTCACCCAGGCGCGGCCCCGCATCACCCTCGAGGCGTTCCACGCGGCCCTCGACGCGTTCCTCCAACACCTGCGCTCCGAAGGCGCCGGCATATCCGAGGCGTGGCGCGCACCCCAGTTCGCCGACTCGTGGGTGCGCTCCGGCTTCCTCGCACGGCCCCTGGTCGACGGGCACTTCGTCTACGAGCCCACCGCGCACACGGCCCGCGTCCTCACGTTCCTGGACGGCTTCTCCGGCGCCCGCACCAACCTGAACTCCTCCCGGCTGAACACGCTACTGACCAGCATCGAAACGCTCGCCCACGAATCGGACCCGGACCCCGAGGCGCGCATCCGCCAACTCCAGGCGGAGATCGACGAGCGCAAGGACCGCATCGACGCCCTGCGCGAGGGCACCGGACCCGGCCCCATGCCGCACGACGGCGCCGTCGCCGCCGCCCGGTCGGTGCTGGACCTCGCCTCGCACCTGCCCGCCGACTTCAAGCGCATGCGCGACGGCGTCCGCGAGATGCTGCACGCCGTCCGGCAGGAGATCATGGAGTCCTCCGTCGCCAAGGGCGTGGCGGTCGGACAGGTCCTCGAGGGCGACCGCCAGCTGCGCAGCACCCCGGAGGGCGAGACGTTCCGCGGCTTCACGGAATTCCTGAACGACCCCCAGCGCCAGGCGCGGTTCCGGCAGGGCGTCAACGACGTCCTGGAGCGCGACTTCGTCGACGGACTCAGCGCCCAGGAGCGCCACACCCTGGCCAACCTCCTGCGCGAGTTGCGCCGCCAGGCCGGCGAGGTCCACGCCAGCTACGGCAAGCTCTCCGAGAGCCTCCACGCCTACGTACAGTCGGACGAGTTCCGCGAATCGCTGCTGCTGCGCAAGGCCGTCCGCGCCGCCGAGCTCGCCGTCGCCTCCTCGCCCGCGCTGAAGGCCCGCACCGCGGCCGCGCCGGTGCGACTCTACTCACCCGGGTTCAGCACCCTCGCCTCGCTGCGCATCTTCGACCCCGCCGAACACGTCGCGCCGCCGCGCCTCGCCGATCCCCCGGCGCTCACGGAGGCGGACATCCACCGCACCCCCACGACGCCGCAGGCAGAGCCCGCGAAGCTGCGCGACGCCGTCGTGCGCGCCCGCCGCAACGCCGCCGGCGACGCGACCCTGGGAGCCGCGTTCGCCGGACTGGAGCCGGCCGAACGCCACCTGAACAACCTCCGCCACCTGCTCGCCAGAGCCCGCACCGGCGGCGAGCCGATGGACACCGACCGCTTCGAGCGCGTCGTCTTCCGCCAGGTCGACGGCAGCGAACGCGACGCCTACCTGCCCGTGATCACCTTCGCGAAAGACCCCGCATGAGCACCGAAACCACCAGTCCCACGCGCGACGACGGAGGCGTCCCCGGCGGCGCGGCCGAGCGCCGGCTCTTCGAGAGCGACACCGGCCGGTTCGAACTGCCCCTGCGCCAGGTCCTGGTCCGCCTCCTCCGCGGCCCCTACCTCGACGGCACCGCGGACCCGAGGCTCTGGCAGCTCGTCCTGGACCGCCGCCAGGACATCGCCGCGTACGTCGCCGAGCTGTTCCTGCTGCTGAGCGTGGACACCGAACGGAAGATCGCGCTGCTGGTTCCGGTGGAGGTCGAGGCCCCGCACACCACCGCGATCGCCCCGCGCAAGCCGCTCAAGCGCGAGGAGACGCTGCTTGCCCTGCGCCTTCGGCTGCTGCTGGACCGCCACGCCGGAAGCGGAACGGACCCCGTCATCTCGCGCGCCGGCGCCCGCGAAATCCTTGAGGAACACCGCCGCCCGGGTGCGGTGGACGACAAGCGCCTGGAGGACCTCACCGACGCGTCCCTCGCCCGTCTCGTGGCGCTCAAACTCATCCTGCCCACCGAACTCGACGACGAATACCGCGTCTCCGGCGCGCTGGCCCTGGCCCTCCCGTTCGAAAGCATCGAGGAGATCCCCGCCTACATCGCCGCCCTGGAGAACTCCTCCGACGCGGATGTCATGGACCTCGACTCCGTGGAGGATGAACTGTGAGCATTGCCCTGACCCTGCCCTTCGGCGAGGCCGCCAACCCCGGCCAACACCGCCTGACCCGCATCCAGGTCATCAACTGGGGCACGTTCCACGGCCGCCACAGCCTCTATGTGGACCGCGACGGCACGCTGCTGACCGGCCATCCCGGCGTCGGCAAATCCACCCTGTTCGACGGCATCGGGCACATCTTCCACGCCGCGCCGCGCCTGAACGAGTCCGCCCACGAGGCCTCCACGCGCAAGGACCGCCGCACCACTTACTCCTACATGCGCGGCCGCCGCTTCAAGACCGAGACCGGGACGCTGTACCAGCGCCCGGGCGCCACGTGGAGCGCCATCGCTCTGACGTACGACGACGGCCTCGGCGGCCAAACCTGCGTCGCCGCCCTGTTCGACCTCCCCGCCAACGGGCTCGAGGGCCAGGTGGGCAAGCACTACGTGATCGGCGACCGTACCCTGGACACCGCCGCGCTGGAGGACCACGGGTCCCGCCGGTTCTCCCCTACCAGCCTGCAGAAGTCGCTGCCCGGGTTCGAGGCGTTCGACACCCACAAGACGTTCGCCGAGCGCTTCCGCCGCCGCCTGGGCATCGACAACGACAAGGCCTTCTCCCTGCTGCGCACGCTGCAGAACGGCAAGGGCCTGGACAAGGGCGTCAACCAGTTCTTCCGCTACGAGGTCCTGGAGGTCCCGGCGACGCTCAAGGCCGCGGCCGGCGCCGTCGAGGACTTCAGCCACCTTCGCGGCATCCACCGCCAGCTGGAGGAGGCCCGCGCCCAGCGCGACGCCCTCCGCCAGGTGCCGGATCAGTACGCCCGGCACCGCGGGCTCGCCGAGGAACTCGAGCGCAACACCGAACTTGCCGGCACCCAGTTGCCGCTGCTGCGCGAGCACCTGGCCGCCGAGCTCCTCGGCGGGCGTTCCGCCGCGCTGGCGGCGGAGCTGGCGTCGAACCGGGCGGAAATCGAGGCCGCGGCCGAAGCCAAGGACGTGCTTCAGGAGCGCGCCCGATCCCTGCAGGAGCAGCACGACTCCCACGGCGGGCAGGCCGTCCAAGCGCTCGAACGCGAGCTCGAGTCCGCCCGTGCCCGCCTGGTCGAGCGCGCGCAGGCCGCCGCGGCGCTGCGCCGGGAGATGGACGACGTCGGAGTGAAGCTCACGTGGACGGCCTCCGGGTTGGAATCCGCCCGCCGGCAGGCCGCCGTCGCCGCGGAGAACCTTGCCGGCGTCGCCAAGGACGCGAAGACCATGGAATACGAGGCGATGGCCGCCTCGATGGAGGCGCGCGACCGCGGACGCAGGCTCCGCACCGAGATCGACGCGTATTCCCTGCGCGGTTCCAACATCGACCCGGTCTCCGCCGCCGCCCGCCGCCGCATCTGTTCCGAGACCGGAATCGACGCCGCCGACCTGCCCTTCGCCGGGGAACTGGTGGACATCGCCCCGGGGCATTCCGAATGGCGCTCGGCCGCCGAGAAGGCCCTGCGCAGCCTCGCCACCACGCTGCTGGTCCGCGGCGAGGACCTCGCCAAGGTGACGGCGGCGGCGGACCGGCTCGACGGCGTCGGACGCCTGCGGTGGATGGACCTTTCCCGTGCCCCTCGTGCCGCCGACGCCGGCCCGGCGGACCTGGTCACCAAGCTGGAGTTCAAGTCCTCCGACGCCGGCGATTGGCTCCGCGCCAAGATCACCGCCGACCACGCGCTGGCCTGCGTCGCCTCCGATGCCGGACTGCATGTCCACCCGAAGGCCATCTCGAAGGCCGGAACCATCAAGGCCTCCGCCGGCGTGTTCGAGCGCGACACCCGCGTGGTCGCCGCTTCCGACTACCTCCTGGGCTTCACCAACGAGGAGAAGATCGCGGAGCTCGAGGCCAAGGCCCTGCGCCTGGACGGCGAGCGCGCGCAGGCCGAGGAGCTCGCGGCCGAGCGCAGCCGCTCCAAGGACGAACTGGCCCGGCGCCTGGACTCGCTGAAGGCGCTGTCCGTGGACAAGCGCGCCTTCGCGGCGCTGGACACGTCCGTCCAGGAGGCCGCCGTCGTGGACCTCGAGGCCCGGATCGCCGACGCCATGGATGCCAGCACGGACCTCGCCGCACTGCGGGAATCGCTGGCCGAGGCGCGTGCGGAACTGGAGTCCGGCGTCGGACGGTTGGCCGTGCTGCGCAGCGAAACGTCCGCCCTGGAGCGGCGGGCCGCCTCCGCCGCCGCCCAGCTGAAGGCGACCGCCGCGCGCGGCGCCGACGGTACGCCCGCGGCGTGGGCCGGGGAGACCCTCCGCGCGGACCCGGGACTCTCCGCCGTCGTGGCGCGCGGGTCGGAGGCGAGAGTGGCGGAGCTCGACGCCGCCGTCGCGGACGTTGCGCTGGCGCTCGGCGAGCGCGCGACTGCGCTGCGCCAGTCGCTGTTCGCCACGGAGACGGCGTTGACGGACACGTTCAAGCAGTTCGCCCGCGACTTCGGTCCGGGCGCGGCGTCCACCGCCGGGGTCTCGGTGGAGAGCGCCCCGCACTACGTGCGGCTGCTGGAGGGCATCGTCGAGGAGGGCCTACCGCAGCGCGAGGACGAGTTCCGCGAGTACTTCTCCAACCGGTCCTACGAACGCTTCTCCGACCTGTTGCAGCTGCTGGAGGAGGAGCGCCGGGACATCGCCCAGCGCATCCTGCCGCTGAACCAGATCCTGGCTGACGTGCCGTTCGAGCACGGCAGCCACCTGCGGCTCGAGGTCCGGACCAGCATCCCCGACGAGGCGCGGGACTTCCGCGCCGCGCTGAAGGACGCGCTCGGGAACGCCTACGCCCGGCGCGGTCCGGAGGAGCTGACCTCCAGCTACCGGGCGCTGGAGCGGCTGGTGGACGCGCTGGACGACTCGACCCACCAGGCGTGGCGGGACACCGTGCTGGACGTTCGCCAGCACGTGACGATCTCCTGCAACGAGCACAAGCCGGGCGGCGAGGTGGAGACCGGGCTGGAGCCCGGCACGCTGTCCGGCGGCGAGGGCCAGCGTTTCACCTCGTTCATCATGGGCGCCGCGCTGGCCTACCAGCTGGGCTTCGCGCTGCAGGGCTTCACCACCTACGGGACGGTGATGATCGACGAGGCGTTCATCCAGGCGAACTCGGAGTACGCGGCGGCGGGCATCAACGCGCTGCAGGAGTTCGGCTTCCAGCTGCTGCTCGCGGCCCCGGAGGACAAGATCGACCTCTCCCGGCACCTGGGTTCGGTGTCCGACATCGTCAAGCACCCCGGGTCCAACGTGTCCGGATTCGTCGAGACGGGGCTGTCCCCGGCACTGGCGACGGACATCGTCCTGCGATAGTTGTCCACAATCGGGCGCCGGGTTCGCCGGGCCGATCCGCGGGCGCGTAGATTCTGTCATCACGGGGCTCACACTTTGGCGGGCGCCGGCGTCTACGAAGGTGATCAACATCAAGCAGCCGTTCGAATCGGTCGTGCGGGCCCACGGCACCACGGTGTTCAGGGTCTGCCGCGCGGTGCTGGGTTCCGGTGCCGATGCGGAGGACGCCTGGTCGGAGACGTTCCTCGCCGCGCTGCGGGCCTACCCGGAGCTGCCGGCGGACGCGAACGTCGAGGCGTGGCTGGTGACGATCGCGCACCGCAAGGCGGTCGACGTCGTCCGTTCCGCGGCCCGCCGCGCCGTCCCGACGGCGGATCCGCCGGACGCGCATTCCACACTCGGGGTGCCCAGCGAACCGGAGGACGACCTCTGGCGCGCACTCGCCGCGCTGCCGCCCAAGCAGCGGATGGCCGTGGCGTACCACCACGTCGCCGGGTTGCCGCACGGCGAGGTCGCCGCCATCCTCGGCGGCAGCGTCGAGGCCACGCGCCGTGCCTGTTCGGACGGCATGAGGGCGCTCCGGACGGCCCTGGACACCCACACCATCCCGCAGGAGGTACACCCATGAGCGCCCCTCTTCCCCCCACCATGGCCGACGCGCCCGGCACCACCGGATCGGCGGACGCGTCCGGCACTCCACGCTTCGACGCCGAACTCGCCGCGCTCCTGTCCGCCACCGCGGAAACCGCCGACGTCGCCGGACGGCTCCACCGGCGTCTCGTGGAGGCCGCCGCCGCCGCGGGCGCCCTCGACGTCGCCTACCGCGTGGTGGACACCCCCGTGGGATCGCTGCTGCTGGCCACGACCGAGACGGGACTGGTCCGGGTGGCTTTCGCCCAGGAGGACCACGACGCCGTCCTGCAACAGCTCGCGTCCCGCTTGAGCCCGCGGATCCTGCGTGCCCCGGCCCGCCTGGACGACGCGGCGCGGCAGCTGGACGAGTACTTCTCCGGCACCCGGCACGAATTCGACCTCCGCTTGGACCGCACGCTGTCCTCCGGCTACCGCCGCGAGATCCACGAATACCTTCCGCTGATCCCCTACGGGCAGACGGCCAGCTACGCGCAGATCGCGCTGGCCACGGGCCGGCCGAAGGCGGTGCGCGCCGTCGGCACCGCCTGCGCGACCAATCCCCTGCCCGTCGTCGTGCCGTGCCACCGCGTCCTGCGCAGCGACGGGACCCTGGGCGGCTACCTCGGCGGGACGGAGGCCAAAACGCGGCTGCTCGGCCTGGAGTCGGCCGCGTGAACACCCTGTTCGGCGACGACCTCCTGGAACGGCCCGTCCGGCAGGTGGCACCGGGCGCGGTCCACGTCCCGGGGTGGCTGAGCCTGGAGCAGCAGGCCTGGATCGCCGCGCGCTTCCGCGAGTGGGCCGACGGACCGGTGCCGATCCGGGCGGCCAAGGTCCGCGGGCACGAGATGTCCGTGCACACCGTGTGCCTGGGCTGGCACTGGCAGCCCTACCGCTACACGCGCGAGGCGACGGACGTGAACGGAAACCGCGTGCTCCCGCTGCCGGGCTGGCTCGCCGAACTCGGCGGCCGCGCGGTCGCCGAGGCGTACGACGCCGTCGGCACCCCGGGGTACGCGCGGTCCGGCCGGCCGGACGTCCCCTACGCGCCGGACGCCGCCCTCGTGAACCACTACGCGGCAGGGGCGAAGATGGGCATGCACCAGGACAAGGACGAGTCGTCGCCGGCCCCCGTGGTGTCCCTGTCCATCGGGGACGCGTGCCTGTTCCGTTTCGGCAACACGCAGGGCCGGGCGAAGCCCTACGAGGACGTCGAGCTGCTCTCCGGGGACCTGTTCGTGTTCGGCGGACCGTCGCGGCTGGCCTACCATGGCGTACCCAAGGTGTACGCCGGGACCGCCCCGGAGGGATGCGGGCTGGAGCACGGGCGCATCAACATCACCCTGCGCGCCACCGGACTGGAAGGACAACCCATTCCATGAACGGGACCGTGATCGGCGAGGACGGACTCGCGCGGCCGCCGTGGGCCAGTGTCGATCCGATGCTGCGCGAATACTACGACACCGAATGGGGCCTTCCCGTGCGGGACGAACGCGGGCTGTACGAGCGCATCAGCCTGGAGGCCTTCCAAGCCGGGCTGTCCTGGGCCACCATCCTGCGCAAGCGCGAGGCGTTCAGGGCCGCTTTCGACGGCTTCGACCCGGACTCCGTCGCGGCATACGGGGAGGACGACGTGGCTCGCCTGATGGCGGACGCCGGGATCGTGCGCAACCGCGCCAAGATCCTCGCAGCCATCGCCAATGCGCGCGCCACGATCGAGTTGCGGTCGGACGGCGGGTTGGTCGAGTTCGTGTGGTCGTTCGGTCCCGCCGAGACCCCGCGGCCGGCCACGTTCGCGGACGTCCCCACGACCTCGCCAGAATCCATCGCACTGTCCAAGGCGCTGCGGAAGCGCGGATTCTCCTTCGTGGGGCCGACCACGATGTTCGCGCTGATGGAAGCCATCGGCATAGTGGACACCCACTTGTTGGACAGCCACCGCCGCGGCTCCTCGGGCGTCTGGCCGGGATGAGTTCAGGACCGGCGGACCGCGGACGCCTGTTGCCGGCCACGGGTGGACTCGACGCCCCGGCGCTGATGGGGTTGTTCGCCGCGCACGCCATACCGGGTGTGGACGCGGTGGACGTCCGCGACGCCACGCTGACCCGCGCGGTGCGCCTGACCTCGGGGCACCGCGCGGTGACGGTCGCCGTCGAACCCGCCGGTGTGCGGGTGTTCTCGCCCGGCCTGTCCGGCTCCGACCGGACGGAGCTCGGCGCCGTCGTCCGGGCGTGGCTGGACCTGGACACCGACCTCGCACCCGTGAACGCCGTGCTCGCGGCCGACCCGCTGCTGGCTCCGCTCGTGGCCGCCCGCCCGGGCCTGCGCGTGGCGGGGTGCCTCGACCCGTTCGAGGCGGCGGCGACCACCGTGCTCGGCCAGCAGGTCTCGCTCGCCGCCTGCCGCACGTTCGCCGGTCGGCTCGTCGCCGCGTACGGCTCGGACGGACCCGCAGGGCTCCGGACCTTTCCCGCGGCAGAGGCGGTTGCCGGGGCGGCACACGAGGACCTGCGCGCCGCCGTCGGCATCACGAACGCCCGGGCACGCACGCTGCGGGCGCTGGCGGGCGCGTTCCTCCGCGCAGGCCATGCGGAGGGTGAGGTGATAAGAAAAGTGCCGGAAAGTCCGTGGTTTCCGCTCTCCCGCGCGGAATTGCTCGCACTGCCCGGCATCGGAGAGTGGACGGCCGACTACCTGGCCGTCCGCGCCTCCGGGGACCGCGACGCCTTCGCACCCGGGGACCTGGTGCTGCGCCGCGCCCTGGGCGGCATCTCGACCACGGAAGCCGCCGAGCGCGCGCGGAACTGGAGCCCGTACCGCGCCCACGCGCTGATGCACCTGTGGACGTCCACCGCCTACTGAAGGTAGCCGGCGGCTACCCGTCGGTGCGGCGGCTACTCGGGGAAGATCTGCCCGATGGGTTCGCGCTTCTCCGCCTGGAACGTATCCTCGGCCCGTCCATACGCCCAGTAGGCGGACAGCGAGAGCTGCTTGCGGTCCACCCCACGGTCGTCGGACAGGTAGCGCCGCAGCGCCTTGACCATCTCGCGCTCTCCATGGGCGAAGACCTGCACGCGGCCCTCGGGCCACTCCCCCGCCATGACGGCAGAAGCCAGCATCGCGCTCTCGGGGGTGACCGGTCCTCCGCGGTGCAACCAGCGCACGTCGATCCCGGCGGGCACGTCCAACGCGATCTCGTCCTCCGGTCCGGCGACCTCGAGGTAGGCGAAGCCCTTCGCGTCGGGATCCATGGTCTCCAGCGTCGCCGCGATCGCCGGCAGCGCGGATTCGTCCCCCGCGAAGAGGAACCAGTCGGCCTCGACATCGGGCAGATGCATCCCGCCGGGTCCGGAGAAACAGATCTTGTCCCCCGGCTGCGCGGACGCCGCCCACGGACCTGCGATGCCGTCGTCGCCGTGCACCACGAAGTCGATCTGCAGGGTGCCGGCCGCCTCGTCGACACTGCGAACGGTATAGGTGCGGCGCACGGGCATCTTGTTCGCCGGAAGCGCGGCGCGCAGGGCATCCATGTCGTACGGGGGCTCGAGTCCCAGCGCCGGATCGGCGAACAATAGCTTCACGTACTTGTCGGTGGCGTCCTTGTTGCGGAACTCGGCGAAGCCGGGCCCGCCGAACGTCAGCCGAACCATGTGCTCTCCCAGCGTCTCGCTCGCCACGACCTCCAAGACAATCAGCGGCCGGGCCGGACGTGCTGTTGGGGGAACGCTCACTCGATATCACTCCTCTGGGCGCCGGGTCCTTCGGCGCTTCGGTTTTCCCCAGCCAATCCCACAAAATGACGCAACGCAAACCGTGCGCACTGCCTGCGCTAGGATTAAGCCAGCTTCACGAGATGCGGCCAGCTTTGGGCTCCGACCCGGCCGCACACCAACCCCATGCTTAACGGGTGGTTCGGATGACGAAGCGGCCGGCGGCCCACTCGACGTCGGCAAGAGCAACGGAAGGGTCCCATGGGCTTCCACACCACCGCCTCGGGCGCCGATTCGCTCTGTTCCTCGTTCGACCCCGGACACCGCATCCACGTGGCGGCACTGCGCCGCGCGCTGGCGCTCCCCGCCGACTGGGTGACCGTTTCAGTCGAAGTCGGCGTGCCGGAACAACGGGTCGTCATCCACGCAGCCGACGGCGAAGCCGTCACCACACACACCCACGACGCGTTCCAGGTGGCCGCCCGAATGCGCGGGCTGCCCGCGGCCGCCCGCGAAGCACACGCGCCGCCGCCGCGGGATGAGGCCTCCCGCCTCCGGCCGTTGCACGGACCCGTGCCAGCGCGCTGGCGGTTCGTCTGGAACGAATCGGCCGGAATCCTCGGTCTGCCCGCGGACCGGCTGCGCCACGCCGGACGAGCCTACGTGAGCCTGTCCGCGAACCCGGTGCAGCCGTGTGCACTGGCCCACGAGGAATGCCTCGGGCGGGACTTCGCGGAACTGGCGGCCCGGCTGTCCTAACGGAAGACCGGCTCGCCCAGGAACTCCTCGAGGGCCTCCCGGCGCTCGGCGGGGATCCGCATCAGACGGGATTCCCCGGTGGAGAAGAAGGCCAGGGTCGTGGTGGCGCGGACGCACACTCCGCCGTCGACCGGGTCGTGGATCTCGTAGGCGAGGTCGAAGCTGGCCGCCTTGACCACCGAGATCCACACGTCGACCTCGGCCGGAACGTTGCGGTAGTCAAGCGGCGCGGCATACCGCACGCGGTGTTCCACCACGAGCGTCTGGGTGCCGGCGGGCACGGCGGAAAACAGGTCCACCATCGGCTCGTTGCCCGCCTTGCCCGTCCCGCCCGGGACGCCGAAGGCGGCGATGCGCGCTTCTTCCAGCATGCGGAGGAGGTTCACGTTGTTGATGTGCCCGTAGGCGTCCATGTCCGCCCAACGCATGGGCACCTGGACGCGGAGCCTGCGTCCGCTCACACCTTTTCCCCGCGGGCCTGCTTCTGCTCCACCGCGCGGAGTTGCTCGTCTTCCTGCACTCGCTGGTCCTCGGCGGAAACGATCCCGAGCTTCTCGAGTTCGGCGATGATCACGGCTCCGTCGGGGGCGTAGATCCAGGGCACGCCCGGCGTCGCGTCCACGGTGCCCATCGAGCGGCCGCCGGCCAAAACGGCCTCCGACGGCGTGAGCTGGCGGATCACGATCGCCCGGACGTTCTGCGGGTAGCGCTTGGCGAACTCCGCGTAGATCTCCGGGTCGTGCTGCCCGTCGTCGCCGACCAGCAGCCACCTCATCTGCGGGAACTCGTCCGCGAGTCGGCGCAGCTGGTCCACCTTGTGCTTCATGCCCGAGCGGAACCAGCGGCCCTCCGTCGGCCCCCAGTCGGTCAGCAGCAGGGCCCCCTCCGGGTAGAGGTTTCGGGTGAGGAACCGCGTGAGGGTCGGCGCCACGTTCCAGGCTCCGGTGGAGAGGTAGAGGACCGGGGATCCCGGACGCCCCCGCATCAGCCGCTCCATCATCACGGCCATCCCCGGGGTCGCCACGCGCGCGTGTTCGTTGAGCACGAACGAGTTCCACGCCGCCAACAGCGGGCGGGGCAGGGCGGTGACCACCACGGTGTCGTCGACGTCGGACACCATGCCGAAGTCCACGGCGGAATCGACTACGAAGACCCGGGCGGGTGCGTCCTCCGAACCCTCGCAGGAGAAGTGGACCGTGTGCCAGCCCGGCTCCAGGCCCACCTCGATCAGCGCGTCCAGCACGCCTCCCCTGTCGGCGTCGACCTTGTACTTGCGGCCCTCGACCGTGACGGTGACCTCTGCGTACGGCAGGGCCGGGGAGACGAAGTTCTTCCATCCGCGCACGCTGTCCGCGACGACCTGGGGCTTCGGAACGGCGATTTCGGGTCCCTCCGGGCGGGCCATCGAAATCCTGGCCAGCACGCGCACCCATCCGCCGTCCGGCGAACTCAGACCATAGCCCCTGAAGGAGGCGACCGATGCCACCATTCCCTTGGCGCGGGCGCCGCGCTCGCGGAAGGCGTGCCACGAATCCTCGAGGCGGACACCGAGGTGGCGGTGGGGCGTGTCGCTCTGGTTTCCTCGCATGCCGCAAGTCTTTCACGCCCGGCGGACGTTCGTGAGAATGGTGACATGGACCGCCTGACGCCCCAGCAGCGCTCCGCCCTGATGTCCCGCATCCGGGGCAAGGACACCGGTCCGGAACTGCGCGTCCGCCGGATCGCCCACGCCGCCGGATACCGCTACCGCCTGCATGGCCAGCTCGCCCGCGCCGCGGCGGCCGCCGCCCGCCGGGCCGCCCCGGACGTCCGGCTCGCGGGCGGAAAACTGCCTGGCAAACCGGATCTGGTGTTCGCATTCCGGCGCAAGGTGGTCTTCGTCAACGGGTGCTTCTGGCACCAGCACGACTGCCCCGCCGGCCGCCGGGCCCCGTCGTCGAACGCCGAATTCTGGCGCGCCAAGCGCGAGGGGAACGCAGCCCGGGACCTCCGGCACAGCGCGGCCCTGAGCACGCTGGGCTGGGACTCGCTGACTGTCTGGGAGTGTGAGCTGGCGGACCCGGACCGGGTATTGCGCTCGCTCGCGGCTTTCCTGGGCCCGACGGCGAACCCCTAGCTATTTTCTACGCAAAGTAGAATACTCAAGCCATGATGTTCACACACCCCGACGGCAGCCCCGTCCTCGTCCTCGACGCCGACCAGTGCTGGAAACTCCTCGCCGACGCCCGGCACGGCCGGCTGGCCACCGTTGTTGCCGGCGAGATCGACCTGGTGCCGGTCAACCATGCCACCGCCAACGGCCGGATTTATCTGCGGACCGCACCCGGCGGCAAGCTCGCCGGCCTGACCGTCAACCCGCGCGTTGTTTTCGAGGCCGACGGGATCCTCAGTGACGAGGCGTGGTCCGTCGTCGTCCGCGGAACGGCGCGAGTCCTGCAGACGGAGGCGGAGATCGAGGCGGCCCGCGACACGGGCGTGGCCCCGTGGCTGCCGACGCTGAAGGACTTCTGGGTGGAGATCGAACCGCAGTCGGTCAGCGGGCGCCACTTCCGGCTCGGACGCCAGCCGGAGCAGCTGGACGAGTCGTAGGGCCGCCGGCGCCGCCTCCGGCCCTACGCCCGGCCTGACGCGCCGTCCCCGAAGAGCCGTTCCTCTTGGGCCACGTACGTGTCCAGCAGGCGCAGGGCGCGCTCCCCCGAGGCGCCCTCCTGCCTCAGCCCCGCGCGCATCGTCTCGGCCTTGCGCGCACCGTGCGGGAAGGGCGGCAGCAGCGGCACGGACGCGTCGGTCTGGACGTCCAGCACCACCGGGATCTTCGATTCGAACGCCTCGTCCCAGGCCGCCCCGAGCAGTTCCGGATCCTCGACCGTAATCCCGCGCAGCCCCAGCACGTCCGCGTATCCGGCGAACGGGAAGGGCGGCAGGTCCTGCGAAGCGGCATACCGCGGGTCGCCCTCGGTTTCGCGTTGCTCCCAAGTGACCTCGGCCAGGTCGCGGTTGTTCAGCACGCACACCACAAACCGCGGATCGGCCCACTGCCGCCACAGCCGTGAAACCGTCACCAGCTCCGCGATGCCGCTCATCTGCATGCCGCCGTCCCCGACGAGCACCACCACGGGCCTCTCCGGCGCCAACAGCTTGGCGGCCAGTCCGTACGGAACGCCGCACCCCATGCTCGCCAGGGTGCTACTGAGGTGGGCGGGCACGCCGGGCGGCAGGCGCAGCTGGCGGGCGTACCAATAGACGCAGCTTCCGACGTCGATCGCCACCTGGGCGTCCGCCGGCAGCCGGTCGCTGAGCTCGCGGGCCACGCGCTCCGGGTTCACGGGTTCGGCCGGCGTCGCGGCCCGCTCCGCAGAGAGCCGATGCCAGTCGCCGACGGCCTGGGCGACCCGGCCGGCCCAGTCGCCGTCGGTCCGTGGCCGGAGCAGCTCCAACAACGCCGCCAGCGTGCCGGCGGCGTCGCCGACCAGCCCCACGGAGACGGGGTAGCGGTTGCCGATCTTGCTCGCGTCGTTGTCGATCTGCACCGCGCGGGCGGCGCCCGGCGGCGGGTAGAACTCGGTCCACGGGTCGTTTGATCCTACGATCAGCAAGGTGTCGCAGTGCTCCATCAGCCATCCGCTGGCCGACGTTCCGAGGTGGCCCATCACCCCGGTGCTGTAGTCCGCGGTCTCGTCGACGTGCGGCTTGCCCAGCAGGCTGGTGGTCACACCGGCCCCGAGCCGCCGGACGACGGCCTCGACCTCGTCCCGGGCGCCCGCCGCGCCCTGGCCGACCAGCAGCGCGACGCGGCGCCCGGCGTTGAGCAGCTCCGCGGCCGCCTCCAGCTCCGCGCGGCGCGGCGCGACGTGGGGCCGCTCGAACCTCGGAGCGGTCACCACCGTGCCGTGTTCGCGCTCGAGTTCCGGCGCCGGCATCTGCTGCACGTCGTGCGGCACCACCACCACGCACGGCGACGAGGTCGCCAACGCCGTCCGGAACGCCCGGTCCAGAACCATGGGCAGCTGCTCCGGATCGGACACCTGCTGGGAAAACCGTGCGGCCACGTCCTTGACCAGGGTCATCAGGTCGATCTCCTGCTGGTATTGCGAACCCAGCACGGACAGCTCCTGCTGTCCGACGATCGCCACCACCGGCACGCCGTCCAGCTTGGCGTCGTAGAGCCCGTTGAGCAGGTGGACCGCGCCGGGCCCCTGCGTCGCCGTCACGACGCCGACCCCTCCGCCGTATTTGGCGTGGGCCACGGCCATGAACGCCGCGCTTTCCTCGTGCCGGGCCTGGACGAACTCGGGTCCGTTCTCCGCCCGCCGCATGGCTCCCAGGAACGTGTTGATCCCGTCCCCGCTGTAGCCGAAGACGCGTTTGACGCCCCAGGCCTCGAGGCGTTCCACCATCGTGTCCGCCACCAGCCGCTGTTCCATCGACCCCGCCTTTCGGTCTTCGTCGTTGTCCGCCGCGTCGTCTTCCCTGCGTTCCTTATCCTTAGTACCACCCGCCCGCGGGGCGCCTGAAGACATAGAACGACGCCGGTGCCGCGCCTCGCGGTCGCAAGGCGCGGCACCGCCGTCGTGCCGGTGGGTTCCGTCGGTCAGACGGACCGGCGCAGCGGGACCTCCTTGATGCACAACACGCAGACGAACGCCACGAGGGCCACCGCGGCCGAGATCAGGAAGACGGCGGCCGTCGCGTCCCCGAATGCGCCCTGCACGATCGACTGCACGTTGTCCGGCAGCGCCGAGACGTCCATGGTGGACACCCCGGCGACCGGGCTGCCGCCGCCGTCGGGCGCGATCAGGTGGGCGGCGCGGAGCCCGTCCAGGGTGAGCGTGCCGACGCGTTCGGAGAGCACGGCGCCGAGGACCGCGACGCCCGACGCCCCGCCGACGGAGCGGAAGAACGCGACGGACGAGCTGGCCGTGCCGATCTGGGTGACCTTGACCGTGTTCTGCACGGCCAGGACCAGGTTCTGCAGCATCATGCCCATGCCCAGGCCGTTGAGCAGCATCCCCAGCGCGAGGATCCAGTACGGCGTCGCGTGGGTCATGGTGCCCAGCAGCCCCAGGCCGGACACGTTCAGCAGCGAACCGACGACCAGGAAGACCTTCCAGCGTCCGAAGCGGCTGATGAGCTGGCCGGAGACCACGGAGCCGACCAGGTTGCCCAGGATCATGGGCAGGGTGAAGACGCCGGCCATGGTCGGCGTCGCGCCGGCGGAGAGCTGGAAGAACTGGCCGAGGAACGCTCCGGAGCCGAACATGCCCACGCCGATCGCGATCGAGGCGACGATGGCCAACGCGGTGGTGCGCTGGGCGATGATCTTCAGCGGGATCACCGGTTCCGGGACCCGCGATTCGACGAAGAGCAGGACCACGATCATGGCCAGCGAGGCCCCGACCATGGCGGCCGTCTGCCACGAGGCCCACGCGAAGTGGCCGGCCTGGCCCACGAAGGACACCCAGATCAGCAGCGTGCTCACGGACGCGGTGACCAGCGTGGCTCCGGCCCAGTCGATGTAGACCTTGCGCGGGGTGTGCTTCAGGTGGAGCGTCTTGTGGATCAGCACCATGGACAGCAGCGCCAGGGGGATGCCGATCCAGAAGGTCCACCGCCAACCCAGGGGCGTGTCCACGATGAAGCCACCGAGCAGCGGTCCTCCGGCCGTCGCGACGGCCATGACCGCGCCGAAGTAGCCGGAGTAGCGGCCGCGTTCGCGCGGCGGGATGATGCTGCCGATGACCGCCATGCCCATGGCCGTCAGGCCGCCCATCCCGAGGCCCTGGATGACGCGCGCGCCCATCAGCATGGGGATGTCCTGGGCGAAGCCGGCCAGCAGGGATCCGATGACGAAAATGAGGATGCCGATCTGGGTCAGCCTCTTCTTGTCGAAGAGGTCCGCGAGCTTGCCCCAGATCGGCGTGCTGGCCGCGTTGGCGAGCAGGGCGGCGGTGATGACCCACGCGAAGTCGGTCTGCGAGCCGCCGAGTTCGGCCATGATGGTCGGGAGGGCGATGGACACGATCGTGGCCGCGAGCATGGCGGCGAAGAAGCTGGCCAGTACGCCGACGAGCGCGCGCAGGACCTCCTTTTGGGTCATCTGCGGGATGTCGGCCAGTGCGTCGCGTTGGGGCGGCGCGGCCGCGGCGCCCGTCCGGGGGTCGACGCCGGCGCTCACTTCGCGCCCCCGTCCGACTCGCGGGCGGCTGCGTGGCCGGTGGCCGCCGGGCCGGTTGCGCCGGCCGATTCGCGGGCGAGTCCCTCGCGCAGCACTCCCGAGATCTCGTCGAGGAGTGCGACGGCGTCCCGCGCCCGGGCCTCGTCCCAACCGTCCAGCAGTTCCCCGAGCAGCTCCGCACGGCGCGCCAGACCGCGCTCGACGGCGGCGTCCCCTTGCGCGGTGAGCCGGAGCAGTTGCGCCCTGGCGTCGCCGGGGTCGGCCTCGCGAACGACCATCCCGGCGGCCTCGAGTTCGGTGACGTGGCGGCTCAGCGCGGCCGGACCGACGCCGAGCCGGCGGGCTATGTCGGTGGCCCGGACCGGCTGGCTGTCGCCCACCCGGCCGAGGACCGCCTGTTGGCCGATGCCCGGCTCCCCCGGCCGCACGCCGGCGTACGCGACGCACTTGAGGACCTGGTGCAGGGACTGGACGCTGCCGACCAGATCGGCTGCCGTGGCGGCGTGAAGCGGCACGGGACTTCCCTTCGGGGATGTTGATGCGGGTTTCAAGGATCGGGCCGGGCCTTCTGATAGTTGACGAAGGCGAATATTGCCTCAAGCAACCATAGCCCGTTTTAGTTGCCCCTGTGAAGTAATGTGCCGCACCTCACCGGTCGTCCCGGCCGCTAGGCTGGCTTCGTGGATGCTTCCCAGAACGCCCGCCAACTGTCCGCCAACCTCCGCCGGATCGCCGAGGACGCCGCCACCGGCGTCGGGCCGATGCTCCGGGCGGCCTTCCGCTCCGACTTCCGCATCGACGAGAAGAAAAACCACCACGATCTGGTGACCGAACACGACCGCGCCTCCGAGGAGGCCATCGCGGCGCACCTGTTCGCCGCGGAGCCGGACAGCCGGATTCTCGGCGAGGAGGGCGGCCACCGCGGATCCGGCCGGATCGAGTGGATCGTCGACCCCATCGACGGCACCAGCAACTTCGCGCACGGCGTCGCGTTCTTCTGCGTCTCCATCGCCGCGGCGCTCGACGGCGAGCTGCTCGCCGGCGTCGTCTACGATCCCGTCGCCGAGCTGGTGTTCGCCGCCGACCTGGACGGCGCCTACCTCAACGGCGAGCCCCTTCGCCCCGCCGGCCAGTCCGACGAGGCCAGGGCGTCCATCATGACGGACTACCCCTCCGCCGAGGCCCTCGCGCTCGACGGGCAGCTGGGCCTCGATTCGTTCGCCGAGCTGGTGACGACGTACGCGACGCTCCGGCGCAAGGTGAGCGGCGCGCTGATGCTCGCGCACGTCGCCGCGGGGTGGGCCGACGTCACGATGGGCCTGGACACGAATCCCTGGGACATCGCCGCCGGGGCGCTGATCGTCCGCCAGGCCGGGGGCACGTACCTGCCGTTCCGCTACGACGACGAGGACCGCCCCGCGCAGGAGGCGCCCTGCTACGTCGCGTTCGCCCCCGGGTCCAACGCGACGACGGCGGTGCGCATCGTCGGGGACATCGTCGCCGCCCGCCGCGCCTCCCGTGCGGCGCCGCCCGCACTTTTCGACGAAGACTAGCCCCACCCTCCCCCGTTTCGACGAAGGTAGATGTCCGGATTCGGCCCAATAGCGACATCTACCTCAGTCGAAACGGGAGGGGCGGACAGCTGCCTTCGTCGAGGGGTCCGCTTTACGCGCGGGGAGCCCACACCTAGGCTCAGGACATGCCCGTCATGTTGCGCACGATCCAGACAGCCGTTCCGCCAACGATCCTCCACCAGGACCAGGCGCGCGACGTGTTCGCCGCCCAGCCCGGCCTCACGCGCCTCGGGCAGCGGCTGGTCGCCACGTCCTTCAACTCCGCGCAGATCAGTACGCGTCGCACCGCCGTCACCGAGCTGACCGTGGACAACGATTCCGCGGAGCCCGTCTTCTTCGACGCCCGCAGCGGCCTGCTGCTGAGCCCGAGCACGAAGGTCCGCAATGCGATCTTCGCCGAGCAGGCCGGACCCCTGTTCGTGGAGGCCGGCGGCAAGGCGATCGCCGCGGCCGGACTCGGCCCCGAGGACGTCACGCACGTCGTCACGGTCTCCTGCACCGGTTTCTACAATCCCGGGCCGGACTACCAGCTCGTCCGCGCGCTGGGCCTGTCCCCCTCCGTGCAGCGCTACCACCTCGGCTTCATGGGTTGCTACGCCGCCTTCCCTGCCCTGCGCGCGGCCAAGCAGTTCTGCGTAGCCGAGCCGAACGCCGTCGTGCTGGTGGTTTGCGCCGAGCTCTGCTCGCTCCACGTGCGCAGCTCCAACGACCCGGACACCATCATGGGATCTGCGTTGTTCGCCGACGGCGCGTCGGCCGCCGTCGTGACGGCGCGGGACCTGCCCGACGTCGGCGCTTCGCTGAGTTTGGACCACTTCGAAACCGTGCTCACGCCGGTCGGCGAGGATTCGATGGCGTGGAACATCGGCGACGAGGGATTCGAGATGGTGCTGGGGACCTACGTGCCGCACATCATCGACGACCACATCGTCGGCGCCCTGGAGCCGCTGTTCGCGCGGGATCCGTCGTTGGCGGGGACGGAGTTCGGCGACGTCGCGCACTGGGGCATCCACCCCGGCGGCCGCGCCATCCTGGACCGCGTGCAGAAGCGGCTGGGGCTGTCCGACGCGCAGCTCGTGCCGGCCCGGCGGGTCTTGCGCGACTACGGCAACATGAGCAGCGCGACCGTGATGTTCGTGCTCAAGGACATCCTCGACGCCGCGGAGCAGCCGGTGGCCGTGGCGGTGGGCGCGGGCGAGGCCGTCGTTGCGGGGGCTGCCGACGCCGCAGTTGTCGGGGCTGGCGAAGCCGTCGCCACCGGCGCTGGGGGCGGCGGGGGCGCTGCAGGTGGAGACGCTTCCGGCGGGAACCATCTGTCCGTGGCCCGCGCCGCGCGCGACGGCGACCGCGTGTGCTCGATGGCGTTCGGGCCGGGGCTGACGGTGGAGACGGCGCTGATGACGGTTCGCCTTCCCGATGCCGGGGCTTAGGCGCCGGCTGCCGCCGCGCCTCGGGTGGCCGCCGCGGGCCCGGCCGCCGCGGCTCCGTCCGCCTTTGGCCGCGCGTGACGCCACGGCCGTCGAGGAGATGGACCGCGCGGACGCCGACCCCGCGACGCTGCGCCGAACCTATGCGGCGTTTTGGCCGGTCAATTGGTGCTTCTCGCGCCCGGGACAGCTCTACGCCGAGTTCGTGCGGCCCCACCTGGCGCATGGCCGGACGGGCACGGTGCTCGATGTCGGTTCCGGCGGCGGCGACATCGCCGCCTACCTTGCCCGCCGCGCGGACCGAGACGGGTATTCGCTGCGCGTCACCGGCGTCGACCCCAACCCGGCGGCCCACGCGTTCGCGGCGGCGACGCATCCGGACGTGGAGTTTCGGCGGGCCACGAGCACCGACCTCGTCGCGGAAGGGGCGCGGTTCGACGTCGTTCTGTCCAACCACGTGTTGCACCACCTCACTCCCGCCGAATTCGAGGCACTGCTCCGCGACTCCGAAGAGCTGGCGGTCCATGCGGCGGTGCACGCTGACCTCCGCCGGTCGGCCGTGGCGTACGCGTTGTTCGCTGTCGCGGCCTTGCCGTTCGCGGTCCGCACGTTCATCCGGCGCGATGGGCTGACGTCGTTGCGCCGGAGCTATTCGCCGTCGGAGCTGCGGGCCGTTGCGCGGGCCGGGTGGAGCGTGGAGACGCGCGCGCCGTTCCGCAACCTGTTGGTGTTCCGCGGCGCGGGAAACGCAAGGGGCACCGGCGTCGTTCGCCGCTCCGTGGCCGGGGACTGATCGGGATCGGATCGTTCATGAGCGCCGACGGACCGGTCCTGATCGCCGGCGCGGGTCCCGCGGGGCTGTGCCTCGCCGTCTTGCTGGCGCAGCGCGGTGTGGCCGTGCGGGTGCTGGAGCCCGCGGTCGTTCCGGACGTCCACTCGCGCGCGATCGGTTTGCACCCTCCCGCGCTCGACGTGCTGGACCTTGCCGGAGTCGGGGGCCGGGCCGTAGCCGAGGGGGTCCGGATCCGGGACGGCGTGGCACTGTCCTCCGGACGCGAGGTGGCGCGGATTGATTTCGGCGCGGTTTCCGGCCGTCACCCGTATGTGCTCGCACTGCCGCAGGCGCGGACCGTGGCGTTGCTCGCCGAGCGGCTGGAGGAAGTCTCCCCCGGCTCGCTGGTCCGCGGTCGGCGGGTCACCGGGTTCAGTGTTGCCGGTTCCGCGGGCGCTGCTGGGCCAAGGGACGGCTCCGGCGCGGTCGCCGCCGTACGTGTCCGCACCGATGGCGGAGCGGACTCGGAAGCAATCGAAGGTGCCCGCCGGCTGGTCGGGGCCGACGGCGTGCGGTCCGCGGTCCGGGGGGCGGCGGGCTTGGCGTTCCGCGGGCGCGCCCATCCGGACCGTTACGCGATGGGCGACTTCCCAGACGCGACGGGTTTCGGATCCACGGCCGTCCTCTTCCTGCACGCCGCCGGGATTGTCGAGAGTTTCCCGCTGCCCGGCGGGACGAGGCGCTGGGTGGTTCGGTTGCGCGGGTCGGAGGACCCGGCGTCGTCCGCCGATACCGCGCGATGGATCGCCAAGGAGGTGCTCGCGCGGACCGGGCACTCGATCGACCCTGCGGGCTGCACCATGACGAGTGTTTTCGGGACGCGGCGGCGGTCCGTGGCGTCGATGGTCGCGGGCGCGGGCCTGGAGACCGCGGGGTCGGTGGTGCTGGTCGGTGATGCGGCGCATGAGATCAGTCCGATCGGCGGTCAGGGCATCACGCTGGGCCTGCAGGACGCGGCCGCTGTGGCGGAGCTGATTTGCGGGGGTACCGCCGGGCCCGAGGAATGGGTCGCCTTCTCGCGAAACCGGCTGTCCGCCGCTCGGATCGCCGGACGCCAGGCCCATCTGAACATGGCGCTGGGGCGACCGCTGCCCGCTTCGGTGCTGGCGATTCGCAACGGCGCCATGCGGTTGGCGTTGTCCGTTCCGGGCGTGCGGGACGGGGTGGCTCGGCGGTTCACGATGGACTTCTAGATTCGCCTATCGGTGGTTTCGATGTGCGTCATGAAGCGCCTGGCACCTGTGGACAACCCTGCGGGGCTGCCTTTTTCGCGTTATGATCGATTTACACGGAATGTCAATACTCAATGCACGAGGGGCCCATGAGTACGATCGCAACCGCCCGCTTCCGCTCCGCACTGGCCGTAGCCGCCGCAGGGTGTCTCGCACTGACAGCCTGCGCGGGCTCTCCCGAGTCCGAGGGGAGAACTTCGGAGCCGGCGACGCCCAGCACAACTGCATCGTCCTCGGCACCAGCCACGTCCAGTGCCCCACCACGTCCCCAAGCAGCCACATCGACGTCCCCCGCCAAGAACCTCCCGAAACCGAAGATGCCGGCGGAAGCCAAGGAGTTCACTAAGGAGGGGTACGAGGCCTTCGTCAATTACTGGTTTGAGGCGCAGAACTACGCGATTGCCACTGGGGACACGAAGCCAATGATGAACGTTTCCTACGCAAAGTGCGGCATCTGTACCGATCAAGCAGCTCTGGCAGACGCAACTACGGCAAACGGCGGGTGGCGTCGTGGCGGGGAGATCACGGTACAAACCTTCTACACGAAATTAGAAAAAGGCGAGCGTGACGTCTATGACGCCAGCATAGTTATCCGGCAAGAAGCAGGTGCACATATGAATGCAGATGGGTCGTCCAACGCCAACATCGAATCCCCGACAGAAAACGTCCAACCATTCACGGCATACGCGACGCATACGCCTGCGGAGAGCTGGAAAATGGTTGACATCCTCAGCGTACAAAGCATGGAAAAATGATCGAGTCCTTCGTTTGGGCGTCGTCGCTGGTCACCCTCTCGTTGGCGCTGGGGGCCCCTACTCCATCCGCGGATCCTGTCAAGCCTGAAGTGACTGGCAAATTCGGCGAAGGAAACGCCAACCTCGCGGGGTCCAATCTGCAGAACAGTCTGACCAAAGTATTTGGTCCGGTTGATGGCGGGGCGGGCGCTGGAGCTAGCGCGGCGCCCGTCCTCATCCCTAACAAACCAACTGTTTTCCAAACCTGGGCACCTTATTGCGCCAATCTCGCTACCGGCAACATCGACATTTCATGCATCGTCTTGACAGCCTCGCAGTGCCCCGAAGGAGATATGTACGTCACGGCGTACCGCTACACACTCGACAATCCCGAATTGATCAAAAGTGGAAATTATTGCGTGAGTGATGCCGCGACAGTGCCCGCCACACCCGAGAATCCGAGCAACCAACAAATCGCGCCTGTTTTGACAGCCCAAGAGTTCCGACAACTTTCCATACCACCATCTACGATTGAGATGGAACTTGACGGCTTTTCGCTGCGGAACGCGCACACCAACATCTATGCCTCGTCCGCAACCAGGACGCTGACGACGACGATCCTTGGACAGTCAGTCGCCGTCCGAGCAATTCCTTACGAGTACCGGTGGAACTACGGTGACGGTTCTAGGCGGACGACCAGCGACCCCGGTGCGCCGGTGAATGGCGAACCATTCGAAACGGAAACGGCCACCAGCCACGTCTACGCTGAAACAGGCGACTACCCGATCGGGCTGACCACTGTTTACACCGGACAATTCTCCGTAGCCGGCGGCCCGTGGATGCCGGTCGCCGGGATGGCCATGGTTCCCAGCCCCGGCGCCGAGGTGAGCGTGTGGCGGACCAAGAAAATCCTCGTCGACTCGAGCTGCGAGGAGAACCCCAACGGCCCCGGATGCTCCTCACCGTTCGACGAATAGTCGTTCGGGAAGAATTAGGACTACAGACTCGCGTGTCTGGGTTCCCCACCGCCGACGGACACACTCGAAATACTGCAGCCCACCGGTCCCGCGCCTGAGCGCGGACCCCGGCGGGCCGCCGTCGTACTCTATTGGTCTCAGCTCCGTTTGAGGAAGATGCTGACGTCGTCGTTGTTGATGAGGTCCGGCGCCGTCCAGCCGTCGAGGTCGTATTCGGCCATGCAGGTTTCGGCGAAGCCGGTCATCATGTCGGTGGTTCCTTGCGCTTGGGCAGCGAAGAGGATTTCGGCCTTGACGTTCTCGTGGTTGCCGGAGTAGTTCCGTTCGTAGAGTTCGTGACGGCCGCCGAATTCGGTGCCGATCGCGTCCCAGAGCAGTTTCATGAGCTTGACCCGGTCCACGGCCGTGATGCCGTCGGAGCCGCGGACGTACTTGTCCAGGTAGGGGCGAATCTCGGGGGTCTTGAAGTCCAGGGCGGAAGAGTTGAGGTAGATCAGCCCGGACGCGACGTCCTGCTCGATGATTTCCTTGATCCGGGGGTAGCCGGTGGCCATGAACATGCGGTACGCGAGCCCGTAGTCGAGTTTGGGCAGCACGGTCCCGTCCGGTCCCTCATCGGGGTTCAGGGCCATCGCGTCGGCGAGGGCGTAGAACATGTTCCGCCACCCAAGGACCTCGCCGGCCCGGGCCTGGACACCCCGGAAGTCCTTGGTCCCGGCGATCTCCAGCGCTTTCAGCAGCAGCCCGGCGATGAAGTCGAGCTTCACGGCCAGACGGATGCAGCCCTGGAACGTGAACCGGTTGATGAAGCCGGTTTGCGGGAAGAAGTTGTTGATCTTCTCCACGTCCCCGTATGCGAAGACGTTCTCCCAGGGGATGAGGACCTTGTCGAAGACGAACACCGAGTCGTTCTCGTCCAGGCGGCTCGAGAGGGGGTAGTCGAATGGGGTGCCCATGACTGCGGCTTGGTGGGAGTAGGAGGCCCTGGAGATCAGCTTAACGCCGGGAGCGTCCATCGGGACGGTGCAGATCAGCGCGAACTCCTTCTTTTTGATCGGCAGCCCGTAGTGGGCGATGAAGTTGTACTGGGTGATGGCCGAACCCGTCGCGACGACCTTCGCCCCGGAGACGACGAGCCCGGCGTCGGTTTCCTTCTCGACCTTCATGAAAACGTCCCCGACCTGGTCCGGGGGCAGATGGCGGTCCACTGGGGGGTTGATGATCGCGTGGTTCCAGTACAGGACCTTCTCCTGGGATTCCTTGTACCAGCGGTTCGCGTTGTCCTGGAACGGTTCGTAGAAGTCGGGCATCCCGCCCAGGGTCCCAAGGAACGCTCCCTTGTAGTCCGGGGAGCGTCCCATCCACCCGTAGGACATCCGCGCCCACGTCTCGATCGCCGTGCGGGACTGCTTGAGGTCTTCCACGGACCGGGCGGCCTTGAAGAAGGGATGGGTCAGTCCGCCGGACCCGGTGTCCGTGGGCACCAGGAGCTTGCCCGATACAGCCGGATCGTGGAATCCGTCGTACAGCCGCGCGGCCATCCGGATCGAGTTCCGGAATGCCGGGTGCGTGGTGACATCCTTGACCCGCTCCCCGTAGATCCAGACCTCGCGATCATCACGCAACGACTCGATGTACTCGTCGCCGGTTTGCGGCAACAACGGGTTCGCCGGCTTCGTCCGCTCCGACATATCCGGCACCGACGTGCCCTGTGTGGAAGCGCTGGACGGGGTTTCGAGAGTTTCGGTCATGACGAGGTCCTTTCATTCGTCCGCAGGCAACGTCGCCGTGCGGCACGCGGGTTCTGTGATGATTCGGGCTACGGATCGTTTATCTGGCGGGATGAAGGTGGGTTGGGAATGTGACCGGGCTAGACCGAGGCCAGTGGCCGCAGTGACGCGGCGCCGGCGATCCACCCCGCCGCATAGCCGTCGCCACACTGCTCCCAAGGGGCTCCGCCGACGAGTCCGCCCAGGTGGTGGAACTTGCCGCCGAAGAACAGCAGCGGTTCCTCCGGGCTGATATCGAGGGCCACAACTTCGCCGACGACGATCAGGTGGTCGCCGCCGTCGTACACCGCCCAGGGGCGGCACTCGAGGGTCGCGGCATTGCCCGCGAGGACAGGAACACCGGTTGCGCTGTTCCCCCAACCAGGTCCGTTGCGCATCGGCTTGCCGGCAAAGTGGAGGCAGGTGTCCAGTTGGGTTTGGGCCATCACATTGATTGCGAATGGGCGGTCCTCAACCAGCGTCGAGACCTTGGAACTGCGCATCAGCGTGACCTGCGCCAAGGGCGGATCCAAGGAAACAGATGTGAATGCGCTGACCGTTGCGCCGTGGTCGGCGCCGTCGTCGGACGTCGTGGTCACAACGGTGACACCCGTACCGAAACGGCCAAACGCATGACGCAAATCCCGGGGATCAATCGCTGTTGATGCGGACATCGGATGCTCCTGTGGGTGATGGACTACTTGACCCCTCCAGCGTGTCCCGAATCACAGGGTATGCGGCGTCGCCGGTCGGATCCTGTCCGGTGCGTGCTCGAACATGTCTGGCTAGTGCAAAAAGTCAGACGCGCTCAGGTGCCGCCTCACAATACCGGCCTTCCTCACCGGTGCCCCGAGTTCAACCCCTTGGCTCCGCGGTGTCGGGAGGGGCCGAGGATTTTCGGTCCGCTGAGGGCGTCGTCTCAAAGCGGGACTTGTAGGCACGTGAGAAGTAGGCCTGCGATGCGAAGCCGCTTCGTGCGGCTACCGCGGCAACCGGCGTCCTAACTTCCAGAGGATCCGTCAGTAGTTGCCGAGCTCGATCGAGTCGTCGTTCCAAAATGTAGGAACTGGGCGGCGACCCAACGTCGGCGAACAGCCTGGCCAGATGTCGTTCGCTAATGCCGACGGTCGACGCGACTTTGGCCACGCTCAGGTCGACGTCACCGAGGTGGTCGTCGATGTAGGAACGAGCGGCAGTCAGGTGCCCGACCCCGGTTCCACAGCGGTCTCCCGCCAGCATGACCGACAGCAACTCAATAGCTGTGAACTCAGTCTCCCCGGCGTCCCCCGGAGCCGCGAGCGCTTCGGACACCAGCTTCGCCAGGGCGAACGCCCTACGATTAGCCGGTTGTTCCTCACGGAAATCGAAGACAATCGGCTTGTTCAGGGGCCGTCCGCCGGTGATCTCCAGGTAGTCCTCGCGCGGAATGGTCAGCACCATTTCGCGCAGCCCCTTGCTGAACCCACGCAGGAACGGCCTGTCGACGTCGTAGATCACGGCTTGCCCCGGGCGCAGGACCTCGAACCCTTCCTTGTGATAGAAAAACGCCTCGCCCTCGAGCGCGAAGAATACCGCGACGGCATTCATCGGGTGCTTGCGGATGAACGCCTCATTGCGTTCGACAACCTGGTTGCTGCCCTTGACGGAGGCAAGCTTGAGGGAGGGGAAGTGGAGATTGATCTCGGCGGCGCGCAGCGGCTGATCATCCATGGTGTGGATGTCGAGAGCGATGAGCGCCTTGGCGTTGTGGTGCTCCCACAGCTGAACCCGGTTGACCGGCTGGATGCCATCTGTCGAGAATCGTAGGGACGTGACGCTGCGTGGCTGCTCGGGAATCATGAGACCTAGAGTGTAACGACCGTCACGTTCGCTGACGAGTCCATGCAGTCATTATGTCGGGCGGCGATGGCGTCAGGGCAACCCGGCTTCTGCGATTACACATTCCACCGAGGCACGGGCGCCACTGGCGGACTGCTCCGAGACGAGCATCCCGGAGTCGTCCAGGATGCGGCATCTAACCTCGCCGGTCACGCCCGGATCGTTGTACGCATACATGACTCCAAAGAGTTGGCTGGCCTCGACATCAGTCGAAAATCGACCGGTGACGCTCTCCGTCTGTACGTTCTGAATGTCGTTGGTTATGTAGCTCACGACGTAGGACTCGCCGGACGCCTCGAACGTGTAGGACTCGGACTCGCCGGCCACCGAAGTCACGGAATTGACGAGGAAAACGGCAAGGACAGTCTGCACGATCGCCGCCATCAAACCGAGCGCGCCGGTGACAATTCCGACAATCGCGAAGACCTTATTGGGACGCCTTTTCAACAGAGCCACGCTGCCGAGAACAATCGCCACGGGGCCCAGCACGAAGGATAGGAATCCAACGGCCGGAATCACACCGAAGAAGACGGCGACAATCCCGACCACCAGAGCCGCCACGGTGAGACCCGAAGCCTTTTCGGGCTCGTTAGACCCGTAGGTCTGGGGTTCGGACTGGCCATACCTCGGCGCTGGTCCCGGCGACGGTGACGGTGACGGTGACGGTGACGGTGACGGTGACGGTGACGGTGACGGTGGAGTGTACGGATTGGACATGAGTCCCCCTGGAATCTGTGTGTGATACGGAAATAAAAAGTACTGCCGAGTGGCGAGGGCTTGCGACGCTTCACGTCGACGTCGATGGGCCAGTTGGGCACCGGTTGGTACTTACGCGACCTGCCGGAATGCATCTATCGCCGAGGCGACATGCGCCGTCACCCGTCCGCGCAGCCCGGACTCGTCGAGCTGATCCCACCAAATGTTCAGCACTCGGATCCCCTCTTCGGCGAGCGCGGCTTCACGCTTCCGCTCTTGGATGAGCTTCTGGTTCGTGGGCGATTCCATGTAGTACTTGCCGTTCCCATGGATTTCGATGGCCAAACGGAACTCTGGCCATGCGAAGTCCGGGCGGAACCGGCCTCGGCGCGTCTGAACCTCCCACTGGAGAACAGGCGGTGGCATCCCCCATTGGTGCAAGAGGACCCGCAACCTGCCTTCCGCCACGGACTCCGATCGGCCATCGGCGAACTCCAAGGCCGCTCGTGCCCGGCGGACGCCTCGAGCTTTCGGGCGGGCGTCCAATATTTCCGCGACCTTCGAGCGTTGCAGTCCTCCGCGGAGCGCCGAGTCGGCGAGAATCACAGCTGATAGGAACGGCATCGTCATCAAACAGTCGCTAACCGTCCGTTCGATCCCCGTGACGCTTAGTCCCTGTGTACGTCCAACATGGACGCCCGTCAGCATCGAATTATGCGAGACAACGCGCTGTCCGAAGACGCGTGAGCCGGCGCTGGCCCGCTGTACGACGTGCAGGTTTCGGTCAACGCCCCACACATCGAGCCCCCAAAGCCGCGCTGCCGAAGCGAAACCGAACACGGTCTCCCCGCGTGCGCTTCTGGCTTGGGCGTGAAGGCTCACCACGTCCTTCTCCCATGGGGCGAGACGTGCGACGTCGGCTCCGGGCAAGTAAACACCGTGCCTCACGCGAACCAGTTCTCCCCTGGCCAAGGACTTTCTCAGCTCGGCCGCCCCGATGTCCCGCCGCTTGAGATCGGACAAACCTTCAAGGTGGGACACCGCCGTATCCACGGCGCTGGCCCCGCCCTGAGGGTTCTCCCACGCGTCCGCGCCGGGTCCAGTTTGTCGGTTGGTTACGTCCTTCATGGTGCGAGCCTGCCACCTACAGCTTCCCGGCCAGGGCGGCAATCGCAATCTGTGGATAAGCCAGCAGGGCGCAGGAAAAACCAGTCAGAGGACAGGGCAGCCGGCGGACGGGCCGCCACCGGCAGAGACAGAGCAGCATCGGCGGGGACACCCCGGCAACCAGACCCTCCGGAATTGTCGAGACCCCCTGCAATTTCGGGCGTCCATGGCGATTTTGGGTGGTCTCGACGGGATCGCGGGAGCACGGGGCGGGGACGGGGCGGAGCGGGGGACGGACAGACGCGGCGGTCCGGTTGGTGGGCGGCCGACCCCCAGACGGGGCCAGCCGCTCCGGTTAGTCGTCCAAGTGCGTCGGAGCGAACATCCGCAGCAGGGTCTCGACCACCACGACATTTGGCCCGTCCGCGGCAAAGGACTCCTCCAACGCCGCGCGCACGCCCTCGGGCCCAACTCGCCGGGCGGGCACCCCGAACGACTCGGCCAACGCCACGAAGTCCGGCCTAACCAGCTCGGTGGCGGTCGCCTTGCCGAAAGCGCCGACCATGTATTCGCGCAGGATGCCGTAGCCGCCGTCGTCGACGATCAGCCAGGTGACCGGCGCGTTGTGCTGCTTGGCCGTCGCCAGCTCGGCGATCGAGTACATCGCCGAACCGTCGCCGGACACCGCCAGCACCCGCCCCTCGAGCCCGGACTTGCCTGCCACGGACAACCCGATCGCCCCGCCGATCGCGGAGGGGAAGCCATAGCCCAAACCACCGGCGCCCTGCGCGGAGTGGAACTCGCCGGACTTCGCGTCCCAGCAGCTCCATCCCCAATAGGCGGAGATCGTCATGTCCCAGAACGTCTGCATCGCATCCGGCACGGCGGCGCGGATGTCCGCCATGAACGTCCGTTCCTTCCCGAGATCCTGCGCGTCGAGCCGTGCCATGACCTTCGCGAGGGTCGCCGCCACCAGGACCTCCGGCATCTGGCCGTCCCAGTCGGGAGCGGAAGGAAGCTGCGGAGCGGAGGCATTCTCGACGGCCCCGCCACCAACCCGCCCGAGCGCCTCGTCGAGGTACTCCAGCGCGGCCCGGGCGTCGGCCCGGATGCCCAGCGCCGGGCGGTTGGACTCCAACACGCGCGGTTCGGCGTCAATCTGGATCAGGTGCCCGCGCGGTTCCAGCGTGAAGTAGTTGGACGTGACCTCGCCCAGCGACGAGCCGACCACGATCAGCACGTCAGCCTCCTCGAGCACCTCGGTGACGTGGCGGTCCTCGACCCACGACTGCAGGCTCAGCGGATGCTCCCACGGGAACGCGCCGTTGCCGCCGGGCGAACACACCACCGGGGCGCGCAGCTTCTCTGCCACGCTCAGCAGCGCGTCCTTGCCGCCGGCCCGCCGGACTCCCCCTCCGGCGACGATCGCGGGTCGCTTCGCACCGGCGAGCCACCGGACGGCCTCGTCGATCAGCTCCACCCGCGGCGGGTGCTCGTACGCCTCGGCCAAAGCGTCGGCCACGGGAGGCACGAACACCTCTGCGAGGAGCACGTCCTGCGGCACTTCGATCCACACCGGCCCCTGCGGGACGGTGATCGCGTCGGCCCAAGCGTCCTGGATGGCGGACGGGATGCCGGACGCGTGGTGCACGGTGCGCTGGCTCTTGGTGACGTTGGCGGCGGACGCCTTCTGGTCGTCCAGCTGGTGGAGCATGCCCTTGCGCCGCGCGCCTAGCCCGTCCAACGGGATCTGGCTCGCCACGACCACCATCGGCACGCCGGTCGCGTAGGCCTCCTGGAGTCCCGCCAACGCCGTCAGCGCGCCGGGTCCGGTGGAGAGGAACAGCACACCGACCTCGCCGGTGGCCCGGGAGTAGCCGTCGGCGGCGAACGCGGAGTTGTTCTCCACGCGCGAGGAAACGAAGTGCAGGCCGGAGCGCGAGAGCGCGTCGAACAACCCGAGCGCGTGCTGCCCCGGGATGCCGAACACGGTGCGCGCGCCCAGGGCCTCCAGCGTCTCGATGACGAGGTCCCCGCCGTTGCGGTTCTCCTTCGAAGCGGACGACGCCGGTGTCCCGACCTGCGTGCCGGTGGTCTGGTTCGTCGCCATCAGGCGTCCTTCCGATCCGTGGTGCGCTTGTCCGCCATCAGGGTAACGAGGTCGTAGGCCACGTGCGAGGCCGCGACGCCGGTGATCTCGGCGTGGTCGTAGGCGGGGGCCACCTCGACGACGTCGGCGCCGACCAGGTTCATGCCGCGCATCCCGCGCAGGATCTCCAGCAGCTCGCGGCTCGTGATGCCGCCGGCCTCCGGGGTTCCCGTTCCCGGCGCGTGGGCCGGATCCAGCACGTCGATGTCCACCGAGATGTACAGCGGGCGGTTGCCGATGCGGTCCCGCAGTTTCGCGACGACCTCGGCCACCCCCTGGTGGTAGACGTCGGAACTGGTGACGATCCCGAAGCCGAAGCGCCGGTCGTCGTCCAGGTCCTTCTTGCCGTAGAGCGGTCCGCGGGTGCCGACGTGGGAGATGGCCTCCGTGTCCAGGATGCCCTCCTCCACAGCGCGCCGGAACGGTGTCCCGTGCGTGTATTCCGCGCCGAAGTAGGTGTCCCAGGTGTCCAGGTGCGCGTCGAAGTGGAGCATCGCGACCGGCTCCCCCGCACGCTCGGCTGCTGCCCGCAGCAGCGGAAGGGCGATCGTGTGGTCCCCGCCGATCGTGAGCAGGGATGCGCCGTCGGCCGTCAGGTTCAGGGCGTTGTCCTGGATGGTTTCGATCGCCTCGTTGATGTTGAACGGGTTCACGGCCATGTCGCCGGCGTCGGCCACCTGGACGTTCTCGAACGGGCTGACGTCCAGCGCGGGGTTGTAGGGACGCAGCAGCCGCGAGGACTCGCGCACGTGGTTGGCGCCGAAGCGCGCGCCCGGACGGTAGGAGACACCGGCATCGAACGGCACGCCTACCACCTTGATGCCCGCCGCCCCGACCTGGTCCAGCCGCGGCAGGCGCGCATACGTCGCGGCCCCGGCGAAGCGCGGTATGCGGGAGGAGTCGATGGGTCCGATGTTCCCGTTCGCCTCGACGCGGATCTCTTGCATGGTTCTCCTCGCATGGCGCCGCGGGCGCCGTGTCGGTGTGAAGCCGGAGGACGACGGCGATGCCGCCATGCGCCCCTTCGACAGTTTGGTTTGTTGCCCAGAGGGCAACAAGCGTTTCCACCCATGCTATTTGTGTCGCACGCCACGGTCAAGGCGCGGGCATAGCATAGGTTGGACGCGTGAGCTACGACGCCGACGAAACCACCACGGAATACGCCGCCCGCCGGATTTCCGTCCGCACCCCCGCCCCCCTCTGGGAGCTCCGGCGTCGTCTAGAGGATCTGGTTCCCGCAGTGAATGCCGCGGGGCTGACCTCCAAGGCCTCCTCGGGCAGGGCCGACTGGGACACGATCCGGCGCGAGGCCGAGGCCTCCGCCCACTATGGACTGTGCCGCTACGCCACCGAGGACCCGGGTCCGCTGATGCGGCTGGCGGGGAGCTCGACCGAGAGCGTCGCGTACCTGCTCGGCAGCCCCGGCATCCACGCTCGACTGTTCCGGCTCGATCCGTCCACGATGGCCGGCTTCCCGCTGCGGCTCGAAATGCACGCGGCGCGGCACGGCGGGACGGTGGTGACCGTGGAGCAGCCCGGCGCCCGCCTCGCGGCGTTCGGCATCAACAAGCTCACGCAGGCCGGATTCGAACTGGACCGGATCCTCGGGGACGTCCTGGAGGCCATGGACTTGCCGCGCCCGTCCGCGCTCCGGCGGTAGGCGGAGAACCGGCGGCAGCCAACCCGTTCGCGGCCGTCAGCGTGAGGCGGCGGGAACCAGCGTCCAGATGACCACCGATTCCTCGTCCGTGGGGTTGACCCACGAATGCGGTTCGCGCCCCGGGAAGGTGACCGTGTCGCCGGCCTCCAGCTCGAAGCGCTCGTTGGAGAAGATGATGACGAACCGGCCCGAGACCACGTGCAGGACCTCGGCCTCGCAGTCGACGGAATACAGTTCCGTCTCGCCCGTGCCGCGGGGCTCGATCACGGCGCGGATCATCTGCAGCCGGCGCTCGGAGCGGGCGGTGAGCAACCGCTCCCCGATCCCGTGGCCGCCCAGGGAAACCCGCGGCGCGTCGGCGAGCCGGACCACGTGGGTCTCCGGCTGCGCGAACAGGTCCCCCACGGACACGGACAGGACTTGGCACAGCGTCACCAGCGACGCCACCGACGGCGACGTCAGATCCCGCTCGACCCGGGACAGGAACCCCTTGGTCAGCCCCGTCGACGCGGCAACCTGCTCGATTGTCAGCCGCTGCGCCTGGCGTGCCGCGCGGATGCGGGAGCCGATGGCAACGGGCTCGTTGCTGGGCTCGACGGGCAGGGCCTTCATGGGCGGATTCTCCGGATCTGAGGGTCAAACGACAGTGGCAACCAGCTTAGGTCAATTGACGCGTTAGCTGGATCACACTAGCCTAGCGGGCAACACCTGTTTACCGTAGTGCAATTCCTGAGGGACGCCCCATGGAATTCGTCAACGCGTCCACTACGGCCTCGCCGCGTCCGCGGTGGTCCACGTCGTCGCCAGCCTCCTGACGCCCGCCACCCGGCCCGAAGTCTCCCGGGCCTGGGCGTTCCGCGTCTCCGGAAGCGCCTGGAGCGGGCGGTCCGTCGCGGCGGAGGGCGACGCCCGGTAGGGCACCGTCGCGGCAGCGGGACGGACGGCGGCCCGCGCGCGTCAGCGCGTGGGCTGCGGCCCGCGCCCGCGGGTATACTCGGAGGCTGAAGGGGAGTAGTTCCGAACCCGCCCAAGGACCCGGCATCGGGCACGACGGCGGCGGCGGACATGTCGACATACTGGCCACCGTGCGTGACCCGGCAGTCCACCCGGACCCAGCGTCCGGGCGAGCGAGACCTTCGGCCCGCCGGCGGCGGTCCGAGGCTCGTCGTATCCCCGAACGGCCCCGGTCCGCGCCTCCCGAGAAGCTTTCGGGACCACGCTCCGACCCGAGGACCCCATGAGCACCGACCAAGACAGCCCGGTCGAGAACCCCGACGCCCGCCGCACCCCCACATACCGCGACATCCGCAGGTGGCGGCGGTACCTGGCCGACGAACGCGCCGAGGGCGCCGTCTACCGCGAGCTGGCCGCCAACCGCGAGGGCGAGGAACGCCAGATCCTGCTGGGCCTCGCCGAGGCCGAACGCCGCCACGAACTCCACTGGCGCACACTGCTCGGCGAGGACGCCGACAAGCGGGTCCGTCCCTCGCTGCGCCGAACGGTGCTGCGTTTCCTGGCCCGCCACTTCGGCTCCGTGTTCGTGCTTGCCCTGGCCCAACGCGCCGAGGGCAACTCCCCCTACGCGGGGGACCAGGACGCCACCCGGCAGATGGCCGCCGACGAACTGGTCCACGAGGAGGTCGTCCGCGGGTTGGCGACGCGAGGCCGCAACCGGCTCTCCGGGAACTTCCGGGCCGCCGTCTTCGGCGCCAACGACGGTTTGGTGTCCAACCTGGCTCTGGTGATGGGCATCGGCGCCGCCGGCGTCTCCAACGCCCTGGTGCTCTTCTCCGGAATCGCCGGTCTGCTCGCCGGAGCCCTGTCCATGGCCGCCGGCGAATACGTGTCCGTGCGGTCGCAACGCGAACTGCTTTCGGCGTCGCAGCCGACGCAGGTCACGCTGTCCGCCGCGCCGCATCTGGACCTCAACGCCAACGAACTCGTGCTGGTCTACAAGGCCCGCGGGATGAGCGCGGAGGACGCCGAACACCGGGCGGCGGAGCGCATGGGTTACTTCGCCTGCGACTGCAACGCGTCGCTGTCGCTGCACCCGGAACTCGAGGAGGAAGCCTCGCAGGAGCACGAGGCGGTCGGCTCGGCGCTCGGCGCCTCCGCGGCCAGTTTCTGTTTCTTCGCCTCCGGCGCGCTCATCCCGATCCTGCCGTACCTCCTGGGGCTGACCGGGACCGCGGCCGTCGCGGCCGCCGTCGTGCTGGTGGGACTGGCACTGCTGCTGACCGGCGGCGTCGTCGGGCTGCTCTCCGGCGCTTCGCCGGCGAAGCGCGGGCTGCGCCAGCTGGCGATCGGACTGGGCGCCGCGGCGGTCACCTACGCGCTGGGGCTGGCCTTCGGCACCACGATCGCGTAGTCGCGGTCAGTCGCGGTCCGCTTCGGCGTGCGGTTCCCCGTCGGGTTCGCCGTCCTGCTCGAAGTGCCCGGCGAGCCGCTCCAGGGTGCGTTCCATGTTGCCCGGGGTGGTGCGCGTGAAGCCCAGCAGCGTCAGCGCCCACTTGTGCTTGAGGCGGCTGGCGTCCCAGGTCTCGCGGACCAGCGTCCCGCCGTCGGCCGGTTCCAGCTCGTAGCGCCACCGGTGGCCGCTGAAGTGGCGCCAGGCGATGTGCCGGCCCTCTTCGAACTCCACCACCGTGTTGCTGATGCGGTACGGGAGCCCGAGGCGCATGTCCATGCCGAACTCCGCGCCCGGTCCCAACCGCGCGGGCCCGCCCTTCCGTGGGGCCCGCACCGTCCCCGATCCGTCGATCACCGGGTGCATCGCGGGGTCCGCGAGCAGGTCGAACACGTCGGAGGGGGACGCCGGAACGAACCGCTGGCGCGACTGGAGAAAGGGTGAGGGATCCATGGCCCCAGTGTAGGGCGCGGTCCCGGCAGACGGCTGCGAGGACCTAGCCGAGGCGCGCGAGCAGCTCCACGGCCTCGGCCCCTGTCTCGACGAGGTGGACCGATCCGGCCATGTCCCGCTCGGCGGCCAGCGCGCTAAGCAACTGCCACACGGGCAGCTTCACGGTCCAGTGCTCGACGCCGACCAGCACCATCGGCCGGATGGTCTCCGGCGTGCCGTAGTAGTTTTCGCAGGCGTCCTGGAAGACCTCCTGGACGGTGCCGGCCGCGCCGGGCAGGAACACGATCCCGCCGTCGCACTTGGCCAGCAGGACGGCCTCGCGGACCGCGTTGGCGAAGTACTTGGCGATGTGCGTCGCGAACAGGTTCGGCGGCTCGTGCCCGTAGAACCACGTCGGGATGCCCAGGCTCGCGGTGCCCTTCGGGTGGCGGCGGAGCACGTCGTCCGCCGCGCGCGCCCACGCCGTCACGGACGGCCGGTACGACGGCGCCGCGGCCAGGGTGCCCAGCGCGTCGTCGAGTTCCGCGCCGGTGGCGGACGAAAGGTACGCGCCGAGGTTGGCGGCCTCCATGGCGCCGGGCCCGCCGCCGGTGGCGACCGTGTATCCCGCCCGCGCCAACCCCCGGCCCAGCAGCACGGCCTGGCGGTAGCCCGCGGACCCGCGGGCGGCGCGGTGGCCTCCCATCACCCCGACGAGTCGGCGCCCCGCCAGCGGTCCGGCGAGCGCCGTGTCCAGGGCCGCGCCGATTGCGTGGTCGTGGAGCGTCGCGGCCAATTCGGGGGCGGCCGGAGCCGGTCCGCCCGCGGTGGCGACGGTCCGCTGGTGCCCCCAGGCGTAGATGCGCGCATCCGGCGTCGACTCGTATTCGGCCCCGCCGATCCCCCCGTACAGCTCCGCGGCCGTGTAGAGCCGGCCGCGGTACGAATCGAAGGGGACCCCCGGGAGGGCGGGGAACACCAGCGCGCCGCGCGCCCGCAGGTGCTCCTCGAACCCGGGCGGCAGCTCGCACCCCAGGAAGACGGCCCCGGAGGGATCGAGTGCTCCGAGCGAATCCGTCCGCTCCCGGAGGTCGAGCGACTGCAGGTGCCAGCCGTGCATGCTGGCGCCGCCCCCGGCGCGTCCCCTGCGCAGGCTCGCCCCGGCCCTGGCATCGAACGCGTCGAGCGAGGCGATGTCCAGCTGGCGGGGAACGGGATGCAGTGTCCGCAGGTGGTTCATGGGCACACCCTACCGGCGGGCGGCGGGGCGGACGGGCGGTCAGAGCCGAAGCGCCAGCGGCGCGACCTCCACGGGCCGGCCGGACGCCAGCGATTCCTGCGCCGCGTCCGCGACCGCCGAGGCCGCGACGGCGTCCTCGGGGGTGCACGGGTTCTCCCGCTCACCCAGGACCACTTCGACGAACGCCGCCATTTCCGCGCGGTAGGCGGGCGCGAAGCGTTCCGCGAAGGTGCGGTGCGCGGTCCCGGCCGGGAACACGACGTCGTTCTCGGCCGAGCGCAGCGCGGCCCTTTCGTCGAGGCCCACCATGACCGTGTCCTTGGAACCCTGGATCTCCAGGCGGACGTCGTGACCGGCGCCGTTGTAGCGGGTGGCGCTCGCGGTGGCGACGGTCCCGTCCGCGAACGTCAACACGGCCAGGGCCGTGTCCACGTCGCCGACCGCCCCGATGGCCGGGTCGCCGTTGTTCGATCCGCGCGCGTAGACCTCCACGATCTCCCGGCCCGTGAGCCAGCGCAGGATGTCGAAGTCGTGCACCGCGCAGTCCCGAAACAGCCCGCCGGAGGAGGCGAGGAACTCCACGGACGGCGGAAACATGTCCCCCGTGACCGCGCGCATCGAGTGGATCCACCCGAGTTCACCGGTCTCGTAACGACGCTTCGCCTCCAGGTAGCCGGGGTCGAAGCGCCGCTGGTGGCCGATCTGCACCGTCCCGCCCGCCGCGCGGATCTCGTCCAGCAGCGGCAACGACGCCGCCACACTCCCGGCGACGGGCTTCTCGCAGAAAACGGGAACGCCGGCGGACAGTCCCGTCCGGATCAGCTCCGGGTGGGTCTGCGTCCCGGTGGCGACCACGAGCCCGTCGATCCCGTCCGCGAGCAGATCCGGAACCGAGGCCGCGTGGCCGACGCCCAGCCGTTCCGATTCGGTCCGGGCGTGCCCTTCGTTGGCGTCGCTGAGCACCAGCCGCAGGTCGATGCCGCGCGCGGAGAATTCGTCCCGCAGGCCTACGATGTTCTCCGCGTGCATGGCGCCGATCCGGCCGACGCCCGCCAGTCCCAAGGTCAGGGTCTTCATGGTCACCTCAGGCACGGTTGCGCTCGGAGGCGGGCGCGTGGCGGACCGTTTCGTCGGCCTCCGCCTGGACCTCGGCGGCGATTTCGGAGTGTCCGCCCAGCTGCTCGAGTTCGTGGGCCAGTTCCGCCAGTTCGGCGCCGCCGGCCATCTGCGCCGTGAGCTCCTCGAGCGTGATGTCCTTCTTGTCGTAGTAGCCGATCGACCGGCCGCGCTTGAGCAGCAGGAAACGGTCCCCCACCGGGAACGCGTGGTGGGGGTTGTGGGTGATGAAGATGACGCCCAGGCCGCGGTCGCGGGCCTGCAGGATGTAGCGCAGGACCACGCCCGACTGCTTGACGCCCAGCGCGGCCGTCGGCTCGTCGAGGATGAGGACCTTCGCGCCGAAGTGGACTGCCCGGGCGATCGCCACACACTGGCGCTCGCCGCCGGAGAGCTGCCCGATAGGCTGCTCGACGTCGCGGAGGTCGATCCCCATGGCGGCCAGCTCCGCCTTGGTGGTGCGCTTCATGGATTCCACGTCCAGACGCTTGAACGGTCCCGTGCCGGTGGTCAGTTCGGACCCCAGGAAGAAGTTGCGCCAGATCGGCATCAGCGGGACGACGGCGAGGTCCTGGTACACGGCCGCGATGCCGGAGTCGAGGGCCTCGCGCGGGGACGAGAGCTTGCGCTCCTCGCCCAGGATGTTCATGACCCCGTCGTCGTGCTGGTGCAGGCCCGCGATGATCTTGATCAGCGTGGACTTGCCGGCGCCGTTGTCCCCCAGGACGCAGGTGACGCGGCCGGCGTCGACCGCCATGGTGACGTCGCGCAGGGCGATGATGTTGCCGTAGCGCTTGCCGACGGCCTTCAGCTCAAGCATGTGGACGGGGGTGTGGGTCAAGGGGTCGGTCTCGTTGCGGAGCAGTTCGTCCTGCTCGATCCGTTCCCTGCGCGTGGTCTCGTTCATCGGGGTGCCTCCGGGGTTCTGGCTGCTGGTCATTTCGATTCCGCCCGCTTCTTCACCGCGATGTTCACGATCGTGGCCAACAGCAGCATCAGGCCCAGGAAGAACTTGAACCAGTCCGGGTTCCACTCGGCGTACACGATGCCCTTGTTGGCCATGCCGAAGATGAAGGCGCCGATCGCGCCGCCGACGGCGGATCCGTAGCCTCCGGTGAGCAGGCAGCCGCCGATCACCGCGGCGATGATGTAGAGGAACTCGTTGCCGATGCCCTCGCCGGACTGGACGGTGTCGAACGCGAACAGGTTGTGCATGCCCAGGATCCAGCCGCACAGTCCCACGCCCATGAACAGGCCGATCTTGGTGCGGACCACCGGGACGCCGACGGCGCGTGCGGCGTTGTCGTCGCCGCCGACGGCGAAGATCCAGTTGCCGACCTTGGTGCGCAGCAGGATCCAGGACGCGACGGCGACCAGCGCGATCCAGATGAAGACCGTGATCTTCACGTCGACCCCGAGGATGTCCACGGAGGAGGCGAAGACGGCGCGCGCGGAGGAGAAGCCGTCCATCTGGGCGATGGACGGGGTGGAGACCGAGCCGCCGATCAGGCGGGTGAGGCCCAGGTTCAGGCCGGTGAGCATCAGGAAGGTGGCCAGCGTGACGATGAACGACGGCAGCCTGGTCTTGATGAGGATCCACCCGTTGATGAATCCGACGGACAGCGACACCAGGAGCGCGACGCCGACGCCTACCCACACGTTGGTGCTGAAGTACCAGGAGAACAGCGAGGCGCCCAGCGCCGAGGAGATGACCGCGACGCCCGTGGAGAGGTCGAACTCCCCGCCGATCATCAGCAGCGAAACCCCCACCGCCATGATGCCGATGGTCGACGCCCCGTATAGCACCGTCGCGAACGATGAGGGCTGGAGGAAGACGGGGGCCACGACCGCGAAGAACGCGAACAGCGCCACGGCACCGACCAGCGCCCCGATCTCCGGCCTCCCGAGGAGCTTGGCCAGGGTGCTCTTGGTGGCAACCCTGTCGTCGGCCGCCGGCTTGGCGGCGGTCAGTGTGTCAGTCATCTCAAGCGTCGCTTTCTGTGGGCCGGGGCGGCGGCGGTGCCGCCGCCCCGGGCTGGTTGGTGGGTTAGCGGAGTCCGTCGGCGGCGAACTCCAGGACGTCCGCGGCGTTCTCCGAGTCGATGATCGTCGGGCCGGTCAGCACGGGCTGGCCGCCGCCGAGCTGGAAGCCGCCGCGGTGGTTCTGCCAGATGGCATCGATCGCGCCGTAGCCCTGCAGCCAGGGCTGCTGGTCGACCGTGAAGATCACTTCGCCGTCGACGATCTTCTGCGCCAGCTCCGGGTTCATGTCGAAGGAGGCGACCTTGACGTCGCTGCCGGCGGTCTCGGCAGACTGCAGGATGGTCAGCGTGACGGGGGCTCCGAGGCCGATGATGCTGTCCGCGTTCGCGGACGACTGCAGCTTGGCCGTGACCGTCGACTGGACCTGGGTCATGTCGGTGCCCTGCACGTAGAGGATCTCGGTTGCGGGAACCTTGGCTTTCACGCCGGCGCAGCGGTTTTCCAGTCCCACGTGGCCCTGGGCCTGGATGACGCAGATCGGATGTTCGAGCCCCTCCTCGACGAGGCGCTCGCCGACGGCTTCGCCTGCCAGCTTCTCGTCCGAGCCGAAGTGCGTGAACGCGCCGAGATCCTTGAAGCGGTCCTCGCCGGCGTTGAGGCTGACGATCGGGATGCCGGCGTCGGTTGCCTTTTTCAGCGCGGACGCCATCGCGTCCGGCTTGGCGAGCGTGACGGCGATGCCGTCGACGCCCTGGTCCACGGCCTGCTCGATCAGCTGCGCCTGGCGGCCTCCGTCCTCGTCGTTGAGGTACTGCAGGGAGACGTTGTCCTTGGCCGCGGCCTCCTCCGCACCCTTGCGGAGGATGTCCCAGAACGTGTCGCCCGCCGGGGCGTGCGTGATGAGCGCGATCTTGAGCTCGGGCGTGGATACCGCCGCTCCACCGCCGGCGGCCGCCTCGGGCTCCGGGGCGCGGCCTCCCTCGCTGGAGCAGGCCGCCAGGCCCATCAGCGGAACGAGTGCTGCTGCTGCGGCGACCTTGCGCCAGGAAAGTTTCGACGACACGGGAATCTCCTTCGATTTCACGGCCGGACCGCACCTCGCGGTCCCGGTGGATCGGGCGGCGTCCGTGGACGCTTCCCGCTCCTTCCCTTGAATCATGGTGACCTCCGTCACGTAAGTCAAGAGTATGTCAGGACATATTTACAACAGCTCTTAATCGGGACTACGCTGGAATGGCCGATGGGGAGAAGTCTTGACGTCATGGCGTAGCTTTGTCTTAACAAATTGACATCCTGAGGTTCCGTGGAGGAGAGCAGATGAGCACCGCCCTGAACATCCCGATCGACCGGACGTCCCCGGTCCCCCTGTACCACCAGATCGTGCAGGGCATCGAGGCCGCAATCCACGACGGGACGCTGGAGAACGGCAGCCGCCTGGCCAACGAGATCGACCTGGCGCAGCAGCTGAACCTTTCCCGTCCCACCATGCGCAAGGCCATGGACGAGCTCGTTCGCTCCGGACTCCTGGTCCGCAAGCGCGGCGTCGGCACCCAGGTCGTGGCCAGCCAGGTCCGCCGCCATTTGGAGCTGACCAGCCTCAACGACGACCTGGAGCGTGCCGGCAAGACCCCGACCACCGAGGTCCTGACGTTCGCGCACATGACGGCGGACGACCGCACGCGGGAACTCCTCCAGCTCCCCGAGGGCGCCATGGTCTACCATTTCACCCGGCTCCGCCGCGTGGACGGAAACCCGCTGGCGTTGATGGAGAACTGGGTCCGCGACGACATCGTCGACATGGACGAGGAACGCCTCGGCCGCGAGGGCCTTTACCTGATCCTGCGCCAGGCCGGGGTCAACTTCCGCCTGGCCAACCAGCGCATCGGCGCCGTCACGGCCAACGAGCGGCAGGCGCCGCTGCTCGCCGTGGAACCCGGGGACGCCCTCGTCACCATGGAGCGAACCGCGATGGACGACGCCGGACGGCCGGTGGAGACCGGATCGCACGTCTACCGCGCGGATTCCTACAGCTTCGAAATGACCCTGGTGCAGCGCTGAACCGCTCGCCCCGAACCACCGAAAGGCCAGCCATGACCGATTGGGTATACCCCGCAGGCAGCGCATCCGAGGGCCCCTGGTCCATCTCGCTCGGTGCGCACGACAGCTCCGCCCGCGTGCCGGGATGGGAACACACCGGTCTCAAGGTCGCCGAGCTGGCGCCCGGCGCCACGGTCGAGCTCCCCGCCTCCAACGAGGAGCGCATCGTGGTGCCGCTCTCCGGCGCCTTCACGGCAACGGCCGACGGCGTCGCCCACCAACTGGCGGGACGAGCCTCCGTCTTCGACGGCCCCTCCGATGTCCTCTACACCGGAACCGGTGCGGACCTGACCATCACGTCCGCGGCGGGCGGCCGGGTGGCCATCGCCCTGGCCCCGGCGAAACAGTCGTATCCGGCACGCCTGGTGACCGCCGCCCAGACGCCGGTCGAACTGCGCGGTGCGGGAAACTGCTCGCGCCAGGTGCACAACTTCGGAACGCCCGCCGCCCTCGAGGCGGACCGCTTCATCGTCTGCGAGGTCATCACCCCGTCCGGGAACTGGTCCTCCTATCCCCCGCACAAGCACGACGAGGAGAAGGACGGGGAAACCAACCTGGAGGAGATCTACTACTTCGAGACGCGGACCGCCCCGGACTCCGCGGCACCGTCCCCCGGCGACCCCCTGGGCTACGCCCGCGTCTATGCCTCCGACGAACGGCCGATCGACGTCACGGCGGAGGTCCGGACCGGCGACGTCGTCCTGGTTCCCTACGGCTGGCACGGCCCCGCCATGGCCGCCCCGGGCTACGACCTCTACTACCTGAACGTCATGGCCGGCCCCGGCCGCGTCCGGGAGTGGCTCATCAGCGACGACCCCCACCACGGTTGGGTCCGCACCACGTGGGACGCGCACGAAATCGACCCGCGCCTGCCGTTCACCGCGGGGTAGCGGCGCCCGCGACCGCGGCCGTCGACCCGCGCCGCACAATCCGCGGCGGCACGCGCGGCGGATCCGCGGGCGCCCCGCCGTCCAGCAGCGCCAACAGCGCCGCACCGACGTCGGACCCGACGGCGACGCCGCGGTAGTCCACGCTGGTCAGGTCCAGCAGCCGCGACTTGGCCAGCGGCGAATCGTCGTAACCCATCAGGGACACGTCCTCCGGCACGCGCAGGCCGGCCTCGCGCAGGGCGCCGGCCGCGCCGAGCGCCATGGAGTCGTTCGCGGCGAGGATGGCCGTGACGCCCGGCATGGCGGCGAGGAGGTCTCCGGCGGCGGAGTACCCGTCCGGCTCCAGCGTGCCGCGGCCGGCCCTCACCTGGAGGGACGCCCCGGGGACGTCCGCCACGGCAGCCCGGAACCCCTCGGCGCGTTGCCGCGCCGCCTCGCCCGCGCCGGTCAGGTGGCCGATGCTGCGGTGCCCCAGACCCAGGAGGTGCTCGGCCGCCATCCGCGCGCCCAACTCGTCGTCGCCGGCCACCACCACGGAGCCCGGAGGGACGACCGCGCGGTTCCCCGCGACCACCACCGGGACTCCGATCCCGCGCGACGCCCCCGGGAGCGCCTCCGCCGCGATGACCAAGCCGTCGACCTCGAGCGAGAGGAAACCCTCCAGCGTCGCCTGTTCGTTGGGTCCGCCGGAGGCGATGTCACCGACCATGACGTGATAGCCGCGCGGCTCGACGACGGCGCGCAGGCCCTTGAGCAATTCAACGAACCAGAGGTTGGTGTAGTCGTCGACGAGGACGCCGATGGTGTGGCTCCGGCTGGCTGCCAGGGTGGTCGCCGCCCGACTGGGCCGGTATCCGAGAGCCGCGATGGCGCGCTCCACGGCGACACGCTTCGCCGCCGAGACCCTGGGCGAACCCTGGAGCACCAGCGACACCAGCGACTTGGACACGCCGGCCTCATGCGCGACGTCGTAGATCGTGGGGCGCTTACCCGTCATCGTTTGCCTCTCTGGCCGCGCCGTCCGGTCGGTCCGGGTGCCGCTATCCAACATTACTGCCCGTGGTATTGACAGGACATACTCTCAAATGGACACTTAAATGGAGCGCTCCAAAAATGGCCCCGCTCACATCCCCCGCATCGACGACGAAGTAGGAAACCTATGCCCAACGGACTTGGAGTGGCAGTCATCGGCGCCGGCATGGCCGGACGCGCCCACGCAGCCGCTTACCACACAGCATCGACCCTCTACGACCCCACGCTTCCGGCGATCCGGCTGGTGTCCATCGCCGACATCAACGAGGATTTCGGCACGCTCGCCGCCCGCCGCTTCGACTACGAGCGCTACGACCGCACCTGGCAGGACATTGCCGCCGCCGACGACATCGACGTCGTCAGCGTGGTCGTGGCCAACCACCTGCACCGCGAGATTGTCGAAGGCCTGCTGGCCGCGGGCAAGCACGTCTTGTGCGAGAAGCCACTCAGCGACTCCCTCGCCGAGGCGCGCGAAATGTCCCGCATCGCCGCGGAGGCCGGCCCGCTGGCCCGCATCGGGTTCACCTTCCGCCGCACGCCCGGCATCGCGTACATCCGTGAACTGATCCAGTCCGGGACGCTGGGCAAGGTCCTGCACTTCAGCGGCCGCTACTGGACCGACTACGCCTCCAACCCCGCGGCACCCATGAGCTGGCGCTTCAAGGGCGCCCCCGGATCCGGGGCGCTTGCCGACGTGGGCAGCCACCTGACGTACGTGGCCGAGTTCCTGTGTGGCGACATTGTTTCGGTGGCCGGCGGCCGTTTGGCCACCGCCATCACCGAACGTCCGCTTCCCCTGGGCGCGGTCATGGGCCACGACCACGCCCCGGTCAGCGACCGTTTCGAACCGGTCGAGAACGACGACTACGCCGCATTCAACGCGCAGTTCGCGGTGGGGTCCGGCTCCTTCGAGGTCTCCCGGGTCGCCGCGGGACACCCGAACACCTTGACCTTCGAAGTGTTCTGCGAGAACGGCGCCGCCGTCTTCGACCAACGGCGCCCGTCGGAGATTCAGCTCTTCGTCAACGACGGCCCCGCAAAGACGAACGGCTACCGCCAAGTGCTGCTCGGACCGGAACACCCCTACATCGCCGGAGGCTTGGCCATGGACGCCCCGGGCGTCGGGTTCGGACAAAACGACGCCTTTGGATACCAGGCCCGGGCGTTCCTCGAGGAGGTCGCCGGCCTCGACGAGCCCTCGTCCCTCCCCCGTTGCGCCACGTTCGACGAGGGTCTGCACAACATGGAACTGCTCGAAGCCGTCGCGCAGTCCGCCCAAGCATCCGGAAAGCAGGTGACGCTGTGAAGTTCGGCGTATACACGGCCATCCTCCATGACCGCCCCCTCCCCGAGGCACTCGATGTCATCAAGGGCCTCGGCCTCGGGGCCGCGGAGATCAACGCCGGCGGCTTCCTGCCTCCGGTCCACATTCCGGTCGACGACATTCTGGCCAGCCAGTCCGCCCGGGACGACTACCTGGGGATCTTCGCCGAAAAGGGCGTGGAACTCGCGGGACTGAATGCCAACGGCAACCCCTTGCACCCGAACCCGGACATCGGCCCGAAGCACGCCGAGGACCTGCGCCGGGCGATCCGGGTGGCCGGCGCACTGGGCCAGACCCGCGTCGTGACCATGTCCGGCCTGCCGGGCGGCGAGCCGGGCTCCACGGTCCCGAACTGGATCGTCAACCCGTGGAGCTCGGGCTCGCTGGACGTCCTGGACTACCAGTGGGACCGGGTCGCCGTTCCCTTCTGGAAGGAGATCGACGCCCTCGCCGCCGACAACGGCGTGAAGGTCGCAATCGAGATGCACCCGCAGAACCTGGTGTTCAACCCGCCGACGCTCAAGCGGCTCGTGGAACGCGCCGGGACGACGAACGTCGGCGCGGAGATGGACCCCTCCCACCTGTTCTGGCAGCACATGGATCCGGTGGCCGCCGTCGAGTACCTCGGCGATCTGGTGGTGCACGCCGCCGCCAAGGACGTGCGGATCAACCCCGAGGCGACCGTCTACGGCGTCCTCGACGACCGCTTCCGCCGCCTGCGCGAGGACGAGGAGCGCACCGGGCTCGGCGGCCACGAGTACGTCAACGAGTGGCCTCAGGACTCCGCCTGGGACTTCGTCGCCCTGGGCCGCGGCCACGACGTCGACTTCTGGTCCCGGTTCATCGACGCCCTGCGCCGTGTCGATCCGGACATGGCCGTGAACATCGAGCACGAAGACACGTCGCTGGGCCGCATCGAGGGTCTCGAGGTGGCCGCCGGCGTACTCCTCGAGGCCGCCGGCGCCGTAGGAGCCCGCTGACCGAAGGGCGTTCGCCCCGTACAACGAGCACCGCGCCGCTGAGCGGACGGGCACGTTGTACGGGGTGATCACGGCGTCGGGCTTCCCCGCCATCGAGTAAACGGCTGCCAGCAGCGGGTCCTCTCCCAGTGTTCCGGCCATGAGTTCCCGCGCCGAGGCGTCCAGTCCGTCCGTGCCGGGCAGGTAGCGGACGTCCCGGCGCGGATCAGCGTGCGCATGGCCGCGGAACCCCGTTTCCCGCTCTTCCTCGCCCCGGAAGGAGTCGTGCAATTCGAACCGGGCACGGAAGGTGGCCGGCCGTCGTTCGGCGGACTCCCGGACGTCCGTGGAGGACGCGGTCAACCGTCGCGTCGCTGACACGCGCCTGCCGGGCGATGTCCCGGACAAGGAATCGGTGCGTCACCGGACGGGTTCTCCTGAGGGGGTCTTGCCGTAAGGACACCAACATGACCGCCGCACCCATGCGCCACGGCGGCGGCCATTTCGCCGCCCCCCGGGGCGAACGACCGCGGCTGGGGCGCGCTCGACAAGCTCGCCGTGGCCGAGCCGGACGTCTTCGCCGAGTCCTACGCCTCAACGTCGTCAACCCGGGTTGCACCGCGCAGCGCGTTCGCCGCGACTACCACCTGGGCTTCATGGACGGGGACCCTCTACCTGTCTCATTCGCGGAAGTACGCCCCGGGCTACGTCGCCTTCCACCGCTCCGAGTTCACCGAGTACTTCAAGCGCAACCACGTCCAACTTCCCCTGGAGGCCAACCTGCTCCAGGTCTCCGGCGCGTTCGGCCGGACGAGCGCCGGCTACGCAACGTCGTGGCGGCGGCCGCGGAAGGGTATCCCTTTCCCCGCAATCTCGATCGCGACCGGCCCGTCGGCGGCCTCGCGCCGCATTCCGAGGCGGAACTGTTGTGGCAGCACCTGGACGCCGGATCGGACGTGGACGAACTCCGGGCCGCCCTCTCGGCCCACACCGCGCGCCGGACGGCCGCGCCCGGGGCGGCCTTCTCCCGTTGCAGCGGCCCAGGGCGCCGCCGCGGTCGCCGTCACCGGCCGAAACGCCGGGCGCGGCCGGGCCGTCGAGGAGGAGCTCTCCAAAGCGGGTACCCCTGCGCGGTTCCTGGAGATCGATCTGGCCACCGTTGCGGGGCGCGGACGAGCGTCACCGGCGCCGTCGCGGCGTTCGGCCGGGTGGACGTCGTCGTCAACGCCGCCGGCACCACGACCCGCGGCACCCTGCTGGACACCTCCGAGGACCTGTTCGATTCGCACATCGCGATCAACCTGCGGGCGCCGTTCTTCGCGATGCAGGAGGCCGTGGCGCACCTGCGCGGCCGCGACGCCGCGGGCTCGATCCTGAACATCGTCACGATGTCCCAGCATGGCGGGCAGCCGTACCTGGCCCCGTACGTGGCCTCCAAGGGGGGTCTGGCCGGGCTGATCAGGAACGCCGCATTCGCCCACCGCTGGGACCGGATCCGTATCAACGGCCTGAACATCGGATGGACGGACACGGAAGGCGAGGACGACATCCAGCGGCGGTTCCACGGCGCCGGCGACGACTGGCGCCGGAAAGCCAACGCCTCCCAGCCCATGGGCCGACTCGGGCAGGTGGATGAAAGAGCGGACTTCGCCGCGTGTCTGGTCTCGGATCGCTCCGGCGTGGTCACGGGCTCGGTCCTCGACTGGGACCAGACGGTACCGGGCGCCCACGAGTAAACCGGAACGGCGCGGCGAGACGGGGCGAACCGATTGGTTCGCCCCGTCTCGGGTCGTGCGACCGGGTGCTACTCAGTCGGCCAGGGTCGCCTTGACGGTGTAGATCGCACCGGTGGAGACATCCTCCTCGAGTGCCTCGAGGGTGCGGCCGCGGGTCTCGGGGACCTGGGTGGCCACGAAGATCAGTGCCAGCACCCCCACACCGGCGAACAGGAAGAACGAACCGGTGATCCCGATGCCGGAGATCAACGACGGAAAGTACAGTGCCAGGAAACCGTTGGTGATCCACACGAAGAAGACGGCGATGCCGATGCCGAGTCCACGCATGTGCAGCGGGAAGATCTCGGCCAGCCACACCCAGACGGCGATATTCAGGAAGGTCTGCATCGACAGCACGAACGCGACCACCAGGACCAGGATGACGATCGGACGTGCCGGGTTGCCCTCGGGCAGCAGCATGCCGGCGACCGCGACCAGCAGGTGGCAGGTCGTGGTCAGCGACAGGCCGATCATGAAGGTCTTGCGGCGATCCATGCGGTCCATGTTGTACAGCGCGATGATGCCACCGATCACGGCGACCACGCCGAAGGAGATGTTCGCGAGCACCGCCTGCTCGGACGTCATGCCCGATTCCTCCAGCACGCGCGTGCCGTAGTACATGATCGAGTTGATGCCCGTCAGTTGCTGGGCCATGCCCACGCCGATGGCGATCAGGATGGTGCGCCGCAGCCACTTGTTCGACATGACGGCCTTGAGCCCCACCTGCCGGTTCCTCTTCTCCAGCTGGGCGATCAGCTCGACCTCGTGCACCTCCGCCAGTGCCCGTTCGGGGGAACGTACCGTCTTCAGCACGCGGAGGGCCTCGGCGTAACGACGCTTCTCGACGTACCAGCGCGGCGATTCGGGCATCCGCAGCATGCCGAAGAACAATGCGACGGCGGGAAGCGCGCAGACGGCGAACATGATCCGCCAGATTCCGTCCACTGTGCCGCCCAGCGTGGTGCTGATGATCGCGTTGATCACGAATGCGGACAGCTGGCCGACGACGATCGCCAGCTCGTTGCGCCCGGTGATCGAACCGCGGATCTCATAGGGCGCAAGCTCGGCCAGATAGACCGGGACAACCGTGGAGGCGCCGCCGACGGCCAAGCCCAGCATGATCCGGCCGGCAATCAGGACGGCGAACCCGCCGGGAGAGAAGACGCCGGGTTCCGGTCCGGCCGGAGAGAAGACCACGAGCAGGGTCCCGACGAAGAACAGCACGGCAAGCATGATGATGGTCTTGCGGCGTCCCCAGCCGTCGGCGAGCCGGCCGCATCCCAGGGCGCCGGCGGCGGCGGCGAAGACCAGCGAACTGATGACCAGGCCGATCTGGAACAGGCTCAGGCCCAACTCCTCGGCCATCGGCCCCTCGGCGCCGTTGGCCACGCCGGTGTCGTATCCGAAGAGGAGACCGCCGAAACAGGCGATGATCGAAATCAGTCCGAGTCGCTTGCGGTGCGGCCCCGGTGTCAGGGGTGGTAAGTGTGCCTCCGCCAAGGACTGCTGATTATCGGACATGGGAACTCCTTTGTCTTGGCCCGCTCGATGCGCGTGGGATCCTGCGGAACGCTACTGGGCGCTGGAGGCGTAATCCTGCATGGTGCGCAGTTGGTAGCGGGCCACCTCGTGGGCGTTGTCGTTTTCGGCGAAGACGGAGGACACCATCACGGTCTCGTCCCGGGAGTAGAACCCGTTCTCCGCCAGGCCGCCGAAGAACTCGTCCCAGTTCACGTCGCCGTCCCCGACCTTGAGGTGCTGGTGGACGCGGACGGGGTTGCCCGGCGGGTTGGTGATGTAGCGCAGCCCATGGGACGCGTGGTGGTCCATGGTGTCCGCCACGTGCACCACGCGCAGCCGGTCGCCGACCGCCTGCATGATCTCCAGTGGCTCGTCCACCATGTGGAAACTGTGGGCGGCCACGTAGACGAAGGAGAGGTTCGGGGAGTTGACGCCGCGGATGACGCGCCAGGCGGCGAGGCCCTCCTCGACGAAGTCGTCCGGGTGGGGATCGATCGCGACGTTGATCCCCTCCCGCTCGATCACCGGCAGCAGTTCCTCCATGGAGCGGTAGAACGCGGACTCCGACGCCTCGGCGTGCTCGGGGCGTCCGGAGAACTCCGTGTTCATCTGCTGGACGCCGAGGTCCACACTGATCTGGATGGCGCGCTTCCAGTAGCGCACGGCGGCCTCGCGCTGCCACTCCTCCGGGGAGGACCAGCGGAGCACGGGCAGCACGGAAGCGATTTCGACGCCGGCTTCCCGGCACGCGTTGCGCAGGTCGCCCACCAGCCGGTCGTCGGCCTTGGGGTGTGTGAAGAACGGGATGACGTCCTGGTGCGGGGTGAGCTGCAGGTACTTGTACCCCAGTTCGGCGGCGAGCCGCGGGAATTCGAGCACGGAATGCGTGGGGTGGAACGGCGTGGGATCCAGTGCGATCTTCATCTCGTGGCCGCTCTCCTTAGGCGTACAGCGCCGGTTTGGGCTTGAGCGCGACGGCGACCTTCTCGCCGGTGCGCTGGGCCTCGACGCCGGCCTCGCAGCAGGCCGCGGTGGCGTAGCCGTCCCACGCGCTGGGACCACCGATTTCGCCACGCGCCGCCGCGTCGACCCAGGCCTGGATCTCGACGTCGTAGGCCGCGCCGAAGCGCTGCTCGAAGCCGGGGGTGACCGTTCCGCCCCACCGGCCGGCCGTGCGAACGAACGGACCGGCGTCGTTTCCGATTGAGACGATCCCGGTTTCGAGCGAGGCCTGGGTGGCCACCTCGTAGCCGAACTGGGCGTTGACGTAGATCTCGACGTCGGCGAGCACGCCGGACTCGGTTTCCAGCAGGACGTGCTGCGGATCGTGCTGGCCGTTCGGCGCGTTGCGCGTGGCCTTGCCCAACCGCACCTGCACGGACGTGATCTCCTCGCCGGTGAAGAACCGGACAGCGTCGAACTCGTGGACCACGGAGTCGTTGATGAGCATCTCGTTCGTGAAGCCCGCCGGGGTGTCCGGGTTGCGGTGCTGGTGGTGGAGCATCAGCAGCTCGCCGAAGTCCCCGGACCGGATGGTCCGCTCCAGCTGCGCGTACTCGGCGTCGAACCGGCGCATGAAACCCACCTGGATCCGCTGGCGGCCCAGCTTCTCCTCGGCCTCGACGATCTCCCAGGAGGAGGCGGAGTCGGGTGTCAGCGGTTTCTCGCACAGGATCGGGAGGTCGCGCTCCAGCGCGGCCAGCAGGATGTCGAGGTGGAGGAAGCCCGGAGTGGCCAGCAGGACGGCGTTGACGTCGCCGTTGTCCATGGCCTCGGTGGCGTCCGCCAACGCGACGGCGCCGGGGATTCCCTCGATGGCGGCGCGGGCGCGGTCCGCGTCGATGTCGACGACGGCGGCGACCTCCGCGCCGGAGATGCGGTGGTGGAGTCGCTGGATGTGGTCGGCGCCCATGCGTCCGGCTCCGATGACTGCAACGCGAAGCGTGTCTGCCACGGCTGCTCCTTTCTGCTGTGCCTCCCGGGGGTTCCGGGCCGGCGGTGGGTGGTTTGGCGTGCCGCTAGACGCGGGTGCGGGAACCGCAGGACAACAGGTGCTGACGGGTCCGCCGGGCGATCGGCATCGGGACCGAAAAGTCCGCGACGGGGTACATGTCCTGCTCGACGATCCCGTAGATCGGACGCTCGAGGCGCTCGACGGCGTCGATCACGGCGCCGAGGTCCGGCAGCCCGTTCGGGGGTTCCACCATGACGCCGGCCAGGTTGGCCTCGGCCCAGGTCAGGTTCCGTTCGCGCACCGTCGCCAGCACCTGCGGGTCGATCTGCTTCAGGTGCAGGTAGCCGATCCGCTCCGGGTACTTCTCGATGAGGTCCACGGAGGACGCTCCCCCGTATTCGGCGTGTCCGGTGTCCAGGCACAGCGTCGTCAGCGTCGGGTCTGTGTGCTGCAGGAACCGTTCGATGTCCGCCTGGCCGCAGACGTGGGAGTCGGCGTGGGAGTGGAACTGCTGCTGGAGGCCGAACTCCTCGCGCAGGATCCGTCCCAGCCGGTCGTGCCCGGTGAACAGCGAGGACCAGGCTTCGGTGGAGAGGTGCTCGTCCTCCACCGCCTCCCCTGTGACGTCGTCCCGCCACATCGCCGGGATGACCACGATGTGCTTGCCGCCCATCGCGGCCGTGAGCTCGGCGACCCTGCGGGCCGGTTCCCACGCCTCTTCCCAGGCCCCGGCGGAGCCGTCGAGCCCGCGGTGGAACGCGGTGAAGACGGTGCCCGCGCAGACGTCCAGCCCGCGGGCGGACAGCTCGTCGGCCAGCCTCGACGGATCGGTGGGCAGGTAGCCGTAGGGTCCCAGCTCGATCGTCTTGTAGCCGGATTCGACGACCTCGTCCAGGAACCGCTCCCACGGGGTCTGCTTGGGGTCGTCCGGGAACCAGACGCCCCAGGAGTCCGGCGCGGTGCCGATGGTGAGCTTGTTGCTGATCTCGGGCATGTCCTGTGCCTTTCGCGTGCCGGGGCGGCTAGTTGGAGGGGAAGTTGAAGGAGGCCGTGGATTCGTGCGCGGGCTCGGGCCAGCGCTGGGTGACGGCCTTGCCGCGCGTGTAGAAGCGCACGCCGTCGGGTCCGTAGATGTGGTGGTCGCCGAAGAGCGAGTCCTTCCAGCCGCCGAAGGAGTGCCACGCCACGGGGACGGGCAGCGGGACGTTGATGCCGACCATGCCCACCCGGATCCGGCGCGTGTAGCTGCGCGCGTTGGACCCGGAGGAGGTGAAGATGGCCGTGCCGTTGCCGTAGGGGTTGGCGTTGACCACGTCGATGGCCTCGTCCAGCGTGTCGACGCGGACCACCACGAGCACCGGCCCGAAGATCTCCTCGGTGTAGGCGGTCATTTCCGTGGTGACCTTGTCGATCACGGTGGGGCCCACGAAGAAGCCCTCCTCGTGGTCCTTGACCAGCAGGTCGCGCCCGTCCACCAGGACCGCGGCGCCGGCCTCGCCGGCCTCGCCGACGATCCGCTGGATGCGGGTCTTGGACGCCGGGGTGATGACCGGGCCCATGTCCGCGTCCGGGTCCGTGCCGTTGGCGACCTTGATGTCGTTGGCCCGCACCACGAGCCGGTCCATCAGGGCGTCGCCTGCCTCTCCCACGGTCACGGCGACGGAGATCGCCATGCAGCGCTGCCCGGCGGAGCCGAACGCGGCTGCGGTGAGGTGGTCCGCGGCCAGGTCCAGGTCGGCGTCGGGCATGACGACGGCGTGGTTCTTCGCCCCGCCGAGGGCCTGCACGCGCTTGCCGTGTTTGGTGGCCGTCTCGTGGACGTGCTTGGCGATCGGGGTGGAGCCGACGAAAGAGATCCCGTCGATGTCCGGGTGCGTCAGCAGACCGTCGACGGTCTCTTTGCCTCCGTGCAGGACAGTGAAGACGCCGTCGGGCAGACCGGCCCGCTTCCAGAGGCCCGCCAGGAACAGGCTCGCGGACGGGTCGCGCTCGGAGGGCTTGAGGATGAAGGCGTTGCCGGCGGCGATCGCGACCGGCGCCATCCACAGCGGCACCATGACCGGGAAGTTGAACGGGGTGATGCCGGCGACGACGCCGAGCGGCTGGCGAAAGGAGAACACGTCGATCCCGGTGGAGACCTGGTCCGAGTACTCACCCTTGGTGGACTGCGAGATGCCGCAGGCGTACTCGACGACCTCGAGTCCGCGGCCGATCTCGCCGGCGGCGTCGGAGAGCACCTTGCCGTGCTCGCTGGTGACGATCCGGGCCAGCTCGTCGGTGTTCGCGGCGAGCAGTTCGCGGAACTTGAACAGGACGGCCGTGCGGCGGGCGAGGGACATGTCGCCCCACGAGTCGGCGGCCGCGCGGGCCGCGGCGACGGCCGCGTTGAGGTCCTCCGGGCCGGCCAGGCGGAGTTCGCCGGTGATCTGGCCGGTGGCCGGGTCGTAGACGGGCTGGGTGGCGGTGCCGACGCCGGCGGTCTCCGCGCCGTTGATGAAGTGGTTGATGGTCTTCACGCCGGTGGCCGTGGTGGTCTGGATGCTCATGGCTTCCTTTCGGGGTCTGTTCTGTAAGTGTTTTGGTGTGCCGGGCGCCGGGAGGCTAGCCCAGGAAGTTCTTCTGGATGGACTTCTTCTCGGTGTAGACGCGGTGGGCGGCCCGCGTGGATTCGAGGTCGGAGACCCCGGAGACGGGGACGTCCCACCAGGATTCGGAGTCCGGCGCGTCCAGCAGCGGGTCCGATTCCACGTGTATCAGCACCGGGCCGGCACCCTCGGGCACCGCCTTGGCCTCGGCGACGGCCGCCGCCAGGTCCACGATCGCGTCCGGTCCGGGTTCCACCCGGATGACGCGCACGCCGAGCGACTCGGCGTTCAGCGCGAGGTCCACCGGGAGCGTTTCCCCGGCGTCGAACGAGTGCGTGTTCTTGTCCAGCACCCGGTACTGGGTGCCGAAGCGCTGCGAGCCCAGCGATTCGGACAGCGAACCGATCGACGCGTAGCCGTGGTTCTGGATCAGGACGACGATGAGTTTGATGCCCTCGGCCACCGCGGTGACGAGTTCGGTGTGCATCATCAGATACGAGCCGTCGCCGACCATGACGACGACGTCGCGCGCCGGGGCGCCGGACGCGGCGGCCTCGTCGATGGCAGCGCGCTTGACGCCGAGGCCGCCGGCGATCTCGTATCCCATGCAGGAGAACGCGTACTCGACGTGGTAGCCGTAGGCATCCTTGACCCGCCACATCTTGTGCAGGTCCCCGGGCAGGGAGCCGGCTGCGCACACCACGACGTCGGTGTCCGCCATCGCTGCGTTCACGGCGCCGATGATCTCGTTCTGCGCGGGCAACGGGGCATGCCGGGTGTTGAATGCCTCGTCGACCGTGGCGTCCCAGCGCTGCTTTTCGTCGGCGATGGTCCGCTCCAGGTCGGCGCCGACGCGGTAGCCCGTCAGCGCCGTCGTCAGCGCCACGAGCGCCTTGCGGGCGTCCGCGACGATCGGCAGCGATGTCCCGTGCTTGTAGGCGTCGATCGGGGCGACGTTGATGTTCACGAAGGAGACGTCCGGGTTCTGGAACGCGGTGCGGGACGCCGTCGTGAAGTCCTCGTAGCGCGTTCCGATGCCGATCACCAGGTCCGCCTCGCGTGCCAGGGCGTTGGCCGCCGTCGTGCCCGTGGAGCCGATGGCGCCCAGGCAGTACGGCGCGTCCCAAGGCAGGGTCCCGACGCCGGCCTGCGTGTAGCCGACGGGGATCCCCGTGGCTTCGGCGAAGGCCGCCAGCTGGTCCTGGGCAAACGCGTACAGGACTCCGCCGCCCGCGACGATGAGCGGCCGCTTGGCCGCACGGATCAGCACGGCCGCGCGGGCGATGTCCTGCTCCTCCGGCGCGGGCCGGCGGATCCGCCAGTCGCGCTCGGCGAGGAACTCCCCGGGGACGTCGAAGACCTCGGCCTGCACGTCCTGCGGCAGCGAGATGGTGACGGCGCCGGTCTCCGCGGGGTCCGTCAGGACGCGCAGGCCGTGCATCATCGCCGAGAACAGCTGTTCGGGGCGGTTGACGCGGTCGAAGTACTTGGACAGGGGCCGGAACGCGTCGTTGACCGTGATGTCGTAGCCGTGCGGATGCTCGAGCTGCTGCAGGACGGGGTCCGCGGCCCGGGTGGCGAAGGTGTCCGAGGGCAGCAGCAGCACTGGGAGGCGGTTCGCCGTGGCCAGCGCCGCCCCGGTCAGCAGGTTGGAGGACCCCGGGCCGATCGATGTGCTCACGGCGTAGGTCGCGCGGCGGCGCATGTGCCGCGCGTACCCGACGGCCTGGTGCGACTGGGCCTGTTCGTTGCGGCCCTGGTAGTAGGGCATCAGGGTGGGGTCCGCGGCCTGCCACTGCTTGAGTGCCTGGCCGACGCCGGCGACGTTTCCGTGGCCGAAGATGCCGAACATCCCCGGGATGAGCCGGCTGCGGTAGTCCTCGCCGCCGACGGAGTCCACGACGTATTGCCGGCCAAGGAACTCGACGACCGCCTGGGCGACGGTCATGGTGCGGTGTGACATGGCTGCTAGGCCTCCTTCGTGGCTGCGCCCACGGAGCGCGAGCGCGCCGTGGAGTTCAACAGGGATGCGGCGGTGGCGACGGCTCCGGAGACGTTGCCGTCCGGCGGATAAAGCAGCGTGCGTCCTACCGTGAGGCCTTGGACGCCCGGGAGCGCCAGCGCCGCCGCCCACGTGGCGAAGACCTCGTCCGGAGCGGTGCTCGGGTCCCCGCCGAGCAGGACGGTGGGCAGCGTGGTCGCCGCCATGACGCGTTCCATCTCCGGCACGACCGGCAGCTTCATCCACGTGTACGCGCTGGTCGAGCCGAGTCCGGAGGCGATGGCCACGGACTTGATGACGGCGTCGGCGCTGAGGTCGTTGCGGACCTTGCCGTCCACCCAGGCAGAAAGGAACGGCTCGACCATGGCGACGAGCCCGCGGGCGGCGAGTTCGTCGATCGCATGCGCCGTGTTCTCCAGGATCCAGGCGGTCGCCGGGTCGCCGAGGGCGATGCGGGTGAGCATCTTGCCGCCGTCGGCCCCGAAGTCGGCGAGCGCGGCGGCGGTGTGGCCCGTGAAGCGGTCGTCGAGTTCGTTGACGAAGCCGGCGAGGCCGCCGCGGTTCATCGAACCGAAGACCAGCTTGCCCTCGAGCGCACCGAGGAGCAGCAGGTCGTCCATGACGTCGGGACTGGCCAGAACGCCATCGACGGCGGGGTTCTCCAGCGCGGTCCGCAGCCGGTCCAGCAGGTCCCGCCGGTCGGCCATGGCGGACGGGTTGGGGCCGACGGACAGGGCACCGCGGGCCGGGTGGTCGGCCGCGATGATGAAGTTCTGCTCGCCCAGGACGGGTCCCGGGTGGCGCACGCGGCGCGCGGCAGCCTCCGCGACGGCCCCCGGCTGCTCGAGCCGAAGCCTGCTCAGGTGCTCGTAGCGGCGGGGATCCTGCGGATCGATGGCGATGGTGCTCACTTGGCACTCTCCAGTTCTTCCAGGGCGGGCGTCAGGCGTCCGCGCTCGGCGAGCAGCGCCACGACCTCGGCGGGCGTCGGCATGTCTTCGGAACAGGCCACGCGCGAGGCGACGATGGCGCCGGAGGCGTTGGCGTAGTCCAGCACGGTGGCCAGCGGCCAGCCTGCGAGCAGTCCGTGGCAGAAGGCGCCACCGAACGAATCCCCGGCCCCGAGCCCGTTGACGGTCTGCACGGGCACCGGTGCGGAGACGACGCGGTCCGTGCGGGTCTTGGCCATGACACCCTCGGGGCCCAGCTTGACGACGGCGATCTCTACGCCGGCGGCGAGGAGCCGGTCCGCCTGCTCGTCGGGAGTCCCGGCGCCGACGGCGACGGCGCACTCGGTGTCGTTACCGATGGCGACCGTGACGTGCGGCAGGATGCGGGCCACCTGTTCGTGGGCGGCCTCCTCCGAGTCCCAGAACATGGGCCGGTAGTCCAGGTCCAGGATGGTGAAGGCGCCTTCGGCGAGGCCGGTGCGCGGGCGGGCTTCGAGGGCGGCCAGGTGGGCGGCGGCGCTTGGCTCCCGGCTGAGTCCCGTCACGGTGGACCAGAAGATGCGCGCATCGCGGATGGCGTCCAGGTCCAGTTCGCCGGCGGCGATCTCCCAGTCCGGGGCGGTGGGCTGGCGCCCGTAGAAGTAGAGGGGGAAGTCGTCCGGTGGCTGGATGGCGCAGAACGTCACGGGCGTCTGCAGGCCGGCGACGGCCGCCACCTGGGACGCGTCGACGCCGTAGCGCCCGAGTTCGCGCATCAGATAGGTCCCGAAGTCGTCGTCCCCGACGCGGGTGACGACGCCGGTGCGGCGTCCATGGCGCGCGGCGGCGACAGCGACGTTGGTCGGCGATCCGCCGAGGTACTTGCCGAAGCTCTCCACGTCGGCGAGCCCCACCCCGATCTCGTTCGGGTAGATGTCAACGCTGATGCGTCCCATGGTCAGCACATCGAGGTTCACGCTGATCGCCTTCCTTTCCTTGCCGGGGCGGTCGGCTCCCGAACATCATCCACGGCCACCGTGTGAGCCGGGGCACATGTGCCACTCTCCATCAATTTCTTTGTCCTGTCAAAGGTTTGTACTGACATTCTTACAAAAAATCTCATGACGCGACGTCGGGGGACGGCACGGCGAGCTCGCCGGTCTGGTACTGCGCCACGCCGAACCCGAAGGACCAGTCCTCGGGACCGTTCTCCACGTAGCCGATGAAGACATCCTCTCCACCCACCCCCAAGGGGGCCAGGGCCGCGGCAATGGCCCGGAACAGCGAGGCCTTGGCCTCCGCGGATCGGCCGCGCTGGGTGAAGACCTGGATCATCACGACGCCCGGCCCGCGCTCGAACCCCAGGCCGGCATCCTGCGCGACGACCATCCCGGCGGGATGCTCCGAGATGATCTGGAAATAGTCGCGGTCCGGAATGCCATACTCGGCCACGACCGCCCCGTGGATGGCCGCACTCACTGCCGCCACCTGCGCCGGCGTCCGGCCCTGGACCAGGTCAATCCGCAACAGCGGCATGGCTTTCTCCTCATCGATTCGACAACGTTTAAAAGAGTTTGTCCTGACATATTTACAAAGTCAAGACTTTGGTGCGACGGGGTCCTCGCGTGTTCACCGCCGCCGGGGGCCGGCGGGAGGGTGGACGCGGTTCGCCGCGGGTGCCGTGGTCGTGAAACGATAGGAGGATGGCCGAACCCGAATTTCCCCTCGTCGACGCACGTGAGATCCTCCGCGTTGTCGGCGGTGCGGCGTTCACCCGGGGCAAGGCCTACGCCAACACCGAGCGCATCGGGAACTTCGAGTGGGACCCCAGCGGGCGACTCTCGGGCCGGGTGCAGGGCACCGACGCGGCGGCGTACGCCTGCGCGGTGTCCCTTGCCCGCAAGGGCGAGGCCTGGACGGTCGCCGGAAGCAGCTGCAGCTGCCCCGTGGGCACCAACTGCAAGCACGGCGCGGCGCTGCTCATCCACTCGAACACCCTGCACCTGCGCTCGCGCGACGTGTTCTTCGAAAACACCGCTCCGGCCCCTGCCCCGGCCTGGCGGGAGAGCCTCAACGGGCTGCTCGGCGCCGGAGCGCGGGCCGCAACGGCCACGGCCAACGCGGCGGCGGCCGCCAACCGCGGACAGAAGCCGGGCGACAAGTCCCACCCGCAGGCCATGGCGTTGCAGTTCGAACTGCAGGACACCACGCTGCAGGCCCACCGGCAATGGGCGCCGGGATCCGGCGTCGGGCACCAGCGCGCCGCCGCGCACCGCTGGCGGCTCGGTGTCCGCCCGATGGTCCAGTCCGGAAACGGCCGCTGGGTCCGCGGGAACCTGCGCTGGAACACCATCAGCTTCAAGACGTACGGCCTGAACCTGGACCCCGAACAGCACCGCTGGTTCTGCCAGTTCGTACCCCTCTACCGCGCCAACGGGCAGCTCTACTTCGGCGAGGACAACGACTGGCTGTACCTGGACGAGTTCAGCTCTCCCCTGCTGTGGGCGCTGCTGGCCGAATCGGCCGAACTCGGCATCGCGCTCATCGCCGCGCGCGCCGAGACCACGGTGGCACTCGGCGCACCGGCCGCCGTCGCGCTGTCAGCCTTCCGCCCGGCGGCGGACGGCGCCGGCCTCACGCTCGTCCCGACCCTGTCCATCGACGGCCAGGTCGTCGCCCTGGAGCCGCAGCTTCCGGCCGGCGCGATCGGAAACCACGGGATCTACGCCGCCAGCGCGGACGGCTCCCTGATCCTCCTGTCCCCGGTGGAGGGGCGGCTGGACCCCACCGAGCTGGAACTGCTCCGGCGGCCCGAGGCGATCGAGGTTCCCGCCGCCGACGTCGAGGATTTCATCGCGAAGGTCTACCCGAGGCTGGGACGGCGCATCGCCGTCGTCAGTCCCGACCGTTCCGTGGACCTGCCGGACATCCTTCCGCCGAAGCTGCTGCTGCGAGTGCGCTACCCGGGCGGCGACGCCGCCGAACTGGACTGGGACTTCGACTACGGGCCGGTGCCCGTGGACGCCGACACCCGCGACGCCGAGGCCGAGACCGCGCTGGAAAACTCCGCCCTCGCGGTGCTGGAGGACTCCCCCGCGCTGGCCGGCCGCGTGCTGGCCCCCCGCACGCTGCGCGGCCTGGACACGGTGGACTTCGTCCGGCGCATCCTGCCGGCACTCCGCGCGCTCGAGGGCGTCGTCGTCGACCAGACCGGCAACGAACCCGAATACCGCGAGCTGACCGAGGCGCCCGAGCTCACCGTCACCACGGTCGAGTCCGAGCGCCGCGACTGGTTCGATCTGGGGCTGGTCATCGCGGTCGGCGAACGCCGCCTGCCCTTCAGCGAGATCCTGCGTGCGCTCTCCCGCGGGCAGACCCGCATGCTGTTGCCGGACAAGACGTACTTCTCGCTCGAACACCCGCTGTTCGACAAGCTGCGCGAACTGGTCAGCGAGGCCTCGCAGCTGCACGACAAGACCAACGAACTGCGCATCACGCGCTACCAGGCATCCCTGTGGGAGGAGCTCGACGAACTGGCCACGCACACCGAGGGCCCGGACTCCTGGCACTCCGGCGTCGCGGCCCTGATGAACGTGGCCGAGGCCGGACCCGTGGACCTGCCCGCGGGTCTGCGCGCCGAGCTGCGGCCGTACCAGCGCGAGGGCTTCGAATGGCTCGCCATGCTGTGGCGCAACGGCCTCGGCGGCGTGCTTGCCGACGACATGGGCCTGGGCAAGACCCTGCAGGCGCTCGCCCTGATCCTGCACGCCAAGGAACAGTGGGCCACCGGGGCGTCCGCGGACTCGGCCACACCGGGACGCGTCGCCGCCGCCGAGGCCGGAGCGCCGGCGTCGTCCAGCCCGCTGGTTCCGGGGCCCTTCCTGGTGGTCGCGCCGACGTCGGTCGTGTCCAACTGGGCGGACGAGGCCGCGCGGTTCTCGCCGGACCTTCGGGTCGCGACGGTCGCGGACACCCAGTCACGCGCGACGCGTTCGCTGGCGGCGCTGGCAGGGGAGTACGACGTCGTCGTGACCTCCTACACCCTCTTCCGCCTCGACGCCGAGGCCTACCAGTCCGTCGCCTGGGCCGGACTGATCCTGGACGAGGCGCAGTTCGTCAAGAACAAGGCCACGAAGGCGCACCACGCGGCCCGCGACCTCGACGCGCGCTTCAAGCTGGCCATCACCGGCACGCCGATGGAGAACAACCTGATGGAGCTGTGGTCGATCTTCGCGATCGTCTCCCCCGGGCTGTTCCCCTCCGGCCTGCGGTTCGCCGAGCACTTCCAGCGCCCCATCGAGAAGCAGGGGCTCGGCGAGCCGCTGGCGAGGCTGCGCCGCCGCATCCGGCCGTTCATGCTCCGCCGCACCAAGGCCGCCGTGGTCACCGACCTGCCGCCCAAGCAGGAACAGGTGCTGCACGTGGAGCTCGCGCCGAAGCACCGCAAGATCTACGACACGCACCTCCAGCGTGAGCGGCAGAAGATCCTGCGCCTCGTCGAGGACATGGACAAGAACCGCTTCACCATCTTCCAGTCCCTGACCACGCTGCGGATGCTGTCCCTGGACGCCTCGCTGGTGGATCCGGAGTATGCGGGCGTGCCCTCGGCCAAGCTGGACGTGCTGTTCGAGCAGCTCGAGGACGTCCTGGCGGAGGGACACCGCGCCCTGGTCTTCAGCCAGTTCACGTCCTTCCTGAAGAAGGCGGCGGCCCGGTTGGACGCGGAGAACGTGGAGTACACGTACCTGGACGGTTCCACCCGCAACCGTCCCGACGTCATCAAGGCGTTCAAGTCCGGGCAGGCGCCCGTGTTCCTCATCTCGCTCAAGGCAGGCGGGTTCGGGCTGAACCTGACCGAGGCGGACTACTGCTTCCTGCTGGACCCGTGGTGGAACCCGGCCGCCGAGTCCCAGGCCGTGGACCGCGCGCACCGCATCGGGCAAACCCGCAACGTGATGGTCTACCGGATGGTCGCCAAGGACACGATCGAGGAGAAGGTCGTGGCGCTGCAGGACGCGAAGCGGCAACTGATCTCCTCGGTGATGGACGAGGGCGAGGGCTTCGGGTCCGCCATGACCGCGCAGGACATCCGCGACCTCCTGAAGGACTAGCCGCGCGCGTGAAGCAAGATGTCGGCCCGCTACGCAACATGGGCTTCCCACCGCGCTGCGTCCGGCGTACGCGCTAGGCTGGAACCAGCTTCACGAGACATGGCAGCGCCGGGGGAACCCTCCGGCGCAAAGCTCCGACTGGCCATGCACCAACCCCAAGTGCGGGCGGGATCCACCAGGATCCGCGTCCCGGATTGTTCGGCGGGTGGTTCGGATGACGAAGCGGCCCCCGGCAGCCGCCGCGGGCAAGGACAATCCGAAAGGTCCGCCGTGGCCCCGCTGCACAACACCCACCCGTCACACCCACCGTCCCGCTCCGGAATGCCGGCGCATCCCGCGTCCGCTCCGCGGCCTCCGGCGCTGCGCGGCACCGCCGCGCACACGACGCCTCGCTTCGCCAACGACTGGATCGGGGCCACACTGCGGCTCTGCCCCGAACGCCGTCTGGCGCGGATCGCCAGCGGCGGGATCGAGTGGCTCCTCGACGCGAACGACATCGACACCCTCGTTGCCGCCGCGCCCGAGGCACTGGACGGGCCCGGGGTGCCCGTGGAGTGGAACCCCGGCCTGGAGCGGGTGCTGGTTCCCGGCGCCTTCGAGCGGGTCGGTACCAGCTTCTTCGCGTTGGACCGCCAGTCCGCCTCCTAGGGCCGGAACGCGTGTGGCCCGGCCCCCAAAGGGGTCCGGGCCACACGCGTCAACGCTTTCCGTTCTCCCGCGTCGGCGGGAGGCGCGGTTCCTAGAGGTTCGAGGCTTCCTCGTGCTCCGGGTAGACCTCGCGCAACAGGTGCGCGGTCTCGGACGGGGTCTTGCCGACCTTGACGCCCGCGGCCTCGAGGGCCTCCTTCTTGGCCTGCGCCGTTCCGGAGGAGCCGGAGACGATGGCGCCGGCGTGGCCCATGGTCTTCCCCTCGGGAGCGGTGAAGCCGGCCACGTAGCCGACGACCGGCTTCGTGACGTTGTGCTTGATGAACTCCGCGGCACGCTCCTCTGCGTCGCCGCCGATTTCGCCGATCATGACGATCGCCTTGGTCTCCGGGTCCGCCTCGAACGCCGCGAGGGCGTCGATGTGGGTGGTGCCGATGACCGGGTCGCCGCCGATGCCGATGGCGGTGGAGAAGCCGAGGTCGCGCAGTTCGTACATCATCTGGTAGGTCAGGGTGCCGGACTTGGAGACCAGGCCCACGCCGCCCTTGCCGGTGATGTTCGCCGGGGTGATGCCGACCAGCGACTCGCCGGGGGTGATGATGCCGGGGCAGTTCGGGCCGATGATGCGCGTGACCTGCTTGCCGTCGGCGTCGACCTTGGACTGGGCCAGGGCCCAGAACTCTGCCGCGTCCTGCACGGGCACGCCCTCGGTGATGACCACGACGAGGCCGATGCCGGCCTCGATGGCCTCGACGACGGCGTCCTTGGTGAACTTCGGCGGGACGAAGACGATCGACACGTCCGCGCCGGTCTCGGCCATGGCCTCGGCGACCGCGCCGAAGACCTTGATCTCCTTGTCGCCGTGGGTGACCGTGGTGCCGGCCTTGCGGGCGTTCACGCCGCCGACGACCTGGGTGCCCGCGTGCAGCATGCGCGCGGTGTGCTTGGAGCCCTCGCCGCCGGTGATGCCCTGGACGATGACCTTGGAATCCTTATTGATGAAGATAGCCATGTTTGTTTCCCCTGATCCTTAGGCGTTCGCCAGTTCGGCGGCCTTGTCGGCGCCCTCGTCCATGGTCGTGGCGAGGGTGACCAACGGGTGGTTGGCGTCGCGCAGGATGCGGCGGCCCTCGTCTACGTTGTTGCCGTCCAGTCGGACGACGAGCGGCTTGGTGGCCTTCGACCCCAGGATCTCCAGGGCCTTGACGATGCCGTTGGCGACCGCGTCGCACGCGGTGATGCCACCGAAGACGTTCACGAACACGCTCTTGACCTGCTCGTCGTTGAGGATGACGTCCAGCCCGGCCGCCATGACCTCGGCTGAGGCTCCGCCGCCGATGTCCAGGAAGTTGGCGGGCTTGACGTTGCCGTGGCTTTCGCCGGCGTAGGCGACGACGTCCAGCGTGGACATGACCAGTCCGGCGCCGTTGCCGATGATGCCCACCTGGCCGTCGAGCTTGACGTAGTTCAGGCCGGATTCCTTGGCCTTGGCCTCAAGCGGATCCGCGGCGCCCTTGTCCTCCAACTCCTCGTGGTCCGGGTGGCGGACCTCGGAGGCGTTCTCGTCCAGCGAGACCTTGCCGTCCAGCGCGATGATCTCGCCGGCGCCGGTCTTGACGAGCGGGTTGACCTCGACGAGCGTGGCGTCTTCCTTGACGAACACGTCCCAGAGCTTGAGGATCGCGTCGGCGACCTGGGCGCGCAGTTCCGGGGCGAAGCCGGCGGCGTCGACGATCTCGTCGGCCTTGGCCTGGTCGATTCCGACGCCGGGGTCGACGGCGATCTTCGCGAGGGCCTCGGGGCGCTCGACGGCGAGCACCTCGATCTCCACACCGCCTTCGACCGAGCACATGGCCAGGTAGTTGCGGTTGGCGCGGTCCAGCAGCACCGAGAAGTAGAACTCCTCGGCGATGTCGGCGCCCTGGGCGATCATGACCTTGTTCACCGTGTGGCCCTTGATGTCCATCCCGAGGATGTCGGACGCGTAGGCGAACGCCTCGTCGGCGTTTTTCGCGACCTTGACGCCGCCGGCCTTACCGCGGCCGCCTACCTTGACCTGCGCCTTGACGACGACGACGCCGCCGATCTTCTCGGCAGCGGCCTTGGCTTCTTCGGGGGTGTACGCAACGATGCCGGCAAGCACGGGTACTCCGTGCGCCTCAAACAAATCGCGCGCCTGGTATTCATACAGGTCCACGGGCTTGGTGTCCTTCTACGTCGAAGTCGTTTTGGCTTGGAGAGCGGCACGGTTGCGCCGCAGGCTCCAAGTGGAACTTTAGTCCCTGGGCGCAAGACGCCGCGTTCAGACTAACCCTTTAGTGAGGAAGGGCACAGTTCTACGGTTTGTAGAGAGGTCACGTTTCGCGGTATGGGGCCGGCCGATCAGGCGGACTTCGTCAGCGGCGCGTACCGCAGCAGCAGGCGCTTCTCCTCGGCCGCGAACTTCACCTTCGCGACCGTCTTGTCCCCGGCGCCCTCGAGCGCCAGCACGACGCCGTCCCCGAACGTCGAGTGGCTGACCTTGTCCCCCACGGACAGGGCGACCACCTCCTTCTGGGGCTGCACCCGTCCGGCGGCGCGCGCGGTCGGCACGGTGCGCAGCGCCGACCCCTCGGCGTCCCCGGCGCGACGCGAATCCGACCGCACGCCGCCAGCGCCCGATCCTGCGCCCCAGTGGGATCCGGCGTCGTACCGGCTGCTTGCGAAGTCCTTGCGGAGCGACCCGCCGAAGCCGCCCAGCGGCGTGCGGACCGCGCCCTCGCGCTTCCAGTCGAGCAGCGGCGCCGGGATCTCCTCGAGGAACTGGCTGGCCGGGTTGTACTGCGCCTGGCCCCACAGGCTCCGGTACTCGGCGCGCGTGACGTAGAGCCGGCGTCGTGCGCGGGTCAGGCCGACGTAGGCGAGCCGGCGTTCCTCGGCGAGCTCCTTGGGGTCCGTCATCGAGCGCTGGTGCGGGAAGATGCCGTGCTCCATGCCCGTGAGGAACACGACCGGAAACTCCAGCCCCTTGGCCGTGTGCAGCGTCATGAGCGTGACGACCCCCTCCTGCCGGGCCATCTCCGCACCCTCGGCGTCCGTGGGCGCGTCCGGAATGGAATCCGCGTCCGCCACCAGCGACACCTGCTCCAGGAAGTCGCCGAGCGCCCCCTCGGGGTTGTCCCGCTCGTAGTCGCGGACCACGGCGACCAGCTCGGCCAGGTTCTCCACGCGGGATTCGTCCTGCGGGTCGTCGGACTTGCGCAGCATCTCCAGGTAGCCGGTCTGCTCCAGGACGGCCTCGAGCGACGCGGCCGCACCGGAGCCCTCGGCCACCACGGCGAGATCGTCGATGATCTTCACGAACGACGCCACGGACTTCAGGCTCCGCGTGGCCAGCCCGGGGGCCTCCTCGGCCCGGCGCAGCGCCTCCAGGAAGGCTATCCGCTCGCGCTGGGCCAGCGCCGCCACGGCGTACTCGGCCCGGTCGCCGATGCCGCGCCTGGGTTCGTTGAGGATCCGCCGGACGTTGATATCGTCCTCGGGGTTCACGAGCACCCGCAGGTACGCGAGGGCGTCCTTGACCTCCTTGCGGTCGTAGAAGCGGGTGCCGCCGACCACCTTGTACTTCAGGTCCACGCGCATCAGCTGCTCCTCCAGGGAGCGGGACTGCGCGTTGGTCCGGTAGAACACCGCGACGTCGCCCGGACGGATGCCGTCCTCGTCGTTGAGCCGGAGGATCTCCTCGGCGATCCAGCGCGCCTCGTCCTGCTCCGACTCCCCCACATAGCCGACGATCTTCGCGCCGTCGCCCTCCGCGGTCCACAGCCGCTTCTCCGGGCGGTCCGGGTTCAGGGAGATCACGGCGTTGGCCGCGGTCAGGATGTTCTGGGTCGAGCGGTAGTTCTGCTCCAGCTTGATGGTTTCCGCGTCCGGGTAGTCCTTGCCGAACTCGACGATGTTGCGGATGTCCGCGCCGCGGAACGCGTAGATGGACTGGTCCGAGTCCCCGACCACGGTCAGCTCGCCCCCGGGGGTGTGGCCGTCGGGTCCCGTCAGCTCGCGCACCAGCGAATACTGGGCGTGGTTGGTGTCCTGGTACTCGTCCACCATGACGTGGCGGAAGCGGCGGCGGTAGTTGTCGGCGACGCCCGGGAAAGCGCGGAAGACGTTGACCACCTGGCCGATCAGGTCGTCGAAGTCCATGGCGTTGGCCTGCCGCAACCGCTGCGTGTAGCCGCGGTATACCTCGGCGACTGCCGCCGTAAACGGTTCCCCACCGCCGGCCGTGGCCGCGAAGTCTTCGTCGTCGATCAGCTCGTTCTTCAGCGCGGAGATCTTGTGCGCCATCGCCTTGGGCGCGAACTTCTTCGGGTCCAGGTCCAGGCCCTTGGCGACCATCGTGATCAGCCGGAGGGAGTCCGCGGAGTCGTAGATGGAGAAGTTCGACTTCAGCCCCACCGACGGCGCCTCGCGGCGCAGGATCTTGACGCAGGAGGAGTGGAACGTGGAGATCCACATGCGGTCCGAGTCCGGACCCACCAGCGCGCCGATGCGTTCGCGCATCTCGGCGGCCGCCTTGTTGGTGAACGTGATCGCCAGGATCTCGTGCGGCCGGGCGCGGCCCGTGGCGAGCAGGTAGGCGATCCGGTGGGAGAGCACGCGCGTCTTGCCGGAGCCGGCGCCGGCGACGATGAGCAGCGGCGAGCCCGCGTGCCTCACGGCCTGCTCCTGCTCCGGGTTCAGTCCCTCGAGGAGGGCCGCGGCATCGGGTCGGGCGGGTCGGCTGGGCGGCGCGGAAAAGTCGTCGAAAAGGAAATCCATGGTGCCCCCAGTCTACGGTTAGGGTACGACGCAAGGGGCGGCCATCCACAGCCGCGGGCCCACCCTCCGGTGCCCGCGGACCGGGACGCGCGGCCCCGGCCCGCATACTGGGGGGATGTCGAAAAAGTCCGGCCAGCGCGGCCGCCCAAAGAAAAACCGCAAGCCAGCCGGTCCGGCCGGGAATCCCCTGCCCCAGGTGTCGGGCCGCGCCGCACCCCGCCCCGGAGCCGGCGGGGCCGTGGTCAACGGCACAACGTCGCGGAGCCCGCAGGCGGCGGAGTCCAACGGGAACCTGATCCTGGTGGCCGGCTTCATCGCGGCGACCCTGCTGTTTTGGTACTACCACCTGCTGACGCTGAACCAGATGGCCGACCTCACCGGCGGGCTCACGGTTCCCGACCAGCTCATCGGGGGCTACGGCCCCGCCCAGGTCGAGGCCCTTCGCGCGGCGATGGACGACGCGGCCCGCGGCCAACTGAACTACCTCCACAAGACCGCGGGGCTGCTGTTCCCGCTCTTCCTGGCGCTGATCACCATGCTGGCGGTCAACATCCACGTGGCCCGTGGCGCGCTGCGGTGGTCCCTGTGGGCCGTGCCGATGCTGTTCGCGGTCACCGACCTGTGGGAGAACGCCGCGATCGACGGGATCCTGGCCGGTCCGGCGGACGCCGGCGCGATCGCCCTGGCCAGCGCCCTGACGACCACGCGATGGATCCTGCTGTTCGGCACGGTGGGCGTCGCCGGCTTTGCCCTGATTCGGTCCTTCGTGTCCACGTTCCGGGCGAAGTGGTCCGGAGCCGGATTGTCCTAGCTCGCCGGACCGGCGGGCATTTGGAACGACGCGGCCGGCTCCCGCTAGTATGGTTGCTGTCCGCCGCGCACCACAGCGCCGGCGACCAAGCCCCTGTAGCTCAGTTGGATAGAGCGACCCTCTCCTAAAGGGTAGGCCATCGGTTCAATTCCGGTCAGGGGCACCATGGACGCCGCTCCCTCGAGGGGCCGGTCCGTCGAGTCGGCAAAAGAGTAGGGCCACCGGCCGGTTCAGAGTCAGATGGCTCCCTATGCATCATCTTCAGCGTTAACCGGCCGGTGGCCCTGTGGGCGCTGTCCCCCGACAGCCAAACCGCCGTTCTCCCACCAGCCGCGACGGCATCTGAGACCCGCTCTGCCGCGGCGGTGGGCGGTTAGGTTGCCGCAACACCACCCCATTATCTAAATCCAATAGAGATGCGAAGTCAATCCGTTGGTCACAAGGCGTCAACTCCAGCGCAACAGGTTCAGCGCAACAAGAGGGCGCTCGCCTTCGGGGAAAGGGCCGCGTCGAGCACCGCGCACGCCCCGCCGATGGCCGCGTTGCGGTGTCCCAGCTTGGAGGTTTCCACCCGGATACCGTGGATCGCCTTGGCGGTGAAACGCTCGTTGATGATTCCGGCGACCGTGTCCAGGCAGAGGTCGCTGACCCGCGACCAGACGGGCCCGCCGATGACCACCCGGTCCACATCCAGGGCGTTGACCAGTTGGGCCACCATGTTCGCGATGAGCGAGGCGCACCGGATGACCAGCTCCACTGCGGCTTCGTTGCCTTCGCCGGCAAGCTGCACCAAGCGGTTCAGCGCGGCGGCGCGCTCCGCTACGGTTCCGTCGGCGTTCGCCCCTAGGTCCAGGCCGGCTGCGGAGGCTTGGCGCGACAGGTTGTCGAAGGACAGGGCGCCTGCCAGGCAGTCGTTGCGTCCGCACACGCAGGGGAAGGTTTCCTCGCCCACCGAGTGGTGGCCGATCTCTCCGGCGTTGTTGCTGACCCCGCGCATCACCTCGCCGCCGAGGACGATGCCCACGCCGACACCGGTCCCGCCGTAGACGCAGACGAAGTTGGCTCTGTTCTCCTCATTCGTGCCGTTCCAGAGCTCGGCGATGGACGCGGCGATCGTGTCCTTCTCCATCACGACGTCCAGCCGCAGCAAGTCCTTCAATGGCTTGACGATCTCCACCTCGGTCCAGCCGTCCAGCAGGGGCGGGCCCACCACGACTCCGCGGCCGGAATCGAGCGGGCCCGGCACGGCGACGCCGACTCCGACGATCCGGTCCCTCGCCTGCCCCGATTCGGCGATCAGCGCCTCCGCCGACTTGGCGATCAGGGCCATGGTGCTCTCGGGGTCTTCGACCGATGGCGTGTCCAGTCGTTCCGAGGCGACCACGTCGCCGCGGAGGTCGACCATCACCACTGAGATCAGGCCCGGGTCGAAGTGGATGCCGATCGCCATGAGCCGGTCGGCCTCCAGCTCGAGCACGGTCCGGGGCTTTCCGGGCCCGGACACCACGGTGCGGTCCTCGCGGACGAGTCCGTCGTCCAACAGGCGCCTGACCACGTTGGAGATGGTCTGCGGGGAAAGCCCCGTCGACTCAGCGAGTTCCACGCGGCTGACGCCGTCGCGGGCGCGCCGGATGGACTCGAAAATGACCGCCTGGTTGAAATCGCCGAGCCGGCCGAGGTTGGTGCCGCGCTGCATCTGGTCTCCATATTCGTTCCGCATCGGACTGCCGTTGCCCTGGCGTTGTTTCCGGAACAACGTCCCCAACATCTCCGGCGCCACAGGGCGAATCACTTTGATAATACAGATGAGTAGGCCTTACTGGTTCAGCCGGAACCAGAGGCGCGCCGCGTTGCTAGGCTGGGCGGCATGCCAACCGTCCTGACCGTCGCCGCCGTCCGCCTGCTGGACGGCTCCGGGCGCATCCTGCTGGTGCGCAAGCGCGGCACCACGGTGTTCATGCAGCCCGGCGGCAAGCTCGAGCCCGGCGAGGCCCCAAATGCGGCGGCGCTGCGCGAACTCCACGAGGAACTGGGACTCGTCGTCGCGCCGCGGGATCTGGTCCCGCTGGGCGATTGGTCGGGCCCGGCCGCGAACGAGGCGGACACGGACATCCGCGCCCACCTCTTCGGCGCGATGCTCGACGGCGAGCCGCGCGTCGCGGCCGAGCTGGAGGAAATGGTGTGGGAGTCGCCGGAGTCCGCCCTGCGCCGCACGGACATCGCGCCCCTGCTGCGCGACCACGTGCTGCCGGAGCTGCTGCGGACGCGTCACGGCTAGTACCGCGCCGCGCCGGAGCGGCTACGCGTCGGCGAACTGCGTCCGATAGAGCTCGGCGTAGCGGCCGCCCTCGGCCAGAAGTTCCCCGTGCGTCCCGCGTTCGACGATCCGGCCCTCCTCGATAACCAGGATCGCGTCGGCCGAACGGACCGTCGAGAGCCGGTGCGCGATGACGACTGCGGTGCGCCCCGCCAACGCCTCGCCGAGCGCGGCCTGCACGGCGGCCTCGTTCGTGGAGTCCAGCGCCGCGGTCGCCTCGTCCAGCAGCACCACGCGCGGGGCGGCCAGCAGGAGCCGCGCAATGGTCATGCGTTGGCGTTCGCCGCCGGAGAGGCGGTAGCCGCGCTCCCCCACCATGGTGTCCAGCCCGTCCGGCAGCGACCGCACCAGATCCTCGAGCCGCGCCCGGGTCAGGGCGCCCCACAACTCGTCGTCGCCGGCCTCCGGCGCGGCGAGGCGCAGGTTCGCGCCGATCGTCTCGTGGAACAGGTGCCCGTCCTGGGTCACCATGCCCACGGTGTCCCGCAGCGAGGCGAACGTCGTGTCGCGGACGTCGACTCCGGCCAGCTCCACGGCGCCGGAATCGACGTCGTACAGCCGCGCCAGAAGTTGCGCGATCGTGGATTTGCCGGCGCCCGAGGACCCCACCAGCGCATACGTCTTTCCGGCCTCCACCTCGAAGTCCACGCCGTGCAACACCTCCTCGCCGCCGCGGGTGTCCAGGACCGCGACGTCCTCCAGCGACGCCAGCGAGACCTTATCCGCGCCGGGGTACCCGAAGCGCACGTCCCGGAAGCGCACCGAAATCGGTCCGGCGGGCAGCGGCCGCGCGTCCGGCTTCTCCTCTATGAGCGGCTTGAGGTCCAGCACTTCGAAGACGCGGTCGAAGCTCACCAGCGCGCTCATGATCTCCACGCGTGCGTTGGCCAGGGCCGTCAGCGGCGCGTAGAGGCGGGTGAGGAGCAGGGCCAGCGTCACGACGTCGCCCGCGGCCAGTTCCCCACGCAGGGCGTAGATGCCGCCCAGCCCGTAGACGAGCGCCAGCGCGAGGGCCGCAACGAGGGTCAGCGCGGAGACGAAGAGGAACTGCCGCATCGCCATCTTCACGCCAATGTCCCGCACGCGGGCGGCCCGCGTCGCGAATTCGCCGGATTCCGCCTCGGGCCGGCCGAAGAGCTTGACGAGCGTCGCACCCGGGGCCGAGAACCGCTCGGTCATCTGCGTGCCCATGGTGGCGTTGTGGTCCGCGGCCTCACGCCGCAGCCGCGCCAGGGTGAGGCCCATGCGGCGCGCGGGGATGAGGAAGATCGGCAGCATCAGGACGGACAGCACCGTCACCTGCCACGACGTGCTCAGCATCACGCCCGCGGTCAGAGCCAGCGCGACGACGTTGCTCACCACCCCGGACAGCGTCCCGGCGAATGCCGACTGCGCGCCGATGACGTCGTTGTTGAGCCGGCTGACCAGCGCCCCGGTCCGGGTCCGCATGAAAAAGGCGATGGGCATGCGCTGCACATGGTCGAACACGCGCGTGCGCAGGTCGTAGATCACCTGTTCTCCGAGGCTGGAGGACAGCCACCGGGTCAGGATGGTGACGCCGGCCTCGGCGACGGCGACAACGGCGATCAGCACCGCAAGACGGATGATCGTGGAGGCGGGTCCCCCTGCCACGATCGCGTCCACCACCTGGCCGGCCAGGACCGGGGTGGCCACGGCCAGCACGGCGGCAACCACCGAGATGAGGATGAACGCGGTGAGCCGGCCCCGGTACTGCCTCGCGAAGTCGACGACGCGGCGCAGCGTTCCCGGCGTGAACTGCCTTCCCCCGTCGGCGGAGGAAAGCCTCCAGATCGACCCCCAGGCCGCGTGTTCCATGCTCATGTGCGTTGCGCTCCCTTCGGCGTCGGGGCGACCGCCCCGACCCTCCATCCTACGTGTGGAGCCGCTCCTGAAGCCGCGTGACGGCCCGCTCAACGTCGGCCGGCGCCTCCAGCGGCAACGTGTGCCCGCAGCCGGGAACGAGGGTGAAGTCCGCATCGGGGAACACGGCCTGCCATGCCCGCGAGTCCACGGGCTTGCGCTTGGCATCCAGCTCGCCGTGCAGCAGCTCCACCGGCAGCCCCTCGGCCGGTATCCGGCCCTCCGGCAGCCCGGCGATGCGCCCCGGGGCGAGGAAATCCGCGGCGTACTGGCTCTCCAGCATGGACACCGCCGGCTCCGGACCCACGAGGCGGCTGTACCGAACCATCGAGTCGATCCAGGATTCCCGCTGCGCCGGAGTCCCGGACGCGATGTTCAGCCACGCGAATCCCCGCCATTGGGCGTCCGTCACGGCGGCGCGCAGTCCGGCGAGCATGTCGTCGATCGAAGAGTGCGCGCGCATGTTCGGGCCCGAGTCGACCAGCACCAGCCCGGCCACGAGGTCCGGGTGGGCCAGCGCCGTCAGCGCCGCGACGGCGCCGGCGGTCGAATGCCCGACGACCGTGGCCGGCCCGTGCCCCCGCTCCCCGATCAGCCCGGCGACGGCGTCCGCCACGGACTCGAGCGTGGGTTGGGGCACGTCGCGCATCCAGTCGAAGGGCACGGGATCGAACCCGCCGCGGGCAACGAGCCGCGCCGCCACGACGTCGTATGCCGTGGTTGGGACCAGCGTGCCCGGAAGCAGGACCACCGTGCGCGGCTCCGGACGCCCGCGGCCGGACATGGCCGGTTAGAGCCTCTCGTCGAAGGTGCTTCCCGGCTCGCGCGTGTGCGGCAGGAATCGGACCATCATCGCCTTGTAGCCGGGGGTGTTCGATTCGCGCGCGACGAGCCCGCGGTGCACCAACGCGTTGGCCTCGGGGAAGTAGGCCGCCGCGCAGCCGCGGGCGGTCGGGTAGGCGACCAGCCGGAAGCGGTTGGCGCGGCGCTCGGTGCCGCCGAACGTGGAGACCACGTCCACCAGGTCCCGGTCCTTGACGCCGAGTTCGGCCAGGTCCTCGGGGTGGACCAGGATCACGCGGCGGCCGCCGGAGATCCCCCGGTAGCGGTCGTCCAACCCGTAGAAGGTGGTGTTGTACTGGTCGTGGCTGCGCATGGTCTGCAGGACCAGGTGCCCGGGCGGGGGCGTGAGGTACTCCAGCGGGCTCACCGTGAACTTGCCCTTGCCGATGTCGGTCGCGAACGTCCGCGTGTCGCGGGGCGGGTTGGGCAGCACGAACCCGTTCCTGCCCCGCACCCGGGCGTTGAAGTCCTCGAAGCCGGGCAGCACGCGGGAAATGTGGTCGCGGACCACGTCGTAGTCCTCCGCCATGGCCTTCCAGTCCACGGCGTGGTTTGGGCCGAAGACGGCCTGCGCCATGCGCCCCACGATCACGGGCTCGGCGAGGAGATGCTTGGAGATGGGCGCCAGGCGGCCCTGGCTGGTGTGCACCACGGACATCGAGTCCTCCACGGACACGAACTGCGGTCCGCCCGGGTGCTTGTCGTCGCGGTCGGTCCGGCCCAGCGTCGGCAGGATGATGGAGGTCTTGCCGTGGACCACGTGCGAGCGGTTCGGCTTGGTGGAGATGTGCACCGTGAGCCCGGCGCGGCGCATGCCGGCCTCTAGCGCCTCGGTGTCAGAGCACGCCAGCGAGAAGTTCCCTCCCATGGAAACGAACACGTCGACGTCGTTCTCCTCGAACGCCTCGACCGTCTCCGTGGAGTCGTACCCGTGGGCGCGGGGGCTTTCGATGCCGAACTCGGCGTCGATCGCGGCAAGCAGCTTCTCCGAGGGCTTCTCCCAGATACCCATGGTGCGGTCGCCCTGCACGTTGGAGTGGCCGCGGACCGGGCACGCTCCCGCGCCGGGCTTGCCGAAGTTGCCCTGCAGCAGCAGCAGGTTGACGATCTCGCGCAGCGTGTTGACGGAGTGCGGCTGCTGGGTCAGGCCCAGCGCCCAGCAGATGATGGTCCCCTTGGACTTGGCCAGCATCCCGGCGATCGCGGAGATCTCCATGCGGGAAAGCCCCGTGGCCTCCTCGGTGGCGTCCCAGTCCAGTTCGGCGCGGGCGGCCGCGTATTCGGCGAAGCCGTCGGTCTGCGCGTCGACGAAGGCGCGGTCCACGACGGAGCCGGGGACGCGTTCCTCCTCCTGCAGCAGCAGGTGCCCGAAGGCCTGGAAAAGCGCCAGGTCCCCGCCCACCTTGATCTGCAGGAACTCGTCGGCGATCGTGTCCCCGTTGCCTATTGCGCCCCTCAGCGACTGCGGATCCTTGAAGTTCAGCAGGCCCGCCTCCGGCAGCGGGTTCACGGCCACCACCTTGGCGCCCTTGCGCCGCGCGTCGGCCAACGCCGAGAGCATCCGCGGGTGGTTGGTGCCGGGGTTCTGACCGACGACGAAGATCAGCTCGGCGTGGTCGAAGTCCTCGAGGGAGACGGTTCCCTTGCCGATGCCGATGGTGGGGTTCATCGCCGTGCCGGAGGATTCGTGGCACATGTTGGAGCAGTCCGGCAGGTTGTTCGTTCCGAGGCTGCGCGCGAAGAGCTGGTACATGAACGCCGTCTCGTTGGCCGTGCGGCCCGAGGTGTAGAAGACGCAGCGGTCCGGCGTCGTGGCGTTGATGTGCTCGCCGATGGTGGCGAACGCATCCGCCCAGGAAATCGGAGAGTAGTGGGTTTCGCCCTCGCGGATGGCCATCGGCTCCGTGATGCGGCCCTGGTTGCCGAGCCAGTACTCCGTCTTCCCGGACAGTTCCTCGATGGAGTGGGAGCCCCACCAGGCGGGGTCGGCGGTCCGCGTGGTGTTTTCCTCGGCGAGCGCCTTTGCGCCGTTCTCGCAGAATTCGGCGGGCTTGCGCGCCCCGGTGATGGACTCCGGCCAGGCGCAGCCCGGGCAGTCGACGCCGTTGCGCTGGTTCACGCGCAGCATCGATCGCACCGTCCGCGAGACGCCGGCCTGAGAGAAACCGCGGTCCAGCGCGACCATCACCGCCTTGACGCCGGCCGCCGACGTCTTCGGGGCGTGGACAACGAGGTCGTTCTCGTTGATGTCATCGACGGGTGCCGATCGGTTCATGCCTTGCTCCTGGCTTCGTGGACTGCGGACGCGAGAACGCGTTCGGGGTGGGTGTAGACGTTGATGCTCTTGCCGCGGCTGAACGCGGCGAGGGTGACTCCTTCGCGGTCCGCCAACTCGACGGCCAGCGAGGAGGGCGCGCTCACGGCGGCCAGTACGGGGATGCCGGCGAGGCGGGCCTTCTGCACCAGTTCGAACGAGGCGCGGCCGGAGACCTGCAGCACGGTGTCCGCCAGAGGGAGGCGGCCTTCGCGAAGCGCCCATCCGACGACCTTGTCGACGGCGTTGTGGCGCCCCACGTCCTCTCGCAGGCACAGCAGGTTCCCTTCGGTGTCGAAGAGGCCGGCGGCGTGGACGCCGCCGGTCTTGGAGAAGAGGTCCTGGCCCGCGCGGAGCGTGTCCGGCAGTCCGAGCAGCGTCTCGAGCCGGATCACGCCGCCGGACGCGTCGAGCGGCAGGCGGGCGCTCTTGGCGACGGCGTCGATCGAGGCGGTGCCGCAGATTCCGCAGGAACTTGACGTGTACACGTGGCGGGCCAGGGACGGGTCCGGGGTTGCGGCACCCGGGCCCAGCTGGGCCTCGACGACGTTGAACGTCTGCCGCCCGTTCTCGTCCTCGCCGGCGCAGAACCGCAGGCTCTGCACATGCTCGGTGGCCCAGACAATGCCCTCCCCGTTCAGGAAGCCGGCGACCAGGTCGAAGTCGTGCCCGGGCGTGCGCATGGTGACGCTGAAGGCACGCCCGTCGACGCGGATCTCCAGCGGCTCCTCCGCCGCCATGGTCTCTTCGCGTGTGCGTTCGCCGTGTTCCAGCGACAGCCGGACGACCCTACGGCGTTGGGTCAGTCGTCCCATGGGGGCCTCCTTGCGCAACCGTGCGCCGGCCGTGGCCTGTGCCACTTCCGGCGCTATTACCGCGACGCTACCACGGTAGCGGCAGGTACGTGGCGGGCCCGCCCGCGGTCAGTCCCCCGGGCGGCACGACCAGCAGCGCGTCCGCCTCCGCGAGGCCCCGCATCATCGCCGAACCCGTGTGCCGGGCGGGCTCGAGCGTGCACGGCGGGCCGGCGGTCGCCCACTTCGCGGGGATGATCCGGTGACGCCCGGGCAGCGCCGGGTGTTCCGTGGCGCTGAACGCGTCCAGGGGGGACGACGCCGGCCGGCCGGCGGCGCCGCGGAGGGCGGGTTCCAGCAGTGTCGCCACCGCGGCGAGGGCCGCCAGCGGGTTGCCGGGCAGGCTCAGCAGCAGCCTGCCGTCGGGCAGCCGGGCCAGCAGCGCCGGGTGGCCCGGACGCACTGCGACGCCGTCGACCAGCGGCTCGGCGCCGAGGTGCCGCGCGGCGGGGCGCAGGTGGTCGAGCGCGGAACCGCCCGTGCCGCCGGTAGTCACGACGATGGAGGCTTCGCGCGCCCGCGGTCCGTCGACGGCGGCGACGGTCTCTGCGAAGTCGTCGCCGATGCGCTCCACGGAGGAGACGTGGCCTCCGAGCCCGGCCACGCATGCTGGCAGGACCGGACCGAACGCGTCCCGCACGAACCCCGGACGGGGGATGCCGGAGGTGGTGACCTCCCCTCCCGTGTACACGAGCCGGACCGGCACCTCGGGGGCGAGCAAGACGCCGTCGTGCCCGGCCAACGCGGCGACGGCGACCCCTCCCGGGCTCAGCCGTGTCCCTGCCCCCAGGAGTATCGCCCCGGTCTCCGCCTCGGTGGCGGCCGGGCGGATGTCCTTCCCGTGCGGGGGGTCGATATCGGCGCGCAAGAGGCCGCCGCAGTCCCGCAACCCGTGCTCTTGGCGCAGGACGGCAGTTGCGCCCCGGGGCAGCGCGCCGCCGGTGACGATCGGCGCGGCCTCCCCCGGCGACAGGGCATGACCGAGTTCGTCCGCCTCGGCATGCCGCCCCACCGCACCGGCCACGAGGTTCCACGGACCGCGGCCGGAGACGGCCCAGCCGTCCATCGCCGAGGACGCGTAGTGGGGCAGGGGATGCAACGCGTCCAGCGGCGCGGCCAGCACGCGGCCGGTTGCCTCGGCGAGCGGATGGACGGCGGGCGGAGGCAGGCGTTCGGCGAGCGATCGGCCCGCCTCGTATGCGCCGCGACGTGCCGCCTCCCAGTCGGCTCCGGACATCAGCTCCCGCCGTCGGCGCGTCGCTGGAGGAGCGTGCGGACCAGCGAGGCGGCCGAGGCCATGCACTGTTCCTCACTGGCCATCCCGTGCCCTGCCGCCAGCCCGGCCGCGTACCCGGCGATGTAGGTGGTCAGTGGCGCGGCCGGCCGGACCACCGTATGCGCGGCTTCTCCCGCCAAGGCCAGCACGTCGTCCGTGTCCACCGGGGCTTCAGGCAGCTCGAACGCCACCAGCAGTTCCCTCACCCACGGCTCAAGTTCCGGGTGCTCAGCCACGTTGTCCTCCTGTCGCGGCACCGCTGCGGGACCGCTCATCGTTGGGGGCAGGATGATTCCTGCGCGTCCGGCGTCCTCCCACGTGTCGATGTCGTCGTAAGCGACCCCGTCGAGGGACAAGCGGACTATCTGCACCTTAGCAAGCAGACGCATCATCGATGAGTTCGCCAGTCCGCCGGCCTCGCCCTCGGCCTCCTCGATCGCCCGGACCAGTCCGGCGGACGCGACGACGCAGCTCAACGGCTGGAGCCGCCCACCCTCGTCGACGGGCACCCAGGCTGCGTCCGCGGCGAAGTCCGCACGCGCGGCGGCCAGTACCCCGGCGACGGCCGGCCCGGACTCGATCAGGTCCGCCGCCAGCACCACCGTCAGTTCGGGCCATTCGGACGCGTCCCCGGCCAGCGCCCGCACACCCGCGGACACGGCAGCCGCGGGGCCTCCGAAGGTCGGTTCCTCGCGGGTGAGCAGCAGCGGACGGGCACGCGTCCCGGCGACGTAGCCGGCGTCGTGCCGCTCGATCACGGGCGTCAGGTCCGCCGGTCCGACCACGGCGATGCGTTCGGCCGCCGCCACGGCCCGCAGCGCGTGTTCGAGGAGGGTCTTTCCGTTGTGCACCAGGAGGGGCTTGGACCGCCCGTCGAGGCGGCGCCCCCGGCCACCCGCGACGATCACCGCATTGAATCTCATGCCGCGGCGCTCCCCAGGAACTCTTGCCAGGCGGGCGCCGGCCGCTCGAGTTCGGTGATGTACCACTGCGGGCCGCGCGGCGGCGCGGGCCTGCACCTGAGGGTCCAGCCCAGCTGCCGCAACGTCTTGTGTCCCTTGGCGCTGTTGCACGACAGGCAGCAGGCGACCAGGTTCTCCCACGTGTCCTGCCCGCCGAGCGACCTCGGGTGGACGTGGTCCACCGTGGATGCGTGGCGCCCGCAGTATCCGCAGTGGTGGCCGTCGCGCCGCAGCACCCCGCGTCGCGTGACGTGGGCGGATCCCCGGTAGGGGACCTTGATATAGCGGTTCAGCAGGATCACCGAGGGGCGTCCCATGACGCTGCGCGGTCCGACCACCGGGTCGTCGTCCTCGGCCAGCACGCTGGCCTTGCCGGACAGCACCAACAACAGCGCTCGGCGGAAGGTGACTACGGCGAGCGGCTCGTAGCCGGCATTCAGTACCAGGGTTCGCATGGGCGTTCCTCGTTGTCCTGACGAAGCCGCGGGTAACGGTGTGTTGCGCTGCTCGCGGCATTCAGCGTTGGCTTGCGAGTTCCAGCCTAATCCCGACTGCCCCAAGAGCGCTTCCCCCTGCCGATCCGACTCGCTGGAAGGCAAAAACCGTGTCAGGAACCTTATAACGCGAACGACCCCGCCCAGAGGGGCGGGGTCGATCGCGTGTGGCTGTGTGTCGTGGCGTTAGCGTGCCAGCGTGTAGTAGCCCATGAGCGGTCCGTACGGGCTGTCCGCGGGGCGGATCACGGTGCCGACGCTCGGGTTCTGGGCGCCGATGATCTCTCCGTTGCCGATGTAGATGCCGACGTGGCCTCCACCGTTCTGGAACACCAGGTCGCCCAGCTGCGGGCTGCTGGTGCGCACGAACTGGCCGGAGGCCAGGATCGCGGAGGTGCCGCGGGCGATGTCGATGCCGGCCTGGGCATAGACATACTTGATGAAGCCTGAGCAGTCCCAGCCGGAAGGCGTGTTGCCGCCCCAAACGTAGGGAGCACCTTCGAACGAGCGGGCCATGGAGGCAATGCCAGCGAGGCTTCCGTTGGGCGCTGCCTCCACTTCGGGCTCCGGCTCGGGGGCCGGTGCGGCGGCGGGAGCCGGAGCGGCTGCAGGTGCCGCGGCTGGCTCCGCCTCGACCGTGGCGGAGGCACGCGTCATCGGGGCCGCTTCGCGGTCCTCTTCGACGGTGTCTGCGACAGCGACGACGACCGGCTCCGGTTCGGGGGCCGGCTCCGGCTCCGGGGCCGGAGTGGAGGTGATGTCGGCGCGCTCGATCTTGAACTTCGCGGCCGCGGCCGCCGGAACGGCGACGGCCTTGACGGAGACGCGCTCCGCTGCCAGCGTGTTGGCCGGGACGGTTGCGGCTTCGCGGACGGCTGGCGTGGCCTGGGCGGGGACACCCAGGGTCAGGACCAGACCGGATGCGGCGGCGATAACCGCCGCCTGGCGACCCACGGATCCGGCGTTAGAGGCAACGGCCTTGGAAATGGATTCCAGGGGGTTCGAACGAACTGGGGTCGCGCGGTGACGACCTAGGGCATGACGCTTGGACACGATGTATTTACCTCTCCCAATGCCTGCGAGGTGAGCTGTCGGATTCGAGTGGGAGTCACTCGGTGCGCCGGCCGGATTCCGGCCTGGCGCACTTAACCCCAAGGATCCTTGCGGACCCAAAAGTTGGTTCCCCCGCCACTGCCAAGCGTGTAGTACGAACGGACCTCGCTGCGTGGCAGTGTTCGGCACTATGCGCGAGGGTGTTGGATCCATAGGCGATCCAGCACGTGTTCTAAGCTATCTGAAATATCTGTAAAAGTCACGTTCAGGTCACGGAATGATCTTTTTCCGGTGACGGAGGCGCGAAAAACGGTTAGAGCCAGCCGGCGGGATCGACGGCGCCGCCGTTCACCAGCACCTCGAAGTGCAGGTGGCATCCGGTGGAGTTGCCGGTGGTTCCGACGGCGGAGACGACGTCGCCGCGCTCGACCTTCTGCCCTACCGCGACGCTCAGGCTGCTGTTGTGGTTATAGGTGGTCTCCAGTCCATTGCCATGGTCGACCCGCACGCGGTTACCCGAGTGCCCGGCCCAACCTGACTGGACGACGGTCCCTGCGGCGGCGGCCTTCACCGGCGTTCCACACTGCGCCCCGTAGTCCTGGCCGATGTGCGAGACAATCCCGTATCCGGAGACCGGATCAACGCGGTTTCCGAACGGCGAGGTGATGCGGACGGAGTCCAGCGGCTGCGCCAGAACGCCACCGGTGTCCACCTTGGTGACGTCGCCGCCGGACGCCGACATCACGTGATCCAACTGTTGCTCCTCCGTGAAGGAGCTCGTCAGGGAACTGCGCACGATCTCGTAGCCGTCGGCTTTCGGGACACTGACATCGGCAACGGGGGCGGCCGTCTGCGCCACGGATTCCTCACCGGCCGGCTCTCCACCGAGATTCGGGTAGGCGGCGGCCAACGCCAGTCCGGAGACTGCGGCAACCGCGGCGATCTTGTGGCTGATCCCCAGGGACCGGCGGTGGACACGGGCCGGGTAGCCTCCGGTTGCGGCGGGGAGCGGCTCCGGCGGAGCGATGGGTTCCTGCGATTCATCCGCGGACGGCAGGCCAGGGACGCCGGTGCGGACCGTGGTCAGGGTGGGGCCGTAGCGCATCGCCGTGGCAAAGCGGCGGCCACCGCCCGGGGGCGTCGCCGTCGGCACCGCCGCGGTTTCCACGGCGCGCAGCGCGCGGCGGGATGCTCCGCGGGGACGGCGTGGCGCCTCTTGGGGCACACCGGGCTCCGGCTGGTCCCGAGGGCTGGCTTCGCGGACGGCGCTCCGGGCACTCCGGCGTCCGGGGACTTGGTTCTGAGTCAATCGACAACCTCTCAACACGCCTGCGAAGTTAGCTGTCGGATTCGAGTTTGAGATCTACTCGGCCGTGCCGTCTTGCGAGCACCGGCTTCACCCCTAGATGCCGGACAAGGTCCGACACCTGCATGAATGGGTCCTCCACCCCTGCCCGTCGTCGTGAGAACGGACCCCGGTCCGCCGGCAGGGTTAGGCGATCGGACGGGGCGGAAGAGACGAGTCCCCTCCGTTACCCAACCGTACCCGACGCGGCGGGAAAGTAACAATTTCGTTATGTACGTAACCTAACCAAGGCGGGCCACGAATACATGCGCGCTGACTTCCTGCGGGAGTTCCAGCGCGCCCTCGAGACCGGAAACCCGGACCACCACGTAGTCCCCCGCGCGCTCCAACGTGACCGAGGCGCCCGGGCGGATTCCGCCGTCGTTCAGCTGGGCCAGGAGCTCGGGGTCCACCTGGATGGTTTCCGCCAGGCGCAGGATCGTGAACGGCCCCGGGGCCCCGGAGGACAGCGCGGCGTCGAGGTTCTGCACCGGCGCGGCCGTGCCGTCGTCGGCCGGCCCTCCCAAGGCCTGCAGGCCGGGGATGGGATTGCCGTACGGGGAATCGGACGGCCGCCCCAAAAGTTCGTAGAGCCGCTGCTCCACGCGCTCGCTCATCACGTGCTCCCAGCGGCACGCCTCGTTGTGGACGTACTCCCACTCCAACCCGATCACGTCCGAAAGGAGGCGCTCGGCGAGCCGGTGCTTGCGCATCACCTCGGTGGCAAGCAGCCGTCCCGCTACCGTCAACTCCAGGTGCCTGTCCTGCGAGACGACCACCAGGCCGTCCCGCTCCATGCGGGCGACGGTCTGCGAGACCGTCGGGCCCGAGTGCCCCAACCGTTCGGCGATACGCGCACGCAGTGCCGTGATCTCCTCTTCCTCGAGTTCCAGAATGGTCCTCAAGTACATTTCGGTCGTGTCAATCAGGTCAGTCACTGCGGGGGCTCCTGTGGGCAGGCGGGTGTTCGGGAACCAGACGTCCCAACTCTACCCGCGTTAACAAACTCCTCCGGGTTCCGGATTCGGTGCGCGCTGGGAGACGATGTAAACCGTGGCGGCGGGCCCGGATGCCTCGCCGCCTTGATCCGTCCCCGGAGCGCAGGAGCCAGCATGAGCAACGACATCACCATCCCCGCCGAACTTTTGCCCGCCGACGGCCGCTTCGGCGCCGGCCCATCGAAAGTCCGTCCCGGGCAACTCGACGCGCTCGCGGCGGCCGCCAAGGTCCTGGGTACCTCCCACCGGCAGGCGCCTGTCAAGAACCTGGTCGGGAACGTCCAGGACGGCCTCGCGAGCTTCTTCTCCGCGCCGGAAGGCTACGAGGTCGTGCTCGGCGTGGGCGGATCCACGGCGTTCTGGGACGCCGCCGCGTTCTCCCTCGTCGAGCGCAAGGCGCAGCACCTTTCCTTCGGCGAGTTCGGCTCCAAGTTCGCCGCTGCCACCGACAAGGCCCCGTTCCTGGACGCCTCGAGCATTCTGAAGTCCGAGCCCGGAACGCGTCCGGAGCCGGTCGCCGAGGCGGGCGTGGACGTGTACGCGTGGCCGCAGAACGAGACGTCCACCGGCGTCGCCGCACCCGTGCGGCGCGTGCAGGGGGCCGACGACGGCGCGCTGGTACTCATCGACGCCACCTCGGCCGCCGGCGGGCTCGACGTCGACGTTGCCGAATCGGACGTCTATTACTTCGCGCCGCAGAAGAACTTCGCGTCCGACGGCGGCCTGTGGCTCGCGCTGTTCTCTCCCGCGGCACTGGAGCGCGTGGACCGCATCGCGGCCGGCGACCGCTGGGTCCCGGACTTCCTGAACCTGAAGACCGCCGTGGACAACTCGCGACTGAACCAGACCTACAACACCCCCAGCCTGTCCACGCTGGTGACGCTGAACGCCCAGATCGAGTGGCTCAACGAGAACGGCGGGCTCGAATTCGCCACCGGGCGCACCGCCGATTCGGCAGGTCGGGTTTACTCCTGGGCCGAGGCCTCGCCGGTCGCCACCCCGTACGTGGTGCGTCCGGAGGACCGGTCCAACGTCATCGCCACGATCGACTTCGACGACTCCATCGACGCCGCCGCCGTGGCCACGGTCCTGCGCGCCAACGGCATCGTGGACACCGAGCCCTACCGCAAGCTGGGTCGGAACCAGCTGCGGATCGCCACGTTCGTGGCCATCGAGCCGGACGACGTCACGGCGCTCACGCGCTGCATCGACCACGTGCTCGAGAACCTCTAGCCGCTTTCACGAAGGAAGGGCCGCGACTCGCGAGTCGCGGCCCTTCCCCTTGTCCGTCGGGTTACTCCGCGCGCCCGGCGTCCGAAGCGGCGGGCTTGTCCTGTGCGTCGGGTGTGTCCTGCGCATCGGCCGCTTCCCGGGCGGCGGCCTCCTCGGCCTCGCGCGCGGCGGCCATTTCCTCTTCGTTGACGCGGTCCGACCACGGAACCCACGGCGGCGCCAGGAGTGCGTCGGCGCCGGGCAGCAAGCCGACCTCGCTCACGGTCGGCGCCTTGCCTCGGGGCAACCGGGCCAGGGTCGCGTACCACTCCCATCCGGCGTAGGCGTCAAGCTGCGCCGAGAAGCGGTGCGTCACCAGGCGTTCGCCGTCTGCAAACGCGCCGACATGGCCGCCCAGTTGCTCGGCGGGCACGAGCTCAAGCAGCGCCTCTCGCGCCGCATCGACGGAGCCGGCGAGGACGGCGTCGAGCTTCGGGGTGCGGGCCATCGGCTCAGGCGTCCAGGTCGTCGGCGACGGCCCGAAGCACTGCCGCGATCTTGGAACCCTGGCCCTTGTCCGGGTACCGTCCCTTGCGCAGGCCGTTGGACACGCCGTCGAGCAATTTGATCAGGTCCTCGACGATCACGGCCGTCTGGTCGGCGGGCTTGCGCTTGGCACGGACCACGGACGGCGCGGCCTCGACCACGCGCGCGGTCAGCGCCTGGGCGCCCTTGCGCCCCTGCGCGATCCCGAACTCCATGCGCGTTCCGGCACGGACCTCGGTGGTTCCCACCGGAAGCGCCGACTCGTGCAGATAGACTTCCTGGCCGTCGTCGGTCACCAGGAACCCGAAACCCTTGCTGGCCTCAAACCACTTGACTTTGCCGAATGGCACTTCGCTTACCTCGTTCTAACGTATCTGCGATGCCGCCGGCACCGCTGATGGATTCCCGGCCGCTCCGCCTCGCGGCCGCGGCCGCCCGGGCGCGGAAAGGGCCGGGGAAGTCTGTTCTCCTAGGGTACGTCACGGCCAGCCAGGCTTCCGACTTTGTGGCACCCCGGCCCGCTGTTAGCTTTAAGGACGTGAATACGGTCAAAGACGGCGGCTCCGCACGCCGCTACGTACTGGCTGCGGCCGCGGCCATCGGCATCGGGTCGCTCATGTGCCTCGCGGTGATCCTCGGGTCGTACATGGTGGACGTCGCCCCGTGGGCGCCGCTTTTCGCCGTTGGCCTGTACGGGCTGCCGGTCGCGTTCCTTCTCCTCGTCGCCCTCGTGGCCATGAACATCGCCGAGCGGCGCCGCTCCTAGCCAGCCGCCCGCCCGTGCGCGACCCGCCGTGGGTCGCCCCGAACCGGCCGCCGGCCAACGCATACATCCAACATTCAGAAAACTCCCAGACTTTTCCCGCAGACTGGGAGTATGAACGCCAAGACCCCCGAGGCCAAGCTCCTGGTCGTCGACGACGAGCCCAACATCCGCGAACTGCTCTCGACCTCGCTGCGCTTCGCCGGATTCGACGTCGTTGCCGCCGCCAACGGGCGTGAGGCGCTGGAGGCCGTCGAGCGCGAGCAGCCGGACCTGGCCGTGCTGGACGTCATGCTCCCGGACATGGACGGGTTCACGGTGACCCGCCGCCTCCGCGCTGCCGGCCGGCACTTCCCCGTCCTGTTCCTCACGGCGCGCGACGACACCGAGGACAAGGTCACCGGGCTGACGGTCGGGGGCGACGACTACGTGACCAAGCCGTTCAGCCTGGACGAGGTGGTCGCTCGGATCCGCGCCGTGCTCCGCCGCACGCGGCCGCCCGGCGGCGAGGACGCCATCCTGCGCGTCGACGACCTGGAGCTCGACGACGATGCTCACGAGGTGCGCCGCGCCGGCGAAATAGTGGACTTGTCCCCCACCGAATTCAAGCTCCTGCGGTATCTCATGATGAACCCCAACCGGGTCCTGTCCAAGGCGCAGATCCTGGACCACGTCTGGGAATACGACTTCAACGGCGACGCCTCGATCGTCGAGTCCTACATCTCCTACCTCCGCCGCAAGATCGACGCGCGCGAGGACTGGGCGCCCATGATCCAGACCAAGCGGGGCGTGGGATACCTCCTCCGAACCGCAGAGCGGCGCTAGGCGGCGCCGATCGTGCAGGCTTTGACGAGGCTGTTCCGCCAGACGTCCCTGAGGTCCAAGCTGGTGGCGCTGATGGCGATGCTGATGATGTGCGGCGTCGTCGTCACGGCGATGGCGGCCTCGGGGGCGCTGAACACCCTGCTCCTGCGGGAGATGGACCGGGACCTCGTGGGCAACAGCGATTCGGTATCGGACATCATGTGGAGCGCCATGAACGACCAGCTCAGCACCGACCCCCAGAACATGCTCCGCTGGCAGAACATCTCCTCGCTCCGATTCCACGGGACCATCCGCGACGCGGACGGCAACGTGCAGTACGTCCTGCCGCGGACGGCCTCCGAACAGGGGGACGCGCCGGTGCTGGAGGCGCACCCGGTGGAGCAGGTGGCGGCTGAGGGTGGACGGCGCTTCAGCGTCCCCGGCACGGCGCCCGCCTCCGAGGGGTGGCGGGTGAGCCAGATCGCGATGGCCAGCGGGGAGGGATACATCACCGTCGCCCTGCCGCTACGGAGCGTGCACACCACGGTCGACCAGGCCAGATGGACGATGCTGTTGACGGGAGTCCTGGCCACCTTGGCGATGTCCCTGATCGCCTACGGCGTGACGAGCCGGGCGTTCCGGCCCCTGGTCCGCGTCGAGCGGACCGCCGCGGCCATCGCCGCCGGCGACCTGTCCCGGCGCGTCGAGGAGTACCCGTCGGAAACGGAAGTGGGCAGGCTCTCACGGTCCCTGAACGCCATGCTCGCCCACATCGAGCACGCCTTCCGAGGAAGAGCTGCGTCCGAGCGGAAGATGCGCCGCTTCGTGCAGGACGCGTCGCACGAGCTGCGCACGCCCCTGGTCACGATCCAGGGGTATTCGGAGCTCTACCGCCATGGCGGCCTGAGCGACCCGGAGCAGCTGAGCACCGCCATGGGTCGCATCGAGGGCGAGGCCAAACGCATGGGCCAACTCGTCGAGGACCTCCTGACGCTGGCGCGCCTCGACGAGCACCGCCCCATGGAGCGCCGGCCGGTCGACCTGCTTCTGCTGGCCACCGACGCGACCGAGGACGCGCGTGCCAGCGCTCCGGAACGCGCCGTCCGCGTCGTCGGCCTGGATGGAGGCAAACCGGGAAACGCGCCGACCGCCGGGGACGAGGCGCGGCTGCGGCAGGTCGTCGCGAACCTCATGACCAACGCGCTGCGGTACACACCGGAGGATAGCCCCATCGAGATCGCAGTGGGGGTCCTGCCCGTGATCGACGGCAGATCGGACGCGGTGCTGGAGGTGCGCGACCACGGGCCCGGCATTCCCGAGGACGACGCCTCCCGCGTGTTCGAGCGCTTCTACCGGGCGGACAGCTCGCGGCAGCGCCAGACCGGGGGGACCGGTCTGGGATTGGCCATCGTCGCCGCGATAGCCGCTCAGCACGACGGTGCGGTCCGGCTGAACGAGACCCCGGGTGGCGGGGCGACCCTTTCGGTCCACCTGCCGCTGGTGCCCCTGGAGGACTCCCCCACCCCCGGCGCGGACGCCTAGTTATCCACAATCGGGCCGTCTCCCGCCCGGGCCTCGCCTGACGCCCCTAGTGTCGTGGGGAAGGCGCCGTCCGGCGCCGTCACCCCGGGACCCACGCGGGGACAGCGATGACAAGCAAGGGGACACCATGAGCAACTTTGCCGCCAACACCTCCGAAATGCGCAACAAGGCCATGGCCGTGCAGGGGACCATCGAACGCCTGCGCGCCGAGGTCAACACCATGCAGGGCGGATTGCGTGAACTCGAATCGACGTGGCAGGGGGCCGCCGCCGCGAATTTCCAAGGCGTCGTCGCCGACTGGCGTGCCACCCAGCTTCGGGTCGAGGAGTCCCTCTCCGGCATCAACACCGCGCTCGCCCGCGCCTCGCAGCAGTACGACGACGCCGAGGCCGCCAACGCCAGCATGTTCACCTACTAGGCGCCGGGACCTACCTGACGTCCCGGAGTCGCCGCGTCCATTCCGAGCGCCCGTCGGGACCGTCCGTTCACGGCCCCGGCGGGCATCCGCCCCGGAGTAGGCTGACGGCGTGGCCATCCTTATCGACCCGCCCCTGTGGCCGGCGCACGGTACCGTCTTCTCGCATCTCGTTTCGGACGTCTCACTAGAGGAGCTCCACCGCTTCGCCGAGCTGGCGGGACTGCCCGGTCGCGCGTTCGACAGGGACCACTACGACGTTCCGCAGAGGCGCTACGAGGCCCTCGTTGGCCAGGGCGCCGTCCCGGTCTCCGCGACGGAACTGGTCCGGCGGCTCGTGCGCAGCGGGCTCCGCGTCCCGGCGCGGCAGCGGCCGGAGAAGCTGGACCGGATCCTCCTGGCCTCCTGGGACAAGCTGGTCCCCACGGTTCCCTCCGTGGGCCGCGAACTGCTGATCCGGTGGTCGGAGGACCACCGCCACTACCACGACCGCGCCCACCTGCTGGCCGTGCTGCGGGCGCTGGATCTTTTGGCGGCGCGGGGAGAGTCAGCCGGCGCCCACCCGCGCGCCCCGTGGCTGGCGGCGTGGTTCCACGATGCCGTCTATGCGGGCGTCGCGGGGGCCGACGAGGACGACTCGGCGCAACTCGCAGAGCGCCTGCTGGGCCGAGCGGGCCTGCCCCCGGCGGAGGTGGCCGAGGCGGCACGGCTGGTTCGGCTCACCGCCGGACATCGGCCAGCCCCGGACGACGCTGCGGGAAGGCTGTTGTGCGACGCGGACCTCGAGGTGCTGGCGCGTCCCCCGGCGGAGTACGGCCGCTATGTCGCGGCCGTCCGCCGCGACTATGCCCACGTTCCGGACGCGGCATTCGCCGCGGGCCGCGCAGGTGTCCTGAGGTTCCTTTTGGATGTGGGTCCCCTGTACGGAACGACCGTCGGCCGGGAACTCTGGGAAGCGTCCGCGAGGGCAAACCTGCGCAGCGAGCTGGCCGGCCTCGAGCGACTGCCGTAGGCCCCGGCACCGCAGCCGACGCCGGCAGGCGAACGGATCGCCGTAGGCCCGAACCATGTTCGAACGACCACATCACGCCGATGGCCGCGGCCCCCGCCTGGGGAACCGCGGCCATCGTTGTCCGGTCATCGACCGGGGCGTTCGGGTGGTGCCGCCGGAGCGGCGGGTGGCTAGAAGCCGCCCATGCCGCCCATGCCGCCCATGTCGTCGCCACCGGGCATGGCCGCAGCGGCCTTTTCCGGCTTGTCGGCGACAACGGCCTCGGTGGTGAGGAACAGCCCTGCGATCGACGCGGCGTTCTGCAGAGCGGAGCGCGTGACCTTCACCGGGTCGTTCACGCCCGCGGCCAGCAGGTCCTCGTAGACGCCCGTGGCGGCGTTCAGGCCGTGGCCCGAAGGCAGGCCCTTGACCTTGTCGGCGACGACGCCCGGCTCCAGGCCGGCGTTGAAGGCGATCTGCTTCAGCGGAGCCTCGACGGCAACCTTGACGATGTTCGCGCCGGTCGCCTCGTCGCCCTCGAGCTGCAGCTTGGCGAACGCGCGCTCGCCGGCCTGGAGGAGGGCCACGCCGCCACCGGCGACGATGCCCTCTTCGACGGCGGCCTTCGCGTTGCGGACGGCGTCTTCGATGCGGTGCTTGCGCTCCTTGAGCTCGACCTCGGTCGCCGCGCCGGCCTTGATGACGGCAACGCCACCGGCCAGCTTGGCGAGGCGCTCCTGCAGCTTCTCGCGGTCGTAGTCCGAGTCCGAGTTCTCGATCTCGGCGCGGATCTGGCTGACGCGTCCGGCGATCTCCTCGGCGTCGCCGGCACCCTCGACGATGGTGGTCTCGTCCTTGGTGACGACGACCTTGCGCGCCTGGCCCAGCAGGTCCAAGGTGGCGGTCTCGAGCTTGAGGCCGACCTCCTCGGAGATGACCTGGCCACCGGTGAGGATGGCGATGTCGGCCAGCATGGCCTTGCGGCGGTCGCCGAAACCCGGGGCCTTGACGGCCACGGACTTGAACAGGCCGCGGATCTTGTTGACGACCAGCGTGGCCAGGGCCTCGCCCTCGATGTCCTCGGCGATGATCAGCAGCGGCTTGCCGGACTGCATGACCTTCTCCAGGACCGCGACGAGGTCCTTGACGTTGGAGATCTTCGAGTTGACGATCAGGATGTACGGGTCCTCGAGGACCGTTTCCTGGCGCTCGGCGTCGGTGACGAAGTAGGCCGAGATGTAGCCCTTGTCGAAGCGCATGCCCTCGGTCAGCTCGAGGTCCAGCCCGAAGGTGTTGGACTCCTCGACCGTGATGACGCCTTCCTTGCCGACCTTGTCCAGCGCCTCCGCGATGAGCTCGCCGATCTGGTTGTCGCCGGCGGAGATGGACGCCGTGGCGGCGATCTGTTCCTTGGTCTCGATTTCCTTGGCGGAGGCGACCAGCTCGGCCGTCACTGCCGCGACGGCCTTCTCGATCCCGCGCTTGAGGCTCAGCGGGTCAGCGCCGGCGGCAACGTTGCGCAGGCCTTCCTTGACCAGCGCCTGCGCGAGAACGGTGGCGGTGGTGGTTCCGTCGCCGGCGACGTCGTCCGTCTTCTTGGCAACTTCCTTGACGAGCTCGGCACCGATCTTCTCGTACGGGTCCTCGAGCTCGATCTCCTTGGCGATGGACACGCCGTCGTTCGTGATCGTGGGTGCGCCCCACTTCTTCTCGAGAACGACGTTGCGGCCACGCGGGCCGAGGGTCACCTTGACGGCGTCGGCCAGGGTGTTCAGGCCCCGTTCGAGGCCGCGGCGTGCTTCCTCGTCAAATGCAATCATCTTGGCCATGGCGGCTTGTGGTCCTTTCGGGACAGTCATGCGTTTTCATGGGCCGGAGGCAACGCCCGCGACGGACGGCAGCCGGGTGGCGCTTTCGGTACGCCAACCGGACTTCCTCGCTGCAACTGGCCAGGGGTTCACCCGGCGCCCCGCGAAAGATCGTGGCCCATACGACGTCGTCGATGGACTCTTGGCAGTCACGGCACCCGAGTGCTAAATCAATTATTGGCACTCTCGCCCCGAGAGTGCAAGCGCGGCGCCCAATTCGCCACGGATTGGCCGGGCGGAACTAGCTGTAGTCGCGGCCGAGCACCACGGAGATCTCCGTGGGGATGTTCGGCGTTTGGAAGACCGTGGCGATGCCCAGGACCCGTGCGGCCTCCTGGGCCGTGGAGCGCGAGGACTCGGAGCGGAAGTAGACCACCGACACGTTTTCCTGCCGGGACCAGTTCGCCGCGCTGATGGACGTGAACCCGCCGTTGCGCAGGCTCGACGCCACCGAACCGGCCAGCCCGGAGCGCCCTGCTCCGTTGTAGACGCCGATGGGCGCCGACCGGTCGACGGCGCCGGCGGCCTCGCTGGACTCCTCCGGCTCGTCGGATTCCTCGGGCTCCGGCGATGCCTCGGGCTCCTCGGACTCAGATTCCGGTGCCTCGGACTCGACCGGCTCGGACTCCGCGGTCTCGGACTCCGCGGTCTCGGACTCGGCGGGCTCGGATTCCGCGTCGCTGGTGTTCGCGGCATCGGAGCTCGCGGCCGGGGCGCCCGCGGAGTCCCCGGGGGAAGCGGTCGGCGTGCCGGTCATCTGGGGCAGGACGAAGAACGAGAACAGTCCGACCAGCAGCGCGAGGACCCCGACGCCCATCAACAGGCCCAGGCCCGGGCGCTTGGCGGTGCCCGCGGTCTCGGCCCGGTGGACCCCGTTGCGGTCGGTGAACTCCGGAACCCTGTCGAATTCGTCGTTCGCGTACTTGCTCATCGTTGTCCTTGGATCTGATCGGTACGTCGGCGCCAGCTACGCCTCCGTGGCCAGCCTGCGCGCGCTTCGGGCCCGGTGGCGGGTTGAACGTAGTCTACGCAATCTCTTCACCAGCATGGGATCGTGCGCGAGCGCCGCCTCGGTGTCGATAAGCGCGTTGAGCACCTGGTAGTAGTTCGCCGCGGAGAGGTCGAACAGCTCGCGGATGGCCTGCTCCTTGGCACCGGCGTACTTCCACCACTGCCGTTCCAGTGCCAGCATGCGCTGGGCGCGCTCGTCGAGGTCGCTCTCGGGATCCACGGCGAATCCCGGTTCGGTCTCTTCCGCTGCCACAACGTTCCTCCCGGTCCACTGCCGCGCGGGCGCGGGGCACGCCTCCCATGGTAGTTCCGAATCACAGGGTTGTCATTTGAACGGACCGTCCCCGCGCGCGGCAGAATGAACGGATGCACGATTCACCGGACGCACCCGAACAGCATCCGCTTTTTGCGTTGCCGCCAGCTCCGCGGGGCGAGGACATCCCCGCGGGCCCGCGCTTGGCGGCGGGCATGGCCCCGGATTGGGCCCGCGCACTCGAGCCCGTCGCCGGCCACATCGAGGCCATCGAGGCCGACCTCCTGCGGCGGCGCGAAGCGGGCGAGAACGTGCTCCCCGCGCCGACGAACATCCTTCGCGCCTTCACCCGCCCGCTGGAGTCCGTCAAGGTCCTCGTCGTTGGGCAGGACCCCTATCCGACGCCGGGGCACGCGATCGGGCTCAGCTTCGCGGTCCAGCCAGACGTCCGGCCACTGCCGCGGAGCCTCGCGAACATCTACCGGGAGCTGGCGGACGACGTCGGTGCCACTCCCCCGCCGCACGGCGATCTGTCCGCCTGGGCGGACCAGGGAGTGCTGCTGCTGAATCGCGTCCTCACTGTCTCCGCCGGCTCGGCGGGCTCCCACAGGGGGCTGGGCTGGCAGGCCGTGACCGATGCCGCCGTCGCCGCCCTCGCGGGCCGCGGGCTTCCGCTGGTGTCCATCCTCTGGGGCCGGGACGCGCAGGCCGTCGAACCGCTGCTGGCCGGCACCGCTGTCATCCACAGCGCACACCCCTCGCCATTGTCCGCGCGGCGCGGCTTCTTCGGTTCCCGCCCGTTCAGCCGCGCCAACGAACTGCTCGCCGCGCAGGGCGCGAGTGGCGTGGATTGGCGCCTGCCGGCGTCGTAAGTCGGCGCGCGGTAGCCGGAGGAGGCCGTGGAAGAGGGTGTCAGCGGCGGCGGATCCGGCGTCGTTCGTGGCTGCTCCAGCCCTTGGTGAGCGGCCGGGCGATGGTGTCGCCCAGCACCACGCCGCCCGCCGTGGCGAGGATGATGGTGAACGCGTTGAACATCTCCACGAGGCCGGCCGTCATGTCGTCGCTGTCGATCGCGATCCCGTACATGGCGCGGAAGATCATCAGCCCGGGCAGCAAAAAGACGATCGCGGGCACGGCGACCACCAGCTGAGGAGCCCCCATCTTCATGGCGACCCAACGCCCCGCCGCTCCGACGACGGCGGCGGCTATGGCCGGGGTCAGCCGCTGGCCGACGCCGATCGTCTCGGAACCGACCAGTGCCAGATACCCCAGCAGCGCGACGCCTGCGGTGGGCAGCACCAGGTTGTGGGCGCTTTGTTCGAAGACGGAGGCACAGGCCACCGCGAAGCCCACCAGCAGCACCAGCAGCCACGTCGGATACGCGATTTGGTCGATCCGGGCGATGTCCAGCTCCCCGATGCCGGCAAGCGCGCCGAGCACCAGCCCCACGACGATGCCGGCAACGATGCCTCCGTAGATGATCATGGCGGAGAAGAAACGGCCCGCCGCCGTGACGGGGAAGCCATTGATCGCGTCTTGGACCGCGGAGACGAACCTCGAGGACGGAAGCAGCAGCATGATGCCGCCGGCCACGACGATGGCCGGGGAGATCGGCACGCTGAGCGCCCACATGACCATGGCGATGCTGGTCATGGCCAGGGACCCGAGCCCGACGGCGAAGAACTCCGGAACTCGCCACCGGCCGGCGACCTTAAGCACCTGGGTGACGAGGCAGAATGACGCGAAACCAACCAGCGCACCGATCCACGATCCGCCGATGAACAGGACGAACGCGGCCGTGAACCCGCCGCCCGCGGCAGTGACCATCCAGCGGGGGAACGGCTTGGGCCGGTGGGTGATGTCGTCCAGGCGGTCCACCGCCTGCTGCCGCGTGACGCCGCCGGCCACGATCTCGGAGACCAGCTGGTGGAGCAGCGCCAGGCCGGCGTAGTTGCTGGTCCACGAACGGACCACGCGCAGGATGGTCAGCGGAATCTGGTCGGCCGGCGCATAGTTCAGGAGGATCGACTGGTTGGTGATATCCACGTCCACGTGGCGCAGCCCCAGCGAGGCGGTGACCGCGATGATGCTCGTCTCCGCCTCGAGGGCGCCGGCACCGTAGCGGAACATGGCCTCGGCGAGGTCCAGGGCGAACTCCAGCGTCTTGCGCGCGCTGGCCTCCTGGGCGCCGACCTGGATTGTCGGGTTCGCATAGGGGCTTCCGACCAGCCGGTCGACGATGGAGAACGCCTGCGTGGGCGGCGCCTCGGACTCCATGAGGCGCGCCAGCATGCGACGGGCAGCCGGGCTGGCCCTGGGGACGGGCCGGGCGACGGCGGGATCGATCGGCGCCGTGGGAGCCGTTCCCGGCCCCGGACGCGGCACGCCCCAGAGAAGGCGGTTCTTGGAGGTGTTCCTCGCGGGCTTGCGGCCACGGTCCTGCTGCTGGGCGCCGGGGTACGGATCCAGGGCCGGCTCGGAATCGGCCGGAAGGTCCGCCTCGTCCCAGTCGGGCTCGGTCTTCAAGCGGTCGTCGGGGGACCCCGGCAGGTCGGCGCTTCCGGTCGGCAGCACGGCCTCGGTGCGCCGCGTCAGGGTGTGCTTCATTTCCGACGTCGTGACGCGCGGCATCGCCCCGGCGCGCGGGTGCGGATCGGGCGTTCCGCCCACTCCGGGGGTGGTGTCCTGGGTGTTGCTCGGGGACACGTGGTCTCCTGTCCTGCGGTGCTTGGTGACTCCACTGTACAACCGGCAAACAGTGGTGTAGCCGGCCCAGGGGGCGGCCCCGGCGAGTGCTTCGTCACGGTCTCCGGAGCGCCCGTCCCGGACGCACCCCGGGGCTTTCCCCGCGCCGGGGAATACCCGGCTTGCGACGCCGGTTATTGCATGCAGTTGCATATATCAAAGGAGTCCATCCATGGGACAACAGCTCGAAATCGGCGTCGAAACCTTCGGCGACGTCACGGACGGCCCCGACGGCCAGCCGCTCCACCATGCCCAGGTCCTGCGTAACATCCTCGCGGAGGCACGCGCCGCCGAGCAGTCGGGGCTGGACTTCTTCGGCGTCGGCGAGCACCACCGCCCGGACTACGCCGTGACCGCCCCGGAGGTCGTCCTCGGTGCCATCGCCGGCCAGACGGAGCGCATCCGGCTCGGCTCGGCGGTGACGGTGCTCAGCTCGGACGATCCGGTGCGCGTGTTCCAGCGTTTCGCCACGGTGGACGGGCTGTCCAACGGACGCGCCGAGGTGATCCTGGGACGTGGCTCATTCATCGAGTCCTTCCCGCTCTTCGGATACGACCTGAAGGACTACGAGGTCCTGTTCGAGGAGAAACTGGCGCTTTTCGCCAAGCTCCTGGCGGAGCAGCCGCTCACTTGGCACGGGACCACCCGTCCGGGACTGTCCGGACAGCGCGCCTACCCGAACACCGAATCGGGCCGGCTCGGCGCGTGGGTGGGTGTCGGCGGCAGCCCGGAATCGGTCGTCCGCGCGGCGCGGCACGGACTGCCCCTGTTCATGGCCATCATCGGAGGGGACCCGCTGGCGTTCGAGGGGCTGGGACGCCTCTACCGGCGCTCCCTCGAGGAGTTCGGGCACCAGCCGCAACCAGTCGGCGCGCACGTGCACGGCTTCGTGGCGGAGACCGACGAGGAGGCCCTGGACACCCTCTGGCCGCACTACGAGCGCGTCATGAACAAGCTCGGCTCCGAACGGGGCTGGCCGCCGGCATCGAAAATGCGCTTTCAGGCGTCGGCCGGGCCCGCGGGCAACCTCTTCGCGGGCTCGCCCGAGACGGTGGCCAAGAAGTTCGTTCGGGCCGCGAAGGGCCTGGGGCTCTCGCGCCTGGACATCAAGTACAGCAACGGCTCGCTCCCCCACGCGGACATGGTCCGCAGCATCGAACTGCTCGGGACCAGGGTCAAGCCGCTCGTCTTGGACATGATGGCGGACGGGTCGTAACCGGACGGCGCGCGCGTCGCCGCCGTCGGCTAGGTTCAAAACGAGGAGGGCCCCCGCCGCGGCGGGGGCCCTCCTCGTTGCTGGTGGTTCTTACTGGACTCGAACCAGCGACCTTTCGCGTGTGAAGCGAACGCTCTAACCAACTGAGCTAAAGAACCGAACTTCGTGCGCCACGCGGGCGTACCCAGCAAGGGTACCGGAGCCGCGGCGGGCCCGCCAAATCCGGCGTATGCTCGGCTGATGGCCCGCTTTCTCGATGTGCACCCGGACAATCCCCAGCCGCGACTGATCGGCCAGGCGGTGGATATGCTCCGCTCCGGCGGCCTGATCGTCTACCCCACCGACTCCTGCTACGCGTTCGGCGCCCAAATGGGCAACAAGGACGCGCTGGACCGGATCCGCACCATCCGCCGGCTAGACGACAAGCACCACTTCACGCTGGTCTGCAAGGACTTCGCGCAGCTGGGGCAGTTCGTGGAAATCAACAACATGGTCTTCCGCAGCATCAAGGCCGTCACTCCCGGCAGCTACACCTTCATCCTGCCGGCCACCAAGGAGGTCCCCCGCCGCCTTCTCCACCCGAAGAAGAAGACGGTCGGCGTCCGCATCCCGGACCACGCGGTGACGCAGGCGCTGCTGGCCGAACTCGGCGAACCGCTCCTGTCCAGCACACTGCTCCTCCCCGACGAGGACGAACCCATGACCCAGGGCTGGGATATCAAGGAACGCCTCGACCACGTGGTCGACGCCGTCATCGACTCCGGCGACTGCGGCGCCGAGCCGACGACGGTCGTCGACTTCTCCGGCGGCACGGCGGAAGTGGTCCGCGTCGGCATGGGAGACCCCACCCGCTTCGAATAGCCCTCCCCCACCCCCCGAAGTGGACACTTCCTAGGTTAATTACCCGTGGTTATGTCCACTTCGCGAGGCGGGGCGGGCGGGGCTGGGTCGGTGCAGGACTGGGCTGGGATGGGCTAGGTTCCGCAGAAAGTCCGGTAGTTTCCGAAATCCTCGGGTGCGGGCGCGGCGTAGCGCTCGAGCCCGGTTCGTTCCTCGAAGGGCGCGGTCACCGCGTCCAACAGCTTCGAGAGCGGCTCCAGGTCTCCGGCGGTCGCCGCGGCGAGGGCCTCCTCCACGAGGTGGTTCCGCGGGATATACGCCGGGTTTGCGCGGTCCGCCGCGTCGCCGTCCGGGCCCAACAGCCTCCAGCGTTCCAGCCAGGCTTCCGCGCCCCCTTCGTCCCCGGCGTCCGCGGCTGGGAACAGCGCGCGGAACCGCGCGTCGCCGCCCCGGGCGGCGGCGCCGAGGCTGCGGTAAAACGAGGTGTGGTCCACCCGCGCCCCGGCGAGCAGCGCCGGAAGCTCGCCGGACAGCGCCGCCGTCGCGTCGTCGTCGGGCAGCCCCAGCTTGTCCGCCATCACTGCCGCGTAGGCGGCGTTGTAGGCCGGCCGGAACGTGCCGAGCTGCTCGACGGCGAGTTCCACCGCCCGGTCGCGGTCCTCGTCGAACAGCGGCAGGAGCGCCTCCGCGAGCCGCGCGAGGTTCCACTCGGCGACCACCGGCTGGCTCCCGTAGGCGTAGCGCCCGCCCGAGTCGATGGAGCTGTACAGGGCGGCCGGGTCGTAGGCGTCCATGAACGCGCACGGGCCGTAGTCGATGGTCTCGCCCGAGATGGTCATGTTGTCCGTGTTCATGACGCCGTGGACGAACCCCACCAGCATCCAGCGCGCCACCAGGGACGCCTGCGCCGCGACGACCTCCCGGAACAGCGCGAGGGCCGGGTTCTCCTCCCCGGCGGCCCACGGATAGTGGCGGTCTATGGCGAAGTCCGCCAGCCGGCGGAGCAGGTCGGTGTCCCCGCCGGCGGCGACGAACTGGAACGTGCCGACGCGCAGGTGACTGGCCGCGACGCGGGTCAGCACGGCGCCGGGCAGTTCCGTCTCGCGCCGGACGGTGCTCCCGGTCTCGACGACGGCGAGCGAGCGCGTCGTGGGGATTCCCAGGGCGTGCATCGCCTCGGCGACGACGAATTCGCGCAGCATGGGCCCGACGGCGGCCAGCCCGTCCCCGGCGCGGGCGAACGGCGTGGCGCCGGAACCCTTCAGGTGGATGTCCCGCAGCGTCCCGTCTGCCGCGGAGACCTCGCCGAGCAGGAGCGCGCGCCCGTCCCCGAGCCGCGGCGAATACGATCCGAACTGGTGTCCCGCGTAGCCCTGCGCCACCGGAGTCGCGCCGTCGGGGACGGCGTTGCCGACCAGGAGGCGCAGGCCCTCCGCGGTCCGGAGCGCCGCCGGGTCCAGACCGAGTTCTTGGGCCAGCGGCTCGTTCAACGCGAGCAGGCGGGGTTCGGCGACCTCGGCGGCCTCCCACGGGATGGCCAATTCGGGCAGTTCGCGGGCGAAGCGTCCCCCGAGCGCGATGCCTGGCTGGAGTGGAGTCCTCATCCTTCGAGGGTACTCCCGGCGCGCGCGCAGCAGGCCGCTAACCGGCGCTCGTCTCCCCCGTCGCCGGTTCCTTGCCCCCGGCGTTCCGGCCCGCGCGCGCGAGCGTCGCGCGGGCGTGCCGCAGCAGCGGCTCGTCGACCATCCGCCCCTCGAACGTAAAGGCCCCGCCGGACTCTTCCGCGGCCGCCAGCACCCGCCGGGCGCGGTCGGCATCCTCCTCGGTCGGGGTGAAGGCGCGGCGGATGACGGGCATCTGGCCCGGGTGGATGGAGGCCTTGGCGCCGAACCCGGACGCCTGCGCGTCCACCGACTCGGCCAGCAGCCCCTCGTGGTCGGGAATGTCGACGTAAACCGAGTCGATGGCGGTCTTCCCGAACGCGCCGGCCGCCAGCAGCACCCGCGAGCGGGCGTGCGCGGCGACGTCGCGGTAGGCCCCGGAGGCGTCCCGGGACGATGATCCGCCGAGCGAGGCAACCAGGTCCTCGGCACCCCACATCAGCGCGACGACGTTGCGTTCCGCCGCGATGGCCGGCGCGTTGAGCACGCCCAGCGCCGTCTCGCACAGGGCCACGACGTCGTAGTCCGCCAGTCCCGCGAGGTCCTCCGCGGTCTCGGCCTTGGCCAACATCACCGTGCGGTAGGCCGTGGCGCGCAGGGCGGCCAGGTCGGCGTCGTAATCGGTCGTTCCGGCGGGGTTGACGCGCACGATGGTCCGCGCGGGGTCCAGCGGGTTTCCGGCGAGGGCCGTGCGGGCCTCCGCGCGCTTGCCGGGCGCGACGGCGTCCTCCAGGTCCAGGATGACGGCGTCCGCCCGCTCCAGGGCCTTCGCGTAGCGGTCCGGGCGGTCGGCCGGGCAGAACAGGATGGCGGGGCCCATGGCGAAATCACGCATTCCGGACCTCCCCCGTCCCGGCGACGGCGGTCCGGTGTGCGTCCCTCGTCCACATCAGGCAGGTCCGCGTGGCCGTGGCGACCACGACGCCGTCCTGGTTCCGCCCCGTGTGCCGCATGGTCGCGATCCCCTGCCCCGGGCGGGACTTGGAGGGCCTGACCTCGGTGACCTCGGTTTCGGTGTACAGCGTGTCCCCGTGGAACATCGGATGGGGGAACTTCACGTCGTCCAGGCCCAGCTGGCCGATGATGGTGCCCTCGGTCATCTGCGGCACCGACTGGCCCACCATGGTGCCCAGCGTCAGGAGCGAATTCACCAGCCGCTGGCCAAAGGGCTGCGTGGCGCTCCAGGCCGCATCGAGGTGCAGCCCCTGGTTGTTCATGGTCAGTGACGTGAACAGGACGTTGTCCGCCTCGGTGAGGGTGCGCCCGGGCCGGTGCACATAGACCACGCCCTCGCGCAGCTCGTCGAGGTAGAAGCCGCGCTGTTCCACGCGCTCCGGTTCGGTGGCGCTCATGCGCTGGTCTCCAGTTCGGTCGGGACGGCGTCCGCGGACGGCCCGCCGTCGGGGTTTTCGAGGTCGCGGGTGTCGGGGGTGTCGATCCGCACGGTGGCGACCAGCTGTCCGGCCTTAACGAGGTCGCCCGCCTTGAGCGCGCCCATGCTGACGACGCCGTCCCCCGGTGAAAGCATGTGGTGTTCCATTTTCATCGCCTCGATCGACGCGAGCACCTGGCCGGCGGCGACGCGCTCGCCGTCGGCCACCCGGACGGCGATCACGGTGCCCGGCATGGGCGCGCGGACCTCCGGGGACGTGGCCGAGGCCCCGCGGTCCAGTGCCGCGAGTTCTCGCGACAGCCGTTCGGCGCGGTCCAGCGGTCGGATGGCGGCGCTCCGGCCCTGGCCGCCGAGCCACACCGTGCCGTCGGGGCCGACGGCGCTGCGCACGGGCCGGACGACGCCGTCCACCGCAAGCAGGTCCGGTCCGGCCGCGTCGACGGCGTATGCGCGCCCGTCGATGTCGACCGACGAACCGGTCGGCGTCGCCCGGTGGGAAACCGTGTGGATTTCGCCCTCGGTCTCGAGGTGCAGCACCGAACCGGCGTGCCGCCCCAGCCGCCACCCGTCGGCGCGGCCCCACGCACCGCCGCTCCGGGCTCCGCTCGTTCCAGCGTCGGGGGTGCGCGCGAGGTGCGCGGCGAGCGCCAGGTCTTCGCCGGACACGGCGCGGAATGCCATCTCCGGCATCTTGCGGCCGATCAGGTTCGTGTCGAGGCGCCCGGCGGCGACGTCGTCGTCGGCCAGGAGCAGTCGCAGGTATTCGATATTCGTGTGCACCCCCAGCACCACGGTCCCGGCGAGCGCGCGGTCCAGCACCGCCAGCGACGCGGCGCGGTCCTCGCCCCACGCGATGACCTTCGCGAGCATCGGGTCGTAGAACGCGGGGACCTCCAGGCCGTCGCGCAGGGAGGAATCCACGCGCACGTGACCGCCGGAGGGTTCGACCGCGGAGAGGATGGTGCCGATCGAGGGCAGGAAGCCGTGCGCGGGGTCCTCGGCGTAGACACGCGCCTCGACGGCGTGGCCACGCAGCTCCACCTGTTCCTGGGTGAAGGGCAGCGGCTGTCCGGCGGCGATGCGCACCTGCCATTCGACCAGGTCGACCGACTCCCCGCCGACGCGGACCACCTCCTCCGTCACGGGGTGCTCGACCTGCAGGCGCGTGTTCATTTCCATGAAGAAGAACTCGCCCGGGTTCTCGTCGCTGACGAGGAACTCCACGGTTCCGGCGCCGACGTAGTCGACGGAGCGCGCGGCCGCGACGGCGGCGGCGCCGATCTCCGCGCGGATGCGGCCGCCGTCGTCCAGGCCCTCCAGCAGCGGTGAGGGTGCCTCCTCGATGACCTTCTGGTGGCGGCGCTGCAGCGAGCATTCGCGCTCCCCCAGGTGCACGGAGTTGCCGTGGCGGTCGGCCAGGACCTGCACCTCGATGTGGCGGGGATTGCGCACCAGCCGCTCCAGGAACAGGGTGTCGTCGCCGAACGCGCCGAGCGCCGTGCGGCGCGCGCTGGCCAGCGCGTCGGGCAGCTCGGCCTCGCTCTCGACGACGAACATGCCCTTGCCGCCGCCCCCGGCGGAGGGCTTGATGAGCAGGGGGAAGCCGACGCCGGCCGCGGCGGCCGTCAGCGCGGCGTCGTCGAGCCCGGGTTCGGCGATGCCCGGGACAACCGGGACGCCGTGGGACACCACGTGGTTTTTGGAGCGGATCTTGTCGCCCATGAGGTTGATGGAGGCGACGTCGGGCCCGATGAACACTATGCCCGCCTGTTCCAGGGCGCGGCCGAATCCGACGTTCTCGGACAGGAAGCCGTAGCCGGGGTGCACGGCTTGCGCCCCGGTGCGTCGGCAGGCCCCGAGGATCGCGTCGATGTCCAGGTAGCTTTCGTTGGCCGGGCCGGGACCGACGCGCACGGCGACGTCGGCCTCGGCGACGTGGCGGGCCCCGGCGTCGGCGTCCGAATACACGGCCACGGAGCGGATGCCGAGCGCCCGGAGCGAACGGATGACGCGGACGGCGATCTCCCCGCGGTTGGCCACGAGCACCGTGTCGAAGAGGGGGTGGTTCACGATGGGTCCGTTCTGGGGGGCTGGGGTCGGGGTCGTCATCGGCGGGCGCTCACATGCGGAAGACGCCGAAGGACGTCTCCGGCAGGGGCTGCCGGGCGCAGACGTCCAGCGCCATGCCGAGCACGCGGCGCGTGTCCGCGGGGTCGATCACGCCGTCGTCCCACAGCCGGGCCGTGGAGTAGTAGGGGTTGCCCTGGGCCTCGTACTGCTCCTTGATGGGCGCCTTGAAGGCCTCCTCGTCGGCGTCGTCCCAGGTGTTGCCGGCGCCCTCGATCTGGTCGCGTTTGACGGTGGCCAGCACCGAGGAGGCCTGGTTGCCGCCCATGACGGAGATGCGCGCGGCCGGCCACATCCACAGGAAACGCGGCGAGTACGCGCGCCCGCACATGGAGTAGTTGCCGGCCCCGAAGGAGCCGCCGATGACCACCGTGAGTTTGGGGACCCGCGCGGTGGCGACGGCGGTGACCATCTTCGCGCCGTGCTTGGCGATGCCCCCGGCCTCGTAGTCCCGGCCCACCATGAACCCGGCGAGGTTCTGCAGGAACACCAGCGGGATGCCGCGTTGGTCGCACAGCTCGATGAAGTGCGCGCCCTTGAGCGCGGACTCGGCGAACAGGACGCCGTTGTTCGCGAGGATGCCGACCTTGTGGCCGTGGATGCGGGCGAATCCGGTGACCAGCGTGGTCCCGTAGTTGGCCTTGAACTCGTGGAATCCGCTGCCGTCCGTGATCCGGGCGATGACCTCGCGGACGTCGTAGGGGGCGTTCACGTCGGTGGGGACGGCGCCGTAGAGCTCGGCCGGATCGGACAGCGGCTCGGCGGCCTGTTCGGCGATGTCCCACGCTGCTGCCGGGCCGGGCGGCAGTGTCTCGATGATGTTGCGCACGATCTCCAGCGCGTGCGCGTCGTTTTCCGCCAGGTGGTCCACGACGCCGGACGTGCCGGCGTGGAGTTCCCCACCGCCGAGTTCCTCGGCGGTCACGATTTCCCCGATGGCCGCCTTCACCAGCGGCGGGCCGCCCAGGAAGATGGTGCCCTGGTTCCGGACGATCACGGTCTCGTCGCTCATCGCCGGGACGTACGCGCCGCCGGCCGTGCAGGAGCCCAGGACCGCGGCGATCTGCGGGATCTTGCGCGCCGAGAGGTTGGCCTGGTTGTAGAAGATGCGCCCGAAGTGGTCGCGGTCCGGGAAGACCTCGTCCTGCATGGGCAGGAACGCCCCTCCCGAGTCCACGAGGTAGACACACGGCAGCCCGTTTTCCAGCGCGATCTCCTGCGCGCGGAGGTGCTTCTTGACCGTCATGGGGAAGTAGGTGCCGCCCTTGACGGTGGCGTCGTTGGAGATGACCAGGACGTGCCGGCCGTGGACCAGGCCGATCCCGGCGATGACTCCGGCTCCGGGGCAGTCACCCCCGTACATGTCCTCGGCCGCCAGCGGCGCGATCTCGAGGAAGGGCGAGCCGTCGTCAAGCAGGGCGTCGACGCGCTCGCGGGGCAGGAGCTTCCCGCGCCCCTGGTGGCGGCGGCGCGACGCCTCCGAGCCGCCGAGTGCGGCCCGGTCCAACCGCTTGCGCAGTTCCTCGACGAGGGCCTTCTGCCGCTCCGCGTTCTCCGCGAAACCGGGGGCGCTGGCGTCGACGTTGCTGGTCAGGGAGTCCACGGGGTCTCTTTCGTTGCGGGTCGGTGTGGGGGTTCGCTGCCGAGGCGGCGGGGCACGACGACGAAATCGGCGCCTTCGAGGTCGGCCTGGTCGACGTCGAGGATCCGGCAGGCCATGCTCACGAAATAGCGCTGGACCTCCTCGAGGCGCAGGCGCCCGTCGGCGCGGTACCAGTGCGCGACGCCGGTCCCCATCTCCATCAGCGCGAGGCGGGCCATGGCGAGGTCCTCGGTGGTGAAAGCCCCCACGCGCGCCCCGCGCTCCAGGACCTGCGCGAAGAGCGACTCGTACTCGTCGCGGAGGGCCTGCATGGTGGCGCGGTTGCCGTCGGAGAGGGCGCGCATCTCGTAGTCGGTGACGCGGGCGGTGAGCTGGTTGGTGGCCGTGAAGCCCACGTGGGAGGAGATCAGTCCGGCGAGCTGGATGGCCGGCTCGGCGCTGGCGCGGAGGGCCTCGGACCCCGAGCGGATGAGCTCGTCGAGGCAGTCGCGCATGATGCTGACCAGCAGGTCTTCCTTGCTGCCCACGTAGTGGTAGAGCGTCGCCGAGTTGATGCCGGCGGCGGATCCCAGTTCGCGTATGCCGGTGGCGGCGAAGCCCCGCGCGGCGAAGAGGGACACCGCGGCCCGCTGGACACTGCCCAAATCCATGCCGTGGAACATCCTCGTCCGTCGGATCCAAAGCCCGATCAGTTGATTGGGTCGTGGTGATCAGTAAAGTCCAGCAACGTAACATCCGTCAATCGATTGATTGGGAGCGGATAGCGATTCCCGCCGCCCGGGCGGCGGCCACTAGGGACGCAGTCGCTCCAGGTGCGCATCCAGCTGCGCCTCCAGCCGCTCCGGCGCATTGACCCCGGAGTCCAAGACCGCGGCCACCTGCGCGCCGAGCAGGAACGTCAGCAGCCCCTCCGCGAGGGTCTCGACCGGGAGATCCGCGGTGATTTCTCCCGCGTCCCGCGCCTCGCCGAGCCACGCCGACATGGATGAGCGCCACTCGCCCATGGCGGCCGCGTTGATCTCCATCTTGTCCGGGTCATGGATGGCCACCTGCCAGAACGGGATCACCACGCGCGCCTCGTCGATCCGGACGGAGTCCAGCGGAAGAACCTCCAAGCCGAACACCCTGAGCGCATCCAGCCCGCGGAGGCCCTCGACCGCGGCGGCGACTCGGAGATTCGTCCGCTCGAAGACATACGAATACGTCGCCTCGACGAGGCTGGCCTTCGTGGCGAAGTAGGGCTTGATCGCCCCGTTGGCGAACCCGGCCTCCGCCGCGACGTCGCGCAGCGTCATGGCCTCCAACCCGCTGCGCGCCACGACGCGCCACGCCACTTCCACGAGATCCCTGCGCCGGCGGTTGTGGTCAACGATCTTGGGCATGTGCCCATCGTATAGAGCCACGGGCGCCCTCCCCGAGACCACGCCACCGGACCGTCACGGAATATGCCACGGATAAGACCCTTGTGCTCGGCGTCACTCCGACTTATTCTCTACGTAGAGAGAATAATAAAGTGGTCCGCATCACACGGCACCCGCTCCGCCCCCTCCCCCGGAAGGTCAACATGTCCCCCCACGACACCCTGCCCGTCAGCGCCTCCTCGAGGCACGTGTTGTCCACCCCGGACGAGGTCTCCCTGGTCCGCGAGACCCTCTCCGCGGCCGGTCACTTCGGCGAGACGACGCGCGTCGCCTATTTCGGTCTCGTCGATCCGCCTCGCGGAGCCAACGTGCCCGCGGCCGAGCGCCTGTTCCGAGCGTTCCTGATGGACACCGCCGGGGGACGGCCGAAGGACGTCGTGGTGTCGACCGCCCGGGCCGAAGTGGTCAGCGTGGTCGAATTGGACACCTCGGTGACGGGCGAACTGCCCGTCGTGGACGAGGAGTACGGTCTGGTCGAGGAGATCCTGTCCACCGATACCGCGTGGCTCGCGGCCCTTGAGAAGCGCGGTCTCGACGTGGCCAAGGTGCGCGTCGCCCCGCTTTCCGCGGGCGTCTTCGAATACCCGGAGGAGAAGGGACGGCGGATCCTGCGCGGGCTCGCGTTCCTCCAGGAACACCCCGAGGATTCCGCATGGGCCCATCCGATCGACGGGCTCGTCGCCTACGTCGACGTCGCGGCGCGGAGCGTGGACCAGGTGCTCGACTTCGGCGTCGTTCCCGTGCCCGCCGAACACGGAAACTACACGGACCCCGAACTCACCGGCCCCATGCGCACCACGCAGAAGCCGATCAGTATCACCCAGCCGGAAGGGCCGTCCTTCACTGTGGCGGACGGCAACCACGTGTTGTGGGAGAAGTGGAGCCTGGACATCGGCTTCGACATGCGCGAGGGCCTGGTGCTGCACAACATCGGGTTCGAGGACGGCGGCCGGACGCGTCCGATCCTGAATCGCGCCTCCATCGCCGAGATGGTCGTCCCCTACGGCGACCCCTCGCCGGTCCGCAGTTGGCAAAACTACTTCGACACCGGCGAGTACATGCTGGGCCAGTTCGCGAACTCGCTCGAACTCGGGTGCGACTGCCTCGGCGAGATCCACTACCTCTCCCCCACCATCACGGACGCCTTCGGGAATCCGCGGACCATCGCCAACGGCATCTGCATGCACGAGGAGGACTGGTCCATCCTCGCCAAGCACTCGGACCTGTGGAGCGGCGTGAACTACACGCGCCGCAACCGCCGCCTGGTCATCTCCTTCTTCACCACCATCGGCAACTACGACTACGGGTTCTACTGGTACCTCTACCTGGACGGAACGATCGAGTTCGAGGCCAAGGCCACCGGCGTCGTCTTCACCAGCGCACAGCCCTCGAAGGACTACCCGTACTCCTCGGAGATGGCCCCCGGGCTCGGGGCTCCGTTCCACCAGCACCTCTTCGGCGCCCGTCTCGACTTCGCCCTCGACGGCGGACCGAACCGCGTCGTGGAGGAGGAGGCGGTGCGCGTTCCGATGTCCGCCGAGAACCCGCGGGGCAACGCCTTCACCCGCAAGCGGACCGTGCTGACCAGCGAATCCCAGGCAGGCCGGGACGCTGACATGGCCGCCGGCCGGACGTGGGTGGTGCAGAACGCCGACTCGCTCAACCGCCTCGGCGAGCCGGTCGGATACAGGCTCCACCCGGAGGGCCAACCCACCCTGCTGGCCGACCCGCAGTCCTCGGTCGCCCGGCGCGCCGCCTTCACCACCAAGACGCTGTGGGTCACCCGCTACGACGAAAGCGAAAGGTACCCCACCGGGGACTTCGTGAACCAGCACCCCGGCGGCGCGGGACTGCCCGAATGGATCAAGGCGGACCGCAACATCTACGGCGAGGACCTGGTGGTCTGGCACACCTTCGGACTGACCCACTTCCCGCGGGTCGAGGACTGGCCGATCATGCCGGTCGACACCGCCGGGTTCAGGCTGCGGCCCGAGGGCTTCTTCGACCGCTCGCCCGTCCTGGACGTGCCCGCGCCGGCGTCGGGCAAGAAGTGCCACCGGTAGGAGCGGCGGCGGCCGGGGCGCTCGGCGCCCATGCCTGGCTGCTGGCCGCGCACGACCACGGCGTCGCCTTGAACCTGGTCCTGATCCCCATGCTCCTGGTCTGCGCGTGGTGCGCCGTCCACACCTGGCGGCACACATCCCGCCGCGGGCTCGCGCTGCTGCAGGCCATGTCCCTGGCCATGGCGATCGGGCACGTCGTCCTGGCCCTCGGCGTCCCGGGCATCACCGCCGCCACGCCCCACGCGGGCCACGGCGCGCCCGGGACACTCACGGCGGCCGCCGCCCCGGCTGCCATGGGCATGCTCGGCGTCGCGGGCCTCGAACTCCTCGTTGCCGGATACGCCGGATACGCGAAGCGCCCACTGGCACGCCGGATTCCCGCTTCGCTCTGAACTTCTTTCCACCCACCACGAACACCCAGGAGAACACGCCATGACGACCCCATCCGATACCCAGACCGCCACCTGCGAAAACCTGCTCGCGTCCATCCAGCCGGACACCGGCGGGCGGGAGATCAAGGACCCCGCCACCGGCGAGGTGGTCGGCCGCGCCCCCGAGCACACGGTCGCGGACCTCGAAGCCGCGATCTCCGCGGCCGCCGCCGCGCAACCGGCATGGGCAGCACTCGGCCACGCCGAGCGCAGCGCGCACCTGAACCGGGCCGCCGACGCCGTCGAGGCCTCCTCCGGGGCCCTTGCCGAGCTGCTCTCCCGCGAACAGGGCAAACCGCTGAACGGGCCCAACGCGCGCTTCGAGGTCGGCGCCTGCGCCGCCTGGCTGCGCGCCACCGCGTCGTTCGAGATCGAACCGGAGGTCCTGGTCGACGACGACGGCGGCCGCGCCGAACTCCACTACCGCCCGCTCGGCGTCGTCGGCGCCATCGGCCCCTGGAACTGGCCCATGATGATCAGCATCTGGCAGCTCGCCCCGGCCCTGCGCATGGGCAACACCGTGGTCCTCAAGCCCTCCGGGAACACACCCCTGTCCGTCCTGGCCCTGGTGCGCGTACTCAACACGGCCCTGCCCGCCGACGTCCTCCACGTCGTCTCCGGCCGCCGCGACGTCGGCGCCGTCCTCGCCTCCCACCCGGACATCGCCAAGATCATGTTCACCGGCTCCACCGCGGCCGGACAGGACATCATCCGCTCCTCCGCCGGCACCGTGAAGCGCCTGACCCTCGAGCTCGGCGGCAACGACGCTGGCATCGTCCTGCCCGACGCCGACCCGGCCGCGATCGCCCAGGACCTCTTCTGGGGCGCGTTCATCAACACCGGCCAGACCTGCGCAGCGCTCAAGCGCCTCTACGTCCACGAGGAGATCTACGACGACGTCGTCGCCGCCCTGACCGACGTCGCCAAGGCCATGCCCATGGGCGTCGGACTCGACGAGAACAACGTCCTCGGGCCCCTGCAGAACCGGGCGCAGTACGACGTCGTCGCGAACCTCGTCCAAGCCGCCAAGGACGCCGGCGCCCGCATCGTCCTTGGCGGGAACCCCGTCCGGGACCAGCCCGGCTACTTCTACCCGACCACCCTCGTCGCGGACATCGAAAACGACAACCCGCTGGTCACCCAGGAGCAGTTCGGCCCCGCCTTGCCGATCGTGAAGTACTCCACCGTCGACGAGGCCGTCGCGATGGCCAACGGGCTCGACGTCGGCCTCGGCGCCTCCGTCTGGTCCTCCGACACCGACGCCGCCCGCGCGGTCGCCGCCCGCATCGAGGCCGGAAGCGTGTGGATCAACAAGCACGGCACCGTCGACCCCCGCGTCCCCTTCGGCGGCGCCAAGGCCTCCGGCTACGGACTCGAGTTCGGCGTCGAGGGACTCAAGCACCTCGGACAACCCCAAATCATCAGCTACTAGGTCCGCCGTTTAACCCCAAGGAGTAGTCATGGCCCTACAGTCCCCACCCCAAGCCCCCGCGACTCAGGCGGGCCTCGGGCGACGCCGCCTCGGCGTTCCGGCCCTGGTCTTCATGATCATCGCCGCATCCGCGCCGCTGACCGTCGTGGCGGGAGGGGTGACCAGCAACTACGCCGTCAGCGGGCTGCTCGGCATCCCGCTGTCGTTCGTGGTGCTCGGCGCGGTGCTGCTGGTGTTCGCCGTCGGGTACACCGCGATGAGCCGCCACGTTCACAACGCCGGCGCCTTCTACGCCTACATCTCGCGCGGGCTCGGCAAGCCCGCCGGCATCGGTTCGGCCTGGATCGCGCTCGTCTCCTACAACGCCATGCAGGTGGGGATCTACGGCCTGTTCGGATTCGCGCTTTCCTCCTTCGTGGGGGGCCTCTCCGGAATCGACGTGCCGTGGTGGGCCTCTGCCCTGGTCGGCTGGGTCGTCGTGGCCCTGCTGGGGGTCAACAAGGTGGATCTCTCCGCGAAGGTCCTGGGCGTGTTGGTGGCCCTGGAGTTCGCCGTTGTGGTGGTCTACGACGTCCTGGCCGTGGGCGCCGCTCCGGAGGGCGTCACGGCGGCCTCGCTGTCGCCGGGAAACCTCTTCACCGCCGGCGTCGGGGCGGCCCTGGCCTTCAGCATCGCCGCGTTCATGGGATTCGAATCCGGTGCCATCTACAACGAGGAGGTCAAGGACCCGCGGGTGACGGCCCGCCGGGCGACCCTGATCGCCGTGTCCGCTATCGCTGGCTTCTACGCGCTGTCCGCGTGGGCCGTGGCGGTCGGTGAGGGCGACTCCGCCGTCGTGGACCGCTCCCGCGAGTTCGGTCCGGACCTGATGTTCGTGTTCCTGGCCGAGCGCGGGCCCGCGTGGCTGGTGGACGTCTCCGCCCTGCTGTTCATCACCAGCCTGCTCGCGGCGCTCATCGCCTTCCACAACGTGGTGGCCCGGTACCTCTTCTCGCTGGGCCGCGAAGGGGTGTTGCCTCCGATCCTGGCGCGCACGAATCCACGCACGCAGGCTCCGGCCGCCGGCTCGCTCGCGCAGTCCGCGGTGGCTCTGGTGGTCTTGGTGCTGTTTGCCTGGGCGGGCGCCGGCCACGAATACGGTCCGCTGTTCCCGGTGCTGACCATGTTCACCTGGCTGACCAACACCGGCGCCTTCGGCCTGGTGCTCCTGATGGCGCTGACCTCGTTCGCCGTCGTCGGCTACTTCCGGCGTCAGCCGCACGGGTTGGGCGCGTGGACGCGCATCGTCGCGCCGGTGGTGGCCGGCGTGGCGCTGACGGCGCTTTTCGGCGCCATCGTCGCCAACTTCGACGTCCTGATCGGGCTCGAAGGGGCCAGCGTGCTGTCGTGGCTGTTGCCGGCAGCGGTCGTGGTGCCAGGCGTCGCAGCCTTCGCGTGGGCCTTCCGGCTATGGACAGCGAATCCGGCCGTCTACGCGCGCGTGGGGCGGGGCGGGGAGGCGGGCTGATGGCTACGAACCGGTCCCCAACCGGATCGTAGCCATCCTCCCCCTATGCACTTCCCCCAGTGCGAACGGCCTGCGGCCTTCCCCTCGTCTGCGAGCCGTGCGGACAGTTTCTCCGGTAAGCGAGCGATCCACAAGAGCAGGAGTGGATTTCGTGTCAAATTGGGGCTGGTGGGACGAATGGCCACATTGGGACGAAAAAGGCGTGGCCACCCCCGCGGCCACGCGCTAGCTCCAACGACACCCTCGGTGCCCGTCGCGCCCCGGCTCGCGCCGGGGCCGGCTTTCTTAGCCCTCGCAGTCCTTGCAGAACTTGATGCCCTTGGACTCGCGGGCGACCTGCGACCGGTGCCGCACCAGGAAGCACGAGCCACAGGTGAACTCGTCCTCGCCTTGGGGCACGACGGTGACGTTCAGCTCCTCGTCGGAGAGGTCCGCGTCCGGAAGGGTGACGCCGTCGATGTTTTCGGACTCGTCCAGCTCGGCCGAGACGTTCCGCGCATCCGGGGCGCCCATGGTCTGGACAGTCTTCAGCGTGGCGTCCGACGCCTCGGCAACATCCGGGCGCATCTCGTCGTAGTCCTGGGCCATGCGGCTCCTCCAATTCATGTTTCGGTCGGTGGCTAGGGTACACCCCGAAACTGCTTTGGCAAGCATCCGCCCGAAACTTGTCCTCCTCGGGTGTCGCGGCCCGGGGGCGCCTCACATGAACAGCGCTATGGACCCCGACAGCACCGCCAGCAGTCCGACCACCAGCACCAGCCCCACAGCCACCGTCAGAACCCCCATGACAGCCAGCCACGCCACCGTTCTCATTTCGCCCATGCCTTCATTCGTCCCGTCGTGATCACGTGACCACGCCTTCCACTCAAGCCCAGACAACGGCATGACGCGGGCCGAAACCACCGTCGTTACACAGTCGGAATGCATTCGTGCCGAACCGGTTACCTTGGCTGAGACGACCACCCTATGAAAGGCCTCAACGGGTGCGCTTTGCCCGCAAGTGCAGCCGTGAGATCCAGTACGCCGAGCACCAGCCGCAAGGTGCCGTTGAGCACGTAGAGCCACTCGTACCCCTCGTGCACCTGCGGGTCGGGCTCCTCCAGCGGCTCCTCCGCATGCAGCACGTGTTTGTACGCCTGGATCCCACCCGGCCGGCGCGTCAACGGCAGAACGGTGCCACGATGCCCTTCGATGGGGCGGAGATGCACGCGCGGGTCGCGGGTGGTCGGCGCTCCCACCAACTCGTCGAGGGGGACCCGGTGCGCCTTCGCCAACGGCAACAGCAACTCGAGGTTCGGTACAACGTCGAACGCTGCGGGGATCATCGTTCCCGGAACCGCCATAGGCACCGCAGGCGTCACCTATCCGCGCTACCGCTTCCGCACCACGCTCGACGGCGGAACGGTGGGGCAGGGAGGTGCTGCACTGCCCCTTCTGCCACGGATGGGAGGTCCGTGATCGGCGCATCGGGGTCCTCGGCACCGGCGCCATGTCCGTGTAGCAGGCGTTGCTCTTCAGGCAGTGGAGCGGAAGCATCACGCTCTTCCTCAACGACACGGTGGAGCCCACCGCGCAGGAGTGGGAGCACTTGGCGGCGCGGGGCGTCATCGTCGTCGACGGCGCGGTCGCCCGCGTCCTGAACGACGGCGTCGGCGGCGCCCTCAGCGAAGTGGAACTGGCCCGCGGACGGGTGTTGCGGTGGACTCCCTGACAGTCGAGCCGCGCTTCGTCGCCAACGCCGGGATCTTCGCGGGCTTGGGGCTGGACGTCGTCCAGCACCCGGCCGGGGTCGGCGAGCACCTTGCCGTGGACGAAATGGGAGCCGCCGCGGTGGACGGCGCGTGGGCCGCGGGCAACGTGGCAAACCTGATGCTGCAGGTTCTGCCGGCGGCGGCGTCCGGCTCGACCGCCGCGATGGCCATCAACAACGACCTGATGGCCGAGGAGCTGCAACGGGACCTGATGGCGTACCGAGGCGCATCCACTATCGCGACGGACCGTGAAGCGGGCACTATGGGAGCGGAGGTTTCCCGATGAAGACACACCACCAGCACCACGACCATGGTCCGCGCGAGTTCGACGAGACGTTTTGGAACGCCCGGTACGGCGAGAAGCAGCGGATTTGGAGCGGCAAACCGAATCCCCAGTTGGTCGCCGAGACCGAGGGCATTGCGCCGGGGACAGCGCTCGACGTCGGCTGCGGCGAGGGAGCCGACGCGCTGTGGCTGTCTTCCCGCGGCTGGCGGGTCACCGGCGTCGACATCTCGTCGGTCGCGCTGGACCGCGCCGCCGGTCACGAACGGGAATCCGGCGCCCCACACGACGGCGGCGAGCGCCACCCCGTGCGTTGGGAGCATCACGACTTGACCAGTTGGGATCCGCCGTCCGAGTCCTTCGATCTGGTCACCGCCCAGTACATGCACCTGCCCGCGGCCCAGCGCGACCCGCTGTTCCGTGCCCTGGCGCGGGCGGTGGCACCGGGCGGCACACTGTTGGTCGTGGGGCACCACCCGTCGGACATGCAGACCGCGGCGTCGCGTCCCGACCGCCCGGACCTTTACTACAACGCGGCCGACGTGGCCGCCCTGCTCGACGACACGTGGTTGCACGAGGTCCTCGAATCCCGCCCGCGCGAAGCCAGCGGACCTGAAGGCGCTAAGCTCGCCGTGGCCGACGCGGTCTACCGCGGTCGGCGCCGCCTAGCTCGTCCGCACGGGTGAAATGGCGTCGCCCAGGGTCGTGAAGTCGTATCCATGTCCAGCAGGGCCGTTTCCGAAGGACCAACATACAGCGCCCCAGCGCCCTGCGTTGTCCCCTAGATCCGTGCCGCCGAGTTGGCGGGGCTATCCTCGGGATTCCAGCCTCTTTCGGCCGTTTCCTCCTCAGGTGTCCGCGGCTTGGCATCGGGCGTCCGGGCGTAGCGCCATGCAGCAGCCCCAACGGAAACCAGGATGGCGGCCACCGCCGCGATCATCCACGCGCGGTGGGATCCGGACCGGGCCGGTTCGGCAGGCAGCACGACGGGCGCGGCTTTCGGCGCGACGCGATGCAGCCCCTCGTGGATGCGGGGGGTCACGCTCTCCACTCCACCGGCGAGCTCGTCGGCGAGCCGACGCACCACTGTCTGGATCCGGGGGGACGCGGATTCGACGCCGGCGTCCAGACCCAGCACGGCCCGTTGCAGGGCGGCTTCAACACCGGGGGTAGCCCATTCCCTCCCCTTGGCTAGCCGGACCGCGAGATTCTCCGAAAGCTGACGGGTCCTGGCGTTTTGGACCAACGGCTCTACCGTGCGCATGAATGCCTCCTCGTTGCTTGGAACCATCCACAGCGTACGGCTGGACGTCGTCCGAATACAGGCCAAGCGGAACGGGATTTCCATACCCCATTTCGCCGTGGGCGACCTATGCTTCGAAGCCGACACACTGGTGAAGGGCTCACAAGAGCTCACGAAGCACGGCACGCGACTAACGGTGTTCTTCATACCGGTTTGGACTTTCGGCCGTCGGTACCGCGTCCGCCTAGACGAGCACCGGGTGGGTGTCCGCGCCAGTCGCCTACAGCTCGGGGCACGCGTGGTCCGTCGCCGTCGGATGTGGCTCCCGAGGCCACACTGGCACCATCCACGGATAGGCTCTGGTCATGCCCCATGTGAAACCGACGCCCATTGTTGCCATGGCACGAAAATCGGCCGGAAGATTGTTCCTTGCGTTCCTTGCCGTCCAGACCGCCGTTGCCGGCACGCTGGTTCTCATCGACGCGGTGAAACACCGCAACAGGGCCCACCGCCCGGGCTTCCCGCATCCGGGTGTATTCGATGCGCGCGTCGCCGATTCGGACGTCACGGTCTACACCTACGGCGAGGACCTCTACCGCGACATGCTCGCCGCGATCCACGGCGCCAAGCGAAGCATCTTCCTGGAAACCTTCATCTGGAAGGACGACGCGACCGGACGGCGCTTCAAGGAAGCCCTGGCCGATGCTGCCGAACGCGGCATCGAGGTTTACGTCGTCTACGACGGTTTCGCCAACCTCGTTGTTCCCCGATCCTTCTACCGGTTCCACCCCGGCATCCACGTCTACCGGTTTCCGGTGTTGCGGCCGTCCAGGCTGTTCACCCCGCTGCGCAGCGCGGGACTGGACCACCGGAAGATACTCGTCGTGGACGACGAGACCGGCTTCGTCGGCGGCTACAACATCGGCGACCTCTACGCCACCGAATGGCGCGACACCCATGTCCGCATCACCGGCCCCTCCGTCTGGGACCTGCGCCAAGCGTTCGTCGGCGTGTGGAACACCGTCACCGCCGACCCGGAGATCCCCCACCTCCCACCGCAGGCGTGGGACCCCCACATCCGCGCGGTCAACAACATCCCATCCCATCTGGTGTACCCGATCCGGGGCGTGTATCTGGACGCGATCAACCGCGCCCAGCACCATATCTACATCACCACCGCGTATTTCATCCCGGACCAACAGATCCTGCAGGCCCTGCTCTCGGCCAGCAAACGGGGCGTGGACGTCAGGATCATCCTTCCGGAGGACTCCAACCACGTGCTCTCCGACTGGCTCTCGCGCGGTTTCTACACCAGCATGCTGCGCGCGGGCGTCACCGTCCTGCTCTACCGAAACGCGATGATCCACGCAAAGACCGCAACCATCGATGGGCATTGGTCCACCGTCGGCACCGCGAACATCGACCGGTTGAGCCTGACCGGCAACTACGAAACAAACCTGGAGATCCACGACGAGGCCCTCGCCGCGGACATGGAGAGGATTTTCGGCGTCGACAGCGCCAACTGCAGGGAACTCACCTTGGATGACTGGAGCGAACGGCATTTCGCCGCGCCGATCAGCGAAACCATCCTCATTCCCCTGCGCCCGTTCCTTTAGGCGACCGGCGGGCCTACCCGTGTCGTTTGATGGGGGCCGCGGCGTGGCGGTCGGCGATCAGATACTCCTCGACGGCCTTTTCCGGGACCCGGTAGGAGCGTCCAAACCTCACCGCGGGCAGCTCCCCCGAATGCACCAGCCGGTACACGGTCATCTTCGACACCCTCATCGCGACCGCCACCTCGGCGACCGTCAGGTAATGGGCGTTTTCAAAATTCCCCAGCTCAACCATTTCCATCCCCCATCACGTCGTCCGCTGTCCCCACAGCGGTTCTCCGGCACCCCAGATGGTCCGGGGCTCCATTGACCACAAGGAAATCACGCGCACCTTGGGGTTTGGTGGGAACGACGTCGACGCGCTCCGGTCTCTCGGGCAACAAGTGCCCGGTACGGTTCACGCCGCCGTCAAACGGGTGGCTAGGCTGGGTGGATGGCGACAGTTCTTCTCGTGCGGCACGGCCGCACCACAGCCAATGCCACTGGACTGCTCGCTGGCCGGGCCGCCGGCGTCGGCCTGGACCAGATCGGGCGCGACCAGGCGGCCCTGGCCGGGGACCGGCTGGCGGCCGTGCCCGTAGTCGGGGTGGTGTCGAGCCCTCTTGAGCGTTGTCGGCAGACCGCCCAGCTCATCCTCGACCGCCAGGCCGGGACCCCGTACGCGCCGGTCGATCTCGATCTCACCGAGTGCGATTACGGCCAATGGCAAGGCCGCACGCTCAGTGATCTCGCGACCGAGGATTTGTGGACGGTGGTGCAGTCGCAACCCTCCGCCGTCGTCTTCCCGGGCGGTGAATCCATGGCCGCGATGCAGGCTCGCTCCGTGGCCGCGATTCGACGCCACGATGCGGCCTTCGAAGCCGAACACGGGCCGGGGGCCGTGTGGGTGGCGGTGAGCCACGGTGACATCATCAAGTCAATCCTCGCCGACGCGCTCGGCATGCACCTTGACCTGTTCCAGCGTCTTAGCGTGGGCCCCGCCTCCGTATCGATCGTGCGCTACGGCGCTAGCCGGCCGAGCGTCCATGCGACCAACACCGACGCGGGGGATCTGTCGTGGCTGGCGAACGGCATCCAATCCGGCGATGCGCCGGTGGGCGGCGGCGCGGGGAACAAGGCGCCCTGAACCCCATGTGCCTAAAATACTGACATGCCTACACGTGTTCACGAGTTTGACTGGCCTGATCGGGTCGTCGTCGGCACCATCGGCCTTCCGGGGGCGCGCACGTTCTATCTGCAGGTGCGCGCACGGAAGCACATCGTGAGTATCGCCCTGGAGAAGCAGCAGTCGGCTCTGCTCGCGGAGAAAATCGACGAGATCCTCGACCAGCTCATTGCCGTCGACGGCAACCCGTTCAGGATTCCCACAAGTACTCCCATTGAACTTGTCGACAACGACCAGCTCGAGGCCGTTCAGGAGCAGTTTCGTACCGGTTCCATGAGTTTGGGCTGGGACCCAACGACGGCGCAGGTCGTGATAGAGGCCTACCCCATCACCGATGTCGATGCCGACGACAACGACGAATCCCTTGATCAGGACGGCGCCGACGATCCTGAAATGCTGCTGGTGCGAATGCCGGTCGGTACCGCCCGCGCATTCGCCAAGCGCACCCGTGAGGTCGTGGGCGCCGGGCGTCCGCTGTGTCCGGTTTGCGGTTACCCCATAGACGCCGACGGGCACGTGTGCAACCTTCCCGAGATGTGATGCCAACACCGGATCTGGCGGCCGCAGAGCTGACGCTCACCGGCCGCATCACGACGGCTTCAAACGCTACATTCCTAGGTAGCATCGGCGACGTGGTGGTTGTCTATAAGCCGATAGCAGGCGAAAGTCCACTGCGGGATTTTCCCCACGGCACCCTGGCTTACCGGGAGGTTGCCGCCTATCTGGTCTCGAAGGTCTTCGGCTGGAACGTGGTGCCGCACACTTGGTTGCGCGATGGTCCGATGGGCGAAGGAATGGTGCAGCTTTGGCAAGACCAAGACCCCGCCCAAAGCGCCGTGGATCTGGTCGCGACGGACCACGTGCCGGAGACGGGCTGGAAACGCGTCCTCGAGGGACGCGATGCGAGCGGACGGATGGTCGCCCTCGTCCACGAGGACTCGTCAGCGCTCAGACGCATGGCGGTGTTCGACGTGCTCGTCAACAACGCCGACCGCAAAGGCGACCACATTCTCGCCATGCCGGACGGACACCGGCACGGCGTGGACCATGGGCTGACCTTTCACCATCACCACAAGCTGCGCACGGTGCTGTGGGGGTGGCTGGGAGAAACTCTGACCACCGAGGAGCGCGACGGCATCGAGCGTGTCAGCGAAGGACTGCACGGTGAGCTGGGCCGAAACCTGGCCGACTTGCTCAGCGCCGAGGAGATCTCTTCTCTCGCCGCGCGTTGCACCAGGTTGCGTCTGGCAGGGCGATTTCCGGCTCCGAACGGTGAGATGTCGGCCGTGCCCTGGCCGCTGTTCTAGCTGTTCTAAGGGGAATACGACTACGGGCTTCGCAGGCCGTGCCACGTTGAGGGCATGGATCCTTGGGTAGACGGAGTACGGAAAAACGAAGGCCCGAGATGCGCGGTATCACGCGGGTCTCGGGCCTTCTTTTGGAGCCCCCTACCGGATTCGAACCGGTGACCCCCTGTTTACAAGACAGGTGCTCTGGCCAACTGAGCTAAGGAGGCGCGCTGGGCCATGCGTCGGCCAGCATCAACTAGGTTAGCCCACCGCCCCGTCGGCGCGGAAACTCAGGAGCGCCACGGCGCCGCCGCCTCGGCGACGGCGAGCGCCGGTGACCCCGACGCCCGGAACCACTACGCGGCGTCGATCAGGCCCTGTGCCCAGGACGAGAAGTCCGGCTCTGCCTCGGGATCCCACACCCGGCCCTGCACCCACACGCTCGGCGTTCCGGGGATCCGGTCGCGGGTGGCGGCCTCCTGCGTGAACTGCGCGAACGGGCGGAACGTCCCGTCCTCGATGCACTCATCCACCTCGGCTCCGTTGTCCCGCGCCAGCTGCGCCAACTCGCCGTTGTCCATCTCGCCCTCGGGGTAGTGCGCGAACACGGCCTCGGCGTAGGGCAGGTACGACGCCGGAGCGGCGTCGGCCACGCACGACAGCGCGTTGGCCCCGCGCGCGGAGTAGTTGGTCGGGGACGCCAGCAGCGACAGGTTGCGGTACTCGAGGGTGATGTCCCCCGCGCCCAGCCACGTCCGGAGCTGTTCGGCGTAGCGGTCCTCGAAGTCCGCGCAGTGGACGCAGTTCACGTCCACGTAGAGGACCACCTGCGCGGGGTCCCCCGCGGCAGCCCGGGCGACGCCCCGCGGCGTGGGCTCCCCCGGCTCCGGTTCCGGGCCAAGCGTCGCCACGTCGACGGCGGGCGCGGCCTCCCGCGAGAATTCCGTCTCCGAGACGAGCACGATCCCGCCCTCGGCGTTGCCGCCCTGCGGCGCCGGGCCGGCGTCGGCCACGGCGTTCCTGTTGTTCTGGACCGCGATCACGGCGACCACGGCGATGATGACCACGACGACGGCCACCAGTCCCAGCTTGACCAAGAGCGCCTTGCGCTTCTCCGCCTTCGCCTGCTGCTCGCGCATGAGGCGGGCCTTCTCACGTGCCTCGAAGGTTCGTTCGGCCTTGCTGGGGCGCGGAGGTTTGGCTGCCATGCCGCCAGTTTAGTCCACGGACCGCACGGATTCCGGCCCTTGGATCGTCAGCCCCCGCCGCCTTGACTTAGGCTCGGACACAACAAGGTACGTCCCCCAACAGCAGGAGGTTATCCGTGCCGGCAGCCAAGACAGCCAGCCCCGACCCGCAACAGGAACACGGCGCCTACGACTTCGTCGTGGTCGCGAACCGGCTCCCCGTGGACCGCATCACCGGCCCGGACGGTTCCGCGCAGTGGCAGCGTTCGCCCGGGGGGCTGGTCACCGCGCTCGCCCCCGTGATGGCCAAGGCGGAGGGCGCCTGGGTGGGCTGGCACGGCGCGCCCGACGAGGAACTCGGGGCCTTCGACGACGGCGGCATGCACCTGGTACCCGTCCCGCTCTCCCGGGACGACGTCGAGCTCTATTACGAGGGCTTCTCCAACTCCACGCTGTGGCCGCTGTACCACGACGTCATCGTCGCCCCGGAGTTCCACCGCACCTGGTGGGACCGCTACCGGGAGGTCAACCGCCGCTTCGCCGAGGCCACTGCGGCGACCGCCGACCACGGCGCCACCGTCTGGGTCCAGGACTACCAGCTCCAGCTGGTTCCGCAGATGTTGCGTGAGAGCCGCCCGGACCTGAGGATCGGCTTCTTCAACCACATCCCGTTCCCGCCGCTGGAGATCTTCGCCCAGCTCCCCTGGCGCCGCCAGGTCCTCGAGGGGCTCCTGGGCGCGGACCTGGTGGGCTTCCAGCGCCAGAGCGACGCGAACAACTTCCTGCGCTGCGTGCGCCGCTATATCGGCTTCACGGTCAAGGCCCAGCAGGTGCACGTCCAGGACGCCGACGGCACCCCGCGCCGCGTCTCGCGCGCCGAGGCGCACCCCATCTCGATCGATTCGGCGCACATCGCAGAACTCGCCAAGGACCCGGACATCATCGCCCGGGCGGCGGAGATCCGCGCGGAACTCGGCAACCCGGAAACCATCCTGCTCGGCGTCGACCGCTTGGACTACACCAAGGGCATCCGCCACCGGATCAAGGCCTTTGGCGAACTGCTCGCCGACGGCGAGCTGGTGGTGGGCGAGGCGGCCCTGGTCCAGGTGGCCAGCCCCAGCCGCGAGCGGGTGGAGCACTACATCGCGCTGCGCGAGGAGGTGGAGCGCACGGTCGGCGGAATCAACGGCGAATACGACACGATGAGCCACACCGCCGTGCGCTACCTGCACCACAGCTACCCTGTCGAGGAGATGGTCGCCCTCTACCTCGCCGCCGACGTCATGCTGGTCACCGCGCTGCGCGACGGCATGAACCTGGTGGCCAAGGAATTCGTGGCCGCCCACGGCGACAACCGGGGAGTGTTGGTGCTCAGCGAGTTCGCGGGCGCCGCCGACCAGTTGCGCCACGCGGTCCTGGTGAACCCCCACGACATCGACCGGCTCAAGGAGGCCATCATGGAGGCGGTCCGCATGCCCGCCGCGGAGTCGGCCCGGCGGATCCGCATCATGCGACGGCAAATCGTCGCCAACGACGTCAACCGCTGGTCCAGGTCGTTCCTCGAATCGCTCGCCGGGAGGGACTCCTGATGGGGGCCGGATTGGACGTCGGGCTGCGTGCCGCCGTCGAGTCCCTGGCCGACGCGCGCCACCTGCTGGTGGCCATGGACTTCGACGGCACCATGGCCCCCTTCACGGACCGTCCGGACGACGCGCGCCCGCTTCCGGAGACCGCGCGGGCACTCGCCGAGCTCGGCGCCCTCGGCAACACGACGACGGCGCTGCTCTCCGGCCGCCACCTCGACAGCCTGCGTCTGGTGGCCTCGCCGGACGACGGCGTCCTGCTGGTGGGCAGCCACGGCGCCGAACGCTGGGCGCCGGAGCGCTTCCCCGCCGCCGCGGCGGAACTCACGCTGGACACCGCCCAGGCCAAGCTGCTGGGGACGGTCAGGGCCCGGCTCGAACGCATCGCCGCGGACCACCCCGGCGCCCTGCTCGAGACCAAGCCCGCCGGGATCGCGCTGCACGTGAGGCAGAGCGACCCGGACACCGCGGAGGCCGCGCTGGCCGCCGGACGCGCCGCCCTGGGGGAGCTGGAGGGCGTCCGGCTCTCGGAGGGGAAGTCCGTGTTGGAGTCGTCGGTGGTCCAGGCGGACAAGGGCGCCGGGCTGCGGTGGCTCCGCGACCTGGCGGGCGCCGACGCCGTCCTCTTCGTCGGGGACGACGTGACGGACGAGCACGCGTTCGCGGCGCTCGGACGGAACGACGTCGGCGTGAAGGTGGGCGAGGGGCCCACCCGGGCGCGTTTCCGCGTCGCGGGAACCGATGACGTCCCGGCTCTTCTCCAAACGGTCCTTGGTGTGCGAAGATTGTGACACCATTCACAACGGACCGTCGGGCACGTACCTGCCCGTGGAGGGATTGATCACTCATGGCATCTGTCACATTCGACAATGCAACCAGGCTGTACCCGGGCACCCAGAAGCCCGCCGTGGACAAGTTGAACCTTGAAATCCAAGACGGCGAATTCCTGGTCCTCGTTGGCCCCTCGGGCTGCGGCAAGTCGACCTCGCTGCGCATGCTCGCGGGCCTCGAGGACGTCAACGCCGGCCGCATCCTCATCGGGGACCGCGACGTCACGGACGTTCCGCCAAAGGACCGCGACATCGCGATGGTCTTCCAGAACTACGCCCTGTACCCGCACATGTCGGTCGCGGACAACATGGGCTTCGCGCTGAAGATCGCCGGTGTGGACAAGGAAGAGCGCGCGCGCCGCGTCCTGGAGGCCGCAAAGCTCCTGGATCTGCAGGACTACCTGGACCGGAAGCCGAAGGCGCTCTCCGGCGGCCAGCGCCAGCGCGTGGCCATGGGCCGCGCGATCGTCCGCAGCCCGCAGGTGTTCCTCATGGACGAGCCGCTGTCCAACCTCGACGCCAAGCTCCGCGTGCAGACCCGCACGCAGATCGCGTCCCTCACCCGCCGCCTCGGCGTCACCACGGTGTACGTCACCCACGACCAGGTAGAGGCCATGACCATGGGCGACCGCGTCGCCGTGCTCAAGGACGGCCTGCTGCAGCAGGTCGACACCCCGCGCAACCTCTACGACACGCCCGCGAACGTGTTTGTCGCCGGCTTCATCGGCTCTCCCGCCATGAACCTGCTGGAGCTGCCGACGGTCGAGGGCGGCATCCAGTTCGGCGACGCCATCTACCCGGTCGACGCCGGCATCCTGGCCTCCGCCAACGGGAAGACGGCCACCGTCGGCGTCCGCCCGGAGGACCTCGAGGTCGCGCCGAACGGCGAGGGCCTTCCGGTCGAGGCCGACGTCGTCGAGGAGCTCGGCGCCGACGCCTACGTCTACGGGCACGCCACGCTGGACGGCAAGGAGCACACCATGGTGGTCCGCGTCGACGGCCGCAAGCCCCCGTTCAAGGGCGAGACCATCTACGTGCGTCCCCGCCCCGGACACGTCCACCTCTTCGACGTCCGCACCGGGCTGCGCCTCGGTGGCGAGTCCCCCGCCGGCACGCCGGAGGCGAGCCTCGCCGACGTCGAATCGCTGGCGGAGGAGGAGCAGGCCTCGGCCTAGCCGCCGCAGGCACACTCCGCGGGCCGGACAGGCGCCCCCACCCGCAACACGCCGACGGCGGCCACATCTCGAGTCCGAGGTGCGGCCGCCGTCGTCGTCCAGCACCACCCAGCGACGAGACCGAGGACCGGATGCCCCGCCACAACGCGAACTGGCACGACGAACCCACCGACTACAGCCAACGCGGCAAACTGCCGCGCGACACCTCCCCCGAGGAATCCGTGCGGCCCACCGGTTCGTTGAACATCACCTCGGCGACGTCGGACGCGGCCCTGCTGGACCTGCCCTGGCACATCACGCTGGAGGAATGGCCGCAACGCTACCTGGCGGCGCTTCCCCGCGGCATCTCGCGGCACGTCGTGCGGTTCGCGCTCTTGGCCAACTCCGTGATCGCGGTGAAGGAGACCGGCGAGCACATTGCCCGGCACGAGTACCACATGCTGCGCAAGCTGCGCCGGCTGGACGTGCCGTGCGTGGAGCCCGTGGCGGTCATCTCCGCGCGCACCACCCCGGAGGGCGAGGACCTCGACCCGGTGCTGGTCACGCGGCACCTGAAGTATTCGCTCCCCTACCGGGCGCTGTTCTCCCAGAAGTTGCGCCGCGACACCCTCACCCGGTTGATCGACGCCCAGGCGCTGCTGCTGGTGCGCCTGCATCTGGTGGGTTTCTACTGGGGCGACGTCTCCCTTTCCAACACGCTCTTCCGGCGCGACGCCGAGGCGTTCGCCGCGTACCTCGTGGACGCCGAGACGGGCGAGCTCTACCCGGAGCTCTCCTCCGGCCAGCGCGAATACGATCTGGAGATCGCCCGCGTGAACATCGCCGGCGAGCTGATGGACCTCATGGAGGCCGGCCTGATCGAGGAGACGGTGGACCCGCTGGCCACCAGCGAACAGATCATGGACAGCTACCGCGGCCTGTGGGCGGAGCTGACGCGGAAGGACAAGTTCGACGTCGCCGAGCGCTGGCGCGTGGACGAGCGCATCCGCCGGCTCAACGACCTCGGTTTCGACGTCGACGAGATCTCGCTCAAGACCACGCGCGACGGCGGACAGCTGCAGATCCAGCCGAAGGTCGTCGACGCCGGGCACCACCAGCGCCGGCTGATGCGGCTGACCGGGCTGGACGTGCAGGAGCGCCAGGCGCGCCGGCTGCTCAACGACATCGACGCCTACCGCGCCAAGCGGCACCCCGACAAGGACGAGGAGTTGGCCGCCGCCCTGTGGGTCAACGACGTCTTCAACCGCATCACCGAGGCCATCCCGCGAGAACTCCACGGCAAGCTGGAGCCGGCGCAGATCGTCCACGAGGTGCTGGAGCACCGCTGGTACACCGCCGAAAAGCGCGGACAGAACGTGCCGATGGCGGAGACGGTCGACTCCTACGTCGAGAACATCCTCCGCCACCGCCGGGACGAGGCCGCCATCATGCTCAACCCGCCCAGCGGCGTGCTGGACGTCGTCGACCTCCGCGAGCAGGACTAGGAAGGCACGCACACCCCGGGCAGCGCCCAGAGCGCGGCGGCCGGGCCGTCGCCGTCGAGCACCACGACCGGTCCCTGGGCGTCGCGGGTCGCGGCATCGATCCGCCCGGTCGACCACAGCGGGGACGGGGCGCCCGCGCCGACCAGTTCCGCCGGCAGCTCGACGCCGCTGAACGCCGCGCGGGACGCCGCGACCAACACCGAACCCTCGGCGTGCTCGCGGACGAAGACCAGCACGTCCCCCTCGGCGTGGAGCCAGCGGATGCCGCCGTCCATCAGTGCCGGCAACGCCCCGCGCAGCCCCGCGAGCTCCGCGTAGAGCGGCCGGAGGTCCTCGAGGATCCGGGCCGGGTCCGACCACGGCATGGGCGTGCGGGAGTCCTCGCCGTTGAATCCCTTGAGGCCGAACTCGTCTCCCATGAAGACCATCGGGATGCCGGGCAGGGTGAACTGCAGGGCGACGCCGACGCGCTGTCCCCCGGGGATCACCGCGGAGGCGGCGCGGGCGGTGTCGTGCGTGTCGATCGCGTTCATGTTGGCCAGCCGGACGGCCCACGGGAACCCCGCGGCGAAGTCCAGGTGCGTCGCCAGGAAGTCCTCGCCCTCGATCCGGTCGGGTCCGCGCTGCGGCAGGCCGAAGTAGTCGGGCCACGTCTGCCGCACGGGCGGGGCCACCGGGTCCAGGACGACTCCCGGGGCGCCGTCGGCCGCCAGCCACTGCCACAGCGGGCGCGTGAAGTTGGTATACGTCATGGCGCCCTGCCACGTGTCGCCCTGGAAGTCGCGGGCGGCGTCGGACGTCGATTCGGCCAGCAGCATGGCGTCCGGATTGATGCGCCGCATCTGCTCGCGGATGAGGGAGGCAACCTCGTGGTTGAGGTCGTCGGCACCCATCCGGCCGGTCATGTTGCCGACGTCGATCCGCCATCCGTCGAGGTTGAACGGGGGCTTCAGCCAGCGCGAGACCATCGAGTCGTCGTCGAGGATGAACCTGCGGCGCAACCCCGGCGAGTTCCAGTTGAACTTCGGCAGGGACGGGACCCCGAGCCACGCCACGTACCGCGAGTTGTCCTCCGAGAAATAGTAGAACTCGGATTCGGCCGCCCCCGGACGGCGGAACGAACTCCGGAACCACTCGTGCGCGTCGCCGGAGTGGTTGGTGGTCAGGTCCCCGATGACCTTCAGCCCGCGGGCGTGGATCTCCTCGATGAGGTCGATGAAGGCCCGGTCCCCGCCCAACAGCGGATCCACCCCACTGAACGCGGACGCGTCGTAGCGGTGGTTGGAGCGGGCCGGGAACATCGGCGTCAGGTAGATGACGGTGGCGCCGAGGCCCTGGACGTGGTCCAGTTTTTCCCGGACGCCGTCGAGGTCGCCGCCGTAGAACTGGTACGGGGTCTCCGGGCCGCGGCCGACGACGTCGGTGGAGTCCCAGTCGCAGGCGATGGCCCAGTCCGGAAGCTCCCGGCCGCCGGCTGCCGCCGAGCGCGCGAACCTGTCGGGGAAGATCTGGTACATGACCGAACGGTGGACCCAGTCCGGCGTCGGTTCGAAGGTCCCGAGCCGGAAATCCTGCGCGTCCGGGACGTCGCGGGTGAACAGGCCCTCCGCGTTGATCCAGTGCGGGCGGCCGCCGGAGCGAACCAGCCACCGGTAGTTCTGCACCGGGGTGGCAAGCGTGAGCTCCGCCTCCCACCAGGCCCAGCCGTAGGCCTCGCCCAGCGGCACCGCGGCGTCGAAGTGCGGCTCCGCGTCCCGGATACTGCGCACCCAGACCCCGTCCACCGCGCCGAACGCGGACGGAATCCGGAGCCTGACGGGGACGCGCGCACCCAGCGCGGGGACGGCGTCCCCCACGTGCAGGGGCGAACCGTCGTGGTGGGGCTGGGAGATCATGCGGTTCCGTTCGGGTTGGTTCGGCGGGTCGCCACACGAGCCTAACCCGGGGCGCGGGTTGGCGGTGCGGATCCGTGCGGGCGGACGGGCGGACGGGCGGTCAGCCCTTGACGCCGCCGGCGGTCAGCCCGCTGGAGATGTAGCGCTGGAGGAACAGGAACAGCGCCATCACCGGGACGGAGGCCAGCACCGCTCCGGCGGCGAAGACGCCCCAGTTCTCCGAGCGCTGCTGGGCCACATAGGAATACAGGCCGACGGCGAGCGTCTGCGAGTCGGGGTCGGTGAGCACCACGGACGCGATGACGAACTCGCTGGAGATCCCGATGAAGGCCAGCAGCCCGACCACCGCGAGGATCGGCGTGACCAGCGGCAGGATGATCCTGAAGAACACCTGGACGTGGCTGGCTCCGTCGATCCGCGCCGATTCGTCCAGCGACGCCGGCACCGAGTTGAAGAACCCGTACATCAGGTACGTGTTCACCCCGAGTGCTCCGCCGAGGTAGACCATGATGAGGCCGAGCGAACTGCCCAGCCCGATGGCCGGGATGACGTCCCCCATGAAGTTCAGCAGCAGGAAGATCGCCACCACGGTGAGCAGTTGGGGGAACATCTGCAGGAGCAGCAGCGTCAGCAGGCCCGCGCGGCGGCCCTTGAAGCGCATCCGGCTGAAAGAGTAGGCGGCGAGCGCGCCGAGGAACACGGTCAGCGCCGACGTCGTCACCGCGATGACCAGCGTGTTCACGAACCAGCGGCCGAAGGGGCGGTCCTCGTTCGCGAACAGCTCGGCGAAGTTGCCGAAGTCGATCCGGCTGAACAGCGCGTTGGAGCCGGCCATCGTCCCCGTGGAGTTCAGCGCGGCGGAGAGCACGTAGAGCAGCGGGAAGACCGAGAAGATCGTGGCGAGGATCGCCACCGCGTGGCGCCATCCCTTTTCGCGCGTCCACCGGCCGAACGACATCGTGACCTCGCCGCGGGCGTTGGTGCGCTGCCGGGAAGCCGGCGGGGCGGGAACTGTCTGTGGAGCCATTAGTTGATCTCCTCGAGGGATTTGGTCTTCTTGAAGCTCACCGCGGACACCGTGGCGACGATGACGAAGATGATGATGGCCAGCGCGCTGGCCAGTCCGTAGTCGCGGCCGGTGCCGGTGCCGAACGCCACCTTGTAGACCATCGTGATCAGGATGTCCGTCGCCCCGACGTCGAACGTGGTGTCGTCGAAGCGCGGCCCGCCGCCCGTGAGCATGTAGATCACGTTGAAGTTGTTGAAGTTGAACGCGAACGAGGAGATCAGCAGCGGCGCCAGGGACACCAGGAGCAGCGGGAGCTTGATGGAGCGGAAGATCCGCCACGGCCCGGCGCCGTCCATCTTGGCGGCCTCGTCCACCTCCTCGGGCAGCGACTGCAGGGCACCGGTGCAGACCAGGAACATGTACGGGTAGCCGAGCCAGAGGTTCACGAGCACCACGGAGAACTTCGCCAGCCAGGGGTCGGACAGCCACGGGATGTCCGCGCCTCCGAGCAGCGCGTTGTTGATGAAGCCGAACTCCGGGTTCAGCAGGCCGGACCACACCAGCCCGGACAGGAACGCGGGGAAGGCGTAGGGCAGAATCATGAGGATGCGGTAGAGCCTCTTGCCGCGCAGGTCGGCGCGGTTGAAGGCGATCGCCAGGAAGATGCCGAGCGCGAAAGTGGTCGCCACGGACAGGATCGCGAACCCGAACGTCCACAGAATCACCTGCAGCAGCGGGCCCTGGAGGTTGGGATCGGTGAAGGCGCGCTCGAAGTTCTTGAAACCGACGTCGATCTTCCAGCCGGTGGCGAGCTCGGCGCCGTCGGGCGCGGTGAAGGTTCCCTCGCCGCTGTCGGAGTAGACGACGCCTGTGGTCGTGTCGGTGAACGTGTCCGCGGCCTCGTCGTAGCTGAGCTTGGGCTTGAACACGAAGGCGTTGGAACCGTCGGCGGTGCGCAGCGTCCCGTCCTCGACGTCGTCGCTGATGGGAACCGCAAGCTGGCCGATGATGTCCTGGCTGGCGAGCAGATCGGCGAACTCGAGGGTGCGATACCCGTCGACGCCGGTCGCGGCGCCGGCGGGTCCGGTGCCGGTGGGAACCGCGTCCTCCAGCGGCTGTTCGTTGCCGCCGAGCTGGACGCGTCCCGTGGGATCGGTGACCAGCAGGAAGTATTCGCCGTCGCGTTCGAGGATGGACGTGGCGTACTGGGGGGAATCGGGAACCCGCTCCTGCGCGGAAAGCTGGATCGATTCGATCGCGTCTTCCTTGCTGGAATTGTGGCCGTCGCCGTAGTTGGTGAAGGCGATGTACGTGGAGAAGATCATCACGAACACCTGGAAGAGCAGCAGGAAGAACACTCCCGGCGCCAAGTACTTGGCCGGAAGACCGCCGCGGCGCAGGTAGATCCAGTTGATCGCCAGCGTGACCAGCAGGCTGATGGCGAAGATGAGCCATTCGCCGCTGGCCGCGAGCTGGAGAAGGACGAACGCGGCGACCGCGTCGACCAGGCCCAGCAGGACGATCTTGACGAGGGTTCCCGTGGTGGAGTCCGGTCCCCGCCGGCCCCGGGGGCGCCGTTTGCCGGGTTGCCCGGCCGGTTGCGTTCTCGACGGTGCAGAGACTGCCATGTTTCCTTGCGCTTTCGTTGTGGCGGCAGCGGGCAGACCGGTGCCGTAGTCGAGCGGGAGCTGGGTGCGCCGGCGCGCCGCCGTGGGGGCGGCGAGCCGGCGCGGCGCGGGCTAGCCCGCGATCTTCTTTTCGATGTTTCCGGCCATCTTGTCCCAGGCGGTGGCCGCGCTGGTTTCCTTGCCCTTGATGAGATTCAGCTCGGTGACGCCCCAGTCGGCCCACACGGCGCCCATCTCCGGGACGGCCGGCATCGGGACGCCGTTGGCGCCGATTTCACCGAAGGCCTTGATGACCTCGTCGGAGGCGGCCTTGTCGAACGAGGCGGTCAGGGCCGGGGGACGGCCGCCGATCTCGAACAGGGCGTCCTGGGCGTCCTCGAGGGAGAGGTAGTTGACCACGAACTCGGTGGCGGCCAGCGCGTTCTTGCTCTGCGAGGAGATGAAGAAGCCGTTGACGCCGATGAACGGCTGCGCGTCCTGGTCGCCCGCCTTCGGCAGCGCGTCGACGGCGAACTTGATGCCCTTCTTCTCGATGTCCGGCACGTTCCACGGGCCGGTGAGGTAGTACGGCGACTCCCCCGCCAGGAACTTCTCCTTGGCGATGTCCCCGGTGATGCTCGAGTTGAAGACCTTCTCGCCCTTGTCGCCCATGTCGATGAGCAACTGCGCGAATTTCTTGCCGCCTTCGTTGTTCAGCGCCAGCTGGGCCGCGTCGTAGGACCCGTCTTCCTTCTGCGCGAAGACCGGCGCCCCGAAGGAGGTCTGCAGCGGGTACAGGTGGTACGGATCGCCCTGCTTCGGGTCGAGGCCCACCAGGAACGGGTACTTGGACTTGCCGTCGGAGACTGACTTCTTGCCGGCGGCGACGACGTCGGCGAAGGACTCGTTGGCCTCGGCGACCAGGTCCGTGTTGCGGATGAGTGCGACGTTCTCGATGGAGTAAGGAAGCCCGTAGACCTGTCCGTCGTAGGTCATGGCCTGGATGGAGGACTCCGCGAACTCCGATGCCTTGTCGCCGAGCTGCATCGGCGCGACGACGCCGTTCTGCACCAGGGTGCCGAGCCAGTCGTGCGGGGCGATGAGGATGTCCGGGCCCTTGCCGGTGGGCGCCTGCGTGATGAAGTCGTCGCGCACGGCGGCGAAGTCCTTCACCACCAGCTTGACGGAAATGCCCTTCTCGGCCTTGAACTTCTCGGCGATCGTCTTCAGCGCCGGCGAACGCTCGGCGTCGACCCACAGCGTCAGCGTGGTCGACGACGACGGGGCCGCCGAGGACGATCCGGCCGCGGTGCTGCTGGCCTCTCCCGTCTCGGACCCGCCGCCGCACGCGGCGAGCATCAACGCCGCCGAGGTGCCGAATGCGCCCAGTGCAAAGGTGCGGCGGGTGATCGCGCCGGTGCCTTCAGTACGTGCCTTCATGTGGTGGAACCTTTCTCAAGCCAGACGCTCCCCGCCCGCCTCCGTGCGCGGGCCGCATGGTGCCGTCCGGCCCTGGGTCGGAGGGAAGCAATGTGATGTGTGCCACCAGTGTAAGCGTTTGCACGACGGGCGTCCACACAGGAAAACGATCGAATCCCCATCGCCCCAACTCAGGCGCCGAATGCCGTACTTCGGGGTTCCTACTCCGCGGTAGGGGCGATATTCGATCTTAGAAACCGCTTCCATTGGGAGCATTGCGACGGTTAGGCTAGTCCGCATGCCCACGCTCAATGACGCCCCAGACCGCGTGCACGACCCCGCCACGGATGCGGAATTCCGGACCGGAGAGGTGGTCCACGCGCCCGCTGCCGTGGATGCCTGGTGGCGCCGCTCGGTCATCTACCAGATCTATCCGCGCTCGTTCCGGGACACCACCGGCACGGGAACGGGCGACCTGCCGGGAATCACGCGCGAACTGCACCACATTGCCGCGCTCGGCGTCGACGCCGTCTGGCTCTCCCCCTTCTTCCGTTCGCCGCAACGTGACGGCGGCTACGACGTCAGCGACTACCGCGACGTCGACCCGCTCTTCGGGACGCTCTCCGATTTCGACGCCCTCGCCGCGGAGGCGGCCCGCCTCGGGGTGCGCGTCGTCGTCGATCTGGTTCCCAACCACTGCTCGGCGGAGCACGCGCTGTTCCAGGCGGCGCTTGCGGCAGCGCCCGGCTCCGCGGAACGCGAGCTGTTCATCTTCCGCGACGGTCGGGGCCACGAGGGATCGGAGCCGCCGAACAACTGGCAGTCCCACTTCGGCGGCAGCGCCTGGACGCGCACCACCACCGCCGAGGGACATCCGGGACAGTGGTACCTGCACCTCTTTGACACCACCCAGCCGGACTTCAACTGGGACAACCCGGCCGTACACGCCGAGTTCGAGTCGATCCTGCGCTTCTGGCTGGACCGCGGCGCCGGCGGTTTCCGAGTGGACGTCGCCCACGCTCTCGTCAAGGCCGAGGGGCTGCCAGACTGGGGCGGCACCGCCGACGGCGCCCCCGTGGAAGGATTCCCGTTCGCCGACGCGCCGATGTTCGGCCGCACCGAGGTCCACGGTATCTACCGCCGCTGGCGCACCATCCTCGAGGAGTACGACGGCGAGCCGATCCTCTGTGCCGAGGCCAACGTGCATCCGCTGGAGCACATGGCGCACTGGGTGCGCCCGGACGAGATGCACCAGACGTTCAACTTCCCCTACCTCGCCACGGGTTGGGACGCGGGCGCCCTGAGGCACGTCGTCGAGCGCTCTCTCCGCGCGTTTGACGCCGTGGGGGCGCCGACCACGTGGGTGCTCTCCAACCACGACGTGTCCCGCCACGCCACGCGGTTCGGCGCCGTCGCCACCGACGTCCGCGTCGGCGACGGGTTGGGGCCGGGGGATCCCCAACCGGACGAGGCCCTCGGCCTGGCCCGGGCGCGGGCCGCGACCCTGTTCACGCTGGGCCTTCCGGGCGGCGTCTACCTGTACCAGGGCGAGGAGCTGGGCATGCCGGACCACACGTCCCTGCCCGCGCAGTACCGGCAGGACCCGACCTTCCACCGCACCGCGGGGGCGCGCATCGGCCGCGACGGCTGCCGGGTGCCGCTGCCGTGGACCAGCGACGGGCCGACCTTCGGGTTCAGCGACTTCGACGCCTCGTGGCTTCCGGCGCCGGACAGCTGGTCCGGCTACGCCCGCGACGCGCAGGCCGGCGTCCCCGGCTCCACGCTGGAGTTCTACCGCGAGGCACTGGCCGAGCGCCGGAGTCGTGACCTCGGCAATGGCGGCCTGTCGTGGCTGGACCCCGATGGGGACGCCCCGGACGCCGTCGCGTACATTAACGGGACGACCGGCGTCGTCCTGAATGCCGGTGGCGCCCCCGTGGCGCTCCCGGCGGGTGCCGTTGTGGTCGAGAGCGTGGTGGGCGCCGTGCGGTACGACGACGGGCGCCGCACGCTCGCCCCGGACGCGGCCGTGTGGCTGGACCTGTCCGGAAGCGGGCAATAGCAGAAAGAAGGAGCGGGCCGTGGCCAGCATCAAGGACGTCGCGCTGCGGGCCGGCGTGTCCGTGGCCACGGTTTCGAGGGCGCTCAGCGGCAAGGGCAAGGTCTCCGAGGCCAGCAGGGAGAAGGTCCGGCGCGCCGCGGCCGAGCTGGACTATGTGGTGTCCTACAACGCGTCGTCCCTGGCGTCGGGCCGCAGCCGCAACATCGGGTTTGTCGTGCCGACCGTCAGCCGCTGGTACTTCTCGACCGTTCTCGAGGGCGCAACGAGCGCCTTGATCGACGCCGGCTACGACCTCACGCTCTACAACACCAGCGGGCAGGACCGGCACCGCGAGTCGGTGTTCTCCGACCTGCTGCTGCGCAAGCGCCTCGATGCCGTGGTCACGCTGACGCTGAAGCTGCGTCCCACCGAATTGGCGCAGCTCCAGGCCGTCAACAAGCCCGTGGTGGCGATCGGCGGCTTCATTCCGGACATCGCGACCCTCCGTGTCGACGACTTCAATATCGCGGCGCTGGGCACGGAGCACCTGATCAGCCTGGGGCACCGCGACATCGCCTTCGTCGGTGGGACCGAGGAGTTCGAGGTGGACTTCAAGTTGGGTTCGGCCCGCGAGGACGGCTACGAGTACGCGATGGACCAGGCGGACCTGCCGGTCCGCCGGGAATGGCTCATTACCGCGGACTTCAGCACGCAGGGCGCCTACCAGAAGGTCCGCAACATCCTGGCGAACCCACGGCACCGCCCGACGGCTTTCGTGTGCGCCTCCGACGAGATGGCGTTCGGCGCGATCCTCGCCGCCCGGGATCTGGGGCTGTCCGTTCCGGGCGACCTCTCCGTGGTCGGGATCGACGGACACGAGCTCGGCGAACTGTTCGGACTCACGACGAACGAGCAGCACGCGGGCCGGCAGGGCGCCGCGGCGGTCCGCAAGGTCCTGGCCCTGCTGGGCGAGATCGAGTTGGAGTCGGACCCGACCGTGGGGTTCTTCCCGACCGAATTCATCGCCCGGTCATCCACCGCTCCCCCGGCATAGTCCCGCCACAACCGTCTCCCACCGCACGCCGCGGCCCAGACGGGTGGCCGGGCATGCAAAAGGCCGGTTCGAATTTCCTCGAACCGGCCTTTTGTGATGGTCGGGGTGACAGGATTTGAACCTGCGACCTCGTCGTCCCGAACGACGCGCGCTACCAAGCTGCGCCACACCCCGGTGCTTTCCAACAGTCATCGATATTACCGGTAGTTCACGGTTTTCACTAATCCTCGCACATTGCGCCGGCGAATGGCGGAGACTGCTCCATCGCTTGTACTCGACCTTCCCCACCGTGGAGCACCACGAGCGAATCACGATGGTAAAGACGCGCCCATGAAGCGGGCGTAGTAACCCATGATCTCCGGCCAGTCCGTGTACGTGGCGGCTTGTTCCAAGCCCGTTTCCCCCGCCGCCCAGCCATCGTGGGTCAAGGTGACATTCGTACCGCGGGGCGCGGCATCCCTGAATTCGAGTGCCACCCGCGTGGAAGGGTGCTGCTCCACACCCAACGTGAACGCCAGCTCCAGACGCTCAGCGGCCTTGGCCTCGACCACCTTGGCCCACTCGTGCTGCCGGCCGTCCTCCGCCTCCTCGACGAGGCCGCCCGATTCGAAGGCGACGGTGGTACCGCTGCCGAATGTTGAATGCGTCCCCACCGGCCACCAGAGGTGGATGTACTCGGTGAACCCCTCGAAGGCCTGGTCCGGTTCCACGGGAACCGTCACGGTGTGCGTGATCGCTTCCGGGCTACCCGCTCCGGCCTCGCCTTGGGGTGGATCCGGCGTGGGTGCATGCGAAAAGATTCCGTCCATGCTTCAACAGTAGCCCCGGAAACCGCCGCCGTCGGCCCTGGATCGAAGCCCCGGGTCCGCTGTACCCGGAACCTGCCGCTCCCCGTAGGTGCGGCGTTAAATGGGTCGGGGCCCCAACTGTGTTGGGGCCCCGACCTGAAATTATGTCCGGCGGTGTCCTACTCTCCCACACCCTCCCGAGTGCAGTACCATCGGCGCTGTGGGTCTTAGCTTCCGGGTTCGGTATGGGACCGGGCGTTTCCCCCACGCTATGACCGCCGTAACCCTGTGTCCCGTTCCCCCGGCACCTGGTGGTGTGGGGGTGGGAAATCTTTTGGGTCACGGTTGTTTTCGTGACGTTCCCGCCCACCGTGGCGCCCCCCTGGTTTTTGGTGGGGGTGTGCCGTGGTGGCGGGGTATTTTGTTGTGGTTTTCCGAAACGGTTGTTGTTTCGGGACCGCATAGTGGACGCAGCGTTTCTTGCCACACGCTGTTGGTGTGGTGTTTGTGGTGTAAGTTGTCGGCCTATTAGTACGGGTCGGCTTCACGAGTCTTTGGTCCTCGCTTCCACGTCCCGCCTATCAACCCAGTGGTCTGCTGGGGGCCTCTCACCATAAATGGTATGGAAATCTCATCTTGAAGCGGGCTTCCCGCTTAGATGCTTTCAGCGGTTATCCCATCCGAACGTAGCCAATCAGCGGTGCACTTGGCAGTACAACTGACACACCAGAGGTTCGTCCGTCCCGGTCCTCTCGTACTAAGGACAGACCTTCTCAAATTTCCTGCGCGCGCAGCGGATAGGGACCGAACTGTCTCACGACGTTCTAAACCCAGCTCGCGTACCGCTTTAATGGGCGAACAGCCCAACCCTTGGGACCTACTCCAGCCCCAGGATGCGACGAGCCGACATCGAGGTGCCAAACCATGCCGTCGATATGGACTCTTGGGCAAGATCAGCCTGTTATCCCCGAGGTACCTTTTATCCGTTGAGCGACGGCCGTTCCACAACGTGCCGCCGGATCACTAGTCCCGACTTTCGTCCCTGCTCGAGCTGTCGCTCTCACAGTCAAGCTCCCTTGTGCACTTACACTCGACACCTGATTGCCAACCAGGCTGAGGGAACCTTTGGGCGCCTCCGTTACTCTTTAGGAGGCAACCGCCCCAGTTAAACTACCCATCAGGCACTGTCCCTGACCCAGATCATGGGCCGAAGTTAGGAATCCGGTACGGCCAGAGTGGTATTTCAACGATGACTCCACCCGAACTGGCGTCCGGGCTTCAACGTCTCCCACCTATCCTACACAAGCCGCACCGAACACCAATACCAAACTATAGTAAAGGTCTCGGGGTCTTTCCGTCCTGCTGCGCGTAACGAGCATCTTTACTCGTAGTGCAATTTCGCCGAGTTCATGGTTGAGACAGCGGGGAAGTCGTTACTCCATTCGTGCAGGTCGGAACTTACCCGACAAGGAATTTCGCTACCTTAGGATGGTTATAGTTACCACCGCCGTTTACTGGGGCTTGAATTCTCAGCTTCGCCTTGCGGCTAACCGATCCTCTTAACCTTCCAGCACCGGGCAGGAGTCAGTCCGTATACATCGTCTTGCGACTTCGCACGGACCTGTGTTTTTAGTAAACAGTCGCTTCCCCCTGGTCTCTGCGGCCCCGATCCCCTCCCACACGCAAGGTGTGTTCAAGGTTGGGGCCCCCCTTCTCCCGAAGTTACGGGGGCATTTTGCCGAGTTCCTTAACCATGATTCTCTCGATCGCCTTGGTATTCTCTACCTGATCACCTGTGTCGGTTTGGGGTACGGGCGGCTGGAACCTCGCGTCGATGCTTTTCTTGGCAGCAGAGGATCACCGGATCACCCCGAGAACGGGGCGCCTATCGGGTCTCAGGCATCGTGAACGGCGGATTTGCCTACCGTTCGCCCTACACCCTTGGACCAGGTCGATTCCATTGCCTGGCCCGGCTACCTTCCTGCGTCACACCTGTTAATACGCTTACCTCCCTGGCTCGGGTCCCGCGCCGCGCACCCGGTATCCCTCCCGAAGGAGGAATGGTGGGCGTTTGGGGCGGTTAGCATCGCCAGCTCGGTATGGGCGGTTCTTCGCCGGTACGGGAATATCAACCCGTTGTCCATCGACTACGCCTGTCGGCCTCGCCTTAGGTCCCGACTCACCCAGGGCAGATTAGCTTGACCCTGGAACCCTTGATCATTCGGCGGACGGGTTTCTCACCCGTCTTTCGCTACTCATGCCTGCATTCTCACTCGTGCCGGCTCCACAACTGGTTCACACCGCTGCTTCACTGCCGGCACGACGCTCCCCTACCCACCCGGACGGCTGGACCACGAAGGCCTGCCTCAATATCCGGATGACGCAACTTCGGCGGTGTGCTTGAGCCCCGCTACATTGTCGGCGCGGAATCACTTGACCAGTGAGCTATTACGCACTCTTTCAAGGGTGGCTGCTTCTAAGCCAACCTCCTGGTTGTCTTCGCAACTCCACATCCTTTCCCACTTAGCACACGCTTGGGGGCCTTAGTTGGCGTTCTGGGCTGTTTCCCTCTCGACTATGAAGCTTATCCCCCACAGTCTCACTGCTGCGCTCTCACTTGCCGGCATTCGGAGTTTGGCTGACGTCAGTAACCTTTTGGGGCCCATCGGCCATCCAGTAGCTCTACCTCCGGCAAGAAACACGCAACGCTGCACCTAAATGCATTTCGGGGAGAACCAGCTATCACGAAGTTTGATTGGCCTTTCACCCCTACCCACAGCTCATCCCCTCCATTTTCAACTGAAGTGGGTTCGGTCCTCCACGCGCTCTTACACGCGCTTCAACCTGGCCATGGGTAGATCACTTCGCTTCGGGTCTAGATCACGCCACTGCAACGCCCTATTCAGACTCGCTTTCGCTACGGCTTCCCCACACGGGTTAACCTCGCGACGTAACACTAACTCGCAGGCTCATTCTTCAAAAGGCACGCCGTCACCCCAACAATGGAGGCTCCGACGGATTGTAGGCACACGGTTTCAGGTACTGTTTCACTCCCCTCCCGGGGTACTTTTCACCTTTCCCTCACGGTACTTGTCCGCTATCGGTCATTAGGTAGTATTCAGGCTTACCAGGTGGTCCTGGCGGATTCGCACGGGATTTCTCGGGCCCCGTACTACTTGGGATACCTTCACAGGGCGGCGGAAAGCATTACGGCTACGGGACTCGCACCCCCTATGGTCCGGCATTCAAACCGGTTCGCCTATACTTCCGCACCTCGCCCCACCAGTCCGGCAGAACTGATATGGATGGTCCCACGACCCCGGCCATGCAACGCCCGCCGGCTATCACACATGACTCGGTTTAGCCCCATCCGCTTTCGCTCGCCACTACTCACGGAATCACTGTTGTTTTCTCTTCCTGCGGGTACTGAGATGTTTCACTTCCCCGCGTTCCCTCCACGCAGCCTATGTGTTCAGCTGCGGGTCACACAGACACTCGCGCGCTGTGCGGGGTTTCCCCATTCGGAAATCCTGGCGTCAACGTCCGGTTATCGACTCGACCAGGCTTATCGCAGATTCCCACGTCCTTCTTCGGCTCCTAATGCCAAGGCATCCACCGTGCGCCCTTGAAAACTTGACCACAAACAGGCCAAGCAAAGAGCTATCTACAAATCGAGAGAACCACACGGACAACCGGACCACGAAGGCCAGGCCACCGGGGTTCTCAAATCAAAGAAATTGCTATTTGCACGGGAAACACCACAAAGGGCGTTCCCCGGTACAAGATGCTCGCGTCCACTATGCAGTTCCCAAACAACAACCCCAACACACCCACACCCCACCACCAACACCCCCGCAAAAAAGGGGATGCCGGAACCGGCGGGCCTAGGCCATGCGCGGGGACAACCAAGACACACAACCGCCCCCCCCACCACACACCCCGCACAACCGTGCGGAACATGCGCCGAAGGGCGCGGGCCTGTTGTCTCAGGGCCCAACAGTGCGCCATGGACCCGCCCCGACACCGACCCGGACCACCGCTTTCCAACCCCCCCCAAAAGGGGAGGCGTACTCGCACGGTCCAGGCACACGCCGGAACAGGCCACAATCCGTTGACATTCCACCCATGAGCACCCGCCGGCCGACAAACGCGGCCGCAACGGGCAAACACTGAACAAAACCCCCCACACTCAAGTGCGGACGGCGTTTGCTAGCTGCTCCTTAGAAAGGAGGTGATCCAGCCGCACCTTCCGGTACGGCTACCTTGTTACGACTTAGTCCCAATCGCCGGTCCCACCTTCGACGGCTCCCTCCCACAAGGGGTTGGGCCACCGGCTTCGGGTGTTACCAACTTTCGTGACTTGACGGGCGGTGTGTACAAGGCCCGGGAACGTATTCACCGCAGCGTTGCTGATCTGCGATTACTAGCGACTCCGACTTCATGGGGTCGAGTTGCAGACCCCAATCCGAACTGAGACCGGCTTTTTGGGATTAGCTCCACCTCACAGTATCGCAACCCTTTGTACCGGCCATTGTAGCATGCGTGAAGCCCAAGACATAAGGGGCATGATGATTTGACGTCGTCCCCACCTTCCTCCGAGTTGACCCCGGCAGTCTCCCATGAGTCCCCGGCATAACCCGCTGGCAACATGGAACGAGGGTTGCGCTCGTTGCGGGACTTAACCCAACATCTCACGACACGAGCTGACGACAACCATGCACCACCTGTGAACCGGCCCCAAAGGGGAAGCCGTGTTTCCACGGCGGTCCGGCCCATGTCAAGCCTTGGTAAGGTTCTTCGCGTTGCATCGAATTAATCCGCATGCTCCGCCGCTTGTGCGGGCCCCCGTCAATTCCTTTGAGTTTTAGCCTTGCGGCCGTACTCCCCAGGCGGGGCACTTAATGCGTTAGCTACGGCGCGGAAAACGTGGAATGTCCCCCACACCTAGTGCCCAACGTTTACGGCATGGACTACCAGGGTATCTAATCCTGTTCGCTCCCCATGCTTTCGCTCCTCAGCGTCAGTTAATGCCCAGAGACCTGCCTTCGCCATCGGTGTTCCTCCTGATATCTGCGCATTTCACCGCTACACCAGGAATTCCAGTCTCCCCTACATCACTCTAGTCTGCCCGTACCCACCGCAGATCCGGGGTTGAGCCCCGGACTTTCACGGCAGACGCGACAAACCGCCTACGAGCTCTTTACGCCCAATAATTCCGGATAACGCTTGCGCCCTACGTATTACCGCGGCTGCTGGCACGTAGTTAGCCGGCGCTTCTTCTGCAGGTACCGTCACTTTCGCTTCTTCCCTACTGAAAGAGGTTTACAACCCGAAGGCCGTCATCCCTCACGCGGCGTCGCTGCATCAGGCTTTCGCCCATTGTGCAATATTCCCCACTGCTGCCTCCCGTAGGAGTCTGGGCCGTGTCTCAGTCCCAGTGTGGCCGGTCACCCTCTCAGGCCGGCTACCCGTCGTCGCCTTGGTGGGCCATTACCCCGCCAACAAGCTGATAGGCCGCGAGTCCATCCCCAACCGCTAACACTTTCCACCCCCCACCATGCGGCGGAAGGAGAATATCCGGTATTAGACCCAGTTTCCCGGGCTTATCCCAGAGTCGGGGGCAGGTTACTCACGTGTTACTCACCCGTTCGCCACTAATCCCCCCAGCAAGCTGGGGATCATCGTTCGACTTGCATGTGTTAAGCACGCCGCCAGCGTTCATCCTGAGCCAGGATCAAACTCTCCGTAAAAAAATACAGACACAACCAAGAAGACCCAAGGAAAATCGGGCCAACGATTGCACCAAGCAAAACAATCCCGGCAAAAAACCCTCCCACCACACGGGTGCGGCAAAAAGGGCCATTCACCAATAATCGATAAAAAATCGGTGTCAACAAACATGGCACACTATTGAGTTCTCAAACAACAGACGCTTCCAACCTCCACGACCCGGTAACCGGCGCTTCGCTCTGGAGCAACTTGTCTAACTTACCCGTCCGCCTCCCCGGTGTCAATTCGACATCCGGACCAGTTTTTCGAGTGGTTTTTGCGTGGTCCCGATGCTTTCCAATGGAAGGCTTTTCTCCCTTTCGGGATTCTTTCGGCGACCGGCGCGGAACAAAACTATACGCCCACTTTCGCCCCACGCCAAATCGGGGGTACCCGTTGGGGCGAGGGCCGGAAAAGCGCGGAATCCCGGGGCCGTTGGCCCCGGGATTCCGGTGTCGTCCTATTCTGCCGGGGAATCCGGCGGAGTGAGGTAGAGCACTCCCAGTGGCGGGAGGGTGAGCACCGCGTGCGCGGGCTGGCCTTGGTGCCCTCCGGCTTCCGCGATCACCGTGCCGCCGTTGTCGACACCCGACCCCCCGTACTCCCGGGCATCGGTGTTCACGGCCTCGGTCCACGCGCCGGGCAGGGGCAGTCCGAGCCGGTAGTCGTGCCGCGGCTCCCCAGAGAAATTGGCGACGCACACCAACGGGTGGCCGGCGGCGTCGCGGCGGATGAACGCCAGCGTGTTGCCGGCACCGTCCTGCGACTCGATCCATTCGAAGCCGGACGGATCATTGTCCCGTTCCCAGAGTGCGGGCGAGGACCGGTAGACCTCGTTGAGCTTGCGGACCGCCAACTGAACCCCGCGGTGCTGGTGCGTGTCGGCCAGCCACCAGTCGAGCCCGTGCTGCTCGCTCCACTCGGCTTCCTGCGCGAACTCGGTGCCCATGAAGATGAGCTGCTTGCCGGGGTGCGCCCACTGGTAGGCGAGGTAGGCGCGCACCTGCGCCAGCTGCCGCCAGCGGTCCCCGGGCATACGCCGCAGCAGCGAGCCCTTCCCGTGGACCACCTCGTCGTGACTGATCGGCAGGAGGAAGTTCTCGGTCCATGCGTACGCCAGGGAGAACGTCATCTTGTGGTGGTGGTGCATGCGGTTGATCGGATCCTCGCCGATGTACTCCAGCGAGTCGTGCATCCAGCCCATGTTCCACTTGATGCCGAAGCCCAGGCCGCCGTCGGACGTGGCGCGCGTGACGCCGTCGAACGCCGTCGACTCCTCCGCGATCATGACCGTGCCGGGCGCCACCCGGTACGCCGTGGCCGTTGCCTCCTGCAGGAACCGGATGGCCTCGAGGTTCTCGCGCCCGCCGTGCACGTTCGGCACCCACTGGCCTTCCTCGCGCGAGTAGTCCAGGTAAAGCATCGAGGCGACGGCGTCCACGCGCAGGCCGTCGATGTGGAACTCGGTCAGCCAGTAGAGCGCGTTGGCCACCAGGAAGTTGCGCACCTCGTTCCGGCCGAAGTCGAAGATCAGCGTCCCCCAGTCGGGGTGCTCGCCGAGGCGCGGGTCCGCGTGCTCGTACAGCGTCATGCCATCTAACTTTGCCAGCGCCCACTCGTCCTTGGGGAAGTGCGCCGGGACCCAATCCAGAAGGACGCCGATTCCGGCCTGGTGCAGCTTGTCCACGAGGTACCGGAAGTCGTCGGGGTGGCCGAAGCGGGACGTCGGCGCGTAGTAGGACGTGACCTGGTAGCCCCACGATCCGCCGAACGGGTGCTCGGCGACCGGCATGAACTCGACGTGGGTGAATCCCTGCCAGCTCACGTACTCCGCCAGCTGGTCCGCTAGCTCGCGGTAGGACAGCCCTATCCGCCAGGAGCCGAGGTGCACCTCGTACACGCTCATCGGCGCGTTGTGCGGATCGCTCGCGCCGCGGCGGCCCATCCACTCCTCGTCGTTGAAGCCGTAAGACGATTCGGTCACCACCGATCCGGTCAGCGGCGGGATCTCGGTGTGCCGCGCCATGGGGTCGGCCTTCTCGCGCCAATGACCGTCCGGCCCCAGGAGCTCGAACTTGTAGACGGCCCCGGCACCGACGCCCGGGATGAACAGTTCCCACACACCGGAGTGGCCCAGCGAGCGCATCGCGTGCGGAGTCGCGTCCCAGTTGTTGAAGTCCCCCTTGACCCGGACGGCCCGGGCGTTGGGGGCCCAGACGGCGAAGCTGGTTCCGGTGCTGTCGCCGAGCGTCGAGTGGTAGCGCCGCACGTGGGCGCCCAATGCGGACCACAGCTTCTCGTGCCGTCCCTCGGCGATGAGGTGCAGGTCGACCTCGCCCAAGGTGGGCAGGTAGCGGTACGGGTCGTCGGCCAGGTGGGGCTCGTCCTCGCCGTACGCGACCTCGAGCCGGTAGTCGGGAACGTGGCCTTCGCGGTCCGAGGCGGGCAGGACCGCCACCCAGATTCCCTCGTGTTCGTGCCGCATCGGGTGCCGTCCGTCGGCCGTCACGACGGTGACCTCGCGGGCCAGCCGGCGCAGCGTTCGGACGGTGACGTGTCCGTAGTCGTCCAGGTGCGCGCCCAGCACCGCATGGGGCGCGTGGTGCGCACCGTGGGCGACGGCGGAGAGCACGTGGCCGTCGACCGGCAGCGGCCCTTGGGGTGCCGGCCGCGCGGCCACATCGACCGGACGGGTCGCCTCGACGGTGGTTTCGTCGCGCGCCTGCGGTTCGGTGTTCTCGTTCGCGGTCATGGTGGACAGCACCTCCTGGACGGCGGACGCCGGGACCTGAACCCACGACGGCCTGTTCTGCAGCTCATAGACAACCTCGTACAACGCCTTGTCCAGCCATAGGGCCAGGAACAGGGGGGATTCCGTGTCCACCGGCTCGCCGGACTCGGCCTCGTATCCAGCGAGGAACGCGCGGCGGGACCGCTTGGCCCACTCCGTCGCCGAGCGCAGCGACTCCGGGGTTCCGTCTCCGTTGCGGATGGCGACCCCGGCGGCGTAGTCGAAGGAACGCAACATGCCGACGACGTCGCGCAACGCGACGTCGCGGCTGGTACGTTCCCCGGCGGCGCGCAACGGCTCGCCCTCGAAGTCGAGGACCACCCACCCCCGGGTGGGGGCGTGTAGCACCTGGCCCAAGTGGTAGTCGCCGTGGATTCGCTGTAGCGGAGGTAGCTCGGCGATCTCGTCGAGGCGCCCGAGCACCTGGCGGAAGGGTCCCTCGAACGCACCCACCGCGGAGCCGGCCTTCTGCCAGCCCCACACCAGGCGCTGGCGCAGGCTTTCGACCAGCGACGAAACCGCGTCCGCGTCCGCCTGTCCCGTGCCGGCCACGCGTGCCAGGTCCCGGTGGAGCCTGGCGGTGGCCCGGCCGATCTCCTCGGCCTCCCCGGTGAACTCGGCGCCCTCGAGTGCCGCGACGCTGGCCGTGCGCCAGGCGTCCTGGCTTCCGCCGATGAACTCGCGCAGGACGCCGAGCGCGCCGGTGACCTCGCCGTCGGCGGTCCCCCACCGCGCGGTGACGGAGCCGAAAGTCAACGGGACGTCGAACGATCCGCCCTCGGTCAGCAGTTCTCCGAGTTCGACGTCGGGGTTGGTGCCGGCGGCGGGGACGCGGAAGAACTTCGCGATGACGTCGCCCTCCACGGATTCGACCACCACGGACGTGTTGGACTGCTCGCCGCCGAGCACGCCGGCGGCCAGGGGCGGTTCCAGCGGTGCGCGTTCGTCGAATCCCGCCGCCGGATGCCCGGCGAATCCGTCGCCCGTCCCGGAGGTGCGCATCAGCTCCAGCCACGCGGCGATGAACGCGGGATCGTGCGTGCCGTCGTAGACGTACCAGGTCGACGCCGAGCGGCGTCCGCCGGCTTCGATGGTTCCGATCAGTGCGGTGTCCGCCGCATCGCGCGCTGCCTCGGACGAGGCGTCGGTCCCCAGCGGGGTCAGCCGGAAGGACAGCGGCACGTGCACGACGGCGGCATCCGGCGCCGCGGCGTCGGTCCCCGCGTACGTGCCCGGGCCGGCCGGGGACACGTCCACTGCCAGCAGGACGGATTCGAGGTCGACCTCGCCGTGCGGGTCGGTGAGCCGGACCGATCCGACCCTCCGCAGAGCGAAGTCCGCGTCGCGAACGGGGAACCATCGCTGCCCGCGCAGCCACCCGGTGAGCAAGTCGAGAAGCTGCGCGTCCTGAGGCGTCATCGTGAGGGGTCCTCCTGCTTGATCAGTGGCATGGACTGCGTTGCGGGCGAATAGACGTCCGAACGTGCGGAGCGGAGTCGCAGCCAGTAGAAGCCCTGCGAACCCAAGGTGAGCCCGAGCCTACCGTCGGACCCGATGGCCGGAAAAACGCTGCCGCCGAAGACGTCACGCAGGCCGCGGCCGGCGAATTCGGACAGGTCGAGTTCCGTGGACGCCGGGTGCCTGGACAGGTTGTAGATGCACAGGATCGCCTCGCCCTCGAAGTCCTCGCCGACGTCGGCCGGCAGCTCGCGCAGGAAGGCCAGGACGCTCGGAGCGCTGGCGCGCACGTTCCGGTAGGTTCCGATGCCGAACACCGGGTGCTCGCGGCGCACACCGAGGACCTGGCGGATCCAGTGCAGCATGGATCCGCTGTGGGCCAGCTGCTGCTCCACGTTGACATTGGTGAAGTTGAAGATCAGCGAACTGACAACCGGCAGGTACAGCTTGCCCGGATCCGCTGTGGAGAATCCCGCGTTGCGGTCCGGGTTCCACTGCATCGGTGTCCGGGAGGCGTCGCGGTCGTCGAGCCAGATGTTGTCGCCCATGCCGATCTCGTCCCCGTAGTACAGGAACGGGCTGCCCGGCAGCGCCAGCAGCAGGGCATGGATGAGTTCCAGCTCGGCGCGGGAGTTGTCCAGCAGCGGCGCCAGGCGACGGCGGATGCCGACATTCGCGCGCATGCGCGAATCCGGGGCGTACCAGCCGAGCATGGCCTCGCGCTCCTCGGACGTGACCATCTCCAGGGTCAATTCGTCGTGGTTGCGCAGGAACGTCCCCCACTGCGTGCCGACCGGGATGTCCGGCGTCTCCTCCATGGTCTGGATGATCGGGGCAGCCAACTGGTCGCGCAGGGCGTAGTAGAGCTTCGGCATGATCGGGAAGTGGAAGCACATGTGGCATTCGGGTTCCTCGGCGGTGCCGAAGTACTCGACCACCTCGAAGGGCGGCTGGTTGGCCTCGGCGATGATGATCCTGCCGGGGTATTCCTCGTCGACCATGCTGCGCAGGTCCCGGAGGAACGCGTGCGTCGGCGGCAGGTTCTCGCAGTTGGTCCCGTCCTCCTCGAAGAGGTACGGGATGGCGTCGGCGCGGAAGCCGTCGACCCCCAGGTCCAGCCAGAAGCGGACGACGTCGAACATCGCCTCGTGGACCTTGGGGTTCTCGAAGTTGAGGTCCGGCTGGTGGTGGAAGAAGCGGTGCCAGAAGAACTGCCGGCGGATGGGGTCGAACGTCCAATTCGACTCCTCGGTGTCCACGAAGATGATGCGCGCGTCCGAATACAGCTCGTCCGTGTCGCTCCAGACGTAGAAGTCCCCGTATTCCCCCTCCGGGTCGCTGCGCGAGTCCTGGAACCACGGGTGCTCGTCCGAGGTGTGGTTCATGGGCAGGTCGATCACGATCCGCAGGCCGCGCGCGTGCGCCTCGGAGACGAGGCGGCGGAAGTCCCCGATCGTGCCGAACTCGTCCAGGACGTCGTAGTAGTCGGCGATGTCGTAGCCGCCGTCGCGCAGGGGCGACTTGAAGAACGGCGGCACCCAGAGGCAGTCGATGCCCAGCCACTGCAGGTAGTCGAGCTTGTCGATCAGGCCGGCCAGGTCCCCGCTGCCGTCGCCGTTCCCGTCCGCGAAGGCCCTGACCAGGACCTCGTAGAAAACCGCCTTGCGGTGCCATTGCGGATCGTGGGCGAGCCCGGGCGCGTTCAGCTGATAGGGATTGGCCACTATGCGTTTCTCCTCACGTGCAGGATGTGGGCGGGCTCCGCGTGCGGATCGAGCCGGACGTAGTTGTGCTGTCCCCAGCGGTAGGATTCTCCGCTGATCAGGTCGTCGACGACGAAGCGGCCGTCGCCGTCGAGGTCCGCTGGGTGCAGGCGCAACTCGTCCAAGTCCAGCGTGACCATACCCTCCCTGGCACCGTGGGGGTCGACGTTCACGACCACGATGATCGTGTCGCGCACGGGCCCGTCGCCGCCGTCGGGCACCGTTTCCTTGGTCTTGGAGAAGACCACGGTGGCGTCGTCCGAGGACGCGTGCACGACCAGGTTCTGCAGGTCGCCGAGCGCCGGGTGCGTGCGGCGGATGTGGTTCAGCCGGGTCAGGTAGGGTGCCAGCGAGCGTCCCTCGGCCTCGGCGGCGTCGAAGTCCCGCGTCTTGTACTGGAACTTCTCGTTGTCGATGTTCTCCTCCGCGCCGGGGCGTGCCACGTGTTCGTACAGCTCGTACCCGGCGTAGACACCCCAGAGCGGACTGGCCATGGACGCGAGGACGGCGCGGATCTTGAAGGCCGCGGGGCCGCCGAACTGGAGGTATTCCGTGAGGATGTCCGGCGTGTTGACAAAGAAGTTGGGCCGGAAGTACGCGGGGCTCTCGTGGCTGACCTCCTGGAAGTACTCCTCCAGCTCCGCCTTGGTGTTCCGCCAGGTGAAGTACGTGTAGGACTGCTGGAATCCGGCGCGTCCGAGCGCGTGCATCATGGCCGGGCGGGTGAACGCCTCGGCGAGGAAAACGACGCCGGGGCGCCGCGCCTCGACGCGGGAGATCAACCACTCCCAGAAGGCGACCGGCTTGGTGTGCGGATTGTCCACGCGGAAGATCCGCACCCCGCGATCCACCCAGAGCAGGACGATGCGCAGGATCTCCTTGGAGAGCCCGGCGGGGTCGTTGTCGAAGTTCAGCGGATAGATGTCCTGATACTTCTTCGGCGGGTTTTCCGCGTAGGCGATGCTGCCGTCGGCGCGGGTCGTGAACCACTCAGGGTGCTCGGTGACCCACGGGTGGTCGGGCGAGGCCTGCAGCGCCAGGTCCAGCGCCACTTCGAGGTTCAGCTCGTTGGCGCGCGCCACGAAAGCGGCGAAGTCCTCCTCGGTCCCGAGGTCCGGATGGATGGCGTCGTGGCCGCCCTCGGCGGCGCCGATCGCCCACGGGGAACCGGGGTCGTTCTCCCCGGCGACAAGCGTGTTGTTGGGACCCTTGCGGTGGGCGCGGCCGATCGGGTGGATCGGCGGAAGGTAGATGACGTCGAAGCCCATGGCGGCGACGGCGTCCAGCCGCCGGGCGGCGGTGGTGAAGTTGCCCGACGTGTGCGCACCGGTCTCCGGGTGGTAGACGGCTCCCTCGGAACGGGGGAAGAACTCGTACCAGGCGCCGCGTCCGGCGCGTTCGCGCTCAACGTTGATCGGGAAACGGCCGCTGTACGTGACCAGCCGGCGCACCGGATGTGCATCGAGCACGGCGAGGACCTCCGGGGACTCCCCTGCGGCCAGGCGGGCGCCGGTGTCCCGCTCACGGTCGGAAAGAGTGGCGGCGGCCGCCCGCAGGACGTCGGCGCCGCGCGCGTCCGGGTGGTCGTCGGCGGCCTCACCGAACAGCTTGGCCCCCTCGGCGAGCATCAGGTCCACGTCGATGCCGGCGTCGATCTTCACCGTCGCGGCGTGGTGCCATGTGCCGTAGGGATCGTCCCAGGCCTCCACCTCGAACTCCCATGCCCCTACCGCGGATGGCCGGAGACGGGCATGCCAGGAATCGGTGCCCGGAGCCCCGGCAGCCATGCGGACACGCTGGGTCTCGGCGCCGTCGGGTCCGTAGAGTACCGCCGTCACACCCACGGAATCGTGCCCCTCACGGAAGGCGGTGGCGGAGACCAGCACGTCCTCCCCCGGAATGGCCTTGGCCGCAAAGTGGCCGCCCTCCACCACGGGTTGGACGTTGGTCACCGGAATGCGGCCGAATCTGGCTTGCTGTCCTTTAGTCACCCTGTAGACGCTAGCGACTATCCGTCACAAAGGCCAAGGATAAACGCGCTTTGCGCATCGTTTACCGAGACGAAACCCGCACGGGGCGCATCTGCGCTACCGTTCACAGGGTGAAGGCCATCCGACGATTTACCGTCCGCACCGTCCTGCCCGAGCCTATCGCCGGGCTCGGCACCCTCGCCGCCAACCTGCGCTGGTCTTGGCACGAACCGACCGCGCGCCTGTTCCGCGATCTGGATCCGGTGGAATGGGAAGCCGCGCACGAGGACCCCGTGGCGCTCTTGGGCCGCTTCGACCGCGCCAGGCTGGACGTCTTGGCCGCCGACGCGGAGTTCGTGTCCCGCGTGCAGTCGCAGGTGGAGGACCTCAGGCGCTACCTCGAGAGGCCGCGCTGGTACCAGGGCCTCGACGGATCCGCGCCGCGATCCATTGCGTACTTCTCCCCCGAATACGGCATCACAGCGGCGCTGCCGCAATACTCCGGCGGTCTCGGCATTCTCGCCGGCGACCACCTCAAGACCGCCAGCGACCTCGGCGTGCCGATCATCGGCGTCGGACTCCTCTACCAGGCCGGTTACTTCAAGCAGTCACTCTCCCGCGACGCGTGGCAGCAGGAGACCTACCCGATCCTGGATCCGCACGGCCTGCCGCTCTCGCTTCTGCGCGAGGAGGACGGCACGCCCGCCGTCGTCTCCCTGCCCCTGCCCGGGGACCGCCAGCTGCGCGCTCAGATCTGGCGCGCCGACGTCGGACGCGTGCCCCTGCTGCTGCTCGACGCCGACATTCCCACCAACGACGACGCGGCACGCGCCGTGACCGACCGCCTGTACGGCGGAGGCGGGGACCACCGGCTCCAACAGGAGCTGCTGCTGGGCATGGGCGGCGTCAAGGCGCTGCGCGCGTTCGAGCGGCTCACCGGCGCCGCCGCCCCCGAGGTCTTCCACACCAACGAGGGCCACGCCGGGTTCCTGGGCGTGGAGCGAATCCGCGAACTGATGGATGGCGGACTGTCCTGGACCGAGGCACTCGCGGCGGTCAGGGCGTCCACGGTCTTCACCACGCACACGCCGGTCCCGGCGGGGATCGACCGATTCGAGTCGCTTCAGGTCGGCCACTTCCTCCGCGCCGGGCTGGCCCCGGGCGTTCCGGCGGAGGGCATCCTCGGCCTCGGCTCCGAGAACTACCCCGGCGGCGATCCCGCGACGTTCAACATGGCCGTCATGGGGCTGCGCCTCGCGCAGCGGGCCAACGGCGTCGCCAAGCTGCACGGGCGCGTCTCGCGCGGCATGTTCTCCGGACTCTGGACCGGTTTCGACGTCGACGAGGTGCCGATCGCCTCCGTCACCAACGGCGTGCACGTCCCCACCTGGGTGGACCCCCAGGTGATCGCGTTCGCCCGCAGGCAGTTCGGCGACGAGGCCGTGGAGGCCGGTGAATGGGGCCGCGCCACCGACGTTCCCGACGAGGACGTCTGGGCGCTCCGGCGCAACCTGCGCGTCCAGCTGATCGATGACGTCCGCGCGCGGCTGCGGTCCTCCTGGCTCAAGCGCGGCGCCACGGAAAGCGAGCTCGGCTGGACGCGGTCGGTGCTGGATCCCGACGTCCTGACCATGGGATTCGCCCGCCGCGTGCCGACCTACAAGCGCCTCACGCTGATGCTGCGAGACCCCGACCGGCTCAAGGCGCTGCTGTTGCACCCGACGCGGCCGATCCAGATCGTGATCGCCGGCAAGTCGCACCCCGCGGACGAGGCCGGAAAGAAGATGATCCAGGACCTGGTCCGGTTCACGGACGACCCCGAGGTCCGGCACCGGATCGTGTTCCTGCCGAACTACGACATGCGCATGGCGCGCACGCTCTTCCCGGGCTGCGACGTGTGGCTGAACAACCCGCTGCGGCCGCTCGAGGCCTGTGGAACCTCCGGCATGAAGGCCGCCATCAACGGCGGGCTCAACCTGTCGGTGCTCGACGGTTGGTGGGACGAGATGTTCGACGGCGACAACGGTTGGGCCATCCCCACCGCGCCGCCCGGGGCATCCGTGGAACAGCGCGACGACCTCGAGGCGGCGGCGTTGTACGCGCTGATCGAGAACAACGTGGCGCCCAGGTTCTACGGGGTCGAGGATTCCGGCGCCGCCGGGGCCGCCGGCCCGTCGCAGGCCGAGCACGACGGCGTTCCGCGCCAATGGGTGCGCATGATCAAGCACACGCTGGCTCACCTGGGTCCGCAGGTCGCCGCGACGCGGATGCTGCGGGACTACGTCAACCAGCTCTACGTTCCGGCCGCGGCGTCGGGGCGGGCCGCGGCCGCCGACGGACACGCCGGGGCGCGCGCGCTGGCCGAGTACACCGGACGCATCCGCGCCGCATGGCCGGACGTCGTCGTCGAGCACGTGGATTCGGTCGGGATCTCCGAGCAGCCGCGCATCGGCGAGGAGTTCCGCGTCAACACGTACGTCCGGCTGGACGGGCTCGCGCCGGAGGACATCGCGGTCCAGGCCGTACACGGCTCGGTGCTCGAATCCGACGAGCTGGTCGGGACCGCGGTCTCCGACCTGTCCCCCGCGGAGGATCTGGGCAACGGCCGGCACCTGTTCACCGGGACGCTCACGCTGGAGCGTCCGGGGGCCTTCGGGTACGGCGTCCGCGTGGTGCCGCGGCACCCGGCGCTGACGTCGGATGCCGAGCTGGGCCTCGTCGCGAACGCCGGAGGCTCGTAGTACGCCACTACGGCGTCGCGCGGTACACCGTGACCGAATAGCCCTCGATCCGTTCGCGCTCCCCGGCCCGCAGAGTCGTCCCGCGGCGGCTGCGCGCCTCGGGAGCGGTGCTGAACCGGAGATCGAACGTGGAAGGCACGTGCTCCACGGTTTCAAAGTCCTTCAGCGACGCCTCCTCGGGCATGAGGATGGTGCGGTGCTCCAGGGAGCCGTTGAAGACGATGAGCCCGTCGATCTGTCCGGCGGGGCTGCCCATCAGCAACTGCACCAGTCGCGTGCCAGGGTTGGACCACGCGTCCTGCGGCATCGGCCGGCCGTGCTCGTCGAACCACAGCATGTAGGCGCTGTTGTCCCGCGCGGGATAGTTGTACGGCTGCCCGGCCATGAATTCGCGCCGGATGCGCGAAAGCGCCCGGGTGGTCGCGAGCATGGCGCGCTGCTCCTCCGTGAGGGTCCAGTCCAGCCACGTCTGTTCGTTGTCCTGGCAGTAGGCGTTGTTGTTGCCCTCCTGCGTCTTGCCGATCTCGTCGCCGGCGGTGATCATCGGGACGCCCAGCGACAGCATCAAGGTGGCCATGGCGTTCGAGGCGGTCTGCAGCCGTGCGGCCGAGACGGCGCCGTCGCCGGTCGCCCCCTCCACCCCGTGGTTGTAGCTGCGGTTGTGGTTGTGGCCGTCGCGGTTCTCTTCGCCGTTGTCCTCGTTGTGCTTGCGGTCGTAGCTCGCGAGGTCCCGCAGGGTGAAGCCGTCGTGTGCCGTGACGAAGTTGACGGACGCCAGCGGTCCGCGACCGGACGGGGCGAACAGTTCGCGCGATCCGGCGAGCACGCCGGCCAGGCGGGCCACGGATCCGCCCTGGTGCCCGGCCTCCAACGAGGCCCTGTCGGCGAACCAGAAGTCACGGACCGTGTCCCGGTAGCGGTCGTTCCAGTCTGCGAAGCCGCGCGGGAAGCGGCCGGTCTGCCAGCCCCCCATGGACACGTCCCACGGTTCGGAGATCAGCTTGACGCCGGTCATCGCCTTGTCGGCGCCGAGTGCGACGAAAAACGGGTGCTGCGGCGTGAAGTGGTTGTTCCCGTCGCGGCCCAGGGCCACGGCGAGATCGAACCGGAATCCGTCCACGTGGTACTCCTCCACCCACAGGCGCAGCGAGTCCATGGCCATCCGCACCACGTTCGGCTCGTTGAAGTTCATCGTGTTGCCGCAGCCGGTGGTGTCGAAGTAGTTGCCGTCGGCGTCGTGCCGGTAGTACTGCCGGTCCGCCAAACCCCGCCAGGACAGTGCGCGCTGGTCCTTGCCACCCTCGGCCGTGTGGTTGAACACGACGTCGAGGACCACCTCGATGCCAGCGGCGTGCAACAGCTTGACCATGCCCTTGAGCTCGTCCTGCACCGCCTTCGGCCCCGCGGCCCGGGCCGCGGCGGTCGCGTACTCGCTGTGCGGGGCGAAGAAGCCCAGGGTGTTGTAGCCCCAGTAGTTGGGCAGGCCCAGCTCCTGTAGGTGCGGCTCGTCCACATGGAAGTGGATCGGCAGCAGTTCCACTGTGGTGACGCCGAGCAACTGCAGGTGCTCGATCATCACCGGATGCGCGAAACCCGCGTAGGTGCCGCGAAGCTCCTCCGGGATGTCAGGGTGCAGCCTGGTCTGTCCCTTGACGTGGGCCTCGTAGACCACCGTGTCCCGCCACGGCACGTGTGGCCGGGCGTCGCTTCCCCAGTCGAAGTCGGTGGCGACGTGGATGCCCCAGTGCACGCCGTCGTCGTCCGTTTCCAACGCCCTGGCGTAGGGGTCCACCAGCAGCTGACCGTGCCCGGGCAGGTCCGCGCCGCGGTCCCAGAACGCGTACCGCGCCCCGTGGCGCAGCCCCTCGACGCGGCCGTGGTGAACCCCGTCGCTGAAGTCGAACAGGTGCGCGGACACCATGAGCCCGGCGGGGTCGGAAAACCAGACGTCGACGGCCTCGAGCCCCGGGGCGTACACGGCGACGTTGACGGCGTCGGGCACGTGGCTCAGCCCAGGCGCGGCGTCCGCGACGCCCAGGGGAAAGGCGCGTGAAAAATGCGCCTCGGCGTGGCGAAGTCGCAAGGGGATCTCCTCGGTGGGCTGTGCCATGGGGACCGGGACTAGGCCCGGCGGCGCGAGACTTCGTAGAGCGAGATGCCCACGGCCATGGACGCGTTCAGTGACTCCATGCCGGAATCGATGGGGATGGACACGATCTGGTCGCAGGTCTCGCGGACCAGCCGCGAGAGTCCCTTGCCTTCGGATCCGACGACGATGCACAGCGGCTCCGTCGCGAGGCCCAATTCCGGCAGCGACACGTCGCCGTCGCCGTCCAGGCCCACCACGTACACCCCGAGGGCCTTCATGGCCTTGATGGTGCTCGTCAGGTTGGTCGCGCGGGCGACCGGAACGCGGACCGCTGCCCCGGCGCTGGTCTTCCAGGCCGACGCCGTCAGACCCACCGAGCGGCGCTCCGGGACGATCACGCCGTGCCCGCTGAACGCGGAGACGGAGCGGATGATCGCGCCGAGGTTGCGCGGGTCGGTGATGCCGTCGAGGGCCACGAACAGCGGCGCGTTGGAGATGTAGCCCTTGCCGGCCTTGGCGACCGTCTCCTCGACGAGCTCCAGCGCGTCCGGGTAGTCGTACGGCGGGATCTGCAGCGCCAGGCCCTGGTGGATGGCGTCGTCGGTCATCCGGTCCAACTCGGGCTTGCCGGTCTCCATGACCGGGATGCCGCGCTCGGCGGCCATCTTCAGCGATTCGCGGACACGGTCGTCGACGTCGATCCGGATGGCGACGTACAGCGCCTTCGCCGGAATCCCGGCGCGCAGCGATTCCACCACCGAGTTGCGCCCGGTGACCATTTCCTCGGCGGGCTTACCGCCCTTGCCCTGTCGGCCGCCCGGGCGTCCGGCGGCGCGCGCGCCGGTGCCGGCCTTGGCCGCGGCACGCTCGCCGAGCTGCTTGGTGCGGTAGGCCTTGTGGTAGGTCCGGTCCTCGGCCTTGGGGGTGGGGCCCTTGCCCTCGAGGGACTTGCGGCCGTGGCCGCCGGTGCCCACGTTGGGGCCCTTCTTGGTCTTGCGTACGGTGCCGGGGCGTTTGGGTGTTGCCATGGGGAAAAATCCTTGGGATGGGGTTTCGGGGGGAATCGCGCGGTGGCTGCGATGCCTACCGGAAACCATTTTACAGCCCAATGCGCATTCACGGGCGACGGGTGCCCCAGGACACTAGCCCAGCGACCACCGGGCCCCGTCGGCGGAGTCCTCGACGACTATGCCCGCGGCCGCGAGCGTGTCGCGGATGCCGTCCGCGCGGGCCCAGTCTTTCGCGGACCTCGCCGCGGCGCGGGCCTCCAGCTGCGCCTCCACGAGCACCTCGAGCGCCGCCCGGCCGGCACCGTCCGTGGCGGCCGCCGGGTCGACGGCGTCGTCCAGCCCCAGCACGCGCGTCATCGCCATCACCTGCTGCAGGGCAACGTCGGCGGCGTCCAGATCGCCGGCGGCCAGTGCGGTGTTGCCGCGGCGGACGGTGTCGTGGAGCGCCGCCAGGGCCTGCGGGACGTTCAGGTCGTCGTCCATGGCGGCCGCGAACTCGTCGGTGACCTCCGAGTGGTGCGCGACGAAAGCGAAGTCGCCGCCCGGGCCGGTCACGTGGATGCTGCCCAGGGCGTTGGACACGAAGGTGTCGATGCGCGCGACGGCGGCTCCGGCCTCGGCGAGAGAGCCCGGACGGTAGTCCAGTTGCGAGCGGTAGTGCGCCTGCCCCAGGAAGTAGCGCACCACGCGCGGTCCGGCGAGGGCCAGCATGTCCCCGGGGGAGACGGTGTTGCCGATGGACTTCGACATCTTCTCGCCCTCGTACGTGACCATGCCGTTGTGCATCCAGAAGTTGGCGAAGCCATGGCCCGCCGCGGCGGACTGGGCGAGTTCGTTCTCGTGGTGCGGGAACCTCAGGTCCAGCCCGCCGCCGTGGATGTCGAACTCGGTGCCGAGGTACTTGGTGACCATCGCGGAGCATTCCAGGTGCCAGCCCGGACGGCCGCGCCCCCAGGGGCTCGGCCAGGAGGCCGTCTCCGGTTCGCCGGCCTTGTGTCCTTTCCACAGCGCGAAGTCGCGCGGATCGCGTTTGCCGCGCGGGTCGGTGTCGGCCGCGGCCTGCATGTCGTCGACGTTCTGCCGGGTCAGGGCGCCGTAGGCGGCGAAGGAACGGACGTCGAAGTAGACGTCGCCGGAGTCGTCGGTGGCGGGGTAGGCGTGGCCGGCGTCGATCAGGCGCCGCACCAGGTCCTGCATCTCCGTGATGTGGCCGGTGGCGCGCGGCTCGTAGGTCGGCTTCCGCACGCCCAGCAAGCCGTACGCGCGCGCGAATTCCTGCTCGAAGCGGTAGGCGAGCGCGTACCACTCCTCCTCGGGCAGATAGACGCCGTCCGTCTCGAAACCGGCGGCGAACGAGGCCCCGGACTTCTCGAGGATCTTGTCGTCGATGTCGGTCACGTTGCGCACCACGTCCACCCGGTGGCCGCGGTGTTCGAGCCAACGGACCAGGATGTCGAAGGCGATCGCGGACCGGATGTGCCCGACGTGCGGCATGCCCTGCACGGTGGCGCCGCAGTAGTAGAGGCTCACCCGGCCGGGGACCAGCGGAACGAAGTCGCGCACCTGCGCCTGTTTGGTGTCGTAAAAACGGATGCTCACCGGTCAAGGTTATCTTCTTGTCCGCGGCACCCGCCTCAGCCGGTGCGGTAGACCAGCGCTGTCGCGTAGGCGGTGATGCCGAGCGCCTCGCCCTCGTAGCCGAGTCCGTCCGACGTCGTCGCGGTGACGGTGACCGGCGCCCCGGCGGCGGCGGTGAGGGCGGCGTCGGCCTCCGAACGGCGCGGCCCGAACTTGGGGCGGTTGCCCACGAACTGCACCGCGACGTTGCCGATCTCGAAGCCGGCCGCGCGCACCAGGCGGGCGGCCTCCCCCAGCAGCCTCGCCCCGGACGCGCCGGCGAACTCCGGGCGGCCCGTGCCGAAGTGCGTGCCGAGGTCGCCGATGCCGGCGGCGGAGAACAGCGCGTCGCAGGCCGCGTGGGCTACGGCGTCGCCGTCGGAATGCCCGGTGAGTCCGCGCTCGCCCGGCCAGTGCAGACCGGCCAGCCAGAGACCGCGCGTCTCCGCGGCGCCGGCCTTCTCGAAGGCGTGCACGTCCACGCCGATGCCCGTGCGCGGAATCGCGGTTCCTGCTGGTGGGGGTGCGCTGCTCATGGGGTCTCCTCGTAGCCATTGGCGACCATTGCCTCCGCCAGCAGCAGGTCCAGTGGGGTGGTGATCTTGAGTGACTCCGCGGCGCCGCGCACCAGATAGACGTCCACGCCGCGGGACTCCATCAGTAGCGCATCGTCGGTGACGGCGGCCGCCCGCAGCGCGTCCCAACCGGCCGCGGCCTCGTGGGCCGCCAGGAGCTGGGCCAACCGGAAACCCTGCGGCGTCTGGACGGCGCGCAGCCCCGAGCGGTCGGGGGTGGCGGCGACGGTTTCGGCCGCGATGGCCGTCCGCGCCGACGGCGCGGCCACCTTGACGGTGTCCACCACCGGAACCGCCGGGACGGCGGCGTCGGCCCCGGCACGGAGCGCGGCGAGGACCTCGCGGAAGACGGCGGGCGGAGTCAGGCAGCGGGCCGCGTCGTGGACCAGGACGACGTCGGCGCCGTCGCCGACCGCCCCGAGGCCCGCACGGACAGATTCGTTGCGCGTAGCGCCGCCGTCGACCGCGACGACCCCGCGATCCGCATAGCCGGCGCAGACGCGCGTCAGTTCGGTGTCCCCCGGCGGCAGCACCACGACGATGCGGGACGCCACACCCGAGGCCAGCACGCCGTCGAGTGCGTGCGCGAGCAAGGGGCGTCCGGCCAGCGGGACCAGGGCCTTGGGGATTCCGTGGCCGAGGCGCGTCCCGGATCCGGCGGCGACCACCACGACCGCGGCGGCGCCGTCTTGGGCGGCGGATTCTGCTTGGCATGACTCGACGGAGTGCCGGGCGGGAGGCTCGGCGGAGGGCTCCGGGTCGGGACCGGGCGCCGCGTGGGGAGGTTGGTTGTCGGGCACGCGACCAGCCTACCGGCGGCGGGCACGCGAAGGGCCCGCCCACCGTGTGGTGGACGGGCCCGAATGCTGAAGGAGACGCCCCTAGGAGGCCAGCACCTCGTCGAGGACGCTTTCGGCCTTCTCTTCGTCCAGCTTCTTGGCCAGGGCCAGTTCGCTGATGAGGATCTGGCGCGCCTTGGACAGCATGCGCTTCTCGCCGGCGGAGAGGCCGCGGTCGTGGTCCCGGCGCCACAGGTCGCGAACGACCTCTGCGACCTTGATCACGTCTCCGGAAGCCAGCTTCTCCAGGTTTGCCTTGTAACGGCGGGACCAATTGGTCGGCTCTTCCGTGAACTCGGCACGGAGGACGTCGAAGACGTGCTCCAGACCCTCCTGGCCGACGACGTCGCGGACGCCCACCAGATCGACGTTTTCCGCCGGAACCTCAATTGTCAGATCGCCCTGCGCCACCTTGAGCTTGAGGTACATCTTCTCTTCGCCCTTGATGGTGCGCATCTTGATCTCTTCGATCATCGCCGCCCCGTGGTGAGGGTAAACAACCGTTTCGCCAACCTCAAAAACCATGTGGATAATCCCCTTTCCCGACCTCAAGTTTATCACGAAAGTGGTGGAAACATCGGCGAGTTGCTGGGCGACGGGGCGGGAACGGGCGCATAATTCCCCTTCGCGGGGTCCGCGCGGCGTCACCGGCCACCACCGAGTCCTACATTTGTGGTGAAACCGATTAGGCTAAGGGTGAATACCGTCGCCCGCGGGCCACCCGCCGGCGACGGACCCACCAGACTCGAACGTAATGAGGAGTTTGTGCCGTGATCACCGCACAGAAGTTCCGCGGGCGCCGCGCCGTCGCGGCCGCCGCCCTGGCAACGATGGCACTCGGCGCCACGGGTTGCGCCGCCATCAACCCGCAGGCCACCACCATGCAGTACGTTCCCTCTGATGGCTTCTCGGTCGACATCGCGGGCATCCAGGGACGGAACATGATGCTGGTGGCGAACTCCGCCGACGAGGAGGCGCGCCTGATCGGCAGCCTCATCAACTCCACCGACGCCCCGCTGACGATCACGCTGGAGGTTGCCGAGAACACCGTCTCGATCGACGTTCCGGCGGACAGCACCAAGAAGCTCGAGGACGATGCGAACAAGACGATCGTGCCCAATTCCGGCGCGGAGCCCGGCGCGCTGACCAGCGTCCGCATGGCGGTCTCGGGCGCCTCCACGCAGCAGTCCATCCCGGTGGTCAACGGGGCCCTGGCCGAATACCGCCCGTACCTTCCCGGCGGCTACGACGAGTCCACGGTCGAGCACCTGGCTCCGCACGAGGAGACCGAGGAAGCCCACTAGGGCCACCACGCCATAAGGAAGGGTCCCGCAACCGATGGTTGCGGGACCCTTCCTTATGGCTTCGACGAGCGCCTCAGGCCTCGAACTTGTAGCCGAGCCCACGCACCGTCACGAGGTGCGTGGGGTTGGAAGGGTCGGGTTCGATCTTCGAACGCAGCCGCTTGACGTGCACGTCGAGGGTCTTGGTGTCCCCCACGTAGTCCGAACCCCAGACCCTGTCGATCAACTGTCCGCGCGTGAGCACGCGGCCGGAGTTGCGCAGGAGCATCTCCAACAGCTCGAATTCCTTCAGCGGCAGCGAAACGGACTGGCCGCCGACGCTCACCACGTGGCGTTCCACATCCATCCGCACCGGTCCGGCCTGCACCGTCGCGGTCACCAGGTCCTCGGATTCGCCCTGGCGGCGGAGCACGGCGCGCACCCGGGCCAGGAGTTCCCGCGACGAGTAGGGCTTCGTCACGTAGTCGTCCGCCCCCAATTCGAGTCCCACGACCTTGTCGATCTCCGAGTCCTTGGCCGTGAGCATGATGACCGGAACCCCGGAACGCTGACGGAGCTGGCGGCACACCTCGGTTCCCGGCTGACCGGGAAGCATCAGGTCCAACAGCACGAGGTCCGCCCCCAGCCGGTCGAACTCCACGATCGCATCGAGGCCGTTGTCCACGACTTGCACCTCGAATCCTTCTTTCTCCAGAAGGTAGGACAGCGGGTCGCTCAACGACTCCTCGTCCTCAACCACCAGAATGCGGGTCAAATCCTGCCTCCTTGTTGCGTGGCACCAATCGTGCCCCTGCCTTGCGCCCCGACGGACGGTTCGTCCGCCTCTGAGCCCTCCTCAAACACCGGCAGGCGGACGGTGAAGGTGGATCCCTGCCCGGGCTGGGACCACACCGTCACCTCGCCTCCGTGGTTGGAAATCACGTGCTTCACGATGCTCAGCCCCAGGCCGGTTCCGCCGGTCTGCCGCGAACGCGCGGCGTCCACGCGGTAGAACCGTTCGAAGATGCGGTCCTGCTCGTCGCGCGGGATCCCCTGGCCCTTGTCCGTCACGGACACCTGCACCAGCCCGTCGCGGGACCGCAGGCCCACTCCCACGGTGGTGCCGTCCGGCGAGTACCTGATGGCGTTGTCGATCAGGTTCCGGAACGCGATCATCAGCAGGTCCGGGTCCCCGTAGACGGGCTCCTCCGCCCGACCACCCAGCGAGATCGAGATGTTCTTGGCCTCCGCCGGCAGCTTGTTGCGGTCCACCGCCTCCGTGATGACCTCGTTGAGGTCCACGCGGTGGCCCTGCTGCAGGACGTCGGCGCCCTGCAGCCGCGACAGTTCGATGATGTCCTGGACCAGCGAGCCGAGCCGTCCCGCCTCCTTGTGGAGCCGCATCGCGAACCGGCGGATGGCCACCTCGTCGCCCGCCGCGCCCTCCATGGCCTCGGCCAGCAGCGAGATCGCGCCGACGGGGGTCTTGAGCTCGTGCGACACGTTGGCGACGAAGTCGGTCCGGATGGCCTCGGTCCGGGTGATCTCGGTGCGGTCGTCGGCCAGCAGAAGGATGTACTCATCGCCAAGCGGCGCCACGCGGACGTGCACGACGATGGTCCCCTGGCCGAGCGGGCCGCGCGGCAACTCGAACTGCCGCTCCTCGATGACGCCGTCGGACCGCACGGCGCGGGCGAGTGCCAGCAGTTCCTTGTGGACCATGGTGTGCCCGCGGACGAGGCCGAAGGCGTAGGCGGCGGGGTTGGCGCGGACCACTCCGTCGACGTCGTCCACCACCACGAAGGCACGGCCGATGACGGAGAGGATCTCCGCGGCGCCCTCGGGCAGGGTCGGTTCCCCGACGTCCCCCAGATCGACCCGCCCCCGCTGGCTGACGCGGTAGGCAAGAAGGCCGGCGACGCCGAGGGCGAGGCCCAACAGGCCCGACACGACAACGATCCACGCTTCATCCACGCACCCAGCGTAGCGCCAGCGATTCCCGGCGAACCGCCATGTGTCCCGTGGAGGCGGCCGGTTCACGCAACGTTCACTTCCGCGGGCACGACGGTTCATCTAGTACTGTCACAGTGAGCGTTGAATAGGACCGTTCCATCTGCGGATCGGCGGTTGGGCAGCAATGAAAGGACGCGCCAGTGCGTAAGGTTTTCCAGGCCGAGCTCCAGTCGATCGGCGAGGAGCTCACCCACATGTCGCAACTCGTGGCCGAGGCCATGGACAGGGCATTCGACTCCTTCGAGAACGCGGACACCGAGATCGCGCAGGAAGTCATCGCCGGGGACGCCAAGATCGACTTCCTCCAGAACCAGTTGGACGAGCGCGCCATCGACGTCCTCGCGCTCCAGGGCCCCGTCGCCTCGGACCTGCGGATGATCGTCGGTTCGCTGCGTATGAGTGCCTCGCTGGAGCGCATGGGCGATCTGGCCCGGCACATCGCGCAGCTGGCGCGACTGCGGTTCCCGCAGAAGGTGGTTCCGGGGAGCATCGCCCCGGTGTTCCGCGAGATGGCGGACATCGATATCCAGATCGCCCGGAAGCTCGGCGAGCTCCTGACCACCCGCGAGCTGTCCATTGCCAAGGAGATCATCGCGCTGAACGCGCGCATCGACGAACTGCATGTCGGCGTCTTCAAGGCGGTCGCGGATCCCTCTTGGAACGAATCCGCACCTACCACCGCGGATGTGACCCTGACCAGCCGCTATCTGGAACGCTACGGCGACCACGGGGTGTCGGTGGCCCGCAAGGTCACCTACCTCGTGACCGGCGAATGGGATCCGTCGGCGACCGAGGCCTAGCCGAACCGTTTGCGTCCGGGCGGCGCCCAAGCCCCGCACCGACGACGGCGCCCCTCCACCCCGCGGGGTGGAGGGGCGCCGTCGTCGGTGCGTGGGTGGAGGTTAGTGCCGTCCCTGGTTGGCGACGGCCTTGATGGACTCGGCGGCGGCCGCGGGATCCAGGTACTTCCCTCCGCGGACCACCGGGGCGAAGTCCTCGTCCAACTCGTAGTGCAGCGGGATGCCCGTGGGGATGTTCAGCCCGGCGATGTCCTCGTCGCTGATCCCGTCCAGGTGCTTGACCAGCGCGCGCAGCGAGTTGCCGTGGGCGACCACGATGACCGTCTTTCCCGAGGCGAGGTCCGGCTTGATGGCCTCCTCCCAGTACGGCAACATCCGCTCGAGAACGTCCTTGAGGCACTCGGTCCGCGGGGCCGAATCGCCGAGGTCCGCGTAGCGCGGGTCGTTGGCCTGCGAGAACTCCGAATCGTCGTCCAGCGGCGGCGGCGGGGTGTCGTAGGAACGGCGCCATTCCATGAACTGCTCCTCGCCGTACTCGGTGAGGGTCTGCGCCTTGTCCTTGCCCTGCAGCGCGCCGTAGTGGCGCTCGTTCAGGCGCCAGTCGCGGCGGACCGGGATCCACGAGCGGTCCGCCGCCTCGAGCGCGAGGTTCGCGGTGATGATCGCGCGCTTAAGCACCGAGGTGTGCAGGACGTCCGGCAGGAGTCCCTCGGCGGCGATCAGCTCGCCACCGCGGACGGCCTCGGTGCGTCCCAGCTCGGTGAGCGTGACGTCGTACCAGCCGGTGAACAGGTTCTTCTGGTTCCACTCACTCTGGCCGTGGCGGAGCAGGATCAGGTTGTAGGTCATGCCACCATCCTAACTTTGGCCGGTGCGATGTTGCCCAGCGTGACGCGGCCCGTGGAACTAGAATGGCCTCGTGGTGCAGAAGGCGCAGCTACTCGGTGGACGGACGCGTCCCGGGCGACCCGTCGGAAACGTCACGCGCGGCACCACCAACCCCAACCGGATGCGTCGGGTCGACCGCTGGATCACGGGCACCCAAGGCTGGCGCCTCCTCCGGGCGGATCCCGGACCCGTCGCGGTCGATCTGGGCTACGGCGCTTCCGGGACGACCGCCGTCGAACTCTTCGAGCGCCTGCGCGCCGTGCGGCCGGACGTGCGCCTCGTGGGTCTGGAAATCGAACCGGACAGGGTCGCCGCCGCGCTGCCCCTGGCCCGGGAAGGGCTGGAGTTCCGCCACGGCGGCTTCGAGGTGCCCGTGGATCCAAATCCCGTACTGATCCGGGCGTTCAACGTGCTGCGGCAGTACAGCGAGGACGACGTTCCGGGAATCTGGGACGCGCTCACCGGCCGGCTCGCGGGCAACGGACTGCTCGTGGAAGGGACCTGCGACGAGATCGGGCGACGCGCGGCGTGGGTGGCGGTCGACGCGGCCGGCCCACGCACCCTGACGGTGTCCATGCGGTTCGGCGGTTTCGCGCTGCCCTCCGACGTCGCGGACCGCTTGCCGAAGGCGCTGATCCACCGAAACGTTCCGGGCGAGCGCGTCCACGGCTTCCTGCGCGCGGCCGACGCCGCGTGGCTGGCGGCCGCCCCGCTGGCGCCCTACGGGTACCGGCAGCGGTGGATGGCGATGTGCGCGGTGCTCAAGGCGGCGGATTGGCCGGTGCGGGACGGCGTCGGACGGTGGCGGCTCGGCGAGATCACGGTGGACTGGGAGTGTGTCGCCCCGCGCTCGGGAGCCCTGGCCCTGGCATAGCCGCCTGGCCTAGTAGTTGTAGTAGCCCGTGCCCTTGCCGGAGACGTTCGGCCGGACGTCGGCGAGGTAGACACCGGCGATGCAGGCCGCGATCAGCTGCAGGATTCCCCCGCTGCCGCCACCGATGAAACTCAGGAGGCACACGACGGCGGACCCGCCGGCCATCGCCATCCAGAACCCCTTGGTGCGCTTGCCCTCGCGGACGTAGTTGTTCGCCGGGTGGCGCAGGCTGTCGACAAAAGCCCACGCGGCCAGCACCAGCGCGACAATACTCAGCGCCTGGAACAGAAACATCTCGAATAGCATCGCCATACCCACGAGCGACAGTCTACCCACCCCGCCCGTCCCGGCGGGGCATTGCGCGCGGAGCGGCGCGGGCCGTCCCGCGCTATCCCCGGCCGCGTCAGCGTGCGGCGTCCAGCGCCTGGGACAGGTCCCTCCAGAGATCCTCGACGTTCTCGATGCCGACGCTGAGCCGGATGAGGTTCGCCGGCACGGAGTCGGGTTCGGACGGGTGGCGGCGCCGGCGCTCGGCCAGGGACTCGACGCCCCCGAGGCTCGTCGCCGGAGTCCAGAGCCGGAATGCCTCCAGCACGCGCCCCGCGGCCTCCTCGCCGCCGTCCACGCACAGCGCCAGGATCGATCCGAAGCCGTCCATCTGCGCGGCGGCGAGGGCGTGCCCGGGGTCCGTCGGAAGGCCGGGGTAGCGCACCGACTCGACCGCCGGATGGGTGGAAAGGCGTCGCGCAAGCTCCGTGGCACTCGCCTCCGAGCGCTCGATCCGCAACGCCATGGTGCGCAGGCCACGCAGCGTCAGCCACGCCTCGAACGGGCCGGCGATGGCCCCGTGCAGGCTCCGGTGCGCGTGCAGCCGGCCGCGCAGGCCGGCGTCGGACGTGGCGACGGCGCCGAGGACGACGTCGGAGTGCCCGCCGATGTACTTCGTCGCCGAATGCACCACGACGTCGGCACCGAGTTCCAGCGGGCGCTGCAGCAACGGCGTCGAAAACGTGTTGTCCACGACGGTCAACGCGCCGGCGGCGCGCGCGGCCGCCGTCAGGGCGCGCAGGTCGGCGACCTCGAGCATCGGATTGGTGGGGCTTTCCAGCCACAACATGTCCGCGCCGTGCAGCAGGTCGATTGTCGCGGCCGTGTCGGGAACGTCGGCGAGCCGGACCTCGATCCCGCTGCGCATGGTGAGGTCCGCCACCAGCGACAGGCTGCCGTTGTAGCTGTGCCGCGGCACCACCAGGATCCCGCCCGCGGGGACCAGGGACATGGCGGACGCGACGGCGGCCATGCCGGAGGCATAGACCAGCGCCGGCAGTTCGGCGGACTCCAGCTGGGCGAGCGCATCCTCCAGCGGGTCCCAGGTGGGATTGGCGAAACGGCCGTAGACGCGCTCGCCCTCCCCCGGGGTGCCGGCGCCGAAGTAGGTCGACGAGAGCACGATGGGCGGGTTGACCGGCTGGTCCACGGTCCGCGGCGGTCGGCCGGCGGCGACGACGACGGTGTCCGGGGCCATGTCTTCGGGGTGCTGCGACCCCGGCGCGTTCTGCTGCATCCCCCGAGCTTAAGCCGCCGACTGTCCCCAGCCGAACCGCGACGACGTGTTACTTCCCCTGTTCCGGATAGGCTGGAACGGTGAATGAACAGCCGAGCAGCAGCCATCCCGGGGGCCTGTTTATCGTCTTCGAGGGCGGGGACGGCGCCGGCAAGTCCACCCAGGCGGCGCTTCTGGCGGATCGGCTGGCCGCCGCGGGACGCACGGTGTTGCGCACGCGCGAACCGGGCGGCACCCCGATCGGCGAAAAACTCCGTTCCCTGATCCTCGACCACGGCCACGGCACCGTCGACGCGCGCACGGAGGCACTGATGTTCGCCGCCTCCCGCGCCGCCCACGTGGAGCAGGTGGTCCGGCCGGCCCTGATGGCGGGAACGGTTGTGGTCTGCGACCGCTACGTCGACTCCTCTGTCGCCTACCAGGGCGTCGGCCGCGAACTTGGCACCGACGACGTCCTGCGCGTCAACCGCTGGGCCACCGGCGGACTGCTGCCGGACCTGACCGTCCTTCTGGACGTGCACCCGGAGGCCGGGCGGAACCGGCGCACCTCCGGGGAGGCCGCGGAGGACCGCTTGGAATCCGAACCCGACGACTTCCACACGCGCATCCGCGGAGCCTTCCTCGAGCTGGCCGCCGCCTCGCCGTCGCGCTATCTGGTGCTCGACGCCGCCGGCCCGGTGGCCGAGCTGGCCTCGGCCGTCGCCGACCGCGTGGAGGCCCTGTGAGCGTTTGGGACGACCTTCCCGGCCAGGAGGCCGCCGTGGAGGCGTTGCGCCGCGCCGCCGCGGACGGCAGCCCCTCGCACGCGTGGCTGTTCACCGGGCCTCCCGGATCCGGACGCTCCAACGCCGCCCGGTCCTTCGCCGCCGCCTTGCAGTGTCTCGCCCCCGAGCCGGAACGGCGCGGCTGCGGCGAGTGCCGGGGCTGCCGCACGGCCATGGCGGGAACGCACCCCGACGTCGCTCTCATCGCGACGGAGAACGTCACGTACGCGATCGCCGACGTCCGCGACCTGATCGGCAAGGCCCAGGACCGTCCCGCGGGCGGCAAGTGGCGCGTCGTCATCATGGAGGACGCGGACCGCATGACGGAGCGCACCACCAACGTGCTGCTCAAGTCCATCGAGGAGCCGCCCCCGCACACGGTGTGGATTCTCTGCGCGCCCAGTCCCGCCGACGTCCTCGTCACGATCCGTTCGCGCTGCCGGCCCGTCGGCCTGAGGGTGCCGACGCGGGAGGCTGTCGCCGAGCTCCTGGTCCGCCGCGACGGGCTCACACCCGAACAGGCCGAGTTCGCCGCGCGCGTCTCGCAGAGCCACATCGGCATCGCGCGCCGGCTGGCCCGGGACGAGGGAGCCCGGCTCCGCCGCGACCGCACCGTCCGCCTGCCGCTGGCGCTGCGCGGGGTCTCCGACGCCGTCATCGGCGCGGGTGAACTGGTGGAGTTATCCACCACCGAGGCGTCCGCGTCCGCCGAGGAACGCGGAAACGCCGACGCCGCGGCACTGCGCGAGGCGTTGGGGCTGGAGGCCGAAGCGCCGGTCCCTCCGCAGCTGCGGAGCCAGTTCAAGCAACTGGAGGAACTGAACAAGCGCCGGGCCAGGCGCGGGGTCAACGACTCGCTGGACCGCTCCCTGATAGACCTCACGACGTTCTTCCGGGACGTGCTGACCATCCAGCTGGGCACGGGGTCCGAGCTGGTCAACGACTACCTTTCGGCGGAATTGTCGTCCTACGCGGGCCGCTCGACGCCGGAGCAGACGGTCGCCCGGATCGATTTCATCGCCGAGGCGCGCCAGCGCATCTCCGCCAACGTCCAGCCGCTGCTGGCCATGGAAGCCATGATGGCGGGGCTGCTGCCACCACGACTGCCCACCAATCACACAGGAGCACCCATTAGATGACGCACCTCCGCCTGGCCCAGCGTGCCGCAGCGGCCGCCGCCGCCCTGCTTCTCCTGACGGCATGCGTCGGAGGTGGCGGCCAGCCCGAGCCGGCCCCGGACGACGCGCCTTCCGGAGAGGCGGAACCGCCCGCCCCCGAAGGCCTCGAGCGGTTCTACAGCCAGGAGGTCGGCTGGACCGACTGCGAGAACACGTTCGAATGCGCCGAGGTCGAGGTGCCGATGGACTACGCGCGCCCGGACGCCGAAACCATCGAGCTTTCGCTGATCCGCAAACGGGGCACGGACCCCCGCGGGACGCTGCTGGTAAACCCGGGAGGACCCGGCGCCTCCGGCGTCGACATGGTCCGCGATTCGGCGCAAGCGATGTTCTCGAACGAACTGCGCAGCGGCTACGACGTCGTCGGATTCGATCCGCGCGGCGTCAGCCGGTCCGCGCCCGTGGCCTGCCAGACGGACGCCGAGCGCGACGCGGACCGCGAGAAGGTGTGGGACACGTCCACGGACGAGGGGCTCGCCGCCGTCGAAAAGGCCTCGGCGGAGTACGCGGCCGCCTGCGGCGAGAAGACCGGTGTGCCCTTGGCGTTCATCGACACGGTGAGCGCAGCCAAGGACCTCGATGTCCTGCGGGCCGTGAACGGCGACGCGCGGCTGAACTACCTCGGCTACTCGTACGGCACCAAGCTCGGCGCTATCTACGCCGAACTGTTCCCGGAAAACGTCGGGCGCATGGTGCTCGACGGGGCGATGGACCCGTCCCTCGGCAACGAGGAGGTCACCCTGGGCCAAGCCCACGCCTTCGAGTCCGAGATCGACGCGTACCTCGCCGACTGCCTGCGCACGGAGGACTGCCCGTTCGATGGCGACGCCGCCGGCGCCAAGGAGCAGTTGCACCGGCTCTTCGAGGACATCGAGGAGAACCCCCTGACCGCGTCCGACGGCCGCTTGGTGCCCATCGGCGACTTCGTCGGCGGCTTCATCGTCCCGTTCTACGAGGACGCGGCGTGGCCCCGCCTCACCGAGGCCCTGGCGGCCGCGCAGCAAGGGGACCCCACTCCCATGCAGGCCCTCGCGGATCTGGGCGCCGGGCGGAACCCGGACGGAACCTACGCCGGCAACTCCTTCGACGCGTTCACGGCGGTCAACTGCCTGGACTATCCGATGGACACGGACCTCGAGACGCAGAAGGACAACGCCGCAGCGCTGGAGGAGGCCTCCCCCACCCTGGGCAGGTTCCTGGCCTACGGCGGAACCGCCTGCAAGGAATGGCCGTTCCCGCCCACGGGCGATCCGGAGCCGGTCTCGGCCCCCGGCGCCGCGCCGATCGTGGTGATCGGAACCACCGGGGATCCGGCAACGCCGCACGACTGGGCCGAGTCGCTCAACGACCAGCTCGAGTCCTCCGTCCTGGTGACCTTCGAAGGCCACGGACACACCGCCTACGGGCGCAGCAACGAATGCATCGGCGACGCGGTCGACGGCTACCTGCTCGCGGGGACGGTCCCCCAGGACGGGCTCAGCTGCTGAAAACCCGGGGCCCCGCCGTCGTCCGTTTTGACCGGGCCCGAATCGCTCCTATAAAGTAGGTGACTGCGGCCGTGAGGCCGCGGTTGCCTCCTTAGCTCAGTTGGTAGAGCGTTTCACTCGTAATGAAAAGGTCGTCAGTTCGATTCTGACAGGAGGCCCCACGAGCAGCACAAGGCCCCGACCGCATTAAGCGGCTGGGGCCTTGTTCGTTGTTCCTAGGCGAAGTCGCTGACCGCGGGGTCGGGTCCGATGCGTCCCGCCTCGCCCCTATCCAGGCCGTTGACCGCCTCGATGTCCCCTTCGTCCAAGGTGATGGCCAGGGCCTCCCAGTTCTCCACGATCCGGGATGGGGTCACCGACTTCGGGATCACCACGCAGCCGAGCGCCAAGTGCCAGGCGATGACCACCTGCGCCGGGGTCGCGTTGTGCTTTTCGGCGATCCGGGCGAGCTCAGGCTCCTCCAGCAGCTCGGATCCCTGGCCCAGCGGCGACCAGGACTGGTGCACGATGCCGCGTTCCTTCGCGTACTCGCGGAGCTCCGTCTGCGGGAAGTAGGGGTGGGTCTCCACCTGGTGGATTGCGGGCGCGACGCCGGTGGCCTCCTCCAGCTCCCGCAGCGCCTCGATCGTGAAGTTGCAGACGCCGATGGAGCGGACGCGGCCGGAGTTCTTGAGCTCGATCAGCGCCTTCCACGTCGCGACGTGCTTCCCCTGCTTCGGCTGCAGCCAGTGGATCAGGTACAGGTCGAGCGTCTCGAGGCCGAGCCGCTCCATGGACTCGTCGAACGCCGCGAGCGTCTCGTCGTAGCCCTGGTCCGCGTTCCACACCTTGGTGGTGATGAAGAGGTCCTTCGGGTTCAGGTCCGCTCCGGCGATGGCGCGTCCCACGCCCGCCTCGTTGCCGTAGATGCGCGCCGTATCGATGTGGCGGTAGCCGGCGTCGAACGCCTTGAGCACCACGTCGTGGGCGATCTCGTCCTCCACCTTCCACACGCCGTATCCGAGTTGGGGGATGGTGTTGCCGTCGTTGAACGTCAGAACTGGGGATTCGAATGTCGTCATCGGCCCATCCTGCCACCGGTTGGCTTTTCACAACCGCGTAGGCCGCCGCGATCAGCCAACGGCGAAACCGTGCGACCCGCCGTCGTCGGGCGTCAGGGCGCGCCTTCCCCCGCGCGTTGCGCCTCGGCGACCGCGAGGTCGCGCTCGGCGGCCTCGATCCCGACCACCACGACGTCGGCCCGGCGCGCCACGTTCTCGAGGCCGGCCGAGGCGAATCCCCAGCGTTCGCCGTCGAGCCGCGCCAGAGCCGCTGACTGCGCCGCAGTCGCGAGGTCGTTCGCCGCCTTGGACAGGGAACGGTGGACGGTGTGCACCGCGTGCGGGATGTCGTTCGCGTCGCTCGGGCTGAAGGCCTGGGCGCGCATGCAGATGTCGCGCACGCGCGGCTGCAGGTCGGCGAGGTGGTTGGCGATCATGACGAGCGCGTTGTAGAGGTCGTCGTCCTCGATGCCCTCCAGGACCTGGTGGAACCTGTCCAGCCCGCGCCCGTAGCGGTCGTGCGCACGCCGCCAGACACCCGTGCCGAGCTCCTTCTCCTCGCGGCGCGCGCCGCGGGCACCACCGAAAATCGCCACGCCTACAGGTACTGTCCCGGGCCGCCGTCGTCGCGGGGTTCGCCGTCGCCGTCCGAACCTCCCGCCCGCACGGGCTCGCCCTGGTCGTTGATCACGATGCCGGGGGACACACGGGTGCCCGGCGGCAGCTCCTTGAGCTGGATGCGCTGGGCCAGTTGCTGGCTCGCGAGCTGCTGGGCGGCGAGGGTGGTCTGGATGCCGTGGAAGACCCCTTCGAGCCAGCCCACCAGTTGGGCCTGGGCGATCCGCAGTTCCGCGTCGGAGGGGGTCTCGCCGTCGGTGAACGGCAGGCGGAGGCGGTGCAGTTCCTCGACGAGCTCGGGCGACAGTCCGTCCTCGAGTTCCCGGACGGACCGTTCGTGCACGTCGGCCAGGTGGCCGCGCGCCTTCTCGTCCAGGGGTGCCGACCTGACCTCCTCCAGCAGCTGCTTGACCATGCCGCCGACGCGCATCACCTTGGCGGGCTCGTCCACGAGCCCCTCGATGCGGAAGCCCCCGCGGCCGCCTGGGGCCTGCGGCGTCGAACCGTGTCCGCCGAGGCCCGGCTGCGGCTGCTGATCGGTCATGGACCCATCTTGCCACGCCCGCCGATCTGCCGCGGCGCGGCGAAACGGGGCGACACATCGCCGGCGCGTGTGCCTTCCCGACATCGCCGGCGCGTGTGCCTTCGTGAGCGGGTTTCACAGCCGGCCTCCGCAAACACGCAGGTCAGCCTGTCGGATCCGGCGCAAAACCGCTCACGGAGGCTCGAAACCGCTCAGGACGGTCCGGGGTGGGAGCACGCACCCCCTTCAGAGCGTGAGCAGGATCTTCCCCGTGTGCCGGCCGGAATCGAAATACTCGTGCGCCTCGGCGACGCGCCCCAGCGGATAGGTCGCCTCCACCACCGACCGCACGCGGCCCGATTCCACCAGCGGCCACACGTGCTCGCGCACCTCGGCGAGGATTCGCGACTTCTCCTCGACCGGACGGGACCGCAGCGTGGTGCCGGAAACACTCGCCCGGCGCCGCATCAGCAGCCCGAGGTCCAGCTCCGCCTTGGCCCCGCCCTGGAGTCCGATGACCACCAGCCGCCCGCCCGGAGCAAGCGCTTCGACGTTCCGGGCCAGGTACTTCGCCCCGACGACGTCCAGGATCGCATCCGCCCCGCGGCCTCCGGACAGGTCCCGGATGCGCTCGACGAAGTCCTCCTGGCGGTAGTCGATACCGGCCTCGGCCCCGAAGCCGGCGCAGTATTCCAGCTTCTCCACGCTTCCGGCGGTGACCACGGCGTGCGCCCCGCGGGCCGCGAGCAGCTGCGTGGCCATGGTGCCGATGCCGCCGGAACCGCCGTGGACCAGCACCCATTCCCCCTCCCGCACCCCGGCGACCATGAACAGGTTGGACCACACGGTCGCGGCGACCTCCACCAGCCCCGCGGCATCCACGAGCGACGTGCCCGCGGGAACCGGGAGGAGCTGCCCCTCTTCAACGGCCACGTATTCCGCGTACCCGCCGCCGGCGAGCAGCGCGCAGACCTCGGCTCCGTCGTCGTACCGGGTTGCCCCTTCCCCGCGCCCGACGACGGTGCCGGACACCTCGAGCCCCGGGATATCCGACGCTCCCGGCGGCGGCGGGTAGAAACCGCGGCGCTGTTGGACGTCGGCCCGGTTCAGCCCGGCGGCGGCCACCCGGATCAGGACCTCCCCCGGTCCGGCCACCGGACGCTCCCGCTCCACGACCGTGGCCACCCCGGGACCGCCCGCCTCCGCGTACTCGACCGCGCGCATCGTCTCACCCATGTCGTCCTCCGACTCGTCGTCACCGTCCGGCCCCGCCGGGCCGGCTTCGCTCCAGCCTATGCACCCGGACGGCGGGGCGGCGGGGCCCGACGCGGCTTTCCGTCCGCCGGGGGGCCTGCCGTATAGTGCTGGGGACTGGAAGGTTGTCCGAGCGGCCTATGGAGCTGGTCTTGAAAACCAGTGTGCGGCGACCCCGTACCAAGGGTTCAAATCCCTTACCTTCCGCTCCCGGCCCGCAGCACCGCGGGCCACGCAAGGCACGACGGCGGCGTCCCGCCCGGCGGTTTCGACCCCGGGCCGCGGGCGCCGCCGTCGCCCTACCGTCCCGCGCGGCTCCGGCGTAGGATCGGCAGCGACCGCCCGGAACGCACCGGCGTCCCCGCCCGATTCCAGGAGCATGCCATGCCCATCCGCGAGTCCACGCCCTCCGGCGCCCCAGTCTGGGCCGACCTTTCGACGACCGACATGGCCGCGACCCAGCAGTTCTACACGGGGCTGTTCGGCTGGACCTACGACGGCGACGGTACCGCGGAGGAGTACGGCGGCTACGTGACCGCCTACCTCGACGACCGCAAGGTCGCCGGCCTGTATCCGCACATGGAGGAATTCGGCGGCACGCCCAATGTGTGGACCGTCTATCTCAAATCCGACGACATCGCCGCCACGTCCGACGCAGTTGCGGCAGCCGGGGGACGCATCCTCACCCCGGCCATGCACGTCGCCCCGTTTGGCCACATGGCCGTGTTCCGGGATCCCGGGCAGGCGGCGTTCGGCGGCTGGCAGCCCCAGGAACACCACGGTTTCGGGATCGACTCGGAGCACGGCGCGCCGGTGTGGCACGAGAACCTGTCCAAGTCCTACGCCGACACCGTCGCGTTCTACGAGAAGGCCTTCGGCTGGGAGACCTCGGTCATGTCCGACACCGACGAATTCCGCTACACCACGCTCGGGGCCGACGACGACGCCCGGGCGGGACTGATGGACGCCTCCGGGTTCCTTCCCCCGGACGCGCCCTCCCAATGGATCACCTACTGGGGCCTGGCGGATCTCGATGCGTCGATCGCCCGCGCCACGGAGCTCGGCGGTTCCGTCCTCGAAGCGCCCGCGGACACCCCCTACGGGCGCATGGCCACGCTCGTCGACTGCTGCGGGGCGACCATCAAGGTCAACGGACTCTAACGCACCCCGCGGCGAACGCTCCCCGCGCGGGCATCAAACCACGAACATCGGCGACCGGGTCTTCCCGGGCGCCGATGTTCGTGTGTAGGCTCCTTGTTGCCTAGCTTGACAATCGCCGTCGCATCTGTTGATTACGTGTCATTCGCGTAAATCCAGTGGATTTGTCAACCCGGACGTCGACCGGGGTTAACGCGCGGATGGTTGTCTTGGCTTGCCGCCCGCCCCGTGCCGCCGCCTCCATGGCGTGCGGCACCCCGCGGCGCGCCACCCACACCGTTGGCACCAAGGAGACGTGCGATGAACGCCAGGACCCGCAAGAAGCTATTCGGAGGTGCGCTGGCGATCGGCCTGCTCACCGCTCCTCTGGGCGCCCCGCCGGCGAGCGCCGCCCCCGGAACGGAGGACGACATCGCGGTCTCCATCGCCAGTTTCAACGACTTCCACGGGGAGATCTCGGCCGGCTACCCGGCGACCCTGTTCGCGGGGGCCGTGGCGGCCTGGCGCGCCGACCGCGGCGCGGGCTCGACCCTGCTCACGAGCGCCGGAGACAACATCGGCGGGAGCAAGTTCGCGTCCATGATCCAGCGGGACGAACCGACGCTGGAAATCCTCAACGCACTCGGCCTCGACGTCGCGTCTGCCGGCAACCACGAGTTCGACAAGGGTTGGGACGACCTCGGCGGCCGCGTGGCGGAACTCGCCGACTTCCCGCACCTCGCGGCCAACGTCGTCGGCGCGTCCGGGAATCCGGTCCTGCCGGCGTCGCGGACGTTCGACGTCGACGGCGTCAGGGTCGCCATCGTCGGCGCGGTCACCGGCGACCTGCCGACGCTCGTCTCCCCCGGCGGCCTCGAGGGCCTGACCGTCACCGATCCGGTCGCCGCCGTGAACGACGCCGTCGCCAACCTTCCGTCCGACGTCGACCTCGTGGTGGCCAGCTACCACGAAGGCGGCCAGACCGCCGGGACTCCCGCGGAGCCGACCGGCCAGCCCGACACCAACCTGGCCGCGGCGCTCGCCGAGAGCGGCATCTTCAACCGGATCGTCACGGAGACAAGCCCGGCCGTTGACGCGATCTTCAATGGCCACAGCCACTTCGAGTACAACTTCCACGCCCCGAACGGCGACGGTACGCGCCCGGTCATGCAGGCCGGTTCGTCCGCCTCCCACCTCGCCGTGGCCGATTTCCGTGTCGATCCCGACACCCGGGAAGTGGAGTTCGTGTCCAGCGAGGCGCTGCCCGTGGACGGATCCGCCGATCCGTCGGCACTGGCCGCGGCCTATCCCGTGGTCGCCGAGGTCAAGGCGCTCGAGGAGGCGGCGGTCGCCGAGGCCGCCGTCCTGGGGGCGGAGAAGGTCGGCGAGGTCACCGGCTCCATCACCACCGACTACGCCCCGGACAAGGTCGGCAGCGCGGGCGGCGACCGGTCCAAGGAGTCGTCGCTGAACAACCTCCTCGCCGAGTCGCTGCGCAGCGAACTCGAGTCCGTGTCCGGCAAGCCGGCGCAGATCGGGGTGATGAACGCCGGCGGCGTCCGCGACGAGCTGTTCATGGACAGGACCGGACGCGGGGCCACGACCGACGACAAGGCCGCCGCGGGCACGGAGGGCGACATCACGTTCCAGGAAATCGCCAACGTCTTTCCCTTCGGGAACACGCTCGCCAGCGTCGACCTGACCGGCGCGCAGGTGCGGGAACTGCTGGAGCAGCAGTGGCGCGAGTCCGACGGAGTCGAGTCCCGGCTGGCCCTCGGCGTCACCCCCGACCTGAGATACACCTACGACACGTCCCTCCCGGTCGGCGACCGCGTCACGTCCGTCCGGTTCGCGGGCGCGCCGATCGACGACGAGGCCACCTACACGGTCGCGACGCTCAGCTTCCTGGCCGAGGGCGGCGACGGCTTCAGCACGTTCGTGAAGGGCACCAAAAAGGTGGACACCGGATTCTCCGACCTCGAGGCCCTGGTGAACTTCGTCGGGTCCCAGTCCCCGCTGAGCCCGGACTTCACCCGCCGCGGCGTCGAAATCGTCGGCGCACCGGAGACCGTCGAATCCGGCGAGGCGTACTCGTTCGAGGTGCGCGACATCGACCTCGGCTCGGACGGCGCCCCGGCGACCACCGAGCTGTACCTCGACTACGCCCGCACGGCGAAGAACCAGCGCACCCTGGAGACCTTCCCCGTCTCCGACGGGGCCGCGACGGTGGCCTTCACGGCGCCTCGCGCACTCCGCGGCGGAGATCTCCTGGTCGGCAGCGAGGAGAGCGGAACCGAGGCCACGGTGCCCACCACGCTCGAGGACACGAAGCCCGGGAAGGGCCGGCCGTCGTGGGCCGGCGCGCCCGAGCCGGCCTCCAGTTCCCGCTAGCGCCACCCGCACCGCCAACACCACCGAAAGGGACACCTTGCCTCTCCTTCATCTCCGCGCCTCGCTGGCCATGGCCGCGACGGCGGCCCTGGTCTGCGGCCTCGGCGCCGCCCCGGCGCTCGCCGCACCGGCGCTCGCCGCACCGGACGGCACCGGCGTCGTCATCAACGAGGCGTACCTCAGCGGCGGCAGCGCCAACGCCGCCTACAGGAACAAGTTCATCGAACTCCGCAACCCCACCTCCGCACCCGTCAGCCTCGACGGCTGGAGCCTGCAGTACCGCTCGGCCACCGGCACCTCGGCGGTCAACACGTCCGTGGCGCTGCGGGGCACCATCCCCGCGCGGGGAAACTTCCTGGTGGCGGGCGGATCCAACGGCGCCAACGGGGAGGACCTGCCGGCCGCCGACGTCGAGACGTCCTTCAACCCCGGCGGCACGGCCGGGACCATCGTGCTGGCGAACACCGCGGACCGGCTCACGCTTCCCACGGGGTCCGTCACGGGCCACGCGGACGTCGTGGACCTGCTCGGCTACGGCACGTCCAACACCTACGAGGGCGCGGCGGCACAGGCCCCCGCCGCCAACTCGGACCCGAAGTCGCTCAACCGAGCGGACGGGACGGACACGGACGACAACCGCTCCGACTTCACGCTCAGCGCCGCCGTGACCCCCACGGGCAGCGGCGGCGTCGGCCCGGACCCCGAGCCGGAGCCGGAGCCGGGTCCGGAGCCCACGCCGGAAGACCAGACGATCGCCGAGATCCAGGGTGCGGGAGCCAGCACGCCACTGGCCGGCCAGGCCGTCCGCACGCGCGGCATCGTCACCGCGGCCTTCCCGACCGGCGGGTTCAACGGGTTCTACCTGCAGACCGCCGGCACCGGAGCCGACGCCGGCGCCGGCGCTTCACACGGCATCTTCATCCATTCGCCCGCCACGGTGGACGAGGTCCGGGTCGGCGACCACGTCGAGGTCGCCGGCACCGCCGGCGAGTACTTCGGACTCACACAGGTGAGCGTCCGGTCCGGGGGCACCACCGTGTTGGACGAGCCCGCCGAAGCGGTCAAGCCGGTCACTGCCGCTTGGCCGGAGACCGACGCGGAGCGCGAACCGTTCGAGGGGATGCTCTGGGACCCGCAGGGCTCGTGGACGGTCGCCGACAACTACTCGCTGAACTCCTTCGGCGAGATCGCGCTGGCCTACGGGCAGAGCCGCATCGTCGACGGGGAGACGGCCCTCCCGCAGCCCACCGACGTCGCGGCTGCGGGCTCCGCCGAGGCCTCCGCGATCGTGCTGGAGAACGCGGCCCGCCGGGTGGTGCTCGACGACGGGTCGTCCGTGAACTTCATGGGCGCCGACGCGAACAAGGACATCCCGCTGCCGTACGTGGCGCCGGAATCGCCGGTTCGCGTCGGTGCCGCGGCCGACTTCCTCGGCGGGGTGGTGCTGGACTACCGCTTCGGGGACTGGAAGTTCCAGCCGCTGACCCGGCTCACCGGGGACAACCCGGAGGACCAGCCGGTCGGCTTCGAGAACACGCGCACGGCCGCGCCCGCCGAGGTCGGCGGCAACGTCAAGCTCGCCTCCTTCAACGTGCTGAACTACTTCACCACCACCGGGGACACCCTGGCCGGCTGCTCCTATTACACCGACCGCGACGGTGCGCCCGTGACCGTCCGGGGCGGCTGCGACGCGCGCGGCGCCGCGAACGCGGAAAACCTGGAGCGCCAGGAGGCGAAGATCGTCGCGGCGATCACCGGACTGGACGCCGACGTCGTTTCCCTCGAGGAGATCGAGAACTCCGCGGCGTTCGGCAAGGACCGCGACGATGCCCTGGCGACGCTGACGGCCGCCCTGAACGAGGACTCGCCGGGCGTCTGGGCGTACGTACGCAGCCCCGACGCCGTCCCGGCGGACGAGGATGTCATCCGCACGGCGTTCATCTACCGCACGCAGGCCGTGCGGCCGATCGGCGAGTCGGTGATCCTCGACGGCGACGCCTTCCAGAACGCGCGCCAGCCGCTGTCCCAGACGTTCATGAAGGTCGGCGGCAACAACGCCTCCAAGTTCGTGGCAATCGTGAACCACTTCAAGTCCAAGGGCTCCGCCCCGCGCGACGGTTCCGCCAACGACGACTCCGGCGACGGTCAGGGCGCCTGGAACGCCGCCCGCGTGGCGCAGGCGGAGGCGCTCGTGGCGTTCGCCGAGGAGATGAAGGAGTACGGCAACACTGACAAGGTGTTCCTCACCGGCGACTTCAACTCCTACGGCGCCGAGGAGCCCATGCGCGTCTTCGCGGACGCGGGCTACGTGAACCAGGGCGCGAAGACGGGGAAGCACTCCTACCTCTTCGGCGGCCAGGTGGGCTCCCTGGACCACATCCTCGCGTCCCCCGCGGCGGACGCCGTGGTCACGGGGCAGGACGTCTGGAACATCAACGCTGTCGAGCCGATCGCATTGGAATACAGCCGGCACAACTACAATATCGCCGAGCTGTACGATGCGTCTCCGTACCGGGCCTCCGACCACGATCCGGTGGTCGTCGGCCTGCAGCTTGACACGGTGGGCCGCGGACGAGGCTAGCCCCCGGCGAGCCGCAACAGCTCGGCGGCGACGGCGTCCGCATCCGCTAGGGTGCGGGCGCCGTCCTGCCATCCGGCCCCGGCCTCGGCGGCGATCGCCGTCCCCCACTGGACCGAGGACAGCTGCAGCCCCAGCACGAACACGGCCCGGTGCGGGACACCGGACACATCGACCAGCCGGTAGGGCTCGCCCACGACGTCGAATCCCGACCCGGGGACTTCCTCCCCCTCGCCGGTGAGCATCGGACGCGGCCGCGCGAGGCCGTCCGCCTGCAGCTGTGACAACAGCGCGGAGCGCGTCTGGGCCACCCGGTTAGCCGGCATCATCGCCTCAACCATGTGCCGCGCCGTGGTCGGCTCGGCCGCCACCCAGGGGGACGACGCCGAGAAGTGCCCGGCCTCGTCGTCGAGCGAGAACACCGGGTCGGGGCCGATGAAGCGCACGATCCCCGCGCGGACGAGCGCCGCGAGCTCCTCGATGCGCTGGAGCGGCGGACCGCTGGCCAGCCCCTCCACGAGCGGTTCGAACCAGCGCTGGAGCTCCTCCAGCCGGCTCGCCTCGTCGACGAGGCCCTCCGCGACCATCCGCTTGACGACCATCCGGCCGAGGTTCAGCGTCGCGATCGCCATCTTGAGCGGATCGTCCTCGCCGCGGGCGGAGGACCGGGCGTCCTCCTCCAGATACTCCAGCACCGCGGTCCGGTACGCCTCGTCGTCGACGAATCCGCGGTCCGCGAACGGATGACCGAGCGCGGCGACGTCGAGCCATCCCACCCCCGGCGCGGCGTCCTCCACCAGGGCGCGGGCCAGCGTGCGCCACACCTCCTGCCCGTGTTCGTGCGGGGCGTCGAGGATCGCATCCAGGCGCACCAAGAACTCCCCCGCGCCACCCGCGAACGCCTCCGGCGCCGTGCGGGCCCAGGTCGCGAGGTACGTCCGCAGGACATCGCGGTGCAGCAGCGGCCAGATGTGGGCGGCGAAGGACACCTGGCCCGGTGGCTCGCCCGGTGCGCCCAACGCGGCGAGCGCATGCACGGACTCGAAGCTCAGGTGCACCAGCTGGGCCGAGGGCGCGATGAACGCGTCCACGCAGGCCTTGGCGCGGTAGGGCGTCCCGCGGCGCGACGCGGCGACGACCAGAGGTTCGCGGCCGCTGGCGCGGTATTCCAGCGCGCGGCCCGGGCCGTCGCCGGTTTCCGCGAACTCCCCGGCCCGCCCCACGGTGAGCTGCGCCATGGCGTCGAAGAAGTTCAGGCCGAGGCCGCGGACCAGGAGCGTCTCGCCGGGGGGAAACACGTTCCAGTCAACATCGGCCGGGACATTCGGCTCCTGGTAGTGCAGCCCCACGGCTCCGGCCCGCAGGCCGGCGGCCTCCTGCCGGGGGTTGGCGCGGGCGGGGACGTGCCCGACGGCCAGGATCGCGGCGTCGACCTCCAGCGACGCTCCGGTCGGACCCGCCGGGGCTTCGCCGGCGTCCGCCGGCACGTTGAGGCCGACGGCGTAGCCGGCGCCGAGGCGCCGCAGCGAGACGGCCTCGGCACGCACGTGCCTGAGTCCGACGACGGAGGGGTGGTCCGCGAGGCGGCGCGCCACGGCGTCGTACACGTGTTTGAGGTAGCGCCCGTAGAGGGCGCGCGGCGGGTAGGACCCCGCCCGCAGGTCCCCCAACTCGCGGCGCTCGACCGGGGTGAGGTCCGCTCCGTCGCCCCCGGCGACGCGCCATTCGTCGAAGGTGAGGCCCACGGCGGCAGACGTCCCGCGCGGCGGGGCGACTGTCGGGTACAGGGCGGGCGTGTTCATCAGGAACAGCCTCGACTGATTCGTGGCCCAGACGTGGCCCGGGCCGGGTTCGAGGGGTTCGACGACGGTGATGTCCAGCGGACGGCGCGGCGGGGAGTCCGCGGCGCCGGGACGTTCGGGCGCGAGGTGGGCCAGCAGCCGCTCCAGCACCGACGTGCCGCGCGGACCCGCCCCGATGACGGCTATCCGAAACGTCTCGTGGACCACTGGCGACTCCTCCATTCGATGCGGCCGATGCCGCTGGATCCGCGGGGGTGGCCGCTTCCAGCCTAACGCCAGGGCTTCCCGGGCCTGTCGTCCACGGCCATAGACTGGGGCGCATGAGCATGCCAGCGACCCAGCGGACCGACGACGACGACCAGGACGGCTTCCTGTGGCTGGAGGAGGTCGACGGCGGACGCGCCCTCGACTGGGTCCGGGACCGGAACGCCGAGACGGAGGCGCTGCTCGTCGACGACGCCCACCGGGAGCTGGAGGCGTCTCTGCTGGAGGTCCTGGACGCCGAGGACCGCATCCCGATGCCCAGCAAGCGCGGCGCGCACTACTACAACTTCTGGCGCGACGCAGCCCACCCCAAGGGCCTGTGGCGAAGGACAACGTGGGAGGAATACTCGGCGCCGGCCACCGCGTGGGAGGTGTTGCTGGACGTGGACGCGCTGGCCGCGCGTGAAGGCACGGCGTGGGTCTTCGCCGGCGCGCAGCTCCTGCGCCCGGACGACGGCGGGGACTACGAGCGCGCGCTGGTGAGCCTGTCGCCCGACGGGGGCGACGCCGTCGAGGTCCGCGAGTTCGACCTCGCCACCCGGGACTGGGTCGCCGGGGGGTTCGCGTTCGACGCCGCCAAGTCCAACGTGTGTTGGGACGGCCGCGACGCCGTCTACGTCGGAACGGACTTCGGCGAAGGCTCGCTCACGCTGTCCTCCTACGCCCGGACCATCCGCCGGGTGGAGCGCGGGCAGGCGGTGTCCGACGCCCCGGAGGTGTTCGCCGTCGATGCGTCGCACGTCGCCGCGCGGGTGCGCCACGACCCGACCCCGGGTCACGAGCGCACGGTCGCGGTGGACGTGATCGACTTCTACAACAGCCGGAGTTCAGTGCTGGGCCCCGCCGGGTGGATCGCCATCGACGCCCCGACCGACGTCGGCGTCCACCTGCACCGCCAATGGATCCTGTTCCGGCCACGGACCGACTGGGTGGAGGGCGGGGAGACGGTGCTCCGGGCTGGCGCCCTCGGCGTCGCGGACGCGGAGGCGTTCCTCGCCGGCGACCGGAGGATCACCGAGGTGTGGGCGCCCGACGGGGCATCGTCGCTGGAGTCGTTCGATTTCACCCGCGACCACCTGCTGCTCAACACGCTCCGGGACGTCTCCTCCGAGGTCCTGACCGCCGACCCGGCCGACGGATGGCGCCTGCGGCCCCTGGACCTCGGCGCCCCGCTGCACAGCTTCGGCGTGTGGGCGGTGGACGACGAGGACCCCGAGACCGCCAACGACTTCTGGCTGACCAGCACGGGGTTCCTCACTCCGGCGACGCTCTCCCGCGGTTCCCTGGCGTCGGCCGCGGGCTCCGGGCCCGCCGCGCCGCCCGCCGCCGTCAAGCGCGCGGCGGGCCATTTCGACGCCGGAGGCCACGTCGTCGAACAGCATTTCGCCCGGAGCGACGACGGGACGGCGGTCCCGTACTTCCAGGTCTCGCCGCGCGGGATGGCGCTCGACGGCAACAACCCGGTGCTGATGAACGGGTACGGCGGTTTCCTGGCCAGCCTGACGCCCTCCTATTCGGGTGCGGTGGGCCGGGCGTGGCTGGCCCGGACCACCGCGGAGGGCCGCCACGGGGTGTACGTCGTCGCCAACATCCGCGGCGGCGGGGAGTACGGACCGCGCTGGCACCAGGCGGCGCTGCGCGGCAACCGCCACCGCGCCTACGAGGACTTCGCCGCGATCGCACGCGATCTGGTATCCCGGGGCGTGACGGTCCCGCGCCGGCTGGCGGCGACCGGACGGAGCAACGGCGGGCTGCTGATGGGAAACATGATCACGGGCTACCCGGAGCTCTTCGGCGCGATCTCGTGCGGTGTGCCGCTGCTGGACATGCGGCGCTACACGCGCCTGGCCGCGGGCCATTCGTGGATCGCCGAGTACGGCGACCCGGAGGTGGCCGAGGACTGGGAATTCGTGCGCACGTTCTCGCCCTACCACCGGCTCGACGAGGCGTTGCCCGACGGCGTGTCCTACCCGCCGTCGCTGATCTGGACGGCCACCAGCGACGACCGCGTGGGACCCGTCCAGGCACGCAAGATGGCGGCGAAGATGGCGGAGCGGGGCACCACGGACGTTTGGTACCACGAGGCGCTCGACGGAGGGCATGCGGGGGCGGCGGACAACCGGCAATCCGCGGCCATGCTGGCCCGCAGCTACGGATTCCTGTGGCGCCAGGTGGCCGTCTAGCGGCCTGTCGGGGACCGGCGGGGTACCGGCGAGGGGCCGTCCGACCGCCGTTTTTGAATGGCGCCCCGGTGTTGGGTAGTCTTGGGGGGCTGGTTGACAGCATGGAGACGTGCCAGAGCGGCCGAATGGACTTCACTGCTAATGAAGGGTCGGGGTTAAACTCGACCGGGGGTTCAAATCCCCCCGTCTCCGCGGATCGACTCCCCCGGTTTTCCGGGGGAGTCGCTTTGTTTAAGCCGCAGGCGCTAGTGCCGACCGCCGAAGGCGGACAACAGCTTCACGACGACCCCGATCGGCAAACCGGTGTGCCGGTGGACTATCGCCGCGGCTTCGTCGGTGCGTCCGGCCCCCACGTGGTCGAGGAAGAATTGGCGGTCACCCCCCGGGAGGTCGGCGGCGCTGAAGCTCACGCGGCCGTCGGGGCCGTCCCCCTCGAAGCTGAAGTCGGACACGTTCTTCGAAGCGGCGCTGGCCGGCCCCTCGACCGGGGCGGATTCCAGCAGCCGCCGGATGGAGTCTTCCTCGAGCCCGGAGAACCTCGCCATCAGGGCGGCCGCGCCGGTGAAGTCGTGGTCGCGGATGAGCGACTGGAACTGGTCGTATTCGGCCGGGGGCAGCTCTTCGGTGCTGAACTCCCGCATGTTTCCGTCCACCTCGGCACTGATGCGGAAGGTGGACGTGGTCTGGCTGGACGAACTGCCGAACTGCTCCGTCCAGTCGTCGGGGATCGTCAGCGCATCGCCGCCGGGCGTGCGCGGATCGTCCGCGGTTGCGTCCGCCGTCGCGTCCGCCGGTTCGATGTCGTTCCGGTCTTCGGTGAAGGCGGGCTGATCCGTGCCGTCCGCCCGCTGCGCGCCGCCCGTCCCCTCCGAGGCATTCGTCGTCCCCGTGGCGTCCGCCACCGCCTCCTCGTTGGGAGGCGTCGACGGAGGCGCGGGATCCGTCGGTGCCGGTTGCGCGGCGTCACGCTGATCCACCGGAGACGCGGGAGCCCGGTGGACCTGGGGGTGGGTCTCCAGGCTGCGGATCGCGATGATGCTCTGCCTGATGCCCTGGCCCGTCGCGACCCGATAGGCCTGGACGGCGCCCCTGAAGTCGCCCGTCGCCAGTTTGCGGTAGACGGCCCGGTGCGATTCCGCGTCGAGCAGGGCGGCGGCGTCCGCCGCGGATTGCGGGCCGATCGCGGCTGCGACCTGGTCCGACGTGCGCCGGCGCGTGCGAGCAAGCCACCACCACCCGATCCCTAGGATCAGCAACGGCACCAGTACCCACAACAGAGTCTCCATGCCTTCGATTTTAGGGCCGGAAGGCGCCGGGCATAACCGCAGCGCCGTTTCCGCGTCCGGACCGCGGCCCTGCGTGGATCAGGCGCTAATCGCGAGCGCCAGCGGCAACACCTCGTCCGCGCCGGCCAGCCGCAACACGCGTGCCGCCTCCGTCATGGTCCATTTGCTGTCCACGTAGTCGTCGATGAGCAGCACGGGTCCGCGGACTTCGGCCAACCGCGCGGCCAGTTCCCCGGGCACGGCCATCTGGTCCCACACGGCAGCGAGGCGGAAGGCGCTGCTGCCGCCGGATTCCCCGCGTGGACCGCCGTGCGGGTACTCCAGCTCCCCCGCATAGGGAAGCTGTCCGATCCGCGCGATCCCTTCCGCGAAGGAACGCAGCAGAACGGGCCTGGTCCTCGACGGCATGCTCACCACCGCCACGGGGCGCTCGCGCCATCCCCACTGCGCCAGCACCTGCACGCACGCCCGCAGCATGGCGTCGTCGATCGGCTGGTCCCCCTCGCCACCGCCCGCGGAGGAGAACAGCGTGCGCAGCCGGCCTCCCCAGCCCAGGTCCGTGAGGCGCGCGAGCGCCCGCCCGGACGAGGCCTGCTCCTCCGGCTTGATCTTGCCCTTGAGCGGCACGCCCAAACGGTCCATGCCCCCGGGCCACATCAGGCGCGGCTCCAGCTCCACCCCGACGCGCCCCAACGCCGCCTGCGCGCTGTCGCGCGCGTCCTCGCCGATCGAATCCGCGTACCACGGCCCCGCGCAGTTGTCGCAGCGGCCGCAGGGTGCCGCATCGGGATCGTCCAGCGCGTGTGCCAGGAACTCCATGCGGCAGCCGGTCGAGTTCTCGTAGTCCAGCATCGAATTCTGTTCCGCGACGCGGGCCGCCGCCACCCGGCTGTAGCGTTCGGCGTCGTAGAACCATTCCTCCCCCGTCCGGGTCCAACCGCCCTGGACGCGTTCCACCGCGCCGTCGACGGCAAGCACCTTCAGGAGGAGTTCCAGCGGCGTGCGCCGGATGTTCACCCGCGCCTCCAGCGCGGGCACGGAGACGGCTCCACCCGCCGCCGCGAGCTCGGAGAGCACCGCGTGGGCACGCCGTTCGTCGGGCATCGACGCCGTCGCGAAGTAGCGCCAGATCTCCCGGTCCTCGCTGCCCGGGAGCAGCAGGACGTCGGCGTTGTCCGTGCCGCGGCCCGCGCGGCCCACCTGCTGGTAGTAGGCGACGGGGGAACTGGGCGCGCCGACATGGACCACGAATCCCAGGTCCGGCTTGTCGAATCCCATCCCGAGGGCGCTGGTGGCGACCAGCGCCTTCACCTGGTTGTCCTTGAGCGCCTGCTCGGAACCGGCCCGTTCCTCGGAGTCCGTCCGTCCGGTGTACGCGCGGACGTTGTGGCCGGCGTCGCGCAGCAGGCGGGTGATGTCCTCCGCGGCCGAGACGGTGAGGGTGTAGATGATGCCGCTGCCGGGCAGGTCTCCCAGGTGCGTCAACAGCCACGCCAGCTGCGATCGGGGGCTCGGCAACCGCAGCACGCCCAGGCGCAGCGACTTGCGCGCCAGCGGTCCGCGGAGCGTGAAGACGTCCGCCCCGCCCACCGCCAGCTGGTCCTGGACGTCGTGGACCACGCGTTCGTTTGCCGTGGCGGTGGTGGCCAACACGGGCACGGCGGAGGGAAGCGCGGTGATGAGGTCCTTGATGCGCCGGTAGTCGGGACGGAAGTCGTGGCCCCAGTCGGAGATGCAGTGTGCCTCGTCGATCACCAGCAGGCCCATGCGCCGGACGAGTTCCGGGAGCTGCTGCTCGCGGAAGACGGGGTTGTTGAGCCTCTCGGGCGACACCAGCAGGACGTCCACCTCGTCGGCGTCGAGCTTCGCCGTGATCTGGCCCCAGTCCAGGGCGTTGGCCGAGTTGATGGCCTCGGCCCGGACGCCGGCACGGGCGGCCGCGGCCACCTGGTCCCGCATCAGGGCAAGAAGCGGGCTGACGATCAGCGTAGGCCCCGCGCCGCGGGCGCGCAGCAACAGGCTCGCCACGAAATACACCGCGGACTTCCCCCAACCGGTGCGCTGCACCACCAGCGCACGCCGGCCGCCGTCGACCAGGGCCTCGATGGCCTCGAACTGTCCCTCGTGGAAAGCCGCGTCCCCGCGCCCCACCAGCCTCCGGAGGACCTCAGTCGCGCCGTCCCGCAATTCCATCGTCGCCGTGTCAACCATTCCCCCAGTATCCCAGCCCCATCCGACGCGTTGCCACGGGGACCCGGAATGTGGATAACGGCGACGCCGGTCCCCAGCGGCTAAGCTCGAACGGTGACCAACGAGATCGATCTTTCCCAGTCCTTCAAGGCCTACGACGTGCGCGGCCTCGTCGGCGACACCATCACCGCCGAGAGCGTCGAGGCCGTCGGCGCCGCGTTCGTGGACGTGCTGGGCCTGCACGGCGCCACCGTCCTGGTGGGCGGCGACATGCGCCCCTCCTCCCCGGAGTTCGCCGGAGCGTTCGCGCGCGGGGCGTCCTACCGCGGGGCCAATGTGCGCATGCTCGGGCTCATCTCCACGGACGAGCTCTACTTCGCGTGCGGCACCCTGGAGGCGGCCGGCGTCGTCTTCACCGCATCCCACAACCCCGCGGCCTACAACGGCATGAAGATGGCCAAGGCCGGCGCCGTCCCGGTGTCCTCCGACACCGGCCTCTACGAGATCCGCGACCTGGCCCAGACCTACCTGAACGAGGGCCTGCCGGTCTCCGGCGACGCGCCCGCCGGCGCCGTCGACACCGCCGACGTGCTCGCCGACTACGCTGCCTACCTGCGCTCGCTGGTGGACCTCTCCGGCATCCGCCCGCTGAAGGTCGTGGTCGACGCCGGCAACGGCATGGCCGGCATGACGACCCCCGCCGTCCTCGGGGACACGCTGCTGCCGGAATTGCCGCTGGAGATCGTTCCGCTGTACTTCGAGCTCGACGGAACCTTCCCGAACCACCCGGCGAACCCGCTGGAGCCGGAGAACCTCCGCGACCTGCAGGCCGCCGTCGTGCGCCACGGCGCCGACATCGGACTGGCGTTCGACGGCGACGCAGACCGCTGCTTCGTCATCGACGAAAAGGGCGCCCCCGTCTCCCCCTCCGCCGTCACGGCCCTCGTGGCCCGGCGCGAGATCGCCCGCGCCCGCGCCGGCGGCGAGGAGACCCCGGTGGTCATCCACAACCTCATCACCTCCCGCGCGGTCCCGGAACTGGTCCTGGCCGAAGGCGGCCGCCCCGTCGAGACCCGGGTCGGCCACTCGTTCATCAAGGCCGTCATGGCGAAGGAGTCCGCGGTGTTCGGCGGCGAGCACTCCGCCCACTACTACTTCCGCGACTTCTTCAACGCGGACACCGGCATGCTGGCGGCCATGCACGTCCTCGCGGCGCTCGGCGAACAGGACCGCCCGCTCGGCGACCTGGCCGCCGAATACGAACCGTACTTCTCCTCCGGGGAGATCAACTCGGAGGTCCACGACAAGGACGCCGCCGTCGCGCACGTCCTGGACGCCTGCCTGGGCCAGGACGTCACGGTCGCGTCCATGGACGGCACGACCGTCACCGCCATCGACGGCTCCTTCTGGTTCAACCTCCGCCCCTCCAACACCGAACCCTTCCTGCGCTACAACGGCGAGGCCAAGGACCCCGAAACCATGGAACGAATCCGCGACCAGGTACTCGACATCGTCAGGAGCAACGCATGAGCGACAACACCACGGACCCGACCGAGAACCCCACCGTCGAATTCAGCGAAGGCGCGCAGGTGGACCTGAACCGCATCCTGGGCACCGCGTTGGGCGTCGCCCGGGAACAGCTGGAGACCAACGGCGTGTTCCTCCCATTCGGCATCGGGCTCGAGGCCCCCGCCGAGGACTCCGACGCCGAGGGCGAGCTCCGCTTGCTGGCCGTCCAGCCGCCGGAGGACGATGAGGATCCCGAGGCGGACATCGACGCCGAGGCGATGATGGCGGACCTCGTGGAGCTGCTGGCGCAACAGCGCGACGCGTTCACCGCCGTCGCACTGGTTTCCGACGTCGTACTGGTCGAGGACCAGCGCGACGCCATCCACGCCAACGCGGAACACCGCCTCGGGGGCGCCGTCGCCGTCGTGCAGGCCTACACCCCGCCTGCCGGCGAGGACGGGGCATGGACCTTCGACGAGCCCGGCGCGGAACCCGGCGAGCAACTCGTCTGGGCGTAGGCCCCTCGACTTTCGCCACCCCGCGCCGCCCCGCGCCTTGCGCCGACGGGGGCGTGCGCACGTGGCGTCCGTACCTGTGACAATGGACGGGTGAAGCTCAATGCCTTCGGCGACGTCTGCCTGCGCACCCTCATGCTCTTGGGATCCCGTCCCGAGACGCAGCTGTCCAGCCGCGAGATCGCGGCCGCCATCAACGTGCCCTACCACCACGTCAGCAAGGCCGTGCTGGAACTACGCCGCCTCGGCGCGCTCGACGTCAGCCGCGGACGCACGGGCGGCGCGCGGATCAGCGCGGCGGGGCTCGCGCTCGGTGTCGGAGGACTGCTGCGTTCGTTGGACGACCAGCTCGACGTCGTCGGCTGCACCTCGGAAACGGCCGGGGACTGCCCGCTGCTAGCCGGCTGCCGCCTGCGCGGCGCGCTCAACCGCGCGCGAGAGGCCTTCTACGCCGAGCTCGACGGCCTGACGATCGAGTCCCTGACACGAGACAACACGATGATCAGGCTGCCGTTTCCCGCCGCGCCCGACCGGCTGCCCTAAGCACTGGCCGACCCCGACTTGCCATCCTTTTCTACGCGGTGTAGAACTGAGATATAAAGCTTGCATATCGAAGGCAAGTATTCTCTCCAAGGAGCACATATGCTGTCGGACACGTCGCGACCGGTCATCGAAGCCACCCTGCCGATCATCGCCGAACGGATTGGCGAGATCACCAAGAAGTTCTACGCGGGACTGTTCGCCGAGCACCCCGGGCTCCTGGACGGCACCTTCAGCCGGGCCAACCAGCGCAACGGATCGCAGCAGAAGGCCCTGGCGGGTGCGATCGCGGCGTTCGCCTCGCACTTGCTGCGGAATCCGGACACGCTCCCGGAGGCCGTGCTTGCGCGGATCGCCCACAAGCACGCTTCTCTGGGGATCGTCGAGGAGCAGTACCCGGTGGTCTATGAGCACCTGTTCGCCGCCATCGCCGACGACTTGGGCGAGGCCGTGACGCCCGCGGTCGCCGCCGCCTGGTCCGAGGTCTACTGGCTGATGGCCGACGCCCTGATCAAGATCGAGAAGGGCCTCTACTCCCGGCAGGCGAACGGCGAGATGTGGACCCCCTGGTCCCTGGTGTCCCGCGAACCGGCCGGCACGGGATCCGTGACCTTCCGCTTCGCGCCGGCAGACGGAACGCCGGTCACGGTCGCCGAACCGGGGCAGTACGTGTCCATCCGCATCGCGGTCGAAGACGGTCTCCGCCAGTGCCGGCAGTACTCCCTGTCGGACGCCGTGGCGTCCACCACCGAGCGCGTGTTCACGACGAAGCTGGACGGCGACGGCGAGGTCTCGCCGTTCCTCCACAACAACCTGCGCGTCGGCGACGTCGTCGAACTGTCCAACCCCTACGGAGACATCACCATCGATGCGACCTCCGACGCGCCGATCGTCCTGGCCACGGCGGGAATCGGCTGCACGCCCAGCGCATCGGCACTCCAGTCGCTCGCCGACGGTTCGTCGCAGCGCCGCATCCTGGTTCTGCACGCCGAGCAGAACGCGGAAAGCTGGGCCCTGCGCGAGCAGATGCTCGGATCCGTCGACAGCCTGCCCAACGCGGAACTGCGCCTGTGGCTCGAGACCCAGGATCCCACGGGCGGGATCGGGTCCACCCCAGGCCTCATGGACCTCTCCACCGTAGATTTCCCCGAGGGCGCGTTCCTGTACCTGTGCGGCCCGCTACCCTTCATGCGCGCCATCCGTTCCCAGGCGATCGCCGGCGGCGTTCCCGCCGAGCGCATCCACTACGAGGTCTTCGGGCCGGACCTCTGGCTCGCGGCCTAACCACCCCACCCCCGAAGTGGACATTTCCGCGGCTAACAAAGCGAGGAAATGTCCACTTCCGGTGGTGGGTTGGGCGGGTGGTGGGTTAGGCCGGGGGCATGCCCAGCCGGTGATGCGGCTCGCCGCGCTCCACCCACGATCGCACCATGGCGTTGAAGAGGAGCGGATCCTCGATGCTCCACTGGTGGTGCATCCCCGGGGCAACGCGGAAGACGGCCTGCGGCAGCGCCTCGCCGAGATCGGCGAAGGACCGGCGGATCACCGGCGGCTCCTTGGCCCCGGCCACCGCCAGCAGCGGTCCCGTGTAGGCGCGCAGACCGTCGGGCAGGCCGCCCGCGTAGACCTCGTCCATGATCAGCCGCGCGTTCTCCGGCCGGATGCTGACGCCGTGGTCGGTGAACAGCTGGCGGTCGTGCGGCGGAATGCCGAACGCCCCCGCCTGGAAGCGCCAGAACCATTCCCGTCCCCACAGCCGGATCTGCAGCCGCGCCAACTGCCGCGTCGCGCCGTCGATCCCCCGGACGGGAACACCGGAGACCAGCGCGCTCGTCACCAGCTCCGGATGGCGCGCCAGGAGCCGCAGGGCCACCACCCCGCCGAGCGAGAGTCCGACGACGTGCACGCCGCCCTCCTCGACGGCGTCGGCGACAAAGGCCGCGACGTCGTCCGCCGCGCTGTCCAGGCCTTCCCATTCCTCGCCGGAGCGTGCGCCGAACCCGGGAAGGTGCGGCGTGAAGCTGCGGTATTCGGGGAACCCCTTGACCTGCGCATCCCACATCCAGTTGGCCACGTTTCCGCCATGCAGGAAAAGCAGGGTCCGCGGCGCGCGACCGTCGGCGCGGGGCCGGATGGGCTCGTGCGTTTCCGGGTACGACGCCGGATCTGGCCGCCCGGCGGGCGCCACCGCCCGCGAATGCCCGTTCACGGCAACCGCCCTTCCACGGCGTCCAGCCATTCGAGCTCGGCCTCCACGTGGCGGATGCCGTTGTCGAGGGTCGCGGCCATCAGGAAGGCGCGGCGCTCCGTTTCGGCCGCGGCACCGATCTCCTCGCGTTGCATCCGGTACTCCCCCAGCAGGGTCAGGGATTCGGACCTGCGCGCCGCGAACAGCCCCAGGACGGCGTCGCGGTCGAGTTCACCGGCGAAGAAGACGCGCCCCAGGAAGGCCTCGCGCCCGGGCTGCGCGTCGAGTGGCGCCTGGAGCCACTCCTGTAGCGTCCTGCGTCCCGCGGCCGTGATGTGGTGCTCCTGTCGATCCGGGTAGTTTTCCTGACGAATGGTCTTGACCGTCGCCATGCCGTCGCGGACCAGATGCGCCAGCGTGCGGTAGATCTGCGCTTTGTCGGCGTTCCAGAAGTGGTTGATGCTCGAGTCGAAATGCTTCTTTAGGTCGTAACCGGTCATGGGGGCGAGGCTCAACAGCCCCAGGATCAACCGCGCGAGAATCATGGATACATCGTGCCAGCACCATAGGTGCATTGTCATCTATGGTGCCGCGGACCGGCCCCGGACGCGCGGAAGGGCGCGCCCGAACCCGGGCGCGCCCTTCCGCCAACAGGCGGCCGTTAGACCGCCAGGCGTTCCTTCAGGCCAGCCAGCTCGTCCTGCAGGGACTTCGGGAGCGACTCGCCGAAGTTCGCGTACCACTCCTCGATGGAGGCGAGCTCCGCCTTCCACTCCTCCGGATCGACGTTCACGGCGACCTCGACGTCGGCCGGGGTGAAGTCCTCCAGTCCGGTCAGGTCCAGGGACTCGCCGGTGGGCACGTAGCCGATCGGCGTCTCCCTCGCGTCCGCCTTGCCCTCGATGCGCTCGATCGCCCACTTCAGGACGCGCGAGTTGTCGCCGAACCCGGGCCAGGCGAATCCGCCCCCCGGGGTGCGGCGGAACCAGTTCACCAAGAAGATCCGCGGACGGCGCTCGGGGTTGGTCTTGGCCGCGATGGAGTCCCAGTGGTTCAGGTAGTCCCCGGCGTCGTAGCCGATGAACGGAAGCATCGCCATCGGATCGCGCCGCAGCACGCCCACGGCGCCGGAGGCGGCCGCGGTGGTCTCCGAGGAGAGGGTGGAACCCATGAAGATGCCGTTGGTCCAGGAACGCGCCTCGGTCACCAGCGGGATCGTGGTCTTGCGGCGGCCGCCGAAGAGGATCGCGTGGATTTCGACGCCGTTCGGGCTGTAGTACTCCTGCGCCAGCATGTCGATCTGGTCGATCGGCGTGCAGAAGCGGGAGTTCGGGTGCGCCGCCGGCTTGCCCGAGTCCGGGGTCCACTCGTTGCCCTGCCAGTCGGTCAGGTGCGCGGGGGTCTCATCCGTCATGCCCTCCCACCAGACACCGCCGTCGTCCGTCAGCGCGACGTTCGTGAAGATGGAATTGCCCTTGGTGATGGCGCGCATGGCGTTGGGGTTCGTGCCCCAGCCGGTGCCGGGCGCGACGCCGAACAGGCCGTATTCGGGGTTGACGCCGCGGAGTTCGCCGTCCTTGCCGATCCGCATCCAGTTGATGTCGTCGCCAAGCGTCTCCGCCTTCCACCCGTCGATGGTCGGGTCGAGCAGCGCGAGGTTGGTCTTGCCGCACGCGGACGGGAAGGCGGCCGCGACGTTGTACGCCTTGCCTTCGGGGCTTGTGAGCTTGAGGATCAGCATGTGCTCGGCGAGCCAGCCCTCGTCGCGGGCCATGACGGAGGCGATCCGCAGGGCGTAGCACTTCTTGCCGAGGAGGGCGTTGCCGCCGTACCCCGAGCCGTAGGACCAGATGGAGCGCTCCTCGGGGAAGTGCACGATCCACTTCTCCTCATTGCACGGCCAGGCGACGTCGTCCTCGCCGGGCGCGAGCGGCGCTCCCACGGAGTGCAGCGCGGGGACGAAGAACGCCTCCTCGGCCTCCATCTTGCGTAGGACGTCGGTGCCGATGCGCGCCATGATGCGCATCGAGGCCACGACGTACGCGGAGTCGGTGATCTCCACGCCATACTTCGGCTCGTCGGCGTCGAGGGGGCCCATGACGAACGGGATCACGTACATGGTGCGCCCGCGCATCGATCCGGTGAAGATGGAGGTCAACTTGGACTTCATCTCGGCCGGGTCCATCCAGTTGTTGGTGAAGCCGGCGTCCCGCCGGTTCTCCGAGCAGATGAACGTCTGCTCCTCGACGCGCGCGACGTCCTTGGGATCGGAGAACGCCGCGAAGGAATTGGGGAACAGCTCGTCGTTGAGCCGCACAAAGGTTCCCGCTTCGACCAGTTGGGAGGTCAGGCGCGCGTTCTCCTCAGCGCTGCCGTCGACCCAATAGACGTTCTGCGGCTGGGTCAGCTCGGCAACTTCCGCAACCCATGCGGCAAGCTCGGCGTGGGTCGTGGGCGCGGCCCCGTTTTCAAGGACCTGCTGGTCGGAGCTCTCGCTCATATCCGTTCCCTCCATTGGGCTGAATAGGTGTTATTGATGCTAGATCTCCGCGCTGGGGGTGGTTTGTGACCAAGGTCGCCACCGGCGCCCTTCGATCCGAGCACAACCGCGCCATTTCGGGCTTTTCGGCGGTACTAGCACCCTTTAGTGTGACAAAGGTCACGTAGACCGGTCTAGTCACACTTCCTCACGCAACCCGCGGACGCACGCTCGGGGACCCCGCCATTGGCCCAAGTTTGCACCTCCCTGAAGAGTCTGTATAGTTGTTCGAGGTCAACGGCGCGAGTCACGGACCGAGCGCCCATAGCTCAGCTGGATAGAGCGTCTGTCTACGGAACAGAAGGTCAGGGGTTCGAATCCCTTTGGGCGCACATTAAGAGGAGCCGCGAGAAATCGCGGCTCCTCTATTGTTTAACCACGGTCGGGATCCGCCGACGATCTAGCGGCAGCGGAAATCCTGCGCTGGGACAGGCCCTGGCGTCGCACCCCGAAGCCCCGGGGGCGACGGTGGCGGCGCGACCTCAGGCAGTTGGCGGCGCCGCATGCGTTTCCATGGACTCCAGCATCACCACTACGGAATGGCAACGCTGAAAACTACGCCATGCCGAACAATCGAGTTATGCTGGGTCGCAGGGATGGCAACCCGAACGCCGCGGCCACGATCCGGGCCCACCGCGGGAGGGCGCGCCTGACTCGTCCCGCCATCGGCATAAAAGGAAGAACCCATGACACTGTCGTCAAGCTCTCTCGTCCGCCGTCTCGCAGCGATTTCCGCGGTCCCGGCACTGGCGGTTTCCCTTGCCTCGTGCGGGGGCACGGGAATGGATGCGGCCGCCGACGACGCTGGCCGGCCCGTGGTGCTCACCACGTTCACCGTTCTCGCCGACATCGCGGAGAACGTGGCGGGCGACAACCTCCGGGTGGAGTCGATCACCAAGGTCGGAGCCGAAATCCACGGATACGAACCCACCCCTGGCGATATCCGCAAGGCGTCCCAGGCGGATCTCATCCTCGACAACGGCATGAACCTGGAGGCCTGGTTCGCCCAGTTCGTCCAGGATCTGGATGTCCCGCACGTGGTCGTCAGCGAGGGTGTCGAGGCGATCGGCATCACGGAGGACGCCTACGCCGGCATGCCCAACCCGCACGCGTGGATGGGCCCGATGAATGTGCAGGTCTATGTCGACAACATGGTCGAGGCGTTCAGCGAGCTCGACCCGGCCAACGCCGGCGACTACCGGGCGAACGGCAATGCCTACAAGGCCGAACTGCAGGCCGTGCAGGACGAGCTCGTCGACAGCCTCGCCCCCTTGCCCAAGAACGAACGAGCGCTGGTCACCTGCGAGGGGGCTTTCTCCTATCTTGCCCGGGACTCGGGCCTCACGGAGAGGTACATCTGGGCCGTCAACGCCGAGCAGCAAGCCACTCCGCAGCAGATCGCCTCCGCGATCGAGTTCGTGCGCGAGAACCGGATCAAGGCCGTGTTCTGCGAGTCCACCGTGTCCGATGCGCCCATGCGACAGGTCGTCGAGGCCACCGACGCGAACTTCGGCGGCACGCTCTACGTCGACTCCCTCTCCAGGGCCGACGGACCGGTGCCCACATACCTCGACCTGATCAGGCACGACACAGCCGTGATCGTCGACGCACTCACCGGGAAGAACCCATGACCACACCAGCCATCCAGATCGAGCACGTCACCGTGCACTACGGAGAGGTGCTGGCCCTCGACGACGCGACCATAAGCATCGATTCCGGCCGGGTGTGCGGCCTGATCGGCATGAACGGGTCCGGGAAATCGACGCTGTTCAAGACGATCATGGGCATGGTCCGTCCCGACCGTGGCACGGTTCGCATCGACGGCGCCAGTCCGTCGAGTGCGCGCAGATCCGGCGCCGTGGGGTATGTGCCCCAAAGCGAGGACGTCGACTGGGCGTTCCCCCTGTCCGTGCGGGACGTCGTGACAATGGGCCGCTACGGCCACATGGGCTTCACCCGGCGCGCGAAGAAGACCGACAACGACGCCGTGGACCACGCGCTCGAGAGGGTCGGGCTCACCGAGTATGCGAGCCGGCAGATCGGGCAGCTCTCCGGCGGGCAGAGGAAGCGCGCGTTCGTGGGGCGCGGCATCGCCCAGGGAGCCACCGTCCTACTCTTGGACGAGCCGTTCGCCGGCGTGGACAAGCGATCCGAGGCCACCATCGTCGGTCTCCTCCGCGAACTCGCCGACGGCGGCGCGACCATCCTGGTCTCGACGCACGACCTGCATGCCCTCCCGGACTTGGCGGACGAGGCGGTCCTCCTCATGCGCCGCGTGCTCATGCACGGTGACCCGCGAGAGGTCCTCCAACCGCATAACCTCGCCCAGGCTTTCGGCCTGGACGTCCTCAAACGGGGAGGCGCCGCATGAACCCCCTAGACTTCCTCGTCGAACCGCTCGGCTACGACTTCATGGTCCGCGCCCTCGCAACCACGTTGATCGCCTCGATCGTGTGTGCCGTGCTGTCCTGTTGGCTCGTGCTCATCGGATGGTCGCTGATGGGAGACGCCGTTTCCCACGCCGTTCTACCCGGCGTCGTGCTGGCCCACATCGTCGGCGCTCCGTTCGCGCTGGGCGCGGTCGTCTTCGGGTTCCTCGCCGTCGCACTCATCGGCGCGGTCCGGGACACCAGCCGCGTCAAGGAGGACGCCGCCATCGGCATCGTCTTCACGGTCCTGTTCGCCCTCGGACTGGTGCTGATCTCCGTCACGCCCTCGCAAACCGACCTGAACCACATCATTTTCGGCAACCTGCTCGGCGTCTCGTGGTCCGACCTGGCCCAAATCGCCGCCCTCGGCGCGGTGACCTTTGGCGTCCTGGTCGCCAAGCGGCGCGACTTCACCCTGTTTGCCTTCGACAGGACGCACGCGCATGCCCTCGGGCTGAACCCGAGGATTCTGGGCGCAGCCCTCCTCGGGCTGCTCGCCCTCACCGCCGTGGTGGCCCTGCAGGCCGTCGGGGTGATCCTGGTGGTTGCGATGCTCATCATCCCCGGCGCCACCGCGTATCTGCTCACGGACCGCTTCAGCCGCATGCTGCTCCTCGCTCCCGCGATCTCCGCGGTCTGCGCGGTCGCCGGCCTCTACCTGAGCTACTACCTGGACACCGCGTCCGGCGGAATGGTCGTCCTCGCCCAAGGGGCCGCGTTCCTACTCGCGTACCTTTTCGGCCCCAGGCACGGGCTCATTGCCACCAGGGTCCTCACCGGAAGACGACGCCGGCAGCTCCCCGCCCCCGGCATCGTCCGGGACTGGCGCGAGTCGCCGTCGGGGCCGGGCGCCGACGAGGTCACGCGGGCGGGTTAGCGGCTACCCCCGGGGCGTCCCCCGCGGCCGACACGTACAGCGCGTCGGTGGCGGCACTGCCCAGCGGCACGGGAGAGTCCGCCCCGGCCACGTGAACGTCCAAAACGCCGGAGAACGGAGCGCCTTGGCTCACCACCAATTCCGCACCGACAACCACACCATGCTCTTGGAAGAACTGCAGGAGCGCCGGGTCGTCGTCCGAAATGCGCTCCACCACGACCCGCGCTCCGGCAGCCACGGCCGTCAACTGCACCGCGTCCGGAATCACCACGGTGCCGTCCGCGGACGGGATCGGATCCCCGTGCGGATCGCGACTGGGAAAGTCGAGCAGCCTGTCGATGCGGTCCACCATGAAGTCGGAAACCGCATGCTCCAGGTTGTCCGCCTCGTCGTGGACCTGGTCCCATGAATAGCCGAGAACGCCCACCAGGAAGGATTCGAGCAACCGGTGGCGACGCACCATCGCCAACGCATGCGCCCGCCCCGCGTCCGTGAACTCCACAGCGCCGTAGGGCGCGTGGCTCAGGAGTCCCTGCGCGGACAGCTTGCGCACGGCGTCCGACACGGACGACAGCTTCAGTCCGGTCTTCTCCGCGATCAACGTCGGAGTGACGGCTGCGGAAGACCATTCCGACAGTCCCCACACCGCCTTCAGGTAGTTCTGGGTACTCGACGACAGCTCAGAGACGGACATGGCTCCAGCCTATCGCCGCACTTTCGACGTCGCCATGCCGAAGTTCAGGGTTCGCTCCTGCCCGAGGCTCAGGGCCGCGGCACCACGAAATGCGTGACGCGGGCATCGCGGCCGTCCAGCTCGGCCCAGGGCTTCGTGATCTCCATGGCCGTGAGCCCCAGCGTGGGGTAGCGGGTGGCCATCTCCATGACGTCTTCCTCGGAGGAATCGACCGAAGCCAACCGCATGGACAGGTCCTGGACGGTCGGCAGGTGGCCGATCACCAGCAGCGTTCCCACCGTCTCCGGCGTCTCGTTGATGATCGAGAGCAGCGCCGTGGAATCGGCGCCGTAGACGCGGCTGTCCAGGTACGGCGTCGGGCCCTTCGCGCCCAGCTCGCTGCCGACCCACGCGCAGGTGGAGCGTGCACGCAGCGCGTCGGAGCACACGATGTAGTCCGGGACCATCCCGTTTTCCACCATCCACCGTCCCGCCAGGGGCGCCTCGCGCTCGCCGCGGGATCCCAGCGGGCGGTCGTGGTCCTGGACGCCGAAGGGGTAGTCCGACTTCGCGTGCCGCAGGACCAGCAGACGCTTGATGTGGTGGTCGCTCATGGTTCCAGCGTAGGCGCAGACGCGCGGGCTAGATGCTGTATTCCGGGGCGGCCCAGACGACGACCTCGGGGTGCTCGTAGAAGCGGTAGCCCTGGCCGCGGACCGTGCGGACGGTGTTGGCCAGGCGTCCCAGCTTGGAGCGCAGGCGGCGGATGTGCACGTCGATGGTCCGCTCGTTCGGGATCTCCTCGGCGTTGCGCCACAGGTTGCCCAGCAACTCGTCGCGGCCGACCGTGCGGGAGCCGTTCTCGACGAGGTAGTTCAGCAGCTCGAACTCCTTGAAGGTGAGGTTGAGCGTCTCGCCGTCGAGGTGGACCTCGCGGCGGGAGAGGTCGATCAGGACGCCGGAGAGGCGCTGCGAGGCCTGCGCGGGTCGGGCCGGGGTCTCGGCGCGCGGGCGGCGGGAGACCGTCGGGTCGCCCAGCGCCTGGCGCACGACGTCGATGTTGTCGCCGGTGGCGTTGGCCGGGGCCAAGGCAACGGCGGCGTGCGTCTGCGCCTCGGGGGCCAGCGTCTGGAGGAAGGCACGGACCTGCGTGGCAAGCTTGCCCAGCGAAGTCCCCTGGGCCTGCGCGGCCGACTCGTCGAGACCGACATAGAGGACGAAACCACGCGCCGCCGTGTCCGGAGTGACCTCTTGGGGGCCGGGAATTCCGTTTCCGGCGACCACTGGTGTCGGCGCGGTCATCGGCTGCGCATCCTGTCCACCGGGCACCGCGTGGAGCTGGCGGAAGCCCGCGGGCGCGGCGAACGATGACCGTCCAACAGGCTGCCGCTGGGCGGCCGCGGCGCGGTTCTGGGCGTTGCGGATGGAGATGTGGACGTATCCGGAAGTGACGGACATCTTGATACCTCGTAACTGTGCGAAGAGTCTGTGATCGGCGTGAATGCTGCGGGTGCGCCATCCGGCGGTCCGTGGTGACGGAGGACGGGGGCGCGGGTCTGGCCTGGCGGTTCCCGTGTGGGGAGGGCTAGGCCTGCATTCGACAACAGCTCCGCGCGCAGCCAACTCCGTGGCCCCACGTTGGCCCTGTCGCTTCAGGTGCTATTGCGTCGATGTTCACAAAAACCAGTTTGCGCGTAATAAATCGAACCCGCAAGTAATATTCATGCACCCGTTCCACATTGTGAGACGAACGACCATGGATGTGACGCAGTTCACTTTGGTCACTTGCGAGAAATTCCCTGCCGATACCGGTCCCGATGTACATGCATCTCGATTGCAGTTGGCAGATATGACCAACCGTCGCGGCGCATACGAGCGCAATGTCCACGTATGCATAAATATGCACGACCGCTGGACACGGCACTCCCGCCTTGACTATGCTCCGCCGATCAAGGTGGAATCCCCGGCGGCATCCGCGCTCGAATTCCCACCGCAACAGCGGCGGGACCGGCGCCACCGCGGTATGACCGGCGCTAGGCTGAACGAACACGCCGTCCAACGCACCACGCCGCTCCGGCAGCAGCGCGAACCAGCCGAACAGCCTGGGCGCGGCCTCACAGCGCCGCCACAGGTGCGTCTCAGGTCAGGCCCATTCACGGGCCGGAAAGTGGATCCATGACCAACTCGCGTTTCAGCCCCAGCCAGCTCCCCCGTCTGGAGCACCAGGACGGGGCCCCCATCCGTGCGCTGGTCGTCGACGACGAGCCTTCGCTCGCCGAACTGGTCAGCATGGGCGCGCGCATGATGGGCTGGGATGTCCAGGTGGCCCACGACGGTCCCTCCGCCGTCGCGGCCGCCCGCTCCTACTCCCCCGACGTGCTGGTGCTGGACTGGATGCTCCCCGGATTCGAGGGGACCGAGGTGTTGCGCAAGGTCCGCTCGTTCCAGCCGGACGTGCCGGCGTTGTTCCTCACCGCCAAGGACGCGGTCGAGGACCGGATCGAGGGACTGTCCGTGGGTGGCGACGACTACGTCACCAAACCGTTCAGTCTGGAGGAGGTCCTGCTGCGCCTGCACCGGATCGTCGAGCGCTCCGGCGCCGCGTCCGCCAACCCGGCGGAGCTGGTGGTCGGGGACCTGGTCCTCAACACCGACATGCGCGAGGTCGTCCGCGGCGGCGAGGAAATCACGCTGACCGCCACGGAGTTCGATCTCCTTCGCTACCTGATGGAAAACAAGCGCCGCGTCATGTCCAAGGGGCAGATCCTGGACAACGTGTGGCAGTACGACTTCGGCGGCCAGGCGAACATCGTCGAGCTCTATGTCTCCTACCTGCGCAAGAAGATCGACGCCGGACGCGAACCCATGATCCACACCGTGCGCGGCGCCGGGTACGTCCTCAAGCCCGCCACGTGACGCCGGGCGCCGTGACCCCTCGCCGTCGGTCGCTGAGCGCGCGGCTGCTGGCCGCCGTCGTCGCGTTGTTGGCCCTGGTCTGCCTGGTGATCGGGCTCATCACGCACACCGCCATGCGCTCCACCCTCTACGCGCAGGTCGACGAGCAGCTGGCGTTCGCCTCGGAGCGGGCCTCGGCCTTCGGCGGGCGCGGCGACGGCAGCGATCCGCTCAATGCGCCGGGCCAGGCGTCCGGCACCCTGAACGCACGGCTGATCGGCAACACGCTGCAGATCGGCGGCGTCCTCGATTCGGAGACCGGCGACCGGCGGGACATTTCGGACTTCACCCAGGACGACGCCGATGCGATCGCCGCGGTGACGCCCGGCGCCTCCCCCGTCGATATCCGCCTGTCGTTCGGCGAATACCGGCTGATGGCCGTTTCCGTCGATCCCGGGGCGGGTTCCGGGTGGACACTGATCACCGGGCTCCCGCTGCGCCCGGCGGAGAACACGCTCGCGTCGCTCTCGTGGACCATGCTGCTGGTGTCCGGCGCGGGCGTCGCGGCTACCGGGCTCATCGGGTCCTTGATCATCCAGCGATCGCTGCGCCCGCTGGAGCGGGTGTCCGCCGTCGCGGGCTCGGTGGCGACCCTGCCGCTGGACGCCGGCGAGGTCCGGCTCGCCCATCGCGTTTCGCCGGCCGATTCCGAGCCCGGAACGGAAGCGGGGAACGTCGGCCACGCGCTGAACGCCCTGCTGGACAACGTCGAATCCGCTCTCGAGGCGCGGCAGGCGTCGGAGGAGAAGATGCGCCGCTTTGTGGCGGACGCCTCCCACGAGCTCCGCACCCCGCTGGCCTCGGTGCGCGGCTACTCGGAACTCGTGTCCGCCACGGAGCATCTGAGCCCGGACGGGCAGCGGTCGCTGGACCGGATCGTGGAGCAGAGCCGGCGCATGGGCTCCCTGGTCGAAAACCTGCTGCTGCTCGCCCGGCTGGACGAGGGCCAGCAGCCGACCCCCGGCGAGGTCGACCTGACGCTCCTGGTGGCGGAGGCCGCGCGGGATTTCCGGGTCACCGCGCCCGAACACCAGTGGCGGCTGGACCTGCCGTCCGTCCCGTTGGTGGTCCACGGCGACGCCGGACAGCTGGCGCGCGTCCTGAACAACCTGCTGTCCAACGCCCACAAGCACACGCCGGAGGGAACGGTCGTGGAGGCGACCCTGGCGCGGGAGGCGGACGGGCGCCGCGCGGTCCTGACCGTCGCGGACTCCGGGGAGGGAATCGACCCGGAATTCCTGCCGAAGGTCTTCTCCCGCTTCACCCGGGCCGACGCCGCCCGGTCGGGCGACGACGAAACCACGGGCCTCGGCCTTCCGATCGTCAAGGCGATCGTTGAGGCGCACGGCGGCGACATTTCGGTCGCCAGCGAGCCCGGACGCACGGAGTTCAGGGTCACCCTTCCTCTGACCACACCCTCCCAACCCCGCGAAGTGGACATTTCCTCAGGTAGTTAACCCTCGGTAATGTCCACTTCGGGGGGCGCGGACGGGGAGTACGGCAGGCGGCTAGTGGGCGAGTCCGTAGAGGCGGTCGCCGGCGTCGCCGAGGCCGGGGACGATGTAGGACTTCTCGTTCAGGCGCTCGTCGAGGGAGCCCAGCACCAGGTGGACCCGGTCGTCGGCGCCGTGTTCGGCCTCGAGGCGCTCGATGCCCTCCGGCGCCGCGATGAGGCAAATGCACGTGACGTCGTCGGCGCCGCGGTCGAAGAGGAACTTGATGGCCTCCACCAGCGTTCCGCCGGTCGCGAGCATGGGATCCAGCACGAACACCTGGCGGCCGGTGAGGTCCGCGGGGAGGCGTTCGGCGTAGGTGATGATGTCCAGCGTCTCCTCGTTCCGGGCCATGCCCAGGAAACCGACCTCGGCGGTCGGCACCAGCCGGGTCATGCCCTCGAGCATGCCGAGCCCGGCGCGGAGGATCGGGACCACCAGCGGGGTCGGCTTGGCGAACGCCGTGCCCATGGTTTTCGCGACGGGGGTCTCCACCTCGACGTCGACCGTCCGCACCTCGCGGGTGGCCTCGTACGCCAGGAGAGTCACCAGCTCGTCCGTCAGTTGCCGGAAGACCGGTGAGGGGGTGTTCTTGTCCCGCAGGACCGAGACCTTGTGGGCCACCAACGGGTGGTCGACTACCTGTACGCGCATGCCCCCAAAACTACCAGCCCTCCCCCGCGCCTGAACTAAGGTTGGACGGTGATCCGGGATGATGCGCACCATCGCGCGTGGATGGGGCTGGCCCTCGACGAGGCCGGCCGCGCGCTGGCCACGGGCGACGTGCCAATCGGCGCCGTCGTCGTCGGTCCGGACGGCACCGTCCTCGCGACCGGCCGCAACGAGCGGGAGGCCGACGGCGACCCCACCGCCCACGCGGAGATGGTCGCCATCCGCGCGGCCGCCGCGGCGCTGCGCGACCGGGGCGACGGCGACGGGTGGCGCCTCGCCGACTGCACCCTGGTGGTGACGCTGGAGCCGTGCGCGATGTGTGCCGGGGCGATTGTCCTGGCGCGGATCCCCCGGGTGGTGTTCGGCGCGTGGGACGAGAAGGCCGGCGCCTCCGGTTCGGTGTTCGACGTCCTGCGCGAGCCGCGCCTGAACCACTGGGTCGAGGTGTTTCCCGGCGTGCGGGAGACGGAGTCCACCACCCTCCTGCGGGATTTCTTCGCCCGCCTGCGCTGAACCGCAGGCGACGAACGGACCGGGGACGACGACGGAGCCCCGGTTTTGGGCAGAGTCCCCGGCTCCGGTACAGTGGACCAGTCTGGTGACGTGTCCGAGCGGCCGAAGGTGCAACACTCGAAATGTTGTTTGGTGTCAAAGCCAACGTGGGTTCAAATCCCACCGTCACCGCCAGTCAAAAAGGCCCCTACTTCCGCTAGAAACAAGGGAAGTAGGGGCCTTTTATTTTGTCACGACACACCGCTTGCCCACATTTTGCCCACACTTGCCCGTGAAACAGCCTGATCCAGCGCGTCCGCAACGCCGTTTAGATCGTCGTCGAACAGGTCCGCGTAGATGTCCAGCGTCATGGCTGCGGAGCTGTGCCCCAGCATCCTCTGCACGGCCTTGACGTTCGCCCCGGCGCTGACAGCGAAGCTCGCCGCCGTATGCCGTAGATCGTGCGGGGTAATCCTGGGCACGCCGGAACGCTTCACCGCCCCGGCGAACCATGAGTGATTGTCCTCATGAATCCTTGCCGACCGTAGATAGCCGCCGTCCGGCCCTGGGAACACCAGATCGTCGCGGCCCTTGCCCTCGCACTGTGCAGCGAGACGATCCGCAAGGAACCGGGGGAACGGAACACTCCGCTTCTTATGGTTCTTCGGCGTCCCAACCTCGATCCTGCCTCCGACCTCGACGGCGTTCTCCTCGATCCGCAGCCGGCGCTTCAGCATGTCCAGATGCTTCACCTTCAGTCCCACCGCCTCAGCCCACCTGATGCCGCAGTAGGCCAGCGTAAGGATCAGCGCCGGATATTTGGATTCCACAGCAAGCAAATGCACTTGCTCGTGACTCAGATAGATGTGGGCCTTCTTGCCCTTCCGGGGAAGATTGACGCCACGCGCAGGATTCGACAGGACGCGCCGGTCGTTCACCGCGTCATCAAGGATCGATGCCAAGACGCCATAGGCGCGAATTACCGTCGTGGCCGACTTCGGTTTCCGCGTATCGCCGTCCCCCGTCGTCATGTCTGAGATCCACTGCTGAACCGCCGTCTTACGGATATCGGAGACAGCGGTGCTCCCCCACAGCGGCTCTACGTGCAGCCTCCATGCGCTCTCAATTGGCCGGTAGGACGACGGCTTCAGGTGCGTTTGCCTGGTTAGCCATTCCGGCCCCAGTGAACCTACGGTGGCCCTTGCCGCTGCAACGTCGATGTACTCGCCCTTGAGCTTGGAAACTTCAACCGTTGCCGCGAAGTTTTCGGCATCACGTTTGGTCCTGAATCCCCGCTTATCGGTCTGTTTTCGCTCCGGAGTCCGGTATCGAACTCGGTAACGCTTTCCTGCCGCCGTGGCGTAAGACTCAATCGTCGCCATCGTCAGATCATCCCTAGATCTCGCGCCTTCTTGATCCACTTCGATGCAGTCGTCCTAGGCAATGGATCAAGATTTTCACCCGCGAAGGTCTGTTGAACATAAAGTGCTGGCGCTAGGCCGAGCAGCCGACCGAGTGAATAGATGTCTGCCACATATTCCAATGTGTCACGCTCAGGGCCACGGAGCCTGAGCCGTTCCAAGTCCTCATCCGGTAACTGAATCGGGCTTTCCACCAGCACCTTTGTCAAGTCAAAACTTTCCCACGAGTGGTACCCCCGCTGGTAAACGAGATGCTGCACGATGGCCGAACGCCATAGATTTTTCACATTCACAGCGCGCAGGTCGGTTGACGTTACTTCTTGCCCACTCCGCGAAGACACCGTTATGGCTGTGGGCCGAAGAACGTTGTCCACCAGGTCCACCCGGAAGGAAACGTCCTGGCTGTCAGCTGGGGCATGGAAAACCGTCAGCGTTCCGGGCACCTCTATGGCAACCGGATCCACGATCTGGGTAGTAGCTCCGTGGTCTGGGGTATATGAGGACTCGACTGTCGTTTCTGCCATGGGCTCATTGTTGCAGTGCGGTTCACGAATGACAACCGAGACTCCCGGAGGTTCACAGTTGACGTATATGACTCACCTCGCGTAGAGTCAGTTCTGTCAGCACTGAACCAAGAGGAGGACGGCATGACGGAGGAACTCATTTCCCCGCTCGTTTTGGCCGGATATTTCGGCACCACAACGGGCGCACTCGCGCAAATGCGATACAGGGGGATCGGCCCCAAGTTCATCAAGTTAGGCGGGAAGGCCGTTCGCTATCGCCAGTCAGACATTGATGCGTGGTTGGCCGAACAGACACGCCAGCAGACCGGGGTGTCCGCATGAGCTGCGGATCGCGCTCCGGTGACGCCTGCCAGTACATCTGGCCCGATACCTGGGGAACCGACTACCGGCCCGGGAGCTGCTACTACTGCGGCGAACCGGAGACAACAGAAGACCGTGACGCTCTCGCCAAAGAACACGTCACGGCCTCCACCACCGAAACCCATAGCAAGGAAACGGATATGTCCACCATACTGCCCGCCAGCCTCCAATCCATGACCGTCCGCCAGCTCGGGGACGAGGCCGGACGCCTCGGGATCATGCCCTCCGAACTGCTTCGTCGCCACCTACTGACGGACGCCGCCGGCGCACCCGAGGAGCCGCTGCCCACGACGGACGCCGAATGAGGACGGCACCCCACCCCAGCACCTACCAGCCCACGGTTGGAGGGAAGCAACCGGAGAACTCCGTCGAGCTCCTGGCGGCGATCCGTGGAGCGTCGAAGCGAGACGCCGTCGACTTGCTGCACCAGGTTGTTGCCGGCAAGTCCCGGTCATGGTGTGAGCGCAACCTGACCCGCGTTACGGCCATGGACGCCGACGCACTCAGTCACGCGCTCGGCTATGCCGACCCGACCGGAAACGCGGTAGCGCGGAACGTCGACGCGGGCCGAACGTCGCTACGGCGCGAACCAACCAACGGACGGGAGGCTCCGTGAGCTGGGCGAAACTCTCCGACGACTTCGCGGATGACTGCTGGACACTCTCGGACGCCGCGTTCCGTCTGCACACCGAGGGACTGACCTGGAACGGGAGAAAGCTCCTCGACTGCCGACTCCCCAAGAGTGACGTCCGCAGGTTCGCCAAGCATCCCGAGGCCGTCGCCGAACTCGTCGCCACCGGCTGGTGGTCGGATGCGGGAGACAGCTACATCATCCGCCACCATGCCCAATACCAGCGCCTCCGGGAGGAAGTCCTGAAACAACAGGAAGCCAACCGGAGCAACGGGAAGAAGGGCGGGCGCCCGGCCAAGGCGACAAGGGAACGCACGGAGGACGCAACCCAATCGGTTAGCCACTCGGTTACGGAAACCCATTCGCTAAGCGAGTCGACAACCGAAAGGGACAGGACAGGACGGGTCATTGATGAAGAAGTAACTACACAGCAGGAACAACAGGTTCCAGTGACTCCTTCATCGGAAGATCCGTCTGACCCCGGGCAGTGGCAACGGTCACCCGGCCTCGACGCCAGTGGTTGGCCCGCCGTCCCGGGGCACCTGCGAACTCCTCAAGAATTCAGGAAGGCATCATGACCGACCCCGGCCCGAAGCCTGCGAGCTACTGGCGCACCATGGCGAAGAACAGGCAATGGATCATCGGCAAGCTCGAACGGCGCATCGACGCCCTCGAAGAAGAACTACGTGACCTCAAGGAAACCAGGCTGGCAGCGGCTGAAGCTGAGCTTGCCTTGTACCGCGCCCGTGAAAGGACAAGCAAATGACCAACCGAATCAACCACCGCTTCGCGCTCGCCATGACCAAGCTTCAGTACACCGATCCGGCCTCCCACGGCGCGGTACGGGAGAAGCTGGAGGACTTCAGGGCATTCACCCGGTCATGGCAGCGGCGCGCCCTTGCCGCCGAGAGCAGCCTCGCCGCACTCAAGGAGGAGCAGTGTCGCTGAAGCCGTGCATCGCGTGCGGCGAACCCGGCTCCAACGCACGGTGCACCGACTGCCAGACCGCGCACGATGCCAAGTACACGCGCAAGAGCGTGAAGGTCAACGCCTCCGAAAGAGGTTACGACCGACGTTGGAGGGTCTTGTCCGAACGGGCGCGACGTATCCAGCCATGGTGCACCGACTGCGGGACTCCCGACAGGCTCACCGCTGACCACTCCCCCGAGGCATGGGAACGGAAGGCGAAGGGACTGCCAATCCGGCTACAGGACATCGATGTCGTCTGTCAGGCATGCAACAACGACCGAGGCTCAGCACGACCTGGGGGGATGAGGTCAACCATCGGCGCCGCGACCCGCGCCGGTCAGGCCAACAGCGCAAGTATTGCGGGTGATTCTCATTAGGCCGGGGAAGAAAGCCTCAGTAAATGAAGATCCGCTGGTATTTGGCACCCGTGCGTTGGGGGCTGATCGGTTCGCTCGTTTCACGGAGAAATTCATCTTTACTCCGAAGGGTACGGGCGCGCTGAGGCCGATGAAGTTGCGGCCTTGGCAGGTGGATTTGGTGGGTTCTGTGCTGAATCCGGCGCAGCGTCCGCGCACTGCTGGATGGATGATGCCACGGGGCCAGGGCAAGAGCACGCTGGTGGCCGCGCTGGGGCTCTACGACCTGATGTTGGGGGAAGAGGGCGCGTCGGTTGTGGTTGCTGCTGTGGATGAGCGACAGGCGGGGATCGTGTTCAAGACGGCGGCGCGCATGGTGGAACTTTCCGAGGAATTGGAATCACGGGTGCAGGTCTACGCAGACCGGCTGGTGGTTCCTGGCCGTGGTGCAACGTTCCAGTGCTTGCCGGCGTCTCCGAAGTCCTTGGAGGGGCTTGATCCGACACTGGCGATTGTCGATGAAATCGGCGTCGTTAATAAGGACGTGTGGGAGGTTATCGCGCTGGCTCAGGGTAAGCGCGCTCAATCGACGATGATCGGTATCGGCACGCCCGGTCCTGATCCTCACGATTCGGTGCTGACCAATTTGCGGGATTACGCACGGGCTCACCCCGAGGATGCATCACTGGTGTGGCGGGAGTTTTCGGCGGCTGGATTTGAGCATCACCCGGCTGACTGTTTGCACTGCCTGGAGTTGGCTAATCCGGCGTTGGATGACTTTTTGCACCGTGACGCGATTATGGCGCTGCTACCTCCGAAGACTCGGGAGTCCACGTTTAGGCGTGCCCGGTTGTGCCAGTTCGTCACAGAGACGACGGGCGCGTTTCTTCCCGATGGGAAGTGGGAGGCACTGAGCACGGGAGAGGACGTGCCTGATGGTGCCGACGTCGTTGTGGCCCTGGATGGTTCGTTCAACTCCGATGCCACGGCGGTGCTGGTGGCGACGGTGGGTATGCAGCCGCACATGGACGTTGTGGGGCTGTGGGAGCCGCCTGTCGGTGATCCGGCCTACCGCGTCCCCGTGGAGGCCGTGGAGGACACCATCCGGGCGGCGTGCAAGCGGTGGAACGTGGTGGAGATTATCGCCGACCCGTTCCGCTGGACCCGGACCTTGCAGGTACTCGAAAAAGAGGGACTCCCGATCGTGGAATTCCCGTGGTCGACGTCGCGCATCACGCCGGCCACAACAGATTTTTACTCGGCTTGCATCAACGGTGCACTGACCCATTCCGGTAACCCGGACTTTGGGCGGCACATCGGAAACGCGGTGGTCCTGGAGACCGTCCGTGGTGTTCGCCTCGACAAGTCGCGCCGTGGTAGTTCCCGGCACATCGACCTGGCGGCCTGCGCGGTGATGGCCCATTCACGGGCCACATGGCGGGCAATGCGAAAGCAGAAGAAACGGAAAGTTGGGAGCTTTAAATGATCGATGTTTTGACTGGTCTCATGCAGAAACTGGACGAGAGCGAGGCCAAGTACGCCCGCCTCGATACCTACTACCGGGGCAACTCGCCCTTGACCTTTCTCTCCCCCGAGGCGCGGGAGGCGCTGGGCGAACGGTTCGGCACCATGGGCTCGAATCTCTGCCGGCTGGCGGTCACGTCACTGGCCGAACGTCTCCGCGTCACCGGCTTTACCATCGACGGCGTCCCGGCGCCGGACCTCTGGGAGGACTGGATCCGCAACGACCTTGACCAGGTCGCATCCGTGGCGCACCGGGAGGCGTTCATCCTGGGCTCCGCGTTCGTCATCGTCTGGGCTGACGAGGCGGGGCAGCCCTCGATCAGTGTCGAGTCCGCCCGTCAGGTGGCCGTGATCCGCGACCCGGGCACCCGCAAGATCATGGCGGGCGTGAAGCGGTGGGAGACGAAGACGACGACCGAGGCCGTGCTGTACGAGGCCGACACCATCACCCGGCTGCGCGCCAATCACAAGGGCGCAACGGGACCGGCCATGGCGGTGGTGGAGGTGCTGGGCAACCCGCTGGGCGTCCCTCCGATCGTGGAGCTGAAGAACAACGACCGGCTGCTGGACGGCGGCGTCTCGGAACTCACCGACTTGGTGCCGTTGCAGGACGCGCTGAACAAGCTGCTCTCGGACATGATGGTCGGTTCCGAGTACTACGCCCGTCCCCGGCGCTGGGCTTCCGGCGTGGAGCTGGTGGAGGAGGAGGTCCTGGACGAGGCGGGCAACCCGACCGGCGAAGTCGCCACGGTGAACCCGTTCCCCGAGGGCAACCGCATGATGATTGCCGAGGACCCGGGCGCGAAGTTCGGCCAGCTGCCAGCCGCCGACCTTGCCAGCTACAGGTCCGCCATCCAAGTGATCGTGGAACAGATGCAGGCCGTCTCTGGGCTCCCCGCGCACTACGTCGGCGTGACCTCGAACTCCCCGCCGTCCGCTGACGCACTGCGCGCCGCCGAGGCATCCCTGACCGCACGCGCCGAGCAGCGGCAACAGGTGTTTGGGCGGGCGTGGGAGGACGTCGCCAGGTTGGCTCACGCCGTCCGCACCGGCACCGATCCTGAGCAGGCCCGGGTCCGCGTCACTTGGGCAGATCCCGCGACACGGTCAATCGCCCAAGAGGCGGACGCCGTGGTCAAGCTCTACCAGACCGGGCTGCTCCCCGCGTCCTATGCGCTGGCACGTCTGGGCTACTCGGACGACGAGGTTACCGCGATCCGTGGAGCACGTCGCGCCGAGGCCCTAGACACCGCCGGCACCGACCTCACGGCGCTGCTGCCATGACCCTGCACGACGTCATGGGCACGCTCAGCGGGCAGGCTCAGGACGCCGTCGTGGCGCTCTGGGAACGCTGGGACGCCGGGGACATCACCGAGGCCCAATTCAAGGCGCTGGCGGCGGCTGCGCTGGCCCGCTACGGGGCGAAAGGCGCGGCGGTCGCGGATGCAGCACTGTCCGCGTCCCTGACCGCGCTCATGGGCTCCATCGTCGTGGCGACCGGGGACCTGCTGGACCCCACCGAGGGCGCGGGCCGTTCGGTGGAGGAGACGCTGGGCTCCGAGGCGTTCACCCGCGGCCCGTCCGCAGCCATCGGGACCATGGGGTCCGCGTTCGCGCTCTCCTCGATGCAGGACGCCTACAGCAAGGGGATGCAGGACCGAGGCGTGGAGCTATGGGTCCGCGTCCCCAACCCGGGCGCATGTGACATGTGCCAGGACCTCGCGGATGCCGTCATGCCGGTCTCCGTCGATATGTACCACCACCGAGGGTGCCAATGCATCCAAACACCCGTCGAAATGAAGGGCTAGTAGATATGTCTACCACCGAAGAATCCGCAACCACCCCTGAGACGTCCACAGAGACGCCACAGGCGGCCGCAGACGCCACAGAGGCACCGGAGGCCGTTGAGGCCCCCGAGGCGCCCACAGAGGACGCTACAGACACCGCCGAGACGTTCCCCCGCGACTACGTGGAGAAGCTGCGGAAGGAGTCCGCAGGCTACCGCGACCGCGCCAAGCGGGCCGACGACCTCGCCGAGCGACTGCACACCGCGCTGGTCACCGCCACGGGCAAGCTCGCGGACGCCCGGGACCTCCCGTTCAACGAGTCCCACCTGGACGACCCGGACGCGCTCAATGAGGCTATCCAGAGCCTGCTCACTGACCGCCCCCACCTCGGCAGCCGGACCCCACGCGGCAACGTTGGTCAGGGCATCGTGTCGGGGGCCTCCGATACCGTAGATCTCGCCGGGCTACTCCGAGCCCGCGCCAGCTAGGAGGCAACCTTGGAACCATACGTGTGGCGCGAAGCCGAAGTAACTTATCCAGACTATGTAGGCACTGCTCAGCTGGATGAAAAAAAGACGGGAGAGAGCCCTCTCAGTGTCGCGGGAATCGATGAAGACAAGTGGCTCGTCGTTGGTTTCGACATTGGCGGCGGCGAATCGAGCCACAACCTTCATATCGTTGCCGTCGACATGGAACAGGTCCCTGAGGGTGACGGCAATGTGTTTGATCGCCTCATGAAAGAGCATGGACACATTCCCGTGTGCGACCTGCTCCTTCACGACGTGGACCCATACGCGTTCCTGAAGAGTATTTCGCACATGTTTGAGCTCCGTATGCGTGCCCGCAACACCGTGGACAAACAGATCATCGTCACCGAATGTGGCGACATTCGATCTCAGGACTGATACCCCCCGGGGTATGTGATACACTGAAGGGGACGGGCCTGGTGCTCGTCCCCTTCGCTCGTCCCGGCGGCCAGCGTGAAAACCACACTCCCTTTCACGTTAGGAACCGCAATGACACTCGACACCACGACCGGCGCCCCACTCATCCGCGAACAGGTCGCCAACATCCTGGTCGAACCGCTTGAGGCCGCATCCGTCGTCCTCGCAGCCGGCCCCCGCATCTTCGATTCCTCGGAACCGCTGCGCATCCCCACGCTGACCGGCTCCACCGACCCGTCCTGGGTCGCCGAAAACGGGCTCATCCCCGACTCTGACGTCTCGTTCGGTGAAATCAAGCTCATGCCCTCGGACCGCAAGTCCATCAAGGCGCTGACCAAGTTCTCCAACGAGATGGCCCGCCAGTCCAACGTCGGCCTCGACTCGGTCCTCAAGGCCCGCATCGTCAAGGACGTGGCTGACAAGCTGGACACCGCGCTCCTGACCGGCGACGGTGCAGTCAACACGGTGACCGGGCTCATCAACCAGCCCGGCGTGCAGACCGGCGTCCTCGACGCCGCCAACGCCGACTCGTTCCTGGACGCCCTCGCCCTCGCAGCCGCTGCCGAAGTCAACCCGAACCGCTGGTTCATGTCGGGCGCCGACTTCTTCACCGTCCGCAAGCTCAAGGACGTCAACGGCAAGTACCTGCTGGAGTCGGACATCACCGCCGGCACGACCTACCGCCTCTTCGGCGTCCCGGTCACCGTGACAAACAAGCTCGCCACCGGCAAGGCCGTACTTGCCGACATGGCACAGGTCGCCGTCGTCCGCGACATTGACCCGTCCGTGACCGTGCTCTCCGAGCGTTTCGCCGAGTACGACCAGCAGGCCATCCGCGTGGTCACCCGCTACGACCTCGGGCTGCTGCACCCCGAGGGCGTCGTCGTCCTGACGAAGCCAGCGGTCTAACCATGGCAACGGTCACCGGACAAGACGTGGCCGACTTCCTGGGCCAGGGCGACAACACAGAGCTTGTCGCCCTGGCCGGGGAGCACCTGGTCATCACCACCGCCATGGCACGCGCCTACACCCGCAGCGGAGGCTTCACCCTCACGGAGCCCAACGACGAGGTCGCCGCCGTCATCACCACCGCCACCGCCCGTCTCCTCGCCAACCCCGAGCAGATCGACTACAGCGTCGGCGGGACCCGGCTGGGACGCGGCTTTCAAGGCTGGTCCCTCGCGGAGACGTTCGTGCTGAACCGCTACCGGAAGAGGTCCGCGTGATCTTCCACGACCGGATCGAAACGGTGGAACTCATCGAAACCGGGGAGTACGACGACTACGGCAACCCGATCACCGAGGAGATCCGCACGACGCACCGCGCCGACGTGCAGCCCCTCGCCAGCTCCGAGACCGTAGCCGCCGGTCAGCTGGTCGAAACCCGCTACCGGGCCTTCCTCCCCCGCGGCGTCGTCCTGGGCTCCTCAGGCGCGATCTACTGGGACGGGAAGAAGTACGAGGTGGAGGGTGACGTCGAGACTCACAAGGTCCTCGGGCGTCCCCACCACAAGGAGGCCGTGATGCACCGCGTCACCGGCTAACACCTGTTATAGCACCTGCCAGGCAAGTGCTAGTGGGCAGGATCTGTGCCCACATTTTGCCCACACTTACACCTAAAAGCACGTGATTCAGCATGACCCCCGGTGATGAGTTTCCACAGAATCTAGGGGATTTCCACGCCAGCATAGGCCCCGGATAAGGTTTCAAATCCCACCGTCACCGCCAGCCAGAAAGGCCCCCGTTTCCCCTGTTTCAGGTGGATCCGGGGGCTTTTCTCCTGCCACGCCAAACCGATCCGGCCGCCGCACAGCCACGGATGCGCGGCGGCCGGACAGCACAATGCCCCTGCCGGTCTCAGTCGGCAGGGGCATCTCTGTGCTTGTCTCGCGCCGTTGGGTTAGCGAAGAGATGGCACGACAGTACTATTCGGTCACGTTTTTGTAAAACATCAATCCGCGCGTGTCTCCAGGGCGCCCGCCCCGGACGCCGGGAGTCCGCGCTCCCGCCGGACGCTGCGCACGGTGCGGAACACGCGGTGCGCCAACACCACCAAGGCGGCCCACGCCAACCCCAGCGCCCACGCCGCCGCGACGTCCGTGAACCAATGGTGGCCCAGGAACACCCTGCTGATCCCCATCAGCACCACAAACAGCGAGCAGCCCAGGATCACCGCAACCCGGCCCAGCGTGGAGTCGATCTCCAGGCAGCACAGGTACGCGATCACGGCGATGATCGCCGTCGCGTTCAGGGTGTGCCCGCTCGGGAACGACGGCGATGCCTCGTACGGGGGAACGGCGTCGGCCAGGTCCGGCCGCGCACGGCCAATCACGTTCTTGCCCACCACCGTCATCGCCAGGGACCCGAGCGCCGTGATCCCCACCAGGATCAGCGGGCGCCACGACCTGCTCACCCGGGACAGCACGGCGATCACCACCACGGCCAGGGCCGGCATGCCGATGGTCCCGCCGACGTGCGTGAACATCGTGGTCGCCGAACTCAGTTCGGGCGTCCGCAGGCCGATCATCCAGCTCAGCAGCGGCCGGTCCACCCCGGCGACGCCGTTGTCCTCCGCGACCGACTCGTAGACCTCCGCGGCCACGGCCGCCAACGCCACGACGAAGGCCCCGCCGATCAGGAGCGTGATCCACATCGCGCCGTACGGCCCCAGCCCCGTGGGGAGCTTCCCCAACGTCGTCCGCAACCAAGCGGTCACCGGTTCGATTCGCATTCCTGAAAGGATAGACCCATGTCCCTGAAGATCATCGCCATAGGCAAGAAGCACGAATCCTGGGTGGCCGAGGGGATCGGACGCTACGACAAGCGCATGAAGAAACCGTTCGACCTCGCGTGGCAACTCCTCCCCCACTCCTCCCGGGAGGGCACGGCCGCGCGCACCGAGGAATCCGAGCGCATCCTCGCCAAGGTCGGCGAGCGCGACTTCCTCGTCCTCCTCGACGAGCGCGGCAAAAACATCGACTCGCCCGGCCTCGCCGGCACCCTGCGGGCGCCGCTCGACGCCTCGCGGAACGTCGTCCTGGCCATCGGCGGCGCCTACGGGGTCGACGACTCCGTCCACCGGCGCGCCGACTTCGTCTGGAGCCTCTCCAAGCTGGTCTTCCCGCACCAGCTGGTCCGGCTGATCCTCGCCGAGCAGCTCTACCGCGCGCAGGAGATCGCCGCGGGACGCCCGTACCACCACGAATAGTCCGGGAGGTGCCGGCCGGCGCGGGTAGCGTGGTGGTACGGGAACACATCCCTTCGAGGAAGGCAGCACCATGACACGGCGTCCACTGACCCTGATCGCGGCCGCACTGACCATCCCGGCCCTCGCCCTGGCCGGATGCTCGGCCCCCGGGCCCGACGCCGGGACCTCCTCGAACGGGTCGGGTTCGGCCACGCCGTCCTCCCCTTCAACGAGTACGACGCCGGCTCCCTCGCCGTCGTCGGCCGCTTCCTCGTCCGGCTCGGCGGCCGACACTTCGACGCCTTCCGCGGACGAACCCTGCAGCGCGATGAACTTCGAGGTCGCGCTGGAGGACCTCGACGGCGGCGCCGACGCCGGCGGCACCACGCGCTCCCTGCACATCACGAACCAAGGTGACGCCTGCACCCTCGCCGGGCACCCGATCGTCACCCACCAGGTGAACGAGGGCCTGATCGTCGGCGCCCCGGCCCAAAACGCGGGAACGCCGGCTCCCGAGATGGTCGTCGCGCCCGAAGCGACCGTCACGGCCACCGTGCGCGAACGCCAGGCGGGGAAAATCGATCCCGCGGACTGCCGCCCCACCGAGGCGACCCTGCTCGCCGTCGCACTGCGGGACGGGGGCGAAACCAACTACATCAAGCGCAGCGCCACCGCCTGCGCCTCGACGTCGGTCCCCCTGCTCGAGGTCGGCCCCTACGAACTGCCCGAGGAGGAGCCCACGCTCGATTCGGAGTCGGGCACGGAGTCGGACGCCGAGCCCGAGGAGTAGGCCACCCAACCCGTCGGGGGCGCGGCGTAGGCTAAGGCCGATGGCCAAAGAGTCGACCGCAACCTCGGTGCTGGACCGCTTCACCCCGGCCACCCGCGAATGGTTCAGGGGTGCCTTTGCCGCGCCGACCGAGGCGCAGTTGGGTGCCTGGGACGCGGTCTCGGCCGGAGACAACGCGCTGGTGGTCGCCCCGACCGGATCCGGCAAGACGCTCTCGGCGTTCCTCTGGGCGCTGGACTCCTTTATCCGCGAGTCGAACAACCGGCCGGAACCCGAGAAGGCCCCGCGACGCATAACGCGCGTCCTGTACATCTCCCCGCTGAAGGCCCTCGGCGTGGACGTGGAGCGGAACCTCCGGTCCCCGCTGATCGGCATCACCCAGACCGCCGCCCGGCTGGGGCTGCCCGCCCCGGAGATCACGGTCGGCGTCCGTTCCGGGGACACGCCGCCCGCGGACCGCCGCCGCCTGCTCACCCGGCCTCCGGACATCCTGATCACCACCCCGGAGTCGCTGTTCCTGATGCTGACCTCCCGGGCCCGCGAGACGCTCGCGGCCGTCGACACCGTGATCCTGGACGAGGTCCACGCCGTCGCCGGGACCAAGCGCGGCGCCCACCTGGCCGTGTCGCTCGAGCGCCTCGACGCGCTGCTGCCTAAACACGCCCAGCGGATCGGGCTCTCCGCCACCGTCGAGCCCCGCGAGGAGGTGGCCCGGTTCCTCGGCGGCGCCCGGCCCGTCCGGATCGTCGCCCCGCCGTCCACCAAGCGGTGGGACCTTACGGTCACCGTCCCGGTGGAGGACATGACGGACCTGCCCGCGGCCGCGGCCGCCCACGACCTCGGGCCGGCGTCCGGGCTGCAGCCCCAGGCCAGCATCTGGCCCCACGTCGAGGAAAAGATCGTCGACCTGATCGAGGCGAACCGGTCCACGATCGTCTTCGCCAACTCGCGGCGGCTCGCCGAGCGCCTCACGGCCCGGCTGAACGAGATCCACGAACAGCGCGCGATGGCGGGCCCGGACGATCCGTGGGTACGGCCGGACACCGCGCCGGGGACCGGGCCCGGGACCGAGCCGGGGAACGCACCGACCCCGCGGAACGGCCCGCCCGCGGAACTGATGGCGCAGGCGGGCTCGACGTCCGGCGCCGAGCCGCTCCTCGCGCGCGCCCACCACGGCTCGGTGTCCAAGGACCAGCGCGCCCAGATCGAGGACGACCTGAAGTCCGGCCGCCTGCGCTGCGTCGTCGCGACGTCGTCCCTCGAGCTCGGCATCGACATGGGCCTGGTCGATCTCGTGGTCCAGGTCGAATCCCCGAACTCGGTGGCCTCGGGCCTGCAGCGCGTGGGCCGCGCCGGACACCAGGTCGGCGAGGTCTCCCAGGGCGTCTTTTTTCCCAAGCACCGCGGGGACCTGGTCAACACCACGGTGACGGTCGAACGCATGCGCGCCGGCGGCATCGAACCGCTGTCCATCCCCGCGAACCCGCTGGACATCCTCGCGCAGCAGACGGTCGCGGCCACGGCGCTCGGCTCCGTCGACGCGGAGGAGTGGTTCGACGTCGTCCGCCGCTCGGCGCCGTTCGCGTCCCTGCCGCGCTCCGCGTTTGAGGCGACGCTGGACCTGCTGGCCGGCAAGTACCCGTCCGACGAGTTCGCGGAGCTGCGACCGCGGATCGTCTGGGACCGCGGCGCCGGCACCATCCTCGGCCGCCCCGGCGCCCAGCGGCTCGCGGTGACCAGCGGAGGCACCATCCCCGACCGTGGGTTGTTCGGCGTCTTCCTCGTCGGTTCCGAGGACGCCGCCAAGGGCGGACGGCGCGTGGGCGAGCTGGACGAGGAGATGGTCTACGAGTCGCGCGTGGGTGATGTGTTTGCCCTGGGCGCCACCAGCTGGAAGATCGAGGACATCACGCACGACCGCGTCCTGGTCTCCCCAGCTTTCGGCCAACCGGGCAAGCTCCCGTTCTGGAAGGGCGACTCCCTGGGCCGCCCCGTGGAGCTCGGGCGGGCCCTCGGGGCCTTCCGGCGCGAGCTCGCCGCCTCCACCCCGGACGACGCCGGCGCCCGCCTCGCGGCCGCGGGCCTGGACGCGTGGGCGGCCGCCAACGTCACCGCCTACCTGCGCGAACAGCAAGAGGCCACGACCGTGGTCCCGAACGACACGACGCTGGTGGTCGAGCGCTTCCAGGACGAGCTCGGCGACTGGCGCGTGGTGCTGCATTCCCCCTTCGGCCTGCCCGTGCACGCCCCCTGGGCCCTGGCCGTCGGCGCGCGCCTGCACCAGCGCTACGGCCTGGACGGCTCCGCCATGGCGGCGGACGACGGGATCGTGCTCCGCGTCCCGATGATGGAGGACGAACCGCCCGGTGCCGAGCTGTTCCTGTTCGAGGAGGACGAGCTCGACGCGATCGTCACCGCGGAGGTGGGCGGCTCCGCGCTGTTCGCCTCGCGCTTCCGCGAGTGCGCGGCGCGGGCTCTCCTGCTCCCGCGGCAGAACCCCGCCAAGCGGACGCCCCTGTGGCAGCAGCGCCAGCGGTCGGCCCAACTGCTGGACGTCGCCCGGAAGTACCCGACGTTCCCGATCATCCTCGAGACCGTCCGCGAGTGCCTCCAGGACGTGTACGACCTCCCGGCGCTGCGCGCCATCGCCGCGGCCATCGGCAAGCGCGAGCTCCGGATTCTGGAGACCACCACCCGCCAACCGTCGCCGTTCGCGCAGTCCCTGCTGTTCGGCTACGTCGCCCAGTTCCTCTACGAGGGCGATTCCCCGCTGGCAGAGCGCCGCGCCGCCGCCCTGTCGCTGGACCCCGGGCTGCTGAACGACCTGCTGGGCCGAGCCGAACTCCGCGAGCTCCTGGACCCGGCGGTGATCGCCCGCACGGAGGCCGAACTCCAGCGGCTCACCGAGGACCGCAAACTCAAGGGCCTCGAGGGCACCGCGGACCTGCTGCGCCTCTTGGGCCCGCTCGGGGCCGGGGACATCGACCGCCGGCTCCACCCCGATCCGGGGTCGGGGGGCGCCGAGGCCCACGTCCGGGCGCTGGTGCGCGCGAACCGCGCCCTGACCGTCAACGTCGCGGGCCGGCAGGTGCACGCCGCGATCGAGGACGCCTCCCGGCTGCGCGACGCGCTGGGGGTCCCCCTGCCGATCGGCGTGCCGCTGGCCTTCATCGAGCCGGTCGCGGACCCGCTCGGGGACCTCGTCGGACGCTTCGCCCGCACCCACGGCCCGTTCACCGCCGCCGAGGCGGCGGAGCGGCTGGGACTGGGCACCGCCGTCGTGCTCTCGGTGTTGCGGCGGCTGGGCACGGAGGGCCGCGTCGTCGAGGGCGAGTTCCGGCCCACCGAAACCGCGCAGACGGACGACGCCGCGCGCCCGGCGCCCAGCGAATGGTGCGACGCCGAGGTCCTGCGGAAGATCCGCCGCCGTTCCCTGGCCGCGCTCCGGGCCGAGGTCGAGCCCGTGGACACCGACACCTACGGGCGGTTCCTCCCCAAATGGCAGTTCGTCGGCGAGAACCTGCGCGGCATCGACGGGGTCGCGACCGTGATCGACCAGCTCTCCGGCGTCCCGGTCCCGGCGAGCGCCTGGGAGACGTTCGTGCTGCCGGCGCGCGTCCGGGACTACCAGCCGGCGATGCTCGACGAGCTCATGGCCACCGGCGAAGTGCTGTGGTCCGGGGCGGGCGGCCTGGCGGGAAACGACGGCTGGGTGTCGTTGCACCTGGCCGAACACGCGCCGCTGACGCTGACCCCGCAGACGGGTTTCGAGCCGGGCGCGGTGCACCGATCCCTGCTGGACGTCCTCGGCACGGGAGGTGGCTATTTCTTCCGGCAGCTGGCCGAACCGGTGCGGGAAGCCCACCCCGCCCTGAACGACGTGGACATCCTCGGCGCGCTCTGGGAACTGGTGTGGGCCGGCCTCGTCGGGAACGATACCTTCGCCCCGGTCCGCGGCCTGCTGGGTGGGGGACGGACCGCGCACAAGCAGCGCGTCGGCGCTCCCCGCGCCCGCGCGGCCCGCATCGGCCGGCTCCGCGGCATGCGCGGACCCGGAATGCACGACGCCGGCCTCGCCACCGAGGCACGCGGGGCGGGACTGCGGCCCGGCGCTGCCGCGCTCGCCACGCCTTCGCTGCCCGGGGCCGCCGGGCGCTGGTCGCGGCTGCCCGAGCCGGAGGCGGACCCCACACTGCGGGCCCACGCCACGGCGGAGTACCTGTTGGACCGCTACGGCGTGCTGACGCGCGGCTCCGTGATGGCCGAGGACGTCCCCGGGGGGTTCGGGCTGCTGTACCGGGTCCTGAGCCGGCTGGAGGAATCCGGGCGGACCCGCCGCGGCTACTTCATCGAACGCCTCGGGGCGGCCCAGTTCTCCGTCCCGGCGACGGTCGACCGGCTCCGCGGCCACACTCGGGACACCGACCTCGACGCGGTCCACGCGGCGGATTCCGCGGCGGGAGGCGCCGGTTCCTCCGCCGGGACGCCCGGCCGGGTTCCGGCAGGCGTCGCCCTGGCCGCCACCGATCCGGCGAACCCGTACGGGGCCGCCCTCCCGTGGCCCTCTCTGGAGGCGTCCCCGGACTCCCCCGCGGCCACGGGCCACCGCCCCGGGCGGAAGGCGGGCGCCGTCGTCGTGCTGGTGGATGGGGCGCTGTGCCTGTACGTCGAGCGAGGCGGCAAGACCGTGCTGGCGTTCGGGAACGACGCCGGCGCCCTCGCCGCCGCGTCCCGCGCGCTGGTCGCCGCGCTGCGGACCGCCCGGGTGGACAAGATGTCCATGGAACGGGCCAACGGGTTGCCGATCCTGGATTCGGCGCTCGGGTCCGCGCTGCTGGAGGCGGGCTTCTATTCGTCCCCCAGCGGCATCCGGTTCCGCCTGTGAGCACCCCGAACACGGCCGTCCACAGGATCCGCCGGACATTTCCCGCCCGCAACGTGCGCGTTCATGCAAGGATTGCTAGAGGTAGGGGAACCGCAATCGAGGACGTGATGTTCATTGGCTGAGGGAGACAGTGTCCACCGCATGGCGCGGATGCTGGACGCGGCCCTGACCGGTCGTGTCCTGCGCTCGACCGATTTCCGCGTGCCACGTTACATCGGCCTGAGCCTGGCGGGATCCCGCGTGGGATCGGTGGTCTCCCGCGGCAAGCACCTCCTCATCCGCCTGGGTGAACTGAGCATCCACTGCGATCTCGCCGGCGAGGGGCGGTGGGACGTCTACGCCCCCGGCGAGCGCTGGCGCTCACCGGCGTTCAAGGCCAAGTGCGTCCTGAAGAACAACGACTTCCACGCCATCGGCTTCGAGCTGGCGTCCCTGCAGGTGATCCGCACGGTCGAGGAACCCGCCGTCGTCGGACACCTGGGTCCCGACCCCCTGGGCCACTACTGGGACGCCGAAGAGGCCACGCGGCGGTTGCTGCTCTGCCCGGACCGGGCCATCGGCCACGCGCTGGTGGACCAGCGGCTGATCGCCGGGCTCGGCAACGTCTTCCGGTCCGAGATGCTCTTCCTCGCCCGCGTGCACCCGCACCTTCCGGTGAGCGAGGTGCCGGACCTGCGGCTAGTCGTCGACCTGGCCCACCAGTTGCTGCACGCCAACAAGGACAGCGCCCGCCGCGTCACCACCCCGGCCGCGCATCCCGAACCGCACTGGGTCTACGGGCGCGCCGGGCGGCCGTGTCCGCGCTGCGGACAGGACATCGCCCACGAGCTCACCGAAACGGCAGACCTCTACTGGTGCCCCCAGTGCCAGTCGCTGCCGAGCAACGTGGCCGCCTCGGCGGGCACGGCCCGCTGAGGGGACCGCGGACGCCGGCGGCGGACGGCCATGGACGGACGCGCACCGCGGCGGTAGGTTGGCCGAACGGGCCCCGCGCAGGTCGGGGCCGCCGATACTTGGAGGATCTCCCATGGCGAACCACGTGTACAGCGTTTCCGAAATCGTCGGCACGTCCCCGGACGGCGTCGAGGCGGCCGTCGACAACGCCGTGGCCCAGGCGAACAAGACCCTGCGCAACCTGGACTGGTTCGAGGTGGGGCAGATCCGCGGCCACATCGTCGACGGCAAGGTCGCCGACTGGCAGGTGGCGATCAAGCTAGGCTTCCGTATCGACGACTAGCCGCGCCCGGCGGTGCCGGGCCACGACGATGGAGCAGCGATGAGCACGCCAGCGCCGAGGGACGCCCCGGGCGCCGTGCCCCACGCCGCGGACACGCACGCGGTGATCCGCGTGCAGGGCGCCCGGGTGAACAACCTCAGGGACGTCAGCGTCGATATTCCGAAGCGGCGGCTCACGGTGTTCACCGGGGTGTCCGGCTCCGGCAAGAGCTCCCTGGTCTTCGGGACGATCGCCGCCGAGTCCCAGCGCATGATCAACGAGACCTACAGCGCGTTCGTGCAGGGCTTCATGCCCTCGCTGGCGCGCCCCGAGGTCGACGCGCTCGAGGGGCTGACCACCGCCATCCTGGTGGACCAGGAACGGCTGGGCGCCAACCCGCGTTCCACGGTCGGGACGGTCACGGACGCGAACGCGATGCTACGGATCCTGTTCAGCCGGCTCGCAACCCCGTATGTCGGCCCGCCGACCGCGTTCTCCTTCAACGTCCCCACGCGCAAGGCCAGCGGGGTGATGAGCACCGAGAAGGGCGGACGGACCGAGCGGAGCGTGGTGCGCAACGTGGTCTACCTCGGCGGGATGTGCCCGCGTTGCGAAGGCACGGGGGCGGTCTCCGACTTCGACCTCACCGCACTGTACGACGACGACAAGTCCCTCGCCGAGGGCGCGCTGACCATCCCCGGATACAGCATGGACGGCTGGTACGGCCGTATCTTCAGCGGCGCCGGCTTCGACATGGACAAGCCCATCGCGAAGTTCAGCAAGAAGGAACTCGACGACCTCCTGTACAAGGAGCCGACCAAGATCAAGGTCGAGGGCATCAACCTCACCTTCGAGGGCGTGATCCCGAAGATCCAGAAGTCCATGCTCTCCAAGGACGTCGAGGCCATGCAGCCGCACATCCGGGCGTTCGTCGAGCGGGCCATCACGTTCCAGGCCTGCCCCGAGTGCGGCGGGACGCGACTGAGCCCCGAGGCCCGGTCCGCGAAGATCCAGGGCCGGGGCATCGCCGACCTGTGCGCGATGCAGATCAGCGACCTGGCCGCCTGGGTCCGAACCCTCGAGGAGCCCACGGTCGCTCCCCTGTTGAGGGGCCTGCAACACCTGCTCGACTCGTTCGCCGAGATCGGCCTCGGCTACCTCTCCCTGGACCGGCCCGCCGGCACGCTCTCCGGAGGCGAGGCCCAGCGCGCCAAGATGATCCGCCACCTCGGGTCCTCGCTCACCGACGTCACGTACGTCTTCGACGAGCCCACCATTGGCCTCCACCCCCACGACATCGAGCGCATGAACCAGTTGCTGCTGCGATTGCGCGACAAGGGCAACACGGTCCTCGTCGTCGAGCACAAGCCGGAGACGATCGCCATCGCGGACCGCGTCGTCGATCTGGGCCCCGGCGCGGGCACGGAGGGCGGCCGCGTCTGCTTCGAGGGCACCGTGGAGGACCTGCGCGCGAGCGACACCGTCACGGGGCGCCACCTCGACGACCGGGTCCGGTTCAGGGACTCCGTGCGCGCGCCCGCGGGAGCCCTCGAGGTACGCGGCGCGTCGACACACAACCTCCGCTGCGTCGACGTCGACATCCCCCTCGGCATCCTGTGCGTCGTCACCGGCGTCGCGGGTTCCGGCAAGAGCTCGCTGATCAACGGCTCGGTCGCCGGCCGCGAGGGCGTCGTCGTCATCGACCAGGCCGCGATCAAGGGTTCGCGCCGCAGCAACCCGGCAACCTACACGGGACTGCTCGAACCGATCCGCAAGGCGTTCGCCAAGGCCAACGGCGTGAAGCCGGCCCTTTTCAGCTCCAATTCCGAGGGCGCCTGCCCCACCTGCAACGGCGCGGGCGTCCTCTTCACCGAACTCGGCGTGATGGCGACCGTGGAGTCCACGTGCGAAGAATGCGAGGGCCGGCGCTTCCAGGCCGCCGTGCTGGAGTACACCCTCGGCGGCCGCGATATCTCGGAGGTCCTGGCGATGTCCGTGGCCGAGGCGGAGGCGTTCTTCGGCTCCGGGCACGCCCGCACCCCGGCCGCGCACAAGGTCCTGGACCGGCTCGTCGACGTCGGGCTCGGCTACCTCACGCTCGGCCAGCCCCTCACGACGCTGTCCGGCGGCGAGCGGCAACGCGTGAAGCTGGCCACGCAGATGGCCGAAAAGGGCGACGTCTACGTCCTCGACGAGCCGACCTCCGGCCTGCACCTCGCGGACGTCGAAAACCTGTTGGGCCTGCTCGACCGACTCGTCGACTCCGGCAAGTCGGTCATCGTGATCGAGCACCACCAGGCCGTGATGGCGCACGCGGACTGGATCATCGACCTGGGTCCGGGCGCCGGGCACGACGGCGGCAAGGTCGTCTTCGAGGGGACGCCGGCGGACCTGTCGGCCGCCCGCTCCACCCTCACCGGCAAGCACCTCGCCGCGTACGTCGGGGGCTGAACGGACCCGCCGGCGTCGCGGGGCCACGGCCGCACCGTGGGACACTGGGGGGATGGCCATGCAATCCCCCCTCCCCGTGCGCGACGGCGTCAACGCGACGCGACTGCGCCTGCCCAGGGACGGCGAATGGGACACGGTTATGGACTACGTCCTGCACCGGTTCGGCCATGTCGACCCGGACGGGATCGTCCGGCGGTTCCACGACGGCGAGGTGGTGGGGCTCGGCGGCCGTCCCCTCGACGCGCACACCCCGCTGGGCCCGCACGAGTTCCTCTGGTACTACCGGAACCTGCCGGCGGAGGAACCCATCCCGTTCACCGAAACGATCCTGCATCGGGACGACGATCTGCTGGTGGTCGACAAGCCGCATTTCCTGCCGACGACGCCGGGCGGCCGGTTCGTGCAGGAATCGGCCCTGGTCAGGCTGCGCAACCGGCTGGGCCTGCCCGACCTGATTCCCATGCACCGCCTGGACCGCGCGACGGCCGGCGTCATCCTGTTCTCTACGAACCCGCGCACCCGCGGCAAGTACCAGATCCTGTTCGAGAGGCGCCAGATCCGCAAGGAATACGAGTGTGTCAGCGCGCTCCCCGGCGGTTCCGCCCACGACGGTCCCGTCGTCTTCCGGAACCGGATGGCCAAGACGAAGGGCACGCTGCTGTCCGTCGTCGAGCCCGGGACGCCGAACGCCGAGAGCCGGATCTCGCTGCTGCGCACCGGGAAGAGCGCGGGCACGCACGCGGGCACCGACGTCGGGCTGTTCCGTCTCCAGCCGCACACCGGCAAGACGCACCAGCTGCGGGTGCACATGGCCGCGCTCGGACGCGGGATCCTCAACGACGCGTTCTACCCCGCCCTGCTGGACCAGGCCCCCGACGACCATGCGCGCCCCCTGCAACTGCTCGCCCGCTCCATCGCGTTCACCGATCCGCTCTCCGGCGCGGAGGTCGAGTACCGTTCGGGGCAGACGCTTCGCGAGCGGCCGGAGTGAGCCTGGACGCCGCCCTTTCCGGAGACCTCGGATCCTGGTACTACCCGCTGACGTTCGTGCTGGTCGCGCTGGACGCGCTCCTGCCGCCGCTTCCGTCGGAACTGCTCGTGCTCGGCGCCGGCCCGCTCGCGGCAGAGGGGCACCTGCTTTTGCCCGCCGCCGCCCTGGTGGCCGCCGCGGGTTGCTGGGTCGGCGACATCGCCCTCTATCTGGTGTTCCGGCATGGCCTGACGCGCTGGTTCGACCGGTTCGCCTGGGGTCGTTGGATCCACCGCAACACCATTCGGCTGGTCAACCGCGTCGGACGGGAAACCACCTATGCCGGATTGGTGGGCGTGAGGTTCGTCTCCGGCGGTCGGACGGCCTCCGTCGCCGCCGCCGGGATCGCCGGCGTGCCGCTGGCGCCTTTCCTCGTGTTGTCGGGTGTGGGCGCCGCGCTCTGGGCGGTTTGGATGGTGTCGCTGGGTTACGCCACGGGTACGGCAACCGGACTTCCCTCTTGGGCCTCCGCCATGATCGGGATGGCATTGGGTACGCTAGTCGGTGTGGTTCTGGCGGGTTTGATGGCCCTCCACTCGCGATCGAAAGGGATGCACGGCAATGGCTGAGACGCGCGAGGGGACCTCCGCGACTTCGTCGGCGCTCGAGCGGCTCCGTTCGAGCCAGCCGGTCGGCTCCGCAACCTCCGACGCGCCCAGGGCGCCCGGATCCACCGCCGACGCGCACGCCCTTCCGCCTGAGGCGCCGCGCCCCACGGCGCCGGCGAAAAACGCGCCGCGACAGGGCAAGTCCGCCCAGGACAAGCCCGCCCGGCCCACGACCCCACCGACCCCCTCCAGGCCGCCCGCCGCGCGTCACATGGGCACGGGCCGCCCCGCCGTCGACGCGTCGGGCTCCCCCAAGCGACTCAGCGACTGGTTCGACAACCTGCACCAGCCCGACTGGGCTGCGACGCGCGTCCAACTGTCCGACGCCATGGGGCGCCGCCGGGCCGCCGCGGCCGAACGCTCGCGGGAGCGCGCCGCCGCCCGCCGGGTGCGCGAACGCGCCCGCGCCGCCCAGGAAGCCGCCGACCGCGCCGCGGCGGCCGAACGCGCCGAAACGAAGCGGCTGGAGGCCGAACGGGCCGCGGCGGAACGCGCCCGAGAAGAGCTCCTGAAGCGCGAGGAAGCCGAACGGGCGGCCTCGGCCGCCCAACATGCCACCCTCGTCGAAAGAGCGCGCCAGGCGATCGAGACCTCGCACACGCTTCCGCAAAGCCCCATCGACGACCTCCTCGAGGAGGAGGAACTTCCGGACCGGCAGCCCGTCTGGGTCGAGGAGCCGGACGAGGAACCGATCTACATTCCCCCGTACAACCTCCCGTCCACGGACCCGGACCCGGCCGAGAACCGGCAGGACGCCTACCGCCGCGTCGCCGTCTCCGTGGCCGCGGCACTGACACTGTTCCTCGGATTCCCGGCACTGGGCTGGTTCGGCGGAACCACCGTCCATGCCACACCGGATTCCCCGTTCCATCCGGACGTCGCGCTCCTCTCGATCGAAGTCGATTCGTTTGCCCTCTGGGGCGTCGTCTTCCTTGCCCTCGGGGCCTTCGCCGCCTTCCAGTGGCACCCCACGCAACGGTCCTCGCCCCGACAACGGTCGCTCGGTTACGTCGCGGGCGGCGCCGGGGTGTTGGGCGCGCTGTGGCTGCTGGCCGCACGCAACGGCATGGTCTCGACGTCGTTGTGGATCTCCATCGTCACGACGGGTTTGCTCGTCTACGGACTGCGCATGCTCAACCTGCGCACCGCCCGGAGCCGGACGGAGCGGATCCTCGTGGACGCGCCCGTGGGCCTGTACCTCGGATGGATGCTGGTGGTGGCACCCATGAATCTGGGCGTCTGGCTGACCTCGCGCGGCATCGACGTGCTGCTGCCGGAGAGCCTGTGGGGCGTGGTCGCGCTGCTCGGGGCCACGTGGGCCGCGGTGTCGTTCTGCATGTCCGAGCGGGGACGGATCGTGGTGGCCATCGGCTTCGCTTGGGGCCTCTTCTGGCTGATGATGGCCCGGTTGATCGGGCAGAACGAATCCGCCGCGGTGGCGATCATGGCGGGCCTCTGTGCGTTCATCACGCTGCTCGCGACCGAGAACCGGCGCTACCAGATCGGCCACGCCGAACGCCGCGCCGCCCGCGGCCAGCGCACCGAGTTCTAGGACCCGAGTTCTAGGACCCGCCGCCGGGGTGCCGCATCGGGCTCCAGCGTCCGCGGATCCGCCGCAGGACCACCAGCCGCTCCGTCACGGCGACGGCCTCGACGGCGGCCCGCATCCGTGCCGCCGACTCGCACGCACGCCGCGTCTCGCCGTCCCACTCGTCGTCGCCTACCGTGAAGCGCAACGTGATCCTCGGCGTCCCGGCCACGATGTCCAGCTGGTTGGCCTCGACGTGGTGCCGCGCGGCGAGGGATTCCACGGCGGCCTCCATCACCGCCTCGGGGCGGCGCCCGGGGCGTAGCGAGACGATGTTCAGCTGGGCGCGGAAGGAAGGCACCGCTCAACACTAATGGGACACTGGCTGCATGGCAGACGTCGAATCCTGGAAGCGCTGGCGCCGGAACCGCGAGGATTCCCTCGCCTCCGAATACGGCTGGCTCACGTTGACCTCCTTCCAATGGCTACCGGCCGCGCCGGGCAGGATCGATCTGTTCCCCGGCCTGTGGAGCGTCGACGGTGGCGCCGCCGTGCTGGAGGCCGCGGCGCCTGAGGGCATAGTCGAGCACGACGGCGGTGCCTCCACGGAACCGGACGTCCCGTTGGTGGGCACGCACCACCGTTCGCTGGGCGAGGGCGAATCCCTGCTCTGGGTGCGGCACGGCTCGACGGTCGTCGAGCTGGGGCTGCGCGATGCGCGGTACATGGTCCGCACCCGCGAGCGCCGCACCACGGCGCTCGACGATTTCGGCGGCGTCCCGACCTTTCCCCACGACGCGGCGTGGGTCGTGTCCGGCCGGTTCGAACCCGCTGACCGCCCGCGGCGCGTCGGGATCGCCACCTATCGCGACGACACGCGACTGACCGCGACAGCCGTGGGAGAAGTGGTTTTCGAGATAGAAGACCGGGAGCACCGGCTCACGGCGGTGGCCGGGGGCTCCGGTGAATTGATCTTGTCCTTCCACGACCAGACCAACGGGGTCACGACGCCGGCGTGGCGGTTCCTGACCGCCGCGCCGGCCGCTGATGGAACGGTGGTCCTCGACTTCAACCGCACGCTCGACTATCCCTTTGTGTTCACTCCCCACGCGGTGTGCCCGGCACCGGTCGACGGCAACCGCCTGGACCTGTCCGTCACCGCCGGGGAGCAACTGCCCTAGCCTTACGAAACATCGCGGGTACACTGGAAGCACACCAGCCCCATGCTTCCCTGCATTCACACGGCCCCGAGCGGTCGCGACCCCAGGACGTTTATGCTTCACCGCAACCCGGTTTCCCACCTCGTCGCAGCAACGGTCGCTCTGGCGCTGGCCGCATCCGTTGCCCTACCCGCCGGGGCTCAACCCCTGGACGCGCCCGAACCCGCAGTGCGGGTCCCCGTAGCCACGGCACCGGACCCCGCGACCACGGAGCCCGCACCCGATCCCTCGGAGGCCGCCCAGGCCGCCGCGTCTCTGCGCAAGGAATTGGCGGCAGCCGGCGATCCGGGGGCGGCTGAACGCGTCCGGCTCTCGGAGCAGGCCTACGCGGCGCTGGGCACCGGAGCCGCGGACGCCCACATGGGCCAGGGGCTGAAAAGGCTCGAAGAGACCGACAACCCGCAGGCTCCCACGATCGAGGAACTGGAGCGGCTCGCTGCCGCCGCGGAGGATGTCGCCGCCGGAACGGCTGCGGAACAGCCCCAGCAGGGACAGTCCCCCACCGAACAGCCCCAAACCGCACCCGCCCCGGGCACATTCGGGGTGTTCCACGCCGAATCCGCCGCCCTGCAGGTCCAGGCGAACACCGAATCGCTGCGCACCTGGCGTCCGCCCGGCGTGCTGGGCGTCGACGTCTCGGGCCACCAGGGCAACGTGGACTGGAGCTACGCGTGGGGCAAGGGCGCGCGTTTCGCGTACGTCAAGGCCACGGAATCGTGGGGCCCGTACGCCAACCTGTACAAGAACCCCTACTTTCCCCAGCAGTACAACGGATCGGCCAACCAGGGCATGGTGCGCGGCGCGTACCACTTCGCCAAACCCGCGCACTCCTCGGGCAGGGACCAAGCCATCGAGTTCATGGACAACGGCGGAGGCTGGTCCGCCGACGGCAAGACGCTCCCCCCGCTGCTGGACATCGAATGGAACCCGTACACCAGCACGACGTACCCCGAGGGCGAGGGCGACTCGTGCTACGGCCTGACGCCGGCCCAGATGGTGTCGTGGATCGAGGACTTCGGCAGCACCGTCGAGGAACGCACCGGTCGCCTCCCGATGATCTACACGGCCCAATCGTGGTGGGACGTGTGCACGGGCGACTCGACGGCGTTCAAGGACTGGCCGCTCCACGTCTCGCTCGTGCCGACGGCGACCAGCGTGCCGAAGAACGCGCGGGAACTCCCCGAAGGCTGGACGACGTTCAACATCTGGCAGTACACCTTCACCGCCGACCTGATCGGCAGCACACAGGAGGTCGACGGCAACGTCTGGAACGGCGACCTCGCCACGCTCAAGGATTTCGCGAACAACCGGCGGTCAACCCCCTACCGGCTGACCACGGAGTACCTGGGTGACGGCGACGTGTGGCCGACCCGGCTGGCGCCCGTGCGCCTCGGAGGCCCTGAGGGATACTCGACAGCAGTGGCGGCATCCCGCAAGACGTTCCCAACCTCGTCGGCCACCGTTGTCGTTGCATCTGGTGCTGACTTCAGAGAAGCCCTCTCCAGCCCTTCGCTAGCCAGAAAAAATAACGCGCCCTTACTGCTTACAGGAAAATACGATGTCCCTGCAACAACCATGAGTGAGATTCAGCGGCTCTCGCCAAGTAGAATCCTGGTTGTCGGCAGTACCTACACGATCACTTCGGCAGTCGTCAGGCAGCTCTCGGCCATCGCTCCAGTCTCACGTATGTACGGAACGGATCGCTACGGAACTGCCAAGGACGTTTCCGATGCTTGGGCCTCCACAAGCACGGTTTTCCTTGCATCCGGCGAGCGATACCACGACGCCCTTTCGTTGGGCGCTGTCGCAGCGCAACGTAAGCAGCCACTGCTGCTGACGACCGCCAATAACCTTCCATACGCAACGAAGCTCGCCCTGCGACGTCTCCAGCCGCGCATGGTCGTCATTGCCGGGTCAACGAGCACGGTTTCATCGAACGTCGTGTCGCAAATACGTTCGGTTCTCCCCGGCGCCTACGTTGTCCGCCGATCGGGGAGCAACGCGTACGGCGTCTCTTCGAACATCGCGAATGTTTACTTCGGGACGGGCTCGCAGCGCCAGATCCTCTCGGCCGTCAGTGACTTCCCGGGCGGGTTAGCGGGGTCGGCCGTCGCTGCATACAACGGCGCCCCACTGCTCCTCACTCGCGCCGCATGCATGCCGGACCCCATAGCTGCTTCCATGTCGCGAATGAAGGGGTGGACTAACGTCATCATGGGCAGTCCTGATGATCTGTCATCCACCGGCGTCTACTCCGCGGGTGGCGAGCCGAGCGTCTGCTGACGCGCGCGGCGTCCCGGTGCCCCGCCTCCGGCGCCCGGGGCCGTCCGCGGGGCTAGCCGAAGGCCGAAATTCCCGTCACCGCGCGGCCGACGATCAGCGAGTTGATGTCGTAGGTGCCCTCGTAGGTGAAGACCGCCTCGGCATCGGCGAAGATCTTGGCCATGCGCCGGTCCGCGACGATCCCGTTGCCGCCGAGCAGCGCCCGCCCGGCCGCGACGGTCTCGCGCATCCGCAGGGTCGTGAACGATTTGGCGAGCGCCGCCTGCGGCATGTTCTCCTGCCCCACACGCTGCAGGGCCGCGAGCTGCGCCATCATCGTCAACGACGCCGTGGCGTTGCCGAGCATCTGCGCCAGGTGCTGTTGGACCAGTTGGAACGACGCCAGCGGGCGTCCGAACTGCCGCCGACGAAGCACGTAGTCGCGCGCGACGTCGAACGCGGCCAGCTGCTGGCCGACCGCCACCCAGCCGACCATGATGCGGCTGGAGCGCAGCAGCTGGTTGGTGTCCGCGAACGAATCGATGCCGGGGAACCGGTCCAGCTCTGAAATCCGCACGTCGCGCAGCACGATGTCCGCATTCTGCACCGTGCGCAACGCGATCTTGTCCTCGATCCGCGTGGCGGTGAAACCCGGCAGCGAGGTGTCCAGGACGAACCCGCGCACTTCCCCGGTGTCGGCGTCGTTCGCCCAGAGCAGCATGTGGTCGCAGAAGGTCCCGTTGCCGATCCACCGCTTGCGTCCGTTGACGACCCATTCGTCGCCGTCGCGCCGCGCCGTCGTCTCCATGCCGCGGGCAACATCCGAGCCGTGGTCCGGTTCCGTCAGCGCGAACGCGCCGGTGGTGCGCAGGGCCGCCGCGTCCTCCAGATACAGGCTCCGCTGGCGGTCGGTGCCGAACGCGTGCAGCGACTCGACGAAGAGGTCGTGGTGGATCATGAAGAACGTGGCCAGCGACGCGTCGGCGCGCGCCAGCTCGGCGATCAGGAGGCCATGGAACAGGTGCGAATACCCGTGCCGGGTCGGCGTGCTGATGCCGAGCTCGCCGAGCCGGCCCAGCAGGTGGTGCGGGAACTCCTCCCGGCTCCACCAGCCGGAGGCGTGCGGCAGCACCTCGCGGTCCAGGAACTCGCGCACCTCGGCCAGCTTGATGCGTTCGCGCGGCGGAAGCTGCGCCTCCACGGCCAGGAAGTCGGCGTCCGGCAGTCCCGCGGCGGCCGCCGTGGCGTGAGTGTCCTCCCGCGTCACCGCGGTCACCTCGGCGCCATGCGGATGGCGCCGTCCAGCCGGATGGTTTCGCCGTTGAGCATCTGGTTCTCCACGATGTGGCCCACCAGCGCCGCGTACTCGGCTGGCTTCCCGAGCCGGGCCGGGTGCGGCACCTGCTTGCCCAGCGACTCCTGCGCCTGGTCCGGCAGTCCCGCCAGCATCGGGGTTTCGAAGATGCCGGGCGCGATCGTCACGACGCGGATGAGCTTGCCGGCCAGTTCCCGGGCGATCGGCAGCGTCATCGCGGCCACCGCCCCCTTGGACGCGGCGTAGGCCGGCTGGCCGACCTGGCCGTCGAACGCGGCGACGGAGGCCGTGTTGACCACCACGCCGCGCTCCCCGGTGCCGGTCGCCGGATCCACCACCGGCTCCGTCGCGGCGATCGCCTCCGCCGCCAACCGCAGCACGTTGAACGTCCCCACGAGGTTGATCCGCACGACGCGCTCGAACGCCTCCAGCGGCAGCACGCCGTCGCGGCCCAGGACCTTGCCCGGCGTGGCGACGCCGGCGCAGTTGACGGCCACGCGCAGCGGGCCCAGCGAGGAAGCCAGTTCGACGGCGGCGCGGACCTCGCTTTCGCTGGTCACGTCGGCCGCGGCGAACCTCGCGCGGTCGCCCAGGCGTTCGGCCGCGGCCACGCCGTCGGAGGAGGGTAGGTCGACGAGCACGACGTACGCACCGGCGTCGTACAGTGCCTTGGCCGTGGCGGCCCCCAGGCCGGACGCCCCTCCCGTCACGAGCGCGACTGACTCGGCGATCCTCAATGTGGCCTCCTGTGTGGGCATACGGTCATCGGTTAATGGTCATTAACCGAACCCAGCGTAAGTGATGATCCCCGCGCTGGCCAGCACACCCAGAACAGGGAGTCCTTACCGTCACATACGCAATTTGGGTACACGCAGATGGTGTAATAGGCGCTGGTCGTGTATTTGTTGATACTGCCGTCTCGAGCTGACACGGCAAACCCAAGAAAGGCTCCTCGCATGTACCTGAAGCGTCCCGTCGTTGCGGCCGTTGCCGCGGCCGCACTCCTTGGCCTGACCGCCTGCGGAGGTTCGACCGACCCGTCCGGTTCCAGCTCGGCGGACGGCGCCGCGGGATCCACCGAAGACCGCATCACGCTCTACAGCGGTCGCAACGAGGGACTGGTGCAGCCGATCATCGACCGGTTCGTCGAAGAGACCGGAATCGCCGTCGACGTGCGTTACGGAAACACGGCCGCTATGGCCGCCCAGCTGCTGGAGGAGGGCGACAAGTCCCCGGCCGACATCTTCTTGGCGCAGGACGCCGGTGCGCTGGGCGCCGTGGCCGAGGCCGGACTTTTCGAGCCACTGCCCGAATCGCTACTGGAGAGCGTCCCGGCGGAGTTCCGTGACGACGACGGCGAGTGGACCGGCGTCACCGCGCGCGCCCGCGTCCTCGTCTACAACAAGGACATGGTGGAGGAAGCGGATCTCCCCGCCACCGTCGAGGAACTCAACTCCACCGAGTACGCCGGGAAGGTGGGGGTCGCGCCGTCGAATGCTTCCTTCCAGTCGTTCGTGACCGCGCTGCGGGAAATGAAGGGCGACGAAGCCGCCGAGAAGTACTTGGCGGACCTGGCCGGGAACGATCCGGCTATCCGTGACGGAAACAACCCCATCGTCGCCGATGTCAACGCCGGGAAGATCCCGTTCGGCCTCGTCAACCACTACTACCTGTACGAGTTGGCCAAGGAACAGGGCGTTGACGCCGAGGAACTCAAGGCAGCCAACCACATGTTCACCGGTGGCGACGTCGGCGCCCTAGTGAACATCTCCGGCGTCGGATTGATCAAACACGCGGCCGACGACGAGGCGTCGCAGCTGTTGGAGTACTTCCTCTCCCCGGAGGGCCAGCAGTACTTCGCCGAGGAGACCAGCGAATACCCGATGCTCGAGGACGTCGCCGGCCCGAAGGGCCTGCCGGCACTGACTGAACTCGACGTTCCTGACGTTGACCTGAACAACCTCGACGACCTCGAGACGACGATCAAGATGATCACGGAAGCCGGGCTCGCCTGATCTCTCCACCAGCCGAGGTGACAGGGCGGCCGCACCCGCAGGGTGTGGCCGCCCTTCGGCGTACCTGGCGCCGGGGTTGGATGGCGCGTCACCCGGTGTTGACCGTCGGCGCCCTACTGGCCGCCGCCGTCGCACTGATCCCCGTCGTCTACTTGGTTATCCGGACCGGCCAGTACGGGCTCGACGCGCTGTTCGCGGAACTGCTGACCGAACGCGTTGGCCGCCTCACGGCGACGTCGCTCGGGCTCGTCGCCGTAGTGACCATCCTCTGCCTAGCCATAGGGGTAGGCCTCGCGGTGCTGGCGACGCGAACGAACGTGCCCGGCCGCCGGGCGCTGGCGGTGGCCGCCGCCCTGCCGCTGGCCGTACCCAGCTACGTCGCTGCCTTTGGGTGGTCGTCGCTGGCGGACCTGATCGATCCGACGTCGACTTTCGAGGGCTTCTGGGCGGCCGCGTTCGTGCTCACGCTGGTCACCTACCCCTACGTGTATCTTCCGGTGAGCGCGTCGCTCCTGTCCGTGGACACCACTCAGGAGGAGGCCGGCCGTTCGCTGGGTCTGTCCCCGGCCCGCACGTTCTTCCGCGTCACGCTGCGGCTGGTGATGCCTGCCATGGCGGCCGGCGGGTTACTTTGCGCGCTGTATGTGCTCGCGGATTTCGGCAGCGTCTCTATCCTGCGGGTCGACACCTACACCCGCGCGATCTTTACCTCATTCAACATGGGCTTCGACCGCTTGGGCGCAGTGTCACTGTCCTCTGTTTTGCTGCTGATCACCATCTTGGTTCTGGTGGTTGAGGGACGGTTCCGGCGCACCGGCACACGCTACGCCCGCATCGGTTCCGGAGCCCGCCGCCCCCATCCGCTGCTGGCCCTCGGTGGGGCGGGACTCGTGTGGGCCGCCGGGGCATGGCTGCTGGTGGTCGTCGCCGTGGGCGGCCCACTGGGAGCGATGTTGGTCTGGAGCATCCGCGGCGTTTCGCGCCCAGGGTCCCTACAGGAGGTTGCCCAGGCCTTCGGCGGTTCACTGTCGGCCGCGGGCGGCGGCGCCCTGCTCACGACGGCGCTGGCCATTCCGCTCGGCCTGGCGATCGCCAAGTCCGGCGCGCGTTGGGCGCGTCACCTGGAGCGGGTGGTATACGTGGCGCACACGATTCCGGGAATCGTGGTGGGCCTCGCCGTCGTCTTCCTCGGTGTGAACACTCTGTACTCTCTGTACCAGACCCAATGGCTGCTGACTTTGGCCTACTGCACGCTGTTCCTGCCGCTGGCGCTCGGCCCCATCGTCGGCGCCGCCGTGCTCACGTCGGCGCACACGGAGGAGGCCGCCGTGTCCCTCGGTAGGAATCCGGTGACGGTGTTCCTCCGCGTGACGCTACCGCTCGCGTTGCCAGGGATCGCCTCCGGCGCGCTATTGGTGCTGCTGACCGCCATCAAAGAGCTTCCCGCCACGCTATTGTTGCGCCCCACCGGCATGGAGACGCTGGCGACGCGCTTGTGGACACACACGTCGGTCAACGCCTACGCCGCAGCCGCACCCTACGCCGCGTTGCTCGTCCTGCTCGCTATCGCTCCCACGTGGATTCTGGTGGCGCGCGTCTTCAAGGAGAAGAAATGAACCCTACTTCCCTCCCCCTCGACACCGGCCACGAACACCTCGCCATCACAGGTGTCTCCAAGCATTTCCCGGGCACGCGCGCGCTGGATGACATTTCGTTGGGCGTTCTGCGCGGCACCACGACGGCGATCGTCGGACCTTCGGGGTCCGGGAAGACCACCCTGTTGCGGATCATCGCGGGCTTCGAGGTTCCCGACGAGGGATCGGTGCGACTCAATGACCGCGTGGTCGCCGAAGGGGCACATATGGTCCCACCACACCAGCGCAACATCGGCTTGGTCGCCCAAGACGGTGCGCTCTTTCCGCATCTGGACGTCGCAGCGAACATCGCCTTTGGGTTGAACCGGGCACGGTTTCGGGGTACGCGTGCCAAGGACCGCGTCGTCGAACTACTGGAGATGGTCTCGCTGACAGCCGAACACGCCCGGCGCCGCCCGGACCAGCTCTCCGGCGGTCAGCAGCAGCGCGTGGCGCTTGCTCGGGCGTTGGCGCGCGAACCCGAACTGATGCTCCTCGACGAACCTTTCTCCGCCCTCGACGCGGGCCTGCGCGTCGCCACGCGGAAGGCCGTCGCACAGACACTCGCCGCCGCCGGTGTCACCACGATATTGGTCACTCACGACCAGTCGGAGGCGTTGTCCTTCGCCGACCAAGTCGCGATTCTGCGCGACGGAAAGCTGGCACAGGTGGGAGCGCCCTTCGTGGTCTACACACGGCCGTCAGATCTTGAGACGGCCCGGTTCCTCGGCGACGCGGTGATCCTCGACGCCGATGTTCGTGGATCGCTGGCGAGTTGCGCGTTGGGCCACATCCCGGTGCGGCTGCCCCCGGGCCAGGGCGCGATGAAACTGCTGTTGCGGCCGGAACAGATCCGCATCGCTGGCAGCGGAGAAATCCACGGCACCATCATCGAAACCGACTATTTCGGTCCGGAGGTCACCGTCACCATCCGTCTGGACGACCGTCCCGACCACACCGGAACAGCCCAGACCATCAGCATCAGGCACTGGAATGCCGGCGTCGCACGGCCCGGCGCACAGGTCTACCTACGGGTGGTCGGCGAGGGCGTGGCCTTTCCGCCACCCGCGGTCGGGGCCGCGTGATGCCTGTGGGGCAGAATCCGTTTCTGCTGATTTCTACCCGTGAGGACGATACCGCCGCCGCGGACGAGTTCCGCGGGTTTTTGGAGCTGTCCGGGCTGGATGCGGGACGGCTGAAGGTGGTGCGTCTGGAGAAGGGTTCGCTCCCGGACGGCCTCGGTTCGGATGACGCGTCTCAGCGGGCCGCGGCGCTGGAGGACTACGCGGGCATCATGGTCGGCGGCAGCCCCTTCAACACGTCCGATCCGCGAGACAGGAAGTCGCCCGTGCAGCTACGGGTCGAGGCGGAACTGGGGCGCCTGCTCGACGTCGTCGTCGAACTAGACTTCCCGTTCCTTGGTGCCTGCTACGGCGTCGGCACCCTAGGCACGCACCAGGGCGCAGTCCTTGACCGCACCCACGGCGAGCCGGTGGGCACCACCGAAGTGACACTGACCGCGGCCGGTCGCCGCGACCCACTCACGGCCGGTGTGCCCGAGACCTTTACGGCGTTCGTCGGGCACAAGGAAGCCGTCGCGTCGCTCCCGGAGCACGCGGTGCTGCTCGCCGGGTCCCCCGCATGCCCGGTGCAAATGTTCAAGTTCCGCGAAAACCTGTACGCCACGCAGTTCCACCCCGAATTGGACGCCCGAGGCTTGGCCACCCGCATAGACATTTACCGTGACGCGGGATACTTTCCGTCGTCGGAAGCGGACTCGCTCACCGAATTGGCCTACCGATCCGACGTCCGCTGGCCCGGCCTGCTCCTCCGTAACTTCGTCGCCCGCTACGGCGGGGCCTAGCATCGAACCATGCTGCGACTGCGCCCCATCCGGACCACCGAACGTCTCGACGCCTGGACCCGGCTGCTGGAGGGTCTGGGGCTCGTCAAGGCCCTTGATCTAGGCCACTGGGCCGAGTTCGATTCCGCCCACGGGCGCGTGGCGCTGCAACGCAGGAGCGCCGCCGATCCGGCCGCCGGAACGACCCGCCTCGCGTTCGAGGTCGGCGACCTCGACGAGTTCGCGAGCCGCACGCGCGAGGCCGGCACCGGCGTCGTCATCAGCGAGTCCACCCGCGATCGGACCGCCGTGATCGCCGGCCCAGACGGTCTAGAAATCCTGGCCACCGACGAAAAGCCGCGACTGGAGCCAGCTGGTCCCTCCCTACACGTCATGCCCCTCTGGACCACGCCCGACGCCGCCGGCGCGGTCAAAACCCTCCGGGACCTTGGGGCCAAGGAGTTGGCGCCTAACGGAGACATGGTGCGACTGGCCGCGAAAAACGGCGGCCGGGTAGGTGTCCGCGCAGGTTCCGTGATTGGGCTGGAGCTCTCCTTCGAGTACGACGGCGACGCGTTCCGTCTCCTGGACCGGCTCGCCGACGCGGGGGTACCGGCCAGGGTCCTCGAGGAGCCAACCGGGCTCACAGTGCACACCGCCTGCCCGGACGGCGGACCGGATCTCCGGATCATGGGGCGACCCGCCGTCGAGTAACCCAGAGCCAGTAGCGAGTAGACACAACGCATCGTGGGAATACGTGTCTAACTCCGCCGGTTGCAAAGGACGTGCCACTACTTTTCGAACCCGCGACCCTGACCACCCCCGACGGCTCCGGCCTGAGCCTGCGCAACCGGACCGCGCTGGCCCCCATGTGCCAATACTCTGTGACCGACAAGGACGGTGTCCCGCACGCGTGGCACCTGATGCACCTCGGTGCACGCGCCGCCGGCGGCTTCGGCATCGTCTACACCGAGGCCACCGCCGTGGTCCCCGAAGGGCGCATCTCGGACCAGGACACCGGCCTGTGGAACGACGCCCAGCGCGACGCCTGGACCCCCATCGTCGACTTCATCCATTCCCAAGGCGCGGCGGCGGGCATCCAGCTGGCCCACGCCGGCGGCAAGGCCTCGACCTACCCTTGGCTGCCCGAGGCAGCCGCGGCCGGCGCCCGCGGTTCCATCCCCGCGGCTGACGGCGGCTGGGAGACCCTCGCGCCGTCGCCCACCGACATCCACGAACTGGCGTCCCCGCGCGCGATGACCACCTCGGACATCGCCGACTCGGTGCGTGCCTGGGCCCAGGCGGCCGAGCGCGCGGACGCGGCCGGCTTCGACGTCGTCCAGATCCACGGCGCGCACGGCTACCTCATCCACCAGTTCCTCTCGCCGCTGACCAACACCCGGACCGACGAGTACGGCGGCGGCTTCGAGAACCGGACCCGCTACGCCCGCGAGGTCGTCGCGGCCGTCCGCGAGGTGTGGCCCGCCCACAAGGCGCTGGCGATCCGGCTCTCCGGCGAAGACTGGGTCGAGGGAGGCTGGCGCATCGCGGACACCGTCCGCTTCGTGCGCGAGGCGCGCGAGCTGGGCGTGACCGTGTTCGACCTCTCCAGCGGCGGGATCGGCGCGTTCCACGGTCCGTCCGGCCCCGGCTACCAGGTTCCGCTGGCCGCCGCCGTCCGGGAGGCACTGGAGGGGACCGATTCGTTCGTCACGGCCGTCGGCCTCATCGAGGACTCGGACCACGCGGAGGACGTGCTGGCCGGCGGCCACGCCGACGGCGTCAGCATCGGGCGCGCCGCACTGGTCCAGCCGCACTGGCCCGCCATGGCCGCGAAGGAACTCGGACTCGGGCGGGACGACAACCCCCGTCCGGCCCAGTACTGGCGCGCAGCCTGGTAAGACCGGCGCCGTTTCGACGGAGCTAGATGCCACCCCTTTCGTTTCGACGAAGGTAGATGCTCGTTTTCGTTCGGAAATGGACATCTACCTTCGTCGAAACGGGGGCGGGGGTTGCCTACCTTCGTCGAAACGTGGAGCGCGGTGGAGCGGCGCGGCTACTCGCCGGACGGGTCCTCCACCGTGGACTTGCCAAGGAGGGTGGCCAGGAAAACGACGCCGAGACTGACGATCGCCGCCGTCAGGAACCCGGCGCGGAACCCGTCCACCTGCGCCGTGATCGGGCCCGCACCCGCGGCGGCCGGAAGCGCGGTCGACGACGCCATGATGCCCACCAGCAGGGCCGTACCGGCGGCACCGCCGAGCTGCTGCAGCGTGCTGAGCACCGCGGAGCCGTGCGAATGCAGGTGGTGCGGCAGCGGGTTCAGGCCCGAGGTGAACGCCGGGGTGAACAGGAACGCGAAGGCCAGCGACATCAGCAGGTGCATCGTCACCAACATCCAGATCGGCGTTTCAGGCGTCAGCCGCGAGTATGCGAAGAGCACCAGGGCGAGCAGAACCGATCCGGGGATCATCAGCGGGCGCGGGCCCACGCGGTCGTACACCCGGCCGACGAACGGTGCCAGCAGACCCATCAGGAGTCCCCCCGGCAGCAGCAACAGCCCCGTGCCCAAGGTATCCAACCCGCGCACGTTCTGCAGGTAGATCGGAAGCAGGATGATGACGCCGAACAGCGCCACCATGGCCAGCACCATCAGCAACAGCGCCACGGTGAACGGACGGTAGGTGAAGGGCCGGAGGTCCAGGACGGCCCGGTCGCTGCGCTGCAAACGCAGCTGCAGCAGCGTGAAGGCGGCCAGGCACAGCAGGGCCACGACCAGCGCGACGATGGCACCGGCGTCGGGCCCCTGTGCCGCGGCGCCGTCGTGTCCTCCGCCGATCCGGCTCAGGCCGTACACGAGGCCGCCGAAACCTGGAATGGACAGCAGGACGGAAGGGATGGAGAAGGGCATGTCGCCGGCGTCGGCCTTGGGATCGAGCCGGGGTGCGCCGATCAGGAGCGCGGCGACGGCGATCGGGAGCACCAGCAGGAACATGAAGCGCCACTCGAGGAACTGCAGGATCAGGCCGGAAATCGTCGGTCCCACGGCCGGGGCCACGGAAATAACAATGCTGACGTTGCCCATCATGGCGCCGCGTCGGGACGGCGGCACCAGGTTCAGGATGGTGGTCATCAGCAGCGGCAGCATGATCGCCGTGCCGCTGGCCTGGACCACGCGGGCTCCGAGCAATACCTCGAACCCGGGGGCCAAACCCGCCAGCAGCGTTCCGGCGGAAAATAGCCCCATGGCGAGGACGAAGACCCTGCGGACGGAGAACCGCTGCAGCAGATACCCGGTGGTCGGGATGACCACGGCCATCGTGAGCATAAAGGCCGTGGCGAGCCACTGCACGGTGTCCGCCGAGACGTCGAAGGCGACCATCAGCCGCGGCAGTGCCACGTTCATGATGGTCTCGTTGAGGATGACCACGAAGGAGGCGACCAGCAGCACGCCGATCGTGGTACGGGACGAGGCCGTCAGTCTCCTCGGGTCGGCAAGCGCGGCCGCTGGGGTGGGGCTGCTCGTGTTCTGCACGGATGTTCCTGTCCGGAAAGGGACCCGCCGGTGGGCGGGTTCGAAAGGGCGGGGCTGAGGCTGGGAAGCGGCTGCCCGAGCGATTGCCCACTGCGGGACCGGGGCGGGGCCGGCGGCGGGCCGGCCGCCGTCGTTCCGCGGCAATCTAGCGTAACCCCCGGGGCGTCCGCGGTATTCCGCGGTGTTCGCTTCCGGGGCAATCCGTCCGCGGGCGGGATGGGGGCGTGCCCTGACCGCCGTGATGGGATAAACATGACGTATGAACGTGCGCACCCCCGATCCATACCCCGGCTGGCTCTCCGACGAGGACCTCTACGAGGCCCGGCAGCGCCTTCCCATCCTGTATGTGGAGGCGATCCCGGTGCGCCTGGACCCGCTGGGCTACGTCAACGAGATCGGCCTGCTGTACACGGCGGACGCAGAGGGCCAGTTCACCCGGACGCTTGTCTCCGGACGGGTGCTGTACCGCGAGACCATCCGCGCGGCGTTGGTCCGGCACATGGAGAAGGACCTCGGTCCAATGGCCATGCCACAGTTGCCCGCCAGCCCCGTGCCGTTCACGATCGCCGAGTACTTCCCCTCCCCCTCGGAGACCGGCCTCACCGACGACCGGCAGCACGCGGTCTCCCTCGCCTACATCATCCCTGTGCGCGGCGAGTGCAGCCCCCGCCAGGATGCCCTCGAGCTCACCTGGCTGAGTCCCGAGGACGCAATGAGCCCCGACGTGCAGGACGAGTTTCAGGGCGGACGCGGCAACCTGATCCGGCAGGCGCTGGCCCACGTCGGCTGGTGCCGGTAGGAGCGTCGTGGAGCAGACTCACATTAGGTCCGTACGCGCCGAGAAGGTCGCGCCCGGCAACCGTTTCATCACGCGCACGGGCGCACCGAGCCTCCCCGTCACCGGATTGCGCACCGTCCAGGACAGCTTCGGGACGCCCGCCTACATCGAGGCAACGTTGGAGAGCGGACAGACCGTCACCATCGCCTGCGGGTCGACGCTGCGCGTCCACACCACGGAGCCCCCGCCAGAGGCGACGTTGGACGAGCTCACAGTGATTCCTGTCGAGGAGGGTTCGCCCGAATCGGTGCTCATCTCAATTGCCCGTGAGTATCCGTGGGACCAGCGCGTGCTGGCGCCGGTTGCGCGGTTGAGCCGGGGATTCAACGCCAAGGCCGGCGCGCAGCTTGAAGACGTCCGCGATTTGGCCCACCTCCTGCTGGTCGAGCTCGACGACCGCACGAACGCCTGGCGCGCACTGGGCATCCTCACCGAACTGCCGTTCGACGGCAACTTCGGCCGCTGGAAGAGCATCCAGGGCGCCCTCGCCATGGCGGCTTTCCTCGCGGAGGACGACGGCGATGCGGCCTCCGCGCGGAACTACGCCGAGGCGCTGCGTGCCACGGACCACTTCGAGGAAGACCCGCTGAAGTCCAAACTGACCGCCGAGGTGCGCCAGCGCCAGATGGATTCGCCGAACCTCTTCGACCGCGAGATCCACCGTGCGGCGGCGGCTACCGACACCGCGGCGGAACACGAGTGGCGCACGCAACGACTGGACGCACTCTTCCACCTCCGTGCGCACGGAGGCTCGCGCACGCTCGACGCGGACGAGCTCGGGCGGATGATCCGTCACGAACTGGACGTCCTGCGCTCGGGCGATGCGGACCGCGGCGCCGGGGACCAGTCGAGTTCGTAGGCGAATAGGCGTGCGCGGTTGAGAGTGGTTTCTGCTGGATCAAGCCGCTTGTCGGCGCCTCGTGGCTGACCCGTAAACGAGGCTCCGGCGCTCCGGCGCTTGGGCCGCCTTAGCCTCGATCCACCGATGCGTGGTGAGTGATAGATCGTTTACGTGAACTTTTGAGTTACGTGGTTTTGGGTGTCGTTGATGTCCCGGCCTCGCTGCCGGTGGTGTTCCACGTTGTTTTTCCGGTAGTGCCGCGGTACGGCTGACTGGTCGGTTTTCAGGAAGGTTGTGGTGGTGCGTTCACTGCGGTGAAGAGTCGTTCCCACGCCGATTGCCAGGGCCATGCCTCGGGTAGGCGTAAGCGGATTCTTCGGCCACTGGAGGCGATTCGGGCCGGGACGTTGACGAGCTTGGCCCGGATTGTTGCGGTCCTGGCTTTGGTGAACTTCCCAGCGGCCAGGACGCCCGCGGTCCGGGCGAGGTTGTAGGCCATTACGGCCAGCGCCAGCCAGGCGGAGTTCGCCCCGAAGTGCCCGGATGGAAGGTGTGCCAGGGCACTGTTTTTCAGGTCGGCGTTGACTTGTTCGATGATGGCGTGTTTGCGGTGGGCCGCATCCGCGGCGACTGTGTCCAGAACGTCGTTGGTGACGGTGGTGAAGAACGCGTGGAACCGATGCGCCTGGAACAGGGTCGGCTGGCCGACTCCGGATTGCGGGTTCAGCTCGGGTATGCGGCGCACGACGAGGCGTCCGGTGACTTGTTCGCCCTTCTTGCGGGAGGTGAACGCGGTGAAGGATGTTTCGGCGACTTCCGCGCGGGAAATCCAGGCGCCGGCGTCCTCGTCGAAGACCGCGTCGGTGTATTCGATGGTTGTCCACGCGGAGTCCTCGATGCCGGCGATGGCGCGTTTCACTGCCTGGTCCATGCGCACGGTTACCGAGATATCGGCCCTGGCGGCCAGGGCGGCGGATACCGGCGCGTGGCCGTAGTAGGCCGAATCGAAGCGGCAGAGCACCGGGGCCCCCTCACGGATGCGCCCCAACGTGGACAGGGCATCGGCAACCAGCCGCCTGGCGCCGCGGGCCGAGTTCGCCGCGCCCTTGCGCAACCGTTGGGCCAAAACGATCGGGGCGGCGTCCTTCGTGGAGGCGGTGGCCAGGAGGGCGTTCAGTCCCCGCACCCCGGAGTAGCCGTAGCCCGATCCCTGTTTCTGGTAGCCGTGGACCTCGATGATCGTGTCGTCGACATCGACGAAGACGAAGCCGGGGTCCGAGGGGTTTCCCAGTGGTGCTGCCCTGTCGGCGAGGTTGACCAGGAAGCGGGAGGCAACCGCGTCGATCTGGCGGACGTGTCCGAAGGTAAAGGACCGCAGGAACGAACCCAGAGTCGAGGGAGCATAGGCGGAGCTGAAGATCCGTTTGGTACCGCCGTGGCGCAGCACTGCCATGTCGTCGATGGAATCCGCCCCGGCGGTCATCCCGGCCACCAGCGAGGTGACCTTCAAGCCGGCGTTCGCGCCCTTGTCCGTGGGCACAGTGAGCCGCGCGTCGGCCAGTTCGCGCAAGCCCGCGTCCCTGGCCAATCCGAGGATCGGCACCAGCCCCGCGGCAGACACGAGGTTGGGCTCGTCGAAGGAAACTGACACGGCGGAGGGACTGTGGGAAACTTGCACCTGCGAGATGCCCTTCTGATTCAGGAAACTTGTTCTGTGGTAAGTCCAATTTTCCCTGAAAAGACGGGCATCTCCTCATTAATGACGTCCTACCCCACCCGAGCCCGTCGGTGGATCAAGGCTTAGTCGGAGGGTCGTCTCGGTCGGAGGCTTTTCTGCACCGGAGCCCGTCGGCTCCAGTCCCGATTCCTTGGTGCGGCGGGGGTTGTTCCTCCACGGTCCCGAATGAGTGGGAAATTAGCATCTCTTTTCCCCAAATGGTGTCTTGGGGTCTATTCTGTCGTATCTGTTTTCTAGTGTTGGTGTATGGACGGGAAGCGGGATTCGGAGAGTGGCCGGGGGGACGCGCGGGGCGCGGTCCCGGGCCCTGGCGGGTCCGAAGGCTCCGCATCCACCGGGTCCGCGGGTGGCGCGGCGCCTGCCGCGGATTCCGGTTCCGCCCGGCCTTCGGGGTCTGCCGGGGAGCCTGGCGGGACGGGGCTGGTGGAGCCGGTCGAGGCGGTGGAGGGCGTGTCGGCGGAGCATGCGTTGTTCGTGGGTGGGCGGTTGCGGGTGGTGGATCCGGGGGCGCTGACGTTGGAGGAGGCGGTGTTGCTGACCCGCGAGGGCGCCCGGCGGCGTGCGGGGCTGGACGCGGACGAGGTGCGGTTGCGGGCCGCGGCCGTGGAGGCGGTCCACCGCGAGCGGTTGGCGGAGCTCACCGAACTGGCCAGGACCTCCCGGGGCGTCTACCGGCCGTGGGCGGAGCGGTTGCGCGCGGAGTTCGCCGAGACGGACCCGAAGGTGGATTGGTGGGCGACGGCGGCCGCGGCGACCGAACTGGCCCCGGCGACCGGAACGTCCGAGGCGACGATGCAGGCGCGCGTCGCCCACGCGATCGAGCTCACCACCCACCGGAAGGCGTCCCTTACCGCGCTGGGGAACGGGGAGCTGGGGTTCGGGCACCTGCGGGTGATCCTGGAGGCCTGCGAGGCCGTCCAGCCCGCCGCGGTCCCCCCTCCGGGGAACGGGGCGGACCCGGCCGTGGTGGAGCGGTACCGGCGGGACGTGGCGGCGGAGGTGGAGTTGATGGAGGCGCAGCGGGACTGGTTGGAGGCCGAGCTGCTGGCCTTCGCCCCCGGACGCACCCCGGCGGATTTGGGGAAGAAGGCCCGGCGGGTGCAGGCGAAGATGGGTCCGGGGGTGCTGCGGGAGCGGGTGAAGGCCGCCGGGGAAAAGCGCGGGGTCTGGGTCGAACCCGGAACGGACGGGAGGTCTCGGATGCACGCCGAGCTCCACGCGGTGGACGCGGTGGCGATGATGGACCGGATCCAACGCATCGCCACGACCCTGCACCGCGTCCAGGGCGAGGAGCGGACCATGGCGCAGCTGCGCGCCGACGTCCTGGCCGCCCTGGTGCTGGGCACCGAGGACGGGGACACGTGGGCGAACATCAAGGCCGAGATCATGGTCCTGCTCCCGCACGACGTCCTCACCGGCGACGCCGGCACCCTCCTGGAAACCACCCTCGCCGCCATGGACGCCATGGACGCCACGGACGCCACGGACGACGCCGGGAACGCCGATAGCGCGGGCGCCACCGACGACGCCGACGACGCGGACGGCGCGGACGGCGCGGACGCCACGGGCGCTCCCTCCGGCGCTGGCGGCGGAGGCGGCGCTGGCCGCCCCACCGGCGTTCCTCCCCACCGCACGGCCGGGACGGCCCCGCCTGGCGATCGAGGCGGCAGGGACGGAGCGTCGTTCGGGGGCAGGGACGCTGCCGGCGGCGGGGCCGTCCATGGCGCAGACGCCGCCGGCGACAGGGCCGCCGACGGTGGTGACGGCGCTGCCGTCGCCCACGAGCGGGGTGTCGGGGCGTGCGGGGCTGATGGGGCGGTCGGCGGCGAAGGAACCCGCGGGGGTGGCGCCGCGGACATTCCGGCGGGCACCCGCCCGGCGCAGGCCCGCGGTCCGGCCACGGCCACGGCCCCTGCCAGGGCGTCTGAAACGACCCCGGACGCCGAAACCGCGGACGGACCGGCCACGGCAAACGAAACAACCACCACGGACACCGCGGCCACCGAGACCGGCGATCCGGACGCCGCGGCCGCAGACGCCGACCCGGCGGACGGCGCCAAACCCGGCGCGGGACCCGGCGCCGGACCCGGTGCGGGATCCGGCGGGGTTCCCGGTGGCGGTCCCGAGGTGTGCGAACTGGCCGGATACGGCCCGATCGACCCCGGCGCCGCACTGCACCTGGCCCGGCTTGCCGCGACGTGGGCGACGCTCTACGCCTCCCCCGACGGCACCGCGATCGTCGCCATGGGACGGGCCCGCTACCGACCCACCGAACCGATGCGCCGGATGCTCACCGCCCGGGACCCCTACTGCACCCACATCGGCTGCGCGCGCGTGGACTCCGAAAACGACCACATCACCGAATGGCAGGACGGCGGAACCACCGACCTGGACAACCTCGCCCCGCGCTGCCCGAAACACCACAAGATGAAAACCGTCGGACTCTGGCAAACCCTCACCACCGGAAACGGCTCCATCACCCACACCTCGCCGGCCGGATTCACCTACAACACCGACACCGAAATCCCCTGGCAAACCACCAAATCACCCCCGCCGCCCGGCGGCCGAAGCGATCGTGGCCCGGACCCCCACAACGGCGGAATCCGAACCGAGCACCAAGCCGAAGCCGAAGAATCCTGGCGACGATCACTGGCCGAACTCCGCCAAAAAACCGACACCAACCAACCCCAACCAACGGACCCAGAACCGGAGCCGGACGCCGCGTCACCCGAGAGCGCCGCCGACGACGAACCACCGTTCTAGACAGCGGCCAGTCCCTCGCTACGGCGCATGCGATTCCCGTAGGCCGATCCGCCCAGGACCACCGCCACCCCGATCATCGCGCCGATAACGGTCTCCACCATGCGGTCGTACACGAGCGATGGGCCCAAGCCGGCGGCGAGGGATGTTCCCACCAACGCCAGAGGAGTCACGCAAACCTGCGCCCAGAAGTAGTTGCGGGCAATCAGCAGTTCCGCGCAGAACTGCATGACGCCGATGAACAGGACCACCCCCCACGGCCCCGGGTTCACCAGAATGACACCGGCCATGACCACCAGCCCGGCAACCGTCCCCAGGATCCTGTGGAAGCCACGCGCCACACGGTGTCGGGTAGTGTGGCCGGCAAGCGGCACGACGGCGGCCACCATCGCCCAGTATCCGTGCCCCACGTTCAGTGGATCCGACAGGAGCGTCGCCACAGCTCCGGCGATGCCGGCCGCCAGCACGTAGCCGACTGACTCGATCCAGATCGCCCTGCGGACGTTGGGCGACAACGGCTCCGGCGCGGTGCGGACCCAGCCAGTGCGACGTGCGGGAAGCACCCAGCTGCACACCCCGATGAGCACGCACAGGAGAACAACGGCGGCGGATGTGCCGACCGCCTCGATAAACCGCGGGACCTCGGGTATCGATGCAATGGCGGCGAAGGCAAAGATGTGGAACAGCGAACCGCCCGGCCGGATGCGGAGAAAACCCGTGGCAAGCGAGCAAGCCCAGGCCACAAGCGTGGTCAGCGCGACGAGCGTCCATGAACCGACCCCCGTGCCGTGTTCGACCAGGAACGCCGAGGAAGCCCACCCGAAAACGATGACGGTCAGCAACAACAGGCCCGAACGAACCTGCGCCGCAACCCTGTCCCGGTGAGTTGGCGCGCGCCCATAGATACCCGTGAACGCGGCAAAAATGGCGAAGACCGCCAAATCCAGTCGGTCCAGCCCCATGAGCAGAACCAGCGGAAGGAACACGCCGAGGGCCGCCCGCGAGGCGATCAGGTGGTCCCGGTCCGACGGCCCAAGCGTGAACATCTGGCGCCAGTGAAGCGGGTTGCTCATCGGTCCCTCTCCGGTGTGTAACGGCTCGTCCATTTCCACCCTAAGCGCGGATCCGAGCGACGGGCTCCTGGGGCACGTGAGACCGCCGTATCTGTGACGGAGGAGACTGCCGCTTTGTGTCGCGCACCGCCGGCTCGGGCACCGATACCGGCTACGGCAGAAGCAGGGGCGTTCCGGCGCCGCGCGGTTCCGGAATGCGGCAAACTGGTTGGGTGCCTGAATCCATCCCGTCGCCCACCGCAACCCTGCCTACCCATCCGCGGCAGGCGGACTTCACCTTCGAGGTTGGCGCGCGCCTGACGGCACCGGACGGTTCGCCACTGGCGGGACGGACCGGCACCATCTCCACCCCGCACGGAGAGATCCGGACTCCGGCGTTCATCGCCGTCGGAACCAAGGCCACCGTCAAGGCCGTACTGCCGGAATCGGTCCGGGAACTCGGCGCCCAGGCGGTACTGGCGAATGCGTACCACCTCTACCTCCAGCCTGGCGCGGACATCCTCGACGCGGCAGGCGGCCTCGGCACCTTCATGAACTGGCCCGGCCCCACCTTCACCGACTCCGGAGGGTTCCAAGTCATGAGCCTGGGCTCGGGCTTCAAGAAGGTCATCGACATGGGCACCGCCGACCAGTCAGGTGCGGACGACGCCGTCGCGCCCGGCAAGGAACGCCTCGCCAACGTGGACGACGACGGCGTCTGGTTCAAGTCGCACCTCAACGGCGACATGCACCGCTTCACGCCGGAGATCTCCATGGGTGTCCAGCACCGGATCGGGGCGGACATCATGTTCGCGTTCGACGAGCTCACCACGCTGCACAACTCGCGCGCGTACCAGAAGGAGTCGCTGGAACGGACCCGCCTGTGGGCCGAGCGCTGCATCGCCGAGCACTTCCGGCTAACCGGCGAGCGGAAGGACAAGCCGTACCAAGCCCTGTTCGGAGTCATCCAGGGCGCGCAGTTCGAGGACCTCCGGCGGAAGGCGTGCGCCGACCTGGGCGCGATGCCGTTCGACGGCTACGGGATCGGCGGCGCCCTGGAAAAAGAGAACCTGGGGACCATCGTCGGCTGGTGCGCCGACGTGCTGCCCGAGGACAAGCCGCGCCACCTGCTGGGCATCTCGGAGCCAGACGACATGTTCACCGCCATCGAAAACGGCGCCGACACCTTCGACTGCGTCTCCCCCACGCGCGTGGCCAGAAATTCCGCGTTCTACACCCCCCACGGCCGGTTCAACCTCTCCGGCCGGCGATACCGGGACGACTTCACCCCTCTCCAGGAGGGTTGCGACTGCTACGCCTGCGCGAACTACACGCGCGCCTACATCCACCACCTGTACAAGGCGAAGGAGCTACTTAGCCACACGCTGATCTCCATCCACAACGAGCGATTCGTGGTGCGCCTGGTCGACGACGCTCGCCGCGCCATCAAGGACGGTACGTTCTTCGAACTCAAGGAACGGACGCTGGCCGCGTATTACGCCAAGGAGCCGGACCCGCAGGGCCTCTAGGACACCTCATCCTCCGGCGGGACAGCCTCGTGGTGCGGTCGTCCGCGGCTGCGGCGGCTTTCCTTCATCTCCGCTTCGAAAAGGTGCCGCTTGCCGTCGAGGAGCTCGTCGCGCGCCCACCTCTCCATGTCCTTGAACGCCGCGTAGTAGTTGTCGTCGTAGTCCTCCACGATTTGGAACGTCCAGCGCCCGTGGATGACGTTGCGTCCCACGATCTCCTCGTCCACCCGCGCTGCAAGGTCGGTGTGGCCGGCGTCGCGGAGCAGTTGGACGGCCTCGCCGAGTGCCAAGTCGGCGGTGCCGGTCAGCCGATGGAAGCCGTAGAGGAGGCCTCGGGCGTGCTCGACAACCTCGAGCGCTTCGGAGACCTTTCCGAGGGCCTCCACCGTTGCGTCGGTGGCGCCCGGCGGACGGACGTGTTCGGCGTCCGGCCCGTCGGCGGGCTGTCCTGGGGTGGGATTGCCATTCCGATTGTCGTTCTGGGCGTGTTCGGGTTTCTCAGCCATGGTCTAGATCATGGCAAGGTTCTCCGCGTTTGTATGCCCTTGGAGTCAGGCCGCCGAGCGCTGCCACGGCGCCCCCGGCGTGTTGGGGCGCCTGAACCTGCGGACGATCCAGACCGCGAGACCGGCGAGGGCAAGTAGGAGGACAAGCACCAAGACCGGCAGGAAGAGCGCCGCCGCCACCAGACCAAGGGCCGCGCCGTCCTCCGCTGTGCTGACGATCGGCGCCGCGGTTCCCACGGTGGTCGCGTTCAGGATGGGGCGGGAGGTCATCTTCACCAGATGCACCACGAGGGCGATGCCGACGCCGATGACGACGGGAATCCACTGGTCGCCGGCGAAGAAGGAATCCGGGTCGGACACCGTCACGGTTTCAGCGCCTATGCCCGAGGCGAAGACCACTCCGCCGGCAGCCGGGCGCACCAGCGTTTGCACCCAGTCGTTAATGCTGTCCACCACCGGGATCTTGTCCGCCACAACCTCGAGCACCAGGAGCACGCCGAGGATCCCCAGCATCCAGTCGTTGGACAGCCATTCCCAGCCGACGGGTAGGCTGACCAGCGACGTGAACCGGTCGAGCAGCCCCAGCGCGAGCATGGGGATGTAGGCGTTCAGCCCGGCCGCCGAGCTCAGGCCGGCCGCAGTGAGGAATTCCATAGGCTCAGGGTAGTCTCAGCGCCGGGACCCGCCAGCGCGTCGTAGGCCTCTTGAACGACGCCGTAGGTCGGTTCGCGCCGCTTGAACCAGGCGATCACCCGGTCGTGGCGGGGACGAGGACGAACTCGACGCCGGTCTTGTACGGGAACCCAACGACCACGTAGTTCGTGAAGGTGCCGGGGTCGCTGATGCCGATGACGGGCGCCGCGATGGCGCAGAAGATCAGCGTGTCGGAGAACTCGCCGACGCCCGTGGAGCCCATGAGCCGGATGACCAGGCGCTCCTCCCCGAAGCGCGCCTTCATCCGGACGAGGACCCACGAGTTCAAGGGTCTGCCCGACGGCGAAGCCCAACAGGGACGCCGCGACGATCTGCCAGATGGGTCCTAGCGTGCGCGTGAGGGCTTCCTGCCCGTCGTACCACTCTGCCGCGGGCAGGGCGATGATGATCCAGAAGCACAGGGCGGAGAGGGCGAACGTCGTCACGATGGCGCGCCGGGCCGCCTTGAAGCCGTACACCTCGCTGATGACGTCTCCCAAAATCTAGGCGAGGGGGAAGAGGAAGAAGCCGCCGTCGGTGACGATCGGGCCGAACGTCACGCCTTTCGAGGCTCCGACGTTGAGCAGCACCACCACCACGGCCATCAGGGCCAGCACGATGGAGAAGTGGGGGCTGCCTGCGGTGGGGTTTCCCCTTCTGTAGGTGGCGACAGGGTAGGTAATTCGACCCCGCGGGCGATTGGACCTCGGATGTGATTCGACCCAAATTCCTCCCACACGCCCACGGTCGCCATCCGAGACGCCACTCCTAAATGGACGGATGACCGCCACGGACCACGCCACCGCATCCGCCATCACCCTCACCATCGCCGGTTCGGAAACCACCGGCGGCGCGGGGGCGCGGGCTGACCTGAAAACGTTCCAGCAACTGGGTGTCTACGGCATCACCGCCCTGACCTGCATCGTCTCGTTCAACCCGCGCGACAACTGGGACCACCGCTTCGTTCCCATCGAACCGCACGTGATCGCCGACCAGCTCGAGGCCATCCAGCCCTGCTACTCCGGCAGCCTCGAGACGGTGAAGCTCGGCATGTTGGGCAGTCCCGCCACCATCGACACGGTCGCCGCCGCGCTCGGCACGCAAAAGTGGCGCCACGTGGTGCTGGACCCCGTCCTGATCTGCAAGGGCCAGGAACCAGGGCACGCGCTGGACACCGACCAGGCGCTCAAAATCGACTTGCTGCCGCTGGCCACGTTCGTCACCCCCAACCACTTCGAGGCGGAGTCGCTCTCCGGCATCGCGATCGAGGACGTGCAGGACCTCGAGCGCGCCGCGCGCATCATCCACGAGGCGAGCGGCGCCGTCGTGCTCGCGAAGGGCGGCGTGCGAGTCCCGGGACCGGACGCCGTCGACGTCTATTACGACGGCGAGCGCGCCGAGGTGCTCAGCGCGCCGGGCAGCGCGCACCGCCAAGGCGTTCGTCACGGAGGGCATCGCGAACCGCGTCCCCTCGATCGCGCCGTTCGACGCCCTCTGGCAGGGCGGCCCCCGCTAGATGCACGGCCCGCACTCCGACCGGAGCCCGGACCCGGCCGGCCCGGTCCGCGCGTTGCCATCGCTTGACGCGTGGGAGCCCCCGTGATCAGGTGGGACGGTAAACGCCTGTTCACACGCGGCCGCCACTCCGCCAGCCGGCCCGCCATCCGAAAGGCCGCCGTGCCCTCAAGCGACCGCACCGTTCCCCCTTGGGCCACCATCGCGGTGCTCGCGCTCTGCGGGATGATCGTCTCGCTGCAGCAGACTCTGGTCATCCCCCTGCTCCCGGAGTTCCCGGTACTCCTCGGCGTATCGGTCGACGACTCCTCCTGGCTGGTCACGGCCACCCTGCTCAGCAGCGCCATCTTCACGCCGATCGTCTCCCGGATGGCGGACATGTACGGCAAGCGCAAGATGCTCCTGCTGGCGTTGGCGGTCATGGTGCTGGGCTCCGTTATCGCGGCGGTCGGCGGCACGTTCGCGGCGGTGATCGTCGGCCGCGCCATGCAGGGGTTCGCCTCCTCGCTGATCCCGGTCGGCATCTCCGTGCTGCGCGACGAGCTGCCGCGGGAGAAGATCGGCTCCGCCGTCGCGCTGATGAGCGCCACGCTGGGCATCGGCGGCGCGCTCGGCATGCCGCTGTCCGGAGTGCTCTACAACGCGCTGGGCTGGCAGTCCCTGTTCTGGTTCACGGCCGCGGCCGGCGTCGTGTTCATCGTCGGCCTCCTGCTGCTGGTCAAGGAGTCCACGCTGACGACGCCGGGGCGCTTCGACGTCGTCGGCGCCGTGATCCTCTCCGCGATCGTGACGTCCATCCTGCTGGCCGTGTCCAAGGGCGCGTCGTGGGGCTGGGGCAGCCCGCTGGTGCTGGGGCTGTTCGCGCTGGCGATCGCGCTGCTGACGGTCTGGATCCCCCTGGAGCTGCGCGTCAACCAGCCGATGGTGGACCTGCGGACCTCCGTGAAGCGCGCGGTCCTGCTGACCAACCTCGCCTCCTTCTTCGCGTGCTTCGCGATGTTCGTCAACATGCTCATCACCACCCAGCAGCTGCACCTGCCCGTCGGCACGGGCCACGGGTTCGGCCTCACGGTGCTCGGCGCCGGTTTGGCCATGGTCCCCTCGGGCCTGGTGATGGTGGCCCTGGCGCCGGTCGCCGGTTGGATGCTGAACCGGCTGGGCGGGCGGTTCACGCTGGTCTTCGGGACGGCGATCATGGGCGCGACGTACGTCGGACGCGTGTTCTTCGACGATTCCGTCGCGCAGGTGATCGTCGCGGCCACCCTCGTGAACGTCGGGGTCGCGTTCGCGTTCGCCGCGATGCCGACGCTGATCATGGGTGCCGTCCCGATCACCGAAACCGCGTCGGCGAACGGCGTCAACGCGTTGGTGCGTTCGCTCGGCACCTCGGTGGCCAGCGCAACCACGGGGCTGTTGCTCTCCGCCGTCGTCTTCCAGTACGACGGCGGCACCGTCCCGTCCGTCGACGCGCTGCACCTCGCGTTCTGGCTGGCCGCAGCGAGCTCCGCCGTCGGCATCGGGATCGCCCTGTTCCTGCCGCGGCCCCGCGCCGCCAGGGCCGATCCTCGCGACGCCGTGGGCGCCGGCACCGGGGCCATCGGAGTGGTGAAGGCGGCCGGGGCCGGCGCGCGGGAAACCATGGTCCACGGGCGGGTGCGCTTCCGCGGCCATGCCTCCCCGACGGGGTTCGCCATCGTCACCTTCGTCCGCGAGGACGGCACCCCGGCCGACTGGGCGCGCACGGAACACGACGGGCGCTTCTCGGCCGTGCTTCCCGGCCCCGGCCGCTACGTGGTGGTGGTGAACGCGGCCGGCTGGTCCCCACGCGCGGTGGTCATCGATTTCAGCGGCACCAGCGAACAGGACCTGGAGCTGACCGAGAAGCTGTCGCTGTCCGGGACGGTCACCCGGGACGGCTTGCCCGTGTCCGCCGCGCTCGTGACGATGAGCGCCGGCATCGGCGACTTCATGTCCTCCACCCACACCGGCGGGGACGGGACGTACCAACTCCCGATGCCGGCGGTCGGCACCTACGTGCTCACCGCGGTCGACCCGGCCGTCGGCAGCGCCTGGTCGCTCAAGGTGAACCTCAGCGCGAAATCCGAGAACATCGACATCGGGTTGCCCCGGTGAACCGGCCCGGGAACCGCGGGACCGTCCACGCCGTCGCGCGCGCCCTGTTCGCCGAGCGCGGCTACCAGGGCGTCACGGTGCGGGACATCGCCGCCGCCGCGGGCGTCTCCCCCGCCCTGGTGGTCAAGCTGCACGGTTCGAAGGCCGAGCTGTACCGGGCGGCCGGGCCCGTCCCGTTGCCCTTCGCCGCGCTCGACGTCCCGCGCGGGAAACTGGGCGCCGCACTGGTCCGGCAGGTCCTCGAGCGCCGGGACCGCGGGGCCACCGACCCGTGGTGCGCGCTGCCTCCGAGCGTCCTGCAGTCCCCCGACCCCGACCGGACCCGCGCGGAGGTCCGCGAACGCGTCCTCGGCGACCTGGCCGGACTGATCGGGGACACGACGGCGTCTCGCCACCACGCCGCGGCCGTCGCCTGCCAGCTGATGGGGTTCGCGGAGGGGGTGCGCGTCCTGGGACTCCTGCCCTCCCGCGAGACCGACGCCGACGAGTTGGTGGGGCTCTACGCCCCGGCCGTGCAGCTCCACATCGACGCCTGCGGCGGCGGGGTTCCCCCCGGAGCCGGCGGGGGCGCCGCATGACCCGGGAGGACCCGACCGTGCGCTTCGAGACCTCCGGCGCCGGGCCGGAAACCTACGTCCTGGTCCACGGGATCGGCGCCTCCTCCCGCTATTTCCGGCCGCTGGCCCGGGAGCTGTCCCGCGGCGCGGTGGTCCTCAACGTCGACCTTCCCGGCCACGGCAGCGCACCGAAGCCGGCGCACGCGTTGTCCGTCCCGGACTACGCCCGCGTGCTCTGGTCGGCGCTGGAGAAGACCGGCGTGGAGAACCCGGTGCTCGTGGGGCACTCCATGGGGGCGCAGGTGGTCGTGGAGATGGCCCGCACGGGGAGACCGGTGGCCGGCGTCGCGCTGTTGGCGCCCACGAACTACGCCCCCGAACGCTCCCTGTGGCGGCAGGCGCTGCGCCTCGCCCAGGACACGCTGCGCGAGCCGCCTGCCGTCAACGCGATCGTGTTCGCCGACTACAACTTCCGCTGCGGGCCCTCCTGGTACCTGAAGACGTCCACCGCGATGCTGGGACACCACATCGAGGACCGCATCGCCGGCGTCGCTGCGCCGCTGGTCATCGCCCGCGGCGCCCGCGACCCGATCGTGCCGCGGCGCTGGGTCAGTGAGCTGGCGGACCTACGCCCCGGCACCCGGACGTTCGAGGTCGACGGCGAGGCGCACGTGCTGATGTTCCGTTCGGCCGCGGAGGTCGCGGGACTCTGTCGGGGGTTGGTGGAGCCGTGATCCGGCCCGCGGAGGTTCTCCGGCGCGGGTGGGCGTGGTTCCTCGACTACGTCTACGTCGCGTACTGGCAGGTCCACGCCTTCCTGTTCCCGGCGGCGCACGAGCATCTGCTGGAGGATCCCGCACCCGGCGCGGCACCCGTGGTCCTCATCCCGGGCATCTACGAGACGTGGCAGTTCCTGCATCCGATCGCCGAGCGGCTGCACGCCGCGGGACATCCGGTGCACGTGGTGCGGGAACTGGGTTACAACCACGGAAGCGTCCCGGCGATGGCGACGCTCGTGGCGCGGTTCCTGGAGGAGCGGGACCTGCGGTCGGTGGTGATCGTGGCCCACAGCAAGGGCGGGCTGATCGGCAAGTACGTCATGAGCGCGTCGGACCAGGCCTGGCGGGTGTCCCGGATGACGGCCGTCAACACGCCGTTCTCCGGTTCCGTCTACGCGCGGTTCGCCCCGCTGCGCAGCCTCCGGGACTTCTCCCCCCGCAACGCGGAACTGCTCAAGTTGGCGCGCAATCTGGAGATCAACCGGCGGATCGTTTCCGTCTACAGCGTCTTCGATCCGCACATTCCCGGCGGGAGCTTCCTGGAGGGCGCCGTGAACATCGAGCTGGGGGCCATGGGCCACTTCAGGCCCATCGGCGATCCCCGGCTGCTCGACGTCGTGGAAGGCCGTGTCCGCGGCCAGGCCTGAGCGCCGTTTCGCCCTAGAAGACCGGCATCCCTCCGGTGACACCGAGCACGGTGCCGCTGACGTAGCTGGCCTCGTCCGGGCTCGCGAGGAAGACGTAGGCGCCGGCCAACTCCGCCGGCTGGCCGATCCGCCCCAAGGGAGTGTCCCGGCCCATCTTCGCCACGGCCTCCGGCTCCTTCGTTGCCGGTTGCAGCGGGGTCCACACCGGGCCCGGTGCCACCGCGTTCACGCGGATCCCGTCCAGCCCGAGCTCTGCGGCGAGGTTGGCCGTGATGTTGTTGAGCGCGGCCTTCGTCGCCGCGTAGTCGATCATGGTGACGGACGGGTCGTACGCCTGCAACGACGTCGTGTTGATGATGCAGTCCCCGCGCGTCAGGTGGGACAGCGCCGCCCGCGTGATCCACAACGTCCCATAGACGTTGGTCCGCATGGCCTGGTCCAGCGCCTCGGTGGTCAGCCCGCGCAGTCCGTGCTCCCCGCGCGCCCAGTGGTAGCCGGCGTTGTTGACGAGAATGTTCAGGCCGCCCAGCTGAGCCGCCGCGCGCTCCACGATCACGGAGCAGGTCTCTTCGTCCCGGATGTCCCCGGGCACCAGGACCGCGGTCCGTCCCGCCTTGCCGATCCAGCCCGCGGTGTCCTCGGCGTCCTCGGCCTCGGCGGGCAGGTAGTTGATGGCCACGTCCGCGCCCTCCCGGGCGTACGCGATGGCGATCGCGCGGCCGATGCCCGAGTCCCCGCCGGTGATCAGCGCCTTCAGTCCCACGAGGCGGCCGCGTCCGGTCCAGGAGGATTCGCCGTGGTCCGGCACCGGATCCATCCGGACGGTCCGGCCCGGATGCTCCTGCTGTTGCGGTTCCATGCCGCCCTCGCCGTCCGCCAGGTCGCGGGCGCGCCGCGAAACGTCTGATTCGGCCACCGGAGGCTCCTCTCGTGGGGTCCCTGCTGTCCCGGACAGCCTAGGAGCGCGGGCCGCGTTTGTCTGCGCGTGGGCGCCCGGGGTTTTGCGGATTCCTAAACGAACGCGGACTTCCCCGTCACGGCGCGTGCGACGATCAGCGAATTGATTTCGTAGCTTCCCTCGTAGGTGTACAGGATTTCCGCGTCCCCGAAAAGCTTGCCCATCTCGTAGTCCGTGCTGATCCCGTTGCCTCCCATGAGCGACCGGCCCATCGCCACCGTGGAGCGGGCCAGCCGCGTGGTGGTGGACTTCGCCATGGCCGCCTGGGCCATCTCCAGCCTGCCTTCCTCCTGGATGCGGGCCACCTGCGCCATCAGCGCCAAGGAGACGGACGCGTTGCCCAGAATCTCGGCCAGCTGCTGGGCGATGAGCTGGAAGCTCGCCAGTTCCCTGCCGAACTGCTTCCGGCCCAGCGCGTAGTCCCGCGCGACGTCGAACGCGGCCAGCTGGATGCCGGCCGCCTGCCAGCCCACCCAGGCGCGGGAATCGCGCAGCAGGTCGTTGGCCTTCGAGAAGTCCGTGGCGCCCGGCAGAAGGTTGGATTCGGGGATGCGGACGTCGTCGAGCGCGATGTCCGCATTCTGGGGTCTGAGCTGTAGCGGAACAGTGGTTGGCGCTAAGTCTTCGCGATTGGCTTAGGTTGGTGCCATGCCAGTTGAATTTCTCAGTGATGACCAAGTAGCGGTGTATGGCCAATTCTCAGGTCCGGTTTCACGAGCCGAATTGGAACGGTTCTTCTTTCTTGATGACCGGGATATGGATTTGGTTGGTCGCCGCCGTGGCGAAGGTAGCCAGCTTGGGTTTGGTTTGCAGTTGGGGACACTGCGTTTTCTGGGGACGTTTCTTGATGATCCGGTGGCGGTACCAGAAGCGGTGGTTGACTTCGTGGCATCGCAACTCGGGATCACCGATGGTTCCGTTTTGGGGAGTTACGCAGAGCGGCCAAAAACCCCCTACGAACACCGCTGGGAGATAGCCCGAGTGTATGGGTACCGACGGTTGTCTGAGCCCGAAACGGTCGCCGAATTCAAGAGCTTCCTGACAGCTCGTGCGTGGACGCGGGCCGAGCGGCCGACCCAGCTGTTCGATCAGGGGGTAGCGTGGCTTCGTGCGGAGCAGGTGCTGTTACCGGGGGTGAGTGTGTTGGCCAGACTCGTCGGCGAGGCCAGGGGCGCGGCTGGCGATAGGTTGTATTCGGTGCTGTCGGATCGAGTCTCCCCGGAACTTGGTCGTGGTCTTGATGGTTTACTCACGGTACCGGCTGATTCACGGTCCTCGGGTTGGGAGCGGCTGCGTCGCGCCCCAACTCGAGCCTCGGGCCCGGAGATGGTCCGGGCCTTGGAGCGCGCTGCGGAGATTGCCGGGCTGGGTGTCGGCGACGTTGATCTGGGCGAGATTCCGGCGGGGCGTATCCAGGTGCTTGCACGACAGGGTCTGTCATCGGATGCTGCGGCGCTGCGACGGATGCCGGAACATCGCCGGTGGGCGACGTTGGCGGCCACCGCCGGGGCGTTACAGGTATCGGCGGTTGATGATGCCCTTGACTTGTTCTCCGTTCTGATGGCGACCAAGCTCATCGGGCCCGCAGTGCGCGCATCGGCCAAGGACCGGATGAAGTCCTTGCCTCAGTTGAGGCGGGCATCGGTGACGTTGGCTGCAGCGGCGAAGGTGATGCTCGAATGTGCCGAGGCCCAGTGTACGGGGCTGGACCCGGCTGAGGCGTGGACCCGGTTGCAAGAGGCCATATCGAGGGAGAAGCTAATGTCCGCGGTGGCGACCGTTGCCGAGCTGGCACCCGATGCCGGGGACGACGCGGACCAGGGGCAGGCGGAACTGGTGAAGCGATATGCCACGGTCCGGCCCTTTGTGCCAGCGATCTCCGAGGTTCTGCCACTGGCCGCAACCCCGGCGGGCACTGCACTGTTGACCGCGGTGAAGGGCCTGGGGTTCTTGGTTGGACGCAAGCGGGTTGCCCGGGCAGAGATTGTAGATGAGGTCGTGCTCGGGTCGTGGCGACGGCTGGTGTTTCCTTCTCCGGAATCGCCGGAGGATCCCGTGGATCATCGGGCCTACACGCTCTGCGTGCTCGAGGCATTACATCGGGCGTTGCGTCGTCGGGATGTGTACGTGGTGGATTCTGCCCGGTGGGGCGACCCTCGGGCGCGCCTCTTAGATGGTGAGGCGTGGGAACAGGCCCGTCCCGATGTTCTCACAGCACTGCGATTACAGGACCCCGTTGATGCGCACCTTAGCGACCTTGCCGCACGACTGGACACGGCTTACACGGGCCTCGCCGCCCGGATCCAACCCACTGAAACGACCACAAGCGCTGTCCCTCTTCGTTTGGAAACGGGCCCCGATGGGCGCACGCGAATCCATCAGTCACGGCTGGAAGCGGTGCCGGATCCGGACACGCTGACTGCGTTGCGGGACACCGTCGAGCGAATGCTGCCTCGAGTGGATCTCCCTGACGTACTACTGGAAGTGAACACCTGGACCGGCTATCTGGACGACTTCACCCATCTGGGGATGACGGGGCAGGCCTCCGGTTCCAGGCTCACCGATCTGGCGACCTCGATGGCCGCGGTGCTGATCGCTGAAGGCTGCAACCTTGGGTTCGCGCCGGTTATCAAGCACGGGCATCCGGCACTGAGCCGTCGCCGGCTCTCACATGTGGCGCAGAACTACCTGCGCAGCGATACCCTGGCTGCCGCCAACGCTCGCCTAATCGAGGCCCAGGCCGGTGTTCCCACGGCCCGGGCATGGGGCGGTGGGCTGGTGGCCTCCGTCGACGGGTTGCGGTTCGTGGTCCCGGTCCGCACTCTGGATGCCGGCCCGAATCCACACTATTTTGGTCAGGGCCGTGGCGTGACCTGGCTCAACGCCATCAACGACCAGGTCTCCGGCATCGGGGCCGTGGTGGTGACCGGCACGATGCGCGACTCCTTGCATGTCCTAGATGTGATCCTCAACCGTGATGGCGGAGCTGCACCGCAGATGATCGCGACGGATACCGCTTCCTACTCCGATATCGTGTTTGGGCTCTTCCGTCTGCTGGGCTACCAGTTCAGCCCGCGATTGGCCGACATGCCTGACCAGCGTCTGTGGCGCCTCACCGTTCCCGGCGGGCCCGCTGCTGATTATGGTGTCCTGAACGCGGTCGCGACGAACAAGCTTTCCGCCGGGCGCATCCGGGACCAATGGGCTGACATGCTGCGCGTGGTGGGGTCTCTGCACAGCGGTTCGGTCGCCGGCTATGACCTGTTGCGGATGCTGGGCCGCGACGGCAACCCCACCCCGCTCGGGGCAGCGTTCTCCGATTATGGACGGGCAGCGAAGACTCTGCATCTGCTGGCGATGTACGACCCGGATGATGAGAGCTATCGTCGATCGATCCACGTTCAACTCACCGTTCAGGAATCCCGGCACCGCATGGCACGGAAAATCTTCTATGGCCAGCGTGGGGAACTACGCCAGCGGTACCGTGAGGGTCAGGAGGACCAGCTCGGTGCCCTGGGGCTCGTTTTGAACGCGGTCATCCTATGGAACACCCGCTACATCGACGCTGCCTTGGCCGCACTGCGGGAGCAGGGGCATCTTGTGGATGACAAGGATGTGGCGAGGCTTTCTCCCCTGGGGGACGCGCACATCAATGTCCACGGCAGGTACGCCTTCACCATGCTCTCGGATGGCACCCTCAGGCCGTTGCGTGACCCGACGATTTCCACCGATGACGAATAGGGATGATGGTGAATACGTGAAAAATCGTGGGCAAGTGAATACCACCAAACGGTATTGGAGCCGGTGCTGCCAAGACTTCATGCCCTAGTCCACTGTTGGCATTTAAGCTCATGTGCTCTTGTCACACTTCTTCCCCATGATCATAACTATACCTTTCAAAAGGTATAGTTATGACTATGATTGAGGAGATGACATGACAATGAGTTCAAATCGCCGGTGGGTGTTGTTGGCGACAGTGTCGGCAGGGTTGTTGCTGATCGCGTTGGATAACTCCATTCTTTACACAGCTTTGCCTACCCTGGTGACGGATCTGGGTGCGAGTAGTTCCCAGAGCCTGTGGATCATTAACGCCTATCCGGTGGTGATGGCCGGGCTGCTGCTCGGGGCTGGCACTTTGGGGGACAGGGTGGGGCATCGCAAGATGTTTTTGATCGGGTTGGTGATTTTCGGACTGGCCTCGATTTTGGCGGCGTTCTCACCGACTCCTGAGGTTCTTATCGCTGCCCGGGCGATCCTCGCTGTGGGTGCTGCGGCGATGATGCCGGCGACGCTGGCCCTGATTCGCATCACGTTCGAGGACGAGCGTGAACGCAACGTCGCGGTCGCGATCTGGGGAACCATAGCCGTCGTCGGCATGGCGTTGGGCCCCATCGTCAGCGGGCTATTGCTGCTGAGTTTCCCGTGGGGTGCGGTGTTCTTGATCAATGTTCCCGTAGTCATCCTGGCAGTCATTGCGACTATGATCTTGGCGCCGAAAAACGATCCAGACCGTTCAAAATCGTGGGACTTGATCTCCTCAGTCTTCGCACTGGTGACCCTGGTTGGCCTGGTGATTGCGATCAAGGAAGTAGCTCGGCAGCCTTCCCCTCTAGTGATCATCGCCGTTGTCGCAAGCGTTGCAGGCGGGTGGGCCTTCGTACATCGGCAGGGCAGACTTGAGCACCCATTGCTTGACTTTAAGATCTTCCGTAATCCTGCGTTTACCGCAGGTGTCTTCGCGGCCGGTGTAGCGATGTTTGCCGTCGCCGGTATCCAGCTCATCACGACCCAACGATTCCAGCTCATCGAAGGATTCACACCCCTTGAAGCTGGTCTGCTCGTCGCAGCGGTCGCGGCAGGGACCTTGCCAACGGCGATCCTCGGCGGGAGTATCCTCTGGAAAGTCGGGCTCCTGCCCCTTATTGCTGGCGGATTCGCCCTGAGCGTCCCGGGAGCGGTTCTTGTCTTGTTCAACTTTGACTCGAACTTCGGCATGCTCATCGCTGGCCTTGTGCTCACCGGTGCGGGGTTGGGGGCAGCGATGTCCGTTGCCTCCACCGCGATCATTGGCAACGTACCTGTGAGCCGGGCCGGGATGGCATCCTCCGTAGAGGAAGTGTCCTACGAATTTGGCGGCCTGACCGCCGTAGCAGTGCTCGGCAGCATGCTGAGCGCGATTTACACGGCAACGATCAACGTTCCGGCCGGGATACCCGGCACCGCTGCCGAGAGCTTAGACAGTGCCTTGGCTCTTGCACACGATCGCGGTGAGGCCGGTTCAGAGCTATTCTCAGCCGCTTCCCAGGCCTTCGATGGTGCCTACTTCACGGTCATGATCGTTATTGTCGCAGTCCTCGCCGTTGGTGCAATCCTGACTGGATTCCTGCTCAGGCATAACGGCCCCGCCACCGCACAAACTGACGCCGTTGTCAGCCACTAACCCCTCAGGAGAAAAGCATGAGAACCAGTAACCGGTCAAAGATCCTCGAGGCGGCGGCTCGTGTTGTTCAGCGCGAGGGCATCAGAAGCTTCACCTACGACGCCGTCGCCGAAGAAGCAGGACTGACTAAGGGTGGACTCTTGTACCATTTTGCCTCCCGTGAAGAACTCGTTGAAGCCGTGCACGAACACCTCGCCCAGGAATGGGAGGACGCGATGATTGCCGCCTTGGGGAAACCTGACGACACCGCCACACCAGCGGAGCGTCATGCCGCTTACGCAAAATTTAACGCGACCGGTGCGAAGCGCGCTGAATTGTTGTTCATCATCGAAGGCTCCACCTCGGCACAGTATTCCGCACAGTGGGAGACCGTCATGGCCAAGTGGGCACCACCAATACCCGCAGCAGACGCGTCCGAAGAAGATCTGGAGCGGTTTATCGTCCGGCTTGCCTCCGATGGGTTGTGGCTCTTCGAGGCGATCACTCATGAACACCTCGATCCGGCACTGCGGCACGCAGTGTCCGAACGTCTCGCCCGAAAGATCACTCGCAATGCCTAACTACCCTCAACCAGCAACCACCACAGCAAACAAGGACAGCACCACCTACCCCCTTACCAGTCCGAGAGGCAAGTCGAGTCTCATGGGGCGGTTGTTTACTCTCGCAACGATCGGCGAAGCCGCCACCTGGGGCGGCCTGCTGATAGGGATGTTCTTGAAGTACGTCACCGAGACGACTGCCCTAGGCGTCACGGTCTTCGGGGCCCTCCACGGGGGCATGTTTATCATCTACCTCGTCGTTGCGATCCTCGCCGGGCTCGTCTTGAGATGGCCGTTCTGGGCGTTCGCTATCGCGATTCTCGCAGCTATCCCGCCCCTGGTCACCATTCCGGTGGAGATACTGCTCCGTAAGAAAGGCCTGCTCACCACACGGCCACGATGGCACCAAGCAGCCCTGAAAACCAGCCGCTAAGCAACTATCAACCACATCGATAAAGACGGAGACCCAACCATGACCAACACCACCATTCTCGTCACCGGGGCAACAGGAAAAACCGGCCGCCGCGTCCTTACCCTCCTTCTAGAGGAGAATCTCACGGTGCGTGCAGGTTCACGGAGCAGCGAAACACCGTTCGACTGGGACAAACCCACCACCTGGCCGGCAGCTCTCCACGGGGTAGCCGAGGTTCTGCAAACGCACTCGCCTGTGAACATGCGCGTGCGCGCGGTTTCAGTCTACTCCCATCTGTGGACGGTGACCTTGCCGACTGTGCGGCCGTTCTCGACCAACTCGTGCGCCTCGCGGAGTGTGGTCGGTGAGATCGGCGCGAGTGTCGTTGTGGCCGTGGTGCGGATGCGGCCCTGATCTACAAGGTCAGCGACAGTGTTCAGGAGCTGGTGCTGTTCAATCATGTCCGGGGTCTGCCTGAGCGGGCGGGTGAACATCAGTTCCCAGTGCCAAGCGATGCTCTTGCCCTTGAGCGGGAACACGTCGCGCGGACCGTCGTCAATGGCGACAATATGCCCGAACGCTCGAACGATCCGCGCATAGGTTTCGATCTGCCCCGCGGAATGCGCGGTGAACAGCCAGTCCACGCCATCCTGCGCGACGGCGAGCACCTGCTCAGCCAGGTCGTCGCGGTGGTTCACCACATGCTCCGCGCCCAGGTTGCGCACCCAGGCGGAGCGTTCATCGTCGGAGGCGGTGGCGATCACGGTGACGTTCGGCAGGAGCGCGTCGGCCAGTGCCAGCATGATCGATCCGACTCCGCCGGTCGCGCCGATCACCAGCAGGGTGCCGGTCGAGTCCTCGGTAAGGGCGAGCCGCTCGAACAGGGTCTCCCAGGCGGTGATCGCCGTCAGCGGCAGCGCAGCAGCGTCGGCAAACGACAGCACCTGCGGCTTGCGCCCCGTAATCCGCTCATCCACAACATGCAGGCGCTGGTTCGTACCTGGCCGGTCGATGCTGCCCGCGTAGTACACCTCGTCACCCGGAGCGAACAGCGTCACCGCTGAGCCGACCTCGCGCACCGTACCGGCGGCGTCGAAGCCGAGCACCTTGAACCCGTTCGCAGGAGCGCCTTCCCGCAGTTTCACATCGACCGGGTTCACCGAGACCGCCTCGACCTCGACCAACAAGTCATGCGGTCCAAGTTCGGGCACCTCGACCTCGCGGGCGGTCAGCGCCTCGGGGTCGGTGGCGGGGAGGTTCTTCTCGTATCCGATCGCAGTCGTAGCCGTCATGCCAATTATGGTTCCCCAGACCTACTGGTTACCGTCAAGGCAACCTAGTACCCATCGGATACCATGAACGTATGAGTCAGACCGTGGATGAGTGCGACCGGAACGACGTGTACGCGGCCATGTGTCCGTGCCGCGACATGCTCGACCTGCTCGCCAACAAGTGGAGCGCCCTGGCCATCGGTGCGCTCGAAGACGGGCCGCAACGCAACGGGCAACTCAAACGACGCTTGGAAGGCGTCAGCCCCAAGGTGCTGTCCCAGACCCTCAAGCGTCTCGAAGACCACGGCCTGCTCACTCGCACCGTCTACCCCGAGGTTCCCGCTCGCGTGGAGTACGAACTTACTGACCTCGGACACAGCGCAGCCGCCCCGTTGAAGCATCTGCGCGACTGGGTTGAACACAACGTCGGAACCGACCAGTAGCGACCCCCTCGGCGCTACATCGAGCCAGGAGTCCCGGCCTCCGCGTAATACCGCGTCAACACAGACGAGGCGTCGCGGTCGCCGTCACCGGACACGACAGAGTTCAGCAGGTACCGGTACCCGTCACCGGTCGTCATCACCCTAATTGATAACGTCACACCTAGAAGGTGCGAAGTAACCGACGCGCGAGCACAGGAGCGCTTCTGTCATTTCGAAGGCGAGACTTCGCGCGATTGGGATTCGCCGGGCCATCCTTCTTCTCTTTCGTCGAACGTCACCGCAACACCGTGTCGCTGGGGTTCGTGAAATCTTCTTCCGGAAGCGAAACCCAGGTACTGCGCCATGAGGAACTCGCCGCAGCGATGCACAGGCGTTCGACAGTTCGGTCGCACGAACCGATCGTTTGTTAACGGACGGCACTGTACGTCGATCGAAAGTCGCGCCGACACCCCCTGCGAATTCGCGTCGCGGGATAGTTTGCCAGGATCCGGCGATCAGCGTGGTGCGCATCAAGGAGGTGCGCAGCGGCCTCAGCACGAGGAGCCTGCCCGCGAGGCCGACCACCCCGCCCCTAGGAACGGTAGGAGTGCGACGTCGGGGCGAGCTGGGGGCCACCCCCCGAGACCGAAAGTAGCACCGCAGCGACGATAAGCGCCACGCCAACCAGGGTGGTCGTCAGCTCCCCGACCAACGAACCGATCCATCCGCGTTCCTGGAGGTCTCGGAACATCCTTATGCTCAGCCCGAACGTTCCGTTCGAGCTGCGAACCGATCGTCTCGATGCGTCGTGGCAGACGCCTCAGCTGTCCACCGATGACCTGGAGTTGCACGCGGCCGTCGGCGAACATCTCCCTTGAGTCCATCGCCAGACGTATGAAATGAGGAGTTCGAGCAAGGGCCCGATCGACCAAGTCGTAGTCGGCAACGAGCTGGCACAGCGTTCCCTCGAGTGACACGAAGGAAACGACTGGCGTTCTCCTCCGCTGTTGGGGACGTCGGGTCGGCTGAAATAATGGCCGGGACGATACGGTGGCGAGTCAGAGCGCCGTGATCCACCGCGCGATCTCGTCAGCGAGCTCGTCGCTATTGTCTTCGACCATCAGCATGTGGCCGTTCCCAGCGAGAACAGGCAGTTCGGACGACCAGAAGGTGACGGCGGCGCCCTGATCGGTGAGCCAGGCCACGATGTCCTGATCCAGCTGCGAGGGGTGGTCGGTATCGGCTCCACCCGTGAAGACGAGAATCGGCTTGTTCGTGAACGCGTCGGTCGGCCCGATCCTCATTTGGCTCCCACCGATGTTCTGACGCTGATAAAGCATCCGGGCCGGGATCGGCCGAAGGGTGCGGCGGAACACCTCGATGCACTCGCGGGGGAACCGCCGGCTGGGTCCGATGGCCTTGTCGTTCACGAAGGCGCTTGTGGGTTCCCAGAAACCCATCTTCGGGATGGTCCAGTCGATGGCCGCTCCACGGATGGAGACCTCCTGGTCGGACTCCCTCACGATCTCGGGCACCGCCTGTATATTTCCAGGCGGGCCCGGAGCGACGGCTACGAGCCCGTCGATGAGATCGCCATGCGTCTCTAGGAGGCGGAAGCCAATCGGACCTGCCATCGAGTGCACGACCAGCACGACGTTCCGGCCGAGACCAGAGAGGAACACGCCCATCCCTCGGCACACGCTCTCATAGTCCAGCCGCGCAGACGCCGCACGATCATCGACGTGTTGGGCCGCCTCATAGGACAACCCCAGCCAGTCCACCACCAGCACACCGTAGCCAAGCGATACGAATCGTGCCGCCCAGCCCTGTCGGCCGTCGGGCGTCTCGAGATAGTACTCGTTCGAGGCACCACCCCCGTGCACGAGGACGATCCACCGAGCAGGCGCACCCGACGGCGCCAGTTCGGTGTACGAGATCGGCGCGACGTCGTCTGGGCGTGAAATCGAATCCATAGCTTCCCCAGGCCTGTTAGGCAATGACGGCGTCGAGGGCCCGTGCGAGCCTCTCCGGATGCGTGAGCATCACCAAATGGCTTCCGTCGATCTCGATCGTGCGCGGACTATCAAGCCGCCCGGCCGCGGCCTGGTAGATCTCAGCGGGAACGGCCTGGTCCTGAGCGAGGAACACATAACTTGACGGGATGCTGCTCGCCCAGAACCGGTCGAGGCGGATCGGCTCATCGGACCAGCCTGCCGGCGATGGGACGAGCCTCGGCTCGAGCGCGGCGAGCTGCTGCTGCTCGAACGGGGACATGTCCTGCATCATCGCGGCCCAGAGCTCAGGCGGCATGACCATGGTGTTGTCGTCGGACTGACTCGCAAGCGCCTTCATCGCTGCGACCAACGGATCGGGGAACACGTCGTTAATGCTCTCGCCGTCGCGCAGCACCCAGGCGTCGACGAAGACGACCCGGCCGATGCGCTCGGGCATCGCCTCAGCGACGAGTTGGATGAGCGGACCTCCGCCGCTATGACCGACGAGCACGATGTCGAGCTGGGTGAGCTCTCTTACCTGATCGATCAGATCGCGCGCCATCATGCTCATCGTGACGCCGGAGCGGTCCACGTCACCGTCTTCGAGACCGCGCAGCGTCGGCGCGATCACCTCGTGCCCCATTCTGCGCAATTCGTCGGCGACGCCGTCCCACGCCCAGCCGCCTACCCATCCGCCGTGCACCAGTACGATCTGCATTGATCATCCTCTTCGCATATTTATCTGCTGAGCAGAACTTGTTCCTAACTAGAAGAAACAATAGCTTGCGCGGCGCCAAAAGTCCAGCATGGCTCGAGCTCTCTTCAGAACGCGCCGAACGACCCCTGCACCAGGTCGCAGGGGAAAGAGACGACGAGCCTTCAGGAGGTCAGGTCGGCCAGACGTACGGCTGCCTCATCGAGGAGTGCGACGAGGGTCTTCACCTTGCGGGGAGGCAAGCGGAACACCGGGGCAGATGCGTTGATCGCCAACCGCAGCCCGCTCGCCGAGGGAACGGCCACGGCCACCGAGGCCACGCCCTCCTCGCTCTCCTCCCGGTTCGTTGCATAGCCCTGCTTCGCGACAAGATCCAGTTGTGCGAGGAGCTCGGTCTTGGTACGGATCGACTGCGGAGTCACCTGTGAGAGTTGCTCGTCGGGGTAGAGACGGTCCAATTGTTCTCGCGGGAGCTGCGCCAGGAGAACCTTTCCCGTGGAGGTGCAATGGGCCGGCATCTCCTTGCCCAACCGTGAAGCGACTCGCACCGCCGTCGTCGGTTCCGCGACCGGGGTCGTGCCCGACGTGAACCAGATCCAGCTCAGCCCCGACATCGCCCGTACCGTTCCTCGACGCGCGCACGAGGTGCTCGGTATCGTGACCGAGAGCTGGAGCCCGCTCGGCCGCGGGCCCGAGCTGCGGGAGAACCCGACGATCGTGCAGATCGCGGCGGACGTCGGACGAACGGCGGCACAGGTGGTGCTCCGCTGGCACGTGCAGCAGGGCCTCGTGCCGGTGCCGAGATCGTCAGACCCCAAACGCCTGGTCGAGAACCTCTCGGTCTTCGACTTCCGCCTTAGCACCGACCAGATGGCCACGCTTGCGTCCCTCGACAACGGCGAAGCCGCCGCGCGGGACTCTGACCTGCCCGAGAACGGTCATTAGTCCACCAAGAACACCAAAATCGTCACCGATCTGGTAAATTCAGCGCGCTCTGGAGACGCAGCAGAACGCCTCGCGCGGCTCCTGGACATTCGACTACACGCAGGACCGGCTCTCCGCCATCATGCGCTGCACACACGACCGCTGCCTCGAGACCGCCGACGAATACGGCTCGCCAGGCTTGCCCGGTGGACTTCGGCGACTGCGCGAAGCAACTGACCGGCGGCGAAGGTGATGGCTCGAACGTAGGCGCGATCTGCCTTGCTCGCCTCACCTTCGGCTCGCTCGACAGCCGCGTCCAAACCATCGCGAAGTCGCGTGCACTGCAGATGGCGGCGAGGGAGAGAGTAAGTTCTGCAGTGTGCCCGATCGGGAACAGGGGGTGGGCTTTAGTACCCCTGCCCGAATTCGCGAAGTCTGGGCCACAGATCGCCGCCGACGACGCCGAAGACCCCTACGTCCGCCAGCATGCCGCCGAAGCCCTGCTTGAGATCAACGAAGACCGGAAAGTCAACGGCCGCTACCTCGCCGTCAAGACCCGACAGAACCTCGCCCGCCTCACCGACTTCGCCGAACACACCCGTCGGTTTCCCTGCCTCTTCCGCCTCGATCAACGCCACCTGTGCACCCCTATCAGCGGGAGCGAGGGTCTCGGGAAGCTTCTCAAGCCGACGGGCAACTCGCTCGGCAGTGCTTGCGAATCGGCGGTACGGACGACCCAACTGTTCGCTCGTGTTGGGGTCCTGGCCGTGCCCCATGAGACGGCGGAGCTGCTCCTCGCTGACCTCACCACCGGGTTCGACGGCGCCAGAAATGTACGCGAGACCCGATCCGAGCCATGAGCCCGGCGGCGTGCTGTTCAGTCGTTCAGCCGGTGGAGCCAGTAGCCGGGTTCGCGGCGCTCGTGGGCGTAGGCGAGGATCAGGATCGTGTCCGGCTCCACCGTGTAGACGATGCGGTACGGGTATCCGCGAACGGCCTTGCTGCGGATCACGGTGCCATCGTCAGCGGTCGTGAATGGTGGGGCGGCGTTCGGCCATTGGTCGAGGTCTTTCCGGGCTTGCCTTGCTCGGTCGATGAGCGCAAGGCCGATCCCTGGCTCCTGGTCTTCGTACCAGCGCACGGCGGCGTCGAACTCCGCGACGGCCTCGGGGTGCTCTCGCTGGGCCAAGGTCATGCGGTGAGCAAGGCGCGCAAACGCTCGTAGTGCTCGTCGGCATCCACCAGATCGACCGCACCCTCACGCACCTCGGCCAGTCGCCGGGTAGCCTCGGCACGCCAGGCTGCATCGACCTCGCTCTCGTCGTCTGCATCATGGAGGCTTTCGAGCAGGGCGTTAGCGACGACCGCGCGCTGATCGGCGTCGAGCGCGAGGCCGTCTCGGATCAGAGTTGCGGTGTCGGGTGTCATGTATTCAAGTGTACGTCGAACGGCCGACAATCGCGCTGGGCGTCTGTGGCTCGGGTTGCGGGGCTGCTGTGAACGTCACGCCGACGCGACGTGCTGCTGATGCTCATAGGCCGCGTGCTGGCCCGTCATGTCGCGGGTCGTTGCGCCGCGGGTCGCGTTCGGTCGGCTCGCGGAGTTGCCGTTCGCGTTCGGCGAGTGCTTGCTGCCTTGCTTCGTGCTCGGCGCGGGTGGTTTCGATCCGTGCGGCGGCGTCGCGGATCGGTAGCGCGCGGAGGTAGTCGGCCTCGGCTCGGAGCGCGGTGGCTTGCTGGTGCGCCTGTCCTGCTTGCTGTGCTGGGTTCGGCAGTCGCATCCCGACCCGGTGGCGCATCACCGCCTGCGGCCCGTACTCGCTGACCAGCAACGCCCGGCGTTCCTGCTCGTGCCGCTGCCGCAACTCGTCACGGTCGGCTCGCGCGGCCTCGACGTGCTGGGCGGCGTCGATCACGCGGGGATCGGCCTCGGCGCGACGCTCGGCCTGTCGTGCCGCCCACTCGGGCAGGGTGTCGGTGGTGCGGGGTGGTTCGCCCCATGTTTCGCGCACCCGTGCCCGAACCGTCCGGGTGTGCTCGCTCGTCTGGCGGTGCTCCGCGCGGGCCTTGCGCCTGCCGAGCCTGCCGACGGTGGCGAGTCGGCTGCTTGCGGCGGCCTCGCGCTCGACAGCATCGAGATAGGTGGTGCCGTCTGCCTCGGCCTGCACCGTCAACGGTTCCGCGATTTCGGCACGGATGCGCGCCGCCTCGTCCTCGGCGTGGCGGAGCACGTCGGCGTGCTCGTCGTCCTCGGTCTTGTGTGTTGCGCGCTGGGCGTCGAACCTGGCAGCGGTCTGCTCCCAGCGTTCCGCCGCACGTTCGGCTCGTTCGGCTTCGGCGGTGAGGCGGGCGAGTTCTTCGGTGATGAGCTGCACGGGGCCATCGCTGACGAGGCCTTGCACGGCGTCGATGGCTTGGGCGGTGGCGTGGTCGAGGCCACGGTCTGCCGGGTCGCGTTCCATCGCCTCAACGAACCGCGCCCGCGCATCCGCCATATCAGCGGCGACGACGTGGAGTTGGTTCTGTTGGCGGCCTCTCGTCATGCCGACGTAGACGCCTGCCGCGCTCGTCGCCTCCGACAAGGCCGTGTGGGAGGCATCGACGGTTGCGCCTTGGACGCCGTAGGCGGTCGCGGCATACGACAGGTGCGCCCACTCGCTCACGTACTCGGCGGGGAGGGCGACGGTGCGGCTGTGCTTGCCTCCGCCGCTGACTTCGCGGGCGTAGACGCTGCCCTCGTCGGTCACATGCTGCACGATCCATTGCTGCCGGTTTGCCACGCCGAGGTCGCTGCTGTTCTTCCGGGTCTGGATCAGGTCGCCAGCGCCGATGCTCAGCCCGTCGCTGCCGGTCGTCGTCATAGTGTCGTCGACCTCGCCGCGCTCGACCCGCCCGGCGCGGATGTGCTCGTTCAGCTCGGTGGCCTCGTCGTTGGTGGCGACGGTGATCGCTTCGCCGTCGTGGGCGTGGGCGGTGATGTGCTCGCGGGCCGCTTCCTCGTCGGCATGCAAGGTCACGAGGCCCATCGTGGCGAGTCGGTCGAACACGTCGCCGGGGTGCTCCCGGTCACGCATGACCAACGTCAACGCCGCATACTCGGCATCGGTGAACCTGTGGAGTTCGGTCATGTCGTAGGTACGGCCACGAATCTGGGCGGCCATGTCGAGCACCCCGCCGCGCCCGACCGCCGGGAGCTGCGCCCGGTCGCCCACGAACGCGACCGACGCGCCTGCCTCGGCGGTGACGGTCAGCAGAGCGAGGGCGGTGTCCTGGTCGAGCATCCCCGCTTCGTCCACGATCACCCGCTCACCCCGCGACAGCACGGCGTCGTTTGGTGGGCCGGTGTAGATGTTCCCGGTTGCAGGGTCGGTGTCGCCGGGTGCGAGGCGTGTCCATACGCCGTCCTCGTTCCACCGCCACCCATGCGCATACACGAGCGCCGCGACGGAGGTTGCGGGCACGCCGAGTTCTTCGTGGGCGACCTGCGCCGCACGCAACGTCGGCGCAACCACCCGCGAGGATCGCCCGTGCTCGGCTGCAACCTCGATGGCGACGCCGAGCATGGTGGTCTTGCCTGCGCCCGCCGCGCCCTCGACAATCACGAGCGGGTTGGTCGAGGCGACGGCAGCGGCGGCCACGGTCTGCCCGGTGTCGAGTCCGGCGGCTTGCGCAGCGTCGGTCACGTCGGGGTGCTTCGGCTCCCGTTCCGGCGTCGCGGCGGTGAGTTGGTCGCGGAGTGCGGTCTCGGCGGCGACGACGCCAAGGCTGGTGAGGTGGGCGACGTGCTCGGGTTGCACCATGCCCGGCGGCAGCACCGAGAAACAATCCGAGGCGGCGAGTCCGGTGGCGAGGTCGATGAACTCGCGCAACTCCGCCGGGGTCGCTTGCACGCCTGCCTCGGTGGTGATGCGGGTGACGTGCTCTCGCACGGTGTGCGGTGTCCAGGTCGATGCAGCCGCCGCGCAGCGATCCAGCGCACGACTGGCGACCTGTTGCACGCTGAGGTCATCCAGCGATGCCGGCGCAACGGTGTCGGGGTGCTGCAAGCTCTCGGGGTGGTAGCCGGCGTCTCGGAGTTCCTGCTGCCACCACTGCTCGTTCTTCAAGTCCGCCGGTTTCTTGCCGGGCCGCTGGAACGCCCACGCCGCGTCCTGCATCCGAGCGGTCAACACCGGGCCGGGCGTCTCGCCGGGATGCTTCGCTTGCCACTCGGCCTCCATGCGTTCCAGGTTGCGTCTGATCTGCGCCGACCGCTTCGACATGACGGCGTTGAACGGCTCCAACTCCACAACCTCACCGCTTACGGGGTCGAGGGTCAGGCCATGCTCGGAGAGCGTGGCGGCGAGCTGGGGGTGCGCGGCGATCACCGCCGTACCGAGAGCACGGATCGCGCCCTGCTGCTGGAACAACGCCGCCGTGGTCAGCGCCCGCCACTTCCCGCCCGCCCACACCCTCGTGCCAATCTGGAAATGGATATGCCGGTGCGGATCACCCGCACGACTCGTCTTGTGCGTGATCGCGACGGTCTGCATGTGCTCGACCGGCAGCACCTCCTGCGCGCCGCGCGGCCCCGCCAACGTGACCGAATGCTGACCAAGGAAGTGCTGAATCTCCCGCGCCGCATCCCGCTGCGTCGCGTCCAACGCCTCGGACACGTCCGGGTGGAGTGCGGCGGCGACCGACAGGCTCTTCGGCGCGTTGATCGTCATCTCCGCGAACAACGGCGACCCCCGACGCACCTTGCCCGGCTTGCGCGGGGTACCCATCGACTCCCCGGTGTCCGGGTTCACCCAATCGACCCAGGCTTCGTACTCATCCGCCGACAGCGACCGAGCAGCGGTGACCTCGCCGGTCGCGTCGATCACGGCGTACTCGGCCACGGCCTGGTCTGCGCCGAGGTAGTACTCGTCAGCGCGGGAGCGGTCGGCCTCGACATAGGCGCGCGCGGCAGCACCGCTGCCGTGGAACAGCTTCACTCCACCCTTCACTCTGGCCTCCCTCACGAGTCGTCTCGTGAGAGAGGTGCGCACTACGGCCCCGCCGTAAAATACGTGCCTCACTGAGATAGGGGGCAGATGACTGATGGAGCCGAGCGTCAGCGCGAGAGCGTCGCACAGAGTGTCGCTGGCAAGAGTTGGCGTCACAAAGTTCGAGGGAACTTTCGGAGTTCGGTTCGATGAAGTGACTAGTCTTCTCGGCGAACTTCGTGACCTGATTACTGCCCGATGAGTCTTCGGGCAGCGGTGACGACGGAGGCACGGCGGCGTGCGTGTTCGGCGTCGCTCTCGGCTCCGGTGATCATGCGGGCGACCTGCGGTACCGCTGACCACCATCCGGCGAGTGAGAGCACGAGGAACATCAGGTGGTCGGCGTCGAGGTCGCTCGTTACTGTGCCCTTGGCCTGTCCGTCGGTCATGGCGGCGACTTTGTATCCGTAGTATTCGCGCCGCTCGGCCTCGTCGGGTACTTCGGTGTCGAAGACGAGCCCTTCCCAGCGCATGAGCCTGCCGAGTTCGGGGTGCTCGCGGTGGTAGTCGTAGACGCGCCCGGCGTAGTCGCCCACGTCCTCGGTTGCGAATGATTCGACGGGCACGTCGCGGGCTACCTTCGCCAGTTCCTCGCGCAGTACGGTGGCGAAAAGTCTGTCCTTGCCCCCGAAGTGCGTGTAGACGCGCTCCTTGTTCACCCCGGCGGCCTTGGCGATGCGCTCGATGGTCGTGCCGTGCGGCCCGTGCGCGGCGAACTCGGCCACCGCCGCGTCGAGGATGCGGCGCTTCCTGCCCTCAACATCCCAGCCCATCGTTCCCACCTCCCGTCTCGTGCGGTAAACCCAACGCTCACGTTGCGTCTTCGCGGTTAGCCTACTACAGTCAAATCCAACGGAAACGTTGGATTTGGAGTGGTGGTGTCTGCGAACTCGACGGAACAGATAGCGGGAGCAGGCGAGGCGCGCGAGCACCCGGCAGGGAACGGCGTGGTCGTGCTGCTCGTGGTCACGGCGCTGCTGGTGCTCACGCAGTTGTACGCGGCAATCCCGCTGATCGCCCCGATCGGTGCGGAACTCGGCTCTGATGTGACGTTCGCGCTCTCGACGGTGTTCAGCGTGTGCTATGCGGTCGGGTTCCTGATCTGGGGGCCGTTGGCCGATCAGTACGGGCGGAAGCGGATCATGCTCATCGGCCTGGTGTATCTCACCGTCGCGACCATCGCCTGCGGCTTCGCCTCCACGGTGCCGATGCTTGCTGCGCTGCGCGGGGTGCAGGGGGTGATGGCGTCGAGTTTCGCGCCGGTTGCGCTCGCGTATCTGGCCGAAGCGACCCCGCTGAAGCGTCGGGCAACGGCGATCGGGGCCATGTCGACGGCATTCCTCGTTGCCGGGATCGCAGGCCAAGTACTCGCCTCCGCGCTCAGCCTGACGTTGGGCTGGCAGTGGGTGTTCATCCTCTCCGGCATCATGCTCGGCCTCGGCATGATCGGCGTCGCCGTGCTCGTCACCGAGCCGCACAGTCGCAGAGACGATGCGAGCCTGGTGCGTCGCTTCGCCGTAGTCGGGAGGGTCGCCACACGCCCCTCGGTGCTGCTACTGAGCCTCGCGCACCTAACGCTGCTGTTGTCGTTCGTCGGCATGTACACCGGCCTCGGCCCGCACCTGACCGACCTCTGCCTGGACTCATCGCAGGTGATCTGGCTCCGCCTCGTCGGGCTGCCGGGCATGTTCGCCTCCCTCTTCGCGGGCGCTATTGCGAAGCGTCTCGGCGGCGCGGGGGTTGCACGTGCCGGGTTCGCCCTCGCCGCGATTGGGCTGCTGATCGAAGCCGCACTCTCGGCATCCCTCGCGGGCACGGCGCTGGCGAGTCTCGTGTGAGTCACTGGGGTCGCGCTCGCGGTGCCCGCGATGATCACCCTGTTCGGCGAGACCGCCGCCCCGAACCGGGCCGGTGGGATGGCGCTCAACGGATTCGTGCTGTTCCTCGGTGCCAGCGTCGGCCCACTCACTGCCTACCTGGGCTTGGACTTCCCGATCCTGCTCGTCAGTCTCGCCGCGCTCATGGTGCTCGCCGTCGCCAGCCTCACCGGGTTCGCCCGACTCACCCGCACGCCCGCTTCGGAGGTACCTGTATGACTCGCATCCTGATTCTCGGCGCGACCGGGCGCACCGGAGCCGCCATCCTCGCTCATCTCCCCGCAGGCATCGAGGCGACCGCTGCGCTGCGCGATCCGGCAGACACCACGCGGCTCGCCAAGACTGCTGCATCGCTGACCTCCACGGTCGTGAACATCGCTGAGAACGCCAGTCTCACGCAAGCAATGCACGGCATCGACGTCGTCATGAACGCGATCCGACTGCGTGAGGACATCGCCCCGACCGAACTCGTGGCCGTACATGATCGACTCATCGAGGCAAGCACCAAGGCCAACGGCGCTCCGGCCCGGATCGTCACGGTCGGCGGAGCAGGAGCACTCCGACTCCCTGGAGACAGACGGTTCTGGCAAGACCCCCGGTTCCCAGAACCCACACTGCCGCGCGGGAGAGCACACGCCATGCTGCGCGACCACCTCGAAGCGGGCAACGCAGGATCAGAATGGGCGTATCTGATCCCGCCGCCCGTCTACGAACCGGAGGGGCCGACGACAGCACGCTGGGAACGAGTCTCCCCTTCCACAGACGAGACTGCGTTCACCCGACAAGCGATCAGTTATGCCGACTTCGGAGCGGCAGTCGCGGAGACTTCCACCAAGGACGACACTCGCACGCAACTCATCGCATGGCCCAGTGAACTGACAGAAAAGCACCCGATGAGTGGATAGGCGCATCTCCCCGCCGTTGTCGGCTCGGACACGGACGACGCATCGACCTGTGGGCCTGGCGGCGTACAACGTTGTCCGGCTCGTTGTGATCCGTGACGGCACGGCCATCGTGTTCAGCGAGTTCGGACAGCAACCCGTCAGCTTTGGCGACGCGGTGCTGCTGGGGCCGAGCGTGCTGTTCGGCGTCGAACCCGAGGGGCGGGTCACCTATACGACGGTCTACATCGACACCGACATGGCGCTGGATCAGTTCTTCTGGCAACACTCCGCGATCTTGCACGACCGCCTCGACGCCCACGACTTCGCGGGAAAGGTGTACACCGAACCTGCCCAGGTACTGCACCTGGGCCGGGATCGAGCCGGGCGGTTGTTGCCGTGGCTGGACGAGCTGGTCGCCCTCACCGTCGAGGGCAAGTACCTGGAACGGTTCCATCGGATGCAGGCGCTCTGGTTCCTCATCACCGATGTGATCGCGCCGTGCATCCGCGTCTCGACGGTGCGGCTGACCCGGCTGCAACGTGCCCGCGCTCGCCCGTTCTCCGCTCGAAGTCGGGTGCCTGAACCGTTGCGTCGTGAGGCGATGCTGGTGCGCGACGCGCTGCACAGCCGGATCACGCACCCGTGGACGCTCGCGGAACTGGCAGCCCTGGTGCGGCTCTCTCCGAAGCACCTGGTGCGCGTGTTCACGGACACGTTCGGGAAGACCCCGACCGCCTACCTGGTGATGCTCCGCGTGCAAGAGATGGCGCGGCTCCTACGCGAGACGAACATCACCGTCACCGCCACCGGGCAGCGGGTGGGGTGGCGGAGCCGGTCGCGCGCGGTAGAAGCATCCACAGCGCACACCGGAGTGACACCGAGCCGCTACCGAGACATGCGCCCGCTCATGACCGACCTCCCATGACCGAGCCGGTCGCGCTGCCCGGCAAAGTGCCGGAGTGACCGGGAAACGCCCGGCCTGCTCGTCTCCTGCTTCGCCGCGACCGCCGGTGCTTGGTAGGCCGGTTCTTCCCCCTGGTTGCTCGGGGGTGGTCAGAGAAGGGAGGTCGTCATGTCGCTGCTACTCGAACGCCCGGCGACCACGCCGACCGGTCATGAGCCTACAAGGACGCCGCAGTCGCCGCACCCCGCGATAGTGCAGCCGGTCGAGCCGTGGAGTTGCGTCTATGTCACCAGCATCCGTCACCGTCGCATATTGGCGGCGACCGCCTATGACTGTGTGCGCTTCGTGGTCGTGCGCGACGGCTCGATCATCCTCACCGATGCCGATGCCGATGCCGATGCGGGCGGGTCGGCGTCGGTGGGTGATGTGGTGCTGGTCGCCCCGAACGTCGAGTTCGGGTACGAACCCGAGGGCACCGTCACGGTGAGGACAGTGGCAGTGGATACCGATTACTGGTCGAGCAGTTGTTCTGGCAGCACCTCGACGTGCTCGCGGACGGCGAAGCCGCACGCGACCTCGCAACTCACCTGTATCCCGATCCGGTGCAGGTGCTGCGCGTCGGAGAATCGCAGGCCGAACGGCTCGGGCCGATCCTCGATGAACTCGCCACACTCACCGGCGAAGACCAATCGCCGCGCGGCTACTTCCGTGCGTATGCGCTGCTGTTCACGGTGCTCGCCGCCATCGCGCCGCTGGTTCGTCACGCGCCGGTGGAGGTGCCGCCGCTGACCTCTCGGCAGCGGGCCGTGCGGGTCGCGCCTCCCCGGTGGCGGGAGTTCAAGCCGGTGCGCCGCGAGATTATGCGCACGGCGGCGCTCATGCAGAGCAACATCGCCAGGCAGTGGCCGCTCACCGAACTGGACGCGCACGCCTGCCTGTCGCCGAGTCAGCTCAATCGGGTGTTCAAGGACTCGTTCGGGGTGACGCCGCCGGTGTACCTGTCGATCCTGCGCGTACAGGAGATGGCGCGCCTGATCCGCGAAACCGATCTGCTCATCGGCACGATCACCGAACGGGTCGGCTGGTGCCACCACTGCGGGCAAGCCTCGCGCATCTTCCGCCGCTACATGGGCGTGACCCCCATCGAGTACCGGCGCTACGGCCCACCGTCCGCGAGCCGGGCGGGGCCGGGCGTCGGCATCGCCACCGCACGCGCCGACGACTCCCGTGGGAACGGGTGCGCACCTACCTACTGACACCTGCCCACACGACCGGAGGAACCCGACGATGAGCACCGCCACCACGCGACCGCGATACGCTCCGGCGCGCCTGCATGTCGGGGTGGGGGTGACGGTTCCGGCAAATTGCCGGAACCGTGCGACCAGGGCTTTTACTCCCGGCCGGGGTGGTTCCGTCGAATCGGCGGCACCACACTCGCGGGGCGACGGTCGGGGAAAATTTCCCACACCGTCCAGCCTGCGACCTCGGCCCGCTGTGCTGCTCGTTGTGGTTCTCGTGACGGTGGTGGCAAATTGGCACCACCGTCCGACCAGGAGTTTCGCCGTTGCCCCCGCGAACCAAGCCGCATCCGCTGCGACCTCACCGCGACCGTTCACGGTGGTGTCGAATCGCCACCACCGTCGGACCTGCGCTTTCGCTCCGCTCGGCTGGCCGTCACGGGCGCGAACGGTGCCGCAAAATTTGCGGCACCGTTGAGCCGGTTCACGAGGGTACCGAATCGGCACCCCCGTGACATACCCCGTTTGGGGTCGGTCGCAGGTAGCTCCCTGTGGATAAGTCTGCATATAGTACCTCAACTCGATGCCAGGTACTAGATGTACCCGGCCATGAGGTTGGTGGCGTTTCCGGTCTTGTGAAAGGGGAGAACCTCCGGGCTTAGTGGAGATGTCTGACGTCTTCACGAACTCGGAGGTTCTCGTGTCCCACCGTAATGCCCGCTTGACCGTGCACGGCAGGCTGCTCATCGTCCATCGTGCCGGTGCCGGGTGGAAGCAGGCGCATATCGCCGCGGCAATGGGCGTGTCCCGACGCTGCGTGAAGCGGTGGCTGGACCGCTACCGCGCCGAGGGTGAAGCCGGTCTCTACGATCGCTCCTCGCGGCCTCACCACGTCGCCAACCGCACCCCCGATGCCAGGGCCGCGGCGGTGGTCGCGATCCGGAAGAAGGAACGAGTCGGCCGTGACGAGGTCGCGGCCCGCACCGGGGTGCCGGCGCGGACGGTGTCGCGCATCATCGCCCGGTCCGGGCTGCCTCGTCTGGTCGATCTGGACCCGATGACCGGGGAGCGGATCCGCGCGTCGAAGACCACAGCGGTCCGCTATGAACGCGAGCAGCCCGGCGAGCTGGTGCACATGGACGTGAAGAAGCTCGGTCGCATCCCCGACGGCGGCGGGTGGAAGGCGCACGGCAGAGCGATGGGCTCCACAGCCGCCCGGAAACAGACCGTCGTCGGCTACGACTACGTGCACTCCGTCGTCGACGACCACTCCCGGCTCGCATACTCCGAGGTCCTCCCCGACGAGAAGGGCCCGACCTGCGCCGCGTTCCTCGAACGCGCCATCGGCTACTTCGCCGCGCACGGCATCCCCCGCATCGAGCGGCTGATCACCGACAACGCCTGGGCCTACCGATGGTCGCTGCGCGGCGTCTGCGGCGCGCACGGCATCCGGCAGAAGTTCATCAAACCGCACTGCCCGTGGCAGAACGGCAAGGTGGAGAGGTTCAACCGGACCCTGCAAACCGAATGGGCCTACCGGCAACCGTTCACCTCGAACGACGACCGCACCGCAGCACTTGACCCCTGGCTCGAGCACTACAACACTGGACGACGCCACTCAGCCCTCGGAGGCAACCCCCCGATCAGCCGACTGCAACCAACGTCCTGACCCCGTACAACTAGATGTTGTGGTTTGCCTGTCGTACCTGTCTACATGGATACCTCGACGCAGACCACCACAACCACGCCCGAACCAGCCTCGACCGATGCCCCCGAACCACTCGGCGCACGCCTCGCGCGGGAGAGCCGCGCAGCGCAGGGCCTGCCTCCGGTCATCGCTGACCCACGGGTGCGTGAGCAACTGCAAGCCCTCTGCGGCCTGCCGAAGGCGCGGGGGCGTTAGGCGCGCCAGACGAACTCGACCCGATGTGCGAGAATCCCCGCCCGGTACACCTCACGGCGGGCATGAAACGCTTCGACGGTCTCATTGCGCCGCCTCGCCGGTGTCGCGCCGTTCATCCCCCTGGGCAGGGCGTGAACGAGGACGGCTTCAAGGACGAGACTGGCGGCCTGGTGCTGCCACATCGGGGTACGGTCGGCCCACTCCTGTGCGACGGTCGTCATATCAATCGACGGGCCAGTGTGCTCCGGCACCGTGGCGGCGTACTCGCGGCGGGTGCGTTCGATGCGTTCGGCGATCCGTGAGCGTTGCCGCACCCACATCGACTTGTCGATCAACCCGTCGTAGTAGTCATCATCGAGCCGGGCGAGGCGTTCCCGGTCGGCATCGAGCGTCGCGGCAAGCCCCACTCGTGCGGCCTGATCCGCGCCCGGAGACTGGCGCTTGGCGGGGTTGAGGGTGATCTGCTCGAACGTCGCGAGCACGGCTTCCTCCACGAGTTTGGTGAGGTCGCCGGAACGGATCGAGCGGTTGCACCCGCCCGGCACCTGTTGCACACACTGATACACCTGGCCGCGATGCAGCATGGCGCGTCCGCAGGTCGAGCAGCGGATCAGACCCGAGAACGGATACAGCCGTTTCGCCGCCCCACTGCCGGGCTGATGGAAGTTTCGGGCCTGCTTGCGGGCATCGAGCACATCGGAGACCTGCTGCCAGGTGTCCTCGTCCAAGATCGCGGGCCACGCGGCGGTCGTCTGCATCAGGGAGGTTTTCGACCGGGTGCCGTCCGGCAACAACGGTCGATACTCCCGTACCCCCTTGATCGAGGGGTTGCGCAGCACCAGTTTGAGTGTCCGATCCGACCACCGGCACCCGTGCGTCGTACGGATACCCCGCCGGTTCCAGTCGGTGAGAATCCGGTACAACGTCTCTCCGGCCAGCACCCGCCGCGCGGCTTCCCGCACCAACTCGGCAGCCTCGGGGTCGATCACGAGCGTGTGGTTCTCGGCGCGGTAGCCGAACGGCACCTGCCCACCATGCCAAGTGCCCTCGATGGCCTGCTGCTTCGCCGCCCGAGCGACACGGCGGGCGGTGTCGGCTGAGGACTTGTTCGCCATCGCGACCAGCACCCGCGCCATCGCCACATCAGAATCCGTATCCAACCTCAGCGAGCCGGTCACGGAGCGGACGCTGAAGCCGTTGAGTACCTTGGCGTCGATCAGGTCTTCCAAGTCTCTCGGGTCGCGCACCGCCCGATCCAGGTCGTAGGCGATCATCACCCCGGCGCGCTGCTCGCTGAGGTGCTTCAACATCGCGCGGAACTCCGGGCGCACCACGCGCCGCACCCGCTCACCCGTCGGGAGTGTGATCGTGCGCTGCTTGAACGCCGACGTGTCGTTCTCCCGGTACACCTGGGCGACTTCCCACCCGTGCGCTGCCGCATACGCCCGGCAGTCAGCTTCCTGCCGGTCAACACCGCGCTCGGTGCCCTCGGGATCATCACTGATCCGCACATACACCACCGCCCGCAACGACGGCGACGCCTGCGCCGTCGCCTGGTCGTTCGGCTCATTGCCTGCGGTTCGTTCCTGCTGATCGTGGCTCATCTCAGCCACCGCCTTCCTAGCTCTCATCGAGAGGTAGGTGCGTTTACAGAACCTCGGCTAGACGCCATCTACGTTGTCCACCCCGGTCTTGGAAGCCCCACGGCACGCGATCAAGTCCGCGCCTTCGCCCGTGCAGCCAGTGACGCCGGCGTGCGCAAAGCCGTCATGGTCTCGGTACCGGACGTCGGGGGCATGGACGTTGACATCGTCAAGGCCACTGAGCAGTCCTTCCCCGACGCCGGAATCGAACTTACAGTCTTACGCCTTCGATGGTTCTTCCAGAACTTCAGCGAAGACTTCCTCATTGAACCTGTCCTCGCTGGTGCTTTGCGTCTGCCCGCGGGCAATGGTCGGGAAGGGGTGGCTTGTGAAAAAGTGAAATATCCGACGCTAAGGTCTTCTCGAGCGCCGTAGCGGCCTGTATTTGCCGGGTTTGATCTTGTTGGTGCGTGGCCAGGTGTAATCGCCGGTTAGGTTGATATGTTCCCACCCCAGGGGCGAGAGGAACCGCAGCAGCTCAAAGTCCGTGGCGTTACCCTCCTGATCCAAGGTGGTGATCGTTCGGTCGAGATAGACCGTGTTCCAGAGAACGATGGCCGCGGTGAGAAGATTCAGCCCCGAGGCCCGGTAGCGCTGCTGCTCAAAGGATCGATCGCGGATCTCTCCCAGACGGTTGAAGAACACCGCCCGGGCCAGCGTGTTCCTGGCCTCGCCCTTGTTCAACCCGGCCGTCACCTTGCGGCGCAGGTCGGGATCTTGGAGCCAGTCCAGCAGGAAGAGAGTTCGTTCCAATTTGCCCAGTTCCCGCAGCGCGGTGGCGAGCCCATTTTGGCGTGGATAGGCGCCGAGTTTGCGCATCATCAAGGATGCGGTCACGGTGCCGGTCTTGATGGATGTGGCCAGACGGAGGATTTCATCCCAGTGCGCGGTGATGGTTTGCGTGTTGATGGTGCCGCCAATCAGCGGTGACAACGTCGACAACGCAGGATCGTTGGTGGGCGTGTAGAGACGGGTGTCGCCGATGTTTCGGATCCGGGGTGCGAAACGGTATCCAAGCAAGTGCATGAGGGCGAAAAGGTGGTCGGTGAACCCTGCGGTGTCGGTGTAGTGCTCCTGGATCGCCAGATCGGACTCGTGATACAGCAACCCGTCCAAGACGTAGGTTGCGTCGCGGTCCCCGACATTGATGAGTTTGCTGTGGAAGGGCGAATATTTGTCTGAGACGTGCGTGTAGATCATCCGCCCGGGCTCGGCCCCATATTTCGGGTTCACGTGCCCGGTGGATTCGGCATGGCTGCCGGCGCGGAAGCGTTGCCCGTCCGAGGACGAGGTGGTGCCATCGCCCCAGTGCGTACCGAAGGGGTGTGCGTGCTGGGCATTGACCAGCTCGGCCAGGGCGGCGCTGTAGGTTTCATCCCGGATATGGGAAGCCTGCTGGCGGTCCAATTGGGCGTAGGTGACGCCGGTGCATGACTCGGACATCTTGGTCAATCCCAGGTTGATTCCGTCGGCCAAGATTGCGGTGAGCAGCAGCTGCTTGTCCTTGGAAGGTTGGCCGGACTTGAGATTGGTGAAGTGGCGCGTGAACCCGGTCCAGCCGTCGACTTCCATCAACAGATCGGTGATCCGGATTCGCGGGAACATGGCGCTGGCCCGGTCGATCAAGGGCTGCGCGTGTTGTGGCACGATTGTCTCGAGCGGGGTGATCTTCACGCCGCTGGCGGTGATCAGCACCCCGGGCAGTTCATCCCGGGAGGCCAGGGTGTTGACTTGGTGCAGCCGTTCACTAAGCAGGGCGAGGCGATCCTGTAGGTAGTGTTCGCCACCGGTGGCCGTGACCAGGGGTAGTTCCCCGGCACTCTTCATCAGCGTGTAGTCGGAGCCAGCCAGCAGATAGTCATCGAAGTCGCGGAACTGCCGGGAACCGGTGACCCACATGTCTCCGGACCGCAGCGCATTCTTGAGCTCCGCAAGGGCGCAAAACTCGTAGAATCCACGGTCGGTGCCGTTCTCGGCGAAAACCAGAGGCTTCCACCGAGCCCGGATGAATGACGTGGGTGCATCTTCGGGGACCTTTCGGGCACCGGAGGTGTTCATGGTGCGGATGACTTTTATGGCAGCCAACAAGTCTTGCGCTGCGGGGGCTGCCTGGAGGTCAAGGACGGCAAGAAATGCCGGGGTGTAGCGGCGCAGAGTGGTGAAGTGGGCGCTGACGAGGGCGAGGTGGTCTTCGAGTGCGGGCCGGGTCAGTTCCTTGGCTTGGGCAATGCTATCGATCAAGGGTTCCCAGCCGATGGCTGTGTCGATCGCAGCGAAGGGGTCCTCGCCGTTATCCTTGGCTGCGATCAGGGCATCGCCGAGCTTGGAGTGCAGGCGCATCATGGCTGCGACGGTGGCACGGGAGGCCAGGGTGTTCTGGTTTTGTTTGTTCCGGGCGGTGCGAATGATCCGGCCAATAATTCGGTCGTGCAGATCGATGATTTCGTCGGTGACCGTTGCCATGCTTTCCACAGACATCGCGAACAGGGTCGCGTACCGGCGCCCATGTTCAAACTTGGCCAGATCCGCCGCGGTCATCGAGGCACCCTCGCGAGCCAACTTCAGCAACCTGTTCCGATGCACCAGTTTGCCGGCGTCCCAGGGAAGGCAAAGCGCACGCCAGGCCGTGAGCCGGTCGATATGCTCATTCATCGCCCGTGCGTTGGGCCGCAGTGGTGCCTGCCGCAGCCAGCCGATTTCGGTCAGGGAACTATCGGTGCGGCGACGCAACAAACCATCCAGACGGCCTCGGTGCTCTGGGGAGAGTTGGTCGCCTAAGATGGCGTGGATTCGCCGGTTCGCCCGGGTCAGGGCCTGCGCGCAGGCCCTTTCGATGATCCCGACCCCGGGTGAGGCGATCTTCCTTGAGCGCAGGAAGTCCCGCGCGCCTTCGACCAAGACAATGCCCTTGTCTGTTTGCGCGGCAACCTCGCCCACGTGTTGCACGAGCTGGCGAAACTCCGCGATTCCGAACGCGGACATGCCCAGATACGCACGGATCTCTCTACCGTGTTCCTGCCGCGTTTCCCCACGTGTCCCATATTCGTCCCAGGCCTCGGCCGGGATGGCCAGGCGGGCCGCAAGCCATTCGATCATTTCAGTGGGTACTTCGGTGTCGTCGGTCAGTGCGATACCCGGGTGCCGAAGCAGACAGAGCTGGATGGCAAAGCCCAACCGGTTGGCATCTGCGCGGCGTTGGCGAATCAACGACATGTCCGCTTCGCTGAGTGTGTAGTGGGCAGCCAGGTCCTCGGTGCCGGTGGGGATTTCAAGGACTTGGCCGCGTTCGGCAGTCGTGAGCAGGGAACGCAGGGCCATGTCAGAAATCCTTGTTAGTTGGAAGGCCGCAATCTACGGACTTGTCCTGGTGCTGCTGCGGAGCACCATGCCCGCGAGTCATGGTTTGGTCAGGTGCCGGTAGATGGTGGGACGGCTGACGCCGAATTCCTGGGCGATGTGCTCGACGGTATGGGCACGTTTCCCGTCGGCATCCTTTTCCTCATACATTTCCCTTGCCAGCTTGACCTGGCGGGGACCGAGCTTTGGTTTCTGCCCACCGGTCCGTCCGCGTGCCCGGGCGGCGGCCAGCCCGTCGCGAGTTCGTTCGGACATCAGCGCGTGCTCGAACTCGGCGATCGAGCCGATGATCTGAAAAAACATCCGTCCGGCGGGTGAGGAGGTGTCGATGCCCTGATCCAGGACCACCAGGTCGACGCCGCGCTCCTGCAGCGTCTTGGACAGGTCTATGAGGTTTTCCAGCGACCGCCCGAGCCGGTCCAGCTTCGTGACAACGAGCTGATCGCCGGACCGGTTGGCCGAGAGCAGTGCCTTGTCGAGTTCGGGCCTGCGGGCGAGTTTCCCCGAGGCGGTGTCGAGGAACACCTGCTCGCACCCGGCCGCGCGCAGGGCATCGTGTTGGGCTTCGGGGTGCTGATCGCGTGTTGAGACACGCCCGTATCCGATTCGCATCACCAAAATGTATCACCAACCCGGTTGAGCGTTACATTGCCGCGTACACGGCAAGCGTTACAAAATTTGCCGCGGGAATCCGCGGGCCAAGAATCCGGAAGAAGAGTGTCTCGAGAACGATCGTTACTGGACGCGCATCTGCTTAGCGTCGGATATTCGAAGCAATCATAGGTTGCCCCTGATCAGACCAAGAATACGTAATTGGCTTCCTACTTCCTGTGGATTAGCCAAAAGAACCTTAGGCTGCCTTCGATCCGCTGCTTCACTCGCCATTTTGACAAACACCGATTAATTTTCGTGTTTTTTACAGTACCCTCATGCTAGGGTGGCCTAATATTTAATAGATCACACAGGTTTAGAAATGGGATAATGTGATGAGAAAAAGACTAAATCATGGGGTCTAATAGGCGTCACTGCGTTGATTGCTGGACTACTTGTGCCAACCACCGCTTATGCATCCAATGCTCCTGAGACAAGCGGGGGCGGGGTGAGTTATTCCGATCAGGCCACACTGAATATCTCAACTGGTGAATTGACATTGACCGGCGCCAGCCTTTCCGACGTTGAATTCGGACCGGCCCCTGTAGAGATCAAACCCTTTGCCACCGGTGCTGTGAAGACTGCAGGAAAATGCCAATACAAACATGGTGGCGATGATCCGCATGTAACGAGGGGTGAGGTGTCCTCTCACGGGTGGTGGGAGATCGTCGTTAACAATGGGTGCTCTGAAAAAGCAAAGGTCAAAACAAGGTTGCAAGCATGGGGGTGCGTGCTGGTCGTCGGATGCGGCTGGGTGACTGAGAAAACAAGCATCGCAACTTCAATCAAACCAGGAACCGCAAGGCGGGCCAACGTCCGCGTGGCCTGCGCATCGACCAAAATCGTGGGTTGGCGCAATCTGGTTGATGTTGACTTGGAATGGAAGGTAGACCCTGCCGGCTGGGATACCTTAGGCACGAGAAACCTTGCTTGCTCCCCAAGGTGATCGATATGGACTTTGACGACGTGACTTACATGCCATTCGGCTACGATGAACGACATCCGAAATGGCCTGCCGGGCCTATCGACTCAGCAGCCGTCATTACCGCAGTCGGCGCGTGGTGCGACACGGGGTCCAACCATCAGACTCGACCTGGACGGATGTACTTCCCCGTCGAAATCGATGAGTTTGTTGAAATGTCCGATGGGACACGCATTTCCATTCGGTGGGATCGCGGAATCACTGTAGCTTGGGATGCCGAAGGTGACAAAGATGTTGGTTTGTCACAGCAGGAATTGCTTAGTCACCTCGAAGGGGGACTACTCCCGGACGAGGGAGAAACCGAAGACGTCGGAGCGCTACGCTCGTGGCACGAATATTCGCTACTACTCCGTGCTCTCGGAGTTTCTGTAAACGCCGAGCAGCTCCGACAGCTCCCCTATCTCACTGAATACTCTCCAGAACTATCGAGACTCTTGAATTCGCCCTAGTACCGGCAATGATGGCAGGAAATTGATGGTCAGAGATGGTCGCAAATCATCTCTGACCATCAACTCCCATCCATGCAGAATGGATTCGACAGTGTCCGGTGAAGTGGTGGAACTTCCTTAACACCTTCTCGACCGCACCATCACCACCTTGAATCAGGAGGGCAACGCCACTGACCCTGACCTGCTGCGGTTCCTCGCACCCCTGGGATGTGAACACATCAACTTCACCCGCGACTACTCCTTGCCACGCACCAACAAGATCAAACCAGGCAAATACAGACCACTACGGCGCTCGAGAAGACCTTAGCGTCGGATATTCCCCTTTTTCACAAGCCACCCCTGGAGGCGCTGATGCGGCAGCTGAAGATGCCCCACGCCCGCGCCCTGGCACCGGAACTGCTCGCCACCGCCCGGTCCCAGCGCTGGGAACCGGCCGAGGTCATCAAGGCGCTGCTGGCCGAGGAAACTGCCGGCCGGGCCCGGTCCATGCTCGCCACCCGGCGCAAGGACGCCGGCTTCCCCACGGGCAAGACCTTCGATATCTGGGACGAGTCGCTGTCCTCGATCCCGGCCCCGACGCAGCAGGCGCTGCGCACCCTGGAATGGGTCCACCGCAAGGAAAACCTGGTGGTTTGCGGGCCCTCGGGCACGGGGAAGACCTTCTTCCTGGAGGCGCTGGGCCAGCAGGCCGTGGAGGCGGGGCTGCGCGTTGCCTGGTTCACGCTCGAGCAGCTCGGGGCGCTGATCCGCTCGCACCGCACCGACGACACCGTGAACCGGGCCGTGGCCCGGGTGCTGCGTGCCGAGCTCGTGGTCGTCGATGACATCGGGCTGCTGCCGGTTTCCGTGGACGCCGCCGAGGGGCTCTACCGCGTGGTGGATGCCGCCTACGAAAAGCGCTCCGTGGCGGTTTCCTCGAATTTGCACCCTGCGGGCTTCGACGAGCTGATGCCCAAGACCCTGGCCACCGCGACGGTGGACCGGTTGCTGCACCACGCCCACGTCTGCCAGACGACCGGGGAGTCGGTGCGGCTGACCCAGGCGCTGGGCGGGCAGGGGGTGGCACCCTTGTCCAGGTAGATCCAGGAGTGGCCGGCTGCCGTCAACCATGCGGGCAGGCAGCCGGCCGCCCTTGGGCAGAAATGATGGCCATCAGTGGGATTTTTTGCTGGCCGTCCGTGGGCACCTTTTCATGGCCCTTGACATCAGTACCAAGCGAAGATTCCCCTTCTCGTCCCTGTAGAAAGGTATAGCGACTGAAGCCTGCCGCAGTTCCTACATTCGTTTCTCCAAGCTGACTGACCGTAATCAGAAATGTCAGTGAGAGTCGATGATATTGGTTTCTTTGGAGTGAAGTGTCGCGCTCAGTTCACCCCGGCCGCGGCTGGGGCCACTGATGCCGGGGGCCGACAACGAGAAAGGGATCCCTTCGCGGTGCGCCGCTGATGGCTCACGTTTACAGCAACCAACTACGTCCGCCCTGCGACATCTCTAGCATCTCAGGGGCAAGGCATCAGGGTCACCTTGGCGGAGGATTTAAGATCAATGGGTTACTGGAGTAATAAGCGGGACCGACCGCATTGTGGGTTGCAGCCAGCTGATATGTAGGTCTGATTGTCAATAGGCATGGATGAGCGGCTCCTGGCTTTTTGTTCCGGGGGCCGCTCATCGTGTGCCGGCCGGTCGTGGTGACCGGTGGTGGCGAGTCCTTTCTCGACTGCAGTGTCAGGCTGACATTCGCGGGTTGGTTACCGCATGACGATCTGTTCGGCTGGAGCATATCGGTGTCTAAAATCGAGCGTCGGCGGGGGTATGACCCGCCTGCTCATAGCTGGCTCTCGAGTTAGCTCCACTGCTGGCCCATCGCACTTCCACCACGTCCGGGGGCACGTCCAGGGTCAGGCCGCGTTCATCCGTCCTCCTTGTTGGAGCGGGGCGGCCAGGGACCAACACCAGCCGGCGAGCTCGCGGGCGATCGCGGTGTTGGCCTTGACTGACATTTTGTGGCGTTCATCGAAGTGTTCCCACTTGGTGGAGCCGGTGGTTTCCTTCCAGGGCACGGATCCGGGTGGCCGGATCGACAAGATCGAGCTGGCGCAGCAGCCGTTCCCCGGGCCGGGCGTAGGGTCGCCGGTGCTGCCACGCGGCTTCGATGAGGAGTTTGCGGGCGTAGGTATTCCCGGCCTTGGTGATCGGGCCCTGGTGACGGGATTGGCCGGAGGAGTTCTCGCTGGGGACCAGCCCGAGATAGGAGCCGATGGACGAGCCGGTGAAGCGGGTCCAGTCCCCGATCTCCACGGCCAGCCCGAAGCCGGTTGTGACCTGGATGCCCCGCAGACACATCAACGCCTCAATCACCGGGCCGTAGCGGCAGGCCGCGGCCGTGACGGTCACCTGTTTGTCGATCCGCGCCAAATGCCCGGCAAGAAGTTCGGCCTGCTCGACATCAGCCTGATAGGTGAACTGCAGCGCCGGTTCGTCAAAGTGTTGGCGGTGCAGCCACAGGGTGTGTTCCTTCGTCCATCTGGTGTCTTTGGGGTAGCGGATGCCGTGGCGCAGCAGGATCGCGTTCACGTGCTGGCGGGCGTGCGCGAGATCCTTGGCCGTGCCCGAACGCAGCCGGGACAGATCCCGCAACGCTTCCTCATCCGGGTCCGGGACCCGTACCTCGGTAACTGAGCCGACCGCAAGCATCTCAGCCAGCACACGGGCGTCCCGCCGGTCAGTCTTAATCCGGTCCCCCGGAGCCCGCAACAGTTTCGAGGACGCTGCAACCACGCAATCGATGCCCGCGGCCCGCAGGTACCGGGCCAGAACGAACCCGGTCGGGCCGGACTCGTAGACGACCGTGACCGGCGGCTGATAGCGGCGAACCCACTCCAACACCGTCGCAGGGTCTGAGGCCATCGTGTGGCCGCTGACTTCACCGGTGTCCGGGTTCAGTGCATGGCCAACGACGTTGACCGCGTGAACATCCAGACCAATGAAAGTATGCTCAAACATAGCCGGGACCTCCCAAACCTCACATGTGGCACTACCATTGCACTCCCGACGAGCCGACAGGCCAAGGGAGCCGCCAATGGCAACCCACGAACTCTGTGACACCGGTGGCCCCGGCCCTCGACCCAGGTCCCCTGTCGCTCACTGCCCGTCCGGATAAAGGACATCACCGCCGGGAATCAGGTCCCCGCAGCGCCGCCCCCTCCAGTAGGGAGCGGATCCCGTCCGCCGGCGCTGCCGGGACCGCGCGGCGATAATGTCCCGGCCCCGGACGGGCAGTACTGCATCACACTTCATATCGTCTAAAGCAGCAGGCCTTGCAAATTTTCAGCGGCGACGCGGATCATTCCCCCAAGTTCGGCGCGCAACTTGTCCGACATCCGGTGGGCCGGTACCGACACATTAATTCCGTAAAGCGTGCCGCTTGGCCCCGTGATCGATACGGCAACGGAGGTTACGCCGTCTTCGCTTTCTTCTTCGCTTGTGGCATATCCCATGCGCCGGATTTTGTCAAGTTCGGCTTCAAGGTTGGCCCGTGACGTTATTGAATTTCCCGTTAAGCCGGGGAGTTCCTGGTTAGGGTACAAGGCCCATAGCTGCTCCTGGGTGAGTCGGCTCAGCATCGCTTTTCCTGTAGCCGTGCAGTTTGCGGGCAACGTGATGCCCTGGCGGGAACCCACTCGAACTGCCCTTGAGCTTTCAATGGCATCAAGGAATTGGGCGTCTGTCCTCTCGAGCCTGGCGAAGTGGACCGTTTCCCCGGTTTGTTGGAACAGCTGTTCGAGCACAGGACGAGCGAGGGTTCTTATGTCCACCTGACGTCTGATGGCGAAGGCGATGGAGCTGAGCGCCTGGCCTGGCTCATAGGCGCGAGTAACAGGGTTTTGCCGCACGAAGCCTCGGTAAAGCAACATACCCATAAGCCTGTGCGCTGTCGACGATGCGACACCGAGATAGTTGCTCGCATCTGTTAACCGGATGCTGGGCTGGGTTTCGAATAGGAGGAGCAGTCGCAATGCATTGTCAACAGATTCGATGGGGTACTGTGGCGGCGGACCGTACTTGGACGCGGCGTCCGTATCTGTAGATTGCATGCCTGATATCGTACCCAGCATGGGTGGGGGTGTCTGTATTCTCCTGTCGGCTAGCTTCACCACGCAGCGTTCATCCGAACCAGTTCGTGTCTCCATGCCGTTTGCGTGTTGAACGACCCGCCGAGGTCTGGCAGTTCCGCCATGTCCGAGTCGGGAAGGTCTTTGAGCGTTCCCCCCGCTGCCGTGACCTGAAGCGACAATCCTGCCAGAATATCCACGCTGATTGCCTGAAGCACTGCTTGCTCTACTGTCTCCGCGGCGCTGGTCAGCCCGTGTCCGCGGAGCAGCACCACAGGGCGGTCACCCATAGCGTGGAGCATTTCCGTCGCCAACTGGCGGTTCCTGACCAGCACCCCTCGGGGATACACGGGTACCCCGCCTGCTGCTAGGCGGGTGCCGGGAATGTCGAAGGCCCCGACGATCGGGCGGACGCCAAGCCCGGCGAGGTCAGCTGCGACAACCCGTGGCGGGTGCGCGTGGACGACCGCGTTGATGTCTGGGCGCTGTCGTAACAGCTCGGTGTGGAGGGGAAGCTCGTTGGGTACGGTGTAGCCCTCTTCCAGTTCGCCTTCAGCAGCGGGATTGCCGTCAAGGTCCACCAAGCGGATGTCGTCGGCTTCGGTGAATGCCAATCCCCGCTCCTGGGAACCCCTACAGCGGACGAGCAATTTATTCTCGCCGATTCGAAGGCTGATATGGCCGAGGATGCCGTCTGCCAGGCCACGGTGTGCCAGCACACGGCATGCCAAAGCAATCGCTTCCCTCTCCCCTGCATGTGTCAGGGGTGGCCGACTCTGGTCCATCATGATGCCGTCAGGGGCTGGGGGTTCAGCATAGGTTCGAGTTTTTCCCGCAGTTCCTGGACTGTGACTCCCGTACCCATCCCACGGCGGCAGGCCAGAAGCGCCTTAGGCCAGTTGACGATGGCGGCACCGCTCAAGTTGATACCGTCGACCGTATAGAGAGCGGCGAAGCGTCCGTGAACTTCCGGATGCCCGATGATAACGTGTTCAGCGTTTCCGCCTACCCGGCCGACCACCTGGATCTTCCAATCGTGTTGATCACTCCAGACGTATTCGACGGGAGTGTAGGCGCGGGGAATCTCTGGATGCGTGATGTTGTAAGCTACGCACGCGGCCTGCTCGACGGCGTTTGTCCAGTGCTCGATTCGGATATCTTCGCCATGTTTTTGGTGCCGCCATCGTGCAACGTCGCCGACGCCATAGACATGCGGGGCGTCCACGGTGCGGCAGTATTCGTCGAGCACCAGACCGTTGTCCACGAGCAGACCCGAAGAACCGAGCCAGGCGTCGTTGGGAACGGCGCCAATGCCGACCAGAATTGTAGCGGCCTCCAGGTTCTGACCGTTGGTAAGCCGCAGGGTGAAAGAGCCCTGTTCGCCGTCGATGGCCTCGACTCCGGTACCAAAGATCGTCTTCACGCCATTGCTACTGTGAAGGTCTCCGAACCACTGTCCGACTTCCGCGTTGAAGATGCGGCTCATAGGGATCGGGAGTGGGTCAATAACTGTCACTTCCAGACCAAGCGCCCGCGCTGTCGCCGCGGCTTCGGCGCCGATGAAACCTGCGCCGACAACGGCCAGATGTCCGCCCTTAGCGAGGTCCGCACGGAGGCTCCGGCCGTCGTCGAGAGTGCGAAGAACATGGATGCCAGGCCGCTGCCCCCACGGCGATGGGCGGGCGGAGGCGCCTGTGGCTATGACCAGGTTGTCGAAGTGCAGAGCTTCCTGACCTTGCAGATTCAGCATGTTTCCTGCGATGTCGATCCCGGTTGCTGCACGTCCAAGTTGCAGCTCTATTCCTAATTCTTGGGCTTGGCCGCGGTCCAGTAGGCAGATGGAGGCTTCAGTTGCTGTACCTGCCAGGACAGTTTTAGACAACGGCGGCTTGTCGTAGGGCAGTTCCGTTTCTTCACCGACGAGAACGATACGTCCTTCGTATCCCTCCAGGCGTAGGGACTGTGCCGTCCGCACGCCCCCGATGGAGGAGCCCACGATGACAGTTACTGTATTCAATTAGTCCTCCACTATCAGGGCGGAAACGGGGCAGCTGCGGGCTGCCTCCACGACCCGGGCTCGGTCAGCCTCGGGTACTTCGGTCTTGAGGAGGACTACGATCCCGTCGTCATCCAGATCAAAATAGTCGGTCGCCCCGACAACGCAGTTGGCGTACCCCTGGCAGGCTGCTAGGTCTGCTTTTACGACTGGCATGCTCAAACTCCTTGGCCTAAGTGTTGCTGTTCTTTTTTAATTGGGGCGGTCGTTCATCCTCGGCGATGAGCGGACCGAATGGATTTCCGATCATGGCCGAAAACGTTGCCGGCGCCTGCCATGTCAGCGCCTCGAGTTCCAGCGGGCACAAAGAAACCCACTGCGCGGAGCGCGGGGATTTGATCATCAGCCGGGAGCCATTGCGGGTCTCCACCCTTGTGATGTGCACCTCGGCAAACTCATTGGCAATCACGATCGGAGCGCCAGTGGCATGCGCTTCCAGCCGGACGCGTTCCTCTGCCGCGCGAATGGCGGCAAGGCGGTCTTCTTCCTCGCCTTCCCAACCAATTTTCATAGGAATATGGCCAGATTCTGCATGCGGATAACCGACTCATCCACCATGATGGTCCGACGCGCCAGTTCCCATCCGGTACCGGTGCGGCGCAGAAGGTCCTCACGTCCGGCGGACACCGTAGCGGCCTCCCGTACATCGCCCCTGCTGCGGAAGAGCAGCACCGCCGAATCAACGATGATTTCGTTCGGGTTATCTGTGCGGAACGTCCGAACGTTCGTGATGTAGTGGCGCAACCGTGAAGGAGGGTCTTCGGTCCAGGCATGCTCTGTGGCAAACCGGGCCACCCGCCGGCTGAGCGAGTACCTGTTTTCATCAAGATGGGCCATACCGGGGGACGTGCTGTAACCGGCACCCAGGGCGGTCGTCACCCGGACGGGCATAAGATAATGCACGTCTTCAGCAATCCGTGCCATCCATGCGTCATAGTCCTGGGCGTCCAGGAGGTAGGCTTCGTCAACCAGCCACCGGTGCGCCTGAAGGTGGAGTGCATCATCGAACGGGAGGGATTCCCCTATCCTCTGGGTGCGTGGGGCATGGCCACCGAGAACAGACTGCTCCGAAAGGGTCTTGCCGTTGCGATCGGTTTCAACGCTCATGGCCTAGGCCTCCTTTGTGAGGATCTGATCGGCCGGGATGGCAGTGTTCCCGACGGCGGCCCGTGAAGGATCCGCCTCGGCAGCCGCGGGTGCCTGAATAGGATCGGTTCCGACGTGCAGCTGGGCCGCTTTCTCCATCGGTCGTTCGAGGTGATCAGCCCACCGCAGCAGGAGTTCACGCTGGTTGTATTCGCTGTAGCCGACCCGCGTGGAACCTGGTCCTGAATACTCATCTGAGGTCAGGGGTTCTACGACGTTCTGCCCGTTTTCCAGCATGCCCATCCGGCTGTTGAGCAGGAGGCGGCGGGCCATAGGGCCGCCCGCCGTGCTGGTCAATGAGACCCAGTTTTCAACGTCGTCTTGTTCAAACATGCCGCCGCTGCCAAAGCACATGAGATATGCCTTGTACGAAAGGGCCTTGAACTCCTCAGAGGCGTTCTTGTCCACGGCAAACCACGAAACGATCTCGGTCTCGTCTTCGCTGATGGGCTGCCATTGGCGGATGGAGATAAACGGCAGGACTTCGTCGGAGTCTTCTTCTACGCGGGGCCAGTTGTGGACGAAGCTCATGTTTGGGAAGACCGATGCGGCCGAGACCATGAATCCGTCCTTGCCGACTACATCGAGCTGCTCCTGGCTCCATTGCTCCTTCATCCGCGCGATCATGTCGTCGGGGTAGCCGACATAGCGAAGCCGTTCCTCCAAGGTGCCCTCGGGAAGCTTGTAGGTGGTACCGCCGCCGTTGCCGGCCCAGTAGGTTGTTCCATCCTTGCGCTTCTCAGCCTTGGGTTCGCGGAAGAGACCGATTTCAACAACTGACGTGTGCGTTTGGGGAGTGTGGTACATGTCGCCGGCGAAGTTTTCGGCGCCGATCTTCCAGTTCGCTTTGACCCGCCACCGCTGAGGGCCCCGGAGTTCGATGCCGTCAGCGCTTTGCTTGGTGTAGTAATCCATGTAGAACTTGAAGTCGCCCAGGAATTCCTCAAGGGGTTCCGCGTCAGGGTCAAGGCTGATGAAAATCAGCCCGTTGTAAGTGCCCAAGGACGGGGCGGGCAGCAGGGTCTGCCCTTTTTTCTTGAAGCCCTCTTCCCCGCCGTAGGCTTCTTTGTGGAACGGCAGACCCACGATGCGCCCATCGTTGCGGTAGGACCAGCCGTGGTAGGGGCAGCGGAAATGCGAGGCGTTTCCCATCTCGGCCCGGCAGACCTGCATTCCCCGGTGGAGGCACATGTTGAAAAGAGCACGGATCTCGCCCTTTTCGTCTCGGGAAATGATGAATGAGTCCTCGAGTACACGGCGCACTACGTAGTCGCCGGCTTCGGGCACCTCGGACTCGTGGGCAACGAAGAGCCAACTCCGTCCGAAGAGGCGCTCCTTTTCGAGCTCGAAGATTTCCTTATCGTTGTAAATGTGTGCAGGAATCATGCCGCGCTGCACGTCCTGGATAACGCTGGTCTGGTCTGTCATGAGAGGTCTCCTTCGTTGGGCCCGCATGTTTCTCTGTGTTGCAGAGAAGGATTCTGTAATCAAGAGGATGACGCAAAATGTGAGGTTCGTCAACCCCTGTCGATTCCGTGAAGAAGCATCGTCGGAATCAATGGCCGTTTTCAGGCAGATCAGAGTCGCGTGCGGCTCCCTCGCCCTTGTCCAATTGCCGAATCGAGGCCATCTCGTCGGCGCTGAGCGAGAAATCGAACACGGACAGGTTTTCGGTGAGCCAGAGCGGGTCTGACGCCTGCGGGATGGGCACAATGTCCTGTTGGACATGCCATCGCAGCAGGATCTGGGCTGGTGACTTATTCAGGCGCTGAGCGATCTCGATGATGATGGGGTGCGCCCGCAGGCCGGAGGACCGACCGATAGGACTCCAGGCTTCAGTGACAGTTCCCAATAGCCGGTGAACGGCGCGCGGCTCTGTCCGCGCAATATCGGGACTCAGTTGTATTTGGTTCACGTCCGGAACCACTCCGGTTGCATCGATGATTTCTTTCAAGTGGAAAGGTTTGAAGTTTGAAACACCGATGGCTTTCACGCGGCCTTCCTCCAATAACTTCACGAGTCCCTTCCACGCGTCCACGTACTTGCCCAGGGCAGGCACGGGCCAGTGGCACATAAACATGTCCAAATGGTCGAGGCCGAGTTTTCGCAGGCTCTCGTCGTAGGCCCGCTGCACTCCATCGATGCTGTGGGACTCCTTGTTGAACTTGCTGGATATGAACAACTCGGACCGTGGGACGCCCGCAGTGCAGATCCCGCGGCCGACCGCTTCTTCGTTCCTGTACTGGAACGCTGTGTCAACCAGCCGGTAGCCGCTCTGCACTGCGACACGTACCGCAGCTTCGCACTCGTCCTCCAGCATCGGCCAGGTACCCAGGCCTAAGCGTGGGATGGAGTGCCCATGCAGCAACCTCAGCCGGGGAGTCTCCGAAGCAGTCGTATCAATCGGTTCAGTTCTCATCGGATACCTCTTTCTGTGGAGCTTCCAGCTGATCTTGTTGGCGTGGCCTGCCCGGAGCGGATTGCGGTGGCCGGGATTGCTTGGGGAGATCTTTTCTGGGGTTACCCCTCGCTGCCGGAAGGGTGATGAGGACACCGGCCGTGACCAGCGCTGCGGCAACCGGGATCACGCTGACCAGCAGAGCCATCACGCACGGTGTAAGAAAGAGCGCCGCCGCCCGCACGGTGCCGGTCAGCGCAAGTGCATCCCCGCGATCTTCGGGATGGACTTCATCGGCAGCTAACGCTGGCCCGACCGTTTGGAGGATCCCAGCACCAACGCCAGATACAGTAAGGGCGACGGCGGCGGCAACTGCCACGCCGGCCAGTGGCCCCGCCGCAGCTAAACCAACCCCGGCGGCCAGGAGGCCGGTGAGAAGGGAGATTCTGTTTCCACGTTTGCGCAGCCAGCTTCCGCACAGACTTCCGGCCAGAACGGCCGAGTTGGCTAGGGACACCAAGATGCCGATGACAGTGACCGATTGTCCGGCGAAGGAAAGCACGATGGGAACGTAGGAGTCCAGGAGACTCTTCCAGGCACCCGCTCCAGCGTTCATCCAGCAGGCGGCATCAACCCCCGGTCGCCGCCAAAGCCCTCCAGCGAAAATTCCATCGTTGGAATGGTCCGGAGCAAATATCGGAAGTTTTTTTAGAAGGACTACAGGAATGACGGCCGCCGCTCCTGCCACTGACGCCACTATCAGCGGCAGCGGGGCAGAAACTTCCCATAGATAACCGGCAAGTGCAGGCCCCATCAGCGCTCCCAACCCCGCGGCGAGATTGACATCAGTCAATCCCTTAACGGACGAGCTAGACGTGCGGACAGCGTGCGTCTGGCTGCTGGTCCAGAACAAGGCGCGAGCCGAACCCTGGACCAGCTGTGACACAGCGAAAACCGCCAGCGCATGCGACACCGCGATAAGGGCGCAGGAGACCGCGATCATGAGCGCCGCATACGCAAGGAGCGTTTTATCTGGAACCCTGCGCATCAGCGCGCCCAGAAATACGCGCGTCACCAACTGCGAAACAGCCGCCAGTGCAACAATCATTCCGACCTCGACCGTGCCGTACCCTGCAGCGATCGCCAGTATCGGCACGATCACTGCCGAGGTTCCCAGAGCGAACGAGAACAATACCGTTGCGATAATGCTCAGGATTCTGTCAGTCCTTGACGATCCCAGGATCTGGTCTTCGTTGGGCATGCCGCTATTGCGTCCGTGTGCGGTTAGGGCGCTGGCATGCCGGCCTCTTTGGCGCCTTGTTCCTAACCGCGCACATGTTCGAGATAGGTGTTTGCCTCGTCCAGGCCAACAACATCGCCGTATTTGTTATCGATGTCGAAAAGGCTGGCGAGGTGCGGCAGTTCGGCTCGGTCACCGACCCCCTCTTCGACCACAACGGTGTGGAATCCATAGGAACAGGAATCCACAGCCGTGGCCCGGACGCATCCGCTGGTGGTACAGCCAACAATGAGCAACGTATCGATACCCCTGGACACAAGTCGCGCGGCAAGGTCAGTACCAAAAAAGCAGGATGCGTACTTCTTCACGAGCAGCATCTCATTGCTTTGACGGTCGAGCCTATCGTCAAGCTCCACCCATTCGCTTCCTTCAATCAGCCAGCTATTGGACGGAATTTTTTGAATCCACTTGCCGGCTTCCTGCAGGTCTGCATCGTAAGCAACGGTCGAAAAGATCACCGGGACGGTCGCGGCCCGAGCCCTGGCGAGAAGTTCCTGAGTCGCTTCAAGCTGTTCGTCGAGATCCCCGGCCAATGGGGACCTCGAATCCGTGAATCCGCGGATCATGTCAATCACCAAAAGCGCCGGCCGGCTTCCGAAGCCGATCCTCCCGCCCAGTCCTTTTTCTTTGAACTCGGACCTTAACTTTTGGTATTCCTCTCGGGCGGCAGTCGCGGACATGCTTTCCTCTTTCTTAGACCGTTCAGTTGTCAGACACCCGCATGTGCGGGCGTACAGGCCCCCTGGGCGAAGGGCTAAAGCTTGTTGCCCAACCGTCGTTCGACTGCCCACAGCACCAGGTTCCCGGCCAGGGCGATTGCAGCGAGGAGCACGATGATGCCGTACATTGTCGGCAGGTCCAGCATGCCGTAGGCGCGCAGCGCCAAGAGTCCAAGTCCGGCGCGAGCAGCGAAGAATTCCGCGATGATCACGTTGATGAACGCGATGCTGAAGCCGATACGGATGCCCACCATGAGCGAGGGTGCCATGGCCGGAATGTATATCTTGGTCACGGTCTGCAGCGGGGACAGGCTAAGCGAGCGTGCCAGCTTAGGCAGAAGCGGGTTGATGGCACGGACGCCTGCGGTTGTCGAGACCATGATGGGAAATACCGCAGCCAGTGCCGCCATTGCAGACTGTGCTCCGACGCCTACTCCAAAAATCTGCAGAAGAATGGGAAAGAAGATTACGCGCGGGATGGCGAAGGCGCCTGCGACGAGGGGGTCGAATACAGCACCGAGAAACTTGCTCCGCCCGATGGCGTAGCCCAACGGAAAGCCTATGGCAGCGGCAATAAGGAACCCGATAGCCACTGCCTGCAGAGTGGCGTTGAGGTGCCGGTAGATGGAGCCGTCGGCGAAACGTTCCACCAGCGCGTTAAGCGAGTCAGTGGGTGAAGCGACGAGGTCACTCATGGTAGACAGCAACGCCCAGAGGAGCACCAAAGCTACCAACACGGCCACGCGCCATACGTTGTCTCGGATGACCCTGGCTCTGTCCGCGCTTTGCTGAGTGATAATTCCCGAGGGAATCGTTAGATCGGTACTCACAGCATGTCCCTTCTAATGCGTTTCTCCAGCCAGGTAAGCACGCTGTTCACCAACACACTCAGGACGATGACGACAGCGATATAGGCCCACATGTCAGCGGTATTAAGTTCCCGGTAGTAGAAGCCGGCCCGGAAACCAACTCCTTGGGATGCGAGGATAAACTCCATGGCAACGGTGCCGATCACGGCGTAGATAAATCCGAGTTTCACGCCCGGAAAAATCAGTGGCGTCGCCGCCGGAAAAAGAACCTTCAAGTAATACTGCCGCGGGGAGGCGCTGACAGAATTTGCGAGCTTATGAAGAATCGGCTTGATTGCATTCAAAGCAACCATCGTGGTCAGCGCAATTGGAATCAGGGACATCGACGCAGCTATAACAATAATTGGTCCCGCATTGAGTCCCATCACGGCCAGAAGAACCGGGTAAAACAACAAAGTGGGCATTGCATAGCCGGTCACGATAAATGGCTCAAGGATGCGCCCCGCAGCCGGTACCCGCCATAGGAAGACCCCAAGCGGGACTCCCAGCACAAGTCCGATGGTGAACGACACCAGGATCGTAGTCAGAGTCCGGGCAACATCCTGGCCAAACCTGTCCGTGGGGACGATCTCGGCCAGTCGAATCAGGATTTCTGATGGTGGCACCATCAGCGACTGGCTCACCATGCCTGTTCTGGTGGTGACTTCAAGAACGGCCACAATCGCCACAATAATCGCCCAGCGCACTAGCGATGCACGCGGTACGAGAGCTGCTTTTTGCTTCTCCTGCACAGCCGGGGGCTTTTCCTTAACGTTCACGCCAACCGCGCCCCTGGTCCCAGCGTCTTCTCAGCCTCAACCTTCACCAGCTCCCACAGATGGTCTTCCAATTCACGGAACCTGGGCAGCGTGTGTGTTCCTTCTGGTCGTGGCCGCGGAAGATCGATGGTTACCACTTCCTTGACGACGGAGGGCCTTGCTGACATGACCCAGACCTCATCGGAGAGGTAAACGGCTTCCTGGATATCGTGGGTGATGAACAGCACGCGATTGCGTGTTTTCTCCCAGATGCGCAGCAATTCCCGGCCGATGAATTGCCTGGTCTGCTGGTCCAGAGCGCCGAAGGGCTCATCCATAAGAAGGACGCGCGGCTCCATTGCCAAAGCCCGGGCAATAGCAACACGCTGCTTCATTCCACCGGAAAGCTGGCCCGGCCGGTGGTCCTCAAAACCGCTGAGCCCAACGAGTTCAATCATTCGGCGTGCACTCTCGTACCGCTCAGCTTTCGGGACGCCTTTGACCTCAAGGCCGAAAGCGACATTGTCCAGTACCGTGCGCCAGTGCAGGGTGGAGTCCTCTTGAAACACCATCGCAGTGTCCCGCCGGGGACCTGTCACAGTCTCACCGTTGATACTGACCGTGCCCTTGGTGGGCTTGAGCAGGCCTCCGACCATGTCAAGCAACGTGCTTTTCCCGCAGCCACTGGGCCCGATGACGGAAACAAACTTCCCCTCCGGTATGACTCCCGAAACATTAGCGACGGCCTGGGTAACTCCCGTATTGGTACCGAAAGTCATCCCAATATTGTCGAAAACGACGTCACTGTCGTGCCCCACTGTATCGATCGGAAATATTTGGCTCATGAAAGGAAGTTCCTCATAACGATGGCATCCATGTCAGGTTCTTTCGTGATCTGACCCTGTTCTTTACCGGCGGCGACCACAGCGGCCAACTGGGCATCAGTAAAGTCCAGGCTGTAGAAATTCTGCGAGTTCTTAAGCGCCTCGAGTGCAACCTCGGGCTTGTAACCGATAGCCTTTCCGTAGACCTCGGCGGCCTTTTCCAGGTCGTTCGTGATCAGGTCCATCGCCTTCTTGAGAGCCCGGCCCCAACCCTTCAGCGCATCAGTATTTTCATCGATGAACGATCCGGTAGCCACGAGACAAGTGTCCGACCAATCCTTTACATAGTCGCGGGAACGCCAGATCACCTTTGCTCCGCTTTCCGACGCGATTTTCTCAGAGAGCGGCGACGCCGTCCACGCCACGTCAACGACATTCTGGGAGACGGCAGTCCAGGAATCGCTCGCTGAGCCGACGCTAATAAGCTCCACGTCCTTACCGGGAATTATGCCGGCCGCTCGCAGCGTGCGGTCTGCAAAATACGAGGAGTTCGATCCGGGTGTGCTCACTGCTACTTTTTTGCCCCTCACGTCCTCAATGGAAGTGATTGGAGAACCCGGCAACGCAATGAAGTCGACAGAAGCCGCCGTATAGACGTTACCGAAGATTCTTACGTCCATACCCTTCTCGGCCGCGATGAAGACCGGAATAGTGGACGACGTACCGAAACCAATCCCCGACTCGATCCCTCGAACTGTGTCAAGCCCGCCGGGGAACTGAATATGCTCGAGGGTCAGCCCTTCCTCCTCGTAATAACCCTCAGACTGAGCAATGAAGAAGGGGGCGGAGTGGATAAGACTGGCTAGACCGGTAATTGCTACGTCACCCGAATATCCCGCCTTACCCCCACCGCTGCCGGCCCCGTCCTGGCTGCAGGCCGTCAACCCTCCGAGAAATAAAGTCCCACCAGCAGCGGCCGTAATCTTGATGAATCCGCGACGGCCTATTTGTTCAAAACTCATTCGGTTCTCCCTCGTCCTTGTGTCAGATCCGTGGTCTCAGTGAAACACATCACCTTCCCGCTGTCCAGATCTATCTTCTGCTCAGCAGAGCCCCTGCGCTTTGCAGTAACCCCCTCCACGCTCGCCCTGCTGGCCACATCAAAACATTCAGGCGGAACCCCGCCTCATAAGCTGTCGGCGGGGGCCGCGGCGCTCAAGAGCCCTCCATTGCTAGGTCAAGGAGTCGATCCAGCAGGTTTGCTGTTCGCTCCCCTTGCCATTCAAACCACCGCCGGCCACGGGTAGCCTTGAGTTTTATGTACTGGCGTTAGTCGTCAACCGGTGGCAGAAGGCCGAATAGAAGGGTTGAGGCCGTATTTAGGTTTTCGATGTGTCGTGTGCGTGAATGCGGGATTGCGTCCCTTGTGGCTCTGGCTGCGGTTCCATATGGATGCCGTCATACCCGAGAGCACGGCTGGCTTCCAGGCCTGCTCGGGCCACCACGGGTCCCAGCCGTTCGACGTCAGCAGGTCCGATCCGCTGGGTGGGAAATCCTAGGCCGATGGCGCAGGCGAGCCGGCCTTCATGGTCGAACACGGGCGCGCTGATGGAACCCACGTCCTCGTTCCGTTCGCCGAAAGCGGCATAGAACCCCTGCTCCCGGGCAACGGCCGCCTGCTTCCGGAGCAGCTTCAAGGTGGCCGGCGTGCCGGGGGTAAAACTGTCGAGGCCGGGCTCATCCAGGGCCTCCCACGCCTCGGGGTCGAACGCGAGAAAAATCTTGCCGGGCGCTCCGGCATGTAGCGGCATCACCATGCCCACCATGAACGGCCGCATCACCACGTGGCGCGTCTCGGCCACGGCAATGATGGTGCGGAACGCCCCATCGCGGACATACAGGCAGGCCGTTTCACCGGTCTCATCGCGCAACTGCTGCAAAACCGGTTTCACCAACCGGACCACGTCCAGCCCGAACGTCCCGGGGGTAGCCCAGCGCACCAGCCCGATGCCGATCCGGTACCGGTCGCCGTCGCGGTCCAGGAAGCCCTCCCGCAGCATGTTCTGCACCAGCCGCTGGCAGGTGCTGGACGGCAGGCCCGTCTTCCGGATGATCTGCTGCAGCGTCGGCTCCGGGTCTTGGACCGAGAAACAGTCCAGGATTTCCGCCACCTTGTGCAGGACCAGCAGGGGTGAGGCCCCAGCGCCTGGTTCCGTCGCCACTGTTTGTATGTCCCTTCAACTACTTTCCGCAAGCAGCCTCCAGCTTAGTGAGCCGGAAGCGGACCTTGAGAACGTGATCTATTTGACATCCTACCGGCGTGACCCACATCATGGGAACAGAACCCACCTTGTGGGTCGCATCCCCTAAAGCCCCAGCACAACGACGTGGAGAAACCATGAGCATCCCCGAAATCACCTGCGAAACCGCTCCGGAACCCAAGCGCCCCGGCTCCTCCCGGGTGGGACTGATCGTTCCCAGCTCCAACACCACCATGGAGACCGAACTGCCGGAGCTGTTCCGCCGCCAGAGCGAAGCAACCGGCCACAAATACACGTTCCACTCCGCCCGCGCGGGCATGAAGAAGGTCACCCGGGAAGAGCTGCTGGCCATGGTGGGCAAGGCAGCGGGCTGTGCCGAGGCAGTCTCCGACGCCGACGTGGACGTCATCGCCTACGCGTGCCTGGTTGCCGTCATGGCTCAGGGCCCCGAAGCCCATGTCGGTTCGGAGAAAGTCATCGCAGAGGCCGCCGCCGGCAACGGGCACCCTGCCCCGGTCACCAGCAGCGCCGGCGCCCTGGTACGCACTCTGCAGGAAATCGGGGCACGTAAGGTGGCCATGATCACCCCCTACATGAAGCCGCTTACCCAGATGGTGGTGGACTACATCGAAGGATCCGGCATCACAGTGCTGGACGCCATTAGCCTCGAGGTGGCCGACAACCTCGAGGTCGGTTGCCTGGACCCGCAGAACCTGCCCGCGCTTGCCCGCAGCCTGAAGCGCGAAGGCGCAGACGCCGTCGTACTTTCCGCCTGCGTCCAGATGCCCTCTCTCGCTGCCGTCCAGACAGTGGAGGACGAGCTCGGACTGCCGGTCATCACCGCGGCCACCGCCACCACGTACGAGATCCTCAAGGCGCTCGGTCACCAGCCGGCCATCACCGGTGCTGGCAGCCTGCTGTCCGGCGCCGGTGTCCTCTCCCCCGCGAACGGCTAGGCGGCCGGCACCATGTCCCTGTCAATCATCGCGTTCCTTGTCCTGGTGGCGGCTTTCGCCATCGGTTCCTTCACCAAGATCAACGCCGGCCTGCTCGCCACCGTCGCCGCGTTCGGAGTCGGAACTCTCCTGGTAGGCATGCCCATCAAGGACGTCATCGGCCAGTTCCCTGCCGGACTGTTCTTCATTCTGGTCGGCGCGACCCTCCTCTTCGCCATTGTGCGGATCAACGGGACCATCGACCTGCTGGCCTACTGGGCCGAACGGCTCGCCGGTGACCGGAAAATCCTGGTCCCCATCCTGATGTTCCTGCTGACGGCCGCTCTGGCTTCGGCCGGCGCGTTCACCCCCGCCGCCATCGCGATCGTTGCCCCGGTGGGCCTGGCGCTGGGCATGCGGTTCGGCATCAGCACCCTGGCTATGGGCCTGGTCATCGTCCAAGGCGCCAACGCCGGCGCATTCTCCCCGGTCAACCCCTTCGGCGTACTGGCCAACAAGATGCTGGACGGCGCCGGCGCCTCGGACGGATCCTTCAAGCTCTACGCTTACTGCTTCGTCTTCAACGCCATCCTGGGCGCCATCGCCTACGTCCTGATCCAGGCGATCATGAAGCGCCGCGCCGCCAAGGCGGACGCACGCCATTCAGCAGATCAGGCCGATGGCGCCACGCACGACGGCGGCGCTGCCGCTCCCGCCGAAAGCAGCGTGTCGGTTCCGTCGGGCCCGGGTACCAGCGTGCTCACCGCCCCCGCGCACACTTCCGTGACGGCAGGAACCACCACCAGGACCGGCCCCGAAAAAGTGGCCGCAACCCCCATGCGCATCCTCACCCTGGTGGGCATCGGCGCCCTGCTGGTACTGACCACCGTCCTGGGCATGGACGTCGGCGTCGCTTCACTGGTCATTGCCACCGTGCTGATCGTCCTGGATTCGGGCGTCCAGAAACCGGCAGTGGAAAGCATGCCATGGTCCGCCATCATCCTGGTCACCGGCATCGTCACCTACGTGGGCATGCTGGAAGAGATGGGTGCTCTGAAGGAACTGGAGGCAGGCATCGCCGGGCTCGGCAACAGCTCCCTTGCCGCCCTGATCACCAGCTACGTGGTGGCCATCGTCTCTGCATTCGCCTCCACCACGGGCACCCTAGGTGTCATCAGCCCAGTGGTCGAGCCGATCGCCATGGATCCGCTCCTCACCCCGATTGGTGTGGTTACGGCCATCGCCATCAGCTCCTCGGTGGTTGACGTGAGCCCGATGTCCACCAGCGGTGCGCTGCTCATGGCCAGCGCACAGCCCAAGGACGAGCGGATGTTCTTCCGGGCGCTGCTGGTGTGGGCCATTGCGATGATCGCCGTGGTGCCGCTCCTCGTGTGGTTCGTGTTCGTGCAGCTCGGCCTGGGCTAACCAGGGGTGGCTTGTGAAAAAGGGGAATATCCGACGCTAAGGTCTTCTCGAGCGCCGTAGTGGTCTGTATTTGCCTGGTTTGATCTTGTTGGTGCGTGGCAAGGAGTAGTCGCGGGTGAAGTTGATGTGTTCACATCCCAGGGGTGCGAGGAACCGCAGCAGGTCAGGGTCAGTGGCGTTGCCCTCCTGATTCAAGGTGGTGATGGTGCGGTCGAGAAGGTGTTAAGGAAGTTCCACCACTTCACCGGACACTGTCGAATCCATTCTGCATGGATGGGAGTTGATGGTCAGAGATGATTTGCGACCATCTCTGACCATCAATTTCCTGCCATCATTGCCGGTACTAGGGCGAATTCAAGAGTCTCGATAGTTCTGGAGAGTATTCAGTGAGATAGGGGAGCTGTCGGAGCTGCTCGGCGTTTACAGAAACTCCGAGAGCACGGAGTAGTAGCGAATATTCGTGCCACGAGCGTAGCGCTCCGACGTCTTCGGTTTCTCCCTCGTCCGGGAGTAGTCCCCCTTCGAGGTGACTAAGCAATTCCTGCTGTGACAAACCAACATCTTTGTCACCTTCGGCATCCCAAGCTACAGTGATTCCGCGATCCCACCGAATGGAAATGCGTGTCCCATCGGACATTTCAACAAACTCATCGATTTCGACGGGGAAGTACATCCGTCCAGGTCGAGTCTGATGGTTGGACCCCGTGTCGCACCACGCGCCGACTGCGGTAATGACGGCTGCTGAGTCGATAGGCCCGGCAGGCCATTTCGGATGTCGTTCATCGTAGCCGAATGGCATGTAAGTCACGTCGTCAAAGTCCATATCGATCACCTTGGGGAGCAAGCAAGGTTTCTCGTGCCTAAGGTATCCCAGCCGGCAGGGTCTACCTTCCATTCCAAGTCAACATCAACCAGATTGCGCCAACCCACGATTTTGGTCGATGCGCAGGCCACGCGGACGTTGGCCCGCCTTGCGGTTCCTGGTTTGATTGAAGTTGCGATGCTTGTTTTCTCAGTCACCCAGCCGCATCCGACGACCAGCACGCACCCCCATGCTTGCAACCTTGTTTTGACCTTTGCTTTTTCAGAGCACCCATTGTTAACGACGATCTCCCACCACCCGTGAGAGGACACCTCACCCCTCGTTACATGCGGATCATCGCCACCATGTTTGTATTGGCATTTTCCTGCAGTCTTCACAGCACCGGTGGCAAAGGGTTTGATCTCTACAGGGGCCGGTCCGAATTCAACGTCGGAAAGGCTGGCGCCGGTCAATGTCAATTCACCAGTTGAGATATTCAGTGTGGCCTGATCGGAATAACTCACCCCGCCCCCGCTTGTCTCAGGAGCATTGGATGCATAAGCGGTGGTTGGCACAAGTAGTCCAGCAATCAACGCAGTGACGCCTATTAGACCCCATGATTTAGTCTTTTTCTCATCACATTATCCCATTTCTAAACCTGTGTGATCTATTAAATATTAGGCCACCCTAGCATGAGGGTACTGTAAAAAACACGAAAATTAATCGGTGTTTGTCAAAATGGCGAGTGAAGCAGCGGATCGAAGGCAGCCTAAGGTTCTTTTGGCTAATCCACAGGAAGTAGGAAGCCAATTACGTATTCTTGGTCTGATCAGGGGCAACCTATGATTGCTTCGAATATCCGACGCTAAGCAGATGCGCGTCCAGTAACGATCGTTCTCGAGACACTCTTCTTCCGGATTCTTGGCCCGCGGATTCCCGCGGCAAATTTTGTAACGCTTGCCGTGTACGCGGCAATGTAACGCTCAACCGGGTTGGTGATACATTTTGGTGATGCGAATCGGATACGGGCGTGTCTCAACACGCGATCAGCACCCCGAAGCCCAACACGATGCCCTGCGCGCGGCCGGGTGCGAGCAGGTGTTCCTCGACACCGCCTCGGGGAAACTCGCCCGCAGGCCCGAACTCGACAAGGCACTGCTCTCGGCCAACCGGTCCGGCGATCAGCTCGTTGTCACGAAGCTGGACCGGCTCGGGCGGTCGCTGGAAAACCTCATAGACCTGTCCAAGACGCTGCAGGAGCGCGGCGTCGACCTGGTGGTCCTGGATCAGGGCATCGACACCTCCTCACCCGCCGGACGGATGTTTTTTCAGATCATCGGCTCGATCGCCGAGTTCGAGCACGCGCTGATGTCCGAACGAACTCGCGACGGGCTGGCCGCCGCCCGGGCACGCGGACGGACCGGTGGGCAGAAACCAAAGCTCGGTCCCCGCCAGGTCAAGCTGGCAAGGGAAATGTATGAGGAAAAGGATGCCGACGGGAAACGTGCCCATACCGTCGAGCACATCGCCCAGGAATTCGGCGTCAGCCGTCCCACCATCTACCGGCACCTGACCAAACCATGACTCGCGGGCATGGTGCTCCGCAGCAGCACCAGGACAAGTCCGTAGATTGCGGCCTTCCAACTAACAAGGATTTCTGACATGGCCCTGCGTTCCCTGCTCACGACTGCCGAACGCGGCCAAGTCCTTGAAATCCCCACCGGCACCGAGGACCTGGCTGCCCACTACACACTCAGCGAAGCGGACATGTCGTTGATTCGCCAACGCCGCGCAGATGCCAACCGGTTGGGCTTTGCCATCCAGCTCTGTCTGCTTCGGCACCCGGGTATCGCACTGACCGACGACACCGAAGTACCCACTGAAATGATCGAATGGCTTGCGGCCCGCCTGGCCATCCCGGCCGAGGCCTGGGACGAATATGGGACACGTGGGGAAACGCGGCAGGAACACGGTAGAGAGATCCGTGCGTATCTGGGCATGTCCGCGTTCGGAATCGCGGAGTTTCGCCAGCTCGTGCAACACGTGGGCGAGGTTGCCGCGCAAACAGACAAGGGCATTGTCTTGGTCGAAGGCGCGCGGGACTTCCTGCGCTCAAGGAAGATCGCCTCACCCGGGGTCGGGATCATCGAAAGGGCCTGCGCGCAGGCCCTGACCCGGGCGAACCGGCGAATCCACGCCATCTTAGGCGACCAACTCTCCCCAGAGCACCGAGGCCGTCTGGATGGTTTGTTGCGTCGCCGCACCGATAGTTCCCTGACCGAAATCGGCTGGCTGCGGCAGGCACCACTGCGGCCCAACGCACGGGCGATGAATGAGCATATCGACCGGCTCACGGCCTGGCGTGCGCTTTGCCTTCCCTGGGACGCCGGCAAACTGGTGCATCGGAACAGGTTGCTGAAGTTGGCTCGCGAGGGTGCCTCGATGACCGCGGCGGATCTGGCCAAGTTTGAACATGGGCGCCGGTACGCGACCCTGTTCGCGATGTCTGTGGAAAGCATGGCAACGGTCACCGACGAAATCATCGATCTGCACGACCGAATTATTGGCCGGATCATTCGCACCGCCCGGAACAAACAAAACCAGAACACCCTGGCCTCCCGTGCCACCGTCGCAGCCATGATGCGCCTGCACTCCAAGCTCGGCGATGCCCTGATCGCAGCCAAGGATAACGGCGAGGACCCCTTCGCTGCGATCGACACAGCCATCGGCTGGGAACCCTTGATCGATAGCATTGCCCAAGCCAAGGAACTGACCCGGCCCGCACTCGAAGACCACCTCGCCCTCGTCAGCGCCCACTTCACCACTCTGCGCCGCTACACCCCGGCATTTCTTGCCGTCCTTGACCTCCAGGCAGCCCCCGCCGCGCAAGACCTACTGGCCGCGATCAAGGTCATCCGCACCATGAACACCTCCGGTGCCCGAAAGGTCCCCGAAGATGCACCCACGTCGTTCATCCGGTCCCGGTGGAAGCCTCTGGTTTTCGCCGAGAACGGCACCGACCGTGGATTCTACGAGTTTTGCGCCCTTGCGGAGCTCAAGAATGCGCTGCGGTCCGGAGACATGTGGGTCACCGGTTCCCGGCAGTTCCGCGACTTCGATGACTATCTGCTGGCTGGCTCCGACTACACGCTGATGAAGAGTGCCGGGGAACTGCCCCTGGTCACGACCGATGGCGGCGAAGAGTATCTCAAAGGCCGTCTTGCCCTGCTCAGTGAACGTCTGAACCAAGTCAACGCTCTGGCTTCCCGTGATGAACTGGCCGGGGTACTGATCACCGCCAGCGGCGTGAAGATCACCCCGCTCGAGACGATCGTGCCACAACACGCGCAGCCCCTGATCGATCAGGCCAGCGCCATGTTCCCGCGGATCCGAATCACCGACCTGTTGATGGAAGTCGATGGCTGGACGGGCTTCACCCGCCACTTCACCAACCTCAAATCTGGCCAACCTTCCAAGGACAAGCAGCTCCTGCTCACCGCAATCCTGGCCGACGGAATCAACCTCGGCCTGACCAAGATGTCCGAGTCATGCACCGGCGTCACCTACGCCCAATTGGACCGCCAGCAGGCTTCCCATATCCGAGATGAAACCTACAGCGCCGCCCTGGCCGTGCTGGTCAATACCCAGCACGCACATTCGTTCGCAGCACACTGGGGCGATGGCACCACCTCGTCCTCGGACGGGCAACGCTTCCGCGCCGGCAGCCATGCCGAATCCACCGGGCATGTGAACCCGAAATACGGTGCCGAACCCGGACGGATGATCTACACGCACGTCTCAGACAAATACTCGCCCTTCCACAGCAAACTCATCAATGTCGGGGACCGCGACGCGACCTACGTCTTGGACGGGCTGCTGTATCACGAGTCCGACCTGACCATTCAGGAGCATTACACCGACACCGCAGGGTTCACCGACCACCTCTTCGCCCTCATGCACTTACTTGGATACCGGTTCGCACCCCGGATCCGCAACATCGGCGACACCCGCCTCTACACACCCACCAATGATCCTGTGTTGTCGACGTTGGCGCCGTTGGTCGGCGGCACCATCAACACGCAGACCATCACCGCGCACTGGGATGAAATCCTCCGCCTGGCGACATCCATCAAGACCGGCACCGTGACCGCCTCCTTGATGATGCGCAAACTCGGCGCCTATCCACGCCAGAACGGACTCGCCACCGCACTGCGGGAACTGGGCAAACTGGAACGAACTCTCTTCCTGCTGGATTGGCTCCAAGATCCCGACCTGCGCCGCAAGGTCACGGCCGGGTTGAACAAGGGCGAGGCCAGGAACACCCTGGCCCGGGCGGTTTTCTTCAACCGTCTTGGAGAGATCCGCGACCGATCCTTCGAGCAGCAGCGCTACCGCGCCTCGGGGCTGAATCTTCTCACCGCGGCCATCGTTCTCTGGAACACGGTCTACCTTGACCGCACCATCGCCACCTTGAATCAGGAGGGCAACGCCACGGACCCTGAGCTGCTGCGGTTCCTCTCACCCCTGGGATGGGAACACATCAACCTCACCGGCGATTACACCTGGCCACGCACCAACAAGATCAAACCCGGCAGATACAGGCCACTACGGCGCTCGACAAAACCTTAGCGTCGGATATTTTACTTTTTCACAAGCCACCCCTCGTATGGCTCATTGAACGTGCTCGAGAGAGTTCCGACAACGCCAATATGTTCCGTGACCGATGCCATCGCTGCGAGAATCGGCAGAGTGGCAGGTCGCCCCGCGACGTCGAGGTCGTGAATCTCACCGCCGTGTTCGCGCATGCGCAGCCCTTCAGCGAGAAAGACATAGTCGAAAAACCCGCGTTCGGCGGTCTGAGCGAAGCGCCGGAAAGATTCGAAGTCGATCTGGCTGCCCGACTGCGGGTCGCTCCAAACAGTCTGGCTATTGACGCCCGGGAAGTGAGCAACCAGGTGCACCTGTCGTTTGCCGCCTTGCTTCTGACCGTGACCGTGATCCTGATTTGTTGCGCTCATGCTGCGACCTCCTGATGTTGTGCTGCTGCATTGGTTGCATTGGCTGCATTGGCTGCATATCTATTGAGGGCTGCGCCGAGCCCGAAACGCTCGCGCAGCGATAGCTGAGTACCCTGCGACTCGACGTCATGAACCGAATCAGAATCAGAAGCAGAAGCAGAAGCAGAAGCGGAGTGCGAGACTATGTTCGCGAGCCCCCGACGGCGTAGCTCAGGCAGCAGCTCGTCTGCGATCACACGCACATCAAATGGCTGGGCCAGCGGGCGCAAACGGATGCCCTCGATGCCCACGTCTCGCCACTCGGCTATAACGTCGGCGATCTGCGCTGCTGTGCCGGTCGCCACACGGGCATCACCCTCGAGCCGCGGGCCGACTGCGTCGAGTCTCGCGATGCGCGCGGCACCAGTTTCGGTAGCTTTCGTTACAGCGGCGCCAGTTTCAGGGGCACCGGTTACAGAGGCACCGTCGAACGCCACAATGAGATCGGCGACGATGCGCAAGGGCGCAAGGCCTCCTTGACGTTGTTCGCCTTCAAGCCCTTCTGTGCGCCCCCTGGCAGCCGTATCCTCAGCCTTGCGCACAGCAGCCACGATCTCTGCGGCAGTGCGCCCGTACGAGGCCCCGCCACGGGCGCTCTGCGGTTCCGGGGTCACGAAGACAACATCCGCCGCCTCGGCAGCAAGCCGGTAGACGGCATCGGAATGCGCGAGCAGGGTGACGGGCGGTCGGCCCTGCGGCGAGCGCGGCACAATCGAGGGGCCTGCGATTGAGAACCGCTCGCTTTCGAATCGCACGTGGTGCAGTTGGTCCCTGTCGAGAAAACGACCGGTGTGAGTGTCCCTGATAATGGCGTTGTCTTCCCAACTATCCCAGAGCCTGCTCGCGACCTCTGCTACGTCGGCGGCTTCAGCGAGTAGTTCGTTCAGGCCTGCATCGTCATCACCCGCAAGCACCGCGGCAGTATCGACATCGGGCGCAGCGCGACGACCGAATGCGGTGGACTCAGCCTCGCTCGGTGAGATGCGCAACTGCCAGCCGGCGCGACCCGCCGAGACGTGGTCGAGTGTTTGCAACGCTGTTGCGACGTGGAAGGGCTCAGTGTGAGTCGTGGTGACGGTGGGGATGAGGCCAATACTGTGAGTGAGCGGGGCGATCCAGCTGAGCAGCAGCAGGGCGTCCAGGCGGCCTGCCACACGGTCTGTGAACGGATACGGTGCAGCGGTGCCAAACGATTCGGGACCGTGAGGTTCGCGGTGCAAGCCCACATGCTGCAGCGCCAGTGAGTCATCGACGCTGACGTAGTCAGCGCCGGCGTCGTCGAGCACGCCGATCAGGCGCTGCCAGTGGTCAGGTGCGAATAGCGTGTGGGGGTCGGCATCATGTTCGCGCCAGGCTGCGGGATGAACGCCGGCGCCGTCGAGAGCGACGCCGACGGTGAAATGCGATGCAACGGAGTGGGTTGTGTGAGGCATGGGGTCGAGGCTATGACGAAATTTGCGGCTTGCCCAGCACGCCTGAAACATTCAGTAACGTAATGTGTGCCATTACCATTCGTTACATTGAGGCAAGTCCTATTTCAACCCCGAACGCACGAAGGCATCAACTACATAGCGCTGTAAGAAGATGTAAATCAATAGGATCGGCAGACAAGCCATGGCGCTCGCAGCCATCACCGCACCCCAGTTGTTGCCTTCAGCCCCGAGGAAGCCGCGAATGCCCACCTGAATAAGCGCGTCCCCCTGCTGCATGATGAGCGCTGGCCAGAGGTATTCATTCCAAGCGCTGATAAACAGCATGATGCCGAGAGCCGCGAGGGCCGGGCGCAAGTTCGGCACCACGACTTCCCACAGTGTGCGCCACGGGCCACGACCATCCATATCCGATGCCTCGAGCAGTTCGCGCGGAAATGATTCGAGATGTTGACGCAGCAACATCACCGCAAATGCGGCGGCGAGCTGCGGGATCATGACTCCAATCACCGTGTTCAAGAGCCCCATCTGCGAGATCAACACATAGTTCGGGATCATCGTCACCTGGAATGGCACAAGCCACGAACCGACGAACAGCAGAAACAGGATCTTCTGCCCCCGAAACGACCAGCGCGCGAAACCATATGAGGCCAAGAGCGCGATAAACAGCTGACCGACCGCAAGCCCGAGTGCCATCCCGAAGGTGTTGGCGAGCATGCCGATGATCGGGATAGTGCTCCACACGTATTCGAAGTTCTCGAGACTGAACGGACCGGGCAGCGGGTTCGACGAGAGCATCTGATCAGCAGGCCGGAACGCCGTGACGAACATCCAGTAGATCGGAAAAACTGAGATGATCGCGAGCACCGTGAGTAATATGAATGCCGGAACTTTGCCGATGCGGCGGCGGGTACGGACCCGCGAGAGTGCCTTTGATGCGGCCCGGGCCGCATCAAAGCGACTCTGCCCGGTGTTCTTCTGCGCCGCGTCAGCCTTCCCCGGTTTGGTCGCGCCCTGCAGGGTGGCGTCGTGCTGCGAAGCGACAAGCGTGAACGTCATGCGTGAATCCTTTGTGTCGAGTGCGGGGGCTCAGTTGTCGTGAAAGCTCAGTCGTTCTGAGAGCTCGACAAAGAGGAGCGCAATGAGACCAAACACAATAAAGAAGAGTGTGCCGGCCGCGGCCGCGAGCCCCGCATCAAAGTTGCGGAAACCGAACTGGTAGAGCAAGTAATAGATGTTTGTGGACGAGTTACTCGGGCCGCCCTGCGTGACGAGGTCAATGATCGGAAAGGTCCACTGCGCCGAAAGCAAGATCGTCATGAGGCCCAAGAACACCAATGAGGGCGAGAGCAGCGGCAGCGTGATCCGCCAGGTGATTTGTCGTTCAGTCGCACCGTCAGTGGCGGCAGCATGTCCGTAGTCAGGGCTAATTCCGGCGAGTCCCGCAGAAACCACAAGCACACCAAAGCCGAGCATCTGCCAGCCGACAATCACAATGATGGCCAGCATTGACGAGTCAGGGTCTCGAAAGACATTGCCCATCTCAATACCGAGTGTGCGCGCGATGGCAGGTATCGTGCCGCCTTCTGGTGCAAACATCCAGCGCCAGATCGCGCTTGTGGCGACCGGTGTCACCAGGAACGGTACGAAGATGAGCGCCTGGTAGATAGTCTTTGCCCGACCCGCAACCCGGCGGGCAATCAACGCAAATACGACGGGCAGCGCCACTGAAAGTAATAGGAAGGCGCTGATGTAGATCACCGTGTTCCAGAGCGCCTGATGCAGTTCAGGCAGACTCAACACGGTCGCATAATTTTCCAACCCAACCGGAATCTTCGGCTGGGTCGGAATGAGGTTCCAGTCGTAAAACGACAGCTCGAAGGTCTGCACGAGTGGAGCATACGTCCACACGATGAGCAGCACGACGGCTGGGAGCACATAGAGGTAAGGGGTGATCGTGAAGCGCTCTGTGCGAGCGGGGCGACGTCGCTTAACCGGACGTGCCCTGCCCTTCACTGGCGCAGATACCCTGTCTGGTACGACACGGGTTTCGGGCGAAAGCTGGGGTTCTAGTACCTCGGTGAACAACCGTAGATCCGTTCTGCTGGAAAATGGGGCCTGCGGGGATCCGGGGCCGTGCTGAACTTCCGCACGGCCCCGGAAGCCAGGAGACTAAGCGAATTCAGGCTCTACGGAAGCGGAAGCCCCCACGCCCTTCGTCATCGCTGCGCTCGCTTCCTCTGGTGGCAGCGAAACCAAAGCCTGCATCTGATCAGCACTCACCTCATACACGGTTGAGAACTCGCCGATCGGAACAACCGTGTGCATGACACGGTCGCCGTACACATGCACGAGGTTGAACCCTTGTGCGCCGTCCTGACCACGCATACCACCGGGTTCCACATTCAGATCCTGCGTGTAGCAAGTCGCAGAAGCAACAGACACGGGCACACCGCCGATCTCACTGAAGGTGTTGAAGTGGAGATGCCCACCGAGCACCGCGCGCACATCAGTGCCGCGAATTGCCTCGGCAAACCGCGCCTGTTCGCGCAGCTCGACAAATGCGTTCGGTTCGATAAGCGACGGCACTGGAGGGTGGTGCAGCGCAATCACCGAGCCATGAGGCGCGGGGGTTGCCAACACATCGGCCAGCCAAGCGTACTGCTCATCTGATATCTCACCGTGGTGGTGGCCCGGCACCGTCGAGTCGAGCGCGATAACGCGCAGACCATTCACGTCAGTAACTGTGTCGACACTCTTCTCGCCCGCATCAGAGTCAAGCAGCACCTTACGAAACGGGGTGCGGGTGTCGTGGTTACCCATAACCCAAATCACCTGCGCGCCGATCTGTGCTGCTGCAGGTTCGACAATGGCACGCAGACGCTCGTAGGCGTCGGTGTCGCCCGTGTCAGCGAGGTCGCCGGTAAAGACGATCGCCTCAGGGCGAGCCTTACTGCGTGAAAAATCCTCGAACAGACGGGCGAGGTTCGCGTCACTATCGATTGAGCCGTGCAATCTATCGGCGCCGCCGACGAAGTGCGTGTCACTGATGTGCAGAATGAAGTGTTCGACTGGGGGATGCTGTGTAGCAGTCATGTCAGTGCCTTTCGGTGTTCATTGCAATCTTTTTGAGGGTTCGGATGACCTGGGTCAGGCCACAAGTCGGCTGCGCAACCGTTCAAGGCCCACAGCATCGAGGCCGTTATTCAGCAGCATGGGCTCAACTCCGCCATACTGCGCATCGATCACCTCGAGCGCCGAGTCGAGCGCCTCGGCAGGGCTTGCGCTGACGAGTTCACGCACGGCCTCATCAACCGGGCCGGCGATACGGCCTGCGTAGGCCGTGAGCATGCTGTTCGCCCACTCGCCCGCGAGATTCTCGGCGCTCGCGGCATAGTCGGCAAGCACCTGCTCACGTGGCACGCCCACTGCGGTGAGCGCGGTGGCGACAACCATGCCCGTGCGATCCTTACCAGCGGTGCAGTGCACGAGCACCCCACCTTCAGGTGCTTCGGCGATCAGGCGCACCGCACCGACCAGCGCGGTCACTCGTTCAGTGGCGATCAGGCGATATATTTCTTCAAGCGAGGGAACCGTGGCTCCGCTCGGCATCGCCGCTCCCGCGAAGATCGGGTGGTGTACGACCTCGACGGCAGTGAGCACACTCGGCGAAGATTGCAGCTCTGTGGCATCGCGCAAGTCGATGACCCGCACAATGCCCTGCGCAGCAAACTGCGAGATTCCATTGGCACTCAACCGGTGCAGCGCGTCTGAGCGCAGCAGGCTGTGTGGCCGGATCACTCCCGCAGTCGCCTCATAACCCGCGGTGCTGCGGAAATTGTAGGTGCCCTCGATGTCGAGCGCACGACCGGCCACAAGCGGCACTGTGATGGAGTTCATGTTGATCCCTAACCGATCAGAGCCTGGGCACGTTCAGCAGCGTCAGTCATCGTGGCCTCTGCGGGTTTACCGAAGTAGACGACCTCTTCAATGGCGGTGGCGAGAAGATCGTCAACCTGCACGTAGCTGTTACCGGGGTACGAAACCCAAGGCTGCAGGCGATCGAGCTGCGCGAGGTTCGGCTCAATCAGCGGGTTCTGCTGCGCCCACTCGTGCAGCGCGCCGCCCTCTTCGACCAGACCGGTACGCAACGGCAGGTACCCAATTTGGCTCGAAATGAGTTCGTAAGCTCGATCGCTTGAGAGGAACTTGATGAGCTCCCAGCCGGCACGCTGCTTGGAGGGGTCGTCGCTGAGCACGAAGAGCGCTGAGCCCGAGTTCGTCGGCACCGCTTCCTGATCACCGAAGGCGGGCATTGCTGCGGCCGAGAGGGTCCAACCGCCCGCATCGGCTGCCTGCATAAACATGCCCTGCAATGCTGAAGAGGTGAGGATCATCGCGGTGTCACCCTTGGCGATACCCTCCATCTGTGCATTCCAGTCGGCGCTACGAAGCACGCCTGCATCGCTCATTTCAGCGAATCGCTCAACTGTTTCAACTGCCTCGGGCGATCCAAAACCGATTGTGCTGCGATCTTCAGAGAGCACCTCGCCACCGTTCGATTTGAACAGGCCCTGCATGCACCATTGACCGCCCTTAACAGTGCAGTTCACATCGAGCGATGGCTTGCCGGTGTGCGCCGAGACCTGCGCAGCGACCTCTTCGACCTTGTCCCAACTGCTGAGATCGGGGGTGCCGGTGACGCCGGCGGCCTGCAACATGTCGGCGTTATAGAAGAGCACCGGTGTCGAGAAGACATACGGCATGCCATATGTCTTGCCGTCCCAGTCAGCGAGCACCTTTGCGTTGGGGTGCATCGGGTTCTCGCCACCGAAGTGAGCCTCGAGTTCATCGGCATCCACGATGTCCGAAAGGGGCTTCGCGCCGAGTTGCGTGGCAGAGTACTCAAGCGCATCGAACGTGAGCTGTGCCACATCCGGCGCCTTTCCGGCGAGCAGCTGTGTCTGCACGCTGCCGACATAGTTGCCCGATGCCGCAGCCGCACCCTGAGTGGGCTGCGCCTTCACGGTGATGTTGGGGTTTGCCTCTTCAAATTCAGAGATCAGCTGGTTGACCGTGTCGGTCCAGACCCCGGCCTGCGTCAGGTTATAGCTCTCAAAGACAATCTCAACTTGCTCATCAGTGCCGAGCTTCGGCACGACCGCCGCTGCCGATTCGGTGGAGGCGCCGCTTGATGAGCAGGCAGCAAGCGCGACGCTCGCGATAATGGCACAGGCGCCAGCGGCGAGTGAACGACGGAATCTCATGAAATGTGGATCCTTTCAAGGGGCGATACAGCTGACATAGGGGGTGTGAGAGGCAGGTTGATGCGTGCGGGATTTTCGTCTTCCGCGCTTCGCGCGTCTGTCGGGCTCCACTCAAGGCGTCGCCCACTCTCCCGATCGAAAAGGTGCACACGAGACACCGGCGCGGTGAGCACCACGAGGTCGCCAAGCTGCCAGGTCTCTTCGCGAGCGCAGGCAGCCGTGACGCGGTGCTCGCCAACGCGACAGTGCACGAGTTGTTCGCGGCCAAGGTTCTCAATGAGTTCGACCGTGCCGCGCAAGGCAACGCCGGCGGTCGGCACCGCCTCGGCCGAACCACCGGCAAACACCGAGAGATGCTCAGGGCGTACGCCCATCACGATGTCCCGCTCAGGGGTCTCACCTGCCCAGAGCACCGCTTCTGTTCCTGGCGCAAATGCCGAGATATGACCCGCGGTCGTAGTGAGGGTGGCGTCGAGAAGATTCATGGCCGGCGACCCGAGGAACCCAGCAGCGAACACCGAGCTTGGGGTGTCGTAGAGCTCTTCCGGCGTACCGTACTGTTCGACGCGTCCGCGATTCAGCAGGGCGATCTTCGTCGCCATAGTCATGGCTTCGACCTGATCGTGAGTGACATAAACAAAGGTGGCACCCAGCTTGCGGTGCAACGCGGCAAGCTCACGCCGAGTCGCAGTACGCAGTTTCGCATCGAGGTTCGAGAGCGGTTCGTCCATCAAGAAAGCCTTGGGTTCGCGCACAAGCGCGCGGGCAAGCGCAACGCGCTGACGCTGCCCACCCGAGAGCTCTTTGGGCTTGCGGTCGAGCAGATGGTCGATCTCGACCGCTTCAGCCGCAGCGCGTACCCGTCGCAAGATTTCATCTTTCGGGGTTTTGCGCACACGCAGCGGGAAGGCAAGGTTCTTTTCGACCGAGAGGTGGGGGTAGAGCGCGTAGCTCTGAAACACCATCGCAAGGTCACGTTTGCGCGCGGGTAACGCTGTGATGTCACGACCGTCGACTTCCAGGCTGCCACTCGTCGGTTCGAGCAACCCGGCAATCATGCGAAGCAGTGTGGTCTTGCCGCAGCCCGAAGGCCCAAGCAGCACCAGAAACTCACCGTCTGCGATGTCGAGGGTAATGCGATCTGTTGCGGTAAAGTCACCGAATTCTCGCGAGATCTGATTGAGTACAAGCCGAGCCACCAGCCACCTCCCATGGAATCAAGTTTCCTGAACTTCGGAACGCAGGAAACGCTTGATTACAGACTGGGCCGCGAGAGTGAACGGAAGGAAATGAAACGAAGAACAGCAGCTACCGGTCTGCTGAATTCGCTCCTGCGGTGTCGCCCTGACCGTCATCACCCAGCACAATCATGGTTTTGGCCTCGGCGATCGATGCGTGCTGCGCAGCAATCGTGCTTGGCAGCCCCTCGAGCGAAACCGCATGCAACGCCGACAGCAACAACATCTGCACGATGTTTCAGGTTACGAAGCTGCCGTTCCAGTCATGAAATCCCGCACCTGCAATCAATACATGGTCGGCGACCTTCGCAAGTTCGGAGCCACCGTAGCTTGTTACTCCTATCACCGTGGCGCCAGACTCGACCGAGAGCTGCGCCGAACGTAGCGTGAAGTGATTCATACCGCTGTCGCTCACCGCAAGACACACATCGCCCGGCTTGAGTAGTTTGGCGGCGATGTGCTGCGCAACAATGTCGACGGGGCTTTCGCACACGCGCCCGCTCATCAAAAAGTTCAGAGCTACCGACTGCGCGGGCGCAAGCGACGCGCCATTGCCCACCACGAGCAGACGTCCGGGCTCTGTTGCAAAAATCGTGAAGCTTGAGCATGCTTGGCGGAGATTGGACGGACGGAACGATGACGGATTTCAAGTGGCGCCATTTCCAGGGTGATGTGATCCTGTGGGCGGTGCGCTGGTATTGTCGCTATCCGATCAGCTATCGCGACCTTGAGGAAATGCTGGCGGAACGCGGCATTTCGGTCGACCATACGACGATCTATCGCTGGGTCCAGTGCTACGCCCCGGAGATGGAGAAGCGGCTGCGCTGGTTCTGGCGGCGTGGCTTTGATCCGAGCTGGCGCCTGGATGAAACCTACGTCAAGGTGCGGGGCAAGTGGACCTACCTGTACCGGGCAGTCGACAAGCGGGGCGACACGATCGATTTCTACCTGTCGCCGACCCGCAGCGCCAAGGCAGCGAAGCGGTTCCTGGGCAAGGCCCTGCGAGGCCTGAAGCACTGGGAAAAGCCTGCCACGCTCAATACCGACAAAGCGCCGAGCTATGGTGCAGCGATCACCGAATTGAAGCGCGAAGGAAAGCTGGACCGGGAGACGGCCCACCGGCAGGTGAAGTATCTCAATAACGTGATCGAGGCCGATCACGGAAAGCTCAAGATACTGATCAAGCCGGTGCGCGGTTTCAAATCGATCCCCACGGCCTATGCCACGATCAAGGGATTCGAAGTCATGCGAGCCCTGCGCAAAGGACAGGCTCGCCCCTGGTGCCTGCAGCCCGGCATCAGGGGCGAGGTGCGCCTTGTGGAGAGAGCTTTTGGCATTGGGCCCTCGGCGCTGACGGAGGCCATGGGCATGCTCAACCACCATTTCGCAGCAGCCGCCTGATCGGCGCAGAGCGACAGCCTACCTCTGACTGCCGCCAATCTTTGCAACAGAGCCCCGTCTGGTTCGGTCGTGATGAACTCGACTACCTCGCCGGTTGCGGCCGCGTGTTCCACTACGAGACTTGCGACCTTGCGGCGGGCGTCTTCGAGGCTTGCCCCGATGACCTTCTGGGGCTGCCCGTTGAGCGTGACGATTGCTGAGCCGTCCTTTTCGGTAGTGGCATGAGCGGTCATGATGCTTCCTCCTTGTGTGATGCGACAGCCGTTGCCGTGGCGCTGCCTCCGGGTGACTGATTCGGCGGGTACGCCTCGATTCGCACGGCGGCGTCTCCGAGCTGCAAACGCACACCGTTGGGAACAACGGTCGGCGTGTGTGGTGCGAGGGGCGTTCCATCGGCCTCGGTGCCGTTTGCTGCGTCTTGATCGGTGACGATCAAGCGGCATTCGTCATCGACGTCGACCAGGGCGTGCGTGCGCGAGCACTCACGGCCAGGGCTGACAAGCGTGACGCTTGTGTACCCTGCAATCTCTTTGGGCCTGCGGCCGAGCACGATGGGCGGTTCAGCGCGCAGCGCTCCTGCGCCTTCGACGTGCACGAGCAGAGTCGGCCGCGCTGCCTTGCGCGGTACGACGATGGTGTGGTCGATCACTGTTTCTTCCTCGGCGGGGGCGGCGTGGTATGCCTCGGGGATCGGGTTGGGGCGCGGCTTGGGGGAGATGACCGGCGTGGGCATCAGCGAAATCGTGCCTTCTGGGTAGACGTAAAACTGCCAGTTGGCGTCAGGGTCATAGGCGATGAAGTGCTGGGCTTGGCCCGTCTCCACGGCGTGCGCTATTGCCATGTCTCGTACCTTGTCGCGGGCCTGGGGTCTGGGGAAGAATCGCCCGCAAATTCACGCTAAGGAGTCAGCGGCCTGTTGAATGGGTTCCATGGCGGTCGATTTTCTAAGTGATGAGCAGGTCGCAGGGTTCGGCGGATTCCCCGACGAGTTACCGGCGGAGGACCTGGAACGTTTCTGTTGGTTGGACGATGCCGATTTGTCGGTGGTTGGTCGCCGCCGGGGAATGCATAACCGCCTGGGATTTGCTGTTCAACTGATCACGGTGCGGGTAGTCGGACGTTTTTTGACGGATCCATTGGCTGTTCCGTGGCCGGTGGTGGAATCCCTGGCCGGGCAGCTGGGCATTGCCGATGCTTCCGTGCTCAAGCTGTATGCGCAGCGGGGACAGACCGGGTACGAGCACGCCGCGGAAATCTCCACCGTGTACGGGTATGCGGATTTCTCCGATCCGGCCAGGTACGAAGAGCTGAGGCTGTTTCTGGAGGCCCGGGCCTGGACTTCGTCGGAGGGACCGGTGCGTTTGTTTGAACGGGCGGCGCTCTGGCTGCGTGAGCGCAAGGTCCTTCTCCCCGGCGTCTCTACGTTGACACGACTGGTTTTGGAGATCCGTTCCGGAGCAAATGACCGCCTCTATTCCATGCTGGTGGACGCGGCCGGCCCCGCATTGATTCTGGAATTGGAAGGTCTGCTTCGCGTTGGGGAGGGGTCGCGGTTGACCGCGTGGGAACGGCTGCGGACCGGGCCTTCGAGGGTCTCGGTGCCGGAATTGTTGCGGCAGTTGGAGCGGCTGGGTCGCTTACGGTCCCTGGGTGCCGGGTCCATTGATGTGGAGATGATCCCCGAGGGCCGGATGAATGCCCTGGCCCGCTACGGGTTGGCGGGCAAGGCCTCATCGCTTCGAGGACTATCGGGACAGCGCCGGGGTGCGACACTGCTGTGTGCCGTGCGGGCATTGACGTCGGAGGTTGCCGATGATTTGTGTGATGCCCTGGATGCCATTGTTACTGAACGCGTTCTGCGCAAGGCAACCAGGGAATCCACTGCCGCCCGGTTGAAGTCCCTGCCCCGTTTGTCCAAGGCCTCACTGCAATTGGCGAAGGCCGCGAAAACACTGGTCGAGGTGTTGGACAACACGGAATATTCCGGCGCAGAGGCCGCCTCGGTGCTGGCCGATCAGGTTTCCTTGTCCGAGCTACGCGCCGCGCTGGAGGTGGTGAACGAAGTGGTGAATCCCGAGGGTGCCGAGGCTGACACTGCGGCCGAGATGCTGCGTCGGTTCGCCACCGTGCGCTCGTTCCTGCCGGCGTTGGCCGCGGCGGCACCCTTCGGGGCCACCGCGGGCGGGACGCCAACGTTGGCGGCGCTGACGGCACTGCCGGAGGTTCTGGACGGTCGCAAGAAAGACCCTGCCGAGGTTGATCTGTCCGTCCTCTCGCCGACGTGGCAGCGCCTTGTCACGGCTTCGGAGGAAATCGACCGCAAGGCCTACACGGTGGCGGTGACGGTGGCCGTCCACAAGGCGCTGCGGCGCAGGGACATCTTCGTGGTGGGCGGGCGGCGCTGGGGAGACCCCCGGGCGCGGTTGCTCACCGATCCTGCGTGGCAGGCCACCAAAAAAGAGACCTTGAGGGCACTCCAGCTACCGGAAGAGCCAACCGAGCATCTGGCTGGTGTCCGCCACCGCCTTGATGCCCGATATCGTGCGGCGGCTGAGCAGTTGGCCGACAATCCAACGGTACGGATTGATGATGCCGGCAAGGTCCACCTCTCACCCCTAGAGGCCAAAAAGATACCGGAGACCCTGACGCAGTTGCGGGGGCTGGTCTCCGGGATGCTGCCGCGGGTGGACCTGCCCGATGTGCTGCTGGAAGTGCATTCCTGGACGGGGTTCCTCTCGGAATTCAGCCACGTCTCGGAGGCCTCCGCGAGGATGGGCCAGCTCGATGTCTCAGTCGCCGCCATCCTGGTGGCCGAGGCCTGCAACGTCGGACTCACACCGGTGGTCAGGGACGGCCACCCCGCCCTGACACGTGGACGCCTGAGCCACGTCGACCAAAACTATGTGCGTGCCGATACGCTGCGCGCGGCCAACGCCCGCCTGCTCCAGGCACAGTCCGGTCTCGGACTCGCGCAACGCTGGGGAACAGGCCTGCTGGCGTCCGTCGATGGGATGCGGTTCGTGGTGCCGGTGGCCACCGTCAATGCCGGGGCGAATCCGCGCTACTTTGGCCAGGGCCGCGGCTTGACCTGGCTGAACTATCTCAACGACCAGGTCTCCGGCCTGGGCGCCGTCGTGGTTCCGGGAACGGTCCGCGATTCCCTTCATATTTTGGATGGGCTGCTCGATCTTGACGGCGGCCAACGCCCCGAGATGGTCGCCACCGACACGGCCTCCTACTCGGACCAGGTCTTCGGGCTTTTCACCCTGCTCGGATATCGGTTCTCGCCCCGTCTGGCCGGGTTGCCGGACCAGCGGTTCTGGCGCATCGACGCCACGGCGGATTATGGGAAGCTGAACGCGGTGGCCGGCCGCAACCGAATCAACCTGGATCTCATTACGGCGAACTGGCCGGACATGCTCCGCCTTGCTGGGTCCTTGACGTCCGGGACCGTGCGCGCATCCGAAGTCCTGCGGGTCACCCAGGGAGGCGGGGCACCGACGCTGCTCGGGAAGGCGTTGGCGGAGTACGGGCGGATTGCCAAGACCGAGCATCTGTTGGACTTCATCGATGCCGATGAGGGGTACCGCCGGCAGATTCATACCCAGTTGACTGTGCAGGAATCCCGGCATTCCCTGGCCAGACTCATCTTCCACGGCAGGAGGGGCCAGATACGGCAGTCCTACCGGGAAGGCCAGGAAGACCAGCTCGGAGCCCTTGGCCTGGTCCTGAACGCCGTCATCCTGTGGAACACCCGCTACCTGGAAGCCGCACTGACCGGGCTCCGCGACCGCGGCCACAACGTTGCAGACGAGGACGTGCAACGCCTGTCGCCGCTGGTCTCGGAACACATCAATATGCTGGGCCGTTACTCTTTCACTGCAGGCGCCACAGGAACGGAACTTCGGCCATTGAGGAACCCCGATGAGGACCTGGAGACCTAAACGAGGCAACATTTCCCTGAACATATCCCCGCCCGCAAGGGGAACCTTGACTGGGACTGTCATTTTCAAAATCCGCCATCAAGGGGGCGGCTGCACAAAAGGGTTCATGATCTTTCAAGGCGAACACCGTAGGGGGCATCCCTGAGGCCTGCACTTGAATCAATGATCAGTAAATTGAGATATCATCATTAAATGCTGATCAATCAAGATGCTCCGGTGGACGCGTGCGGGCTGGACCCCGCTGCCGCCTTGTTCCATTCCCTTAGCGACCCGATTCGATTGAAGATCGTCAAGCGCATGGCCCACGGTGAGGTGCGCGTCAGTGACCTCACCCGCGAACTTGGCCTGGCCCAGTCCACGGCCTCGATGCACGTGGCCTGCCTGCGCGACTGCGGCCTGGTCGAGGGACGCTCCGCGGGCCGCAGCGTGCACTACTCGCTGTCCCGCCCGGAGCTGATGGACATGCTCGCCCAGGCCGAGATCCTGCTTGCCGCCACCGGCAACGCTGTCAGCCTCTGCCCGAACTACGGCCCCGACAGCACCACCGCCCCAATGATTGAAGAGGAGAACGCCCGATGAGTGACGCCTGCGGATGCAGCGATGCGACAGCAGAAACCGGTGAAGCCGAAGAGGCTCCGGGGTTCTGGCAGGTAACCGAGGTTCGGGCGGCTGCCGTTTCCGGTGTGCTGCTGTTGGCGGGGTGGATTGCCTCGCTGGCCGGAGGCCCCCGGATGCTGACGCTCCCCCTGGAAATCGGTGCGCTGCTGGTTGCTGCCTGGACGTTTGTGCCCTCCACTCTCCGACGCCTGTTCAAGGGAAAGATCGGCGTCGGTACGCTGATGACAATCGCCGCCGTTGGCGCTGTGGCCTTGGGCCAGTTCGAGGAAGCCGCAATGCTGGCCTTCCTGTACGCAATTTCGGAGGGACTTGAGGAATACTCGTTGGCGAAGACCCGGCGGGGCCTGCGGGCACTGCTGGACCTGGTTCCGGCCGAGGCACGCATCCTGCGCAACGGCATCGAAACCACCGTGTCCCCCTCCGTCTTGGTCCCCGGGGACCGCATGGTTGTGAGGCCCGGGGAACGCCTGGCCACCGACGGGCGGGTCATCACCGGACGCACCTCCCTGGACACCTCGGCACTGACCGGTGAATCGGTCCCCGTCGAAGTTGGTCCAGGTTCCGAGGTCTATGCCGGTTCCATCAACGGCACCGGTCCGCTTGAGGTTGAAGTCACCAGCACCGCTGATAACAACTCGCTGGCAAGGATCGTGCACATCGTCGAGGCCGAGCAGTCCCGCAAGGGTCCGGGCCAGCGACTGGCCGATTCCATCGCCAAGAAGCTGGTCCCGGGCATCTTGATCGCAGCGGCCCTGATCATCGTCTTCGGATTCATCGTCGGGGAACCTGTGTTGTGGTTCGAACGCGCCCTGGTCGTATTGGTGGCTGCCTCGCCCTGCGCGCTGGCCATCTCCGTGCCCGTGACCGTGGTGGCCTCCGTTGGCGCTGCCAGCCGGATCGGTGTACTCATCAAGGGCGGCGGGGCGCTGGAAACCCTGGGGAAGATCCGCACCATCGCCCTGGACAAGACCGGAACCCTGACCCGGAACAAGCCCTCGGTGATCGAGGTCGTGGGCACCGCGCCCACGACCCGGGAACAGGTGCTTGCCCTTGCTGCGGGACTGGAAGCCCGCAGCGAACACCCACTCGCCCGCGCCATCCTCGCATCCACCACCGAGCGGGCATCGGTCACCGACGTGGACACGGTTCCCGGGGCGGGCCTGGAGGGGCGGCTCGAGGGCAGGCTTGTCCGGCTCGGCCGCCCCGGATGGATCAAGGCGGGTGACCTGGCCGGGGACATCGAGCGAATGCAGCGCGCCGGAGCCACCGCTGTGCTCATCGAGGACGACGGACAGGTCATCGGTGCCATCGGCGTCCGTGACGAACTGCGCCCCGAGGCCCGCGAGGTCATCGCCAAGCTCACGGCCTCCGGATACACCACGGTCATGCTCACCGGGGACAACGTCATCACCGCAACGGCCCTGGGCAAGGCAGCGGGCATCACCGAAGTCCATGCGGACCTGCGCCCGGAGGACAAGGCGGAGATCATCCGCACCCTCAAGTCCCGGCAGCCGACCGCAATGGTCGGGGACGGAGTCAATGACGCGCCAGCCCTGGCAACGGCAGATACCGGTATTGCCATGGGGGCCATGGGTACAGACGTGGCCATCGAAACCGCAGACATCGCGCTGATGGGCGAAGACTTGAATCACCTGCCACAGGTCCTGGACCATGCACGCAACACCCGTCGGATCATGCTCCAGAACGTGGGCCTGTCGCTGCTGCTGATTGCCGCACTGATCCCTCTGGCACTCTTTGGGGTGCTCGGCTTGGCAGCGGTGGTCCTGATCCACGAACTGGCCGAAATCGTCGTGATTGCCAACGGTGTCCGGGCCGGTCGGCTCCGCCGCAAAACCGCGCTACAGACCGTGCAGCCAGCCTCGATCCTGGAACCCTCGGCATGAGCGGCCAACTTGTGGCTCGTTCCTCGGCGCAGGTTCGAACCGCGCGTATTGTCAGGGCCGCGATGCTGCTTGGAGCCGCTGTGCTGGTCTGCGTGGATCTGGCCCTCAAGGCATTGGCCGAAAGCTTGCTTTCCAACGGCCAGGTAATCGACCTGGGACTGATCAACCTCCGGTTGCTCTATAACCCGGGCGTCGCGTTCAGTTTTGGTGCGGGCCTTCCCGCCTGGGTCATCGTGGCGGTCACCGGGCTGATTATCGCCGGACTGACCTGGTATGCGGTTTCCTCTGCACCAGCCATGGGCAGAATGTCCCGGGCGGGTGCGACGTTGCTGCTCGGCGGGGCGTTCGGCAATTTCATTGACCGGTTGGACGGGCGCGGCGTGGTGGACTACCTGCACACCGGGTGGTTCGCCACCTTCAACCTGGCAGATGTGTTTGTCACAGCGGGAGTTGTTCTGTATGCACTCGGAGCGCTTCGTGCCGCCCCTTCCAAGGACGGCGACTGACCACCTCTGCGCATGCGCACTGACATGCTGGCGAAACTGAACCGCCGACGTCCCGTAAGACGGTCGTTCACCCGAGCGGGTGCTGACGACTTCGGAAATTTGCGAAGCTGCGTCCCTCCGCAGGGGGCTCATTCCCGTATACGGTGCCCGAGAAAAAGCCCGGTGATGGGGGGTGCTAACCGGGACACACCGCAACCGGACGTAGCATGTCGAGAAACGGTCATTTGACGACATCCCGAACCTATCGGCGACACGCCGCGGAAACCATGTCGGAAACCCGTGCCGGAAATCAACGTCGTCAAACCATGTAGCACCGGTATTATCAACACATGTTGATTGGATACGCGCGGGTCTCCACCGCGGACCAAAATCCTGACCACCAAACGGATGCCCTGGCCCGTGCCGGTGTCGACCCGGCAAACATCTACCTCGACCATGCCAGCGGCGCCAAGGCCAGCAGGCCCGAGCTCGACAAGGCCCTCGCCTCGGCCAACCGCGCCGGCGACCAGCTGGTCATCACCCGCCTGGACAGGCTCGGACGCTCGGTGCTCCACCTGGTGACCCTCGGTGCGGCCCTCCGCGAGCGTGGTGTGGGATTACGTGTCCTCGAGCAGGGCATCGACACCACGACCGCGGAAGGACGTGCGATGTTCGGAATGCTATCCGTCCTGGCCGAACTCCAACGAGAACTCATCGTCGCCAACACCCGCGACGGACTCGCCGCCGCCCGCGCCCGCGGGCGAACAGGAGGAAGACGCCCGAAGCTCACCCCCGACCAGGCCCACCACGCCCAGCAGCTCTACGACGCGGGGACCCATACGGTCCAACGCATCGCCGACCTCCTCCAGGTCCCGCGCTCCACCATCTACGGGCACCTCAACAAGGCAAGTGTCGGACGGCGCCCCACCGCCAAAGCGACCCTGGAGGCTTAGAGCTCAATCCGTCCCCATTACTACCAAGACCCCTTAGCGTGAATTTTCGTAGAGATCTTCCCCGGACCCCGATACCGGTTCGCACCCCGGATCCGCAACATCGGCGACACCCGCCTCTACACACCCACCAATGATCCTGTGTTGTCGACGTTGGCGCCGTTGGTCGGCGGCACCATCAACACGCAGACCATCACCGCGCACTGGGATGAAATCCTCCGCCTGGCGACATCCATCAAGACCGGCACCGTGACCGCCTCCTTGATGATGCGCAAACTCGGCGCCTATCCACGCCAGAACGGACTCGCCACCGCACTGCGGGAACTGGGCAAACTGGAACGAACTCTCTTCCTGCTGGATTGGCTCCAAGATCCCGACCTGCGCCGCAAGGTCACGGCCGGGTTGAACAAGGGCGAGGCCAGGAACACCCTGGCCCGGGCGGTTTTCTTCAACCGTCTTGGAGAGATCCGCGACCGATCCTTCGAGCAGCAGCGCTACCGCGCCTCGGGGCTGAATCTTCTCACCGCGGCCATCGTTCTCTGGAACACGGTCTACCTTGACCGCACCATCGCCACCTTGAATCAGGAGGGCAACGCCACGGACCCTGAGCTGCTGCGGTTCCTCTCACCCCTGGGATGGGAACACATCAACCTCACCGGCGATTACACCTGGCCACGCACCAACAAGATCAAACCCGGCAGATACAGGCCACTACGGCGCTCGACAAAACCTTAGCGTCGGATATTTTACTTTTTCACAAGCCACCCCGGGAAGCATTCATCGACGCCGACGATATCGCTGAAGTCGTCGTAGTCACCCTCACCAATGATGCTCACGATGGCCTCTCCTACGAACTCACCGGACCCGAAGCACTCACTTTCTCTGACATCGCAACCGAACTCAGCACCGCGACGGGTCGCATTATCACTTACGAGGCCACCACCCTCGACGACTACATTCAGGAACAGACACGACAGGGCGTCCCCGCCGAATGGGCGCAGATGCTCGGCGAGCTCTACGGAATAATCGCCAGCGGAGCACTCAACACCGTCAGCACCGACGTCGAAAAAGTACTCGGCAAACCTGCCAGGAACTTCCGCGGCTACGCAGAAGTCACAGCGGCTACCTGGCAAAACTAACCATCCGCACTACTAGATTCCTCGATCACCCCGGAGAGGGTTGTGCGTCTGACAACTCTTTCCGGGGTTTGTCCTGAATCTGATACATCTGTTCGAACCACACCTCCGCGCGCTATGCCGACCCATGAAGCCGGCGTACAAGAAACGACCGATTCTGAGACGATCCCGGGGCCCAGCGACTCGCCGATCAAAAACCGTCCACAACTTGTCTCACAACATGCCAAGCAAACCGCTATGTTATGAGACGGTTGTGCAACATTTGATCTATGGCAACCCAGCAATTCAATCTCATCGGTTACGCCCGCGTTTCCACCAACGGACAAGACTCCCATCTCCAACGCGATGCCCTCAAAGCCGCCGGCTGCGGCCGGATCTTCGAAGACAAGATCTCCAGCCGCGTCACCGCACGCCCGGGGCTCGTTGAAACGCTCGACCATCTCCGTCCGACGGACACCCTGTGCGTCTGGAAATTGGACTGTCTCGGCCGGTCGGTGAAGGAAGTGCTCACCATCGCCGACGGCCTCCACGACCAAGGAGTCGGCCTGCGCATTCTCACCGGAACACTGACGGGAACCTACAGCCCGACCGGAGAAGGGAAATTCTTCTTCGTCATGATGGCCGCTTTCGCCGAACACGAGCGCGACATGATCCGCCAACGCACCATGGCAGGCCTCGCCGCGGCCCCCGCCCAGGGCCGCACCGGCGGCCGCCCAACAGTCATGGATGCCGATACCCTCGCAGCCGCCAGAGCCAGGCATTCCAACGGGCAAAGTCCCACCCAGATTGCCAAAGCACTCGGAGTATCCCGGGCATCCATCTACCGCCACCTGACCACCAGCAACACTCGAACTATGCCGCCCGAACAGAATTCTTAGCGCCAACCACTGTTCCGCTGCAGTTCAGACCCCATTCTGCATGATGCGCAGCCCGATCTTGTTGGAGATCTTGGTGGCCGTGTATCCGGGGCGGCCCGTCTCGACGATGAAGCCCTTGATCTTCTCATCGGCTACGTCGCGGGCCCACACGAGGGCGAAGTCAGCGATGGTGCCCGCTCCGATCCAGCGCTTCGCGCCGTTGATGACCCACTCGCCGTCCTCCAGCCGCGCGGTGGTGGCCAGTCCGCCCGCGATGTCCGAACCGTGGTCCGGCTCCGTCAGGGCGAAGGCGCCGATCCGCCGCAGGGCGGTGAGCCCGGGCAGCCACCGGGCCTTCTGCTCCTGAGAACCGAGCGCATCGATCATTCCGACGATCAGCTCGTTGTGGATGCCCACGAAGGCCGAGAGCGAGACGTCGGCGCGGGCCAGCTCGACGTACATGAGTCCGGTGAACAGCTTCGAGCTGCCGTTCGTCTGCAGGCCGCCCAGGCCGTGGCCGGCAAGTTCGGCGACCAGGCCGAAGGGGAACTCTTCGCGGTTCCAGTAGTCGATCGAGGCCGCGCGGATCCGCGCTTGGAGGAACTCGCGGACCCCGTGATAGCGGACCTGCTCCTCCGGGGATAGCAACTCGACGATGTACATCAGGTCGGCGTCGGAAAACGGCGGAACCCCCTGGCCCGCCTGGTCCTCGGGCGCCACCGCAACCGGCGGGTTCGCTTCCGCCAAAACCTGTCCGCTGGCGCGCGTTGACGACTGCACGGTGCGTCCCTTCGTCGTGGTCCGGTCCTCCGGCGGGTTGGCTTCTCCTAAACCCTTGGATGTCCTAGTATATTGCCTGTGATCGGGATCACTGGCAACCACCGGTTCCCGCGCAACGGCGGCGGGCTCGCAACGGCCGCGCGACAACACTTCGAAAGGTGCACCATGTCAGTCACTGAGGAATTCCGCGCGGCACGCGACCGCCTGCTCGAACTCCGTACGGATTACGAGGCGGCGCGTGCGGAATTCCAGTGGCCGCGCTTCGAGCACTTCAACTTCGCCCTGGACTGGTTCGACCAGATCGCGGCGAACCCGGCCACGGCGGCCAAACCGGCCCTGGTCATCGTGGAGCAGGACGGAACGGCGACGCGGCGCAGCTTCGCGGACCTGTCCCGCCGCTCGACGCAGGTCGCCAACTGGCTCCGCGGCCGGGGCGTGCGCCGCGGCGACCGCATGATCATCATGCTCGGCAACCAGGTGGAACTCTGGGAACTGATGCTCGCTGGCATCAAGCTCGGCATGGTCATGATCCCCACCACCACCCTGATGGGGCGGGCGGACCTCGAGGACCGCGTGGAGCGCGGCGGCGCCCAGTGGGCCGCGGTGGACAGCGTCAACATCGAGAAGTTCGACGGCGTCCCGGGCGAGTACACCCTGATCGAGGTCGGCGACGGCGCCGTGAACGACGCGGCCCTGCGGTACACCGAGTCCTCCGACGCCAGCGCGGACTTCACCCCGGACGCGCCCACCCGGGGGGACGAGACCCTGCTGCTCTACTTCACCTCGGGCACGACCTCCCGGGCCAAGCTCGTCGAACACACGCACACGTCCTACCCGGTGGGCCACCTGTCTACGATGTTCTGGATCGGCATGGAGCCCGGCGACGTCCACCTGAACGTCGCCTCCCCCGGATGGGCCAAGCACGCCTGGTCCAACGTGTTCACGCCGTGGATCGCCGAGGCGTGCGTCTTCGTCTACAACTACGACCGCTTCGATGCCAAGTCCCTCATGGAGCAGATGGACCGCGAGTCGGTGACCAGCTTCTGCGCCCCTCCCACGGTGTGGCGCATGCTCATCCAGGCGGACCTGACGCAGCTCAAGAACCCGCCGTCCAAGGTGGTCTCTGCCGGGGAGCCGCTCAACGCCGAGGTGATCGACCAGGTCCAGCGCGCGTGGGGACAGACCATCCGAGACGGTTTCGGGCAGACCGAATCCACGGTCCAGATCGCCAACGTCCCGGGCCAGCCCATCAAGATCGGTGCCATGGGCCGCCCGCTGCCGGGCTACGACGTCGTCCTCGTGGATCCGGCGACAGGGGCGGAGGGAGACGACGGCGAGCTGTGCCTGCGCCTCGATCCCCGTCCCCCCGGCCTGATGAAGGCCTACCACGGCGACCCCGAAAAGACCGCCGACGCGTTCCGCGACGGCTACTACCACACCGGGGACATGGCGAGCCGCGACGATCGCGGCATCATCACCTACGTGGGCCGCGGCGACGACGTCTTCAAGTCGTCGGACTACCGCCTGTCCCCGTTCGAGCTGGAAAGCGTCCTGATCGAGCACCCCGCGGTGGCCGAGGCCGCCGTCGTGCCCTCCCCCGACGCCCTCAAGCTCTCGGTGCCCAAGGCGTTCGTGGTCCTGGCGGCCGGGCACGAGCCCGGCCCGGAGCTGGCCCAGGACATCCTGCGCTACTGCGCCGAGCACCTGGCGCCGTTCAAGCGGATCCGGCGCCTCGAATTCGCGGACCTGCCCAAGACCATCTCGGGCAAGATCCGTCGCGTGGAACTGCGGCGCGGCGAAGAGGAGCGCCACGGCGGCGGGTCGCTCCCGGCCGGACTGGGCACGGAGTACTCCGAATCCGACTTCCCCGGGCTGAAGGTCCCGGCGAAAAGCTAGGCTGAGCGCCATGGGATACACGACCAGACGCCGGGGGTGCCGTGGCAACGCCGCTACCGCGTGACCCCATCGCCGATGCCCGCCTGAACTGGGAACGGCACGGCTGGTCGGATGTCGCGGGACCGATGGCAGCGATCACCGCCGTCATGCGTACTCAGCAGATCCTGCTGGCCCGGATCGACGCTGTCCTGAGGCCGCTCGGGCTCACGTTCGCCCGCTACGAGCTCCTCGCCCTGTTGAGTTTCGCCCGCAGCGGCGCGCTGCCCATGAACAAGGCCAGCGCGCTGCTACAGGTACACCCGACGTCGGTTACCAATGCCGTCGACCGTCTGCAGGACGCGGGGCTGGTGATCCGCGCGCCGCATCCCACGGACGGGCGCACCACCCTGATCGAACTCACCCCGGAAGGGCGGGCGCTGGCCAAGCAATCGACGTCGGCGCTCAACTCCGAGGTGTTCGCCCAGTCGGGATTCGCGGAGAAGGACATCGACCACCTGACCCGCATTCTGGGCGCCTTCCGGCGCGACGCCGGCGATTTCAGGGACTGACCCATGCAAACGAACCTCTTTGCCCGCCCCGACGACCGGGAGCTTCTCCGCTCGTCCCTGCGCACGCTTTCCGGCCGGTTCAGGTCGGCGGTGTTGTTCGCCGGGCTGGCCAACCAGGAACAGTTGCGCCTCACGGATTTCCTGGGAAACACGACGTCCAGCCTGAACCAGCTCCTCATCGTGCCCGGTGCCGGTCTCGGCGGCCGGGTCTTCCGGGAGGCCCGTCCCTACGCCGTCCCGGACTACTGCGCGGCGGAGGGCATCACCCACGAATACGATGTCGCCGTCCGGCGCGAGCAGCTCGCCTCGGTGGCCGCCGTTCCGGTGGTAGTCAGGGGACGCTCGCGCGCGGTGATCTACATGGCCCGCAGGGAAAACGTTCCGCTGGGCGAAAACGCGATGTGCGAGGCCGTGGCGGCGGCCGCCGTCGTTGCCGAGGAACTGCGGGTCCGCGACGAAGTGGACCGGCGCGTCGCCATCATCGACACCGCACGGGCCACACCATCCGCGGTCCCGGACCAGGGCTGGCTGGAGAATGTCCGTGAGGCACACGCCGAGCTTCGGTCGCTGGCCCGCACCGTCCCGGACCCGGATCTGGCGAGGCAACTGGACGCCATCGGCGGGCACCTGACGCCTACCGCCGCCGGCGGCCACTCCGGAACGGTTCGGCTCACCCGCCGCGAGCTGTACGTGCTGGCACAGGTGGCCCTCGGTTGTTCGTACCAGGAGGCCGGTGATCGACTCGCCCTGAAGGCCGTCACCGTCAAGAGCTACATGCAGAATGCGATGTGCAAGTTGACGGTGCGCAATCGGCTGGAGGCGGTGTCCGCGGCCCGCCGCCTGCGTTTGATTCCCTAATCGCCGCCCGCGCCGCCACGTGAAACAGGGAGCACCTGGGATAGCGCCCACGTGAAGCGGGGGCCGCCAACTCAGGCGGGAGCCGCCTCGTCCTCCAGTCCGCGCTTGTCGCTGTTGGGGAGCGCGAACGTGCAGACCACGCTGAAGACGCCGATGCCGGCCAGGAGCAGCCCCGTCGCCCACACCCCGGTCGAGCCGGCGAGATGGGCGGCCACCAGCGGTACGATGCCTCCCCCGATCACGCCGGCCAGATTGTAGCCCATGCCGGCGCCCGTGTAGCGGTAACGGGTCTCGAAGAGCTCCGGGAGCAGCGCGCCGGCCGGGCCGTAGGAGACCGCCATGATCACCAGCGTGACGGTGAGGCCGACCCCGAAAGCGAAGACGTTGTTGGCGCTCAGGATCGGGAAAAGCATCAGCGACCACGGCACGGCGACGATGCACGAGGTGGCGATGACCTTCTTGCGGCCGAAACGGTCGGACAGCACGCCGGAGAGCAGGGTGGCGGCGGCCATGAAGGCCGCGGCGACAATCCCGGTGCTCAGCACCTCCAGCCGTGAGAGCTGCATGCCGGTGGGACTCGTCGCGTAGCTGGTGAGGTAGGCCGTGCCGGTGTAGAACAACGCGAAGAGAAGCGTCAGGGAGCCGCCGGCCAAGAGGATTTCACGCGGCTGGCGCTTGATCGATTCGAAGATGGGAAGCTTGATCTGCTTGGCGGGCGCCTTCGCGGCGTTCTTGAAGACCGGGGTCTCCTCGATGCTCAGCCGCACCCACAGGCCGATGATCACCAGCACCGCGCTGAGGATGAACGGCACACGCCAGCCGTAGGTCAAGAATGCCTCGGAGTCGTCGCCGAGCGTCAGGTTGGTGATCAGGTACGTGCCGCTGGCCAAGGCGAAGGCCACGGACGGACCGAGTTGCGGGAACGATCCGAACAGCCCGCGCTTGCCCTTCGGCGCGTATTCGGCCACGAGGAGCGCCGCTCCGGCCCATTCGCCGCCGACGGAAAGTCCCTGGATGAATCTAAGCGCCACCAGCAGTATGGGCGCCGCGATGCCGATCGTGTTGGCGTCCGGGATGAGGCCGATCATGACGGTGGCGGTGCCCATCATCAGCAGCGTGGTGATCAGGGTCTTTTTCCGCCCGATCCGGTCGCCGTAGTGGCCGAAGATGATGGCTCCGACGGGCCGGGCAAAGAAGGCGACGGCGAAGGTGGCGAAGGAGGCCACCGTGCCCGCGGCCGCGCCGAGGGCGGGGAAGAAGACCACCGGGAAGACCAACGCCGCGGCCGTACCGTAGATGAAGAAGTCGTAGAATTCGATCGTGGTTCCCGCCGCGCTGGCGAACGCGACCTTGCGGAGGGTCTTGGGACTGGGGGGGCGCCTGCGCGACAGCCGTTGTAACCGGTGGAACTGGGATCATGGCGATCTCCTTTGATGTCAGCCTCGGTGCACGTGATGTGACTCAGTTCATGGTATTGAGAAGCATGGACGTCCAAGTACCTCCCAAAGGAGGTGTTTCGGCCCTTCACTTCCCGGTCGGGAGGCGCCCTACGCCGGGGGGTGTTCCGAGTTGGTCCGGATTTCGGTGATGATCCCGGAGAAGTCCCGCCCGGCGCCGCCGTTCGAGGCGAAGCCTTGGTAGATCTCGTGGGCCAAGGGACCGAGCCTTGCCGCGACGCCCGTGCTTTCGAGCGCGTTGAGCGCCAGCTTGAGGTCTTTGGCCATGAGGGATCCCGCGAATCCGGGCTGGTAGTCGCGGTTTGCGGGGCTTGCCGGCACGGGACCGGGCACGGGGCAGTTCGTGGTCAGTGCCCAGCACTGCCCCGAGGCGGCGGATGCGACGTCGAAGAGCGCCTGGTGCGTCAGGCCCAGCTTTTCGCCCAGCACGAAGGCCTCGCTCACCGCGATCATGGAAATGCCGAGGATCATGTTGTTGCAGATTTTGGCGGCCTGTCCCGCCCCGTGTTCCCCGCAGTGGACCGCGCGCCGGCCCATCACCTCGAGCAACGGCCTGACCGCTTCGAAGTCCTCCGCAAGGGCCCCCACCATGAACGTCAGGGTTCCCGCCTCGGCGCCCACGACGCCTCCGGAGACCGGGGCGTCCACGGCCCTGTGGCCGGCGTGGCGCGCCAGTTCCGCGGCTTCCCGGGCTTCGTCCACGTTGATCGTGGAGCAGTCCAGGAAAAGCGTTCCCGGTGCCGCGCTGGCCAGCAGGCCCGGCTCGCTCCCGGTCCCGCGGTAGGCATCGAGCAGGTGCCTGCCGCTGGGCAGCATGGTGATGACGACGCCGGCTCCCGCCACGGCCGCCGTCGCAGTGTCGGCGGTGGCGATGCCGTGTGCCCGGGCGGCGTCCAGCGCGGCGGGAACCACGTCGAAGCCGTTTACGGTGTAGCCGGCCCCCACCAGGTTGACGGCCATCGGTCCTCCCATGTGGCCGAGGCCCAGGAAGGCCACGGCGCCGGCCTGGGCCCCGCTCGGGCTGGCCGCGGGGATCGTTGGTTCAGGCATGGTCGTGCTCCTTCGAAAGCTTGAGTTCGCGGTCGCCCAGCGGTGCGAAGTACCGTTCAACGTCGTGGCGTCCGACGTCGGCCAGCGTGGCCGGCCGCCAGCGCGGGTTGCGATCCTTGTCCACCACCTGGGCGCGGATCCCCTCGCGGAAGTCCGGACCGGCGAGGAACCGCAGGCCCACGCGGTACTCCTGCTCCAGCGCCTCTTCGAGGCCCAGTCCCCGGACGCGGCGCAGCGACTCCAGCGCCACCTTCACGGCGGTCGGGGACTTCGCTTCGATGGTGTCCGCGGTTTCGGCGGACGCCCCGTCGGTTTCCGCGCCGGAGGCCCGCAGCCGGCGCAGGATCTCCTCGACGTCGTCGCTCGCATAGCAGGCGTCGATCCATCCCCGCTGCCCCGCGAGGTTCGACGCCGGGGCACTGCCGGCGTACCGGCCGACCGCGGCGTCCGCGGGCTCGGTCTCCAGCGCCTCGGCGAGCTCCGCCAGGCTCGCGGACGGAACGAAATGGTCCGCGAGGCCCAGAAACAGGGCGTCGGCACCGTTCAGGTGCGCCCCGGTGAGGGCCGCGTGGGTGCCGGACTCCCCCGGCGAACGGGACAGCAACAGGGTGCCGCCGACGTCGGGCACCAGGCCGATGGTCGTTTCCGGCATCCCCGTGCGGGTGCGCTCGGTGACGACCCGGACCGAGCCGTGGGCGGAGACGCCCACCCCGCCGCCGAGCACCAGCCCGTCCATGAACGCCACATACGGCTTGGGATAGGCGGCGATCAGGGCATTGAGCCGGTACTCCACGGCCCAGAACGCGGCCGTGGCGTCGCCCCCGTCGAGCATGTCCCGGTAGATGGCGACGATGTCGCCGCCGGCGCAAAGACCCCGGTCGCCGGCGCCGCGCACGAGGACGGTGGCCACGGCGTCGTCCCCCGCCCAGCGCGTGAGTTGATCCAGCATCGCCGCCGCCATGTCGGCGGTCAGCGCGTTCACCGCACGGGGCCGGTTGAGCGTGACAATGCCCAGCCGGCCGCGGCGTTCGAACAATACTTCCGGCGCCGGGACATCCGCCGCCGGAACCTCCGCCCGGTCCGCCGTCATCAGCTGCCTTCCGGCATCACGAAGCTGGCGCCCGTGCGGATGCCCGAGGGCCAGCGGGTGGTGACGGTCTTGGTCTTCGTGTAGAAGCGGAAGGCGTCCGCCCCGTGCTGGTTGAGGTCCCCGAACCCGGAGGCCTTCCAACCGCCGAACGTGTAGTAGGCGATCGGCACCGGAATCGGGACGTTGATGCCGACCATGCCCACCTGGACGCGGCTGGCGAAGTCGCGGGCGGAGTCTCCGTCGCGGGTGAAGATGGCCACGCCGTTGCCGAACTCGTGCTCGCTGCACAGGCGCAGGGCCTCGTCGTAGTTTTCCGCCCGTAGCACGCTCAGCACCGGCCCGAAGATCTCCTCGCGGTAGATCGACATGTCCTCGGTGACGTTGTCGAAGAGGGTGGGGCCCACCCAGAACCCGTCCGCGTAGCCGTCAACCTCGAGGCCACGGCCGTCGGTCAGCAGCGTGGCGCCCGCGTCGACGCCGGCCTGGATGTAGCCCTCGATGCGTTCCTTGGCCGACGCCGCGACGACCGGGCCGAAGTCGGAGTCCTCGGCCAGGCTGTGCCCGACCTTCAGCCCGGCGACCCGCTCCTGAAGCTTGGCCACGAGCGCGTCGCCGGTGGCCTTGCCGACCGGCACCGCCACCGAGATCGCCATGCAGCGTTCACCGGCGGACCCGAACCCCGCGCCCATGAGGGCGTCCGCCGCCATGTCCAGGTCCGCGTCCGGCATGATCACCATGTGGTTCTTGGCGCCGCCGAAGCACTGGGCGCGCTTGCCGTTGGCGGCCGCGGTGGCGTAGATGTACTGCGCAATGGGCGTGGACCCCACGAAGCCGACGGCTTGGACGCGCGGATCCTCCAACAACGCGTCGACCGCTTCCTTGTCGCCGTTGACGACGTTGAAGACGCCCGCGGGCAGCCCCGCCTCCGTGAAGAGCTCCGCGAGCCGCAGCGGCACGGAGGGGTCACGCTCGGACGGCTTGAGAATGAAGGAGTTGCCCGCGGCGAGCGCCGGGCCGGCCTTCCACAGCGGGATCATGGCGGGGAAGTTGAAGGGCGTGATCCCGGCGACGACGCCGAGGGGCTGGCGCAGGGAGTGGACGTCGACGCCGGTCCCGGCACTGTCCGAGAACTCGCCCTTGAGCAGGTGCGGGGCGCCCGCGGCGAACTCGACGACCTCGATCCCCCGCTGGATGTCCCCCTTCGCGTCGGGGAACGTCTTACCGTGCTCAGACGACAGCAGCGTGGCGAGCTCGTCGATGTTCTGGTTGACCAGGTCGACGAACCTGAGCAGGATCCGGCCGCGGCGCTGCGGGTTCATGGCGGCCCAGTCAATCTGGCCCTTTTCCGCATTGGAAACGGCGTTGCGGACTTCCTCGGCGGTGGCAAGCGGCACCCTCGCCTGGACCTGGCCGGTGCACGGATCGTAGACGTCGCCGAAGCGTCCGGAGGCGCCTTCGGCATGCTGTCCGTCAATGTAGTGCGTTAGCTCGCGAACCATGGTGGAGTGCTCCTTTGCGCCGGTGGTGGTCGAAGCGGCATCAAGGCCGGGTGTGACCCACGCCATCTTCCAGAGTGAATATACTCGGACTTCCTACTAAATCCCAAGAGGTCGACCACGGGCAACGCCCGAGAGCTACGTCGGCGCGGTCGCGCCGGCCCAGGACCGTTTGCCGGATACCCGTCCTATTCGCACCCGACGCCGTCCCCGTCGCCGTCGAACTTGGTGGAGAATCCCGGGTCGCCGATGCGGATCGGGTCGGCGCCCGCCGCGCGAACGGCAGCGCAGTTTTCGAAGGAGACGCCCGTCTCGGCTTCGGGCACGCCCGACGGCCCCGGTGGCGGTGACGGGGGCGGGGGCCCCGGAACCACGGCCGCGAACGCCGCGGCCGGGACGCGCTGCCCTTCGCAGTTCGCCAGCACCCGGGAGATCGCGTCGTGTTCGGCGGACGTCACCCAGAGCCCGTACTTGTGTTTGACGCCGACCTGCCGGGCAACATACAGGCAGCGGTGCGACTTGTTCGGCGGCAGCCACGAAGCCGCGTCCGCGCCCCCCTTCGCGGCGTTCGTGGGGCCATCCGTCGCCTGTAGGTTCAAGGGATCGTTGGCCAGGGCCGCGCGCCGTCCCCCGTCCAGCTGCTGGGCACCCTTCTGCCAGGCGTCGGACAGGGCGACGATGTGGTCGATCTGCACCTGGGAACTCGTCGCCTGTCCGCGCTGGAACCAGAGGGTGGAGCCCGTGTACGGGTCGGCGAGCGTGCCGGTCTCCACCTTGCACGGCACGTGGTTGGTGTAGACGATGTCGGTCAGCTGGGCGCCGAGCATGTCGTTTCGCGTGTCGCAGCCGTTCCGGTCCACGTCCAGCCACGCCTGCCCGAACTGCTCCCGCGAATAGTCCGTCTTCGGGGCCCGCCCCTTGACGGGCAGCCCCGCCAGCACGGCCAGCGCCGACTCCGCCGCTGGCGCCGGCTCGGTCTCCGCCGCTGGCACCGGCTCGGTCGGCGTCGCGGGCGCGGTGGACGGCGCGGAAGGTTCCACCGTCGGCAATTCCTCCGGCGCATCCGCCGCGGCCTGCGAGACGATGCCGCCGACGAACAGCACCGCCAGCGACCCCGTGAGCGCCTTGACCCACACGGACTGCCGGGCTCCGCCTGTTGTGCCCACGGGCTACTCCCCCAACGTTTCCACCGATGCCATCGCCACGAGCCTAGGCCGCGGCACCGACAGTTGGGGAACCCTTCGGTCGGGCCCCGCTTATGCGGGGTGCAGCGGCCGCGGCTCCCCGCCGTCGTGCCCCGCCAGCCACCCTTCGTAGGCCTTGCGGCGCTTGGCGCTGCGCAGCGTGAACCACGCGTTCATGATTCTTCGCTGCCGGTCGATGTCCTTGGCGTCCCCCGACCAGAGCGCCTCGCGCGCGGCCCGGTTGACCTCGGCCGTCGTCGCCGTCTTGGCGACGCCCAATACCCCATAGTGATCCATGCGCTCGCTCCCCAAGAGACGTGCCCCCATTGCAGCCCCAGCCTATGCCGGATAGCGGCCCCTGCACAGGCCGCGGCGGCGTCGGATGCGTCAGGCGCGCACCACGGGGAGGTCGGCCCACTCGGTGGTGTACTTCGGGGAGGAGAACTCCCTTTTCATGGACCACGACGCCGGTGCCGCCAGCCCGCCCTGGCCCAAGCCGATCGCCGCCTCACCGAACTTGGCGCGGACGTTGCCGAGCAGGTCGCCGACGTGCTTGTCCCCGTTCCCGGCGCCAAAGATGTCCAGCAGCTCCTGCCCCCCGCCGGCGGCGTCGCGCGAGAGCCCGGAGAACATCACGCCGGCGCGCAGGTAGGACGCGCCGGGCTCGAGCCGGCCGCGCATGGCGGCCACCGCGGCGCGGGTGAGGGCGATGGGATCGTTCGTGGGTTCCGGCAGCGGAACGCTGACGGACGGGAAGGACGCGGTTCCCGCGGCGAAGCGGCTGGTCCCCGCGGTCACCGTCAGCACCGAGGCCCGCTGTCCCTGGGCGGCCAGCCGGGCCGCCCCGCGCTGGGCGTAGACGGCCATGACCTGGTCCATCTCCTCGGTGCTGGTGACCGGCGTGGAGAAGGAGCGGGAAAAGATGATCTGCTGCTTGTCGGCGCGCTCGTCCGCGTGGGGGATGCAGGGCGTCCCGTTGAGCTCCAGGACGGTGCGCTGCAGCACCACGGAAAAGCGCTTCCGGATGGCCAGCGGATCCGCGGCCCTCAGGTCGCCGATGGTGTCCACCCCGATCGCGTTGAGCCGCGCGCCGGTCCGCGCACCCACGCCCCAGAGCTCCGTCACCGGCACGCGCGACTGGATGCGCTCCACCTCCCGCGCCGGCAGCGAGGCCAGCGAGCAGGCGCCGCCCATGTTCGGGTTCTTCTTAGCGATGTGGTTCGCGAACTTGGCGAGCGTCTTCAAGCATGGACTGTTGCACTAAATGCAACTGGATACGTTTTCACCCGTAGCCAATAGCCCAAGTGCTCGGGAAGCAGTGCCAGGGACTTCAGCCTAACCATTGACCTGTTGCATTGGCCATTGACAGCTGTTGCATCTATTCATACAATCATCGATTAGATGCAACAATTCTTGGACGTCAGCAACCTCCGGAACGTGCTATCCCTCGATTCCGGGACCGCGGCCCTTCACCCCGATGAAGCGGTCTACGAATCCATGCTCGGTTCCTGGGAGCAACAGCAACGAAGCCGAAGCCTGGCCGACGCCACCATAGAAAGCCGAACCTCCACCGTCAGGAACTTCGGCGAGTATGCAGGGACCTACCCGTGGCAGTGGCAAGCCTCCGACCTGGAGGAATACACCAGCTCCATGCGTTCCAAGAGACTTGCGCTTTCGACCATCAGGCAACGGCAAGGAATCCTGCAGGTTTTCTGCAACTACCTGATCAGCCCCGACTATGACTGGGTGGAGATCTGCGAGTCCCAATTCGGGAACACGCCCTCCCAGATCTGCCTGCCATGGAACACGACGAAACACGTGGCGGACTACGAAGGGCGCCCGGCACGGCGGGCACTGACATTCGATGAGATACAGACATTGTTCGACTATGCGGATTCACGGGTTGAATCCTCGATCCGTGAAGGACGGAAGGGCGCGCTGGCAGCACTGCGGGACGCTCAGATGTTCAAGACCGCCTATGCCTTCGGGCTGCGACGGGCCGAACTTCGGGGCCTGGACCTCCACGACCTTCACCGCAATGCCCGTGTCCCCGAGTGGGAACGGTACGCCGCCATGCATGTTCGATGGGGCAAGGCGAGCAAGGGAAGCGTGCCGAAACGCCGGACCGTCTTGCTCGTCCCGGAACTGTCATGGTGGATAGACGGCATGAGGCAATGGGTCGACGAAGGCAGGGCACTGTTCTCACCCGGCGACCTGCCGGCGCTCTGGCCCACCGAACGGAAAACCCGTGTCTCCCTGGAGTACATTGACCGGCGGTTCACCGCCCTGCGGCGCGAAGCCGGCCTCGACCCCGCGCTGACGCTGCACTGCCTACGCCATTCCTATGTCACGCATCTGATCGAATACGGCTATGCCGATCGATTCGTCCAAGAGCAGGTCGGCCACCAGCATTCCTCAACGACGGCTATCTACACCTCCGTCAGCGGCGACTACAAGAACCGAATCCTGGCGGACGCCTTGGGCCGCTTCAACACCCTGGAGCTGACATGACCAAACATGTTGAGACCACCTGGAACTTGCGCCGCATCATGGCGGACCAGGGGCTCTTCAAGACCACCGAGTTGATCCCCCTGCTCGAGGAGTACGGCGTCAGCCTCTCCCGCGAACAGGTGTTCAGGCTCGTGACCCAGACACCCGAGCGGGCGAACCTGAGCTTCATCGGCGCGGTGTGTGCCGCGCTGAACTGCACGGTCTCGGACCTGATCGAGGTCCGTGTCGTGGAGGAGAGATCCGTTGCCGTCGCCGGTGAACCGACCCGTGGTTCCATCGGAAACCTGCGGCCGAAGCCTGCCAGGATCCACCGCCCGCCACCGGCCCCGCAGGGCGCATGAATTCTCCGCCGGTGGACCCCGACGTGGCCCTTGCCCAGATTGTCCACGCGTGCAGGAAAGAGGCGCCGGAGTTGCCCGATTCGGTCATTGCCTCGGCTGCTCTCCTGGCGGGCGGGGCGAAGGCCCGCACCCGCTTCGCCCGCGAACTGGCATTAAAACCCGACTTGCTCACCTCGGGCCGCTCCGATGTCTCCCCGACGGCGTACCGCCTGATCAAGGACCTGCGCGCGCGAGGCTTCGAAAACATCCAGCTGCCCCGCTGTTCCTCCTGCGGGCTGGCCAAGAACCTTCCACACCGGGACGGTCAGGGAGGGAAGCGATGCGGATCGTGCAACCGTCCCGCCACCACCCCGGATTGCGCCTCCTGCCATCAGGTGCGCCGCGGCGGTCACCGAATGATCGATGGCAAACCCTATTGCGCGCCTTGTTGGCGACGGGATCCCCGCAGCCGGGAAATCTGCAGCATCTGCGCAAGACCCGGAATCCCTGTCGTCCGAAGCACCTCCGGGCCGGTCTGCAAGGGATGCTACACCTCCCCCTCCACGGCATGCTCACATTGCGGCGAAATCCGCCCCACCATGACACGGAGGGAAGACACGCCACTGTGCATGCGTTGCTACCAGTCACTGCGCAAACGCCCCCGCATCTGCTCCCGCTGCGGGGAATACCGCATCGCCCCCTACCTCCGCCAAGAGGGACCCGTCTGCCCTCACTGCGCGAACCAATTCGACCTGGGCCAATGTGCCGGGTGCGGCAACGACCAACGACCACTCCAAGGAAACTACTGCACCATTTGCGTTGCACCCCGGCTTCTTCGAATTCTCATCTCCGACGATAACGGCACCCCGCATCCACAGCTGCTGGCCCTCGAAAGTTACCTGCTCCGCAACGAGAACAATGCGTACGTCAAGTTTTTGAGACAGTTCGGTTGTTTCTGGGTTACGCGGCGAGGAGTTCCTGGCCGGGGGCTTGATGGGCAGTTAGAGCTGCCGCTGGTGACCGGTGGCCGGCTCTTGCGTTAGGGCGTTTCCGGTTGTACCAGGACTCGATGTACTCCATGACGCCGGTCCTGGCGGCCAGCCTGCTGGCGAAGCTGTGGTGGTGGTAGTACTCGGTTTTCAAATGCGAGAAGAAGTTTGTTAGCGGCCATGAAAAACTGCCCATAGGCGGCCACGGAACTGCCCACTGACGGCCATGGAAACTGCCCGTTGGTGGCCGTGAGATCTGCCCACTTCTTTGACGTAGCCCTGCTGCTTAAGCGGCGGGAGCCTCTTCCCGGGGTTTGATAACGGTGTCTAGTCGCACCAAAGTCGCCCGGGAAGAGGCCCTAATGAAGTTTGACGGAGAAATCATGGAAATACTTGCTGCGTATGATCTGACGGGTTCGTTGCGCGCCGCCGCGGAACTCACCGGCTGCTCGCACCACACGGTCGCCCGGCACGTCGCTGCCCGGGACGCCGGTCAGCCGATCGCCGAGCCGGCCTACCGGGGCCGGGTCACTGATGCGTTCCTGCCCAAGATCGAGGAATGGATCGAGGCTTCCAAGGGCAAGATCCGAGCCGATAAAGCCCACGAGAAACTCCGTGCCCTCGGTTACGAGGGTTCGGAACGCTCGACCCGCCGGGCAGTCGCGCAGGTCCGCGCCGCCTGGCGGCTCGGCCACGTCCGGGTGCACCGCCCCTGGGTGACCGAACCTGGTCAGTGGATCCAGTACGATTTCGGCGACGGCCCAGTGATCGAGGGCAAGAAGACCGTGTTGTTCGTGGCATGGCTGGCGTGGTCCCGGTTCCGGGTCGTGATCGTCCTGCGGGACCGGACGGCGCCGAGTGTGTTCGCGGCGCTGGACCGCACGTTCCGTGTCGTGGGCGGCGCCCCAACCTACGTCCTCACCGACAACGAGAAAACGGTCACCGTTTCCCACGTCGCCGGGGTCCCTGTCCGTAACCAGCAGACGGTCGAGTTCGCCCGCCATTACGGCGTGACGGTCCTGACCTGCCAGCCGGCTGATCCCGCGTCCAAGGGCGGCGTGGAGTCCTCGGTGAAACTCGCCAAGGCCGACATCGTGCCCAAGGACACCAACCTGCGCCCCGAATACGCTTCCTTCGCCGAGATCGAGGCGGCGTGCCAGGGCTTCATGGATGAGGTCAACCACCGTGAGCACCGCGCTACCCGCCGAAAACCCGCCGCGATGCTGACCGAGGAAGCGCCACGGTTGCACCGCATCCCGGACACCGCGCACACGGTCGCGTTCGGCCTCTCCCGGTCCGTCCCGGAGAACACGCCGATGGTCACCTTCGAGAACGGTCAGTACTCCGTCCCGGCGTATCTGCTCGGCGCGGGGGTGTTCGTCCGATCCCACGGCGCCGGACCCGATGAACAGGTCATCTGAGTATGACACTCTGAAATGGCCCCACCTGGAGCGGTTTTGATGCTCTGATTTGGCCCCACCCTCGACCTACCTCCCCTACTGTTCGGATCGTCTGGCAAGGCGATCACGAAGAGGCAGGGACTGATGAAGGAGTTGTCGAGAGTGGAGCAGTTCGAGAATATCCGGCGAGACCACAGGGATGAAGAGATGTCGATCCGCGCACTGGCGGTGAAGCACAAAGTCCACCGTCGCACGGTGCGTCAGGCGTTGGCCGATGCGACGCCGCCAGCGCGCAAGGCCCCGGACCGGGTCGCCCCGGTGCTGGGTCCGCACGTGGCCACGGTGCGCGGCTGGCTGGTCGCTGACAAGCAGGCCCCTCGCAAACAGCGCCATACCGCCCGGCGGGTGTTCCAGCGCCTGCTCGAGGAGGAGGGGGTCGAGGTGGCGGAGTCAAGTGTGCGGGCGATGGTCGGTGAGCTGCGCCGGGAGATCTTCGACCAGTCGGTGCAGGTCAAGGTCCCGCAGACCCACGCCCCGGGGCAGGAGGCGGAGGTCGACTTCGGGGAGTTCAACGCGATGATCGGCGGGGTGGTGGTGAGGCTGTGGATGTTCATCCTGCGCCTGTCGCACTCGGGTAAAGCCGTGCACATCGCCTACGCGAACCAGGCCCAGGAGTCCTTTTTGGACGGTCATGTCCAGGCCTTCGAACGCCTCGGCGGGGTTCCGACCGGGATGATCCGCTACGACAACCTGACCCCGGCGGTCACCAGGGTGCTGCTGGGCCGGGAACGGGCGGAAAATCCCCGGTTCATCGCCCTGCGCTCCCACTATGGCTACGACAGTTTCTTCTGCATCCCCGGCATCGAGGGCGCCCACGAGAAGGGCGGGGTCGAGGGCGAGGTCGGCCGGTTCCGGCGCCGCCATCTAGTCCCGGTGCCCGACTTCGCCACCCTGGCCGAACTCAACGCGTTCATGGCCGCCGCGGATGCCGCCGACGACGGGCGGAGGATCACCGGGCGCACCGAGACCGTCGGGGCGGCCGCGGCCCGCGAGGCCCCCGAGCTGCGGGCACTGCCCGTCGAGGGGCCGTTCGATCCGGCCCAGACCCTCTCGTGCCGGGTCGATGCCCGATCCCGGATCTGCGTGCGCCAGTCCTACTACTCGGTTCCAGCCCGCTACGCTGGCCGCCGGGTCCAGGTCCGCCTGGGCGCGAGCACCGTGACGGCCGTCGCCGACGGGGCGGTGGTGGCCGTGCACACCCGCTCGCTGCACAAGCTCACCGAGGACCTGGTGCTGGATCATTACCTGGAGGTGCTCTGCCGCAAGCCCGGGGCGCTGGCCGGGGCCACCGCCCTGGCCGCCGCCCGCAAGTCCGGGGTGTTCACCAAGGCCCACCAACGCTACTGGGACGCCGCCCGGACCCAGCTCGGCGACGGGCCCGGGACTCGGGCGTTGATCGGGGTGCTGTTGCTGCACCGTACCCTGCCAGCCGCCGATATCGCCGTCGGGATGGCCGCCGCCATCGAGATGTCCCGTTTCGACGCGGACTTGGTCGCCGTCGAGGCCCGCCGGGTCAGGCAGGCGGCAACCGCCGCTGCGGTGCCGACGGTGATGGTCCCCGCCCACGCCGCGGCGGCAACGGCCGGTTTTCACCGGCCCGTGCCGGTGTTGGCCGCCTACGACGAGCTGGCCTCGGCGGGGGTGCGAGCATGAACGCCACCACCGGTTCCAAGCCCACGACGCTGACCGGACCGTCCATGCCGCCGGCGCCGACGCCGACCGTGACCGGGCTGGGTGATCAGGCCGCCGATGCCGCGATCGCCACGGCCTGCCGGACCCTGTTCATGCCCACCATCCGCACCCAGGCCGCCCCGCTGGCCCAGGCCGCGGCCCGGGAGAGGCTGACCCACAAGGCCTACCTGGCCGAGGTGCTATCCGCCGAGTGCGACGACCGCGAGGCCCGCCGCCGGATCCGGAGGATCAAGGAGGCCAGGTTCCCCAGGACCAAGCACCTGGCCGACTTCGACACCGAGGCGATCGAGGACCTGCCGCCGGCACGCCTGGCGCAGCTGGCCACCGGGGCCTGGATCGACGCCGGCGAGCCGCTGGTGTTGCTCGGGGACTCCGGCACCGGCAAGACCCACCTGCTGATCGGCCTCGGCACCGCCGCCGCCGAGCAGGGCCGGCGGGTGAAATACGTGAGCACCGCGGCGCTGGTCAACGAGCTCACCGAAGCCGCCGACAACAAACAGCTCTCCCGGGTGGTGGGCCGCTACGCCCGTCTGGACCTGTTGTGCCTGGACGAGCTGGGCTACGTCAGCCTCGACGCCCGCGGGGCCGAGCTGCTCTTCCAGATCATCACCGAACGAGAGGAACGAGCCTCCATCGCCACGGCATCCAACTCGTCGTTCAGCGAGTGGGGCCAGACCTTCACCGATCCCCGACTGGCCGCGGCCGTCGTGGACCGGCTGACGTTCAACGCCCACATCATCAACACCGGCACCAACTCCTACCGGCTGCGCACCACCCGGGCCAGGAGTGGAGCCGCCACCACCTGAGCACCCGTTCCCAAGGAAGAACCCGATCAATGCAAGGAAGGTGGACCGATCATGGACACCACGCACACCGGGCCGGCAGCACCAGCCCACGACACCACCATCGCCACCACCGCGGATGACGAATGGACCGGCTACGCCATGGTCCGCCTGGACGACGCCTATCGTCTGTTGGATGAGATCGGCGAGGTCATCGAAACCATCGAGCCCAGCAGACGCGAACACGCCTCGGATCTTCTGGACTCGGCCATAGAGCTCCTGACTCGCTTGCGGAAGCGACTACCACCAGGCGAGCCCGGACCACCAGTCCTTGGCCCCCCGTTCTAAACCCGACCCCGCTAAACCGCCGCCGTCAACGACGCACGGCGAGCAAGACCACACACCCGGGAGTGGGGCCAAATCAAAGCATCACAGTGGGGCCAAATGAGGTTGTCATACTCAGCAGTCCCAGCGCAGTGGGAGGCCACCCCCGCCCCCCAGGGGTGGTTCTAGCGAAGCAGCCGCTAAGCGAACAGAAGGGAAGGAGCTTTTAGGACGTTCTCAGTCGAGCCCCTTGATCAGTGTGCCGTCCCCATGGGCCACCCTGAAGGACGGGGGCATCCCGCTGGTTCCTGGCGCACCGATGGCAGCAGACGCCGTCATGGCCTGCCACTCGCGCCGTTCGGGGCGTGTAGGTGTTGGGGCACGGCCAGCGGTGAGCGTGCCCTGTCCGCGCCGACCCCGAACTCCTGGTCCTGGCGCCCGGCTCGCAACGAATGCAACCGGTCAATGGGTCGGGAAAAGCTGATGCCGGAGCTCCTGTTGCTTGCAAACGCCCGACTAATGCGACTCTTCAGTCGGCCACAGCCACGTCGGTACGTGGTCCCCGATTTCCACCCCGTGCCACAGGCAGCCGGGGTCGACGACGGTCGGGCCGACCCGCGCACTGGTGAGGTCGAGAATGCAGGTGCAGATCGTCGAACGAACAGGATTCATCCGCCGAAGCTATCAAAGTTGCAAGATCGACTTAGAGCGTTACGAACTGTAATCGACCATCGAGCGGGGGTTCGGCGAGGGCCCGGAGAGGATCCAAGTCATTCTTTGATTCTCCAGGCCTGGGGCGCTCGGCTCACGATCTGGTCGATCCCCTCCAAGTGGTGTTTGCGCTCGGGCACGATCACCGGTGTGAGCGGCCCGTCACGGTTCCGCGACGCCTGGATCTCCACCAAACCGATCTCGGTCAACACGGTCTCGAGCTAAGCCACACGTCGGACGTGTTCACACTTCAGCAGCAGTGGCGGCTCTCATCGTGATCGCCGAGGGCCACGTCTTGCTGAAATCGACGAGTACCAGGTCGGCGACCGTTCCCTCTGTGAGGGTGCCGCGGTCGTCGAGACCGACGCACGCGGCCGGTCCCGAGGTGACGAGACGCACGGCTTCTGGGAGTGTCGCGATTCTCTGGCTCACCAGCCGCACCACACTCGGCAGCAGCGACGTTGGAATGTAGTCGCTCGCGAGCCCATCCACCAGGCCAGCAGATACAAGCTCAGCCGCAGAAACATTTCCCGTGTGGGACCTACCCCGAACGACGTTCGGCGCTCCAGCGATGACGAGCATTCCCTGGTCTCGGGCGGCGCGCGCCGCTTCTAACGTCGTCGGGAACTCTGCCACCGAACATCCGAGCGCGGCCGCCGCTTCGACGTCGTCCCGCGTCGCCAAGTCATGACCGAAGAGCCGGATCAGGCCCTTCCGGGCAAGGCTTTCCAGCCATGCAAGCACGCGATCCCGCACGCCCTGTCGTTTCTCGCGGCTGCTGCGCCACCATTCGACGTGGTCGGCGGCGTCATCCTGCGACATTCCCTCGTTCAGCACGAGCCAGCGCTGCATCGTCATCGGATCTGCGAATTGCCCCTGTCCGGGCGTGTGGTCTTCATATGACACGACCGGCACACCTGCGCCCCGGCCCTCAGGCGCCGGGCTTCCGGAGCGGTCAGCAGGACGGGATAAGAGCTCGGCTCGCGGCTCAAGTTCCTTCTCGAGCAGTTCGCGGCCGTATTCGCAGCGTACGTCGAGCCGATGCAGGACCTGGTGGTCGACTTGCCTGTCGTCCGTGCAAGCGAGGGCTTCCGAAAGCTCGGACGCGGCAGGAGAGTCAATGGCGGTCCCTACAATCGATCGCTCCTGGAACGCCAGCCCGTGGAGGACCGTGGTGGTCCCCGCAGCTCGAAGGCGCGCACCAGCCGATGCAATGGCAAGACTCGGATCGAGGACGACTCCCGGCCGGGGCCTCATCTCGCGCGACAACATGTCGCTGTGGACGTCGATGAGGCCCGGCAGCAGGTATGCCCCGCGAACATCGAGGTCACAGGAGGCCCCGGGAGGATGCGGCCCGACGTGCGCAATCCGGCCACCACGCACGACTAGCCTGGCGTCCTCGATGACCACGTCCGGCAGCACGGCGGAGGCATGGCCGATCACCAGATCGCTCACTGCGCCGTCCGGGGTAAAGGGTGTCATGGCTGATCAGCCTGACATTTGCTTCTTGCCTGGATGTGTACGCCGCCTTAACTGCTGTGGGTGAACGGGCTGTTTCATCGGGGTTCACAAACCGTTGTCTCCCACAGCGCCCGGAGTTCACAAGTCCTCTATACGCTTTCACTCGTACAGCGCACTCGTATAGAGGACTTTCATGATAGAGCTCGTCGATGTCAGCAAGACTTACGAAGGCGGCGTTCAAGCATTGGCCCGAACCGATCTGTCGATCGAGCGCGGAAAAGTCACCGTGCTGCTCGGCCCGTCGGGTGCCGGCAAGTCGACCTTGCTGCGATGCATGAACCTGCTCGTCAAACCCACCACCGGCTCCGTGCGGGTTGACGGGACGGCGTCACTCGACTCCCGCCGCGAATTGCGTCGACACCGCCGCCGCACGGGGATGGTATTCCAACACCACCAGCTGATCCCACGCTTCTCGGCCTTGCACAACGTGCTCCTCGGCCGGGTCGGTTATCACAGCTTCTGGCAGAGCATCCTGCCCTCCAGTCGCGGCGACCAGCGCATCGCGCTCGAAGCGCTCGAACGCGTCGGACTGCTGGACAAGGCCCTGACCCGGGTAGACAACCTGAGCGGTGGCATGCAGCAGCGAGTAGGCATCGCTCGAGCGCTCGCGCAGCAACCGGACCTGATCCTTGCCGATGAGCCGGTCGCCAGCCTCGATCCCAACTCTGCGCGTCGCGTGATGGAGCTGCTGCGCCGAGTCTGTCAGGAGAGCGGCATCACCCTGGTTGCCAGCCTCCACCAGGTCGACCTCGCGCTCGAGCACGCCGACCGCATCGTCGGCCTGGCACACGGGGAAATCGTCTACGACGGCCCTGCAGCCGGGGTCACCGATGAGGATTTGCTGGTGATTTACGGCGGCGTGCCCGCCGACGAGCAGGCCGATGCCCTTCCACTGTCGGCACAGACCGTTTCGCTGCCGACTTCTGCTGACTAGCAAACGCTCAGGACTCAATAACCTCGACCGCCACCCCCGAGATCGACCACCTTCCGAACTGCTGAAACAGGAGTGAATTCCCATGCCTAGACCCACCCGCTTGGCGACTGCCGCGATCGCTGTAACGACTGCCTTCACCTTCGTCCTCTCCGGTTGTGGTGCCAGTTCAGAGGCAACCACCGCCCCGGAAACCCTCCGCGTTGCGCTGCTTCCCGACGAGAACGCGTCGGAGGTGATCAAGAACAATGAGCCCCTCAAGGAGCACCTCGAAAAGGAACTCGGGCTTGACGTCGAGCTCGTGGTGACGACCGAATACTCCTCGATGATCGAGGCGATGGCCCGCGGCCGCATCGACCTCGGCTACTTCGGCCCTCTGTCCTACGTCCTCGCCCAGGAGAAGGCCGACATCGAGCCCTTCGCCGCCCTGCAGGAAGTCGAGGGTGAGGACCCGACATACCAGGCAGTGTTCATCGCCAACGCGGATTCCGGCATCGAGGACCTCGCGGATGTCGCCGGCAAGACCGTTGCGTGGGGAGACCAGGCCAGCACGTCCAGTCACCTCATTCCCAAGGCCATGCTCGCCGAAGAGGCGGACCTCCGAGTAGACCAGGGTGACTACGAGGAACAGCACGTCGGCTCCCATGATGCTGTGGCCTTGGCAGTGCAGAACGCCAATGCGGACGCGGGGGGCATGAGCTTGCCCATCTATGAGCGCATGGTCGAGGAGGGGCTCATCGACTCCGAGACTGTCGTGAAAGTCCAGGAATCGGATCCCTATGCCAACTACCCCTGGACGATGCAGTCCAATCTGCCCGAGGACCTGAAGGAGAAGCTGCGGGCGGCGTTCCTGGAACTCGACGATCCCGAGGTGCTCGAACCATTCGGAGCCGCCGGCTTCGCAGAGGTTGCCGATTCGGACTACGATCAGGTTCGCGACCTCGCTCCGCTGCTCGACATCGATCTCGAGGATTACCAGTGAGCAGCCCCGCGGTCAGCGTGCCGCGCGAGGATCGCAGAGAGCAGGAATACCAGCGAATCACCGACCAGGCACAATCCGGCTGGAGGCGCTCGTTCTCCATCACGGGCTTGATCCTCGTCGCGGTGATCCTGAGTGCCTGGGCCGTGGGTCTGCTCGACGCCAACCGCATGGTCACAGGCCTCGCCGACATTGCCGACCTGCTCAGCGAGATGTGGGTGCCGGACTTCACCCATCTGAACAGCTGGTGGGGGCCCCTGCTCGACTCGATGACAATGAGCATCGCGGCCACAGCACTGGCTGTGCTGCTCTCCGTCCCTCTCGCATTGCTCGGAGCACGCAACACCTCACCGCACCCGGCGATCTACTGGGTCGCGCGGCTCATCCTGAACGTGCTGCGATCAGTGCCCGAACTGATCATGGCGATCGTATTCGTCGCCGCCGTCGGCTTCGGCGCGCTGCCAGGGGCTTTGGCATTGGGGATCCATTCTGCCGGCATGGTGGGAAAGTTCTTCGCCGAAGCGATTGAGCACGCTGCCGAAGCCCCTGTCGAGGCCGCCAGGGCGACAGGAGCCGGCCCGGCCCAAGTGATTCTCCACGGCATCCTGCCCCAGGTGCTGCCGCAGATGGCCGACGTCACCGTCTACAGGTGGGAGTTCAATTTCCGAGCGTCGGTCGTCGTCGGGGTCGTCGGCGCCGGCGGCATCGGCTTCGAACTCATCGCCGCCCTGCGAACCCTCCAGTACGACGAGGTCGCCGCAATCCTGCTCGTCATCCTGGCCACCGTGACCGTAGTCGACGCTCTCGGCGGAGCGTTGCGAAAGAGGTTCCAATGAAACAACACAGTCGACGTCCGAAGGTCGTACTGACGCACCGCGTGCATGCGCCGATCCTCGAATTGCTCAGCGAAAGCTGCGAAGTTGTCGCCAACCAGAGCGACAGCAGTCTCCCGGCCTCCGAGGTGCGGCGCCGCGCAGCAGAGGCCGAAGGATTGATGGTGTTCATGCCCGACCGGGTCGATGCAGAGCTCCTCGACTCATGCCCCAACCTGAAGGTGGTCGCGGGAGCCCTCAAAGGGAACGACAACATCGACGTCGAGGCTTGCACAGAGCGAGGCATCTGGCTGACCAGGGTCGAGGACCTCCTGACCGAGCCCACCGCAGAACTGGCGGTCGGACTGCTCATCGGGCTCGCGCGGAACATCACCGCCGGGGACCGCCGGGTGCGCTCGAATTTCGCCGGGTGGCGGCCGACGCTCTACGGGAGGACCCTCGTAGGATCGACGATCGGCATCGTAGGGGCAGGCAACCTCGGCCGGGCTGTTGCACGGATGTTGCGGGGATTCGCACCCGAGTTGCTCTACTTCGACCCTGAACCGCTATCGGCGGCCGATGAAGCACTACTCGACATCCGGCGTGCGGACCTGTCCGACCTGCTGGAGCGCAGCGACGCCGTTGTGGTCTGCGCCCCACTGTCGGCGGAGACAGTCCACTTGCTCGACCGGAATCGGCTCGAGTCAATACGACCGGGGGCGCTACTCGTCAACGTCGGCCGCGGCTCCGTCGTCGACGAATCCGCGGTGATCGAGCTCCTACGCGCCGGACAGCTCGGTGGCTTCGCGGCTGACGTTTTCGAGTTCGAGGACCTGTCCCGACCGGACCGGCTCGCTGCCATCTCCGCCGAGCTGTTGGCGATGCAGGACCGCACGCTGTTCACGCCACACCTGGGATCTGCCGTGGCCGCGACTCGTCTCAAAATTGAGGAGCACGCCGCCACTGCCATACTGCAGGCCCTTGCAGGGCATGAACCACACGGAGCCGTCAACCGCCCGTGTGGCGTGGGATCTGCTGGAACGCCTACTGCCCTATGATCGGTCCTATCGATCACAGCAAGACGAAGAAGCCTGCCTCTCGCACCCCGTTGTACCTGGCCGCCGCGGACTCCCTCGCTGAGCAGATCGCTGACCAGCCCGTGGGGACTCGCCTGCCGTCAGAAGACGAGCTTGCCGGTCAGCTCGGGGTCAGCCGACTCACCGCGCGGGCAGCACTGGCTGAGCTGGAGAGGCGCTACCTTGTTCGTCGGCGACAGGGAAGCGGAACATACGTCTCCCGACGAGTCGATTACACGATCAGTCGACATCATCCGCCGTCGTGGAGTCAGAGTGTTCGTAGCGCCGGGCTCACCCCCGAGGTGCGCACCACGGGCTGGCGCCTCGAATACCCGCCACCCGAGGTCCGCCGCCGGATGAACATCGGCGCGAGGCAGCAGGTGCTGGTGATCTCACGTGACCGGTACATCGACGATGAACTGGTCGGATTCGCCGAAACCTTCCTCGATACGCACCTGGTCCCTGACTTGCCCCAAGTTCTCGAGCCGTCCGCATCGCTGCACGACGTGCTGGCTGATCACTACAGACTCCAGCCCGTACGAGGATGGTTCGGGGTCGCTATCGATCCAGCGACACCGGAAGTCGCCGAGCATCTCGGCCTCAGCGGTCGCCCGCCGGTCATCTCCATCCGCTCACGAACCGATGCCGTTGCCCAGAATAGCCGTCCAGTGGAACTCACCGTCTCGTGGCTCAGGGCCGATGTCTTTCGCATCGAGATCGACTTCGACACGTAAGGCGCCTCACGCGGTTTAGATCTAGAAGCCACTGAAGACCGCTGTAGGTGGTATTGCTATGGCTGGGCGGCGTTTCGGGCGGCCAGTTGTTCGTAGTAGTCCTTGGAGGCGGTCACGTCGGGCCCGTAGGGCTGGGTGCTGTAGTGCTCCAGCTCCACCAGCGCCGGCGGCAGACCGGATGTCGACAGCACGGCACGGCCGCGGGGCAGGGCGGCGAGGTCGCCCACGTCCAGGAGGCGTTCGCGCTGGATGGCGGTGGACACGGACCGGCCGCCCTTCTGGGTGGAAGAGGTGCGGCGGATGACGTCGTGGTCCCCGATGAGCTGGGACAAAAACGGCAGGAACGCGGAGTCCGACAAGCCCGACCCGGCGACCCGGATGTTCGCCGCACTCCAGAGCTTCTTCATGCCCTTCTCGCCGAAAGCCTCCAGGCCCTGGTCCCAGCCCTGGAAGAAGGAGGACAGCACGATCCCGCGGGAGCCGTAGTGCGAGTACACGTCCGGCAGCTGACGCCAGCGCACGACGTTGGCGACCTCATCGAGGACCCCGGTCATCGGCGGGGAGAGCCGCCCGCCGGGGTTCAGAGCGGCGATCTGTTCGGCCTCGGTCAGCACCGCCACCGCCAGGGCCCCGGCGATGGCCCGGGTGGACCCGGCACCTTCCTTGGAGATCAGGTACAGGGTGTCGGTGGAGGCCGCGAAGCGTTTCGGGTCGAACTCGGCGCGGCCGAGCACTCCGGTGTCCCGCACCCACGGCACCACCCGGTCATAGGACAGCACGTTGACCCAGGGGCGCATGGTCCCATACACGCCGTCGCGCTGCTTCGGGGTCAGCTGCTGGATCTTGGCCAGCGAGGCGGCCACCGCCGTCTGCCCATGCTCAAGCAACAGGTCCCGCGGGGTCTTGTCGTCGGGGGCCTGGGCCCAGACGAACACGTCGGTGATGGGCCTGCCCCCCACCGATGCCGCGTAGAAGAGCATGGCCAGCAGCCGGCGGCCGTCGGACTCGAAGTAGGCGTCCTGGGTGGCCCCGGCACTGGTGGCCGAGGACACGAAGATGTCCGCCAGGGCCTCGGCCCGCTCCATCCCCGTGATGAAGGACAGCGGGTTCCACCACCAGGTGGGTTCTTCCCCGATGATGCCCTGCACGTCGTGGACCCACACCACCCCGGTCCGGGACCGGGGCCCGCGGGTCAGGTCCACGAGGTCGCGCTTGTTCGAGGTGGCCACGACGGGCCCCTTGGTCTCCAGGACCTGGGGGACGCACACACTGGTGGTCTTGCCCGCCCGGGGTCCCATGAGCCAGATCTGCACCCATTCCCAGGAGGCGTAAAGCCGCTTGCCGTTGTTGACCAGCTTGGCCAGCGGCACCCCCGGCCCGGCGGCGAGGGCCCGGAGCCGCTCGGCATCCCGGGCGGCGTGGGGCTCGGTGAGGGCGTCGAACTCGCGGGCCTTGGCCATCTTCGGCGCTAGATGGTCGATGCGGGTCCGGGTCTTCTGGGTGCGGCGCACCACCACGACGAAGGCGGCCGCGACCACCAGCAGCACCACCAGGCCGAGACCGAACACGGCCAGCTGCACGCCACCGACCGGTACGTTTCCGGTGGCCTGGCCGAGCAGCAGCTCCACCGGGCCGCCGGCGGTGTGGGTGCGGGTCGCGGGGTCGAGCCAGGCCCCGACCGTCCAGAGCAGCGCCCCGCCGAGGACGGCGGTGAGGACTCCGGCGGCTAGCACCCAGCCGGTCTCGGCCGAGGCCGGCTGGGTGCGCCGGCCGGGGCGGGGGTCTCCGAGCATCACTGCACCATGTCCCAGTCGCGGTTGGTGTTGGTGTTGTCGATCTCCAGGTCGGTGAGCTGAACGTGCAGGGGCACCCCGGCCTCCTTGCCGGTCTTGAGCAGGAAGTTCCCCGCCCCGGGGCGCAAGCCGGCTTTGCCGGTCCAGGCGTCCACCGGGGCCTCGGCGATCCAGTCCGAGAGTTGGGAGACCTCGGCGCGGGAGAGGCCGAACACCTCCCGCAGATTGCCCATCTCGCCCTCGGCCAGCCCGCCGAGGAACACCATGGCGGAGCGTTCCACGAACCCCCAGGCGGTGGCCGTCAGGTGCGGTTCGGCCAGTTTGAGGTCGTTCATGGTGTGGGTGACCATCACCTGGGCCATCATCCGGCCCCTGTTGAGGCGGGTGATGGCGTCGATGAAGTGCACCATGTCGGCCGAGGCCCGCAGGATGCGCCAGAGCTCGTCCATGACCAGCAGGTAGGTCTTCCGTTGCCGTCCCTCGTCGGCGGCCAGGTACGCCTCCGCCGAGACGGTCGCGGAGCCGAGATTCCAGCACAGGGACTGCACCGCGGCCATGAGCACGTGGTCGTTCTCGTTGACCCCGGAGATGTCGAACACGGCCGGACGGCCGACCTCGATGTGCTCGGAGGTCGGCTCGGAGAACATCGTCCCGTACATCCCCGACGGGCCCAGGGAGATCAGCGCGTCGAGGACCTCCCGGACGCGGGCGTCGTAGTCGGCGTCGTTGTCGTGGGTCAGGGTGACCGCCCGCAGGGATGCCGGCCGGGCGGTGATGTGGGCGATGACGTCGCCCAGAAGCGGCGGGGAGGTCAGGTCCGGGTCCAGGTCTGTCAGGGCGGTGGCGATCACGGAGCGCTCGTGCGGGGCGAGCTCACGGCCGAGCATCATCCCCACCACCCCGGCGATCAGCGACCACACACCCGGGAGTGGGGCCAAATCAAAGCATCACAGTGGGGCCAAATGAGGTTGTCATACTCAGTCATCGTCGTCCACCACGGCAGCCAGGGCCCGGTGGAAGTCGCCCGGCACCGGCGCGCCCGGCCCGGCAGCCCGGCGATCAACGACGCCCACTTCCCGGACCACCGGCCCAGGATCCCTGGCGACTACACAGCGAAGGCCCGGACGGCCGCGGAGGCGGAGTTCCTCGCGATCGGGGACGGCGCCCGGACCTGGCTGCTCGAGGCCGCAGCCGCCGGGACGGCACGGATGAACGTGAAGATGGCCGAAGCCGTCGCCCTGGCCAAGATCGCCGGGCAGTCCGAAGTCGATCACGCGTTGGGAACCGCGGCCATCCATGGCCGCTTCGCGAACAAGGACCTCACCTCGATCCTGAACGCAGCGGGTTCACGCACCACCACCCATGCCGCCAGGGAAACCCAGTCACTCACCCAAGGCACCGCAGGGTGGGCAGCCATCGGCCAGCCACCCGCAACCGCCGAGGCCGCCGCCGTTCTGGAGGAAAGCGCATGAGTCCGGTCCCGGTCACCGCACCGGCCTTGCCGGCGGAGCTGGAGGCGCTGATGCGGCAGCTGAAGATGCCCCACGCGCGGGCTTTGGCGCCGGAGCTGATCGCGACTGCCCGCGCCCAGCGCTGGGAACCGGCCGAGGTCGTCAAGGCCCTGTTCGTCGAGGAAGTCGCCGGTCGATCCCGCTCCATGCTTGCCGCCAGGCGCAAGGCCGCGGGCTTCCCGACCGGGAAAACCTTCGACACCTGGGACCCCGCCGCATCCTCGATCCCCACGCCGACGCAGCAGGCGCTGCGGACGCTGGAATGGATCGGAAGGAAGGAGAACGTCGTGATCTGCGGCCCCTCCGGCACGGGCAAGACATTCTTCCTCGAAGCCCTCGGGCAGCAGGCCGTCGAAGCCGGACTGCGGGTCGCTTGGTTCCGCCTCGAGGACCTCGGCGCTCTCATGCGCGCCCACCGTTCCGATGACAGCGTCACCAAAGTCGTCGCCCGGATCCTGCGCGCAGATCTGGTGGTGGTCGATGACATAGGCCTCTTGCCGGTCGGCGTTGACGCGGCGGAGGGACTCTACCGTCTCGTCGACGCCGCTTATGAGAAACGGTCTATCGCGGTGTCCTCAAACTTGCATCCTGCCGGCTTTGACGAGCTCATGCCTAAAACCCTGGCAACGGCAACCGTGGACCGGCTGCTGCACCACGCCCACGTCTGCCAGACATCAGGAGATTCAATCCGACTCAGCCAGGCCTTGGCCGGAAAAGGAGTCACGCCAATGAACTAAACCCCGACCCCAACATGGCCAACGCCACCGAACATCAGGTGGGCAGATCTGGTGGCCATGAGTGGGCAGTTTTCATGGCCACCAGCGGGCATTTCTGCTGGCCGCCCATGGGCACAAACTATTGGCCATTGACAGAAGTTCTCCGCGACCGCATTGTCCCAACACATCCCGACCTTGCCCATCGACTGTGTGACACCGTTACCGGCGCACCAGGCTTGGAACTCGGAAGAGGTGTACTGCGTGCCTCGGTCGGAGTGGAAAATCGCTCCGTTCGGGTGCAGGTATCCGTGGTCGCGGGCCATCGCCAGCGCACTCGTGCACAGGCTGGTACGCATGTGCTGGTCCATGTTCCAGCCGATCACCATGCCGGTGCACAGATCAATCACGGTGGCCAGGTACAGCCACCCCTCACCGGTTTTCAGGTACGTGATATCCCCGCACAACCGGGTCCCGGGCACCTCGGAGGTGAAGTCCCGCTTCCCGTCCTCGTCGAGCATATGGTTCTCGATATGGGCGGTCTTTGCCTGCGGGTCCTGCTCCGTGGTCTTCTTCCACGCCCGCGTCCGTACCGCGCGCAGGCCGTGCTCGCGCATGATCGCCCCGACCGTGGCAGAAGAGACGCTGACGCCGTCCTCGTTGAGTAGACGGACCAGCTGGTCCCGGCCGGCCTTACCGCCGCAATCGGCGTACTTACCGGTCACCGCGGCCACGAGGACCTCGTGGCGGACGGACCGCGGTGACGGTCCTGCCGGGGTGCGCCACCGGTAGAACGAGGCACGGGAAATTTTCAGGATTCGGCACAACCAGGCAATCGGATGGTTGGCCTTCTCCGCTTCGATGAACCGGTAGTAATCCTCTACCGTTGCTTCGCTGCAAAGAAGGCGCTGACTTTTCCCAGGAACTCAATTTCCTGCTTCAGCTTCGCGTTCTCGGCCAGTGCTTTCTGATGTTCCTCCCACGGCACAGCTGCTTTCTCCTCCGCCGTGAAACGCTCCGGATGATCGGCACGGTATTTACGCACCCAGTTACCCAGCGTGCCTTCGTTAATGCCGATATCGACGCTGATCTGCGCGATCGGACGACCAGAGGAAATCACCAACTCCACGGCATCGTCCTTGAACTTCTGCTTGTACTTCTTACGCTCGGGCATCTAAGTGAGGGCTCCTAATAAGCTGTCTCACAAAACCATACGGCCGCACAACGCCGATGCAGTGATCAGTTGGATCCGACGCAGCCCGATGGCGCGCGTCGTCCACGACATGGCAACCAACCGAACACCCATATCCTTGCGCGCCATAGCCGAACACCGAGCAGGGGGTGCGACCGGGTACCTCGCCGCCCTGCTCATGGAATCCGGGGTCGTCCCCACCGAAAATTTCGATCGTATTCGGCTCGAAGTGTGGGAAGAAGAATACTTCGCCGCACTGCCCAACCCAGCCAACCGATCGCTTCTCAAACAATATGCCGCGTGGATCGTCAATCCGCGGTTTGCCGATGCCGCGCACCTGGGCACCACGGACGAAAGCCTCCGCCACAGGCAATCCAAGGCCCACCTGATCGCGGTCTGCGAAATGCTCGACACGCTCAATGACCACGGCCTGGATCTGGGCACCGTCCCCCAGCGCACCTTCGACGACTATGTGGCAACACACGGCAGGGCCGGCAAACAACTCACGCCGTTCATCCGCTGGGCGAGCACCCAAAGATTGACGCGCCTGCGCAGCGAATACCTGAAAAGCAGCTTGGGAACCTCGGGTGCTACCGAGGACGAACGATGGGCCTGGGCAAAGGATCTGCTCACCTCCGAGGACCTTAGGTTGGAGGTGCGTGTCGGCGGGCTGCTTGCCATCGTCTACGGAACGGCTCTGACCCGCGTTGTCTCGCTTCGGCGCGATGCCGTCACGCTGGAGGGTGACATCACCTACCTATCCCTGGGCACAGAACCGATCAAGCTTCCCGCAGCACTCGGCGCGCTGCTAAGGCGACTTCTGGACACCAAATCCGGCGCGGACCTGGAGAGCAACATCTGGATCTTCAAGGGCCGGCGAGCAGGCCGCCACCTCACGACCGCGACAATCAGGGGACCGCTGGCACGCAGAGGCATCAACCTTCGCGCCGCGAGGAATGTTGCCCTCATGAGCCTCGCCCGCGATCTGCCACCCTCGGTCTTGGCTGAACTCTTGGGCATCTCCGTCTATGCCGCGGAACGCTGGAGTGCCCACAGCGGCCACGACTGGACCGACTACCCTCGAATCCGTCTCACGACAGGACCTGGATAGGCTTCCATACCAAATTCATTCACCTTCAGGCGGGTGTTTATCTACCCACTGCAGCGTTCCGTTTCACGCCCGGTCACCGGTCACTTCACCGGACGGGGGTTACGGGACTGTCGACTTTCCTGTGAATCCAAAAAATTCTTAAATTGCAGGTCAGAGGATGGCTCGTTCCGTAAGAGGACCCCCTTACGGAACGGTCCGGGATGCCAATCCGGACAGGCCCCTATCGGGATGGTGCGACGGATTCGATGCCATATATGTTCGTCTGAGTTCCGTTTGCGCACACGCAATCGCAATGCATAGGCCATGGGCCGTGGATTCAAAAGGCGTAGAGCTTCCCTGTTGAAGCCGGAAAACTGGTGCAGTCCGTTGACACCACGAATGCTACATTCCCTGTAACGGCGGATCCGTTCCCACTGATAGCAATTGGGTTAGGGCTGGCAGCTCGAGCCCTCGCACCACATGTTCTTCGAGCCTTCGTTGGAACGGCCATCCGCGCGGGGATGGCCTATACGGTTCGAAATGGATTCACCACGTTCGCCCGCTTCAAGGGGAAATTCGGCAATGCAAAGCCAGGCTACCAATGGCACCATATCGTGGAACAAGCAACCATAAAAAAGAAGAGCTGGGACCCGCGAGCGATCCACAATCCACAGAACCTCATCCAGATTCCCACCCGAGTACATCAAAAATGCGTCAATAGCTGGATGGCGCGCAAGAACGTCAATGCCTTTGGCATTAGATCCGGTGGAAACACCATGCGTAATCACCTCCATTCACTCAGCTTCACGCAACAGCACCGAATTGGTGTTGATTTGCTCAAATTGTGTGGCGTGAAGCTCTAAACACACGCGTCGCCGGCTTGCGGGCTCCCGCGGGGTAGCTCGCAAGCCGTCGCTAAACTTGATTGGATGGTGGATATGTCGAAATTTTCCATGGTTCCCGTGCATGCCCCGTACCCGGGCGCACACGAATGGCTGAGAAGCATTGTCAATGGCGAATCCGTTGACGTCGCTTACGCACCTGTCATTACGGAGCAATCGTTCGAACCGGGCGATCAAGAACTGCGCGAGGTCTGGCCGGAAGGCGCCCAACTGTGTTGGTTTGGCGGACCTGCCGCAGCACCCCTGGAGGGGTGGCCGCGGAACAGCAACGGTGAACCGCTGGCACACGTGATTGCCCTGGATCTTGCCATGGTCGATGGAACCGCGCACCCCGACGACAAGGCTACGTGGCCGGATCTGCGCGAGGGATTGCCCAAGACAGGCGTGCTCGAAGTGTTTCACGACCTTCAATCCTTCGGTTTCGAAGCCGAGGACAAGGCCAACGGTGGATGGGTGGTGCGTTGGATTCCGGAACCCGACAGATCGGTCCTGATTGATGCCCCGAAGGACCTGGATACACCGAGCGAGGTATGCCAAGTGGCCCTGACCATGCCGGGATACACGATTCCGGGTGCCCACAATTTTGTGGATTCGGACAAGAAGCTCTTCACCCAGGTCGAAAGAGCTGGCGCGGACCTGCAACGCACATGGATGCACCAACGGCAGGTCACCGATATCTCGGAACCCATTCCCTACAGCCATGTATATGGACATCCGGATCGCAACAGTGCCCTCGCCGTTGAGGTCTTCGAAAATGTGCTTCCGCTTGACGACGGAGATCAATACCGATTGATTTTGGACATTGAAAGCTGGACTTTCCTGGAAGGTTGGTTCGGTGATGTCGGCAATCTTGAAGTCTGGATGCGGCAGTCCGACCTTGACGCGCAACGCTTCAGTAAAGCCTGGTGCCTGATCCGCACAGACTGACGCAGATCCATACTGGTTAAGATGAGACGCCCGCTGATGCGCGGGCGTCTCATTCATTGTCATAAATTGCGACGTATCACAACCGAATGCATTGGGCTTAGAGTGGACCGTCCCAGTGAAGGTTCCCCCTGCGGACGCGGACGGGCTACGCAGGAGCATTCTGAAAACTACCTTCTTACTTATTCCACGACGGGATCCAATGGGATCAGGTCGAATAGGCTACTAACGAATACTCGCCTGTACCGGTAGTCGGCGCGATCCCGACGCACACCGGAACACCGACGTGCCGAGCGACGGCGGCCCGGACGGTCCGCGCCGTCTCCAACAGCCGCGACTCCGCCTCCACGGGGTCCGCCGCCGATCCGGCCAACCCCAGGAACGACTCGTCGATCGAGTAGACCTCCTGCCAGACGCCAAAGCGCCCGATCACCTCCATCACCCGCGCCGACAGGTCGCCGTACAGCTCGTAGTTGCTCGAGCGGGCCACCAGCCCCCACGACGCGGCGGACGCCGAGATCTGGAACCACGGGGCCCCCGTCTTGATCCCCAGCGCCTTGGCTTCGGCCGAGCGCGCCACCACGCAGCCGTCGTTGTTGGAGAGCACGACGACGGGGCGTCCCTCCAGCGACGGATCGAAGACGCGCTCGCACGAGACGTAGAAGTTGTTGACGTCCACCAGCGCGATCTGTTCCCGCGGCCGCGCCCCGGCCCGGTCCTCGAACCGCTCCCCGTCAGACATGGTGCAGGCAGCGGGTCGCGACGCCCCAGACCGTCAGGTCCGCCAGCTCCGCGAGGTCGGTGCCCGGGCCGCCGTCGTCCGTGTCCAGCCGCGCGCCGCGCCCGGTGAGCCTCAGGCGGCGCACCACCAGCTCGCCGTCGAGGACCGCGACGACGACGGACCCGTCGCGCGGGGCGAGCGAGCGGTCCACGATCAGCTCGTCGCCGTCGGAGATGCCGGCGGCGGCCATCGAGTTCCCGGCGACCCGCATGACGAACGTGCAGGTGCGGTCGCGGATCAGGTGGCGGTTGAGGTCGATCCCGCCCTGGAGGTAGTCGCGCGCGGGCGAGGGGAAGCCGGTCGCCTCGCCCGGCGTGCCGCCCTCCGGGTCCGGCGCGCCGCGCGGTGCGGGATCCACTCCGAACACGCCACCCACCCCCTTAGAACATAGTTTCGATTCTAGAGAATACCACCGGAGGGCGGAGTCCACGAGTGTCGCGTGACAGTGGCGTGCGCCACGCGGGCGTACGATGGCGGCAGTGGGCTCCGCCACTAGCGCCGGGTCCAAGACAAGAGGCCCGGAAGCCTTTCAGGGGCCCAGACCGACCTACGGTCCGATTCACCGCCGCAACCGCAGCCGGGATCCCCCGCGCCGCACCGCGCACCGCACCGCGCACCGCACCGCCTCCCGATCCGCCCCGCTCGACGCGGCCGATCCACCACGGACTAAGGAACACACATGAGATCCAGGCACTGCATCCCCGCCATCGCCGCCGCCGCCGTCCTGCTGCTGGCCGGTTGCGTCGACAACAGCGCGGCCGAGGCGCCGGAAGGCGCCGCCGGCGCATCCGGTTCGTCCGAGGCGATCACCGTGGAGAAGGACGAGGAGATCGCCGCGCTGCTGCCGGACTCCATCCGGGAGGCCGGAGTGCTCAACGTCGGCATGGCGAACAACTATCCGCCGAACGAGTTCAAGGACCCGAACGGTGATCCCGACGGCTGGTCGGTCGACCTCACGAACGCGATCGGCGCCCGGCTCGGCCTCGATGTCAACTTCGACATCGGCACGTTCGACAACATCCTTCCCTCCATCAAGGCGGGCAAGGCGGACATGGGCATGTCCTCCTTCACCGACACCCTGGAGCGCGAGAAGCAGGCCGACTTCGTCAACTACTACTCCGCCGGCATCCAATGGGCCTCGCCGCAGGGCAAGACGGTAGACCCCAACAACGCGTGCGGCCTCAAGGTCGCCGTCCAGGCGACGACCTACGAAGACACGCACGAGGTCCCGGCGAAGTCCAAGGCCTGCACCGACGCCGGCAAGGAGCCCATCGAGATGTTCCGGTACGACGCCCAGGACCAGGCGACGAACGCACTGGTCATCGGACAGGTGGACGCGATGAGCGCCGATTCGCCCGTGACGCTGTACGCGATCTCGAAGACCAAGGAGAAGCTGCAGACGGCCGGAGACGCCTTCGAGGTGGCTCCCTACGGGATTCCGGTGGACAAGGACAGCGAGTTCACGCCGGTCCTGCAGGAGGCGCTGCAGTCGCTCATCGACGACGGAACCTACACGCGGATCCTCGCCGAATGGGGCGTCGAAAGCGGGGGCGTGGAAGACGCCGCGCTCAACGTCGCCGCACAGGGCTAGCCGAACGTGGTTCCCCAGACGCGCGGGGTGCTTGCGCCTCCCGATTCCCCACTCGGCGCCGGGGACGCCGGCGAGCCCCTCACGGCCATCCCGCTGCGCCACCCCTGGCGGATGTTCATCGCCGTCGTGCTGGTGCTCGGGCTGGCGCTGTTCGTCGTCGACGCCTCCCAGCGCGAGGAGTACGGATGGGCCGACGTCGGAAAGTACCTCTTCGACCGGCGGATCAGCGAGGCCGCCCTCGTCACGCTGCAGCTGACGGTGTACTCCATGGTCATCGCGATCGCCCTGGGACTCCTGCTGGCGATCATGCGGCTCTCCCCCAACCCCGTCCTCAAGGGCGTCGCGTGGCTGTACCTCTGGATCTTCCGCGGCACGCCCGTGTACGTCCAGCTGGTCTTCTGGGGAATCGTCGCGCTGATCTACCCGGTCTTCACGATCGGCATCCCGTTCATGGATCCGTGGGTCACGATAGAGAACGGGATCTTCACCAACCTCTTCGTCACCGCCGTGATCGGGCTGGCGCTGAACGAGGCCGCGTACATGTCCGAAATCGTCCGGGCCGGACTGCTCTCCGTCGACGAGGGACAGGAGGAGGCGTCCACGGCCCTCGCCATGTCGTGGGGGCAGACCATGCGCTTCGTGGTGGTTCCGCAGGCCATGAAGATCATCATCCCGCCGACCGGAAACGAGGTGATCTCCATGCTCAAGACCACCTCGCTGGTCGCGGCCATCCCGCTGAGCATCGACCTGTACGGCATCTCGCGGGGAATCTCCGCCGTGACGTTCACGCCGGTGCCGCTGCTGATCGTCGCGTCCATCTGGTACCTGCTGTTCACCTCGATCCTGATGGTGGGGCAGCACTTCATCGAAAAGCGCTTCGCCCGCGGGACCGGCCGGCGCGCCGCCGCGCAGACCCCTCCGGGCGCCGAGCCGGACGCGATCGCGGCCATCGACACGGGAGGCAAGGGATGAGCCCCCAAGCGATGGTCCAGGCGGACCGGGTGTCCAAGAGCTTCGGGAACCACACGGTGCTGCGCAGCATCACCCTGGCCGTCAACGCCGGCGAGGTCCTGTGCATCGTCGGGCCGAGCGGTTCGGGGAAGTCCACGTTCCTGCGCTGCATCAACCACCTCGAGCGCGTCGACGCGGGGCGGTTGTCCGTGGACGGACAACTGGTGGGCTACCGGCAGAAGGGCGACAGGATCTACGAGCTCAAGCCGAAGGAGGCCGCGTTCCAGCGCCGCGACATCGGCATGGTCTTCCAGCGCTTCAACCTCTTCCCCCACATGACCGCCCTCGAGAACATCATCCAGGCGCCGATGCGCGTCAAGCGGCTGTCCCGCGCGATCGCCACGGCCCGGGCCTTGGAACTGCTGGAGCGGGTGGGGCTCGGCGACAAGGCCGACTACTACCCCGCCCATCTCTCAGGCGGGCAGCAGCAGCGCGTCGCGATCGCCCGGGCGCTGGCGATGGATCCGAAGCTGATGCTCTTCGACGAACCCACCAGCGCCCTGGATCCGGAGCTCGTGGGCGAGGTCCTGGAAGTCATGAAGGAGCTGGCCGCCAGCGGCATGACCATGGTGGTGGTCACGCACGAGATGGGCTTCGCGCGCGAGGTCGCCGATTCCCTGGTGTTCATGGACGACGGCGTGGTGGTGGAGTCCGGCGATCCGCGGCAGGTCCTGAACGACCCGCGGCACGGGCGCACCAAGGCCTTTCTGTCCAAGGTCCTGTAGGCGTTCAGGAGTCCGCGCCCCCGGTGTCCGGCGGTCGTTGGAGAGGCCGATCGCGCGGCGCTTGGCGGCGTCCGCGACCATCACGGCGTGCGCGCCGCGGCAGAGCCGATGCGTCTCGAGGTCCACCAGCAGCAGTTCCTCCTCCCCGCCGAAGGTGCGCGGCCGCCCGTCCCCGTAACCGCCGACGTCGTCCATCACGTCCGCAGGTGCGACGCGCCATTGAGGTCCAGGATGGCGCCGGTGGCCCAGACCGCCCCGCCCGAGGCGAGGTAGTGGACCGCCGTGGCCACCTCCGCGGGGCTCGCGACGCGTCCCATCGGGTTCTGGGCCACGATGCCTTCGCCCTCCGGGCCGGCCAACCGGTCCGCCGTCCGTTCGGTGGCGACGAACCCGGGTGCCACCGAGGTCACGGAGATGTTGTGCGGGGCCAGGGACACGGCCAGCGACTGGCCCATCGCATGCAGCGCCGCCTTGCTGGCCCCGTACGCCGGGTGCTCCGGCTCGCCGCGGAACGCCCCGCGGGAACCGATGTTGACGATGCTGCCGCCGTCGCCCTGCGCGATCATCTGCCGCGCCGCGCAGTACGCGAGGTTGGCCGCCCCCACGAGGTTCACGTCCAGCGTGGATTTCCAGGCCGCGCGCCATGCGTCGTAGTCGGTGGAGACGACCGGATGCGGAACCATGGCGGCCGCGGCGCAATTGACGAGCACGTCGACCCGGCCGGCCCGGCGGACCGTCTCCTCCACGATGCCGAGCGCCTGGTCCGGATCGGTCAGGTCCCCGCCCACGCTCAGGTGCCCCCGGCCCGGCAGGGCTGCCGTGGTCGCCTCCGCGGCTGCCCGGTTGGACGAATAGTGGACGGCGACGACGTCGCCCGCGGCGGCGAAGGCCTCAGCGACCGCCCGGCCGATGCCGCGCGACGCTCCCGCGACCAGTACGACTCTGGCCATGCTGCGGCTCCCTCCACCCTGGGGTTCATTCGGGGACCGCGCCGGCCCACACCCCCGAGTCTGCCCCACCCGGTCTCGCGCGGGAAGGTAGCGGGAAGATCGCGGGGCCGCGTGCCGGTCCGCCGACGCCCTACACGCCGTCGAGAAGCGCCGCGTCCAGCAGTCCGAGGGCGTTGGCCGCGACGGCCAGGCCGAACATCGCCCAGCCGATCACCCGCAACAGGCCCGCATGGTTCTCCGGGGGCGTCGTCCTCCAATGCATCCTGCCCGTGCCGCGCTGGTAGACTGTGGCCGCTTCGCCGTCCCCGACCCCCGGCAGCTGGTCCTCGGCCAGACGGCGGGTGACGGGCGCGCCGTCGGACGCTTCCCAGACCACGCAGCGCTCGCCGTCCATGGTCGCGACGCGGGCCACGGCCACTCGCCAGTGCCGCATTCCGCGGCCGGCCAGCCAGGCCCAGGCGAAGAAGGTGACCGCACCGAACAGCGTGACCCAGCCCAGCAGGTCCAACGCGGGACCCACGGTCGCCAGGAATTCTCTCACTGCTGCAGTCTAGGTCCCGCACCCGGCGCCTTTCGACGGACCCAGATGCCCTCCCCTCCCGTTTCGACGAAGGTAGATGTCGGATTCGGGCCCGATTCGAGCATCTACCTCAGTCGAAACGCGGGGGTGGGGCATCTACCTCAGGCGAAACGCCGGAGTGCGGGCGTGAGAGGATGCCCGCATGAGCCAGCGCCTCCTCCTCGTCGCGGACACCCACCTGCCCAAGCGGGCCAAGGCCCTTCCCCCGGAGCTGTGGGAGGCGGTCGAGGCGGCCGACGTCGTCTTCCACGCCGGAGACTGGGTGGACACCGCGACGCTGGACGAGCTGGAACGGCGATCCGCCCGGATGGTCGGCGTCTGGGGCAACAACGACGGCGGCGGGTTGCGCGCGCGCCTGCCGGAGGTGGCCCGGGTGGACATCGAGGGCGTCCGCTTCGCCATGGTCCACGAAACGGGTGCCGCCACCGGTCGCGAGAGGCGCTGCGCCGCGCTCTTTCCCGATGTTGACGTCCTCGTGTTCGGGCACAGCCACATCCCGTGGGACACCACGGCACCGGGGGGTCTTCGCCTGCTCAACCCCGGATCGCCGACGGACCGGCGCCGCCAGCCGGTGTGCACCTACATGACGGCCGTCGCCAATGCGGGCCGGCTCCGCGACGTGGAGCTGGTGCCGCTGCCCCGCCCCACCTGAGCGCCCGCGTGTGTACGGTCTTAACCATGGCCGACTACTTCGCGGGCGACCCCCGGACCAACCGTGAACGCATGCTGGCGGGCGACCTCTACATCGCCGACGATCCGGACAGCGCGCGCGAGGCCCAGCGCGCGGTCCGCCTGGCCAACGACTACCTGGCCGCCTACGCCCGCGACGCCGCCGCGGCCCGGCCCATCCTCGCCGAACTGATCGGGAACCTCGGAGAAGGCGCGGAGGTCAAGCCGCCGCTCTTCGTCGACTACGGGACCCGCATTTCGATCGGCGCGCGCACGTTCGTCAACTACAACCTCACGGCACTCGACGTCGCCCCCATCACCATCGGCGAGGACTGCCAGATCGGGCCCAACGTCCAACTGCTGACGCCCACTCATCCCCTGGAGCCGCAGTCGCGCAGGGACAAGCTGGAGGCCGCGAGGCCGATCACCATCGGCGACAACGTGTGGATCGGGGGCGGCGCCACCATCCTGCCCGGAGTCGCGGTCGGGGAAAACAGCATCGTCGGCGCCGGCGCCGTGGTCACGAAGGACGTGCCGGCCAACACGGTCGTCGTCGGCAATCCGGTGCGTGTGGCGCGTTCCCTGTGAGCCCCCCGCGCGCCACCGAAACGGAGGGAAGAATTTTCCCGCAATTCATTGACACTTCAATCTATCCGTGCAAAACTATATGTATAAGCATACAAATTCCGGTCCCAGCCGGTACCCAACAGAAGGAGTCACCATGACGATCAACTTCACCCCCGGCACCTGGAACCTCGACCAGGCCCACACCGAGGTCGGCTTCACCGTCCGCCACGCCGGCATCAGCAAGGTGCGCGGCCAGTTCACCGAGTCGGACGCCACCCTGGTCGTCGGCGACTCCCTCGAAACCTCCTCCGTCAAGGCCGTCGTGAAGACCGCCTCCTTCGACTCCAACGACGACAACCGCGACGGCCACGTCAAGAGCGCCGACTTCTTCGACGTCGAACAGTTCCCGAACATGACCTTCAAGTCCACCGGCGCCACCGGCACCACCGAGGAGTTCCAGCTCACCGGCGACCTGACCATCAAGGACACCACCCTCCCGGTGACGTTCGACGTCGAGTTCGGCGGCGTCGCCGTCGATCCGTTCGGCGCCACCCGCGCCGGTTTCTCCGCCACCACGCAGATCTCCCGCAAGGCCTTCGGCATCACCTGGAACGCGGCGCTCGAAGCCGGCGGCGTGCTGGTGGGCGACAAGGTCACCATCAACATCGACTCCGCGTTCGTGCTCCCCGCGGCCGCGTAGTTCCCGACACGGGAGGTCGTCCGCAGAGGCGCCGAAAAGGGTGGTCCCGGCCTTGCGCCGTGGCCGCCCTTTTCGGCGTCGTACCCTTGGCTGGTGTCCGCACCCGGCGGAACGACCGGAAGGGGGACCCGATGCCCGAGGGAGACACCGTCTACCGGCAGGCCGCCGTCCTGCGTGCGGCGATCCAGGGGCGCGTGCTGGAGTCGACGGACTTCCGCGTCCCCAGGTATGCCGTGGCGGACCTCTCCGGCGAAACCGTCTCGGCAGTCCTGTCCCGCGGAAAGCACCTGCTGATCCGCGCGGGCGGCCACACCATCCATTCGCACCTCAAAATGGAGGGCACGTGGCACGTCTACGGGCGCGCGCCGGACGGCGCCTTCGAACGCTGGCGCAGGCCCGCCCACACGGCCCGCTGCGTCTTGCGAACGCGGAACCACGCCGCCGTCGGCTTTTCGCTGGGGCTGCTGGAGGTGCGCCCCACGGCCGAGGAGGAGGACATGGTCGGCCACCTCGGTCCCGACCTCTTGGGACCGGACTGGGACGCCGGCCGTGCGCTGGAGCTGCTGCGGGGGGCGCCCGGGCGGGCCGTCGGCGTCGCCCTGCTGGACCAGCGGAACCTGGCCGGGATCGGCAACGTCTTCCGCAGCGACATTTGCTTCCTGGCGGGCGTCCACCCGGCGACGCCCGTCGGTTCCGTGGGAAACCTGGCGAAGATCGTCGCGCTCTCGAAGACCCTCCTGGAGGCCAACAAGGATCGTAGCCGGCGCAGCACCACGGGTGGACCCGCGGCCGGCGACGCCGCCACCTGGGTCTACGGGCGCGAACACCGGGCCTGCAAGCGGTGCCGGACCCGGATCCAGCGGGCGGACCTGGGCGAGGCGCCGGGCCCGGGCTCACCGGGCGCGGCGGAGCGCATCATCTACTTCTGCCCGTCCTGCCAGCCCGTCCCGGCGTAGCGCGCGTCCCCGCGGCGGCGGTCACGACGGCGGCGCAGACGACGGCGGCGCTGCCAGCGCCTCGAGCCGCGTTCCACCGCCTCCTGCGGTCCTCGGGCGACTGCTCCCACCACGACTCTCCGCGCTCCCCCAGTCCCTCCTTGGCCGCCTGGACCCTGCGGCGGGCAGCGGCGAGCGCCGCCCGATGGTCCGCCTGCTTCTGTTTCTTCACGTCGGCCCGCGCCCGGCCCAGGTGTGATAGCAGCTCACGGCGCACGGCGTCCGGGAGGCTCGGGTCGGCGCGGCGCCACCGCCGTCCGCCGTGGACGAAGAACCGGTCCGGTTCGCTGTCCTCCGGTTCGCTGTCCATGCGAGGATGATGCCAGTTTCCGACGAAGGGGGCACCATGGACGACTCCGGTCTCCGCGCTCTGGTCGTCGAGTTCGCGCGCTCGCGCGCAGCGGGGAGGACCTTCTGCCCGTCCGAGGTCGCGAGGGCCACGGGCGAAAGCGAATGGCGCCGCCTGATGCCCGAGGTGCGCGAGGCGGCGTTCGCCCTGGCCGACGAGGGCGTGGTGGTCGTGATGCAACGCGGCGAGGTGGTGGACGGCCGCACGGCCAGGGGCCCGCTCCGGATCGCCGCCGCTCCACCGGGCGCCCGCCGCCGGTCCGGTTAGCGCCGCCGGCGCCCGGTCCCCGCCGTCGCGTCAGTTCCCGGGCGCCGGCGGGAGATGCTCCCGGAGCACCGCCCGCTCCTGCTCCGTCAACGCCCGCGAGGACCTGCCGCCGGCTTCCATCGCGACCATCACGGAGGAACCCTCGAAGGCGACCTCTCCGGACTGCACCCCGACGTGCCGCACGGTGAACGACTTCGTCCCGACGCGCTCCACGGCCACCCGCACGGTTAGCTCCGGCCCGTAGTCCACCTGGCGACGGTAGTCGACGGTCAGCGAGGCGACCACAACCCCTCCCGCGGCCGCGGGATTCACCGCCAGGGAACGGGTCCACAGCACGCGGGACTCCTCCATCAGGGTCACGATGCGGGCGTTGTTCACGTGTCCGTTGAGGTCCTGGTCCGACCAGCGCAGTTGGAGCGCGGCCTCGAAGGGCCGCGGCGCGGCGGGATCTGTTTCCGTCATGCCTCCCTTTCTACAGGAAGCCCCGGTAGTCGCCCCAGGCGAGGCGACGCCCGCGGCGGGGATCCGACTCGATGCGGTCCTCGGTGTCGAAGATACGCACGCGGCGCGCGACGTCGTCGTACGTGGGCCAGCCGCCGCCCGGGTCGCCGTGCCGGGCGAAGTCCAGCAGCGCACCCTGGTACCGGGCGCTGAGCCGGGCCGCCTCCTCCCGGCCGCCGAGCAGCGTGAAGAACCGCCCGGTGTCCGTTTCGAGTTCGCCGAACAGCGCCGGCAGGTCCGTCCCGTGGGTGGCGCCCAGGCCGGCGAGGCGGAGGGCCGGCGTGTCGAAGTCGTAGCGGTAGGACCACACGGGGGCGAACCGCGAGTGCGCCTGCGCGATCTGCACGCCGGGGTGCCAGAAGATGCCGTCGCCGACCATGTCGATCACCGCGTCCCGCCGCGGGAACCGCGGGTAGCCGGCGCGGATCCGGTCCCACGCGTCGGGTTCGGACTGCAGGATCGATTGCTCGATCCGCTGCGGCGACGTAGGAAGCGCGTTGAGGTAGCGGAAGAGCGCGCCCTCGCGGGCGGTGCTGCCCACGATCAGCGGCACGCGGTGCGCGGCGCCGGTTTGGAAGGCGTCGATGACGCGCCGGGGCAGGAAGTCCCCGTCCACCACGGGCGACGCCGGCATCGGGTCGCGGTTCACCGCCCTCCCGAGCCACGGCGAGAGCTTGTCCAGCGCGCCCACGAGCTCTCGCCACGGCAGGTGGATCAGCGCGCGGGCCGCGTCCTCGTCGTCGATCCCCAGCGTCCGCACGAATGTCCGGGCCCAGGCCGCGTGGCGTTCGGAACCATAGACCGACGCCGGTGCCGGGCTGAGCGCGACGGCGCGGTGGAACAGCCCGGCCGCCGGGGGCACCGCCATCAGGGTCAACACGGACGTGCCTCCGGCCGACTGCCCCACAAGCGTCACGTTCTCCGGGTCGCCGCCGAAGGCCGCGATGTTGTCCCGGACCCACCGCAGTCCGGCGAGCTGGTCGCGCAGGCCCGCGTTGGACTCGAAGGGGTGCGATTCGTCCGCGTAGCTCGTGAGGTCCAGGAAGCCCAGGGCGCCCACGCGGTAGTTCAGCGACACGTAGACGACGCCGCCGGCGGCGACGAGCCGCCCGCCTCCGTACACCGGCGCCGCCGAGGAGCCGATCAGGAACCCGCCCCCGTAGAGGCACACGATCACCGGCAGCGGTTCGGGCCCGGGTTTGGCCGGCGCGGTCACGTTGATGGTGAGGCAGTCTTCGCTGACGGGATGCCGGCCGGCGCCCACGTTGCGCGACCGGACGAGCTGCGGCGGCGCGTCGCCGAAACGGGTGGCGGCGCGCACCGAGGACCACGGGGCCACCGGTTGCGGTCCGCGGAAGCGCAGGGGTCCGACCGGGGGCGCGGCGTAGGGAATGCCGCGCCACGTCCGCACGCCGCCGTCGGCGCCGGCACGGTCGCCACCACCGGCGCCGGCGCCGATCTCCGTCCCGCGCACCGCGCCGGCCGCCGTGGATACCGTCAGGTCCGTGTCCGGGAGACTGTGTTTCACAGAATGCGTCCGGGATGCAGCGCGACGAACGCCGCGACGACGAAGGGCTTGAGGACCTCGGTCAGCGCCCGGGGTGCGCGCGTCGGCTTGGGGGTCAGCGTTGGGTTTTCCATCGCCGTCCATCCTAGCCACGGCACGTTGTCCGGGTGCGGTGCCGTAGTCTCAACGATAGGGAGCAACTTTTGCTCCTGTAAGGAAGCAGTAGCACTTGCTTCCGCGAGGAGCTCACCATGGCCAACAAATCCCCCAACAAGTCGTCCGCCAAAAAGGTCGCCGCCAAGTCCATCAAGGAAAAGCGCAACGACAAGAAGGCCAAGGCGGCCGGGGCCGCGGCCTCGGAGATCGTCACCGTCACCAAGAAGCGCTGAGCACCCGTGTCGCTCCTGAGCATCGGCGTCCTGGCCACCACGCGCAAGGCGGATGAACGCCGGTTGCCCATCCACCCGCTCCATTTGGAGCGCATCGACGCGGACCTGCGCGGGCGCATGATCCTGGAACACGGGTACGGGGAGCGCTTCGGCATCTCCGATGCGCAGCTCGCGCCCCTGGTGTGGCGGCTCGCCTCCCGCGCGGAGCTGATCGCCGAGGCCGACGTCGTGGTGCTTCCGAAGCCGCAGCCGGAGGACCTGGCCGAGCTGCGCGACGGGCAGATCCTCTGGGGTTGGCCGCACTGTGTCCAGGACCGCGCCGTCACGCAGCTGGCCATCGACAAGCGGCTGACGCTGATCGCGTTCGAGGCCATGAACCACTGGGCGTCCGACGGCGGGTTCGGCCTGCACGTGTTCCACAAGAACAACGAGATGGCCGGCTACTGCTCGGTCCTCCACGCTCTCGAGCTGATCGGCACCACCGGCGTCTACGGTCGCCGGCTCACCGCCGTCGTCATCGGCTTCGGCGCCACCGCGCGCGGCGCCGTGACCGCGCTGAGCGCGCATGGCGTGCACGACGTCGAGGTCCTCACCAGCCGCGGCGTGGCCGCCGTCGGCTCCCCCATCCATTCGGTGCGAATCACGCAGTTCGACCACGCCGACGAGGCCCCGTACCTCAGCCAGGTCATCACGGACCGCGGTCGCCTGCCGTTGGCCCCGTACCTCGCGGAGCACGACATCATCGTGAACTGCACCCTGCAGGACCCGAACGCGCCGCTGACCTACCTCAACGAGGAGGACCTGGCGGAGTTCCGGCCGGGCAGCCTGATCGTGGACGTGTCCTGCGACGAGGGCATGGGGTTCAGTTGGGCCCGGCCCACCAGCTTCCAGGATCCGATGTTCGACGTCGGCGACCACATCCACTACTACGGGGTGGACCACACGCCGTCGTACCTGTGGAACTCCGCGACGTGGGAGGTCAGCGAGGCGTTGATGCCGTTCCTGCGCCCCGTGCTCGAGGGTCCCGCGGGATGGGACGCGAGCGAGACCATCCGGCGCGCGATCGAGATCCGCGACGGCGAAATCGCCAATCAGGCCATCCTCGAGTTCCAGGACCGTTCCGCGGAATATCCGCACCTCGTCGCTGCGGTCTAACCGAGGCCCAGCCACTGGGACGCGGCGCGGGACACCACGGCCGAGACGCGCGACAACGCGGGAGTCTCGATCTTCCAGCGCTGCCAGTAGAGGCGCACGGGGCTCGACCACGCGTCGTCGAGCATGACCAGCGAGCCGTCGTCCGGGGCCTGCCCGGCGGGCACCATCCCCCATCCCAGCCCGGCGGCCACGGCGCGGACGAACAGGGCCGAATCGGGGACGTAGTGCGACGGCGGGGAGGCTTCCGCGCCGGCGACGCCACGGACGACGCCCCACTGCAGTCCGTCGCTGCGGTCGTAGTGGACCACCGGGGCCCGCCCGAGCGGATGGCCGCCGCCGGCCCGCGCCGTCCGCGCGGGCCCGAACCACCGGGCGGCGAACTCCGGGGTCGACATGGCGCGGTAGGTCAGGGTCCCGAGCAGGACCGAGGTGCACCCCTGGATGGGCCGGTCGCTGGTGGTCACCGCCGCCATGACCCGGCCGGTCCGCAGGTGCTCCGCGGAGAGGCCCTCGTCCTCGCGCATGACCTCCAGCTCGAGGGCGGGATCGGCGGCCAGTTCGCCCAGCGCGCCGCCGAACCACGTGGCCAGCGAATCCGCGTTCACCGCGACGGCGATGCGTGCCCGGTCGGCTCCGGGGCCGCCTCCCGGACCCCGCAACTCCAGCGCCGCGTCAGCGGACAGCGCCTCCAGCTGCCGGGCCAGACGCAGCAGCACGTCGCCGGCCGCCGTCGTGCCGGCCGGTTTGGTCCGGCGCAACAGCACCGTTCCCGCACAGCGTTCCAACTGTCGGATGCGCTGGCTGACCGCCGACGGCGTTACGTTCAGGACGGCGGCCGCGGCATCGAAGGTGCCGGTGTCCACGACCGCGGCCAGGGTGCGCAACTGCTCGGAGGAGACATCCATCATTAAAGATTCTCATGGATACAGAAAATAATGATCTGGACTTCATAGGAACCGCGACCGTACGGTCGATCCATGCCTTTCCTCTCCTCAGCGTTGCCCGGGTTCGGAACCGGGATCTCCCTGATCGCCGCCATCGGCGCCCAAAACGCCTTCGTCCTGCGTCAGGGAATCCTGCGCCGCCATGTGGGGACCGTCGTCGCGGTCTGCATCCTGTCCGACGCCGCCCTCATCCTGGCGGGGACCGCGGGCATGGGCGCGCTCGTGGAGGCCGCCCCGTGGGCGATGACCGCGGCGCGCATCTGCGGGGCCGTGTTCCTGCTCGGCTACGCCGCGCTGGCGCTGGTCCGGGCGTTCCGTCCGGCCGCGCTCACGGTGGAGGGCGATGCGGCGGGCGCGGACGGCACCGTCGGGCGCGCCTCGTGGATGACGGCCCTGCTGACCTGTCTGGCGCTGACGTGGCTCAATCCGCACGTCTATCTGGACACGGTGGTGCTGCTCGGTTCGGTGGCGTCGACGCACGGTGCGGCCCGGTGGGTGTTCGCGGCCGGGGCGGTCGTCGCGAGCGTGGTCTGGTTCGTCGTCGTCGGCTACGGGGCGCGCGCGCTCCGGGGCCTGTTCGCCCGGCCCGTCGCCTGGCGCGTCCTGGACGCCGTCGTCGCGGCCGTGATGATCGCGATCGCCTGGAGTCTCGTCGCCGGGATCCCCGTCTTGTCCCCCGGCTGAACCGCCGTAGATTGGACGCATGCGACCGCACCGCGAAGAGTTTGCCCTGGATATCGACGGAACCCCGGTCTCGGCCGCCTATGCGCGTCCCCGGAACCCGTCCGCGGCCGTGGTGGTGGCGCACGGCGCCGGCGCCGGGATGGAACACCCGTTCCTGACGGGTTTCACCGAGGCGCTGAACGACGGCGGCGTCGCCACCCTGCGCTTCAACTTCCCGTACCGCGAGGCGGGCCGGAGCTTCCCGGACCGGCCGCCGCTGGCCATCGCCGCGTGGCGGGAGGCCATGGACGCGGCGGTGTCCCGCGCGGAGAACGAGCCCGTGTGGGCCGCCGGGAAATCGTTCGGCGGACGCATGGCGTCGATGGCCGTCGCCGAGGGCATGCCGGCCGCCGGACTGGTCTTCCTCGGGTACCCGCTCCACGCGCCGGGCAAGCCGGAGAAGCCCCGCGACGCCCACCTCTACGGGCTGGCCCTTCCGATGCTCTTCCTGCAGGGCACCCGCGACACCTTCGCCCAACCGGAGGAACTGGACCCGGTCGCCGAGCGCATCGGAGCGAACGCGATGGTCGAATGGACCGAGGGCGGCGACCACTCCTTCGTCGTCCGGGGCAACAAGCTGACCCCCGACGTCGTCGGAGCCTCCCTCGCCGTACCTGCCCTGCGGTTCATTGCGGCGTCCGCCGAGCGCACCGCGCCGAACTAGACGGTCGCGCTAGACGGTCGCGCCGGAGCGCTCGATGCGCTGCGCCACGAGTTCCGGGCGCTCGACGGCGTTCGTCGCTTGGGAGACGATGCCGGGGACCAGGATCTTGCCGGCGGGCAGTGCCGTGTCCGGCCAGATGTTCCACTCGTGCTCGTGGCGGACGTTCCCTGCCTCGAACGAATAGGAGCCCGCGTTGATGCCGAGCACCAGGCCCACGATGTCGCGGAACTCGATGTCCGTGGTGTGCGGGCCGTGCCACGATCCCCAGCAGACGTGGAGATCGGTCCGGTCGCGGACTGGAAGGCGGTGCCGTTCCTGCCGATCTGGATTCCGCTTTCGGCATCCCGGTAGGCCTCGGCGAACCGGACGCAGTCGCGCCGGTCGGCGGAGGACGTCAGCCGGATGTAACCCGGCTCGCTGCGCACCGCCTCGGACAGGATCGGGTTGAACTCGTTCAGTTCCAGCCCGGCGGTGCGGTGGAAGCTGCACGTCCACCGCGCCCCGTAGTCCACCGCGTTGGACATGGCCTTGCCGTACTCGCCGTCCCCGGGAATGGTGATCCCGAGGCCCTTCTGGCATTGGACGAGGTCCACCACGGCGCCGGTGAGCAGCCCCTCGAACTCGGGGGTCCGTTCCAGCGTGAACACGTCCTCCGCAATGGTGCGCGCGGCGTTGGCCGCGATGAGTTCCGGCGTCCGCGGCAGCGACCCCGCGTGGCTTGACAGGCGGGCGGCACCGGCGGACGGCTCGCGTGACGCCGCGCGTCGGACCTATGCGCCGGACGCGTCCTCGACGTAGCGGTCCGGACGGCTCATCATCACGCCGCCCGCGGCCATGGGCAGGAACGTCGCCACGTAGACCCACAGCGGCACCGTCCAACCGCCGGTGGTGGAGAACAGCCAGCCGCCCAACAGCGGCCCCAGCGTTCCGAACAGGTAGCCGACGCCCATGGCAAACCCCGCGACCGCGGCGGAGCCGGCCGGCGTGCGGCTGCGCAGGTTGAACATGGCGATCGCCAAGGGGAACGCGCCGCCCGCGAGGCCCGCCACCAGGGCTGCGAGCCACAGCGGCCCGATGCCGGAAATCATGCCGAGGTAGCCCACCGGTCCGGCTGCCGCCAGCGCGATAGCCAGCGGGGCCGGGTTGCGCATGCGGTTGGCCAGCAGCGGCGTGAGCACGGCCATGGGCAGCGTCATGAAGGTGTATACGGAGAAGGCCGTGGCGGCCCCCGCCTTGTCCAGGCCGAGACCCTGCTGCATGATCGTCGGCATCCAGGCCAGCATGGCGTAGATGTTCAGCGACGCCATGGCGTAGAACAACGCCGTTCCCAGTGCGACGGGGCTCGTGACCAGCACGCCCAGCCCCAGGTTCGCGCCGGACGACGGCGATGCCGCCGCCTCGCCCGCGGTGCCGGCGCGGCGGCGTCGTTCCTTGAGGAGCGCCAGCGTCCACGGCATGATCGCCACCAGGGACAGGGCGCCCCAGGAGGCCAACGACACCTGCCAGCCGGCGCCGTCGGCCACCGGGACCGCTGTCATGGCGGGCAGGGTCGCGCCGGCCTGCATCAGGAGGGTGAACACCGTGACCATCGAAGCCTGCCGGTCCGGGAAGTGCTTCTTGACCAGTGGCGCGCCGACCACGTTCCCGAACCCCATGCCCAGGAGTGCGACGAACGTCAATGCCATGAACGCCGCCGGGTCCGCGGCGAACGGGCGCAGGAGGGAGCCCGTGGCGGCCAGCGCCACGGCCGCCAGGGCGGTTCCCTCGGGGCCAATCCTGCGGACCACCAGCGGAGCCGCGAAACCGCCGATTCCGAAGCTCAGGGTCGGCAGCATGCCGATGAAGGTGGCTCCCGCCGTCCCGATGCCGAGGTCGGCGGTGACGCTGGTGAGGAGCGGCGAAAGTCCGGTGACGGCGTAGCGCAGGCCGATCCCGAGGAACAGCAGGCCCAGGATGATCGCCACCCGGCCCCGCCAGAGGCCGGGACGGGCCATGCCGTCGGTTTCGGCGCGCGGCTCGTGGGTGCGTGCGGAGGGTGTGGTGTCCATGGTGTGTGGCGGTCGCTTCCGGAAGTCCTGTTACGCGTGCTTCGAGTCGCCATCGATCGGGAACATCTGCCCCGAGATGGTGCGCGCGTGCGGGCCGGCGAGGAAGAGCGCCAACTGGGCGATGTCGTTCGGGTCGATGAACTGGCGCACCGACTGGTTGTCCAGGGCCTTCGCCGCCTCCTCCTCCACCGTGGTTCCGTTGGCCTCGGCGCGGCCCGCGAACACGGATCCCAACCGCGGTCCGTCGACCGCACCCGGGTGGATGGTGTTGACTGTGATCCCGAACTCCCCCAGCTCCAGGGCCAGGGTCTTCGCGAAGCCCACCAGCCCCCACTTGGTGGTGGAGTAGGCCGAGCGGTTCGGGTAGCCGAACCGGCCGGCGAGGGAGGACATCACCAGGATGGAACCGGCGGCGGAGGCCTTGAGCAGCGCAATGGCGCGCTGCGTGACCAGGAACGTGCCGGTGAGGTTCAGTCCGACGACGGCGTTCCATGCCTCCAGGGGGTAGGCGGCCACGGGGGCGGTCGCCCCGGCGATGCCCGCGTTGTTGACCAGCACGTCCAGCCCGCCGAGTAGCTCCTCCACGTCCCGGAACAGGACATCGAGGTCGGCGGCATCGGCGATGTCGCCGACGGATCCGGTGATGCCCGGGTTTTCCGCGGTGATCGCGGCGACGGCCTCCGCGTTGACGTCCGCGATGTGGACGCGGGCACCACCGGCCACAAAGGCCTTGGCGATGGCCAGGCCGATTCCGCCGGCTCCTGCGGTGACGAGTACACGCTGTGTCATGGTCCGATTCCTCCAGGCGGTGCCGCGGGTCCGCGGCACGGGTTTTTAGAATTCCTTATGGCGGAATCAGGGACTCAACGGTACGATAGCGTACGGTTTTCACTGACTCGCCAACCTATCATCCCACCGGATTTGACGGGACTCAAGGCGGATCCATGATTCCCTCCTGCGGAATTTGCTGCCGGAATGTGGTCGCTCGGCAAATCAGTGACTAGGGTCACTCTTGAGGCGTAACCCTCACCACTCTTAGAGGAAGCACCGATGGACATTCTCACGCAGATCCGCAGTTCGGCCATGAGCCGATTCCAGGTGATGGCCGTCGCCATCGCCCTGACCCTGATCATGATTGACGGCTTCGACGTGGCTGTCATGGCCTACGCGGCTCCGGCCCTCTCGCGGGAATGGTCCATCGACCCCGTCACGCTGGGCTTCCTTCTCAGCGCCAGCCTGTTCGGGATGGCCGCGGGCTCCATCTTCCTGACGCCGCTGGCGGACAAGATCGGCCGCCGCCGGCTGACCCTGATCGCCCTGGTCGTCATCAGCATCGGAATGGTCCTGTCCGTGTTCAGCACGGGCACCTACCAGCTGCTGGCCTTCCGCGTGCTGACCGGCCTCGGCGTCGGCGGCATGATGGCCAACCTCAACGTCCTCGTCTCCGAATACTCCTCCAACAAGCGGCGCGGATCGATCATGGGCATCTACACGGCCGGCTACCCGATCGGCGCCACCATCGGCGGCCTCGTGGCCGCGCCGATGATCCCGCAATACGGCTGGCAGGCGATCTTCGCCGTCGGCGCCGCGCTGACCGTCATCATGCTGGCCGTCTCCTGGTTCCTGCTGCCGGAGTCCCTGGACTTCCTGGTCACGCGCCGCCCCGAGGGCGCCCTGGCCAAGGTCAACCGAATCCTGGGCAAGATCGGCCACGCGCCCCTGGACGCCCTGCCCGCCGCCGAGGCGGCCGGCCACCAGCAGTCCGCGATCCGCGAGGTGCTGACGAACCCCGTGCGCTTCCGCACCCTGATGCTGTGGACCGGCTACGCGTGCCTCGTCGCCGCCTACTACTTCGCCAACACCTGGACGCCGAAGATCATGGCGACCGCTTCGGGCGACGACTCCATCGGAGTCACCGTCGGTCTGGTCGCCAACGCCGGCGGCATCCTGGGCTGCTTCGTCTTCAGCGGGCTGGCGATCCGATTCCGCAGCCGCCCGCTACTGGTGGCCGCGCTGGTCGGCTCGGCCGCCGCGTACATCGTCTTCTCGCTCGTCTTCTCGCAGATCGGCCTGGCGCTCGTGCTGGCCCTGATGCTCGGCATGCTCACAACGGCGGGGATCGCCGGCTTCTACGCCACGTCGCCGGACGTCTACACCGCCCGGGCGCGCGCCACCGGCGTCGGCTGGATGATCGGCCTGGGCCGCTTGGTGTCGATCGTCGCCCCGATCATGGTCGGCTATATGCTCTCAGGCGGCTGGGCGCCGCAGAACATCTTCGCGCTCTTCGCCGCACCGCTGGCCGCGGCGGCCCTGTGCATCGTGGCCCTCGGGTACTCGATCAGGCGCGGGGAACGCACGACGCCGTCGCCGTCCTCCGCGGCCGCCCTCGCCTGACGTCCTCCCGCACCGTCCCGTCCCGACCACGAAGGACCACGATGAGCCCCATCAACCTCGACACCCTGACCGCCATCGACGTGCACGTGCACATCGAATCGGACGACCACGGCCACACGGACATGCCGGACGAGTTCCGCGAGGCCGCCCAGAAGCACTTCGGCGCCTCACACGATCCGCTGGGCATCGACGCCGTCGCCGCGCACTACCGCGAACGCAACATGGCCGCCGTCGTGTTCTCCGTGGACCACGAGGCCACCACGGGACACCCGCCGATAGACAACCGGTACATCGCCGAACGGGCCGCGCGCCACCCCGACGTGCTGATCCCGTTCGCCAGCATCGATCCCGCCCGCGGCAAGGCGGCGCTTGAGGAGGCACGGATCCTCGTCGAGGACCACGGGGTCAGGGGCTTCAAGTTCCATCCGAACCTGCAGTCCTTCTTCCCCCACGACGCCGCCGCGTACCCGCTATACGAGCGGATCCAGGAACTCGGCGTCCCGGCCCTGTTCCACACCGGCCAGAGCGGCATCGGCGCCGGCATGCCCGGCTCCGGGGGCATCCGCCTGAAGTACTCGAACCCGCTTGCCCTGGACGACGTCGCCGTCGACTTCCCGGAGCTGCGCATCATCATGGCGCACCCCTCCTTCCCCTGGCAGGACGAGGCGCTGGCCGTCGCGGCCCGGCACAACCACGTGTATATCGACCTCTCCGGCTGGTCCCCCAAGTACTTCCCGGCCAACCTGGTCCAGTACGCCAACACGCTGCTGCAGGACAAGGTCCTCTTCGGATCCGACTTCCCGCTGCTCCCGCCGGACCGCTGGATCGCCGACTTCGCGAAGCTCGAGATCAAGGACGCTGTCCGCGCCAAGATCATGAAGGGCAACGCGGCCCGGCTCCTCGGCCTCCATATTCCGGCCGCCGCCGCGTCTCCCGCGTCCCCCGCCGCAGACCAGCGTCCCACCGCCAAGAACTAAGGAACCGAGATGATCAACATCAAACCGGGTTCGCTGTTGCGGCCCGCCCCCGCGCCGCAGCACTGGTCGGACTCCTCCATGGGGCGCTTCCTCCAGGGGATCGAACGCAAGACCGGCCGTACTTTCGGGGACTACGAGGCCGCGTGGGAGTGGTCGGTCGAAAACCTCGAGGACTTTTGGGCCGAGGTCTGGGACCACTTCGGGATCATCACGCACGCGCCGTACACCTCCGTCCTGGAGGAGCGCACGATGCCCGGCGCGAAGTGGTTCCCCGGCGCGCGGATCAACTTCACCGAGCACGTCCTGCGCAGCCTGCGCGCCCGCCCCGACGCCGTCATGGTCAAGTCCCGCAGCCAGACCAACGGCAGCGAGGACTGGACCGGGGCCCGCCTGACCGAGGAGATCGAACGCATCCAGCAGGGACTGATCCGGCACGGCATCAAGCCGGGCGACCGGGTGGCCGGCTACCTGCCCAACATCCCGCAGACCGTGGCTGCCTACTTCGCCACCGTCGGCCTCGGCGCCATCTGGTGTTGCGTCCCGCCGGAGATGGGAGCCAAGGCGGCCGTGGACCGGATCGGCCAACTCGAGCCCAGCCTGATCATCGCGATCGACGGCTACCGCTGGGGCAAGCGCGACATCCACAAACTGGACGACGTCGCGAAGATCCGCGCCGAGCTTCCGGGGATGGCCGCCGTCGTGCTGCCGTATCTGGACGCCGACGTCGACGTCGAGGCCGCGGCCCCCGGCGCCGAGGCGTACGCCGCGTTCACCGCCGACTGCGCCGACGCCGTGATCGAGCCGGTGCCGTTCGACCACCCGCTGACGGTCCTGTTCTCCTCCGGCACCACCGGCCGGCCGAAGGCGATCGTCCACGGACACGGCGGCCTGCTGCTGGAGCACTACAAGGCCATGGGCCTGCACTTCGACATGGACGAGGCGGACACCGCGTTCTGGTTCTCCACCACCGGTTGGATGGTGTGGACGCTCGGGATGTCCTCGTTGTTGGTGGGGGCCGCCGTCGTGCTGGAGGACGGGGACCCGAACTGGCCGACGCTCGACGGCGCATGGTCCCAGTGGGCCGTCCTCGCCGAGACCGAGTCCACCTACCTGGGCACCGGCTCCGCCTACCTCGCCGCGTGCGCGCACGCCGGGCTGACGCCGGGCGAGACGTGGGACCTGAGCCGGCTGCGCGAGATCCAGTGCTCGGGCTCCCCGCTCGCCGCGGACGTGTCCGGGTGGGTCTACAACGCTGTCGGCGACGTGATGCTGGCGCCGACTTCCGGCGGAACGGACATCTGCGCGGCCTTCCTGGGCGGTAGCCCGCTAAGCGCCGTATACGCCGGGGAGATGTCCTGCCGCCCGCTCGGCGTCGCCGTCGAGTCCTGGGACCAGGACGGCCAGCCCGTCATCGGTGAGCCCGGCGAGTTGGTGGCCACACTGCCGATGCCGTCCATGCCGGTGTTCTTTTGGGGCGACCCCGACGGCGAGCGCTACCGCTCCAGCTACTTCGACGTGTTCGACGGCGTCTGGCGCCACGGCGACTGGCTGGTCCGCACCGAGCGCGACAGCTGGGTCATCACGGGGCGTTCGGACGCGACGCTCAACCGCGGCGGCGTGCGCCTGGGCACGTCCGAGTTCTACGCGCTGTTGGAGGGGCACCCCGGCGTGGCCGACTGCATCGTGCTGCACTTCGAGCAGGGCGGGGCAATGGGCCGGCTGATCCTGCTCGTGGAGGCGGCGCCCGGGACGGACACGGTGGAGCTCGAGCGCTCCATCCGCGCCTCCCTACGCACGGAACTGTCCCCGCGGCACGTACCGGACCACGTGTTGTTCGTGCGCAGCATCCCGCGCACGCGCACCGGAAAGCGATTGGAGATCCCGCTCAAGCGGCTGGTCCAGGGCGGCACGTCCGGCGGCGCGCTGGACACCGGCGTGCTGGTCAAGCCGGAGGACCTCGACGACACCGTCCGCAGCGTCAGCGAGATCCTCTCCCGGGACTGACGGGCGCAGTCCCGGGGCGACCCGATCCTCCCGCGACTAGCCCGCGGGTTCGTGGAACCGTGCCGGAGTCCGCCGGGAGCCTGGAGCGGCTCGTCGCGTTCGCCGGGCGTGTCCCCGCCGAAAAAACACCACACCAGAGAGGAACCGCCATGGTCGAAGTCACCACCAGCACCGTGATTAACCGCCCCGTCGGCGAGATGGCGGCGTTCGCCGTCGTACGAGGTCACGGAGTACGTGCCGGGGAACTGTCGGGCATGGCGACCGCGGAGGGGCCATTCCCGATGCGGACCACCTACCGGTTCTCCGCGGAGGCGGATGATCCACGCGCATGGAACTGCTGGAGCGGCCGGCGGCGGCACCCGCGTAGGGCCAGCGAACACCGAGCCCGCGTAGGGCGGCGCGTGCCGTAGCCCGCCTTCGTCCGGTCACCGGGCGGCGGCGAGGAGTTCGCTGGAGATCGCCGTGGCGGCCCGGCGGAGCGCCTCGACGTGTTCGGGCATCGCCGAGCGGTCGAACCGGACGCTGGGCGTCGCGGTGGTCAACGCCGCGATGGGCCGTCCGTCGCGGTCGTTGACGCTGACGCCCAAGCCCACCACCCCCTGTTCGGTTTCCTCGAAGTTGGTGCCGAACTCGGCGCGGCGCACCTTGGTCATGCTGCGTTTCAGGGACGCGATGTTGGCGATCCGGCCGGTCGGCCACGACGGCATGCCGGACCGGTAGAGGTCCTCCAGCTCGGTGTTGGTCAGGCGCGCCAGCATGGCCTTGCCGCCGGCCGAGACGAAGGCCGGCATCGTGTCCCCGACGCGCATCCCCACGCGCAGCGTCCGCCCGGATTCGATCCCGTCCACGAACTGGATGTTCCCGCCGCGCAGGACCATCAACTGGACGGTCTCGCCCACCTTGCCCTGCAGCTCCTGCAGCGCCGCGTGCGCGTGCTGGCGGATGAGCTGGGTGGAAAAAGTCTCCGCGGTCCGCTCTGATAGCGCGGGCCCCAACCGGTACTGGCGGTCGTGGTCCTGGGCCGCGAAACCGCGGAACGCCAGGGCGGTCAGCAGCCGGTGTGCGGTCGAGGGCGCCACCCCGAGCAGTTCGGCCGCCGCCTTCACCGACAACGGCCCCGCGTCGCGCATCCGAAGGATCAGTGTCAGGGCGCGGTCCACCGATTCGACGGGCGACGACTTATTCTCCATGGTGGAATCCTGCCACACGCCCATTCCGCGGGTTTTCGTCGCGTCTCCCCCGTATGATTCTGGTGTGCAGAAGACCGCCATCGTCAAACGCCCCCAGTACGCCGTCGAGTCAGTAGACAGCGCGCTGCGGCTGGTCGTCTTGCTGCAAGAGCGGGACTGGGTGCGGATCGGCGAGGCCGCGCGCGAACTCGGCGTCGCGCCCTCCACGGCGCACCGCCTCATGGCCACCCTCGTCTACCGCGGCTTCGCGCTCCAGGACGAGCAGCGCCGCTACTGCGCCGGCCCACGCCTGCGCCCCGACGCGGCTCAGGCCGCGACGCACGGGATCGTCGCGTTGGCCCGCCCCCATCTGGAGGCGCTGGCGCGGTCCGTGCGCGAGACCGTCAACCTGGTCGAGCGCGTCGGCGTCACCGCGCGTTTCCTCTCCAGCGCCGAGGGTCCGCAACTGCTCCGCATCGGCGACCGGACCGGCACCGTCCTTCCCGCGCACACGTCCTCCGGCGGCAAGGCGGCCCTCGCGTCGCTCCCCGAGGCCGCCGTCGTCCACCTCTACACCGGCCGCGCCGCCCGGCGCTCCGGCAACCGCCTCGCGCCCGCGGAACTCGAAGCGCTCCAGCGCGAGCTCGCCACCATCCGCGCGCGCGGCTACGCCGTCAACCTCGGACGGACGGAGGCCGACATCGCGGCCGTGGGCGCCGTCGTCGGCCGAACGCCGCGCGGCTCCACGTTGGCGCTGTCCGTCGGCGCGCCGCTCTCCCGCGCCGCGGACATCCAAGCGGACGACGCCGTCGCGCACCTCCTTGCCACCTGCGCGGCCGTTCTCGCGGACCTCCAGCCCGAAACACCCTGACCGCGCGCCCGTCAAGAATTCTGTGGTGCAGAATCTATTGGCATGCGCGTGATCCGCCTCACTAGGGTTTCCTTCAGCGATCACCCCCAAACCACCGAGGAGAACCATGCAGTTCTACCTAGACGGCTACCGTCCCGGCGACCCCGAAGATGCCCCGGCGGAGCCCGGACGGCGTGACCGCTCCGGCGGCGCGCTTCCCCGGGAGGTCGACGTCCTCGTCGTCGGCACCGGGCCGGCCGGCGTCGTCCTCGCGGGCCAGCTGGCGGCGTTCCCGGGGATCTCCACGATGGTGATCGAGCGCCGCGAGGGACCGCTCGCGAAGGGCCAGGCCGACGGCGTCGCCTGCCGCACCGTCGAGATGTTCAACACGTTCGGCCTCGCCGAGAAGCTCGTCCGCGAGGCCTACTGGGTCAACGAGACGGCGTTCTGGGGCCCGGAGGGCGACGGGATCGTGCGCACCGGACGGATCCAGGACGTCGCCGACGGCCTCTCCGAATACCCGCACGTGATCGTGAACCAGGCGCGGATGCAGGACTACCTCCTGGAGCACATGCGCCGCTCCCCCAGCCGGCTGGAACCGGACTACGGACTGCAGCTCGAGCGCCTCGAGGTCGCGGACTCCGGCGACCACCCGGTCACGGCAACGCTGCGCCGGGTCGCGGACGACACCGAGGTCACCGTCCGCGCGAAGTACGCCGTGGGGTGCGACGGCGCCCGCAGCGCCGTGCGCACCTCGCTCGGCATCGAGCTGCGCGGGGACGCGCGCAACCACGCGTGGGGCGTGATGGACGTCCTCGCCGTCACGGACTTCCCGGACATCCGGCTGAAATCCGCCATCCAGTCGGCCTCCGGCGGTTCCATCCTGATCATCCCGCGGGAGGGCGGCTACCTGGTCCGGCTGTACGTGGACCTCGGAGACCTCGACCCGGGCGACCGCGAGGCGCGGAACCGCTTCACGCAGGACTCGATCATCGAGGCCGCCCAGCGGATCCTCCACCCGTACACGCTGGAGGTCAAGGACACCGCGTGGTGGTCCGTCTACGAGGTCGGCCAGCGCGTCGCGGACCGGTTCGACGACGTCCTGCCCGCCGAGCGTGGCACGCGGTCCCCGCGGGTGTTCATCGCCGGCGACGCCTGCCACACGCACTCCGCGAAGGCCGGCCAGGGCATGAACGTGTCCATGCAGGACGGGTTCAACCTCGGTTGGAAACTTGCGGCCGTGTTGGAGGGCCGCAGCCCGGCGACCCTGCTGGACACCTACTCCGAGGAGAGGCAGGTCATTGCCCAGGAGCTCATCGATTTCGACACCCGCTGGTCTTCCGCGATGGCCGCGAAGCCGAAGGACCCGGGGAACCCTGACGCCGGCGGAATGGACGCCGCCGAACGCCAGCGGATCTTCACCGAGGGCGGCCGGTTCACCGCGGGCTTCGGCACCGACTACGCCCCGTCCATGATCACCGGACGGGGCACCCACGAGCACCTGGCGTCCGGCTTCCCGGTCGGCGAGCGCTTCCACTCCGCCCCGGTAATCCGGCTGGCCGACGCCAAGCCGCTGGGCCTGGGACACGTCGCCCAGGCGGACGGCCGCTGGCGCATCTACGTGTTCGGGGACGCGGCGGCCCCCTCCGAGAATTCCGGCTTCGCCGGCCTCGTCCGCTTCCTGTCCGACGGCGTTGCCTCGCCGGTGCGGCGCCACACGCCCGCCGGGGCCGATCCGGATGCGGTTTTCGACGTGCGCGCGGTGCTGCAGCAGGGTCACCGCGAGCTCTCGGTCGCGGACGTGCCGGAGTTCCTGCTGCCGCGCAAGGGCCCGTTCGGCCTGGTCGACTACGAGAAGGTGTTCACCCCGGACCCGACGTCCGAGGACATCTTCGACGCCCGCGGGATCGACCGCGCGCGGGGCGCCGTCGTCGTCGTCCGCCCGGACCAGTACGTGGCGAACGTGCTGCCGCTGGACGCGCACGGGGAGCTGGCGGAGTTCTTCGCCGGCATCCTGCTGGACGCGCCACGGGCCTAATCGCCAGCGGGTGGCTCCCCCGCGGGGGCTAACGCCGGACCGACGTCAGCGCGTGCGGCCATCCGGCGCCGACGCGGTCCCCGGCCCGCGCGGCCGTAGACGAGGTACATGGTCAATCCCATGACGATCATGAGCAGCACCGTGTACACAAACGTGTTGGCGATGGCGTCGACGCCGGAGCCGCCATCGGTGTTCGCCTTGATCTGCAGTCCCAGCGGCTGATACAGCGGGTGGGCCAGGAAGACGGCGGTGTCGTAGTCATCGAGCAGGCTGTTGAAGTTCAGGGCGGCGATGGCCGCTGCGGCGGGCAGCACCGCGGGCAGCAGGATGCGCCGGAAGGTGTAGAGGCTGCCCGCCCCCATGATGGCGGCCGCGTCCTCCATGGATTCGTTGACGGAAGCGAACGCGGCCTTGAGCATCCGCAGCGTGAACGGGATCTTCACGATGACGAAGGCCACCAGGAGGATCAACACGGTCCCGCTGAGGACGGCGCCCCCGAGCAGCGGGTTCGGCCTGTCGTAGGTGATGAGCAGCCCCAGCGCGATCATGGCCGCCGGAAGGATCCACGGAATGTGCAGCAGGTATTCGAAGGTCCCCGTCACCCACCCCCGGTACTTCTGCAGGATGCGCGTGACGAACAGCAGGCTGCCCACGGCGATCAGTGCCGCCATCGCGCTGTAGACAATGCTGACGATGAACGGCCGCAGCGCCTCGTCCTGCGTCAGGACACGCGCGTAGTTCTCCAGGGTGAACCGCTCCGCCGAGAGCACGCCCGTGCTGATGGCCGCGCTGTCCATGAACGAATACAGCACCACCAACAGCAGCGGCAGGAGATAGACGGCGAAGAGCAGGTAGGCCGCCGCGTGGACCGCGATGTTCGCGCCCCGGTGTTCGATCCGTTGTTTCTGCAGGGGGGCCGCGACCTTGGCCACCGAGTAGTAGGTCCCGCCCCGTTCCAGCCGCGTCATGACGGCCAGCATGGCGATGGTGGCCACGCCGAGGATGAGGGCGAGCAGTGCCGCGATGTCCCGGGACGTGGACGAGTTGGCGAAGGTCAGGATCATCGGCGTGATGGTCTCGAAGTCCCGTCCGCCCAGGACCTGGGGTGCGCTGAGCGCGCCCAGCCCGGTCAGGAAGGAGAGGATGGTGACGGCGAAGAGCGTCGGCTTCAACGTCGGAAGCACCACGCGGCGCAGGATGGTCCACGGAGTCGCACCCATGTTCCGGGCCGCCTCCACGGTCTGGAAATCCACGTTCTTGATGGCTGCGCCCAGGAACAGCATGTGGTTGGTGGTGGTCGCGAAGGTCATCACGACCAGGACGGCGAAGAACCCCTCGAACCAATTCCGGTCCATGCCCGGGAACGATGCGGCCAGGAGTTTGGTGACGATCCCGTCCGCACCGTAGATGAACTTGTACCCCGCCGCGAGGACGATGCCGCCGTAGATGAACGTGGTGGCATAGCCGAGCCACAGAACCCTCGAACCGGCGATCCGGAAGTACTGCGTCACCAAGACCACGAAGATGCCGACGGCGTTGACGCTCACGGACAGGACGACGGCCAACAGGAAGCTGTTGCCCAGGGAAGTCATGGCGCGCTCCGAGGACAGGAGCTTTTCGACGGCGCGTCCGGAGAACCTGCCGTCCGGGAAGAACGTCTCGGTCAGCAGGCTGATGTTTGGCCAGACCAGGAACGCCGCCGTGAACCACAGCAGGATCCCCATGGTCACCAGGACCGACGGCGAGCGCAGCAGCTTTCCTCCGCCACTCACGCAGCGTGTCCAAACTGCAGGACGTGCGCCGGATTGATCCTCACCCGGACGGATTCGCCCACTTGCGGACTCGCATGCCCGCTTTCCCTGAAGATGACCTTGATGTCCGCGTCGTGGCTGCGCACCGTGTAGCGGCTGTGGAGGCCGTGGTAGTTCCGCGCGGTGATGCGGCCGTCGACGGCGACGCTCCCGTCGTCGTGCGCCGCCCCGCCTGCCGGCGATTCGAATGCCGCCTTCTCCACGCGCAGGTACGACAGCCGCCGGGGGTTCAGTGCCGTCCCGGACGATCCGTTCAGTTGGTGGATCAGTTGCGGGGTGAGCGTTGAGCTGTCGCCGATGAAGTTGCAGACGAACTCGGTCGAGGACGCATCGTAGATTTCCTGGGGCGTACCGATCTGTTCCACACGGCCCTTGTTGAACACGGCGATGCGGTCGCTCATGGTCAGCGCTTCGTCCTGGTCGTGGGTGACGTAGACGGTGGTGATGCCGAATTCCGACTGCAACGCCTTGAGCTCACCGCGCAATTGGTGCCGCAGCTGGGCATCGAGGTTGGACAGCGGCTCGTCGAGCAGCAGAATCTTGGGCTTGAGCACCAGGGCGCGGGCGATGGCGACGCGCTGTTGCTGGCCCCCGGAGAGGTCGGAAACCTTCTTGCCGAGCTGCTCCTCGGAGAGGTCCACGCGCCGGGCCATGTCCGCCACCAGCTCGTTCCGCTCGTCGGCCGCGGTTCGGCGGACCTTGAGGCCGAAGGCGATGTTCTCCCAGACCGACATGGAGGGGAACAGCGCGTAGTTCTGGAAGACCATGCCCACCTGCCGCTTGTCGCTGGGCAGGCGGGTGACCTTCCGGCCGTCCACGTAGACGTCGCCGCGCGCTGGATCGACGAAGCCCGCCAGTGTCCTGAGCGCGGTCGTCTTGCCGCAGCCGGAGGGGCCGAGGAGGGTGAAGAACTCGCCAGGGTCGACCTGGAGGTTGAGGTCCTCGACGGCCGTGAAGGAGTCGAAGGTGACCTGGATGTTCTCGAATCGAATCATGGGGTGTCTCCGGGCGGTGTTGGAAGAGGCGGATTGCGGTGCGGCGGACGGGGGCGGACGGCGCGATGCCGTTCACCCCCGCGCCGGGTCGGTCCTACTGCATGTATTCGAGTTCGATCTTCTCGATCCAGGACCCCAGGTTCTCCTGGACGAACGTCCAGTCGATGTCCTGGCGCTCGAACTGGGCGTTGAACTCCACGATCTCCGGCTTCGCTTCCTCGAGCGCCGCCTCGTTCACCGGCAGCGAGTCGAATTCCTGGGCCCATTGGCCCTGCACCTCTGCGCTCCCGAACCAGTCCACGAACTTCTTGGCCTGCTCCTGCTTGTCGGAACCCGCGATGATGCCGACCTGTTCGATCGCATACGGAACCCCGATCTCCGGGGCCACCGAGCCCGATTCCACCTCGTACGCCTCCTCGCGCCCGGGGATGGACGACGACGGCATCTGTCCCAGGTCGACCTCGCCGTCCGCGAAGCGGGCAAACAGGTCCAGGTCCTTGACCTGCGGAACGCCGTTCTGGAAATACTGCTCGATCTGCAGCCATCCCTCGTCGCTGACGCCGAGATCGCCGTTCGGGTCCTGGTATCGGGACAGGATGCCGGCCATGACGAGTTGCGTGGTCGCTCCCCCCATGCCGGTGACCCGCTCGTAGCGGGTCTTGAACTCGTCCTTCGTCCAGAGGTCCGGCCAGTCCGTCGGGGCCTCCTCCGGGGAGATGGCCGCGGTGTTGTAGGACAGGACGATCGCCTGCTCCACGAGCGGCCAGTACGCCTTCTCGTCTCCCGGGTCGCCGAGGCTTTCGTCGACGTCCCCGGACCATGCGGGCGTGTAGGGCTCCAGCACCTCCTCCGTCTTGAGTTGCTCGAAGTACACGTTGTTGAGTCCGTAGACGACGTCGGCAACCGGGTTGTTCTTCTCGGCGATGAGCTTGTTCGTGGCGTCCGCGCCCCCCGCGCCGACAATCTGGATGTCGAAGCCGGCCTCCTCGGCGGCCTTCTCCAACCACTCCCCGCGGCCCTCGGAATTGGAGTTCGTGGAGACGACCAGCGTGCCGCCGGCCTCCTCCCCGGCCGCCGCGCCGGCCCCGTCGCCGCCGGACTGGCCGCAGCCGGCCAAGAGCAGGGCGGCCGAAACCGCCATCGTCAGAAAGCCTGTTTTTTTCAGCAAGGCACAACTCCCTCTCGTGGTCTTTCCCGACGGCTCGCGCCATTGTGGCGAGGCGAACAGCCGCATGCGCCGGATGGATGAGCAGCGCACCGGTCAACGATGCCGCCGCGACACCAACGCGATGCGTCTTGGGCATTAACTGCGGACAGACGCCGGTCCACGCTTGGACGCGACACCTGCGCACGCCCTCGGCAAGCATGCATTCCTCCCCCCTTACGCCCGGGAAGACTTTGTGCAAGGGTGGAGTCCAATGTGACGTTGAGCACAGTGTTTCTGCGTAAACCGGAAGGACGCCATCGATGCCCGCCCCCTCCTCACGACTGACGCCCGAGGCCCGCGGCGAAGCGCTGGAGGCGATGCGGGCCTCGTCCCCGGCCAACCCGCTCGACATCCTCGTCGTAGGCGGCGGGGTGACCGGCGCGGGGACCGCGCTCGACGCCGTCACCCGCGGCCTGAGCACTGGCGTTGTCGAGGCCCAGGACTGGGCCGCCGGCACCTCCAGCCGCTCCAGCAAACTGGTCCATGGCGGCCTGCGCTACCTGCAGATGCTGGACTTCCATCTGGTCCACGAGGCGCTCACCGAACGCGACCAGCTCATCAACCGTCTGGCGCCGCACCTGGTCCGCCCCGTCTCCTTCCTCTATCCCCTGGAGCACCGCGTCTGGGAGCGCGCGTACGTCGGCGCCGGCGTCGCCCTCTACGACACCCTCGCGACCCTCGCCCCGGGCAAGCGCGCACTCCCCTTCCACCGCCACCTCACGCGCGGCGGCATGGAACGGCTGTTCCCCGACCTCAGGCACGACGCCGCCGTCGGCGCCATCCGCTACTGGGACGCATCGGTCGACGACGCCCGGCTGGTCTCCACGCTCATCCGCACCGCGGCCTCGCACGGCGCCCACGCCGCCAGCCGCACGCAGGTCGTCGAAATGACAAGGAACGACGCCGGCAGGATCGACGGCGCTGTGTTGCAGGACCTCGAACGGGGAGACTCGTTCCACGTCCACGCGCGCAACACCATCAACGCCACCGGCGTCTGGACGGAGGAGACGGAGGCACTCGCGGGCGGCACCGGCGGGCTGCGGGTGCTTGCGTCCAAGGGCATCCACATCGTGGTCCCGCGCGGGCGCATCCGCGGCGAGGCCGGACTGATCCTGCAGACGGAGAAGAGCGTCTTGTTCGTCATCCCATGGTCGCGGTACTGGCTGATCGGCACCACGGACACCCCCTGGGAGCAGGAGCTCCAGCACCCGGTCGCGACGTCCGCGGACATCGACTACGTCCTGGAGCACGCCAACGCCGTGTTGGCCAAGCCGCTCACCCGGGAGGACATCATCGGCACGTGGGCGGGCCTGCGACCGCTCCTGCAACCGGGCACCAAGGAGGGGACGTCCTCCGCGAAGGTCTCCCGCGAGCACACCACGGCCTCGCCGGTCCCCGGATTGACGGTCACGGCGGGCGGGAAGCTGACCACCTACCGCGTAATGGCCCAGGACGCCGTGGACTTCGCCCTGGGCGAGGAGGCCGCGGCCAACCCCTCCGTCACCAGCAACGTTCCGCTGGTCGGCGCCGTGAACCTGGACGTTCAACGCAACTTCAGTCGCCGGTACGCGAAGGAGCACGGCTGGTCCGCGCCGATGGTCGACCACCTCCTGCACCGCTACGGCTCGCTCATCACGGACATCGTGGGGCTCTGCGAACAGGACGCCTCGCTTGCCAGGCCGTTGGAGCACGCGCCGGCCTACTTGCGCGCCGAAATCCACTACGCGGCCAGCCACGAGGGCGCGCTCCACCTCGAGGACACGATGCTCCACCGCACGCGCCTGAACTACGAGGTCGCGGACCGCGGGTTGGCCGCCCTGGAGGAGATCGCCGGCATCCTGGCCGGCGTGCTGGGCTGGGACGAGGCGACTCGTCTCGGCGAGGTCGCGTCCTACACCGCGCGCGCCGAGGCAGAGGCCGCGGCCGAACGGGAGCCCGACGACGCCGCGGCCGAGTCCGTGCGCCTCGACGCCACCGACGTCGCGCCGCTCGCGTCACTGGGCAAGGACACCTAATACGCAGGATCCCGCGGCAACCGCGCCACGGGCTGGGACGGACAACGAAGTCCGCGAGAGAGGGAGACAATGGAAGTCACCTTATGGCAAATCTTTCTATCCGAGGTGATGGGGACGGGACTCCTGATCCTGCTCGGCGCGGGCGTCGTCGCCAACGTCGTCCTACCCCTGAACAAGGGATTCAACGGGGGCTGGATCGTCATAGCGTTCGGCTGGGGACTCGGCGTCTTCGCCGGCGTCTTCGGCGCCTGGAGGTCTGGGGCGCACCTGAATCCGGCCGTCACGGTCGGGATCATCGCCAACGGCCAGGAGAACTTCGCCGAGGGCGTCCCGGTGAACCTCGTGAACACCCTGGTGTACTTCAGCGGTGAGCTGGTCGGGGCCATGGTCGGCGCCGCGCTGGCCTACCTCGCCTATAAGAAGCACTTCGACGAGGACGCCGATCCGGCCACGAAGCTCGCGGTCTTCTCCACCGGCCCCGCCATCCGCTCCTACGGCTGGAACCTCGTCACCGAGATCCTGGGGACGTTTGTGCTGGTGTTCGTCATCCTCCAGTTCGCCAACTCGCCGCACGAGCTCGGCCCCCTGGCCGTGGCGATGCTCGTCGTCGGCATCGGCCTGAGCCTGGGCGGCCCCACCGGCTACGCCATCAACCCCGCCCGCGACCTCGGCCCGCGCATCGTCCACGCACTCCTGCCCATCAAGGGCAAGGGCACCAGCGACTGGGGCTATTCGTGGGTCCCCGTCGTCGGGCCGCTGATCGGCGGCGTCCTCGGTGGCCTGCTGGCCGCCGGCGTCGCCTGATGCCCGCCCCCACCCGCACCCGCACAGCAAGCGAAAAGGAAGCGCCATGAGCACCAAGTACGTCCTCGCGATCGATCAGGGCACCACCAGCTCCCGGGCCATCGTCTTCACGCACGAGGGAACCATCCACTCGGTCGGACAGCTGGAGCACGACCAGATCTTCCCGCGCGCCGGGTGGGTGGAGCACAACCCGGAGCAGATCTGGAACAACGTCCGCGAGGCGGTGGGCCTCGCCCTGACCCGCGGCAACATCCCGCACACCGACCTCGCGGCGGTCGGCATCACCAACCAACGCGAGACCACCGTGGTGTGGGACAAGACCACGGGCAAGCCGGTCTACAACGCGATCGTCTGGCAGGACACGCGCACCCAGAAGATCGTCGAGGAGCTCGGCGGGGACGAGGGGCCGGAGAAGTACAAGTCCCGGGTCGGCCTGCCGCTGGCCACCTACTTCTCGGGGCCGAAGATCACGTGGATCCTGGACAACGTGGAGGGCGCCCGCGAGGCGGCCGAGCGCGGGGACCTGCTCTTCGGCAACACGGACACGTGGGTCCTCTGGAACATGACCGGCGGCACCGACGGCGGCGTGCACGTCACCGACGTCACCAACGCGTCCCGCACCATGTTGATGAACATCGACTCCCTGACGTGGAATGAGGACATCGCCGCGGACATGCGCATCCCCCTCTCGATGCTCCCGGAGATCAAATCGTCCTCGGAGGTGTACGGCCACGGCCGCAAGCGCGGCATGGTCCCGGACGTGCCGATCGCCGGCATCCTCGGCGACCAGCAGGCGGCCACGTTCGGCCAGGCGTGCTTCGAGAAGGGCACGGCGAAGAACACCTACGGGACGGGCAACTTCATGCTGCTCAACACCGGCACCGAGCCGGTGGCCAGCAAGAACGGCCTGCTCACCACGGTCTGCTACAAGATCGGGGACGCCCCGCAGGTGTACGCGTTGGAGGGGGCGATCGCCGTCACCGGCTCCCTGGTGCAGTGGCTGCGGGACAACCTGGGATTGTTCGAGGAGTCCCAGGACATCGAGTACTACGCCAACAAGGTGGAGGACAACGGCGGCGCGTACTTCGTGCCGGCGTTCTCCGGTCTTTTCGCGCCGCACTGGCGCGCCGACGCGCGCGGCGCGCTGGTCGGGCTGACGCGCTTCGTCAACAAGAACCACATCGCCCGCGCCGCGCTGGAGGCCACCGCGTTCCAGACCAAGGAGGTGCTCGACGCCATGAACGCCGACTCCGGCGTCGACCTCACCGAACTGCGGGTCGACGGCGGAATGGTCGCCAACGAGCTGCTCATGCAGTTCCAGGCGGACCTGCTCGACGTCGATGTCGTGCGGCCGGAGGTCGCGGAGACGACGGCGCTCGGCGCCGCCTACGCGGCGGGCATCGCCGTCGGCTTCTGGGACGGCGAGGCGGACGTCGTGGCGAACTGGCGCGAAGGCAACCGCTGGAGCCCCGTGATGGAATCCAACGAGCGGGAGCGGCAGTACCGCCTGTGGAAGAAGGCCGTCACCAAGACCCTGGACTGGGTCGACGACGACGTCAAATAGCCGCGGTACGCACTGCGGACCGGGAAACACACCAATACACAACCCACAACAAGAGAAGGATGAAATCCCATGGCAGGAAACAGAGCAGTTGCCTACAAGGGGCCGGGCAAGGTCGAGGTCATCGACACCCCCTACCCGACCTTCGAACTGCAGGACGGGCCGGGGGTGAATCCGGCGAACATCGGGCGCAAGGTTTCCCACGGGGTCATCCTGAAGACCGTCACCACCAACATCTGCGGGTCCGACCAGCACATGGTGCGCGGACGCACCACGGCCCCGGTGGACCTGGTCCTGGGCCATGAGATCACCGGCGAGGTGATCGAGGTGGGGCCCGACGTCGAATTCATCAAGGTCGGCGACATCTGCTCCGTCCCCTTCAACATCTCCTGCGGACGGTGCCGGAACTGCAAGGAGCGCAAGACCGGGATCTGCCTGAACGTGAACCCGGACCGCCCGGGCAGCGCGTACGGCTACGTGGACATGGGCGGCTGGGTCGGCGGCCAGTCGGAGTACGTGCTGGTTCCCTATGCGGACTGGAACCTGCTGAAGTTCCCGGACCGGGACCAGGCGCTGGAGAAGATCATGGACCTGACCATGCTCTCCGACATCCTTCCCACCGGGTTCCACGGGGCCACCACCGCCGGCGTGACCGTGGGATCCACCGTCTACGTCGCAGGCGCGGGGCCCGTGGGCCTCGCCGCCGCGGCCAGCGCGCAACTGCTGGGCGCCGCCGTCGTCATCGTCGGCGACATGAACGACGAGCGGCTGGCGCAGGCGCGGTCGTTCGGCTGCGAGACCATCAACGTCGGCGCCGGCGATCCCGCGGACCAGATCGAACAGCTCCTGGGCGTGCCGGAGGTCGACTGCGGCGTCGACGCGGTGGGCTTCGAGGCCCGCGGCCACGGGCACGGCAAGGAGGCGGAGGAGGCGCCCGCGACCGTGTTGAACTCCCTGATGTCCATCACGGCGGCCGGCGGCGCGCTCGGTATCCCGGGGCTCTATGTCACCGGGGACCCGGGAGCGGCCACGGAGGAGGCCAAGGTCGGCTCGCTGTCCATCTCGCTGGGCACGGGCTGGGCGAAGTCGCTGTCCTTCACCACCGGGCAATGCCCGGTCATGAAGTACAACCGCCAGCTGATGATGGCGATCCTGCACGACCGGATCCAGATCGCCAAGGCGGTCAACGCGAAGGCGATCGGCCTGGACGACGCCCCGCGGGGCTACGCCGAGTTCGACGCCGGGGCCGCCACCAAGTACGTGCTCAACCCGAACGGTTACGTGAAGAACTAGGGGAAGGCAGCACGCGGGCCCCTGCCCGCGGATCCGTCCGGAGAACGACCTCGTTGTCGGTACCGGCGGTCCGCGGGTGGGGGCCCTGCGGTGGGTGGAAGGGTAGCTTGGTCCCGATCCAGGCTGGTGAACCAGCGCTAGCTGTGGTCAGGACGGCGACCCTTGGCGAGGTGGCGCAATCGCTCCCCCTCGGGTTCTTCCATCGAAAGGATACTGGAGTTTGTGACTGCGGTCACGTTGTGTGTCCGAATCGTGACGGCGGCAGTGGCACGGGTCTGCGCCGGGGCGGCTAGCGGACCGTGGCGGTCGCCGCCGACGTCCTGTAGGTGGACACGTAGCCCAACTTGTGGCCGGTCACCCGGACCTTGAGCGTGCGCCACCGGTCCGCCGAGACCAACCGGTAGGACTGCCCGGTCGCGCCCCGGATCGCGTAGCCGGAACGGTACCACTGGTAGCGCAGGGTGGTGTTGGGCGTCCACGTTCCGGGCACCGCCTTCAGCGTGTACCCGACGCGGGCGGTCCCGGAGACGGTGGGGGTGGCGCCCACCAGTGTCCCCTTGGCCACCGTCGCGGTCGCCGCCGACAACCGGGACAGCGTGTTGTAGCCGGTCTTGGTCCCGGTCACCCGCACGCCCATCCGCTTGCCCGCGTCGGCCCCGGCCAGGCGGTAGGACTGGGACGTCGCGCCGGTGATCGCCACGCCCGAGCGGTACCACTGGTAGCGCAGCGCCGTCCGGTAGGTCCACGTTCCGGGGACGGCCTTGAGCGCGTAGCCCACCTTGCGCGTCCCGGAGATGGTCGGCACGGCCCCCGCCAGCGTCCCCTTGGCCACCGCGGTGGTGGCGGCGGACAGGCGCGACGCCGTGGTGTGATCCGTCTTCCTTCCGGTGACGCGCACCGAAAGCCGCTTGCCGGCGTCGGACGCGGTGAGGCGGTGGGTGGCGTATTTCGCTCCGGAAACCGCCACGCCGGACCGGTACCACTGGTACGTGAGGGAGGTGCCCGTGGTCCACGTGCCCGGCACGGCCCGCAGCGTGTGGCCGACCGTGCGTGTCCCCGATACGGTGGGCGTCGAGGTGGCCAGCGGGTACAGGATCGGCCCGAAGTCGGCGGACCGCTGCGTGAGCGTCCGGTAGCCGGTCTTGGTGGCCCGGACCCGCACGGTGATGTCGGTGCCGAAGTCGTCCTCGGTCGCCACGTACTGACGTCCCGTGGCTCCGGAAACCAGGAATCCGTCGGAGTACCACTGGTAAGTAAACGCGGCGTCGGCCGGCTCCCACGTCCCCGGCCGCGCGGTCAGCGTGCGGCCGACGCTCGGGATGCCGAACACCGTCGTCGTGCCGCGCCGCATCGCCGTTCCGAGCGTCGCTTCGATGCCCAGGGCCCTCGGCGCGTCGAGCCGCCCGGCGCCGCACCCGCTGGCGCAGGAAACCGCCCGCGCGGCCGATTTGATGCGGCTTTCGACCTGGGCGGGGGTGAGCGACGGCGCCGCCGCCAGCATCAGGGCCGCCGTGCCCGCGACGTGCGGCGCGGCCATGGACGTGCCCGCGGAGAAGTAGTGGGCCGGCGCGCCCGGAACGGTGTCGCCGTCGTTCAGCGTGGACAGCACACCGCCGAAGTCGGACCGGGCCATGTCCCCGCCGGGTGCCATGACGTCCACCAGCGCGCCGAAGTTGGAGTACGGGGCCAGCGCCCCGCGGGATCCGCTGGCGGCGACGGCGATGACGTTGCCGCAGTTGGCCGGACTGCTGGTCGACGCGTCGGCGGTCTCGTTGCCGGCCGCGACGACCACCACGGCGCCGGCCGCCGTGGCGCCGTCGATCGCCGTCTGGAACGTGGCGGAGCACGTCGCGGTGCCGCCGAGGGACAGGTTCACGACGCGCGCCGGCGTGCCGTTGGCCGGGACGCCGGGCACGTCGCCGCCGGCGGCCCAAGTGATCCCGTCGGCGATGTCCGAGGTGTAGCCACCGCAGGCGCCGAGCGCGCGGACGGGCAGGATGCTGGCCCCGGGGGCGACGCCGGCGACGCCGAGGCCGTCGCCCGCGCGGGCCGCGACGATCCCCGCGACGTGCGTGCCGTGCCACGAGGAGATGGAGGCGGCGTCGTAGGACCCGCAGTCGAGGGGCTCGTACCAGTCGCCCTCGTCCCGCGGGTCGGCGTCGCGGCCGTCCCCGTCGCGTGAGCTCGCGGCGTCGGAGATCATGTCATACCCCGGAAGCACGTTGGCGTCCAGGTCCGGGTGGGGGGTGATGCCCGTGTCGACGACGGCCACCACCACGCCCTCGCCGCGCGTCGCGGTCCAGGCGTCGGCGGCGCGGATGCCGGCGTCGTGGTCCCAGAGGTTCCATTGGTAGCCGTAATACTCGTCGTTGGGTTGGGCGGCCGCGGGGTACATGATGGTGTCCGGTTCCGCGTAGGCGACCGCCGGGTCCGCCTCCAGTTCGGCCACAAGCTTGGCGATGTTCCGACCCGCGGCCGCCATCGGCACCCTTACCACCCGCGCGCCGTTGCCGGTGCCACGCAGTTCTCGCGGCGACTGCGCGCGCTGCAGGCCCACGGCCTTGGCCGCGCGCCCGTACGCCTGCGTGCGGGCCTCGGCGCTGCGGCCGGGCTCGGCGTGGAACTTCACGATGATCCGGTCGGTGACCGCGGCGCGATCCGGCATCCAGGGGGCGGCTTCGGTGGCTTTCGGCGGTTCGGCGGCGCGGGTTTCCGCGTGCGCGGGCAGGGCCGGCAGGAGCACGGCGACTAGAGATGCGAGGGTCAGGGATGCGACGGCGGTCATGCGGCGCCGTTGTGGCGTGCGGTTCATGCACTGTCTCCAGGAAGCAGGGCACCATCGGAGACAGAGCCCCCCGGCACAGCCAATGGGTGGCATCCGCGTGCTTCCCCACGCACATTATAGGCCCCACGTGGCCAATGTTGCAGGATGGATTCATGAGCCCACGTTTCCTGGTCACCACTCCCGTTCCCGAACCGGCGCAATCGTTGCTGGCGGCCGCCGGCGACGTCACCGTCCTTCCCGCGTCGCCGGGCTACGACGAACTCGCGGCGCTGTGCGCGGGCGGGGAGTACGACGTCGTCGTGACGCAACTGGGCGACCGGATCGACGCACCGCTGCTCGCCTCCGCGAAGATCAGGGGCGTCGCCAACTTCGCGGTCGGGTACAACAACATCGACGTCGCCGCGGCCAGCGCGCGCGGCATCTTGGTGGGCAACACCCCGGGCGTGCTGACGGACGCGACGGCGGACATCGCGCTGCTGCTGATCCTCGGCACGGCGCGGCGCGTGGTGGAGGCGGACGCGTTCGTGCGTGCGGGGCGCTTCCACGGGTGGGAGCCCGAGTTGATGCTCGGCTCCGACGTCTCCGGCCGGACCCTGGGACTGGCCGGTTTCGGGCGCATCGCCCGGGCTACCGCGCGGCGGGCGCTGGGCTTCGGCATGGAGGTTCTGTTCGCGCCGCGTCCCCCGGGGCACCGGGTGGTGGGCGACGACGAGCTCGGCGAGTTCGCCGGGAGGGTGCGGCAGGTCTCTTGGGAGGAACTGGTTCCCGCCAGCGACTTCCTGTCCCTGCACGTGCCGCTGAACGCGGATACCCGGCACCTGGTGGACGCATCCGTGCTGGCGCGGATGAAGGACTCGGCGATCCTGATCAACACGGCCCGCGGGCCGGTCGTCGACGAGGCCGCGCTGGTGGAGGCGCTGAGGTCCGGGACCATCGCGGGCGCCGGGTTGGACGTGTTCGAGGACGAGCCGCGGCTCGCGCCGGGCCTGGCGGAGCTGCCCAACACGGTGCTGCTCCCCCACGTCGGCAGCGCGACCGTCTCCGTCCGCGCCGAGATGTCCCGGCTGAGCGCGCTCAACGCGATCGCGATGGCGGCCGGCGGCGTTCCCCCGCACGCCGTGAATCCCGAGGCGCTCGGGTAGGACGGCGACACGGACCGCTACCCCGGGCGGGCCGTGGCATAGGGTTTTTACAGACCACCGAAAAAGGAGCCCGCCACGGACCGCCCATCCAGCCTGCGCCCGGCGTTGCCGTGGGTGATCGTCGGAATCGTGGTGCTGGCCCTGAGCCTGCGCGCCCCGATCATCGCGCCCACCGCGGTGATCGGCGACATCCGGGTGGACACCGGCCTGAGCGCGATCGGCGCCGGTCTGCTCACCGGCTTGCCCGTGTTCCTGTTTGCCGTCGCCACCCCGCTGGCCACGCGCACCATCGGCCGCTTCGGGCCGGAGGCCACGGTGCTCCTGTGCCTGGCGGGCGTGCTGGCCGGAACCGTGATCCGCTCGACCGGACCCTCCGCCGTCGTCCTGGCCGGCACGGTGCTGATCGGCGCGGCCATGACGCTGGGCAACATCGTGGTGCCGGTGCTGATCCGGCGCGACGTGCCCTGGAATCGGGTCTCCGCGGCGACCGGCGTGTACTCCGCGACGATGAACGTCGGCTCGATGGCCGTGCTGCTCGGCACCGCGCCGTTGGCGGAGATCGTCGGCTGGCGCGTGGCGATCGCCGCGTGGGGCGTGGTGGCGGCCGCCGGACTGGCGTACTGGCTGGTCTGGGGACGGAAGCTGACCCGCGCCGGACTCGCACGTCCGCGGGACACCGCGGGCCGGCCCGCGGCCGACCCCGCCGACGGGCCGGGGGCCGCCGCCCGGGTGGCGCGCGAGGCGGCCCGGAACCGGCGGATCGTGGCCCTGTTGATCCTCGCGTTCTGCGGCCAGTCGTCGTCCTACTACGCCACCACCACGTGGTTGCCGCTCCTGCTGTCCGAGACGCGCGGGTTGGGCCTGGCCGCGTCGGGGGCGGCGGCGTCGCTCTTCCAGGTCGCCGCGATCGTCGGCGCGCTCGGGGTGCCCCTGCTGGCCGCGCGGTCCCGGGCGTGGGTGCCGATGGCCGCCGTCGCGGCCTGTTGGATTACCCTGCCGATCGGGCTGCTCGTCGCGCCGGAGGCATACGTGTTCTGGTCCATCATCGGTGGAGTGGCACAGGGCGGCGGCTTCACGGCGATCTTCTCCATCATCCCCCGCATCGCGGGCTCGGATGCCGAGGCCGCCGGCTTCTCGGCCCGCATCCAGGGCACCGGGTATCTGGCCGCCACGGTGGCGCCGCCGCTGGCCGGTTGGCTCAACACGGTCTCCGGCGGCTGGACCGCTCCCCTGCTCCTGGTGTTGGCCGCCACCCTGACGTTCACCGTCGGCGGGCTGCTGGCCGCGCGGTTGGCCGAGAAAAGGTAGGCGGCCGGCCGGTCACCCCGGACAGCCGGCGCCACATTGGTCCAGACTCGCGGCACGGCCTGGGCGGCCGCTGTGCATAGTGGCTCCACATTGCGGGGTTTCCCGGCAATCCGCGCAGTCAGCCGGCTAGTGGCTTGCCATCCAGCCGGAGTGCGGGTCCAATGTGGCGCCGGCTCCCGCAAGCGGTAGTCAGGGGTGTGGTCACTCCGACTTCAGCCGGTCCCCCACGGCCCACAGATCCGGAGCCACCTCGACGACGTGGACCCGGACGGTGTCCAAGGGAGCGTCGAGCGCCTGGGCGGCGGCCTTCGCGATTTCCTTCGCCGCGGCACCGAGCACGGCGCGGTCGCGGCCCTGAATGACCTTGACTTCGATGATCGGCATGTACGTCTCCTCGGGGGTTCACACTCGCCGGGTTCGGCTGATCCGGAGCCTATCCTGATTTCAGACGCCCACACCGAACCCACCGAACCACGGGAGAACCCACCATGGCCTGGACCATCGACACCGCCGCCGAATACCTGCTGGGCGCCGAACGCTCGCGCACCGACGTCGAGCCGCTGACCGACGAGTGGCCGGAGCTCGACGCCGAGACCGGGTACGCGATCCAGGACCGGCTGATCGCGCTGCGGCTGTCCGGCGGGGAGCGCGTGGTGGGCGTCAAGCTCGGGCTGACCTCGCGGGCGAAGCAGGAGCGCATGGGGATCGAGAGCCCGCTGACCGCCGTCGTCACGGACGCGATGCGGATCCCGGCGGGCGCCCCGGCGCCGTACGGCCGCCTGATCCACCCGCGGGTGGAGCCGGAGATCGTGTTCCGGCTCGGCAAGGACCTCGGGGGCTCGGACGTGGACATCGAGACCGCGCTCGCGGCGGTCGCGACCGTCCACGCGGGGTTCGAGATCATCGACAGCCGCTTCCGCGACTTCCGTTTCCGCCTGCCGGACGTGATCGCGGACAACGCGTCGTCGTCGTGCTTCGTGGTCTCGGAGCAGGCGTTCGGTGTCGGGGACCTGGATCTGGTGGCCGAGGAGGTCGTGGTGAAGGTCGACGGCCGCGAGGTGGACCGCGCGACCGGCGCCGCCGTGCAGGGGCACCCGGCCGCCGCGCTGGCGCTGGCCGCCAATTCGCTGTCCCGCCGCGGCATCACCATTCCGGCCGGCTCGCTGGTGCTGACCGGCGGGCTGACGGACGCCGTCGCCCTGAGCCCGGAGTCCGAGTTCGCCGCGGAGTTCGCGACGCTCGGCTCCGTGGTGATTCCGGCCGGCCGCTAGGGCGTCTGGGGCATCCAGCCCATGCAGTAGTCCAGGTTGGCGATGACGGTGCGCACCGCCGCGTCGCCGTCGCCGGCCGCGATGGCCTCCAGAAGGTCCTCATGGCCGGCCCGCTGGCGGCCGTCGAACCCCGCGCTCAGCCGTTGCGCCATCTTGGTCCCGTGGAACACGTCGCCGAAGCTGGCGTAGAGCTCGTGCAGCAGCGGGTTGCCGGAGGCCTCGGCGACGGCGAGGTGGAATTCCCAGTCCGCGCCGGACCACGCCGCGTAGTCCCGGGCCTCCCACGCCGCACGACGCCGTTCCAGCAGCCCGCGCAGGCGGACGACGGCGGCGCCATCGGACAGCCCGGCGGCGAGCCGCGCGGACTGGGTGTCGAGGGCGAAGCGCACCTGCAGGACGTGTTCGTCCGCGTGGCGGCCGTAGGCCTTCCGGGCGGTCCCGCAGAACTCGCTCACGGCGCGCACGTAGGTTCCGTCGCCGCGGCGGACCTCTAGCATGCCCGCGTGGGCCAGCGCCCGGACGGCCTCGCGCAGCGTCCCGCGGGAGACCCCGAACTCGGCGGTGAGCTCCGGCTCCGGCGGGATCCGTTCCCCCACGGGCCACCGGCCGGAGGCCACGGCCTCGCGCAGCAGCGCGGTCACCCCGTCCCCCAGCGGCGCGCTCACTTGCCCGCCCCGCTCAGCCGGTAACCGAGCACCAGTTGCACGGCGGACAACGCCACCAGGATGGCCAGCGGCGCCGTCCACGTTCCCAGGCCGGCGTGCAGCAGCCCCAGCCCGAACGGCCCGGCCGCGGCGATCAGGTAGCCGACGGACTGCGCCACGGTGGACAGGGCGGTGGTCTCCTCCGCGCTCTCGCCGCTGCGGCTGATCAGCAGCATGATCAGCGGAAAGATCCCGAATCCGAAGCCCATCAGGACGACGGGCACGGCGGTGAAAGCGGCCGGGAGGAGCAGCAGGGTGGTGAACCCGGCCAGCGAGGAGAGGCAGACCAGCATGAACGCCGGGCGCAGCAACCGCGTCCGCGCCGCCATCCACAGCAGCAGCACCACGCCGGGGATTCCGACGAACTGCAGCAGCCCCAGCATGAAGCCCGCCTCCGCCGGCTCCAGCCCGCGCTCGATGAGGATGTTCGGCAGCCAGTTGATCACGGTGTAGACCAGCAGGGCCTGCACGCCGAAGGCGGAGGTGAACAGCAGGCCTTTGCGGGTGGCGAGCATCGCCCACGGTGAAACGTGCCCGGTGGCGGGGCGGGGCACGCGGGTGCGGCGGACGGTCAGCGGCAGGAACAGCAACAGGGCCGCGGCCGCGGGCAGCGCCCAGGCGGCCAGGCCGAGGGTCGGCGAGCCGAGCCCAGCGGCCACGGGGACGCTGACGGCCGCGGCGGTGGTCGCCCCGACGGACATGGTGACGGTGTAGGTGGCGGTCATGGCCGCCGTGCGGTGGGCGTGGTGCACGCGGATGAAGGACGGCATCGCGACGTTGCAGATCGCCAGTCCGCACATGCCGATCACCGTTCCGGCGAGCAGGACGCCGGTGGATTCGTACGCGCGGACCGCCAGCCCGGCGACGAGCAGGAGCAGCGCGAGGCCGATGGCGCGCTCGAGCCCCGCGCGCTGGACCAGCCGGGCGGTGGCCGCGCCGGCGAACGCGAAGCACAGCACCGGGATGGTGGGCAGCAGCGACGCGACGAACGGGCCGTAGCCGAGCCGTTCCTGCAGGTCCAGGAACAGCGGGGCGGCGGACGCGATGCCCCCGCGCAGGTTCAGCCCCACCAGCACGACGGCGGCGACCGCCAGGAATCCCGCGGCCCACCTTTTGCGCGGCTGTTCGCCGATCCCGGTACCCATGCGCCAAACATTAGACGTTTGATGTTTGCGGGGACAATTCGGAGGAGCGCTCCCTCTGGCCCGGGGCATCCGATCAGCGGGCCTTCCGGCGCACGGTGCAGCCCGGGTACCCGGGCTGAGGATCGCCCTGCGCGCCGATTGGGCGCTTGCCCGGCTCACTTGAGGAACTTCGACGTCCTCCGGTCCGCCAGCGGCTTTCCGCCGGTCTGGCAGGTCGGGCAATACTGCAGCGAGGAGTCCGCGAAGGACACCTCCCTCACCGTGTCCCCGCACACCGGGCAGGCCTCCCCCGTGCGGCCGTGCACGCGCATCGCCCGGCGTTTGGAGTCCTTGAGTTCGGCCGCCGGGCGGCCGGATGCGCCGGCGACCGCGGACTCCAGGACCGCGCGCATGGCCTCGAACTGCCGCGCCACCTCGTCGGGGCCGAGCTTCGACGCGATGGCGAAGGGCGAAATCCGGGCCGCGTGCAGGATCTCGTCGCTGTACGCGTTGCCGATCCCGGCGATCGCCGACTGGTCCCGCAGCAGGCGCTTGAGCTGGCCGTTGTGCGCCGCCAGCATGCGTGCGAAGGCCTCGTGGCCGACGTCGAGCGCCTCCGGGCCCAGCCGCGCGATGCCCGGCACGTCGTGCGGATCCTCGACGACGTACACCGCCAGCGACTTCGTGGTGCCTGCCTCCGTCAGGTCGAACCCCGGCTGCTCCGGGCCGTCGGCCGCGAAGCGCACGCGCAGCGCGATGGGCCCCTTGCCGGGCCGCAGCGGGCCGGGCCTCAGCGCGTCGGACCACCGGAGCCAGCCGGCCTTGGCCAGGTGCACGACCAGGTGCGCGCCGCCGGCGGTCAGGACGATGAACTTTCCCCGCCGTTCGACGCCGGTCACCGGCCCGTCGCCCAGCGCCTCCAGCGGCACGCCCGCGGTCTTCAGCACGGAAAAGGAAAGCACCTCCACCTGCGCGATCACGGCCGGCGCGGCGCCGGGCGGAACGAGTTTCAGCCGCAGGAAGTCGACGAGTCCCTGCACCTCGGGCATCTCGGGCATGGCCCCACGATAGGGGACGGCGGCTTGAAGCAATAGGTAGCGTGTCTTCACGCCCGGTCCAAGCCACGATGACCTTCTCGTGGCACCCAGTTCACCTGCGGTTGGAACGGTGGGACCGGCCGGCGACCCGTCCGGCTGGTAGTCACCACACCGGAGGTACGTCTTGCACCCGCTGACCCAACCGCCCAGGAAATGCTCCAACCGTCCCCTCGGCCTGACCGCCGGGGCCCTCGCCGTCGTCTTCGCCGGCGCGCTCGCCCTCCCGGCCGCCGGCGCCGCCCCCGCTGCACCCGCCGCACCCGCCGCACCCGCACCAGCCGCCGCCGAGTCCGACTGGGACTCCACGGCCTACCGCGGCTCCGTCGACGTCGTCGAAGGCACGGACGAAAACAACGAGACGATCGACGGCGTCGTCTTTGACGACAGGAACAAGAACTCGGTGCAGGACCCCCGGGAGAAGGGCCTGAACGGCGTCACCGTGTCCAACGGGCGCGACGTCGCCACCACGGACGGTCAGGGCCGCTACGAGCTCCCGGTGTTCGAGAACATGACCGTCTTCGTCACCCAGCCGCGCGGCTACCAGGTGCCGGTCGACGAGAACAACGTGGCCCAGTTCTCCTACCACCACCTGCCGGAGGGCTCCCCGGAGCTGAAGTTCGGCGGCATCGAGCCGACCGGCGCGCTCCCGGAGGCGCTGAACTTCCCGGTGGCCAAGAGCAAGGCCACCCAGTCCCCGGAGCAGCACTGCGCGATCGGCGGGGACATCCAGACCTACAACCAGGACGAGGTCGAGTACGCCCGCGCCGGCGCCTTCGCGGACCTGGCCGCCCGCACCGACTACGAGGGCTGCGGCGCGCTGTTCATCGGCGACGTCGCCGGAGACGACCTCGCCCTCTACCCGCAGACCCGGGAACTCACCACCATGCTCAACGGCCCCGCGCGCTTCCTGCCGGGCAACCACGACCTGGACTTCGACGCCACGGACAGCGAGCACACCTTCGACACGTTCCGCGCCCAGCTCGGCCCGGAGTACTACTCGTACGACGCCGGCAAGGCCCACGTCGTCGCCCTGAACACGGTCGAGTTCCCGACCAAGCAGCCCGCCGCCAAGGGCGACTACACCGGTTCGTTGGACGCACGCCAGCTCGAGTGGCTGCGCAACGACATCGCCCAGGTGCCCATGAACAAGCCGATCGTGCTCGCCGCGCACATCCCCTTGCTGGACTACGCGGACCAGGGCAGCGCCAAGCACCAGGTGGCGCAGGTCGCCGAGGTCTACGAGATCCTCGAGGGCCGCGAGGTCGTCGCGCTCGGCGGCCACACGCACAGCATCGAGAACCTCCGCGAGGGCGACTCGCTGGCCGGCTGGAAGGACCTGTTCGACGTCGACGGCCTGCCGTTCACGCACATCACCGCCGGCGCGATCTCCGGCGACTGGTACTCCGGGCAGGACACCGGCAACGGCTTCCCCACCGCCGTGCAGCGCGACGGCGGCCGCCCCGGCGTGCTGACGCTGGACATCAAGAACGCCGAGATCACGGAGCGCTTCACCGTCCGCGGCGAGGACGACTCCGTGCAGATGTCGCTGGGCCTGAACACCCCCGCCTACCGCGATTGGTACGCCGCGAACCTCGGCAACAGGGGCAGCGCCCCCGAGTTCGAGAACCCGCTCTCCGTCTCCCGGTCCGATCTCGCCGACGGCACGTGGCTGACCACCAACTTCTGGATGGGCAGCACGGGCTCCACGGTCGAGGCCAGCATCGACGGCGCCGAGGCCACCGAGGCCGAGCGCACGCAGAAGATGCAGGGCGAGGGCCAGCTCATCGGCGCCGAATACTCCGACCCGGTCGCCGTCCAGGAGCAGCTGGTCCACGGCGGCAGCCTGGCCGACCGCTCCATGCACCTCTGGCGCCTGGATCTGCCGACGGACCTCGCCGTCGGCGAGCACACCGCCGAGGTCACCGCGACCGACGCCCACGGCCGCGAGTTCACCGAGACACTGACCTTCGAGGTCACCGAATAGCGCAACGCGCCTTCACACGGGGCGGGGTACGACGGCGGCACCACGCCGGCGCCGTGCCCCGCTTCTGTGGTTTCAGGTGAGCAGCCCGATCGCCTTGCGGCAGTCCTTCATGACCCGCTACTCAGGCCGGGCTCAGCGGATTTTGCGCTGCGACCACAACTCTTTGGAAAGCAGCCTCGTCTGTTCGACGGGAGGAAGTCCGTCGTCCAAGCCGCGAAACTGGGCGTAGATCATCCTCATCTCACCCTTATCCTCGACGTGCCCATCGCGTACAGAACGTTCGAGGACGGTAACAGTGCTGATGATGGACAGGGATCCCACCGGGGCGCCTTGTTCTCTCTTCCTGTCCAAACGTGCCTGCTCACCTCCGGCCAGCAGCGTGCCTGCTCCATCGTCGATCAGCACGGTGATATCGTCGCCGGCCTCCGCCAGCGTGACCGCGTGGGCAATCACCATCGTCTCGCCGAGGTCGCGCGGGAACCGCATCCGTTCGGCCATGGGTTTGCCAGCGAGACGCGTCACAACTTGGTCGAGTCCGCTGGTTTCGTCGTCCGGTAGCACAGCTAGTAGCGTCACCGGAATCCTCGCCAAGGCGCGGCCAGCCCTAACGAAGCGTGCGTACGTCAAGTTTTTGAGACAGTTCGGTTGTTTCTGGGTTACGCGGCGAGGAGTTCCTGGCCGGGGGCTTGATGGGCAGTTAGAGCTGCCGCTGGTGACCGGTGGCCGGCTCTTGCGTTAGGGCGTTTCCGGTTGTACCAGGACTCGATGTACTCCATGACGCCGGTCCTGGCGGCCAGCCTGCTGGCGAAGCTGTGGTGGTGGTAGTACTCGGTTTTCAAATGCGAGAAGAAGTTCTCCGCGACCGCATTGTCCCAACACATCCCGACCTTGCCCATCGACTGTGTGACACCGTTACCGGCGCACCAGGCTTGGAACTCGGAAGAGGTGTACTGCGTGCCTCGGTCGGAGTGGAAAATCGCTCCGTTCGGGTGCAGGTATCCGTGGTCGCGGGCCATCGCCAGCGCACTCGTGCACAGGCTGGTACGCATGTGCTGGTCCATGTTCCAGCCGATCACCATGCCGGTGCACAGATCAATCACGGTGGCCAGGTACAGCCACCCCTCACCGGTTTTCAGGTACGTGATATCCCCGCACAACCGGGTCCCGGGCACCTCGGAGGTGAAGTCCCGCTTCCCGTCCTCGTCGAGCATATGGTTCTCGATATGGGCGGTCTTTGCCTGCGGGTCCTGCTCCGTGGTCTTCTTCCACGCCCGCGTCCGTACCGCGCGCAGGCCGTGCTCGCGCATGATCGCCCCGACCGTGGCAGAAGAGACGCTGACGCCGTCCTCGTTGAGTAGACGGACCAGCTGGTCCCGGCCGGCCTTACCGCCGCAATCGGCGTACTTACCGGTCACCGCGGCCACGAGGACCTCGTGGCGGACGGACCGCGGTGACGGTCCTGCCGGGGTGCGCCACCGGTAGAACGAGGCACGGGAAATTTTCAGGATTCGGCACAACCAGGCAATCGGATGGTTGGCCTTCTCCGCTTCGATGAACCGGTAGTAATCCTCTACCGTTGCTTCGCTGCAAAGAAGGCGCTGACTTTTCCCAGGAACTCAATTTCCTGCTTCAGCTTCGCGTTCTCGGCCAGTGCTTTCTGATGTTCCTCCCACGGCACAGCTGCTTTCTCCTCCGCCGTGAAACGCTCCGGATGATCGGCACGGTATTTACGCACCCAGTTACCCAGCGTGCCTTCGTTAATGCCGATATCGACGCTGATCTGCGCGATCGGACGACCAGAGGAAATCACCAACTCCACGGCATCGTCCTTGAACTTCTGCTTGTACTTCTTACGCTCGGGCATCTAAGTGAGGGCTCCTAATAAGCTGTCTCACAAAACCATACGGCCGCAGCGCGGGTCGCGAGAGGACTTGGCTTGGATCTCGTTCCGGACTGTCTCTGGGATGCAGAGGGGCCCAACGGCGGAGAACAGGAGTCGTTCTTTCTTAGCCGCGAAGAAGTTCAATCCTGGGCCAGCATCCATTACCGGCCTACGAGGCACGGTTGGGTTCCTCGTCGTCCAGTCCATCGAGCAGGCTCAGGTCGACGTCGACCACCGGAAGCTCCTCGGCACTGGTAAGTCGAGGCCGGGGAGGCGATGGTGTGACTCCGGCATCGCGCAACTCTTCTTCCACCATGGCTGCGGACACGCCACGCAAGGTGGCAATTGTCTGGGCCCGAATGACACCCTCCGCATATCCGGAAACGGCTCTGGAAAGGAGTCGCTGTGGTGCGCGCCTCCGGTTCGCATCGTCCTGCAGTGTCCGGTAGTAGTCCATCCAGCCGTGGCGCGTGGCCAATTGAGGGGTAGATAGAGCCTTCCACTCGCGCTTTTGGGCCTCGTCGATGTATCCATACTGTTCGAGGGCAATCGCCGCCATGGCCGGAGAAGCCCCGAACAGCTGGACGATGCGTGAGAGATCCGCCTCCATCAGTCGAGCTACGTTTCCCAGCAGCTGACGCACGCCGTCGTGCGGCAGGAGCAGGTGTCGGGCGAAGGCATCGGCGCGGACTTCCCGGTCCGAGCGCTCGCTCAGGGAGCTCTCATCCATTGTCTGCCAGTCGTTGAAAACCACGTGACCGAGCTCGTGCGCCAAGGTGCTGCGCTGGCGCATCGGGTGATGAGTCCGGGCAACGACGATGAAAGTTCTCGCCCCGTCCTTGGTACGTGCTGTCAGCCCGTGCTCGTTCGAACCGGAATCAATCACAGCCACATCAATCCCGGTGGCCTGCTCGATCATCGCCACCAGATCTCCTAGCGGCTGGACCCCGAGGTGGTGCTCTGCCCGGAACTGCCCTGCAGCCGATGCAGCCGCCCCTCTGGCAGTGGAGTGCCCCGCATTAAAGGTGGACACGCTTATGATGCCGCCGGGATGGCCTGGTCGTCCAGGTAGGCGTCGAGCGCCATGAAGTGCAGGATGGCCGCCTTCATGGCCTCCATGTCAGCACCATGAGTGGATCGCGCGGCCCACTGAACCTTGTCCTCGGTAATGTCCGTTCCAGTCAGCTGCGCGTAGGTGTGCCCGGTGGCCTGAGCAAGCAGAAAGAGTTCAGGGATCTTGGGGGGACGCTGCCCACTAACGATCCGCGAAACGGTGGCCTGAGGAATGCCGGTCACCTCGGCAACGGCGCGCTGGCTGAGCTTGGCCGCCTCGAGAGCGGCGGCGACCCGCTGTCCAGTGGTGCATTCGGTCATGGTGAGTTCCTCGTGAATCGCTTTGAGTTTCGATGATTCAGTATACGGGACTGCGGCAGCCCTTGCCAGCCAAGACGGTCCAGTCACAGTGCCACCGCCCCAGCCTCACCCTGCGCGGCCAAAGACAACAAGCGACGGCGCCGCGAGAACGCTCAACTACGACGCTCCCGCGATTAGATGCCGTTGACGAGGAGGTCGTTGGCCTTTTCGGACAGGGCGTGCAGGTTGGCGTCGAGGGTATCGAGGCTGTCCGCGGCGCGCAGCACCATCCACGCGATCTCCCGGACCGTCCCGGGGCTGATGGCTTCAGCCTGGACGTCGAAGGGACCGAGCCTGGGCATGCCAGACGTGCGGACCCGCACCACCTCCCAGCCGACCTCGCGCATCAGCTCGTCCTTGAGGATGTCGACCGTTTTGCCGTCGTCGGTGTCGTGGCCGTCTTCGACGCCGGCGGCGCCCGTCCCGTCGAACTCCACGGCCACGCGAAGACCGGGGATGATTATGTCTGGCTTCCCCCACGGATAGGTCATGAAGGCCTGGGCGAACTTGATCGTGTTCATGGCCTCGTCGGCCAGCACAAACCATTCGGCGAGGTGTTTGGCCAGCCGCCGCTCGGTCCGCGAGGTGGGCGCTCCCCAGGACCGCATGATCTCCCCGGGACGCACGCCGTCGTGTTCGCGGGAGACACGGCAGGCCCAGCAGGTGTGCCCGTCCACGCCGAAGCCGGTTAGGAAGTCCTCAATGTGCAGCTGGCCGGGGTAGTGGCCAGGCTCGCTGCACTGGACAATGACCGATCGGCTGAGGTTGTAGTGGTGGATGTCCGCGGCGGGCGGGCTGGACGATTCGTCGGCGCGCAACGAATCCCAAATTGCGGCGATTTCGGGGTGCATTGCCTCTAGCGAATCCTCATATCGGGAGACGGGAACATCCTCGTTGGGACAACAAATCGGGCACGCGTAGGCTTCTGGGCGACGGAAGCGGTCGCCAATGTTCGAGGTCCAGCGGTGTCCCTTCTCGCATCTCCATGACAGCACTAGATCCGTGTCCACTAGGACATCGACGTCCGCGGCAGAGCGGTCGTTTCGATCCGGATCCCAGGTCCGCATCACCAGTTCCATCCCACTCAAGGGCGTATCCCTCGGCCGGTCGTCCACCTCTGGTTTATCGCCTGCCCTCGTGAGGATTTCCCGCACGGAAAGGGTCCATTCCCGCAGTGCGGCTGCTTCCGACGGCGGGCGGCCCAGGTCGGTCACCTCGAAGGAGCGGTACGTGCCGGCGTCATAGTGGATCCATTCCTCGGCGAACCCAGCAAGGCAGCTGAAGAGCGCCAGTCCGCTGTCTTCCAGATAGTCGTTGAGTGCGTCGTCGTCCATATCTTTAGGGACCAGCGAGAGCAGTAGCACTGCCCCTAGATCGCCGCTGTCCCATGCGAGGGCACGTTTCACGTCGGCCGTGCGGAGATCGGTGTCCGGGTTGAGGACCAGAAGCGTAAGGAGGTCAGACCGGTGGGCCCAGCAGGTGGCATCGAGGAAGTCGGTGGTCGTTGCTGTGGCGCCGAACCCGTTCTCGAACCATGAAGCGGAGTGCTCGACCTTTTCCTGAACGCCATACTGCACTGCTTGCGCGGGAACTTGTGACACGGCTTCTCCTTTGCCGGTAAGGCAATGGGCGCCCATTCTGACGCCCATTGTCTGCCTACTCTGGTCTCGACGGAGCGAGGAATTCGCTTGCTTCGTCCGACCAAACGGGTTCGTCATTGTGGTCCAGTTCGAACAGGCCAGCCAAGTACCGCGGTGCGCGCCGGGAGACGAGCGCCAGCGCCTCCCTCCTCGATGATCACGGGATGCTGCGGAAGGAGGGAATCGTGTTCTCGCTGGCCGTCGGCGACGAGGCCGGCGACGCTCGCCTGGACAAGCCCGGCCGGCTGGTCCTCACGACCTACGAGACGCTGGCATCGTTCCAGATCTCCCTCGGAAACGTCGAGTGGGGCGCCGTGGTCTTCGACGAAGCGCAGAAGACCAAGAACCCCGAGACGCTGGCGAGCCGTGCCGCCAAGGGATTGAAAGCCTGGTTCAAGCTCATCTGCACCGGCACGCCGGTCGAGAACAAACTCAAGGATCTCTGGTGCCTGATGGATACCGCACAGCCCGGTCTATTGGGCAAGTGGCCGGAATTCAACAAGGACTGGGTGCGGTCACTCGAAGGAGCCGAACCGGGCATCCGAGCGTCCAGAGGTAGCGCTTTGGCCGATCACATCCGGCCGTTCATGATGCGCCGCAACAAGCAAGACCACCTCACCGAACTGCCGACCAAGACCATCCATAGCGGCGTAGCCGGCCCGGGGGTCAACCACCTCCCCGCGCTCTACAGGACGATGCCGGAGCCACAGGCGCTGCGTTACAGCCAGGAGTTGAGTGCGCACAAGGTCCGCGCCGGGCAGAAAGGCGGCGCCCTCAAGACCTTGCAGGCCCTCAAAGCCGTCAGCCTGCATCCCGAGGCGACGCGTAAGGAGCCGGGCGGGCTAACGGCGGACCCCGGGATGGCAGCGCGCATCCAAGCAACATTTGAGATCCTCGACCGTGTGCGGGACGCAGACGAGAAGGCGATCATTTTCCTCATCAACAAGGCGGTTCAGCGGATGCTGGTGCGGTGGCTTCAGGAGAAATACCGGATACGGGTGCATGTGGTCAACGGCGACACGCAGGCTACGTCCGGAGGTCCGGCGCCGTCTCGGAAGCAGCTGATTTCCAACTTCCAGGCGCAGCCGGGATTCGGCGTCATCATCATGTCGCCAGTCGCCGCGGGCACGGGTCTGACCGTCACGGGAGCCAACCATGCGATTCATCTTGAGCGTCACTGGAACCCTGCCAAGGAAGCCCAGGCGACGGACCGGATCTACCGCATAGGCCAGAACAAACCCGTCAATGTCTACCTGCCGCTGGCCATCCATCCCGACGAATCGATCAGGTCATTCGATCTGAATCTCAACCAGCTCCTGCAGCAAAAATCTGACCTCAAGGACGCCGTCGTGGTCCCCGAGGTTGTCAGCGAAAAAGATATGATGATCAGCTTGGGTTTGCACTGAGCAGAATTGCTGATGTCCTCAGGACGCTCCTCGGTCGGCTCAATGTTTCAGCTCGTGACACATCATCGTCTCCTGCGGTAGTAGCCCTAGACGCGTGCCCTAAAGCTCACTATCTAACTGCTCCGGTCTGAACGGAGCGAGAAACTCGCTTGACGCGTCCGACCAAACGGGCCCGTCATTCTGGTCGAATTCAAACAGATGTGCGTCGAGCGCCCGATGGTGATTCGGGCACAACAACCTGCCATTTTCGAGTGTCGCGGCACCTCCGTCCGCATCGCGAATCAGGTGGGCAGCTTCGAGAATTTTAACCTGGCCGAACCCGCAAACCCGGCATTCAGGCTTGTAGTGGCGGAGGAGCAGGGCGCGAAAGCGTCGCTGGTGGTTTCTGCGCTTTGCCAAGCCATACGCGTAGCTGATCGGAATCCCTGGTGCGGGCGGCGGCCCGGCTTCGCCGAGAATGACGTCGTCCACATGCTTCTGCCACAAGAGCTCCAGAGCCGCAGTCCGTTGCCCGTCTATCCGCATTCCGCCCGCCATGAATTTGTCGGGAAATTCCGGATCGTTGGCTTGAATTTCGCCCCAGGGAAGCAGATCGTCCGGATCGACGAGCGCGTCCCAGTGGATCTGGACGTATGGGGCTTGATCAGTCCGCTGCTCATCCCAGTGCCAGTCAAGTTCGATCGCCGAAGTGGCATGGCCAGACGCTATGAGTCCGCGATTTTCGGAGCCAACGTGGAATAGGTAGATGCGGTCCCCGGGTTCGATTCCGGACCGGCGTGTCCCGGTGCTCCACTGGCCGTTGGCACCCCCTGTATCAGCGATTTCGTCCTTCACGGATTTGAAGTCGCCTTCGTCCCATAGCCAGTTCTCGGGATTCCAAATGATCTCGAAGGACGGCGGGAACACCGTCCCGGCTGGTTTTTCGTCCTCGGTTACGACGCCAAATCCAAGGGTTTCCAGGCTCCGCACGGCCCCGCTGACTCCGCCGGCGAATTCGGAGCTGCGTAGCAAGGTTCCCGTCTGCATTAAGTGGGCGACGCCAACAATAGCCTTGGAATCGTAGTAGCGTCCATCGTGGACCAGCCAGTACTTTTGCGCCGACCCGAATCCGTATTGTGCAAGGAACTGCTCGCGGCCCATCTCGTCGTATAACCTCAGTGCGCTGAGGACAGCTCCGGGATCCCTGAGGTCTTTCAAAGCCATGCGGAGTCTTTCGTCTCGAGCGTCCACCCACTACGTGGCGAACGCATGCGGAGAGTCCAACCGCTCGTCCATCTTGTGTCCCCCGCCACGTTTCTTCAATGACGTCAGCTTATCCGAAGCCACAGACGTGACCAGAGCTACCGTCCAAGTCTCTTCTGGCCCGGACACCACACTAGTCTCCCAGCCGTCGGCTCCCCAAGATGCAACCTTCGAGGATCGGCCGCGACTGGGCAGCACATCAATTAGGTTTTGCACGCTGGGGTGTCGCGACGGCAACACGGCGTCGAACCGCACGCTGTCATGCACCGTTTGACTGCGCTGCAGGCGGCGAGCGCGATGCCTACGAAACGTTCGAGCGACAGCCCGCAGAGAAGCCCAGCGCCGTCGTCGTGGTGGCGCTCCTTCACTACCACTCCCCCTAAGAGCCTGTTCCTCGCCGCGCCACCGACGCGTGGGGAAGTATCACTGGCAGCCGAACACGCAGCCGATATCGCCATAAGCATTCCATGTGCGGTGACACGGAGGTCACTCACCAAGGCTTCGTCTCCCCGTGCTCGTCACCGACGACTCCGGTGCCCCGAGGATCAGTTTAAGAGTCGCAGCGGTGGTCCTTGCGTCGCGAGCTAAGGAAAGGAAAGCAGCCTGTTTTTAGACTGGCGAACTTTTCGTTGGGGGCTCCTAGTCGGCAAAAGTCGCCGCAGATTGGCGAGTTGACGGCCAATTCGGGCTTGAGGAGTGCAACGATTGAGTTCTGTCGCACCGCTCGGGTGGGCCGCGTATCGGGGGATATTTTTATGCAGACTTCACTGGTCATGGCCCGCGTCCTTGACGGGGATCGGCTTGAATGTCAGATTGTCTCGCCTCAGGGAAAGAAACTCGTACTTTCTGGAAGCGTCAAAGACGCAGATCCAGGTTTCGAGAGCGATGGCCTAGGGACCAACCCTGCATTGGTCAGGAACGCCTGGGCGTTTGCCAAGGCCAAGTATGCGGCCGTTAACTTGCCAGATCTGGAGCAGCAAAAGAACGCTGAGAAGCGAGCGGAAGCCCACCAGAAAGTGGCCCAGTGGATCGCCGATGTGGCCGACGACCTCACGACCGAGAAGAAGCACGCTTGGTGCTCTTCCTGCTTCGGGAAACACGACCATTTCAAGGCAAACCGACCGATGGGCCAAATGCCCGCTTACGTGTGCGACGGTTGCGGATCACCTACCCTGCCCTGTGTAGGGATCGGCTGCGCAAACATGGCAGGTCGGGGACAGGGGGCCATCCGCGCACCGCGCTATTGCGCCGAGCACCGCCATGAAATCCCCGGGTTCGACAAAGCTGACCGCAAGATGGGCGCGCTCAATGCCTACGAGGAGTTCCTCAAGTACGACAAGGCGAACCTGAGCCGCACAGCCAAGCTCGCCGGTCTTGGACTGGCAGGACTTACGCTAGGCGCACCCGCGGCCCTTGTCGCGGCGCCCGCTATCGGAGGCGCTGTGGGCGTTCTAGTCGGTGGATACAGCGGCGCTGCCGCTACTAGCTTCGGCTTGGCGCTTCTCGGTGGAGGAGCAGTAGCGGCGGGGGGACTCGGCATGGCCGGCGGCACCCTAGTGATTACGGGCCTTGGTGCTGCACTGGGTGGCGCGCTGGGCGCTTCAGTGACGAACGCCTACCTCGACGAAGACAAGTCATTCCACATTGAGCTGCTGCAGGGCGGGCCCGGAACCCCCGTGATCGTTTGCAACGGCTTTCTTAGCGAGAGCGGGAAGGGCTGGGGAGAGTGGCGGAAGATCATAACTACGAGGTACCCAGACTCACCTGTTTATCGAATCCACTGGGGCGCCAAGGAACTCAAAGATCTGGCATTCCTCGTCGGATACGAAGGGGCAGGGGTCGTGGGCGTTGGTGGTCTCAGGGCGGTAGCTGCGAGAGCAGCGAAGAAGGCTGCAAACATGGTTGCCCCAATCTCGCCGTTATTTGTCGCCGCCGGTTTGGCCAAGAACCCCTGGCATGTCGCCAAAAACCGCGCCGACAAGACTGGGGTTATCGTGGCCGATCTCCTAGCGCGGACCAACACTCAAAGCTTTATTTTCGTGGGGCATAGCCTCGGCGTGCGGGCTATGGTGGTGGCAGCGCAGACGCTAGGAACTAAAGCCGATGGACCCCGGGTTGAATCGATGCACCTCCTCGGAGCCGCTATTGGCGCCAAGAGTGACTGGCATACGCTGACGGCCGCGGTCGATGAACCCGTTTATAACTACCATTCGACCGACGACGACGTCCTGAAATTCCTCTACCCCATCGCTAATGTGGGGCAGACTGCCGCTGGCCTTGCGGGCTTCAAGCCGAGCACAGACAAACTGACGAATATCGACGTTACGTCTCAGGTCAAGAACCATCACGCCTACCTCGAGAATGTCGAGCTCAAGTAGAACTTCATCGAAACCGTCATCTAGCGTTGGGAGAAACATGGCACATGATCTTGGAAAAGTTGGTAGTCACGAGCGGAACGTCGAGGTCATTGCCGAGTTCGTACGCACGGAGCTGAGCCCCTTCGACCGTTGGATTCGAACGACCGGATATCCCGACAGCCTCGCGCTGTGCGTCATTGACTCGATCTACTCGACCGGCCAGCACTACAACGCCGTCAAGAACGTCGTCGCAAACTATAAGGCTTACAGGAGCACTTCTGGCGCTGAGCCAGCAGCAGGCAGCTCGGACAATATCAAGGACCTTATTGCTACTTTCGAGGCCGTGGGTGGCGCAGAAGTCTGGGCAGACCAGGTGGCCAAAAACCGCAAGCCAGCGCACACCAAACCCGGCGCACGTCTGAAGGCAGAGGTCGTTCGAGAGGCCGCCGACCTGCTCTGCCGCGAGGACGTCTTCACTGTCGCTGACGTCCGCGCCCTAGGTACCGATGCAGTTGAAGACTTGTGGCACCTAGCGCTTGGTGGTAGCGGTAGTCCGTCGAGTTGGTAGCACGTTTCCGGGTACACGGTAGCGCTGGCGGTTGATGTACTGCTCTGCTGTGAAGGGACAACGCATTCGGCGTTGTCGTTTCATTGTTAAGGGCGGGTTCATGGTGGACTATCGGAAAATATTGGGGCTGTTGCTGGAGGGGCGGAGTTACCGCGAAGTCGTCGAGATCGCGGGGTGCTCGCATCGCGACGTGGCCCGGGTTCGGCAGGAGATCCAGGGCCGGGGTGTCACTTCGGTGGGTGCGATCACCGACACTGAGCTCGCGAAGTGGTTCCCCGACGGGCGCCGGAAGGTATCAGAGGAGTACGTCCAGCCCGACCTGTCGCAGGTGCTGGCGTCGATGAAACAGAACCGGCACTTCACTCTGCTGTTGGCTTGGCGCCGTTACGTCGATACCAAGGACGCGGGCAAGAAGTACGGGTATTCGCAGTTCTGCGCCCTGTTCACCGATTATCTCCGCACCCACGATTTGGTGGCGGTGCTCCGGCACGAGCCGGGCCGGGCGATGCTGGTGGACTGGGCCGGCGACACGATGGACGTCGTTGACACGATCACCGGCGAGGTGGTCAGGGCGGTGTTGTTCGTTGCTGTGCTGCCTTTCTCGGGCGTGATCTTCTGCCGCGCCTACGCGGATATGAAGTCCCCGGCCTGGCTCGACGCTCACGTTCAGGCGTTCACGTTCTTCGGCGGCGTTCCGCAGATCGTCGTTCCGGACAACCCGACGACCTCGACCCACCAAGTCCACAAGGGTGACGCGGAGCGGGTTGTGAATACTCGGTATCAGCAGCTCGCCGACCATTACCAGTGCGCGATCGTTCCGGCACGCGTTAAGCGCCCGCGTGACAAGGCCGCAGCCGAGAACGCGGTGAACGTCGTGAACAAGCGCGTCATCGGTTACCTCGACGACGATGTCTTCACGACCGTGGCCGAGTTGAATGCTGCGATCGAGGAGCGGGTGCGGGAGATCAACCACGACATCCGCCGCGCTGACGATACGACCAGGTGGGAGAGGTTCGACACCGAGGAACGGGAGTTCCTCGAGCCGTTGCCGGACGCTGCGTTCGAAGACGTCTCCTGGAAGGAACTGAAGGCCGGCCGTAATTACCACGTCACCGCCGAAACGCAGCGGTATTCGGTGCCGTTCGCTTTGGCGGGGAAGCTGTTGCGGGTGAGGCTGACCTCGTCCCGGGTGACGGTCTTCGATGGGCACGAGATGCTCTGCGAACACCCGCGGTTGACCGGCCGAAAGGGCCAGTACTCGACCCTGCCCGGCCATGTCCCGCCGCAGCACCGCAATATCGATGGGCTGTGGTCCAGGCGGTGGTTCACCGATCGGGCGCGCAGCGTCGGGCCGGCAACCGTCACGGTGATCGAGCAGATTCTCGACGGCCAGGTGATTGAGGCGCAGGGCTACCTGTCCTGCCAGAACGTCCTGGACGGGCTCGGCAAAAACAACCGGGAACGGCTGGAGGCGGCCTGCCAGGAACTCGTGAACCGCAGCGCCCATCCGACCTACTCGACACTGAAACGTCTGATGGCGGCGATCGACAGCGACGCGAAGAAGCCTCGGCCGCAGGTCCCGGCGGCCTCGACACGCAAACGCGTCAGCACCGTCGTTTTCCGCGACACCATGCCAGACGTCTATGTTCGCGATGCCTCCCACTATGCACGCGACGAGGAGGGGAAGTGATGTTCACCAGCATCGATTATGACAAGTTCCGGGCCCTGCGCGTGACCCACGTCGCGACCCGGCTGGAAGAGCTCATCCAAGACGAAGGCAACGACACCCTCACCCCCGAGCAGCTGTTCCTAACCGCCGTCGACGACGCCCTTGAGTCCCGGCGCATCAACAAGGTCGACAAACTCATCCGCCAGGCCGCCTTCCCGATCCCGGGCGCGACCGTCGCCGAGGTCGACTACCGCGACGGGCGCGGCATCACCCCCATTCGGATGCGACGCTATGCCGCCCACGACTGGCGCTCCGACGCGACGAACCTGCTCATCATCTCGCCCACCGGCGGCGGGAAAACCTACCTCGCCTGCGCGCTGGCCATCGGCGCCTGCCAGAGCGAACACTCGGTTCTCTACTTCCGGATGGACGACCTCGCCCGTCGGCTCGTCATCGCACGCGGCGACGGCATCGCCCACCAGAAACTGCTGAACGAGCTCTCCAACATCGACCTGCTGATCATCGACGACTTCCTCACCGTCGGCATCGACAGCGACGCCGCCAGCGACCTGTTCGCGATCCTCGCGAACCGCGAACACCGGCTGCCGACGATGATCGCCTCGCAGACCGGGCCGGCGCATTGGATCGCCGAACTGCCCGATCGGGTCGCGGCGGACTCGATCGTGAACCGCCTCGCCAACAACGCCCGGATCATCAACCTCGGCCAGATCGATATGCGAAGGCACCAAAACGACCAGGCCCGCGCCCACCAGGACTACTGGGAATAACACCGGAGCGGCCCGGGTACACAGCGCCCGGGCCGCTACCACCTCGCCAGAACCGCGCTACCGACTAAATGGACTACCGCTACCAGCAAGCGCTACTCGCCAACTTGCACCGCCAGTGGAAGCGTCTACCTAGCCAGAGCTCCGGCATCACGTTCAACTACGTACTGATCCTGACTGGCCGGCAGAGCATCAAGGTGGACCGAATGGTCCGCGCCTTCGCTACGAACGTCCCCGGCGCAACCCTGAGGGGAGCGACCGATAACGACATCCTCACCGCGCTCAAGCATGTTGCCGCCCTTCTAGGGGTGCAGGCCTCCGAACTCGATCACGTTGTGTGGCGTTACGCATCCAACCGCGAGTTCCTGTTGGCGGATCCGGAGGCCGCGCGTGACGAGTCGCTGGACCTAAGTTCGCCGCAGGAATCCGTTACCGGTCCCGTAATCCACAGATTGGCCTAGCGACCCACTCGGACTGAATCACTCGCTTTCTTGGCTGCGGCGTACCCGAAGATCTTAGGGCTCGGTCGGCCGTGCCACCACACCGGCGTCGTCAACGGAGTAGATATCGATGGCGAGCCGGTCCCTGACTGCCTTCGGCACGCGCAACGCGGCTTTGACGCCGGCGGCCGGCACGATGACCGCAAAGCGCGCTTCCCCGACGTGTTCAGCGGGCATCCGCCGGAGGAGCTGACCGTAGAGCGTGTCCACGTCCAGGCCAATGGCCGCGGTACGACCTTTGGCTTCGCCAAAGAGCAGTTCTCCCTGCGGGCCGTTGGCGCGAACGTCGCAATGCTCGACTTCGTATTCGACCGCCCAACCGCGTTCGGTGAGATACCTCCCGAAGGCCTCGACCACCCGTTTCTCGTCTCCTCGCATGCCAACTCCCCTTGTGCGTCGTCGGATTTATGCTCATACCGTGTCACGAATGCGACGTGCTGGCGCGGACCGTCGTGTTCTCCTGCGGACCGCGCCAGCACGCAAACGAGTGAGCGCATGAGGCAAGCTCGGATTTGAGCTAAAGCACGACGCCCGCATAGGCGACGCGCGGCGGTTTGTCGTGATCGACCCTGGTGACCCGAAGGGCACCGAACCGACTCTCGAACCCGACGGACCCGCCGCCGGCCCCTTAACAGCGGTGCGAGAAGCGTGAGGACCGCGCGGCGCGGAGCCATAAGCGTAAGCCTTCCCCATAGATTCTTACAGATAGTGTGATATCTGTAAGCACCCATTCCGACGGCGTACAGATAGCAGATCCCATGCCCTCGCAGCCAGCCCCACAGGCCGAACGATGGCCCGAAGCCACTACCGAGCATGTCGTATGGAACAGCAACACCTCCGACCTCGGGCTCAGCCGCTATATCTCGGGCATGCGCGGGCGGATCTACAAGGCCTTCGTCCCGTCGGGGATCGCGCAGGTCGAGTACACGCCATCGGCATCCGTCGTCTCACTGGCCGAAGAGGCCAGCCGGGAGATCAGCCGATTCGATGAGAGATTCGGCAACCGGATCAGGCCTTTTGCGACCATCATGCTGCGCACGGAGTCGATCGCTTCCTCACAGATCGAAAATGTCACCGCCAACGCCCGCAGTTTGGGCGAAGCCGAACTGAGCGTTGAGCAGAAGCTGAACGCCACGCTTGTGGTGCGCAACGTCAGGGCCATGGAGGCAGCGCTTGCCGCGGCCGAAGTCCTGGATACCAACAGCATCCTGGGGATGCACCGCGCGCTGATGGAAGGCACCCGGGACGCCGAAACCGCCGGCATCTGGCGGCAGGAACAGGTGTGGATCGGCACCAGTATGGCCAGTCCCCTCGGCGCCGACTTCATCCCACCCGTGCATGAGCGGGTACCAGGGCTGATGGAGGATCTGATGGCTTACGCCAGGCGCTCCGACATCCCTCCGATGGTCCAGGCGGCCATCGCCCACGCTCAGTTCGAAACCATCCATCCGTTCACAGAAGGCAATGGCCGTACCGGCCGGGCGCTAATCCACTCGATGCTCAAGGGCCACGGGGTTGCCCGCGCTGTCTCCACGCCGGTCTCCGCCGGCCTACTGTCCGACGTCGAGGCCTACCACCGCGCACTCGGGTCCTACCGAGAGGGGGATCCGGAACCGATCATCACCCTGTGTGCCGAGGCGTCGTTTCGAGCGATACGCAACGGCACCCAGTTGGCGGAGGATGTCACGGCCATCGCCGAATCCTGGCGAGGGAAGATCAAAGCTCGCGCCGACTCCGCCGTCTGGCCGGTTCTCGAGCTACTGGAGAGCCGGCCAGTGGTCAACGCCGCGGTGCTTGAAGCGGAACTGGGTCTGGAATACATGCGCATGAAGCGTGCCATGGACGGTCTCGCGGAAGCCGGCATCGTGGTGGGCGTCGACAAGTACAAGCAGGGCAGATTCTGGCGCGCACCCGAGATGCTGGCCGCCCTGGACGCCTTCGCCGCTCGTGCCGGCCGCAGGCAGATGAGCTGACGGCCAACGCCATGTAGTGGCGCAACCGTGCGATCCTTCGTCCGTGTTGTTTTATGCGCTGCGCGCGAGCGCCGTGTCGGGTTCGGTGGTCACCTCGCGTCCGGGCTCGTGCCGTGCCCCTCCACATGGCAACATGGGCAGTCCGCGCTGGGTGCCCCGCGCGGAACGTCCACAACGCAAACGAGGGATCGACATGAGGATTCAGTGGGCCAGCGTGCTCGTCGACGACCAGGAGAAAGCCCTCCAGTTCTATACGCGCAAGCTAGGGTTCGAGCTGAAGCATGACGTCCCGCTGGGCGGCCCGCGGTGGCTGACCGTGACCGCCCCTGGCAACCCGGACGGCACCGAACTGGTGCTCGAACCCGACGGCCACCCCGCCGTCGGCCCCTTCAAAGCCGCCCTCGTCGGTGACCGCATCCCCTTCACCCAGTTCGCCGTGGAGGACGTCCAGCAGGAGTACGAGCGCCTGCGCGGCCTCGGCGTCCACTTCATTCAGGAACCCTCCACCATGGGTCCGGTGACCACGGCCGTCCTCGACGACACCTGCGGCAACCTGATCCAAATCATCCACGTCGCCGGCTAAACCCGCTCGCCGCCAACCGCAGGCGCGTAGTTGCCGTCCGTTCAGTTGTTGTCGTCGACCTTTTCGTCGTTCCCTCGCAAGCGAAGCGCCTGCTCGGCAATGCCGCTGGAGCCAACACTGTGCGTACGGGAAAGCAACGACTGAAACACGTTGGTCCCGCGCGTTAGTCAACAACATAGAAATCCAGATGCACCGCGTCCGGATGGCGTACCCCGGTCCCCACGATGATCCGCGATCCGAGCCAGGCCCAGCGGCCTTCGGACACCATCCGCGGAACGCAGCGGAAGTAGATGCGCTCCGGGTCCACGGTTTCCCCGCGGACCAGCGCGGCGATGTCCTCCGCGGAGCCCGCGCGCAGTCCGAAGTTGGAGACGTAGATCTGCTCGCCGTCCTCCGTCTCGATGACGTACTTCGCCTCGAGCTCCGTAAGGGTGTCCGACTTCAGCAGCTGATAGTCGGCGCCGATCGGCAGGACCCGTCCCCGTAGTTCCGGTCCCGCCACCGTGCCTCCGGTGATCGGTATGACTCGCCGAAAACCATCCACCGTGTCCCCCACCTCGATCGGGTCACCGACTTCCACCTTGACGGTGGCCAAATAGGTGAGGGCCGGCGTCTTCGCCCGTTCGGTCATGCCACGTCCATCCAATCCTGCTCGGTCACAGTCAGTCTCCATAAAGTTCGGGGGTATGCGCCGGAATGGCCACCTCGCGCAGCCCCTCCAACGCGGCACGGGCATTTGCCGACGGTCGGCGGTTTGCCGACCAGGCGCAGGAGACCACCTGGTCGGGAGGACGCGGCGTGAGGGGCCGCGCCACGAGTTCAAGTCCCTCGTAGGACCGGTCCACTGCCGGCCGCTGCACCACCAGCGCGTAGCCTGCGCCGCGCGCCACGAGGGAGCGGATGACCTCGAAGTTGGTGAAGCGGTGCGCCAGGTTCGGGGTCAGCCCACAGGACCTGAAGTAGTTGCGGATGAAGTCCGGGCTCGGCGGCGTATCGAGGAGGATCAGCGGTTCGGACGCCAGGTCGGCCGCGGCGACCGTCGCCTCGGCGGCCAGCCGGTGATCGGCCGGCAGAATGGCATGCAAGCGGGCGGTATAAAGCGGTTCGCACTCCAGAGACGGATCGAAATCCAGGTTGTAGCTGACCGCGAGTTCGATCTCACCCGAGCGCAGGAGCTCAACGAGCCGGTCCAGCGGCTCGGTGTAGGCGCGCAGGGTCACCTTCGGGTGGTGTTTTCTGAAGTAGTCGAAGAGCCGGGGAATGAGCGTCGGACCCAACGAGGTGAAGCATCCTATGGCCAGGCTTCCGCTCAACTCGCCGCCCTTCACGGACGCCTCCATATCCTCCGCCCCGTGCAGAAGTTCGTGGGCCATGCCGAGCAGCCGCTCCCCCTCCGTCGTCAGCACAACTCCCTGCGACTTGTGCCGGACGAAAAGTTGGCAGTCGAGGGACCGCTCGAGCTCGTCGAGCGCCGCGGCCAGCGCGGACCGGGAAATTCTCTCTTGTTCGGAGGCGGCGCTGATGCTGCCGTTCATCGCGATCGCCCGAAAGTACTCGAGCTGCCTGAACGTGAACTTCGGCATCGGCTCCGCCTTCCGTGGATCCAAGTGGGTACTCCCCAACTACTCCATCTTGAGGCCTTTGGTCTCCGGCAGCCGCAGGCAGACGACGAAGGTCAGCAGGGACAACAGGATCAGGAACCCGACAAAGAGGTTATGCAGGCCGATGCTGCTCAGCCACGTGTTCAGATACGGCGCCGTGCCGCCGAAGACGGCGGAGAATCCGCCGTAGGTGATGCCGACGACCGTGGCGCGGACGCGGGTGGGCACGAGCTCGGTGAAGATAGCACCCAGCGGTGCACAGCAGACTGCCAGGATCAGGGACGCGATCGCCATCGAGATGAAGACCCGCAGTCCGGACGGACCCATGATCCACTCCAGCGGGAAGGCCAACACGGCGAAACCTATCGTGTACATGAAGACCATCCGGCGGCGGCCGATCCGGTCCGAGAGCGCGCCGGCGAAGGGAACCGCGAAGAGGAACACCGCCTGGCCCAGCAGGCCGGCGAGCAGGGCGTCGCTGGCCGGAACGCCGTGGACGCGCGTCGCGTAGGACGGCGCGAAGATGAACCACGTGTAGAAGATCACGACGCCGCTGACGGAGAGGATGGCGATGTTCAACACGGCCCTCCGGTTTTCGACGAGCACGCGCCACGTGTCGCGCAGGGACAGGCTGTGGGCCTCGTCCTTGTTGGCCTCGAACACCTCGGACTCGTTCATCTTGAACCGCAGGAACAACCCGTACAGCCCGAGGACCGCGCCGATCACGAACGGGATCCGCCAACCGTACGCCGCCATCTGCTCGTCGCTGAGGATGGTGGTGAACAGGACGCCGAGCCCTGTGGCGAGCATGGTGCCCAGCGCGACGCCGATCCACGGGGTGGAGGCCCACAGGCCGCGCTTGTCCGACGGGGCGATCTCCGCCAGGTACGTGAACGCGGATCCGGTCTCACCGCCGTGGGAGAGACCCTGGATCAGCCGCGCAAACAGGAGCACCGCGGAGGCCCAGACGCCGGCCTGGTCGAAGGTGGGAGCCACCGCGATGATCAGGCTACCGACGGCGGCCAAAAGGATCGCCAGCGTCAGGCTGAAGCGGCGCCCCTTCCTGTCGGCGATCAGGCCGAACACCCACCCGCCGACAGGGCGCATCAGGAAGCCGACGGCGAAGATCGCCAGCGTGGCGAGCAGAGCGGACACGGGGTCCTGGCTGCGGAAGATCTGGGCGGCAAAGAACGGGGCGAAGATCGCGTAGACGTTCCAGTCGAACCATTCGATCGCGTTGCCGATGTTGACCGCGACGAGGTCGCGGGTCCTTCTGGGACTTTTGTTCGTCGTCTCGACGACGGGCTGGCTGGAGGTGGTTGCCACCTTGGGTTCCTTCCGGATTGTGCGAGGGGACTAGACATGCGTGACAGGAGTCACAAGCGCTCCCTAGAGCCTGTGGCAGTCACAGCCGGGGGTCAAACCTCTTTTTCAGGCCTCGCATGACGCTTTTTTCGCCATTCCGCCCCGCCGTGACGACGGATACAGTCGGTCATCAATCACCCCACTTCCTCCCAAGGAGCATCCGCATGGAAAACCCCGTTCCGTGGCTCGACTACCAAGCCCAGCGCGTCCCGCACAAGATCGCCCTTCGGGACTTGGACAGCGGGCGGGCGACGACGTACGTGGAACTACTGGACCGCACCAATCGCCTCGCGGGCCACTTGGACGCGCTCGGCGTCGGCAAGGGAGATCGCGTCGCCGTGCTGGCCCAGAACAGCCCGCACGTCTTCGAGATGCTCTATGCCTGTGCCCGTATTGGCGCCATCATGGTTCCGGTGAACTGGAGGCTCTCCCCGCACGAGCTGCGTGCCATCCTCGCCGACTTCGGACCGGTGCTGTTGGTTCACGACGAGGCGAATTCCGCCTTAGCCACGGATCTGTCGGGACCGACAGGCCTACAGCGGCTGAGCTGGGGCGCCGGCCCGCACCACGGGTACGAGTCCGGCATCGCGGCATCCGACGGACTCGCACGGCGGACCGACCTGTCCGACGACGACGCGTGGCTCATCATCTACACGTCGGGCACCACCGGACTTCCCAAGGGGGCGGTCCACACCTTCCGCGGCGTGAAGGCGAATATCGAGAATTCCGCGCACGCCGGGTCCGTCGGTGCGGAGTCCGTGTCCCTCACGGTCCTGCCGACGTTCCATGTGGCCGGCCTGCACCTGTACGCCAACGCCGCGCTCATGTTCGGCGGGACGGCGCTGATCATGAAGGCGTTCGACGCCACCGAGACGCTTCGGCTGTTCCAGGACCCGGCGGTCGGCGTGACGCATTTCTGCGGGGTTCCGGCCAACTTCCAGTTGATGGCGGCCCTGCCGGGGTTCGCCGAGGCCGAGTTCCTGCCGATCAACGCCACGGTCGGGGGATCCCCCGTGCCCCGGACGATGGTGGAACTGTGGCAGGAACGCGGGGTCAACATCATGTCCATCTACGGGGCCACCGAGGCCGGATCCTCGCTGCTGGCCATGCCGCCGCGCGGCAGCGGCGGAAAGTCCGCCGTCGGCATACCGGTCATCCATGCCGAGGCAAGCATCCGCGACGCGTTCGGCGGGCCCCTCCCCCTGGGCTCGATCGGCGAGCTCTGGCTCCGGGGCCCCATGCTGATGCGCGGCTACTGGAACAAGCCCGAGGAGACGGCCGCCGCCATCGGCGCGGACGGTTGGCTGCGCACCGGGGATGCCGCCAGCCAGGACGACGACGGGATCTTCCACATCGTCGACCGCTGGAAGGACATGTACATTTCGGGAGGTGAGAACGTCTATCCCGCGGAGGTGGAGAACGTGCTGTACCAGCACCCCGCCGTCGTGCTTGTGTCCGTTGTCGGCGTGCCCGACGAGAAGTGGGGCGAGGCGGGGAAGGCCTTCGTCGTGCTGAACGCCGACACGTGCAGCAAGGAAGAGTTGCGCGCGTGGTGCGCCGAACGCCTGGCAAAGTTCAAGATCCCCACGCGCTTCGAGTTCATGAACGACCTGCCGCGCAACGCCACGGGAAAGATCATGAAGAACGAGCTGCGGAAGGTGCCCGCCTGATGGCCGTCTCCCTCGACGCGCTGGCGCGGGACTGGGACGACGAGTCATCCGGACTGGAGTCCATCCTCCGCGGCCTCTCCGCGGAGGATTGGGACCTCCCGACGCCCGCCGCCGGATGGGCGGTGCGGCACCAGGTCGCGCACCTGACCTGGACGGACAAGGCGCTCCACTCGGCGCTGACCGCGCCCGACAATTTCGAGACTTTGCGCGCCCGCGTCGCCGCGGATGCGGACGCAGAGGTGGGCGACACCGCGGAGGCCGGCACCGGCGTCCCTCCGGGTGCCCTGCTGGACGAGTGGGTGGCCGGGCGGCGCCTGACCGCCGGCGCGATCCTCGCCGCAGAGCCGTCCCGGCGCATTCCCTGGTTCGGTCCGCCGATGGGACTGGCGGCTGCCGTCACCGCCCGCATCATGGAGACATTCGCCCACGGGCAGGACATCCGCGACGCGCTTTCCTTGTCCCCCAGTCCATCCCCCCGCCTGCGGCACATCGCGCACCTGGCCGTGGCGGCGCGCGACTACAGCTTCGGCATCAACGGACTGCAGGCCCCCACCGAACGCATCCGCGTCGAGCTCTCCCACGACGCAGAATCCTGGTCGTGGGGACCCGAGGACGCCGAACAGTTCGTGAGGGGGGACGCATTGGACTTCGCCCTGCTGGCCACGAGACGCCGGCACCGGGACGACTGCGACGTGCGCGCTCAGGGCGTCGACGCCGTTCAGTGGCTGGGTATCGCCCAAGCCTATGCGGGTCCTCCCGGAACGGGTCGCGCCCGCCTGCGCGCAGCGAGCGCCTAGCCCGGCGTTCCCGCGGTCGGAGGACATCGCGGTGACAAGATCGGAGAAGTCGACAAATACAAGCAGGGCAGATCCTGGCGCGCCCCGGAGATGCTGGCCGCCCTGGACGCGTTCGCCGACCGCGCCGGCCGCCGTCGTTCGCTGCCGGCCCTCAAATCCAATTCACCGGCGGTTAATCCGCGGCACGTCGGGACGCCTCCCCCGCTCCACGTGCGTCTGGAAGGTTTGGTTCAACCGCCTGATCGAACCTTCACTCACCGGGAGCCACACCATGAATCCATCCGTTTCACGCCGTGCCTTCCTCGGCGGCTCAACCGCCACCGGCCTGGGCTACGTCTTCGCCGGCGCCGGAAGCCTCGACGCGTTCTCCCGCCCCGCCGCGGCCGCCACCACCCGCACCGCCACCGGCTACGACGCACTGGTCGCCGACCCGCAGGGCATCCTGGCGCTGCCCGAGGGCTTCTCCTACAAGCTCATCGCGCGCTCGGGCCAGACCCCGACGGCCGACGGCGTCCACCCCTCCGACCCGGACGGCATGGGCGTCTTCGCCGGTCCCGACGGCGGCTCCGTCCTGGTAACGAACCACGAGAACAGCGGCCGCGAGCCCTTCCCGGTTCCTGTCGTGGAGGGCATCACCTACGATTCCGGGGCGATCGGCGGCACCTCCACCATCACGGTGGACAGTGCCGGAAACCGGACCGGCGAGTACACCAGCCTGGCGGGCACCGACAACAACTGTGCCGGCGGCATCACGCCGTGGGGCACGTGGCTGACCTGCGAGGAGACCGAAAGCCGCGCCGGCCAGGGAGTGCGCACCAAGGACCACGGCTACGTGTTCGAGGTCGATCCCACCAGCCGGGAAGCCAACCTCGGCAAGAGCCCCGTGCCGCTGAAGTTCATGGGCCGCTACTCCCACGAGGCCGTCGCCGTGAACCCCGCCACGAGCGTCGTCTACCTCACCGAGGACGCCGGCAACCCCAACGGCCTGTACTTCCGCTGGGTGCCGCCGGCGGGATTCGTCCCGGGCAAGGACGCCCTGCGCGAGCTCGCGCTCTCCCCCGGCGGCGACACCGCCGGAAAGCTGGAGGCCATGAACTGCTTCCTGGGCGGCAGGCACGTGGCCGACCTTTCGGAGGCCACGACCGTGGGCACCCGCCTCAAGGTCGAATGGGTCGACGTCCCGGACCGCGACGCCGCCACCGTGTCCGTGCGCCGCCAGTTCGGCAACGACCGGATCACGCGCTCGCGGAAGCTCGAGGGCCAGTGGTGGGGCGACGGCGGCGTCTTCTTCGTCTCCAGCTTCGCCCGCCTCGGCGACGGCAGCGCCAACGAACACGACGGCCAGGTCTGGTTCTACGACCCGGCCACCGAATCCATCACCCTCAAGACCATCTTCGGGGTCAACCGCGATCCCGACGCGGACAACGGCAACTTCGACGGCCCGGACAACATCACCGTCTCCACCCACGGCGGCCTGATCCTCGCCGAGGACGGCGACGGCGTATCCCACCTGGTCGGCGTGACCTCCCAGGGCAAGGCCTACCCGCTGGCGCGCAACGACTTCAACGACAGCGAGTTCTGCGGCCCGGCCTTCAGCGCCGACGGCGAAACCCTCTTCGTGAACATCCAGTCCCCCGGCTTCACCCTTGCTGTCACGGGACCCTGGGGCCGCGCCAGCAACGCCGCCGTCTAACGAAGCTCCAACACCAGGACGACGACGGCGCCGACACCCGGAACTGGGGTGCCGGCGCCGCCGTCGTCCTAGGCGTCAGGCGCCGCGCGCTGCATCGGCGCCACGCTCTCACCCAGTTCCGACGTCGCGAAGTCGCGCAGCGCACGCACTTTGGCGTTCCCGAGCGATCCGAGCGGAAAGACCAGCTGGACCGAGTTCTCCGGCAGGGCATCTGCGATGCGCTTGTAGACCAGCTTGTGCCCGTCGTACGTCAGATCCCCGCTGGGCCGGCCCATGATGACCGTGTAGCCCAGGCCGCGGCCGACAACGGACCGTATGGTCTCCACGCTACGTAGGCGCCAACGCACGTTCGGTGTGAAGCCCGCGGCCCGCATCATTGCCGTGATGAGCTCCGGCGCGGGCTTGAGCCCCAGCAGGACGGCGGGTTCGTCGCCAAGCTCCGCAAAGTGGACCACGTCCCGCGCGGCCAGGCGATGGTCGGCCGGGAGCACCATCTGCAGCCTGACCGCGGCGACCTGCGCGCACTCCAAATCCGTCTCCACATGCAGCTGGTACATGAACGCCGCGTCCAACTCGCCGCCCTGCAACCGCCGTTGCAGCTCGTCCGACGACGCCTCCACCACCAGCACCTCCACCCGGGGATGGCGTTCGGCGAAGTAGTCGAGTACCGGCGGCAACAGCCACGGCGAGAGGGTGTCGAAGCAGCCGATCGTCAAAGTTCCCACCAGTTCGCCGCGGATCGCCCCGGCCGAGGACTCCAACTCCCGCGCCGAGGAGAGCACCTGCCGCGGCGGGCCCGCGGCGCTGGGTCGCCATGGCCAAGGGCATCCGACCGCTTTGGCGGGGCGTTGGCGACGCACACCAACCCTCCCCAGGGAGCCAGCCTCGCGCGAGCACGGGTAGTTGTCCCCAATATCTGGATCCCCGCCAAATTGTCGGTATCAAGTTCTAGAGTTTATACATGGACGCGAACGAAGATTCGATCAGGGTTGGCGGGTGGATCCTCACCCCCGACCCCGACGCGCGCACCAGGAACGCGGGAACCAAGTTCGAGCAGGCCGAGCAACTCCGCCGGTTCGCCGAGGCCCGCACGCATGAGGCAGTGATCCGGCTGCATGACGATGCCCAGCGGAAGGCGCCCCCACGTCTGGACATCTTGGACGCCAATCCCGGCATGTCCATCTCCGCCCGGACCGGGAACCTCGTGACCAATGTGGGATATCAGGCCGCGATCGGGCATATTGCCGTTGTCCAGTCGGTCTCCGCCGCCACCGCGGAGCGGCTCCTCGATCGGGCGGAAACCCTTGCCACGGACCTCCCCGAAGTACTCGAGGCCCTCGCGGCCGGTTCCATCGGCGGGTCACATGTGGACGCCATCGCCGATCAGGCACTCCGCATCACCCCGCGGGCCATTCCGGCACCCGATGCGTCCGATCAGGCCGCCGTCGAGACCTGGGTGCGCGCCGCCTCCGCCGAAGAACGTGCCGCCAAAGCAAGCCGCAACGAACTCGGGCGCAAGCTCCTGACGTATGCCGACGGACGGAACCCAGCTTCCATACGCGCCAAGGGAAAATACCTGCTGGAGCAGTACGATCCGGAATCGTTCTCCAAGCGCTCGAAGAAGGCCCTCGAGGGGCGGTTCTTCCGCATCGAACCCGGCGGCGACGGCCTGGCCTATCTGACCGTCGCGCTGGAAGCGGCGAAGGCGGAGGCTATCTACGATCGCGTGCACAACCAGGCTCAAGTCCTCAAGAAGAACGCCCGGGAACTGGCCGGCGGTGCGGCCGAAGACGGCGACGACCCGACCGAAGTCCGCACCATGGATCAGTTGCGCACCGATGTCTTCAGTGACCACATGCTCGCCGGCCCCGACGGCTCTGGGCTTGAGAACGTCCAACCACATGTCACCATCACCGTTCCGGCAACCCTCCTGCCCGGTCTCCGCGCCGACAACCAGAATGCTGGCAACGAAAATGACGACAACCAGCCTGCCGATCGAAATGCTGGCGGTATGCCTTCCAGCCGACAGCGTACAGGCGGTCTCGGCAGCGTTCCGCTCCCTCCAGGAGCCGCTGTGCCCACCGCGCAACGGCTCGGCGCGATCGACGAGGAATCCGCCGCGATGCTGCTGGCCCAGGCCCCCTCATGGTGGCGGATCCTGACGGATCCGTTCGACGGCGCCATCATTGATTGGGCGCACGAGCGCTACCGTCCCACGCCAGCCCAACGCCGAGCGCTGACCCACCGCGACCATACCTGCCGCACGCCGGGCTGCAACCGGCCCGCAGTCTGGTGCGAACCGGACCACACCGTCGAATGGCAGCACGGCGGGACCACAGATCTGAATAACCTTGCCTTGCTATGCAAGCGATGTCACCGCCTTAAATCCCTCGGCATTCTCACCATGGAGCAACTCCCGAACGGGACCCTGCTGGTCTCCACGCTCTGGGACACCACCCGGAAGTCCACACCCGAGGCGGCATGGGCAACTCCCATGGGCGCTGTCGAGTATCTGGCGAAAGCCGCCGAAGCCGACGTTGAAGGTTCTTCCGGAGGGAAGGACGCCTCGCCTGCCGGGGACGAAGCCGATCTCGGGGAAGACTCGTGGGATCCTTGGGACGGCCCCGCCCCGCAGCCCGATCCGGAAACCATCGAGCGCTCGAACGCCGAGCTGATCGCGTGGGCCGCGAAGAACCTCGAGTGGCCGGTCGCCGACCCCAATGAGGACCTTGCGGCACTGCGCCGGCGCGACCAGGCCGAACGGACCCGGGAGTACCTCGACGCCCAACGGCAGGTGGACATCGATTCCTACGAATCGCTTGGTGGCGACGACTATCCGTGGCTTATGGCCGAGCTGTACATGAGTGACCACACCCCGGAGCAGGATCCCACGAAGCCCCGCCGCAGCACCACACGCCACGTGAACCCTTCCCGACCCCGCATCCGGGCCATGCGGAAACGCCAGCCGGTATTGTCGGCGGGCGGCGGAACCCCTCGGGCATCCACACACCGCGCGACCGCACGCCGCGTGAACGCCGAAGGCGTGGCGCCTCCCCCGGACGACGACCCGCCGCCCTTCTGAATCGGCCCACCACCCTTGGGGTACGGCCCATCGGCAGACGGACCTCCACGCGGGATCTAACGCCGAGCCTAGAAGTACGTCTGGACCAGTTCCACGACGTCCTCCGAACCGAACTCGGCCACGACCGGGATGATCCGCCACTTGTCGAAGGTGGTGCAGGGGTGGGATAGGCCGAGCCAGACCAGCGTCCCGACCTCCAACTGGTCGTCCTCCGCCCCGCGGACGAAGGCGTGCTGGTCCGCCAGTTGTGTGGTCCTGTGCGCGAGCGTCGCGGGGCCGGACCCCGCGCGTGCCAGCGGAACGGGCAGGTCCTCGTCGTAGGGGAAGTCGCGCTTGCCGCCGTCGAGCAGCGAGAGCCCGGGTTCGGGATGGGAGATGACGCGCGCAAGGCCCCGCGCGGCCGGCCTCAGCGCGTCCGCGGGTCCGGCGACGGCCGCGTCCAGCGGCGAGACGGACTGGTAGAAGCCCTCGTCGTGCGTGATGTACGCGCCGGACCGGAGAACCCACCGGGTGTTCCGCGCCGCGGCCATCGCCGGCGCCAGGATCTCGGCGACGACGTCGAAGAACGCGCTCCCTCCGATCGTCACCAGCATCTCCGCGTCCCCGAACCTGCCGGCGAGCGCATCGTGGAACTCGACGACGGATTCCAGGTAGCGCCGCACGCGCGAGACGCCCTCCGCCGACCGATCGTGCGCCAGGGTGCCCTCGTAGGCGGCGATGCCGGTCAGCCGCAGATGGCTGGAGCGCTCGATCCGGTCAGCGATGGCAACCGCCTCGGCGACCGTGCGGACGCCGGTGCGCCCGTTGTCCGCCCAGCCAAGGTCCACGCACACGTTCAGCGGACGGTGCGTCGCGGCGGCGGCGAGGGCCCGGTCCATGGCCTCCACACCGGCCACCGAATCCGCCCAACAATGGAACTCGAAATCCGGATCCGCCAGCTCGCCCGCGATATAGCGCAGCGCATCCGGGGAGACGAGTTCGTTGGCCAGCATGATCGAACCGAACCCGAAGCCGCGCGCGGCCCGCACCTGCCCCATGGTCGCCAGGGTGATCCCCGTGGCGCCGGCCTCCAACTGCCGGCGCCAGAGCAGCGGCGCCATCGTCGTCTTTCCGTGGGGCATGAGCTCGAAGCCATGCCCGGCGCACCAGTCCGCCAGGACGGACACGTTGTGCCTGAGTCGGGAGTCGTCCAGCACCACCAGCGGCGTCCAGAACTCGGACAGCTTCGGTCCGGTGGCCAGGAACTCGCCCACCGTCAGGCCGACGGCCCGCTGCGGCAGCCCCTTGTCCTCGGGGCGGATGCGGGCGTTCTTCGGTTCGTCGAGGGACGGCAACAACATGGACGGATTCCTCACCATTGGGCGCACGGGCGTCTGCTCATCGGTTTTTGCGGAATCTACCGCCCCACGTGTCCTTTTACAACGGGGCGCCGTCCTGGCGCCGCACGGCGTAGTCACCCTCGTTGACCAGCCGGCGGTTGCCGCCCGCATCCAGGACCCAGAGCACGCCCATGGCTCGGTCGACCTGCTGCACGGTCCCGACCACGGTCGGCACCGAGTACCCGCTGGCGATGACGGTGTCCCCCACGTCCAGCGCGGTGAAGCCTGTTTCTGTTTCCATCGGACGGTCCCCTCTTCGATTGTGGTCCGCCGGACCGCCCGGAGGCGCCGGCGGAACCGGTGTCCCCAGTCTTCAGGAACCCCCACCGTCCCGACGTGTGGACGGCGTTAACTCCACGTGAATTCCAGCACGCCGCACGGGTGGCATCGCGCCGCGGGTAGCATCGATTCGGGTGCCGCGAACAGGGCGCCCGGCACCGAGAGGCGGGAACCCGATGGCGGAGAACAGCGAACGCGGCTGGCTGGCGGGCCGGTTGCTGCCGGGAGGAGCCGAGCCGGACCCGCGCTTCACCCTCGCGAACGAGCGCACCTTCCTCGCCTGGATCAGGACCTCGCTGGCGTTCCTCGCCGGCGGCATCGCGCTGGAGGCGTTCGCGGCCGAACTGTTCGCCGCCCCCCTGCGCCAGGGACTCTCGATCGGGATCATCTGCATCGGCATGCTGATCAGCCTGGGCGCGGCCTTCCGCTGGCTCCGCGTCGAGGCGAGCATGCGCCACGGCCGCCCGCTCCCCCTCCCGCTGATCGTACCGTTGCTGGGGATCGGCGGGGCGCTGGCGGCCGGCGTCGTCGTCGTGCTGGTGGCTCTGGACTGATGGCGCGGCCCGCACGACGCCGGCGCCCGTCCCCGCGGCCCCGCCTCCACGACGACCCCGGGCTCCAACCCGAGCGCACGGTCATGGCGTGGGGCCGGACCATGATGGCGCTGTTCGTCGCCAGCGCGGTGTTCATCCGCTGGCTGCCCTACTACGGGTGGTGGATGGTGGCCCTGATCGCCGTCTCCGGCGCCACCGCGCTGGGCATCTACCTCACCCAGCGGCGCCGCTACGACGCGCAGTCGCGCGGCATCGCCGCGGGCCGAATCCGGGCCGACGCCGGTGCCGCCGCCTGGACGACGGCGGCGGTTCTGGTGCTGGGCGCGTTGGGCATCGCCGTCGTCGCGCTGTAATTTATGCACGTTCCGTCGCGGCGCTGATCTTTTCGCGCATTTGTGTGACTGACTTCACAAAAAATGATAAATGTCGGTAGGCTCACGACATCCAATTCACCCGACGGGCCGCACCCTGCGCAGCTACCCACCGCAGTCGATGGCCGGTCACCCCCTGTGGAGGTACAACATGGTTCGCAAGACTCGCCTAATAGGAGCCGCCGTGATGGCCGCGGCATTGGCCGTCGGCACCGGCGGCGCGGTGGCAACGGCGCACGACGACGGCAAGGGCAACGTGCACAGCCCGTCGATGGACGCCCAGGAGTTCGAGTTCGAGAACGTCGCCGCGGCCAAGGCCAACGAGAAGGGTTCCGCACCCGGCAGCTTCGCGCCCTGCATCAACGGCATGGCCGCCAAGACGTTCCCCTGCGACGGCGTGGACATGATGAGCCACCTCACCCGCGCGGACCTGGGCCTGAGCTTCGTCAACGACATCTGGGGCTGGACGGACGGCGAGACCGGCAAGGAATACGCGATCGTGGGCGGCGTCGAGGGCACCGCGTTCGTGGACATCACCGACCCGATGCGTCCGAAGGTCCGCGGCCTGCTCCCCACCCACTCCACGGCCGGCAACCAGGTGTGGCGGGACATGAAGGTGGCCAACAACCACGTCTACGTGGTCTCCGAACACAGCGACCACGGCCTGCAGGTCTTCGACCTGACGGAGTTGCGCGGGACGACCGGCGAGGACGCGGTCTTCGGCGAGACGGCGCACTACGCGGCATTCGGCTCAGCACACAACGTCAACATCAACGAGGACTCCGGCTTCGCCTACGTGATCGGCTCCGGGACCTGCGAGGGCGGCCTCCACATGGTTGACATCAACGACCCGGCCAACCCCGCCTTCGCGGGCTGCTACGACGAATCCGGCTACATCCACGACACCCAGTGCGTCATGTACGACGGTCCGGACGCCCGCTATACGGACCGCGAAATCTGCGTCAGCTCCAACGCCGAGCGCACCGCCGAGGGCCTGGAGAACACGGTCGCCATCTCCGACGTGACGGACAAGTCCAACCCCGTCACCCTCTCCCGCACGTTCTATCCGAACGACGGCTACAGCCACCAGGGCTGGCTCACCGAAGACCAGGGCTACTTCCTGCACGGCGACGAGCTGGACGAGGCCTACAACGGCATCAACACGTCCACCCGCATCTGGGACGTCCGCGACCTCGAAAACCCCGAGCTGATCGGCACCCACGACAACGGCACGGCGTCGATTGACCACAACCTCTACACCAAGGGGGACAAGGTCTTCGCGTCCAACTACACCTCCGGTTTGCGCGTCTTGGATTCCAGCAACGTAGCCGACGGCGAGCTGAGCGAAGTCGGCTACTTCGACGTCTACCCGGAGAACGACAACGCCACGTTCGAGGGCGGAAGCTGGAGCAACTACCCGTACTTCGACGACGTGGTCGCGGTCGGCAGCATGGAGCGTGGGCTGTTCATCCTCAAGCCGCGCGGCGATACGCGCCCGTAGCGCCGGCGCCCGCACCAGGCGGCTTCACAACAAGGCGGCTCCCCCGCCGGTCTCCTCCCGAGGAATCCGGCCGGGGCCCGCCCGTGCGCGAACGCCGGGGCCCGTCGCCACAACCACTTGTTACCTGGGTCATACGTGCCGTACCCTTTTATCAACACGCTGCTGTTCGATTATGGAATGTCGAGTTCTAATATAGAACACACGACGGCACAGACACAACGAAGTGAGGACCCACCGTGCAGTTCCACCACCACGGCTACGTATCCGGGGACCCGTTGGTCCAGCCGGCCGCCGGCGTCGGAATCGACCGCCCCGAGGAGCTCCCGGAGGAGGTCGACGTCCTGATCGTCGGCTCCGGCCCCGCGGGCATGCTCACCGCGGCCCAGCTCTCGCAGTTCCCCGGCATCACCACCCGCATCGTCGAGCGCCGCCCCGGACGCCTCGAGATCGGCCAGGCGGACGGCATCCAGGCCCGCAGCGTGGAGACGTTCCAGGCGTTCGGCTTCGCCGAGGCGATCGCGGCGGAGGCCTACCGGATCACCGAGATGGCGTTCTGGCGCCCGGACACGGAGCACCCGGAGAACATCATCCGCGGCGGCCGCGCCCTGGACGACACCACCGGCATCAGCGAGTTCCCGCACCTGATCGTCAACCAGGCGCGCGTGCTGGACTACTTCGCCGAGGTCGCCGCGAAATCCCCGACCCGCCTGACGCCGGACTACGGCCTGGAGTTCGTCGGCCTCGAGGTCGCCGACTCGGGCGAGTACCCCGTCACCGTCACGCTCGCCGAGACGTCCGGCCCGAACGCCGGGGCCGAGCGCACTGTCAAGGCCAAGTACGTCGTCGGCTGCGACGGCGCACGCAGCAAGGTCCGCTCGGCGATCGGGTGCACCATGGCCGGAGACCAGGCCAACCACGCGTGGGGCGTCATGGACGTCCTCGCCGAGACCGATTTCCCGGACATCCGCCTCAAGTGCGCCATCCAATCGCACGACGGCGGCTCCATCCTCCTCATCCCGCGCGAGGGCGGCTACCTGTTCCGCATGTACGTGGACCTCGGCGTCGTGCCCGAGGGCGACGCCGGCGCGGTCCGCAAGACCACCATCGAGCAGATCGCCGCGAAGGCGAACGCCATCATGCACCCCTACACGGTCGACGTGCGCAACGTCGCCTGGCACAGCGTGTACGAGGTCGGGCACCGCCTCACGGACCGGTTCGACGACGTCGTCGCCGCCGACCGCGGCACCCGCACCCCGCGCGTGTTCATCACGGGCGACGCCTGCCACACGCACTCCGCCAAGGCGGGCCAGGGCATGAACGTGTCCATGCAGGACGGGTTCAACATCGGCTGGAAGCTGGCCCACGTGCTGGAGGGCCGCAGCCCCGAGTCGCTGCTGGACACCTACTCGAACGAGCGCCAAGTGGTCGCCCAAAACCTGATCGACTTCGACAAGGAGTGGTCGACCCTCATGGCGAAGAAGCCGGAGGAGTTCGAGAACCCGTCGGACCTCGAGGACTTCTACGTGTCCACCGCCGAGTTCCCGGCCGGGTTCATGACCCAGTACACGCCGTCGATGCTGGTCGCCGAGCCGGTCCACCAGGACCTGGCGACGGGTTTCCCCCTCGGAAAGCGCTTCAAGTCCGCCCCGGTCGCGCGCGTCTGCGACACCAACCCGCTGCAGCTGGGCCACCAGGCGAAGGCGGACGGCCGCTGGCGCATCTACGTGTTCGCCGATCCCGCCGCGGCGGGCGCCCCCTCCCCCACCACGGACCTCGCCGAGTGGCTCGCCACCGCGCCGGAGTCGCCGTTGGCGGCCACACCGGCGGGCGCGGACCCGAACGCCTGGTTCGACGTCAAGGTCGTCTACCAGCAGGACCACACGGCGATCGATCTGGGCGCGGTCCCGCGGACGTTCAAGCCGCAGGTCGGCCCGTTCCGGCTCACGGACTACGAGAACGTCTTCGGCACCGTCCCGACGGAGGACATCTTCGAGCTGCGCGGACTGGACCGCGCCGGCGTCGTCGTGGTGGTCCGCCCGGACCAGTACGTGGCGAACGTCCTGCCGCTGACCGCGCCCGACGAGCTCGCGGGCTTCTTCGCGGGCCTGTCCACGGATCGCAAGCGCCAGGACGCCTGACCAAAGAGACAGCACGACGGCGGGGACGCGCCGTCGTCGTCCGGTTCTTCGTGGGACAGTGGCGGCCGATGGAGAATCGGAAGATGACCACCTCCTTGGACCGACGCCAGGCCCGCGACACGCTGCGCTACCTCCGGCTGATGCTCCTGATCATCCCGCTGCTGCTCGCCGTCGCGATCGTGATCTACGCGGCGTCAACCGGGACCATCGAGGATTCCATCAGCTCCTACTACCTCGGCCCGGCGCGGGACCTGTTCGTGGCGATGCTCGTCGCGACCGGCGTCCTCATGGTGGTCTACAAGGGATCCTCGCCGCTGGAGGACCACGCGCTGAACTTCGCCGGGTTCTACGCGATGTTCGTCGCGCTCGTTCCCACCAGGCTCGGCGAGACGCTCGACGCCCTCGCGCCCGCCGAGCGAACGGAGCTGGTCCGCTCCATCCAGATCGCCGTCGTCGCGGTCCTGGTGGTCGCCGCCGTCTTCGTGTGGATCGATCGGCGGACCACCGATTGGGCTCCGCGGATGCTCTTCCGAAACACCTGGTCGCGGATCCTGACGGTCGCCAGCTTCGCGCTGCTCGCGGGATTCCTGTTCCTGCTGGTCTGGCGCACGGCGGAGGGCGCGGACTTCGCGGGCGTGCACCTCGCGTCGACGCTGCTGATGATCACCAGCATGGGGCTCGCCATCGCCAGCCATGTCGGTCCGGGCCGCCTCAACGCGAGCGACACCAGCGGAGGGCACCGTCTACGCTACGCGTCGCTGCTGGTCCTGATGCTCGTGGGACTCGCGGCGTGGCCGGTCCTCCTCGGCGTCGGATTCCGGCAGGCGCTCTTCGTGGTCGAGTGGTTCGAGATCCTGGTCTTCTCGTGCTTCTGGTTCCTCGAAACCAAGAGAACGTGGCACGCCGAGGTGGCGTAGCGGCGCGGATGGCCCCGGGGGACGCCCCGACGCGCCTTCGAGTCCTAGCGCTTGGTGACGGTGAGCGTCGTCGCCGGACAGGAGTCCGCGTAGCGGATCAGTGCGGCACGCTCCGTCTTGTCCACCTTCAGGCCCCAGCGGATCTTCACCGCGACCCAGTCCGCCACGTACTTGCAGCGGTTCTTCGGCGGCATCCACTCCTCCGGCCCCTTGGCCTGTTTGGAGGAGTTCAGCGCGGAGGTCTGCGCGTTGAGCGCGCGGCCGTCGCCGAGGTCGTTGTAGAACGCGACGCGGCGGGCCTGCGTCCAGTTCCGCGCGCCGGAGCCCCACGCCTCGTGGACCGGAACGTGGTGGTCGATCTGCACGGTGGACGCGTAGTAGTGCGTGCGGTTGTCCCAGGTGGTCACCCACTTGCCCCTGCTCACGGTGCAGCCCCGGGAGCTGAATGTGGCGCGGACCTTCGACTCCTGGACCAGGACCTCGGCGCGGGTGTTCTGACAGTCCCGGTTCAGGTCCTTCCACGTGCCGAAGTAGCGGTCGCGGTCGTAGCCCGTGTTGCTTTCGGTGGCCACGGGCAGCGCCCGGGCGGCCGAGCGGAGCGAACCCTTGTAAACGGTGGCGGCCTCCGCCGGCACGGCGAACCCAGCCAGCACGAAAAGGGCAGCCATTACGGCAGCGAGTAGTTTCCCCCAACATCGAAAGTCCCCCAACTTGAGCATCCCCAAATGCACGATGTGTGCAGTCCCACAATACAGGCACGCGGCGGTGTGGATAACCCGCGCGACGACGGCGAACCGGCGCGTGTTCCCGCTCAAACGTGGGCGATGCTGATGACATCCAAATCGTCGGGAACCAGAAACTCGCCGTCGTAATGTTCACGGACGTCGTCCCAGGCGGAGCGGCGGTCTGTGCCGGGAACCAGGTGGTGCAGTGCGAGGCGCCGCACGCCGGCCTCGGACGCGATCCGCCCGGCGTCGGCGACCGACGTGTGGGACTTGCGGTGGTGGTCCAACGAGGCGCGGGACGTCTCGTCCGCCTGCGCGCCGTACAGCTCCTCCATGAACCCGAAGTCGATCGCCTCGTGCAGCAGGAGGCCGGCGCCGCGTGCCAGCCTGGCCATGTTCGGGGTGTAGGTCGTGTCACCCGAAATCGCCACGGAGCCGCCCTCGGTCTCGAACCGGAAACCGAACGCGGGGGCGATCGGCGGGTGCTGGACCAGAATGGCTGTGGCCGACGCAGCCGATTCCGGTCAGCCTTCCCGGCGCCGCACGATCTCGTTGATCCAGGCCGGCGCGAACGGGGACGTGCAGTTCGGCGGCGTCGGGTAGTCCCTGAGCACTTCGAGGCGTTCGCCGATGTCGAGCGCGCGGGCGCGGTGTTCGGGGTGTTCGATCCCGATGAACGCGAGCGTATGGTTCATGCCCCACTGCAGCCGTTCCGGGGCGTCTCTCATGTGCGCCTCGATGGTGTCCAGCAGACCGGGCAGGTCCAGCCCCTCGGGCTTCTTCGCCACGCGCTCGCTGGTCAGCGCCCAGCCGGCGCTCGCGACCACCGGGTCCGGGTCGTGCATCCAGGCCACGCGGAGCTCTTCGGCATGCGGGCCCTTCTTGACCACGTAGTTCACCAGCCAATCGTGCGCCTTGGGCGAGCCTGCCTCGCGCAGCATCGAGTCGAGCTCGCCGCGGGAGAAGGCCTTCGGCTTGCAGATCAGCAGCGCCAAGAGGCGAGCGGCGGTGTCTCCCGTGGCCCAGAGCTCGACGGCGAGTTCCTGCTGTTTCCTCAGCCGCTTAGCGATCTCGCGGAGCTTGGTCAGGTTCACCCCGTGGTCGTCGCCGTGCTTCTCGTTGACCGCCCGCATCCGCGGGTCATCGAGTTCGGCCAACTCGGCCGTCAGTTCCGCGACAGTCGTCCCTGAGATGGCGTCTCCTCTTTGTTATGGGCGTGGGACCAGCCTACGGCCGAGTCGGGAAGCAATGGCTTTAGACTTTGAACACCACCGCCGTTCGGGCGGTCCACCGCACCATATCCATCGGGGGAAGTCTCATGTCTCAGCAGCCATACCAACAGCAGCCCAACGGCTACGGCACGCAATACGTCCAGAATTCGCCGGTCCAGCTGCAGGGCGGGCGCGATGCCCAGACCGCGCTGATCTGCGGCATCGTCGGGCTGTTCTTCTTCGGCATCGTCCTGGGGCCCATCGCCATCGTGAAGGCCAACGCCGCGGAGCGGAACAACGTCCCGGCAACGGCCGGGAAGGTCCTCGGCTGGATCAGCACCATCTTCGGTGTCCTGAGCATCATCATCTTCATCTTCATGATGATCGGCATGGCAGGCATGGCCGGCATTTAATACGCTTCGTCGAACCTAGCTGCCCTCCCCTCTCGTTTCGCCGAGGGTAGATGTCTGTTTTCGTTGGAATCCCGACATCTGCCTTCGTCGAAACGCCAGGGGTGGGCGTTTGGGTCTTGTCGAAACGGGAGCGGCCACCCATCGTTCGGAGCCCGCGTTCACCCCGCATTCCCGCCCAATCCACCATCCGGCCACCCGCCCGCGAAAGGATCGGTCAAGCCCGCGCCTCCCCCGCGCGCACCGCACCGAATCCTGAGAAGAGCACCCCCATGAACAAGCGCACCGCCACCCGCCTGGCCGCCGCCGTCGTCCTCCCCGCAATCGTCCTGCCGCTGGCCGCGGCCCCCGCGGCCCAGGCCACGCCCGCACTGTCCGGCGCCGCCGTCGTCCTCCCCGCCGCCGCGAAGGCCCCGGAGCCCGGCTTCCGCGTCCTTCCGTACCTGCAGGCGCCGACATCGACCTCGATGACCATCAACTGGATCTCCGAGACGGCCGCCGCCGGCACCGCCACAGTCAAGGGTCCGGGCCTGGGCAACCCGCAGGGCCGAGGAGCGGGCAACGCGGCCCGGCTGACCAGCGCGCCGGAGTACCTGGAGCTCATGGAATACACCGAGAAGGAACTCGCCCAGGAGATTCCCGGGCTGGAGCAGGGATCGTGGCTGAATTCCAACTCCAACTACAGGCACTCCGTCACCGTCGAGGGCCTCAAACCGGGCAAGCGGTACACCTACACGGTGACCCAGGACGGCCGGGAACACGCCGCGTCGTTCCGCACCGCGCCGAAGGCCGGCGACTGGGACAGTGTGCGGATCGTCGCGATGTCAGACTCCGAAACCGAGCCCCGTGGCCGAACCGAGCACCGCGAATGGGAGCTCTCCCCCACCAACGGCTACGCCCCGGGCTCCGAGCCGCGCCCCGGCACCGATTCCGCGTACGCCGCTAAATTCGGCACGACCACGCGCTACGGACAGCCCACCCTGCGCTACCCGCTGGACCAGTCCACCGCGTTCAACGAGAACCTCGCCCACGTCGACGCCGCCGACCCGGACCTGGTGATGATGGCGGGCGACCTGACCCAGGGTTCTGGTTACCAGCCGGCATGGGACGAGTTCTTCGGGCACGTCGCCGGCGAGCAGTCGGACCTCGCCTCCCGCGTGCCGCTGCTGCCCGCGCTCGGCAACTGGGAAACCTACGCCGCGCTCAACGGCGGCTACGGCACCGACGCGGACCGCACCCCCGCGGTCATCTCCCGCAACAAGTACCTCGACTACTTCTCCCTCCCGCAGGACCCGGAGAACCCGCAGCACAAGGGCTCCTACTACCGCGTGGACCACGGCCCGGTGACCGTCCTGACGCTGGACTCCACCAACGGCCGCCCGGATGAGGACACGAAGACCGGCACGTTCTCGGGTGAGGTCTTCTCCGGCGACGACACCAACCTCACCTCCGCGAACCTGTCCACGGACACGCAGGGCGAGTTCACGTTCGACTCCTACGTTCGCGGCTTCCTGTCCCTGTTCCCGGGTTCCACCGAGGAGGACGTGGATCTGCCGAACATGGACGTCGCGTCCGCGCAGTGGGCGTGGGCCGAGGAGCAGCTCGCCGACGCGCGGGCCAACGGGCAGATCGTCCTGGTGCAGTTCCACCACTCCGCCTACTCCAACGGCGTCCACGGCACGCCCCCGAACCACGAACACGCCGACAACCAGTCCGGCACGGCGATGCGCGCCTACACCCCCATGTTCGAGGAGCACGGCGTCGCCGCCGTCATCGCCGGGCACGACGAGATGTTCGAGCGCTCCTGGGTCGACGCCGACGGCGACGGACGCGGCTTCCACTCCTACGACGTCGGCGTGGCCGGCGACGGACTGCGCGGCGAACAGCTCGTGAAGAACGACGCCGGCGAATACGGGCCTTTGCGCTTCAACACCCACTCCGAATGGTCCGCCCCCGCCAACCAGCCCGAGACCTGGGCCGACGACTCCAACGGCGTGCCCCAGATCGTCTCCGGCGGCCTGCACTACGGCCACCTGCAGATCGACGTCACCAACACCGACGCCGGCGCCGAGCTCGAGCTCACCCCGGTCCACGTCTTCCCGGTCCTGGACTCGGACTACGAGCTGGTGGAGACCGAACGGCGGGAGTACGACGACGTCGTGCGGCTCGCGGTCGACGCGCACGGCGCGCCGCTGGAGCGGTAGGCGACGGCCGCAGCCGTGTCGGGATACATGTCGGAAAGCGTGATTCTTTCGTACACCTATCCCGACACGGCTGGACGGCCCGCGCGGGTAAACTCCGGGTCATGATGCCCAAGCCAATGCCGATTGCACCGGCCGTGATAACCGCGACGACGATCCGGGCCGTTTTCCTCGACGTGGACGGCACCTACGCGGACTACGGGGTGGTCCCCGACGGCCACGTGCGCGTGGTGCGGGCGGCCCGCGCGGCCGGCCACAAGGTCCTGCTCTGCACGGGGCGTCCCCTGTCGATGCTGCCGGCGAACATCCTCGGAGCCGGGTTCGACGGGATCGTGGCCAGCGCGGGTGCCTACGCGGAGGTGGGTGGAGAGGTGCTGATGGACCGGACGTTCCCCGCCGACCTCGCCGCCCGGACCATCGCCGCACTGGACGCCCACAACGCCGTGTACATCCTCGAGTCCCGAACCGCCCTGCACGTGCCGCCGAGGGCGGAGCCGCGGCTGCGGGAAATCGTCGAGGACCACTTCGAGAAGGGTGCGGACGGCGAAGCCAAGGGCTCCTCCGCCATACTTGGCTCGCTGGTCCTGCTCACCGACCCCGCCTCCGTCTCCTTCGCCAAGATCTCCGTCTTCGAATCCCCCGTTCCGGTGGAGCGGATCGCGGAGGACATCGGGGAAGGAATCGCCCTCGTCGAGAATTCGGTCGCGGACGAGGGACGGCATTCCGGAGAGCTCTACCAGCGGGGCATCAGCAAAGCCGACGGGATCGCCGCCGCCATGGACCACTTCGGCATCACGCGCGAGAACACCGTTGCCATGGGCGATGGCCAGAACGACCTGGAGATGATCGCCTACGCCGGCGTGGGCATCGCCATCGAGGGATCCTCCCCCGAGCTCCTGGAACTGGCGGACCGGACGGCCGCTCCCCCGCACCGGGAAGGTCTGGTGGCCGCCTTCGCCGACTTGGGACTCTGCTAAGGCGGCTGCCGCCCTCCCACGCCAACGGACGGCATCCGTGTCGGGGTAAGTGGGGCAAAGACTGAATCTTTCGTACACCTATCCCGACATCGATGCGTCGCGGGCACGGAGCCAACGCCCACCCCGCACACAGCATCCACCAAGAACCGGCGAGTAACGTCGTAGACACCTTCCTCGAGGGTGCGAGTGATAGCAAGTGACGGGATGCCCCGGCCGTGGACAGCGGCCGGGGCATTCGTCTGCCCATGCCGTTTCCGGCAACCGCCGAGGCGCACGAACGCGAGGCGCAGGAATAGGACGCGCCGGCGTCGTGTTGGCTCCTGTTGTGAAGAACATCGGATTCCTGTCCTTCGGCCACTGGACCGACCATCCGCAGTCCGGCACGCGCAGCGCGTCGGACGCGCTGCTGCAGGCGATCGACCTCGCCGTCGCGGCGGAGGAGCTCGGCGCGGACGGGGCCTACTTCCGCGTCCACCACTTCGCGCAGCAGTACGCCTCCCCGTTCCCCTTGCTCGCGGCCATCGGCGCGCGCACCAGCAAGATCGAAATCGGCACCGGCGTGATCGACATGCGCTATGAAAACCCGCTCTACATGGCGGAGGACGCCGGCGCCGCCGACCTGATCTCCGGAGGCCGACTGCAGCTCGGCATCAGCCGCGGCTCACCAGAGCAGGTCATCGACGGCTGGCGCCACTTCGGCTTCGCCCCGAACGACGGCGAGTCCGACGCCGACATGGGCCGGCGCCACACCGAGCGCCTCCTCGAGGTGCTCAGCGGCGAGGGCTTCGCGCAGCCGAGCCCCAACCCGATGTTCCCGAACCCCCCGGGCCTGCTGCGCGTGGAGCCGCACTCCGCAGGCCTGCGCGAACGCATCTGGTGGGGTTCCGGCTCCAACGCGACGGCCGTGTGGGCGGCGAAGCTGGGCATGAACCTGCAGAGTTCCACGCTCAAGGACGACGAATCCGGCAAGCCCTTCCACGTCCAGCAGGCCGAGCAGATCGAGCTGTACCGGCAGGCGTGGAAGGAGGCCGGGCATGCGCGGGAGCCGCGCGTCTCGGTCAGCCGCAGCATCTTCGCGCTCACGGAAGAGCGCGACTGGCAGTACTTCGGCCGCGACCGTTACAGCTCCGACCAGGTCGGCAACATCGACCCGAAGACGCGCGCCGTGTTCGGCCGGTCCTACGCGGGCTCCCCGGACGAGCTCGTCGCCAAACTGGCCGAGGACGAGGCGATCGCCGCGGCAGACACCCTGCTGCTCACCGTCCCGAACCAGCTCGGCGTCGACTACAACGCGCACGTCATCGAATCCATCCTGACGCACGTGGCCCCGGAGCTCGGCTGGCGGTAAGCGCGGGGCCGGACCGGTACGGCGTCGTCCGTGTCGGGGTAAGTGCAGGAATGGGCGAGCCTTTCGAGCATCTACCCCGACACGGATGGAAGTCTGCGGTCACGCGCTTTTGACGCGGGTCACATGGCACTGCTGGAATGAGCCATGACCGCCACCACGAGCACCGCCGTCGTCGACGCCCTGCGCGAGGCCCTGCCCGGCCTCGTCGACACCGACCCCGGCACCCTCGCCGCCTGCACGGCCGACCGTTCCGGGCACCACTCGGCGGGAGCCCCGCTGGCCGCCGTCGGCGCGCGAACCATCGAAGACGTCCAGACGGTGTGCCGCCTCGCCTCGGAATTCCGCACGCCCGTGGTCACCCGCGGCGCCGGCACCGGACTCGCGGGAGGCTCGATCGCCGGGCCCGGTGAAATCGTCCTGTCCCTGATGGCGATGGACCGCATTCTGGAGGTCTCCGCTCAGAACCGGCTCGCCGTCGTGCAGCCGGGAATCATCAACGGCGACCTCAACCGGGCGCTCGCCGGGCACGGCCTGTGGTGGGCGCCGGACCCGGCCAGCAAGGACATCTCCACGGTCGGCGGCAACATCGCGATGAACGCCGGCGGGCTGCTGTGCGCGAAGTACGGGGTCACCCGCGAGGCCGTCCTGGCGCTGAAGGTGGTCCTCGCCGACGGCACCCTGCTCTCCGTCGGGCACCGCACCGTCAAGGGCGTCACCGGCTACGACGTCTGCGCGCTCATGATCGGTTCCGAAGGCACGCTGGGAATCGTCGTCGAGGCGACCCTCAAGCTCCAGCCCCTGGTCGCCGGTCAAATCTCCACGGTCGGCGGGTTCTTCGACGGCGTCGAGGCGGCCGCCGCGGCGTCGTCCGCCATCACCGCGAGCGGACTGGTCCCGGCGATCATGGAACTCATGGACGGGCGGGCCGTTGCCGCCGTCGAGCGTTACGCCGGAGGGCCCGTCCTCGGCGGTGCCGGCGCGTACCTGCTGGTGCAGTGCGACGGCCCGGCCGCGGCCGAAACCGCCGAGCGGGTGGCCGAACTCGCCCGCGCCGCCGGCGCCCGGGTCGAGACCACCACCGACCCGGCCGAATCGGACCGCCTGGTGGGCCTGCGCCGCAACGCGTTCCCCGCGCTCGAGGCCCTGGGGACGCTGCTGGTGGAGGACATGGCCGTCCCGCGCGACCAGCTGGCGAACGCCTTCGCCGCGATCCGCCGCATCGAGGAAAAATACGGCGTGCTCATCCCCACCTGCTGCCACGCCGGCGACGGGAACCTGCACCCGCTCTTCGTGTACGACGGCGACGAGGTGCCCGACGTCGTCTGGGAGGCCGCCGGCGAGATGTTCCGGACCGCCCTGGACCTCGGCGGCACCCTGACAGGCGAGCACGGGATCGGGCTGCTCAAACGCCGCTGGCTCAAGGACGAGCTCGGCGAGGAGCAGTACGTGCTCCAGCGCCGGATCAAGGCCCTGTTCGACCCGCTTGGCATCCTCAACCCCGGGAAGATGTTCGTACCGGAGGCCTGACGGGGCTACCTTCCGGCCGGTTCCCGCCACCGGCTAACGGCGGGCCGCACGGATCGCTTCGCGTCCGTGTCGGGGTACATGTACGAAAGCGCGAGGTTTTCGTACATGTATCCCGACACGGACGCGCCATTAGGGGCCGGGCTTTGCGTGGGGCGGCCGCGGGCAGCAGAGTGGAGAGGTGCAGCCCGTCTTCGCGGTGATCGTCCCCGTGGCCTTCGTCCTGGCCCTCGGCGTTTTCCTGCGCGCCCGGGTGCTGAAGTCCCCGGAGCCGTGGATGGGGCTCGAGTTCACCACGTATTACGTGTTCACGCCCGCCCTGTTCATGGTCTCGATCGGCAACGCCGACCTGTCCGCGGTTCCGCTGGGACCGCTGGCGGCCGCGATCGCGGTGCCGGTGCTGCTCGTGGCGGGCGCCGCCGTCGTGCTGTCGCGGGCCTTGGGATTCCCGGGCCCCGCCGTCGCGGCGATGATGCAGGGTAGCATCCGGCTGAACACGTACATCGGGCTGGCGTTCGCACAGGCGGTCTACCAGGTGCAGGGGGTGGCCGTGTTCGCGCTGGCGTGCGCCGTGATGGTGCCGCTGGTCAACGTGCTCTGCGTCGCGGCGCACTCGGCCTGGGGCAGCTCGCCCGGGACCAAACACCAACCGATGTGGCGCGAGCTCGCGACCAACCCGCTGATCGTGGGCTGCATCGCCGGCGTCCTCCTGAACGTGGCACCGTGGCGATCGGAGCCTCTGGACGCCGTCCTGACGATGCTCGGCGCGCCGGCGCTCGCCTGCGGCACGCTCGCCGCCGGAGCCGCGATCACGCTCAAGGTCACCCGCGGGGACCTGGCCGCGCTGCCGCTCGTGGGCGTGCTGAAGTTCGCGGCGATGCCCGCGGCCGCGTTCGGCATGGGCACCTGGCTCGGCCTGCCGCCGACCGCGCTGTTCGCGGTGGTGCTGATCTGCTCGCTTCCCGTGGCGGCGTCGTCCGTGATCCTGTCTTCGCGGCTCGGCGGGGACGTGCGGCTCATGGCCTCGCTGAATGGGTTCCAAACCGTCGCGTCGATCGCCACGCTGCCGGTGACGCTGTGGTTGACGGGGGTCTAGAACGGATATGGCGCGATCTCCGGACGCACCGTCAGCCACTGCGTCTCGGTGAACGCCTCGATGTTCGCCGCGTGGCCGCCGATCCGTCCGCCGTTCCCGGAGTCCTTGACCCCGCCGAAAGGCGAGTTCGGTTCGTCGGAGACGGTCTGCTCGTTGATGTGGATCTTCCCCGAGTCCAGGCGGTCGGCGAGCCGCATGGCCTGGCCGACGTCGCCGAGGATCGCGATCGATAGCCCGTACTTGCTGTCGTTCGCGATCGCCACGGCCTCGTCGATGTCGGTGAACTTCCGCACCGGCGCGACGGGCCCGAAGATCTCCTCCCTCCAGGCGTCCAGCGACGGATCCAGGTCCGCCAGCACGGTCGGCGGGTAGAACCAGCCCCCGCCGCGCTCGCCGCCCGCGGCCAGCCGCGCCCCGCCGGCGACGGCGGCCTGGACGATCCCGTCGATCCGCTCCAGCTGGCGCCCGTCGATGATCGGGCCGATCGCCACCTGACCGCTCTTCGGGTCCCCGACCGGCAGGTTCCGCGCCTTCTCGGCCAGCGCGTCGACGTAGTCGTCGTAGACGTCCGCGTGCACCACGTGCCGGCCCGTGGCCATGCAGATCTGGCCCTGGTGCATGAACGATCCGAACGCCGCGGCGCTGGCGGCCTTGGCCAGATCCGCGCCGGGCAGCACGATCATCGCGCTGTTGCCACCGAGCTCGAGGTGCGCGCGCTTGAGCAGCCGCCCGCAAGTCTCGCCGATCTTCCGGCCCGCGGCGGTGGAGCCGGTGAACGCGACCACTCGGACCTCGGGCGCCTCCACGACGGCGGCTCCGACGTCGGCCCCTCCCGGCAGCAGCGAGAGGAGGCCGGCGGGCAGGCCCGCCTCCTCGAAGATCCGCATGATGGTGACCCCGGCGCAGACGGATGTGCGCGGGTCCGGCTTCAGCAGCACCGCGTTGCCGAGCGCGAGGGCCGGCGCGACGGCGCGGATGCCCAGGATGAGCGGGAAGTTGAACGGCGAGATCACGGATACGACGCCGGCCGGGCGGCGCCGCGCGAACGACCAGCGGTCCTCGTTGGTGGTGAGCACCTCGCCCGCGGGCAGGCTGGGCAGGGCGGAGGCCTCGAAGCATTCGTGGGCTGCGGTGTGGCTCTCGAGGGCCGCCTTCGGCGGGATGCCGCCCGATTCGCGCACGATCCAGTCGTCGACCTCGGCCGCGTGTTCCTCCCAGAGCAGCCCCGCCCGGCGCAGGACGGCGGCACGCTCCTCGGGTTTGCGCGCGGCCCAGTCGCGTTGCGCGGCGGCGGCGGTCTTCGCGGCGCGGGCGACGTCGTCGGGCGAGGCCACGCCAATCCGGCCGATCACATCCTGTGTCGCCGGCTCGACGACGTCTTGGACGCCGCCGGATCCCGCCGTCCAGCCGCCGACGTGGATCTTGCCGTCCCATACGGACGGATCGAGAAAAGACACGAGCTACTCCTTTGGTCCGGGCGCACCAATACCGCCCCATCGGTGGTGGTGCCGCCAGCCTACGTCCGCGGGCCGGTTCCGGCCACAGGTGCGGGGCCGGGCCCGGGTGCGCGGTGGCGCTCAGTCGCCCAGCGCGGCGTCCAGGTCCTTCAGGAGGTCGTCGGTCGCCTCGAGGCCGACGGACAGCCGGACGACGCCGTCGCCCAGGCCGATCGCGGCGCGCCCCTCCGGTCCCATGGCCCGGTGCGTGGTGGTGGCCGGGTGGGTGATCAGCGACTTCGCGTCGCCGAGGTTGTTGGAGATGTCGACCAGCCGCAGGCCGTTAAGCAGCCGGAAGGCCGCCTCCTTGGCCGTGCCGCCGCCCGGTTCCAGCTCGAACGTGACCACCGTCCCGCCACCGCTCATCTGGCTCAGCGCCAGCTCGTGCTGCGGATGCGACTCCAGGAACGGGTAGACGACGCGGCGGACGCGCGGCTGCCCCTCGAGCCAACGGGCGATCCGCAGCGCCGACGCCGTCGAGTAGTCGACGCGCAACGGCATCGTCTCCAGGCCCTTGAGCAGGGTCCAGGCGTTGAACGCGCTCAGCGCGGGACCGGTGTGGCGCATCAGGTTCCGCACGGGGCCGTCGATGAAGTCCTTGCGCCCGAGGACCGCGCCGCCGAGCACCCGGCCCTGGCCGTCCATGTGCTTGGTGCCGGAATACACCACGACGTCGGCGCCCAGGTCCGTGGCCCGTTGCAGCAGCGGGGTGGCGAAGACGTTGTCCGCCACCACCTGCGCGCCCGCGGCGTGCGCCAGGTCGACGACGGCGCGGATGTCCACGAGCTCCTGAAGCGGGTTGGACGGGGATTCGAAGAAGACGGCGGTGGCCGGCGTGGACAGCGCCCGTTCCCACTGCGCGGGGTCGTGCCCGTCCACGAACACGGTCTCGACGCCCCAGCGCGGGAGGATCTCGTTCAGGACCACGAAGCAGGATCCGAAGAGACTCCTAGCCGCGACCACCCGATCCCCCGCCGCCAGCAGAGCGCCGAGCGCCGTGAACACCGCGGACATTCCGCTGGCCGTGGCGAAGCACGCCTCGGCGCCCTCGAGCAGCCGCAGCTTCTCCTGGAACGCGGCGACCGTCGGGTTCCCGTAGCGGGAATAGACGAACCGCTCGACCTCCCCGTTGAAGGACGCCTCCGCCGCCTCCGCGGACTCGAACACGTAGCCCGACGTCAGGAACATCGCCTCGGAGGTCTCCTGGAAATGCGTGCGGTCGATGCCGCCCCGCACCGCCCGCGTCCGCGGGTCCCAGCCGGCGGCCTCCTCCACCTAGCCGTCCTTCCGCGCCAGGACGATCGCCTGTGCCGCGATCACGCGTTCGCCGTTGAACGTCAGCGACGGGCCGCCGTGGAGCTCGTACCCCTCGGCGAGCGCGGCGGATACCCGCTCGCAGAACGCGCGGTCGTCGGGTCCGGTGAGCAACCGGTAGGCCAAGGGGGACTCGGCTGGATCGGACATGGGTTCACTCCATCGTTTCGGGCGGTCGGGGGCCCCGCAGGTACCCGCGCAGTTCACGGTACCCGTGGGTGGCCTCCTCGCACCTCCCCACATGACGCCCGTCGACGAGTTCACCACCGATCGCGGCTACTTCCGGCCGGTGAGTCGCCGAAACCACCCCGCCCGCGCCGGGCTGTCCGTACGAGGGGACTTCGCGTTAAGGGTACCACACGCGCAGCGGGCGGTTTTGGGGACATGGCGCATGACTTGGTCCACGTGGTTGCCGCATCCGGCCCACGTGGTCTTTCCGCATTTTCGGCAGGTAACTGCTCGGCACATTCTGTGGCTCCGTTTCGATGGAGGGGGTCCTGGCATCCACCATCATGAGCCATACCCCCCTAGGTATGCAATCGCAACCGGACGGCCTTGCGCCATACCCCCCTAGGTATTATTGTTGGTCTTGAAAAACGGATACCCCCCGGGGTGTCCACGACGATTCCCCAAAAGGAGACCACATGCTGCTCGAACGCATCTACGACGAGGACCTGGCCCAGGCAAGCTACTTCATCGGCTGCCAGCGCAAGGCCGAGGCGGTCGTTGTCGACGCCCGTCGCGACATCGGCACCTACCTGGACCTCGCCGCCGCCAACGGCATGAAAATCGTCGCCGTGGCCGAGACCCACATCCACGCCGACTACCTCTCCGGCACCCGGGAGCTCGCCGCCGCCACGGGTGCGGAAATGCACGTCTCCGGCGAGGGCGGGGAGGACTGGCAGTACGGCTTCGACGCCAACCGGATGCACGACGGCGACGCGATCGCCATCGGAAACATCACCGTCAAGGCCGTCCACACCCCGGGCCACACCCCGGAGCACCTCTCGTTCCTGGTGACGGACGGCGCGTTCAGCGACCAGCCCGGCTACCTGCTCTCCGGCGACTTCGTGTTTTCCGGCGACCTCGGACGGCCGGACCTGCTGGACGAAGCCGCCGGCGGCACCGACACCCGCTTCGAGGGCGCCAAGCAGCTCTTCCGAAGCCTGCGCGAGAAGTTCCTGACCCTGCCGGACCACGTCCAGGTCTACCCGGCCCACGGCTCGGGCAGCGCCTGCGGGAAGGCCCTCGGCGCCCTGCCTTCCACCACCGTCGGCTACGAGCGCCTCTACGCCTGGTGGGGCCCCTACCTCCGGGCCAACGACGAGCAGGGCTTCATCGACGAACTGCTCGACGGCCAGCCGGACGCCCACGCCTACTTCGGCCGCATGAAGCGCGAAAACCGCCACGGCCCGGCCCTGCTGGACGACCGGGGCCCGCTGCGGGAGCTTTCGGCGGACGACGTCGCCCGCGACCTCGCGCGCGACGCGGTGACCTTCGTGGACACCCGCCCGAACAACGAGGTCCACGCGGGAACCGTCGCCGGTTCGGTCAACATCCCGGCCGGGAACAAGACCGCCAGCTACGGTGCCTGGGCGATCGACCCCGAGTCCGACGACCGGCCGCTGGTCCTGCTCGCCGCGGACCAGGAGCAGGCGCAGGAGCTCAGGGACCATCTGGTCCGCGTCGGGATCGACGAGTTCTCCGGCTACGTCACCGGAATCGAAGGTCTTCCGCAGCAGACACCGCGGCTGATCCAGCCCGCCGAGCTGGAGGACCTCGACGCCGCGCTGGTGCTGGACGTCCGCAACAAGACCGAGCACGCCGACGGGCACATCCCCGGATCCCGGCAGCTCAGCGCCGGCCGCGTCCTGTGGCACCAGGACCAGCTGCCCGCCCAGGGCACCATCGTGACCTACTGCCAGAGCGGCGTGCGGAACTCGGTGGCCGCCAGCGCCCTGCGCCGCGCCGGGCACGACGTCGTCGAGCTCGACGGCAGCTACGCCGCATGGTCCGACTGGAAGGCCACCCAAACCGCAAACGCCTAGCGGCACGGAGCCGGCGGCCCCCCAAGCCGCCGGCCGGCACGGAAAGGGCGCCCCGAGTGAAGCGGGGCGCCCTTTCCGTCGCCGGCTTTCGCCGGCCGGGAGGATGTCAGGCCAAGCTCAGGAAAAGCTTTTCCAGGTCCTTCTTGTCCATCGAGTTGTCCTCGCTCGCCAGGCACTGCTGCAAGCCGGTGGCGATGATCGCGAACCCGGCCCTGTCCAACGCCTTCGAAACCGCCGAGAGCTGCATGACCACGTCTTTGCAGTCTCGCCCCTCCTCCAGCATCCGCGTGACGGCGGCCAACTGGCCCTGGGCGCGCTTGAGCCGGTTGACGACGGGCTTGAGTTCTGCGGTGTCCAACTGCACGAGTGCCTCCTGGGGCGGGTCTCCGACTTTCTACCCAATTCTATACCCCCTAGGGTTTGTTGCATACCCTAGGGGGTATGTGGCAGACTTCTGGAGACACATTCGTTCGACCGAAAGAGGCCCTCTTGACCTCCGCAACCGCCACCGTGACCGGACTCGACGCGCAGACCCTGCGCCAGTGGATCGACCGGCACGAGGACCTGATCGTCATCGACGTGCGCTCCGCCGCCGAATTTGAGACCCTCCACATCCGCGGCTCCTACAACGTGCCGCTGCCGCTGCTCTCGGAGCACGCCGACGAGCTCGCCGAGCGGCTCGGCGCGCGCGTGGTGCTGGTCTGCCAGTCCGGAGTGCGCGCCACCCAGGCCCGCACGCGCCTCGGTGGCGCCGGCATCGGCACCGCACTGGTCCTCGACGGCGGAGTGCCCGGCTTCGCGGCCGCAGGCGGCGACGTCGTGCGCGGCGCCCAGCGCTGGGACCTCGAACGCCAGGTGCGCATGGCCGCCGGCTCGCTCGTACTCGCCGGCCTCGTCGCCGGGAAGCTCGTCTCGCCCAAGCTGAGCCTCCTCGCCGGCGCGATCGGCACCGGCCTGACCTTCTCCGCCGCCACCAACACCTGCGCCATGGGCCAGGCCCTGGCCAAGATGCCCTGGAACAAGACCGCGTCCGAACCAACGGCCCGGGACGCGATCGATCAGATCCCCGCAACACAGTCCTGATCCCACCCCCTTCACCACGAACCACAGGAGCAACCATGCCCGAAATCACCATCGACGAGGCCAACCGGCGCCGCGCGGAAGACCAGATCCTCGACGTCCGCGAAGGCTTCGAGACCGCCGAGGGCATGATCCCCGGCGCCCTCCACATCCCCATGGGCGACCTCGACGCCCGCCTGGGCGAAATCGACCGCAACCGCCCCGTGATCGTCGTCTGCCGCAGCGGCAACCGCAGCGCCCGCGTCGCCGACGCGCTGGGCGCCGCCGGCTACACCGCCGACACGATGGCCGGCGGCATGACCGCCTGGCAGGGCGCCGGCCTGCCCGCCGCCTAGGCGCTCGACCCGCGCGGCAACCAACCCGCGCAAACCAGCCCCTCCCCAGACAAGGATCCCCACCCATGACCGTCACGCTCGCGCTGACCCTCCTGCTCTCGGTGCTGATCGGGCTCTCGCTCGGCCTGCTCGGCGGCGGCGGGTCCATCCTCACCGTCCCGATCCTCACCTACGTCGCCGGCCTGAACCCCAAGGAAGCCATCGCCGCCTCGCTGTTCGTCGTCGGAGCGACCTCCGCCGTCAGCGCCGTCGACCACGCCCGCAAAAAGCGCGTGAAGTGGCGCACCGGCCTGGTCTTCGGCGCCGCTGGCATGGCAGGGGCCTTCGGAGGCGGACTCCTCGGCGGACACATCCCCGGAACCATCCTCATGATCGCCTTCGCGCTCATGATGGTCGCCACCTCCCTGGCCATGATCCGCGGCCGCAAGGAGCGCACAGCCGCACCGCACAACGATGAACTGCCCGTCGGCAAAGTCATCATCGAAGGCCTCGTCGTCGGGCTGGTCACCGGACTCGTCGGCGCGGGCGGCGGCTTCCTCGTCGTCCCCGCACTCGCGCTGCTCGGAGGCCTGTCCATGCCCGTCGCCGTCGGCACCTCGCTGGTGGTCATCGCCATGAAATCCTTCGCCGGCCTCGGAGGCTACCTCACCACCGTCACCCTCGACTGGGCGCTCGTCGGCGGCGTCACCGCAGCGGCGATCCTCGGCTCGTTCATCGGGGCCCGCCTCGCCGGACGCATCCCCGAGGCCGCCCTGCGCAAGGGATTCGGCATCTTCGTCCTGGCCATGGGCGTCTTCGTCCTGATGCAGGAACTGCCCTCCCCCGCCAACCTCGCCGTCGGCATCGTGGCCGCCGCCCTCGCCGCGGCCGCCGCGCTCTGCTGGCTCGCCATCCCCGCATGCCCACTGCGCAAGACACTCGCGCCCACCGCTACATCCGAAACCCGCTAGCCGAAGAAGCGCGCCATAGCCGCCCACCCTTCCCGTAGACCCCCTCAGGAGTTTCCGCATGACGAACACCGCCGGCCCGCGCGTGCCCGTACTGGGACTGCGCGCCAACGCGGCGCAATTCGCCCTGCTCGTTGCGGTCAACGCACTGGTCGGGGGCATGGTCGGCCAGCAACAGACCGTCCTGCCGCTTCTCGCCGAGGCCGAGTTCGGGCTGACGGGGTACACGTTCGTCTTCGCCTACGTGGCCGCCTTCGGCATCACCAAGGCGACCGCCAACTGGTTCGCCGGGACGCTGTCGGACCGGTACGGACGCAAGCCGGTGCTGCTGGCCGGTTGGCTCTTCGCCGTGCCGGTGCCCGTCATGCTCATCCTCGCGCCGGACTGGAGCTGGGTGGTCGCCGCGAACGTCCTTCTGGGCATCAACCAAGGGCTGACCTGGTCCACCACCGTCGTGATGAAGATCGACCTCGTCGGGCCGGCGCAACGCGGGCTCGCCATGGGCCTGAACGAAGCCGCCGGCTACGGGGCCGTGGCGGCAGCGTCCCTGCTGGCCGGCCACCTCGCCGAACAGTACGGTCTGCGCCCCGCACCCTTCCTTCTCGGTCTCGCCTACACCGCATTGGGACTCCTGCTCTCCGGCGCACTCGTCAAGGAAACCCGGGGCCACGCCCACCTGGACGCCGGGAACATGACCGGTGGCGGCGCGCCGGGGTATGGCGTCGACGCCAACCTGACCAACCGCCAGATCCTGTCCCTCACCAGCCTGCGGGAACCGGCGCTGTCCTCGGCCAGCCTGGCGGGATTGGTGAACAACCTGAACTTCGGCCTCGCCTGGGGCCTGTTCCCCCTGCTGTTCGCCACAGCCGACCTGAGCACGGCGCATATCGGCCTGCTCTTCGCGCTCTACCCGGGGGTGTGGGGATTGGGGCAACTGGTGACCGGTGCGCTCTCCGACCGGATCGGACGCAAGCAGCTCATCAGCGCAGGAATGGCGACCCAGGCCGCCGCCCTGTCAGTCATCGCCCTCGGCCACGGATTCGGGGCTTGGACCGCCGGAACCGTGCTGCTCGGCGTCGGAACCGCGATGGTCTACCCCACGCTGCTGGCCGCCGTCGGCGACGTCGCCCACCCCGCCTGGCGGGGACGCGCCGTGGGCGTCTACCGCGTCTGGCGCGACCTCGGCTACGCGGTCGGCGCGATCCTCGGCGGTGTCGTTGCCGACGCGGCTGGCCTGCAAGCCGCCGTCTGGTCGGCAGCGGCCCTCAGTGCGGCCGCGGCCATCGCCGTCGCGGTCCGAATGTACGAAACGCACCCCCCTTCTGCCCGGCGAACGGACCCTGACCCGCGGCTTCCGCGCCGAGAAACTCGCAGGTAGCGTGGCGTAGGTGACAGGTTCCGCCGCGCTCCACCGCAACGGACCACTGACCCGACAAACTCAGCCACACCGAAACACAAGGAGAAACCCCATGACCTACACCCACAGCATCACCGTCACCGCCGGCTGGGACGAGACGGTCGCCAGGACCCGCGACGCACTGGCACAGCAGGGCTTCGGTGTCCTGACCGAAATCGATGTGAAAGCCACCTTCACCAAGAAACTCGGGCAGGAGGCCGGCGATTCCGTGGGCGACTACATCATCCTCGGCGCCTGCAACCCGCAGCTCGCCCAGCGCGGAATCGCCGCCGAACCGGAACTCGGCGCCCTGCTCCCCTGCAACGTCGTAGTCCGCCGTGCGCCCGACGCCACCGAAACGACCGTTGAGACCATCGACCCCCAAACCATGGCCCAACTCAGCGACGGCGACGCCACCCGCGACATCGCCAACGACGCGGACACACGCCTCCAGGCGGCCCTCAAGGACATCTCGGGACGCTAACGCGCCAGGCAGCATCTGGCGACGGCTGCAGACGATGCCCTAGTCAGACAGTGGAGCACGGGGACCATCTGGATTACCTGCACGACGGACACCGCCATGCCGAACACGAGGGCCACTACGACGAGCACTAGGTAGGCATTCCGCCTCCCGCGCTTATCGGTTGAACCCAACGCGGTGGCCGTCCCCCTCGGGGGAGGCCACCGTCCGTGTTCCCTGCCGACTACTTCGTGGCCCAGAGCGCGGACGCGTCGTCGAAGGACAGCGTCTCCGTGACGCGGACCTTGGCATCCTCGACGGCCGCCGCCGGGACATCGAACGCCACCTCGTAGGCACCGTCCCCACCCCTGGTCAGCGTCGGCACATCCGTTTCGGGGTTCGCCGTCACGGCCATGGATGTCGAGGAGTCGTAGATGCGGGCGTCGGAGCCGACGAGTTCCGGCATCAGATCGATCCAGGCGTCGCCCTCCTTGTCACCGTTGTAGACCACCGAGAGCCCGACGAGCACGTACTGGCCGTCGGCCTTCTCGTTGAAGGGATTCGCCGAGGCGATCTCCGCGGCCGCGTCCAGGACCACGGAGTCCACGGTGACCGAGTATTCACCGACCACGGCGGACTCCCCCAATGCAAGGACCTGCGTGGTGTCTTCCGCCTGCTCGACCACCGCCGCGGGCGCGGCCACCTCTCCGTCGGCCGCATCCTCGATGGCGGTCGACACCTCGTCGATCGCGGCCGAATACGCGGCCTGCGTCGCGAAAACCGCCACGAGGGCCACGATGGCGATAATGCTCGAGGCGATCCCCAACCCCTTTCCGCCGTTGCGCTTGGCCGCCAGGGCCAGCGAGACGATGCCCAGCACCAGCGCCACGACGCCGAGCACCCCCGCGAAGTTGTTGATGATCGGCACCCAGGACAACAGCAGCGCGACGATGGCTACGGCCAGGGCGGCCACGCCCAGGCCCTTGCCGGCCTGCGACTTCGGGGCCGTCGCGTGCGCCTGAGGCGCGGGCGCGGGTGCGAGTGGATTTTCTACGGACATGTTTCCCCCATGAGAATCTTCGACGCCGTTGCGGAGCCGATGGCTTCGACCTCGCCGGGCGCGCTGGCCACCGCGTCGGTCGGGACCGGATTCGATCCACCACAAAGACTGGCGCGAGGTCCCGACAGTTTGACCCGACATCGGGATCGAGCCGCCATGCCATCGGTACAAGGAACCGCTCGCGGCCCTGAAGGAGGCCTGCGCTTCAAGTCGACATTCGCGCGCTCTCCCAGCTGATCGCGACGCACGTCCCCTAACATAAGTAATGAGAACTGTTCTCAATGCAGTACAGTTCTGGCCTGCTTTCGTTTCCACCTCGCCCCGTCCTGCCCGGCGGCGTCGCCGTCGACCTGTTGAAAACCCCCGGATTGAACCCGTTGCCGGCCGACGCCGCCCCGGACGAACACCAGGACGAACACGAGGACGCGGGCCACGACCACGGCTCCACCGACCCGCACTTCTGGCTCGATCCCGCCCGCTACGCCACGGTCGCCCAGGCGATCGCGGACGAGCTGACCGCCGCGGACCCCGACAACGCCGACGCCTACGCCGCGAACCTCGCGGCGCTCACGGCGCTCACGGCGGACCTCGACTCCCTGGACGCCGAACTCGCGGACGGACCCGCCGACTTCGCCGAGGACACCCTCGTCGTCGCACACTGGGCGTTCGGCTACTTCGCGGACCGCTACGGCCTCACACAGATCGGCATCGCCGGCCTCTCCCCCGACGACGAGCCCGACGCCCGCACTCTCGCCGACATCACCGAAACGGCCCACGCGGCCGGCGTCGGAACGGTCTTCTTCGAGGAGGCCCTGCCGCCGAAGCTCGCCGAGGGCGTCGCTGACGCAGTCGGCGCCGACGTCGCGGCCCTGGAAACCGCCGAACTCGTCCCGGCCGACGGCGACTACCTGGACCTCATGCGCGCCAACGGCGGATCCGTCCGGGCGGGCCTGGGCTTGCCCGCACACCGGCTCCGTGATGCGCTGCGGCTGCACCGGCGCCCAGCCTGCCCCCGGCATCGCCTACGTCCCGCAGTCCCCGGAACTGCGCACCGCCTTCCCGCTCAGCGCCGCGCAGGTGGTCGCCACCGGCAGCCTCGACTCCCGCCGCTGGTGGCGCCGTCCGGACGCCGGCCAGCGCGCGGCCGCGGCCGACGCCATGGAACGGCTCGACGTCGAGGCCGCCACCAAGCTGAACACCGCCCTGGCCGCGGTCGCCGACGGGGGCACGGCGGTCCTCGCCTCCGTCCACGACCTGGACCTGGTCCGCGGCACGTTCTCCCGCACGATAGTCCTGGACCGGCGGATCCTGGCCGACGGCCCCACCGCCGAGCTCCTCGCCGGGGTCGCCGCCGCCTCGCTGCTCGGCGGCTCCCTGCTGCTGGGCGGGCTCGCCAGCGCCGCCGTGATGGCGTCACCGGAACGGACATGGCACTGCAGGCGGGCCTGGCCGCGCTGGCGCTCGGCGCCGTCGTCCTCATCCTGCCGGTGCTCACCGCCACCACGTTCGACACCGGCCACGCGCGCTCCCTCGGCGTCAACACCACCGTCCTCGACGTCGCGCTGGTCCTCGCGCTCGGCCTGGTCGTGGTGGTGGGAATGACGACCGTCGGCGTGCTGGTGGTGGTGCTGTGCACCGCCGCCTCCCTCGGCGGCCTGCTCGCCGCCTACCACCTCGCCCTCCCCGCCGGCCCGGTGATCGCCGTGGCCGCCGTCCTGCTCGTCGCCGTCTGCGCGCTGCCGCGCCTGGCCGTCCGTCGCGCGGAGTCCGCCAGCGCACCGTACAGGCGTTCGCCGTGCCTGGACGACTCCAACGTGACGTTCCGGGACCTGTAGGATCCGGCGCCGCGCGTCTGCGCACTCGCCCGTAACCTGGCGGACACCGCGCCGTCGCCGGCCATCAATGCCGGCACCATACCGTGGGCGACGGCCGCCCCCGGCCCCGGGCCGTGCCCGGCACCGCACCACGGCAAACCCTGCCGCAGCACAAGGAGTCACCCATGCGTTCCCGCATCCTGTCCGGCGTCGCCGCCCTGGCGTTCGCCGTCCCCGCCGCCGTCGCGTCCTCCGCCGTCCCGGTCCTGGCCGACCCCGGGCAGCCGCAGCCGGACGGCGCCGCCTACACGTTCGGCGTCATCGGCGACATCCCCTACGGCGCCGAACAGCTCGCCGCGTTCCCCGGCATGGTCACCGAACTCAACGAGCAGGACGACCTGCGCTTCATCTCCCACGTCGGCGACATCAAGGCGGGCTCCGAGCAGTGCACCGACGAGCGGTTCGGCGTGGTCAAGGACCAGTTCGACCGCTTCGAGGCCCCGCTGGTGTTCACCCCCGGCGACAACGAGTGGGTGGACTGCCACCGCGAAAACAACGGCGCGTTCAACCCGCTCGAGCGCCTCGAAACGCTGCGCGACATGTTCTTCGCCGAACCGGACCGGACACTCGGGGGCACCATGCGCGTCGATTCCCAGGACGCGATCGGCCTGCCCGAGAACGTCCGGTTCGCGGAGAACCGCGTCGCGTTCTCCGTGGTCAACGTGCAGGGTTCCAACAACGCGCTGGCCCCTTGGTCCGGGCTCGGCCACACGGAGCCGACGGCGGAACAGGTCGCGGAGGTCTGGCACCGCACCGACGCCGGACTCGCCCAGCTGCGCGAAACGTTCGACGACGCCGAGCGCACACGGGCGCGCGCCGTCGTCGTCATGACGCAGGCCGACATGTTCACGCCCGGCCAGGAAAAGGCCGCGCTGGCCGATCCTGCCTCCGTCTCCGGCTTCGCCCCCGTCGTCGAAGCCCTCGCCGAAGAGGCCGCCGCGTTCGACGGTCCGGTGTACCTGGTCAACGGCGACAGCCACGTCTTCCACGAGGACGAACCGCTCACCGCCGGCTCCCCGTGGCTGGAGGTCTACGGCGTCGAACCGGTGGACAACCTCCAGCGGGTCACCGTGGAGGGCTCCGCCACGTCCGGGGAATGGCTGCGCGTCAGCGTCGCGGCGAACTCCGCGAAGACCGACGAGGTCCTCACGTGGGAGCGTGTGCCCTTCTCCGAATAGTCCGCACGAACCCCGGCGTCGCATGACCGAGAACCACCGCCCGGGATCCCCCGTCCGGCTCGGTCCCCAGCGAAGGTGTCACACACATCGACGACACCCTGACGGATACCCCGCGCCACAACGAGCCGCCGTTCAACGGACAGGCGTAACGCGCATTAGCTTCCACAACGAAGCACAAGTGGCTGGAAACCCAGGAAACTAGGGGCCGTTCGGCGCAGGCGGCGGGCGGTCCCTTCGCGTGTCCGGACGGGCGCGGGGGCTCCCGGAAGGCGGCGGGCACCGATGTGGCGCCGGCTGACCGGATCGGCGCGGGCGGATCGGCGCGGGCGGATCGGGCGGTGTAAACCCGTGGGGCCGAAGCCGGGTTCAGAACCCCCGCTGGCCCAACGCGTCCTGGATCTGCTCCACCGTGGGAAGGCCGGCGAAACCGGCGGGAGTCCGGTAAATCCGGCAGGCCAGATCGCCCGCCGGGGCACCCTCGGGGAAGATGTCAACCCCGTCCACCGTGATGGTGGGCGATCCGGCGAAGGCGGTCCCGGCCATTTCCGCCGCCGACCCCACCAGCCGCATGCGCACTTCCTCGTCCGGATGGCCCAGCGCGTCCAGCGCGGTCTTCACGCGCTCGGCGGCGTCGTTCGAGTTGGGGCATTCGTCAATGTGCAGAAGCTCAACGGTCATGGCAACATTCTCCCCCGGTTGCGGCCGAATGCCGTGCCAGTCGTCGATTATCAGAGAGTGCGCTGGTCGCGGCGCATCGGGTGGTCCTCGGGAACCTGGACCAGGGCGATCCGGGTGCCGTCCGGGTCCTCGATCCACGCCTCGATCAGCCCCCACGGCTCCTGCCGCGCCTCGCGGACCGGGTCCACGCCCTGGTCCGCGAGGCGCCGGAGCTCGTCGGCGACGTCGCGCACCTGCAGCCACAGAACCAGGGACGACGGCGTTCCGGCCTCCCTGGTTCCGGAGACCTCCAGCGTCCCGCTGCCGAGGAAAAACACGGCGCCGGCGTGCTCGCCGGACCCGAACTCCCGGGAGACCCCGAGCTCGAGGACGTCCCGGTAGAACGCCTGGGTTTGCTGGAGGTCGACGGGTCGCAGGAGCACGCGGCTCGAGAGGATATCCATGCTTCCCATCATGCCTCGTCGCGCCATTCCGTCCACCCCGCCCCCTGCCGCAGCCGTGTCGGGGTAAGTGCGGGAAAGCGCCGGGCTTTCCGACATCTACCCCGACACCGATGCGTCCCGGGGGCCGCTGGCGACGGACCGGTTCCCCAATCGTCCGTTCCTCCCGCTACCGTGGATCCGTGAGCGTTCTCCGCACCGCACGTGCCGCCTCGAGGCTCCAGTCCTCCGACCCCGCCTGGGCGATGCTCCGCGCCCGGAACGCAGACGTCGCCGTCGCGGTCCTCGGCCGCCACCTCTCGGGTGAGGAGCGCCGCCTCCCGGCCCCGGTCCTGTTCGAAAAGGTCGATTCGGATCTCGAGGAGCTGCGCGGCGAGGGCTTCGACCTGCCGCAGACGGCGCAGGCCTACTGCGCGGAGTGGCGCAACCAGCAGATCCTCATCCGCCGCTCCGCCCAGGATTCCCGCGAGGAGACGTTCGAACTCTCCCCAGGCGCGCTGACCGCCATCCGCTTCGTCACGCAGCTCGCCGAACCACGCCAGACCGTCACCGAATCGCGCCTGGCCACCATCCAGGACCAGCTGCGGTCCTTGGCTCGGGACACCGACCCGGACACGGCCACCCGCCTGGCCGCGCTGCACGCCGAACGCGAGCGCATCGACGCCCAGATCGCCCGCGTCGAGTCCGGGGAGGTCGACGTCCTGCCCGTCGAGCGCGCCCTGGAGCGGATCCGCGACATCCTCGGGCTGGTCGAGGAGGTCCCGGCCGATTTCGCCCGGGTGCGCGGCGAGCTGGAACAGTTGAACCGCACCCTGCGTGAGCGGCTCGTCGAACAGGAAGGCCCGCGCTCGTCGGTGCTGGAGGACATCTTCCGCGGCGTGGACCTGCTGGCCGAATCCGACGCCGGACGCAGTTTCGCCGGGTTCTACGCGCTCCTGTTGGACCCCGAGCGCGGCCTCGAGTTCGAGGATTCGATCTCCTCGGTGATGGACCGCGGATTCGTCGAGGGCCTCTCCCCCGCGCAGGTCCGGACCCTCCGCCGGCTCCTGCCCACGCTGCAGGACCGCGGCGCCGAGATCCACACCGTGTTAACCACATTCAGCCGGAGCCTGCGCAGATTCGTCCAGAGCCAGGACCTTCAGCGCGAGCGCCTCATCAGCCGCCACCTGCGATCCGGGTTGCGCGAGGCGCTCGAGGCGTCGGAGACCGTCAAACCGTACGCGAAGACCGGCCTCACCCTGGACCTGACCAGCGTCCCGCTCTCCAGCGTCTCCGCGCTGAAGCTGCACAACCCCGGTGATTTCGAGGCGGGCACCGACGTCGTGTCCCACGAGGCGGATCTGGTCGACATCGGCGAGCTGCTGGCCCTGGCCCGAGCCTCGGACATCGACATGGCGGAGTTGGAGGACAACGTCAACCGCACCGTCGAGGAGCACGGCGCCGCGACCATCGCCGAGATACTCGCGGCCCACCCCGCCACCCAGGGCGTCGCGAGCGTCGTCGGACTGTTGGTGCTCGCCCAAGAGCACGGCACCGCCGTCGGCGGGCGCGAAACCGTCGAGTGGGACGGGCGCCATGGCACGCTCGACCGCCACCTTTTCACCGGAAGGATCCCCGCATGAGCAAGCCGGTCCCCGCCGCACCCGACGCCGCACCCTTGGAGGAGCGCGACGCTGGATCCCCCGCCCGCCCGGGCCTGTGGGACGGCGACGGCGGCACCCTCCGCGAGCCCTCCCGCCGGGCCCTGGTCCAGCTGCTGCGCGGCCCCTACCTCTCGGCCGCGCGGCACGCGAACCTGTGGTCCGCCCTGCTGGCCGACGAGGAGGAGATCCGGTCCCGGCTGGCCGACCTGTTCCTCGAGCTCGTCGCGGACCACGAGTCCCAGGTGGCGTTCGTTCGGAACGTGCAGGCCGCGCCGGACGCACCGCGCGTGATGCGCACCGCCACGCTGACGTTCCTGGACACCGCGCTGCTCCTGCACCTGCGCCAACAGCTGCTGCACGATTCCCACGGGACCCGGACGATCGTCGGCGCAGACGAGGTCGCCGACCAGCTGCAGGTCTACCGCGGCAGGGACAATGCCGACCCCGCCGGTTTCTCCAAGCGGATCAACGCCTCGTGGACCAAGATGGTCAAGTTCGGCCTGCTCGCGCCCACCAGCACCGAGGGCCGGTTCGAGGTCTCGCCCGTGATGCGCCTGGTGTTCGGTCCGGAGGAGATCGCGGCTGTGCGCGCGGAATACCGCCGGTTGGCTGGCGACCCCGTGCTGGCCGCCGGCGGCACGGGAGACGGCACGGGAGACAGCGCGGAAGACGACGGCGAGGAGCCCGCATGAACGCGATCCACCCGGGCCAGTGGCGCCTGGACCGCATCGAACTGCTGAATTGGGGCACGTTCCAGGGGCACTGGACGGTGCCGGTGGCCCGGCGCGGGTTCCTGGTCACGGGGCCGTCGGGCTCGGGCAAGTCCTCGCTGCTGGACGCGGTCTCCGCGGTGCTCACCCCGCGCGGCAAGCTGCGCTTCAACGCCGCGGCGAACGACGGCGGCGCGCGCGGCGAGGACCGCAGCCTGGTCAGCTACGTCCGCGGGGCGTGGCGGCGCAGCGCGGACGAGGAGACCGGCGAGGTCGCCAGCGAATACCTCCGCCCGAACGCCACCCACAGCGGCATACTGCTCCGCTACGCCGACGGCAGCGACGGCAAACCCGTGGTCCTCGTGAAGCTGTACCACCTGCGCCGGGGCAGCAACACGCCGTCGGACGTGCAGGAACTGTCGCTGATCCTGCAGGACGACGCCGCTCTCCCGGACTTCGTGCCGCACCTGGGCTCCGGGATCGACGTGCGCAAGATCAAGGCCGCGTGGCCGGACGCCGTGGCAGTCACGGACAAGCACTCGAGCTTCGCCGCCCGCTTCAGCCGACTGCTGGGGATCTCCGGGGAGAACGCGGTCCTGCTGTTGCACAAGACGCAGGCCGCGAAGTCGCTCGGCAACCTGGACGAGCTGTTCCGCACGTTCATGCTGGACGAACCCCGCACGTTCGCGATGGCCGAGAACGCGGTGGCGCAGTTCGGCGAGCTCTCTCAGGCCCATGCCGCCGTCGTGCAGGCCCGGCGCCAGCGCGACCACCTGCAGGACATGGCCGTCCCCGCCCGCGCGTACGAGGCCAGCGCCTCGGCGGCCGCCGAGGCCGGGGAACTTCACGGGGCCGTTCCCGCGTTCAAGGACGCGTGGAAGCTGCGGCTGGCCGAGGAGGCCCGCGAAGCGGCCGGGGAACAGCTCCTCGCCGCCGAGCACGCCGCCGGACAGGCGGCCGACCATGTCCGAGACCTGTATGAGGCGCTGTCCGTCGCCCGGCAGCGCGTCTCCGAGAACGGCGGCGCGGCGCTGGAGACCCAGCGCGCGTGGATCGCGCTGGCCGAGCGTGAGGTCGCGGACGCCACCGCACGCCGGGCCCGCCTGGCCACGCGTCTGGGCGACGCCCGGGTCCCCATGCCGGAATCCTTTGCGGACCTGGAGGAACTGCGCGGCACCGCGGCCCGGGAACGGACGGAGTGGGAGGCCGCAGAACCGGAATCCAAGACCCGGTTACTGGAGCTCCACGACACCCGGTCGGCCGCGCGCCACGATCTGGGGTCGCTGGAGAAGGACATCACCGCGCTGCGCACGCGGCGCTCCAACCTGGACCGCCGACTGCTGGACGCCCGCACCGCCGTGGCCGAGCAGGCCGGTCTTCCGGAGAAGGCGCTGCCGTTTGCCGGCGAGTTGCTGGAGGTGGAGGCGGAATTCTCGGACTGGACGGGCGCGATCGAACGCGTGCTGCGGCCGCTGGCCACCGTGATGCTGGTGCCGCAATCGCACCTCGCGGCCGTGCGGAAGGCGGTGGACGCCCTGCACCTGGGCACCCGGCTGGTGTTCGAGGACGTCCCCGCCCGCCCGGACGCCCCGCGCAAAACGGATCCGACGACGTCGTTGGTCCACCGCGTGAAAGTCGCCGACGGCCCGATGTCAGGCTGGCTGCACCTGGAGCTGTCCAGGCGCTACGACTACGCGTGTGTCGAGTCCCCGGCCGACCTGGCTGCGCACGAGCAGGCCGTGACCCGGGCAGGGCAGGTCCGGCGTTCGCGCACCAAGTACGAGAAGGACGACCGCCACCGCGTCGACGACCGGCGCAACTGGTACCTGGGATTCGGCACCGAATCCAAGCTGGAGCACCTGATCGGCAGCCTCGCCGAGGCGCGGAAGCGGCTGGACGACGCCGAGCGGTCGGTGGACGCGTTCAGCGCGGGGCGCGAGGCGACGCAGCGGCGGCTAGCGGCGCTCGAGGAACTCGACGGGTTGCAGTGGCAGGAGGTGGACACCGACGCCGCGGAGGCGTCGCTGGCCGAACAGCGCGGCCGGCTCGAATCGCTGCTCGCCGCCAGCGACGACCTGCGTGCCGCGCAGGACGCCGAGCGCGAGGCGGACGCCCGGCACGAGGCCTCCCGCCGGATGGAGCGGGAGCGTCAGCGCGAGGCCGCCGAGGCCGCCGCGCTGGTCAACGGGCTGGAGGCGACCATCGCGGGCCTGCGCGCGCGCAACACTGCCGGGACGGTCGACGACGGCGTCCGCACCCGGCTGGAGAGGCTGTTCGCGGGCAGCGCGCAACGCCGGCGGATCACGCACGACATCATCGACGACGTCGCTCTGGCCGTCAGCGGGAAGCTCTCGCACGAGGAACGCACCCACGCCGACGCGGCGCAGCGCGCGGCCCGGGACTTCGGTGCGGCCGCACACGACTTCCGTGCGGCCTGGCCCGCCGCGGCGGCCGATCTGGGTTCGGACATCGAGGACCGGGCAGGCTATCTGGGGCTGCTGGACCGGCTGGTCGCGGACGGGCTGCCGCAGTTCGAATCGCGGTTCTTCGGGCTGCTGGAGAGCCAGTCCCAGCAGAACGTCGCGCAGCTGGCGGCGGAGATCCGGCGGGCTCCCGGGGAGGTGCGCGACCGCGTGGATCCCGTGAACCGGTCGCTGGGGCGTTCGGCGTTCGACGAGGGCCGGTTCCTGCGCATCCAGGTGAAGGAGAACCGCGGCGAATTGGGCCGGCAGTTCCTGGCCGACCTGCAGGACATCGCCACCGGATCCTGGACCGCCGAGGACCGCGAGGAGGCCGAGCGCCGCTTCGAGACCATGCGCCGGCTGATGGGCCGGTTGGCCTCGAGCGAGGCGGCCGACGCGTCCTGGCGCCGGCACTGCCTGGACACCCGGCTGCACGTGCGGTTCACTGCGCTCGAGGTCGACGCCGGCGGCGTCGTGGTGAACATCCACGACTCCAGCGCCGGGCTCTCCGGCGGGCAGCAGCAGAAGCTGGTCACGTTCTGCCTGGCGGCCGCGCTGCGCTACCAGCTCACGCGCGACGACGAACTGTTGCCGCGCTACGGGACCGTGATGATGGACGAGGCGTTCGACAAGGCCGACGCCCGGTTCACCCGGATGGCCATGGACGTGTTCCACGAGTTCGGGTTCCACATGGTCCTCGCGACGCCGCTGAAGCTGTTGCAGACGTTGTCCGAGTACATCGGCGGGACGGCCGTCATCAAGTGCGTCGATTTCCGCGACTCCCGGATCGCGACGCTGGAGTACGACGCCGGTGCCGAACCGGTCGGCGACGCCGCCGAGGGCCCTGCCGCCGGAGGGGACGCGGAGCCCGAGCGCGGGCGGGACGGCGCTCCCGTCCGCGACGAGGCCAGCACCCTCTGGTGAGTCCGGTTCCCGTCACCCCCGATGCCGCGCGAGCCGCCGTGCGGGCGAAGTACGATCGGCTGGCTGGCATGTGGGCAAGTGCGGCGGTGGGGCCGCTTCCGGTCCCCTTGTTGTCCCTGCCCCTGCATCCACCGACCGAGCGCGCCGCACTCGCCGACCAGTCCGGGGCCATCGGTTGGGTTCGTTCGTGGTCCGCCGCCGATGGAGTGGCCGGACCCCGTGAGGCGGCGGCGGGGATCGAGGTGGCCTGGGGCGAGCGCCGGTGGTCGAACCTCGGGACCCAACGCGTTCCCGAGCGGTTGATCCTGGACTCCCCCGCCTCGGTCGCACGGTTCGCGGGCCGGTCCGACCATTGGAACCGGCTCACGGACCGGTTCGGCCGACTGCTCGATGCGGTCCCCGACGATTCCGTGGAGCTGGCCGCCGCGCTGCCCCGATCCGCGAAGGACATCGCGGCCCTGGGCGACGCGGACTTCGCCCGGCTGCTCGGCGTGCTCGAATGGTTGGCCGCGCATCCGGCGTCGAACCTGTACATCCGCCAGCTGCCGATCCGTGGCGTGGACACGAAGTGGGTCGGTTCGCACCGGTCGCTCGTGGAGCGGCTCCACCGCGCCGCGAGCGGCGGAGCGGACCTCGGGCTGGCGCCGAAGCCGGACCTGGTCCGCGTCCGGTTCCTCGACCCCTCGTTGGCGCCGGGCGGCCTGGGCGATGTCTCCGCTCCCGTTGCCGATCTGGCGTCGATGGACATCGTGCCGCGGACCGTGTTCGTTCTGGAGAACCTCGAATCGGTGTTGGCGATGCCGTCTTTCCCGGGCGCCGTCGTCGTGCATGGTTCGGGATATGCCGTGGACCGGCTCGGCAGGCTGCCCTGGGTGCGGGCGGCCGGCGTCGTCTACTGGGGCGACCTGGACAGCCACGGTTTCGCGATCCTGAACCGGCTGAGATCCCATGGTGTCGCGGCGCGTAGCGTGCTGATGGACACCGCGACGCTCGACGCCTATGCGGACTTGTGTGTGGCGGAGCCGGTCTCGTCGATCGCGCGGCTGGACTACCTCACCGCCGCCGAGCTCGCGACCGTCCAGGTTCTCGCCGATCGCGGCAACGTCCGTCTGGAGCAGGAACGAATCCCGTGGGCCCACGCACTGGAAGCCCTCCGCGTTGCCGCCGGGACACCGCCCGCGTAGCCCTCCCCCCGGAGACCGCGCACCCCGCACCCCTCATCCGTGTCGGGGTATGTGCAGGAAAGAGTCGCGAATTCCGACACTTATCCCGACACCGATGCGGGGTGCGGGGGTGCGGGGTGCGGCGGGTTAGCCCCGGTCGGCGAGGAGCCGGTCCCGCAGCTCCCGGACGCGGCGGTGGATATCGTCGCGGACCAGCTCCATCCGTTCGCGCCCCTCGATCCCGCGCAGCGACGGTTCGTCGGTTTCCCACGTTTCGATGGCCACGCCGTCGATCGGATCCACCTTCGCCTCCGAACCCAGGACCACCACGAGTCCGGCCCGGCGCATGTTCCCCTCGGTGATTCCCTTGGGAACCTCGGCGCGGACGTCGACGCCGAGGTCCAGCAGCACCTCGGCGGACAACGCGTTGATCGCCTTCCCGGGTTTCGTCCCCGCGGAGGACACCACAATGTCGTCGCCCGCCTCCAGTCGCATCAACCCGGCGGCCATCTGGGACTTTCCGCCGTTCTTGGAGCAGACGAACAGGACGGCGGGCCGGTCGGCGGAGTGTGAATCGTTCACGATCAGACCTTTCGGGTCAGTGCGGCGGCGATCCCGTCGAGGGCGCCGGGAACCAGGGAGTAATAGGACCACACGCCGCGCTTCTCGCGGGTGAGGATGCCGGCGTCGACCAGGATCTTGAGGTGGTGCGAGACCGTGGGCTGGCCGAGGTCCAGCGGCTCGGAGATGTCGCACACGCAGGATTCCGCACCGGCGCTGGAGGAGACGATCGAGAGGATTCGCAGCCGGTTCGGGTCGGCGAGCGCCTTGAAGCGCGCGGCCAGGGAGTCGGCCTCCAGGGAGCCGAGCGGGGGCTGTCCGACGGCGGGGACGCAGCACGCGCCGGCCGTCGCACCGGCGGCGCCGGCCACGACCGCACCGCCCAAACCGACCACGGTCCCGGCAACATCCTCGTGCACGGCCAAAGCGCCTGTCTGTGCCATCGAACCCATCCTTTCGCGGTCGTCCCCACCCTACCGCGCAGAGATTGACATCCATCGATGCATCAAACCATACTCGAGACATCGACAAACGTCGATCCCCCGAGCACCCAGGAGCGATACCCGTGTCCAACCCCGCAGTCCTCTCCGCCCCGGCGGACACCGGACCAGTCTCGGCCAAGCTCTCCACGCTGGACCGCTACCTCGCCGCGTGGATCCTGGCCGCCATGGCGCTGGGACTCGGACTCGGGAAGGTCTTCCCCGAACTCGGCGCGGTGTTGGACTCGGTCAAGGTCGCGGGAGTCTCGCTGCCGATCGCGCTGGGCCTGCTGGTCATGATGTACCCGGTCCTCGCGAAGGTCCGCTACGACGAAACCCACCGCGTCATCGCCGACCGCAAGCTCATGGCCACCTCCCTGGCCATCAACTGGCTGCTCGCCCCCGCGTTCATGTTCGCGCTGGCCTGGCTGTTCCTGCCGGACCTGCCCGAATACCGCACCGGCCTGATCATCGTGGGCCTGGCCCGCTGCATCGCCATGGTGCTCATCTGGAACGACCTCGCCTGCGGCGACCGCGAGGCCGCCGCCGTCCTGGTGGCCATCAACTCCGTCTTCCAGGTCTTCGCTTTCGGCGCCCTCGGCTGGTTCTACCTGCAGCTGCTGCCGTCCTGGCTGGGCCTCGAAACCACCAGCGCGGAGTTCTCCGTCTGGGCCATCACGCTCTCCGTCCTCGTGTTCCTCGGCATCCCGCTGATCGCCGGCTTCCTCACCCGCACCCTCGGCGAACGCGCCAAGGGCCGCGAGTGGTACGAGGGCACGTTCCTGCCGAGGATCGGCCCGTGGGCGCTCTACGGCCTTCTCTTCACGATCGTGATCCTGTTCGCCCTCCAGGGCGACGCCATCACCGGCAACCCGTTCGACGTCGTTCGCATCGCCCTGCCCCTGCTCGTGTACTTCGTGGTCGTCTTCGGCGCGTCCATGCTGATCGGCCGCGGGCTCGGCATGGGCTACGAGCGCACCACCACGCTGTCCTTCACGGCGGCCGGCAACAACTTCGAACTCGCCATCGCCGTCGCCATCGCCACGTTCGGCGTGACCAGCGGCCAGGCGCTGGCCGGCGTCGTCGGCCCGCTGATCGAGGTCCCGGTCCTGATCGGCCTCGTCTACGTGGCCCTGTGGTCCCGCAAGTTCTTCAGCAACACCTCCATCGGAAAGGCCTGACCCATGCCTAACCCCACCAAGCCGTCCGTCCTGTTCGTCTGCGTGCACAACGCGGGCAGGTCCCAGATGGCCGCCGCGTTCCTCACCTCCCTCGCGGGCGAGAGCATCGAGGTCCGCTCCGCCGGATCCCGCCCCGCCGAGACCATCAACCCGGCCGCCGTCGAGGCCATGCACGAACTCGGCATCGACATGTCCGCAGAGGTCCCGAAGGTCCTCACCGACGCGGCCGTGCGGGAGTCCGACGTCGTCATCACCATGGGCTGCGGCGACGAGTGCCCGTACTACCCGGGCAAGCGCTACGAGGACTGGAAGCTCGAGGACCCGGCCGGCCAGGGCGTCGACGCCGTCCGCCCCATCCGCGACGACATCAAGTCCCGGATCGAGGAACTCATCGAGTCCCTCGCCCCCGCGCGGGCATAGCCATGGAACCGGACGCCAGCCTCCCCGTCGTCGTCATCGGCGCGGGGCCCGTGGGCCTCGCAGCGGCCGCGCACCTGCTGGAGCGCGGGTTGGAGCCGCTGGTGCTGGAGGCCGGCGACGGCCCCGGCGCCGCGATCCGCGCGTGGGGCCACATCCGGCTGTTCTCCACCTGGCGCTACAACATCGACGCGGCCGCCCGCCGGCTCCTGGAGCACGACGGCGGCTGGGACGCCCCGCGCGAAACCCGCCTGCCCTACGGCACCGAGCTCGTCGACGACTACCTCGCCCCGCTCGCGGCGCTGCCCGAACTGCGCGGCCGGATCCGGTACGGGAACCGCGTCACCGGGGTCGTGCGCGGGGAGTCCGGGTTCCTGGTCCGGCACGACGGCGGCGGAAGCCCGGGGCACGACGGCGGCGGCGGGCTTCCGGCGCGCGCCGTCATCGACGCGTCCGGCACCTGGGACACCCCCAACCCCGCGGGCGGCGCCGGGCTGCCCGCCGTCGGCGAGTCAGCGGCGCGGGCGGCCGGTCTCGTCACGGGTCCACTCCCGGACGTGCCGGGCGCCGACGCCGGGCGGTTCGCCGGCCGCACGGTCCTGGTCCTGGGCTCGGGGCATTCCGCCGCCAACACCTTGTTGTCGTTGGGGCGCGTGCGCCAGAAGCACCCCGAAACGCGCATCCTGTGGGCGATCCGCCGGCCCGCCGACCCTGCCCGCCTCTATGGCGGCGGCACGGCCGACCAGCTCCCCGCCCGGGGTCAGCTCGGCGCCAGCCTGCGCCGTTTCGTGGAGAACGGGGACATCGAACTCGTCGATTCGTTCGCGACCGCGCGCCTCGACGTCGTGCGGGAAGGCGCCGTGGAAGGGACACCGACGGGGAACGCCGAGCGCGCGAAGCCCCTGCGCGTGACCGCCGCCGACGGGCGCACTCTGGCCGTCGACGTCGTCGTGCCGTGCACCGGGTTCCGCCCGGACCTCGCGCCGCTGGCGGGGCTGCGACTGGACCTGGACGAGGCCGTGCAGGCCCCGCGCGGACTCGGCCCGCTGATCGACCCCGAGTTCCACAGCTGCGGCACCGTCCCGGCGCACGGCGAGCGCCTGCTCGCCCACCCCGAGCCCGCCTTCTACATCGCGGGCATGAAGAGCTACGGCCGCGCGCCCACGTTCCTCATGGCCACCGGCTACGAGCAGGTCCGTTCGCTCGCCGCGGCCCTGGCCGGCGACCGCGCGGGCGCCGACCGACTCCAGCTGGACCTCCCGCAGACGGGCGCCTGCTCCACCGATTCCGGCGGTTCCGCCGGACGGCCCGCTGGTAGTGTTGCTGGCTAGCCAATCGACGCCAGCGACCGACCCACGGAGGACACATGCCGCAGGAAGCCCCGGGGCGCACCATGCACATCGGCGAACTCGCGGAGCGCACCGGCCTGTCGCTGCGTACCATCCGGCACTACGACGACGTCGGCCTCCTCCCCGCGACCGCCCGCACCGAGGGCGGCTTCCGCGTCTACGCCGAGGCCGACGTCGACCGGCTCCTGCACATCAAGCGCATGAAGCCGCTCGGGTTCAGCCTGGAGGAGATCGCCGAGCTGCTGGCGATCCTGGAGCCCGGGGCGGCGGGGCGCGGCACAACGGACGACGACGGCGAAGCCGGCGCCGCGGTCCGGGCAGGGAAGTCCCGGGACTACCTGGAGCGGGCCCGACGCGAACGCGGGAAGCTGGCGCGGTACCTCGCGCAGGCCGACGAACTCATCGCGGACCTCGAACGCCACGGCCGCACCTGAGGCCTGCCCCACATTCAGCCTCACCAACCCTAACGTTCGGGTAGAGTTGGTGGCTGTCGTGCCGCCGCGCTCCCCCCCGACCCGAACGGACCCCCTTGGCCACCGCAACAGCGAATCCCACCCTGACGCCCGAAGAACGTCAGTCGGTCCTGCGCACCCTGAAGTCCCCGCGCCTGCTCAAGACCGAGGTGCTGGCCGGGCTCGTCGTCGCGCTCGCCCTGATCCCGGAGGCGATCGCCTTCTCGATCATCGCCGGCGTCGATCCCCGGCTGGGCCTGTTCGCGTCCTTCACCATGGCCGTCACGATCGCGTTCGTCGGCGGCCGGCCGGCCATGATCTCGGCCGCGACCGGCGCGATCGCGCTGGTCATCGCGCCCCTGGTGGCCAGCCACGGGGTGGACTACTTCATCGCCGCGGTGATCCTCGGCGGCGTGTTCCAGATCGCCCTGGCTCTCCTGGGCGTGGCCAAGCTGATGCGCTTCATCCCCCGCCAGGTCATGGTCGGGTTCGTCAACGCGCTCGCCATCCTGATCTTCATGTCCCAGGTCCCCGAGCTCCTCGGCGTCCCGTGGCTCGTGTACCCGCTGACCGCCGTCGGACTCCTGATCGTGTTCGGCCTGCCCAAGCTCACCAACACCGTCCCCGCGCCGCTGGTCGCCATCGTGGTGCTCACGCTGGTCACGGTGTTCGCCGCGCTCACCGTTCCGACGGTCGGCGACAAGGGCGACCTCCCCGATTCCCTGCCCGGCCTGTTCGTCCCCGACGTCCCGTTCACGCTGGAGACCTTCCAGATCCTCTTCCCGTACGCGCTGGCCCTGGCCTTCGTCGGCCTTCTCGAGTCCCTGATGACGGCCAAGCTGGTCGACGACGTGACCGACACCCGCTCCGGCAAGACGCGGGAGTCCTGGGGGCAGGGAGTGGCCAACATCGTCACGGGATTCACCGGCGGCATGGGTGGCTGCGCCATGATCGGCCAGACCATGATCAACGTGAAGGCCTCCGGCGCACGCACGCGGATCTCAACGTTCCTCGCCGGCGTCTTCCTGCTCATCCTGGTGGTGGCGCTCGGCGACATCGTCGCGCTGATCCCCATGGCCGCGCTGGTCGCCGTGATGGTGTTCGTGTCCGTCGCGACGTTCGACTGGCACAGTATCCGGCCCTCCACGCTGCGCATGATGCCCAAGAGCGAGACCACCGTCATGGTGGCCACCGTGGTCTTCACCGTTGCCACGCACAACCTGGCCATCGGCGTCGGCGTCGGCGTGCTCACCGCCATGGTCCTCTTCGCGCGGCGGGTGGCGCACTTCGTGACGGTGGAACGCCGGATCGAGGAGCACTTCGGCGAGACCATTGCGAAGTACGAGGTCAACGGAGAGCTCTTCTTCGCCTCCTCCAACGACCTCTACACCCAGTTCCGGTACGCCGAGGACCCGGACCACGTGGTGATCGACATGCACAACTCGCACCTCTGGGACGCCTCCACCATCGCGGCGCTGGATTCGATCAGCGACAAGTACGCGAAGTACGGAAAGGCCGTGGAGATCGAGGGCCTCAACGCCGCCAGCCTCATGATGCGCGAGCGCATGGGCGGCAAGCTCGGCGGCGGGCACTAGCGACTCGGGGGGGCAGGGGTCAGAGCAGGCGGCTGAAGTCCTCGGCCTGTTGCTTGTTGCCCTCCACGAGGATCTCGTCCTCCTCGTAGAGAACCGTCTGCGCGTTGGCGGGCTGCCAGCGACCATCAGGCCGCTTGGCCGCGACCACGGTGATGCCGTGCTTGTCGCGCAGTCCGAGGACGCCCAGCGGCCGGTCCTGCGCCAGGGCCGGCGGCCGGGTGCGGATCAGCACGAATCCGCCCTCGAACTCCACGTAGTCGAGCATGCCGCCGCGGACCAGATGGGCCACGCGGCGCCCCATGTCGTGCTCGGGCCGGACCACGTGGTGGACCCCCAGCTGTTCCAGGATCTCGGCGTGCGGTTCGTTGATGGCCTTGGCCCACACGATGGGCTTGTTGAACTTCAGCAGCCGCGAACTCGTGAGGATGCTGGCCTCGATGTCCGTCCCAATCCCCACCACGACGACGTCGAACTCGTGGACCGCGAGTTGCCGCAGGACCTCCTCCCGCGTGGAGTCGGCGCGGACCACGTGGGGAGGCACTGGCCCACACGTTCGCGGCCAGTCCCCGGAATCCCTTCTCGCTCCTGGGACCCATGGGTGCGGACGTCGCGGGTGCGCTACAGCCGTCGGTGCCCTCGAACAAGCGCGGGCGGAACTCGTGAAGAACGACGCCGGGGCCCCACCGCTTGTTCCTTGGACGCCAGTTTCGAGAGCCGCCCCCCTTCTTCACCACGCTCGACGGCTACCGCAGGCGGTTCGCCGCGGCGGCGGCGACCGCCGGCCACAGCTGGTTCGCAAGACCTCAGTCCGCGAAGGCCGCGCGGAAGGCGCCGAGCGCCGCGTCCCCCGCTTCGAGGCCGGGCCCGCCCGAGGCCCCGGCCTCGAGACCCACGACGCCGGCGTACCCGGCGTCGGCCAACGCCGCCGCCACGGCGCGGTAGTTGATCTCACCGGTGCCGGGCTCGAACCGACCCGGGACATCGGCGACCTGGATCTCTCCGATCCAGGGCAGCGCGTTTCCGACGAGTTCGATCAGGTTCCCTTCCCCGATCTGGGCGTGGTACAGGTCCAGCATCATCTTCACATGTGGGTGTTCCGCGGCCGAAACCAGCGCCAAGGTGTCCTTGGCCCGGGCCAGCGGAATGCCCGGGTGGTCGACGATGGTGTTGAGGTTCTCCAGGGCAAAGGTCAGCCCATGCTTCTCGCCCAGGGCGCCAAGGCGCTCCAGCGTGCGCAGGCCCGTGAGCCACATCTGGCCCGTGGACCGATGGACCGGGCGGACGGCCAGTCCGCCCTCGGCGAGCTCGGCGGGATGGACCACCATCCGCTCCACGCCGAGCTCCAACGCTGCGGGTATCAGCTTCTCCGCCGAGGCCAGGACCTCCGCGGCGCCGTCGGGGTCGGTGAGGCTGCCGCCGAAGTAGCCGCTCATCGAGGAGAAGCGGGCGCCCGTGGCCGCGAGGGCCGAGATATCCCGTTCCCGGGTGTCCCAAAGCTCCACCTCGAAGCCCTGCCCGTGGATTCGGTGGACCCGGTCGATCAGCGGCAGATTGCCGTAGACCATTTCAGCGCATACGGCCAAGCGGAAGCTCATGCGCGTCCGCCCGCCGGGTGGAGAGCGGGCTCGGTAGCCCGCACCTCGGCGATGGACGCGACATCCACCGGAACCCCGGTCTCGGCCGATCGGATCGCCGCTAAGGCCACGGCCAGGGCGTTCCTGGCATCCGTGCCACCGGGCACCGGGCGCCCGGACCCTTGGAGGCCGTCGCGGCGGGTTTTCACGTGGTCGACGAAGTCGGCCAGTTCCAACGTGTACGCGTCATGGAAGAGATCCACGTTCCGGCGCACGGTCTCGGCGCCGACGCCGGCCGCGGTGTAGCTGGTCGCACTGGAGGCCTGCGGTCCGCCCGCGGTCGCCATGCCGGAGGATCCGAACACCTCGCCGCGCACGTCGTAGCCGTACAGGGCGTTGAAGTTCGCCTCCGCCACGGCGATGGCGCCGTTGCTGTAGGTGATGGTGACGACCGCCGTGTCCAGAAGTCCGCCGGCCTTTGCTTCCGGGGCAACCAGCGCATCGGCGACCGCGTGGACGCGGACGGGAACGGCGCCGGGGTTCAGCCAGTTCAGGGTGTCGAAATCGTGGATGAGGGTCTCCAGGAAGATCGTGCCCGGCGGAATCCGTTCCGGGTTGGCGATGCCGGCTTCGCTGCCCGGATCGCGGGTCAGCGACCGCAACAGCTGCGGCGTTCCTACGGCGCCGTCGTCGACCAGCTTGCGCATCGCGGCGAAATCTGCCGCGTAGCGCCGGTTGAACCCGAACTGGACGACCACCCCGGCGGTGCCCGCCGCGGCGAGGGCGCCGTCGAGTTCCTCCACGGTGCGGCCTCCGGGCTTCTCGCAGAACACGTCCTTTCCGGCCTGCGCCGCGGCGGCGATCAACCCGGAGTGGAACCGTGCCGGTGCCGCAACGAGGACCGCGTCGATGTCCGGGTCGTTGATGACATCGGCGGGCTCGGTGCTGATCCGCGCGACGCCCAACCGGCTCGCCAGGGCCTCCACGGCAGGCAGTGCCGGGTCCGCGATGGCCTCGAGTCGCGCGCCGGGAATCCGCCGGGCCACGGACTCCGCGTGGAAACTTCCAATCAAACCCGCGCCGATCAGGGCGATGCGGACCGGCCGGTCTTCGCTTACCGGGTGCTGCAGATAACTCATGTCGACTCCTGAATCAGCTTCTAGATCGTTCTAGTGGGTCCATGCTGGCATGGATCGCGCGCCGGTGTCTAGATCGTTCTATAGACTGATCGCCACAAGGAGCGACATGACAGAACAGCAACGCCGCCCGACCCTCGTGGATGTGGCCGAGTCGGCCGGGGTCTCACGGGCCCTCGTCTCGATCGTGATGCGGGGTGCCCCGGGCGCCGCGGAAGCCACCCGGCAAAAAGTCCTGGACGCCGCCCGCGAGCTCGGCTACCGGCCGGACTCCCGCGCCAGACTGCTGCGCAGCAGCAGGACCAAGCTGCTCGGGCTGAGTTTCTCCAGCTCCCAACCCTTCCACGCGGAAATCGTGGACGCCGCCTACGCCGAAGCCGCGGACAGGGGATACGAAATAGCCCTGAGCGCGGTGGCCAACGGCCGGCCGGAGACGCGTGCCATCGAATCACTGCTGGATTTCGGGTCCGAGGCGCTGATCCTCATTTCGCCGACCCTCGGCAACCAGGAACTGTTCGGATACGCACGCCAGGTGCCGATCGTCACCCTCCTCCGGGACGACGTCGACGGGACCGTGGATTCCGTCAGCAGCGACAACGACGCCGGGATCCGGATGGCGGTCGAGCACCTCGTCGGCCTGGGGCACCGCCGCATCGTTCATGTGGACGGCGGAACGGCCGTCTCGGCGAACGAGCGCCGGGCGGCCTTCCGCGCCGAGATGCTGCGCCACGGGCTGGAGCCGGTCGTTATCCCCGGCGGTCCCCACGAGGAAGACGGCGCGAGCGCCGGCCAAGCCCTCGGGACGGACATCCCCTCGGCCGTGATCTGCTTCAACGACAGGTCGGCCCTTGGCCTCATGGAGAGCCTTCGGGCTTCCGGACTGCAGGTCCCCGGCGACGTGTCCGTCCTCGGTTACGACGACAGCCAGTTCGCTCGGCTGAGCTATGTGCAGCTGTCATCCGTCAGCCAGGATGCCCCGCTACTTGCCGCCACCGCCGTCGAACGCGCCGTGGGTCGCATCGAAGGATCCACATCCCCCGCCCGCATCGTCAGGACGCCGCATCTGGTGGTCCGCAAGACCACCGCGGCGCCGAACCGATGAAGGCTTGATGCCGATCGCGGTCAGTCGGTGACGTTAGGGAGGATTTCCTCGACGGCGTTGATACGTCCGCGGTGGCTGTGCCCACATGCGTGGCTGAAGGGTATCGGGATCCCTTTCGTGGGCGTTGATTCCACGCACCGGGTTCTCACGGCCGGTCAGCCCCCGACTGCGGACGCCTCGGGGATCTCCTCGTCGGCCCTGAAGCCGTGGATCCACGACAGGTGCCGGTCGAAGGCGTCCGGGGCAGCCAGCCGCGCGTTCCGCTCCGCGGCGCGGTGCCCGTCGGGCAGGTGCAGCATTTCCCCCACAGCCACCGAGGCGTCCACGACCTTGCGTGTCCGGAACCGGCGTCGTCTCTCGTACTCGCTGCGGGCGGCGTCCCAGCCCGTGGCCCCGGAGAGCAGGTCCGAGAGGACGATCGCATCCTCGATCGACTGGTTCGCGCCCTGCCCGTGGTGCGGCACGGTGGCGTGCGCGGCATCCCCCAGCAGGGTGACGCGGCCCTTCGACCAGTGTGTGAGGGGCGGGCGGTAGAACAGTGCCCACCGTTCACTGACGGGTACGGCGGAGATCATTTCGACGACGGCCGGCGCCCAGCGCGCGAAGGGTTCGATGTGCGACCCGTCCTCGACCGGGACCACCCACCCCTTCTCCGCCCACGGCATGGCTTCCCGCTTGACGAGGAAGAAATTCTGGTCCCCGTTGCCGATCGGATAGTGCAGCAGGTGGCCACCGGGGCCCATCCAGAATTGGATCGCCTCCGGATCCGGAAGCGACGGCAGCAGTTCGGGGGCGACGATGCCACGCGCGGCGGTGCATCCGGAGTAGCGGGCGTCGTCGTACCCCAAAAGAAGGCGGCGGGTGAGGGACCGAGCGCCGTCCGCGCCGATGACCAGATCCGCTTCGGCGACGTCGCCGTCAGCGAAGCTCAGCCGGGTGGCGGAGCCTGAGTCGTCGATGTCGACAACGCGCTTGCTCAGGTGAAGACTGTCCGGATCGAGCGCGCCGAAGAGAATGGCCTGCAGATCCGCACGGTGGATGCCCGAGTACGGGGCCCCGTGGCGCCGGCGGTAGTCCTCGCGCGAGGACAGCCGGGCAATCTCCCCGCCTGTGCGGCCGTCCCGGAAAACCAGTCCGTCCACCTCGGCCCACTTCTCCCCCAACTCCCCGGCCAGCCCGAGACGCCCCTCGTAGAAGCGCGTGGCGTTGGCGGACAGCGCGACGGCGGCCCCCACCTCCTTCAGGACCGCGGTCTGCTCGTAAATCCGGACGTCCATGCCCTTGCGCTGCAGGTCGATCGCGAGGGTGAGGCCGCCGATTCCGGCGCCGATGATGGCAATGCGCTGCGACATGGGGAAGGCTCCTTGGGTTTCGATTGTCCTTCAGCCTATGGAGTCGGCATGGCATGGATTACTGGACAAACGTGTGAAGATTGGCGTGTCATCTTGGACAGACTGTCCATACCGGTAGGAGGAACCCATGTCCACGGCCCTCGGTCTGGATGACGCGCTCCAGGATCTCGCGGAGGCGTCCGGCCGTCGGCTGACCGTGCTGGACTGGAAAATGGCCGTGGTCGGCTATTCGATCCACGAGGCGGAAGCCGACCGGCGCAGACTCTCACTGCTGCTCGCGCATTCGGGCGGATGGGATGCTCCGGCGCCCCCTGTCAGGGGCCATCTCCACGCGTCCTGGCCGCGAGTGGGGCGCTGCCTGCTCGTTCCCCTGACCGACCATCGGAGGCTGGTCGGATACCTGTTGACCGTCGTCGACGACGCGCCGACCACCGAGGCGCAGCTGCGGATCCTGCTCGACGGCGCGGCGGGCCTCGGCGTTCTGCTTTCGTTGCGTCTGCTCTACGCGGAGCACGACCGCTCGCGCGCGCGACCTGTTGATCCGCGCCACCGGGTCCGATCCCGCCGATCGGCGCGCGGCCGCGGAGGCCCTGGTGTCCGAACGCCACGTCGGCGCGGCGTCGCAGTACGCCGCCGTGGCGATCGGCGGGGATCCCCGGCCCGGGCACACTTCGGGACGGGCGGCGCTGGCGGTGCAGACGACCCTCGACTTCGTGGCACAGTCGTCCACGGCCTCCGTGGTGGGTTCCATGCTCGACGACGGCACCGGCGTCCTGCTCTTTCCCCGCCCCGTGGTCGCCGCGCGTCTGGCGCGGATCCTGGTCGACCCGAAACTGGGCGCAGTCCGGGGCGGGATCGGTCCGGTGGTGGAGCAACTGGAGGACGTGCACCGCTCGTTCGCGCTGGCCCGGCGCGCCCTGCGGGCTAACTGGATGGCGCCCGCCGGCCACGGGCTCGCCATCTCCTGGGACGACGCCGGGCTGGATGGCCTGCTGGCGCTGCTGCCGCTCGAGCGCATGACGGACGAGGACCTGCCGGCCTCCGTGCGCAGGCTGTTGGCGGCGCGGCTCTCTCCGGAGATCCTCTCGACGCTGCTTGCCTACCTGGATCGCGGCGGCGACGCCCAGCGCACTGCCCGTGAGCTGAATGTCCACCGTTCGACGCTGTACTACCGGCTCGGACGGGTTCGCGCCGCGCTGGAAACGGACCTCGCCGACGGGCTGCTGCGCACCGAGCTGCACGTGGGATTGCGCCTGCACGCTACATTTCGGGCGCCTTCCGGGCGGTGAACGGCAGCACCAGCCGCGACGGGTGGGCGGCGTCGCGGGGTCCGCGACACCCGCGACGCCGGGTTGCGGCCCCTAGGCAGTGAACCACACAACCGGACTCACCCGGCGACTGGCTGTTGGCCGGTTCCGCCGGGCTCTCTTCCCCCTCCCCGCGGCGGGCTCCGGGATCCCCCGGCCACGGGGTCTCGTCCTGTGGTTCATCTCCTGGCCCACCGCGAGGAAAACCAATGCCGGTCCGGACGAATCGGCCGGAAGCTGATCAGGACAGGGCTACTTCTTCTTCAAGGTCAACTCGATGATTTCGAGGATGCACGGGGCGATCACGTTCCGGGAGATGCGCACGTGGCGCCGAAGCCCTCGGGGAGTTTGGCGAAGTCGGCCTGCTCGATTTCCATGATCTTCTTCGCACCCGGGCGTCGTATCCCGCGCGGCCGGATCCGTCGGGAGGCCCCCCGTGATGGGGCGGCCTGCGGTGCGTTCCCTGGGCGGTCATGGCGAATCCCTTGGCTGGTGTCGGTGCGTGTTGTCGTCGCGGCAATGCGTCACTCACCAGTGCGCTGCCGGTCATATCCCCGGGAAAGTACAAGAATCTGTCCAACATCCACCTCGAAGCCGACGGAGAAGGGCGAGGCGCTGTCCGCGTCGGCGCCATTGCGGCCACTACGCGGCGACGGGAACGAAAGAGCTGTCCACGACAACCAGTCGCGGACCGTGCGGCTCTGCCTCGTGACAGGAAGTGCCTACATATCAGCTGTTTTCCGGTTCTGCAGGGCTCTCTTCGTCCACTTCGAGGTCGGGCACATCTGCCGGATCGGCACTCTCAGCGGATGGCTTTTCCACGTCGTGGCCCCCGGTCCATTCCGGCGCGGAGCGTTCGTTCGATTCTCCGGCAAGTCCAACTCCGGAGTCCTCGGACGTTGGGTTCTCGTTGCTTGGCGTCTGGTTTTCCATGCTCGCTCCTAGAGTGGGATGGTCGGGGAAAGGCCGGACGCAGCGGTGCTTTCACCGCGCGCCGACCGATCCCATTCAACTCCTGATACGCGTACATGTCGAAGAAGCTCGGGGTTAAGGGGCCCGTGCATGATGGCCGGGGCGCGGCGCTTGTCGAAGACGGTCGCGCCGACTTCCTGCCTCACGCCCAGCAGGTAGAGCGAGACGTACGCGCTGCTTCCGGTGGCGTTGATGAGCGCCTGCGCGATGGTCGGGGCGAATGCCCCGCCGATCACGGCACCCATCGCATAGGAGATCGAGACGCCGGAGAACCGCACCGACGCCGGTAAGATCTCGCTGTACCACGCGGCCTGCGGGCCGGAGCCCAGCCCGAGTCCGAAGGCGAAGATGCCCATCGCCAGGTACAGCATCGGTCGCTGCGCTCCAGCCCGACGGCATCGCTCGTCGCGCGCCTGCCGCTTCCTGGCGGCGATCTCCTCGAACACCGGGACTCCCCCAAGGCCCGGCGGACCATGTAGCCGACGGCGATTGGCACCGCGCCAGCAGCAGCCCGATGGATTCCCCCGCCGGGGCGAAGAACACCTGGGCGAACACCAGCCCGGCCGCCGTCGCGTAGATGAAGAAGTCGTACCACTCGATGGTGGTACCAACGATCGTGGCGAATGCGACCAGCCGCTGCATCTACCTAGCGTGGGGGTCCTGCCGCGTGTTGCTCACAGCTGGTGCCCCATCTTGAAGCCCACCTGCTCGCCCGGGTCGCCGGTCATGGCGTCGCCGGGGGCGCGGGTGTAGGAGAAGCCGTCGGCGCCGACGGTCACTGCCATCTCTGAGGAATCCGTGCGCTCGACGACGTCCTGCGGCTTGCCGTCCAGGTCCAGGACCAGCGACGCCTCGGTGTACCAGGACGGGACCACGGGGTTTCCCCACCAGTCGCGGCGCTGGTTGTCGTGCACGTCCCAGGTGATGACCGGGTTGTCCGGGTCGCCGGTGTAGTAGTCCTGCGTGTAGATCTCGATGCGGTGGTCGTCGGGATCCAGGATGTAGAGGTAGAACGCGTTGGAGACGCCGTGGCGTCCCGGACCGCGCTCGATGCGGTCGGACATGCGCAGCGCGCCCATCTTGTCGCAGATCTGGATGATGTTGTGCTTCTCGTGGGTCGAGAACGCCACGTGGTGCATGCGGGGCCCGTCCCCGCCCGTCAGGGCGGTGTCGTGCACGGTGCCCTTGCGGTGCATCCACGCCGCGTAGGTCACGCCGTTCTCGTCCTGGATGTCCTCGGTGACGCGGAAGCCCAGGTCCTCGAGGTACTTGCGTCCGCGCGGGACGTCGGGGGTGACCTGGTTGAAGTGGTCCAGGCGCACCAGCTCGCCGGCGGAGTACAGGTCGTAGCGCATGTGCAGTCGTTCGACGTGCTCCACCTCGTGGAAGAACTCGTAGGGGAAACCCAGTGGATCCTCGACGCGCAGCGAGTCGCCGATGCCCTTGACGAACCCGTCGGCCCGGCGCTCCGTGCGGCAGCCGAGTTCCTTGTAGTACGCCTCGGCCAGGTCCACGTCCTCGCGGCTGCGGACCCGGTAGGAGAACGCGGCGACGGCGGCGACCGGCCCCAGCGTCAACACCAGGTTGTGATGGATGAACTCCTCGAAGGAGCGCAGGTAGATCCGCTCGTCGTCCTCGAAGGTCACGTGCAGGCCCAGCAGGTCCACGTAGAAAGCGCGGGACTTCGCGAGGTCGGTGACGACGATTTCCATGTACGCGCAACGCAGGATGTCCGGCGCGGGAACGGAGGGCTTGGGGATGGTGTTGCTCATGGTGATCTCTCCTTCGAGACGGAGGCGCTATGCGCCGAACTTGGGGGTGTGCACGTCGCCGAGCGTGATGTGAACGGCCTGCTGGTCGGTGTAGAAGTCGATCGAGCGGTAGCCGCCCTCGTGGCCGAGGCCGGACGCCTTGACTCCGCCGAAGGGCGAGCGCAGGTCGCGCACGTTGTGGCTGTTGAGCCAAACCATGCCGGCCTCGACGTCCTGGGCGAAGTTGTGGGCGCGCTTGAGGTCGTTGGTCCACACGTAGGCGGCCAGTCCGTACTTGGTGTTGTTGGCCAGCTCGAGCGCCTCCTCGTCGGTGTCGAACGGGGTGATCGCGACGACCGGCCCGAAGATCTCCTCCTGGAAGATCCGGGCGTCCGGTGCCACATCCACGAACACGGTCGGCGCGACGTAGGAGCCGTTCTCCTGCCCCTCCGGCAGGCTGTCGGGCCGCCCGCCGCCGGCCACGACGCGGCCCTCCGACTTGCCGATCTCCACGTAGGACATCACCTTGTCGTAGTGCTCCGGGTGCACCAGCGCGCCGACCTGCGTGGTCGGATCGTGCGGGTCGCCGACCTTGATTTTCTTGGCGCGGGCCGCGTAGGCCTCGACGAACCTCTCGTAGATCGGGCGCTCCACCAGGATGCGGGACCCTGCCGTGCAGCGCTCGCCGTTCAGCGAGAACACCCCGAACAGGGTGGAGTCGATCGCGGCGTCGAAGTCGGCGTCGGCGAAGACGATGGCGGGGGACTTGCCGCCGAGCTCCATGGACATGCCCTTGAGGTTCTCGGCGCAGTTGCGGAAGATCAGCTGGCCGGTGGAGGACTCCCCCGTGAAGGAGATCAGCGGGACCATCGGGTGCTTGACCAGCGCGTCGCCGGCCTCCTCGCCGATGCCGTTGACGAGGTTGAACACGCCGTCGGGCAGCCCGGCATCCTTGAAGATGGTCGCCCACAGGGACGCGGAGAGGGGCGTGAATTCGGCCGGCTTGAGCACCACGGTGCAGCCGGAGGCGATGGACGGCGCCAGCTTCCAGGACTCGAGCATGAACGGCGTGTTCCACGGCGTGATCAGGCCGGCGACGCCGATCGGCTTGCGGTTCACGTAGTTCAGCTGGGAACCGGGGACCTTCAGCGCGGTGTCGTGCTGGGCGACGATCAGGTCGGCGAAGAAGCGGAAGTTCTCGGCGGCGCGCTGCGCCTGGCCGCGGGCCTGGGTGATCGGCAGGCCGGTGTCGAAGGTTTCCATCTCGGCGAGGCGGTCCTCCTGCGCGACGACGGCGTCGGCGATCCGGTGCAGCACCTTGGCGCGCTCGCGCGGCTTCATCTTCGGCCACGGGCCGTTGTTGAAGGCCTCCGTGGCGGCGGCGACGGCCGCGTCGATGTCCGCCTTCTGCCCGGCCGCAGCCGTCGCGTAGGTCTGGTTGGTCACCGGGTCCAGGACCTCGAAGGTCTCCCCGCCGACGGAATCGACGAACTCGCCACCGATGTAGTGCTGGAGGTGGTTGGGCAAATTCTCCGGTACGAAGTGCTGAGTCATGGTCTTCTTTCCACGGTTTCGAGTTTCCACGGTTACGGTTCAACAACGCCGGGGTCCAAGATGGAACCTGAATCGACGTGTTTTTCGTACATGAAATCGTATACGATCTAGTGTGAGGGAGGGCACTCCAGTCCGTCAACCCCACGACACCGCAAGACCAGACCGCCGGGCCCGGCCCCGCGGCAGCGAACGAAAGGTGGGCCATGCTCAGCGAAGAGACCATCACCCAGATCGCCGACGAGCTCGTCGAGGCGGGGCGGACGCGCACCCCGGTGGCGCGCCTGACCGCCCGGTACCCGGAGATGACCATCGAGGACTCCTACCGGGTCCAGAACCTCTGGCGCCAGCGCTCCGAATCCGACGGACGCCGCCTGGCCGGCCGCAAGATCGGCCTCACGTCCAAGGCCATGCAGGCCGCGACCGGCATCAGCGAACCGGACTACGGCATCATCTTCGAGGACATGGTCCTGGAGAACGGCTGCACCATCAAGTGGGACCAGTACACCCACCCCCGCGTGGAGGTGGAGCTCGCGTTCGTCCTGAACAAGGACGTCACCGGACCGAACGCCACCATCTTCGACGTCCTGAACGCCACCGAGTACGTCGTCCCCGCGCTGGAGATCCTGGATTCGCGCATCGAGATGGAGGGCCGCACCATCGTGGACACCATCAGCGACAACGCGGCCATGGGCGCCATGGTGATCGGCGGAAACCCCGTCCGTCCCCACGATGTGGACCTGCGCTGGGTCTCCGCGATCCTCTACAAGAACCAGACGGTGGAGGAGACCGGCGTCGCCGCGGGCGTACTGAACCACCCCGCGGCCGGCGTGTACTGGCTGGCCAACAAGATCGCCGCCCACGGCGACGGCCTCAAGGCCGGGGAGACCATCCTCGCCGGCTCCTTCACCCGCCCGCTCTGGGTGCACGAGGGCGACACCGTCTTCGCCGACTACGGAAAGCTGGGAACCATCACATGCCGTTTCGAGTAAACCCCCCGAAGTCCCTCAAGGACCTCTTCTCCCCCGGCGGCCGCACGGTCGCGGGCATGTTCCTGAACTCCGGCGACGCCGGAATCGCCGAGATCTGCGCCGGATCGGGCCTGGACTACCTGCTGATCGACGCCGAACACGGGCCCTCGGGCCTCGAATCGGTCCTGGCGCAGCTCCGGGCCATCGCCGGGTACCCGACGGTCGCCGTCGTGCGCGTCCCCGCCAACGATCCGGTGGCCATCAAGCAGTACCTGGACCTCGGCGCGCAGTCCCTGATCGTGCCCATGGTCGACGACGCCGATGCCGCCCGCCGCGCGGTCGCCGCCACGCGCTACGCCCCGGCGGGCATGCGCGGCGTCGGTTCCGCGCTGGCCCGCTCCGCGCGCTGGAACCGCGTGCCGGACTACCTCGCCCGCGCCAACGAGTTCATCACGCTGCTCGTGCAGATCGAGTCCGCGGACGCCGTCGCCAACGCCGCGGACATCGCCGGCACGGACGGGATCGACGGCGTCTTCATCGGCCCCTCGGACCTCGCCGCGACCATGGGCCTGCTCGGGCAGCAGGACCACACAGACGTCGTCGACGCCGTCGTGCGCACCATCGGCGCGGTGAAGACGGCCGGTAAGATCGTCGGCGTCAACGCCTTCGTCGAGGCGCAGGCCCGCGCCTACCTCGAGGCGGGCGCGGACTTCGTGAACGTCGGCGCCGACGTTGCGCTCCTCGCCCGCGGGACCGAGGCGCTCGCAGCCACGTTCATCGGCGAGACGCCGAACGAGAACGGCACCCGGCACGACGCCGGAACCCCCGCCAGCTACTGAAGGAACCCATGAACCTCAACAGCATCGCTTCCCTGCCCGTCCGCACCGCGGCGCGCTCCCTGACCGGCAGCACCTACGCGGTGTTGGGCTACGACGCGTGGAAGACCCCCGGCGCACGCGTGGAGATGGCAGCCTCCACCCTGGCCAGCGTGCGCAGGGTCGTTCCGCTGCCGTTCGACGACGAGACGCTGGTGCGCGCCAACGGGGGCATCCAGGCCGCCGCCGGTGCCCTGATGACCCTCGGCGTCCTCCCCCGGCTTTCGGCGCTGGTGCTTGCCGGCTCCATGGTCTCGACCACCATCGCCGGCCACCCGTTTTGGACGGTGGAGGATCCGGCGGCGCGGAAAATGCAGCGGACGCAGTTCCACAAGAACATGGCGATGGTCGGCGGCCTGCTCTTCGCGGCCCTCGACAACCCCAAGGCGCGGGCCCGCCGCTAGATTCGCCGGCACCCCGAGTCCCGCGTCAGATGGCGGAGTGCTCCTGGCCAGCCGCCTCCAGGAAGGCATTGAGCGTGTGCATCCGGTGGGCGCGCGCGGCGGACTCGATTTCGCCGGGGGCGCCGCCGGACTCCAGCAGGTCCAACAGGGCGTCGTGCTCCTCGACGGACTTGCGGGCCCTGCCGGGGACGTGGCTGAACGCGGTCATGCGCATCGCGCGCAGCCGGCTCCACCCGCGGTGGACCAGGTCCAGGATGTGCGGATTGGGGCACCGCTCGTACAACGCGGAGTGGAACTCGTTGTTCAGCGCGGAGAAGCGCCGCGCGTCGAAGTCCTCCAGGCAACGCCGCATCTGGGCGTTGAGCTCGCGCGCCGCGGCGAGGTCCTCGGCCCCCAATCGGGGCGCGGCCAGCGCCGTCGCCGCGCCCTCGATCACCGCGAGCGTCTGCATGGTGTGCAGGTAGAGCTCCGGATCGGTGCCGGCGACGGTCGCGCCGACGTTCCGCTCGAACGTCACGAGGCCCTCGGCCTCCAGCCGCCGGACCGCCTCGCGCACCGGAACCACGCTGCATCCGAGTTCGGCCGCGATGGTCCCGAGCACCAGCCGGTAGCCAGCCACCAGCTCCCCGTTGGAGATCCTGCCGCGCAGCAGCGCGTAGGCCTGCTCGGATTTGCTGGGGGTCACTGCGCGCCAGCGCCCTCGGCGACCCACGCGTTATAGCGGGCCTTCCACTCCTTGTTCATGGGGAACAGCCCGTCGATCTGGTTGCCCTCCTTGACCATCTCGAACACGAACGTGTCCTGGCGCTCCTGCTCCACGACCTCGTCGGCAATCTCGGCTGCCATCGTCGGCGGGATGACCAGCACGCCGTCGGAATCGGCGACGATGATGTCCCCGGGCTGGATGGTCGCGCCCCCGCAGCCGATGGTCACGTCGGTGTCCCACGGGACGTGCTTGCGGCCCAGGACGGCCGGGTGTCCGCCGTTGTGGAAGGTGGGGATCTCCAACGCGGCGACGGCCGCCAGGTCGCGGACCCCGCCGTCGGTGATGATGGCCTCGGCGCCGCGCACCTGGGCGCGCAGTGCGAGGATGTCCCCGAGCGTGCCGGAACCCTTTTCGCCGCGGGCCTCCATGACCAGGATCTCGCCCGGGCCGACCGAGTCGATGACGCGCTTCTGCGCGTTGTATCCGCCGCCGTGGGACTTGAAGAGGTCCTCGCGGTTCGGCACGTAGCGCAGCGTGCGGGCGGTGCCGATGACCTTCTGCAGGCCCTTGGTGGCCTGCAGCCCGTCGACGGAGACGTTGTTCAGGCCGCGCTTGCGCAGCGCCCCGGAGATGGTGGCCGTCGCGACGGAGAGCAGCTTGGCCTTGACATCCTCGGTGAGCACGGATGGGCCCGTCACCGCCGGCGCGATCCCGGCGGACTCGGCCGTGCCGAACGCGTCGATCCGGTCGGCGTCGGTGATCTTCGGCCGGTTGCCGAACTCGGCGAAGCCCTCGGCGCCCTGGACGACCGGCGTCGACAGGCGACCGGTGCTCAGGCCGGCGGCCTCGTCGTCGACCTGGACCTCCACCGTGTCCCCGGGCACGACGACGGATGACCCCGCCGGGGTGCCGGTGAGGATGACGTCCCCCGGGTGCAGCGTCATCTGCTGCGAGAGGTCGGCGACGATCTGCGCGAAGGAGAAGATGAGCTCCCCGGTGGTGGCGTCCTGGGCCGGCTCGCCGTTGACCCACGTGCGGACCCGCAGCGCGCCCGGGTCCACGGAAGCGGCCGGCAGCAGCGCCGGGCCGATCGGAGTGAAGCCGTCGCCGGACTTGGAACGGACGTTCGAGCCCTTGTCCGCGTACTTGATGTCGTAGACGCCGAGGTCGTTGCTCGCGGTCACGTGGCCGACGTGGCCCCAGGCCTCCTCGACGGAAACGCGCCGCGCGAGGGAGCCGATGACGAGCGCGATCTCGCCCTCGAAGGCCAGCAGTTCGGTGCCGGCCGGGCGCTCCACCGGGGTTCCGGTGAGCGAGAGGGACGACGCCGCCTTCATGAAGTAGGAGGGGAACGCCGGCGTCCGGCCGCGCTGGGCCGCGCGGGAGGCGTAGCTCAGGTGGACGGCAAGGACCTTGCCGGCGGCGTCCAGCGTGGACTGGTCCACCGTGGTCGTGGCGGTGGTGGGATTCGCGTCGGGGTTCACGGGCTCTCCAGATGTGATGTACGAAATCGTATACGAAACTGTGTGAAGCGTATCACCCGGGGACTCAGACGCCCATGGCCCGCTTGATCGTCGCGGCCGCGCGGGTGAGCCGCGCGCCGATCGTCGCCGGGGACAGCGAGCTGGCGGCCGTCGCATAGACCACCACGACGGCGGCGCGCAGTTGCCCGGGAACCACCACTGGCGCGGCCACCGAGGACACGCCGCTGATGACCTCGTCGCGGCTGGTCGAGTAGCCGGTCTCGCGGGCCTCTACGGCCGCCTGCCGGTAGGCGACGTGCGTCTCCAGCGCCTCCCACTCGGCCGCGGTGTAGGTGGACTGGATCGCGATGCCGGGCGCCCCCTGGTCCGCCGGGTGGCGCGTTCCGGGCCGTTGCAGCACCGTGGCCGGGCCGTGCAGCGGCTCGACGGTGACCAGCGTGGTGCATTCGTGGTGGTCCCAGACCACAATCAGCGCGGACATCGCCATCTCATTCGCGATGGCGTTCAGCTCCGGCAGCGCCGCGGTCTGCAGCGCCCGCTGCACGCCGCGGGCCAGGACCACCAGGCCGGGCGCGGGCAGGACACGGCCGGACTCGTCGCGGGTGGTGAGGCGGTGGTCCTCCAGCGTGCGCAGGATCCGATAGGCGATCGACCGGTGGAGTCCGAGTGCGGACGCCAGCTCGGCGATGGTCATCGGACCCGGCGCGTCCGCGAGGATCTCCAACGCTTGGATTCCGCGCGAAAGCGTCTGCGAACGCGTGGAATCCGCGGCGGGCGCAGCGGCCGGCGTCGTGTTGTCGGCTGGCTTGGCCAAGGGCGACCTTTCGGCGTGAATCGGGGCCGGGCGCGCCGAAACGGCGCGCCCCGTCGTTCGCAAAATTCTATATCAGAACAACGGGGCGCCCCGCGTGCCCACTAGTCGTCCGACGTCGCCGATCCCTCGTCCGATGTCGCCGGCCCCTCGGGCGTCGCGCCGCCCTCGTCCGCCCACTCCTGGCCCTGCTCGTCGGTGCGCGCCGGGTCGGAGACGACGTCGTCGTCGTGCTCTTTCTTCTGCTTATTGCTTTCGTCGGTGGCCATCACTACTCTCCCTGTGTCGGCTATGCGGTGCGTTCGACCGCCGTGGGAGAGAATCTACGGCATCGGCCTGGGGCTACGCTGGCACCGTAAGTAACGTCGGATCACCAAGGAGCAGACATGTTGCGATTCTTCCGCCTGGCAAGCATGGCGTTGCCCGCCGCCCTCTGGCTCGTCCGCAAGTTCCGGGAGCGGCGCACCGGCGCGCGAAACCCCACGAACCACCCGACGTCGGTGCACAATTCCCGCGACACCCACGGACGTCCCGGCGGGACGCCGCCGGCGGGCCCCAGCAACTAAAGCGGCAGCGTTCCGCCGCCCTTCAGATTCTTCATCACGATGGTGCTGGTCAGCTTCTCCACCCCGGGGAGGCCGACCAGCACCTCGTCGTAGAAGCGCTGGTACTCCGGCAGGTCCTCCCCGATGACCTTCAGCAGGAAGTCCGGGTCCCCGAACAGGCGGTTGGCCTCCACAATCCGGTCGATGCCGGTGACCGCCTCCTCGAACGCGAGCATGTTCTGCCGGTCCCGCAGCGTGACGAACACCAGCGCCTGGAATCCCAGCCCCACCCGCGCGGGGTCGACGACGGCGCGGTATCCCTGGATGACGCCGGAGGATTCGAGTTCCTTCAGGCGGCGGTGGCACGGGGCGACCGTCAGGCCCACCACGCCGGCCAGTGCCGTGGCAGTCATTCGCCCGTCGTGCTGCAGGTTGCGCAAAATATTTTTGTCAATGTCGTCAATCACGCATAAACCTTATCCTTTGTCGCGGTTTTGGCGATCAATCGGGACAGCACTTTTCCCCGGGATTTTCCTAGGCTTGAGGGGCACCCGTCCCCGCACCAGGAGCCGCCCCGTGGAACCACAGATGATCCTTGGCTTCGTCGTCGTCTCCGTGACGCTCGCGCTCACCCCGGGGGCGGACTGGGCCTACTCGATTGCCGCCGGACTCGGCAGGAACCGCATGGCCCCGGCCGTGGCTGGGCTGTGCGCCGGCTATTTGGTCCATACGGCACTCATTGTCGCGGGGCTGGCCGCGCTCATTGCCGCCCGTCCCGAACTCCTCACCGGTCTCACCGTCCTGGGCGCCGGCTACTTGTTGTGGCTCGGCATCACGACAGCGCGCTCATGGCGCGGCGCCGGCTTCGCGGCCACGGATTACGACGGCGGCGGCACGCGCGACGGCAACCGCGTCCCCGACGACCGCGACGGTACTTTCGACGTCGCCGCGGAGGCAGCCGCGGCACGCTCCGCCGCCCGCCGCAGTTTCCTCAAGGGACTTGGCATCAGTGCATCCAATCCCAAGGCTCTCCTGCTCTATTTGGCACTCATCCCTCAGTTCGTCGCGGCCGGGCAGGCGCTGCCCATTCCCGTGCAGACGGGCATCCTCGGGTTGTCCCACTTCGCGATCACCGTCGGCGTTTACACGCTGGTGGCGGTTGGGGCCCGACGGCTGCTCCGATCCCGCCCGGGGGCCGCGCGCGGCGTGACGCTCGCGAGCGGCATCGTGATGATGGCATTGGGCTTGGCCCTGCTGGCGGAGCGGTTACCTGGTCTCGTCGACGACGCGGCACGGGTTGCCGCCGCGATCGGCTAATTCGTCTGGGCAGTCGCCCTCCCCGTTTTGTTGGTTGGCTTCGGGGGTGGGGTGTTGTCCACTGGCTGGTGGGCGGTTCCAAAGTGTCGGGGGTCTCTTCTAGTGTGAATGCATGGATACGAACATGGATTCGGTAGTGGTGGGGGGATGGGTCCTCACCCCGGATCCTGGCTTGCGTGGGGTGAACGCGGGGCGCAGGTTCGAGCTCGCGGAGGAGCTGCGGCGGTTCGCCGAGGCCCAGGCCTACCGGGCGATGGTGATCCTGCACGACGACGCCCAGCGCAAGACCCCCGCCCACCTGGAGGCGTTGGAGTCCGGGCCCGGGATGGGGATCTCCGCGCGGTCCGGGAACCTGGTCACCCGGCCGGGTTTCGCGGCGGCCGTCACCCAGATCGCGCTGGTCCGGGCGGTGCCCTCCGAGGTCGCCCAGCAGTGCCTGAACCACGCCGAGGTCCTGTCCACCGACCTGCCCGAAACTCTCCACGCCCTCACCGGGGGGACCGTGGATCCCTCCCACGTCGCGGTGATCGCCGAGCAGGTCCTGCGCATCGTCCCGCGGCCCATCCCGGTCCCGGAGTCGAAGGACCCGGCGGCGCGGGAGGAATGGATGCGTCGGGTCGACGCGGAGGAACGCGCGGTGCACGCGGGCCGGAACGAGCTCGGGGGCAGGCTCCTGGACTACGCCGCGGGCCGCAGCCCGGCGTCGGTGCGGCAAAAGGGCAAGGCCCTGTTGGAGAAGTACGATCCCGTGTCGTTCGGGAAGCGGTCCAAGAAGGCCAAGGACGACCGGTGGGTGCGCGTGGAGCCCGGGAACAACGGCATGGCCTACCTCACCGCCGCGCTGACCTCGGCGACGGCCGAGGCGATCTACGACCGGCTGGACCGACAGGCGAAAATCCTCAAGGACACCCCCGCGGACCCGGACGGGACGCCGGAGGAGCGGACCCTGGACCAGCTGCGCACCGACGCGCTCACCGACCAGCTGCTCGCAGGACCCGCCGGGTCCGGACTGGAGAACGTCCAGGCCCACGTGAGCATCACCGTCCCGGCGACCCTGCTGCCCGCCCTCGCCCGCGCCGGCGCCACCCCACCCCCGGCAACACAACCGCCGCCGGCGGCCGATCGGCCGCCGGCCACCGACGAGGGACCGCCGGCGGCGGCCCCGGTGCCCGCGCGGGACATCCCGCCGGGCGCGGAGCCTCCCACCGCCGCACGCCTCGGGGCCCTGGACCTGGAATCCACCGCGGCCCTGCTCGCCGCGGCACCGTCGTGGTGGCGGGTCCTCACCGACCCCTACGACGGGGCGATCATCGACTGGGCCCACAACCGCTACACCCCCACCCCGGCCCAGCGCCGCGCCCTCACCCAGCGCGACCACACCTGCCGCACCCCCGGATGCCACCGCCGGGCCGCCCGCTGCGAACCGGACCACACCATCGAATGGCAACACGGCGGCACCACCAACCTGAACAACCTGGCGATGCTCTGCAAACGGTGCCACCGCCTCAAATCCCTCGGCATCCTCACCATGGACCAACACCCCGACGGGACCATCACCACCACCACGCTCTGGAACACCACCCACGAATCCGCCCCCGACGCCCCCTGGGCCACCACACGCCCGGCCACAGGCACCGGCACGCAGCCGCGCACGGAGAATGCGGACACGCAGGAGGCGGACACGGACACCCCCGAGCCGTGGGACGACCCGCCGCCGCCCGAGGTCGTGGACAGGCTCAACGCGGTCCTGTTCGCCGAAGCCGCCCACGACCCCGACACCCCGCCGGCCGACCCCACCGCGGACGCCGAGGAGGCGATCGCGTCCTGGCAGGCCATCCAACAACACCGGCAACGGCTCGGACACCAGGCCGCCGAACGCGAGAAGGACAACCACGCCTGGGAAACGGCCGGCGGCTACGACCTGCCCCTGCTCCTGGAACTGATCGGCATGACCGACCACACCCCGGCCCAAAACCCCGACAAACCCCCACGCTTCTACCCGCGGATCCCCGAACCCCGCCGACCACGCATCCGCCAGATGCGCCCACGGAAACCGCTCCCCGGCAACCACCCACCAGACCCGCCACCAAAAAAACGCCCCACACCAAGAGCGATCCCGCCAACGAACCCCAACGACCCACCACCCTTCTGACACCAGCGGGCCGCGTGGCAGTGATGCCGCGAACCGACGCTAGGATTAGTCTCGTCGGCCGAGGGGACCGATATTCTGCGCATCCTGGGGGGATCGTGACACCTACACCGATTGACGAATTTGGTGTGTGCGGGGAGGGCCAGGTGCCGCTCCGCTCCGCGAGTGGCCGGATTCCGCAGGCAACGGCTCGGTCGTGGATATCCGTGACCACCGCAGGCACGGTCGCGACCGCAAGCGGGGCAGCCGGAACAAACGGCGCGGTTCCGGTTCCGGCGGCGTCGGCTCCGGCGACTCTCGGAGCATCGGTTCGGTGAAAACCTTCCTGGTCCTCGCCTTCGTGGCGTTTCTCGTGTTCGGACCCGGACTGTTGCAGCGTCACGTCGTCCCCTTCGCCGAGCCCTATCTTCCCGGTGCCGACATCCCGCCCCGGGGCGTCGAGGCCGCCGACTCCCCGCTGGGCCAACCGCCTTCCGTCGCCGCGTCGTCGTCGTACGCGCTGCAGCCCACGCCCGGAGACTCGCAGCCCTTCGCGGCCTACGATCCATGCCGGCCGATCCACTACGTCATTCGCCCCGACAACGCACCCGCTGGCGGCGAACGGTTGATCCACGAGGCGGTCGCGGAGATCTCCGCGGCCACCGGCCTGCAATTCGTCCACGACGGCGCCACGACCGAGCCGTTCACCGACAAGCGGGAGAAGTACCAGCCCGATCGGTACGGGAAGAGGTGGGCGCCCGTGCTCATAGCGTGGGCGACGCCGGCGGAAGTTCCGATGCTGGCGGGCGACACCGCCGGTCTCGGTGGAAGCTCCTACGCGGGCGCGACTGGCGGCCCCCTGGTGCTTGTGGCCGGGCAGGTCGCGCTCGACGCACCGGTCTTGGCCGAAATGATGGGATGGCCGAACGGCGCCGCTGCCGTTCGCGGCATCATCATCCACGAACTCGGACACGTGGTGGGACTCGACCACGTCAACGATCCCTCACAACTCATGTATGTCGGACCGGGCGGGACGTCGACGCTTGCCGAAGGCGACCTCGCGGGTCTGGCCCTGCTCGGCACCGGGGAGTGCGTTCCGCAGATCTAGCGCCCCAGGTGCCGACCCGTGGCACCGTCCCGACAGCCGGCATCATGCATCTTCACAGCAAACCCACATGCGCAGTCGGCATGGATCCCGGCTTCCCGTTCGTTGACACCAAGTAGACGTCACCAACGGATCGGGAGGATCTGCGTGTCCACCTCGGACATCTTGGACACCACACTGCACGCCGCCGACGGTGCCGGCAGCGATGGCACACGTCGAGCCGCACGTTCAGGCCCCGCCACACGCCGGACGATCGTCGTGGTCGGCATCGACGGCGCAGGCAAGACCACGGCGGCGCGGGCGCTCGTGGCCCGTGAACAAGCAGCCGGTCGACCAGCCCAACTGCTCCGCAACCCGGGCGGGCGCCGCTGGCTCTCGCGCCGGGCAGAGACGCTGGGCCTTGCCGTCCCGCCGCCGCCCGCGGACAGGTTTGAGACCGTGGTCCGCACGGCGAACGTCGTCGCGGCGCACCTCCGCGCACTGGCGTTCGGTGGCACCAGCGTGATGGATCGGCATCTCGTCTGCCAGTTGGTCCTCCGCCGGGTCCGCGGACTGCCATCCGGCCGGGCACTGGGTTGGTTGGCCGGCGCCCTGCCGCGGCCAAACGCCGTCGTACTCCTGGACGTGCCTCCGGAAATCGGGCACGCGAGGGTCCTGGCCCGCGGCGAGGACTCGGAGACGCCCGCCTACCTGAGCGCGGCGCGCACCCACTACTTGTCCCTTGCGGCTGAACACGGTTGGCACCTCGTCGATGCCACGGGTTCGCCGGACGAGGTCGCGGGCCGCATCGAAGCGGTCGCGCTCCCCCGGTAGCCTGTGTGGCGGGGCGGGCGGAGCTGTCCGCAATTGACACCACCCCGTACTCCCTGCCATAGTTTCGAGCATGAACCTGTCAGACAGCTGGACAGCCGGACAGCCCCTCATCGATCGCACCAGTGCCGCGGAGTCCGTCTTCCGCGCACTCCGCGGAGCCATAGAGGACCGGCGCCTCGCCGTCGGCTCCAAGCTGAGCTCCGAGGCAACGCTCGCGGCACAGTATGGAGTCAGCCGCTCCGTCATCCGCGAGGCCCTGCGCTCTTGCGCCGCGCTCGGTCTCACCCGCACGGAGACCGGCCGCGGCACGTTCGTGGTCGCCGACCGACCGCGCCGCGACCTGATGCTCGGATCCCTGTCCGCCAGCGACCTCGTCGAGGCCCGCCCGCATATCGAGATCCCCGCCGCCGAGCTCGCGGCCCAACGGCGAACCGCCGACGACATCGCGGAACTGCGCGGTCTCATGGAGGCCATGCGCTCGGAGGACGACGGCGAGGCGTGGGTCGAGCTCGACGCCGCCTTCCACGCGGCCATCGCCCGCGCCAGCGGCAACGGCGTGTTCGCGCGGATCGTCGCCGACATCCGGGAGGCCATGTCCCACCAGTCGGAGACCATTAACCTGGTCACCGGACGCCAGAAGACCTCCGACATCGAGCACCAGACCATCTTCGAAGCCATCGAGAACCAAGACGTATCCGCCGCCGCATCCGCCATGGAGGCGCACCTCGGCGCCGTGCGGGGCGCCGTCGCCGACATCGTCAGGAACGGACACCGATGAAACCCAATCCCGCCGCCGCCACCCTCCCGGCACACGAGCCACTCGCCGTCCAGACCCGCGGCGACCTCACAGAAAGCATCCACTACGGTTCCGTCGTCGTCCTCGATCCGCACGGGCGCGTCCTGATTTCCCGGGGCGAGCCCGCCGCCGCCTTCTACCCCCGCTCGGCGCTCAAGCCGATTTTCGCCGTCGGAATGCTGCGCGCCGGCGCCGAACTGACCCGGGAGCAACTCGCGCTCGCGGCCGCCAGCCACTCGGGATCCGCACGGCACCAGGACGTCGCCCTCTCGACCCTGGCCGCCGTCGGCTTGGACGAGGACGCGCTGTCCAACAGCACCGACCTTCCCTACGGCGTCGGCGAGCGCGCGGACTCGCTCCGCTCGGGTCGGGGCGCCACCCGGTTGGCCCAGAACTGCTCCGGGAAACACGCCGCCCTCGTCGCGCTGTGCGCCGCGCGGGGCTGGCCGGTCGCCGGGTACTTGGACGCGGCCCACCCGGTCGCCGAACTGCTGGCCGACGCCGTGCGCGACCTGACGGGCGAGGAGCCGGCAAGCGTCGGCACCGACGGCTGCGGCACCCCGGTCCACGCCGTGTCGCTCGTCGGCATGGCGCGCGCCTTCGGGCGTATCGCGTCCGCCCCAGCCGGAACGCCGGAACACGCCGTCGCCGAGGCCATGCGCGCCCACCCGGACCTTGTCGCCGGCGAGGGACGGGACGTGACGGCGCTGATGCGCGCCGTCCCGGGGCTCGTCGCCAAGGACGGATTCGAGGGCATTCAGGTCGCGGCGCTCCCCGACGGAACGTCGGTGGCGGTCAAGGTGTCCGACGGCGGTGATCGCGCCCGCATGCCCGTCGCCGCCGGGGCGCTCCTCGCGGCGCTGCGTGCGGACGCGGGCGCTAGCGCCGAGGTCGTCCTGGGTGAGGAAGCCGCCCTGGCGACCTTCACCAGCGTTCCGGTGCCCGGGGGCGGACAGAACGTCGGCCAGCTGACGCATCTGCTTTCCCCCGACGCCGCGACCGGCATCCCCACCCGCACCGAGCACGATCTCATCGGCTACCGCGAGGTCCCGGCCGACGCCTACTGGGGCATCCACAGCCTCCGCGCCGTGGAAAACTTTCCGATCACCGGCCAGACGCTCGCCTCCAATCCGCACCTCGTCCGGGCCCTCGCCATGGTGAAACAGGCCGCCGCACGCGCCAACCGCGATCTGGGGCTGCTCGACGCCGAGAGGTCGGGGGCCATCGACGCCGCCTGCCAGGAGATCATCGACGGCGCGTTGCACGCCGAGTTCGTCGTGGACGTCGTGCAGGGCGGCGCCGGAACGTCCACCAACATGAACGCCAACGAAGTCATCGCCAACCGCGCGCTGGAACTCCTCGGCCACGCCCGCGGCGACCACCGGCACCTCCACCCCAACGACCACGTCAACCTGAGCCAGTCCACCAACGACGTCTATCCGACGGCGGTCAACGTCTCCACCGCGTTCGCCGCGCGCCCGCTTCTGGCTGCTCTCTCCGAGCTCGAGGCCGCCTTCGCGGCCAAGGCCGTGGAGTTCCGCACCGTGGTGAAGATGGGCCGCACGCAGTTGCAGGACGCGGTTCCGATGACGCTCGGCCAGGAGTTCGGCACCTACGCCGTCACCATGCGCGAGGACCGGGACCGGCTGGCGGAATCGTTGGTGCTGGTGCACGAGATCAACCTCGGCGCCACCGCCATCGGCACGGCCCTCAATGCCCCGCCCGGGTACGCGGAGTCGGCGCGGAAGTACCTCGCCGAGATCACCGGACTCCCGCTCACCACTTCGCCGGACCTCATCGAGGCCACCCAGGACGTCGGCGCGTTCGTGCACCTGTCCGGCGTCCTCAAGCGCGTGGCCCTGAAGCTCTCCAAGATCTGCAACGACCTGCGCCTGCTGTCCTCGGGCCCGCGCGCCGGGCTGAACGAGATCAACCTTCCGGCCGTCCAGTCGGGATCGTCCATCATGCCGGGCAAGGTGAACCCCGTGATCCCCGAAGTGGTCAACCAGATCGCGTACCAGGTGGTCGGGAACGACGTCACCATCTCCATGGCGGCCGAGGGCGGACAGCTGCAGCTCAACGCGTTCGAACCGATCATCGTGCACAGCCTCTCCGCCTCCATGCGACACCTGGAGGCGGGCTGCCTGACACTCTCGCGCCGCTGTGTCACCGGGATCACGGCCAACGCCGAGTTCCTGCGCCGCAACGTGGAGAACTCGATCGGGCTCGTGACGGCGCTGAACCCGCGCCTGGGCTACAGCGAGTCCACCTCGATAGCCCTCGAGGCCCTCACCACCGGCCGCGGCGTCGCAGAGCTCGTTCTGGAGCGCGGCCTGCTTACCGAGGCCGAGCTCGCCGAACTGCTGCAGCCCGAACGCCTGGCGAACCTCGCCCAATAGCGGACGACGGCGGGGCTCGCCCGCCGTCTACCACGGCCGTCGTGCTCCCCGGTGGGGCGCGTTACTTGCCCTTCGAGGCCCCGATGGCCCAGACGCGCGGCAGCGGCGTGCCGTGGACGGAGTGTTCTCCGATGTGGCGCGCCTTGAACACCCAGGGGTTGTGGTTGCCGGCGGTGCGCGCATTCCGCCAGTGGCGGTCCAGGTTCTTCGCGGTGCTGGTAGCCGAGGCCGCCAGCGCGTCGAAGGCATGGGAGACGGCGGACGTGACCAGCGGCGTCAATGCGACCTGCGCCTGCGCGGAGCCGAGTTCGGCGTCGTCGTTCGCGGCCTCGTCCTGCTCCTCGTTCACGGACCCGTCGTGCCGTCCGAGCGCCGCCTCATAGGCGCCCTGCAGCGCGACGGCGACGCGGTGCACCGCGCCCTCGGCCACAAATGCCGCCGAGGACACCTCGCCGATGACCTGCAAGAGCTGCGGATCCTCGTTGGCGCGCTCGGCCGCCCCGTGGCTGAACGTGCGCCTCCTCGCCAGGAGTTCCGCGGCGAAGTCGCGCTCCGCGGCCCGCGCCGCGCCGGCCAGAACCGTGAGTAGCACGGCCTGGTAGAACGCCGTCTGGTATTTGAAGCGCGTGTCGAAGTCGATCAGGTGCCCCTCCTGAACCACCGCGTCGGTGAACGTGCTGGTGCCGGTGCCGGTGGTGCGCTGGCCGAATCCGTCCCAGTCGTCGTCGATCCGCACGCCGGGCTGGTGGGCGTTGACCGCCGCGATGACTCGGACGCCGGTGTCAGTGCGCTCGGCATAGGTATCGATCCAGTCGGCGTAGATGCTGCCGGTCGAATAGTACTTGGTGCCGTTGACCACGAATCCGCCGTTGCCGTCCGCGGTGACCTTGGTGAGGACGTCGCCGATCTCGACGGCGCCGACCTCGGTCCACGAGTTGCCCACCAGCTCTCCGGCCGCGAAGCGCGCCAGCCACGCGTCGCGGGCCGGGCCCGGCGCGGCGGCGAGGCGGTCCTCTACGAATGCGAAGTGCCCGCGCAGCGCCTGGCTGATGTTCGGGTCCGCCGCCGCCAGCTCGGTGAGCAGCGCGAACAGATCCGGCAGATCCACGCCGGCCCCGCCATGGGACTCCGGCACGCGCACGGCGCCGAAACCGGCCGCGGCCAGTTCCCTGATCGCCTCGCGGGGAAGCTCCTGGGTGCGGTCGCGCTCGGCGGATCCGGCGGCGATGGACTCGAAAATCGGACGGAAGTGGGCGGACAGGGTAGCCAGCCGGTTCTGGTGGGCGTAGGTGGTGGTCATGATTCCTCCGGGTGGTTGGTTGTCCCGACTCTAGGAGGCCGCCACCGCTGCGTGCCCGTGTGTGGTCACGCGGGGTTTTCGCGCGTCACGCGGGTTGTTCCGGCGTCACACCCCGTCACCCAGCGTCATGTCGCCACCGTTCCCCCGCGGACGATCACGGCCTAAAATGGGCTCACGGCATCCAAAGGAGCGGTGAGTGCAATGAAGCGCCTGAACCCGATGAACGCTCAGCGTCATCCCAGCGAGAATCCGCTGCGCGACATGCAGGGGCACGGCCCGCACGGACTCCACGGCTCGGCCGACAGCCCCGGCATGCCGAACCTCGCCGGCGCGCAAATCCCAGGGCCCGGAACGGCGCACATCTACTACGGCGAGGACGGCCGCTTGCCGAACGAGGCAGCCGGACCGCAGGAACTGCAGGGCCACCTCGGCGTCGAGGGCTGGGTCCGCCGGCTGTTCCGGCGCCGTTCCGCGCACTGACCGAGCACTAGCCGTCGCCGGGGTTTCGCCCACACCGAACACGGGGATGCGGCGTGCGGCGTTCCCGTACGCTTGAAGGACTATGGACGACCCTCCTTCTCTTTTGCCCCTGTCCCGCCCCACGGGAGAGGGGCCAGCCCATGTATGAGTGGATCATGATCGGCGTCGGCCTGATCCTGACCGTCGGCACCGGCCTGTTCGTGGCCTCCGAGTTCGCGCTGGTGAACCTGGACCGCCACGATCTCGAAGCCCGCGAATCCGGCGGCGAGAAACGTCTGGGACCGACCATCAAGGCCCTCAAGATCACCTCGACGCACCTCTCCAGCGCGCAGCTCGGCATCACGCTGACCACGTTGTTGACCGGGTACACGCTCGAACCGGCCATCAGCAGCCTGCTGAGCGGACCGCTGCAGGACGCCGGGGTCCCGGCCGCAGTGGTGCCGGGCATCGGCGCCGTGGTCGGCATCTTCATCGCCACCGTGTTCTCCATGGTCATCGGCGAACTGGTGCCCAAGAACTTCGCGCTGGCGCTGCCGCTGGCCACCGCCAAGCTCGTGATTCCGTTCCAGTCGGCCTTCACCGCCGTGTTCAAGCCGATCATCGTGCTCTTCAACAACACGGCAAACGCAATCATCCGCTCCTTCGGGATCGAACCCAAGGAGGAGCTCTCCGGTGCCCGCAGCGCCGAGGAGTTGAGCTCACTCGTCCGGCGGTCCGCCCTCGAGGGCGTGCTGGACCTGGACCACGCCGCCCTCCTGCACCGCACGCTCCGCTTCTCCGACCACAGCGCCGACGACGTGATGACGCCCCGCGTGCGGATGTCCACCGTGGGACTGGACGACACGGCGGAGCAGGTCATCGAGCTGGCCACCGCCACCGGGTATTCGCGCTTCCCGGTCATCGGACGCGACAGCGACGACGTGCGCGGCGTCCTCCACGTCAAGCAGGCGTTCGCCGTCGCCCTCGACCGGCGCGGATCCGTCTGCGCCGCGGACCTCATGGTGCAACCGCTGCGCGTTCCCGAATCGATGGGCGTCGACTCGCTGCTGCTGCTCCTGCGCAAGCAGGGCCTGCAGGTGGCCATCGTCTCCGACGAACACGGCGGCACGGCCGGAATCGTCACCCTGGAGGACCTCGTCGAGGAGATCGTCGGCGAACTCGAGGACGAACACGACCGCGCGCGCGTCGGCGTCGTGCGCTCCGGAAAGTCCCTGACATTCGACGCCTCGCTGCGGCCCGACGAACTCCGGGACCGCACCGGCGTCGTGGTTCCCGAGGGCGAGGAATACGACACGGTGGCCGGGTTCGTCACCGACGCCCTCGACCGCATGCCCGAACTCGGGGACGAGGTCCCCGTGGACTCCGGCGTCCTGCGCGTGGAGCGCGTCGCCGGAAACCACATCCAGCGGCTGCGCTACATGCCCGCCGAATCCGGGGACGCGCCCATGAGTCCCCACGACCGAATAGTCGAGAGCCTCACGAAGGACCAGACCCATGAGTGAATACCTGCCCGGCATCATCTGGCTGGTGGTGCTCCTGGCCGTGAACGCGTTCTTCGTCGGCGCCGAGTTCGCCGTGATCTCGGCCCGCCGGTCCCAGATCGAGCCGAAGGCGGAGGCCGGCAGCAAGGCCGCCAAGACCACCCTGTGGGCCATGGAGCACGCCACCCTGATGCTGGCCACCAGCCAACTCGGCATCACGGTCTGCTCGCTGGTGATCCTGAACGTCTCCGAACCGGCGATCCACCACCTGCTGGAGATCCCGCTCGGCCTGACCTCCCTGACCGCCGAGGCCATCGGCATCATCGCGTTCGCCACCGCCCTGCTGCTGGTGACCTTCCTGCACGTGGTCCTCGGCGAAATGGTCCCGAAGAACATCTCCTTCTCCGTGCCGACGCGGGCAGCCCTGCTGCTGGCTCCCCCGCTGGTGCTCGTGGCGCGGATTTTCAAGCCGGTCATCTGGTCCCTCAACGGCATCGCGAACGGCGTCCTGCGCCTGTTCAAGGTGGAGCCCAAGGACGAGGCCACCAGTGCCTACACGCTGGACGAGGTGGCGAACATCGTGGAACAGTCCACGCGCGACGGCATGCTCAGCGACACCAGCGGCACCCTGACGGCGGCCTTCGAGTTCACGTCGAAGTCGGTGGCGGATGTCGAGGTGCCGATCCGCGACATGGTGCTGCTGCCCGCCACGGCGACGCCCGCGGACATCCAGGTGGCCGTCTCCAAACACGGATTCTCGCGCTACATCCTGACGAACGACGACGGCGAACCCACCGGCTACCTGCACCTCAAGGACGTCATGGACCTCACGACGCCGGAGAAGTTCGCCCGCGCGGTGCCCGCCAAGCGCATCCGCCGCCTGGCCTCGGCCTTCCGGGACGGGGAACTCGAGGACGCGCTGGCCACCATGCGCCGGACCGGCGCCCACGTGGCGCGCGTGTTCGACTCCACCGGCGAGACCACCGGCGTCCTGTTCCTCGAAGACATCATCGAAGAGCTTGTCGGAGAGGTCCAGGACGCCACCAGCCGCTAGCTGTATTGACCACGAACGTTGGTAACGCTCGGCGTGGGTGATTGAACCAAGGAAGACCTCCGGGTGAGTGTGGGCTTATTCAGAGTCCGTCTCACCACAGGAGGTCTTCCATGGTCCACGCTAACGCACGTCTCGCGCCGAGGGGGCGCTTGTCCCTGGCCCAAGCCATCGTCGAGGACGGTTGGCCCCTGCGGCGGGCCGCAGAGCGCTTCCAGGTCTCGGCCACCACCGCCGCCCGGTGGGCAGGTCGCTACCGCGAGCTCGGCGCCGAGGGCATGGACGACCGTTCCAGCCGGCCCGAGAGCTGCCGACACCGGACCCCGGTCCGCCGCGAGCGCAGGATCATCGCCATGCGCGCGAACCGACGCTGGGGTCCGGCACGCATCGGGTACCGACTGGGGATGCATCCCTCGACGGTGCACAAGGTCCTCTCCCGCCACGGGCTTTCCAAACTGAAGTGGCAGGACCGCGCCACGGGCCGGAACATCCGCCGCTACGAGCACGAACGCCCCGGGGACCTGGTCCACGTCGACATCAAGAAGCTGGGCCGGATCCCCGACGGCGGCGGCCACAAGGCCCTGGGCAAGGCCGCGGGCCGGCGGAACAAGACCGGCACCGCGGCCAACCGCAGGCCCGGCTACGCGTACCTGCACAACGCGGTCGATGACCACTCCCGCCTGGCGTACACCGAGATCCTCGGCGACGAGAAAAAGGAGACGGCTGCCGCGTTCTGGGAAAGGGCCAACGCCCACTTCAACAGCTGCGGCGTCGAGGTGCGGCGCGTGCTGACCGACAACGGATCCTGCTACCGGTCCCACGCCTTCCGGGACGCCCTGGGCCCGGACATCAAGCACAAGCGCACCCGTCCCTACCGGCCCCAAACCAACGGCAAGGTCGAACGCTACAACCGCACCATGCTCGAGGAATGGGCCTACGCCCGCACCTACACCTCGGAGACCGAACGCGTTGCCGCTTTCGAAACCTGGCAACACCACTACAATCACCACCGAGGCCACACTTCGCTACGAGGACTTCCACCAGCGTCCCGCGTACCCAACCTCAGTGGTCAATACAGCTAGCCGACGGCGGGCGCGCCAAATAGCATCGCGGCGGCGCGTTCGGCGATCATCACGGTCGGCGCGTTCGTGTTGCCCGTCGGGACCAGCGGCATGATGGAGGCGTCGGCGATGCGCACGCCCTCCAGACCGTGCACCTTCAGCGTGGCGGGATCCACCACCGCCATCTCGTCCACGCCCATGGCGCACGTGCCCACCTGGTGGTGGTAGGTCACCACGGACTCGCGGATGTACGTCTCGAGGTCCCCGTCGTCGATGTCCGGACCTGGGTAAACCTCCCTTGGCCCCCACGGTTCCAGCGCGGCGGACCGGCCGATCTCGCGGCACTGCCGGACCGAAGCCACCAGCGCGTCGACGTCGGCCTGCTCGGCGAGGGCGCCCAAGTCGATCCGGATCGGATCGGAGGCCTTCGGCCCGCTCAGCGTGATCTCGCCGCGGCTTTGCGGCCGCACCAGCCCGCCCAGCATCGAGAACCCGCCGTCCGCGCCGGACATCGGACCCCGCCCGTACCCTTCCGTGTACATGGGGACGGAGAAGAAGATCGGCTGGGTGTCCGCGACGGGAAGCCCGGGCCGGCTCTTCCAGAACAGGTGCACCTCCGCCGGGGCCACGTCGCCCACCGGCACCGGTTCCGCGGTGGAGAAGATCACCGGCGAGAGCAGGTGGTCGTGCAGGTTCTTGCCGACGCCCGGCAGGTCGTGGACCGGGTCAACGCCCGCCTCGCGCAGCTCGTCCGCGGGCCCGACGACGGAGCGCAGCAGCAGCTCGGGGGAGTTGATCGCCCCGGCGCACAGGATCGTTTCGGCGGCCCGCACGGTCCTGGTTCCGCCGTCGTGCTCGAATTCGACGCCGGCAACCGTCCCGTCCTCGAGGACCAGACGGCGCACGTGGGCACCGGTCAGCAGCGTCAGGTTCGGTTCGGCGGCGACGGGCTTCAGATAGGCGTGCCACGTGTTGAAGCGCTTTCCGTTCCGCACGTTGAGCTGCATGCGGGACACTCCCTCGACGTCGCCCGAGTTGTAGTCCTCGTTGAGCTTGACCCCGACCTCGACGGCGCCTTCCAGCATCGCCTCCTGCACCGGGTTGCGCGGGAAATCCTTGACGACGTCGAGCAGCCCGGCGTCGCCACGCGTGTCCGAGGCGCCGCCGTCGTAGTTCTCGATGGCCTTGAACACGGGCAACACGTCCTCCCACGCCCACCCGGCGCATCCGGCCTCGGCCCAGCCGTCGTAGTCCCAGCGGTCGCCGCGCACCCAGATGGTGGCGTTCAACGCGTGCGATCCGCCCATCACCTTGCCGCGCGGGAGGTGGATGCGGCGGCCCGCGGCCCCGACCTGCTCGGTGGTGAAGTAGTCCCAGTCCTGCGGGCTGTGCCACAGGGCGCCGAGGTTGTAGAGGTGCTCGATGTTTGGATTGGTGTCCTGGTCACCGGCTTCGAGGACGGCGACGCGCTTCCCTGCGTCGACGAGCCGGCGGGCGACGACGTTGCCGGAGGATCCGGCCCCGACGACGATGTAGTCGAATTCCTGGTTTTCCTGCGTGCTCATGGTGGGCCTTTCGGGCGAAGGGGAAGGTGGGGCGGCGTCAGCCGTTGATGACCTGCGGCGAGCCGAGCCCCTTGAGGCCCTCGATGCCGAACTCCAGGCCGTAGCCGGACTGCTTGGCTCCGCCGAAGGGCATGCGGGGATCGACGGCCCCGTGCTTGTTGATCCAGACCGTTCCGGCCTCCACGCGCGCCGCGACCTCGCGCGCCCTCGCCGGGTCGGCGGACCAGACGGAGGCGCCGAGACCGACGTCGAGCCCGTTGGCCATCTCGATGGCCTCGTCCAGGCTCGAGTAGCGGATGATCGGCAGTGCCGGGCCGAACTGCTCCTCGGCGACGAGCGGGTTCCCGTTGTCGATGTCGGCCACGAGCGTCGCGGGGTAGAAGTAGCCGGGCTGTGCCGTCTCCGGGTTGCCGCCGAGCAGGATGCGCGCGCCGGACTCCCGGGCGGACTCGACGAGGCGCGCGACGACGTCGAACTGGGCCTTGTTCTGCAGTGGACCGAGGACGTTGTTCTCGTCCAGGCCCACGCCCATCGGCGCCTGCCGGGCAACCTCGACGAGCGCCGCGCAGACGGCGTCGTAGAGCGACTCCGGGACGTACAGGCGCTTCAGCGCCGCGCACGTCTGGCCGGTGTTGATGAACGCGCCCCAGAACAGGTCCTGCGCGATCGCCCGCGGATCTGCGTCGTCCAGGACGATGCCCGCGTCGTTGCCGCCGAGCTCGAGCGTGAGGCGCTTGACGGTGTCGGCGGACGAGCGGATGATCGCTTTCCCCGTCGCCGTGGAGCCGGTGAACATCACCTTGTCGATGTCCGGGTGGGAGGCGAGCCGCTCGCCGACGTCGCGGCCGCCGGAGACGACCTGCAGGACGCCGACCGGCAGCGCCTGGTTCAGGACCGCGGCCAGCGCCAGGACGCTCAGCGGCGTTTGTTCGGAGGGCTTGACGACGATCGTGTTGCCCATCCGCAGGGACGGGGCGATCTGCCAGATCGAGATCATCATGGGCCAGTTCCAGGGGCCGATTGCCCCGACGACGCCGAGCGGACGGTAATGGAGTTCGGCGTACGCCTCGCCGTCGTCGACCAGGACCTCGGGCTCCATCTCGAACGACGCCGCGGCGCGCAGCCAGGCGGAGCACGCACCGACCTCGAAGCGGGCGTTGGGTCCGTTCAGCGGCTTGCCCTGTTCACGGGAGAGCAGTTCGGCGAGCGCCTCGGACGCGGCGTCGATCGCGTCCGCCGCGCGGAGCAGGTGGGCGCTTCGCCCGGAGTGCCCCAACGCGGCCCACGCGGGCTGGGAGGAACGGGCCAGTGCCACGGCGGCATCGAGGTCGGCCGCGGCGGGTTGACGACTCCCTTCCACTGTGTCCCAGGACACATGGGGCGGTCTTGTCTTTCCCGGCGGGCTTCTTGTCCCCTAGCGCGGGGTTCGCCGGTACTGCGACGGCGATGCGCCGAATGCCGCGCGGAACGCGCGGCTGAAGTGGGCGGCGTCAACCAGGCCCCACCGGGCGCCGATGGCCCCCACCGGCACGTGGGCGTGCAGCGGGTCCAAGAGGTCGCGTCGGCACCGCTCCAGCCGGCGTTCGCGGACCCATGCGCCCACGGTGTGCCCGGCGTCGGCGAAGAGCTGGTGCAGGGTGCGGGTGGAGATGAAGTGGGCGGCGGCGATCTCCTGTGGCCCCAGGCGTGGATCCGCGAGATGCGCCTCGATGTGGTGCTGCACGCGGCGGAGCAGGCGCGCGTGCCCGTCGGCCGCCTGGTCCGGCTTGGCGTAGACCTCGTTGGCGAGCAGGGTGGACAGCAGGTCCACCACGTTCATGGCCAAGCGGTAGCCGATCGGACCCTGGAGCGTCGGCAGCATTTCGCCAATCTGCGCGAGGAAGGGCGAGACCGCCTCCCCGAGTGCCTGTCCCCGGCCCATGCTGACCGCGGTGAGTTCGGCGACGTCCTCCGGGGACAGCCCGAGCAGGTGCTGGGGAAACATCAGCACCAGCGTGCGGAAGTCGCCGTCGAAGGAGAGCGTGTAGGGGCGCTGGGTGTCGTAGATGGCCAGGTCGCCCGGCCGCATCACGGTCTCGCGGCCGTCCTGCAGCAGCATTCCCCGCCCGTCCAGCTGGAGGCTGAGCTTGTAGTTGCCCTCGCCCCCGGCCGCGATCAGTTCCGGGGTGCGCCGGACGGTGTGTCCGGACGCGCTGACCTGCATCATGCCGACGTCGTTCAGGCGCCGCCCGCCGACCCGTCCTCGGAAGGCGCCGGACGCCGAGCGGCCGCGCAACGGCTCGGCACCCAACGGTACGAAAGAGGTCGAGATCAGGCGGCGCCACTGGGTGAAGCCGTCCGCTTCCTGCATCTGGTACACCGCCGACCTCCCCGCGCGCCGTGTGATCGGCAACACACGCGCCCCAATATCCAGGAGCGGATCGACGCCGGGGTTGCGCGGTGGCGGAGCGCTACCCGGGGAGGCTGCCCGCGCTCCCGAGGTGCGCGGCGCGTCCGGGCTCGGGAACCGCGCCCTGGCCGGGAAGCGGTTGGCACTGCGGGCACCAGAAGAGGTCCCTGCCGGCGAGGTCGCGGTTGTCGTCGAAGACCGCGGCTCGACTCGCGCCCCCCGCGCGCCCCCGGTTCACCGCGGCGACGGGCTTGCCGAGCGGCGAGTCCGGACCGAAACGCTCGTGGACCACCGGATCCGAACAGCGCAGGCACGGCTCCCCGCCGCGGGCGAACACTGAATAGGGCGAATCGAGCGTGGCCGGCGTCGTGCTGCGCATCGGCCGGTCCTTGTTGGCTTCCATCAGCTTGTGCGCGAGGTCCACGATCCGCGCGAGGTCCTCGACCTCGCCCACGGGCGTGCGGGGGTTGGTGCACGCGAGGAACAGGATCTCCGAGCGGTAGACCTTTCCGAGCCCGGCGATCAGCCGCTGGTCCAACAGCGCCAGCCCGATCGGGCGCTCGGGATTCGACGACAGTCGGCGCTCGGCCTCGGCCGGGTCCCAGGAGTGCCCCAGCGGATCCGGACCCAAGTGGCCCACGGCCTGCGGCTCGTCGCTGGTCCGGATGACGCGCATGTACTCGAGATCGAATCCGACGGCTTGAAAAGCGTCGTTCCTCAGGACGACGGACGCCTTCACGGCGGGGGTGCGCGAACGCTCGCCGGTCGCGTAGACGTCCCACCGTCCCATGACGGCCATGTGGGTGTGGATGCTGACATCGGCCACGCGGATCAGCAGGTGTTTTCCGCGGGACACCGCCGAATTCACCCGGCAACCCGTCAGGTCGAGCGTGCCGTATCCCGGGAGCCTAAACTTGTTGGTCTCTATGATCCGTCCCGCCAACGCCGCGTCGAGTCGGCGGGCCGCCTGGTAAACAACGTCTCCCTCAGGCATTGACGCGTCACATCCTTCGTTCCCCGTTGGTCTAACCGCATATCCCTTACAGTGTAAACCCGAGGCGTCCCGGCGCCTAAATAATGTCACCAAGTCGTTATATGTCAACGAAGTGGACTGAAAAGCCGCAAATCTCTCTGTGGGCGGCCCGCGGCATACGATCGACGGGTGAAAACCACGCGACGCCGGATCCATCCGGCCTGGACCGTCGCCGCGCTCATGCTGCTCGCGCTCGTTGCCGGCGCGGGATTCCGGTCCACCACCGGCGCCCTGTTCGAGCCGTTGGAGTCCGAGTTCGGATGGACTCGTTCGGCCACGAGCCTGGCCGTGACGCCGAATCTGGTGGTCTACGGCCTGACCGCTCCGTTCGCGGCCGCACTCGTGGAGCGCGCCGGCATCAAGCGGGTGGTCCTGGCCGGCCTGGCGCTCACGGCGGTCGGCAGCGGCCTGACGGTCCTCATGACCGACAGCCATGCGGCGGCATGGACGCTGGCCGCGGTCCCGTGTTGGTTTGCCGCGGCGTCCCTCTTCTGGCTGCGCCGCGCCCCGCGCAGCGAGGAGCCCCGCGAGGAGCGGCTGCCGGTGTCCAGACCGCCACCGCGTCGGCTCCCGCCGCCGGCGCGCCCCGGCGGGGCCGGCGCTACAGCGAAACCAGCGCCTGGATCGGTGTGTGGTCCGACGGCCAGCGTCCGCCCTTGGTCCAGGTGCTGATCGCCGCGCTGTGCACCCGGACGTTGCCCGGAGTGGCGAGCAGCCAGTCGATCCGCGTGCCCCCCGCCGTCGGTTCCGCGTAGTTCGGGAACGTTCCCCACTCCCCGCTGACCCGCTTCTCCGAGGCCAGCCACGAGTCGGCGAAAACGCCGGAGTCCACGAGCGTCGCATAGGCGGCCGAATCGCCCGCGACCGCGTTGAAGTCCCCGGTGACCAGCATCGGCACGGCGGGGAATCGCTCGGCGACCTCCACGATCGCCTTCGCGCCGTTCGCCCGGGCGGAATCCGACTGGTGGTCGAAATGCGTGTTGACGGCCACCAGCTCGCGTCCGGTGTTCTTGTCCCGGAACCGGCCCCACACCACCACGCGGGTCACGCTGTTGCCCCAGGTCACCGAGCCGATGACGTCCGGTGTGTCGGAGAGCCAGAACTGGTCCCATTCCAACAGTGCCAAGCGCTGCGCATTGAAGTAGATGGCCGAATACTCTCCACGGTTTCCGCCCTCCCGCCCGTAGCCGATGGAACGGTAGCCCGCCGGCAGTCCCGCCTCGACCGCCGCCAACTGGGTGAACTCCGCCTCCTGCACCCCCAGGATGGTGGGCTGTTCGACGCGTAGCAGCTGCTCGACCAGCGGGGCCCGCTCCGGCCAATAGTCCGGCTGACCGGGTGCGGTGCCGGCACGGTCGTAGCGGATGTTGAAGCTCATGACGTGCAGCATCTCACCTCCGGCGGGGCCGATCAGCGGCGCGCTGCCGCCCCATTCGGCCGCGGCGGCCGCGGGCGTGGCGCCGGCTCCGACGACGGCGGTCGCCGCCAGTGCGCCGATCCCGGCAACGGCTCGGCGCCGCGAGATGGGGTGGTTCAGGACGTTGCTCACGGGTGTCTCCATTCGTGCCGGCCTCGCTGGTCCCATCGATTCTCGGCACGGCACGTGAACCCAAGGATGCGGCCATGCAACGCCCGGGCCAACTCTGGCCGAAGGCCCGGCCCCGGAGTAGGCTCGCGCCCACCGACGCGGTCACACCTAGGCACGGATCGGAGCCCGCCATGACCTCCCTTTGGCTCGACAGGAAAGCACCGCCCACCACGGACGCGTTCGAGCCGGAGGCCCGGTACGACGCGGTCGTGGTCGGCGCCGGCCTGACCGGGCTCACGACGGCGCTGCTGCTGGCCCGCGCGGGGCTCGGCGTCGCCGTCCTGGAGGCCCGCACCATCGGCGCCGTGGCCACCGGCAACACCACGGGCAAACTGTCGCTGCTTCAGGGAACCGTGCTGTCCGGCATCCGCAAACACTTTTCGGCCAAGGTCGCGCGCGCCTACGTCGAGGCCAACCACGAGGGCCAGGCCTGGCTGCTGCGCTACCTCGAGGAGCACCGGGTGCCCGTCCAGCGCCGGGACGCCTACACCTACGCGCATTCGGCGTCCTCCGCGGACACCCTGGACAAGGAACTCCGGGCGTGCCAGGAGGCTGGCCTCGACGTGATCCTGACGCACGACGTCGCCCTGCCGTTCCCGACGCACGCCGCCCTTCTGCTCGCGAACCAGGCGCAGATCCATCCGGTGGACGTCCTGGACACGCTCGCCGCCGACCTGCGGTCCCGCGGAGTGCGCATCGTGGAAGGCGTCCGCGTGCACGACGTCAAGGCGGGCGACCCCGCCGCCGTCGTCACGACGCGCGGAACCGTCCACGCCAACCACGTGGTCCTCGCCACGGGCACCCCGATCCTGGACCGCGGGCTGTACTTCGCCAAACTCGAGGCGTCGCGCTCCTACGCGGCGTCCTACCGGGTCCCCGGGGCGCCGTCGAGCATCCCGTCCGGCATGTACCTGTCCGTGGACGACCCGGGGCGCTCGCTGCGCACGGCAATCGTCGGCGGCGAGGAACTGCTCGTGGTGGGCGGCAACGGCCACCCCGTCGGGCGCGAGGCGGACACCGCCCGCCTGGTGGCGGACATCGACGAATGGACCGCGCGCCACTTCCCCGGCGCGGAACGCACACACCGCTGGTCGGCCCAGGACTACCGCAGCGCCAACATGGTTCCTTTCGTCGGGCGGCTGCCCCGCGGCGGCGGAAAGATCCACGTGGCCACCGGGTACAACAAGTGGGGACTCGCCAACTCCGTCGCCGCCGCCCTCACGCTCAGCTCCGACATCCTGGGCGGGCACGCTCCCTGGGCCGAATCGCTCCACCACCGCGTCACCGGCCCGGCCGACCTGGCCGAGGGAGTCAGGATGAACGCGGGAGTGGCCGGGCACCTGGCCGGAGGGTGGCTCAAGGCCGGCAGCGGTTCCGTCTCGCGCGGCACCGCCGCCGTTCCCGAGGGCGAAGGCGTGGTCGGCCACCACGGGCTCAAACCGGTCGCCGCCTCAACGGTCGGCGGCTCCACGTGCCGGCTATCCGCCGTGTGCACCCACCTGGGCGGGATCGTGACGTGGAACTCCGCCGAGAAGTCCTGGGACTGCCCGCTGCACGGGTCGCGCTTCTCGCACACCGGCGAGCTGCTCGAGGGACCGGCGACCCGCGACCTGGAGCCGTTCGGCGGCGCGGCTCCGAGGCCCTGACCCGGCTACGCCCGGCCCTTGAGGATGAGGTGCCAGTAGATCTTCGGGAAGACATGGCGGTCCATGATCCACTGCCAGCGCCGCTCCTTCGCCATCCGCAGCAGCGGGATGCTGGGCATGGGCCGGTAGTCCGCGCCGAACTCCGCGAAGAACGCCGTCCCGCGGCTGAGCGTGAACGGGCACACCGAGTACCCGTCATAGCGGCGGGTCGGGCCTCCGCCGTCCAGTACCGACTTCAGGTTCTTGGCCAGCACCTTCACCTGCTTGCGCAACGCCCCGCCCGACTTCGAGTTCGGCGTCCCGGCCGCGTCGCCGAGAGACCACACGTTGGGGAAGCGCGGGTGCCGCAGGGTCTGCGCGTCCACCTCCACGAAGCCGCCGTCGTCGCCGGCCGCGGGCAGTTCGCTGGACTTCAGCCAGTCCGGCGCCGATTGCGGCGGGACCGCGTGAAGCATGTCGTACGCGATCTCCTCCCGCCCGCGGGGGCCGTCCAGCACCACGGTCCCCGCGCTCGCATCCACGGTGGCCAGAGCGGTGCCGGTGCGCAGCGTGATGCCGTATTCGGCGATCTTGCGCTCCAGCTCCCGGTCCACGTCCGGCATGCCGAACACTGTGGGCGTCGGCACCACCAGCACGACGGCGATGTCCTGCAACACCCCGGCGGCACGCCAGTAGTCGCACGCCATGTAGGCGATCTTCTGCGCGGCCCCGGAGCACTTCGCCGCGCCGGGGGGCTGCGTGAACACCGCCGTGCCGGAGCGGAGCCCGCGGACGAGTTCCCACGTCTTGGGCACCAGTCCGGCGTCGTAGTTGGACGTTCCGCGCGGATCGCCCATGGCGTCCCTCAGCCCGGGGACGTCGTCCCAGTCCAGCTGCAGGCCCGGGCACACGACCAGGTGCCCGTAGCGCACCAGCCGGCCGTCGGCCAGCCGCACCGAGTTCTCACCGGGCACGACGCCGGCCGCCTCTCCCCGGATCCAGGCCACGTCCCGCGGCATCACATCCTCCTGCGGGCGGACGGCCTCGCGCATCTGGGCGGCGCCGGCCCCGATGTGGGAGAACAGGGGCTGGAAGTGGTGCACCGCCTTGGGTTCGACGACCGCGATGCCACCGACCCCGTAGCGTCCCAGCCGCGCCGCCAGCGAGATGCCGGCGTTCCCCCCGCCGAGGATCACGATGCGGTGGTATTCGGTAGTGGTTTCCATCGGTACCCTTCCCTCGTGCCGTCGCCCGGAACCGCGGCGTCCGAAAATGCCTAGTGCTTCCGCCCGAAAATGAAGTACGCTGCTGGGCCCAGCGTGTTGACGAACGAGGCCGCGACCCACGCGAGCTTCGGACCGTTCACGCGATCCGCCGGACGGCGGACCAGGTCACGGATCGCCAGTGCCTGCAGCGACACCTGGATGACTCCCGCGACCACCAATCGGATCTTGTCCGGGGTGCTGATTTCGGACCACTTCTTCTTTGCCTTTTTGGCCATTCCCGTTTCCCCTGGTTGTCGGTGACTCCTGAGCTGACTATTGATCCAGTATCCACCGATTCGGCCGTGCGGGGTACCGGACGGAACCCAAATGCGGGACGCTGGACGCACGTACACGGCACCCCAGGGAAAGGACCGCACGAGATGGCCAAGCACCCCACCGGCCCGCTGGTGCTCGGGCCCATGCTCCGCCACGTGGACACCACCACGGCCAGCATCTGGGTCGAGACCCGGGAGGCGGGCACCGTCGCGGTGCGCGCCGACGGGAACGAGTGGGCAGCCCGGACGTTCGGCGTCCACGGCCACCACTACGCGCTGGTCGAGGCCCACGGTCTGGAGCCGGGCACGGAGCGGCCGTACGAGGTGCTGGTCGACGGCGCAAAGGCGTGGCCGGACGACGACGGATTCCCCCCGCCCGTCATCGCCACACTCGAGCCGGGGCGTCCCCTGCGGCTGACGTTCGGTTCCTGCCGCACCAGCGTCCCTCACGACAAGCGCGGCAACCGGACCCACGGAGTCGACGCCATGCGCGCCTATGCCCTTTCGCTGGCCCGGGCCGAGGCGGGGACGCGCCCCGACCTGGCCCTGCTGCTCGGCGACCAGGTCTACGCCGACTCGACCAGCGCCGAGATGCGGGACTTCATCCGGGCCCGGCGCGACATCCGGAAGGCGCCCGGACCGGAGTTGAAGGACTACGAGGAGTACGCGCACCTCTACCAGTTGGCGTGGTCCGATCCCGCCAACCGCTGGCTGTTCTCCACCATCCCGACGGCCATGATCTTCGACGACCATGACATCCGCGACGACTGGAACGCCTCGCTCTCCTGGAAACGGGCCATGGCGAAGACGTCCTGGTGGCACGGCCGCATCGTCTCCGGCCTCGCGTCCTATTGGGTCTACCAGCACCTCGGCAACCTCTCCCCCGCGGAACGCGCGCGGGACGAGGTGTGGCGCGCCATCGTCGCCCACGACGGACCGGACGAGGTCGACGTCGGGGCCGTCCTGGACGCGTTCGCCGAACGGGTCGACGGCCAGCCGGCGTCCTACCGCTGGAGCTTTTGCCGCGACTTCGGCGACATCCGCCTGGTCATGGTCGATTCGCGCGCCTCGCGCGAACTGGAACCCGGGGCGCGGTCCCTGCTCGATGCCCAGGAGATGGATTGGCTCGACGGCAAACTGCGCGGCGGCTTCCGGCACCTGTTGATCGGCACGTCGCTGCCGTTCCTGCTGCCCCCGGGCCTGCACCACCTGGAGGCGTGGGACGAGGCCGTCTCCAACGGCGCCTGGGGACGCGCAGCGGCGTGGGTCGGCGAGCGCCTGCGCCGCGCGGTCGATCTGGAGCACTGGGCGGCCTTCCAGAACAGCTTCCAGGAGGTCGCCTCCATGGTGACGGACGTCGCCGACGGGCGCCGCGGGACGGCGCCGGAATCCGTGGTCTTCCTGTCCGGCGACGTGCACTTCTCCTACGTGGCCGAGGTCGAACGGTCGACGGGCAGCCGAATCCTGCAGGCCGTCTGCTCGCCCGTGCGCAATCCGCTGCCCCGCGTCCTGCGCTACTTCACCGCGGCCATGGCCTACGGACCGGCCACCCTGGTTGGCCTGCTGATGGCCCAGTCCGCCAAGGTCCCCGACCCGCCGTTTGCGTGGTCCGGGATCGAGGGGCCGTGGTTCGACAACAACCTGGCCACGCTGGAGTCGACCCCACGGGGCCTGCGGTTGCGCTGGGTAACGGGCGTGGTGGACGACGGCGAGGACGACCCGCGCCTGGATCTCGTCGCGGGGGTCGTCCTCGGTCCCCGGGGCGGGGACGGCGCCTAGCGCCCCAGGCCGGCCCGGTCCACGCGCCGGTGGAACCGCATGCCCGCGAGTCCGCCGAGGATCGCGCCGATCAGGGCGACGACGGCGGCAACCAGGAGCCCGAGGAGCGCCGGCAGGAGGTCGGCGCCCTCCGCCATCCTCCCAAAACCGCTGACCTGTTCGAGGATGTTGAAGCGGCTTCCGGCGAGCGTGGCCAGTCCGGCGGCGACCACGGAGATCACCACGGCCCAGCCCCATACGGCGACACCCTGCGCGACACCGTTGAAGCGCGCCATGCGCCCGGCCACGTACCCGCCGCAGTAGTAGGCGACCAGCAGGATGACGCCGAAGACAATCGCGCCGACGAGCGCGGCCCCCTGCGGGTCCCGTGTCGCCTGTCCGGCGACGTCGCTGATGTTCACGGATCCCGTGGCGAAGCCGAACGCGGCGGCGAGCGCGCTGAGGATCACGGCGGTTCCGGTGGCGGTCAGCCATCCGAAGAAGGCGCTGCCGATCTTCACTCCGCCGAATTCCTCCTTTTCCCGCCGGAGCAGCTCGCGGCTGTCCACGACGGGGGCGCCGGCCGGAGCCGCCGTGTCCGCGTAGTCGTCCTCGGGGACGTACTCCCGGCTCCGCGAGAAGGTGTCGTTGTCCGTGTCGCGCGCGGTCGTGTCGCGTCCGGCGGTCGTGTCGTGGACGGCAGTGGCGTCGCCTCCGGCCGTGGTGTCACTGGTCGAGAACCGGGCCGTTTCCGGGTTGGCGTCCCCCGCCCGGTGGGTCGGCGGCCGTGCCGACTCGTCGCTGGTGCTCATCGGTTTCTCCTTTGCTCGGCGTCAGACTGCCAGCGGGATGGCCCGTAAGGCTCCCACTAGGTCAAACACTGTCAGGATGTGCTTCGTTTGTGAAGCGTTGGGCTAGTCGTAGCCGCGGTAGCCGCCCCAGGCGAGACGCCGTTCGCCCCACGGATCCTCCACCACGCGGTCGCGGACGTCGAAGATCCGGACACGGCGACTGTGCTCGTCGTACAGCGGCCAGTCGGCCCCCGGGGCGCCCGTCTGCGCGAAAGACACGAGTGCTCGGCGGTAGCGCAGTCCGAGCGAGTGCGCCGCGTCCCGGCCGCCGGTCATCGTGAAGAAGCGGCCGGCGTCGGAATCGTGGTGCCCGAACAGGGCCGGCACGTCCGTGCCGTGGCCTCCGGCGAGGCCTATGCGCCGGAGCATCGGCGTCTCGAAGTCGAAGCGGTAGTTCCACACGGGCGCATGGCGGGAGTGTCCCTCCGCCACCTGGGTGGTGGGATGCCAGAAGACGGAGTCCCCGGCGAGGTCCACGAGCGCGCCCCCGGCCGGGTAGGTCGGGTACCCGCCGAGCACGCGGGTACGGGCGTCCGGGTCGGCGCGCTCGAACATCCGCTCCATCCGTGCCGGCGTCGTCGGGAGCAGGTTCATGAAGCGGAACAGCGCGCCCTCTTTCACGGTCGTGCCGATTACCAGCGGGACACGGTGCGCGGTTCCGTCCCGGAACGCGTCGATCGGGTAGGTCGGCAGGAGTTCGCCGTCGACGACCGGCGAACAGACCAGTGTTCCGGGGTCGTTGGCCGGGCCCAGCCGCCGCGTCAACCGATACATCGCGTCCACGAGCTTGGGCCAGCTGAGCGTCGCCAGGGTCTCGGCCGCGTGGGAGGAATCCACGCCGAGGATCCCCATGAGGTCTCCCGCCCACCCCGCGTGCCGTTCCCGCGCGTACACCGACCCCGGAAACGGGCTGAGCGCGTAGGCGCGGTGGAACAGCCCCCGCGCGGCGGGAACGGCCATCAGCGTCACCACCGACGTCGCCCCGGCCGACTGCCCGAACACCGTCACGTTGTTCGGGTCGCCGCCGAACGCCTCGATGTTGTCGCGGATCCACGCCAACGCGGCCAGCTGGTCCCGCAGGCCCAGGTTGGACTCGAACGGGTGCCGGTCGTCGGCGTAGCGCGTCACGTCCAGGAACCCGAGTCCGCCGACCCGGTAGTTCGGCGACACGTAGACCACGCCGGCGTCGCGGGCGAACCGGTCTCCCGCGTGGAGCGGGGTCGCCGGGGAACCCATGGTGAAGCCACCGCCGGCGAAACACACCAGCACGGGCCGGGGCGCACCGGCCGGGTCCGCCGGCGCGCTGACGTTCAGGCTCAGGCAGTTCTCGCTGACGGGATGCCGGGCGCGGCCGAACGCGATGTAGCCGCTGTTCTGCGGCGGCGCGTCGCCGAACTCGTAGGCGTCCCGCGTCCGCGCCCACGGACGGACCGGGGCCGGCGCGCGGTACCGCAGCGGACCCTCCGGCGCCTCGGCAAAAGGAATGCCGCGCCAAGACCGCACTCCGTCGAGCAATCGGCCACGCACCGGCCCCGCGGTGGTCGCCACCGTCGTTCCCGCCCCCACAGCGGCCCTTTTCACAGCGCTTCCCCTCGCCTGTTCAATGCCTTCATCCGATCATGGCACCGGCGGTGCCCCGGTGGAATAGCGGGGCGGCGGCCCGCAACTCGCGGCGGCCATTACGGTGGGAGCATGACGACCATCCGCGCGGTGCCGGCCGACACGGGCCGAGCCATCGGTCTCGCGGCCATCCCCGCGGCCTGGACGCTGGCTGGCCCGGTGGCGGCGTCTGTCATGTTCCTCGTCTTCGGCGGACAGTGGGCGCTCCGGTACTACGCGCGCGGCACGGCCGAGGACGTGTTCGGGCAGGCGGTGCTCCTGTGCTCCGGATGGCTCAGCGTGATCGGCGCGTATGCCGCGGTCCCCGCCCTCGATCTGATGGCCCATTTCGCGGCCACCGCCGTCCTGACCTCGCTGGCGTGGGACATGTTGCGCCACCACGGACTGGTGTCTGGGGCCCCGTCCGGCCGGCCGCGCCTGCGCGCCGGCGCGGTCCTCGCCGGAACGTCGTTGGGCGCGCTCTTGTCAGTGCTGTGGGAAATCGGCGAATGGGCCGGATATTCGTTCCTCGCCCCCGAGATCGGCGTCGGGTACGTGGACACGATCGGCGACCTCGCGGCGGCGGTCGCCGGCGCACTCGTCGGCGCGCTCGCGGCGACCGGCCCGGCGGGCGGACGCGCATGACCCGGCTCTGCGTCGTCGTGCCGGTCCTGGACGACGCCGAACACCTCGCCGTCCTGCTGCGCCTTCTCGCGGCCCAGACCCGTCCCGCCAACCAGGTGGTGGTCGTGGACAACGGATGCTCGGACGCGAGCTCGCGGATCGCCCGGACCGCGGGCGCGGAGGTCGTCGTGGAGCCGGCGCGCGGCATCCCCGCCGCGGCGGCGCGGGGCTATGACGCGGCCGACGGCGACATCGTCGTCCGGTGCGACGCCGACACCCGGCCCCCCGCGGACTGGTTGGAACGCATCGCCGCCGCGTTCGACGCCGATCCCCGCCTGGACGCGCTGACCGGGCCCGGAACCTTCTACGACCTCCCGCGCCGGTCCGGCCGGGCGGCCGCCGTGCTGTATGCCGCGGGCTATTTCCTGGGCGCGGGCAGCGCCATCGCGGCCGTCCCGCTGTGGGGTTCCAACATGGCGTTCCGGAGCCGGGTGTGGGAGCGGGTGGGGCCGCTCGTCGCGCGCGACCGCCAGGACGTGCACGACGACCTGGACCTCAGTTGCCGCCTGGGGCCGGACGCCAGGGTGCGGTTCGACGCACGCCTGCGGGTGGGAGTCGCCGGGCGGATGTTCCATTCCCGGGCGGCCGCCGCGCGGCGCTTCCGCCTGGCGGCGCGCACACTGCGGTTGAATTGGACCGAGCTCGGGCCGGGCGGCCGTTGGGTCGCCCGGACCACGAAAGGACGGAAGACATGGAGAGGCAAACGGGCATGAATATCCTGATCGCCGGTTGCGGGGACCTCGGCACCGAGGCGGGGCTGCGTTTCGCGGCCGCCGGACACCACGTCACGGGGTGGCGCCGCAACCCGTCCCGTTTGCCGCAGCCGATTGCCGGTGTCGCCGCGGACCTGACCGGCGAGCTGCCGCCGATCCCCGCCGGGACGGACGTCGTCGTCTACACCCCGGCGGCCGGGGAACGCTCCGCTGACGCCTACCGCAGGACGTACGTCCACGGCCTCGCGAACGTTCTCGACGCGCTGGGGCGGGACGGCGTATCCCCGCGGCGGTTCCTGTTCGTCTCCTCCACCACCGTCTACGGCGACGCGGCCGGCGCAATGGTGGACGAGGACACCCCCGCCAACCCCGCGTCGGCCACGGGGGGCCTCATTCGGGAGGCCGAGCGCACGCTGCACGGCCGCCGACCGGACGGGATCGTCCTGCGGCTCTCCGGGATCTACGGGCCGGGGCGCACCCGGCTGATCGACACGCTCAGGGCGGGCACCGCCGTCGTGCCGTCCGGGTCCCACCCCACCAACCGCATCCACCGCGACGACGCCGCCGCCGCGATCGTCCACCTGACCACATCCGTTGCCGAACCCGCGCCGCTGTACGTGGGCGTCGACGACGATCCGGCCGAGCTGGGCGACGTGCTGCGTTTCCTGGCCGCCGAGCTCGGGTTGCCCGAACCGCGCGTCGGCGAGACGACGACGACGCGCGGCGGGAACCGGCGGCTGTCCAACGCGCGACTGCGGTCCACCGGTTTCGACCTCGCCTACCCGACGTTCCGCCAGGGCTACCGGGCGATGCTCGAAGACAAGGCGGCTCCCCGCCACTAGTGCACGGTCTTCAGCCCCACGACGCCGCCGACGATCATCGCCAGGAACAGCACCTTGAGCAGGGACACCGATTCGACGCCGGTGGCCATCGCGTACGCGACGGTGAGCACCGCCCCGATGCCGACCCACACGGCGTAGGACGTGCCCACCGGGAGCTCGCGCATCGCGTAGGCCAGCCCTCCCATGCTCAGGACCAGCGCCACCACGAAGACGGCGCTGGGGACGGGGCGGCTGAACCCCGCGGACTTGTCCAACGCCGTCGCCCACACGGCCTCGAAGACCCCGGACAACACCAAAACAACCCACGACATGACGGCCTCCCGTGGGCCGTCTTGTCGCACACCGGGTACGGCACCCCTCGTCCGGGGGCCCGCCGACCGGGCCCACGGCCATGGTCGCACGTACCGTCTGCGCCCGCACACCCGCAAGAGATAGAGTCGTGGGTAACGGAAGCTCGCCTAGGTACATGGAGTGAACGATGCGGAAGATGGACTCGCCCGAATACCAGGCGGCGCAATTGGCCAGGATCCACGACGAGAACATCGAGGCCGTCACGCAGTTGTGCGAACAACTCCGTGAGCGGAAACCGGACTTCGGCGTTCCCTATATCGACCCCGTCCACGACGTCGACGAGGCCCGGATTGTCAGCCTCCTCATCGCTCCGGGTGTGGGAACGGCGTCGGGCTTCCTGTCCCTGGAGAACGACGACGACACCGCCGCGCGCCTGGCCGAGGTCTACGAAGCAGCCGGTCTCCAACCCAAGCACGCGATCCCGTGGCACGCCCACCCGTGGGACCTGCCCTCCGGTCAGAAGACGGTCCTGACGCCCGAGCAGGTGCACGACGGGGTCCGGCCCCTGCGCCAGTTCCTCGACATCATCTACCGGGCATCGGCGATCGTCGCCCACGGCAGCGGCGCGCACAAGGTCATGGCCGCGTTCTCCAAGGCCGGCGGCGACCGCATCCTCCGCGAGCGTGTCATCAAGGTCTACAAGGTCGATTCGCCCGGGCCCATGGGCTCCGTCGGCTCGGCAGCCCACAAGAACAAGAAATTCGACGAGATGGTGGCCGCCTACGTGGACGCAATGGGCGGCGTGGGCATCCCCTCCAACCCGCGCTAGGTGTGTATTAGTGGCTACGGGTCCGCCACGTCGAACGTGGCTTCGGGCGCGGGAAGGCCCAATCCGCTTGGGGCGCCGACGCAGAGCTCCGCGTCGATGTTCGCCGTCGGCGTGTGCGGGCGGTTGATGGTCATCCGCGAGAAGTACGGCCCGGCGAGGCGGGTTCCGTCGAGTCATTGCTTCAGCTCAGCCTCGGGTGCATCGCAGGTGCTCCCGCAAGCCGGGAATGGCAACGAGATCCTTGGGCGACCCGCTCACCGCCGAAACGACCCCCTTCTCCGGCGCAGGTCGTTCCACAGCTCAAGGACCGCTCGCGGCGCTCATTGAGGTGGCGATCGTTATTGCGGTCAACCAAATCGAATCCGACCTGCTCCAGCCCGTGGTCATGGGCCGCACCCTCAGTTTGCAAGCTCTGGCGGCTTTCCGGACCGGATATTCTGGATATGTTCCCCCTTTCGGCAACGATCCAGGGGAGGTGCGCACGGCATGCATGCCTTTCTGGACGCGGTGGGCTGGCTGACCGGTGCGGCCACGGTCCTTTTTTGGCTCGCGGCGCTCGTTGTGCGCAAGGTCCAGGGGAAACTGGTCCGGGTTGACGCCGCGACACTCGTGGTGGACGGGCGCATGTGCCTGCGCTGGACACTGCCCGACGGGACGCCGGTCCTGCGCGAGCTGCCCGGCGTCGAGGGCATCCCTCCCGGTCCGGTGCGGGTGTTCTGCCGTGCCGACGGGCGCGGGGCGTTCCACGTGGGATCCCCGGTGGACCACGCGCACCCACTGCGCGTGGCCGCCGGCCTGTTCCTGGCCGGTTTCCTGGCTTCCCACGTGGCGTCCCTCGCCGTGCTGCTGGAGACCGCGGCCTGAACAGAATGGCCTTTTGCGGACGGGCGGGTCGTGATGGCAGAATTGGGGGGGTCCACGGCGGAGAGCCGCGGACCTTTTTCGTATCTGGAATTCCTTGGAAGGAACCGATGTCCGCTCCCGGTGACAGTCCGGGGCACAGTCCGTGCCCCCCCGCCGCCGCGCGTCCACGCGCCCGAAGTTCCCGGCGGGGGGTGTAGTCGTTGGAAGTAGTCTCAATCCTCATCGGCCTGGTGCTGATCGCGGCGTGCGGCCTGTTCGTCGCGGCCGAGTTCTCCCTCATCACCGTGAACCGCAACACCGTCCGGGACGCCGCGGACGCGGGCGACAAGAAGGCCGCGGGCGTGCTGAAGGGCCTGAACACGCTCTCCACCCAGCTCTCCGGCGCCCAGCTCGGGATCACGCTGACCAACCTGGGCATCGGGTTCCTGGCCGAGCCGGCCATCGCAGAGCTCGTCGTCGGCCCGCTGACGGACGCGGGCCTGACCGGGCCGCTCGCCCGGTCGGTGTCCATCACCATCGCGCTGGTCCTGGCCACGGTCATGACCATGGTGTTCGGCGAGCTGGTCCCCAAGAACCTCGCGATCGCCCGGCCCCTGGCCACGGCGCGGGCGGTCACCGGATTCCAGCGCGGGTTCAGCACCGCGACCAAGCCGCTGTTGGTCTTCTTCAACGGCACCGCCAACAAGATCGTCCGCGCCCTGGGCATCGAACCCCAGGAGGAGCTCGCTTCGGCCCGCTCCGCGGAGGAGCTCACCGTGCTGGTGAGGCACTCCGCCCGCCAGGGCGTCCTGCCGGAGGAGACCGCCGAACTCGTCCGGCGCTCGTTCGCGTTCGGGTCCCGGCGCGGCCACGACGCGATGACCGCCCGCACGCGCATGGTGGTCCTCGCCCCGGACGACAGCGTCCAGCACATGCTCGACACCGCCGCGGCCACCGGGCACTCGCGCTTCCCGGTCATCGAACCGGGCTCCCACCCGGTGCTGGGCATCGCGCACATCCGCCGCGCCCTGGCCGTCCCGTTCGAAGACCGCCCGCACACCCCGGTGGCGGAGGTGATGGACGAGCCCACGCTCATCCCGGACACCGTCGAGCTCGACGACCTGATGGACACCCTGCGTTCCGGCGGGCTGCAGATGGCCGTGCTGATCGACGAGACTGGAGACGTCGCCGGCCTGATCACCCTCGAGGACCTTGTCGAGGAACTCGTCGGCGAGGTCGTGGACGAGCACGACCCCGACGACGACAGCAGCGAACGCCTCCCCTTCGGGGTGTGGCGCCTGGACGGCGCCCTGCGCCCGGACGAGGCCACCGAGGTCCTGGGCCACCGGATCCCCGAGGGCACCGAGTACGACACGATCGCCGGCCTCGTCACCCTCCACCTGGGCCGCATTGCCGAGCCCGGCGACACGGTCGAACTGGACACCGAACGCCACCACGACCAGCCCGCCGCCCGCGTGGAGCTGCGCGTGGAGGAAATGGACGGAGCCCGGATCGCCAAGGTCCTCGCCACCGCCACTCCGCTCGACATCGAAGGGGAGGGGACCCGCTAGTGGACGCCACCGGAATCATCCTGACCATCGTCCTGCTCGCCGCGAACTTCTTTTTCGTCGGCGCCGAGTTCTCCCTCATCGCCGCGCGGCGCAGCATCATCGAGCCCAAGGCCCAAGCGGGCGGCCGGGCCGCGAAAACCACCCTGTGGGCGATCGAGAACGTCTCCCTCATGATGGCCGGCGCACAGCTGGGCATCACGGTCTGTTCCCTGGCCCTGGGATACGTCACCAAACCCATGGTCGTGTACGCGCTCGAGGGACCCTTCTCCGCCTGGGGCGTCCCCGACGGGTGGATCGACCCGATCGCCTACGCCATCGCCCTCACCGTGGTGACCTACCTGCACGTCGTCCTGGGCGAAATGGTGCCCAAGAACATCGCGCTGGCCGGCCCCGAACGCATGGCCCTGGTGCTGGGCCCGGCCCTCGTCGTCGTCGTCCGGGTCCTGCAGCCACTGCTGTGGCTCATGAACGCGATGGGCAACGCCATCCTGCGCCTGTTCAAGGTCGAGCCGAAGAACGAGGTCGCCAGCGCCTTCACCCGCGACGAGGTCGCAGGGCTCGTGGAGGAATCCCGCGAAGGCGGGTTCCTCGACCGGCAGGACGAACGCCTGCTGCTCGGCGCCCTCACCTTCGAGGAACGCTCCGTCGAGAGCATCGTGATCCCGCTCGGAAAGGTCACCACGCTACCGGCCGGCTGCACACCGGAACAGATCGAACGCGTCGCCGCCGACGGATTCTCCCGCTTCCCCATCCAGTCCCCCACAGGGAAACTGGATGGCTACGTGCACGTGAAGGACCTCCTCGGCCTCGATGCCGCCGCCCGGACCAGGCCCCTGCCGGGGAGCCTCGTGCGGCCCCTGCCCCGGGTGGACCTCACCGACGCGCTGCGATCCTCCCTGCACCGCATGCAGCGCGAGGGCGCGCACCTGGCCCTCGCCCTCGACAGCGCGGGACACCCCAACGGGATCGTCACCCTGGAGGACATGCTCGAGGAACTCGTCGGCCAAATACGCGACGACTCCCGCACTCCCGGAAGGGCGTAGGAAAGACACGACGACAGCGCAGCCGCCCTCCCGGGGACACCCGGGGCGGGCGGCATCACGTCCGGCCACAGCGGGCGAGCCGCCGGTCGGTCGAAAGGCGGAGGCGCCCTGCCGGTTGTGGTCCGGGCGCCCGGTGTCCTATCAGCGTTCCTTCGAGGGCTCGCTCCCGGGTGTCACCCGGATCCTGGCGATGCGCATCCCCTCCATGGCGGTGACCGTCAACAGCCAGCCCGATGACTCGACCCGGTCCCCCACCCCGGCCAGTCGGCCCAGCCGGTCGATGACGAACCCGGCGACCGTCTCGTAACGTCCCTCCGGCAATGCAAGGCCGGATACCGACTCGAATTCCTGCAGGATCAGGCCGCCGTCGACATCGAGGGATCCATCGGCCACGCTGACGCGGTCCTCGTGGTCCGTGCCGATGTCGTACTCGTCGTAGATCTCCCCGACCAGTTCCTCGAGCAGGTCCTCCAGGGTGACGATGCCGGCCGTGCCTCCGTACTCGTCGACGACCAGCGCGATGTGGTGACCCAGCCTGCGCATCCTTGCCAGCGAGGGAATCACCCTGTTCGTGTCGGGCATCGGAAGGATCTCGCGCACGATGTCCCCCACGGTTCCCGGCATGTCGTCCCCGTCGCGCGGCATCAGGTCCCGGATGTGGACGAAACCGAGGACGTCGTCCATGGTCCTGCCCACCACGGGATAACGCGAATACGGACCGTCGGCGACCAGGCTGCGCGCGGCCGCAATACGCTGGGCGCCCCGGATGAAGGTCACCTCCGTGCGCGGCCTCATGACCACGCGGAGCGAGCGGTCCCCCGCCCCGAACACGTCGGTCACGACGCGGCGGCTGTGTTCTTCAAGCGCGTCTCCGCGCGACCATGTCCCACAGCTCCTCCGAGGTGACGCTCGCCTGCTTTGCGTCGGGATCCGCGCCAAGAAGCCTGACCACCGCGTTGGTCGACACGGACAGCGGCCACACCACCGGGCGCATGGCGACCGAAAGCGCGTCCAGCGGCGGCGCCAGGATCCTCGTGAAGCCCACTGCGTTCTGCATGGCCAGCCGCTTGGGCACGAGTTCGCCCAACACCAGCGACAGGTAGGCCACCAGCAGCGTCATGCCGATGAACGACACGGGCTCGGCCGCGGTACCCATCCCGGCGCGCACCAGCAGTGGCTCGATGTCGGGTGCGATGGTGGACGCCCCGTAGGCGGCCGAAAAAAGCCCGATAGGGTCACCCCGATCTGGCGGATCTGACTCTCGCGGAGGGAAACCAGCGCCAGCTCCGTGCCGGCGAAGACTCCTCCCACCAACACGAAGAGGAGAACCAACACGAAATTGACCAGGGTTCCGCTATCCATGGACCGACCCTACCGAACCCACCGAGCGCGGTGGGCCGATCACCGCACACTAAAAGCCGCGAAAGGCCGGACTGAACACGTCCGGCACGAAGAAGGGTGCGTCCCCGATGGGAGACGCACCCTGACTAGACTTGGCCGCGCTAGTCCTTCTTGAACGCGTCCTTAACCTTTTCCCCGGCCTGCTTCAGGTCGCCCTTGGCCTGGTCCGCTTTTCCCTCGGCCTTCAGGCTGTCATCACCCGTCGCCTCTCCGGCGGCCTCCTTACCCTTGCCGCCGAACTTCTCGGACTCGTTGTCGATCTTGTCGCCCAAACCCATGGTGCTCTCCCTACGGTTGGCTCTCCGCCGACGCGGCGTCGGCGGCTCACCGCCCCATCGTAGGCACGACGGGACGGCAGCATCAACAGATACGTCTGAGACGGCCCGAAGGCGGATGCATGCCGGTGGAGCCTGCGTCCCCACCGCAGGAGTTCTTCGGGTGGCAACACCTGCGCCGCGAGCCCGCGACACAGCGTGGCCACCTCCGGCGCGGACTTCATTATCATCAGCACGTGCGCTTCGCCGGAGACCTCGGCGGTTACTTGCGCCGGACCTTCGTGAGGCCAGTTCCTCGACCCTGCCCCGGGGCCCGATGGGACCCCTGGCACCCCCGGGCGATGAGCAGCGGGGCCCGCACCAGCGCGGCGTCTGCCCTCCGCCCCCTGGCGGCTGTTGCAGCCGTTCAAACACCAGCCATCGCTGCCGCGGTGAACCACAGCCCCGACCAACGTGACCACGGCGACCGGCGCGGGCCCGGCCACGGCTCGGCTTCTGCCGGTAGCGTAGTCTCATGCCCCTACCTAAAGCTTCACTGAGCCGATTCCGCCAAGCCGCGGTTACCTTTGCCTACCGCACGGAAACGGGAATCCGGGACCTGCTGGCCCGCCGTGCGGTGAGCCAGGGGTGGACCCCTGCGGTGATTCCGTATTCCGGTTACGCCAGCGCGCACCAGGCCCGCGTGCTGGGGAGGGTCGTCCTCGCCCCGGCGTCGGTCGATCCCGCAGCCCGCCGGGGGATCTCCGGATGGCGGCGGCTGTTTACCCTGGAGAGCCCGGGAACCGACGTGCAGATCGATCTCGGCGGCACCACGACCACGGCCACCAGCGACTCCGCCGGCATCATCGACGCACAGTTGCCGCTGGACTGCCCGTTGGAGCCGGGCACGACCAGCGCCCTGCTGCGCGCCGGCGACCGCAAGAACGTTCCCGCGAACGTGCATGTCGTGAGCGCCGAACCGGTGCGCGGGGTGGTCTGCGACATCGACGACACCGTGTGGGTCACCGGCATCTCGCATCCGGCCCGGGCGGCATGGCGCACGTTGCGCGGATCGAGTTCCACCCGCCGTTCGGTCCCCGGAATGGCGCGCCTGCTTCGGGACGCCGTCTCGGGGCAGGACCATCCAGGGGTGGTGTATCTAAGCAACGGTCCGTGGAACTTCGTGGGGCCCGTGACGCGGTTCCTCGAACGGCACGACTTCCCGGCCGGAGCGGTCCTGATGACCGACTGGGGCATCACCCCGCACCGCTGGTTCCGCGACGGCCGGCTACACAAGTCCTCCTCCCTCGCCCGCCTGTTGGAGGAGCTGCCCCACGTCACGTGGACACTCGTCGGAGACGACGGCGAACACGACCCCACCCTCTACGGTGACCTGGCCAGCGCCCACCCCGACCGCGTGGCGGCCATCGCCCTGCGCCAAGTCCAGCCGACCACATCGACCGCTGCGGGCCACGAGGCGCGCCCCGGCTCCATCAACGGGGTTCCGATCCTGCGCGGCGCCGACGGGGAGGCCCTCCTGCCCCTCCTTCGCGACGCGTTGGGCAATCGCCGACCCGACGGCGCCTGACAACGGCGCCGTCCTCGGTGTAAGACACCCCCAGCAAACCCAGGGAGGACTCGCCGCCGCCGGCCGGTGCCCACGCCAAACCATCCAATCTGCCCGCCGCTGCTGCCCGGATTGGGTCCAGGCCGCAACGCCCATGCCCGGCAGGGCGACCCGCCGCCGCACATGCCGCAGCGTGAATACCCGGCAGTGTCCGCCTTCCGGTCCGAGGCTCGGCCAGGCTCCCCCAGCCGGCGCGGAAGCGCCGGATCGCGTCGCAGACTCGCTCACGCCACGTCTTAGCTCCATGAAACCCGGGGCTTGACACCCCGCCGAAGACATTGACGAGCGCCTAGGGTCGATCAAACATGCCGGTGTTGCGACGACCGGTTGAATCCGTCCACGTCAACAGCACCAGTAACCAACAGAAATCTCCAACTAAACTAGCGTCCACCAAACCCCGAGGCTTGACACTGCGGAAACCTTTTTAGGAGGAGAGCGGTCCCAGCACTGGGCGCCAATCGTAGATCTGGGTGGCTCCGATAACTCCGGCCCTGGTGTACGGGTCCCGCTCCAGTAGTTCGGTGAGATCGTCGGTGGAGTCGACCCGGAAGATCAAGATGGCCCCGCTTTGATCCTCATAGGGCCCCGCTTCCACGAGTTTGCCCTGCACCAGTAGATCCTTCAGATAAGTCACGTGCTCGGGGTGGGCGGCGTCAAGGGCCGCAGTGTCGTGAGTGAAGGACCAATGAACGACGTGCAGGGCCATAGGAAGTGCCTTTCGGTCAGGGAAAACCTACCAATCCGGACCGCTGTCACAGCAAGCGGACCGGATTGGTGGTGACGTGCGTCATACCGACGGTAAACGCTAGCATATTCTCGGACCCTCCCAGATGAGTAGGTCATGGCCTCGGTCGCCTAAGCCTTGATCCAACGAGCCGCCTTGCGTTGCCGGGCAGTTCATTGAGGTGTTGAGTAACTGTGTTGTGGGCGCGTTTTGGTGCCCGGCCTCGCTGCCGGTGGCGTTCCACCATGTTCCTGTTTGTCGCCGATGTGAGGGCCGGGGGTTGGTTGCTATGCGGGTTGGGGCGGCAGCCAAGGCCACCGCCAAAGAATGAATTAGGACCCACGAGTTTTAGGGTTCCCGCTCTCGAATCCGACACGAGTCTTCAGCTGGGGTAGCAGCCGGAACGCGGGGGACGGCCGACTGCCTCCCCCAGCGGGCCCGCGGGGGTCTACGGCGCGGCCGGAGACCCGAAACGCTCCCATACACGGTGGTTCGCGACCAATCCGACCACCTCGGTGACCGCGGCCTCGACGTCCGCCTCGACGATGCCCGGACCCGCCGTGGGCAGGCCCGCCGCCGCCAGGCATCCGCTTCCGGGCCCGGCCAGCACGATCGCCTTGGCCTGCCGGTAGGTCTCTTGGAGCAGCAACACCAACCGCGGGTCGATCCCGGCAGCGTCCGGCGGCACCACCGCACCGGCCTTCCCGTCCAGGTCCGGATGCGCGTCGGGCCCGGGTTGCGGAGCGGCCGCAAGGATAACGGCGTCGCACTCGACTGAACGAGCGGTGAGGAATCGGTCCACCGGCGAGCCGTCGGCGAGGAAGCCGCCCGTGGGAGACACCAGCACCGGGGACATCCCCGCTTGGTGTCCGTCCGCGACGAGAGGGCCGACCGTCGATTCCGGCGTCGCGTGGTCGACGACGATTCCCACCACGCGCCCGTCCACCGGCCACGATTTTCCGACGTGCGACAGGGCGCCGCTGGTCTCCGTGTCCGCGACGTCGATCGTGGGTTCCGGCGCGGGGAGGCCCAACCCACGTGCGACGCCGGCGCAAAGAAAAGATCCGCGTCGATGTTCGCCAGGGCCTGCAGTTGGCGTGCGCGGACCTCCTCGCGCGTGCATTTGCCGAGTTCGAACGAATAAGCCTACTGCACGTGCAGCCGCTCCCGCGGGTGTGAAGACATCGCGACGCGGCAGAATGCTTCGGCTTCCAGGAGGTGGCCCGGACCCATGCCCACCTATGGGGCGCCGGCTGCGTTCGCCTCGGCCGGTGGCCGTGGGAGGCCGTAAGCGACCATGCCGTCGCGTCCGCCGAGCACGGCTACGTCATCCGCCGCATAGCCGATCCGCCGCAGCTCGGACAGTTTCGGAGGCGTGTCCACATCCTTCAGGTCTTCGCGTCCGCAGGTGAACACCGCGTCTTCGGTGCTCGGCGTCACCTTGTCATCGCCTGTGCTCCACACATGGCCGGCGGCACTGAAGCGCCGGACCTCCACTTCGCCCCGCGCCGCCGCACACAACACCGCCGGCCCGAATGCCCCGGCCAAGGCACCTTCCTCGCCGCTGGAAATGTCGATGGCGCCAAATATGCCACCCGGCTTCTCAATGTGGATATGGCCCCCACCCGGGACGATGTGCCGCGACGAGGTCTCGCCATCCCACGCCTCTGCAGTATCAACGCGCCACAGCTCGTCGCCCGTCTCCATGTCGAGCCCGGCGACGAACGCCTGCGTGCCCTCCTCGGCGGTCGATTCCCCGTCCGCCGTCTCGGTGGCCACGACTTTCCCCGCTGAGAATCCGCAGAGAACCAGCACGTTGTCCGGGCCGCCATGGCTCCGCCACGACTGGTCGCACCGCATGGAGACCCCCTCGGCCTCCCATATGGTCTCTCCGGTCTCGCGGGAGAGCCGAACGGTTTTGCTGGAGGCCGGCAGGTCGACGGTGGTCGTGTCCCTGCCGCCGTTCGAAGTTGTGGTGCGGCCACCCACCCCCGTTCCCAGCAGTGGCCGGGATTCGTCCACGGCCCAGGCCCAGCCGTAGTCCGACGAGAATCCGTCGGCGAAGATTTCCTCATAGGGCCGGGACCAGACGAGGACGCCATCCGCGCCGTACCCCAGTCTTTCCTGGCCGGCACCGCGGGATTTCGATACGGAGAGTTGTTTCCCGAGGCGAACCGCGTCCTCGCTCACCAGTGGCATCGGCAGCTCCGAGGTGCGCCGCGACTTCCACGCGCCGGAGTCCCAATCGAAGACGACGCCGGTTCGGTCCGACCATGGGCGTTCGGCTCCGTCGTACCACCACGATCCGGTGGCACAGAACGAATCTCCGCACGTCTCTGGTCTGTCGGCGTAGATGGGCTGGGTGCGGTCCCGGTCCAGGTGTTCCCCGCTGTCGACATCAATGACGCGCAGGGCCCCCGGACCTCCACCATCGGACGCGTAATAGGCGGCGTAGGTGCGGCCGTCGCGTTCCAACGTCGAGACGGAGGCGACGACACCGCTCGAGCCCATTCCGAAGAGTGCGGGCTCCCTCCACGCCTCTTCACCCGTCATGGCGTCGCGGGCGATCAGGTGCATCTGTCCTCCGTCGGCCACATAGGCGAGGACCACGCCGTCTACACGTACTATCCTGCTCATCAGCTGGTCGCCGGAGCGCCATAGCACCTCCGACGTCGCGTCCATCCGCTGCCGCTCCGCGGATTCCGCGGGCTCCCCCTCGCCCACGACGCACCCGGCGAGCATGACGGCGACAAACAGGCCAGCTATCGCCGCCGTGTTCCGCCGCGCGCCCCCGGGGCTCCGCAGGCGGACGCTTCGAAAGCGGGTGCGAAAGACGGATGCCACGGATTCTCCTCTGTTCGACGCGGTGGACACGTCAAAACTATCGAGACCGCAGGACGGAAAACGCCCGGAAACCGAAACTGTGGATAAGTTGCTCGCGCCGCTCCGGGACAGTCAGATCCTTCCGGATCTCAGCACGGTAGCGACACGGGCAGGGCCACGGGAGTCTGGACCACCGCACCCACCCCGTCCGTGCCGCGGTACGCCCTGCAGAGCCCAAGCCCCTTGGCGGCCAGACCCGTCTTGATCTGCCGGATGGAGTCGGGCGAGAATCCCTGCCACTGGAAGTGCATCAAAACCGTGTCACCCGCGGCCGCGCGGGTTACGGCCCGGCTGATCGTGACCGCCTTCGACTTCGACTGCCAGTCCCACGTGTCCTTGCTCCAGTTCCAGATGTGCATGCCCGCCGCCCGGTAGCCGCATTCGACGGCCGCGTTGACGGCGCCGTAGGGCGGCCTGCCCCAATTCGACCGCACGCCGGTTCCCTGCAACTGGGCGCGGACCTGCGTGCAGGTAAGCCGGCGGAGGTCGGGGTGACTAACCGAGTGGTTGATCATCCACTGCCCGTGCTGCCGCCCGTAGACGGCCAGATCGACGCCATGGCTCGTGCGGAACTTGGCCAGGCAATCCCCTGTGGGCGCGAGCACCAGAGCGATGCCGTTGTCGCGCGCCCAGCGGACCGTCTGCGTATAGGACGCCAGCGTGCGCGGGCAGTCGTCGTAGGTCAGCACGACGCGCTCCGTCTTGTTCGGGCCCTTGGCCCGGGAGTTGTACGGGCTCACGCCCGAGGAGGTCACGTACGCGCCGCTGACCCAGCCGGTCGCGCCCGCGGCGGTGACCCGGTACCAGCCGTTGGAGTGCCGGGAGTGGATACGCAACGCGGTTCCCGCGGGGAGCGTCTTGACGATCCGGTACGCCGTCCCCGCCCCGGTGCGCATGTTCACCAGCGTCGTGGTGGTGCCGGCCGTCGTCGCGGCCGGCGTCGGTGTGGCGGCTCCGATCCGCACATACCGCGCGCTGACCCAGCCCGTCGAGCCCGAGGCGGTGACCCGATGCCATCCACTGCTGTGCGTGGCGAGGATGGACACCTTGGCGCCCAGCGCCAAGACCTTGACGATCCGATAGGTCGTCCCCGCGCCGGTACGCAGGTTCAGCCGCGCAGTGGTCGTTCCGGTCCGGGGCGCCGTGACGGCGGGCACCGCACGCGGCACGACGGCGGATTTGGTCGCCAAGGCGCCGGCGGCGGCGGGCTGCGGACCCGCGGGCGCGGCCGAGGCAGGTAGCGGCTGGACGACGATGGCGACCGCCAGCCCACACGCGGCCAGCACCCTGAACACGACTCCCCCGCGAGCACGATTTCCCAACATTTTGTGGCCCCCAGAGCCCCGTAAGAACGTAGTGGGATCAGCGTCGGCCTGCGACTGGGGAACGTCAAGGGATTTTTACAAGAACTACACACATACTCCGCGCCGAGCCGCTGGCACCGGAATCGGCCGAATCAGCGGTTGGTCCGGTTCAGTTCTCCACAGGCGACCGGAAGCGTCGCCCACGCGGGCAACCCCGGCAGGGAGGCCACGGACTCCGGGAGCGGATTGACCTCCGGATCCGGGTCGATGCCGTGGATCACCACATGGCGGGGGCCCAATTTCAGCGCCTCCACCAGCTCCTCCTGCAGATGCGACTTGGAGGCCTGCTCGCGATACTCGTAGCGGCCGTTCGCATCGGCTACGGGGAAGTCCAGGGACGGCGAGAAGCTGTCGAGTTCGCTGTCCAGGGAAACCAGGATGAGCCCGTACTTCGGCAGGCCCTCTATGACATCGACGAAGCCGTCGTTGTTCTTGTCGTCCGAAGCGTCCGGACACTTTTCACCTGCGTGGATGTGCTGCGGATGCAGCGTACCCGCGGTGACGCCCCTGACCTTGATTGTCACGCTCACGTCATCGGCCCGGACCTTCACTTCCGCGCTCCCACGCGTCGTGGGAATGGTGTAGGTCGTATCGCCCACCGTGTGGCTGCCCGCGTTCAAGGGCTTGAGCCGCGTCGCGAACGTCCGCCCCGCGTCCCGCTCGTGGGGTTTGTGGCCATTCCAGTCCGGCATGACTCCTGAACGGACTCCGGGCTCCCTACGGCATATCGGGGTAGCGTCGCCCGTCGTACACCCACTATTCGGAGTGACGCGGCGCACAAATTGGAGGTCGACGGTATTTTTCTAGGGTGACACCGTCCCGGGGACACAGTGCGCGCGCAAAGGCAGTCCGCTGCGGTGTCAGTCGCCGGTATGCGCGCGGAGGAACTCGTAGACCTCGGTCTCGTCCACGCCGGGGAACGCGCCGGGCGGCATCGCTGCCAACAGGTGCGAGTTGGCGCGCGCGGCAGGCCACGCGTTCCCCGCCCACTGTCGCGCCAAATCGTCCGGCGGCCGGCGGCAGCACGCCTCGTCCGGGCACCGGGACTTCGACCGCTCCGTCGTGTCCCGCCCGCGGAACCACTTCACGTGCTGGAACGGGACGCCGATGCTCAGCGAGTAGGTCCCCGAGGAGTGCCGCTCCGTGCGCGCGGTGCACCAGAACGTGCCGACCGCGGTGTCCGTGTACTGGTTGTAGGCGCGGAACTTGTCCGCGACGTCGAACACCTCGCGGCTGGTCCAGTACCTGCACACAGGCTGCCCCTCGATGGCGCCGGTGTGGTCGGCGGGGAAGTTCACGCCGTCGTTCTCGTAGGCCTTGTGGATGATCCCGGACTCGTGGACCTTCTGGAAGTGCGTGGTGATGCCCAGGTGCTCGGTGGCGAGGTTCGTGAAACGGTGGGCCGCGGACTCGTAGGACACCGCGTAGGCGTCGCGCAGGTCCTCGATGGCCAACTCCTTGGCACCTTTGGCCGTGTGCAGGAACCCGACGGTGGACCGTTCGGGCATCAACAGCGCCGCCGCGAAGTAGTTCGTGTAGACCCGCTGGCGGAGGAACTCCGAGTAGTCGGCCGGCGTCTGGTGGCCCAACACGTAGTGCCCCACGGCCTGCAACAGCACCGAACGGGCGTCGTGTTCGTCGCGGGTGGACTGCGTCAGGTAAATTCGGCGGTTCTTCAGGTCGGTCACGGAGCGCGTCGAATGGGGCAGGTCGCCCACGAAACGCAGCCCGAAACCCAAGTGCTCGGCGATGTCGGCGGCCACGTGGTGGGACAGCGGACCGGCGCTGTGACCGACGGCGTCGAGCAGCTTCTGGGCCCCGCGCTCGAGCTCCGGGTAGTAGTTGTTCTTCTCGCGCATCTCGGCACGGATCTCGGTGTTGGCCCGCCGGGCCTCCTCGGGGGTCGCCGCCTGCTCGTCGAGCCGGCGCTCGAGTTCGTTCTGCAACCCCACCAGGGACTCCAGCACCTCCATGGAAAGCCGCGAGCTGACGCGGACTTTCGGAAGCCCGAGCGACCCGTACAGCGGCCCGCGCTGGGCGCGCTCAAGCTCGATCTCCAGCGCCGCCCGGCGGTTGGGCGGCTCCGAGCCGAGCAGTTCGTCCAGGCCCGTTCCCAGCGCCGTCGCCAGCTGCTTGAGCAGGCTCAGCTTGGGTTCGCGCTTGCCGTTTTCGATGAGGGAAAGCTGCGACGGCGCCGTCCCCACCAGCTCGCCCAGGCCGTCCAGCGTGAGCCCGCTGGCCTTGCGCAGGTGGCGCACCCGGCGCCCCAGCGAAATCACGTCCAGGTCGTCGGCGGCGGCGTCCGGGGAGCTGGTGGACGTGCCCTTGGCGGGGCGGTTCCAAGTGGGAGTCGTCATTTCTTGATGGTACGCGAAGAAATGCCAATCTTTCCTTCAATTCCCTCTAGAGAAGTGTGCTGGAGTGCAGAAAAGTGAGTCGTACGAAGAAAAACGCCGGAAGCCAGGCACCGTCGCCCAGCACCAACGTCCGGCCGAGCGATACGAGGAGAACACGATGACCGAGAACCAGAACCCCACCGCATCCCGCGAAGAGGCCTTGGAGCTGGAGTGGAGCACCAACCCCCGCTGGGACGGCATCACCCGCGACTACTCGGCCGCCGACGTCGTCCGCCTCCAGGGACGCGTCCAGGAGGAGCACACGCTGGCCCGCCGCGGATCCGAGAAGCTCTGGACGCAGCTGACCGAGGAGGCCAAGACGGGCGGCTACACCAACGCCCTCGGCGCCCTCACCGGCAACCAGGCGGTGCAGCAGGTCAAGGCCGGCCTCCGAGCCATCTACCTCTCCGGCTGGCAGGTCGCCGCCGACGCCAACCTCTCCGGCCAGACCTACCCGGACCAGTCGCTGTACCCGGCCAACTCCGTCCCGCAGGTCGTCCGCCGCATTAACAACGCGCTGCTCCGCGCGGACCAGATCGAGTTCTCCGAGGACATCCAGACCGTCGAGGACTGGATGGTCCCGATCGTCGCCGACGCCGAGGCCGGCTTCGGCGGACCGCTCAACGCCTACGAGCTCATGAAGTCGATGATCACCGCCGGCGCCGCGGGCGTGCACTGGGAGGACCAGCTCGCCTCGGAGAAGAAGTGCGGCCACCTCGGCGGTAAGGTGCTCATCCCCACGAGTCAGCACGTGCGCACCCTGAACGCCGCCCGGCTCGCCGCCGACGTCTCCAACACCCCGTCGGTCGTCATCGCCCGCACCGACGCCGAGGCCGCCACGCTGATCACCTCCGACGTCGACGAGCGCGACCAGGAGTTCATCACCGGCGAGCGCACCGCGGAGGGCTTCTACAAGGTCCGCAACGGGATCGAACCCTGCATCGCCCGCGCCAAGGCCTACGCGCCGTACTCCGACCTCATCTGGATGGAGACCGGCACCCCGGACCTGGAGCTGGCGCGCAAGTTCGCCGAGTCGGTCAAGTCCGAGTTCCCGGACCAGATGCTCTCCTACAACTGCTCGCCGTCGTTCAACTGGAAAAAGCACCTCGACGACGCCACGATCGCCAAGTTCCAGCGTGAATTGGGCGCCATGGGCTTCACCTTCCAGTTCATCACCCTGGCCGGCTTCCACGCCCTGAACCACTCGATGTTCGACCTCGCCCAAGGCTACGCCGAGTCCGGGATGAGCGCATACGTCGAACTCCAGGAACGCGAGTTCGCCTCCGAGGCCCGCGGATACACCGCCACGAAGCACCAGCGCGAAGTCGGCACCGGCTACTTCGACAAGATAGCCACCACCCTGAACCCCGGCGGTAGCACCCTCGCCCTCGTGGGGTCCACCGAAGAGGGCCAGTTTCACTAACCAGCCTTTTGGACCAGCAAGGAGTTTGAGCCATGAACGATCCCATCACCCTCAATGGAATCACCCTCACCGCGTCCCCCGTGTGCCGGCAGGAGGAGATCCTGACGCCCCAAGCGCTGGACTTCCTCGCCACCCTGCACCGGACGTTCGAACCACGACGTCGGGAGCTCCTCCAGGAGCGCACGTCCCGCACCCGGCGCATCGCCAACGGCTCCGACCCCCGCTTCCTCCCCGAGACCCGAGGCATCCGCGAGGACCGCGAGTGGCGCGTGGCCCCCGTCGCCCCGGGTCTCGAGGATCGCCGCGTGGAGATCACCGGCCCGACGGACCGCAAGATGACCATCAACGCCCTGAACTCCGGGGCCAACGTGTGGCTCGCCGACCTGGAGGACTCCAACACCCCCACGTGGCGCAACGTCGTCAAGGGACAGCTGAACCTCCGGGCCGTCCTGGACCGCAACATCGACTTCGCCTCCCCCGAGGGGAAGGAGTACAAGCTCGCCGGGCAGACGCTGACCGACCTGCCGACCATCGTGGTCCGGCCGCGCGGCTGGCATCTGCCGGAGAAGCACCTGCTCGTCGCCGGCGAGCCGATCTCCGGTTCGCTCGTGGACTTCGGACTGCACTTCTTCCACAACGCCCAGCGCCTCATCAGCCAGGGCCGCGGCCCGTACTTCTACCTCCCCAAGACGGAGAGCCACCTGGAGGCCCGCCTCTGGAACGACGTCTTCGTGCTGGCGCAGGACCTGCTCGGCATCCCACAGGGGACCATCCGCGCGACCGTCCTGATCGAGACCATCACGGCGGCGTTCGAGATGGAGGAGATCCTGTACGAACTCCGCGACCACGCCGCGGGCCTGAACGCCGGACGCTGGGACTACATCTTCTCGGTCATCAAGAACTTCCGCACCCGCGGACCGCGCTACGTGCTGCCGGACCGTGCGATGGTCACCATGACGGCCCCGTTCATGCGCGCCTACACCGAACAGCTGGTCCGGGCCTGCCACCGCCGCGGGGCGATGGCGATCGGTGGGATGTCCGCCTTCATCCCGAACCGCCGGGACGAGGCCGCCAACACCGTGGCGTTCGAGAAGGTCACCGCGGACAAGACCCGCGAGGCCAACGACGGCTTCGACGGCACTTGGGTGGCCCACCCGGACCTGGTGCCGGTGGCCCGCGAGGTGTTCGACGCCGTCCTCGGCGACCGGGCCAACCAGCTGGACCGGCAGCGCGAGGACGTTGTTCCCGACGACCGCGCGCTCCTGAACATCGCCGGCACGCAGGGACTGATCACCGAGGGAGGGATCCGGAGCAACATCGAGATCGGCATCCGTTACATCGAGTCGTGGCTGCGCGGCAACGGCGCGGTGGCCCTGCAGAACCTGATGGAGGACGCCGCCACCGCGGAGATCTCCCGCTCGCAGATCTGGCAGTGGATCCACCAGTGCGCCGTCACCGACGAGGGCGACCTCATCACGCGGCACCGGGTCCAGGAGATCGTCGAGGAGGAGTTCGCGCGGATGGAGCGCTTCGAGGGCGACCGTTTCGAGGACGCCCGGGAGATCTTCGAGGAGTGTGCCCTGACGGACGACTACCCCGAGTTCCTCACCATCCCGGCCTACGACCGCTTCCTGTGCGAGACCAAGGAGCACCAGAGCGCCTGAGCGGCGCACAACGGCGCGACGGCGGCCACATTCCCCTTGGGTGTGGCCGCCGTCGCGCCTATTCTGGTGTCATCCCCCGAGAGCAGGAGGCACACGGTGGCACACGAACGGCAGGAACCCGCATGGACCGCGTCCGAACCCCTGGACGACGGCGACGCGCAGGCCCTCTCCGACGGCGTGATCGACTTCGAGGACGCCCGGCCCGCGGCCGCATCGTCGGCCGACGATCCGGCCGGCGTCGACAGCGAACGCCGGGTGGTCCTGCAGGACCGGCGGGACGGCACCGACGCGGACGCCCCCGACGTCGAGGACCCACTGGATCCCCGCGACGCCTGAGCCGCGCACGGGCGCAGTCCGCCTGCGCGGGCTCAGTCCGCTTGGGCCGGGTCCGTCAGGCGGTAGCGCGCCGCGAGTTCGCTGCGCGAGGCGACGCCCAGCTTGTCGTAGGCATGCGTCAGGTGGTACTGGATGGTCTTCACGCTGATGTAGAGCTCCTCCGCCGCCTGTTTGTTGCTCAGCCCCGCCGCCACCAGTTTGGCCACCGCGCGCTCCTGCGGTGTCAGCGCGGCCATGTCCGTGTTCTCGCGCCGCGAGACGCTGGTGCCGGCGGCCTGCAGCTCGCGCTCGCACCGCTCCACATAGGCGGCCGCGCCCATCGCGGCGAAGTCGGCGCGCGCGGTGGTGAGCACCGCCGCGGCCTCCCTTCGCTTGCCGGCCCGCCGCATGGTCTGCCCGTAGGCGAAGTCCACGCGGGCCCTGTCGAACGGCCGGTTCATCCCTGCCAGCTGGGCGCGGCCGGCCTCGAACGCCGCGCGCGCGCCGTCCGTGTCCCCCTCGGCCCCCAGGATACGGCCGCGCACATAGGCCATCCGGGCGGTCGCCGAGCGGTGACCCCTGGCGGCCGCCAGCTCCTCGAGCGGGCGCAGGAACGCGGAGGCCTCCGCCACCCGGTCTTTCATCACCAGCGCGTTCGCGTAGACGTCCTGCCACGGCCAGAACCCCGGCTCGTCCAGTCCCACCGAGCGGTTCAGCAGCAGCAGCGGCTTCAGCGCCCGGATGACGCCGTCGTAGTCCGAGCGCGCCTCCGCCGCGCTGGCCATCGCCAGCCGCCCCGGCACCTGCATGACGGGGTAGCTGTCCGACGTGGCGCGTCCGCGCTCGAGGTGTTCTGCCGCGGCGTCCCAGTTCCCGCGCAGCGCATGGATCTGCGTGGCGGTCCAGTGCAGCAGCGGCCGCACCAGGTCCATGCCCACCCGCTCCTGCAGGGCCACGGCTTCCTCGGCGACCTGCAGCGAACGGGACCAGCGGCCGGCGGAGAACTCGACCCGGGCCAGCCACGCCCTGGCCCACAGGGAGATCCGGTAGGAGCCGTCGCTGAAATCCGTGGAGACCGCGGCGGAGAGCTCCTCCCGCGCGGCCTCGTGCTGGTCGGTGGCCAGGTGCAGCCACCCGCTGCCCATGAGGACCCGTTGGTGCTGCGCGCCCAGATCCTTCCGCGATTTCAGCTGCGCGTAACCCTCCTCCGCCTCCGCGATCCGGCCCATGGCGCCCAGCCCCAGCCCGCGGATGGCCTGGGATTCGATGAACGCCGGGCTGTCCGGGCGCGCCAATGTTCCCGCCTGCGCCGCCCAGTGCAACAGCTCCGGTCCGTCGATCAGCGCCAGCGAGTGCAAGACGCGCCGCTGGGCGATGGTGGCGCGCAGGTCCCGCCCCGCCTCGCCGGTGGCGGCATCCCACGCCCGCGTCAGCAGTGCCTCCGCAACCCCGCCTTGCCCCTGCAGGATGGCGATGTAGGCGGACACCGCGTCGCGGAAGGGGCTCGGGGCGAAGTTGCCGACCTCGTCGGCGTGCGCCAGCGCACGCGGGAGCTGGCCCGCCGCGACCATGGCGTCGATCGCCCGGAGCAGACGGGTCTCGCGCCCCTCGGTTGTCGGGAAAAGCTGGCTCGCCGTGAACAGGGCGTCCGCGGCATTCTGCCAGGCTCCGGCCTCCGCCTCGCCCGCCGCGTACTCCTCCAACTCGGCGGCCAAGGCTGCGTCCGGCAGGAGGCTGGCCGCCGCTCGGTGCAGCAGCTTCTGGCCGCGGCCCTCGAGCCGCGCCGCGGCGGCGAGGTGCAGCATGTTCCTCCGGGACAGCGGCACCCGGTGGTAGACGGCGGCGCGCCGCACCGGCGACGCGAAACCGACGGTGAGCGCCCCCGAGCCCCCGGACAGGGTCAGCAGGCCCGCATCGACCGCCTCCTCCACCGGTCCCAGCGGTTCCGGCAATCCGGCCAGCGCGGCGGCGTCGCGCAACGGGGACACCAAGCCCAGGACGGCTGCGGCCTCCACCAGGTCGCGCGCCGGAGCACCGAGCCGCTCGAGCGCCCGCGCGACCTCGGCGGAGAGTTCGGCGGGGGCGGGCAGTTCCGGTTGCCACTGGCTCCGCAGTTCGTGGGGATACTCGCGCAGCAGCGCCAGGATGTGACGGGGGTTGCCGTCCACATGGGCGGCCAACCGGTGCGACGCCGCCGTCGACAGTTCCACCCCGGCCCGCAGGGCGATGCCGCGCACACAGGTCCCGTCGAGGGGCCTCAGGACCACGGCCGTTCCCCGCTCCCCGTCGTGGAGCGCGCGGGCGCCGGGCGGCAGCAGGTGGGCCTCCTCCTCCGTGAGCGTGACCAGGACCAACAGCGGCTCGTCGGTCAGCCGGCGGACCGTGAACAACAGGGCGCGCAGCGTTTCCTCGTCCACCCAGTGCAGGTTCTCAATCAGGACGACGCCGGCGTCCCGCCCCCCGGCGCGCAACGCGGCCAGCAACCGCTCCCCCGGGGGGCCCGTCCCGTTGGCATCCGGGACGGGTGCGCCGAGCAACTGCCGCAACACTCCGCCGTCGTACTCCCGCTCCCAGGCGGCCCCGCTGGCACGCAAGACCGACGTGCGCGGGTGCGCGGCCAGGAAGGCCTCGACCAGCGCCGACTTGCCGATCCCCGAAACGCCGCGCACCACCGCCAGCTGCGGCTCCCCGGCGGCCGCCGCCTCCAGCAGTCCGTCGAGGATCGCGAGTTCGCGCTCCCTGCCCTCAAACGCGCCCGTTGTCCCGATGCCTCCCATGGGCACCAAGACTAGCGGCAGAGGGCGCCCCGCGATGCGGGGCGCCCTCTGTTTGGTGCGCGTGTGCCGTTCGGAAGCGGCGGAGGCTACGCCTTCTCGAGCGGGGCGGCCGACGGCGCGTGGCGCGCGTCCGCCGGGACGACCTCGACGATGTCCTCCGGACGCTTCGGGACGAACATGGTCACGAAGGCACCGGCCGTCGCCACCGCGGCGAAGACGTAGAACGCGACCTGGTTCTCGACGCCGGACGCGAGCAGGAACCCGCCCACCAGCGGGCCGAAGATTCCGCCTAGGCGGCCGAACCCGGCGCACCATGCCACGCCCGCGCCGCGGGCGTTGCTGGAGTAGTAGTTGGAGACGAAACCGTAGATCAGCACCTGCGTGCCGATGGTTCCGACGCCGGCGACGGCCACCAGTGCGAGCAGGACCGCCAGGGGGAACTGGAGCGTCATCAACACCATGGCCAGTGCGGCCATGAAGAACGTCGTCGAGACGATCCGCTTCGGACCGAAGCGGTCCGCGGAGATGGAGGCGATGACGCCGCCGACGATCGCTCCGGCGTTGAGCACCAGCAGGAAGGTCAGCGAGTACGTCTTGCCGTATCCGTAGAGGCTCATGATCTGCGGGAGCCAGGTGTTCAGGCCGTAGGTGAGCAGCAGCCCGGAGAAGCTCATCAGGCCCAGCAGTGCGGTCGGGAACGCGTAGCGCTTGGTGGCAAGGGCGGCGAAGCCCACGCGTTCGGCCTTCTTGACGACGACGCTGCCCTCGATGGCGCCAGCGGGGACGTTCACCGGGACGCCGGTGCGCTCGGAGACGCGGACGGCCTCGTCGAGGCGGCCCCGGGTGACCAGCCACTGCGGGGATTCGGGCAGCTTGAGCAGGGCCATCGGCAGCAGGAACAGCAGCGGCAGCGCGCCGATCCAGAACAGTCCGCGCCAGCCGATGACGTCGATCAGGACGATCGCGAGCAGCGAGGCCAGCACGCCGCCGGCCGGTACGCCGGAGTAGACGACGGCGTTGTAGAAGTTGCGCTTGCCGGCGGGGGCGAACTCCGCCACCGTGGCTCCGGCGGTCGCCACGAGGGCCCCTACGCCGATGCCGGTGAGGAAGCGCATGATGCCGAACGTGGCGATGTTCGGGGCCATGGCGGTGATCGCCATGCCGACGGAGAACCAGACGATGCCGGTGATCATGACGCGGCGGCGACCGACGTAGTCGCCGACCGCTCCCGTGGTCAGCGCGCCGACCAGGACACCCATCAGGGCGTAGCTGCCGAGGGCTCCCGCCTGCGCCGGATCAAGCTGGCCGAGCTGGGTCGGGTCGCTCAGCAGGCCGGAGACGACCGTTCCGTAGACCACGAGGTCGTAGCCGTCGAAGATCAGGGCGATGGCCGCGATGGACACCACCCAGCGAACGGTTTTCTTCTGCCTGAGGGATACTGCGAGTTCTGAGGTGTTCATGGTGCGACTCCATTGTCATGGAACCCGCCGGGGGACGGCGGGCCCGAAGGATGGTGCGGGATGGTCTGTGCTAGCCGAGGTCCCCGCCGGCCACCGGCAGCGTGTTGCCGGTGATGTACGAGGCCTCGTCGGAGGCGAGGAACGCGATCGGCGCCGCCTGCTCGTCGAGCGTGCCGTAGCGCTTGAGCAGCGACGACCCGATCGTCTGGTCGACGATCTGCTGGTACCAGGCGGTTTCCCGCTCCCCCTGGGGGGAGGGACCGCGGCGGACCTTGCGTTCCGGCGCCTCGGTGCCGCCCGGGGCGGTGGCCACCACGCGGATGCCGTGCGGGGCCGCCTCCAGGGCGAGGGAGGCCGTGATGGCCTTGACCCCACCCTTGGCCGCGGCGTAGGGGACGCGGTTGACGCCGCGCGTGGCGACGGAGGAGACGTTGACGATCACGCCGGCGCCGCTTTCGATCATGTGCGGCAGGACGGCCCGGCAGGACCACAGCGTGGGGAACAACGAGCGGTTGATCTCCTTGCCGATCTCCTCCGGCGTGTAGTGCTCGAACGGCTTCGCCCAGATGGTGCCGCCGACGTTGTTGACCATGACGTCGACCCGCCCGTGCTCGGCGATGGCCGCGCGGACGGCCGAGTCGGCGCCGTCGTACGTCTCCAGGTCCGCGGTGACGGAGATGGCGGACGCGCCCTCGGCGCGCAACCCGGCGGCGACCTCGTGGACCAGTTCGGCGCGGTCCACCAGGACGACGGCGCCGCCCTCGGCGGCGATCCTCCGGGCGACCGCAAGGCCGATGCCCTGCGCCGCCCCGGTCACGACGACCGCCTTGCCGTCGAAGCGGCCGGCGTGGATGGAACCGCTCATGCGCTTGCGTTTCCGGCGTTCTCGGCGGCGCGCATGGTGGCCTTGGCGTGCTCGTTGTGCGCGACGATGCAGCGGCGCGCCGCCTCCTGATCGTTGTTCTCGAACGCCGAGACCAGCTCCAGGTGGTCGTTTGCGACGGAACCCTCGACCCAGTGTCCGCTGCGCAGGACCTTGGACATCAGGCCCTGGACCTCGAGCCGGGAGTACGCCTCGCTGAGGAAGCGGTTGCCCGTGCAGGCGAACAGGAAGTCGTGGAAGGCGGCGTTGGAGACGGTGAAGCCCTCCGCGTCATCGAAGCGCTCGCCGCTCAGCGACTTCCCGGCGACCTCGGCCAGGATGCGGTATTCGGCGAGCTGCTCGGTGGTGAGCCGGCCCATCATCAGTTCCATGGCACCGAGCTCCAGCGCCATCCGGGCATCGAACTCGGCCTCGAACGTCGAGTGCTCCTCGCCGATCTCGTATCCGGTGCCCGGGGCGGGCGCGGCGGGGGCCACGGGCGCGGCCTCCTCGGCGACCTCGGCGACGGCCTCCGCGACCGCTTCCCCTACCTCGGCCTCGGCTTCGGCGGGCGCCTCGGCGGCCGGGACGGCCAGCGCGAACTTCTCGTAGTAGAAGTTCACCGGCACGATGTCCTCGGCGGCCAGGTGGCGGCGGACGCCTTCGACCATGGGCGGCGGGCCGCACAGGTAGATGTCGACGTCGCCGTCGTTGAGGTGCTCGGGCAGAAAGTGGTTGGTGACGTACCCCTTCTTCTCCGCCGTGCTTTCGGGGTCGCCGACGACGACGTCGAAGGTCAGTTTCTCGATCTTCGCGGAGTAGTCCTCCAGCACGTCGACCTCCACCAGGTCGGTGTCCGTGGTGACGCCGTAGATCAGGTGGACGGGCTGTTCCGGCTGCTGGCCGGTCATCTTCTCCAGCATCGACAGCAGCGGCGCGAGGCCGGTTCCGCCGGCGAGCAGCAGCGCCGGCCGCTTGAGCTCGCGGAGGAAAAAGCTGCCCATCGGACCCGTGAGGGTGAGCTTGTCGCCGACCTGGGCGGTGTCGCGCAGGTAGGAGGACATGACACCCTTGTCCGTGATGCGGATCAGGAAGGACAGCGTGTTCTCGGTCGGGCCGGAGCTGAACGAGTACGAGCGTGCCTGGTCCGTTCCGGGAACGGACACGTTGACGTACTGCCCCGGCAGGAAGGCGAGCGCGTCGCGGTTCTCGATCTCGACGTCGAAGCCGTAGGTCGTCGTGGACAACCGGCGGATCTGCGTCAGCGTGGCCTCGAACTCGCCGGCCTCGGTCTTCGCGACGTCGGAGGTCGTGGGGATCTGCAGGACCAGGTCCGATTCGGGGACCATCTGGCACGGCAGGCAGAAGCCCTTGTCCGCCTCTTCGTCGGACAGCGCGTCCTCGATGTAGTCGCCGCCGTCGTACTTGCCGGACTCGCAGAAGGACTTGCAGGTACCGCACGCGCCGTCCCGGCAGTCCAGCGGGATGTTGATGCGGGCCTTGTAGGACGCGTCGGCGACGGTCTCGTTCGGCCCGCACTTGATGAAGCGGGTGATCCCGTCTTCGAAGCTCAGGGCAACCTGGTAGGTCATGTGAATCGCTCTTTCCGAGGGGATCAGATGTGGTAGATGTCCACGACGTGGTGGATGAAGTCGTTCTTGAGGACGACCTTCTTGCTGGTGATGACCGGTTGCGGGCCCGAGAAGTCCACCGTGTAGTACGACGCGCCGAAGTAGGTGTCGACGTTCTGGTACCGGTAGTACAGCGTGAACCAGTTGAAGCGCAGTTCCACCAAGCCGTCCGCCTGGGAGAGGATCTCGACGTTGTTGATGTTGTGCCCGGTGCGCGGCTCCGGCAGGCTGGTGGCGCTCGAGCGGTCCGTCTTGATGCGGAAGACGCGGTCCTCGAGGCCTCCGCGGTTGGAGTAGTAGATCAGCGAGATCTCGCGCTGCGGGTCCTCGGTGAGCTTGTCGTCGTCGGCCCAGGCCGGCATCCAGAACGTGGCCTCGGGGTGGTAGCACTCGATCCACTCGTCGAACTGGCGGTCGTCGAGGTAGCGGGCCTCGCGGTAGAGGAACTGCTCGACGTCGGCCTGCGAGACCCGGCCGGCGACGTTGCCTTCGGTGGTGTTGGTGATCGTCATTGCCCGCTCCCTAGCGCTCGGTGTTTTCGGTGTGGCCGTGGCCGCTGCACGGGTCCGCGGCGGACGCGCCCGGGGCTGATGCCTGCGGGGCCGCGATCTCCGCGGCGACCGCGGCACGCATGGTGTCCCGCCAGTAGCCGTGTTGGATCGGGTACAGGCCCTCGTCCTCGGTGCGGGCGCCGCTGGAGATCGGCTTGAGCCCGATCTTGTCAGCGTTCTCGTCCGGACCGGTGATCTGGTGCGCCTGGCCGCGGCTGAGGTCGTTCCACTTCGCTGAGGTGGCCATGTACGTCTTCTGGCAGGAGCGGAACTCCTCGAGGTCGTCCGGGGTGGCCATGCCGGAGGCGTTGAAGAAGTCCTCGTACTGGCGGATGCGGTTGGCGCGGGCCGCGTCGGACTCGCCCTTGGGGGCGATGCAGTAGATGGTGACCTCGGTCTTGTCCACGGCGATCGGACGGAACTGGCGGATCTGGGATCCGAACTGGTCCATCAGGTACACGTTGGGGTAGAGGCACAGGTTGCGGGAGATGTTGATCATCCAGTCCGCCTTGGCCTCCCCGAACTTCGCCACGAGCTCGTCGCGCTGGTCGAACAGCGGACGGTTGGCCGGATCCAGCCACTCGGTCCACAGCAGCAGGTGGCCGTGCTCGAAGGAGTAGTAGCCGCCCTTCTGCTTGGCCCAGCCGCCGGCGTCCATGGTCTTGGTGTCGTTGGTGGACTCGCCGGCGGTGCGGCGGGCCTGCGTGGCCGCGTAGTTCCAGTGCGTCGCGGAGACGTGGTAGCCGTCGGCGCCGTTTTCCGCCTGAAGCTTCCAGTTGCCGTCGTACGTGTACGTCGAGGAACCGCGCAGGACCTCCAGTCCGTCCGGCGACTGGTCCACGATCATGTCGATGATCTTCGTGCTCTCGCCCAGGTGCTCCTCGAGCGGCTTGACGTCCGCGTTCAGCGAACCAAAGAGGAAGCCGCGGTAGTTCTCGAACCGCGCGACCTTCGTGAGGTCGTGCGAGCCGTCCTTGTTGAACTGCTCCGGGTAGCCGGCGCCGCGGGAGTCCTTGACCTTCAGGAGCTTGCCGGAGTTGTTGAACGTCCAGCCGTGGAACGGGCAGGTGAACGTGGTCCGGTTGTCCGTCTTGCGGCGGCACAGCATGGCGCCGCGGTGGCTGCACGCGTTGATGAGGGCGTTCAGCACGCCCTCCTTGTTGCGGGAGATCACGATGGGCTGGCGGCCGATGTTCGTGGTCAGGTAGTCGCCGACATTGGGGATCTGCGACTCGTGCGCCAGGTAGATCCAGTTGCCCTCGAAGATGTGCCGCATCTCGAGCTCGAAGATCTCCTCGTCGGTGAAGATGTTGCGGTTGGCGCGGAAGACGCCGTTTTCCTCATCCTCGATCAGGGCCTGGTCCAAACGTGCGCTGACTTCATCGAGTATCTCGGTCATGGCGTCTCCTTCTGTGTATTCATTGCCACTGCGGCCGCGCCATCCTGCCGAATGGGACGCGGGAAAAAATGGGTGACCTCAACCATCACACCTAGTGCGCGCGGTCACACTGGGCATTTACCTAGGCTTGACCAAGGGTGCCTATTGAGAGCCTTTTCCTATGGATTACGGGGCTTTTGGTATTTGTGGCACGCTCCTCGGCGGCGTACGGTGGGCTGGGTTTGGGTGTGCCCCGGATCACACCGGATGCCCTCCACACAGACCCCCACACGAATGAAAGGCGCGGCATGCAGTCATCCACCGGGCTCCGCGCCCCCGACGCGCGGCGCGGCGGCTTCTTCCGCGACGTCTCGTTGTCCGCCGTCGTGGCGGGGTTCATCGCCGTCGCCGTCTCCTACGCCGGACCGCTGCTGGTGGTTCTCGGGGCCGCGAAGCGCGCCGGGCTGACGGCCGACCAGACCACCTCCTGGGTGTGGGCCATCTCGGTCGGCAGCGGGATCGTCTGCGTCCTGCTCAGCGTGATGACGCGGATGCCCGTCGTCGTCGCGTGGTCCGTACCGGGAGCGGCCCTGTTGCTGACCGCGCTGGGCGACTACGCGTATTCGGACGCGATCGGCGCGTACATCGTCGCCGGGGCCCTCGGCCTCGCGCTCGGCGTTTCGGGCCTCTTCGGCCGCCTGCTCACCGCCGTTCCCCGGCCCGTCGTGGCCGCCGTTCTGGCCGGCGTCCTCCTGCCGTTCGTGATCAACGTGGCCGGCGCCGTCGTCGACTCCCCGCTGGTGGCCGGCGGGCTGGTCGCCGCCTACCTTCTGGGCCGCCGCTTCCTCCCCAAGTACGCCGTCCTGCTGGCCCTTCTCGCCGGCGTCGTGCTCGCCGTCGCCTCCGGCCAGGCCACCGCGCCGGAGGTCGAAGCCTCGCTGTCCGGCCCGCTGTGGACCACCCCGACGTTCTCCCCGATGGCCGTGCTGGGCATCTCCGTTCCGCTCCTGATCGTGACGATGGCGGGCCAGAACGCACCCGGGCTGGCCATGATGATCTCCAGCGGCTATGTGCCCAACGACCGGCTGCTGCTCGGCGGGGCGGCGGCCGCCTCCATCGTCTTCGCGCCGTTCGGCGCCCACTCGATCAACCTGGCCGCGATCACGGCCGGGATCTGCGCGGGCAGGGAGTCCCACGAGGACCTCCGCCGCCGCTACGTCGCCGGCGTCGCCTGCGGGGCGTTCTTCATCCTCTTCGGCACCTTTAGCGCGACCATCGTTTCCCTGCTCGACGCCGTCCCCGACGAACTCGTCACGGCGATGGCCGGCGTCGCCCTGGCCGGGGCCCTCCAGGGCGCGTTCGCCGACGCGATGGCACCGGACAAGCGGGGTCCGGCGGCGGTCGAGGCCGCACTGATCACGCTAGTGGTGACCGCCTCCGGCATCGCGCCCTGGGGCATCGTCGCGCCCTTCTGGGGGTTCCTCGCCGGGAGCCTGGCGTACCTGCTGTTGCGCCGCACACGCCGGGAATAGGCCCGTCCGTCCCGGGGTTCACCCTCGTATGAACCAGCCCCGCCTCACCGTAGACATTTGGTCCGACATCGCCTGCCCCTGGTGCTACATCGGCAAGCGCCGCTTCGAGACGGCCCTGGCCGGCCTCCCCTTCCGCGACCAGGTCGACGTCGTGTGGCACAGCTACCAGCTGGACCCCTCGCTGCCGGAGCGCTATGAGGGCACGGAGACCGAATACCTCTCCACCATCAAGGGCCTGCCCGCCGCGCAGGTCACCCGGATGCTGGAGCACGTCACGGGCCAGGCCGCCGGCGAGGGGCTCGCGTACGACTTCGGGAACCTCAAGGTCGCCAACTCGTTCACCGCCCACCGCCTCCTGCATCTGGCCAAGGAGAACGGCCGCGGCGACGAGGTCAAGGAGGCGTTGCTCTCCGCCCACTTCGAAAAGGGCCTGGATACCGGGGACCGCGGCACGCTCCTGTCGCTTGCGACGGAGGCCGGGCTCACGGAGGCCGACGTCGCCGGCGTCCTGGACGGCGACGACTACCGGGATGCCGTCGAGGCCGATTTCGCGCAGGCGCGCGCCCTCGGCATCACCGGGGTCCCGTTTTTCGTGCTGGACATGAAGTACGGCATCTCCGGGGCACAGCCCGCCGAGGCCTTCGCCAAGGCGCTGACCACGGCATGGGGGGAAAGCAACCCGCTCACCCTGGTTGCCGCCGGCGCCGACGGCCAGACGTGCGGTCCGCGGGGCTGCGACTAGCCTTAGCCTCGATCCACCGATGCGTGGTGAGTGATAGATCGTTTACGTGAACTTTTGAGTTACGTGGTTTTGGGTGTCGTTGATGTCCCGGCCTCGCTGCCGGTGGTGTTCCACGTTGTTTTTCCGGTAGTGCCGCGGTACGGCTGACTGGTCGGTTTTCAGGAAGGTTGTGGTGGTGCGTTCACTGCGGTGAAGAGTCGTTCCCACGCCGATTGCCAGGGCCATGCCTCGGGTAGGCGTAAGCGGATTCTTCGGCCACTGGAGGCGATTCGGGCCGGGACGTTGACGAGCTTGGCCCGGATTGTTGCGGTCCTGGCTTTGGTGAACTTCCCAGCGGCCAGGACGCCCGCGGTCCGGGCGAGGTTGTAGGCCATTACGGCCAGCGCCAGCCAGGCGGAGTTCGCCCCGAAGTGCCCGGATGGAAGGTGTGCCAGGGCACTGTTTTTCAGGTCGGCGTTGACTTGTTCGATGATGGCGTGTTTGCGGTGGGCCGCATCCGCGGCGACTGTGTCCAGAACGTCGTTGGTGACGGTGGTGAAGAACGCGTGGAACCGATGCGCCTGGAACAGGGTCGGCTGGCCGACTCCGGATTGCGGGTTCAGCTCGGGTATGCGGCGCACGACGAGGCGTCCGGTGACTTGTTCGCCCTTCTTGCGGGAGGTGAACGCGGTGAAGGATGTTTCGGCGACTTCCGCGCGGGAAATCCAGGCGCCGGCGTCCTCGTCGAAGACCGCGTCGGTGTATTCGATGGTTGTCCACGCGGAGTCCTCGATGCCGGCGATGGCGCGTTTCACTGCCTGGTCCATGCGCACGGTTACCGAGATATCGGCCCTGGCGGCCAGGGCGGCGGATACCGGCGCGTGGCCGTAGTAGGCCGAATCGAAGCGGCAGAGCACCGGGGCCCCCTCACGGATGCGCCCCAACGTGGACAGGGCATCGGCAACCAGCCGCCTGGCGCCGCGGGCCGAGTTCGCCGCGCCCTTGCGCAACCGTTGGGCCAAAACGATCGGGGCGGCGTCCTTCGTGGAGGCGGTGGCCAGGAGGGCGTTCAGTCCCCGCACCCCGGAGTAGCCGTAGCCCGATCCCTGTTTCTGGTAGCCGTGGACCTCGATGATCGTGTCGTCGACATCGACGAAGACGAAGCCGGGGTCCGAGGGGTTTCCCAGTGGTGCTGCCCTGTCGGCGAGGTTGACCAGGAAGCGGGAGGCAACCGCGTCGATCTGGCGGACGTGTCCGAAGGTAAAGGACCGCAGGAACGAGCCCAGAGTCGAGGGAGCATAGGCGGAGCTGAAGATCCGTTTGGTACCGCCGTGGCGCAGCACTGCCATGTCGTCGATGGAATCCGCCCCGGCGGTCATCCCGGCCACCAGCGAGGTGACCTTCAAGCCGGCGTTCGCGCCCTTGTCCGTGGGCACAGTGAGCCGCGCGTCGGCCAGTTCGCGCAAGCCCGCGTCCCTGGCCAATCCGAGGATCGGCACCAGCCCCGCGGCAGACACGAGGTTGGGCTCGTCGAAGGAAACTGACACGGCGGAGGGACTGTGGGAAACTTGCACCTGCGAGATGCCCTTCTGATTCAGGAAACTTGTTCTGTGGTAAGTCCAATTTTCCCTGAAAAGACGGGCATCTCCTCATTAATGACGTCCTACCCCACCTGAGCCCGTCGGTGGATCAAGGCTTAGGGGGCCGGCGTCGCCTCGGCCGACTTCTCCTCCTCCGCGGTCGCCCGCGGGCAGCGCAGGCGTCCGTCGTCGGTTGAAACGGACGCGGCGTCGATGATTTGGTCGAACTGCTGCCCCACCACCAGGTCCACCGAATCGCCGTCGTTCGCTGGGTCCTTCACGTACTCGGTGCCTTCGATGTGGTGCTGGAGGGTCAGCGCTTGGCCACGGCCTGCCGTCCCGGAGACCACGGCCGCCACGATGTCCGGATCGTTGAGCACCTTGTTGCCCACCTCGCCGATCGTGAAGCCGCGCTGTTCGAGCCGGTTGGCGGCGGCGCCGGCCAATCCGTTGATTTGCGTGGCGTTGTAGACGTTCACCGTGACGGTTTGCGGGTCGAGGTAGGGGTATGTCTGAACGGGGCACGCCGGTTCCGCCACCGCGGTCACGGGCGCCTCGGCCTCCGGCTCCAGGGCGGGGATAACCAGTTGCCGGGTCGAGACCAGGTAGGCGCCGACGAGCGCCGCCACCACGAAGGCCACCAGCAGCACCAAAACGACGCCGTGGCGCAGCCGCTTCATGTAATGGTGGGGGTCGTTGACGTGTTCGGGATCGCTGGCGTCGAAGTCGCGGGCCAGGTCGTCCTCGGTGACGATGCGGTGTCCATGCCACTCTCGCGGGTCCACGCGCTTCTTACGCGCCATGCCTAGTCCTCCAGGACCAGCACGCGCGCATGCATCACTGAGCGGTGGTGCAGCGCCGTGCGAACCGCCCGGTGCAGCCCGTCCTCGAGGTACATGGTGCCCCGCCACACCACGACGTGCGGGAACAGGTCGCCGAAGAAAGTGGAGTCCTCCGCGAGCAGCGCGCCGAGGTCCAGGGTGGTCTTGACCGTCACGAGCTCGTCCAGCCGGACCTGGCGCGGGGAGACGACCGCCCAGTCCTTGGGCGAGACGTAACCATGGTCCGGGTACGGGCGGGAATCGCCAACGGCTTTGAAGATCACCAACCCAGCTTAGGGAACGGCGGACCAACATAGAACGACCGCAGCCGCGTCGGCGGTGCGGCGCGTCGAACGGCAAGCCGGCGGCGCCTTAAGTCAAGGGTTCCGCAATGTTCCGACACATGACGGAATAGCGCGTCATGATCGCTTCCCCGGCCACGTAACACGGGCCTAACGTTGTGTCATGAACACAGTCCGCACCTCCGTTCCCGTATTGGATATGTCCACCGCGCGCACCGCCGACGGACATTTCGATCCCGACTTCATCGCCGCGCTGCGCGACGCCGCACACAATGTCGGCTTCTTCCAGATCACCGGCTACGGGGCGCGCGCCGAGCAGGCGCGGGAGCTACTGGACACCATCGCCCGCTTCTTCCGCCTCCCCCTGGAGGAGCGGCTCAAGCTGGACAACCGCAGCTCGGCCCAGTTCCGCGGATACACCCGCCTCGGTACGGAAATCACGCGCGGGCGCGCCGACTCGCGCGAACAGATCGACTTCGGTCCTGAGCGCGAGACGCTTCTCGAGGTGCCGGCCGACCGCCCGTACCTGAATCTGCAGGGACCGAACCAGTGGCCCGAGGCCTTCCCGGACCTCGAGCACGCGGCCATGGAATGGGCCGGACTCATGAGTTCGATCGGCGCGGAGCTGCTGTCCGCGATCGCCGTCTCGCTCGAGCTGCCCGAGGACTACTTCGCCGAGCCGTTCGAATCCGCCCCGGCCTGGATGGGCAAGCTGGTCCACTACGTCGGCGGCAATCTGGTCCCCGAGGCAGGCAACCAGGGCGTCGGCGCCCATGCGGACTACGGTTTCGTGACCCTGCTGCTGCAGGATCTGGTGGGCGGGCTCGAGGTCAAGCCCTACGGCCAGGACGAGTGGATCACGGTCGAACCCATCGAGGGCGCGCTCGTGGTGAACCTCGGCGAGATGCTGGAGGTAGCGACCAACGGCTACCTGATGGCCACCATCCACCGCGTGACCGCTCCCCCGGCCGGCGTCGACCGCTATTCGGTGCCGTTCTTCTGGTCGCCGCGCCTCGACTCGGTGATCGACACGATTCCGCTGCCGCCGCACCTCGCGGCGGACGCGCGCGGCGCGTCGGACGATCCCCACAACCCGATGCTGTCCTCCTACGGGGCCAACGTGCTCAAGGGTTGGCTCCGCGCCCACCCGCAGACCGCGAAGATCCACTACCCGGAACTGGCCAAGTAGCCTCCGGCGCTGATCCGCGGCGGGCTTTCCAGCCCAACCGGTGGTGTCGGGATACATGTCGAAAAGCCTCGCGCATTCCGACACATATCCCGACACGGACAGAACTGGTTGGGTTGCCGGCTACGAGGCGATCAACTTCAGCGTCCGTGTCCCGAGCACCGCCCCGGTGATCCAGTGGTGCCACTCGATCGACATGACGTACTCGCCCGGCACCTCCGGATGCAGCAGGATGTCGTAACGCTCGGCGGCGCCCATCGCCACGACGTGGGTGGTCAGCCGGTTCGCCTGGTCCTCCAGCATGCTGGTCGGGATGGAGGGCCCCAGGGGATCCGACGTGTCCCGGTAGGGACGCCCGTCGTGGGCGATCAGTTCGGCGATGCGGGCGTACTTGCCGTCCGGTCCCTTGAACTTGATCTTGTTCGGCAGGTAGTTGCCGTCCAGCAGTCGCATCAGACTGGGTGCGCGCCCTTCCCTCTCGATGTTGATCGGCAGCTGGTCCGGGGCCCACACGGCCTCGTCCTTCTCCACGCGGCTGTCCAGGAGGCCGCCGGTGATGTAGAAGTTCGTCGGTTCGAACCGGTTCAGTCCCACGTCCTCGCCGGACAGCCCGGCCGCGTGGCCCAACTCGTGCCAACGCGGGTCCACCGAGTACGGCATGATGAGCGACTCCGTGGCGATGTCGTACAGCGGGCCGTCGGCGAACGCGCGGCGCATGCCGGCGGGCACCGGGAATTCTGGCAGCACCACGGGATCCACGATCAGCGGCCCCAGCAGCCCCATTTGCGCATGCAGTGGCGTGTTGACGTGGCAGTGGTAGAAGTACGTTCCAGCCGCCCCGTAGTTCGGGTCGCCCGCGCGGCCCGGCTCCGCCCTCCACTGGTAGGTGTAGACGTCGTCGATCTCGAAGGACGTGTGCCCCACGCCGTCGTTCCGGGGGTCCGGTTCCATGCCGTGCCAGTGGACCGTGTGCGGGCCCAGGCTCGGCTCGACCGTCGCGTGGAAGACCTCGTTCTCCTTCGGCCGCAGGCTGGGGCCGGGGAACCCGCGGCCGGACGCGTCGTTGTCAAAGACCCACATCTTGAAGTCGGCGCCGTCGGGGAACGTGAGCTTGCGGCCGGAGACACCGAGGTTGACGGCGTACTGGGGTGTTTGCCGGAACTCCGTCACCGGCCGGTCCTGCTCCATCTGATGCGAGGCGAAGTCGGCCTGCGAGTCGTACTCGACCGCCGCGCCGTCGTCGTCCTGCGGTCGGAGCGTCGATGGGGCACCGCTCGACGGCGCACTCGACGACGCGGGAGCCGAGGAGGAGGGCGGCACGGAGGAAGTCAGCGCCTCCGATGAAGTCACGGGTGCTGACGTGGACGCCGGGGCCCGGGTCGGCGTCGCGGACCGCCCGGCTCTCCGTTTGTCCTCTTCCCTGGCCTTCTTGGCCGCCCGCGCCTTCCTGGCCGCTTCGGCCTTCTTCGCCTTGCGCTCGGCGGCCTTCCGCTCGCGTTCCCGGGCTATCTTTGCCGCCTTCGCGAGCGCACGGGCGCGCCGCTCGTCGGCCTTGGACGCCCGCTTGGAGCGTCGCCGTGCGGTTACTGTCCCGATCTGTGCTGAAGCCATGACCTACACCCCCCAAGGCATTGATTTGAGATTCCAGTGGGCGACCAGGCCGCCCGGGTACAAACCGCCGGCCGCGGTTTGCGACGGCTCGGCGTGGCAGTGCATCGGATACAGCCAGTCGGTTCCCCTGGCCTCCCACACCATGTCCGTGGCGTCCGGCGGTCGCTTCATCGGGATCATGCAGTCCTTCGCGTCCATCGGCTCCAACTCCACGACGTCCTCCCACTGCTGCAGGACCACGTGCCCGTCGGCATCGACATAGCCCCGCGTGCGCGGCCACTCCACGTTGTTGCGCCGCACGGTCCACAAGTGGTTGCCGTGGAAGTGGATCTGGTGGAAGACGATGCCCGGGTTGACCAGACGCACCATCTGCCCGGCGCGGATCGTGCCGGCCACCAGGTCCTCCCCGAACAGCCGCACATCGACCTGTCGCGGATAGCCGGAGATCAACGACTCCTCGTGGCATGCTTGGTTGATGGCCTTGTTCGGCGAATGGGCCAGGGCCTCGTACCCGCTGCGGTCGTTGAGCAGGAAGTACCGCGGGACGGCCGGGTTCGCCTTCTGGTCCACGGTCCCGCCCGCAGCTTCGATGGCCGCCCACTCCGGATCGACGGCGTGCGCCATCCACAGCCATTGCCGTTCGAAACAGGCCTGGTCCTTGGCCACGTGCCAGGGTTCCTCCGGGTCGGCGACCAACAGGCATCCGAACAGCCCCAGGGTCCGTTGGACCGGTGCATTGGTCGAGTCGTGGTAGATGTAGGTGCCGGGCGGCGGCGCCTCGAATTCGAGCATGCCGTACCCACCCGGCGGAATGTCTCCCGTCGTCAACTCGGTCCCGTCCGCTCCGGCGCGGGCGATCGTCAGCCGGTGCGTGCCGGCCAGCGTGTTGAACACGCGCAGCCGCACCGTGGCCCCAAGCTCGGCGATCAGCGTACGTTCCGGGAAGTGGCTGGCCCAGTAGTCGCGGCGGATTAGGAACTGTCCCACGTTTGCGGGATCCTGGGTCAGCGGCGTGGGCGTCCCGTCCGCAGGCACCTCCGCGTCCAGCGGATAGGTCCGCGAATCGACGATCCGCCCGTCGGCCGTGAAGACCTTCGGCTTCATGCGCAGGGCCGGTTTGGCGGCCTTGAGCGTGGTCGGCGCGTCGCCGAACCCGCGGTGGTAGACCAGCGAGTCGTCGACCATCTTCGCGTATCCCTCGTTGATGTAGATGTCGAGGACGCCCGGCAGCGGAACCTCGGCCGCGGGCACGGCCGCCGGCGTGCGCACCGGCCGGACCGCGGCTCGCGCGGCCACGGACGGTCCGGCGGCCAGGGCGACCACCGCCACCACACCTGCCGCGGCGCCGAGCTTCAGCGCGTCCGCGCGGTCCACCCGCGTGTCCCCGCCCGTTCCCGTGGCGTTCTGGTTCTCACGCATGGCTGGCCTCCAGGTATCCGGGCCGCCACGCGACCGCCGGCAGGGGAAGTTGCAGGGACCCGGCGTTGACGGCGACGACGTCGTCGAATTGCGCCGTGAAGGCATGGGCATCGGACGGAACCAGGAAACTGATGTCCCCGCCGATCGACCCGCCCGGCGGCACCACGGACGCCCGGAGATCCGATCCCCGGTTGACCACCAGCCACGGCTGCGTATCCGGCAACACCCGCAACTGGCCCGGGGACAAGAGGACGTCCTCGTCGGATTCGTTGAAGACCTCCAGACGGAGCACCAGATGGTCGCCGTACGTCATGTTCGCCGGTTGCGCGGAGGACGTTCCGGCGACCTCGTGTCCGCTGTGCGAGGCACCCGCCCCCACTCCCGACAGCCTCGACTGTCGTTGCGCGGCGACGATGCGCAACCTTCCGAAGCTCGCGGCCACCGTCGTCGTGCCGGGCGGCCCGCCCGAGGCGAACGCCGCGGCCAACGCGCTGATACCGCCGGCGCCGACCACGATGGACGAGCCCAGCACCAGACCAAAGCCACGCCTAGACAGCCCTTCGACCGCCACGCCGGATGTGCCGCCGGCGTCGAACGCGCCATTTCCCAATTTTTCGTCGCGCAGGCGCGACTTCCCCCAAGTCCCGAACACGGTAAAACCATCCTTATAGTCGATGCCCCAAACATCGAAGGACCCTCAATACTGCCCCAAACGCGGTCCGAAGGTCCTCCATCTCCCCACTTGCGACTTAGTATGCACCCGCGTCAAAAAAGTGTAAATAGTCAGGGGGCAGTCAATACATCGATTCGAGTGAATCGCGCCGGCAGTCGGCTCTGACTTGGGCCTGGAAGGCCTCGGTTAAACGAAAAAGATCCCGCCACAAGGGCGGGACCTGTTCCGATCCGCGGAGGATGGGGGATTTGAACCCCCGAGGGCGTGAACCCAACACGCGTTCCAGGCGTGCGCCATAGGCCGCTAGGCGAATCCTCCAGATTGCTCAAAAGAGCAGTCTCCAGAGTACCGGAGAAACCGCCGGGGGACGAATCGGGGCCGGGATGGCATGCCTGCGGTGCCGGTTTCGAGGCGCGGGCCCAAGCGGTTAGACTATTTGTCGGCCCCCCGTGTGGTGTCATCCTGTCGAACTCCCCCAGGACCGGAAGGTAGCAAGGGTAGATGGGCTCTGGCAGGTGCACGGGGGGTCTTTAATTTTCCGCGGGAGGTGCCACGGTGGGAGCAGGACGCTTCGCCCCGAGCCCTTCGGGCGAACTGCACGTCGGCAACGTCCGCACCGCCATTCTCGCCTGGCTCTTCGCCCGCTCCACCGGCCGCCGGTTCCTGATCCGCGTCGAGGACCTCGACCGCGCACGGGCCGGCGCGGAGGCCCACCAGCTGCGCGACCTCGCGGCCATAGGCCTCGACTGGGACGGCCGCGCCGAACGCCAAACGGACCGCATGGACGGCTTCCGGGACGCCGTGGCGGCGCTCCTGGCCCGCGGGCTGCTCTACGAATGCTTCTGCACCCGGCGCGACATCGCCGAGGCCGCGTCCGCTCCGCACGCGGCGCCCGGCTCCTACCCGGGAACGTGTCGCCTTCTCGGCGACGCCGAACGCAGCGAACGACGCCGGCACAGCCCGGCCGCGCTGCGTCTCCGCACCGACGTCGTGCGCCTGACCGTCGCCGATGAACTCCACGGACCGTACACCGGCGCCGTCGACGACTTCGTGGTGCTCCGCAACGACGGCGTGCCCGCCTACAATTTCGCCGTCGTCGTCGACGATGCGCTGCAGGGCGTCGACCAGGTGGTCCGCGGGGACGACCTCCTCAGCTCGTCCCCGCGCCAGGCGCACCTCGCCTCGCTCCTCTACGGACCCGCCGCCGTTCCCGCCTACGCGCACGTGCCGCTGGTGCTCAACCAGGAGGGTAGACGACTGTCCAAGCGAGACGGTGCCGTGACGCTGACGGACCTTGCGAACGACGGCGTTCCGCCGGCCCGCGTGCGCGCCCTCCTGCTGCGTTCGCTGGGGCTTCCGGAGGACTCGCTCGCCTCCGCGCTGGCCGCGTTCGAACCGGCCCGGCTCCCGCGGGAGCCTTGGGTCCACTCGCCCCTCACAGCGGCCGATCGAGGATGCGGCGAGACGCCGCAAACGGATAGGGTGCAGTGGTGAGTACAGCCCTTTACCGTCGCTACCGTCCGGACACTTTCGCGGACGTCATCGGGCAGGAGCATGTCACCACCCCCTTGATGGCGGCGCTGGAAAAAAACCGCGTCAACCACGCCTACCTCTTCTCCGGACCTCGTGGCTGCGGCAAGACCACGTCGGCCCGCATCCTGGCCCGCTGCCTGAACTGCGAACAGGGCCCCACCGCCGCGCCCTGCGGCGCCTGTGGAAGCTGCGTGGAGCTCGCGACCGGCGGTCCCGGCTCCCTTGACGTGATCGAAATCGACGCCGCGAGCCACGGTGGCGTCGACGACGCGCGCGACCTGCGCGAACGCGCCACGTTCGCCCCGGTCCGCGACCGCTACAAGATCTTCATCATCGACGAGGCCCACATGGTCACGTCCGCCGGGTTCAACGCCCTCCTCAAGATCGTCGAGGAACCGCCCGAGCACATCAAGTTCATCTTCGCGACGACGGAGCCGGACAAGGTCATCGGCACCATCCGCTCGCGCACCCACCACTACCCGTTCCGGTTGGTGCCGCCCGAGCCGCTGATGGCGTACCTCGAGAGGCTCAGCGAATCCGAGGGCGTGCCCGTCGCGCCCGGCGTCCTGTCCCTGGTGGTCCGCGCCGGCGGCGGTTCCGTCCGTGACTCGCTGTCCGTCTTGGACCAGCTGATTGCCGGCGCCGGTCCGAACGGGCTCGACTACGAGCTCGCCGTGTCCCTCCTCGGCTACACGCACGCGTCCCTGTTGGACGACGTCGTCGACGCGATGGCGGCGCAGGACGCGGCGGTCGTCTTCGGCGCGGTGGACCGCGTCATCCAGACCGGCCACGATCCTCGCCGCTTCGTGGAGGACCTCCTCGAGCGGTTCCGCGACCTCATCATCGTCAAGGCGATGCCGGACAACGCCGCGCAGATCATCCGCGGGTTGCCCGAGGACCAACTCAACCGCATGCGGCAGCAGGCCACCCAGCTGGGGCAGGCGGAGCTGAGCCGCTCCGCCGACGTGACGAACCAGGCCCTGACCGAGATGACCGGGGCCACGAGCCCGCGCCTGCACCTGGAGCTCCTGTGCGCGCGGTTGCTGTTGCCGGCCTCCGACGCGACGGAACGCGGCATCAACGCGCGTATCGACCGGATCGACCGGCGGCTGGCGTACGCCGGGGATGTGCCGGCCGCATCGAATGCCCTCCCGACCGCCAACTGGTCCGACGCCGGAACCGCGCCGGCCTCGTCCGGAACGTCATCCGGCGGCGGTTTCGAATCCCCCCGCGAACAGGGTGCGGCGCAGGTCCGCGAGGCCCTGCGTTCCGCGCGCAAGCAGGATGCCGGGGACCCGCCGGAGGTCGCCCCCCGGGACGTCGGCGACCAGAACCCGACTGTCGCTCCCGCCGCCCCCGTCGCACCAGCTGTCGCCCCCGTGACGGCGGTGGCCACCGCGTCCTCGCCGGCCGCCGTGTCGCCCGCCGAAGCTCCCGCCGCCAAATCGCCCGCGGCCGCACCGGGGGAAGCCGCGGATGCCTCACCCGATTGGGGCGGGAACTGGGGCGTGGTGCCGGAAGCCGAGTCCGAGTCCGACAAGCCGGCGTCTGTCCGGTCCGAACCGGTTGCCACCCCGCCCGCTCCCGAACGCGGGCCCACCCGCGACCAGCCCGTTCCGCAGACTGACGAAAAGGTCTCCGGTCCCGTTTCGGAACCGGCATCGGTGCAGACCCCGGAACCCGCTTCCGCTCCCCCTTCCCCCAGCGCGCCCGCGGCGGGCTCCATCGAAATGTTCCGCCGGGCCTGGCCCGAGATCATGGCCGCCCTGAAGGAGGAGAAGAAGTACGTTTGGCTGACCATCCAGCCGCACGCCTCCCTCGCCGGCTACGACGGCCGCACGCTGACCGTCGCCTTCGCCAACCCCGGGCCGATGAGGGCATTCGAGGGCAAGCCGGAGAACGTCGGCCTCCTGCAACAGAGCATCCACAAGGTCCTTGGGGTCAAGTGCGAGATCGTCATCACCGCCGGGGGTTCCGCTCCGGCGGGTGGTTCGGGCCCAAAAGCTGACCGCCGGCCAACGCCGGCGGCCGCCGAACCCGTAGCAACCGCGGCACCGCACCGTCCTGCCGCGCCCTCTTCAGAGCCCGCGCCCGCCGTGGCCGCCGCGCCGACCGGCTCTCCCGCGCCCGCCGCGGCCGCGGCTCGATGGAAGGCCGCTCGGCAAACGGAGACGTCCCGCGGTCCCTCGCGCGCCGCTTCGCCACCACCATCCGACGACGAATCCCCCGACTTCGGTCCCGAGCCCGAGGACGAGGGCGGCTACGACTGGGGCGCGGACAACGTCCCCGTCCCCGACTGGGAGCAGCCCGTCCCGCCGAGCGCCGCCGCGCCCCGCCCGGCCGGACTCGCCGCCGCACCCGCTCCTGCCGTGCGCATCCCGGGCGCCGCGGCACCGGCCCCCGGAGCCGCGGCACCGCCGCCGTCGGACTTCCAGCCCATGGACTCGGACTCCGTATCCATGCCGTCGCCGTCGCCCGAGGCGTCGGCACCCGCCGCCCCCGCACCGGCACCGGCGTCGTCCGGTCAGAAGCGCATGAGTCGCTACCAGCAACTCCTCAGCCAGGCGCGGGAGTCGGGTCCGCCGGAAACCCGGACCCAACAGCCAGCCGCGCCCTCCGGCCAGCCGGGAGGACCCGCCGCATCCCCGGGCGGCGGCAAGCCCGTAGAATCGACCTACGTTGAGGACGTCCCCAGCGACGACGACATCGCGATCGAGGAGTCCGGGGTCGTCGGGCGACCGGCCATCGAGCGGATCCTCAACGGGCGGCTAATCGAGGAACGCAACCACGACGGTTCCCCCGTCACCTGATTCCCGGTCCACGGCCGCCGTGGTCCCATCCCATCCCAGCAGTGTGAGGTCTTGTGTACGAAGGCGCAGTTCAGGAACTGATCGATGAGTTCGGCCGACTACCTGGCATCGGCCCCAAGTCCGCGCAGCGCATCGCCTTCCACATCCTGGAGGCCAACCGCGAGGACATGGACCGGCTCGCCGACGCCATCCGCGCGGTCAAGGACAAGGTCAAGTTCTGCTCGATCTGCTTCAACGTCTCCGAGCAGGAGACCTGCAACATCTGCCGCGACGCCCGCCGCGACGAAACCATCCTGTGCGTCGTCGAGGAATCCAAGGACGTGATGGCCGTCGAGCGCACGCGCTCCTTCCGCGGCCGGTATCACGTGCTCGGCGGCTCCATCAATCCGATTGCTGGCATCGGACCGGACCAACTGCATATCCGCGAACTGCTCGGCCGCCTGCACGACGACAAGATCGAAGAGGTCATCATCGCAACGGATCCGAACCTCGAGGGCGAGGCGACCGCGACCTATCTGGCGCGCATGCTGAAAACCATCGGCATCAAGGTGACCCGCCTCGCCTCGGGCCTGCCGGTCGGCGGCGATCTGGAATACGCCGACGAGGTCACCCTCGGCCGCGCGTTCGAGGGGCGCCGCAGCGCCATCGGCTAGCGACCCACGGCCGGCCGCGGCATCCGCCGACAGGCGGGAGGCGGGCCCTAACCGCCGATCGGACCGAGTTCGAGCTCGTCGTGGGATAGCTCCGCGGCCATCGTCCGGACCCCGGCTTCGGGGTGGCCGGTCAACCGATGGACCGTGCCCGAAAAGTGTTCCCGCAAGGCCCGAACCGCGCCCTCGCCATCGCCTTTCAACACCAGCTCGAGCCGTTTGCTGTGCGGGCCGTGCATGTCCGTGCGGACCACGTATCCCAACGGATTGCCAAAACTGGCCATGCGGGTTTCGATGACCAGCGTCGACATGCACCGGGTCAACCGCTGGTTGCCCGCCGCACGCACCATCTCGAAGTGAAAATCCAGGTCCGCGTCGCCGATGGCGCGGGCCATGGCCTCCTGCTCGGCCTGATCGGCGAGGACCTCTGCCTGCTCGCACGCGACGAGGACCCGCCGCAGGACGGTCCTCGAATCCTCGAGCCGGCGCGCGCGGCATTCGGGATCCGGCTCCCGGGCCAATCGTCTCAGGGCGGCGCCCTCGATCGCCAGCCGCGCCTCGTAGAGTTCTTCCAGTTGGTCCATTCCGACGGTCGCGACGCGCAGTCCCTGCCCCGGCCGAGCGACCAACAGACCCTCCTGGACGAGCCTCTGGGCGGACTCCCGAAACGGTCCCCGGCTCACGCCCAGCTGTCTGGCGATCTCCAGGTCCGGCAATGGGGTCCCAGGCAACAGCCCGCCGTCGTAAATCGCATTGCGCAATTCCAGGGTGATGAGGTCGACGGTCGAGGAACGCTGAACGCGGGGCACGCTGGGAGCTCCACCCGTCGGAGACCTGTGCATTCGAGCTCCATTCGTCGTGGCCGAGTCCGGTCCATCGGGGAACAGGGGCGTTCCGGGCGGTGACCACCAGTGATCGTAACTTAATCGTGACCGCGGGCCCTCCGCCGTCGGAACGGACGGAACCTTCCGCAGGATGTCGCGGAAATCCGCGCCAATACTGGCATCTAAGCACAAGGACCCCGGGGTTGTCGACAAAAGGACATGAGGACAGACGGATTGTAAAGTGGCTGTCAGATCGATAGCGTGGCACTAATCACAGGCCGCGCCGTGGCCGCCGCACCGTTGATAATCCGCTGAAGGGGCACATCATGAACAGCAACCAACGACGCCGGGCGCTCGCCGCCGGCTCGATCCTGGCTTCGCTCTCGCTCGCGCTGACCGCCTGTGGCGGTTCCACGACAACCGAGAGCGAGGGTGGCGGCAGCGCGGCGGCACCCGCCGGAGACAACAAGCTTGAGGCGCTCCAGGAGGCCGGCACCATCACGGTCGCCATCGCCGGCGAGGCCCCCTATTCCTACGAGGAGGGCGGGGAGCCGACGGGCGCCACCATCGCCCTGGCCGAGCAGATCTTCGGCGAGATGGGCATCGACAACGTCGAGACCGTGCTCGTCGACTGGAACTCGCTGATCCCCGGGCTCAACGCGGGTCGCTTCGATGCCGTGAGCGCCGGAATGTCCATTCTTCCCGAACGCTGCGAACAGGCCGACTTCGCGGACCCCGAGATCATGTACACCACCGCGCTGATGGTCCAAGAGGGCAACCCCATGGAACTGACCGATCTCGACTCCGTGGTGGACAAGGGCGATGTGAAGCTGGCGGTCCTCGCGGGAGGCATCGAAGCCGGCTACGCGGACAGCCTCGGACTCGACGTGCAGTCCGTCCCAGACGCCCAGACCGGCATGGACACGGTAGCCAACGGCCGCGCCGACGCCTTCGCCATGACGGCCATCTCGCTGAACTTCATGGCCGACCAGAACCCCGACGCCGGGGTCGAGGTCACCGAGGCCTTCGAGCAGACCATCGACGGCACGCCGCAGGTCGGGGCGGGATCCACGGTCTTCCACCAGGACGACGACGAACTCCGTGAGGCCTACAACGAGGGTCTGGCCAAGATCACCGAGTCGGAGGAAACCTACCTCGACGTGGTGGGCGAATTCGGATTCACCGCCGAAAACCTGGCGCCCGAGGACCTCACCACCGAGCAGCTTTGCTCGGGCGAGGTGGGTTAGCAGCGACAATCCCGTGGACCCCGGCGCCGCCGGGGTCCACGCGCACCGTGGTCCCCACAGCCCCCTAGCAAAGGAGTCCGTCCGCCGTGGACGAGAAATTCGAGGCGCTCGGCGAGGCCATGCCGCGCCTGCTCAACGGGATCTGGATCACCCTCGAGCTCACCGCCCTGGGTGCAATCCTCGCCTTCGCCATAGCCGTGGTCCTGGGCCTGATGTCCTCGCACCGATCCAAGCTGGTCCGGATTCCGGCCCGCGTGGTCGTCGAGTTCTTCCGCGGCACGTCGCTGGTGGTTCAACTCTTTTTCCTGTTTTTCGTCCTCCCCCAGCTCGGGGTTGACCTACACCCGCTGGTCTGCGGCGTGCTGGGGCTGGGGCTAAACTACGGTGCCTACGGTGCCGAGGTCGTCCGGGGTTCGCTCAATTCCGTCCCGGCCGGCCAGTGGGAAGCCACCACCGCGCTGAGCCTGGGCAAGGTCAAGCGCATGCGGCGCATCATCTTTCCGCAGGCATGGGCCCTGATGATCCCCTCGCTCAACAACCTGCTCATCCACCTGATGAAGGGCACCGCGATCGTCAGCTTCATCACGATCGCCGACTTCACGTTCCAGCTCGACCAGCTCAAGCGCGTCACCGACACGTTCTTCGCCTACGCACTGGTGGGGCTGATTACGTACTTCCTCATTGCGCTGGTGCTCACGCTGCTGATGAACGCCTTGGAGCGGCACGCCAAGCACAAACTCGGCCAGGGCAAGTCGTTGCGCTCGATCCTCAGTCCCGCGCCGACGCCCACCACCCAGAGCGGAGTCGCCGCATGATCGCCGTTCCCGCCGCCGTCGATTGGAACTGGGACGCCACCTGGGATTCCCTGCCGATCCTGCTGATGGCCTTCCTCGAGGTCACCCTGCTGGTCACCGTGCTGAGCACCCTGATCGCGGCGGTCCTCGGTCTCGCCATCGCCATCGTGATGCGCGTGGCTCCCAAGCCGATCGCCGTCACCGTCAAATGGATCGCCAACTTCATCCGCATGACACCGATCGTGGTGCAGCTGTTGTTCGCGTACTACGCGTTCCTGAACCTCGAGGCCCTCACCATTGGCATCATCATCTTCGGTGTCCACTACTCCACGTACATGTCGGAGGTCTACCGCGCGGGCATCGATTCGGTGCCCAAGGGACAGTGGGAGGCCACCACTGCCCTGTCGATGTCGGCGGGGCGCACCTGGACCGCCGTGATCGTCCCGCAGGCCCTGCGCGCCACCATTCCCGCGTTGGGCAACTACGCCGTCTCGATGTTCAAGGACACTCCGTTCCTCCTGGTGATCGGCGTGGTCGAACTCGTCAACGCCGGCCTGATCTACGGCGGCAACGCCTTCCGCTACGTCGAGGCCATCACCCTGGTCGGCATCATCTTCCTGCTGGCCAGCTACCCCACCTCACTCCTCATCGGCAGATTGGAAAAGCGCCTTGCCTTCAACACCTGAGTCGTCCGCGACGGCCACCCCGTCCCCGGCGGCCGGCGGAACGCCGGTCATCGAGTTCCGCGACGTCGAAAAGCGCTTCGGTGACAACGTGGTCCTGAAGGACCTGAACTTCTCCGTGTCCAAGGGCGACCGCGTCACGCTGATCGGGCCCTCCGGCTCCGGCAAGACCACGATCCTCCGCCTGGTCATGACCCTCGAGAAGGCCACCGACGGCTTCATCTTCATCGACGGCGAGCCCCTCACCCACGAGGAGCGCAACGGAAAGCGCGTGGAGCGCAGCCCCAAGGAGCAGAAGCGGATCCGCCAACGGATCGGCATGGTCTTCCAGCAGTTCAACCTGTTCCCCAACATGTCCGTGCTGGAGAACATCATCGAGGCGCCGGTGCACGTGCTGGGCCAGTCCAAGGCGGAGGCCACGGCCAACGCCCGCTCCCTGCTGGAGAAGGTGGGGCTGGCGGACAAGGCGGATCAGCACCCGACGTCGCTCTCCGGCGGCCAGCAGCAGCGCGTCGCGATCGCCCGCGCGCTGGCCATGGACCCCGAGATCCTGTTGCTGGACGAGGTCACCAGCGCGCTGGACCCGGAAATCGTCGGCGAAGTGCTGGGCATCCTGCGCCACATCGCGGAGACCACGGATATCACCATGCTGATCGTCACCCACGAGATGCAGTTCGCACGCGACGTCTCCAATCGCGTCCTGATGTTCGACGGCGGCAAGATCGTCGAGGAGGCCGCCCCCGACGTCATGTTCAGCAACCCGAAGCACGAACGCAGCCAGGCGTTCCTGCGCGCAGTGCTCGGCGGCGCCGAGGGGACGATCGGCACGCACTAGATCCGGTGTGCGACACCGGCACGTCCACACGCTTGGGGGCGCCGGCGTGCTGCGCACACGCATGCCTGCGAATACATCACCTCGTATGACATTGCCAGTCAATGTGACCCCGTGCGGTCACGAATCCCCGGGGCCCGAAACGGCCTCGCTACACTGAAAAATGCATGCGCCGGGAACGTCGGCGCAGTCTACCCAATTCCCTACCCCCGTGGAGTGTGCTGTCCCATGAGCCTCATTGTCCAAAAGTTCGGCGGTTCTTCCGTGTCGGATGCCGAGGGCATCAAACGCGTCGCCCGCCGGATTATTGACACCCAGGCCGCCGGGAACGACGTCGTTGTTGTCGTCTCCGCGATGGGCGACAGCACCGACGAACTCCTCGACCTCGCCGGCCAGCTGACCGACGAGCCGCCCGCGCGGGAGATGGACATGCTCCTCTCCGCCGGCGAGCGGATCTCCATGGCCCTGTTGGCGATGTCCATTAACAGCCTCGGCGGCAAAGCCGTTTCCTTCACCGGGAGCCAGGCCGGAATGATCACCGACTCGATCCACGGCAAGGCCCGCATCATCGACGTTTCGCCGCACCGCGTGCGCCGCGCGATCGACCGCGGCTACGTCTCCATCGTCGCCGGATTCCAGGGCATGGCCAAGGAATCCAACGACATCACGACCATGGGCCGCGGAGGATCGGACACCACCGCCGTGGCTCTGGCCGCCGCCCTGGATGCGGACGTCTGCGAGATCTACACCGACGTCGACGGCATCTACACGGCGGACCCGCGCATCGTCCCCTCGGCCCAGAAGCTGGACCTCATCTCCTCCGAGGAAATGCTGGAGATGGCCGCCTCGGGCGCCAAGATCCTGCACCTGCGCTGCGTGGAGTACGCGCGACGCTTCGGGGTGCCGCTGCACGTGCGTTCGTCCTTCAGCAACAACGAGGGGACCTGGGTCCAGCCCAACCCCGACGACCAGATCAAGATCGAAGAGGGAGCACCCATGGAACAGCCCATCATCTCCGGCGTCGCGCACGACCGCTCCGAAGCCAAGGTCACCGTCACGGGCGTCCCCGACGTCCCCGGCTCGGCCGCGGAGATCTTCCGCGTCATCGCCGGCGCCAACGTCAACATCGACATGATCGTGCAGAACATCTCGAAGGCCGAGACCGGCAAGACGGACATCTCCTTCACGCTGCCGATCGTCGAGGGCAAGGACGCGATCGCCGCACTGCGGCAGGCGCAGGCCGAGATCGGATTCGAGGACATCTCCTACAACGACAACGTCGGCAAGCTCTCCCTCATCGGCGCCGGCATGCGCTCCAACCCGGGCGTCTCGTTCCGCTTCTTCGAGGCACTGCACCAGGCGGGCGTCAACGTGGACATGATCTCCACCTCCGAAATCCGCATCTCCGTGGTCACCGACGCCGCGCTGCTGGACACCGCGGTCCGCGCCGTGCACGGCGCCTTCGACCTGGACGGCGAAGCCGAGGCCACGGTCTACGGCGGAACCGGCCGCTAGGCCCCGGCCCGGGTGGACGTGGGCGCCGGCACGTAGCCGCGTTCCTTGTCCACCACGTTCCCGAGCGGCTCGCCGGCCACATAGGCGTCCAGGTTCTCCAGGAACTGGTCCGCCAAGGCGTCCCGCCACCCCACCACGTCACCGCACATGTGGGCCGAGACGTGGACATTCGGCATCTCCCAGAACGCGTGGTCCGCAGGTAGCGGCTCCACGGTGAAGACGTCCAGCGACGCCGCCGCGATGCCTCCGTCCCGCAGCGCCCGCTCCAGTTCGGGCTCGTCCACGAGGGCTCCGCGCCCGATGTTGACGAGGTGCGCGTGCGGGGCCATCGCGGCCAGCACGGCCGCATCCACGATTCCGGCGGTCTGCGGGGTCAGCGGCGCCGCCAGCACGACGTGGTCCGCCCAGCCGACGTGCTCGGCGAGGTCCGCGCTGTCGACCACGGTGCCGAAGTCCGGGTGGTCCGTGCGGGCCGTGCGTCCAGCCCCGCGCACCTCCATGCCGACTGCGTGCAGCAGCCGGGCGGTGGCCCGCCCGATTCCCCCGGTGCCCACCACGAGCGCGCGCGAACCGCGGGTCGCCGTCGGTTCCCGGTGCCGCCACACGCCGTCGCGCTGCAGCGACTTGCTGGCGTGGAGCTGCTTCTGGTGGGCCATGACCGAGGCCAGCACGAACTCCGCGATCGGCACATCGAAGAAGCCGTGGGCATTGGTCAGGAGCACGTCGGAGTCCCGGAGCTCGTCGAACATGATCGCGTCCACGCCGGCCGCGGCCACGTGCACCCACTCCAACCGGTCGGCCCCCGGCCAGGCGTCGCGCAACGCCGAGCTGAAAAAGTCCCACAGCAGGACCGCGTCCGTTCCGGCGAGCGCCGCGGCCAGGTGGTCGGCGTCGGTCAGGACGACGTCGGCCCGTGCCCGGATGGCGTCGATGTTGTGCGGTTCCGGGACTCCGGGTGCGGTCAGGACGGCCAGTCGCGGCCGTGTTTCATTGCTCTTCACGCCCTCCACGCTACGGCATTGGTAGATTGTTGACAATCATGCCGTGTGATGTGCAACATAGAACTCATGACAAGCCTGAGCCCCCTCCTGAAACAAGCCACCCCCGTAATGGTGGACCACGCCCTCGGCTCCTGGATTTACGGCACCGACGGACGTTCCTACCTCGACTTCACGACCGGCATCGGCGTGACCAGCACCGGCCACTGCCACCCGAAGGTGGTCGCCGCCGCCCGGGAACAGGCCGGCAAGATCATCCACGCGCAGTACACCACCGTGATGCACCGGCCGCTGCTGGAGCTCACCGACAAGCTGGGCGAGGTCCTGCCCACGGGACTCGACTCCGTCTTCTACGCCAACTCCGGCTCGGAGGCCGTCGAGGCCGCCGTCCGCCTTGCCCGCATGGCCACGGGCCGCCCCAACATCGTCGTCTTCCAGGGCGGGTTCCACGGCCGCACGGTCGCCGCCGCATCGCTCACGACCGCCGGCACCAAGTTCTCCGCGGGCTTCGCGCCGCTGATGGCCGGCGTCCACATGTCCGCGTTCCCCTACGCCTACCGCTACGGGTGGGACGAGGACACCGCGGTGGCCTTCGCCCTGCAGGAACTGGACTACCTCCTGCAGACCCGCACCGCCCCCAACGACACCGCCGCCTTCCTGATCGAGCCCGCCCTGGGCGACGGCGGCTACCTGCCCACGCCCCCGGCGTTTCTCGAGGGCCTGCGCGAGCGCGCCACGCACCACGGGATCCAGCTCATCATCGACGAGGTGCAGGCCGGCGTCGGACGCATGGGCCGTTTCTGGGGACACCAGTTCTCCTCGGCCGAGCCGGACATCATCGTCACGGCCAAGGGCATCGCCTCCGGCTTCCCGATCTCCGCGATCGCCGCGTCCACGGAGACCATGTCCAAGGGATGGCCCGGATCCCAGGGCGGCACGTACGGCGGCAACGCCGTCTCCGCCGCGGCCGGCGTCGCCACGCTCGGCGTCGTCCAGGAGGAGGGCCTCGTCGAGAACTCCCGGCTCCGCGGCGACCAGCTGCAGGCCGGCCTGTTGCGCATCCAGGAGCGCTTTCCCGCCATCGGCAACGTGCGCGGGCTGGGCCTGATGCAGGGCATCGAGTTCACCGGCGCCGACGGAAAGCCCGACGCGGCCACCGCGACCGCCGTCCAGCAGGCCACCACGGAGCAGGACCTCCTGACGCTGACCTGTGGTCCCGCGGGCAACGTCGTCCGCCTGATCCCGGCCCTCGTCGTCACCGAGGACGAGATCTCCACGGGCCTGGCCCGTTTCGAGGCCGCCCTGGGCACCGTGGCGGACGCCGCCACGGCCGACCCCGTCTTCGGAGAGCCCTCCTACCGATGACTTCGCTCCACACCGCTGCCGCGCAGGCGCCGTCGAACGGCTCGTCCGTCCTCGACCGGCTGCGCGGCGCGGGGCTGGCGCCCGACGACAGTTCGCGCCGCCTCGCCGAGTACTCCTACGACGCCTCCAACTACCGGGTCCCGCCGGTCGCCGTCGTCTTCCCCGCCTCGACCGACGACGTCGTGCGCGCCATGGCCGCGTGCCGCGCCTCGGGCACGCCGCTCGTCGGCCGCGGAGCGGGAACGTCGATGGCCGGCAACGCGATCGGGCCCGGCGTCGTACTTGACTTCTCCCGACACCTCACCGGCATCGGCGCCATCGACGAGGACGCCATGACCGTGGATGTGGAGCCGGGCGTGATCCTGGCGACGCTGTCCGCCGAGGTCGAACGCCGCACGGGAAACCGGCTCACGTTCGCCCCCGACCCCTCCACCAAGGCCCGCGCCACGGTCGGCGGCGCGATCGGCAACGACGCCTGCGGCAACCACTCGGTGCGCTACGGCCGCACCAGCGACCACGTCGAGGAGCTCGACGTCGTCACGTCCGACGGCGCACGCCTCACCGCGCACCGCACCGGGCTGCGCGCCACCGATTCGACAGACGCGGCGTCCGTCCGGCGCGCCGCCGAACTGTCCGCCGGGCTGCGGGACCTCGCCGCGGCGAACCTCGGGGACATCCGCGTGGGACTGGGACGCATCCAGCGCCAAGTCTCCGGCTACCATCTGGACCACCTGCTGCCCGAGAACGGATTCGACGTGGCCCGCGCGCTCGTCGGCTCTGAGGGCACTTGCGCCGTCGTCGTACGCGCCCGCGTGCGTCTGGTCCCCAAGCCGGCCAGCCAGCTGCTGCTGTGCGTCGGCTACCCGGACGTCGTGGAAGCGGCCCGCGACGTGCCGACGATCCTGGGCTTCGACCCCGCCGCGGTCGAGGGGATCGACGACGCGATCGTCGAGACCATGCGTTTCCGCCGCGGCGACGACTCCGTCACCGGACTCCCCGCCGGCCGCGCCTGGCTGTACATCGGTCTGGACGGGACGGACCCGAAGGCCGTCGAGGACAAGGCCGAGGCACTGCTGGAGGCACTGCGCGGGAAGGGACGCATGGTCGACGGGCGGGCCGTCCCGGACGCCGCCGAACGCGCCGGGCTCTGGCGCGTCCGCGAGGACGGCGCCGGGCTGTCCGCGCGCCTTCACACCGGCGGGGAATCCTGGCCCGGCTGGGAGGACTCCGCCGTCGCGCCGGAAAACCTCGCCGACTACCTCGCCGACTTCCGCGACCTGCTGCAACGCCACGGACTCACCGGAGTGATGTACGGGCACTTCGGAGCCGGATGCATGCACGTGCGCATCACCTACGACCTGCGCAGCGACGCCGGACGCCGCGTCTTCCGGGCGTTCACCCGCGACGCCGCGGAACTGGTGGTCGCGCACGGCGGATCGCTCTCCGGCGAGCACGGCGACGGCCGCGCGCGTTCCGAGTTCCTGCCCCTGATGTACTCCCCCGCCCTCATGGAGGCGTTCCGCGCCTTCCGTGCGGCCTGGGACCCGGACGCGATCCTCAATCCCGGATCGCTGACCGAACCGGACGCCATCGACGAGAACCTCGCGCTCGAGGGCGTGCCGGACCGCGAATGGCGTACCAGCTTCGACCTGCGCCCGCTCGGCGGCCACGGGAACGATTCCGTGGCCGCCAACGAACCCGCGCACCCGGAAACGGACCAGCCGGGGAAGCTGGACGACTTCGTGCACGCCGTCCAGGGCTGCATCGGCGTGGGACGCTGCCGCACGCCGTCGGGCGGGGTCATGTGCCCCAGCTACCGGGCGACGGGCGACGAAAAGGACTCCACCCGCGGACGCGCCCGGGTGCTGCAGGACATGGTCCGCGGCGCGGCGACGGTCGCCGAGGGCTGGAAGTCCGAGGACGTCCGCGAGGCGCTGGACCTCTGCCTGTCCTGCAAGGCGTGCTCGTCCGACTGCCCCACCGGGGTGGACATGGCCACGTACAAGTCCGAGTTCTTCTCGCACTACTACGAGGGCCGGCGACGTCCGGCGGCCCACTATTCGCTCGGATGGCTGCCGCTCTGGCTCAGGCTCGCCGGCCCGGTGGCCCCGCTCGTGAACGCCGTGCTCGCCACGCCCCTGGCCCGCCTGGCGCCGCTCGCCGGCGTCACCGCCAAGCGCGCCATGCCGCGCTTCGCCGGCGCCTCCGCGTGGCGCCGCGAGGTGCGCGACGCCGGCGCGACCGACGGCCGCACGGCGGGCGGGGACTCCGGCGTCGTGTTGTTCGTGGACACGTTCACCCGGGGGTTCCGCCCCCGGGTCGCCGGCGCGGCGGCCCGGGTGCTGGCGGGCTCCGGGGACGCGGTCGAGTGCTCCGCCGACGCCTGCTGCGGACTGACGTGGATATCCACCGGGCAGCTGGACACGGCCAAGCGGAAGCTCGCGCACGCGGCCGCGGCGCTCGACGACGGCACGGACCGCCCGATCGTCGTCGTCGAACCCTCGTGCGCGGCGGCGCTGCGCAAGGACCTCCCCGAACTGGTGCACACCGACCAGGCCAAGCGGGTCGCCGCGCGCATCCGCAGCTTCGCCGGGCACGTGTCCACCCTGGCCGCCGCCGGCACCCTGCCGGCGCCGGCCACGGACCTGCCGGAGCGCGTGGTGGTGCAGACGCACTGCCACGAGTACTCGGTGTTCGGCGCCACCACCCAGCGCAAGGCGCTGGCGGCCGTCGGGGTTCCCGACGTCGTGGAGGCGACCGGCTGTTGCGGCGTCGCCGGCAACTTCGGATTCGAGAAGGAGCACTACGACCTCTCGATGAAGGTCGCCGAACAATCGCTGGCCCCGGCGCTGGCCTCCGAGACCGCCGCGCCGGTGCTCGCCGACGGCTTTTCCTGCACCATGCAGGTCCAGCAACTCGATTCCGAACGCGCCGGGCTCCATCTGGCCGAGCTGCTGGACCCGGGCCGCCGAACCACCCCCGTAAAACCAACCACCCCCGAAACAAGCACCAAACAGACCAAGGAGAAGCCATGACCACGCTGCAGAACCACGAGGCACCGGCAGTGGCCGGCATCCGCACGGACCTGTTCATCGACGGACAGTGGGTCGAGTCCACCTCCGGGAAGCGGTTCGACGTCGTCAACCCCGCCACCGAGGAGACCATCGCCACCGTCGCCAACGGCAACGCCGAGGACGCCCGCCTGGCCATCGAGGCCGCCGGCCGCGCCCAGAAGGACTGGGCCCGCACCGCCCCCCGCGTCCGCAGCGAGATCCTGCGCCGTGCCTACGACCTGATCATGGCCCGCCAGGACGAGCTCGCCCTGCTCATGACCACCGAGATGGGCAAGCCGCTGGCCGAGGCGAAGGGCGAGGTGGCCTACGCCGCCGAGTTCTTCCGCTGGTTCTCGGAGGAGGCCGTGCGCATCGGTGGCGACATGACCACCACCGGCGACGGCAAGAACCGCATCATGGTCTCCAAGGAGCCGGTGGGCCCCTGCGTCCTCATCACGCCGTGGAACTTCCCGCTGGCCATGGGCACGCGCAAGATCGGGCCGGCCATCGCGGCGGGTTGCACCATGGTGTTCAAGCCGGCCAACCTGACGCCGTTGTCCTCCCTCGCCCTCGTCGGCATCCTCGTGGAGGCCGGGCTTCCCGCCGGAGTCCTGAACGTGGTCCCGACCACCAGCGCGGGAACCGTCGTGACGCCCTGGATGGAGAGCGGCATCGCCCGCAAGATCAGCTTCACCGGATCCACCGGCGTCGGCGTCCGGCTGCTGGAGCAGGCCGCGCAGCACGTGATGCGGTCCTCGATGGAGCTCGGCGGAAACGCCCCGCTGCTGGTCTTCGAGGACGCCGACCTGGACCGCGCCGTCGAGGGGGCCCTGGCCGCCAAGATGCGGAACATGGGCGAGGCCTGCACCGCCGCCAACCGGATCTTCGTCCAGCGCCCCGTCGCCGACGAGTTCTCCCGGCGGCTCGCCGAACGCATGGGCTCCCTGACCGTGGGCGACGGCGCGGCCGCGGGCACCGACGTCGGACCGTTGGTGGAGCGCAAGGCGCTGGACAAGGTCCAGGAGCTCGTCGACGACGCCGTCACCCGCGGGGCGACGGTCGTGTGCGGCGGCAACAGCCCCGACGGCGCCGGCTACTTCTACAACCCGACCGTCCTGTCCGGTGTCCCGGCCGACGCCAACCTGATGTCGGAGGAGATCTTCGGACCCGTCGCCCCGGTCATCCCGTTCGACACCGAGGAGGACGTGGTCCGCCTCGCGAACGACACCCCCTGGGGCCTGGCGGGCTACCTGTTCACGTCCGATCTGGACCGGGCGTTCCGCGTCGGCGACGCCCTCGAAGTCGGCATGGTGGGCCTGAACACCGGGATCGTGTCCAACCCGGCGGCGCCCTTCGGCGGCATCAAGGCCTCCGGACTGGGGCGCGAAGGCGGCCGCGTGGGCATCGAGGAATTTTTGGAGACCAAATACATGGCCATGCCCCGCTAACCGTCCCTACCCTGTACGTCAAACCGCACTCCAACCCACAGAAACCCGAAAGGACAACGCATGGCAAGTGACGGCATCGCCATCCAAGCGTTCACCGGCGATGAATACGTCGCGCGGCTCGCAGCCGTGCGGGCACGCATGCAGGAGCAGGGCCTCAGCGCCCTGATCGTGACGGACCCCGCCAACATCTACTACCTGACCGGGTACAACGCGTGGTCGTTCTACACGCCGCAGATGGTCTTCGTCCCGGAGGAGGGCGAGATGGTCCTCTACGCACGGGAAATGGACGCGCACGGCGCGTTCCGGACCAGCTGGCTGCCCCCGGAGAACATCGTGGGCTACCCGGAGAGTTACATCCAGCGCCCGCACGTCCACCCGTTCGACTGGGTCGCCTACTCGATGCGCCGGCGGCAACTGGTGGCCCGCGCCTCGCGCGGCTGCGTCGGTCTGGAGATGGACGCGAGCTTCTTCACCCCGAAGGCCTACCGCGCCCTGGTCAACGCCCTCCCGGAGTGGACGCTGGTGGACAGCTTCGAACTCGTGAACTGGGTCCGCGCGGTCAAGTCCCCCGCGGAAATCGACCTCATGCGCAAGGCCGCGTCCGTCACGACCCTGGCCATGCAGGCCGCCCGGGAGGCAATCGACGTCGGCGTGCGACAATGCGACGTCGCCGCGGCGATCTCGGCGGCACAGGCCGCTGGCAGCCTCGACGCGGGCGGCGACTACCCCGCGATCGTGCCCATGCTGCCGACCGGCGAATCCGCCGACACCCCGCACCTGACCTGGAACGACGACCGCCTGAAGAAGGACCAGGCGGTCATCGTGGAACTGGCCGGCGCCCACCGCCGCTACCACGTGCCGATGGCCCGGACGTTCGTCCCCGGACGCGCCCCGGACCACGTGCAGCGCTTGGCCGACGCCGCCGACCACGGGCTGGCCGCCGTCCTGGAGACGGTGTCAGCCGGAGTCCCGGTGTACGACCTCGCCCAGGCGTGGAACCTCACCCTGTTCGAGTACGGCTACGAGAAGCCCTCGCGGTTCGGTTACTCGATCGGCATCGGTTACCCGCCGGATTGGGGAGAGCGGACCATCAGCCTCCGCAGCGAGGACCAGACGGTCCTGCAGGAGAATATGACGTTCCACCTGATCTGCGGCATGTGGATGGACGGCTACGGCTACGAGGTCTCGGAATCGATCCGCGTCACCGCAACCGGCGTCGAATTGTTCACGTCGTTCGGGCGTGGACTGCTTCCCGCGGGCGACTCGGGCCTCGAGGCCGTCCGAACGGGCCAAATGCCCATCGTCACGGACCACGGGGTCGCGCCACCCCGCGTCGTGACGGTCGGCGATCCCGCAGGCCTCCCCGCCGCCAACGACCACCTCGACACCAAGGATTTCGAATGATGCTCCCCACCCTGCCCCTGGCCGCCCGCGCGGATTCGCTGGTCGGCTCCGTGATCGATTCCAGCACGTCGCTGCTCGCGGCGCAGAAGCACGACATCGTTCGCTTCGCCATGGGATCCCCCGCCAGCGAGTTCGTCCCGGTCGACATCTTCAACGACATCGCCGCCACCGTGCACGACGCCTCCTCATACACCTACGGCGCCAGCGAGGGCGAGCCCCGCCTGCTGGACGCGCTGCTGGAGTACTTCTCCGACAAGGCCGAGGCCACCACGGAGGACCGGGTGACCATCACCTCCGGTGGCATGCAGGGCCTGGACATCGCGTTCAAGCTGTTCGTGGATCCCGGGGACCTGGTCGTCGTCGAATCCCCGACGTACACCAACGGCTCCGCCACCGCGCTGAGCTACGGCGCCAAGCTGCTTGAGGTGCCCATGGACGCCGACGGCCTCGACGTCGATGAGCTCGAGCGGCTCGTGGAGGCCGGCGGCACGAAGCCGAAGGCGATCTACACGATCCCCAACTTCCAGAACCCCTCCGGGACCACGCTCTCCACGGAGCGCCGGATCCGGCTGATCGAGCTGGCCCGGAAGTGGAACGCCGTCATCATCGACGACGACCCCTACGGCCTGCTGCGTTTCCAGGGCGAGGACCTGCCCGGGTTCCGCGAGCTCAGCGGAGAAGACCCGCTGGTCTTCTCGGTCCGCACCTTCTCCAAGATCCTGGCCCCGGGCCTGCGCGTGGGCTGGATCGACGCGGACCCGTCGCTCCGCCAGCTGGTGATCAACGCGAAGCAAGCCATGGACACGTGCACTAACGTCCCGGCGCAGCACGTCGTCGCGGAGTTCCTCCGGCGCGGAGGGCTCGACGAGCACCTCGCCGGGCTGCGCGAGGAATACAAGAACCGAAAGGCCGCGATGGCGGCGAGCATCGAGCGCCACCTGGGCGGCCGGGTCCGCACGACCGACCCCGAGGGCGGGTTCTTCCTCTGGGTGACCCTGCTCGGCCCGGACGCCGCGGTGGACTCCCGCCGGTTGTTCGAGATCGCGCTGGCCCAAGGCGTCGCCTTCATCCCGGGGCCGGCACTGTCCGCGGAGGGCCGCTTCAAGGACGCGTTCCGCGTGTGCTTCGCCTCCAGCAACCCGGAGCGCACCGAGGAAGGCGTTCGCCGGCTGGCCGGCGCGCTGGACACGGCCCGGGCCGAACTGGACACCGAATGACCGCGACGCAGGCGGTCGGCCTGACCGGCTCCGAACGCGCGCTGGTCGACGCCGTCGACGTCGACGCACTCGTCGAGCTGGCCTGCGCGCTGGTCGCCGCCGGCGGAGAGAACCCGGGAGGCACCGAGGAGGCGACCGTCGTCGTACTCGAGGAGGCGGCGGGCCGGCTCGGGCTCGAGGTCCTGCGCGACGACGTCGCGCCGGGCCGTCCGAACGTGCTGCTGACGCTTCCGGCCACCACCGAAGCGGTCGGCGAGGGACTCCTGTTCCTGGGCCATTCCGACGTCGTGCCGGTGGGTCCGGGCTGGAGCCGGGAGCCGTTCGCTCCGGTCGTCGAGGACGGGCGCCTGTACGGGCGCGGTTCCACGGACATGAAGGGCGGACTCGCGTCCGTCCTCGCCGCAATGGCCGCGCTCAAGGCGTCCGGCTTGCCGCGAGGCGGTCCGGTGACGCTGGCGTGCACCGTCGACGAGGAGGACCTCGGCATCGGCATCCGTGCGCTGGCCCGCGCCGGCCTGCCGCACCGGTACGCCGCGTGCGTCGTCGCCGAACCGACGGACCTCGAGACCGTCATCGCCTGCCGCGGAGACAGCTACCTGGAGATCGCCGTCACCGGACGTGCGGCCCACTCCGGCCGGCCCTCCGACGGGCGCAACGCGATCGATGCCGCGGCCCGCATCTGCGCGCTGATCGCCGAGGACCACAAGGACCTGCAGGGCAGTCTCGATCCGCTGCTCGGCGCAGGGTCGTGGAACGTCGGCATCATCGAGGGTGGCCGCGGCACCTCGATCGTGGCGCCGGAGTGCCGCATTTCGGTGGACCGCCGCCTGATGCCGTTCGAGGACGCCCAGGAGCTGTGCGCGAACCTGCTGCGGCGGATTTCCGCGGCGGGATTCGACGGAGACGGGATCGAGGTGGGCGCCGAGGTCACCATGTCCATGCCCGGATTCTCGACGCCGGCGGACCATCCGCTGGTCCGGTCCTCCACGGATGCGCTCCGCGACGCGGGCACGGCCTCCCGCGTGGCCGGCTGGACGGCCGCCTGCGACGGCGGCTTCATCGCCCGCGACTTCGGCGTCCCGACCATCGTCATGGGGCCGGGCGGACTGAACGACCAGGCTCACCAGCCCGACGAATGTGTCAGGCTGGAGGAACTCGCCACAGCCGCCCGCGCCTACGCGCTGATGGCTACACGACTGCTCACTCCCAACACATCGACCACCCGGGGCGCCCCGGTCCGAACAGAAGGCAGGATCCTATGAAAGAGAATCCCCGCGGAGGCGAGGCAATGGTGGAGGACTCGAACGCTCCCGGCGCCGAGCCCCAGACCCCAGAGGGCAAGACCGAACTGAAGCGTTCCATCCTCGGATCAGCGCTTGGCAACGCGGTCGAGTGGTTCGACTACGGCGTCTACGGCTACCTGACGATTTTCATGGCCGTGAACTTCTTCGGATCCGAGGAGGGGGACGGCGGACTCGGCGTGACGCTAACGCTGGCGACGCTGGCGCTGTCCTTCCTGGTCCGCCCGCTCGGCGGCATCATCCTCGGCCCCCTCGGCGACAAGATCGGCCGCCAGAAGGTCATGGTCATGACGGTGACCATGATGACCGTCGCCACCGGTGCGATCGGTCTCCTGCCGACCATCTCCTCCGTCGGCATCCTGGCCCCGATCCTCCTGCTGGTCTGTCGTCTGGTGCAGGGCTTCTCCGCCGGCGGCGAGTATGGCGGCGCCGCGGTCTACATGGCCGAGTACGCCCCCGACCGGCGCCGCGGCTTCTTCGGCTCCTTCCTGGAGTTCGGCACCACGACCGGGTTCATCCTGGCCGCGATCGTCTGCACGTCGCTGACCACGATCGTCGGAGACCAGGCCATGATGGACGGCTGGTGGCGCCTGCCGTTCCTGCTGACCGTTCCCCTCGGCCTGACGGCCCTCTACATCCGGACGCGCCTGCACGAACCCGAGGTCTACGCGGAGGCCAGCGAATCCAGTGAGATCACGAAGTCCCCGATCCGCGACGTCTTCCGCCGCAACTGGCGCCAGATCGTGGTCCTGATGGGCTTCGTCGTGCTGCTGAACGTCGCGTTCTACCTGATCCTCGGCTACATGCCCACCTACCTGAGCACCCAGCTGGACCACAGCACGGCCCAGGGCAACTGGATGCTGGTCGGCATCATGGCGATGATGCTGGTCGCCATCCCGCCGATGGGCGCGCTATCGGACAGGGTGGGGCGCAAGCCCCTGCTGCTCGCCGCCGCCGCAGGATACGCGCTGCTCTCGGTCCCGGCGATCATGCTGCTCGGGATCGACAACCTGTTCCTGCAGTTCGTCGGGTTGGCCGTCCTGGGCCTGCTGCTGGTGATCCTGGTGGCATCCGTGTCCTCCACGCTGCCCGCCCTGTTCCCGACGGCCGTGCGCTACACGGGCTTCGCGATCGGCTACAACTTCTCCACGGCGTTCTTCGCGGGTCCCTCGCAGACCCTGGCGAACCACCTCGTTGAGACCACCGGCAACACGCTGATCCCGGGCTGGTACCTGGCGATCGCCGGCGTCATCGGGTTCGTCAGCATCCTGTACATGCGCGAGACGTCACAGGCGTCCCTCCGCCACGAGGAACTGCCAGGCGATCCCGGCTCGTTGGGGCTTCCGAGCACCAAGTGGGTGCAGGTCAACCGCGAGAAGGCAGACGCCGGCAAGGCCATGTCCCGCTAGTTCCGCCAGCCCGGGACACCGGGAACCGGCACCCGCTTTGGCCGGGCCGGAGCCACAAGCTGCATCGGCAGCTAGACGGCTTCGGCCCGGCCAAACATGCTTCCGGCGATCTGTTCCACGGCGGAGTCCATGTGCCGTGCCAGCAGGCCGTGGAGCCGGGCGACGTCGGCAGCACCGATGGCGCGGGCGATGTCCCGGTGCTCGCTAATGCGGTCCTGCGGCGTGTAGCCGGTGTCCTCCAGGGCGGACAGGCACATCCGGGTCTCGGTGACGAGCGTGGCGTGCATGCGCGAGAGCCGCAGGCTGCCGGCCAGATCCACGAGGGTCTCGTGGAACTCGATGTCCAGTTCCGACAGCGGGCGCGGCTCCAGGTTCCCGGCGACGACGAGCGCCTCCATGCGGTCCACGATCCGATCCAGGGCGGAGGCGACCTCCGACTCCCGGTGGTCCAGTTCGATGATCTTCAGGCAGGCGGAACGCTCGACGGCGGTGCGGGCCAGGTAGATGTCGGCAACGTCGTCGGCCGTCGGCTCCGCGACGAAGAGCCCGCGGTTGCGGATACTGAGCAGCAGCCCCTCCTGGGCCAGCCGCTGCATGGCTTCGCGCAAGGGCCCACGGCTCACGCCGAGCTGCCGGGCGAGGTCCGCCTCCCCCAGTTGCTCCCCGGGACCGAACTCGCCGTTGCCGATGGCGGTCCGGATCTTCCGGGCAATGATTTCCGGAGTTGATTCCTGCCTGAGCGGCTCGAGCGGGTTGCGCGTGGTCATGGCATCGTCTTCCGGTCCGGGGCATTTGGTTTGCAGACAATCCTACAACCCGCACGGTCATCGGCCAAGGAACGCGTCACACCCGTCCGGCTTCCCGAGGGACCCGCAGAGACCGGTGGCGGCCGCCGGACTGGGTCCGGTGGCCGCCACTGGCTGGTGCTGGTCTGTTTACTTGAGCGAGGACTTCGGCAGCTTCGCCGCCTCGTCGCCCGTCAGGACCACGGGTGATTCCGCCGCGGCTGCCGCTCCGCCGACGGAGACCTGGACGCCGATCGACTTGCCCGTGCCGTCCAGCGAGATCTTGCCGAAGTACACGCCGGACTCGAGGCCGGACCAGGCCGCGGTGATGGCCGTGGGCTCGCCGTTGACGAGCTCCAGCGGATCCGGGGAGACCTCCAGGTTGCCGGCGTCGTCCGCCAGCGCCACGAAGTCCATGCTGGCCGTCGCCGGTCCGCCATCGGACGTCGAGTACAAGTTGGCGATGATCCGGTAGTTGCCGGCCGCCGGCGCGTTGAGCACAATGCGCTCGCTGGCCGATGCCGTGGCGGCCTGAACGACCGTGCCGGCCGGGGTGATCAGGAACAGGTCCCAGTCGTCCGTGGCGTCGTCCGCGTTGACCGCGAACGTCGCGGACGTGGACCCCGCCGGAACGGTGACGTTCTTGATGCCGTTGGACGCATCCTCCCGCGCCGAGGGCGAGCCTCCAGGCACCTTTTCCGTCGTGGTGCTGTCGGCCTTGGCGAGTCCGTTCACGGACAGGTCGACCGTGCGGTCGACTCCGCCGACGACATCGATGACGCCGGAACCCTCGCCGGACTCGGACTCGAACGAGGCCACCGCGGGGGCCTGGACGGTCACGGGCCGGACGCTGACCGGGGAGGTCACCGTCGCGCCGCCACCCTTGCCGCCCTCGCGGGCCCAGGTGAGGGATCCGTGCGCGAACCGGTCCGCCTCCGCCGTCGTGCGCTTGAACGTGACGGTGAACGTCTTTGACTCGCCGGCCTTCTTGAAGGCGAGCTTCGAGGGGCTGACCGTCACGTCGACGCCGGGAACATCGGCCGACGCCGTGTAGGTGCCCTTCGTGGTCGCGGTGACGGTGCGGGTGACCGTGGTTTCACCGATCAGGTTGCCCAGCGCGTAGGACGCGAGGTTCAGGTCCTTCGCCTCGAGCTCGCCGTCCAGCATGGCGTTCCAGTCGTCCACGCCGTTGTCGTAGACCAGGCCCGGAGCGGTCATCGCGCCCGGATCGGCCATGCCGGCGCCGGTGGCGAAGTTGTCAAGATCCGCCGAACCGTCGGCCTTGACGGCGTCGTACGCCGTGGTCATCATGGCCGACTTCACGGCGGCCGGCGACCACGTGGGGTACTTGCCGAGCATCAACGCGCCCATGCCGGCGGCGTGCGGGGACGCCATCGACGTTCCGGACATGAAGCCGGCGGTGTCGCCGTTGTAGCGGGCCGGAACGACGCCGGACATCACGTTCACGCCGGGGGTCGCGAGGTCCGGCTTGAGCAGGTCGGAGCCCTCGGCGAGCGTCGGGCCGCGCGAGGAGAAGCCGGCGATCTGCGGGAATTCGACCGAGGGCAGGCCGGTGGTGTCCGTCATCCGGATGGTGCCCGTGATGCCCGGGTTGGACGCGACCTGTTCCTTGATGGCCGGATTGGAGATGTGCACGGTCGGGACCGCGTGGATGTCCGAGTCCTCGGACATCGGGGAGAGGTTGACGAGGACCATGCCCACGGCGCCGGCGTCGCCGACCACCTGCGACTTCTCGACGCGGGCGTTGACGCCGCGGTCGCAGACCACGATCTTGCCCTCGGCCTTGGCCGGGTCGATGGTGTCCGGCAGGCACAGTTCGGGGTTGGTGGCGCCGGTCCTGCCGGCGTCGGCCGCGAGGACCAGTTCGGTGTCCAGCACCTCGCGGGAGGCGACCGAGACGCCGCGGTACTTGGTGCCGTCCTCCATCTCGACCGTTCCGGTCAGTTCGGCGGAGAACGTGGACGCGGCCACCGTGGTGAGCCACGGTGAAGCGTGATTGACGGTGGAGACCGTCGGGCCCGAGTTGCCGGCCGAGGCGGCGACGAAGACGCCCGCGGCTGCGGCGTTCTTGAACGCCGTGGCCACCGGGTCGAGGACCGAGTTGTTGTTCCCGGAGATCGAGTAGTTCAGGACGTCGACGCCATCGAGGATCGCCTGTTCGATCGCCGCGACCGAAGCCGCGGTGTAGCAGCCGCCGGTGTTCGGATCGGTGTCTTCCCAGCAGATCTTGTAGACGGAGACCTTCGCCGAGGGTGCGACGCCGGACCCCGTGCCGAAGTCCCGCCCGTTGACGGTCTGCTGCGTGTCGTTGTTGCCGGCGGCGGTGGACGCCGTGTGCGTTCCGTGGCTTCCGATGTCCACCGGGGAGATGACCTCCTCGGGAGCGCGCTTCTCCTCGGGGACGAACTTCAGGAAGTCGTCGGCGAAGTAGCGGGCGGAGAGGACCTTGTCGTTGCACAACGAGCCGTCAAAGCCCTCGCCGACCTCGCACTCGCCCTTGAAGACAGTGCCATCGGACTTCAGCATGGCGATTGCGCCGTCCGAGCCGCGGTACGGCTCTCCGACCTTCGCCTTCTTCTTGCCCGGGAGCGCCGAGACCTCCGAGCCCTCCAGGTAGGGGCTGGAGGGGAGGTAGCCGGTGTCGATCACGCCGACGACGACGCCGCGGCCGGCGTTCCGCTCGCCCTTGAACTCCTCGGCCCACACGCCGTCTTCGCCGCGCAGCCCGAGGTAGTCGACGGATGCGTAGTCGGGCGCGAACTGGACGTTCTCGCTGACCGAGAGGACGTTCTTGTCCTTGGAAAGATCCTGGGCCTGACGGGCGGTCAGATTCGCCTGGAAACCGTTCAGGGCCGTAGTGAAGTCCCGCTGGACCGCCACCTTCTGCGACTTCGCGACCGCCTTCTGCGCCTTCCTCAGGTGCGCCTGGTACGCCTTGACGTTGCGGTCTCCGGCGTCGAGCTTCTTGCCCCGCTCCGGTTGCGTGGCCGCGATGCCGGGGACCCCGCCGTCGTAGCTGGCAACCGGAGCCTCCTTGAGGACGACGATGTAGTTGCCGTCCTTGAAGGACTGGGGCGAGGCCGCGACGGCCGGCGTTTCGGCTTCGGGGGCCGCGGCGGCCTGCTGGGCGCCGAGGCCCATGGTCAGGACCAGCGGCAGGCCCATGGCGACGGCGGTTGCGGCGCGCCAAACGGGGCGCCTCCCCGTCCGCGCTGAGACGTTCTCCATAACTAGCTACCTTTCGTGGGTGCGGTGATGATGCCCGATGGGCGAGATGTCCTCCGCGGCGTCCTTCGTGTCCCATTTCACACAGGGAGGGATCTGAATGAAATGTACCTCAACTGTTCAAGAAATGAAATGAGTGATTGACACTTTCCGTAGATTCGCGGACGGCGCAGCACCCGGCCGACAATGGAGTCATGATCGAGCCGGAACCCGAAGTCCTGCCAGAGGATCTCTGGCGACCACGCGCCGCCGCACACGCCGCGCGGGTGGACCGGTTCGCCGCGCCCTTCCTCGACCGCCGCATGACCGGCAGGAAGCACCCCGTCGAGGATTTCCTCTTCACCTACTACACCCAAAAGCCCGGCCAGCTGCGGCGCTGGCACCCGGGCCCCGGCGTCGTCCTTGCGGGTGATGCCGCCCGCGAGCGTGCGGGCTGGAAGTTCTACGCGCACAGCGCGGCCGGGGCCGGGATGGAACTCGACGCCGGCGCCTTCGCCACCGCGCGCGCCGAGGCACTCGGGTTCGCGCGCGTCATCCTCTCCGGAACCGCGGCCCGCCCCGCACAGTTCTCCTGCTTCGGCCTGCACGAGTGGGCCATGGCGTACCGCTCGGAGGAGAACGGGATCCGCCACGAGTACCTGCCGCTGCGCCTGGGCGCGTCCGGCACCGACAGGGTGGTCGAGGAGAACCGCATCCGCTGCACGCATTTCGATGCGTTCCGTTTCTACGCACCCCAGGCCGTGGCCCTGAACGAGCTGACGCCGACGCGCGAAACGCAGCGGGACCTCGAGCAGCCCGGGTGCCTGCACGCCAACATGGACCTGTACAAGTGGGCCTACAAGCTCTCCCCCGCGGTTCCGAGTGACCTGGTCATGGACTGTTTCGAGTTGGCGTGGGACATTCGAACCATGGACATGCAGGCCTCACCGTACGACCTCGGCGACTGGGGACACGAGCCGATCAGGATCGAAACGCCCGCTGGCAAGGCGCGCTACGCCGACCTCCAAAGAGGCTTCGCGGAGCGCTCCGCCGTGTTGCGTGGCCGACTCCTGACGGCCTTCGAGGACATCGACGCCGCGGTGGCCGCGACGTCGGGGGCGATTTCGGGGACGACGCCGGTCGCGGGGGTGGTGCCGTGACGGCGGCCGACCGCCCACGTTCGCCCCGGACCGTGCGACCGTTCGCCACGCTTTGCTTCGCCGCCGGGCTCTTGGTCTTGACCGCCTGCGGACAGACGACTCCCGGAACGCCGGGGGGATCCGGGGGCAGCACCGGCAGTACCAGTGGGGAGCCCACCGGTACTGCCACCGCGGGCTCCGGCGTCACGGACGTGACCGTGGAAGTCATGGCGAACGGCACCGACGTCGACGCCACGCACCGGGTGGTGTGCGTGGATGGCGCTCCCGCCGCCGGCACCGACCATCCGACGCCGGAAGACGCCTGCGCGTTCTTGTCCGGCCCCGACGCCGGACTGCTGACGGCGCTCCCCCGCAAGGATGTCGCCTGCACGCAGCAGTATGGCGGACCGCAGAAGGCCCGCGTGCACGGAGTGGTCGACGACAGCGAGGTGAACAAGACGTTCAGCCTCACGGACGGGTGCAAGATCGGCGAGTGGGATTCGGCACGCGCACTGCTTGGCATGGGATCCGGCGCCGGAACCTGACCACGGCCACCCTGGAACCGCTCACCGCAAAATCGGGCGCCCCCGGCGCACCGCCGAGCCTGGACATCGCGGCCCCATGTGATCCAGCGCACTGGCCATTATGATTGGCGCTGATCAACCTCGCCGGCCGGACCATCACGGCTGAAAGCCCCACGTCAGCGCACCCACGACTTCGCAGACGGACCGAGTAGCTGGCGAACCCACACAGGAAAGAGGTTTGGCCTTGAGTTCCGTCGCACTCGCGCTCATTGGCATCGCAATGGTCATTGCGGGCTATCTGCTCTATTCGAAGTTTTTGGCCCGGCGCGTCTTCGCGCTGGACCCGTCCTACCAGACGCCGGCCCACCGCTACCAGGACGGCGTCGACTTCGTCCCCACCAACAAATACGTCCTGTGGGGCCACCACTTCACGTCCGTTGCCGGCGCCGCGCCGATCGTCGGCCCGGCCATCGCCGTCATCTGGGGCTGGGTGCCCGCGGTCCTCTGGGTCACGCTCGGCACCGTGTTCTTCGCCGGCATGCACGACCTCGGCGCCCTTTGGGCCTCCAACCGGAACAAGGGCCAGTCGATCGGCACTCTCTCCGGCCGCTATATCGGGGCTCGCGGACGCAACCTGTTCCTGGTGATCGTGTTCCTGGTTCTCCTCATGGTCAACGCGGCGTTCGCCACGGTGATCTCCAACCTTCTGGTCGCCACCCCGACGGCGGTCATCCCCGCGTGGGGTGCCATTGTGGTTGCGCTGTTCATCGGGCAGGCGATATACCGCATGAAGTGGAGCCTGCCGTGGGTCTCCGCCCTCGGCGTCGTGGCCCTGTACGGCCTGATCCTGCTGGGTGACGCATTCCCGGTGGTCCTGCCGGAGACGATCCTGGGCCTGAGCGCGAACGCGTTCTGGATCATCATCCTCTTCGTCTACGCCGGCATCGCCTCGCTGCTTCCGGTGTGGATGCTGCTGCAGCCGCGCGACTACATCAACGGTCTGCAGTTGTTCATCGCCCTCGGCATCCTCTACGGCGCCATCCTGATCTCCGCGCCCACGCTTGTGGCACCGGCTTTCAACACCAATCTGCCCGAGGGCACGCCGTCGATGGTTCCGCTGCTCTTCGTCACCATCGCCTGCGGTGCCATCTCCGGCTTCCACGGCATCGTGGCGTCGGGGACTTCTTCGAAGCAGCTGAACAAGGAAACTGACGCTCGATTCGTCGGGTACTTCGGCGCCGTCGGCGAGGGCCTGCTGGCCCTCGGAACCGTCATCGCCGTGTCCGCGGGCTTCCGTACGGTGGCCGAATGGGAAGAGGTCTACTCCGCGTTCGGACAGGGCGGCGTGGGTGCGTTCGTCACCGGCGGCGGGACCATCGTGAACCAGGGACTCGGGCTTCCGGAGTCGCTCTCCGCCACGATCCTGGCCACCATGGCGGTGCTGTTCGCGGCCACCACCATGGACACGGGCGTGCGCCTGCAGCGCTTCGTGGTGTCCGAAGTCGGCGACATCGCCGGCATCCGCGTCAATCCCGCCGTCGCCACGCTGGTTGCGGTCGGCGTGACCGCCGGCCTGACGTTCAGCGCGGGCGGCGATGGCTCGGGCGGAATGCTGATCTGGCCGCTGTTCGGCACCACCAACCAGCTGCTGGCCGGCCTGACGCTCTCGATCGTCGCGGTCATGCTGATCAAGCGCCGCCGTCCGGTCCTGCCGGCCCTGATCCCGCTGACGTTCATCCTCGCCATGAGCGTTCTGGCGCTGCTGGTCCAGCTGAAGGGCTTCTACGAGGCGGGCAACTGGTTCCTGCTCGGTTTGGACCTCGTCATCCTTGTGGCCGCCGTCTGGGTCATCGTGGAGGCAGTCATCGCAATGGGCCGCGCCCGGCGCGAGCCCGCGGACGCCGACAACGCGGACGACGTGGACCGCTTGGTCGACCGGTAGGTCCGCTGGACCTAAGTCCGGCCGGGGGTAGCCCCGACGGGCTGGCCGTGGCATCCTCGAGATGCCCCGGCCAGCCCGGCAGCCCCCCCATCACCGACCACGAAGAATGCGAGCGGGCATGAGTTGGATGGAAAAGGCCAGCCGCGGACTCGCCGAGTTCTACGCGGCACCGTACCGCAGCGCCTTGGCACGTGCCCGCCGGGACGAGGAGGACCTGTTCATGATGCTGGTCCTTTCCGAATCGCTCGGCGTGCCGAATCCCGCCAGCTACTACACGCTGGAGCTGCTGCCCGTGATGTTCGACCGATTCCACGAGTGGCACCGCCGCATGGGCATGGAACGTTCACCGTTCGACAACCTGTCGTGTTGCTGATTCCCGCCCTATGGCACGAAGAACGTCTCCCGCACAAGGAACCCATGTCTTCTGAAGCTTCCCGGCCCGACACGGATGTCGACGGACGCGGTGACCTCCGCGCCCTCGGTCCGGGCGCACGCGTCATGTTCTTCTCCGGCAAAGGTGGGGTCGGTAAGACCACACTGGCCGCTGCCACCGCGGTGGCGCGTGCCGACACCGGAGAGCGAGTCCTTCTTGTTTCCACGGACCCGGCACACAACCTCGGGCACCTCTTCGAATGCCGCCTGGGGGACGCCCCCCGCACGCTCATCGACTCTGATGGCGCAGGCGGGGGGCGTCTCGACGTCGTCGAAATGGACCCGGCGGCGATCACGGCCCGGCACCTTAAGGACGTGGGCGCCACCATCCGGAGGATGATGCCCGAGCACCTGCACCACGAGGTGGACAAGTACCTCAAGCTGGCCGCCGATGCCCCGGGAACCCACGAAGCCGCCGTACTGGAGCGGATAGCCGAACTCACGGAGACGTCCTTCGACAGGGCTGCTCCCGTTGCGGAGGCACCGGGCCTCGGCCGGTTTGGCCGCTCCGCAGGCTCGGCCGCGGATTACGACGTCTTGATCTTCGACACGGCACCCTCGGGGCATACTTCGCGGCTCATGGCTCTGCCGGAGATGATGACGGCGTGGACGGACGGTCTTCTCCGCCGCCGCGCCGCCAGCGAGAAGTTCGGGGAGGCCCTGGTGGGTCTCGGCGGCGCGCGCAAGGACGAGGACTCAAGGGACGCCCGCATCCGCCAACTGCTGACGCGCCGCCGGAAACGTTTCGCCGGGCTCCGCGAGCTCCTGACCGACGAGTCGCGGACCGCATTCGTGCTGGTTCTGGCCGCCGAGCGGCTCCCGGTGGCCGAAACCATCGAATTCCATGAACACCTGCGTTCACAAGGGATCTCGGTGCGCGCCCTCCTGGTCAACAAGCGGTCTCCCCGCGACGCCGGGGACTTCCTGGCGCAGCGCCGCTCCGCCGAAGATCGCCACGTGGCCGAGCTGAACCGCGCCCTGCCAGGGCTCCCGGAGATGAACCTGCGTTTGTCACCCGGCGAAATCCGTGGGATCGACGGACTGCGCGCGGTCCCCAGCTTGATCGAGCCCTAAACCGACGGTGCAGGATCTCCGCGATTTCATGCGGTTTTGCGTGGTTTGAGGTGTTGGAGGAGGCGTGTGGCGGAGCCTGCGCCGACCCCGGCACGGCGTCCGACTCGGCCCCTTGCTCGGAGCCCCACTCGCCACCTGACCCGGCACCCCGCCGGGTACCCCGCTGCGGGTCCGGCACCGGCGTCGGCTGCTGTTCCTTGGACATGGCTCCACGCTACCTACCACCACCGACAAAATGGGAACAAACCTTCGAACGAGGAAAAGATTCCCATACCGGCACCTGTGGAGGAGAGAAGCGACGCCCGGCATCGCTCTTCACGCCAGGGAATCTGGCCACCGCGGCGCTACGACACCCTGCGTGACGTGCAGCGTTGTTCCGACCTTCGGCGCCTTCCGTGCCACAGCTCTAGACGCAGGCGTTTCGCCTGTGCCAGATGGGCCAGGTGGTCCAGGTAGCGCCGTCCCCCAGTAGGTTCTTCTCGTCCCCAGCGGCCGTCCGCACCGGGCACAGAATCGGTTGCTCGCATGTGCGCAACACGTTGTCCACGAGGTTCCGCTGGTCATGGGCGGACCCGATCACCTCGCTCGCCATCGCGGCGATTGCCGACAAGGAGAGCCCCGAGGCACTGACGCGGGGACGCCTGCCGCATCCCCGGGCGTGGCGATGGACCTTTCTTATCCGTCAGTCCCGCGCTTCCCACCTCGAGGCAACCACGCCGAGTGCCTCGTCGAGCTCCAGGCCGGCGGAACGTGCGACCCGAACGAGGGCGGCGGCGGCGGCGAGCACCGCGTCACTCGTCAGCTGCCCCGGGTTCACGCGCGTTCCGGCCGCACGCCCCGTGCGGATCAACCCGGCACCCTCAAGCTCCCTGTACGCCTTGGCCACGGTCCCCGGCGCGACGCGCAGGTCGCCCGCGAGCTGCCGCACGGTGGGCATCCGGGCGTCCGCTTCCAAAGACCCGGTGCGGATCAACGCCGCCAGCTGGGACCGGATCTGTTCAACCGGCGGGCTCGGCGAGGCGGGATCCACGGAGATCACGACGCGACCGAACGCGCGCCGCGGCGGTCTCCGGAGGCGACGGCCAGACCCTCCACCACGACGCCGCCCGCCCGGCAGAGGAGCACCAGTGCTGCGAGGCCGGCGACAAAGGCGCCACCTATCAGGAGCAGAGCAAGGATCGGGCCCTGGGAGTTTCGCAACGCCAGCCCGGCCATGAGGGACACCACCGCGACTTGGAAGAGGAGGACAGAGGTCGACGCGGACACAACGAACCGGGTTTGCACAACGCGCAAGGCGGTGTCGACGCCGAACAGCGCCTCGTCGGCAGGGCGGGCAGCCCGCGCCGCCCGACGCAGGACCCACCACACCCCGACCACCAGCACCAAAGTTCCCGCCATCAGCGGCACACCGTAGAACCAGCCGGGAAAAGGCCCGGTTGTCTGCACGGTGACACCCTCGCCGATCACCGGGATTCCGTCGACCAGCGGGATGACGACACTCCGCAAGAAGCGGTGCTGGCCGTCCTCGCCGGCAACGGACCCGAGCCCGGCGACGGCGAGGCCCACCACCAGGAGGCAGGCCGCGGCCAGCGGAAGCGCGAAGGTCCGGCCGCGGCCGAAGCTCGTGGATCCGCGCGGGGTCAAGTCCGCGACGACCACGCCGCCCCGCGCCTGGGGCCAGCGCGGGCTGGGCACGAGCGCGATGACCGGCAGGCCCGCCAGCGCGCCGGCCATGGCGGCAAGGAAGAACGGCAGCCCGTGGTGTTCGCCCCCGTCGAGTCCCCACCACGCGCAGGCGGCGGCAACAGCGAGCCCCGCGGCCAACGCGGCGGCTTCGGTCCGCGCCACCCAACGCACTCCGGGGTCGGCTTCTGCCCGCCGTCCACGATCCAGCGCCGCCAGCTCCCCTGCGAGACCCGTGGCACCGTGGGGGGTGCGCCGGAGCACCGCAACGAAGCCCCATAGGAGGAGCACCAGCGCGAGGGCGACCAGCAGGATCATGACTAGCTCGAGCATGGCCATGGGGTGGGTCCATTCGATCGTGGGTGACGACGGCTTGTGCCATCCAAATAATACAAACGAATCTCGCCTCTTGTGTCAACACCTTGGCACAACAGTTCCTTATTCGGGTAGGCGCGCGGGCTCGGCGCCGGATGCGGTTCCACATATGTGCCGGAAGTACGGCACCCGTTTTCCCACAACGCGAAGAATCGCCGTTCTTTCACGCGGAGCCCCCTAGATCGCCGCGTGGATTTGCAGAAGAGTGGAGAGCACGAAAGCAGCCGGGGCCGCGGCCCCAACGAACGGAGACGCTCATGACCACCTGGCGCATCAGGGACTTCCACTCGGCCGACCTCGACGGGATCCTGCACCTCTGGGAATCCCTCAAGGCCACCGGCGTCGAACCCGTCTACGCGCTCTCCGAGGTGCTGGCCTCCTGCGAGAAGGACCACGCCGTCGTCGCGGTCCAGGGCGAGCAGGTGGTCGGCGCCGCCGTCGGGCGCGCCGCGCACGACCAGGGCTGGATCGTCTTCCTCGCCACGCTGCCGGAATTCCGGGGCCGCGGCATCGGCACCTCGCTGCTCGCCGCCGTCGAAAACCGAATGGCCCCGCACGGGCTGAACAAGCTCTCAGCGCTGATGCCGGAGGCGGAGACCCGCGTGGACGCGTTCCTGGACCGCGGCTTCGTCGTGAAGCAGAACCTGCGCTACTTCGAACGGAAAATCCCGGTCCAGCGCCAGGAACTCGAACCGCTGGCCCAGCTGGGCGGCCGCATCCTCGCCCGGGACCTCTGGGAGAACGTGGCCGGCATGCGCAACGAAAAGGAATTGCTGGAGCGTCGCCTCGTCCTGCCCCTGGCCGAGGCGGATCTCGCCGACGAATACGGCGTGGTGCCCCCGCGCGCCGTCGTGTTGTTCGGCCCTCCCGGAACCGGCAAGACCACGTTCGCGAAGGCGATCGCCTCCCGGCTGGAATGGCCGTTCGTCGAGGTGTTTCCGTCCCGGCTCGCCTCCGATCCGCGGGGCCTGGCCGGCGCGCTGCGCGAAACGTTCCTCGAGATCGCGGAATTGGAGCACTGCGTCGTGTTCATCGACGAGGTGGAGGAAATCGCCGCCCAGCGCTCGGGCGAACCGCCGTCGCCCCTGCAGGGCGTCACCAACGAGCTGCTTAAGATCATCCCGGCGTTCCGCGAACAGCCCGGCCGCCTTCTGGTCTGCGCCACCAACTTCATTCGCGCCCTGGACTCCGCGTTCCTGCGCCACGGCCGCTTCGACTACGTCATCCCGATCGGACTGCCGGACAGCCAGGCGCGCGAGGCCATGTGGCAGCGCTTCATTCCCGCGCATGTGGTCGGCGGAGTGGACGTGGCCCTGCTGGTGGAGCGCACCGGCGGCTTTTCCCCCGCGGACATCGAGTACGCGGCCCGGAGTGCGTCCCAGCGCGCCTTGGAAAAGGCGGTGTACGACGACGACAACGGCGGAGCGGCCACGGAGGGCGGCGCGGCGGTTTCGGGCCAGGCCCGCAAGGGACCGTCGACGCAGGACTACCTCGACTCGATCGCGGACACGCGGACCACCGTCAGCGACGAGGTCCACGGGAAGTTCCTCGAGGACATCGACGCGCTCGGCCGGGTGTGAGGGCGCGCTATTCGCCGTCCACGTAGTACCAGCGGCCGTCCTCGCGGACGAAGGCGCTGACCTCGCGCTGGGCGCCGCGTTCGCCGTCGTGCCGGTAATGCGCCGCGAACTCGACGACGCCGCGGTCGTCGAACGGTCCGCCGGCCTCGACCCGCACGACGTCGAGGCGCCGCCAGACGGTTCCGCCGTCGAGTTCCAGCGATTCCGGGCACGTTGACGGATGCCAGGTGGCCAGCAGGTAGTCCACCCGGCCGGCCACGAACGCGCTGTAGCGCGAGCGCATCAGCCCGGCCGCCGTGGGAGGCCACACGCCGTCGTCGAAGCCCGCGTGGAAACGCCCGCAGCACGCGCCGTAGGCCTCGCCGGACAGGCAGGGGCAGGACGCGGCGTCAGCGGTGCCGGGGGCCGGCGGGGTCAGGACCCGCGCCGGTCGTCGGCGCGCTTGCGCAGGACCAGTCGCAGGAGCCCGGCCGCGACGGCGGTCGCCATGATGGGGAGCAGGAACGACGGCGGACGCCCGTCGGTCGATCGTTGTGTAGCCATGGCACCAGATTACGTCCCCCGCTCTCCGCACCCCAGTGGCACCGGTCACGGACGCCGGGCCGCCCGGCGTCGAGCCGGTAGACTGGGCGGGCAAGCTCGCGGAGCGCCGGCACCCTGGCGTGAGACGGCACCTCCGCAGGCGGCTTTAACCACACCCCTCGCGCACAGGAGACACCGGATGCCCCGGATCGTTGTTGATGTTATGCCCAAGCCCGAAATCCTTGACCCGCAGGGCAAGGCCATCGTGGGGGCGCTCCCGCGGCTCGGCTTCGACGCCTTTTCCGGCGTCCGCCAGGGCAAGCGGTTCGAACTCACCGTCGAGGGCGAGGTGACCGAGGCCGTCCTGGCGCAGGCCCGCGAAGCCGCCGAGACGCTCCTGTCCAACCCGGTGATCGAGGACGTCGTCAACGTCGAGGTCGTCGCCGAATAATGAGCACCGGAATCCCCCTGATCGGCGACTATTCGCCCGCGCCGGGCGCCGCGCTCTCCGGCGCCCGCATCGGCGTCGTCACCTTCCCCGGAACGCTGGACGACCGCGACGCCGCCCGCGCCGTGCGCCTCGCCGGCGCCGAGGCCGTGCCGCTCTGGCACGGCGACGACACCCTTTCCGACGTCGACGCCGTGGTGATCCCCGGCGGCTTCTCCTACGGCGACTACCTGCGCGCCGGGGCGATCTCACGCTTCGCGCCCATGATGGGCCGCATCATCGACGCCGCGAAGTCGGACGCCAAACTGCCCGTGCTAGGCATCTGCAACGGCTTCCAGATCCTCACCGAATCCCACCTGCTGCCCGGTTCGATGATCAAGAACGACCACCTGAAGTTCCTCTGCCGCGACCAGACGCTGCGCGTCGAGAACGCCGCGACATCCTGGACCAACCAGTACGACGCCGGCCAGGAGATCTCGATCGTCCTGAAGAACCAGGACGGGCAGTACATCGCCGACGAGAAGACGTTGGACGCGCTCGAGGCCGAGGGCCGCGTGGTGTTCCGTTACGTCGGCTGGAACCCGAACGGCTCCCGCCGCGACATCGCCGGCATCTCCAACGCCGCCGGAAACGTCGTGGGCCTCATGCCGCACCCCGAGCACGCCGTCGAGGCCGGCTACGGTCCCGACCACACCGGAACCGACGGACTGGGCATGTTCACCTCCGTCCTGACCACCCTCGTTGGAGGAACCAAGTGACCCAGCAGTTCAACATCGACACCGTTGAGCACGCCGCCACCACCCCGGACACCGAGCTTCCCTGGGCCGAACTGGGCCTGAAGCAGAACGAGTTCGAGGAGATCATCAAGGTCCTGGGCCGCCGCCCGACCGCCGCCGAGCTCGCGATGTACTCGGTCATGTGGTCCGAGCACTGCTCCTACAAATCCTCCAAGAACCACCTGCGCCAGTTCGGCGAGAAGGTCACCGAGGAGATGAAGAAGGACATGCTGGTGGGCATCGGCGAGAACGCCGGCGTGACCAACCTCGGCGACGGCTGGGCCGTGACCTTCAAGATCGAGTCCCACAACTCGCCGTCGTTCGTGGAGCCCTACCAGGGCGCGGCGACCGGCATCGGCGGGATCGTGCGCGACATCATCTCCATGGGTGCCCGCCCGGTTGCCGTGATGGACCCGCTGCGCTTCGGCGCCATCGACCACCCGGACACCGCCCGCGTCATGCACGGCGCGGTCGCCGGCATCGGCGGCTACGGCAACTCCCTGGGCCTGCCGAACATCGGCGGCGAGATGGTCTTCGACTCCGTCTACCAGGGCAACCCGCTGGTCAACGCCCTGGCCGTGGGTGTCATGCGCCACGAGGACATCCGCCTGGCCAACGCCTCCGGCAAGGGCAACAAGGTGGTCCTGTTCGGCGCCCGCACCGGCGGGGACGGCATCGGCGGCGCCTCCGTGCTGGCCTCCGAGTCCTTCGACGACACCAAGCCGTCCAAGCGCCCCGCGGTCCAGGTCGGCGACCCGTTCGCCGAGAAGGTGCTCATCGAGTGCTGCCTGGAGCTGTTCAAGGGCTCCCTCGTGGAGGGCATCCAGGACCTCGGCGCCGCGGGCATCTCCTGCGCCACGTCGGAGCTGGCCTCCAACGGCGACGGCGGCATGCAGGTGGAGCTCACCTCCGTCCTGCTGCGCGACCCGACCCTGACCCCGGGCGAGATCCTGATGTCCGAGTCGCAGGAACGCATGATGGCCGTCGTCTCCCCGGAGAACGTCGAGGCGTTCGAGGCCGTCATGGAGAAGTGGGCCGTGGAGTACTCCTGGCTCGGCGAGGTCACCGACACCGGCCGGTTGATCATCACGTGGAACGGCGAGACGATCGTCGACGTCGACCCGAAGACGGTCGCGCACGAAGGTCCGGTCTACGACCGCCCGTACGCGCGCCCCGAGTGGCAGGACAAGCTGCAGTCCGAGACCTTCCGGTCCTCCGACGCCGGCGCCGGGCTTCCGGCCACGGGCGAGGCGCTCAAGGCCGCGGTGCTGGAACTGGTCGCGTCCCCGAACATGTGCGACAAGTCCTGGATCACCAACCAGTACGACCGCTACGTCGGCGGCAACACCGCCCTGTCCGCCCCGGACGACGCCGGAGTGATCCGCGTCGACGAGGAGACCGGTCTGGGCGTGGCGCTGTCCACCGACGCCAACGGCCGTTACGCGTTCCTGGATCCGTACACGGGCGCGCAGCTGGCCCTGGCCGAGGCCTACCGCAACGTCGCCACGTCCGGCGCCGTGCCGATGGCCGTGTCCGACTGCCTGAACTTCGGCTCCCCCGAAGACCCGGACGTGATGTGGCAGCTGGCCGAATCCATCCGCGGCCTCTCCGACGCGTGCATGGAGCTCGGCGTCCCGGTCACCGGCGGCAACGTCTCGCTCTACAACCAGACGGGTTCGACGCCGATCCACCCCTCCCCCGTGGTGGCGGTGCTCGGCAAGTTCGACGATGTCGCGCGCCGCACGCCCTCGGGCTGGCGTGACGACGCCGACGGCCAGGCCATCTACCTGCTCGGCACCACGCGCGACGAGTTGGACGGGTCCGAGTACGCGAACATCCGCGGGCAGCTCGGCGGCCTCCCGCCGAAGATCGACCTCGCCGCGGAGAAGACGCTCGGCGCGATCCTGATCAACGCTTCCCGCGACGGCATGATCGACTCCGCGCACGACCTCTCCGAGGGCGGGCTCGCGGCGACCCTGTCCGAGATGTCGCTGCGCTACGGCGTCGGCGCCCGCGTGGCGCTGGACGACCTCTGCGACCGGGACGGCGTGGACGCGTTCACGGCGCTGTTCTCCGAGTCCCAGGCGCGCGCCGTCGTGGCGGTGCCCCGCTCGGAGGAGGTCCGCTTCAACGACATGGCCACGGCCCGCCGGTACCCGGTGGTGCGCCTCGGCGTCGTCGACACGGAATCCGATGCGCTCGAGGTGCAGGGCCAGTTCACCCTGGACCTGGCGGAACTGCGCGAGGCCCACGAGGGGACGCTGCCGAAGTACTTCTAACTTCGACAAAGCCACCTGCCTCCCCCTCGCGTTTCGACGAAGGTAGATGTCGGTTTCGGCCACGAATCCGACATCTACCTTCGGTCAAACGGGGGCGGGGGGCATCTGCCTTCGTCGAAAATAGGCGCGCAACAGAAGAGACCCCAGCCGAATACGGCCGGGGTCTCTTCGTAACTACTCCGAGGGACGTTCTAGATGGCCGAAGCGATCCAGATAACCAGGGCAACAGCCACCAGCACGCCCACGATGGTCCAAACAAGGTTGTTTCCGCGCATGTTGATTCCTCCGTTTCTTTGTCGTTACCCCCCATTATGGTCATAGACACGCGCCAAACCGGCATCGAAGGGCTGGCGTGTTTCTCGAATCACCAGAAGGCGGGGGAAAACTTCGGCGCAATGGGCCGATTCAGCGCAGCAGCGCCAGCCTGTTCAACAGGCTTTCGAGCGCCTCCTCGAACTCCTCCGTGGTGCGGTCGTCCGAAAGCGGGCCCTTGAGCCGGAGTATCACCGGGTAGTCGCTCAGGTCGGATTCGGCCATCTCCTCCGGCGTTCCGGTCTCCACCGGGGTGATGTCCGCGCCCAGTGCCGCCACCTCCAACAGCAGGTGGCCCAAGAGGAAACTGCAGAACGCCCGGTAGGCCGCCACCGATTGCTGGTCGCCGAAGCCCGAGCTGGTGAGCGCGCCCAGAAACGATTCGATCCACTTCAGACTCCGCAGCGGCGGCTGGATCCAGGGAGCCTGCGGTGGCTGGGTGGCGATCAGCGGAAAGATCTTCGGGTGCTCCAGGGCGATGCGCCGGACGCCGTGCGCGAGCCGGACCAGGTAGTCCTCCCAGCCGTCCTGCGGCTCCACATGCACCTCCGCGTCGGCGGACAGCCCCTCCAGCACCTGTTCCACGATCCCGTCGAGCAGATCGTCGCGGGAGGGGACGTAGCGGTAGAGCGACATCGCCTCGACGCCCAGTTCGGCGCCCAGGTGGCGCATGGACAGCTGCCGGAGGCCGTGCTGGTCGATGTACGCGGTGCCGGCCTGGAGGATCATGCGCCGGTCCAGCCGGCGTTTTGGCGCGGGCTTCTTCGGCTGCTGGTTTCCTGGTGAAGTCACGGACTTACCCCTAAGTAGGCTGTTGGAAATTCTACGCGGGAAAACCGATCCCGGCCATGCCTGCCGTCACGTCGAACAGCCGGCCACGGTCCGCGTCCCGGCGCGCGGCGAGCGGCAGCCGGGCGGCCACCGGCGGACCGGCCAGCCCCAGCACGCCGTTCGGTCCGAAGTACATGGCGCCGTCCGGGTCCGTGGCCGCCATCAACACGGGCAAGGCACCGGCGTCGGCCTCGTGTCCGAATTGGGACCATCCCACCCCTGCGCCGAGATGCCGACGCAGCCCGCCGTCGCGCCCCTTGCCGTCCAGGGGCCCGTTGTTCACCAGCTCCGTGCGCGCCAGGCCCGGGTGCGCGGCCCGCGCCGAGATGCCCCATCCCAGCTCCCGGCTGCGCGCGTCGAGTTCCAGCGCGAACATGACGTCCGCGAGCTTCGACTGGGCGTAGGCGGACCACGGCGAGTAGCGGCGCCGGAGGTTCGGATCGTTCCAGTGGATGCGACCGCGCCACGCGGCGACCGATCCGAGCATCACCACCCGCCCGGCGGCCGCCCGCAACCCGGGCAGCAGCCGGGCGGTCAGCGCGTACGGGCCCACGTAGTTGGTCGCCCACTGCTGCTCCAAGCCGTCGGGGCTTTCCCTGCGCTTCGGGATGGCCATCACGCCCGCGTTGTTGACCAGCAGATCCAGCGGGCGTCCGGCCTCGCGTTCCGCGAACGTGCGCACGGAATCCAGCGACGCGACGTCGAGTTCGGCCAGCTCCAGCCGGGCATCCGGTTGGTCGCGCCGCAGGCGTTCAAGCGCGTCCCGGCCTTTCGCCGCGTCGCGCACCGCCAGTACGACGCCGGCCCCCGCGCCGGCCAACGCTTTGGCCGTTTCGAGGCCCAGCCCCGAGTTCGCGCCCGTGACGATGGCGCGCTTGCCTTGCAGATCCGGTAGCAGCATGCCGTCAGGCTACCCGCTGGCGGCGGCCCCGAGGCGGGCGAGTCGACGCCGGGCCGCCAGTTCGCTGGGGCTCCGTTTGCCGAGGGCAGCGCCGACGACGGCGAGCGACACCCGCCCCGCCGGAACGAGCGGCAGCCGCACGCGCGGCCGGCGCAACCCCAACAGTTCCCGGTATCTCGGAGGCAGCGTGTCCACGACGGCGGCGAACAGGAGCCGGTACCCGGGGAGCAACAGCGGATCGAGCGGCGGGTTCCGCAGGAAGGACACCACCTCCTGTACCCGCGGTCCGCCGGCGAGTTGGCCATCGGCGTCGTACTCCCCCAGGCGCGCCCGCAGCGCGGCCTCCGTGCGCGGCGGGTCGGCGATGCCCATCAGTTCCCCGGCGACCGCCCACTCGCGGACGTACGCATCGGCTCCTCCCGGCACCGGGCCGCGGAAGAGTTCGTGGCTGCGCAGGAAGGCGTCCGTGAACGCCAGGTGCACCCATTCGGCCAGCGCCGGGTCGTTGGCCGAGTACGCCTGTTGTGTCCCGTGTCCGTCAATGTAGGTTCCCGTGACCGCAACGTGCAGTTTCCGGACGTGGTCGCAGGCCCGGCGCCCGGCGACCGTGTCCCCGTAAGTCACCGTGAAGATCCAGCGGATGGTTCCCGCGAGACGGGCGAGCGGATCGGCGCGGTAGTCGGAGTGCTCGACGACGCCGGCCAACGCCCCGGGATGCAGCGCCTGCACCAGCAGCGCCCGGATGCCCGCGGCGATCGGCGTCATGCCGCCGTGCACGGCCCAGACCGCGGAGTCCGGCGGGAAGTGCCCGGCGTCGTCGCCTTCCGCCAGGGCGGTCTCCCAGGCCGGAATGCCGTCGGTCTGGCCCGCGAACGTGAGCTGGAGACGGGTGCGCAGGGGTGCCAGGACGTCCATCCCCCGAGCCTACGCCGCCGCGGACTTCCGCGGTTGGCTAGGCTGTGTGCATGGACAGCAGCCGGGCCGCAACGGACCACCACCAGGGCACGACGGCGGCGCGGCGGGCGGCGTTCACGGCCGCCATCGCGGTGCTGGCGGTGGTCGCGCTGACGGGCTGCGAGACGGCCCGCGGCGTGTTCCCCAAGGCGTTCCCCTCCGAATCCGCGACCTCCGCACCGCCCGTGCGTGCCTCCCCCGCCGCCGACGATGCGTGGAAGACCGTCACCACGCGGGCCGGGGACCTGTCCTTCCGGATCCGCGACGGCTGGTCCGTGGAGTCGGCCGCCGCCACGCCCGGCTCGTCCCTCACCGGCATCCCGGCGTACGCCGTGCTCAACGCCGACGGAACCGAGATCGCCCGGCTGCAGCAGAACCCGGGCCCGCAGACCGAGGGCGCCCTGCCCGGTTCGACGTTCACGCACCTCGACGCCGTTCCGGCCCCGGACGCCGACCTGCTGGTCGACTCGGCGAAGGCGCAGGTGCGGTTCGACCTCACCACCCATCCGAACGCGGACAGCGAGGCCGCCTACGGGCTCACGTCGGGCGTGGCGGTCACCGCCAAGACCGCCCCCGGTGGCCGCGTTCCGCTGGGCGGCGGGATCGACGGGACGCCGAAGCTCGCCGGGCCGCTGGTGTTCCAGGGGATCTTGGCGCTCGGCCCCAACGAGCACACGCCGAGCCAGCAGGACAAGGCGCTGGCGGCGGCTAAGGCGTATGTCCTCACCCAGGAGTACGCGGACCTGACGGCCATGTTCCAATCTCTCGCCTACCACCCGGATCGCGCCACGGGCACCGAGTGCGGCGGCTCCACCTTCACGTACTCCACCGTGAACATCGACTGCGACACGGTCCTGGAGGTCTACCACACGGCCCGGATCGCCGAGCGCTACGATGCCCGCTCCGGGTCCAACGTGCGCGTGCTCGGCGCCTACTCGTGCACGCTCAAGGAACTCGGCGCGAAGCTCGACGGAATCCGCAAGGGAGAGGGCATCGACGGCGTGTGCCGGGTCGACGGCGGCTACGGCTCCTTCACAGCCACCTGGCGGTAGCCGGGAACTACTCCGGGGAACCGTCGATCCGCAGCTCGCCCATGCGGTCCCAGCCGTCGCCGTCGATCTGCCGGCTGATGATCCGCGGTGTCTCGGCCAGTGCGGGACGCATGGCGTCCAGTCCCGCGGCGAAGTGCTCGCTGGAGACGTGGGCCTCGGCGGCGCCGTCGCGGAACGCCTCCACGAGGACGAACTCCTCCGGGTGCTCCACGCTGCGGGACCAGTCGAACCACAGGTTCCCCTCCTCGGCCCGCGTGGCCTCGGTGAAGGGAGCCGCGATGTCCAAAAAGCGTTCGGTGTATTCGGGCCTGGTCCGGAATTTGACGACGATGAAGATCATTCACCCAGCCTAGCGAGAATCTCCCGGTCGGCCCGGGCCCGCCGCAGTCGACCGTGTTCCAGTGCCGCCTGCGGCGCATCCACTGGTAGTCCACGCGCAAGATCCTATGCTTAGGTTATGGGAAAACCACGCGAAGCCGTGAATGCGGCGAAGAAGGCCTCCGACCACCCCTGGTTCGAACGCGTGGCGCGGATCGGATACGTCGCCAACGGAGTGCTCCACGGCCTCATCGGCGTGTTGGCGCTGAACGTCGCGTTCGGGAAGTCGGGCGAGGCGGACCAGGGCGGCGCCCTGGACACCCTGGCCCGGCAGCCATTCGGCGCGGCCATTCTCTGGGTGTGCTTCCTCGGATGCATCGTCCTCGGGCTCTGGCATTTCGCGGAGGCCGGCTTCGAATCGCATGCGAAACTGACGCGGCGGCTCAAGGACGCGGGTACCGGCGTCGTGTTCATTGCGGTGGGTGCGGCGTTCGGGCGCTACGCCATGGGCGGCAGCGAGGACTCGGGCGAGAAGACCAGCGCCGTCAGCGCCGAACTGATGAAGAACCCCGCGGGGATCGTGGTCCTGGTCGCGCTCGGCGCGGCGTTGATCGCCGTCGCCGGCTACTACGTCTACAAGGGAGCCACCCAGCGCTTCCGCCGGGATCTCCGCCTGCCGTCCGAGCCCAACGTGCGGCGGGCCATCACGGTCACCGGGACGGCCGGGTACGTCGCGAAGGGTCTGGTGCTGGCCGCGCTGGGGCTCCTGTTCATCGTCGCCACCATCCAGCACGACCCGGAGGACTCCACCGGAATCGACGGCGCGCTGAAGTCGGTCCGCGACCAGCCGTTCGGGCTCCCCGCACTGGTGACGATCGGCGTCGGGCTGATCGCCTACGCCGTGTACCTGGTGCTCCGGTCCCGCTACGACAAGATGGACTAGCGCAGCCGGGCCGCCTCGATTTTCGGGCAGGTGTCCATGACGACGTCGAGGCCGGCCGCCTTGGCGCGGGCCGCCGCCGCCTCGTCCACGACGCCGAGCTGCAGCCACACGGCCTTTGCGCCGACGGCGATGGCCTGGTCCACGACGGCGCCGACCTTGGACGAGTTCACGAAGCAGTCCACGACGTCGATGTCCCCGGGGACGTCGGCCAACCGGGTGTAGCCCCGCTCGCCGTGTACGTCGTCCCCCTTCAGCGACACCGGAACGATCCGCATCCCCAGCGTGTCGCGGATGAACAGCGAGACCGAGCGGGCAACGCGGCGCGGGTTGTCCGAGAGGCCCACCACGGCCCAGCGGGCCGGGGTGGTCATCAGCCGGACGATCGTGTCCGGGTCGTTGGCGTGGCGGGTGTGCTCGGCGTCCGTCATGGGACACACGCTACCCCCGGCCGCGGCGGCCCGGGCTACTTGACGGCCTTGGGCTACTTGACGGCGCCCATGGACAGACCGCGGACCAGCTGCTTCTGCGCCAACCAACCGGCCAGGACCACGGGCAACGAGGCCAGGACGGACGCGGCGGACAGCTTGGCGAGGAACAGTCCCTCGCTGGTCATGGTGGACATGAGGAACACCGGGACCGTCGCCGCCTGCGCGGCCGTGAGGTTCAGCGCGAAGAAGAACTCGTTCCAGGAGAAGATCACGCAGATCAGCGCCGTCGCCGCGATGCCGGGCGTGACCATGGGGATCAGCACCGACCGCAGGGTCTTGATCAGGCCCGCCCCGTCCATCGACGCGGCCTCCAGGACCTCGTGCGGAACCTCGGAGAAGAAGGACCGCATCATCCACACGGCGATCGGCAGGTTCATGGCCGTGTAGAGGACCACGAGGGTCCAGATGTTGTCCAGCACCCGCAGCTGTCCGGAGATGACGTAGATCGGCATGATGACGGCCACGACCGGCAGCATCTTGGTGGAGATGAAGAAGAACAGCACGTCGGACGTCTTCTTCACGGGCCGGATGCTCAGCGCGTATGCCGCCGGGATGGCCAGGAGGATCACCAGGCCGGTGGAGACGCCGGTGGCGATGATCGAGTTCAGGAAGAACGGCGCCGCGTCGGAGGAAAGGACGGCGCGGTACTGCTCCAGGGTGGGCTCGAAGAAGAACGTGGGCGGGTTGGACGCGGCCGCGTTCTCCTGCTTGAAGGACGTCGCGACCATCCACATGACCGGCGCGAAGAACACGAGTGCCAGGATCCAGGTGGCGACCGTGAGGATCGGGCCGGCGGGGAGCCGGCGCCTGCGCGGCTCCGGGGCCCCGCTGGTGCCCGCGGGGACGCGGTTTTCCGTGGTTGCTGTGCTGGGGGCTGCCATGGCTAGTCCTTCGTGTCGAAGCTACGGAAGATCAAACGCAGGGCGAACGTCGCCACCGCGATCGTTGCGATGACCACGACGACGCCCATCGCGGCGGCCTGCCCGATGTCGAAGCCGAGGAACGCCCGCTGGTAGATGTAGAAGGGCAGGTTCGCGCTGGCCGTTCCCGGCCCGCCCGCGGTCATCAGGTAGATCTGGTCGAACGTGTTCACCACGTAGATGGCCCCGAGCAGGACCGCCAGTTCGATGTAGCGGCGGAGCTGGGGCAGGGTCACGAACAGGAACGTCTTTCCCCAGCCGGCGCCGTCGATCGACGCGGCCTCGAGCACGTCCCGCGGCTGCGCCTGCAGTCCGGCGAGCACCAGCAGCATCATGAACGGCGTCCACTGCCACACCAGCGCCATCACGACGGAGAGCAGCGGGGCCTGCGAGGTGAAGTCGATGGGTCCGGCGCCGAAGAGGCCGATCACCCAGTTCAGGAGCCCGTAGCTGGGGTTGAGCATCGAGACGCCCCAAAGCATGGACGAGGCCACCGGCATGATGAGGAACGGCGTGATCAGGAGCGTGCGGACGATCCCGCGTCCCTTGAAGTCGCGGTCCAGCAGGATCGCGAACAACGTCCCCAACACCAGAGCGACGGCGACGCAGCCCAGCGTGATGAGCACCGAGTTCAGCGCGGCGCCCCGGAACGTGGAGTCCCCGAAGATGTCAACGAAGTTCCGCAACCCCACGAAGGTGTTGCCGTCCGGGCGCAACAGGTTCCACGACCGCAGCGAGTACCAGATGGTCATCAGGAACGGCAGCTGTGTCACCAGGATGGTGAAGATCAATGCCGGGAGCAGCGGCAGCCGCCGACTCCATCCTTCGCGGCGTGCCGCTCGGCGCGTCTCCCGGACCCGTCCGGCGTCAACCGGCCGTTCCCTGCGCATTGTCGTGGCGCTCATGCCTGGCCCTCCGTCTGATAGGTGCGTGCAACGGTCTCCGCGAAGCCCTGCGCCTGGGCGAGGGCCTCGTCGACGGTCTGGTTGCCCGCGATGGCCGCGGAGATCTGCTGGGCCACCCGGGTGCCCAGGTCCTGGAACTCGGGAATGCCCACGAACTGCAGGCCCTCGTAGGGAACGCTGCCGACGATCGAGTTCTCCTGGGTGGCGTTGCCCATGGCTTGCAGCGTGGGTTCGGCGTAGGCGCTGGCGATGTCCGCGTACTCGGGGATCTCGTACGTGGACCGCCGGCTCCCCGGAGGCAGCCGCTCCCATCCCAACGAGTTGCCGACCAGGTGCATGTAGTCCTTGTTCGTCATCCAAGAGACGAAGTCCCAGGCAGCCTGCTTGTTGCGGCTGCTCTCCGGGACGGCCAGCGCCCAGGTGTACAGCCACCCGGCCGATTTCGTGTCGCGGACCGGCGCCAGCGCGTAGTTGGTCTTGCCGACCACCGTGGAGGACCCCGGATCCTCGATCGAGGAGACCATGGCGGTCGCGTCATACCACATGGCCGCGTTGCCCTGCGCGAAGCGGGTCAGGCAGTCGCCGTACCCGGACGTCGCCGCGCCGGGCTGTCCGTGGGAGCGGACCAGGTCGACGTAGTCGCCGACGGCCTCGCGCACCTGCGGGCTCTGCAGCTGGGGGTTCCAGTCCTCGTCGAACCAGCGACCGCCGTAGGTGTTGATGACGGTGTTCAGTGGAGCCATGACCTCGCCCCACCCGGCCAGCCCGCGCAGGCAGATTCCCGAGAAGTCGCGCTCCGGGGCGTGCAGCCGCTCCGCGAAGGTGCGGATGTCGCGCCACGTCGGCTGCTCCGGCATGGTGAGGCCGGCGTCGTCGAAGAGGTCCTGGCGGTAGACCACGAAGGAGGACTCGCCGTAGAACGGGACGGAGTACTGCGAACCCTCGTAGGTCAGCGCCTCGCGGATGGTGGGGAGGAAATCCGCGGCGTCGTAGCCGGCCGTCGCGTCCATGTACGGCGTGATGTTGGCCAACCAGCCGTTCTCGGCCCACATCGGGGTCTCGTAGTTGGAGATCATCACGACGTCGAACTCGCCGCCGCCGGTGGCCACGGACGCGGTGATCTTGGCGCGGGCCTCGTTCTCCGGCAGGGACACGAAGCGGACGTTGATGCCGGGGTGCTTGGAGCGGAAGTCCTCCATGAGGCCGACGGCGTCAGTCATCTGCGGGTTGGAGACGATCGCGACCACGATGGTGGTCGCCCCCTCCCCGGCAGACGCCCCGCAGGCGGTCAGGCCGGCCGCGGCGAAGGCGCCCGCACCGAGGCCCAACAGCCGGCGGCGGTCGAGTGTCACGTTGGGTATCTGCATGGAACGGCTCCTCGTTGGTCCGGCCTGGCTGGTGTCCGGTCCGAACCGGCGCTCATTTGATTGTCGAACATCGCTCATTTGAATTGTGACTCTAGTCATATAAGATCAAATGAGCAATGCCGTGACGCTCAGAAGTGGCAATCCGGCCCAAAACTAGGAGCGATGCATGCACGCACGGCACCAGCGGATGCTGGCCGATATCGCGGCGCTCTACTACCTGGACAACGCCTCCAAGGTGGAGATCGCGCGCACCCATGGAATGTCCCGTTTCCAAGTGGCCCGCTACCTCGAAGAGGCGAAGCGGGAGGGGATCGTGGACATCACCATCCACCGTCCGCATCTGGTCGCCGCCGGCGCCGAGGGACTGGCGGACGCGCTCGGCCTGCTCTCCGTCGAGGTCGCGCGGGCACCGCAGCCGGGCGACGACGGCCGCGACACCCTGGCCCGCGCCGCCGCCGGCGTCTTGGCGGACATCGTGGTCCCCGGCGCGACGGTTGGCGTCTCCTGGTCCCGCACCCTGAACCTGATGGCCGCGCACCTGCCCTCCCTGCCCGGTTGCGACATGGTCCAGCTGGCCGGGGACCTCACCATCGGTAACGACGGCGGCTCCGGGCAACTCCTGCACCGCCTCGGGCTCGTATCCGGCGGTAGGGTATGGCCGCTTCCGGCCCCGTTGTTGGTGGAGAGCGCCGAAACCGCCGCGAGCCTGCGCCGCCAGCCGGAAATCAGTGCGGCACTCGACCGTGCCGACTCGCTGGACATCGCCGTCGTCGCACTCGGCACGTGGACGGAGGGCCATTCCACGGTGTGGCAGCGAGTCGGGGAGGCCGAACGGCTCGAGGCCCTGCGAGCCGGGGCCGTTGGGGAGGTCTCCGGGCGGTTGATCGCCGCCGACGGGTCCGCGGTCGCGGGGACACTCGACGAGCGCGTGATCGCCGTCGGACTGGACCAGTTGCGCCGGACCCCGTCCCTCCTGGCGGTGGCGCGCGGCGCGAACGGGGCGCCCGGCGTCTTCGCGGCCGTGCGGGCCGGACTGGTCAACCACCTCGTGGTCGACGAGCCCTTGGCCGCCGCACTGCTTGCGAAACTGGAATCAGCCGAATCGAGCGAAGGAGAAGCATGATGGACGCCGTGGTCGGGGTGGATTCGTCCACGCAATCCTGCAAGGTTTTGGTCGTCGATGCGGAAACCGGCGAGGTGCTGCGTTCCGCGAGAGCGGCCCATCCCGACGGAAGCAGCATCGATCCGCGCGTCTGGATCGCCGCCCTGCGTTCCGCATGGGAGCAGGCGGCGCCCGGCAGCAGGGAGCGGATCCTCGGTGTCGGGCTGGCCGCACAGCAGCACGGCATGGTCGCGCTCGACGACGCCGGCGAGCCCGTCCACGACGCCCTGCTGTGGAACGACGTGCGCAGCGCGGACGCCGCCCGGGCCATGGTGGACGAGCGCGGCGCGGAGTTCTGGGCCGAGGCCGTGGGGTGCGTCCCGGTCCCGTCGTTCACGCTGACCAAGCTGGCCTGGATGGCGAAGCACCGCCCGGACGCCGCCGCGCGGACCGCGCGCGTGGTGCTCCCCCACGACTATCTGAACCACGCGCTGACGGGGCAGTGGTTCACGGACCGCTCCGACGCGACCGGCACCGCCTACTTCAGCACCCGGGACGGGTACCGCGAGGACCTCCTCGAGGAGTACTTCGGGCGGGTTCCGGAGTTGCCGGAGGTGATCGCGCCGGGTGCGGCCGGGGGAACGCTGCTACCGGAGTGGAACCCCTGTCCGGTGCCCGTGTCCGCGGGGGCCGGGGACAACGCCGCCGCGGCGCTGGGGTTGGGGATGGCCTCCGGGGAGGTGGCCGTCTCCATCGGCACCTCGGGGACCGTGTTCGCCTCCGTCCCGGACGCACCCGCCCCGGACCCGAGCGGGGCGGTCGCGGGTTTCGCCGACGCCGGGGGCGGGTTCCTGCCGCTGCTCGCCGTCATCAACGCGGCCCGGGTCATGTCCACGACGGCGGAGCTGCTGGGGGTGGGACTCCAGGAATTCGACGCCCTGGCCTGCGAAGCAGATCCCTCCGCCGCGGCACCGCTGATGATGCCCTACTTCGACGGCGAGCGCACGCCGAACCTGCCCGACGCGCGCGGCGCCCTGACCGGAATCAGCCGCGCGGGCCTCACCCGGCCGAACGTCGCGCGGGCGTCCGTGCTGGGCGTCCTCAATTCGCTGGCCGACGCCGCGGATGCCCTGGAGTCGGCGACGGCTCCGGCGGACAGGGTGCTGCTGATCGGTGGCGGGTCCAGGTCCCACGCGTTGCGCACCGCCGCGCCGGAGATCTTCGGCCGCACGGTGGACGTCCCCGCCGCGGGAGAGTACGTGGCGCTCGGGGCGGCGCGGCAGGCCCTTTGGGCGGCCACCGGCACGCTTCCGACGTGGGAACGCCGGCTCGACGCGACGCACGTCCCCGCGGGCGCGGGCTGGGGCCGCGACGTGCGCGAGCGGTACTCCGCGGAGCGGCTGCGCCTGTACGGGGTGTAGCCGGAGGCGCGGCTAGCGCCAGCCGGCGTCGCGCATTCGGGTGACGAGCGCCGTCGCACCCTCCGAACGCAACGTGTCGAGGGCGCCGGTGTAGGCCCGGGTGAACTCCGGACGCTCGGCGAGGTCCCCGAAGAGGCCGCGGTCGCGCAGGAACGCCAACGGGTCCTCGCCGTTCCGGCCGGCCGCCGCCATGACCCGGTCGCGGAGACGGTCGACGACCTCAATGGGACGGCCCTGTTCGTCGGTCCCCTCCGCGTAGCGGGCCCACGACGCGACGATGGCCGCGCTGAGGCGCACCGCACCGCCGTCGCGCAGATTTTGCCGGATGACCGGGACGAGCCAGGTGGGGATGCGGTCCGAGGATTCGGCGGCGAGGCGGGCCAGCGTGTCCTTGACCTGCTCGTTGGCGAAGCGGTCGATCAGTTGGAGCTTGTAGGCCGCGAGGTCGATTCCCGGGACCGGCTGCAGGGTGGGCGTCGCCTCGAGGTCCATGTAGGCGGTCAGGAAGCCGACGAAATCCGGGTCCTGGCAGACCTCGTGCGCGTAGCGGTACCCGGCCAGGTAGCCCAGGTAGGCCATCCCCTGGTGGCTGGCGTTAAGCAGGCGGAGCTTCATGAGTTCGTAGGGCTCGACGTCGGAGACCATCTGGACGCCGGCCTCCTCCCAGGCGGGGCGGCCGGCCGTGAAGTTGTCCTCGAGCACCCACTGGAGGAAGTCCTCGCTGACCACGGGCCAGCGGTCGTCGATCCCGTACTCGGAGGCGACCGTCTCCCGGTCCGCGTCCGTGGTCACGGGCGTGATGCGATCCACCATGGAGCTCGGGAAGGCGACGTTGGCGCGGATCCATGCGGCCAGTTCGGGGTCACGCAGCTCGGCGAAGGCCGTGAAGACCCTGGCCGCGAGGTGGCCGTTGCCCTGGATGTTGTCGCAGCTCAACACGGTGAACGGCGGCGTTCCGGCCTCCCGACGTCGGCGCAGCGCCTCGACCACGAAACCGAAGGTGGTGCCCGGGACGGCGCCGGGGCGCAGGTCGGCGGCCACGGCGGGGTTCTCGGCGTTGAATTCGCCGGTGGCCTGGTTGTAGTTGTAGCCCCCCTCGGTGACGGTGAGGGAAACGATGCGGACGTCCGGGTCGGTCAGCTGGGCAAGTACGGCCTCCGGGTCGTCGGGCGCGAAGAGGTAGCGGGCGATGGACCCGATCACCCGCGCTTCGCGCGTGCCGTCCGGGGCCTTCTCGACAAGCGTGTAGAGGTGGTCCTGGGCCGCGAGGGCGTCGCGCATGGCGGAATCGTGCGGCATCAGTCCGACGCCGCAGATGGCCCAGTCGAGGTCCCGGCCGGCCGACATCAGCCGGTCGAGGTACAGCGCCTGGTGCGCGCGGTGGAATCCCCCGACGCCGAAATGGACGATCCCGACCCGGCGCTTCTCGAGGGCGTAGGTCGGGACCGCCACGGCGGCGTCCAGTTGGTCGAGCGTCTGGTTGTTGAGCTGGCCCATCACACGTTCCCGTCGGTCGGAGAGACGAAAGTGAGACGAGCATAACATTTGAGCCATGCCGGGCGCTCAGATGAGCGATCGGGTTGGCTCAGGTGTCAGCGGGCCGCGTCGATCCCGCTCGCCTCCAACGGGGCCTCGGTTGCCGCTGCGGAGTGCCGGGCGAAAGCCCCGCGGTACCGGGCCGCGGGGTGGTTGGACTCGAGGTGAGCGCCGCGGCCGAAGACCTTTTCGCGCAAAGTCCCCGGGGCGTACTCGGTTTGGGCAAGGCCGCGCCGGCGGAGCTCCGGCAGCACCCCCTCGATGAAATCTGTGTAGGACTCCGGGAGGATCTGGTTCATGACGTTGACCCCGTCCATGCCAGCGTCCTGCCATCGCTCCAACGCGTCGACGATCTGTTCCGGCGTTCCCGCGATTTGCTGCGCCTTGGCCCGGTAGCGGGCCAGATCGCCGATCGTGGGCTTGCCGCCGGGCACGGCGGCGATCGCGGCCTCGAGCACGCCGCGCGCGCCCTCGGTCTCCAGCTCGCCGAGCGGTGTGTCGAGGTCCAACCCGCCCAGGTCGACGCCGATGCCGCCGCCGATGTGGGCGATGATCGCGTGCGGATCCAGGTACTCGTCGAACTCGGCCTCCTTGCGCCGCGCTTCCTCCTCCGTGCTGCCGACAACGAAGGAGAGCCCCGCGAAGACCTTGACGTCGCCGGCGGACCGTCCGGCTTGCGCCTCCAGTACGCGTAACTGGTCCACCTGCTTCCGCACGTAGTCCGTGTGCGGGGCGAACAGGAACGTCGCCTCGGCGTTGGCGGCCGCGAAGGCACGGCCCCGGGTGGAGCTGCCCGCCTGGAACAGGAACGGCGTGCGCTGCGGGCTCGGGATCGCCAGGTGCGGTCCCTCGATCGAATAGCGGGCACCCTTGTGGTGGATCTTGTTGACCTTGGCCGGGTCGGCGAAGACGCCGCTGTCCTTGTCGGCGAGGACCGCGCCGTCGTCCCAAGACCCTTCCCACAGCTTGTAGGCGGCCTCCATGTATTCGTCGGCCCAGTCATAGCGGTCGTCGTGGGCCGTGAGGCCGCCGGCGCCGAAGTTGCGGTGCGAGTTCTCCAGCACGCTGGTCACCACGTTCCACGCCACGCGTCCGCCGGAGATGTGGTCCAGGGTGGAGAGTTGACGCGCCAACTGGTACGGCTCGGACTGGATCACGGAACTGGTCATCGCCAGGCCGATGTGCTCGGTGGTGGCGGCCAGCGCGGACACGAGAACCAGCGGGTCGTGCGAGGGGACCTGCATGCCCTTGCGCACGTGGGATGCCCAACCGCCCTCGTGGTTCCCGTAAAGACCAACCACGTCGGCGAAAAACAGGTTGTCGAACTTCGCCTCCTCCAGCTCGCGGGCCAGGTCGGTCCACAGCGAAAGTTCGTGGAAGCGGTGCTGCTGTGCCCGCGGGTGCCGCCACTGGCCACCGAGGATGTGACTGGGCGTGTTCATGAGGAACGCGCTCAGCAAAAGGCGCGGCCTGTTCTCGAAAGTTCCCATGTCTACTTGTTCCCTTCTGTGGCGGCGACGGCCGAACCGGCGGTCGCCTCGCCGATGCTGTTCAGCCCGGTCGGAATGGTTCCGTTGATGTGGAAGTCGCCCACCGACCTCGCCTTGAACACCACCGGGTTGTGCGTGGCGACGGTGCGGGCGTTGCGCCAGTAGCGGTCGAGCGCCTTGCCCCTGGAGGTGGCGGAGGCGCCCGTGACATCGAACAGCGCGCCCGCGGCGTCCAAGACCAGCTTCGGGATAGTGACGTGGGCCGACTGCACCGCGAGTTCCGCGCGCAGGAACGCGGAGGCCTCGTCCAGGCCCAGATCCGGGTCGACGGCGGCGTCCAGATCGCGCGCCGCGGCCGCGACAATGGCTTCGGCCGCGTAGACTCCGGCGGCGATTTGCCCGACGCGTTCCTGGATCAGCGGATCATTGCGGAACAGGTCGCCGGATCCGGTGTTGAACGTCCGCGTCCGGGTGCGCACGATCGCCGAGGCCTCCCGCAGGGCCGCGCGACCGATCCCCGCCAGGACGGAAAGCAGGACCAACTGGAAGAACGCGGGTTCCAGCGTGCTGGATACCTTGCGGAGGATGATGTCCTTCTCGGCGACCTCGACGTCGTCGAAGATGGCGGTTCCGGTGCCGGTCAGGGGCTGACCGAAGCCGTCCCAATCGTCGAGGATGGTGACCTTGGGATCGTCGACCCGAACCAGCGCGTACTGGCGGCCTTCGACGCCCTCCGTGCTGGCCATGACGACCACCCAATCCGCGAAGATGCTGCCGGTGGTGTAGAACTTCTCCCCGGCCAGCAACCAGCGCCCTTCCGCGCGGCGCAGCTTGGTCGCCGTCGTGCCCAGGGCGTTTCCGGACCGCTCCGTGGCGGCGTTTCCGAAGATTTCCCCGGCGAGCACACGCGGGAACCAGCGCTCCTGGAACTCCAGGGGCTGCAGCGCGATGGTCTCGCCGAACGCGAAGTGGCTGCGCAGCAGGTGGGACACGTTCGAGTCGGCCTCGGCCAGCTCGACGAGCAGTCGGAAGAGGTGCTCGTGGCTGATTTCCGCTCCGCCGTGCACGGCCGGGACACGAAGCGCCGTGAATCCGGATTCCTTCAGCCACCGCACCTGCTCGAACGGCAGCGTGCGGGTTGCTTCTCGCTCCTGCGCGCCCGCGGCGATGCGGTCGAACACGGGGCGGAACCGAGCGGCGAGTCCCGCGTAGTTGGCTTCGGTTGATTGCCGTTGCTTGAGACTGGTGGCCATGTGACTTCCTTCGGATTCGATGTTGTTCTCTAGAGGGCCGCGAGTTCGCGCAGCCTGTGCCCCGGGTTCGCGTCCAACAGCAGCGACGTGTATTCGCTCTGCGGATCCGCGAAGACGCCCGCCGTGGGACCGGTTTCAACCAGACGTCCGCGGCGCATGACCCCGACGTCGTGCGAGATGCGCTCGACAATGTGCAGGTCGTGCGAAATGAACAGATAGGACAGGCCGAGCCGCGACTGCAGGTCCTCAAGGAGCGCGAGGATCTGCGCCTGCGTGAGGACGTCCAGTGCCGAAAGCGCCTCGTCCAGCACCAGCGTGCGGGCGCCCAGGGCCAATGCCCGCGCGATGGCTACACGCTGCCGCTGGCCACCAGACAGCTCGCGGGCGCGCAGCGGTGCGACCCGCGTCGGCAGGCTCACCTGGCCGAGGAGCTCGGCGACCTTGGCTTTGCGTTCGGTCCGGCTGCCCACGCGGTAGCTGTTCAGGGGTTCAGCCACGAGGTCCTCCACCGAGAGCCTCGGGTCCAGAGCGGAATCGGGGTTCTGATACACCAGCTGCAGTCCGCGCCAGAGCTCCCGCTTGCCGGTTCCGCGGAGTCCGGTGACGTCGCGTCCGTCGATCCGCACGGTCCCCCCGGTGGGATCGAGCAGCCTCATGATCATCCGAGCGGTGGTCGACTTTCCGGATCCGGATTCGCCGACGAGCGCGAACGTGGTGCCCGGGCGAACGGCGAACGAGACGCCGTCGACGGCCAGGTGTTCGGACTTTCCCCGGCCGAACGCTTTGGCGAGTCCGGAGACCTCGATCGCTGGGGCTTGCGTTCCGGCGTCGTTACCTGGCCGCTCGATCGGCGCCGTCGGGGCCGCCTCCGCCAACAGGCGAACCGTGTATTCGTCCTCCGGGCGGGTGAGGATGTCCAGCACGGGGCTGTCCTCGCGGATCCTCCCCCGCTGCATCACCACGATCCGGTCGGCCAGGTCCGTTGCGACGGCCAGGTCGTGGGTCACGAAAATGACGGCGGTTCCGCGTTCCCGGGCCAGCCGCGTGAAGACGTCCAGAACCGTCCGCTGCACCGTCACGTCCAGTGCGGACGTCGGTTCGTCGGCGATCAACAGCTGGGGATTGAGGCAGAACGCGATGGCGATCAGCACACGTTGCTTCAATCCACCGGAAAGCTCGTGGGGATACTGTCCCAGTCGCTCCTCGGGGCGGTCGATCCCCACCGTCTCGAACAGGCGGACCACCTCGGCGCGGAGTTCCGCCCGTGAGCGCCTGCCGCCGTCCGGGTGGAGCCGGAACACCTCGGCGACTTGGGAACCCACGGTTTGCACGGGGTCCAGCGAGGCGCCCGGATCCTGCGGGACCATTCCGATGCTCTTACCGCGCATGCGTTCAAGTGCCCGCTCCGGAAGGGAGAGCAGGTCGGCGCCCGCGAAGTCGATGGCACCGTCGAGGTGGGCGTTCGCGGGGAGCAGCCCGATGATCGCTTTGGCCAGGGTGCTCTTCCCGGAGCCGGACTCGCCGACCAGCGCGACGATCTCGCCAGTGCGCAGCGTCAGGTCCAGACGGTCGCCCGCCAGCACGGACTCCCTTCCGGAGCCGTAGGTGATGCTCAGTCCGCGCACGCTCAGTAGCGCTCCTGTGGGGGTTGTGGTGGTCATGGTGTTCCCTCGTCCCTAGAAACGGAAGATCTTTTGTAGCTGCCGGCCGAGCCCCGCGAGCAGGATGACGGCGGCGACAATGACAACGCCGGGAAGGCTGGTCAGCCACCAGGCGGTGGCCAGGTACTGCCGCCCCTCGGCGATCAGGAGGCCCCACTCGGGCGTGGGAGGCGGAGAGCCGAACCCGAGGAAACCAAGGCCGGAGATCGCCAGGATCGCCGCGCCCAGATCCACGGCCAGCAATGCCAGTACCGGCCCGCAGGCGTTGGGAAGGATGTGCTTGACGACGACGGACGCGTACGAACCCCCGTTGAGGAACGCCGCCTCCACGTAGTCCAGGTTGCGAACGCGCAGGACCTCGGAGCGGACGACGCGGGCGAAGGACGCGATGGAGGCGATGCCGACGCCCACGCCGAGCGAAATCGGTCCCGGCGCGTACGCCGTGACGATGATCAGCGAAATGAGGAAGCCGGGAACGGCGAGCAGCACGTCCACCAGCCGCATGGTGGCCGCGTCGGCGAAGCGTCCCGCCGTGGCTGCGGCCAGCCCGATGGCCGTGCCGACCACCAGTCCGATCAACACGGCCAACCCCGCCGTGAGCAGGGTCTGCGAGGTGCCGTGCACCACGCGCGCGTAGACATCACGACCAAGGTGGTCCGTGCCGAACCAGTGTTCGGCTCCCGGGGCCTGGAACTTCTCGGCCGGCACTCCTGTGACGGGGTCGAAACCGGTGAAGAGTCCGGGCAGGAGCGCCCATCCCAGCACCAGTAATAGCGGGGCTGCGGTCAACCACAGCGCCGGCAAATGCATGGCGCCGCGGTGCCGCCCACCCGTCGGCCCTGGGTCGGGGGTGGATGCCTGCGTCGCAGCCTCGGGTGGGAACGCCACCGCGGCGACCGGGGCGATCGTATCCGGCTTGGTGCTCATGTTCGCTCCGTTTCTTATCAGGCGGCCAGCGCACGGGGTGCGCCGTGGGTGCTGCTTTTCAGGATCCGCGGGTCCAGCAGCGGGTACAGCAGATCCACGGCGAGGTTGACCCCCACGAAGGCGGTCGCGGTCAAAAGCACGAGCCCCTGGACAAGCGGCACGTCCTGGGCGGTAACCGCCTGGAGGACGACCTGCCCCAGGCCGGCGCGGGCGAAGACGGTCTCCGTGATCACCGACCCGGCCAGCAGCGTGCCGACCGTGATACCGCTGATGGTCATCGCCGGCGCAGCCGCGTTCTTCAGTGCGTGCCGGTAGAAGATCCACGCCGGAGAGGCGCCCTTTGCCCGCAGCACGTCGATGAAGGGTTGCGCATAGACGGCGTCGAGACTCTTCAGCAGGACTTGGGCGATCGGTGCCGAGACGTGCACGGCGAGCACCAGGACCGGGACGGCCAACGACGCGAACGAACCGTCCGGGAAGAGCGACATCACCCCCCACTGGATGGCGAGCACCTGCAGCAGGACCAGTCCAAGCCAAAAGACCGGCACAGCGGCGAAGAGCGGGGGAAGGTTCAGAATGGTCCGCTTGAGCCAAGTGGCCCGTGCCAGCGTGGCGGTCGCGGCGAGCGCAACCGCCAACAGGACCGCGCCGACGAACGCACTGCCGGCCAGCGCCAGCGTGGACGCGATGACGGAGCCGATGCGTTCCGAAACGGGTTGCCCCGAAGCGAGCGAGTAGCCCACGTCTCCGCGGAGGATGTCCGCGAGCTGGCCGACGTACTGCACCAACAGCGGCTGGTCATAGCCGTACTGGGCCTTCATGGCGGCGATTGTCGCCGGGTCGGCTGCCGCATCGGCGGAGAGGAAGATCGTCACGGGATCGTTGGGCAGGAGCTGCACGGCCAGGAAGACCAGCGTGTAGGCGAGCCAGACGACCAACAGGGACTGTCCGATCCTTCTCGCGATGTAGGCGGCCACGGCGGACTACTCCCCGGTCTTCCAGGCGCCCTGGAATATGGGCGCGGTTCCGGAGGTGAATTCCACGTGTGAGCCCGGGGCTCCCCCGTAGACCTGCACCTCGTCCCACAAGACCAGCGAAAGTGCCTGGTCGACAACCAGTTGACGCTGTTCCTCGGCCACGAGTTCCAGATGTTCCTCGTCGCTGGCCGCGGCGCGTTCCTCGGCGAAGAGTGAGTTGAGGTCCTTGTCCGCGTTGAGCGTCTGGGTGTTGCTCTCCGGTCCGAAGACCGGGCCGAGTCCCCCGTAGGCGAACTGCCGGGTGCCGAAGAACTCGATGTTGGGGTCGATCATGGCCGTGGCGAGGAACGTGTTGTCCGCTGCTCGGTTGACCAGCTTCACGCCGATCTGGCGCCACTGCTGCTCGATCAGTTCGAAGGCGGGTTTGATCACCACGGAGTTGTTGGAGGAGGTGACGGTGACCTGCAGCTTCTCGCCGTCCTTTTCGCGGATGCCGTCTGTTCCGACCTTCCAACCCGCCTCGTCGAGCAACTGCTTGGACTTCTCGGGCTCGTAGGCGAGTTCCGCGGAAAGGTCGACGTATCCGGGCGCCGCGCGGTTGAGCACCGACCCGGCAATCTCGTAGCTATCCGAAAGCACGGTGTCCTTAATGGTCTGGCGGTCAATGCCGACCTGCAGTGCCTGACGCACCTTGACGTCGGCGAGCTTGCCGCTGCCGATGCGCACGGCGGCCATGTTCGCCGTTAGGTCCACGCCCTTCGCGGGAAGCACCTGCGCTCCTCCGGCTGCCAGCGCCGCCTCATCGGCAGGCTGCAGGCCGCGGACGAGGTCCACCTGGCCGGACTGCACGGCGCCGGCACGGTGGGCAACCTCCGGTAGGTACTTCACGGCGAGCTTGTCCAAATAGGCCGCACCCTGGTTCTCGGCCGTCTCGGGGGCCCACGCGTAGTCGGCTCGCTTGGCGAACACGACCTCCTCGTCCGTCTTCTCGGACTCGAACACAAACGGGCCCGAGCCGACGATCTTCGAGATTGCGGACTGGCCCGCGTTGTCCAGCTTCAAAGTTTCCGGGGAAACCAGTCCGGCGGTCACCGAAGAGGTCGCCCGGAGGAAGTTTGCGTCCGGGCTCTTCAGCGTGACCTTCACCTGGCTGTCGGCAAGAACCTCGGCGGACTTGTAGGACGCGAAGTCGACGTTCGGCTGCACCTGGGCGGCCTCGACCCCCAGACCCAGGGCGTCGAGGTTGGCCTTCACGGCCTGCGCGTCCAGCGGCGTCCCGTCGGAGAACGTCACGCCATCGCGGATGGTGAATGTGAACTCGGTCTTGTCCGCGTTGGCCTCGAACTTGCTCGCAATCCATCCGACCAGCTCGCCGTTCTCAGCGTCGAAGTAGGTGAGGCGGTCGAGCACGCTGTTGAGGACGTTCGCCTTCTCGTAGAAGCGCGCGGCCTGGGTCTGCCAATTGTTGATCGGAGTGACCTCGGCATAGGTGAACGTTCCGCCCTGCACCGGCTCGCCGGCGGCGGCCGACGGCTGGTTGCCGGACGCGCCCGATCCGCAGGCCGCCAATGCCAAGGAGGCGGCTCCCAACAGTGCGACGAGTGCGGAAGCGCGGCGAACGGTGCCGCGGCCGGGACGGGAAATACGGGGTGTGGGTTCCATAGTGGATCCTCTCGGTTGTTACCGAGGAACGCTCTGTCCGCAGCTGTGTGGACGTCGGCGGACCGACGTTTAAGAACCTGCGGAGTCTGGCAATCTCCATCGGTCCTGGCATGAGCACCGGCCCCGAGGGGGTGGTTGCTGCGGCGTCAATGAGCCAGGTCTCTCAGCCGCTCTGGATGGTTGTCGTGTGACTGCGGAACCTCCGCGGTCATGTTTAAAGTGTCTTGCAGGATCTTCGATGTGACCAAGGATTACGGCGATATGGCGAAACAAACGGACACGAACCGGCTTGGTGACTCATTCGTTCAATGTTGCTCCAGATGACGCCGGGTTACGTGAGAGTGCGGCGCCGAGTAGCCGGACCGCATTTTTGCGAGGAGTCTGACCGCGACTAGGCGAGGCCAGCGGTCCTCGTCCTCGCGATGGGATGTGGGAGGTGCTCCAGACCGGGTGAAAATATCGAGATCTCCCGGAATTTCGGCAGGTCTCGGCAATATTGGGCGGTCTCGGCTGCAGGAGGGCGGGAGCGGTCGCGGTCGCGGCACCGCCAACCGACCAACCGCTCAACGCGCGAAACCCACCTGGGCCACGTCTCCCACGGCGTCGAACTTCCGCGGGGCGGTTCCATTGACCTCGTAGTCCCCGACGATCCGCGCCTTGTAGATGGTCGGGTTGTGGGTCGCGACCGTGCGCGCGTTCCGCCAGTGGCGGTCCAGGTTGCACACGCGCGCCGTGGACGAGGCGCCGAGACCGTCGAAGAGCTTGGACGCCGCGGACAGCACCAGCGGCTGGACCACGGTCTGCGCGCGGTTGGCGGCCAGCTCGCACACGGCCCACCGCTCGGCCTCCGTCAGCCCCGACTCGCCATCCACGGACTCGACCTCCGCGACGGCGGCCAGCACCACGGCGTCGACCGCGAACGCCGTGGAGGACATCTCTCCGATGAGCTGCAACACCTGCGGCTCCTCACGGACGGGAACGCCCGTACCGGTGCTGAATGTCCGGGTCCGTGCCTGGACGGCCGCGCGGGCGTCGGCCAGCGCGGCCCTCGAGATCCCGGCCAGCACGGCGAGCAGAACCAGCTGGAAGACGGCCGATTCCACGTGCGCCTCGAGCTCGGCCGGCCGAAGCAGGGTGTCGACCGGAACGTCGTCGAAGGTCGTAGATCCCGTGCCGGTCAACTGCTGGCCGAAGCCGTCCCAATCGTCGAAGATCCGCACGCCGGAGTGCTGCGTCGATACGACGGCGATGTGGCGCCCGGCGACGCCCGGCACCGTCGCCGCGACTGCCGCCCAATCGGCGAAGATGGTGCCGGTGCAGTAGTACTTTTTGCCCGTCAGCCGCAACAGGCCGTCGTGTTCCAGGAGCCGGGTGTTGAGCGTTCCGAGTTCATTGCCTCCGCGCTCGGTGTACGCGTTGCCGACCAGCTGTCCCCCGACGAAGCGGGCAAACCAGCGGTTGCGGACCTCCGCGTCGTCCAGCGTCAGGACGGATTCGACGAACCCGACGTGCGAACGGAGCAGGTGGGACACCTGCGAGTCCGCCTCGGCCAACTCGATGAGCAGCCGGAAGGTGTCCGCCAGCGATGCCCCGTAGCCGCCGTCCGCCTCCGGCACGCGCAGGGCGCCGAACCGCAGCTGGTTGAGCCATCCGACCTGCTCGTAGGGCAGCACCCGCTCGGCGTCGCGCACCGCGGCGCCCTCCGCGATGCGCTCGAAGACGGGCCGAAACACGTCGGCCAGCTCGTCGTAGTGGCTGGTTGCGGGCACGCCCGGAGTCAGTTTGATCAGGTGGCGGGCGGGGACAGGGAACTGCTCCACAGTGAATCACTCCATCGGACCTAGCGTGAGCACCTACCTCCCGACGGACGGGAAGGGGTTGCTGCGGCGTCATGGAGCCAGGACTCTCGGCCGCTCTGGATGGTTTGTTGACTCATTTGTACCCGGCCATCGCGGGCTCGCCAAACATCGGACTGCCTCTCCGGGCGCGATTCCGGGATCCAGCGCCCCGTAAATATCCTGAAGATTCGGTGCAAGGACACGCCTTTGCCGAAGTTTCTTCGAAAAATACGCACACCGAAGTATTACGCCGAATGTTTCGGGGATGCGTCGTAACTTGCCGAATGCGCCGGGATGACATTAAGTTGACTCAATACCATCCCGAGCGGCCGAGAGATCTGGCTTGTTGACGCCGCAGCAACCACCCCGTCCGGGGACGGTGCTAACGCCAGGACCGATGGAGTTGAGCATGAGCACCACCACCGCGCCGGACAACCGGCGGACATCCACTTCCACCCGCCAGCCGGGTTCCGCGCTGCCCGTCTCGTTCTCCGGCCTCGGCCGCGCGTTCGGCGACGGCGACGCCCGCCGCGCCGTCCTCGAATCCATAGATTTCGACGTCGTTGCCGGCGAGGTGCTGGCCATCCTCGGTCCCAGCGGCTGCGGCAAATCAACCCTCCTGCGAGCGGTGGCGGGCCTCGACCGTCCGACCAGCGGCGGGGTGTCCATCGACGGACGCGACATCCACGGTCTCGACGACCGCTCCGCCGTCGCCTTCCAGGAACCGCGGCTGCTGCCGTGGCAGACCGTCCGGCGGAACGTCGCGCTCGGACTCCCGCGCGGGACGCCCAAGGCGGAGGGTGCGGAACGGATCGCGGAACTGCTGGACCTCGTCGAGCTGTCCGGACACGCCGACCACCGCCCCCGCGAGATCTCCGGCGGCATGGCCCAGCGCGCCTCGCTGGCGCGGGCGCTGGCCCGCCGTCCGGGCGTGCTCCTGCTGGACGAGCCCTTCGGCGCGCTCGATGCCCTCACGCGGCTGAAGATGCAGGACCTGCTCCTGGACATCCACCGCGCCCACCCCGCCACGGTCCTCCTGGTCACGCACGACGTCGACGAGGCCCTCCAGCTCGCGGACCGCGTCCTGGTCCTCGGCCGGGTTCCCGGGCAGGAGGGCGCCGGCATCACCCAGGTCCTCACGGTCCCCGGCGAGCGCCCGCGCGACCGCGCGTCCGCCGAACTGGCCCGTCTGCGCTCGTCCCTGCTCGAAAGCCTCGGCGTCGACTCCCACCGACACTGACACCGGCTTACCCACCGACACCCCCGGCCGACGTCGGCCACCACCCGCATCCCACACCGCATCCCCGAAGGAACCCCATGATTTCCCACGCCCTGTCCCCCGTCTCCCGCCGCCGTTTCCTCGGACTCGGCGCCGCCGGTGCCGCCGCCGCGCTCCTGACCGCCTGCGCGGGCGAGGGCTCCGGTTCGGAGGCCGCGGCCGGCGCCGCCAAGACGCTGAACATCGACTTCGCCACCTACAACCCGCTCAGTCTGGTCATCAAGGAAAAGGGTTGGCTCGAGGCCACGCTGAAGGAGCAGGGCGTAACGGTCAACTGGCTCCAGTCCGCCGGGTCGAACAAGGCCAACGAGGCCCTGCGCGCCGACGCCATCCAGGTGGGTTCAACTGCAGGATCGGCTGCCCTGCTGGCCCGCGCCAACGGATCCCCCATCAAGGTGATCAGCCTCTACTCGCAGCCGGAGTGGTCCGCGCTGGTGGTGCCGAAGGATTCGACCATCAAGTCCGTGGCCGAGCTCAAGGGCAAGCAGATCGCGGCGACGAAGGGCACCGACCCCTACTTCTTCCTGGTCCAGTCGCTCGAGGAGGCCGGGCTGTCCATCAACGACGTGACCGTACAGAACCTCCAGCACGCGGACGGGCGCGCGGCCCTGGACAACGGCTCCGTGGACGCCTGGGCCGGGCTGGACCCGATCATGGCCGGCGCCGAGCAGGCCGGGGCCACGCTGCTCTACCGAAACCTCGACTTCAACACCTACGGCTTCCTCAACGCCACCGAGAAGTTCCTCAACGACTCCCCGGAGCTCGCGCAGACCGTCGTCGACGCCTACGAGAAGGCCCGCGGATGGGCCGCGGAGAACCCGGAGGAGACCGCCGCGATCCTCGCCGACGTCGCCTCCCTGGACCAGGCCGTCGCCAGCCAGGTCATCCTCGAACGCTCCAACCTCGACGTCGACGGCGTTCCGGGCGAGGCCCAGACCAAGGTCCTGACCACGGTCGGCCCGATCTTCGTCGAGACCGGCGACGTGTCCGACCAGGCGGACATCGACGACGCCGTCGCGACCATCGTCGACGACACCTTCGCGAAGAAGGCGGACGCCTCGACCATCAAGGACGCGTGATGACGCTCGGCCCGAACACCAAGGTCTCCGACGGGGCGGTCGCCGGCCGCGCCTCGTCGACCCGCGGCACGACGCCGGCCCGCCCCCGGGGTGCCACCGCGCGCCGGGTGGCGATCGGCGCCGTCGTGCCGGTGGCCCTGCTGGCGTTGTGGCAGGCGGCCAGCTCGCTGGGATGGGTCTCCGCCGTCGCGCTTCCGGCGCCCGGGGCCGTGTTGGCCGCCGGCGCGGAACTCGTCGAGCGCGGCGAGCTGACCCGGCACATCGGGATCTCGCTGCAGCGCGTGCTGCTGGGCTTCGGCATCGGCGCGGCGCTCGGGCTGGCGCTGGGTTCGCTCGTGGGCCTGTCCCGGTGGGCCGACGCGCTGCTCGGCCCGACGGTCGGCGCGTTCCGCGCGGTGCCGTCCCTGGCTTGGGTGCCGCTGCTGATCCTGTGGATGAAGATCGGCGAGGACTCGAAGGTCACGCTGATCGTCATCGGTGCGTTCTTCCCAATCTTCACCACCGTGTACCTGGCGCTGCGCCACGTGGACAAGAACCTGGTGGAGGCCGCGCGCGCCTTCGGCGTCAACGGTCTGCGGCTGCTGACCACCGTGCAGCTGCCCGCCGTCGTTCCGGCGATCTTCTCCGGGCTGCGGCTCGCGTTGGCGCAGGCGTGGCTGTTCCTGGTCGCGGCGGAGCTGATCGCCTCGTCCATGGGGCTCGGCTTCCTGCTGACCGATTCGCAGAACAACGGCCGCACCGACCGCCTGCTCCTGGCCATCATCCTGCTCGCCGTGATCGGCAAGATCACCGACGGGCTGCTGGGGATTCTCGAGCGCTGGGCCGTGAACCGCTGGGCGTAGGAACACGCCGCGCGGGACGTGCGCCCACGGCCGCATCCCGCCTCCGCGCGCCGGCGCGAATGTTGCGTTTTGCGCGGCACCGGTTTGCGGCCGCGGCCCCGCGGGACCTTTAGTAGTGCTACCGCCAGGATCGATGGAGCTGATGATGACGAACCAGAACGAAACCGAGCGCCTCGCCTTCTGGGAGGAGGCCGCGTCCCGCCTCCAGTGGGCCGAGCCCTGGCACACCACCCACTCGGCCACGCCCGCGGACACCGCCGCCCGCCGCGGCCCCGAGCTTCGCTGGTTCGACGGCGGGAAGCTCAACGCCGCCGTCAACTGCGCCGACCGCCACGTCGCGGCCGGCCGAGGCGACAAGGTGGCCCTGCACTTCGAGGGCGAGCCGGGCGACACGCGGACCGTCACCTACCGCGAACTCACCGCGCTCGTTTCCCAGGCCGCCAATGCGCTGACGGAACTCGGCATCGGGAAGGGCGACCGCGTCGTCGTCTACCTGCCCGTGCTGGTGGAGACGGTCGTGATCACGCTTGCGTGCGCGCGGATCGGCGCCGTCCACTCGCTGGTCTTCGGCGGCTTCTCCGCCGAGGCGCTGCGGTTCCGCGTCGAGGACACCGGGGCCAAGCTGCTGGTCACCACGGACGGCCAATTCCGCCGCGGCACCGCCGTGCCGGTCAAGTCGCAGGCGGACGAGGCCGTGTCCGGGGACAACGCGATCGAGCACGTCCTGGTCATCAACCGCACCGGACACACCGACGTTGACTGGGTCCAGGGCCGCGACGTGTGGTGGCACGACGTCGTCGACTCCCAGCCCACCGAGCACGCAGCCGAGGCGTTCGACGCCGAAACGCCACTGTTCATCATGTACACCTCCGGCACCACCGGGCAGCCGAAGGGCCTGGTCCACACCACCGGCGGTTACCTGACGCAGGCCTCCTGGAGCCACGAGTTCCTGTTCTCCCACCCCGATCCGGCGCAGCGCGAAAACGACGTCCACTGGTGCACCGCCGACCTCGCCTGGGTCACCGCCCACACCTACGAGATCTACGGACCGCTCTCCAACGGCGTCACCCAGGTCATCTACGAGGGCGTGCCCAACGCACCCCACCCGGGCCGGCACTTCGAGATCATCGAACGCTACGGCGTCACGAGCTACTACACGGCCCCCACGCTGGTGCGCTCGCTCATGGGCTGGTTCCCGGACGGCATCCCGGCCCCATACGACCTCTCCTCCATCCGCCTGGCCGGAACGGTCGGCGAGGCCGTCAACCCCGAGGCCTGGCGCTGGCTGCGCACGCAGGTGGGCCGCGACGCCGTCGTTCCCGGGGACCCCGATTCCGGCGTGCCGATGGTGGACACCTGGTGGCAGTCGGAGACGGGCGCGACCGTCCTCTCCCCGCGCCAGGACGATCCCTCGTTCAAGCCCGGCTGCGCCACGCGCGCGCTGCCCGGACTCGCGACGGACATCGTGGACGACGCCGGAGCGCGGGTTCCGGCGAACACGCAGGGGAACATCGTTCTCACCCGGACGGGGCCGGCGATGGCGCGCACCGTGTGGGGCAACCCCGAGCGCTACTTCACGTCCTACTGGGAGAAGTACGCGGCGCAGGGCTGGTTCCTCGCCGGGGACGGCGCCCGGTTCGACGACGACGGCCACACCTGGATCCTGGGCCGGACCGACGACGTCATCAACATCTCCGGGCACCGGCTCTCCACGATCGAGATCGAGTCCGCGCTGGTGTCCCACGCCGCGGTGGTCGAGGCCGGCGTGTGCCCGACGTTCGATGCGAAGACCGGCCACGCGGCGACCGCGTTCGTGGTGCCTCGCGACGCGTCCCTGATCGGCGGGACGCTGGCCGACGCGCCGGCGGACGTCCGCGACTCGGTGGTCGCCGCCCTGCGGGCCCACGTGTCCACGCAGATCGGACCAATCGCCAAGCCGCGCGACGTCGTGTTCGTGCCCGACGTGCCGAAGACCCGCTCGGGGAAGATCATGCGGCGCCTGTTGACCCAGCTGTTCGAGGGAAGCACGCTTGGCGACACCACCAGTCTGCAGAACGAGCCGTGCATCGAGCGGATCAAGGAGATCTGCGACGCCCGGTAGGCCCGGCGTCGTGCCGTGCCGTGCCGTTGCGTGCCGTCGTGAGCAACTATGGCACAACTCCGGCACAACGCCCCTAGTCAGAGCGCCGAGGAGACCGCAAAGCCGTTCACGGGGGCCCAAAACCGCTCAACTCGGTACGGCCGCGGACGCGCTACATGCAGCCGCCGGACTGGGCATGGAACATCGGGCCTCCTCCGGCGGTCGAATTCAACGTCCATGGCCGCGCCTTCGCGCCACGAATGACGGATCCGGCGAACGACGGCGGCCCGACGGTGCGGAGGCCGGCCGCCGTCCGGGCGGCGAAAGATGCGACGGCTGCGGCCTAGTCATCTATCGTGTTGCTGATTATTGGGGAACTGGTGTGCGTTGTCATGCCAACAGAATCGATCCGGCGAGGGCGGCACGCCACGATTTGGCGAGGACCGAATCCGGGAATACTCCGCGCAGCCCCAGGCTGGCCCAGGCGCCACCCGGGCGCGGCGGGCGCGGGCCACTCGCCCACCGCCAGGATTCGGCCTCAGCCGAATCCTCGCGTCCGGGTGCGCGTCGCCCTACCCTGATTCCATGCACATCACACTCACCAGCGGGGACCTCACGAAGATCCGCTTCGAGGCCTCGCACCTGTGGGAAACGGTGACCAGCCTCCGCGCGCTCCAGGTGGGCACGCCCATCCACCGTCCGTGGATCGAATCGGCCAAGCGGAGCATCGCGGCGTCCATGGACCCACGCAAGGGCGCCCACCTGAGGCTGTTGAGCACGGTGGTCCTCCCGCGGGGCTTCATGGCGGACGGGCTGACCCCACCCCCCGGCACCAGGATTCGTTCGAGGAGATGCCGGCGGCGGTGGCCGCGACTGCGCTCCGTGCTGTTGGCGGACATCGACGCCCGCCTGGCGCGGATCTCGCGGAGCGGCATCGTGGAGGTGTTCCGCTCGTTGCACCCCAGTGTGATCCCGACTCCGACCGGGCTGGAGATCGTCCGGGGGTGCGATCAGGTGGTCCCACCGGATCCCGGGCAGGGGCTGATCCTGGTGCCCAACGCCTTCATCTGGCCCAATACGCGCGTGTTGAACGCCCGCCCGGTGGCCCAGCTGCCCGGCCGGCCCCGGGCACAGATCCTCGCCCAGCTGGACGTCCCCATGACCACCACCCAACTGGCCTGCGCGCTGGACCTCGCCGCCGGGACCGTCACCGGCCACCTCAAGATCATGGCCGCGGGCGGGCTGGCGTCCTCGCTCCGTTCCGGGCGGGAGGTCTTCTACCAACGGGCCGACGTCGGCGAGGCACTCGCGCGCATGTAGAAGGCGCGCCGTCCTTTCCCTTGAACGCGCCGCGGGCCCGTGCTTTGCTGGCGGCGATCACCACCGAGGAAACGCGATCACGACAGAGGAAAGGCGGGGCCATGGCCGAGCGCAGCACGAAGGGCACGAGCGCGGAAAAGGCTCACACCGCCCCGGATCCGAACGACGATAGGAAACCGGACAGCCCCCGGGACGTCGGCAAGCCCGCCTGGAAGTACATCCTCAAGCGCACGCTCCGGGAGTTCTCGCGGGACCAGTGCACCGACCTGGCCGCCGCGCTGACCTACTACGGAGTCCTGTCCCTGTTCCCCGCCCTGTTGGCGCTGGTCTCCCTGTTGGGGGTGGTCGGCCAGGCCGAGCAGACGACGCAAACCCTCCTGCAGGTCGTCGAGGGCGTCGCCGACCCGTCCGTCGTGGACAGCATCCGGCCCACGATCGAGCAACTGACGGGTTCGTCGGCCGCTGGGTTCGCGCTTGTCGCGGGCCTTTTGGGCGCCATCTGGTCCGCGTCCGGCTACGTCGGAGCCTTCGGGCGTGCCATGAACCGGATCTATGAGATCGACGAGGGGCGACCCTTCTGGAAGTTGCGGCCAACGCTGCTGGCCATCACGGTGGTCCTGCTTCTGCTCGCCGTCGTGATGGCGTTGCTGCTGGTCCTCTCCGGACCGGTTGCGGAGGCCATCGGCGGTGCGATCGGCTTGGGCGAGACCGCCCTCCTGATCTGGAACATCGCCAAGTGGCCGGTGATGGTGGGCTTCGCCGTCCTGATGATCGCCGTTCTCTACTACGCGACACCCAACGTCAAGCAGCCCAAGTTCCGCTGGACCAGCATGGGTTCCCTGATTGCGTTGGTTGTCCTGGCCCTGGCGACGCTCGGCTTCTTCTTCTACGTCTCCAACTTCGGCAACTACAACAAGACCTACGGGGCCATCGCCGGCGTCATCGTCATGCTGCTCTGGCTGTGGCTGGCGAACATCTCGCTGCTCTTCGGCGCGGAGTTCGACGCGGAGATGGAACGCGGGCGCCAGCTCCAGGGCGGGCTGGAGGCCGAGGAGAGCATCCAGCTACCGCCGCGGGACACCAAGGCCAGCGACAAGAAGGCCGAGAAGGAGCGCCAGGACGTCAGCGACGGCCGTTCGCTGCGCCGGAAATCCGGCCGGGGCTCCGGCCTCGGCTCCGAGCGCGACTCGTAGTCCGGCGGCGGTGCGGCACGCCGGATCCGTGCAACAGTTGGAGTGAAACCGACAACCCGGCAGGAAGAGGCCACACCATGAGCGGCGAACCGAAGAACCCGAACACACCGCCAACCCCCACCACCCCAACGCCGACGGCGCCTCCGGCGCGCGAAACCCCGGACAGGAAACACGCCACGCGCACCGGAATGATCTGGGCAGCGACCATCGCGGCCCTGGTCCTGCTGGTGTTGCTGATCGTCTTCATCGCACAGAACCAAACGACCGTTCCGCTGCGCTACTTCGCGGTGGAGAGCACGGTTTCGCTGGGGCTGGCGCTGCTGGCCGCGGCCGTGGCCGGCGGATTCGTGGTGGCCAGCGCCGGGGCGGCGCGCATCATCGCGCTCCGCACCCAGGCGAGCCGCGAGAGCCGCAAGCGCGCCAAGACACAGGGCCGCCGCTAGGCCCCCACCGGCGTCGCCGTCCCGGCCGCGCCCGGGGCGAGGTGCACGACGTCGGGCGGGTCGCCCTCGGGCGCACCGCGGCGTGCGCCAGCGAACAGCTTGGCGTCGAGTTCAACGATTTGGCCGTTGCGGAACCGCGGGTGGTCCGCGCCGAGGATCCTGGTCAAGGTGAGGCGCAGCAGCGTCCCGTGCGCGACGGCGACGACGTTTCGCCCGGGGTACCGCTCCACGAGTCCGGCGAGGGACCGCACCCCGCGGTCGGCCACCTCGTCCTCGGGTTCGGCGGATTCGAGCAACCGGTCGATGTCGTGCCGCGGGAGCCCGGCCACCACGCGACCCTCGCAGCGGCCGTAGTCGCGCTCGGCCAGGCCGGCCAGGGTCTCCGTGGGTTCGAGTCCGAGCACCACACCGGCCAGGGAGGCGGTCTCCGCGGCGCGGGCCAGCGGCGAGGAGACCAGCACGTCCCACCCGCCGGCCGCCAGCAGTTCGCGGCCGGCGGCCCGCGCCTGGCCGCGGCCCACCTCGTTCAGGGCGATGTCCATCCGGCCCTGCAGGCGGCCCTCCGCGTTCCAGTCGGTCTCCCCGTGACGCACCAACGCAAGTTTCGATCCCATCCCTCCAGCCTATCGCCCGCGTTCCGGGCCGCAGGATATTCGATCCGGCAACCCCGCGACGCAATCCGGCTCAACATTCTTTGATCGCGGCCCCGTTCTTGCCACAATGGAACGAACCATCCCGAGCGGCCGAGAGATCTGGCTCGACGACGCCGCAGCAACCATCCGCCCCCCGGAAAGGTGCTACCGCCAGGACCGATGGAGAGCGCGCAAGCGATCTTCCGCCCAGCGCCCGCGGCGCCCGTCCCCAAGGAACCAGCCATGAGCACCAATAACCCCGTCAGCCCCGTGGCCGATCTCGAGACCCCGCTCAAGTTCGCCTATTGGGTGCCGAATGTCTCCGGTGGGCTCGTCGTCTCCACGATCGAGCAGCGCACCAGTTGGGACTTCGACTACAACAAGAAGCTGGCCCGCATCGCGGAGAACTCCGGCTTCGAGTACGCGCTCACGCAGACGCGCTACGCCGCCAGCTACGGCGCCGACAAGCAGCACGAGGCCACCAGCTTCTCCCTCGCCCTGCTCGGCGCCACGGAACGCCTCAAGGTCATCTCGGCCGTCCACCCCGGCATGTGGCACCCCGGCGTGCTCGCCAAGTTCATCATCACCGCCGACCACATCTCGGGCGGCCGTTCCGCCGTGAACATCGTCTCCGGCTGGCTCAAGGACGAGTTCGTGAACTTCGGCCTCGAGTGGCTCGAGCACGACGAGCGCTATGTCCGCACCGAGGAGTTCATCAACGTCCTGCGCGGGCTGTGGACCGAGCAGAACTACAGCCAGTCTGGCAAGTACTACAACATCAACGACTTCACGCTGAACCCGGCGCCCGTGGACATCCCCGGCCGCGCCCACCCGGAGATCTTCTTCGGCGGAAACTCCACAGCGGCCCAGGCCGCCGCCGGGCACGCCGCCGACTGGTACTTCTCCAACGGACGCTCCCTGGAGGGATTCAAGGACAACATCTCCGGCGTGGTGCAGGCCGCGAACGACGGCGGCCGCACCGCGGCGGCGAAGCCCCGCTTCGGTCTCAACGGCTTCGTGATCGCCCGCGAGACGGAGAAGGAGGCGCACGAGACGCTGCGCGAGATCATCGCCAAGGCGCACCGCCCCGCCGTCGAGGGCTTCGCCAACGCCGTCAAGGAGGCCGGGCAGTCCACCAAGGACGGCAAGGGCATGTGGGCCGACTCCACGTTCGAGGACATGGTCCAGTACAACGACGGCTTCCGCTCCGAGCTCATCGGCACCCCCGAGCAGATCGCCGAGCGCGTGATCGAGTTCAAGAAGATCGGCGTGAACCTGATGCTCACCTGCTACCTGCACTTCCAGGAGGAGGTCGCCGCGTTCGGCCGCGACGTGCTGCCGATCGTCCGCGAACTCGAGGCGGACCTCGCGCGCAAGAACGGCACGGAGCTGAACACGGACCTGCTGCCGACCACCAACCTCGAAGGGGCCACCGCCTAATGGCAGACCACCAGTTCGGATTCCGCACGCGCGCCCTGCACGCCGGCGGCACGCCCGACGCTGAGCACGGCGCCCGCGCCGTCCCGATCTACCAGACGACGTCGTTCGTCTTCAAGGACACGGACGACGCCGCCAACCTGTTCGCGCTGCAGAAGTACGGGAACATCTACTCGCGGATCGGCAACCCGACGGTCGCCGCGTTCGAGGAGCGCATCGCCTCCCTCGAGGGCGGCATCGGCGCGGTCGCCACCGCCTCCGGCATGGCCGCCGAGTTCATCACGTTCGCGGCGCTGACCCAGACCGGCGACCACATCGTGGCCTCCTCGAAGCTCTACGGCGGAACCATCACGCAGCTGGACGTCACGCTGCGCCGCTTCGGCGTGGAGACCACGTTCGTGGACAGCAACGACGCCGCCGACTTCGCCGCGGCGATCCGGGAGAACACCAAGGCCGTCTACACCGAGGTCGTCGCCAACCCCTCCGGCGACATCGCGGACCTGAAGGGCCTGGCCGAGGTCGCGCACGCGGCGAACGTGCCGCTGATCGTGGACTCCACGCTCACCCCGCCCTACATCCTGCGCCCGATCGAGCACGGCGCGGACATCGTCATCCACTCCGCCACCAAGTTCCTCGGCGGACACGGCACCACGCTCGGCGGCGTCGTCGTGGAGTCCGGGACGTTCAACTGGGGCAACGGCAAGTTCCCCACCATGACCGAGCCCGTGGCCAGCTACGGAAACGTCTCCTGGTGGGACAACTTCGGCGAATACGGCTTCCTGACGAAGCTGCGCTCCGAGCAGCTGCGCGACATCGGCCCGGCCCTGTCCGCGCAGTCCGCGTTCCAGCTGCTGCAGGGCGTCGAGACCCTGCCCCAGCGGATGGACAACCACCTCTCCAGCGCCCTGGCCGTCGCCCAGTGGCTGGAGGCCGATCCGCGCGTCACCTACGTGAACTACGCGGCGCTGCCGTCCCATCCCCAGCACGCGCGCGCGCAGGAACTGCTGCCGCAGGGCGTCGGATCCGTCTTCAGCTTCGGCGTCAAGGGCGGCCGCGAGGCCGGCGGCCGGTTCATCGAGGCGCTCCAGCTGGCCAGCCACCTGGCCAACATCGGCGACGCGCGCACGCTGGTGCTGCACCCGGCGTCGACCACCCACCAGCAGCTCTCGGCCGGGCAGCTGGAGGCGGCGGGCGTCCCCGGGGACCTGATCCGCCTGAGTGTGGGCCTCGAGGATGTCGAGGACATCCTGTGGGACCTCGACCAGGCGCTCGAGGCGTCCCAGCAGGACGTGGCGGGCGGCGGGCTCGCGGCTCCGGAGTACGACGGCGAGGCGTGCGCCGTCCCGGCGCCCGCCCAGATCGGAGCGGCACAGTGAGCGCAACCACCGAAGAGCGCACCTGGGAGGGCCCCTCGGCCCCCGAGCGGCTCAACATCCTGCGGAACACCACGTCCATCGCGATAGTCGGCGCGTCCAACAAGCCGAGCCGGGCGTCGTATTTCGTGGCGACCTACCTGCTGTCCTCCACCCGGTACAAGGTCTACTTCGTGAACCCGGTATTGGACGAGATCCTCGGCCAGCCCGTGTACAAGTCGCTGGCGGACCTGCCGGAGACGCCGGACCTGGTGGAGGTCTTCCGCAAGCACGACGACCTTCCCGGCGTGCTCGACGAGGCCGTTGCCGTCGGGGCCAAGACGATCTGGCTCCAGCTGGGTTCATGGCACGAGGACGTCGCGGCGGACGCCGAGAAGGCCGGGCTGAACGTGGTGATGGACCGCTGCGTGAAGATCGAGCACGCCCGGTTCCACGGCGGGCTCCACCTGGCCGGGTTCAACACCGGCGTGGTCAGTTCGAAGCGGCAGGTCCTCGCCTAGGCGGGAACGCACAAGGGCCCCGTGCGTGGCCGGCACCACCACGGTGCCGGGACGGGCACGGGGCCCTTGCCGTGTTGGTGCTAGCGCGGCAGGTTGAGCTTCAGCTTTTCGACGGGGCGCTTCACCATTGCCGGGGCCTTGGACACGGATCTCTTGACCGAGGTCGTCGCCTTCTGCGCGGCCTTGCGGGCCGCCGCCTTCTTGGCTTGTGCCGCGGCTAGAGCGCGGGCGGACTGTCCAGCGGCCTTCGCCTTGGCTTGTGCCTCCCGCTTCGCCTGCGCCACTTTCTGCGACTGCGTCTGTGCCTTGCGCTCTGCCGCGGCTTGTCGCTGCGCCGCCGAGTTCTGGGCCGCCGACTTCTGGGCAATCGACTTCTGTTGCGCCGCCGCCCTTTGCTGGGTCGCGGAGTTCGCCCCAGCCTGGGTGAGGGCCTTCGCCGCGCCGGCGCTCGCTGTCTTGCTTTGGGCTTGCGCCTTCTCCTGCTTCGCGGGAATTTTCGGCGCCGCGGCCGGTGCCGCCGCGGAACGTGTCTGGAGCCCTGGAGGGTCCACCTCGCGCGGGACGCTGGAGGGCACGGCCACGGGAGCGGGCGTGGGGGCCGGGACGGACGTGACCCTGGCTCGGGGATATTCCGTGACGGGACCCGCCGCGACGCCCACCGAGGAAACGGTCGGCGCCTTGTCCTGCCACGACGTTGCGGCCGCGACACCTCCGAGGCCGGCGGCAAGGGCCAAGGCCAGGGCGGTTCCTGCGGCGGTCGAGCCTCGCCGTCGGCGCATCGGCACCACGTTGGACTTCCCGCCGTCGGACTTCCCCCCGGCAGCGTTCTCGCCGATGCCGTCGAGCAGCGCCTTCAGTTGGCCGGTGGGGCCGGGAGCTTCGCGATCCGCGTAGGTCTCGAGGGACATGAGCGCCTTTTCCAGGCGCGGGTCCGACGGGACGCCACTCTCCGCGAGCAGACGGGCCACGTTCGCAGCGCTGTTGCCGTCAATGCGTGTCATTCGTGTCCGCCTCCTCCAAAGTCTTCTTCATGGCCAGCAGCCCGCGCCGCTGCAACTGCTTGATGGCCCCCGGGCTTTTGCCCATGATGTTGGCCGTTTCTTCAATGCTCATTCCCGCCACGACCCGGAGCAGGACGCACTCCCGCTGGTCCGTCGGCAGTCCGTCGACGACTGCGCCGAGGGGGCCGGAATCAAGCCGGTCCAAGATGGTTTCGTGTGCGGAAGAGGCCTTGCGCGGATCCGTGTCCGCCTCGTATTCGTCGAGGCGGGGCGCGCGGACCCTGGCCCGGGTCGCGTCAACCATCCGCGCGTGGGCCACCGAGAACGTGAACCTCTTGAATCCAGCGATGCCTCCCTCAAGCTTGGCCAGCTGGGTAAAGACCGCCAGGAACACATCCTGCGTCACACCCTCGGCGTCTTCCACGCCCTTGGCCTCGAGATAGCCGCGGACTTGACCTGCCAGACCCCCGTACAACACGGACAGAGCCTCGGCATCACCTTGCCGGGCCCTGTTCATTACCTCATCCGTGAGGACGGGGACCAAGACACTCCTGAAATCGTTTGGGACGGTTTGGGCTAGAGTCTAGTCGCCCCTAGCCGCCCGTCGACGAATCGTCCGGCCGGAGATGTTCAGAAGCCGGGCCGAGACTCGTTGGGGGGAACCCTCGGCCCGGCTTCTTCACTTCGGTAATCGCGGCCACACCCACGGAAGTTACGCGCGGCCGAAAAACTTTCGATCCGCGGCAACCGGCCCCGTTCACACGCCGATTCGGCGGTTCTTGAGGACGGGCAGGAACTCCCGCACCTCGTCGAGCCGCCGCCGCGTCACGTCCACGGTCACCAGTTCCTCGCGCTCGTCGTCGAGGAAACCGACCGGAATGCCCAACGGATCCAGGATGGCGGAGTGCCCGATGGTGTTCGTCGAGCTCGTCCCGGCGGCCGCCACCCACACGGTGTTCTCCACGGCCCGCGCCTTGAGCAGGGTTTCCCAGTGGTCGATCTTGTGGTCTCCCTTGAACCAGGCCGCGGCGACCAGCAGCACGTCGGCGCCGTCCACGGCCAGCTTCCGCGCGAGTTCCGGGAACCGGATGTCGTAGCAGGTCATGACGCCGAACTTGAGGTCGCCGATCTCGAACGTCCCGGTGGCCTCGGGGTCGCCCGCCTTGATCTTCGTGGACTCCTGGTAGGAGAACGCGTCGTAGAGGTGCACCTTGCGGTAGGTCCCCACGATCCGTCCGGTCGCGTCGACGACAACAAGCGTGTTGTACGGCTGCGGCTCACCGCTGGCCTCGTAGCCGCCGGCAACGATCGCGATCGAGTTCTCGGCGGCGATGAACGAGACCTGTTGCACGAACGTCGACCAATCCCGCTCGACGGCGGAGGCAAGGTCGCCCTCGACCTTGCGCACGGTGAACATCGTCTCCTCGGGGAAGAGCACGAGCCCGGCGCCCTCGGACGCCGCGCGTCCCGCCAGCCTGCGGACCACATCCAGGTTTTCCTCGAGGGTTCCGGCCGGAGAAAACTGACCAACACTGATTTTCATCTTGCTGCCTTCCGCTGGGGGACTGTTTCCAGCGTACCCAGACCGCGTCGCCGAGCGTAGCCTGTGGTCATGGGCACTGCCTTGTTGCGCACCGAGGTCGTGGTGGTCGGCGCCGGACCGACCGGCCTGATGGCCGGCAACTGGCTGGAGAAACTGGGGATCCACGCCATGGTCATCGACGCCAAGCCGGGCCCCACGCGGGAGTCCCGCGCACTCGGCGTGCATTCGCGGACCATGGAGATCTACCGGCAGCTCGGGGTCGTCGACGAGGTGCTGCGGCGGGCGGTTCCGGCGTCCGAATTGCGCCCGGGGGTGGGTGTGCGCACGCTCGGAGCGCTTCCGCTGGGGCGGATGGGCCACGGGCTGACGAAGTACCCCGGTATCCACATCCTCGAACAGAGCGACAACGAGGAGATCCTGTCCCGGCGCCTCGCCGCGCGCGGCCGCGCCGTCTGGTGGAACCACGCCTTCGTCTCGCTGGAGCAAATGCACGACGACGGCCGCGTCGCCGTCGAAGCGGACGGCTCCGAGGGGCGCATCAGGATCCTGGCCCGGTACGTGATCGGCGCCGACGGCACGTCCTCCCCCGTCCGCCGCGCACTCGGCATCGGGTTCCAGGGCGTCACGAGCGAGCAGGTCTTCTACGTGGTGGACGCCAACGGCGTGTCCGGGACGGGGTCCGGCATCAACCTGCGCGTCAGCGAGGAGAACTTCATGCTCGCCTTCCCCATGGGCCCGGACGGCTCCGGCGGCGAACGTGTGCGGCTGCTCGGGATCGTTCGCCAAGAAGACGATGCCGCGCCGATCGGTCAGGAAGCCGCCGCCGTCGACGAGGGGCGGGCACGCGCCACGCTCGCCGGCGACTTCGGCATCCGCTACACCGGCGCCGGGTGGTTCGCGACGTACCGGGTGCACCACCGTGTGGCCGACGCCTTCCGTCACGGCAGGGTGTTCCTGACCGGGGACGCGGCCCACATCCACTCCCCGGTCGGCGCGCAGGGGATGAACACCGGCCTCCAGGACGCCCACAACCTGGTCTGCAAGCTGGCCGATGTGCTGTGTGGCCGCATGCCCCGGGACTATCTGGACCGCTACGAAGCGGAACGCCGGCCCGTGGCACTGCGGCTGGTCTCGACGACGGACCGGGTGTTCACCGCGGTGACCTCCACCTCCCGGGCGGCGCGTGCCCTGCGGACCGTGGTGCTGCCGCGCGTGTGGCCGGTGGCCATCAGGCTGGTGCCGCGGTCGCCGGCCGGCGGCAGGATGTTCGGGTACGTGTCCCAGATCCGGATCCACTACTGGATGACGGAGTCGGAGCGCCGCGCCGCGGAGGCCACCCGTGGTCTGGCGCGGTGGAACCGCCGCGGCATGCTGGTGGGTCGCCGGCTCCCCTGGGTCCCCGACAACCACGCCCCGCTGCAGGACGCCTGCTGGCAGGTCCACGCCTACGGACCGTCCGCGGCGGCGTTGGGCGGCGAGGTTGGGCGGCGCCACGGCTTTCCGTTGCATGGGTTCGCCGCCGCCCCGGGACGGCACCTGCCGGACGGCACCGTCGTCGTCGTGCGGCCGGACGGGTTCGTCGCCGAGGCGCACCGCGCCGCCGCTAGGATTCCGTCCCCGGAAGCCTCGCGGCGAGGTAGGGCGCGGTAGCGCTTCCCTTGGCGACGGCGACCTGCGCGGGAGTGCCCGCGGCCACGAGCCGCCCGCCCTTGTCGCCGCCGGACGGGCCCATGTCGATCACCCAGTCGGCGGCCGCCACCACGTCCATGTTGTGTTCGACCACCACCACCGTGTTCCCGGCGTCCACCAGCCGGTCGAGTTGGCGCATCAGCCGCACGACGTCGGCCGGGTGCAGCCCCGTCGTCGGCTCGTCCAGCACGTAGAGCGTGTGCCCGCGCTGCAGCCGCTGCATCTCGGTGGCCAGCTTGATCCGCTGCGCCTCGCCGCCGGAGAGCTCCGTGGCCGGCTGTCCCAGCCGGAGGTACCCCAGGCCCACCTCCCGCAGCGTGGCGAGGCTCCGCGCGGCCGCGGGAACGTCCGCGAGGAACTCGGCGGCGTCGTCGACGGGCAGGGAAAGGACCTCCGCGATGTTCCTGCCCCGGTACGTGACCTCCAGCGTTTCGGGGTTGTAGCGCGCACCGTGGCAGTCTGGGCAGGGGCCGTAGCTTCCGGGCAGGAACAGGAGCTCGACGGCGACGAAGCCCTCGCCCTGGCACGTGGGGCACCGCCCCTCGGCGACGTTGAAGGAGAACCGGCCGACGCCGTATCCCCGCCGCCGCGCCTCGTCCGTCCCGGCGAAGGCCTTCCGGACGGAGTCGAACAGGCCGGTGTAGGTGGCCAGGTTGGAGCGCGGCGTCCGCCCAATGGGCTTCTGGTCCACCGTCACCAGCCGGTCGAGGGTCTCCAGCCCGGCGACGTGCGCCACGGACGCCACCGCCTCGGGGACCTCGGGCTCGCCGTCCGCCGGTCCGTCCGCGGCCGCGGCGCGAGCCTCCGGCCTGACGTGCCGGCGCACCGAGTCCGCCACGACCCGCACGAGCGAGGACTTCCCGGAGCCCGAGACGCCTGTCACCGCGGTCATCACGCCCAGTGGGAACTCGGCGGTCAGCGAGCGCAGGTTGTGCAGTTCGATGCCCTCCAGGCGGATCCGGCCCACCGCCTCGCGCGCGCCGACACCCCCGGCGGAATCCGGGCGCGCTCCGGAGGCCGACCCGTCGCCGTCGAACAGGAAGCCGCGCGTAATGGAGGCGCCGACGTCGGCCAGCCCCTCCACCGGCCCGCTGTAGAGGACGTCGCCTCCGCCCTCGCCGGCGTGCGGCCCGACGTCGACGATCCAGTCCGCCCGGCGCACCACGTCCATGTTGTGCTCGACGACGAAGACCGAGTTTCCGGCCTCCTTGAGCTGCTGCAGTACGGCCAGCAGGGGTTCGGCGTCCGCGGGATGGAGTCCGGCGGACGGCTCGTCCAGCACGTAGACGACGCCGAAGAGCCCCGACCGCAACTGGGTGGCGATGCGCAGCCGCTGCGTTTCGCCCGGGGAGAGCGTGGGCGTGGTCCGGCCGAGCGCGAGGTAGCCGAGCCCCAGGCCGAGCAGCACGTCGACGCGCCGCACCAGATCCTCCGTGATGGGCGCCGCGATGTCCGCAACGTTGGGCCCGCCAGCGGTGGCCGGATCGCAGGAGCGCAGCCGCTCGGCGAGCACGGTCATCGGCAGGGCGTTGAGGTCCGCGATGGTGGCGCCGTCGAACGTGACGGCGAGGGCCTCGGCGCGCAGGCCGCTGCCGCCGCATTCGGCGCACGGGCCGGATTCCATGTAGCGGAGCACGCGGTCGCGCATGGTCTGGCTCTTCGAGTCCGCGAGCGTGTGCATGACATAGCTCTTGGCGCTCCAAAACCGGCCCTTGTACGGCTTCGCCACGCGGTCCCGCTCCGGGTTCACCTCGACGACCGGCTGTTCCTCGGTGAAGAGGATCCAGTCGCGCGTCTTCCGCGGCAGCTTGCGCCAGGGGACGTCGACGTCGTGGCCCAGGACGGTGACGATGTCGCGGAGGTTCTTGCCCTGCCAGGCGCCGGGCCACGCCGCGATGGCGCCGTCGCGGATGCTCAGCGAGGGATCCGGGACCAGGGACGCCTCGGTGACGGTGTGCGCGACGCCGAGTCCGTGGCAGACCGGGCAGGCCCCCGCGGCGGTGTTGGGCGAGAACGAGTCCGAATCCAGCCGAGGCGCGCCTTCCGGGTACCTGCCGGCACGGGAGAACAGCATGCGCAGCGAGTTGGAGAGCGTGGTGATCGTCCCGACGGTCGATCGCGAACTGGCCGTTCCCCGGCGCTGCTGGAGGGCGACGGCGGGCGGCAGCCCGGTGATCTCCTCCACCTGCGGGTTGTGGCCCTGGGTCAGGAGCCGGCGCGCGTACGGGGCCACGGATTCGAAGTACCGGCGCTGGGCCTCGGCGTAGATCGTGCCGAACGCGAGCGAGGACTTGCCGGATCCGGAGACCCCCGTGAACGCCACCACGGCGTCCCTGGGGACATCGACGTCCACGTTGCGCAGGTTGTTTTCGCGGGCGCCGCGGACGCCGACGAAACCGGAAGCGGGGGAACTGGTTGCCATTCCCCCGACTCTAGCCGCGAATCCCTGCCCGTCGAGGCCTAACCGTTGACGAGGTCGTGACGCACGATCGTCTGGTCGCGGTCCGGACCGACGCCGATGGCCGAGAACCGCGCGCCGGACATCTTCTCCAGCGCCAGGACGTAGTTCCGCGCGTTCTCCGGAAGATCCTCCAGCGTCCGCGCCCCGGTGATGTCCTCGGTCCAGCCCTCGAAGTGCTCGAAGATCGGCTTCGCGTGGTGGAAGTCGGTCTGCGTCATCGGCATCTCGTCGTGGCGCACGCCGTCGACGTCGTACGCGACGCACACCGGAATCCGCTCGATGCCCGTCAGGACGTCCAGCTTCGTCACGAAGTAGTCCGTGAATCCGTTCACCCGCGCGGAATAGCGCGCCAGAACGGCGTCGTACCAGCCGCAACGGCGCGGGCGGCCGGTGTTCACGCCGAACTCGCCGCCGGTCTTCTGCAGGTATTCGCCCATCTCGTCGAAGAGCTCCGTGGGGAACGGTCCGGCGCCGACGCGGGTGGTGTAGGCCTTGACGATGCCGATGGACCGGGTGATGCGCGTGGGGCCGATGCCCGAGCCGACGGACGAGCCGCCCGCCGTCGGGTTCGAGGACGTGACGAACGGGTAGGTGCCGTGGTCGACGTCGAGCAGGGTGGCCTGGCCGCCCTCCATGAGGACCACCTTGCCCTCGTCCAGGGCCGTGTTCAGCTCGAGGGTGGCGTCGATCATCAGGGGGCGCAGGCGTTCGGCGTAGGAGAGGAAGTACTGGACGATCTCCTCCGTCTCCACGGTGCGGCGGTTGTAGATCTTGACCAGCAGCTCGTTCTTCTGGCGCAGCGCGCCCTCGACCTTCTGGCGCAGGATGGATTCGTCGAAGACGTCCTGGACGCGGATGCCCAGGCGTCCCACCTTGTCCATGTACGCCGGGCCGATTCCGCGGCCGGTGGTGCCAATGGCGCGCTTGCCGAGGAAGCGTTCGGTGACCTTGTCCATGGTCTGGTGGTACGGGGCGACGAGGTGGGCGTTGGCGGAGACGCGGAGCCTGGAGGTGTCGGCGCCGCGGGCCTCGAGCCCCTCGATCTCCTCGAAGAGCGCCTCGAGGTTCACCACGCAACCGTTGCCGATGATCGGGATGGCGTTCGGGGAAAGGATGCCCGCGGGAAGGAGCTTGAGCTCGTACTTCTCGCCGCCCACGACGACGGTGTGCCCGGCGTTGTTGCCGCCGTTGGGCTTGACGACGTAGTCGACCCGCCCCCCGAGCAGATCGGTGGCCTTGCCTTTGCCCTCGTCGCCCCACTGGGCTCCGACGATCACGATTGCTGGCATGGGATCCTCCCCTTGCTGGTTCGGCCAGACCGGTTCGCACCGGGTTCCGGCGGTGCCGGACACAAGAACGCCCCTGACCACTCGCCCGCGCCCCGTCCCGGGGGCGCGCGTAAGAGATAGGGGCTCTTACGCGCCGAGTTTACCGGAGTGGGCAACAACATGCGAGTTATCCACAGGAGGCGGCGTCCGGCCGGTGCCGCGTTCTGTCAATAGACGAGCCCGAAGACCCAGGCGGCGAGGGTGAGCGTGGTGATCGTGGTCAGGACCAGGGCGATGAGGTTCAGCCAGACGCCGGCCCGGACCATGTCGTCGATCTGGACGTGGCCGGAGGCGAAGGCGATGGCGTTGGGCGGCGTGGCCACCGGCAGCATGAACGCACAGGTCGCGGCGATCGCCACGGGGATGACCAGCAGCATGGGGTCGATGCCGAGTCCGATGGCGACGCCGCCGATCAGGGGCAGGAACGTCGCGGCGGTCGCGGTGTTGCTGGTGAGTTCGGTGAGCAGGAGGACCAGTCCGGCGATGACGGCGACGAGCAGGATCAGTGGAAGCGCCTCGAGGCCTGCGACTTTCGTGCCGATCCATTCGCTCAGGCCGCTGGATCCGAACTGGGAGGACAGCGCCAGACCGCCGCCGAAGAGGATGAGGATGTCCCACGGCAAGGCCTTCGCGCTCGACCAATCCAGCAGGGGAACGCCCTTCCGGACATCCGCCGGGAGGACGAACAGCACGACGGCGACGGCCATGGCGATGACGGCGTCGGCGATATTGGAATCCGGCCAGAGGAACGGCACGCAGATCCAGGCCGCGGCGGCGAGGACGAAGATCGCCAGGACCTGTTTTTCGCCCACGCTCATCGAACCGAGCTTCTTGTACTCACTGTGGATCAGTTGACGGCCGCCGGGGATCTCATCCATTTCCGGCTTGTAGACGACGCTGGTGAGCAGAAACCAGGCGATGGCCATGAAGACGATGGCCATGGGAACGCCCACCAGCATCCATTGGCCGAACCCGACCGTGACGTCGTGGTTCTCGGCCAGGTAGCCGACCATCAGCGCGTTGGGCGGGGTCCCGATGATGGTGCCGAGCGAACCGATGGACGCCGCATAAGCGATACCGAGCATCAGGGCGATGCTGAAGTTCTTCGGCGCGCGTGTGCCGTTGCCGGACTCCGCGACGAGCGTGATGACCGAGAGCCCGATGGGAATCATCATCACGGCGGTGGCCGTGTTGGAGACCCACATGCTCAGGAATCCGGTGGCGACCATGAATCCGGCAATGAGCATCTTCGGCTTGGTGCCCACCAGCAGGACCGTCGCCAGGGCGATGCGCCGGTGCAGGTTCCAGCGTTGCAGGGCCAGGGCAAGCAGGAAGCCGCCCATGAACAGGAAAATGATGGGATTGGCGTAGGGCGGCGCGACGTCGTCGATCGGCGCCACGTTGAGCACGGGAAAGAGCACCAGGGGCAGTAGCGCGGTCACGGCCAACGGAACGGCCTCGGTCATCCACCAGACGGCCATCAGGGCCGCGATCGCCGCCGTCGTCCGGCCGGCCTGTTCAAGGTCCGCCGGGAGCAGGAAGTACACGGCCACGGCCAACAGCACGCCGGCTGCCAGTCCGATGCGTTTGCGCATGATGACGCGGGGATCCTCCGCCGGAGCGCGCATCCCGGGCGCGACTGAATGGTCAATTCCAGTGGACGGCGTTGTCATGGTGGAACCTTTCAACTCGGACAAAATTCATGAATCGGCTCCGTTCGAGTATACGACCGCCGCCCGCCCCAGCAACGAAGCGGCCCGCGCGCGGAACTTCGCCGGGGAAAGCCCGGCGGATCCGGCGGGCAGCTTCCCCCACCACTCGATGCCCCGTTTCAGGCACGCGTCCCGCAGGAACTCCTCGTTGGACAACTCCACCGCGGTCGGGACGGCGGGCCAGGCCCCGATCAGCACTCCGGCGACCGGCACCCCGCGCGCGCCCAGGGCCTCCAGCGTCAGCAGCGTGTGGTTCAGCGTTCCCAGGCCCGCCCGAGCCACCACCAGCATCGCGCCGCCGGCGGCCAGCGCCAGGTCCGCGATCGTCTCTCCGGCTGCGGTCAGCTCCACCAGGACGCCGCCCGCGCCCTCGACCAGCACGACGTCGTTCGTCCCGCCCAGCTCCGCTACGCGCCCCGCGTGCTCCGCGAGCGTGGGCAGCCCGGCCCCTTCGGCGGCGGCCGCCGCGACCGGGGCCATGGGTTCGGCCAACCGGGCGCCCTCGGCGACCACGATGCCCGGCCCGGCCAACCGCGTCACCTCGCCGATGTCGCCACCCGGGTGTTCGGCTCCGTGCCCCGCGGCCGGCTCCCCGGTCTGCACCGGCTTGTAGACGGCCGTGCGCATTCCGGCCGCATCCAGCGCGGCCGCCAGTGCCGCCGTCGCAACCGTCTTGCCGACGCCGGTGTCCGTTCCCGTGACCATGAGGATCATGCGGACCCCTCCCCGGCCATCCGGGCGGCAACCCGCAGCGGCGCCTGGAAGGACAGCAACCGCAGCCACGGCGGCTCCGGCCCCGTCCCCACCGCCGCGGGAAGCAGCCGCGCCGCCTCCCGCAGCGCCAGCACGGCCTCGAGCTCCGCCAGGCGCGCGCCCAGACACCGGTGCAGGCCGTACCCGAACGCCAGGGCGTAGCCGCTGGAGTCGCCCGCCCGGTGGTGCCCGCTCAGCTCCAGCACGATCTCCGCCCCCGCCGGCAGGCTGTGCCCGTCGACGACGGCCCGCGTGACGGCCCGGCGCCGCCACGTGTGCACGGACGATTCGGTCGCCAGGATCCTGCGGACCTGCGCGCGGGCCGCCGGTTCCTCGCGGCACGCCGCCCACGCCTCCCGGTCCCGCAGCGTCCGGTACAGCACGGTGTTGATCAGCAGGGCGGTCGTTTCCTGCCCGGCGATGACCAGGAAGTACCCCAGCGAGCAGATCCGCCGGACGTCGAGTCCGGCGTCGTGCAGGACGCCGAACAGGTTTCCGCTCCCCCGCGACGCCTCCACCTCGCCCCGAAGCCACGCGTAGAACTCCGCCGCGCTGCGGGCCAGCTCCACCTGCCGTGCGGGGTCCGGCCACCCCCAGAACAGCTCGAGCGAGTCGCGGCTCCACCGCTTCAGGGCGTCGCCGTCGGGGACCGCGGTTCCGGTAAGCCGGGCCATGATGGCCGGCGGCACCACCGACGCCAGCGCCTGCCCCAGGTCCACGTCGCCCCCCACAATCATCCGTTCCCGGGCGGCCTCCGCGGCGTCAGCCGCCAACGCGGCAATGTCCGCCTCCAGCGCGCCGACCTTCCCCGGGCTGAAGAACGCTGCAACCGTGCGCCGAACGTCCAGGTGCTCCGGACCGGACGCCGACGCGAGCACCGGAGGCAGCGAGAAGCCGACGCGCGCCAGCACCCGCAGCGCCTCGGGACACAACGGCACGACGGCGGTGAGCGCGTTCTCCGGCAGGAACTCCTCGGTGCGCCGCAGGACATCGCGTACCGTGTCGGGGTCCCGCACGCGCAGGTAGCGTCCGTCGGTGTCGGTCTTGGTCATGCGGTGGCTTCCTCACGGGACGGGCGGTCGCTGGCGCACCGGTCGCTGCGGCGCAGGACGTCGGCGACCTCGGCGAGCGCCCGGTCGAGGTCCGCCGCGTTCTGGTTGGCGCGTGCGGTCACGCGGAGGCGGGAGACGCCGTCGGGCACGCTGGGCGTCCGGAAGCAGCCGACGGCGATGCCCCGGGTGCGCAGTTCCCCGGCCGCCGCGGTGGCCACGGCGGCGTCTCCCACGCGGACCGAGTGCACGGCGCCGGTCCCGGATTCGAAGCCCGGGCCGGCGAGCGCGGCGGCGATCCGGTCCGACCGTTCGGCGAGCGAGCCGGGGAGCCCGGGTTCGGAGGCGACGATGCGGGCCGCCTCCGCCGCGGCCGCGGCGGGTCCGGGGGCCAGCCCGGTGTCGAACAGGAAGGTGCGCGCGGTGTTGACCAGGTGTTCGCGCAGAGCCTCGGCGGGCGGCCCGGCGGCCAGGACGGCGCCGCCCTGCGCCCCGAGTGCCTTGGACAGCGTCGCGGTCACGACGACGTCGGGGTCCCGCGCCAGCCCGGCCGCGTGGACGGCCCCGGCCCCGTGGACCCCGAGCGAGTGCGCCTCGTCGACCACCAGGAGCGCGTCCAGTTCCCGGCAGGCGCGGGCCAGTTCGCGCAGCGGCGCCGCGTCGCCCAGCACCGAGTACACGGACTCCACCACGACGACGGCGCGCGGCACCGTGCGGCGCGCGAGCAGCTCGCGGACGTGTGCGGCATCGTTGTGCCGGGCGGTTTCGACCGGGCTGCGGGAGAGCCGGGCGCCGTCGATGAGACTGGCGTGCGCGTGGGCGTCCAACACCACCAGCGTCCCGGGTCCCCCGAGCGCGCCGAGCACGCCCAGGTTGGCCGTGTATCCGCTGGAGAACACCAGCGCGGCGTCCCGGCCGGTCAGGGTGCGAAGGGCGGACTCGAGCTCGTCGTGCACCGGGAGGGTTCCGGTGACCACCCGGCTGGCGGCGGCCCCGGCGCCGAACTCCGCAACGGCCCGGCGCGAGGCCTCGGCCAGCCGCGGATCCCGGGCCAACCCGAGGTAGTCGTTGGACGCCAGGTCGTAGAGCCCGGCGGCGCCGCGGGTGTCGCGGACGGTGCCGCGGTCCGCCCGCACCCGGGCGCGTCCGGCGATCCAGTCGTGCATGGAACCCATCAGTGGTCCTCTCCGGCGCCGTCGTGAACCTCGGCGATCGCGGCGGTCACGGCCGCACCCAGTACGGCGATGTCCTCCGGCACACAGACATAGGGGGGCATCACGTAAACGAGGTTCCGGAACGGCCGCACCCAGGCGCCGTGGCGGACGGCGGCGCGGGTGACGGCGACGACGTCGACCGGGCGATCCAGTTCCACGACGCCGACGCCGCCGAGCACCCGGACGTCGCTCACGCTCCGGAGGCCCGAAGCGGGACGCAGCGCGGTGGTCAAGGAATGGTGCAGGGCGGTGGTGGACTCCCGCCAGGCGGGTTCGGGCTCCCCCGCGGCGAGCAGGTCCAGCGAAGCCGCTGCCACCGCGCAGGCCAGCGGGTTCCCCATGAACGTGGGGCCGTGCAGGATCGCGCCGTGTTCCGATCCGGACAGGGCCGCGGCGACGCGCGTGTGGCACAGCACGGCCGCCAGGCTCAGGTAGCCGCCGGTCAGCGCCTTGCCCACGCACATGATGTCCGGCACCACGCCGGCCCACTCGCTGGCGAAGAGTTTTCCGGTCCGGCCGAAGCCGGTGGCGATCTCGTCCACGATCAGCAGCAGCCCGTGCCGGTCGGCCGCGCGGCGCAGCATCCGCAGGGCCTCGGGCGGGTAGACATGCATCCCGCCGGCCCCCTGCAACACCGGTTCGACGACGATCGCGGCCAGTTCCGCCTCGTGCGTGCCGGCCAGCCGCCCGAGGTCGGCCTCCCACGCGGCCAGCGCTCCGGCGTCGTACTCCCAGGTCCCGGAATCCAGTGGCTGGCCGTCGGGCACGCGCAGGCGTGCGGCCGGGGGCCGCGGGGCGTGGACCTGCCCGGCGACGAGCCCGGGGAAGGCCGCGTGCATCCCGTCCACCGGGTCGCACACGCTCATGGCCGCGAAGGTGTCGCCGTGGTAGCCGCCGCGGATGCTCAGGAACCGCTGCCGTCCCGGCCTGCCGGACGCGGCCTGGTACTGGACGGCGGCCTTCAGCGCGACCTCGACCGAGACGGAGCCCGAGTCGGCGAGGAAGACGTGCTCCAGCCCCTCGGGGGCCATGCGCACCAGGCGTTCGGCTAGTTCGACGGCGGGGGCGTGCGTCAGTCCGCCGAACATCACGTGGCTGAAGTCGCCGAGTTGGCGGGCCGCCGCGGCGTCGAGCGCCGGGTGCCCGTAGCCGTGGACCGCGGACCACCAGGACGCCATGCCATCGATCACCGTGTGGCGGCCGGCGCCGTCGTCCAACGTGAGCGTGGGACCGGACGCGCCCGTGACGGCGAACAGCGCCCCGCCGTCCAGCGGCGCGTACGGGTGCCACAAGAGGCCGGCGTCGCGCTCCAGGAGCCGCGGGCTCACGCGTTCGGGGCGGCGCCGGTTCCCGCCCCGCGCTGCCGGAGGACGGGGCTGGAGGCCGAGGCACCGGCGTCGTGCCCCAGGATGGTGAAGCCGGCGTCGGCGATCATGGCCAGGTCCGCCTCGGCGTCCTGACCCTCGGAGGTGAGGTAGTCGCCGAGGAAGAGGGAGTTCGCCACCTCCAGCGCGGTGGCCTGCAGCGAGCGCAGGTGCATTTCGCGGCCGCCGGCGATGCGCAGTTCCTTGTCCGGGCAGGCGAGACGGACCATGGCGAGGATCCGCAGGCAGCGCAGCGGGGTCAACTCCCACGTGCCCTCCAGCGGGGTGCCCTCGAACGGCATGAGGAAGTTGACCGGGATCGAGTCGCTGTCCAGCTCGCGCAGCGCGAAGACGGCCTCGACGAGCTGCGCGTCGTTCTCCCCCATGCCGACGATCAGCCCGGAGCACGGGGACAGGCCCGCGTCCTTGGCCTTCTCGACGGTGGCGACGCGGTCCGCGTACTCGTGCGTGGTGCAGATGTCCTGGTACTTGGACTCGGCGGTGTTGAGGTTGTGGTTGTAGGCGTCGACGCCGGCCCCGCGCAGCGTCTCGGCCTGGCCCTGCTTCAGGATGCCCAGGCAGGCGCAGACCTCGACGCCGGGGTGCTCGTCCTTGAGCTGCCCCACCATTCCGGCGACGCGCTCGACGTCGCGGTCCGAGGGCCCCTTGCCGCTGGCGACCATGCAGACGCGCGTCGCGCCCCCGCGGATGCCGAGGGTTGCCTGCTGCACGGCCTCCTCCGGCTTGAGCCAGCTGTATTTGAGGATCTGCGCGGCCGAGCCGAGCCGCTGCGAGCAGTACGTGCAGTCCTCGGGGCAGAGGCCGGACTTCAGGTTGACCAGGTAGTTGACCTTGACCGTGTCGGCAAAGTGGCGGCGGCGGAGCGTTCCGGCCGCGGCGACCAGGCCGAGCGTTTCGGCGTCCGGCACGGAGAGGACGGCGAGCGCCTCCGCCGCGGTGAGCCGGTGACCCTCCAGGATCCGCCGGGCGAGATCGGACGGCCCGGGGCCGTTGGGCTGTGCCGCGCCCTTTTCCGCGCCCGTTTCCGCCTGCTGCCGATCGATGGTTTCCGTCATAGCCGTCCTCCTGAACAGTGTTCAATTCACTTGACTACAACCTACACCACCACTGGGGGGAGGCCGCGTTCCTCAGAGCGCCGGTGCGCGCCCCTAGACTGTGGGCATGGCGCTGACACGGGAACAGGTGGTGGAGACCGCCGTCGGCATCCTCAGCGACTTCGGCCTCGGCGACCTCTCCATGCGCCGCCTGGCCCGCGAACTCGACGTCCAGGTCGGCGCCCTGTACTGGCACGTGAAGAACAAGCAGGAGCTTCTGGTCGACGTCGCTGCGCGGCTCCTCGGCGGCATCGCCGGGGACACGGCGCCGTCAGCCGAACCCCGGGAAGCCATCCGGCGGCTGGCCGTAGCGATCCGCGGCGCGCTGGCCCCCGTCCCGGACAGCGCCGAGGTGGTCCAGCTGGCCCAGACGATGCAGCCCGCCGCGTTGGCGCCGATCATCCGCCTGCGGAACCTGCTGGAAGAAGCCGGCGTTCCCGCGAACCGCTCCGCGTGGGCCCAGCACCTGTTGCTCAACCACATCCTGGGCTCCGTGGCCGCGCAACAGGACCGGGCGACGTTGGACGCCGTCGGCGCGACCGGCGGTCCCGACCTGGGCGAGGCGGCGTTCGCGTGGGGTGTCGGCGCGATCCTCGACGGCGTGCTGGGCCGGCCTACGGAGCCGCTTCCGCATACCGCTTGAAGTTGGCGAGCTGGGTCTGGTCCGCCTCGGCGACCGAGGCGGCGATGTCCCCCGCCATGTCCCCCAGTTGCTCTCCGACACGGACGGTGACATCGAGCGTCAGCCGCGTGTCCAGGCCCTCGGCCGCCAGCAGATACGCATAGTGGACTCCAGCGTCCCCCTCCCCCGTGGAGATGGTGATGCTCCGCCCGGGATCAAGCGCGGTGATCTCCGCGGTGCGGTCGTGTCCGCGCGCGTGGAAGTCGATCACGAGTCCCGGTTCAGTGGGTCCCTCCGCGTGCATTTCCGTCACTCCGGGCATCCACACCGGCGCGGCCACCCAGTCCGTGAGCAGGGCCCACGCGCGAGGAGGGGGAATGTGCACAACCACGCTCTCGGCGAGCGCCTGGACCGGTTCCATACCTGCATGATGCTCGCCCGCCGGCGATCAGGGAAGAGCGGGCGGTCCCGGGACCCCGGTCGGAGGACTCAGGATCCCAGCCGGCCGCCGGACGCCTCGAGGTAGCAGGACCCGCACAACGACTCGTACCAGACGTCCTGGCCGTCGATGGCGACCTGGTCGCCGTCGAACACGACGCCGTCCCCGACGCGACGGGTGTTGAAGATGGCCTTCCGCCCGCAGCGACAGATGGTCTTGAGCTCCTCCAGCGTGTGGGCGATCTCCATCAGCCGGTGCGATCCGGGGAACGCCCGCGTCAGGAAGTCCGTTCGGATGCCGTAGGCCAGCACCGGCACGTTGTCCCGCACGGCGATGCGGAAGAGGTCGTCGACCTGCGCGCGGGAGAGGAACTGGGCCTCGTCGACCAGCAGGCACGCGACGGGCTGCCGGTCCACGTGTTCCAACAGGGCATCGGGATCGTCGCCGGCCGCGTGCGCGGCATACAGGGCGCGGACGGGCGCGTCCGGCGGAATCAGGAAGTCCACGGAACGCGTCATGCCCAGGCGGGACACGATCTCCGCGTCGCCCTTGGTGTCGACGTCCGGCTTGGCCAGCAGGACGCGCTGGCCGCGCTCCTCGTAGTTGAACGCCGCCTGCAGCAAGCCGGTCGACTTCCCGGAGTTCATGGCGCCGTAGCGGAAGTAGAGCTTGGCCAAGGGGGTCCTTTCGACGGGTGCGGCTATCGATTCTATGCGGAGCGGCCCCGTAGCGTGGGGCCATGGAACGCTTCACGGGGTACATTGCCGGGTTCGGCACCACTGGGGGCCGGCGGCTGGTGGTCGGGCATTGGACCGAGTCCCCGCTGGGCGCCTTCACGGACGTGATGACGGAGGACCGAGCCGGAAACCGAACGTTGCTGGCCCCCAACCGCGCGGTCGCGGACTACGTTTGGGCGACCTACCGATTCGACGACGTCGTGGTGTCCCCACTGACCGCAGCCCTAACCGGGGACCTCGTCCTGCGGGTTTGCGGCGGTCCCCTGGACCTCACGGTCCACCTGGGCGCGGTCACCGCGCTGGGACGGGCGATGGAGCGCATCCCGGCGCGTCTCGCCGTCCATCCCGCGTGGCTGGCCGCCATCAACCCGTTGGCGCGCGCGCTGGTGCCCGGCGTCGCGACGGCGGGCTCGGCCGGCGGGGGCCGCCGCGAGTTCTACGGAGTCCGCTCGATCCGCGGCATCGACCGGGTTTCCGCGGGCTGGGGCGGCGCGGACCTCGGCGCGTTGGCCCCGGTCGATCCGCCCGTGCGCTTTGGGTTCAGTTCGGTTCCCCGCACTCCCCAAGCCGTGGCCATCACGACGACGGTCCTCCCACCACGGCGCGGGGCCGCGGCGGAAGGACCGTCTCTTCGTCGTAGCTACCTGTAGCTACCGGGGCTATTCGCCGGACTCGATGGCGGCCTTCGCCGCCGGGTCCGAATCGTCCAGGAACTTGCCGATCCGATCGACCTCGTCCGCCTCGCCGATCGCCGCGGCCGCACGGCCCAGCGCGTACAGCGAGCGCAGGAAGCCGCGGTTCGGCACGTGGCGCCACGGGACGGGCCCCTGTCCGCGCCAGCCGGACTTCCGCAGCGAGTCCAGCCCACGGTGGTAGCCCACCCTGGCGTACGCGTAGGACTCGACCGGGTGGCCCTCGGCGAACGCGTCGTCCGCCAGCAGCGCCCAGGCGAGGGACGACGTCGGCTGGGCCGCCGCGATGTCCACGGGCTCGTCGCCGGCCGCCAGGCGGGCGTCCACCTCCGTCTCGTCCGGAAGCAGTGTTTCGGAAATGCCGAGCAGGTTGCGGCCCAGGCCCTCGCTCACGCCGCCGCCTACTTCAGGCTCTTGCCGGCGGAGCCGAGCTGACGCGCGGCCTCCACGATGCGGGCGGCCATGGAGGCCTCGGCCGCGGCTCCCCAGACGCGCGGGTCGTAGGTCTTCTTGTTTCCGACCTCGCCGTCGATCTTCAGGACGCCGTCGTAGTTGGCGAGCATGTGGCCGGCCACCGGGCGGGTGAACGCGTACTGCGTGTCCGTGTCGATGTTCATCTTGATCGTGCCGTAGGAGACCGCGTCGGCGATCTCCTGCTCGGAGGAGCCCGATCCGCCGTGGAAGACGAGGTCGAACGGGTTGTCCTTGCCGATCTTCGCGCCGACCTGCGCCTGGATGTCCTTCAGGATCTCCGGGCGCAGCTTCACGCCGCCGGGCTTGTAGACGCCGTGCACGTTGCCGAAGGTCAGCGCGGTGATGTAGCGGCCGTTTTCGCCTGATCCCAGGGCATCGATGGTCGCCAGCGCGTCCTCGACCGTGGTGTACAGCTTGTCGTTGATGGCGTTCTCGACGCCGTCCTCCTCGCCGCCCACGGTGCCGATCTCGACCTCGAGGATCTGCTTGGCGGCCGCGGTGCGGGGAAGCAGCTCGGCCGCGATGCGCAGGTTGTCCTCGAGGGTCTCCGCCGAGCCGTCCCACATGTGCGAGTTGAAGAACGGGTCGCGCCCGGCCTTGACCTCCTCCTCAGATGCGGCCAGCAGCGGCAGCACGAAGGAGTCCAGCTTGTCCTTCGGGCAGTGGTCCGTGTGCAGGGCGATGTTGACGCCGTAGCTCTTGGCGACCTGGCGGGCGAAGGCGGCGAAGCCCAGCGAGCCGACCACCATGTCCTTCACGGATGCGCCGGACCAGTAGGCCGCACCGCCGGTGGAAACCTGGATGATGCCGTCCGACTCCGCCTCGGCAAAGCCGCGGATCGCCGCGTTGAGCGTCTGCGACGAGGTCACGTTCACCGCCGGGAAGGCGTAGCCGCCGGACTTGGCGGCGTCGATCATGGCGTTGTACTTGTCCGGGGTTGCGATAGGCATGCTGACTCCTGATTCGATGGGGTGGGAGTAGACGTCGTTGGCTAACTATCATCCTAACGATTCCGCGGGCGACGCTGCGTTCTGTGTCACACGGCTACAGCCGCCAGCAGCTCGACAGCTGTCCGGCGCCGTCGAACCGCGCCTTGAGGAACAGCAGCGCCCGCGGCGTCGCCGCGGCGTACCCGCCCAAGTGGGTCGGGGCGAGCGTCGTGTCCCACGAGACGTTCGCGCCGGCGTCGCACCAGCGCTCGGCGACGCCGCGTCCGGCGCGGTAGGGGATGACGTCGTCGAGCAGGCTGTGCGAGAGCAGCACGGGCACGCGGGGCGCCCGCCCGTCGCCGATGAGCTGTTCCCGCAGCGCCGGCGCGAACCCCTCGCCGCGGGACAGCCGCGTGAAGTTCTCGCCCGAGTTGGTGAGGGTGGAGGTTTGCGCGAACGCGTGCGCCAGCAGCCCATCGACGGTGCAGTCCTCGGCCGCCTGCGCCACGCGCTGGCGTCCGGAGTCGTTCAGGATTCCGTCCAGGTCCAGGGCGTACTGCGCATCGAGCGAGGAGAGCGCAAAGAGCAGGAAGGCGGGGTAGAGCGAGGAATCGATCTGCGCGGCCACGGGGTCCAGGTCCCCCGGGACGGCGCCGGCATAGGCGCCCTTGAGGTTCAGTTCCGGCGCGTAGGCGTGGGCGAGCTCCGCGGCCGACGCCGAGGCCGCGCCGCCCTGCGAATACCCGACCAGCCCCACCGGGTTGGTTGCGCCGATGCCGGCGACGCCAAGGCGCTGGGCCGCGCGCACCGAGTCCAGCACCGCTTGGCCCTGCGCGGCGCGGGCCATGTAGCTGTGCGTCCCGGGCGTCCCGAGCCCCTGGTAGTCGGTGAGCGCCAGCGCGTAGCCGGCGTCCAGCAGGGCCGAGACCATGGGGCCCTCGTACTCCTGGCCGATCGCCATCTGCCGCGACGGCGCGCAGCGGTCCGCCGCGCCCTGCGTCCCCACCGCGTAGCCGATCAGCGGGCGCTGGCCGGCCCCGGTCCAGACCTTCGTGGGCACCAGCACGGTTCCGGTCACGGCCATGCGCTCCCCGTGGGCGTCGGTCGAGGAGTACATGATGCGGGTCGCGGCCGCGGCGGGTTCGATCAGGCGCACCGGATCCAGATAGAACCGTGTCGGCTCGCTGCGGATCACCGTCCCGTCGCCCGCCGGCAGCTCCGACGGCGGAACGTAGAAGTCGCCGTCGACGGTGGCCGCGAGCTTCTCGAGCGCGCGCTGGCGCTCGAGGTCGCCCTCGGCGAGGGCCCCGGCATCGGACGCGTCGGTGGTGTCCACGGTCCCGGCGTGGGCGGGCGCGATGGCCCCCAGGGACATGACGACGGCGAGCGCCGCGGCCGCGGCTCCCGTGGCGAGGCGGCGGGCGGTGCGGTGCCTCCGGACTCCTTCGATGGGGGCGGCGTCGTTGCCGCGCCGGCCATCCCGCGATTACTCGCGGGTAATATGTGGGGCACGTCACACCCTATGGGCACTTCCGCGCATCCGTAAAGGTCGGCACAGCGAACCGACAGGCGCCTCCGCTATGCTGGGCTGAGCGTGAGGGAGTATCCCCGCGCTGCACCCGTCAACACGCGAGGCACCGTTGCCGCGCCGGGTGCAGCGACCGGACGGCGTCCGGTGGAGAGACTCGCGGGAATCAACGTCCCCGAAAGGATCCGCCCGTGACCGTTCCCCCGTTTGTCTGGATAGCGACGATCATCGCCATTGTGGGCCTGCTGGCCTTCGACTATTTCTTCCACATCCGCAAGGCGCACATTCCGCAACTCAAGGAAGCCGCCATCTGGTCCTCCGTCTACGTGGGCTTGGCTATCCTGTTCGGAATCGGGGTGCTCGTTGTCGGAGGCGGAACCATGGGCGGGGAGTACTTCGCCGGGTACATCACCGAGAAGGCGCTTTCGGTGGACAACCTGTTCGTGTTCCTGGTCATCATGGCCAGCTTCAAGGTCCCGCGCGAGGACCAGCAGAAGGTGCTGCTCTTCGGCATCGTCTTCGCCCTGATCATGCGCACGGCGTTCATTTTCGCCGGTGCCGCGCTCATCAACACGTTCTCGTGGATCTTCTACGTCTTCGGCCTGATCCTGCTGCTCACGGCCGGCAACCTGCTCAAGCCGAGCGGGCACAGCGACGACCAGGCCAACAACTTCATCATCCGGCTCGCCAAGCGCTTCCTGCACACCTCGGACCACTACGACGGCGACAAGCTGTTCACGATCGTCAACGGCAAGAAGGCCCTGACCCCGATGCTGCTGGTGATGGTGGCCATCGGCGGGACGGACATCCTGTTCGCGCTGGACTCGATCCCGGCGATCTACGGCCTGACCCAGAACGTCTTCATCGTCTTCACCGCCACGGCCTTCTCCCTGATGGGCCTCCGCCAGCTCTACTTCCTGCTCGACGGACTGCTGGACCGGCTCATCTACCTCTCCTACGGACTCGCCGCGATCCTGGGCTTCATCGGCGTCAAGCTCTTCCTGCACGCGCTCCACGAGAACAACCTCCCGTTCATCAACGGCGGCGAACACGTGGACGTCATTGAGATCACCACCGCGCTCTCCCTTTCGGTGATTGTCGGCGTCCTGGTGCTCACCGTCGTCGCCTCCCTGGTCTCCAAGGCCGGCAAAGCCCAGACCGCCATCAACAACGCCCGCCGGCACGCCGAGACGTACCTGGACCTCGACTACACCGCCGACACGGCCGAGCGCGAGCGGATCTACACGAGCCTCGTCCAGGAGGAGGAGAACATCCGCACCATGGAGCAGAAGTACCGCGACAAGGCCAAGGACGTGGACGCGATCCGCGCTAAGGTCGCCCTCGCCCACGAACGGCACCGCGAGCTGGCGTCCGGCCCGGCCTAGGGAGGCGCCCCGGGGAACTCAGGCGGGGAGCTGGCCGAAGACGTGCCGGCGGATCCACGCGTGCATGGCAATGCCCGCGGCGGAGGCCGCGTTGATGGAGCGGGTGGAACCGAACTGCTCGATGCTCAGCGTGGCCTCCGCCGCCGCGTGCACCTCCTCCGAGAGCCCCGGGCCCTCCTGCCCGAACACCAGGACGCAGTTGCGCGGCAACTCGAAGGTCTCCAGCGGCACGGAGTCCGGGAAGATGTCGATCCCGATGACCGCGAGCCCCTCGCCGGCCGCCCATTCGGTGAACTCCGCGACGGTGGCGTGGTGCCGCACGTGCTGGTAGCGGTCGGTGACCATCGCGCCGCGCTTGTTCCACCGGCGTCGTCCGATGATGTGGACTTCCTTGGCGAGGAACGCGTTGGCCGTGCGCACCACCGTGCCGATGTTCATGTCGTGCTGCCAGTTTTCGATCGCGATGTGGAAGTCGTGCCGCCGCGTGTCCAGGTCGGCGACGATCGCCTCGTGCGACCAGTACCGGTACTTGTCCGCGACGTTGCGCCGGTCGCCGTCGCGCAGCAGCTCCTCGTCCCAGTGCGTCCCCTCGGGCCGCTCGCCCTCCCACGGCCCGACGCCGACGGGCGGGTTCGGGTCCTGCCACGCCACGGTCGGCTCCTCGGCTTCGGCGGGCGCGGCGGCTGAATCGGGGGCTTTTTCGGGGGCGTTCTTCACCGTCCAATCCTAGTTGGTGGAAGACTGGCCCTACCCGCACGCCGAAAGGAGCCCGCCCGTGGCAATTGTGGACAGCGCCATCTACGTCGACGGCAAGCGGACCGCCGCGCCCGCGGACTTCACGGAGACCTTCGAGCACATGAAGGCGGTCGGGGGCATGGCGTGGCTGGGCCTCTACCGCCCGGACCATGCCGAGCTGCGCGCCGTCGCGGACGAACTCAACCTGCACGAACTCGCGATCGAGGACACCCTCAACGGCCACCAGCGCGCGAAGATGGACCACTACGGGGACCACACGCTGGTGGTGCTGCGGCCCGCGCGCTATCTGGACGACGTCGAAAAGGTCGAGTTCGGGGAGCTTCACGTGTACACCGGCCCGGACTTCGTGGTCACGGTGCGCCGCGTGGAGGTCCCCCATCTCGCGCCCGTGCGCCGGCGGCTCGAGGACGATCCCGCGCTGCTGTCCATGGGCCCGCACGCCGTGCTCTACGCGATCCTGGACCAGGTCGTCGACGAGTACGTGCCCGTGGCCGACGGCCTGGACAACGACATCGAGGAGATCGAGTCGGAGCTGTTCACCGGGAACACCCTGGTGGCGCGGCGCATCTACGAGCTATCCCGGGAGGTCGTCGAGTTCCAGCGTGCGGTCTCCCCCCTGGAGCGCATGGTCTCCGTCCTGCGCCGCGCGGCCGTCAACGACGACGCCGAACCGCGCGGCAGCGCCGTCGAGCGTCCCGGCGCGGACCCGGCGGCACTGGAGCTGGACCGGCTTCTCGCGGACGTCCAGGACCACGTGATCCGCCTGACCGAGCGGATCGCCGCAATGCGCCAGGTGCTCACCAACGCGCTGTCCCTGTCCTCCACGCTGATCTCGCAGCGGGCGGCGGAGGCCAGCGTGGAGCAGAACGAGCAGATGAAGCAGATCTCCTCCTGGGCCGCCATCCTCTTCGCCCCCACGCTGGTGGGGAGCATCTACGGCATGAACTTCCAGCGCATGCCGGAGCTGTCCCTGGCCTGGGGCTACCCGGCCGCGCTCACCCTGATGGCCGCCACGAGCGTCTGTCTTTTCCTGGTCTTCAAGAAGAAAGGTTGGCTATGAGCCCCCTGATCCAAAGCCGCACCCCCCACGACATCGAATGCTGGCTGACCGACATGGACGGCGTGCTGGTGCATGAGAACCAGCCGATTCCCGGCGCGTCGGATCTGATTTCGCATTGGGTGGACACGTCCAAGCGGTTCCTGGTGCTGACGAACAACTCCATCTTCACGCCTCGGGACCTGCAGGCGCGGCTGTCCGCGTCCGGGCTGGACATCCCCGAGGAGAACATCTGGACGTCAGCGCTGGCGACGGCCGAGTTCCTCAAACGCCAGGTGCCGGGCGGCCGGGCGTATGTCATCGGCGAGGCGGGATTGACGACGGCGCTGCACGAGGCCGGCTTCATCCTCACCGACCAGGATCCGGACTACGTGGTCCTCGGCGAGACCCGCACCTATTCCTTCGAGGCGATCACGAAGGCGATCCGGCTAATCGACAGCGGCGCCCGGTTCATCTCCACCAACCCGGACGCCACCGGCCCCTCGACCGACGGCGCGCTGCCGGCCACCGGCGCGGTGGCCGCGCTGATCACCACGGCGACGAAGCGCACGCCCTACGTCGTGGGCAAGCCGAACCCCATGATGTTCCGCTCCGCAATGAACCGGATCGAGGCGCACTCGGAGACCACCGCGATGATCGGGGACCGGATGGACACGGACATCATCGCCGGCATGGAGGCCGGGCTGTTCACGGTGCTCGTGCACACGGGAATCACCCGGCCGGCGGACATCGCCGCCTACCCGTTCCGCCCGGACGCCGTCTACCCCTCGGTCGCGGAGCTGCTGCGCGAGATTTGACCAAGCCACGCCGTCGCCGCGTGGGCGATCTCGGCGGGCTCGGCGGCGATGTCGAACACGCGCCCGGCCTCGTCCGTTTCCAGCTCTTCGAGCGTCGCGAGCTGGGAGTCCAGCAGGCTGGCCGGCATGAAGTGCCCCGGCCGGTCTTCCATCCGCTCCCTAAGGAGCGCGCGGCTGCCGTGCAGGTGCACAAACACGGCCTGCGGCGCGGCGGCGCGGATCAGGTCGCGGTAGGAACGCTTCAGCGCGCTGCACGCGATCACCAGGGTCTCCCCCGGGGCGGCGGAGGCCAGGCGTTCGCCGATCTCGCGGAGCCAGGGCTCCCGGTCGCCGTCATCCAGCGGCTGGCCCGCGGCCATCTTGTCGATGTTGGCCTGCGGGTGCAGCGCGTCGCCGTCGAGGAACGTCCCGCCCAGGTCCTGCGCGGCGAGCGCCCCGACCGTGGACTTGCCACAGCCGGAGACGCCCATGACCACCACGCGGTGGCCGCCTTCGGTCCGGGTGCTCACCAGTCGTGGACCGTTCCGTCGATCAGGCGGTTGTACGGCAGGTAGGCCTGCTGGTACGGGTACTTCGCCGCCGCCTCCGCGTTGAACTCGACGCCGATGCCGGGCCTGTCGCCCGGGTGCAGGTAGCCGTCGGTGAAGGACATCGACTGCTCGAAGACCTCGTTGGTGGCCACGGAGTGCTGCATGTACTCCTGGATGCCGTAGTTGTGGATCGCGAGCCCCACGTGCAGCTGGGCCGCGAAGCCGATCGGCGAGATGTCCGTCGGGCCGTGGAAGCCGGACTTGATCTGGTACTGGGCGGCGAAGTCCATCATCTTCTTCAGCGGGGAGATGCCGCCGAAGTGGGTGGAGGCGGCACGCACGTAGTCGATCAGCTGTTCCTTGATGATCGCCTGGTAGTCGTAGACCGTGTTGAAGACCTCGCCGATGGCCAGCGGGGTGGTGGTGTGCTGGCGGACCAGGCGCAGGGCCTCCTGGTTCTCGGCCGGGGTGCAGTCCTCGAGCCAGAACAGGTCGTACGGCTCCAGGGACTTGCCCAGCCTGGCCGCCTGGATGGGGGTCATCCGGTGGTGGCCGTCGTGCAGCAGAGGGATCTCGGGGCCGAACTCGTTGCGCACGGCCTCGAACACGGTGGGCAGGTGGCGGAGGTAGGCGCGGGTGTCCCAGTCCTCCTCCTGCGGGAACGCGCCGCGGCCGGCGGGCTCGTAGTCGTAGCGCTCGCCCGAGGACTGGGTCTGCGCGGCGACGCCGTAGACGGCCTTGATGCCCGGGACGGCGGTCTGCACGCGGATGGACTTGTAGCCCAGTTCCAGGTGCTCGCGGATGGAGTCGAAGAGCTGCTCGGTGTCGGTTCCGGAGGCGTGGCCGTAGGCCCGCAGGCCGTTGCGGGACGCCCCGCCGAGCAGCTGGTACACGGGCAGGTTCGCGACCTTGCCCTTGATGTCCCACAGCGCCATGTCAACGGCGGCGATCGCGGCCATGGTGATCGGCCCGCGGCGCCAGTAGGAGGAGCGGTAGAGGAACTGCCACGTGTCCTCGATCCGGTGCGGGTCCTTGCCGATGAGCAGCTGGGCGACGTGGTCCTTCAGGTAGCTGGCCACGGCGAGCTCGCGGCCGTTGACGGTCGCGTCGCCGATGCCGACGACGCCGTCGTCCGTGGTCACGCGCAGGGTGACGAAGTTGCGCGACGGGCTGGTCACGAACACTTCGGCTTTGATGATCTTCATCGGTGGGGGTCCTCTCGGAGGTGGGATTCCGTGTAGTGGGAAGGAAGCGTGGAAGGTGTGCGGCGGGCCTAGCCGGCGATGGTGCCGCGCTGGCGCACGACGCCGGCGACGGCCTCGGCATCGTCGCCCAGCGCCTTGTCGACGACACGGAGCAGCGCTGCGGTCTGCGCCGTGGCGTCACCCGCGGAATCGGCGAGGACGGACGCCAGTTCGGCCGCGGCCGGGTCGGGGATTTCGACGCCGGCGGCCGCCTGCGCGGCCATCTGGTCCGCCCACGCGGCGAGCAGCCGCAGCGCGGCCTCGCCGTCCCGGCCGGCCTCGCGTTCGGCCCGGTAGACCGGGACCGCGCGCATGGCGAGCTTGACGGACCCGTCCATGGCGATCTGCGCCAGGTGGTGGGCGATGCGCGGGTTCCCGAACCGGTCCAGCAGCGCGGCGCGGTAGCCCGGGATGTCCAGCACCGGATCGGTCAGGTGGGCGGCGGCGGCGTCCCAGAACGCGTCGACCCAGCCGGCGACAGCGGGGTCGACGAGCGCCTCGGCGACCGTGGCGTGCCCGCGGAGCTGGCCCGCGTAGGCCATGAGCGAGTGCGCGCCGTTGAGCAGCCAGAGCTTGCGGCGCTCGAAGGGCTCGAGGTCGTCGACGAACACGGCGCCGGCCTCCTGCCAGTCCGGGCGTCCCGCGGGGAACTCGCCGCTCAGGACCCAGCTGCTGAAGGGCTCCGTCACCACGGGCGAGGCGTCGGAGTAGCCGGTACCCCCGGCGACCGCGGCGCGGTCGGCGTCCGTGGTGCGCGGGGTGATGCGGTCGATCGACGTGTCCACGAACGAGACGTTCTCCGCGATCCAGGCGGCCAGCTGCGCGTCGACCAGCTCGGCCATTCCGACGACGGAGGCCCGGGCCGCGGCCCCGTTGCCGGCGAGGTTGTCGCAGGAGACGACCGCCAGCGGCCAGCCGTCTGCCGCGCGGCGGACGGCGAGCCCGGCGACGAGGCGCCCGGGCGCCGTCGTGACCTGGCGTCCGGTGAGGGATCCGGCCGCGTCGGGATCGGCGAGCTCCAGCAGCCCGTCGGAGTAGTGGGCGGACAGCGCGGCGGCATCCGCGGCGACCGCGGCGTCGGCGATGTCCAGCCGCGGCTTTCCGCCGCCCGGCGCCAGCTTGTAGCCGGCCTCGGTGACGGTCAGCGTGACCATGGCCGTGGAGGGCAACGCCAACAGCGAGGCGAGCGCGTGGAGGTCGGCGCCGTCGTGTGCCTCGACGATCGAATCGACGACGGCGAACGTGTCGCCCTCCGCGCCGCGCTCGACGAGCGTGAACAGGCCGTCCTGTCCGGCGAGCTCGTCGGCGGCGGCGGCGCTGCGGCCGGTGAAGGCGGCGATGCCCCACTTGTTGCCCCCGACGAGTTGGGTGTACCGCGCCTGGTGCGCTCGGTGGAACGCACCCAGTCCGAGGTGGACGATGCGCACGGGGGCGCGCTCACCGGCGTCGTACGTGGTGGCGTTCAGCGGCCGCGCGGCCGTGGTCAGGGCGCTCACAGCTTGAACGCCCGGCGCGGCGACGTGTCGACGACGTCGACGATGAGTTCGCGGGCGCGCTCCTCGCTGACCCGGTGCTCGGCGACGAGCCGGGCCAGGAACGCGGCCTCCGTGCGGCGCGAGGCGTCGTGGCGGGCCGGGATCGAGCAGAAGGCGCGCGTGTCGTCGATGAACCCGGAGGAGCGGGAGAAACCGGCGGTCTCCGTGACGGCCGAGCGGAAGCGCAGCATCGCGTCCGGCGCGTCCAGGAACCACCACGGGGCGCCGATGTACACGGACGGGTAGAAGCCGGCCATCGGGGCGAGTTCGCGGGAGAACACCGTCTCGTCCATGGTGAAGAGGATGAAGTTGAAGCCCGGCGCGGTGCCGAAGTCCTGCAGCACGGCCCGTACGCCCTCGGTGTAGCTGACCGGGAACGGGATGTCGTGGCCCGTGTCGGCGCCGAACTTCTCGAAGGTCGGGAGGTGGTGGTTGCGGAAGGATCCGGGGTGGACGGTCATGACGAGCCCGTCCTGGACGGACATGCGCGCCGATTCGTACATCATGTGCGCCTCGAAGATGTCGCGGTCCTCCGCCGTCGCCTCGCCGCAGCGCGCCTTGGTGAAGAGGCGCTCCGCCTCGGCCCGGTCCAGCTTCAGCGTCTGCGGCGTCTTGCTGCCGTGGTCGGCCGAGACCGCGCCGTGCCGGATGAAGAACTGGCGGCGGTTCTCCAGGGCCGCGATGTAGCCCGCGTAGCCGGACGCGCCGTCGCCGGCCTCTCCGATGAGCCGGTCGACGTTCTCCACCCAGTCCGGGTGCGCGATGTTGAGGTAGGCGTCGGGGCGGAACGTGGGGACCACGCGGCCGGAGAAGGTCGGGTCCGCGGCGATGTCCGCGTGGTGCCGGAGGTCGTCCATCGGGTCGTCGGTGGTGGCGAGGACCTCGATGTTGAAGTCCTTGAAGAGCTGGCGGGGGCGGAAGCCCGGCTCGTTGAGGCGGAGCTGGAGCGCGTCGTAGGTGGCGTCGGCGGTCTCCTCGGAGATCTCTCCGCCCAGCTTGAACACGTGCTCGAACTCGGAACGGAGCCAGTAGCCGGAGGCGGTGCCGTCGAACAGCGGCCAGGCCTTGCAGAACTCGCGCCAGATGGACCGGGAATCGACGTCGGGGCCGGAACCGAGGGTCAGGCGCTCCATGGGGACGCCGTTGGCGTGGATCAGTCGCTTGACGTAGTGGTCCGGCGTGACCAGCAGCGACGCCGGATCCGGGAACGGGGTGTCGTTCGCCAGGACGGCCGCTTCGACGTGGCCGTGCGGGGAAATGATCGGGAGGTCTTCGACGAGGGCCAGCAGGTCCCGGGCAATGGCGCGGACGCCGGAATCGGACGGGAGGAGCCGGTCTGGCGCGGCGGCAATCGATGGGGACATGCCAACATCGTTTCCGTCCGGCGGGCCCGGGGTCAAAGAGTTGCCATTTGTTGGCAACATCAATTTCAGGCGGGCGGGGCGGTCGCGACTCAGGCGGGGGCCGGTCCGGTCGAATCGCGCACGACCAGCCGCGTGGGCAGGACCACCGGCGTGTTGGACCTGGACTTCGCGCCGGCGGCGAAGGCCAGCAGGTTGTTCACCGCGGTCGCACCCAGCGAATACAGCGGCGCCTCGACCGTGGTCAGCGACGGCGTGACGAGCGCGGCGCCGTAGCTGTTGTCGAAACCGACCACGCTGAGGTCCCGCGGCACGCGCACCCGCGCCCGGCGCAGCGCCTTGATGAAGCCAATCGCCATCTGGTCGTTGTACGCGATCACGCCGGTGGTGCGGTGCTGCAGCCATTCGGCCGCCAGCTCCTCTCCCCCGCCGATCGTCGGCGCCCTGGAGCTGGTCCGCCGCACGGCGAGGTCCAGTTCCAGCGCCGCCTCGCGGAGCGAGCGCCACCGCATCCCGTCCGCCCAGGATGCCTCGGGCCCGGCGAGGTACGTGATGTTCCGGTGCCCCAACTCGCCCAGGTGCTCCGCGGCGCGGCGGATTCCCCGCGGGTTGTCCGTGACCACGCTCGCGACGTCCTTGACGGCGCGGTTCATCACGATCATCGGCTTCTGCTTGGCCAGCATCCGGATGGCGGAATCGGACATCCGGGAGCTGGAGAGCACGATCCCGTCCACCGACGCCAGCGCGCGCTCCAACGCCAGGCGCTCTTTGGCCTCGGACTCCTGGGTGTGGGCCAACAACATGGTGTAGCCGGATTCGGCGGCCGCGGCCTCCGCCCCGCGCACTATTTCGGCGTAGACGGGGTTCCTGATGTCCGCGATGACCAGGGCGATCATCGAGGTCCGCTGGCCCTGGGCATGACTGATGCCCCTGACGTGCGCGGAGCGGTATCCCACGGCGGCCGCCGCCTCGAAAATCCGTTGCGCCGTCTGGTGGCTGACGCGGCCCGGCCGGGCGAAGGCACGGGACACCGTGGACGCCGAGACCCCGGCGGCTTCGGCGACGTCGTAGATCGAGGGCAGTTTGGACGCATCTGTCATGTGGACCTCCCGCGCCAACTGTAGGCGCGGCGCGTGCAACTAGTGGCAACTTGTTGAAAAGTGAAGCTTGGGACTGGCTCCATAGAGTTATGGCAATGGCCCGCCGCCCCCGGCGGAAAGGTCCATCGTTGCGAGTGAGTCGGCCGGACATCCGCGCCCTTACAGATGCCCGTGAAAGGGCAGGAAAAGGTAAACCATGCGTACCACCAAGTTTGTTGGACTCGCAGGCACCGCGACAGTGATGATGCTGTCGCTCGCGGCCTGTGGCGGCGGCGCTTCGGAAGGCGGCGAAACGAAGGAGTTTCGCCTCGCCCTGAACCAGACCGAGACCCACCCCTCCTATATCGCCCTGGACAACTTCGGCACCAACGTCGGCGAAGGCACCGAGGACCGCGTGTCCGTCGACGTCTACGCCAACGAGACCCTCGGCGCCCAGCAGGAGGCCATCCAGCTGGTCAGCGACGGATCGGTCGATATGGCCGTCGTCTCCGGAACGCAGCTGGAGAACCTGAACTCCGAGTTCCAGGTCTTCAACCTCCCGGGTGTCTTCGACAGCGTCGAGCACCAGATGAGCGTCATCGGCGACGACGCGATCGTCGGCGACCTCTACGCCTCGCTCGAGGACCAGAACATCACCGTCCTGGGCGGCCTCACCCAGGGCACGCGCAGCATCTACAACTCCGAGCGCGCGATCAACACCCCGGAAGACATGAAGGGCATGAAGATCCGCGTCCAGGAGTCCGACGTCCAGATGGACATGATCGAGAGCATGGGAGGCTCCGCCACCCCGATGGCCTTCGGCGAGGTCTACACCGCGCTGCAGTCGGGCGTGATCGACGGCGCCGAGAACAACGAGGTGTCCTACCTGACGCAGAAGCACAGCGAGGTCGCCAAGTACTTCTCCAACACCAACCACCTGGTGGGGCTGGACTACGTGGTCATCAACACCGACGCCTACGAGGACATGTCCGAGGAGGACCGCGCGGTCTTCGACGAGCAGTGGGGCGCGGCCGTCGAGGAGCACACCGAGCTCTGGACGACCGAGACGGAGAAGGCCCACGCCGAGCTGGAGGCCGCGGGCACCGAGTTCAACGACGTCGACACCGAGGCGTTCCGCACCGCTCTCGAGCCGCTGATCGAGAAGTACGTGACGTCCGATTCGGTCCAGGCAATCTACGACGCCGCACGCGCGGCCGCCGAGTAGCCAACGCATCGCCGACGAACAGGTAGTTCCATGCAAGTAGTCAAGAAAAGCCTCGACCGGGTCCTCGCGCTGGCGTGCGTCGCCCTCTTCGCGATCCTCGTGGTGACGGTGGTCTGGCAGGTGTTCTCACGCCAGGTCCTCCAGAACCCCAGCGCCTGGACGTCTGAGTTGGCGCAGTACCTGTTCGTTTGGCTCGGCCTCTTCGGGGCGGCACTCGTGTTCGCCGAACGCGGCCATATCGCCGTCGACTTCCTGGTCCGCAAGTTCGCACCGGCCGTGGAGAAGGCGACGGCGATCTTCGTCCAGGTCGCCATCGTCGCGTTCGCCGTGCTCGTGCTGGTCTGGGGCGGACTCCGGGTGACCGAACGGACGTGGGGGCAGGCCCTCTCGGGCCTGCCCGTCACGGTCGGCCCGCTCTACCTGGTCATGCCGATCACGGGACTCATTGTCATCTTCTATGCGGTCTACCACGCCCTCGCGATCATCCGCGGGGACGAAGCGCCCATCGAAGACACCGAACCCGACGTTATCTAGGAGTCACCGTGGAAACTGCATTGCTCGCGGGACTCATACTCCTCGTCGGGATCGTGGTGCTCATCGCACTGTCCGTTCCCATCGCCGTCGCCATCGCGCTTCCCTCCGTCGCGGCGATCATCGCCGTGATCGGCTTCGACCGCGCCGTCCTCACCACCTCGCAACAGATGTTCGCCGGCATCAACTCGTTCACGCTGCTGGCCATACCGTTCTTCATCCTCGCCGGCGTGCTCATGAACAACGGCGGCATCGCCGCGCGCCTGATCGACGCCGCCAAGGTGCTGGTCGGACGGATGCCCGGTTCGCTGGCGCAGACCAACGTCGTCGCCAACGCGCTCTTCGGCTCCGTCAGCGGGGCCGCCGTCGCGGCGGCCGCCGCCGTGGGAACCGTCATGGGGCCGCGTCAGGCCAAGGAGGGCTACGACCGCAGCTTCTCGGCCGCCGTCAACGTGGCCTCCGCGCCGTCCGGAATGCTGATCCCGCCGAGCAACACGTTCATCGTGTACTCGCTGGTCAGCAGCACCTCCATCGCGGCGCTGTTCGTCGCCGGCTACGGTCCGGGCCTCGTCTGGATCGCCGCCTGCATGCTGGTGGTCTACTTCTACTCGCGCAAGCGCAAGGAGATGAGGTCCACCGAGCGGGTCACGTTCGCCGTGGCCGTCCAAACCCTGCTCAAGGCCGTTCCGTCGATGCTGATGATCGTCATCGTGATCGGCGGAATCCTGGCGGGCGTCTTCACGCCCACCGAGTCCGCGGCGATCGCGGTCGTCTATTGCCTGGTCCTGGGGTTCGCCTACCGCGCCATCAAGGTCCGCGACCTGCCGGAGATCCTGCTCAACGCCACCAAGACGACTGCGATCGTCATGCTGCTGGTGGGCGTCTCCACGGCCATGTCCTGGCTCATGTCCTTCGCGAGGATCCCGGACCTGATCTCGGATAGCTTGCTGGGACTGACCGAGAACCCGACGATCATCCTGATCCTCATGATGGTGATCCTGCTGGTCGTGGGAACGTTCATGGACCCGACGCCGGCCATCCTGATCTTCACGCCGATCTTCCTGCCGATCGTCATGGAGTTCGGCATCCACCCGGTCCACTTCGGAACGATGATCGTCTACAACCTCTGCGTAGGTACCATCACCCCGCCGGTGGGCAACGTGCTGTTCGTCGGCGCCCGCGTCGCCGGGCTCCGCCTCGAGCCGGTCATCCAGCGGATCATCCCGTTCCTGATCGCGCTCATCGTGGGGCTGTTCCTCGTGGTGTTCGTGCCCGAGTTGAGCCTGTGGCTGCCGACCCAGCTGGAGCTGATCAAGCCCTAGCGTTTCCGCGTCGCCCCCAGGATCCCCCGCAGGCCGTGTGCCCGCGGGGGATCCGGCGTTAACCGGCCTTCCCGAAGCGGCGCGGCCGGCTGCAACAGGGCAACAAAAGCAATTGTTGGCAACCAGTCGGACAATCAACGTGTCTCGGGTCACTGTGGAGATGCGCCATGCGGCGGCCTTTCCTACGGGCCCCGCGCGCACCTCGCACCCATCCGACGGAGGCTTCAGCATGATCCGAATGTTCCCCCCAGCCCACCGGGGCCGCGCCGTTGCGGCCCTGGTCGTGCCCCTGGCGCTCGCCCTGGCGGTTCCCGCCGCCGGCGCGCCGCCCGTGCGCGAGAGCGCACCCGCAAACGTGCCCGCCACCGCGCAGAAGGACGCGCGGAAGGACCAAGGCAACCACGGGAAGCCGCCAGCGCTCGGCGCCCGGGTGAAGGACACCATCAAGGTCAACGGACGGACGTTCAAGGACCTCAACGCCAACGGCAAACTCGACGCCTACGAGGACTGGCGCCTTCCGGCTGGCGAACGCGCGGCCAACCTGGTGTCCCTCATGACGCTCGAGGAGAAGGCCGGCCTCATGCTGATCGACACCCTCAACGCGGCCTGCGACCAGGACACGCAGACCCGGGGGACGCTCGATCCGGCCGCGGAGGGCTACATCAACGACCAGAAGATGCACCGTTTCGTCTTCCGCAACACCGTGACCAGCGAGGACAAGGCCGTCTGCGGCGGCGCCACGGGCGGTTTCCGGGCCGGCACCTCCCTGACGCCGGAAGAGGCCGCCAAATACACGAACTCCGTCCAGGAGCTCGGCGAGGCCACCCGGTTGGGCATCCCGATGCTCTTCAAGTCCAACGCGCGCAACCACATCGACCCGAACGCCCGCGCGGGCATCAACGAATCCGCCGGCGCGTTCAGCGCCTTCCCCAAAGAGGCCGGCATCGCCGCCGCGGCCCTGGGCGAGGAGGCGCTGCGCACGGGCGAGGCACCCACGGACGGGGACATGTCCGTCGTCGAGGATTTCGCCGGCGTCATGGGCGAGGAGTGGGCGTCGATCGGCCTCCGCGGTATGTACGGCTACATGGCCGACCTCTCCACCGAGCCGCGCTGGTACCGCGCGCACGAGACCTTCTCGGAGGATGCGGACCTCACGTCCAACATCATGTCCTCGCTGGTCGAGAACCTGCAGGGACCGGTCGGCGACGAGGGAGTCTCGCTCAGCCCGGACTCCCCCGTGGCCCTCACCATGAAGCACTTCCCGGGCGGCGGGCCGCAGGAACTGGGCATGGACGCGCACTACTCGTTCGGCAAGACGCAGGTCTACCCGGGCGACGGCTTCGGGTACCACCTCCAGCCCTTCGAGGCCGCCATCGAGGCCGGCGTCTCGTCGATCATGCCGTACTATGGCGCACCGGTGAACGTGACCCACAACGGCGTCGACTACGACGAGACCGGCATGGCATTCTCCAACCAGATCGTGAACGACCTGCTCCGCGGCGAACTCGGCTTCGCCGGGTACGTCAACTCGGACACTGGCATCATCAACGACCGCGCCTGGGGCCTTGAGGACAAGACGGTTCCGGAGCGCGTGGCCGCGGCCATCAACGGCGGCACCGACACGCTCTCCGGCTTCCACGACGTCAAGACCATCACCGAGCTCGTCGACGCCGGACTTGTCACAGAGGAGCGCGTCACTCTCGCGGCCACACGCCTGACGGAGCCGTTGTTCCAGATGGGGCTCTTCGAGAACCCGTACGTCGATCCGGCCGCGGCCGGCGGCGTCGTCGGCAACGCCGCCAACCGCGAGGTCGGCCTCGACCTGCAGCGCAAGTCGGCAGTGCTTTTGGAGAACAAGGAAACGGCCGACGGCGACAAGGTCCTGCCGCTGAAGCCCGACTCCGACGTGTACGTCCTGGGTGATTTCACCGAGGAGACGGTCGCCAGCTACGGCTACGACGTGACCAACGGCAACACCGCGGACCCGGCGGATCGCCCGAGCGCCAAGGACAGCGACTACGCGTTGATCTCGGTCACGGTCAACAACAAGGACACCGGTTCCTACGTCAGCAACGCCGCGGAATCGGGAATGAACCCCGAGCACATCAACCCCTCCGTATTGGAGGGCGTGACGGGTCTCGACGGCCAAAGCCCGTTTGGCGCTGCGGACGCGTGCGTCGCCCAAGGCGCGGCAAGCTGCACCGACAACGGGCTGCGTTTCGGCGGTTCGCTGCCGTGGGAGACCAGCGTGCTGGACTTCACCGGCATGGCCGAGTCCGAATCGTGGGAAATCAGCCCGTCGCTGGACACCATCCAGCAGGTGATGGGCGAGGTCGAGGATCCCAGCAAGGTGGTCCTGCACGTGTACTTCCGCCAGCCGTTCGTGATGGACGAAGCCAGCGGACTGCGCGACGCCGGAGCGATCGTGGCCGGGTTCGGCATGGGCGACACCGCGCTGATGGACGTCCTTTCCGGCAAGGTCGCGCCGCAGGGACGCATGCCGTTCGCCCTGGCCGGCACCGCCGACGCCATTCGCCAGCAGTTCAGCGACCTGCCGGGCTACGACGAGACCGATGACGGGGCGCTGTACCCGTTCGGATACGGGTTGGACTACTGATCCGTCCCGTGTATCCCCCCGACAAGGAAGGCGCCCGCTCCGATGGGAGCGGGCGCCTTCTGTGTTTTGCCGGGTCAGGGACCCTGTTAGTCGAGAAGCCCGAGCTCGTCCTTGCCGAACGCGAAGAGGTACGGAACGCCCGCCTCCGCCTCGATGCGCTCCTTGGAGCCGGTGCTGCGGTCGACGATGACCGCCACGGCCTTCACGTTGCCGCCGGCGTTGCGCACCCCCTCGACGGCGGTCAGCGCGCTGCCGCCCGTGGTGGAGGTGTCCTCCAGGACCACCACATCGCGCCCGTCCACCGAGGGGCCCTCCACCTGGCGGCCCATGCCGTAAGACTTCTGCGCCTTGCGGACCACGAAGGCGTCGACGGCGCGTCCCGCGTCGCCCGCGGAGTGCATCAGCGCCGTGCCGACCGGGTCAGCTCCCATGGTCAGCCCGCCCGCGGCGGCGAACTCGATGCCGGCCTGGTCCAACAGCTCGAGCATGACCTGGCCGACCAACCGCGACGCCTCGTGGTGGAGGGTGATGCGGCGGAGGTCGATGTAGTAGTCGGCTTCCTTGCCGGAGGACAGAATCACCTTGCCGCGGACGACGGCCAGCTCCTTGATGAGTTCGAGCAGGCGGGCACGGGCATCGCTGTGGGTGGTCATGGTTCGATTCTAGTCGGGCGAGGAGGGCGGCGATCCGGGCGGCGGTGGCGGTGTCCCGGGCGGCGCCGGCGCCGTGGATGTGTACCGATGGCCGCTCGGCGTCGTCGTCGTGATGGTGTTCCGGACTCCATTCGCGACCGCCGCGACCTCCGAGAACCATCCCTCGGCGTCCTTCGAGTAGTTGCAGGTTTCGCAGAGGCCCTGCGCATTGGCCATGCTCGTTGCGCCCCCGGCCACGAACGGGACGACGTGGTCGTGGTGACGGATGGGCGCGTCGCACCACGACCGTCGGCACTCAAGGTCCCGGGCCGCGATGAGCCGGCGCATGTTGTCGGGGAAGACCCTTGCCTTGGAGTCCATGGCCATCAACTGGCCGGTCGTCGGCGCCGTGTACAGGCGCCGGATCCAGACTTCCGGCGCGGCTCCCGGGTTCGCGGTCCGGCTGGGCCGCGAAAGCGGAGAATACCGCACGAGGTCCCGCACGGTCTGCGCGGGAACCACGCCGTACCCGACGAGTTGCGCGGGCTCCGCGTCCCCTTGGAACAGCGTCCGGTCGGTCAGCACGACCTGCAGCTCCACCTTCACCGCTCCCGCGTGGGACTGCCCGGTCACGCGTTCGACGAGCGTGTCCGCCATGACCTGTCCGCGGTTGCGCTCATCGCCGGCCGCCCGGCGGCTGTCCGCCTCCTGGCTCAGCGCCTTGTAGACGGCGACCCCCTGCGCTACAGGCAGAAGCCCCGACAGATAGACCATGGTGTCCGGCGCCGGGCGACAGGTCACCGTCCGCTCCTCGACCGCCTTCGCCGCCCGCTTCACCACGGCGCGCGCATCGAGGGCCATCGCCGCGGCCCTCACCTCTCCCGCGAGTTGCTTGGTGCCCTTGCCCTCCAGCAGCGAGGGATCGCCACAGATTTGTTCATCGATCCGCGCCCGATCCTCGACGTCGAGACACGCCGTCTCGCGGACGATCACCGTGGCGCGCCATTCGTTCAGGTTGCCGTGGGCCAGTGCGGCGAGGGTGTGGGGCATCTCGCGCACCAGCATCTTGGCCGTGCCCAGCTGAATCTTGCCCTGATGGGGAGATTCCTTCCGCGCCAACGCCACCTGCGCGGCCACGGCGGAACCGCGTTTCCTGGCGGGGACCCCGGATGCGGCCTCGTCTCGCCGAACGGCCTCGTCCAACCGGACCGCCAGTCGGGCCTGGGCGGCACACGCCGCCGATTTGAGGACCTCCAGGGCACGGAGCTGGTCGACCAACGGCGCCTGCCCCGGTTCGCCGACGGCGCCTCCCGCGCCGACTTGCCCCATCCGGGACACCCAATCCAGCACTTCGACCGCATCCGGCACAAGACCCGCGTCCGGCACGGACGTTCGGGCGTCGGGAACGGCTGGATCGAAAGGCATGTCCCCAACGTATCGACGGTGCAAGGCCCGCAGGGGAACACGCCTTCGAATGTGGATGGCCGGGATCGGCAACTCGCCTGTGGGGGACGAGTCCGTGCGGCGGGAAACGAACGGCCGCCGTCATCGAGGACACTGCGGGCGTGGCGTCCACGCCGTCCACGGGCTAAGGGTAACCCCGCGCCTGCTTGGGCGACATCGGGGTGTCCCGGCGTTAGGCTGGGGCCATGGATGCTCAGAGATCGCTTGGATACTGGCTGAAACTAGTGGACTCGCTCATTTCGGAGCAGTTCGCGGTTTCGCTTGAGGAACACGGCGTCACCCGCCGGCAATGGCAACTGCTCAACGTGCTCGAGAAGGGGCCCGCGACGGGCGGCGAACTGACGTCGGCCCTGTCGCCGTTCTTCGGCGAGCCCGTGGCCGAAGGCGAACCCACCAGCCCCTCCGAACACCTTGCCGAACTCGTGGAGTCCGGCTGGGTCGCCGAGGACGGCCACACGTTTACGCTCACGGAGCGCGGGGCCACGAGCCTGGACCGTCTGACGGAACTGGTCGACTCGATGCGCGAAGAATCCAGCGCCGGCGTGTCCCCCGAGGACTACTCGACCACCGTCTCCTCGCTCCGCCGGATGGCCCTCAACCTCGGCTGGAACGATCCCGCCGGTCAGGCCGACTAGATGGCCAACGCTCTCACCCCCGCCGATGTGACCCCCGGCGAGGTCTACCACGGAGCGCCCGAGCCCGAGTCGCCGTTGGGCGAGGTCCGCGAAGTCACGTCCCCCGAGGCGATGGCCCGGTTCCTCGACCGTGAGGACATCGTGCGGGTCAAGGGCCGCTACGCGCTGCTGAACAAGACGATGACCCCGCACACGGCCATGGTCGCGGACCTGTTGTTCGTCCGCGGCGTGCTCGAGGACGCCGGCATCCCCTACCTGCTGGTCCGCGGAAACGACGCGCGGCCCGTCATCGCCGTGGATTGGGAGAAGCGCAAGAAGCTCCGCAAGGCCCTGGTCGCCGCCTGCCAGGACGAGCCGTTCTATTCGATGACGGTCGACACCCGCAAGGACAAGGCGCTCCTGGTCGCCGACGGGCGCCTGGGAAGCAGTGGCAAGGCGCGCATGTTCCGCCTCTACCGCCCGCGCGTCGAGCCCGAGGGTGGGCTGCACTACGGCCAGGGCACGGGCGTTCAGATCGAGCTCTGGCGATGGAACGACGACGGAACGCTCCACCTGCCGATCGAGAACTCCCTCACCCGCGCCACCCTTCCCGCGGCCGAGGCGATCCGCGGCACCGTCTGGCGCTTCGGCGTCGAGTGGCCGACGATCGAGAACATGTTCGCCGACCACGCCGCGGACATCGACTTCCCCATCGACATCGTCTTCTCTTGGGTGGACGGCAACAACCCCGAATACCAGCGCTACCGCGCGTCGTTCATGGAGAACGTCGTGGTCGGGGAGGGGGACGACGCCGAGGCACGCTTCCGCCAGATCGACGAGTTGAAATATGCTCTGCGGAGCATCCACATGTTCGCCCCGTGGATACGGCGGATCTTCATCTGCACCGACTCGGACCTTCCGGAGTGGCTGGACACCGAGCACCCGGACGTGACAATCGTGCGCGCCGCGGACCACTTCAAGGACCCGGCCAGCCTCCCCACGTTCAATTCGCAGGCCGTCGAGTCGCAGCTCCAGCACATCGAGGGGCTCTCCGAGCACTTCCTGTATTCCAACGACGACATGTTCTTCGGCCGTCCGGTGGGCCCCGATATGTTCTTCTCCCCGGGCGGCATCACCAAGTTCATCGAGGCGCCCACCCGCATCGGGCTGGGCGACAACCACCTGGACCGTTCCGGCTTCGAGAACTCGGCCCGTGTCAACCGCCGCCTGCTGCACGACAGGTTCGGCCGGATCACCACGCGCCACCTCGAGCACACGGCCGCGCCTCTGCGCCGCAGCGTCATGATCGAGCTCGAGGAGCTGTTCTCCCGGGAGTTCCGCGAGACGGCGGCCAGCCGCTTCCGCGCGAAGGACAACATCTCCGTCACCAACTCGCTCTACCACTACTACGCGCTGCTCACCGGGCGCGCCGTCACGAAGGTCGGCGCCAAGGTGAAGTACGTGGACACCACCATGTACTCGGGGCTGGATGCGCTGGCGCGGATGCTCGCCAAGCGCAACCAGGACTTCTTCTGCCTCAACGACGGCAGCTTCCCGGAGGTCCCCGCCCAGGAGCGGCAGCAGGTCGTGACCTCCTTCCTGCGCCGCTACTTCCCCGTTCCGGGGCCGTGGGAGAGGCCGGAGGAAGGTTAGGCGATCTGGCGCCGCGGCGCACTCGGCGCCTCCGCGACGTCGTCGTCGTAGTTCTCGTAGTCGAGCCCGTGGTTGGCCAGCGACTCGGTGACCTCGGCCGGGTCGTACACCGTGCCCACGGATTCCCCCCCGGCGCGCGGGACCACGGAGTGGACGATCGTCTCCGGATAGACGTGGATCAGGTTGTAGGACTGCGCGGCGTCGCGTCCCCGCGTGCCGCGGACGCCGTTCACGGGGTCGACGGCGGTCGCGAGGTCCTGCGTGTAGCAGGTGGCCGAGGCGACAGATACGGGGATCCCCGCGAACATGGCGTTCGTCGAGTAGTGCAAGTGCCCGCCGATGATGGCGCGCACGTCCGTGCCGCGCAGGATGTTCTCCAGTGCCGCCTGGCCGCGCAGCTCCACCAGGGTGGCCAGCGGCTGGATGCTTGGCACCGGCGGGTGGTGCAGGGCCAGCAGGGTCCCCTCCGGAGCCGGCTGGAGGAGTTCGGCGCGCAGCCAGTCGTGCTGGTGCGGTGCGAGTTCGCCGTGGTGGGATCCCGGGACGGTGGTGTCCAGCGTGATGACGCGCAGTCCCCCGATCCGGTACACGCGGTCCAGCGGCTCGGTGCTGCGGCCCTCGTCGAGTAGGTTCTCGCGCAGGTTAGCCCGGTCGTCGTGGTTGCCCATCGCCCAGATGATCTGGGCTCCGAAACGCTCCGCCGCGGGTTCTACGATGGCCCGGAGCCGGGCATACGCGTTCGCCTCGCCCTTGTCCGCTAGGTCGCCGGTGAAGATCAGCGCCTCCGGCCGCGCGCCGCTGGCCTCGAGGGCGGCGAAGACCTCGCGCAGCCGGGCCTCGCTGTCCAGGGTCCCCAACAGCGGCACGTCGCCGCCGACCAGGTGGGTGTCGCTCAGGTGTACCAAAAAGTGCTCCGGGCGGGGATGCTCGGGCCGGATGGTTGCCATGACCAGCTCTCTCCGTTGTTGGCGGGACCTTTCGGCCCGCCGCGTGGACTGTCTCCACAATCAATATCCAAGCACGGCTTGCGCGAACCGGGAACGCAATCCCGGGGCAAGTTGCGTTCCCGTCGCCGGATTGGCGCGAATTTGCCCGCTGTTAGGCAACGCGCACGAAACGACGGCCCGCTAGGGTGGTTTCCATGCGCGATCTACAGGTGAGGATCATCGAAGAAATGGGCGTGAAGCCCACCGTCGACCCCGCGGAGGAGGTGGCCCGCCGGGTGGGGTTCCTGAAGGACTACCTCAAGACCACCGGGACCCGCGGCTTCGTGTTGGGCATATCCGGTGGGCTGGATTCCACGCTCGCGGGCCGCATGGCCCAGATTGCCGTCGGGGAGCTGGCCGTCGAGGGCGTGGAGGCGGACTTCGTCGGCGTCCGCCTTCCCTACGGCGTCCAGCACGACGAGGACGACGCCCGCGCGGCGATGGACTTCGTGGGCGCCAAGACGGAGCAGACCTACAACATCAGGCCGGGCGTCGACGGCTTCGAGGCGGAGTACGAGTCCGCCACCGGCGAACGCATCTCCGACTTCAACAAGGGCAACATCAAGGCGCGCCTGCGCATGGTGGCCCAGTACGCGCTGGCCGGCGAGGGCAACTTCCTGGTCGTCGGCACGGACCACGGCGCCGAGTCGGTCACGGGGTTCTTCACCAAGTACGGCGACGGCGGCGCGGACATCCTGCCGCTCTTCGGCCTGAACAAGCGCCAGAACCGCCAGCTGCTGCGCCACCTCGGCGCGCCGGAGCGCCTCTGGGCCAAGGTCCCCACCGCCGACCTCCTGGACGGCAGGCCCGGCCGGACGGACGAGGACGAACTGGGGCTGTCCTACGACGAGATCGACGACTACCTGGAGGGACGCGAGATCGCACCGGAGGCCGCCGAACGGATCGAGGCGATGTACCTCCGGACGCGCCACAAGCGGACCGTCCCGGTCAGCATCCTGGACAACTGGTGGAAATGACCGGCTAGCCGGCGTCCCCGGAGCGGTCGCGGATGTCCGTGATGATGCCGGAGAAGTCGCGGCCCGCGCCGCCCTCCTCGGCGAACCGGTCGTAGATGCGCGAGGCCAGCGGGCCGAGTTCCGCGGCCACGCCCGCGCCCTCCAGCGCGTTCAGCGCCAGCCGGAGGTCCTTGGCCATCAGCGCCCCGGCGAATCCGGGCTGGTAGTCGCGGTTCGCGGGGCTGGTCGGCACGGGTCCCGGGACGGGGCAGTTGGTCGTCACGGCCCAGCACTGCCCGGAGGCGGTGGATACGACGTCGTACAGGGCCTGGTGGGTGAGCCCGAGCCGCTCCCCCAACACGAACGCCTCCGACGCCGCGATCATGGAGATGCCCAGGATCAGGTTGTTGCAGACCTTGGCCGCCTGCCCGGCGCCGTGGCCGCCGCAGTGCACGATCCGCCGCCCCATGACCTCCAGCAGCGGTTCGATGGCGGCGAAGTCCTCCCCCAGCGCACCGACCATGAACGTCAGCGTCCCGGCCTCGGCGCCCACGACTCCCCCGGAGACGGGAGCGTCCGCGGACCGGTGTCCGGCGGCGACCGCCAGCTCGGCAGCCTCCCGCGCCTCGTCCACGTTGATCGTCGAGCAGTCCAGGAACATGGTGCCGGCCGGCGCCGTTTCCAGCAGGCCGGGTCCGCCGTTTCCGCGGTAGGCGTCCAACAGGTGTCTTCCGCTGGGGAACATGGTGAGCACCACGGCCGCGCCGTCGGCCGCCGCGGCCGCGGATTCCGCCGTGGGCACCCCGTTCTCCCGTGCGGCGTCCAGGGCGGCGGGCATCACGTCGAACCCCAGAACGTCGTGGCCGGCCGCCACCAGGTTTTTGGCCATCGGTCCGCCCATGTGCCCCAGCCCGAGGAAGGCGATCCTTCCCGTCTCCTTGCTCATCGCGCGTTCTCCTTCGTTGTCCGGATGCCCCCACCCCGTCGCCTTCAACCTACCCGCAGTCGCGGCCGAGGGCCACGGCTCCGGGGACCCGCGTGCGCCCCTTCGCAGGACCTCGGACTCCGGCGCGCACTTGATAGGTTGGAGGCGTGAAGATCGCTACCTGGAACGTCAATTCCCTCCGTGCCCGCGCCGACCGCGTCGAGGATTGGCTGCGGCGTACCGACGTCGACGTCCTGGCCATCCAGGAGACCAAGTGCAAGGACGAGAACTTCCCCTGGGAGCTCTTCGAGAACAACGACTACGAGGTGGCGCACTTCGGGCTGAGCCAGTGGAACGGCGTCGCGATCGCCTCCCGCGTGGGCCTGGAGGACGTGGAGCGCACGTTCATGGACCAGCCGCCGTTCGGCAAGGGCGGCAAGGACCCGGTCCAAGAGGCCCGCGCCATCGCCGCGACCTGCGGCGGCGTCCGCGTCTGGAGCCTCTACGTCCCCAACGGCCGCGCTCTTGAGGACGAGCACATGCCGTACAAGCTGCAGTGGCTGGACACGCTGAAGCGGCACGCCTCCGCGTGGATCACGGAGGACCCCGCGCGTGAGGTCGCGCTGATGGGCGACTGGAACATCGCCCCGCACGACGACGACGTCTGGGACATCGACTTCTTCCGCGCCAACGCCATGACGCACGTGAGCGAGCCGGAGCGCGCGGCGTTCAACGCGTTCCTCGACGCCGGGTTCGTGGACGTCGTCCGGCCGCACACCCCCGGCCCCGGCGTCTACACGTACTGGGACTACACGCAGCTGCGCTTCCCCAAGAAGGAGGGCATGCGGATCGACTTCGTGCTGGGCTCCCCCGCCCTCGCCGCGCGGGTGACCGGGGCGTCGATCGACCGCGAGGAGCGCAAGGGCAAGGGCGCCTCGGACCACGCCCCCGTCATCGTGGAGCTCGGCTAGCCGTGGCCCCGGACGCGGGCGGCACGAACGGCACGGCGCGGCGGAACGTTCCGCCGACGTCGTACCTTCGCGTCTACGAACCGCTGCGCGCCTATTCCGACGCCGATCAGCTGCTGATCGCCGCCCAGCGCTCCGTGCCGCGCACCGTGTTCGAGGAGCGGGCCGCCACCGAGTCGATCCGGCGGGTCACCCGGCACGTCTCCGACCCGTTCCCGCACCACACGGGCGAGCGGTTCCGCATCCTGCACTACCCGGGCGCGGACGCGGCCACCACCGCGTACTTCTGCCCCGACCAGCTTCCCGTGCGCGCCACGCTCGCCGCGGAGCAGCTGGACGGGAGCATGCGCCCGCAGCTGCTGGAGCTCCTGGTCCCCGACGCCGCCCGGCAGGCCAACGCCGGCCGCCTGGAGCACGACGGCTTCGCGGACGCCGTCGCCGCGCTGCACACGCGCAGCGCCACCTGGGGGGTCCCCTTCGCCTGGTTCGTGGTGCTGCGCGAGGACGACCACTGCGAGGTGGACGACGACGGCGAGGCCGTCCACAGCGTCCGGCTCGCCGCGCCGTCCGTCCAGGTCCTGGAGCGCGCGCGCTTCGCGGCCGCGTCGCTGGCGGTCAACGCCCCCGAGCTGGACATGCTGGACGAGCTGACCGCGCTGAGCGAGTGGCTCCGCCTGTTCCACGCGGACTCGATCGTGGAACTCGACTACGGGCGCCTTGCCGAGCTGGTGTGGCCGGACGATTCCCCGCACGACATCCGGATGGGCATCGAGTCCCTGGCCGAGGGGGACATGCTGGGCGCCGCCGCGTCCTACCGACGCCTGGCCTCGCGCTGGCTGAAGATCCGCCAATTGGGCCGCGCCAGCTAGGGGAGTTCTCCCCATCGACGAATCCCACAGACCCTCTAAAGTGTTGAGTCGAGGGGGTCAACATGCCGGGTAAGTACGAGATCAACGTCGGCGACGCGCGGGCTGCCGTGTCCGGCGCGCGGAGCAACTTCGACGACCTCCACGGCCACGAGGCGAAGATCAAGGCGTCCAGCGGGGAACTCGCCGACGCCTCCCGCGAGCCGAAGATCGAAGCGGCTCTGCAACAGGTCTTCGACGACTTCCTGAAGCCCTGGACCGCCACCTTCGTGGAGCACGGGGACAACATCCTCACCGCCGCGGACGCGATCATCTCCGAGTTCGTCGCGGCCGACGGGGAAATGGAGTCCGCGGCGAACCTCGTCCGGCAGGCGGGCATCCAGCACCGGGTCGGGACCATCGACGACACCCCGGACTACGGCGGATGAGCGCCGGTGAGGGGATGCACGTCCCGGACATAGTGTTTTCGGCCTACCTTCCGGAGAACCTGCCCGACGCCGGCCAGATCCGCGGCGCGGGCGCCGGCCTCAAGGCGAAGGGCGACAAGGTCGACACCGTCTACTCGAATACCATCGGGCACTGGAACAGGCTGCCCGCCGCGGCGACCTACCCGAACTCGTCGACCGTGGACAACGCCTTCAGCACGGAGATCCTGCCGCTCGCCGAGGCGGTCGTAGCGGGCATCGACGGCATCCGGAAAGCCACGGACGCGTTCGCCGCGAGCCTCGACGACTTCGGTGGCCGGTACGCCACCCTGTCCGCCGATGTGGCCGCGTTCAACGCCCTTCCGGCCCGCGTGTCCTCGACGGAGCAGCAAACGGAGGCCCGGGACACCGGAAGCTACCTGCCGACCACGCGGACGATGCCGGAACACCAACGCCTCACCGGGCTGCTGGCGACGGCGAAACAGGACTACGAGGGCTTTGTCGACACGTGCGAGGCCGCGATCAAGGCGTCGGCCCCCGCGGCGGCGGCGCCGTCGTCGGGCCGTGCCGTGGTCGCGGTCATCAAGGGCTTCAAGAACACCTACGGCATGGTCAACACCAGTATCGACCGCGCCACCACCATCCAGTCGACGCGGGGCGGCCGCCTCAAGCTGGTCTGGTCGATGAGGGAACGCACGTTGTCGCAGTTCGCGTTCGACGGCGCCCCGAACCTGAAGAAGTTCCTGTTGGACCGAAAACTCGGTCCGTTCTCCACCCCCGAGTTCGTGGGGCGCCACTCGGACGAGTTCGCCCGCTGGGCCGACGCGAAGTATCTGAAGTTCACGACCGGCGCGAACACCTGGGCCGATTCGGTGCTCCACCCCGGGCTCATGCTCATGATGCCCGCGGCACTCCGCGGTAAGCTCTCCGCCCTCGGGGGATCCAACCGGATCAACCTCGGTTCCGATCGTCTTCAGCTCTTCCGGAAGAGCAACAGCCACGGCCGGACGCAGTTCACGCTGAACATCGGCGGGGCCGGGGAGCGCGGACGCCACAACAAGGCGATCGAACGCATCGCGAAGGTGGACGGCGCGCTCGACAAGTTCAACAAGAGCCCCATCGCCAAGTGGGGCGGCCGCGGCCTGGGCGTGCTCGACACGGGCATGACGTACTACGACTCCTACACCTCCAACTACAACGAGGCGCTGAGGAACAACCCCGACGCCGATCCGTCGGACATCCGCAGCGAGGCCGTGAAGTCGACGGCCGTCGAGGGGACCGCGGAAACAGCCGGCAAGATCGCCGGCGGCGTGGCGGGCCGGGCGCTCGGCGCGGCCGCGGGCCAGGCGCTCATCCCGATTCCGGGCGTCGGGGCCGCGGTCGGCGGATTCGTCGGCGGCATCGCGGGCGAGTGGGTCGGCGGCAAGATCGGCAAGGGCGTCGGCGAGTTCATGAACGACTGGCGGCAGGGCGGCTCCAGCAAGGCCTTCGGCGATGCGGCCGACGCCGTCGGGGACGCGGGTGCCGCCGCGGTGGACGGACTCAAGGACGTCGGGAAGAGCCTCGGAAAGAAACTGCTGGGATGGGGCTAGTACTCTCGATGGACACCAACAGACCGGAGAACGTCCCGCATGCTTGAGGACACGAATTGGTACCTGCTCTTCCGCTTCGAGTTCTGGGGCGGCGTCGCCGTTGCCCTGCTCCTGTGGTGGTTCCCCACGACCCTGGCTCGCAGGGCGCTCGGCGGTAGTTGGCGCAGTTGGGTCATGTCCCCGCCCATTCCGTTCCAGATCTCGTCGCGGAACACATGGCCGTTCATGGCCGCGGCCGCGGCCGTCGCGATGGCCATCGCGCTGCTCAGCCTCCCGTTGGAGGTCCTGAACTGGGAAGGCGCGCGGCAGGGGATCTGGAATCTGTTCTTCGTGCCGTGGGTGTTCGTCTTCCTCTCCTTCTTCTGGTGGCCGCTGGGGCTGAGCCCTGCGTGGTACCGGGAGTGGGCCCGGTCCCGAGGCTCGCGCGGAACCAACCCGTGGTCCCCCGCCGAAGCGGCCGCGGTCCGCGACGCGCCTCCGTCGAAGAAGCGCGACCGCCGGCTGGCCGACGTCGAACGTTGCCTGAGCAAGGAGGACCGCCTCCCATGACCGAAGCGACCGGACGCACCGGAACCGTGTCCCTGACGCTGCCCGAGGGGTGGCAGGCCGGCCCCAATCGGGACGAATACGAACTGCTGGCCCTCCTCCCCGCGCCGTCCGAATCCTTCGGGCCGACCGTCGTCGTCACCGTCAACCCATACGACGGCGGCATCGCCGAGTTCCTGGAGCGGGCGCTGGAGGGCATCGCCTCCGGGACCGCGGCCCCGCAGATCGTCGATATCCGTCCCTGGGGACGCGCGCCGGAGTCCGGGCGGAGCATCGCGTACACCCAACTCTCGCCGACGCACGGGCTGAGCCTGTTCACCACCGATTTCCTCTTCATCGAACGGGGCCTGGCCGTCCAGGTCACGGCGACGGCGACCGTCCAGCAGTGGCAGTTCCTGGGTCCGTTGCTGCACGACGTCGCCGCCTCCGCGCGCCTCGCCGGGGCCAACGCGGCGGGCGACGGCGCGGGCGCGGCGCTGCCTCCCGTTCCCGCCGGCGCCGTGGATCCCGTGGCCTCGGCCGCGCTGGGGCACGAGGTGGAGAAAATCGACGGCCTCGTGAAGGCGCAGCCGTTCGAGTTCGACGGCGCGTGGATCCACGGCAGGTCGCTCGAGGTCCTGACCGAGCTGTGCCAGGGGCTCCGGATCGGGTCGCTGAACCGGTCCTCCTACGCGGAGCCCCTGCGCGAGCTGGAGGAGCTCGAGTTCGTCGACGGCGCCGCGCTGACCGATCTGGGGTCGGCGGTCGGGGCGCATCTGGTCGAGCCGCAGGCGTCCTACCGCATCACCGGACTGGACAGCGGGGGCGAATCCTGGTTCCAGGCGTGGGCGCACGGCGCGACGGCCCTGCTGGTCGCCGAACCCGGCTACCACCGCGTGCTGGGCGGCCCGGCGGAGGGCCGCCCCTCGCCCGAGCACTTCAACCTCCAGCTGGTCCCGCTGACGATGCTCTCCACGCTCATGGCGCGGTGGGTGGGCCTGCAGCCCGCCTGGAACCTGGCGCTGCTGCCCAGCCCGCTTCCGGTGGACGACCTGGCCCGCGGATGGCCGGGCGACCGCACTCCCCCGGCCGGGTCCAACGCCGCCATGCGCGCGTTCTGGGACGAACCGTGGTTTTCCTGGACGCTCACCGCGACCGGCGTCGACTCGGAGCCGGACGACGTCGCCTACCTCAACGGCGGGCGGGTGGGCCACCAGCGGATGTTCGACGAGGGTTCGGCCGTGACCCTGTCCCCCACGGACTCCACGTTCGTCTTCCTGCAGCTCGAGGACCGGATCCAGGCGACCATCTTCGGACGCCGCGCGGTGGTTCTCTAGGAGCGGCGGGGCAAGTGGCCGGGGTGGAACCGCTTTCACGCCGTCGTTAGACTGTCCGGGTCACCAACCGTCGACGCGATCCCGGAGGACGCCCGTGCAGCAGCCCAGCACCACCCCAGCAGGCACCGAAGCCGCCCCGTCCCGCGGCCCGTGGTGGGCCGACGCAGTCATCTACCAGGTCTACCCCCGCTCGTTCGCCGACGCGGACGGGGACGGGATGGGCGACCTGCGCGGCATCGCCGGGAAGCTGCCCTACCTCGAACGCCTCGGCGTGGACGCCGTGTGGCTGTCCCCGTTCTACAAGTCCCCGCAGGCCGACGCCGGGTACGACGTCGCGGACTACCGCGCCGTGGATCCGCTTTTCGGCACGCTCGAGGACTTCGACGCGATGCTGGCGGACGCGCACGCCCGCGGCATCAAGGTGATCGTGGACCTGGTTCCCAACCACACCTCCGACGAGCACGTCTGGTTCCAGGCGGCCCTCGCCTCGGCGCCCGGTTCCCCGGAGCGCGCCCGCTACATCTTCCGCGACGGCGTCGGGCCGGACGGCGCGCAGCCGCCGAACAACTGGCAGTCGATCTTCGGCGGACCGGCGTGGACGCGCACCACCGAACCCGACGGCGCCCCGGGACAGTGGTACCTGCACCTGTTCGACACGAAGCAGCCGGACCTCGATTGGGAGAACCCCGAGGTCCACGAGGAGATGAAGGACGTCCTGCGCTTCTGGCTGGACCGCGGGGTCGACGGCTTCCGCGTGGACGTCGCCCACGGCATGGTCAAGGCCGAGGGGCTACCGGATTGGTCGGCGAAGGTCGCGATGGTCGCAGGCAACGAGAAGCCGACGGTCGCCGAGCCGACGGACACCGGGAACGTCTCCGTCATCGAGCCGTCCATGGACCTCCCGCCGGAGGACCGGAACGAGACCAACATGGCGCCCTCGGGCGAGGACACCCCGCCGTACTTCGACCAGGAGGGCGTCCACGCGATCTACGAGTCGTGGAACAAGGTCCTCGCGGAGTACGACGGCGACCGCATGATGGTCGCCGAGGCGTGGGTGGAGCCGATGTCCCGGATCTTCCGCTACGTCCGCGCGGGCGAGATGCAGCAGGCCTTCAACTTCGGCTTCCTGCTGGCCGGCTGGGACGCCGGGCGCATCGCCGACAACGTCACCGAGACGCTCGCCGAGGCCGCCGCCGTCGGCGCCCCTCCCACCTGGGTGATCTCCAACCACGACACGGTCCGGCACTCGACCCGCTACGGGCTCAGCGACCCGACGACGTTCCCGAAGGGCATCGCCGCCGACGACGAGCAGCCGGACGAGCGCCTGGGCTGGGCCCGCGGCCGCGCGGCCGCCATGGTGATGCTCGGCCTGCCGGGCTCCTCCTACGTGTACCAGGGAGACGAGCTCTCTCTCCCTGAGCACACGACGCTGCCGGCCGAGGCGCGCCAGGACCCGAGCTTCTTCCGCACCGGCGGCAAGGAGCGCGGCCGCGACGGCTGCCGCGTGCCGATGCCCTGGGCCGCCAACGCCCCCGGGTACGGGTTCTCCGACGGCGACGCGGCAACTTCGGGCCGGGCGTCCGCGCCGTGGCTCCCCCAGCCGGACAGCTACTCCGCTTACGCGGCGGACCGCCAGGTCGGCGTCGAGGGCTCCACGTTCGAGCTCTACCGCGAGCTGTTGGCCCTGCGCGCCGAGCACGGCCTGGGACACGGCGCCCTGCGGTGGGCCGAAACGCACGACGCCGAGCACGGGCTCCTGGGCTACAACAACGGCGGCGTGCTGGTGCTGGCGAACATGGGCGTCGCCCCCGTCGAGCTGCCGGCCGGCCACCGCGTGGTCGCCTCCAGCCACACAGAGGCCGTCGCCGACGGGCAGCTGTCCGCGGACGCGGCCGCCTGGCTGCTTCCGGCCTAGCGGACCCGCTCGGCCCGCGACATGCGGGTCCGGGCGCCGCCGGCGAGGTGGATGAGCACCGGGCCGCCGCGGCCCAGCGCGGCCTGCACGGCGGCGACGGCGGCGGAGACGTCGTCGGCGATCCGTCCGGGGGCCGCGCCCAGGCGCGGCTGCACCTTGACCCGCAGTCCGGCGTCGTGCTCCGCCTCCCACGTGGTGACGTGCACGGAGACGACGTCGGGGCGCCCGGCGAGCGCGGCGCGGATGGCCTGCTCGGGGACGGCGGCGACCATTTCGACGACGCCGCGCGCCTCGTCGTCGTGGTATTCGCGGGCGAAGACCCCGGTCTTGCCCTTGCCCTGGACGGCGACCCACCATGCCATGAGCAGGATGAGGCCGATCATGGCGACGGCGACCATGATCCACAGCCACGAGTCTCGCTGGCCGGTGAGCGTGGTGGCCTCGAAGAGGGCGCCGCTGGACTCGCCGACGCGCGCGGCGAGTCCGCGCCACCGGTCGGCGTAGCCGCGGAACGCGGAGAGCAGCAGGCCGTGGGCGCCGGCGGCGGTGAGCAGCAGGCCCAGGATGGTCAGCACGGTGCGGTTGACGGCGCGCGGTGTCTGGTTCACTGTCCCAGCACCCCGCTTTCGGCGACGCGGACGTGGACGTCGGGGACCGGTTCGATCCGGTTGCGGCGCAGTTCGTCCTCGACGGCGGCGCGGATCCCCTCGGGGTGGACGGGGATTCCGGACGTCGGGCGGACCTGGACCTCCACCCGCGAGCGGGAGACGACGACGAGCACCTGTTCGGGGGCGACAGCCGCCTCGGTGCGGGCGCGGCGGGCGAGCGTCGCGGCGATTACCTCGTTGTCCACCACGACGACGGCGTGCGGGTCCGGCAGCGCGTGGCGGGCGCGGCGGCCCGGCAGGATGCCCTGCAGCAGGAAGTAGAGCCCGAGTCCCAGGACGGCCAGGCTGCCGGCCGCGAGGACGAGCGGATCGGCCGAGCCGGGGAGGTTGGCGAGCCAGTCCCACCACTGTTCGGGTGACCGGATCCAGACGTCCTGGCCGATGGACTTCAGCGCGGCCTCGAACATGAGGTAGAGGCAGAAGGCCGTGACGACGACCGCCGCGACGACCGATGCGGTGGACCGGGCCGAGTGGAGTTCGTGGCGTTCCAGCCGTTCGCGTTCCTGCTCCGTCACCGGGCCCTCCTCTCCGGCCGGGCCGTGGTGCCGGTGACGCGGACGTCGACGCGGCTCACGTGGGTCCCGGTGAGCTCCACGAAGCGGTCGCGGACGGCGGCGCGGGAATCGCGGGCCATTTCCCAGACCGTGGGCGCGCCGTGCCGGCCGGCGCCGGTGGCGTGCCGGCCGATGGGGAGGGGCAGGCTGAGGCCGAGGGCCAGGGAGCCGAATTCGTCGTTGAGTCCCACGCGGACCTGGGCCGGCGGGACGGCGAAGACGTCCGCCGCGACCGCGCGGGCGGTGCTGGTGAGGGCCTGCGTGCTGATCCGCGTGTGCCCGGCGTACTCGGGTGCCGGCTGCGTCACGACGACGAGCGCCGTCCGGTCAGCGCGTCGCGCACGCCGCGCAGGTCGATCCGCCCCTCGAGCACGCGGCCGACCAGCAGGCCGACGGCGAGGAAGATCGCCATGAGGACGAAGCCCCCGAAGCCGTGCTCCAGGGAGGCCCAGCCGAGCACGGCGGCGACCGCGAGTCCGAGCAGGGTGGGGTTCATCGTGGCTCCGTTGGTGGTGGGGCCGGCGCCGCGGGCGGCAGGCCGGGGAGGTGGACGTCGCCGATCTCCACGTTGACCTCGATCACGCGTAAACCGGTGAGGGATTCGACGGCGCGGAAGACCGCGGCGCGGACGTCGGCGGCGATGGCGTGGAGCGGGCGGCCGTAGGTGGCGGTGAGGACGACGTCGACGGCGGCCTCGGCGGTTCCGACCTCGGCGGTGACGCCGTGCGCGGTTTCGGCGGTGGCCCCGACGGCCCCGCGGAGGGCGCCGAGGGCGCGGTGGGAACCGATGCCGAGGGAGAACACCCCGTCGACGGTGCGGGCCGCCGCGGCGGCGACCTTGGCGACGGCGGCGTCGGAGATGGCCGTGGTGCCGGTCGCGCCGGAATGCGTTTCCTGCCTGGGCGGGGTGCTGGGTGGAGCACTGGGCTCCGGCGGCAGCGGGTCCGGCGTGGCGTCGAGGCGGTCCATGGATCCACCCTACCGCCCGGCTCCTGAGGCGGGCAGGACTATTAGAGGCTGCGGTAGTAGTCCCTGATGAAATGCGCCATCAGGCGCCTGCGTTCTTGGAGGAAACCTTGGTAGGACTCGGCGGTCGTGGTGTAGATGCTGTCCGGTATGGCGTTTGCGGCGAGATTCTCACGTAGTTCGTAGCCTTCGGAAATCTCACCCAGTTCACGGGCGCCCGATCCGATCTGGGCTTGGACCCGGTTCATGTAGTCAGCGGGGGCCGAATCCCTGATGGCTATGTTGATCGGAGTCTCTGTGAGTGCGTAGTTGGCGATCTGGTTGTAGTCGCCGCGGTCCGGCACGCCGTTCTTCTGGAGATAGTTCTTGGGAACCAGGTGGTGGATGTCCCCGGCTTCCTCCACCATGCTGCGCACCGTGATGTTTTTCGAGAGGAATCCGCGAGCTCCGGAGTGGACTTGCGCCGCGAGAAACGTCTGGAAGTACGGACTCCGAATGCTTGTGGATTCCATGTCCATGGGTACGGCGACGTCCCAGAAATTCTCACTCATGGCGGACTTCTCAATATTCGCCAAGAGCTCGGGCGCCCCTTGCTCCGCGATGCGGCGGATGTCGGCTTCGAAGGCAGTCTCGAAGGACCCCGTGTATCGGCTCGTGATCAGCGACATCACGAACCAGCGGCGCACCACGTTTTTGATCTCGCCTTCCGTCATCCTCTGTTCGCTGCGCAGGTGGAGGTACAGGGCATAAGCGAAGTTCAGGGCGTTTCCGGAGGTGATCATGCTGGATGAGATGAAGCCGGCCGACTTGATGGTCATGGTGAACTGCTGGAAGTTGTACTGGTTGACGATTTCAAGAAGCACGTTCTCGAGCCGCTTGAACGATTCGACGGCGAGCTGCTCATCGAACCGCCTGGTTTCGAAGTCCCTTCCCGACAAAACGCTGACCAGCGCGGCGACTTTGCCGCGCTTGAACTCCTTGATTCCGGCTACGCGAATAACGTCGGTATAGCTGGGGTCGTACAGGTCCGAGGAATCGTTGCGGAGCCAGGCAATCCTCTGCATATAGCCGGAAGCAGCGAACGCAGCGTCGTTTCGGGATATGTCGTCGTATACATGCGGCGCTACGGCCAGATGGCAGAAATAGTCGATCAGTTTGCGCAGATTCGAGCCGAACGTACCGTGGCTGGCAATCTTGCTCATCGCGAAATCGGCGCTGCTGAGGGGCACGCCTTTGGAGTTAATTCGGATGAAGATCTCGGTGACCGTGTTGATGTCCAGATCGTCAGCAAGCGTGATGATCCCGACCTGCGCGGTCCTGATCGCCCCCAGCTTTCCGAATGCCTGCTCGACGGAGAGCTCGTCGGCTTCGGGGTTAGCCGCTAGGTAATTCCTGATGAAGCTCATGACACCGGGTGCACTGATGTACTCGGCGATGTCGGAAACCCATTCCGGGCTTCGCTCAATGACTGGAGTAAGCGTGGCGAACTCTTCGGTGACTGGGTTGAACGCGATCTTGATGCGCTTCTTCCGGTAAGTCTTATCGACAACATTGGCCCCTACGAGTGCCGCGGTCATGGCGGTGATCCGCTGCTGGCCGTCGATGAGGATCTGTTTGAAGTTGGACGTACTCCCGTCCTTGAGACCGACGTCAAGGCTCTGCCACGTGATGAGGTAACCGATGGGGAAGCCATTGTAGAGGGAATCCATGAGGTCGCGCACTTTGGTGGTGTTCCACACGAAAGGCCGCTGCATCTCGGGAATGGCGACCTGCCCACTGCGGACCCACCCCAGGAGCGTGTCGACCTGCTGTTGCTGGACGGTGTATTTGGCCACGGTCAGATCTCTCTCCCGGACGAATCGTCGCGGTCATGTGTAGAAGTGTCAACGGCCCCGGCTGTTCGCAAGAGTTCGTTCAGGTCGTGCGCTTCCTCTTCGAGAGCCAGTTCGGCGTCCTCGGTACGGCGCCGGTTGTTGAAGTCCAGGAAGCGGTCCGCCTGCGCTACCCAATCGGCCATGAGGGTCTGTTGGCGACGGCGCGCGCGGTCCTCTGCGAAATCGAGGAACATCACGGTCAGGCGGTCGAGTTCCGTGACTTCGTCCGCCGTGAGGTAGTTTTTTGCTGTCTCCGCGTCGCTTCGCTTGACCTGTTGACCCGCCCAGTTGGTGAGGGGCCTGTCAAGCTGTTTGTGTAAGTGAACTAGTCAGTTAGTGGTTTTAGTCGTTTCAGAGGTGGACGACTTAGCGTCTTCTGGTCCGTTTTGGTGTTATGCGAGGTGTTGTTCGAGGCGTTCGGGGTAGGTGAGCATCAGGTGCTGGAGGGCCTGGTTCCAGCCCATGGTTCCGGCTCCTTCGACGAGGCCTCCGCTGGTCGATTCCCGGGTGGTGGTGCGGGCCTTGGCCCTTTCGCGGGCGCGTTTGTCCTCGATGTTGCAGATCGCCAGCCAGAGCAGTTTGGTGGCGGCCTGGTCGTTGGGGAAGTGCCCGCGGGTCTTGGTGACCTTGCGCAGCTGGTAGTTCAGCGACTCGATCGCGTTGGTCGTGTAGATGACCTTCCGCAGCGCCGGCGGGAAGCCGAGGAACGGCGTGAAGCGCTCCCAGGCGTGCTCCCATGTCTTCACCGCCGCGGGGTACTTGACCCCCCATTTCCCGGCCGCGAACTCATCCAGGGCCTCCCGGGCGGCTTCCTGGGTCGGGGCCGTGTAGATGGTGCGCAGGGACGCGGCGACCTGCTTGCGGTCTCCGTAGGACACGAAGCGGGTGGAGGCTCGGATCAGGTGCACGACGCAGGTCTGCACGGTGGCGTGGGGCCATGTCGCGCCGATCGCCTCGGGGAACCCGGTCAGGCCGTCGCAGCACACGATCAGCACGTCCTTCACGCCCCTGTTGGCCAGCTCCGCGCAGACCCCGGCCCAGAACTTGGCGCCTTCCGTCTCGGCGATCCAGATGCCCAGCACGTGTTTGATGCCCTCCATGTCCACGCCCACGGCGATGTGGGCGGCCTTGTTCTTCACGTGGTGCCCGTCGCGGATCTTCACCACGATCGCGTCCAGGTACATGATCGGGTAGATCGCATCCAGCGGCCGGCTCTGCCAGGTGATCACCTCGTCCAGGACCTCGTCGGTGATCTTGGAGATCGTCTCGCGCGAGAGCTCGGTGCCGATCGTGGAGGCCAGGTGGTGTTCGATGTCGCGCACCGTCATGCCCCCGGCATAGAGGCTCACGATCATGTCGGCCAGCTCGCTGGTGCGCCGCGATCCCTTGGGAACCAGGCGGGGCACGAACGTGCCGGCCCGGTCCCTGGGCATGCCCAGTTCGACGTCCCCGGCACTGGTGGACACCGTCTTGGGGTAGGTGCCGTTGCGCGAGTTGGACACCGCGCGTCCGGCGTACTCGTTCTTCTCATACCCCAGATGCCCGGACAGTTCGGCCTTCAGGCCACGCTCCAAGCCGGCCTTGATGATCTGCCGGATGAACCCGTCCTTGCCGTCGAGCTCGATCTCCCCACGGTCGATCTGGCCCATCAACTCGTCAAAGGCCCCCGAAGACTTCAGCGCCTCCATGTCCCCCACCGCAGCCATCCGCTCGGCGGTTTTGGACGCGTCTACTTTCATCACCGGATTCTTGTGGTCAGTCACAGTCACAATCATGCTCCATTCCAAGGGTGACTAGGCTACTTACACACACCATCTGACACCCTCTTGGTGAGCCCCATGTTGGCCGAGCTCGAGTCCGCACGCTCAAGGACGAGCTCCGCCGCGGTCCTGCCTGCAACCGCGTAGATCAACTTGTTCTGAATGGTGGCGAAGAACGTCCTGGCGGTATCCGAACGGCTGTCGTAGTCCGCGCTCGTCTTCGCGAAGATTTCACGGACCTTTTGGTAGAACCGCTTCTCCGAAGCCCTGATGCTGCGAATCCGCTCCAGCAGCTCGTCGAAGTAGTCAGTTCCTGCCGGATCCTTCAGGTAACCGTCGTTCATCGCGAAGCCCTTAACCAGGTACTCCTTCAAAACGGTGGTGGCCCATTGCCGGAACTGCACGGCTCGGGGTGTAGTCACCCGGTAACCGATGGCAAGAATCATGTCGAGGTTGTAGAACTTGACCTCGCGCTGCACCTGACGCGTGCCCTCGGTTCGAACACTTAACTCTGAGTTAATAGTTGAACTAGGCACCTCACCGTCGGCAATGATCCGCCGGATAAGTTGTGCGATATTTGGAACGGACGTCCCGTACAGCTCCGCCAACTGGGTTTGAGACAACCAGGCTGTCCCTCCCGACGCCCGCAGTTGGACTCTCTGCTGACCATCGTCGCTGGCGTACAAAATAACCGCGCCGGTCCCCTCCTGTTCCCCCATCGTCCCCGTCCCCAGTTATTCGGCAATGTCTAGCGCCGGCAGCGCTGCCACGATCCTATGGGTCTCCACCGACACTGTCACGATCCGTTTGATGAGATCGATGACGTACCGCGGATTCCCAACCTCGCGGCAGTAGTCATTGGGATCGTTGGTGATCTGCGAGTCCTTGTGGGTGGTTACCGGGTAGCGGTCCAGGATCCACTCCAACGCCGACTTGCCGTTCACCTGGTCTCGAAGACCTCCTCCGGGATGCCCTCGAGGGTGATGTTCTGGCTGTAGACGATCCGCGTCTTGTCCTTCCGTGAACCCCGGGACAACTTCTGCACGCGGTAGTACGCGTACTGTTCCTCACCGGACGATGGCGGCTCGGAAGAACGCACTTCCGTCAACTCGCCCGGGACTAGGGGAGAGAATCCCCCCACCTGGATATGGACCTTGAAGATCCGGGCACCCTGTTCCAGGCTGTGCGCGACGATTCGTTCCACACCGGGCTCCGGGTAGAACGTGGCGGAGTGGATGGCATCGCAATGCACCGAGGCGAACGCCGTCGAGTAGTCGTTGAGCCACTCAGCCATGCCTGGGCGGTGTGCGTAGTTCAGCGTGCTGAAGGCCTTCACGCCCATGTTCCGGAGCGTTCGCACGCGCTCCTCCTCGGTATTCCGGTAGACGATGCGCCAGGCCGGAGCGCCGCTGTCCGCAACGCCGTCGAAGAATGCCCAAACCTTCTCCATCACGTTCCGGGGCATGAAATGCACGTGCAGGTCGATGATTCCCGGCACGCCCAACGAGTCGAGGTAGGTGCGGATCTCCGCATCTGAACCCGGTACGGCCGGTATGGCCACGACGAACCTCCCATGGTTGCTTCTCATCGGCGGGCGCACCCGTTTCCCACGCGCCGAGACTCAGCCTAAGCAGGCCCCGGGCGGAGCCACCCGTGCAACTCGCTGAGGGGCCGCACTAGGAAACTGCTGAACAATTTTCCAGGTTTAAGGCGCGCCTCCGGCGTTTCGGGCCGTGGTCATTAAGACTTGATGAATGCAGGGATTTGAGCAGGCCCAACGCGGGTTGTTGGATGTGCAGGCACTGGCCGGGGAGTTGTTGGCTCCGGGCAGTGCCTTCGCGTTTCTGGCCGAGCACCGGGAGCGGTTGTTTCCGGACTCGATGATGGAAGACCTGTTCCCGGTGCGCCGCGGCAGGCCTGCGATTCCGGCTTCGGTGATCGGCTCGGTCCTGGTCCTCCAGGTCTTGGAGGGCCTGTCTGACCGCGGGACGGCGGAGGCTTTGACCTTTGACCTGCGGTGGAAGGCGGCCTGCGGTTTCGGGCTCACCCAGGCCGCGTTCCATGCCTCCACGCTCACGTATTGGCGCAAGCGCCTGGCCGCCAGCGAACGTCCCCACCGGATCATGGAGGCCGTGTTCGAGGTCGTCACCGAAACCGGGGTCCTTGCCGGCAAGCGCCGGCGTGCCGTGGACTCGACCGTGCTCGATGACGCGGCGGCCAGGCAGGACACCGTCACGCAGCTCATTGCCGCGATCCGCCGCGATCCGTCGCTTCGGCCGCGACGTCCCCGAGGGAGCTACCCTGTTGGCCGTCCATGCCACCGGGTACGACTATTCGAGGGTCGGGAAGCCGGACATTGCCTGGGACGACAGGGAAGCCAAGGCCAGTGAGTCCTTTGCGTTGCTGGCCCTGGTGGCCGGTCAGGACGTGGAACCGGCCGAAGGGTCCGACGGCACCGACGGGCGGTGGCGCATCGCCCGCAGGGTCGCCAAGGACCGGATCATTTCGGTGGTGGATCCCGAGGCCCGGCACGCGCACAAGTCCCGCTCGGTCTTGCGCGATGGATACAAGGCCCACATCGTGGGCGAACCGGAAACCGGGATCTATACCAGCGGGGCCGTGACGAAGGCCGGCGGTCCGGGCTCCGGAGATGCCGAGGCCGGAATCCAGTTGCTGGGCACCGACCCCTCCATCCCCACCACCGACACCGCGGCCGCGACCGGGGACGGGGAACGGTTGAAGGTGCTCGGCGATTCGGCCTACGGCTCCGGGAACATGCTCGAGGCCCTGGAAACCGCCGGACATGAATCGGTGGTCAAGCCCAGGCCGCTGCGTCCGGCCGTCACCGGTGGGTACGTCTTGGACGACTTCGCCTACGACCCGGAAAAGCAGACCCTCACATGCCCCAACGCCGTGGTGCGCAAGATCAGCGCCAAGGGCAACGTGAACTTCGGCGCCGCCTGCAAGGGCTGCCCGCTGCGGCAGATGTGCACGAAGGCGAAGAAGGGCCGCAAGGTCGTCATCACCGAACACCACGGCAGGCAACGCGCCCACCGGGCCGCGGCCAAGGACACCGGGTTCCAACACGACTACCGGGCCTACCGGCCGTTGATTGAACGATCCATTGCCTGGCTGGTCGCCGGGGGCAACCGGCGCCTGAGATACCGGGGGACGGTCAAGAACAACGCCTGGTTGCAGACCCGTTTGGCGGGCCTGAACCTTCGGCGACTGCTGAAACTGGGTCTCACCCGCCAAGAAGGGGCGTGGATCCTGGCCTGAGACCCCGGCCGGGGTGGGATCCGGGACCGTAACCCGCCACGGAGCCCGGTAGCCGACTATGGGGGCCGCCGAAAACGATCCCCAACCCAAAACCGGTGATCGAAAAGCCGTGGGCCACCAAGGCTCCCAACGCCAAGGAAGACCGGCCCGGTACAAAAACACCCGAACCGGCCCTCCAAAAGACCACTAAATCAGCAGCATCCTAGGGCCGAATCAAGGACGACGGCGCTCCGGCACCGTCCGGGCAAAAGCAAAACCCCCCGGGACATCCCGAGGGGTTCTAGCTGGTGGCTCCGACCGGCGTCGATCCGGTGACCTTTCGATTTTCAGTCGAACGCTCTACCAACTGAGCTACAGAGCCTGGCATCATCTGACGATGATCACCGTGATCCTCCGTCGCCGGAAAACCAAAGCGACCCTGACGGGACTTGAACCCGCGACCTCCGCCGTGACAGGGCGGCGCGCTAACCAGCTGCGCTACAGGGCCTTGCTCGTGGGTTTCACCCCACTGTTCACCGGCTTTGAACCCGGCTCACAAGACCTAAACTTTAGCAGAGGGAAACCCCGCTTGTGAAATCAGGCCTTGCTGGTACCCCCAACGGGATTCGAACCCGTGTCGCCGCCGTGAAAGGGCGGTGTCCTAGGCCTCTAGACGATGGGGGCTCAGAACTCCGCGCGGGATCACTCCCGCGCAGTGGACCTCATAAACTATAAGCGACGCCCGGGCATCCGCAAAACCGGCTTCGCGAACGGCCCGGCACGTCCCGCTGGGTAGAGTCGGGGCATGGCCTACAGCATGTCCGGGGACGACTTCGAACGCGCGGTGGTCCGCGCCCTCGACGAGGTCCCGGAGCCGCTGCGGGACATGATGGACAACGTCGCGATCTTCATCGAGGACCGCTACGAGCCGCTCCCCCACGAGGACCCGGAGACCGTCCTGCTGGGCCTGTACGACGGCGTCCCGCTCACCGAGCGCGACCAGGGCTGGGGGGCCGGCTCCATGCCGGACCGGATCATCCTCTACCAGGACTCGATCCTGGACATCTGTGACACCGAGAAGGACGTCGTCGAGGAGGTCGGCATCACCGTGGTCCACGAGATCGCCCACCACTTCGGCATCGACGATGACACCCTGCACTCCCTGGGCTGGGGCTGATGGGCGCCGGGCACGGGGCGCACGCGGGCCACACCCACGGGCTGACGGGAGGGACGGCCTCCTCGCGCCACCGGCGACGGCTGGCCGCCGTCGTCGCCATCACCCTCCTCGGCGTGGCCGCGCAGTTCATCGGGGCGCTGGTCTCGGGCTCGCTGGCGCTCCTCGCGGACGCCGGGCACATGCTCTCAGACGCCGCCGGGGTGTCGATCGCCCTGTTCGCCGTCTGGGTCGCGGGCCGCCCCGCGACGTCGAAGCGGACCTTCGGCTGGCAGCGCGCCGAGGTGCTCGCCGCGCTGGCGAACGCCACCGCGCTGGTGGCGATCGCCGTCGTCATCTTCGTCGAGGCCCTGCGCCGCTTCGGGGAGTCGCCGGAGATCCAGACGACGCCGATGCTGCTCGCCGCCGCCGTCGGCGGCCTCGCCAACCTGGTGTGCCTGGCGATCCTCCACGGCGGGCACCGCGAGAGCCTCAACGTCCGCGGCGCGTACCTGGAGGTGCTCGGCGACCTGCTGGGCTCGGTCGCCGTGGTGGTCGCCGCCGTCGTCATCATGCTCACGGGGCGGACGGTCGCGGACCCGATCGCCTCGATCGCGATCGCCGTGATGATCCTGCCGCGCGCCTGGTCTCTGATGCGCGAGGTCGTGGACGTGCTGCTGGAGGCCGCGCCGCGGGGCGTGGACCTCGACGAGGTGCGCCGACACATCCTGTCCGTCGACGGCGTGACCGGCGTCCACGACCTGCACGCGTGGACCATCACCTCCGGCGTCCCCGTGTGCTCCGCCCACGTGGTGCTGGACGGCGAATCGTTCACCCCGGAGCGCGCCCACCTGGTCCTGGACCAGCTGCTGGGCTGCCTGGGCGAGCACTTCGACACCGAGCACTGCACCTTCCAGCTGGAGCCGGCGGGACACGTGGGCCACGAGTCGGCCGGCCACGCGTAGGTTCGAAAAGCCCGAAATTCCGGGTCAGAATGACACTGATGTTATTCGTGATGAAGTTGTGACGCTTGTTGCATGTGTTGCTCCAGTTGACTTAGTCTCGAGATAAGTCAGTATCCGAACCGTGACCTTTTGGCGTCCTCGCACCCGCCCGGCACGGGCTCCCGCAGTGAGGATCAGCATGGCCAAGCGGCACACACTGGGCGTCGCCCTGTGCACCATCGCACTTCTGGGGAGCACCGCCCTGGCGGGAACCGGCGCCCTGGCCGCCCCCGGAAGCGGCTCCCGGACCGCCAGCGTCGAGTTCAGCGCCGCGCAGATCGAGGCCGCGAAGAACAACCCCACCCGGCTCGCCGGCATGGTCGCCAAGATCGAGACGGCCATCGGGGATTCGAACGCCGAACTGCTCGGCGCCGAGGCGTCCGCCCTCGAGGGTCTCGACGCCTCCACCGCCGCGGCCGAGGTGCTGCGCGAACGCAATGCCGCCGCGCAGGACGCCCAAACCCAGGCCGCCAAGGCCTCCGCCTACCACCGCGCCGTCCGCGAACAGGTGGGACAGCTGGCCGGGGACCTCTACCGCAACGGCGGCATCAACCCCGGCGTCGTCTCGCTCCTGGAGGACGGCGACGACAACGACATCCTCTACAAGGCCGCCACCATGAACACGCTGGCCGCCAACCGTTCGCGCACCCTCAGCACGGCCGAACAGGCCGCCACGCTCCGGGCCGAATGGCGGAACTATGCCGCGGCGACCGAGGACGCCGCCGCCGAGGCCGCCGGGGCCAGCGCCGCCGCGCTCGACGAGGCGGAACGCACCCGCGCCGCCTACGAGGACCGCGCCGCGGCCGAGCAGAAGCTCCGCGGGGAACTCATCGCGCAACTGGCCTACCTGCGCGACACCTCCGTGGCCGCCGAGTCCACGCGCATCGAAGCCGTCGAGAACGCCCAGCGCGAGGAGGCCCTGCAGGCCACGCTGGCCGCCGGCCCGGCGGCACCCGCCGCCGTCGCCCCCGTCGCCGAGGCCGCTCCGGCGGCGCCCGACGCCGTCCCCGACGCGGTGCCCGTGGCCAGCTCGCTGTCCCCCATCGCCCCCGCCGCGCCGGCCGCCGAGTCCCGCCCCGCACGGGCGGCCGCGCTGCCCACGAGGCCCGCCACCAGCACCACGCCGGAGCCCGCACCCGCGCAGGCCGCCGCCAGGACCACCGCGCCGGCGGCCGCGCCAATCAAAACCACCCCAACCAAAGCCGCTTCCCCCAAGAGCACGCCGGCCCCGGCCACCCAGGCCGCGCCCACCCAGGCCGCGCCCGCCCCGAGCAGGACGGCCAGCCCGACGCCGACCCCCACGCCTCCGCCGGCCCCGAAACCGGCGCCCAAACCCGAGCCGACCCCGGAACCGGAGCCAGCCCCGGCCCCGTCTGCGGGAACCAGCTCGTCCATCGTCGAGCCGGCGATCTCCTGGGCCATCCGGACCGCGGACGACGAGAGCATCCAGTACCGCTACGGCGCGAACGGCCCGGACTTCTACGACTGTTCGTCCTTCACCCAGCGGGCGTTCGGCAAGGGCGGGCTGTCCCTGACGCGGACGTCCACCAGCCAGTACTTCAACGCACCCACCAAGCTGCCGCTGAGCCAGCTCAAGCGCGGGGACCTGGTGTTCTCCTCCAGCAACGGCGGGTCGTCGTTCTACCACGTGGCGATCTACCTCGGTAACGGCCAGGTGGTCCACGCGCGGAACCCGTCAGTGGGGATCTCCGTCACGCCACTGAGCCACGTCAACAACCTCTACCCGTACGCCGGGCGGTACTAGCCCCTACCGGGTGTCGGCCGGATCGTCGAAGTCAGGGCGGTTCGCCAGGCGGGCGTCGTCGCGGTCCGGGACCACCATCACCGGGCCGCGCGAGTGGTGCAGCACCCCCTGGCTGGTGGACCCGAGCAGCATGCCGGCGAATCCGCCGCGTCCGCGGGAGCCGGTGACCAGCAGGCTCGCCTTGGACGACTCGTTGATCAGCACCTCGATCGGCGGCCCGTCGATGACATCGGACTCGATGACCAGGTCAGGGAAGTGGCTCTGCAGCCACCGCGTCCCGGAACGCAGCTGCCGGCGCACGTCCAGCGTGAGCGCCTCCTGGTCGACGGTCGCCGGCATCCAGGCCAGCGAACCGGTCAGCGGCGGGAGCGCGCAGACCACGCGCAGCGGAACGCCGCGCGCCGTCGCCTGCTCGGCCGCGACCAGGACAGCCAGCCGCGCGCGCTCGGAACCGTCGACGCCGACCACCACGATGTCCCGCTGCCCGGGCGCCTGCTCCGCACGGTCCCTCACGCACAACGGCACGACGACGGAGGGGCACTTCGCGTGCGCGGGCAGGGCGCTGCTGACGGAACCCAGCAGGCGCCCGACGAATCCGCCGCGGCCACGCGTCCCGACGACCACCAGGTCCGCCTCCGCGCTCAGGTCCAGCAGGACGCCGGAGGGATCCCCGGACTCCACCCGCGCACGGACCTCGATGCCGGGATCCGTGATCCTGTCGCGGGCCTGGCGGAGGACTTCCTCGGCGCCGTCGCGGATGACCTGGTCGTCCAGCGTCGCGTAGCCGGCGTCCATGCTGGAGGCCGCGAAGACGGGGATCGTGTAGGCGGTAACGATGTTCAGGGGGACCCTGCGGCGTTTGGCCTCCGCGGCGGCCCAGTCCAGGGCGCACAACGCGGGATCCGAGCCGTCGACACCCACCACGATTCCATCCGTCGGGATGGTCGATCGATCGTGAGCTTGTTCACTCATGGCCTTCGCTCCTTCGTCATTGGCGGGGCTCCGTTGCCTCCATTGTTCACCCTACCCAGACAAGCGTCCATGTCAGCCGGGCGAACCGCATAGGATTTCCCCATGCAAAAACAGGCCTCTGCGGTTGTGGACCGCTACTTCCGCATGACCGAGCGCGGTTCCAACTATTCCCGCGAGATCCGCGGTGGTTTCGCCACGTTCTTCGCCATGAGCTACATCGTGGTCCTCAACCCGCTGATCCTCGCGGGAGCGGACTCGACCGGCGCCGAACTCGGCATCCCGCGCGTCGCCGCGGTGACGGCGCTCGTGGCCGGCGTCATGACCATCCTCATGGGCGCATGGGCCAAGCACCCGTTCGCCATGGCCGCCGGGCTGGGCGTCAACGCGTTCATCGCCATCACCGTCGCCACCAACCCGGGCCTGACCTGGCCGGACGTGATGGGCCTGGTCATCGTGTCCGGTGCCACCATGCTGGTGCTGGTCCTCACGGGCTTCCGGACCGCCGTGTTCAACGCCGTCCCGGCCTCCCTGAAGACCGCGATCGTGGTGGGCATCGGCATGTTCATCGCCCTCATCGGCCTCGTCAACGCCGGTTTCGTCCGCCGCGTGCCGGACGCCGCGGGCACCACGGTCCCCGTCGGCCTGGGCTTCGACGGCACGCTCACCGGATGGCCGATCCTCGTCTTCATCGTCGGGCTGCTCCTGACCATGGCTCTGGTGGTGCGCCACGTCAAGGGCGCCATCCTCATCGGCATCGTCGTCTCGGCCATCCTCGCCAACATCCTCGAGGCGGTCTTCAGGATCGGCCCGAGCTTCAACGGGGCAACCGGCGAGTTCAACCCGGAGGGCTGGTCGCTGGTGGTGCCCTCCCTGCCCGAATGGACCCTGCCCGACCTGTCGCTGATCGGCGAGGCCAACGTGTTCGGCGCCTTCCAGAACCTGGGCGCCACCGCGGCCCTCCTGCTGGCGTTCGTGATCCTGCTGTCCATCTTCTTCGACGCGATGGGCACCATGGTGGGGCTCGCCAACGAGGCCGGGACCGTGGACAAGGACGGCAACATCCCCAACGTGGACCGGGTCCTGCTGGTGGACGCGCTCGGCGCGATCGCCGGCGGCGGCGCCTCCACGTCGTCGAACCAGATCTACGTGGAGTCCGGCGCCGGCATCGGCGAGGGCGCCCGCACCGGGCTGGCGTCCATCGTCACGGGCGTCCTGTTCCTGCTGGCCATGTTCCTGACGCCGCTGATCTACCTGGTGCCGTTCGAGGCCGTCGCGCCGGCCCTCGTGGTGGTCGGTTTCATGATGATCAGCCAGGTCTCGCGGATCGATTGGACCGACTGGGGCGTGGCGATCCCGGCGTTCCTGACGTTTGTGCTGATGCCGTTCACGTACTCGATCGCCAACGGAATCGGTGCGGGCTTCGTCGCCTACGTCTTCATCCGTGCGGTTCAGGGGCGCGCCCGCGAGGTGCACCCGCTGATGTGGGCCGTCGCGGCCGCCTTCGTGCTGTTCTTCGGCATCGGGGTGATCGAGCAGGCCGCCGGCATGTAGGGGCGCGTCAGCGCGCGAAGGCGCGCACGGCGGCGTCGTCCAGCATCTTCGCGGGGACGGCTCCGCCGAGCAGCTCCCGCACCAGCGCCGGGGTCGGTTCGATCGGGGCGTCGGAGCCGGCGATGACGACGTTCCCGCGGCGGCGCCCCTTGAGCATGGCCGGATCCGCGACGATCGCCGTGTGCGGGAACACCGAGCCGATCACCGCCGCCTCCGCCCGCGCGTTCCCCAGGTCCGGGGTGTCGCCGCAGTTCACCACGTAGAGCCCGCCCGCAGCGAGCACCCGGTGCGCCTCGCGGGTGAACTCCGGCGTCGCCAGCTCCGGGGGCGTCTTGTCCCCGGCGAAGACGTCCCGGATGACCAGCTCCCGCGTCGCGGACGTCAGCGAGGACAGCACGACGCCGGCGTCCCCCACCCGCAGCCGCAGCAGCGGCGCCCGAGGCAGGTCGAACCACGCGCGCACCAGTTCGGCGAGCCTGCCGTCCAGTTCGACGACGACCTGCCGCGCGTCCGTGTATTCGGCGGCCGCCCAGCGGGCCATGGAGCACGCCCCGCCGCCGAGGTGCAGCGCGCGGAGGCGACGCGCGGCGCCGTCGTGTTCGCCGCCGGCGTACTCGGTGGCGGGGAAGCGCGCGCGGACCAGGGCCGCGATCCAGCGCATGTACTCGAAGTCCAGGCGCGCGGGGTCGGCGAGGTCGACGTGCGAGGAAGGCACTCCGTTGACCTTCAGGATCCACCCGGTGTCGCTGTAGGCGTCGCGCTCCAGGGTGGCGGTGCCGGTGTCTATCGGATAGTCGCCGGGCGCGGGGCCGGCCGCCGCCGCGCCCGGCGACTTGCCCGAGCCCCTACCCACGCCGGACCATGCGCACCTCGTTCAGGCCCGACCACCGGCCCTCGAGCGCCTCGGTGCGGCCGTCCGCCGCGAATCCGTTCTTGCGGTAGAAGCCCTGCGCGCGCGGGTTGCGCTCCAGGACCCAGACCAGCGCCGGGAGGTCGCCGATGGCCCGGCGCATCAGCCGCGCGCCCAGGCCGGAACCGTACGCCTCGGCGAGCACATAGAGCAGCTGGAGTTCGACGCCGACGCCCGCGTCCACGTCGTCGGCCAGGGCGGGGGCCGCGCCCGAGCAGCCGACAACGCGCCCGGCGGCGTCCTCCGCGAGCCACAACTCGGCGCCGGCGTGCAGGCCGCGGGTCCACCAGTCGACCTGCCCGTCGCGGCCGGCCGCCTCCTGCTCGAAGAACGACTCGGGCCGTTGCGTGGAATACGCCTCGCGCCAGGCGGCGAGCTTCATGTCCAGGACGGCCGGAACGTCGGCCACGGCGGCTCGGCGGATGGTGAATGCGGGGGTGCTGGAATATGGAACGGTCACGCTGACAAGGTTAGCCGCGGTCGGGGCCGGCCGGGGTCGGTTCCGGGGTCCGGGCTAGTCGCTGTCGAGGCGGCCCAGCGCCTCCTCCAGGCGCTCAACCTTGCCGTCCAGCTCGCCGGTGTGGCCGGGGCGGATGTCGGCCTTGAGCACCAGGGAGACGCGCGAGCCGTGGGCCGCGACGGCCTCCGTGGCGCGCTTGACGACATCCATGACCTCGTCCCACTCCCCCTCGAGCTCGGTGAACATGGACGACGTCCGGTTCGGGAGTCCGGACTCGCGGACGATCCGCACGGCGGCGGCAACGGCGTCGTGCACCGAACCGTCCGTGCCGGAGGTGGACGGGGCGACGGAGAAGGCGACGATCATAAGGACAATTGTGTTGCATAACACGACCCATGGAAAACTTGATGCGGCCGACGCCCCACCGGGCGCGCCGCTCCCCACGCCACGACCCAGGCAGGACCATGCACACGAACACCGACAACGCCCAGGAAACGGGCTCCCGGACCGCGCTGAACCGCAAGCTCTCGCTGCGCCATATCAGGTTCATCGCGCTCGGATCCGCCATCGGCACCGGCCTCTTCTACGGATCCTCGGCCACCATCCAGGCCGCCGGCCCCGCCGTCCTGATCGCCTACGTCATCGCCGGTTGCGCGGTGTTCGTGGTGATGCGCGCGCTCGGCGAAATGGCCGTGCGGCACCCCGTCGCGGGCTCCTTCGCGCAGTACGCGAACCGCTACGTCAGCCCGCGCATCGGCTTCCTCACCGGATGGACCTTTGCGTTCGAGATGGTCATCGTCGCGATCGCCGATATGACCGCCGTCGGGCTGTACATGGGCATGTGGTATCCGGACGCTCCGGGCTGGATCTGGATGCTCGCCGCCATGCTGCTGATCGGCGGGCTGAACCTGATGCGCGTGGGCGTGTTCGGGGAGCTGGAGTTCTGGTTCACGCTGATCAAGATCACCACGATCGTGGCGATGATCGGCGGCGGCCTGTACCTCTTGGTCTTCAGCGTGAGCATCGGCGGCTACCAGCCGGGGTTGCACAACCTCTTCGACCACGGCGGCTTCGCCCCGTTCGGGGTGTGGGGCATCGTCATGAGCCTGGGGATCGTGGTGTTCTCCTTCGGCGGCATCGAGACGCTCGGCATGACGGCCGGCGAATCGGAGAACCCGCGCACCGCGATTCCGAAGGCCGTGAACACGGTCCCGGTCCGGATCCTGGTGTTCTACGTGCTGTCCATCGGCGTGATGCTGTCCCTGTTCCCCTGGAACGAGATCGGCTCCGAGGGCAGCCCGTTCGTGCAGGTGTTCGCGGGGCTCGGCATCCCCGCCGCCGAGCACATCATCAACGGCGTCGTGCTCACGGCCGCGCTCTCGGCGATGAATGCCATCTTCTTCGCCGCCGCCCGGACCATGTACGGGCTGGCGGAGCAGGGCCACGCGCCCAAGTCCTTCACGCACGTCTCGCGCAACGGGATCCCCGTGTGGCCGGTCGCCATCATCGTCGCCTGCCTCATTGTGGGGCTGGGGCTGTTCTTCTGGATCCCCGACCAGCTGTTCCTGCTCGTCGCGTCCATCGCCACGTTCGCCACGGTCTTCACGTGGGGCTCCATCCTGCTGTCGCACCACCGGATGCGGCGCGAGATGCGCGCGGCCGGCGAGCCCGCCGGCAGCTTCTCCCTCCCCGGATGGCCGGGGCTGACCTATGTGGCGATGGCCTTCATGGCGTTCGTCGTGGTGATCCTCGCGTTCACGCCCGCCGGACGCACCGCCCTGGTGGTGGGCTTTGTCTGGCTGGGTCTGCTGCTGGTGGCGTACCACTTCCTGGTTCGCAGCGAAGGCCGACGCCGGATCGAGCTCGAGGTCCGGGACTGACCAACGCAACACCGAGAATCCCGGGCCCTCCGGCGGCGGGGCTGCAGGTCAGCCGGCGACGAGGATCCCGTCCTCGTCGCTCCACAGCATGGCCCCGGGAGTGAACACGACGCCGCCGAACTCGAGGACAACCTCCGTTTCACCCACGCCGTCCTTCGCGGATTTGCGCGGATTCGAGCCCAACGCCTTCACGCCCAGTTCCAGTCCGGCCAGGGCCACGCGGTCTCGGATCGCCCCGTTGACCACGACCCCGGCCCAGCCGTTCGCGACGGCCGCCGCCGCGATCATGTCCCCCATCAGTGCCGATTCAAGCGACCCGCCGCCGTCCACCACGAGCACGGCTCCCCCGCCCGCGGAATTGAGGGTCGACTTGACCAGTCCGTTGTCCCGGTGGCAACGGATCGTCCGGACGGGTCCGGAGAACCTGGTGTGTCCACCCAGATTGAGAAGTTGCAGGGACACCGACTGTAGCGTTTCGTCGGCGTCGAAGAGATCGCAGGTGGTGAACGTCATGCGCCCAGCCTATGGGACGGCGGTTGCGGTTAGATTGGACGGATAGCCCATCCGCACCACAGGAGGAGCACCATGGCCCGCGGCCTGTACGTGAGCGCATCGACGTCGTCGAGCGGAAAATCGCTGGTCACCCTCGGCCTGGCGGACATGCTGCACCGGCGGGCCGACAGGATCGGCTTCTTCCGCCCCATCGTCGAGGGCGACTGCGGCGCGACGGCGAACGGGGCCGGGGACGCCGTGGTCACCCTGATCGGCGACCTCTTCGGCCTCGAACCGCAGCATGCCGTCGCGGGCATGACCCGGGCCGAGGCGCGCGAACTGATCGTTGACGGGCGGATCGACGAGATCTACTCGCGCTCGCTCGCCACCTACGCCGAGATCGCCCGCAACGTCGACGTCGTCATCGTGGAGGGCACGGACCTGACGGGGCACGACTTCGCCGTCGAATTCGACCTCAACGCGCGTTTGGCCAACCACCTCGGCTGCCACGTCGTCGCCGTCGTGAGCGCCGCAGACAAGAGCGTGGCGGAGGCGGCCGACGCCGTCGACGTCGCCCGCGAGGCGTTCCATGAGGAGAAGGCCGCGCTGCTCTCCGTGATCGTGAACCGCGCCCGGCCCGACGACGTCGAGGCCATCCGGCGGGCCGTACGCCCCGGCCAGAAGCGCCGCCCGGTCTACGTCCTGCCGGAGATCGAGGAGATCGTCCGCCCGACCGTCGGCGAGGTCTCCTCCGCCCTCGGCGCGCGGCTCATCGCCGGGCTGCCCGACCTCGACCGCGACGTCCGCCACGTCATGGTCGCGGCGATGAACGTCGGCTACCTGCTGGAGCGCTACCGCGACGGCGCGCTGGTGATCACCCCGGCGGACCGCTCCGACGTGATGGTCGCCGCCGTCGCCACGTCCCGGACGCCCGGCTTCCCGTCCACCGCCGGGCTCCTGGTGACCGGCCCGCGCCCCGTCGAGGACTCCGTCCTGCCGCTGTTGGCCGAGGCGCCGTTCCCGGTGTTCGCCGTCGAGGAGGACACGTTCACCTCGGCCCACCGAGTGTGGGAGGTCAGCGGCGCGCTGAAGGCCGGCCAGCCGCGCAAGACCGCGGCGGCGCTGGGCACCTGGTACCGCGAGGTCGACGAGGACGAGCTCCTGGCGCGGATCAGCCTTCCGGCGCCGGAAACCATGACTCCCCTGCGCTTCCTGCACCAACTGATCGACCGCGCCCGCGCGGACCGGAAGCGGATCGTCCTCCCGGAGGGCGAGGACCTGCGGATCCTGCGTGCCGCGGAGATCATCCGCCGCCGGGACATCTGCGACCTGGTCCTGCTCGGCAAGACGGCGGAAATCCGGGACCTGGCGACGCGCCGCGGCGTGGACCTCACCGGGATCGACGTCGTCGACCCCGAACGCAGCGACCTGCTGGAGCCTTTCGCGGCCGAATACGCCCGGCTCCGCGCGCACAAGGGCGTCACCGTCGGGCAGGCGCGCGAACGGATGGTGGAGCGCTCCTACTTCGGGACCATGATGGTGCACCTGGGGCACGTGGACGGCATGGTCTCCGGCGCCGCCCACACCACCGCCAACACCATCCGGCCCTCGCTGGAGTTCATCAAGACCAAGCCCGGGGTGTCGATCGTGTCCTCGGTCTTCCTGATGCTGATGGCGGACCGCGTCCTCGTCTACGGCGACTGCGCGGTCAACCCCGAACCCGACGCAGCTCAGCTGGCGGACATCGCCGTCGCCTCCGCCGCGACCGCCCGGAGCTTCGGCGTCGCGCCCCGCGTCGCGATGCTCTCCTACTCCACGGGCACGTCGGGTTCCGGCGGGTCGGTGGACGACGTCCGCGCCGCAACCGAGCTGGTCCGCTCGCGCGAGCCCGGCCTCGACGTCGACGGTCCCATCCAGTACGACGCCGCGGTCGACGCCTCGATCGGCGCCTCCAAGCTGCCGGGCTCGTCGGTCGCGGGCCAGGCCACCGTGTTCGTGTTCCCCGACCTCAACACCGGAAACAACACCTACAAGGCCGTCCAGCAGTCCGCGGGCGCCGTCGCGGTCGGCCCCGTGCTGCAGGGTCTGAACAAGGCCGTCAACGACCTGTCGCGCGGATGCACCGTCGACGACATCGTCAACACCGTCGCCATCACCGCCATCCAAGCCCAGGAGTCCTGAGCATGCGCGTCCTCGTCATCAATTCCGGTTCCTCCTCGCTGAAGTACCAGGTCCGGGACACCGACACCCACGAGGTGCTGCTGTCCGGCCTGGTCGAGCGGATCGGCGAAGAGGTCCCGGACCACGCCGCCGCGCTGGACACCGTCGACGCGCACCTGCACCGGGTCCTCGGGGAAACCACGGTCGACGCCGTCGGCCACCGGGTGGTGCACGGCGGCGAGCGCTTCGCCGAACCCGTGCGGATCTCCGATGACGTCACCGACGCGATCGAGCGACTCGCGCCGCTGGCCCCGCTGCACAATCCCGCCGCCGCCCTGGGCATCCGCGCCATCCTGGAGCGCTGGCCCAAGATGCCGCAGGTGGCGGTGTTCGACACCGCCTTCCACCGCACGATGCCCGAGCATGCGTGGCGCTACGCCGTGCCGGAGGCCCTGTACCGGGAGCACGGGGTGCGCCGCTACGGCTTCCACGGCACCAGCCACGACTACGTCACCGGCCGGGCCGCCGAGCTGCTCGGCGTGGACCGCGCGGACTTCAGCGCCGTCGTCGCGCACCTCGGCAACGGCGCGTCCGCCACGGCGATCCGGGGCGGCGTCAGCGTCGACACGTCCATGGGCTACACGCCGCTGGAGGGACTCGTGATGGGCACCCGGTCCGGGGACCTGGACCCCTCGATCATCACCCAACTCATCATCCGCGGGGAATATACCGCCGAGGACATGGACCGGATCCTCAACAAGGACTCCGGGCTGAAGGGGCTGGCGGGCGAAAACGACATGCGCGCCGTCGTGGAGGCGGCCGAAGCCGGCGACGACCGCGCCGAGCTGGCCCTGTCCGTCGCCGCGTACCGCCTGCAGAAGTACATCGGGGCGTACCACGTCGCCGTCGGCGGGGCCCAGGCGATCGTATTCACGGCCGGCATCGGGGAGAACTCCTCGCCGTTCCGCGAGCGCGTCGCCGCCGGACTCGCCGCCCTCGGCGTCGAACTGGACCCCGCCGCGAACCTCGAGCGCTCGCCCCGGCCCCGCGTGGTCTCCACCGCCGCATCCGCCATCCCGGTACTCGTGGTGCCCACCGACGAGGAGGCGGAAATCGCCCGCGCCTCGGCCGACATCGTCCGCGCGGACGTCCCCGGACAGACCTAGGCCGATGGCCATGACCGCCGATCCACCGAGGGGTGCGACGCAGGGAAACGCCGGGCCGCGCCTGATCGTGTTCTGCGGCCTCCCGGGGGCGGGCAAGACCGCCGCCGCTGACGCGCTCGCGCGCCGGCTGGGACTGCCGGTGTTCGGCGTCGACCCGCTGGAGGCGTCCCTCGTGGCCGCGGGCATCAACCAGAACCGGCAGCCGACGGGCCTGGCCGCGTACTCGGCCGTGGAGGCGATGGCGGAGGCGCAACTGCGCAACGGCCTCGGCGTCGTCATCGATGCCGTCAACGACGTCGCCGAGTCGCGCGGGCAATGGATCCGCCTCGCGGCCCGGACCGGCGCCGCCCTGTCCTGGTTCGAGGTGATCTGCTCCGACCCGACGACGCACCGCATGCGGCTGCAGAAGCGCCAGCGTACCGAGGACCCGCTGATCGGCGCGCCGACGTGGGAGTCGCTGAACCGCCGTCGTCGTCAGCTGGCCATCTGGCGCGACCCCCGCACGGTCCTGGACTCGCTGCACCGCACGCCCGAGGAACTCGCCGAGGATGTCGCGGCGGCACTGTCCCGGGCACACACCACGGCGCGAAGCCAGTTGTGACCGCACTCACTTTTGCCATGGACTAGGGCAGGATGGAGGGCATGACCGAACACCGCGCCGAGCCCCTCGACATCACGCCCCGCGACAGCCCCGCCGCAGGATCGCCGCCCCCCGGGGGCGAGCCGTCCGTCCTGTTGGAGATCTCCGACCTCGCCGTTGGCTTCGCCACCATGCACGGCGAGGTGAGGGCCGTCGAGAACGCATCACTGCGGTTGCGGGCCGGGCGCACGCTGGCGATCGTCGGCGAGTCCGGGTCCGGGAAGTCCACCACCGCCATGGCGGCGATCGGGCTGCTGCCGGCCAACGGCCGCGTGACTGCCGGCAGCATCAAATTCGACGGCGAGGAGCTCGTCGGGATGCCCGAGTCGCGGATGCGGGCGATCCGCGGGCGGCAGATCGGGCTGGTGCCGCAGGACCCGATGTCCAACCTGAACCCCGTCACGAAAATCGGCCAGCAGGTCGCCGAGACCCTGCTGGCGCACGGCATGGCGACGTCCCGGAACGTGGATGCGAAGGTGGTCGCGACGCTCGAGGCCGCCGGACTGCCCGACGCGCGCGAACGCGCCAAGCAGTACCCGCACGAGTTCTCCGGCGGCATGCGGCAGCGGGCCCTGATCGCGATAGGCCTGGCGTGCCGGCCGCGGCTGCTGATCGCCGACGAGCCCACGTCCGCGCTGGACGTGACCGTGCAGCAGACCATCCTGGACCAGATCGGGCGCATGACCGACGAGCTCGGCACCTCGGTCCTGCTGATCACCCACGACCTCGGCCTGGCCGCGGAGCGCGCCTCGGACCTGGTGGTGATGCACCGCGGGAAGGTCGTGGAGGCCGGGCCCGCGCGGCAGCTCCTGGAGGACCCGCAACACCCGTACACGCGGTCGCTGGTGGGGGCGGCGCCGTCCGTCGCCGCGGTGCGCCTGCGACCGGGTGCGTACGCGGGCGACGCCGCCGCCCGTGCGGCGGCCGCCGCCGAAGCCGTCGCCGAGAACCTGGATCCCGCCGTGGCGACCGGGAACATCGTGGAGATCCGGGACCTGAACAAGGTGTACAGGCGGCGCGGGTCCAAGGAGGACTTCTACGCCGCGAAGGACGTGTCGCTGGACATCCCGCGCGGATCCACGGTCGCGATCGTGGGCGAGTCCGGATCCGGGAAGACGACGACGGCGCGCATGCTCCTGAAGCTCATCGAGCCGACCAGCGGCACCATGGTCTTCGACGGGATGGACGTCGCCACGCTGTCCAAGGCGCAGCTGAGGGATTTCCGCCAGCGCGTCCAGCCGGTGTTCCAGGACCCGTACTCTTCGCTGAATCCCATGTTCACGATCGGCCGAATCGTCGAGGAGCCCCTGACCACCTACAAGCGGGGCAACGCGCGGGAGCGGGCCTCCCGGGTCCGGGAGTTGATGGACCAGGTGTCGCTGCCGCATTCGATGCTGCGGCGCTACCCGGCGGAGCTGTCCGGTGGTCAGCGCCAGCGCGTGGCGATCGCGCGGGCGCTGGCGCTGAAGCCGGAGCTGATCGTGTGCGACGAGCCCGTGTCCGCCCTGGACGTCCTGGTGCAGGCGCAGATCCTCCACCTGCTGGGCGACCTGCAGGCCGAGCTGGGCCTGAGCTACCTGTTCATCTCCCACGATCTCGCCGTGGTGCGCCTCATTTCCGACTACGTTTGCGTCATGAAGGAAGGCGAGCTTGTGGAGGCCGCCAGCTCCGAGGAGATCTTCACGAACCCGCGCCACCCCTACACCCGCCGCCTGCTCGCCTCGATCCCGGGCAACGAACTCGAAATAGATCCGGACGCCGCCTGACCCTCCCCCACCACCCACCCACCACCGGAAGTGGACATTTCCTCGCGTTGGAGCGTGTGGTTTCGTCCACTTCCGGTGGTGTGGGGGCGGACGGCGGCCGGATTGATTGTCCACAGGCAGCAGTTGTTGGTCGCGGACCGGCAGGCATCCACAGCCCGACCAGAAAGCGGGCGTGGACCCGCGCTCCGGCCCACGCTGGTTCCATGGAGTTTCCCGCAGCGCGCATCGTCACCTCCGCCTCCGTCCGCAGGGCCGGCGGCAGCCTCCGGGCCGTCGCCCGCGAATACGAGTCCGGCGCTCTGGTGCGGCTGATGCGCGGTGTGTACATCGACACGGACGATTGGATCGGCGCCACGACGTGGGACCGATACCTGCTGACGACGGCGGGGCTCGCACTCGCCGAACACCGTTACGTCTTCTGCCGGGAGACGGCGCTGGTCCTGCTCGGCATCCCGCTGGGCACGGTCCCGGAGCGCGTCCACGTACTGGTCGGGCACCCGGCCAGGGTCGGGGCACGGCGCGGGACCCTGGCCTACGCCAAGCCGCCGGAGGGGCGACCGCCGTCGGGTTTTCCGGTCACCGGACATCGCCTGGAGGGCATCGGCAGGGCACACGTCGACTCCGAAGAACTCGGGGTCAGGCTCCACTGCACGGATCTGGACAACACCCTCGCGGACACACTCGCCGACCTCCGACTGGACGCTTCCGCCGTCGTACTGGATGCCGTCATGGCGGGCCGCGACGCGTTGGCGGAACACCGGAGAACCCGCGCGCAGCTCGCCGCCTTGGCGCGGAACGAGTCTTCGGCCGCGCCCCGGCGGCGGATGCTTGCGGCGGTGAGGTTCGCCGATCCCGCGTCGGAGTCCCCGGGCGAGTCGCGTAGCCGTGCGGTGATCCACCAGCTCGGCTTCGTGGCTCCCGTGCTGCAACGCGAGGTGCGGGACGCGCGCGGGCTGGCCGGCAGGGCCGATTTCTGGTGGCCGTCCGTCAACGTGGTCGGCGAGTTCGACGGGATGGTGAAGTACGTGCGGTCGCGGGAACTGTCGGGACAGGATCCTTCGGAGGTCGTGGTCTCCGAGAAGTTGCGGGAGGACCGGCTGCGGGCGGCGGGGTGCGGCGTCGTCCGGTGGGGCTGGGCCGACCTCGAGGATCCGCGACGCCTGGCCGCGAAGCTCGACGCCGCCGGAATCCCCCGCTTCCAGCGAAAAAAACCCCGCGAAGTGGACAATACCGCCGGTTAACAAACCGTTGCATTGTCCACTTCGCGGGGTGGGGGGTTAGCGCTGGCGGGACTTGGGGTCCAGCGCCTCGCGCAGGGATTCGCCCAGGAGGGTGAAGCCCAGCGCGGTGATGGCGATGCAGATGCCCGGCAGGAAGGCGAGCTGCGGCGCGATGCCGAGCTCGGCCTGCGCGTAGGTAAGCATGCGCCCCCACTCGGCGGTCTGCGGCACGCCGCCGCCGAGCCCTAGGAAGGACAGCGCGGCCGCGTCGATGACCGCGGTGGCCAGCGTCAGGGTGGCCTGGACGATGACCGGGCCCACGGAGTTCGGCAGCAGGTGGCTCATGGTGATGGTGCGCCGGCTCAGGCCCAGGGTCTGCGCGGCCAAGATGTAGTCGGCGCCCTTCTGCTGGAGCATGGACGATCGCAGGAGCCGCGCGAAGATCGGGACGGCGGAGACGCCGATGGCGATCATGATCGCGTAGGCGCCCTGCCCCAGCACCGCGGCGATGGAGACCGCCAGCAGCAGGTTCGGCACGGACAGCAGGATGTCGACGAACCGCATGATCACGTTGTCCACCCAGCCGCCGATCCCGCCGGCCAGCAGCCCCAGGATCATGCCGCCGACCAGGCCCATGGCGGTGGACACGACACCGATGGTCAGCGACGCCTGCGCCCCCCAGATGAGCTTGGAGAGCACGTCGCCGCCGAAACGGTCCAGGCCCAGCGGATAGCCGTCGATCTCGCCGGGTCCCGGGATGTTGGTGGGGGTGATCTCCGTGCGCCCCGGGAGGTCGTTGCCGCCGTACGGCGCGAGGATCGGCGCCAGCACCGCCACCAGCAGGAACGCCAGGACGATCACGGCTCCGGCGATGGCGGCGGGATTGCGGCGCAGCCGGATGAACGCGTCGCGCCAGACGCTGGTGCCCTTGGCATCCCGGACCTCGGACGACGGCGGAGGCGCGGCGGCGCCGTCTCCGGCCGGGGACATTTCGGGTCCGCCGGGGGCGGGGGGAAGAGTCATGCTCATTGCACACGCACCCTCGGGTCGATAAGGCCATAGGAAACGTCAACCAGCAGGTTGATCAGCGAATAGATGATCGCGATGAAGATGATGAACCCCTGCAGCACCGGATAGTCGAGTGTGAAGATGGCATCGCGCAGGAACCGTCCGATCCCGTTGAACGCGAACACGGTCTCGGTCAGCACCGCCCCGGAGATCAGCAGCCCCAGCTGGAGGCCGATGGTGGTGGTCACCGGCAACATGGCGTTGCGGAGGATGAATCGGTTGCGGATCAGGGTTGTCGAGAGGCCCTTCGCCCTGGCCGTGCGGACGTAGTCGGCGTTCATGACCTCGAGGACGGAGGCGCGCGTTATGCGCACGATGATCGCCAGCGGGATGGTGCCCAGGGCGACGCCGGGAAGGATCAGGTGCACGAAGGCGTCCCAGGCCGCGTCCCACTCCTGGGTCATCAAGCCGTCCAAGACGTAGAAGTCGGTGACGTGGGTGGCGTTGATCCGCGGGCTTTGGCGTCCGTCCGTGGGGAACCACGGCAGTTGGATCGCGAACACCCACTTGAGGATGAACGCCAGGAAGAACACCGGAATCACGATCCCGAAGAGCGAAATCAGCACCGAGGCGTGGTCCTGCCACTTGCCGACGTTCCTGGCCGCCCAATAGCCCAGCGGGATGCCTATCCCGATCGCGAAGACCAGCGCCACCGCGCTGAGTTCCATGGTGGCGGGAAAGCGGCTGGCGAACTCCTCCAGGACGGGCCGGCCGGTGCGCAGGCTGACCCCGAAGTCCCCCGTGAGCAGCTTGCCCATGTAGAGGAAGTACTGCGACAGGATGGGCTCGTCGAAGCCGTAGAGCTCGTTGATGCGGGCGACCGCCTCCGGGGTGGCCTTGTCGCCGAGCAATGCGGTGGCCGGCCCGCCGGGCAGGTTGCGGACCCACAGAAACAGCAGGATCGACAGGCCGAAGAGGGTGGGAACAAGCAGTGCTAGCCGCTTGCCGATGACTCTGAGCACGGGGTCCTCTCGAGAGTGGTCAAAACGGCGCGGCGACGGGCCCGGGCCCGCCGCCGCGCGCGATGAGGGGCTACTTATTCAGTTTGATCTCGTTGAAGACCTCGTCGTTGACCGGGCTGGTCGGGAACGAGTCGACGCGTTCGTTGAAGGCCAACGACGGCGCCGGGTGCGCCAGCGGGACGGCCGGGACGAGCTCGGCGATGTCCGCGTTGATCTCCTCGTACAGCGGGGTCTGCTCCTCGAGGACCGGGACGCCGCGCGCCTCGGTGAGCTTGCCGAACAGCTCCGGGTCGTTGAACCCGAACTCCGGCTTCTCGCCGCCGAAGAAGACGCCGACGAAGTTGTCGGTGTCGTTGTAGTCGCCGGTCCAGCCGAGCAGGTGGATGCCGTGGTCGGCACCGCCCTGGATGCGGTCCAGGTAGTCCGGGCTCCACTTGTCCGGCTGCGCGTTGACCTTGATGCCGACCTCCGCGAGCTGGGCGCTGATATTGGTGAACACCTGCTCCGGCGTCGGCATGTACGGCCGTGAGACGCCGGTCGGGTAGTTGAAGTCCAGGTCGAAGCCGTCCTCGTAGCCGGCGTCGGCCAGTAGCTGCTTCGCCTTCTCCGGGTCGTAGTCGTACGCCTCGACGTCGGGGTTGTAGCCGTTCACGGAGTCCGGGATGAACTCGATGGCCTTCTTGGTGCCCTCCGGCAGCGTCTGCTTGATGAGCGCGTCCTTGTCGATCGCGTGCGCGATCGCCTGGCGGACCTCGAGCTTGGCCAGCTCCTCCACCTTCTGGTTCATGCCGAGGTAGAGGATGGTGAACGGGTCGCGGGCCATGATCTTGTAGCCGGCTTCCTCCAGTGCCGCGGTGTCGGCCGGGGCCACCAGGTCGTAGCCGTCGATGTCGCCACCCTCGAGCGCCTGGCGGCGGGCCACCGGGTCCTCGATGACGCGGAAGACGATGCGCTCGATCTGGCCCTTCTCGCCCCAGTACTCCTCGTTGAAGGAGAGCTCGATCTGCTGGCCGTTGTCCCAGCTGCCGAACTTGAACGGGCCGGTTCCCACCGGGTGGCCGGTCGCGTACTCGGAGAGCACCGGGGCCTCGGACGTCCCGCTGATCTCGTCGGCGCCGAACTCCTCCATGGCTGCCGGGGACTGCATGGAGAACGCCGGAAGGGACAGCGACGCGATGAAGCCGGCGAACGGCTTCGCCAGCGTGATCTTGGCCTCCGACTCGGAGACCGGCTCACACGACTCGTAGACGGCGTTCTCGGGGCTGTCCTTGTAGCCCTTGAACAGCGCGTTGTAGTAGTAGCCGACGCTGGCCGCCTGCTGGATGCCCTCGAAGTTGTACCAGCGTTCGAAGTTGGCGCATACGGCTTCGGCGTTGAAGTCCGTGCCGTCGTGGAACTTCACGCCCTCCTTGAGCTTGAAGTCGTAGACGAGTCCATCCTCGGAGTTCTCCCAGGACTCGGCCAGCAGCGGGGCCGGGTTCGCGGTTCCGGATTCGGTGCCGACGAGGCCCTCGAAGATCTGGCGGGAGACGCGGAACGATTCGCCGTCGGAGGCGAAGGCCGGGTCGAGGGATTGCGGGTCCGAGGACGCCGCGAAGATGAAGGTCGAGTTGACGTCGCTGTCAGCCCCGGCCCCCGCGTCCGCGTCCTCGCGCTCGCTCTGGGCGCATCCGCTGAGGACGAGCGCCCCGATCGCGAGCGATGTGGTGATGGTGGCAAAGCGGCGGGCGGCCGTTCGCTTCGGCCTGCCATTGTGGGTCATGGCTTCTCCTGGGTTCGAGTCCTGGCACCGGCAGCCGCGCCTGACGACGTCGGCCCTCCGGGTTCGGAGCGTCGGTGCATGATGTGAGCCTAGTCTCATTCAAGACTTGTTTCACGCGTTCCCGGGAAGGATCACAGGGCCGACGATCACGATTCGATTACGGGCGCGGACGTGCGCCCGGGAGCGCCGGACCGTCGCCGGGTTAGGGCAATCCCGCCAGGCGCAGGAGGGCCGCGGTGGCCGCCCCGACGATCACCACCACCAGGAACGGGGCGCGGAGGGCCAGTACGACGCCGGCGGCCAGCAACGCGCCGAGGCGGGAGTCGAGTGCCAGCTCCTGGCCGGAGCCGAACGCGTTCACCGCGGTGAGCGAGGCCAAGAGTCCGATGGTGAGCGCGCCGGCGACGCGGGTGACGTGCGGGTTGTCGAGCAGGCGGGCGGGCACCAGGTAGCCCAGCAGCTTCGTGGCGTACGAGACCGCGCAGGCCACCAGGATCCAACCCCAGAGGCTCACGGCGCCGCCTCCCCCGCCGCCCGCGCGTGCTCCGCGGCGTAGGGATCCACGTCCGGCTCCAGGCCCTCCCCGTCCGGGCCCCGGACAAACCAGCCCCAGATCCCGGCGACCAGTGCCGCCACCAGGATGGGCAGGCCCGGCGGCGCGAACGGCACGGCCAGGACGGTCACCAGGGCGGCGACGACGGCGAGCGCCACCGGCTGACCCGAGCGGAGTCGCGGCCAGAGCAGTCCCAGGAAGGCAGCGACCGCCGCGCCGTCGAGGCCCCACGCCTTGGGATCGCCCAGCGCGTCGCCGAGCAACGCGCCGGCGACCGTGAAGAGGTTCCACATCACGAACACGCCGATGCCCGCGACCCAGAACCCCCGGCTCCGCTCGCCCGGCTCGGTCTGCCCGGAGGCCGTCGCCGCGGATTCATCGATCGTAACGTGCGCCGCGAGGGCCTTGCGCCATCCGGAGGGCCGGAGCAGGGCGTTCATCTGCATTCCGTAGACCACGTTGCGCACGCCCAGCAGGGTTGCGGCCCCGAACGCGGCGGACCCGCCTCCGCCGCCGGCCACCACGCCGATGAACGCGAACTGCGAACCGCCCGTGAACATCAGGGCGCTGAGCGCCACGGCCTGCCAGACGTCGAGCCCCGAGGCCACGGCCAGGGCCCCGAAGGAGATGCCGTAGAGCCCGGTCGCGACGGCGATGGCGGCGCCGACCTTGACGGCGGGCGACTGGGCGAATTTCACCAGTCCAGTCTAGTGCGGGATCGCCTGCGGGGACGCGGCCAGGGCGGGTGGCACCGCACCGTTCCGGGCGGCGAGGTGCCGTTTGACGTGGGCGGGACGGTTGCTGGTCAGTTCCTGCACGCCGAGCCCCACGAGGTAGTCGACGTCGTCGTCTGCGTCCACCGTCCAGGCGCGGATCCGCAGGCCGGCCCCGATCCACCGACGCAGGGTCTCGGAATTCGCGCGCGCGAACGCCACCCCGGGACCGGCGATGCCGACCGCCCCGGCGTCCAGCCTGTCGATGCTGCCGTCGAGGGTGCGGAGGATGACCTGCTCCATGGCCGCGCGGCCGATCATCCCGAAGTCGTCCATAAAGTCCTCGTCTATCCCGGTCACGAGCTGGCAGAGGTGGTGCCCGGGAACGCCCTGGAGCAGGTAGTCGATCGAACCGGGGTCGAAGCTCATCAGGCTCACGGCGACCTTCCCGATCCGGGAGGTCTCGGGGTCCCATCCGGCCCGCATCAGTTCCGCCAGGACCCGTTCCTCGAGCTTCCGGCCAAACGGACTGGGGTGCTTCAGCTCGATCGCGAGGCCGATCTCCCGGTCCGCCAGGCGCGTCATCTCCAGGATTTCCGGCAGCGTGACCAGCTGCTGCGAGCGGGCCCCATACGGGTCGGGGACGCGCGCCCCCTTCCACGAGGAGAAGTCCAGGCGGCGCAGCTCCCGCAGGGTGTACCCGGCGACGGACCCCGTGCCGTCGGACGTCCGGTCCACCGTCTGGTCGTGGTGGCAGACCACGTGGAGGTCCTGGCTCAGCTGGACGTCGCACTCGACGCCGTCGGCCCCCTCGTCGATGGCCTGCTGGTACGCGGCGCGGGTGTTTTCGGCGTAGGCCAGGCTGGAGCCGCGGTGCGCGAAGACTCTCTGCATATTCCCAAAAATACGCGATGATTCCGGCCCCGGCACCGCATGGGGGGACCGGGCGGGTGAACTATCGTTGAAGCCTTGGGAGCCGCCTAGCCCTAGAGATGACGCCCAGCCGCGAGGAGCCCACGATGGACGAGACCACCGACGCGAAAACCGGAGCGACGACGGACGCGGAGCGGGCTGTGGCCCTGACCCGCATGAAGCGGCTGGCGACCGGGCTGCTGGTGGCCCTCGCCGTCGTCTTCGCCGTGTCCTTCTCTTTGCAGGACCGGTACCCGTGGCTTGAGTACGTGCGGGCGGCGGCCGAGGGGGGCATGGTCGGCGCGCTGGCGGACTGGTTCGCCGTGACCGCGCTGTTCCGCCATCCGCTGGGGCTGAAGATCCCGCACACGGCCATCATCCCGCGCAAGAAGGACCAGATCGGCGAGAGCCTCGGCGGGTTCGTGCAGGACAATTTCCTGTCGGACGAGATCGTGTCCCGGAAACTGGACGGCTTGGCGCTCGCGGCGACGGCGGGCGCCTGGCTCGCCCGGCCCGAGGGCGCCGAACGCGTGGCCACGGAGGGCGCGACCGTGATCCGCGGCGTCCTCGGGGTCCTCGACGACGAGGACGTGCTGCGCCTGCTGGAGTCCCTCGCCCGGAAGCACATGCTGGCCCCCGAGTGGTCCTCCACGCTGGGCCGCGTCCTGGAGACGGTGGTGCGCGACGGCCACCACCGCCAGCTCGTGGACCTGTTGGCCGACCGCGCGGCGGACTGGGTCGCCGCGAACCGCGCGACCGTCGTCGGACTCGTCGCCGAGCGCTCCCCCACGTGGCTGCCCGGGGCGCTGGACCAGCTGGTCGGCGAGAAGCTGCACCGCGAGCTGGGCCGGTTCATCGACGCCGTGCGCGCGGACCCCGGGCACAGCCTGCGCCGAAGCATCGACGGTTGGCTGGGCGACTTCGCGGCCGACATGCAGTCCAACGCGGACACGGTGGCGAAGGTGGAGCGACTCAAGCATTCGCTGCTGGGGGACCCGCAGCTGCGCGAGCTGGCCGCGGCGGGCTGGGCCAGCATCAAGGCGGCGCTCGTCGACGCGGTGGAAAACCCGGAGTCCGAACTGCGGCGCTCGTTCGTTCGCGCCGTCGCGGACCTCGGACGGCGGCTGACCGAGGACGCCCGGCTGGCGGGCAAGGTGGACGCCTGGGTGGCCGGTGCCGTCGGCTACGTGGTGCGCACCTACCGCGGCCAGATCGCCGACGTCATCCGCGAGACGGTCGCGCGCTGGGACGGCGCGGAGACCAGCCGGAAGATCGAGCTCCAGGTGGGACGGGACCTGCAGTTCATCCGCATCAACGGAACCGTCGTCGGCTCGCTCGCCGGGCTGACGATCTTCGCGGCCGCGGACCTGCTGCTGCGGTAGCCGTGCGGACGGCTACGTCTCGGGCGTGGGTCCGCGCGGAGACTTCCTAGGACCCGGAACGACGCCGGCGCTCGGCCTCGATGTCGCGCTCGACGTCGGCTTGCGCGCGTTGGATCGCGCCGCCGTCGTGCCCCTGGGACCGTCCCGATGCCCTCGCGAGCTCGCCCGGGATGATGGTCGGCAGCGGGCCGAAGGCCAGCGACGCGGCCTCGACGACCTTCTTGCCGAGGAAACGGTTGCCGGCGCCGCCAACGGCGGCGCCGATGCCGAACGGGATGGCCCGCCCGAGCAGCGAGGCGCCCTGGGTCGCCAGCATCCGGCGCAGGAAACGCTTCTGGACGCTCTTGGAGATGCCGCCCCACATGCCGCCCGGGCCGGTCGCGCCGAACACCGAGCCCCATCCGCGGACCGGACCCGCGCCCTTGCCGGCGGCCTGATGCGTGAGCGCGGAGATCATGGAGCTGCCCTCGTCGCCCATCAGGACGGCCATCACCAGGGCGCGCGCCTTGTCCGGATCCGCGGTGGTGATGCCGTGAAGCTCCGCCAGCGACTGCGCGTAGAGCGCGCTCGCCTCCAGGAAACCCACGGTCGCGGCGGCGGAGAGTCCCAGCGAGGCCACCGTCCCGATCCCGGGCACGACGGCTGTCGCGCCGACCGCGGCGCCGCCGCCGGTCACGGCCACGAGATAGTCGCGTTCGATCAGGCGGGCCAGTTCGGCCGCGCTCGCGCCGGGGTTCTTTCGGTGCAGCCTGGACAGGTAGGCGAGGACCAGCGGCCGCTGGACGCCGATCGCCCTGAGCATGGCGCCCTGGATGCCCTCCACCGGCTTGCCGTCCTCGCCGAGGACCACGGAAGTGAATTTGTCTGTCATAACAGCACCACTCTATGGGGTGGAACCGACGACCGCGAGGGATGCGAATCGCGGTGTCCATGCCGTGTGGTTTGGCCCGGTCAAGGGTAGTTTGGGTGTTGTGGCACCGGCCACACGGCGGTTGTTGCCGCCGCAGTCGAAAGGGGCACCCCCATGCGCATTGGCCTTTCCATCTTCCTCCTCGCCCTCGGGGCGATCCTCGCGTTCGCCGTCAGCGACGCGGTCCCCGGGGTCGACCTGACGATCGTCGGCTACATCCTGATGGCCGCGGGCGTCCTCGGCGTGATCATCTCGCTGGTTGTCGGCATGCCGCGGTCCAGGCGCCGGGTCAGCGAGTCGCGGACCCTCCAGGACCCGCACACCGGCGAGGCCGTGACGCGGAACGAAACCCGGAACGACCTCTAGCCCTCCCGCGGCAGGTAGTGCCGCAGGAACGCTCCGGCGTCGCGCAGCTCGTCCGCGCTCGTGGCGTGCCCCATGCCGGGGTAGGTCCGCGCGGTCAGCCGCGTGTGCCGCTGCAGCCACCCGGCTGTGTGCTCGGCCGCGTCGGCGTTGATGACCGGATCAGCCCGGTCGCGCCCCCAGAAGAACGGCGTGCGGCCGACCGGGCCCCCCGGTTCCGGATCGATCAGCTCGAGGAGCTTGCTATCCAGCACGAACCCGCTCAGCCCGACCGCCGAGCGGTACGCCCCCGGCCTCAGCCGCATCAGCGTGGTGGCCATGGCCATGCCCTGCGAGTAGCCGAACAGGTTCACCGATTCGAACGCTTCGGCGTGGGCGTCCTGGAAGTCCAGCACCGACTGGGCGGAAGCGACGACGTCGGCGAAGTCATGCGCCAGGAAATAGTCCAGCAGGAACCAACCGCTGGCCCCGCCGACATCGAGTCCGCCGCGGAGTGCGACGCCCGTCACGTTCGGCGGCAGCGTGCCGAAATGCCGTGCCATCGCCGTCTCCGATGAACCGTAGCCGTGCAGCATCAGCAGCAGGTGCGTGCCCGCGCGCGCCGCGGGCGGCTTGGAGAACAGGGCTTCGGGCATGGGGACATCCTAGGTCCGGGCGTATCGCATCTCGGCCCCTTGCCCGGGGTGGCTAGGTCGCGGAGAGGCTGACGTCCACCCAAACCAGCCGATGGTCGCTGGTCCGGAACGGGTTGCCGCCCACCAGGTCGGCGCCCTCTTCCGCGGCCGAGGGCCAGAAGACGCCCGATCCGGCCACCGGGAGGTCCCGCGACGGAAGTACGTAATCCACACGGAGTGGTCCGGTGCCGCGGCCCCGGAAGTCCGCCGTCCGCAGCCTGGCAGCATCGTCGGACTCGTCCCGTGGCACACCGTCGGGCGTGAACGAGGTGAAGCCCCATGATCCCCCGCCGGCGGCCGCCCCCGTGGACGACGGAAGCGGATCCGTGAGCCGCGGGTTGTCGAGGAGCCGGGAAACCGCGCCCTCGCGGGACCCGCCGCGCAGCGGATCCGCATTGAGGTCGCCCAGAACCACGAAGCGCTCACCGGCCGGGAGACCGCCCTGTGCTCCGGCGTCGTCATAGATGTACTCGGCGGCCTTGCCGCCGGAGACGTAGTCGCTCAACAGGCGGATCTCGTCGTGGTTGCGGCGGGCGTTGCGGCGTTCCGGGCCGTCGAAGACGGGCGGTGTGGGGTGCGCGGCCACCATGTGGACGACCTGGCCATCGACGTCGACGGGCACGTCCCAGTGCGACTTGCTGCTGAGCCGGAAGACGTTGCGCACCAACGGGCTGTAGTAGCCGGACGGCATCAGGTTCTTCGGCATGTCCTTCCACAGGAAGTTCTGGAACGTGCGGACCTCATCCTCGAGAATCGGATACTTCGAGTAGAGGACCATGCCGTACTGGCCCGGAAAATCGCCGAAACCGAAGGAGTCGTCGGCGCCGCCCACGGATCCGTCGCGGTCCAGGTCGGCCCCGATCGGGACACCGGTGTTGGTCGGAGCGGCGTACATGTAGGGGTAGGTGAGGCCCGACTGGCCGTTCTGTCCGGCGGAGAGGTAGTTGTCGCGGAAGAGCGTCGCGGCCTCGTGGTCCTCGTCATAGTCGAACTCGTTCAGCAGCACCACGTCCGGTGCGGTGCGCTGGATCACTTCGGCCACGGCCTGGGCCTGGGCGTTGTTGGGACTGGTCAGATCCGAGACCAGGTCCCCCGCCGCGGCACGGTTGAGGGAGACGTTGTAGGTCGCGACCCGAAGGTCCGCGGCGCTGCCCGATTCCGTCGACGAGAATCCGTCCGCCCAATTCCGCGCGCCGTCCGCGGCGATGTTGTTGCCCATCAAAACCGGTCCTCCCGCGGGAACTTGGCGTTCCGCGTATGCCGGCGCGCCCACACCGACGGCCAGACAGGCAGCCAGCAGGACGGCACAGGCCGCACGGGGAAACGAATGCATGGAACCAGACTAGGCGCTCGGCCTTCGCAACGGCCGTGACAAACGCCACTTGTGGATGGCAGGGCCTCTTGGGCGGATGTGGGGGAGACCAGCGGGCACGCCCCGATCGCCGTTATTCCGCGGATCTCCGGGGAGGTAACGGGCCGGCGGCCGTTCCCTCGGACAAGCCCATCGTTGCCGGATCGATATCTGCGACGTACGTATTCGGCGTCCTTCCATCGGCGGACGTCACGATGCCGAACCAAAAGCGCCCCGCGCCGGCCGTGGCCGACGCGGGGCGCCCGGGGTGGGCCCTGCGGGGATCGAACCCGCGACCCGCGGATTAAAAGTCCGATGCTCTACCATCTGAGCTAAAGGCCCCTGGCCGCAAAACGGCCGAACACCATGCTAGCGCAAGCCCGGCGCCGTGCGGCGTCGACGGGAGTATCGTTCCTGCCATGGCTCCCACGAATCAAGGCCGCGGATCCGGTGCTCCGCGCCACCACAAGCCCAAGCCCTTCGCGCCGGCCGACTTCGAGCCGTACGTCGGTGGGGCGGATCCGGCCCGCGTCTCCGAGGCGGCGCACCTGGCCGCCCAGGCGCTGGTGCATCACGGACGCGCCAGCGAGGATCCGGCCGTCACCGAGCGGCTCGTGGCGCTCGCGGACAAGGAGGGGCTCGAAGCCATCGCGGAAATGTGGGCCGAAAGCCCCGCGCGTTCACTCCCGGGCGCGCTCTGGCGGCTGTACGCGCTGCGCGCCGTGACCGTCCAGGACCCGGAACGCATGGCCGCGTACTTCTCGGCCGGACGCCAGCGGGCCCAGGTGGAGCACGTCGTCGCCGGCGTCGCGGAACCGCCGGGCGCCGAGGAACTGCGCACCATGGCCGACTCGATTCTCTCCGGGGCGTTCGACGGCGACTTCGACGTCGCGCTGGAGCGCGCGGCCGCCTTCTGCCGGGTGGTGGCGCTGGGACAGGTGGACCATGCCGACGCGGCGGAACACGCCAACGGCGCCCACGCGAGCAAATTGACACGCAATTCACATCTGCTGGTTCGGACCGCGGAGGACCTGGAGGCCGCGGCGCACGCCTGGAGACGCCAGGAACTGGCCTGACTAGTGTTGTTGACAGGACCGGCGGCCGGGGAGAACACTGTAGGCGGTGCCGGACCGCGGTAACCCCGGGCTCCAACTTGCAGCCGCTTCGAGCGGCCTTCCGCCGAGAGGCGTTCCCGGTTCGGCACCGCCCCGCTCAGCCGCGTCGCCTGTGCGTAGACTTGCAACCGACCCTTGCATGCCCCGCACACCACTTGGCGGTTACCTCGTGAAATTCAGCCTGTTCCCCTCGGAAAAACGAGCCTTGGAACTACTGCTTGGCCTGTGCACGGAGGTCCACAACTGCCTGGAGGTCCTTTCCCAGATGCTGGGGTCGATCGCCGAGGACCGTCCGGAACTCGTGGAGGAGCTCAACCGCATCGAAATCGGCGCCACCGATCTGCACTACGCCCTACTGACGCACCTGCGCACCAGTTTCGTGAACCCGCTCCCCCGCGAAGACCTGTACACCTTCTCCCGGCTGCTGCACGAGGTCGTGACAGACCTGTCCGGCGCGGGCCAACTCATGGGTCAACCCGGCGTCAAATGGTTGTCGGAACGCGCCGCCGAGCAGCTGGAGATCATCGCCCGCCAGACGGAGCTGACCACCACCGCCATCGGCGAACTCGACCGGCTGGACGACCTCGAGGACACGTGGCTCCAGATGGTCCGAACCACCAAGCGGGCGCACCGGACGCACCACAGCTGGCTGGGCGAAATCGGCGAGCTCCACAAGGCCTCGGCCATCGTCAGGCACCGCGCGGTGGCCGACCAACTGCTCGCTTCGGCCAATTCCCTGCGCGCCGTCGCCGACCACCTGGGCCGAGTCCTGGTCAAGGAGTCCTGAGCCCGGGATGGAGACACCCTTCCTGGCCGTGGTGCTCGTGGCCATGTGCGGATACGCCTTCCTCAACGGCTATCGCGACGCCTCCAACTCCGTCGCCACGGCCGTCCGCACCCGCGCCCTGACGCCCACGGTCGCCGTCGTGACGACCGCCCTGTTCGTCTTCGCCGGGACCATGCTCGGCACCGGATTAGGCGCCTACCTCGTCTCCGCCGTCGGGCTGAACCTCCCCGCCGGGAAACAAGGGCTGGGCATCATGCTTGCCGCCGTGGTCGCGGCGGGCGCCTGGGGCCTCTACTGCCTCTGGCGCGGGTTGCCCATGTCATCCACGCACGCCGCGATCTCTGGATTGGCCGGCGCCAGCGCCGCCTCCGCGGTTCTGGGCGGAAACGGCGTGGGCGCCGAAGTCGGCCTGATCCTCCTGGCCGTCGGGCTTCCCCTCGTGGTGACGCCGATCGTCGGATACTTCGTGGCGTACGTGCTGGTCTTCCCGGCGACCTGGTTGCTGCGCCACTCGTCGTCCGGCGACGTGAACCGCTTCGGGCGGGCGGGCCAGGGCATCGGCGCCTGCGCCGTCGCCCTGGGACACGGCCTCCAGGACGGGCAGCGCACCGGCGCGATGATCACGTTGGCGCTGGTGGCGGGCCACGCAACCGAACCCGGTTCCATTCCCGTCGGCGCGCAGCTCGCGGGCGCCGCGTTCCTGTCCGCCGGCGCCCTCGGCGGCGGCTGGCGGATCGCCCACACCCTCGGCTACAGGCTGGTCTCCATTGATCCCATGCGCGGCATGACGGCCCACGCCGTCTCCGCGGCCATGCTCTATCTGGGCTCCATGGTGCTGCACCTGCCGCTGTCCACCACGCAGGCGGTGGCCAGCGCAACGGTGGGCGCCGGCGCCAACCAGCGGTTCGAGTCCGTGATGTGGCGCAACGTGCTCCAGATGGTCCGCTATTGGCTCGCCACACCGCTGGTCTGCGCCTTGGCGGCGGGCATCCTGTTCCTCTCCCTGCACCCGCTGCTGGCCTGACGCAAAGGGAAACGGCGGGCGCCGGCACGAAGCCGGCACCCGCCGTCGATCCCCCTCAAGATCCCCTGAAGATCCCCCTCCAGGGTCGTCCCCGTCCGGCGCAGGCGCCGAACGGGGAACGCTAGCCGGACCTACCCGAAGCGGCCCGAAACATAGTCCTCCGTTGCCTTCACGGAGGGATTGCTGAACATGGTGGCGGTGTCGTCGAACTCGATCAGCTTGCCGGGCTTGCCCGTGCCCGCGATGTTGAAGAACGCCGTCCTGTCGGACACGCGCGCCGCCTGCTGCATGTTGTGCGTGACGATGACGACCGTGTAGTCGTTCTTCATCTCGTTGATCAGGTCCTCGATGGCCAGCGTGGAGATCGGGTCCAGCGCCGAGCACGGCTCGTCCATCAGAATCACCTCGGGCTTGACGGCGATGGTACGGGCGATGCAGAGCCGCTGCTGCTGTCCGCCGGAAAGACCGGAACCCGGCCTGTCCAGGCGGTCCTTGACCTCGTTCCAGAGGTTCGCGCCCTTCAGCGACGACTCGACGAGGTCGTCGGCGTCTCCCTTGCTGATGCGCTTGGAGTTAAGCTTGACGCCGGCCAGCACGTTGTCGCGGATGGACATGGTGGGGAACGGGTTGGGCCGCTGGAAGACCATCCCGATCTGGCTGCGGACCGTCACCGGGTCGACCCCGGACTCGTAGAGGTTGTCCCCGTCGAGGAAGACCTCACCCTCGACGCGGGCGCCCGGGATGACCTCGTGCATACGGTTCAGCGTGCGGAGGAACGTGGACTTGCCGCAGCCGGACGGGCCGATGAAGGCCGTCACGGATTTGGCCTCGATGTTGATGGTGACATCCTCGACGGCCTTGAAGTTGCCGTAGAAGACGTTGAGGTCTTTGACTTCGATGCGCTTGGACATGGGATTCCTTAGCTGAATGCTTGGCGGCCTAGCGGCCGGACTTGGGAGCGAAGATGCGGGCGATCAGGCGGGCGCCGAGGTTGAGCACCATGACCATGGCGATCAACAGCAGGGCGGCGGCCCATGCGCGCTGCGCGCTGGGGTCGATGTTGGTCGGCGACGTCGGCGTCAGGATCTGGTAGTAGATGAACGTCGGCAGGGTCGACATCCAGTCCGAGAAGACGTTCCAGTTGATCCCGTTCGCCAGGCCGGCCGTCACGAGGATCGGCGCGGTTTCGCCGATGACGCGGGCGATCGCCAGGGTGACGCCGGACGCGATGCCGGAGATCGCCGTCGGAATGACGACCTTGGTGACGGTGCGCCACTTGCGCACGCCCAGCGCGTAGGAGGCCTCGCGCAGTTCGTTCGGGACGATCTTGAGCATCTCCTCCGTCGCGCGGACTACGGTCGGGATCATCAGGACGGACAGTGCGACGGCGGCAACGATGCCCATGCGCGTACTGGGACCGAAGAGGAGCCCGAAGAGCGCCGCAGCGAACAGGCCGGCCACGATCGACGGGATGCCGGTCATGACGTCGACGAAGAACGTGATGCCGCGCGACAGTGTCCCGTTCTTTCCGTACTCCACCAGGTAGATGGCGGCCAGCATGCCGATCGGCACCGAGATGATGGTGGACCACAGGGTGATCAGCAGCGTCCCGACGACGGCGTGGTAGGCGCCGCCGAGCACGGGCGTTCCCGCCTCGACGGTCTCGTTGTCGATGGCTCCGGTCATCCCGTTCATCGACGTGAACAGGAAGTCGTAGGTCATCCCGGGCATTCCGCGCTCGAGCACCGTCCAGATGACGGAGATCAGCGGCACGAGGGCCACGAGGAAGGCGCCGTAGACCAGGTAGGTCGCGAAGGCGTTGCCGCCGTGGCGGCGCCCCTCGACGGCGACCGTCGTGGCCGTCGCGGCGACGACGAAGAGGACGGCGGCGAGGATCAGGAACGTCGCGACGCTGAAGCCGATGAGCGTGGACAGCGCGGCGCCGACGATCAGCGCGCCGGCGCCGACCGCGGGGATGGCCCAGCGGGGGAGCCTGCCCTTGGACAGGCGGTTGCGCCGGGAGGCGGTGGTTTCGGGAATCATGGTGTTTGTGTGGCTCATCAGTTGGCTCCCGAGAATTCCTTGTGCCGGGCAATGATCCAGCGGGCGATCATGTTCACGGCGAGGGTGATGAGGAACAGGACCAGGCCCGCGGAAATGAGTTCGGCGAGGCGCAGGCCGAAGGCCTCCGGGAAGTTCAGCGCGATCTCGGCGGCGATGGTCTGGTTGCCGGTCTTGATCAGCGACGGGATCAGGCCGCCGGTGGAGAGCACCAGCGCCACGGCCATGGTCTCGCCGAGGGCCCGGCCGAGGCCGAGCATCACGGCGGAGATGATGCCGGGCCGCGCGAACGGAAGCACCGCCATGCGGATCATCTCCCAGCGGGTCGCGCCGAGCGCCAGGGCGGCCTCCTCGTGCAGGCCGGGCGCCTGGAGGAAGATCTCGCGGCTGAGCGAGGTGATGATGGGCAGGACCATGACGGCGAGCACGATGCCGGCCGTCAGCATGGTCTTACCGGTCTGGCTGGCGGGGCCCTCGAAGATCGGGATGAAGCCCGCGTTCCGGGACAGCCACTCGAACGCCGGCACCAGGGCCGGGGCCAGGACCATGTACCCCCATGCGCCGTAGATAACGGACGGAATCGCCGCCAGCAGGTCGATCACGTAGCCCAGGCCCGCGGCGAAACGGCGCGGGGCGTAGTGGGAGATGAACAGGGCCACGCCGATGCCGATCGGCGTCGCGATGAGGATCGCGATGGCGGCCGCGATGACCGTTCCCACGACGATGGGCCAGATGTAGGAGAAGAAACCCTCCCCGCCGCTGATGTCGGCGGGGTCCGCCTGGAAGGCGGGGATGGCCTGCACGAGCAGGAACATGGCAACGGCGAAGAGCGTCACCAGGATGAGGATGCCGGCGGACAGGGAAAGCCGGGAGAATATCTTGTCTCCGGCCTGTCCCGACCTCCCGCGGCTTGTCAGCGCACTGGTAGTCATAACGACCTTTCGGTCCTTTGGCGTCCGCTGCCCTGTGGGGGGATCCGGCGGGCGGACGCGCTGTCTTGAGGGGACGAACGGCCGGTCCCGTCCTGCGCGACCACGGGTCTCGCGGGACGGGACCGCCCACTTCGCTTACTTATTAGTACAACACGGGCCGATCAGCACCAACATTGGCCGGTACCGCGCCCGCGGACGCCCGATGGCTAGGATGCGCCCTCGATGGAGTCGATCGCGGCCAGCGCCCGCTCGCGGAGGGACTCGGACATGGGCGCGCTGCCGGCGGAGTTCGCGGCGTCGTCCTGGCCCTGCTCGCTGACCACGTACTCGCCGAAGGCCTTGACCAGGTCAACCGTCTCCTGGTCCTCGTAGGACGTGCAGAAGAGCTCGTAGGACACCAGGACCACCGGGTAGGAACCGATTTCGGTGGTGTCCCTCTTCAGGTCCAGCGACATGTCGTTCTCGGAGCGGCCCGCAACCGGGGTGGACGTCTCGACGGCCTTGGCCGCGGCCTCGGCGGACAGCTCGGTGTATTCCTCGCCGACCTTGACGCTCACGGTGCCCAGTCCGCCGACTGCGGAGGCGTCGGCGTAGGTGATGGCGCCGTCGGTGGCAGTCGTCGTGGAGACGACGCCGGAGGTTCCCTTGGCGTTCTCGGCCTGGATGGCGGAGGGCCAGTCTCCGGAGACGTCGTAGGTCCACACGTCCTTGGCGGCGGCCGCGAGGTACTCGACGAAGTTCTCGGTGGTGCCGGACTCGTCGCTGCGGTGGACCACGGTGATGGCGGTGTCCGGGAGCTCGACGCCCTCGTTCTGGGCCGCGATCTCCTCGGCGTTCCACTTGGTGATCTCCTGCTTGAAGATCTTGGCGATCGTGTCGGCGTCGAGCTTCAGGGTATCGACGCCCTCGAGGTTGTAGGCGATCGCGATCGGGGAGATGTAGGCGGGGATGTTGATCGCGCCGTTGGGGCCGCACACTTCCTTCGCGGCCTCCATCTCCTCGTCCTTCAGGTACGCGTCCGAGCCGCCGAATTCGGCGGCGCCGGCGATGAACGCCTCGCGGCCGGCGCCCGAGCCGTCCGGGGAGTACTGCAGCGACGCTCCGCTGTGCTGGGCGGAGAATCCGGCCTTCCAGGCGTCCATGGCGGCGTTCTGGGCCGAGGAGCCGATGCCGGTCAGCGTGCCGGAGACCGAGGAGTCCCCGGCCGGGGCGTCGCCGCCGGCCGAACCGGTGGCGTTGTCGGAACCGCAGGCGGTCAGGCCGAGTGCTGCGACGGACAGGACTGCTGCGGCTTTGCCGAAACGGGTAACCTTCACGATTTTTTTCCTTCGTTAAGCGGGATTGAACGGAAACGGTGGGGATCGCTCGCCAACGACACTATGGGGGCGAGGTAACAAAATGTTCGGGCGAAGGTGAACACGGGGTGAACAGCTGCCCCGCAACAGGGCCAAAGCTCACTATTTCCACGCTTTTCGGCTAGCTTGCGGCCCTCTCGCGGTCACGTGAGATTCGCGTCACCCCGCGCATACGGCAAACTGTAGGCATGACCCCGGCGAACCCCCTGCGCAGACTGGCCGCGTTCGCCGCGCGGCGCACCCGCGTCGGCGCGCTGCGCGTGAGGTCGTCCCTGCTGAAGATCGTCCAGATCACCGTGTGCGCCGTCTCGGCGTATTGGTTCGCGGAGATCGTCCTGGGCCACGAGGGCCCGCTCTTCGCCGCGACGTCGGCCATGATCGCGTTGGGGTTCGGCCGGGACACGCGCATGCGGCGGACCCTGGAGGTCGCCTTCGGGTGCACGCTGGGCATCCTGATCGGCGACGTCCTGCTCTCGGTCCTCGGCACCGGCCTCTGGCAGGCGGCCCTCGTCGTTTTCATCTCGCTCGTCGTCGCCCGCTTCCTGGACAGCGGGACCATCTTCAGCACGCAGCTGGGGCTGCAGGCGCTGCTCGTGGTCCTCCTGCCGGCCCCGGAGGACGGCGTGTTCTCCCGCAGCGCGGACGCGATCGTCGGCGGGGTGGTCGCGCTCGCGATCACCGTTCTGACACCGCGGGATCCACGCCGCGAGCCGGCGCACGAGGTACGCAGCCTCCTGACCGAGCTGGCCGGGGTCCTGCGGGACAGTTCGACGGCGATGCGCCAGTCCGATTCGACGCTCGCCTGGCATGCCCTGGTCCGCGCGCGCGGCACTCAGTCACTCATGAACACCATCCCCGCGTCGGTGCGCGGGGCCCAGGAGATCGCGACCATGTCGCCCGCGTTCCGCCGCCAGCGCGGCGAGCTCATCCGTCTCCGGAGGATCGCCGGCAACGCCGATCTCGCGGTGCGCAACTCCCGGGTCTTCGCGCGCCGGCTCGCCTCGGTCATCAACCACGCGGCATTGAGCGACGAGGCCATCGAGGAACTCTCACCCCTGCTGGACGAGCTCGCCGATGCCGTGGACGTGCTGGCCCGCTCCGTCGCGGAACCGCAGCAGGCCGGCCGGGACCGCGCCGAGCACACGGCCAGGAAGGACCTGGCCGCCTGCGCCACGCTGTTGAATCCGCAGTCCCTGAACGTCGCGGGGGTGCAGGGAGAGGGCCTGGTGCTGCTCCTGCGCCCGATGACCGTGGACCTGATGGAGGCCGCCGGGATCCAGCACGACGAGGCCGTCGGCTACCTGCCCGGACTTTAGGCGGCACGGCGAACACCGGGCTGTCGGGACGAGCGGATAGAGTCGTTCTCCATGGCCACCAAGACCTCCACCCGCGCGAAATCGGGCCCCGCCTACCGCTGTTCCGAATGCGGTTGGACCACCGCGAAGTGGGTGGGCCGGTGCGGCGAGTGCCAGGCCTGGGGAAGCGTCGACGAGATCGGACAGGTCGGCGCCAAGACGACGGCGGCGGCCACCATTTCGCGCCCGGCGCTGCCGATCGCCGACGTCGACTCCTCCGTCGCCGGCTACCGACCCACCGGGGTCGGCGAACTCGACCGCGTGCTCGGCGGCGGGCTGGTCCCGGGCGCGGTCATCCTGCTCGCGGGGGAACCGGGCGTGGGGAAGTCGACGCTACTGCTCGACGTCGCCGCCCGGACGGCCCGCGGCAGGCGCCGCGTGCTGTACATAACCGGCGAGGAATCCGCCGCGCAGGTGAAGATGCGCGCCGAGCGGATCAACGCCGTCGCCGAGACGCTCTACCTCACGGCGGAGACCGACCTGGGGATCGCACTGGGCCAGATCGAACTCCTCGATCCCGAACTGCTGATCGTCGATTCGGTACAGACCGTCTCCTCGTCGGAGACCGACGGCGCCGCGGGCGGCGTCACGCAGGTGCGCGAGGTCGCCGCGTCCCTGATCAACGCCGCGAAGAAGCGGAACATGACCACGCTGCTGGTCGGCCACGTGACGAAGGAGGGTTCGATCGCCGGACCCCGGCTCCTGGAGCACCTGGTGGACGTGGTGTGCCAGTTCGACGGCGAGCGCCATTCGCGCCTTCGCCTGCTGCGGGCCATCAAGAACCGCTACGGCCCCACGGACGAGGTGGGCTGTTTCGACCTCACCGAGACCGGGATCGAGAGCCTCGCGGATCCCAGCGGCCTCTTCGTCACGCGGACCAAGGAGCCCGTGTCCGGCACCTGCATCACGGTGACGCTGGAGGGTCGCCGCCCCCTGGTCGCGGAGGTCCAGTCGCTGCTGGCCAAGACGGCCAACTCGCAGCCGCGCCGGGCCACCAGCGGACTCGACTCGGCGCGCACCGCCATGATCCTGGCGGTGCTGCAGAGCCGGGCGGGCCTGGACCTGTCCACCCTGGACTCCTATGTGGCCACGGTCGGCGGCGTGAAGCTCAGCGAGCCCGCCGTGGACCTGGCGGCGGCGCTGGCGATCGCCGGCGCCAAGCTGGACCGGCCGCTGCCGTCCCAGTTCATCGCCTTCGGCGAGGTCGGCCTGGCCGGGGAGGTCCGCCCCGTGCCGGACATCGCCCGCCGCATCACCGAGGCGGAACGGCTGGGCTTCCGCTACGCGGTGGTTCCCGCCTCCCCGAACGGTCCCGGCCAGGTGCCCGAAGGGTTCCGCGTGTGGCAGGTCAGCACGCTGACCGAGGCGCTCGAGGTGGCTTTCCGGGCCTGACGCGCGCGCCCGGGCGGGCGGCACATACGATGGTGGTAACCGCCGGAAGGAACCGCCATGCCCAAGAGCCCCGAAGAAGCGCTGCGGACAACGCTCGCCCGCGTCGCCCCGGGCACCCACCTGCGAGACGGACTGGAACGGATCCTCCGCGGGCGCACCGGAGCCCTGATCGTCCTGGGGTCAGACCGGACCGTCGACAGCATCTCCTCGGGCGGCTTCGACATCGACATCGTCTTCTCCCCCACGCGGCTGCGTGAACTGGCCAAGATGGACGGCGCGATCGTGTGCGACCGCGACGGTTCGAACATCCTGAAGGCCGCGGTGCAGCTGGTTCCGGACCACACCATTCCCACGCAGGAGTCGGGAACGCGGCACCGCACCGCGGAACGCGTCGCCATCCAGACCGGTTTCCCCGTCATTTCCGTTTCCCAGTCCATGCAGATCATCGCCATCTACATTCAGGGCATCCGCCACGTCCTCGAGGGTTCCGAGCCGATCCTCGCGCGCGGCAACCAGGCCCTCGCGACCCTGGAGCGCTACCGGAACCGGCTGGACCAGGTCACCAGTTCGCTCTCGGCGCTCGAGATCGAGGCGATGGTGACGGTCCGCGACGTGGCGGTGGTCCTGCAGCGGCAGGAGATGGTGCGGCGCATCTCGGACGAGATCGCGCAGTACGTCCTGGAACTCGGCATCGACGGGCGCCTGCTCGCGCTGCAGTTGGACGAACTCAGCGCGGGGTTGGGCGCCGGCAGCGACCTGCTGCTGAAGGACTATTCCGAGCTCGGCAGCGAGCCACAGGACATCGAGGCGGCACTGTCCAGGCTCCACGAATTCTCGTCGGCGGACATGATCGACCTGGGGAAGATCTCCACCGTCCTGGGCTTCACGCCCGGGACCGATTCGCTCGACGCCGTCCTGCACCCCAAGGGGTACCGCCTGCTGGCGGGCATCAAGGCCGTGCCGCGCGCGGTCGCGGACCGGCTCGTGGCCAGTTTCGGCGGCCTGCAGAACCTGATGGCGGCGAACATCGAGGACCTGATGGCCGTGGACGGAATCGGCGAGCAGCGCGCGCGCACGGTCCGCGAAGGCCTGTCCCGGGTGGCGGAGTCCAGCCTGCTGGACCGGTTCATGTAACTACTGGAGCGTGAAGGGCGCCCTGTTGCTTGCGGTCTCGCCCAGCTTGGCGGTGAAGACGTAGGTTCCGGGCCGCGGTTTGGCCTCGACCGTCTTGCATCCCGGCGCGCTGCGCAGCCGCTCCCACGTGAAGCGGGCGGTTTCGGTCTTGCCCGCGGCGATCGACACCTCGACGTCGGTGGCCTCCGCCAGGCAGTCGACGGTGGAGAAGATGCGGTCCGAGCCGCTGACCACCGTGAACTCCTGTTCGGCGGTTCCGACGTTCACCGTGCATTCGGCATCCCCGGTGTTCTCGATGGACATCACCAGGACCGGGTCCTCGTTGGCCCCGTAGGCGGACTGGTCCGTGTCCGCCGTGACGGAGATGTTCCCCGCCCCGCAGTCCTCCGGCGCCGTTTCCTCCGAGGCCGAGGCCGACGGCGATCCCTCGGCGCCGGACGGGGAAGCGGACGCGGACCCTGAGGACGTCGACACAGAGGACCCGGCCGACGACGGCGCGGCCACGCCCCCGGCGGCGTCCGGATCCGCGTTGGCCCCGAAAAGGCCGGCCAAGGCGACGACGCCCCACGCCAGCAGCCCGAGGACCACCATCGCCAATACGGCGGCGACCGTGCGCCGCCGTCGGAGCACCTCCGAACTGGGGCGCCCGGCACCCGATCGCGACTGCTGGTTTGCCATGCCTCTAGGCTATGGAAGACCCACTGCGCGCGGTGGTTCCCACGCCGGACGCTAGGGTATTTATGCCGCAACCACCCGAACCAGGAGCACCGTGCCCCCTCAAGCAGAACGTGCCCGGCCGGTCGCGCACGCCGAACCGCCCGCCGGCCTCCACCGCCGCGTCACCGAATGGTATGCCCTGAACGCCCGCGATCTGCCGTGGCGACGGGACGATCGCACCGCCTGGGGCGTGATGGTCAGCGAGTTCATGCTCCAGCAGACACCCGTGGTTCGCGTGACCCCGGTATGGACGGAATGGATGGCCCGCTGGCCGCGGCCGGCCGATCTCGCCTCCGAGCCGGTCGGGGAGGCCCTGCGGGCGTGGGGCCGCCTGGGCTATCCCCGTCGCGCCCTGCGCCTCCACGCAGCCGCCCAGCGCATTGCCGAGGACCACGACGGCGCCGTGCCCGACTCGCACGCCGAGCTTCTGGCCCTCCCCGGCGTCGGCGCGTACACGGCCGCAGCCATCGGCAGCTTCGCGTTCGGCAGGCCGGAGTCGGTGGTGGACACGAACATCCGCCGCGTCCACGCCCGCCTGGTTTCCGGGCGCGCCCTCCCCGAACCGAGCTACACGGCCGGGGAGGCCCGGCTCGCCGAGGCGCTGATGCCGGATTCCGCGCACGACGGCGGTGCGCTGGCCAACGCGTGGAACGCCGCCGTCATGGAGCTGGGCGCCCTCGTCTGCACGGCGCGGTCGCCGCGTTGCGCCGAATGCCCGGTGCTGGAATCGTGCGCGTGGGTTGCCGCGGGCCGGCCCGAGCCGCACTACGTCCCCAAGGGGCAAGCGTGGGCGGGAACGGACCGACAGGTGCGCGGCGCCATGATGGGTGTGTTGCGTGCCTGCGACGGACCCGTGCCCCGGCACCTGTTGGTCGGAGTCGCCGACGTCGTGTTCTCCGGTGGCACCCGGGACTCCGCGCCGGGCGAAGCCGCCGCGCTCCCCGGCGGCGGGGGCGCGGAGGCCGCGTGGCGGCGCCTGACGGAGCTGCCCGCCGCGGCTCCCCAGCGCGAAGGCTGCCTGCGGGGCCTGTTGTCCGACGGACTGGCGCACGAGGGGCCGGACGGCGTCGCCCTGCCGCACTAGGGGTGTTCCGCGCCTATCCTGAAACCATGTCCACGCGTCGGTCGGGTCTCCGCGCGGGGACGGCGCCGTTGGTCTTCATCGTGCTGGTGGAGGCCGACTCGGTCCCGGATAAACCGCCGTCCGGCGTACTCGTCGAGGCCTGCCAAGACGGCGCGTGCCGCTCCGCGCAGATCCACCTGACGCCCGGCATGGACTCCGTGGACCTGGGTTGCGCCGGGGATGCGCACGATGCCCCGTGTTCGGCGGTCTCCGTGCCCAACGGGACGCTGACGGGGTCCTGGCCCGTGGACGGGTTCGCCGCCGGGCCACTCACGGCGACCGTCGCGGGTCGGGGGTTCGGGCCATTCGCCGCCGAAGTCGTGGGGACGAACGCGGTGTCCGGTGCCGGCTCCTGCCAACAGACGCGGTTCCAGACCACGCTGCGCATCTCAGGCGGCGTGCTCACGGCGCCGGAGTCTCGGGTGGTACCGGACTGACCCTTCGGATCAGCGCCGACGGGAGGCCCGGGCCCGCAGGGGCCCCACACCGGGAAGTCCCCGCCGGCACATGGCCGGCGGGGACTTCCCGTGTTGCGGTACTGCCGCGGGGACTACTGGTTTCCGCGGTTCTCGCCGTCAGGGTTGCCCTGCTGCTGGTCGCCCTGCTGACCCTGCTGCTGGTCGCCGTCCTGACCGCCGAGGTGCTGCTCCTGCGCGCCGTCGATGAAGTCGTCCGCCTTGCCCTGGTGCTCGCCCAGCTTGTCGCCGTGCTGCTCCTGCAACGAGTCAACACCGTCGTTGATCTTGTCGCCGTGCTCGTTCTTGAGGTTCTCCGCGTGTTCGCCGAGTCCGCCGAGGTTGTCTCCGAAGCCCATCGTCGACCTACTTTCGTTGGTGTTTCATGTGGTGATATTCGGTCCCACGCGCCCCGGAACCGTCCGCTGGAGGCGGTGGCCGGTGGTGCGCGGCCTCCACCGTAGGCACGCCGGAGACTCCCTGTCCACCCATTTTGTCGAATTCGCGGTGAACAGCCGACCCATCATCTAAGAAGGCAACACCGCGATCATCCGCGTGTTCCCGAGGGTGTTGGGCTTGACGCGCGCCAGGTCAAGGAATTCGGCCACGCCCTCGTCGGTGGAGCGCAGCAGTTCGGAATAGACGGTGGGGTCCACGACGCTCTGGTCCGCCATCACCGCGAACCCGTTGCGCCGGAAGAAATCGACCTCGAACGTCAGGCAAAAGACCCGGCCGACGCCGATGTCCCGCGCCTCCTCCATCAGCCTATCCAGCAACGCCTTGCCGACGCCGCGCCCGCGCCAGGCGCCGGAGGTCGCCAGCGTGCGCACCTCCGCGATGTCCTCCCACATCACGTGCAGCGCACCGCACCCGACGATCCCGCCGTCGTGCGCCTCCGCCACGAAGAACTCCTGGAGGTTCTCGTAGTACGCCACCGCCTCCTTCTCCAGCAGGACGCGGTCGTCGGCCAAGGGCTTAACGAGCTTGCGGATGCCCGCGACGTCCGGAGTGCGTGCCCGGCGGATGGAAAACGAAGTCATGCGCCCCATCTTAGGCGCGCGGAGAGGCCCGCCCCGCATGAGCGCGGAGCGGGCCTCGTGCATAGCTGCCGGTGTGCCGCCGGGACTACTTGCCGTCGTGCGTCAGGTGGCCCTCGATGGCCGCCGGTTCGTCCGCGCCCTCGATGGCCGCGTCCTCGACGTGGCCGACGAAGGTGAACTTCGCGTCGTCGCCCTCGCCCTCGACGTCCACCGTCACGGTCTGGCCGGTGACCAGTTCATTGAAGAGGATCTTCTCCGAAAGCTGGTCCTCGATGTCGCGCTGGATGGTGCGGCGCAACGGACGGGCACCCATGGCGGGGTCATAGCCGCGTTCGGCCAGCAACACCTTTGCGGCGGGTGTAAGCCTGACGTGCATTCCCTTGTTCACCATCCGCTTCTCCAGGCGAGCCACGAACAGGTCGACGATCTTGACGATCTCCTCCCGGGTCAGCTGCGGGAAGACCACCACGTCGTCGACGCGGTTCAGGAACTCCGGGCGGAAGTGCTGGCGCAGTTCCTCCTGGACCTTGGCCTGCATGCGGTCGTAGCCGGTCTTGGTGTCCGTCGCCGACTGGAAGCCGGTCATGACGCCCTTGGAGATGTCGCGGGTTCCGAGGTTGGTGGTCATGATGATCACCGTGTTCTTGAAGTCCACGACGCGGCCCTGGGAGTCCGTCAGGCGGCCGTCCTCGAGGATCTGCAACAGCGAGTTGAACAGGTCAGCGTGGGCCTTCTCCACCTCGTCGAACAGCACCACGGAGAACGGGCGGCGGCGGACCTTCTCGGTGAGCTGACCGCCCTCCTCGTAGCCGACGTATCCCGGAGGGGCGCCGAAGAGCCGCGAGACCGTGTGCTTCTCGGAGTACTCGGACATGTCCAGCGTGATGAGCGCGTCCTCCTCGCCGAACAGGAACTCGGCAAGGGCCTTGGCGAGCTCGGTCTTTCCGACGCCGGTCGGGCCGGCGAAGATGAACGAGCCGCCGGGGCGGTTCGGGTCCTTCAGCCCGGCGCGTGTGCGACGGATCGCCTGCGAGATGGCCTTGATGGCCTGGTCCTGGCCGATGACCCGCTTGTGGATCTCCGCCTCCATGTTGAGCAGGCGGCTGGACTCCTCCTCGGTGAGCTTGATGACCGGGATGCCGGTGGAGTTCGCGAGGACCTCGGCGATCAGTTCGGCGTCGACCTCGGCGATCTCGTCCATGTCGCCGTTCTTCCAGGCCTTTTCCTTCTCGGCCCGGGCGTCCTGGAGCTTCTGTTCCTTGTCGCGCAGCGACGCGGCGCCCTCGAAGTCCTGCGAATCGATGGCCGCCTCCTTCTCGCGGCGCACGTTGGCGATCTCCTCGTCCATGGCCTTGAGCGCCGGCGGCGCCGTCATTCGGCGGATGCGCAGGCGCGCGCCCGCCTCGTCGATCAGGTCGATCGCCTTGTCCGGGAGGAAACGGTCGGACACGTAGCGGTGCGCCAGCTGCGCGGCGGCCTCCAGCGCCTCGTCCGTGATGGACACGCGGTGGTGCGCCTCGTAGCGGTCGCGCAGGCCGCGGAGGATCTCCGTGGTGTGCTCCACGGAGGGCTCCTTGACCTGGATCGGCTGGAAGCGGCGCTCCAGCGCGGCGTCCTTCTCGATGTGCTTGCGGTACTCGTCCAATGTGGTGGCGCCGATGGTCTGCAGCTCGCCGCGGGCCAGCATCGGCTTGAGGATGGAAGCCGCGTCGATGGCGCCCTCCGCGGCGCCGGCGCCGACGAGGGTGTGGATCTCGTCAATGAACAGGATGATGTCCCCGCGGGTGCGGATCTCCTTGAGCACCTTCTTCAGGCGCTCCTCGAAGTCGCCGCGGTACCGGGATCCGGCGACGAGGGAGCCGAGGTCCAGCGTGTACAGCTGCTTGTCCCGGATGGTTTCGGGAACGTCGCCGCGCACGATCGACTGCGCGAGGCCCTCGACGACGGCGGTCTTGCCGACTCCGGGCTCGCCGATGAGCACCGGGTTGTTCTTGGTGCGGCGCGAGAGCACCTGCATCACGCGCTCCATCTCGAACTCGCGGCCGATCACCGGGTCGAGTTTGCCCTCGCGGGCGGCGGCCGTGAGGTTGCGGCCGAACTGGTCCAGGACCACGGAGCCCGCCGGGGTGCCCTCCTGCTGGCCCTGTCCGACGCCGGCGCCGGCGGTCTCCTTGCCGCCCTGGTAGCCGGAGAGCAGCTGGATGACCTGCTGGCGCACGCGGTTCAGGTCGGCGCCGAGCTTCACGAGGACCTGGGCGGCGACGCCCTCGCCCTCGCGGATCAGGCCGAGCAGGATGTGTTCCGTGCCGATGTAGTTGTGGCCGAGCTGCAACGCCTCGCGCAGGGAAAGTTCGAGGACCTTCTTGGCGCGCGGCGTGAACGGGATGTGGCCGGAGGGCGCCTGCTGGCCCTGGCCGATGATCTCCTGGACCTGCTCGCGCACGGCCCCCAGCGAGATGTTCAGCGACTCGAGCGCCTTGGCGGCGACCCCCTCGCCCTCGTGGATCAGGCCGAGCAGGATGTGCTCGGTTCCAATGTAGTTGTGGTTGAGCATGCGCGCCTCTTCTTGGGCGAGCACGACAACGCGACGGGCACGGTCGGTAAATCTCTCAAACATGCGGCACACTCCTAGCTAACGCGTATTTCGATGCTACGCACCAAACGCGCGCTTGGGGCGCTTGTTCGCCGTAGGGATAAACCTCCCGGCGCCCGGCGGGCTAGGGATGGGCCGTGCGGTAGGCCTCGATGACCTCGGAGTGCAGCCGGCCCCGCTCGCTGACGTGGAAACCCTGCTCGGCGGCCCACGCGCGGATTGCCGGAGCCTCGGCCGAGGAGTACGCGTTCGAGCGCCGCGCGGCGTCGACGAACGGGGCGAGGATCTCCCGCAGGCGGCCGGCGTTGGCGGCGCCCAGGTCGATCTCATAGTGGCTGCCGTCCAGCCCGAAGTGCACGGTCTCCTCCGCGGGCGACCCGTCAAGGTCGTCGACCAGCGTGATTTCGACTTTCCGTGCCACGGTGGCTCCTAGGTCAAGTCAGGGGTGCGTTGCCAGTCTATGCACTTCCCGCGGGCGGCAACCATCTTTGCCCGCGACGGAAACTCAATTTCCGGCGTCGTCCTTTGGGTTTTCCTCGGCGCTGCGCGCGTCCGCCTCCGCCTCGGCGCGCCGTTCGTTGCGGTCCACGCGGAAAAGCGTGCGGACGACGAACCAGAAAATGAGCGCGACGACGACGGTCGGCGCGAGGACCTCCACGTATTGCATCCCGAGCCTACGCTTCCGGCTTCAGGAGCGGGAAGAGGATGGTCTCGCGGATTCCGGCGTCCGTGAACAGCATGACCAGGCGGTCGACGCCGAGCCCGATGCCGCCCATCGGCGGGGCGCCGTACTCCAGCGCCCGCAGGAAGTCCTCGTCCAGCTGCATGGCCTCGTCGTCGCCGCCGGCCCCGAGCGCGGACTGCTCCGTGAGCCGCTCGCGCTGGATCACCGGGTCGATCAGCTCGGAGAAGGCGGTGCCGCGCTCCATGCCGCCGATGATGAGGTCCCACGCCTCGATGACGCCCGGCTTGGAGCGGTGCGGGCGCGCCAGGGGCTGCGCCGTCGGCGGGTAGTCGAAGACGAACGTCGGATCGATCAGCGTGGGCTCGACGATCTCGCCGAACAGCTCGATGACGAGCTTCTCGGCTCCCCACTTCGGGTCCGTCTTGACCTCGTGCCGCTCGGCGATCCCGCGCAGCGTGGCCTCCGGCGTCTCCGGGGTGATCTCCTGGCCCACGGCCTCCGAGAGCCCGGGGTAGACGCCGAGCCAGCGCCACTCGCCGTCGAGGTTGATGGTGCCCTTGGACGTCTCGATGCTCCTGCCCGCGCCGACGGCGTCCGCGGCGTTGAGGATGATTTCCTTGATGCGGTCCGCCATGACGAACTGGTCCGCGTAGATTTCGTAGCACTCGAGCGTGGTGAATTCCGGGGAGTGCGTGGAGTCAACACCCTCGTTGCGGAAGAGCCGGCCCACCTCGAACACGCGCGGGATGCCGCCGACGACGGTGCGCTTGAGGTAGAGCTCCGTGGCGATGCGCAGCGTCATGCCCTGGTCGAACGCGTTCAGGTGCGTGCGGAAGGGGCGTGCCGCCGCGCCGCCGTGGACGAGTTGCACAATGGGCGTCTCGACCTCCACGTAACCGTGGCCGTACAGGGTGTCGCGGATGGCGCGGGTGACGGCGTCGCGCTTGTAGATCATTTCGCGGGCCTCGTCGCGGACGATCAGGTCCGCGTAGCGCTGGCGCACGCGCGTCTCCTCGTTGAGGTCGGCGTGCAGCACCGGCATCGGGCGGATGGCCTTGGACGCCATCTCCCATTCGGTGACCATGATGGAGAGCTCACCGCGGCGGGAGGAGACCACCGCACCCTTGACGAACAGGTGGTCGCCGAGGTCGACGAGCCGCTTGAAGTCCGCGAGGGACTCCTCGCCGACGTTGGCCAGGGACAGCATGGCCTGCAGTCGCACGGCCGCGCCGGACGGACCGGACTCTTGGAGGGTCGCGAAGCAGAGCTTCCCGGTGTTGCGCTGGAAGACCACGCGTCCGACGATGCCGACCAAGTCCTCCGTCTCCTCACCCGCCTCCAGGTGCGCGTACGCGTCGCGGACCTCCAGCAGGGTGTGCGTGCGCGCGACGCCGACCGGATACGCCTCGCGTCCGGAGGCCAGCAGCTCGGCGCGCTTCTCCAGGCGCACCTGGCGCTGGTCGCTGACGTCGATGGGCGCGGGAGTCGCGGCGGGGGCGGCGGTTTTGTTCTCGGCAGTCACGGTAGACAATTCTACGTCCTTCGGGATGTCCGCGCCCCGGGGCCGGCGACGCCGCCCCGGGCACGCCCTCTCCATAGGATGGGGAGACCATGAAAGAGCGCATAGTACCCACGCCCGACGGCGGCCGGCTGGCCCTGCACACGTACGGCCAGGCCGACGCGCCCGGGGACCGGCGCGTCCTGGTGGTCGGCGGCGCGTTCATCACGGCCCTGATCTACCGGCCCTTCGCCAAGTCCCTCAGCCGGTGCCTCGGCGAAAGTTGGGCGGTGGATGTCTACGACCGGCGGGGCCGGGGACGCTCCTCCGACCAGCCCGACGGCTACGGGATGCACACCGAGATCGCCGACCTCGCGCTGATGCTTCGGGCCACGGGCGCGCGTAACCTCTTCGGCCACTCGCTCGGCGGGGCCGTGGTGCTCAACGCCGTGCAGGCCTTCCAGTCCGGGGACCCCGACGACGCGCGCTTCGCCGACCCGTCGCTGGTCCCGGACCGGCTCGCCGTCTACGATCCAGCGATCAACATCGACGGGAGCATCGACTCGGCATGGGTCGAGGGGTTCATCCAGGCCGTCGAGGCGGGACGGTGGCGGCTCGCGCTGGCGCGGCTGCAGCGCGGAACGCGCCACTCCCCCACCCTGTCCAAGGTGCCCGAGCCGATCCTGGCCGTCCTGTTGGCGGGAACCGCCCTCACGCGCGCCGGACGGATGTTCCGGCGGCTGCTGCCCACGGGCGTGGGCGAGTTGCGGGCCGCGCTCCAGGAGGAGGACACGGCCGCGCATTTCGCCAGCCTGCCGCCCAACACGCGTTTCATGGCCGGCGCCAACAGTCCGGAGTATTTCCGCGAGACCGCCCGGATCCTGCACGGGACGGTGGCCGGCTCCGGCTACGAGGAGTCCCCGAAGGGGATCCACGCCTCCGTGCCGGCCGCCGTCGGCGAGCTGGTCAGCGACGTCGCCGAATACTTCCAGACGCCCTAGCGGCTACCAGATCTCCACGCGGTCGGCAGGGTCCAGCCACATGCCGTCGCCCGGTTTTGTCCCGAAGGCCTCGTGGAAGGCCGCCATGTTGCGGGGCACCTGGTTGCAGCGGAACTCCCCCGGCGAGTGCGGGTCGGTGGTGATGCGGGTGACCATCGTCTCCGGCCGCGTCAGCGAGCGCCAGCATTCGGCCCACGCGTGGAAGAAGCGCTGGTCCCCGTTGCGCCCGTCGAGGACCTCGTCCTCGTCCTGGCCGCGCGCGGTCAGGTCCAGCTTGTAGGCCTTGTACGCGATGCCGAGCCCGCCGAGGTCGCCGATGTTCTCGCCGAGGGTGAGTTTTCCGTTGACGTGGTACTCCGGCGCCTCGGGCGGAACCAGGGCGTCGTACTGCGCCACAAGCTTCCCGGTCAGTTCCTCGAACGCGGCCCGGTCCTCTTCCGTCCACCAGTTCTTGAGCTCGCCGGTGCCGTCGAACTGGGATCCCTGGTCGTCGAAGCCGTGCCCGATCTCGTGGCCGATCACCGCGCCGATGGCGCCGTAGTTGGAGGCCGCGTCGCGGTCGGCGTCGAAGAAGGGCGCGCGGAGGATGCCGGCGGGGAAGCCGATCTCGTTCAACAGCGGGTGGTAGTACGCGTTCACCGTCTGCGGGAACATGAACCACAGGTCGCGGTCCACGCCGTCGTCGATTTTCTTGAGTTCGCGGGCGAACTCGAACGCGTTGGCGCTGGCGACGTTGGCGATCAGGTCCGCCGGATCCGCCTCGATGGCCGAGTAGTCGATCCACTTGACCGGGTAGCCGATCTTGGGGCGGAACATTGAGAGCTTCTCCAGCGCCTTGGCGATGGTCTCGCGTCCCATCCACGGCAGGGCGGAGATGGAGAGGCGGTAGGCCTCCGTGAGGTTGGCGACCAGGCCCTCCATCAGTTCCTTGCTGCGCTGCGGGAAGTGGCGCTCCACGTAGAGCTGGCCGATGTCCTCCCCGACGGCCCCCTCGGTAAACGCCACGCCGCGCTTCCAGCGCTCCTTGAGTTCCTTGGTCCCGGCGAGCTTGGCCGAGTAGAAGGAGAAGTTCTCCAGGACGAACGCCTTGGAGAGGTACGGCGCGTTGCTCCGGACCACCTGGACCGCGAGCCAGTGCCTCCATGCGCCCAGCGGCTGTTCTGCCAGCACCTTCTCGAGGCCCTCGAGGTAGCTGGGCTGCCAGACGTCGACCTCCGCGTAGTACCGCTCCGCGATCCCGGCGCCCTCGAGCCACAGGCGCGCGGAGGGGTGCAGCGCGAACAGCTCGTCGGCGGTCATCAGGTTGTAGCGGGCCTGGGCGTCGCGGCACTTCACGCGGTCCCAGTGGTGGGCGGCCAGCGCGGCCTCCAAACGCACGACGGCGTCCGCCGCCTCCTCGGCGTCGGGCACCTCGGCGAGCGTGAGCAGGCGCCCGAGGTGTGTCCGGTATTCGGCCAGGAGGTCGGCGAACTGCTCCTCGCGGTAGTACGACTCGTCCGGCAGGCCGAGGCCGGACTGCAGGATGGTCAGCAGATTCCGGTCCGGGGCGCCCGCGTCGCTGCTTGCGCCGGCCTGGAAGTATCCCGAGACGCCGCGGCGCTGCAGGGATCCCGCCAACCGCACCAGGGACCCGATGTCCCCCAGCTCGTAGACCGCCGCCAGATCTCCCCGGATCGGTTCCATGCCGCGGGCCTCGATCGCGTCCTCGTCCATGAAGCTGGTGTAGAGAGCGCCGATCCGCACCTTCCGGGCGTCGCCGGCCCCACCGTTGGACGCCGCGGCCCGCGCGTCCTCGATGATCTCCAGCACGGCCGCCTCGGACTCGTCGCGGAGCTGCATGAAGGAGCCGTAGCTGCCCTGGTCGCCGGGGATCTCCGCCGTGGACAGCCAACCGCCGTTGACGTGCCGGTACAGGTCGTCCTGCGGGCGGACCGACGCGTCGCCGTGGTCGCGCTTGGGTGTCGGCAGTGCCTTGGGTTCTGCGGTCATGGCTCCCCGTAGATCGTGGTGTCTCGGCCGCCGCCGGTTTCCCGGCGTCGACTGTGGCGTGCATTACGTTCTGAAACACTCACTTTACTGGGATGGTCACCCGAGAGCGCCCGCTTTGGCGGAAGTTTCCGGGGGTTTCCTCTCAACGCGAAATTCAGCCGGCGCGGAAACCCGGTGAGCGATATCCTCCGCGCATTTCCCTCAGAGCGTCCAGCCGTCGATCTCCGACAGGTCCTCCCCGTGGCTGCGCGTGTGGTCGTGGGCCTGGCGCAGGCGGAGCTCATAGCGGGACCGGAGCCCGGGTTGCCGGGCTTCGACCTCCGGAACCCGGTCCAACACGTCCAGCGCCAAGTGGAACCTGTCGATCCGGTTCAGCATGGCCATGTCGAACGGCGTCGTGGTGGTGCCCTCCTCGATGTAGCCGCGGACGTGGAAGTTGTCGTGGTTCGTGTGCCGGTAGGCCAGCCGGTGGATGAGCCACGGGTACCCGTGGTACGCGAACACCACGGGGCGATCGGTCGTGAAGTAGGAGTCGAAGGCGGACTTCGCCAGGCCGTGCGGATGGGCGCGGTCGTCCTGCAGCCGCATCAGGTCGATCACGTTGACCACGCGTATCCGCAGCTCCGGGTCGTCCGCGCGCAGCATGGCGGCCGCGGCGACCACCTCCGTCGTCGGAACGTCGCCGGCGCAGGCGAGGACGACGTCGGGTTCCCGCCCCTCGACCTCGCTGCCGGCGAAGTCCCACACCCCGAGCCCCGCGGCGCAGTGCTCCGCGGCCTGCCGCGGATCCAGCCATTGCAGGGCCGGGGCCTTGCCCGCGACCACCACGTTCACGTAGTCCCGGGTGCGCAGAACGTGGTCCATGGTGTGGATCAGGGTGTTCGCGTCCACCGGCAGGTAGACCCGCACCACCTCCGCCTTCTTGTTGACCACGTGGTCGATGAAGCCCGGATCCTGGTGGGAGAAACCATTGTGGTCCTGCTGCCACACGTGGGAAGACAGCAGGTAGTTGAGGCTGGCCACCGGACGGCGCCATGCCAGTTCCCGGTGCACCTTCAGCCATTTGGCGTGCTGGTTGAACATGGAGTCGACGATGTGCACGAACGCCTCGTAGGAGTTGAGCACCCCGTGCCGGCCGGACAACAGGTAGCCCTCCAGCCACCCCTGGCAGAGGTGCTCGCTCAGCACCTCCATCACGCGGCCGGCGCGGGCCAGGTGCTCGTCGACGTCGCGGATCTCGCCCTGCCACACTTTGTCCGTCGCCTCGTACACGGCGGAAAGTCGGTTCGACGCGGTCTCGTCCGGCCCGAAAAGGCGGAAGTTGCGGGGGTTGCGCCGGATCACCTCGCGCATCCACCCCCCGAGGTTGGCCATGGCACCCAGCCGTTCGGTGCCGGGCGCGCCGACGTCCACGAGATGCTCCGCCGGATCGGGAAGGTCGAGTGGCTCCAGCAGCCGACCCCCGTTGGCGTGGGCGGTAGCGCTCATGCGCAGCTCGCCCTCCGGCGCGAGTCGCACGACGTCGGCGCGCGGCGTCCCGTCGCCGTCGAACAGTTCGTCGGGTCGGTAGGACAAGAGCCACTCCTCCAGCTGCGCCAGGTGACCGGGGTCCTCGTGGATGCCGGAAAGCGGGACCTGGTGAGAGCGCCACGTGCCCTCCACGGACTGGCCGTCGACGGTGCGGGGGCCGGTCCATCCCTTGGGTGAACGGAACACGATCATCGGCCAGATCGGCTGGGCCTCGTCGACCCGATGCCGGTCCGCACCGGGCCGTTCGTCCGCGGCATGTCCGCCGCGGGCCCGGTCCTGGATCCCCCGGATGCCGTCGAGGCACGCGTCCAGCGCCGCCGCGAAGTCGGCGTGCGCCCCTGCGTGGTCGTCGGGGTCTCCGACGGTGACGAACCGCGGGGCGTAGCCGAGGCCCTCGAAGTATTTCCGGAGCCGCTCTTCCGGCATCCGTGCCAACACCGTGGGGTTCGCGATCTTGTAGCCGTTCAGGTGGAGGATCGGCAGGACGGCGCCGTCGTGGACCGGATCGATGAAGTTGGTCGACTGCCAGGATCCGGACAGCGGACCGGTCTCGGCCTCGCCGTCGCCGACGACGCAGGCCACGATGAGGTCCGGGTTGTCGAAGGCGGCCCCGTAGGCATGGGCCAGGGAGTAGCCCAGCTCGCCTCCCTCGCTGATGGAACCCGGCGTCTCCGGCGCCGCGTGACTGGGCACGCCGCCGGGGTAGGAGAACTGCCGGAACAGCCGATCGAGGCCGGCCTCGTCGGTGGTGATGTCCGGATAGACCTCGGTGTAGGTTCCCTCGAGGTAGGCGTTGGCCACGTTGGCGGGCCCGCCATGGCCCGGGCCCGTGACGAACAACATGGATTGGGCGCGTTCCCGGATGGCCCGATTCAGGTGAGCGTAGATGAAATTCAGTCCGGGCGTGGTTCCCCAGTGGCCCAGCAGGCGCTTCTTGACGTCGTCCGCCTCCAACCGGCGACGGAGCAGGGGGTTGGCCCGGAGGTAGATCTGGCCGACGGAGAGGTAGTTGGCCGCCCGCCACCAGCGTTCCAGTGGCGAGTAGCGCTTGCTGGTAGCGGTAGTCCATTTAGTCGGTAGCGCGGTTCTGGCGAGGTGGTAGCGGCCCGGGCGCTGTGTACCCGGGCCGCTCCGGTGTTATTCCCAGTAGTCCTGGTGGGCGCGGGCCTGGTCGTTTTGGTGCCTTCGCATATCGATCTGGCCGAGGTTGATGATCCGGGCGTTGTTGGCGAGGCGGTTCACGATCGAGTCCGCCGCGACCCGATCGGGCAGTTCGGCGATCCAATGCGCCGGCCCGGTCTGCGAGGCGATCATCGTCGGCAGCCGGTGTTCGCGGTTCGCGAGGATCGCGAACAGGTCGCTGGCGGCGTCGCTGTCGATGCCGACGGTGAGGAAGTCGTCGATGATCAGCAGGTCGATGTTGGAGAGCTCGTTCAGCAGTTTCTGGTGGGCGATGCCGTCGCCGCGTGCGATGACGAGCCGACGGGCGAGGTCGTCCATCCGGAAGTAGAGAACCGAGTGTTCGCTCTGGCAGGCGCCGATGGCCAGCGCGCAGGCGAGGTAGGTTTTCCCGCCGCCGGTGGGCGAGATGATGAGCAGGTTCGTCGCGTCGGAGCGCCAGTCGTGGGCGGCATAGCGTCGCATCCGAATGGGGGTGATGCCGCGCCCGTCGCGGTAGTCGACCTCGGCGACGGTCGCGCCCGGGATCGGGAAGGCGGCCTGGCGGATGAGTTTGTCGACCTTGTTGATGCGCCGGGACTCAAGGGCGTCGTCGACGGCGGTTAGGAACAGCTGCTCGGGGGTGAGGGTGTCGTTGCCTTCGTCTTGGATGAGCTCTTCCAGCCGGGTCGCGACGTGGGTCACGCGCAGGGCCCGGAACTTGTCATAATCGATGCTGGTGAACATCACTTCCCCTCCTCGTCGCGTGCATAGTGGGAGGCATCGCGAACATAGACGTCTGGCATGGTGTCGCGGAAAACGACGGTGCTGACGCGTTTGCGTGTCGAGGCCGCCGGGACCTGCGGCCGAGGCTTCTTCGCGTCGCTGTCGATCGCCGCCATCAGACGTTTCAGTGTCGAGTAGGTCGGATGGGCGCTGCGGTTCACGAGTTCCTGGCAGGCCGCCTCCAGCCGTTCCCGGTTGTTTTTGCCGAGCCCGTCCAGGACGTTCTGGCAGGACAGGTAGCCCTGCGCCTCAATCACCTGGCCGTCGAGAATCTGCTCGATCACCGTGACGGTTGCCGGCCCGACGCTGCGCGCCCGATCGGTGAACCACCGCCTGGACCACAGCCCATCGATATTGCGGTGCTGCGGCGGGACATGGCCGGGCAGGGTCGAGTACTGGCCCTTTCGGCCGGTCAACCGCGGGTGTTCGCAGAGCATCTCGTGCCCATCGAAGACCGTCACCCGGGACGAGGTCAGCCTCACCCGCAACAGCTTCCCCGCCAAAGCGAACGGCACCGAATACCGCTGCGTTTCGGCGGTGACGTGGTAATTACGGCCGGCCTTCAGTTCCTTCCAGGAGACGTCTTCGAACGCAGCGTCCGGCAACGGCTCGAGGAACTCCCGTTCCTCGGTGTCGAACCTCTCCCACCTGGTCGTATCGTCAGCGCGGCGGATGTCGTGGTTGATCTCCCGCACCCGCTCCTCGATCGCAGCATTCAACTCGGCCACGGTCGTGAAGACATCGTCGTCGAGGTAACCGATGACGCGCTTGTTCACGACGTTCACCGCGTTCTCGGCTGCGGCCTTGTCACGCGGGCGCTTAACGCGTGCCGGAACGATCGCGCACTGGTAATGGTCGGCGAGCTGCTGATACCGAGTATTCACAACCCGCTCCGCGTCACCCTTGTGGACTTGGTGGGTCGAGGTCGTCGGGTTGTCCGGAACGACGATCTGCGGAACGCCGCCGAAGAACGTGAACGCCTGAACGTGAGCGTCGAGCCAGGCCGGGGACTTCATATCCGCGTAGGCGCGGCAGAAGATCACGCCCGAGAAAGGCAGCACAGCAACGAACAACACCGCCCTGACCACCTCGCCGGTGATCGTGTCAACGACGTCCATCGTGTCGCCGGCCCAGTCCACCAGCATCGCCCGGCCCGGCTCGTGCCGGAGCACCGCCACCAAATCGTGGGTGCGGAGATAATCGGTGAACAGGGCGCAGAACTGCGAATACCCGTACTTCTTGCCCGCGTCCTTGGTATCGACGTAACGGCGCCAAGCCAACAGCAGAGTGAAGTGCCGGTTCTGTTTCATCGACGCCAGCACCTGCGACAGGTCGGGCTGGACGTACTCCTCTGATACCTTCCGGCGCCCGTCGGGGAACCACTTCGCGAGCTCAGTGTCGGTGATCGCACCCACCGAAGTGACACCCCGGCCCTGGATCTCCTGCCGAACCCGGGCCACGTCGCGATGCGAGCACCCCGCGATCTCGACGACTTCGCGGTAACTCCGCCCCTCCAGCAACAGCCCCAATATTTTCCGATAGTCCACCATGAACCCGCCCTTAACAATGAAACGACAACGCCGAATGCGTTGTCCCTTCACAGCAGAGCAGTACATCAACCGCCAGCGCTACCGTGTACCCGGAAACGTGCTACCAACTCGACGGACTACCGCTACCACCAAGCGCTAGGTGCCATTCCAGCGCTTCCACGTCCGGGGCGTGCTCGGATGAATCCAGATCGGTGTGCGAAGTAGCCATGGGACGCACGCTACCCGCAGCCGTCCGGCGGTTGCAGGGGTGGCGGCGCACCGAAGGACGCCATGCCACCGGAAGTCGCTCTTCAACCTGGGCGTTAAATGGGTCGGGGCCCCAACTGTGTTGGGGCCCCGACCTGAAATTATGTCCGGCGGTGTCCTACTCTCCCACACCCTCCCGAGTGCAGTACCATCGGCGCTGTGGGTCTTAGCTTCCGGGTTCGGTATGGGACCGGGCGTTTCCCCCACGCTATGACCGCCGTAACCCTGTGTCCCGTTCCGCCCGGCACCGGTGGTGTGGGGGTGGGAAATCGTGTGGGTCACGGTTGTTTTCGTGACGTTCCCGCCCACCGTGGTTCACCCCCTGGTTTTTGGTGGGGGTGTGCCGTGGTGGCGGGTTATTTTGTTGTGGTTTTCCGAAACGGTTGTTGTTTCGGGACCGCATAGTGGACGCAGCGTTTCTTGCCACACGCTGTTGGTGTGGTGTTTGTGGTGTAAGTTGTCGGCCTATTAGTACGGGTCGGCTTCACGAGTCTTTGGTCCTCGCTTCCACGTCCCGCCTATCAACCCAGTGGTCTGCTGGGGGCCTCTCACCATAAATGGTATGGAAATCTCATCTTGAAGCGGGCTTCCCGCTTAGATGCTTTCAGCGGTTATCCCATCCGAACGTAGCCAATCAGCGGTGCACTTGGCAGTACAACTGACACACCAGAGGTTCGTCCGTCCCGGTCCTCTCGTACTAAGGACAGACCTTCTCAAATTTCCTGCGCGCGCAGCGGATAGGGACCGAACTGTCTCACGACGTTCTAAACCCAGCTCGCGTACCGCTTTAATGGGCGAACAGCCCAACCCTTGGGACCTACTCCAGCCCCAGGATGCGACGAGCCGACATCGAGGTGCCAAACCATGCCGTCGATATGGACTCTTGGGCAAGATCAGCCTGTTATCCCCGAGGTACCTTTTATCCGTTGAGCGACGGCCGTTCCACAACGTGCCGCCGGATCACTAGTCCCGACTTTCGTCCCTGCTCGAGCTGTCGCTCTCACAGTCAAGCTCCCTTGTGCACTTACACTCGACACCTGATTGCCAACCAGGCTGAGGGAACCTTTGGGCGCCTCCGTTACTCTTTAGGAGGCAACCGCCCCAGTTAAACTACCCATCAGGCACTGTCCCTGACCCAGATCATGGGCCGAAGTTAGGAATCCGGTACGGCCAGAGTGGTATTTCAACGATGACTCCACCCGAACTGGCGTCCGGGCTTCAACGTCTCCCACCTATCCTACACAAGCCGCACCGAACACCAATACCAAACTATAGTAAAGGTCTCGGGGTCTTTCCGTCCTGCTGCGCGTAACGAGCATCTTTACTCGTAGTGCAATTTCGCCGAGTTCATGGTTGAGACAGCGGGGAAGTCGTTACTCCATTCGTGCAGGTCGGAACTTACCCGACAAGGAATTTCGCTACCTTAGGATGGTTATAGTTACCACCGCCGTTTACTGGGGCTTGAATTCTCAGCTTCGCCTTGCGGCTAACCGGTCCTCTTAACCTTCCAGCACCGGGCAGGAGTCAGTCCGTATACATCGTCTTGCGACTTCGCACGGACCTGTGTTTTTAGTAAACAGTCGCTTCCCCCTGGTCTCTGCGGCCCCGATCCCCTCCCACACGCAAGGTGTGTTCAAGGTTGGGGCCCCCCTTCTCCCGAAGTTACGGGGGCATTTTGCCGAGTTCCTTAACCATGATTCTCTCGATCGCCTTGGTATTCTCTACCTGATCACCTGTGTCGGTTTGGGGTACGGGCGGCTGGAACCTCGCGTCGATGCTTTTCTTGGCAGCAGAGGATCACCGGATCACCCCGAGAACGGGGCGCCTATCGGGTCTCAGGCATCGTGAACGGCGGATTTGCCTACCGTTCGCCCTACACCCTTGGACCAGGTCGATTCCATTGCCTGGCCCGGCTACCTTCCTGCGTCACACCTGTTAATACGCTTACCTCCCTGGCTCGGGTCCCGCGCCGCGCACCCGGTATCCCTCCCGAAGGAGGAATGGTGGGCGTTTGGGGCGGTTAGCATCGCCAGCTCGGTATGGGCGGTTCTTCGCCGGTACGGGAATATCAACCCGTTGTCCATCGACTACGCCTGTCGGCCTCGCCTTAGGTCCCGACTTACCCAGGGCAGATTAGCTTGACCCTGGAACCCTTGATCATTCGGCGGACGGGTTTCTCACCCGTCTTTCGCTACTCATGCCTGCATTCTCACTCGTGCCGGCTCCACAACTGGTTCACACCGCTGCTTCACTGCCGGCACGACGCTCCCCTACCCACCCGGACGGCTGGACCACGAAGGCCTGCCTCAATATCCGGATGACGCAACTTCGGCGGTGTGCTTGAGCCCCGCTACATTGTCGGCGCGGAATCACTTGACCAGTGAGCTATTACGCACTCTTTCAAGGGTGGCTGCTTCTAAGCCAACCTCCTGGTTGTCTTCGCAACTCCACATCCTTTCCCACTTAGCACACGCTTGGGGGCCTTAGTTGGCGTTCTGGGCTGTTTCCCTCTCGACTATGAAGCTTATCCCCCACAGTCTCACTGCTGCGCTCTCACTTGCCGGCATTCGGAGTTTGGCTGACGTCAGTAACCTTTTGGGGCCCATCGGCCATCCAGTAGCTCTACCTCCGGCAAGAAACACGCAACGCTGCACCTAAATGCATTTCGGGGAGAACCAGCTATCACGAAGTTTGATTGGCCTTTCACCCCTACCCACAGCTCATCCCCTCCATTTTCAACTGAAGTGGGTTCGGTCCTCCACGCGCTCTTACACGCGCTTCAACCTGGCCATGGGTAGATCACTTCGCTTCGGGTCTAGATCACGCCACTGCAACGCCCTATTCAGACTCGCTTTCGCTACGGCTTCCCCACACGGGTTAACCTCGCGACGTAACACTAACTCGCAGGCTCATTCTTCAAAAGGCACGCCGTCACCCCAACAATGGAGGCTCCGACGGATTGTAGGCACACGGTTTCAGGTACTGTTTCACTCCCCTCCCGGGGTACTTTTCACCTTTCCCTCACGGTACTTGTCCGCTATCGGTCATTAGGTAGTATTCAGGCTTACCAGGTGGTCCTGGCGGATTCGCACGGGATTTCTCGGGCCCCGTACTACTTGGGATACCTTCACAGGGCGGCGGAAAGCATTACGGCTACGGGACTCGCACCCCCTATGGTCCGGCATTCAAACCGGTTCGCCTATACTTCCGCACCTCGCCCCACCAGTCCGGCAGAACTGATATGGATGGTCCCACGACCCCGGCCATGCAACGCCCGCCGGCTATCACACATGACTCGGTTTAGCCCCATCCGCTTTCGCTCGCCACTACTCACGGAATCACTGTTGTTTTCTCTTCCTGCGGGTACTGAGATGTTTCACTTCCCCGCGTTCCCTCCACGCAGCCTATGTGTTCAGCTGCGGGTCACACAGACACTCGCGCGCTGTGCGGGGTTTCCCCATTCGGAAATCCTGGCGTCAACGTCCGGTTATCGACTCGACCAGGCTTATCGCAGATTCCCACGTCCTTCTTCGGCTCCTAATGCCAAGGCATCCACCGTGCGCCCTTGAAAACTTGACCACAAACAGGCCAAGCAAAGAGCTATCTACAAATCGAGAGAACCACACGGACAACCGGACCACGAAGGCCAGGCCACCGGGGTTCTCAAATCAAAGAAATTGCTATTTGCACGGAAAACACCACAAAGGGCGTTCCCCGGTACAAGATGCTCGCGTCCACTATGCAGTTCCCAAACAACAACCCCAACACACCCACACCCCACCACCAACACCCCCGCAAAAAAGGGGATGCCGGAACCGGCGGGCCTAGGCCATGCGCGGGGACAACCAAGACACACAACCGCCCCCCCCACCACACACCCCGCACAACCGTGCGGAACATGCGCCGAAGGGCGCGGGCCTGTTGTCTCAGGGCCCAACAGTGCGCCATGGACCCGCCCCGACACCGACCCGGACCACCGCTTTCCAACCCCCCCCAAAAGGGGAGGCGTACTCGCACGGTCCAGGCACACGCCGGAACAGGCCACAATCCGTTGACATTCCACCCATGAGCACCCGCCGGCCGACAAACGCGGCCGCAACGGGCAAACACTGAACAAAACCCCCCACACTCAAGTGCGGACGGCGTTTGCTAGCTGCTCCTTAGAAAGGAGGTGATCCAGCCGCACCTTCCGGTACGGCTACCTTGTTACGACTTAGTCCCAATCGCCGGTCCCACCTTCGACGGCTCCCTCCCACAAGGGGTTGGGCCACCGGCTTCGGGTGTTACCAACTTTCGTGACTTGACGGGCGGTGTGTACAAGGCCCGGGAACGTATTCACCGCAGCGTTGCTGATCTGCGATTACTAGCGACTCCGACTTCATGGGGTCGAGTTGCAGACCCCAATCCGAACTGAGACCGGCTTTTTGGGATTAGCTCCACCTCACAGTATCGCAACCCTTTGTACCGGCCATTGTAGCATGCGTGAAGCCCAAGACATAAGGGGCATGATGATTTGACGTCGTCCCCACCTTCCTCCGAGTTGACCCCGGCAGTCTCCCATGAGTCCCCGGCATAACCCGCTGGCAACATGGAACGAGGGTTGCGCTCGTTGCGGGACTTAACCCAACATCTCACGACACGAGCTGACGACAACCATGCACCACCTGTGAACCGGCCCCAAAGGGGAAGCCGTGTTTCCACGGCGGTCCGGCCCATGTCAAGCCTTGGTAAGGTTCTTCGCGTTGCATCGAATTAATCCGCATGCTCCGCCGCTTGTGCGGGCCCCCGTCAATTCCTTTGAGTTTTAGCCTTGCGGCCGTACTCCCCAGGCGGGGCACTTAATGCGTTAGCTACGGCGCGGAAAACGTGGAATGTCCCCCACACCTAGTGCCCAACGTTTACGGCATGGACTACCAGGGTATCTAATCCTGTTCGCTCCCCATGCTTTCGCTCCTCAGCGTCAGTTAATGCCCAGAGACCTGCCTTCGCCATCGGTGTTCCTCCTGATATCTGCGCATTTCACCGCTACACCAGGAATTCCAGTCTCCCCTACATCACTCTAGTCTGCCCGTACCCACCGCAGATCCGGGGTTGAGCCCCGGACTTTCACGGCAGACGCGACAAACCGCCTACGAGCTCTTTACGCCCAATAATTCCGGATAACGCTTGCGCCCTACGTATTACCGCGGCTGCTGGCACGTAGTTAGCCGGCGCTTCTTCTGCAGGTACCGTCACTTTCGCTTCTTCCCTACTGAAAGAGGTTTACAACCCGAAGGCCGTCATCCCTCACGCGGCGTCGCTGCATCAGGCTTTCGCCCATTGTGCAATATTCCCCACTGCTGCCTCCCGTAGGAGTCTGGGCCGTGTCTCAGTCCCAGTGTGGCCGGTCACCCTCTCAGGCCGGCTACCCGTCGTCGCCTTGGTGGGCCATTACCCCGCCAACAAGCTGATAGGCCGCGAGTCCATCCCCAACCGCTAACACTTTCCACCCCCCACCATGCGGCGGAAGGAGAATATCCGGTATTAGACCCAGTTTCCCGGGCTTATCCCAGAGTCGGGGGCAGGTTACTCACGTGTTACTCACCCGTTCGCCACTAATCCCCCCAGCAAGCTGGGGATCATCGTTCGACTTGCATGTGTTAAGCACGCCGCCAGCGTTCATCCTGAGCCAGGATCAAACTCTCCGTAAAAAAATACAGACACAACCAAGAAGACCCAAGGAAAATCGGGCCAACGATTGCACCAAGCAAAACAATCCCGGCAAAAAAACCCTCCCACCACACCGAGGTGCGGCAAAAAGGGCCATTCACCAATAATCGATAAAAAATCGGTGTCAACAAACATGGCACACTATTGAGTTCTCAAACAACAGACGCTTCCAACCTCCACGACCCGGTAACCGGCGCTTCGCTCTGGAGCAACTTGTCTAACTTACCCTACTGCGTGTCGCTTCGCAAATCCACCGTTTCCGGCTCGCTGCGACTACGATGCGCTTTCCCTCAATCCGAGTTCCGGGCGCAAAACGCTCCGGTCCATTTTGGACTGATTTTGTAGGGTTGGGCCGCCTGCGATCTTCAGCGTTTCCGCTGTCCTTGTCCCGGCGACTCAGAAAACTTTACACGCGATCCGCCCCCGCGCCAAATCGCGGGCTCTCCCCGGAAAATCCTTGCCCACGCTGGGATCCAGCCCCCTCAGGCCCCCTCTGGAGACGCCACGGCGCACCACGGGTTTTTGAGCCCTGCGTCACACCTAATCCTAGACTTGACGCATGTCCCCACAACGCGCATCGACGCCCCCGTCCCCCGCAGCCGAACGCCACGATCTCGCCGCCCGCCTGGGCCTGTCCGAACCACTGGTCAACGCCCCCATGGCGGGGGCGGCCGGCGGACGTTTGGCCGCGGCCGTCTCGCGGGCGGGCGGGCTCGGCATGGTCGGCATCGGCGGCGGGGCGACGGCGGAGTGGATCTCGGCGGAGTCGGCTCGGGCGCGCGAGTCCGGCGGCGCGTGGGGGGTCGGACTCATGGCCTGGGTCCTGGAGAAATCGCTCGACCCGCTGCGTGCCGCGTTGGAAGCCCGGCCCGGCCTCGTCTGCGTGAGTTTCGGCGACCCCGGGCCGGCGGCCGCCCTGGCGCGGGAGGCGGGGGTACTCACCGCCATGCAGGTCGGTACCGGCGCCGAACTCGGCCGGGCGCTGGAGGACGACATCGACGTCGTGGTGTGTCGTGGAAGCGAGGGCGGCGGACACGGCCGCAACGACGTCGCCACGCTGCCGTTGCTCCAGCTCGCCCTCGACTCGACCGACAAGCCGGTGGTCGCTGCCGGTGGCATCGCGACGGCGCGGGGCGTGGCCGCCGCGCTGGGAGCCGGCGCGCAGGCCGCCTGGGTGGGCACCCGGTTCGCGGCGTGCGTCGAGTCGCTCAGCCACGCGCGCGCCAAGGAGGCCATCTCCGCCGCGGGCCTCGACGACACGGTCTACACCCGGGCCTTCGACATCGCCCAGCGCATCCCGTGGCCGAGGGAATACGGGGGCCGCGCGCTGGGCAACGCGTTCAGCGCGCGGTGGGCCGCCGACGAAGAGGGCCTGGAGCGGGAGTTGGCGGAGCACCCGGAGATCACCGCGGAGATGGAATTCGCCCGCGCGGGCGGGGACACGGCCACGGCGCCCGTCTACGCCGGCCAGTCCGCCGCCATGACCCGCGCCGGGGAAACGGCCGCCGACGTCGTGGCCGACCTCGCGCGCTTCCGCACCCACCTGCGGGACGCCGCGGCGCGCTGGTGATCCCCCGCGTTCCCGGCGGGCGGATCCACGGCTCGTTGACGCCGCGGCAGGAGACGGTCCTGGCCGCGGCCTTCCCCGGCATGGCCGTGGCCGCGGACCACAGTTGGCCGACGGGCGCCACGGTCTTGGAGTTCGTCGCCGGCGGCGGACGTTACATCCTCAAGGCCGCGGAGGATTCGCACCACATCGTGCGGGAGGCCCGCGCACACCGGACCTGGCTGGGCCCACTGGCCGGGAATGCCCCGGAACTGGTCCTGTACGACGGGCGGGCCGGGCTTTTGGTGACGCGCCACCTGCCCGGACACATCGCCCTGGGCTCCCCCGCGGCGGGGGACCCGGACGTGTTTAGACAGGCCGGTTCCCTGTTGGCGCACCTGCACCGGGGAGCTTTCGGCGGGGAGCGCGCCTCCACCCGCTACGAGGCCGCCATGGTCCGGCGCAGCGCGAACCTGGTGGAGCGTTCGCGCGGCCTGGCCCCGGCGGAGGAACTGGAGACGTTGGCGCGGTGGCTGCGGAACTTCGCGCCGTCGCCGGTGGAGCTGGTCCCCACCCACGGCGACTTCCAGCCGCGCAACTGGCTGGTCCGTCCGGACGGACGGGTGGCGCTCATCGACTTCGGCCGCGCGGATCTGCGGCCCTGGTACACGGATCTGGTGCGACTCGAACACCAGGAGCTCGCGGGCCGCGGGGATCTGCGGTCGGCCTTGCTGGAGGGCTACGGCGGACCTTCCGCGCCGCCCCGCAGCGCCGGATGGATGCTGGACAACGTCCTGCAGTCGCTCGGAACGGTCGTCTGGGCACACGAACGGGGCGACGCCGCCTTCGAGCGGCAGGGCCGCGGGATGCTTGCCACCACCGTCCGCACGCTGGGCGAGGGGCCGTGGCCGCCCGATTCGGTGCGCTGACCGCTAGGAGCCGGCGGTTCCCAGCGGCAGGTTGTCGATCAGGCGCACGGAACCGACGCGGGCCGCCACCAGCGCCAGGGCCTCGCCCGTGAAGGGGGTCTCGCGGCAGTTGAACGCCAGCGGCTCGAGCGTCGCGGGATCCACGACCTCGAAGTAGTCGAGATCGACGAGCGGCTGGCTGCGGATCAGCGCCTCGGCGTCCTCGGGCCGCAGCGCCTGGTGCGCGTCGGCGCGCTCGCGCATCAGCGTCAGCGCGCGGGACAGCACCAGCGCGGCGTCGGCCTCCGGGGCGGAAAGGAACCGGTTCCGGCTCGAGAGGGCGAGCCCCTCCGGCGACCGGACGATCGGCACGGCGCGGATCTGGACGGGATAGGCGAGGTCCGCGACCATCCGCCGGATGATGGCCAGCTGCTGCGCGTCCTTCTGCCCGAAGTACACGCTGTAGTGGACGGCGACCGCCGTGTTCAGCGGGGCGGCCCCGTAATGCAGGAGTTTGGCCACGACGGCCAGCACGCCGTCGAAGTGCCCGGGCCGCGAGGCGCCCTCGAACTTGGCGCCCAAAGCGCCGCTGGAGACCGCGACGAGCGGCGCTCCGTCCGGGTAGACCTCCGACTCCTCGGGCGCGAACACGAGGTCCGCGCCGGATTCGGCGAGCAGCTCGACGTCGTTCTCCAGCGTCCGGGGATACCGCTCGAAGTCGGCCTCGTCGTTGAACTGGAGCCGATTGACGAAGACGGAAACGACGACGACGTCGTTCTCCTCGCGCGCGGCGCGGACCAGTCGCTGGTGGCCGGCGTGCAGCGCACCCATCGTGGGCACGAGGGCCAGCCGCCGGGGCTTTCCGGGCTGGTCCAGCGAGGACTCGAGCAGCGCGCGCGAGGCGTTCTTCAGCTCGGAGACGGTGCGGACGATCCTCGGCGGGGTCGCGGGCTCTGCGGTACTCACGCCAAGAGTCTAGTCCCGCCGCCCGGTGCCCTACGCGAGGGCGTCGAGGATCGCCGCGGCCCGTGCGTCGCTGAGCAGGCCGCGCGCCACCGCGCGCTGGGCCGTGGCGCGGGCCATGGCCAGGTACGCCTCCCGCACGTCGGGCGGGACCTCCTCCTGGGCCAGCGCCTGGCGATGGATGGACACCGTTCCGACGTCGCCGCGGGCGACCGGGCCGGTGAGCGCGCCCTCCCCCGTGGACAGGGCGTTCTCCAGCGAGGCGCGCATCAGCGGCCCCAGGACGCGGTCCGGCCGGTCGATGCCCACGGCGCGCAACAGTTCGGACGACTGTCCGGCGACGGTCACGAGGTGGTTCGAGGCGTGCGCGAGCGCCGCGTGGTAGAGGCCGCGGTCCTTTTCCTCGACAACGGTGGGCTCCGCACCCATCTCCACCACGAGGGCCTGCGCGATGGGCAGCATCATGCGATCGGCCGTCACCCCGAACATGCAGTCCCGCAGTCGCGTCAGGTCCAGGCTGAGCCCGGTGAAGCTCATGGCCGGGTGGATGGCCAGCGGAATGGCGCCGGCGTCGCGCGCCGGTTCGAGGATCCCGACGCCGTAGCGTCCCGCGGTGTGGACGACGAGTTGGCCCGCCTGCCAGTGCCCGGCGTCCGCGAGGCCCTTGACCAGGGGACCCAGGGCGTCGTCCGGCACCGCGATCAACACCAGTTCGGCACGGCGGAGGATTTCGGGGATCGGCAGGATCGGCACCCCGGGCAGCAACGCGTCCGCACGTTCGCGCGAGTCCTCCGAGACGGCGTGGACGCCCACAACCCCGTGTTCGGCGGCGCGCAGGGCCGCGCCGAGTACGGCGCCCACCTTGCCGGCGCCGATGACGCCTACGCCCAGGCGGCCGGGCTTATTCATGGTTCTCGCCTTCCAGCCAGTGGTCGCGGTCCCGCAGGTGGCGGGCCGTTGCCGCGCGGTGGGCCTGTTCCAGGAACAACGCGCGTCCGCATTCGACGTCAGTCTGCACCACGCACGGGTCCACCGGACCACTGGTGGTGGCCAATTGGACGTCGCAGACGCCGAAGCGCCGCGCCAGCGGCCCCTGGCTGAGCACCAGTCCCTGCGTGCGTTCGTGGGGAACCAGGACCAGCCGTTTGACGAGCACGCCGGAACGCGCCAGCAGGGCCGTCCCGGTGACCGCGAACCCCTGCCTTCGCCAGGCCAGCGGCGCCAGCAGGCGGGCGCCACGCGGGGTGTTGGTGAAACCCGCCTCGGGACCCCTTCCGCCGATTCCTGCGTCGATCAGCGCCAGCGGGTTCTCGGTTCCGGGGTCCGGGAGCACCACGGCAAGCACGTTCAGCACGTCCTCCCGTGTGCCCACCGGCAACAGCGTGGAACGCGAGGCGCCGTCACCGCCCGCGTTCCCGTAGCCCGCCACGTTGACCACCACCTTGTGCCAGCCGAACAGCCGCCACACGACGCCCTGGCTGATCTGGATGGCTTGCACCCGGCCCGGCGGGACGGTCTGGTGCCGGGTGTCGAGCAGGCCGTAGCTCAGGCGCAGTCCGTCCGCGGCCACGCCGGCCCGGAAGTTGTAGCCCTGGCTGAACTGCCCCCACGTGGCGGGGACGACGCCGAGGAGGAACGGAAGGAGGAAGAACACCGAGAACGCGCCATCGGTGATCCGCATGGCGAGTAGCCCACCGACCAGGACCAGCGCCGTGATCCACACCCACGGGCTGAGCAGGACCGATCCGACCAGCCGGCCCGCCGGAACCACCGCGACCACCGTCTCCGGAGCCTCCGGCGCGTCCTCGGACGGAGCCGTGGCATCCGTCTCGAGTCCCGCGGCGCGGGCCAGGATGGTGTTGCGCAGCCGCTTGGCGTCGTCGAGCTTGAGGAAGGCGAGGCTCATGGCGGTCTCGCCGGCGTCGGCCACCTCGAATTTCAGCTCGGCCAGCCCGAAGACGCGCGCGATCAACGGCTGGGCGATGTCGATGGCCTGGACGCGGTCGATGCGCGCCTGCCGTTGCTGCCGGAACACGATGCCGGAGTTGACGTTCACGTGGCGTTCGGTGATCTGGTACCGGGTGAACCACCAGGACAGAAAGAATCCCAACACGATCAGCACCAGGACCCCCAGGCCCACCGCAATGGTCACCAGCAGATCCGGTGTGAACTGCCAGCGCCCCGACGCGCCCTCCGAGGCCTGGCCCTGGGCGAAGATGTCCTCGAGCCAGTTTTGGCCCCAGAAATAGGCGAACGCCAGCACCGCGATCCAGCCGCGGACCAGCGGCGACACGGGGTGCACCCGGTACCAGGGGACCTCCGGCTCGCTCACAGTCCCGCCAGCCTGGCCTCGCCGCGGGCCGACAGCTGCTCGCGCAGCCGGGTGCCCTCGGCGGCGGGCAGCCCCGGGATCTCGGCGGTCGCGCTCGTCGAGGCGGTGTGCAGCTGTACCCTGCACAGTCCCAGCTGGCGGTCGATCGGGCCGACGGCGACATCCACGTACTGCATGCGGCCGTACGGGACCACAAGGACCTTCTGGAAAAGGAGGCCCGAACGCACCAACAGGTCGTTCTCGCGTTCGGCGTAGCCGATGGCACGCACCTGCCGCGGAATCAGGATCAGGGAGACGATCTCCAGCCCCACGACGGCGGCGGGCACGCCCCATGCGAGCCACAGCGGATAGGCCGGCCAGATCCCCGAGAGCCGAAGCGCCAGGGGGACGCCGAGGAGCACGAGGGCGACAAGGAAACCGACCAGCGAGCCGATGATCCGGACCCGCGCGTACTTCGGGGAAACCCTCCGCCACTGAATACCGGCGGGATCAACTGGTTCCTGGGGCATACCCTTCGTTTTCCTCACTGTCGCGCGCGTTCGCGTCGGGTGCGGACGGGTCGTCCGGCGGCAGCTTGCAGAATTGCTCAACCGCCCATCCCACAATAACCATTGCGACGGCCGCTCCCATCATCACCAGGGACGATGTGGAGGAGCCGGTGCGCAGCCCGCTGGCGGCCATCAGGTCCACGAGGATACCCAGGTGCCAGCCGGCGATCAGCGCCCCGGCGTAGGCCGTGGCCTGCGCGAGGACCAGGGTGCGGGCGGCCTGAAGCGGATCCAGCATCCGGCGGAGCTTGCCCTGTTGGTAGCGCCGGACCCGCAGCCCGAATCCGAGCGTGATCAGGATTCCGGCGCCCATGGTGATCAGCGAGGTCCAGTGGAGCACCGGAGCGGGCAGTCCGTTGGTCGAGGCCAGCCATTGCCCGATCCACCCGGCCAATGCCGCGCCGAGGCAGATCGCCAGGAGCCAGAGGGGCCTGATGGTGCTCATCAACGCTCAGCCGTCCCCTTCGGGCCGGTAGGGCCGCAACCCGTCGGCGTCGGGCGCCCTGCCGGCCAGTTCCGCCACCGCCACGCCCCCGAGCGTGGCATCCGGGTCCATCCGGGACCACGGCTGGAGCACGAACGCGCGCTCGGCCGCCCGGGGATGCGGGACCGTCAGTTCCTCGCAGTCGATGGCGTGGTCCCCGTAGGTGATGATGTCGATGTCCAGCGTTCGCGGTCCCCAGCGGACGTCGCGCACGCGGTGGTGCCGCCGTTCGACGTCCTGGCAATGGCGCAGGAGGGCCAGCGGGGCCAGCGTGGTCTCCACCTCGATGACCATGTTCAGGAAGTCGGGCTGGCCTGCCGGCCCCCCGACCGCATGGGTCTGCACCACCGGGGACACCCGGCGCAGGGTGACCGCGTCGCCATCGGCGATCTCGGCGACGGCGCTTAGCAGCGTCTCACCCCGCTTCCCCTGGTTGCTGCCCAGGGCGAGCACGGCCACGATCGGCGCGGCGCTCCCGGAGGTCACGGGCGCTCCCGGTGGATGGTGATGGCGACGTCGCCGAACGGCACCGGGATGGGCGCCTGCGGCTTGTGGACGGTGATGCCGACGGCGTCGACCGCGAAGTCCGCCAGCACCCGGGCGGCCAGTTCCTCCGCCAGCTTCTCGATGAGGTCGAATGGGCCGGAGGCCACGACCCCGGCGACTGTCTCAGCGAGTGCCCCGTAGTTGGCGGTGTCCGCGAGGTCGTCCGAGGCGGCCGCCGGGCGGATGTCGGTGTGCAGCACGACGTCGACGACGAACGGCTGGCCGTCCCGCTTCTCGTGCTCGAAGACGCCGTGGTGCCCGATGGCGGTGATGCCGCTGACCGCAATGGTGTCGCGGGGGGCGGCGCCTGCGGCCATGGCTAGGCCCCGGTTCCGGCCGGGACGAGTGCGGGGTTCGCCCACGCGGTGGCGACCTTCACGGCGTCGAGCGTGGACTCGACGTCGTGCACACGCACGCACCAGGCGCCCGCGGCGGCGGCCAGTGCGCTGGTGGCGGCGGTGGCGACGTCGCGCTCGGCCGGCGGGGCGGGCTTTCCGGCCTCCGCGAGCAGCGAGCCGAGGAAGCGCTTGCGGGACGTGCCGATCAGCACGGGGTGGCCGAGGGCCGACAGCTTGTGCGTCGCGCGCAGCAGCGCCCAGTTGTGTTCGGGCGCCTTGGCGAAGCCCAGTCCCGGATCGAGGACGATCGACGACGCCGGAACGCCGGCGGCCAGGAAGCGGTCGCGCAGTTCGGTGAGCTCGGCGAGGACCTCCGCGACGACGTCGGTGTAGTTGGCCTCCGTGACCATCGTCTGGGCGTCTCCGCGGCGGTGCATGAGCACGTAGGGGACCTTGCGCTCGGCGATCAGCGCCGGCATGTCCGGTTCATGGGTGAGGCCCGAGACGTCGTTGACGATGTGCGCCCCGGCGTCCAGCGCGGCCCGCGCCGTGGAGGTGTGCATGGTGTCGATGGAGACGATCGCGCCGGCCTTCACGAGGGCCTTGATCACGGGCAGCACCCGGTTCCGCTCGTCCTCGGGGGAAACGAAGTCCGCACCGGGGCGGGTGGACTCCCCGCCGACGTCGATGATGTCCGCGCCGGCGTAGAGCATGCGCAGCCCGTGGCCGATCGCGTCGTCGGCGCGCACGTAGCGGCCGCCGTCGCTGAAGGAGTCCTCGGTGACGTTGAGGATGCCCATGACCAGCGTGCGTCCGGTGGGCAGGTCGGCGAACCGCTTCGGCGCCTTGATGGGACGAATGACGGGAAGGGGGGAGGTTGCGGGGCCGGTTCCGGGGATTGCTCCGAGGGACATGGTTCCTACTTTCCGAGAATGAGGCCCATGGCCTCGGCGCGGGTCGCCGGCTCACGCAGCTGGCCGCGGACGGCGCTGGTGACGGTCTTGGCTCCGGGCTTCCGGACGCCCCGCATGGACATGCACAGGTGTTCGCATTCGACGACGACGATCGCGCCGCGCGGCTCGAGGTGGCTCATCAGCGCTTCGACGATCTGGGTGGTCAGGCGCTCCTGCACCTGGGGACGGCGCGCGTACAGCTCGACGAGCCGCGCCAGTTTGCTCAGGCCGGTCACCTTGCCGTCCCGCCCGGGGATGTAGCCGATGTGCGCCGTGCCGTGGAAGGGGACGAGGTGGTGTTCGCAGGTGGAGTAGAACGGGATGTCCTTGACCAGGACGAGTTCGTCGTGCTCGATGTCGAACGTGGTGGCAAGCAGGTCGGCGGGGTCCATGTGCAGGCCGGCGAAGAACTCGGTGTACGCCTTGGCCACCCGGGCGGGCGTCTCCCTGAGGCCGTCGCGGTCCGGATCCTCGCCGATGGCCTCGAGGATCTCCCGCACCGCGCGCGCGATGCGTCCCTGGTCCACGGCCGCCGCGGGCGCGTCTGTGTACTCTTCGTCGATGTCCGTCACGGTTCCGATCCTAGCTTGCCCGGGCTAACCGCGGTCCGGCACGGGCAGGCCGCCGCTGTCCGGGCCGCTGCCCCGGCCGGGGCCGAATCCGCCGTCGTTCCCGCTGTCCGGGCCCGGGTGTCCGCCCGGGAGGTCCGGCCCGCTTCCCGGGTCCACGACAACGTCCGAATGGCCCTCGTTCTCGCGCGCGGCGCGTCCCTCCGCCTGCTGGCGCAGCTCGACCGGGGACATGATGGGGCCCTCGGCGTGGACGGGGCGGCTGTCCTTGGAGAGCCAGACCTCGCGCTCCGGGCGTTTGACGATGTCCGCGAAGACCTCCACCAGGTCCTTCTGGTTCAGCGTCTCGCGCTCCAACAGGGCCAGGGCCAGGCGGTCGAGCACGTGGCGGTTCTCCGTCAGCACCGCGTAGGCCTCGTCGTGGGCCGCGTCGATCAGCGCGCGGACCTCCTCGTCGACGATGGCGGCGATGCGCTCCGAGTAGTCGCGGTCGTGCCCGGCGTCGCGGCCGAGGAACGGCTCCCCGCCGCCGGAGCCGAGCTTGACCGAACCGATCCGCTCGCTCATCCCGTACTGGGTGACCATCTTGCGTGCGGTGCCCGTCGCCTTCTCGATGTCGTTGGATGCGCCGGTGGACGGATCGTGGAAGATAATCTCCTCGGCCACGCGGCCGCCCATGGCGTAGGCGAGCTGGTCCAGGAGCTCGTTGCGCGTGATCGAGTACTTGTCGTCATCCGGCACCACCATCGTGTAGCCCAACGCCCGACCGCGGGGAAGGATCGTGATTTTCGTGACCGGGGCGGAATGGCGCATCGCCGCCGCGACGAGCGCGTGTCCGCCCTCGTGGTAGGCGGTGATCTTGCGCTCGTGTTCCTTCATGAGGCGCGAACGCTTCTGCGGTCCCGCCATGACCCGGTCGATGGCCTCGTCCAGGGCGCGGTCGTCCACGAGCTGGGCGTTGGAGCGTGCCGTGAGCAGGGCGGCCTCGTTGAGCACGTTGGCCAAGTCCGCGCCTGTGTAGCCGGGGGTCTTCTTGGCCACGGCGCGGAGGTCGACGTTCTCCGCCATCGGCTTTCCCTGGGCGTGGACGCGCAGGATCTGTTCGCGTCCCACGAAGTCCGGCGCCTCCACCGGGATCTGCCGGTCGAAGCGTCCCGGGCGCAGCAGGGCCGGATCCAGGACGTCCGGGCGGTTGGTGGCCGCTATGAGGATGACGTTGGTGTTCACGCCGAATCCGTCCATCTCCACGAGGAGCTGGTTCAGCGTCTGCTCGCGCTCGTCGTTGCCGCCGCCCACGCCGGCGCCGCGGTGGCGCCCGACGGCGTCGATCTCGTCGACGAAGATGATGGCGGGGGCGTTGTTCTTGGCCTGCTCGAAGAGGTCGCGCACGCGGGACGCGCCCACGCCGACGAACATCTCGACGAAGTCGGAGCCGGAGATCGAGTAGAACGGCACGCCCGCCTCACCGGCGACCGCGCGCGCCAGCAGCGTCTTGCCGGTTCCCGGGGGGCCGTAGAGCAGGACGCCCTTGGGGATCTTCGCCCCGACGGCCTGGAACTTGGCGGGCTCCTGCAGGAACTCCTTGATCTCGTGGAGCTCCTCGACGGCCTCCTCGGCGCCGGCGACGTCCACGAAGGTCACCTGCGGCATGTCCTTGGTGATGAGCTTGGCCTTGGACTTGCCGAACTGCATGACCTTGGATCCGCCGCCCTGGGCGCGCGAGAGCAGGAACCAGAACAGCAGGGCGATGAGGATGAACGGGATGAGGATTCCGAGCATGCTCAGGAACCAGTTGTTCTCCACGGGCTGGTCGGTGAACCCGTCGAGGTCGGCGTCGTCCATCGCCTGGACGACGTCCTCGGCGCGCGCGTTGGAATAGAAGAAGGAGACCTTCTCTCCCTTGTCGACGCCGTCGAGGGTGAAGCTCTCCTTGAGCGAGAGGTCCACGCGCTGGTCGCCGTCGAAGATCTTCGCCTCGCTGGCCTTGTTCTCCGCCAGAAGTTGGAGCCCGACGCTCGTGTCGACGCGTCCGGTGTTGCCGGACGTGAGCGAGGGCAGGAAAACCAGCAGCGCCACGGCGCCCACCAGCACCCAAATGACCCAGCTGTTGAGGATTTTCTTGACGTTCATGCGTTGGGGGCCCTGTCCCCCGTCCCTTCTGGTCGAACCACGCGGCGCTTGGGCGCCGCACCGGTCCGCGCAGGCCGGGGCTGGACCCCGGGAGCGCGGAATGCTCTCACGGCAATGCGTTGCCTTCCAGCATCGCACTCCCGTGGGCTTTCACGCATGGCGGGCCGCGAAAGTTCCCTCAGGGCGTAGCGGTGGCGGCACCGCTACGCGTAGACGTGCGGCGCGAGGGTTCCGATGAAGTCCAGGTTGCGGTACTTTTCGTCGAAGTCCAGGCCGTAGCCGACCACGAACTCGTTCGGGATCTCCATGCCGACGTACTTGACGTCGATCTCCACCTTGGCGGCCTCGGGCTTGCGCAGCAGGGTGCAGATCTCCACGGAGGCGGGCCCGCGGGACACCAGGTTGGCCTTGAGCCAGGAAAGCGTCAGTCCGGAGTCGATGATGTCCTCGACGATCAGGACGTGCTTGCCCATGAGGTCGGTGTCCAGGTCCTTGAGGATCCGCACGACGCCGGAGGACTGCGTCCCGGAGCCGTAGGAGGAGACGGCCATCCAGTCCATCGTCACGTGCGAGTGGAGGGCGCGCACGAGGTCGGCCATGACCATCACCGCGCCCTTCAGGACCCCGACCACCAGGATGTCCCGGCCCTCGTAGTCCGCGTCGATCCGGGCGGCCAGCTCGTCGATCTTCTGCTGGATCTCCTCCCGCGTGTAGAGGACGTGCTGGAGGTCTGCGGTGACGTCGTTCGAATCCACGAATGGCTCCTGATCGTTGCTGCCCGTGCGGAGGGGCGGTGGGGGATGCGCTACTCGCTTCCTAGGGTGCCACAGCGCGGGCGCCGGTGGGGAACGACGCCGGGCGGATCAGCCGCGCGGGCGGCGCGGGTCCGCGCCGGGAACCAGCACGAGTGTGGGCGACGCCACGCCGTCGTTCCCCCGCAGCCGGGCGCGGAAGGCGGCGACCGGCCCCGCGAGCTGGACCGGCCCGGCCGAATCCGATCCCTCCAGCAGCAGCCCCAGCGCCCGCACGCGCTCGAACGCGGGCGGTTCCCCGCCGGCCAGCACGACGGCGGAGCGCAGCACGCGGCGCCGCAGCGCCGGGTCGAGAGCCAACAGGGAGGCGACGGGGAGGCCGACGCCGTCGGGCACCCCGGGTGCGGCGTCCAGGGCTTCGCGCAGCGCGGCCGCGCACAGGTGGTCGAGGTAGTCGGCGTCCTCGCGCGCGAGTTCGGCGGTGCGCGCCAGCGCCTCCGCCGCCCCGGGACCGAGCGCCGTTTCCAGCGCAGGCAGGACGTCCAGGCGGACGCGGTTGCGTGCCGCGCGGCGCTCGGTGTTGGTCGGATCGCTCCAGTAGTCCAGGCGCTCGTGCGCGCAGATCGCTTCCGTGTCGGCGCGGCGCAGGCCCAGGAACGGCCGGAGGTACCGTCCGCGGGCGCGCGGCATCCCGGACAGGGAGCGCGTACCGGAGCCGCGGGACAGCCCCAGGAGCACCTGTTCGGCCTGGTCGTCGAGCGTGTGACCGAGCAGGATTCCGGCGGCGCCCGCGTGGTCCGCCGCGGAATCGAACGCCGCGTAGCGGGCCCTGCGGGCGTCGTCCTCCGAGCCGTTGCCGCCCACGGCGGACCGCTCGAGGAGGACGGGATCCAGCCCCAGGGCCCTGGCCTGTTCCACCGCCCGCGCCGCGACGGCGGCGCTGCCGGCCTGCAGCCCGTGGTCGACGACGACGGCGCCGGCGCGGAGCCCGCCCTTCCGTCCGAGGAAGGCCGCGGTCGCCGCGAGGGCCAGCGAATCCGCTCCGCCGCTGCACGCCACCAGGTACAGGTCGCCGGCGGCGGCGCCTTTCCCGGGCCGGCCGGTGGCGCCCACCGTGTCCCGCAGCGCCGCGCGCACGGCATTGCGGGCCGTGGCCAGCACCGGCGGGAGCTTGCCGCCCACCGTTAGGAGGAGCTCGGTTCGATGCCCGCCACCCGGGAGATCCACTCGTCCGGATGGTGCAGCTCGCGTTCCGTCGGGAGATTCTCCGGCCCCTCCCACACCACGTTGAAGCCGTCCATGCCGATCCGCCTCACCACGGCGGAGACGAACCGCTGGCCGTCCGCGTACTGGCGCATCTTGGCCTCCATGCCGAGGAAGCGGCGCAACCACGTCTCCACCGCACCGCGGTTGGCGCCGCGGTCGTTGAAACGCTGGCGGATGGTCTTCACGGACGGAACGATCGAGGCGTCGACGGCGTCCATGACCACGTTCGCGTGGCCCTCGAGGAGGCTCATGACCGCCGTCAGGTGGCTCATGACGGCGCGGTCCTCGGGGTCCTGGATCACCGAGAGCAGGCCCGCGCCGGAGCCGGGCTCCGGCGTCGTTGCTTCGTCGCGACGGTCGCGCCCGACGCGCGACTCGACCGCCGCGCGGGCCGCTGCCCTGAGGCGGTCACCGAACCCGTCGGCCTTGTCGAAGAGGCCCCCGGTGAGCTGGCCGATGCTCTCGCGCAGGTGGTCGCGCAGCCACGGCGCCGACGCGAATTGGACCCGGTGCGTCTGTTCGTGGAGGCAGACCCACAACCGGAAGTCCGCCGGTTCCACGTTGAGTTCGCGCTCGATTTCGACGATGTTCGGGGCCACCAGGAGCAGCCTCCCGCCGGGGGCGATGCCGGCCCGCATCAGGGCCGCGAAGGGATCGTATTGTCCGAGGACCTTGGAGGAGAGGAACGCGAGGATGCTGCCCATTTCCGCGCCGGTGACGGTCGCGCCGACGGCGACCGATCCGGCGTCGAGCTGGTCCCGCTTCGTCTCGGCCAGCCGCCGCAGGACGGGCTCGAGCAGCGCCTCGAAGCTGTGTACGTTCGCGCGCGCCCACGATGCGCGGTCCACGATCAGCACCTGCGAATCGCGCAGGTCGCGCGCCGCCTCGAGCCCCGTAATGCGGTGGACGTGGCCGACCGACTCGTCGGCGTGCCGGCGGAGGTCGGCAACGACGTCGGCCGCCTCTGCGGGCGTCAGCTTCGGGCCCGGCGTCGAAAGGCGCGCGGCCGTTCCAGCGGCCAGTTCCCAGTTGATCAGCCGGACGGGTGTGGTGGAGGTTTCCATGTGACCATCAGATCACGGAAGGCTGTGGAACCGGCCGGATTTCGTCGAAGGCCGATGCGGGTCAGCGGCAACCGCACCCGGCGAGAACCGTCGCCGCGCGGTCCAGTGCCGCGCGGGCGGGCCCCAGCGAACCGGGGATGTCGCGTGCAAAGAAGGAGAACGCCAGCAGGCGGCCGTCGGCCGTGACCACGGTCCCGGTCAGAGTGACGAGGCCGGTGAGCGTGCCGGTCTTGGCCCGCACCAGCCCCTGGGTGGAGTCGCCGTCCAAGCGTCCGGAGAGCGTTCCCGTGGCGCCCGCGACCGGCAGCAGGTAGGTGAGGTCCCGCAGGTCCGGGTTGTTGGAGGCGCCGGCCGCGCGCAGCGTGGCGACGAGTTGCGCCGGGCTGACGCGGTTCGCGTCCGAGAGCCCCGACGTGTCCGCAAGGGACATGCCGACGGTATCCACCCCGAGCCGCCCAACGGCCTCCCGCACGGCCTGCGTGGCGCCCCCGAACGTTGCGGGCTTGCCCGCCTCGATGGCCACCAGGCGCCCCATGGCCTCCGCCACGTAGTTGTCGGATTCCACGCCCATGTGGCGCAGCTGGTCCCGCAGCGGAGCCGACTCGACGGCGGCGAGTTCCCGCGCGCCCTGGGGCGCGGCCGCCCGACCCACGGGCTTGGCCACGGTCGGCGCGGCGGCGACCGTGGCCTTGCGGTCGGCGAGCTCCGCGGCCAGCAGCGCCCGGAAGACGCTGGCCGCCCGCCGTGCGGGATCCTTGACGCGCGGACTGTTCGGCTTCGCGTCCTTCCGCGCGCTGTAGAGCGCGATGGGGCCGACCGCGGTGATGTTGGAGGTCTCCACGAGGGACGCGTCCCACACGGGGTTGACCGCCGCCCCCGTAAACAGCGAGTCGTCCAGGAACACGCGCAGGGTCACGGCGGATCCGGCGCCCTGCGCCGCGCCCTCCAGCAAGGCGTCGGCGGTGCGTTCGGCGAGCGTCGCCAAACCGGCGCGGCCGACCACGCCCGTGCCGGACGCGCCTGCACCCAGCAGCACGTCGCCGCCCCCCACGAGGAACAACGCGTTCCCCTCCCCGCGCACCACGGACGTCCGGAGCGTGGTGTCGGCGCCGAGTTCGGACAGTGCCGCGGCGGCGGTGGCGATCTTCAGGCTCGAGGCCGGCACCATCGGGACCTTGCCGCCGCGGTCGTACAGCACGCTGCCGCTGGACACGTCGGCGACGGACGCGGAGAACCGCGCTCCGCCGTCGGCCTTCAGTGCCTTGTCCAGCGCGGCCTTGACCTTCGCGGCGCCGGGAACCGGCGCGCTGTCGCCCACGGGGGGAAGCGCGGTGAGCGAGGCGGGCGGGACGGACGGCGCCGGCACGGTCCGCGCGGGCGCCACGGCGGGGGAGGCGGCCTCTGTCGGCGCGTCCGCGGGATCGAAGGCCGGCAGCAGGTTGAGGGTGATGGCGCCGAGGAGCGAGCCGAGGACCACGACGAACAACAGCGACGTGAGCACGCGCGGGCCCCTGTTCATGCGCACTCCTAGAAATAGTTGTTGCGCCGCGCCGCAATATACGCTGTGCACAGCACCTTAAGACTAGACGGCGCGACGGCATCCCCATGGCCGGGCCGCCCCCAAGACACCGAAAGTCGAGGAGACTCAGATGAGCCACGACGTCACCATCGAGATCCCGTCCGGATCGCGCGTCAAGTACGAAATCGACCACGAAACGCACCGCCTGCGCCTGGACCGCGTGCTGTTCACGTCGATGCAGTACCCCACGCACTACGGCTACTTCGAGGACACCCTCGGCGAGGACGGCGACCCGCTGGACGCGCTGGTCTGGATCCCCGGCGTCGACCTCATCCCGGGCGTGCTCGTCGAGTCCCGCCCGATCGGCGTCTTCAACATGACCGACGACGGCGGCGGCGACGCCAAGCTGATCTGCGTCCCGGCCGACAAGCGCTTCGACCATATCCGGGAACTCGAGGACATCGACGCCTGGCTGATCCAGGAAATCGAGCACTTCTTCCTGCGCTACAAGGACCTGGAGCCCGGCAAGTGGGTCAAGGCCGACGGCTGGGAGGGCCGCGAGGCCGCCGAGGCCGAACTGGCACGCTCGGTCGAGCGCTTCGCCAAGGTCGGCGAGGAGCCCGAGGAAGACGATCCCCAGGGCCGCTAACCCCCGTTCCTCCCTCACCCCCGCGCGCCCCCGCGAAGTGGACATTACCGCCGGTTACTTACCCGCGGTGATGTCCACTTCGCGGGGGTTTGTTGTTAACGGGATGATGGACCCATGGCCCCTTCCCCCAATCCCAGGCTCCTGGCGCTGACGCCGCTCGAGCAGCTCCGGGCGGGACGGCTTCCCGGTCGGCTCGTGCGGTTGTTCTTCGGGCTGTCCCTCTTCGGCCTCGCCATGGCTGCCTTCGTGCGCGCGGGCCTCGGCCTGGAGCCCTGGGGCGTGTTCCACTACGGGATTGCCACCAAGCTGCCGCTCACGCTCGGGACCGTCGTCGTTCTCGTCGGCTTCCTGGTCCTGCTGCTGTGGATCCCCCTGCGCCAATGGCCGGGCGTGGGCACGATCGCCAACGTGGTGTGGATCGGCGTGGCGACGGACGTCGGTTTGGCGCTGATCCCGCCCGTGGCCGCGTGGCCCGCGCAGTGGGGGCTGTTCGCCGCCGCGTTGGTGCTCAACGCCCTGGGCGGTGGACTGTACATCGGCAGCCAGTTGGGGCCCGGACCGCGCGACGGCCTGATGACGGGTCTTCACCTGCGCACGGGCCTCAGCCTGCGGTTGGTCCGGACCGTGCTCGAGCTCTCGGTTTTGGGCCTGGGCTGGCTCATGGGCGGGATCGTCGGCGTGGGAACGGTGCTGTACGCGCTGCTGATTGGTCCGCTCACTCAGTTCTTCCTGCGCTGGACCGTCGTAGAACTTCCCGGCGTCGCATCCCGCACCCTGCGCGACCCGCCTACCCCACCCCGCGAAATGGACATTACCACGCCGCGTTAACCGGGGTTTTGTCTACTTCGCGTGGTGGGGGGGCGGGGATGACGTGGGGTAAGGGTCTGGGGAAATCAACCGAATAGGGTTGCTGAGCGGCATACTGGTGGCATGTACGTCCTGACCATCAACCAGCGCGACTCGCGCGAGGTCGGGGACCGGGTCGACGAACTCGTCGCCGGCCTCGGCCACCTGCCCGCGGCCATCCCCTTCCAACGCTCCGTGGGCGACGAGGCCATCGGGGTGGTGGCCGAGCCGGGGACCGCCGTTGAAGCCGCCATGATCGCGCTCCGCACGCGTCGCTGGCACGTGGGCATCGGCGTCGGCTCCCTCCACGTCCCGCTCCCCGAGGAGATCGCACATGCCGAGGGGTTCGGACTCGTCTACGCGCGCCGGGCGGTGGACCGCGCCCGGAAGACGGGCGAGCGGGTTCCGCTGGCGGTCGCCGGGCCTGACACGGAGGTCGCCGCGGAGGCGCAGGCCGTGCTGCGGCTGATCGGGCAAATCGTGTCCACGCGGACCGACGCCGAGTGGGCCGTCCTGGACTTCATGGTTCCCGGCGTCAGGGGGCAACAGCGCGCCATCGCCGACGAACTGGGCGTCACCACCCAGGCGGTCTCCAAGGCGGTGGTCCGGTCCCACTGGAACGAGGAATGGGCATGCCGTCCCGCCGCCGCCCGGCTCCTCGGCCTGGTCGCCGGCCCCGCTGTCCTTACACTCTAGTCAGCACCGGATTATCGGCGCCCCGCACACCGGGCCGAAGCAAACGAGGAGCAGGTCACGGTCCCCGAAATCAACGTCTTGGCGGTCGTCGTCGCCACACTGTCCACGATGGTCATCGGCTCCGTCTGGTACACGCCCAAGGTGTTCGGGAACTACTGGATGAAGACCGCCGAGGTCACGCCGAGCGGGAATTCCAGGGACGCGATCCGGCCGATCCTCGTCACCCTCGTGGTCAGCGCGATCACCGCCTGGGTGCTCGCGGGGTCGGCCTCGATCGCCCACGAGTTCTACGGCGGCAGCTTCCTGGGCAACACCTTCGTGACCGGCATCATCCTGTGGGCCGGCTTCACGGCCGCCCGCTTCACCACGCACGACGCCTTCGAGGGTCGCCCGGCGGGATTGACGGTGCTCAACTGCGCCCACGAACTCGTGACGGTCCTGGCGATGTGCCTCGTGATCGGCCTGTTCGGAGCCTAGGGCCAGCGGCCCGGACGCGGATTAGAGCAGGCTCCGCAGGACGGCCTCCAGGCCGTCGTCGTCCACGCCCGCGGCGATTTCGTCGGCCGCCGCCTTGACCTCGTCGGGGGCCTGGCCCATCGCGACGCCGCGGCCCGCCCACGCGAGCATTTCGATGTCGTTCCGCCCGTCGCCGACGGCCACGGTGTCTTCGGGGGCGATGCCCAGGCTCTCGCGCAGCACCTCGATGCCGCTGGCCTTGTTGACCCCGTCCGCCGCGATGTCCAGCCACGCCGTCCAGCCGACCGAGTAGGTCACGCCGTGCAGCCCGATGGCTTCGACCGCCTCGCCGAAATCCTCCGCGGTCGAGTCCGTGGAGAACACCACGAGCCGGACGGCCGTCGCTGCCAGCAGGTCCTCGAAGGGCACGCCCGTCGCCACCACCCCGAAGCTCGCGTCCTGGAAACGCTCCGTGGACAGGAAATTCCCCGCGTTGTCCTCCAGCGCGTACTTGGCCGCCGGAAGGGCCTCGCGCAGGGCCATCAAAGCCGGAGCCGGGTCGAAGGTCTTGCGGTCGATCACCTCGAAGCGGTCCTCGAGCGTGGGGTCCAGGCGCACGGTGACGCCTCCGTTGCAGCACACGGCGTACCCCGTGTGGATGTCGAGCAGCTCGAGGATCGGCAGCGTGGCCCCCAGGGAGCGTCCGGTGGAGACGACCACCTCGTGGCCGGCATCGACGACGGCGCGCGCCGCGGTCCGCACCGCCTGGGACATGTGCCCCTCGTGGTTCACGAGGGTGCCGTCGACGTCGAGGCAGACCATCTTCTTGTTTTGGGTTTCGAACCGGTCTTCGGTGCCGGTGTTCATCGCGAGTGTCATTAACCCAGTCAACCACTCCACCCCGTCAAAGCGACATAACGCGCATCACGCGGGAGGTGAACTGCCCGTGAATATCCACAGGAAACCCACAATGTGGGTATCCGCGGCGTCGCGGCCCCGCCCGACGGGTCAAACGAGCGGCAGGACCTCCATGCCGCCCAGGTAGGGGCGGAGCGCGGCGGGCACGTTGACGGTCCCGTCCGCGTTCTGGTGGTGCTCGAGGATCGCCACGATCCACCGGGTGGTGGCGAGCGTCCCGTTCAGCGTCGCGACCGGGCGCGTGCGCCCCGGCTTGCCCTCGGCGTCGAACTCGCGCTCGCGGATGTTGAGGCGGCGCGCCTGGAACGTGGTGCAGTTCGACGTCGACGTCAGCTCGCGGTAGGCGTCCTGCGTGGGGACCCACGCCTCGCAGTCGAACTTCCGCGCGGCGCTCATGCCCAGGTCGCCAGCGGCCGTGTCGATGACCCGGTACGGGAGCTCGACCTTGGCCAGCATCTCCTCTTCCCAGGCCAGCAGCCGCCCGTGCTCGGCCGCCGCGTCCTCCTGGGAGCAGTAGACGAACATCTCCAGCTTGTTGAACTGGTGCACGCGGATGATGCCGCGGGTGTCCTTGCCCGCGGAGCCGGCCTCGCGGCGGTAGCAGGAGCTCCAGCCGGCATAGCGCGTGGGCCCGGCGGCCAGGTCGATGATCTCGTCGGCATGGTACCCGGCGAGGGCCACCTCCGAGGTGCCCGTGAGATACAGGTTGTCCCGCTCGAGACGGTAGATCTCGTCGTCGTGCGCCACGTCGAAGCCCGTGCCCTGCATGGTCTCCGGACGCACCAGGGTGGGCGTGATCATCGGGATGAAGCCGTTGGAGACGGCCTGGTCCAGCGCCATGTTCATCAGCGCGATCTCCAGGCGGGCGCCGACGCCGCGCAGGAAGTAGAAGCGGGACCCGGAGACCTTCGCGCCGCGCTCCATGTCGATGGCGCCCAGCAGCTCCCCCAGCTCCAGGTGGTCGCGCGGCTCAAAGCCCTCGGCGGCGAAGTCGCGCGGAGTCCCGACCGTCTTCACCACGGTGAAGTCGTCCTCGCCACCGGCGGGGGCGCCGTCCTGGATGAGGTTCGGGACCGAGCGCTGCAGGGACGTGAGTTCCTCCTGGGCGGCGTCCGACGCGGCCTGGGCCGACTTGACGCGGGCCGAAAGCCCGCGCACCTCGGCCAGCAGCGCCTGCTTCTCGTCGCCCTTGGCCTGGGCCACGCGCTTCCCGAAGGCGTTCTGCTCGGCCCGGAGGTTCTCGTAGGAGGTGATCGATTCACGGCGCGCGGCGTCCGCTGACACGATGGCGTCGACCACCGATTCGTCGGCGCCGCGGAAGCGCTGGGAGGCGCGGAACTTGTCGGGATTCTCTGCGAGTTCTTTAACGTCGATCACCAGTACAGGGTACAGAAGGCGGCTAATGTGGGAGCACTATGACCCTAGAGATCCTCGTCCTCCTCCTCGTTGCCGCGACGCTCGTGATCGCGGGGACCAGCCTCTACTCCGTGCGCCGGCTCAAGGGCCGGATCAGCGAGATCGAGGACGCCCCCGCCGTCGCCGGATCGATCGGCTACTCGGTGCCGCTGCAGAAGGTCGCGATGGTCGTCAATCCGTCCAAGTTGGGGGCCAGCGACGCGATCCTGGCCGTCAAGGCCGCCTGCGCCGGCGTCGGGTTCTCCGAACCGCTCATTCTGGAGACCACCGTGGAGGACCCGGGCCACGCGATGACCGTCGAGGCGCTGGAGAAGGGCTGCACGCTGGTGATCGCCGCGGGCGGCGACGGAACGGTCCGCGAGGTCGCCGAGGTCCTCGCCGGCACCGGGGCCACGATGGCGCTCCTGCCCCTGGGCACGGGGAACCTACTGGCCCGGAACCTGGACTTCAACGTCGAGGACATGGACAACGCCCTGCGCGTCGCCCTGCACGGGCGGTCCCGTTCGATCGACGCCGTGCGGATCGTGCTGGAGCGCACGGACGGAAGCACCGGTGAGAACGTCTTCCTGGTGATGGCGGGGATCGGATTCGACGCCGACATGATGAGCGACACGAACGACGACCTCAAGGCCAAGGTCGGCCCCCTGGCCTACGCCGAGGCGGGCATGCGGCACCTGCCCGGCCGGCGCCGCAACGTCACCATTTCCATCGACGACGGCCCGGAGCAGACGCGCAAGATCCGCTCGGTCATCGTCGCGAACTGCGGCAAGCTGCAGGGCGGCCTGGACCTGGTTCCCGACGCCGTGGTCGACGACGGGAAACTGGACCTCGTGGTGATGAGCCCGCGCTCCGTCGTCGGATGGGTGTGGATCGCCGCGAAAACCGCGCTCCGGCACCGCCGCGGGATCCCGGTGATCGACTACTACCAGGCCCGCAAGGTCCGCATCTCGGCCGCGGACCCCATCAGTTCACAGCTCGACGGCGACACCACCGGAGACGTCACCGCGCTGACCGTCGAGGTGCTTCCGAAGGCCCTGAGCATCCGGGTGCCCTAGCGGCATCGGCGGCCGGGTCCGGAGCTATTCGGGCAGCCGCGACCGCAGCGCCTCGACCCAGTCGCGCGCCTGCGCGAACGCCCCGTCCGTGTTGTGCCGCGCCACCGAGGGGCGCGAGACGGCGGCCTCCGGCTGGGCACTCGGATAGGACCCGAGGTAGCGGATCGCCGGACTGATGCGGTGCAGTCCCGCGAGGGCGTCGGACATCCGGGCCTCGTCGATGTGCCCGTCCGCGTCCACGGAGAAGAAGTAGGACCCCAGCCCCGCGCCGGTGGGGCGGGACTCGATCCGGCTGAGGTTCACGCCGCGCGCCGCGAACTGCTCGAGGATGCCCATCAGCGCACCCGGGTGGTCCTCCGGCAGCGGGATCACCACCGTGGTCTTGTCCGATCCCGTGGGCGCCGGCAACGCGCCCGGCCGGCGGACCAGCACGAAGCGCGTGACCGCGTCCCGGTTGTCCTCGACGCCCGACCGCAGGACCTTCAGCGGATTCTGGCGGGCGACCAGCGGCGAGCAGATCGCGGCGTCGTACCCGTGGCCCGGTTCCAGCAGCGCCAGGGCGCCGGCCGCCGTCGACGACGCCGGGACGAACTCCGCCTTGGGCATGTTCGCGCCCGCCCAGTTGCGGCACTGGGCCCAGGCGTGCCCGTGGGTCGCGACCGTGCGGATCTCCTCGAGCGAGTCGATGCCTTCGCGCACCACGAGGTCGAACGTGATCGGCACCAGGACCTCGCCGACGATCTGCAGCGCGACGCCGGTCGCGATGGCGTCCAGCGTGGCGGACACCCCGCCCTCCACCGAGTTCTCGATCGGCACCATGGCTGCGTCGGCGGCCCCGGAGCGCACGTTCTCCAGCGCGGCGTTCACGCTCGACGCAGGCACGCGCTCGGCGTCGTCGGCGCCGGGGACCTGCAGGAGCGCTGACTCCGTGAAGGTTCCGGACGGCCCCAGGTACGTGTAGATCATCGGACGTTGGGCTCCTGCCCGTTGTCGCTCTCCATCGGAAGTCCGGCCTCCAGCCACGCCCCGGAGCCGCCGGCGATGTTGAAGGCGGTGTACCCCTGACCCACGAGGAACGCCGCGACCTGCGCCGAACGGCCGCCGGTGCGGCAGATCACGTAGGTGTCCTCGTCGGGATCCAACTCGTCGAGCCGCGTGGGGATCTCCGCCATCGGAATGTGGAGCGCGCCCTTGGCGTGGCCCTCGACCCACTCGTAGTCCTCGCGCACGTCCAACACGGCGGCGCCCTCGGGAATCTGGTTGACCTCGACGGTCTCGAACTCGCTCATTTTCATCCTTTCGGTGGGATCCTCCCCAACCACCCCAGCCTATAGTGGGGGAAACGGCCGGAACTCAACATGAAGGGGTCCGATCAGCCCACGCGGCGGGCACCGGTAGACCATGGATCCATACTCACACCCCCACACCGCGCTCGAGTTGCGCGGCCTGCTCGCCTCCGGCGCCCTGTCCGCCCGCGAGGCCGCCGAGCACTACCTCGCGCGGATCGCCGAGCTCAACCCCCGCCTCGGCAGCTTCACGACCGTCACCGGCGAGCGCGCGCTCCGGGACGCGGACCGGGCCGACGCCGCCCTCGCTGCCGCCCGGCGCGACGGGGCCGAAACGCCGCCGCTGCTCGGCATGCCGCTCGCCTGGAAGGACCTCTGGGAGGTCGCCGGGGTCCCCACCACCTACGGGACCGCCGCACTCCCCCACGTCCCCGCGGAGACCGACCATCCGCTGGTGTCCCGGGTGCACGCCGACGGCGCCCTGAGCCTGGGAAAAACGCAGATTCCGGAGTTCGGGCTCAACTGCTACTCGGAAAACCGCATCGCCCCTCCGGCGCGCAATCCGCTGGATCCGCGCCTGTCGCCGGGCGGTTCCTCCGGCGGGAGCGCGGCCGCCGTCGCCGCCGGAATGTTGCCCTTCGCCCCCGGGAACGACGGCGGCGGTTCGGTCCGCATCCCGGCCGCCGCGTGTGGCCTGGTGGGCCTGAAACCGGGCCTGGGCACGGTTCCGGCGGACCTGGCCAACGGCTCCGTCGACGCCTGGGGCGCGCCGCGGTTCGTCGCCTCGGGGCCGATCGCGCGCAACGCCGCGGACGCGGGCCTGCTCCTGGACTCCATGGTCGGGGGCACGGGCGGCGCGTTCCTGGCCGCGGCGCTCGCGGCCGATCCGGGCGGCGGGCGTGCGCTGCGCATCGGAGTCTCCACGCACTCGCCCTTCGCGTCGCACTACGAGATCGCGCTCTCCCCGGCGGCCGCGGCGGCGCTGGATGCCGGCGTCGTGCTGTTGGAACGGGCCGGCCACCACGTGGAGGAGGCGGAGATCCGCTACGACAACCGCTATGCGCCGGCGTTCCAGGCCATCTGGACCGCGGGGCTGGCCGAGGCGCGGATCCCGCGGGCCGGCGAGCCGCACCTGACGCGGTTTACGCGCTCCTTCCGCGATCGGGCGATCGCGCGCCCCGACGCTCAGAAGGCGTCCGCCGCGCGCATCCTGCGCCGCATCGCCGAGGACTCGCGCGCGCAATGGGGACGGTACGACGCCGTGCTGACGCCGGCCCTGGCGCAGACGCCCCGCCCGATCGGCCACTACAACTCGCATCCCCCGGACGACGACTACCGCCTGCAGTGCCAGTACACGCCGTTCACGTCGATCGTGAATGTGGCCGGCGTGCCGGCCATCGTCCTGCCCACGCTGTCCACCGGGGCGGGACTGTCGATGGGGGTGCAGCTGATCGGCCGCGCCGGCGCCGAGGCCGGGCTGCTGGGACTGGCGGCGCAGCTCGAAGCGGCTAGGTGAAGTCCCCGGACATGGCGGACATGACCGGCAGGAAGAGCACGAGCAGCAGCAGGAGCACGAGCCCCAGAACCACGACGAGGTAGCCGAGGACAAGCCCGGCGATCGCCATGCCGCGGCCCTCCGGCTCCCGGCGCAGGGCGATGTGCCCGACGACGATCGCGCCTATCTGCGGAAGGAGGAGGAACCCGCCGGTTACGAGCCCAACGATGCCCAACACCAGCGCGACGATGCTCAGCGTCTTCGGTTCCGCGGCCGGATACGCGCCGGGGTAGACGCCGGGATGGGCCTGCTGCTGCGGCGCCTGGGCGGCGTACGGATTCTGCGGCGCGGGACCTCCCGGTTCCGAGTACCAGGAGGGGTGGCTCGGATCGTTGAACGGCCGTTGTTGCTCGTTGCCCATGGTCCCCGCGTCCTCGCTGTTCGTCCCCGCTGTACGCACCCATTCTAGGATGGCGAAATGTTCCCGCACACATCCGACTTTGGCGGCGGATCTGTAAAGCTGTACCCATGGCGAACCGAGCGGGCACAGTAGCCCTCCCCCAGGACCTGATCGACGTCGACGCGGTGCGCGGCGCGTACTTCGACATCATTCCGGATCCGTCCGATCCCGTGCAGCGCGTCGCTTTCGGCACGTCGGGACACCGCGGAAAATCCCTGAACGGCTCGTTCAACGAGAACCACATCGCGGCCATCACCCAGGCGATCGTGGAATACCGGACCGGCCAGGGCATCACCGGTCCGATCTTCGTCGGCAAGGACACCCACGCGCTCTCGGACCCGGCGCAGGACACCGCCCTGGAGGTGTTGGCGGCCAACGGCGTCCGGGTCCTCCTGGACGCGCGCGACGCCTGGACCCCGACGCCGGCGCTGAGCCACGCGATCCTGGCCCACAACCGCGACGGCGGCGCCGCGCGGGCCGACGGCATCGTCATCACCCCCTCCCACAACCCGCCCAGCGACGGCGGCTTCAAGTACAACCCGCCGCACGGAGGACCCGCCGACTCCGACGCCACGGGCTGGATCGCGGGCCGCGCCAACGAACTGCTGGAGGGCGGCCTCAAGGGCGTCAAGCGCATCCCGCTGGCGCGGGCCAAGGCCGTCGAATCGGTCGGGACCTTCGATTTCCTCGCCGGCTACGTCGACGACCTGCCCTCGGTGCTGGACATCGACGCCATCCGCAACGCCGGCGTGCGCATCGGCGCGGACCCGATGGGCGGCGCCTCCGTGGACTACTGGGCCGCCATCGCCGAGCGCCACCGCCTGGACCTGACCGTGGTCAACCCCGAGGTGGATCCCCGCTTTGCGTTCATGACCTTGGACTGGGACGGGAAGATCCGCATGGACTGCTCCTCGCCCTCGGCCATGGCCTCGCTGATCGGCAAGGTGCGCGACGGCGGGGACCTGTACGACATCGCGACCGGCAACGACGCCGATGCGGACCGCCACGGCATCGTCACCCCGGACGCCGGCCTGATGAACCCCAACCACTACCTCGCCGTGGCCATCGACTACCTCTACCGCAACCGGCCGCAGTGGCCCTCCGGCGCCGGCGTCGGCAAGACGCTGGTGAGCTCGTCGATGATCGACCGGGTCGCCGCATCGCTCGGACGCGAGCTGGTGGAGGTGCCCGTCGGCTTCAAGTGGTTCGTGCCGGGCCTGCTGGACGGAACCGGCGTGTTCGGCGGCGAGGAGTCGGCCGGGGCCAGCTTCGTGCGCTTCGACGGCACCCCCTGGACCACGGACAAGGACGGCATCCTGCTGGCCCTGCTCGCGTCCGAGATCCAGGCCGTCACCGGCAAGTCCCCCAGCCAGCGGTACGGCGAACTGACCGCGGAGTTCGGCGCGCCGTCGTACGCCCGGATCGACGCCGCGGCGACCCGCGAGCAGAAGGCCGCGCTGGGCAAGCTGTCGGCCTCGGACGTCACCGCGACGACGCTCGCGGGGGAGGAGATCACCGCCAAGCTGACCGAGGCACCCGGCAACGGTGCGGCCATCGGCGGGCTGAAGGTGACCACCGAAAACGCCTGGTTCGCCGCCCGCCCCTCCGGGACCGAGGACGTCTACAAGATCTACGCGGAGTCCTTCCGGGGCGACGAGCACCTCGCGCAGGTCCAGGCCGAGGCGAAGAAGCTGGTCGACGGCGTGATCGCCTAGTCGCCCGGGAACCGGGCACAACGAAAAGGCCGGCCCCGTGGGGACCGGCCTTTTCCGCGCCGGCGGGCGCCGGCGTCTTGCTGGTTCTTTTCGGTCGCGCTAGTTCTTTTCGGCGGCGGCGCGGATGCCCTCGAGCACCGCGGCGACCTGGCCGGCGACCTCGGCGTCGTCCTTCGGGTGGGTCTTGGCGAAGCGGACCAGGGAACCCGGGATGGACAGCTTGACGTCCTCGAGGACGGTCGCGCCGGCGATGCCGACGGCCTTGCGGGCCTCGTCCTGCGCCCACACGCCGCCGAACTGGCCGAACGCGGTGCCGATGACGGCGGCCGGCTTGCCGGTCATGGCGCCGGCGCCGTACGGGCGGGACAGCCAGTCGATGGCGTTCTTCAGGACGGCCGGCATGGTGCCGTTGTATTCCGGGGAAACCAGCAGCATGGCGTCCGCGGCACCGGCGGCGGCGCGCAGCTCGGCCGCGGCGGCCGGAACCTGGCCCTCGATGTCGACGTCCTCGTTGTAGAACGGCAGGTTCTCGAGGCCCTCGAACACGTTGACCTCCACGCCCTCGGGCGCGTTGGCGGCGGTGGCCTCGGCCAGCTGACGGTTGGTGGATCCGTTGCGCAGCGAGCCGACGAGGGTCAGGACGGTGGTTGCCATGGGGATGCTCCTATTGGTTTGGGGAACCGGCGCGGGGGCCGATCGATCTTCCACAATATGCAACCGCATGCAATACCGGCCTGTTCCCGTCTCCGTCGTGACGCTCGACACCCTCGCGGCCGCGCTAGAGGATCCGGCGCAGCAGCCCCGCCTTCAGCCGCCCGTACGGCGGGTACACGGCCCGGAGCGTATCGACCACGGCCGTCTTCGACAGAACGGACCGGAACTGGCTGAACGTCTCGAACCCCGCCCGCCCGTGGTAGCTCCCGTGCCCGGACGCGCCGACGCCGCCGAACGGGAGCGCGGGGATGGCCAGGTGCGCGTTGCAGACGTTGTGCCCGATCGCCCCGGCACGCACGCGGTCCTCGAAGGCGGACTGCAGCCGGGGCTTCTCGCTGAACAGGTACGCCGCCAGCGGGGAGGGACGGGAGTTGATGAACCGCACCGCGTCGTCGAACGAGGCCACACGCACGATCGGCAGGACCGGCCCGAAGATCTCCTCGGTCATGACCGGGGACGCCGGGTCGACGTCGGCCAGAAGGGTCGGCTCGATGAACAGCGACTCGGCGTCCGAAGCGCCGCCGCTCACGATGCGGCCCGCGCCGCCCGCGGCCGCCTCGATGAACCCCGCGAGCCGGTCGAACGCGGGGCGGTTCACGATCCGTCCGTAGTCCCGGCTTTTCGCGGGGTTGCGACCGTAGAAGGAAGCGATCGCCTTGGGGAGGTGCTTCTCCAGCCCGTCCGCGGACGTCCCCACGGCCAGGACGTAGTCCGGGGCCACGCACGTCTGGCCCGCGTTCGGGAACTTGCCGAAGGCGATGCGGCGCGCGATCGCCGCGGGGTTGCCGTCCACGACGACGGCGGGGCTCTTGCCTCCCAGCTCAAGCGTGGTCGGCGTCAGGTGGCGGGCGGCCGCCTCGGCCACGATGCGGCCCACCCGCTCGCCTCCCGTGAAGAAGATATGGTCCCACCGCTGGGCCAGCAGCGCCTGGCTGGTCTCGACGCCGCCTTCCACGACGGCGACGGCGCGGGGGTCGAGGTACCGGGGAACCAGTCGCGCGATCAGCTCCGACGTCGCCGGCGCGAGCTCCGAGGGCTTGAGGACCACGCAGTTCCCGGCGGCCAGCGCGCCCACCAGCGGCGCGAACACCAGGTTGACCGGGTAGTTCCACGGACCGATGACCAGCACCAGGCCCAACGGCTGCGGCTCGACCTTGGCGGACGCCGGCTGGAACGCCAGCGGAACGCGGACGCCCTTGGCCTCCATCCACTCGGTGAGGTGGAGCTGCGCATGGTCGATCTCCCCGCGCACCAGATCCAATTCGGTCAGGTGCGCCTCGACGGCCGATTTGCCGAGGTCCGCGGCCAACGCCTCGAGGAACTCGCCCTCGTGGGCGTCGAGCATGCGCTCCAGTGCGCGCAGCTGCCCCGCACGGAACCTCCGCGGGTGGGCCAGCTGCGTGGACGCCGAGTCGCGGAGCCGGGTGACGGTCTCCGCGACGGTGGGGACGACCGGGGCGTCCGGGTCCGCCGACGAAACGTCCGCGACGGTGTCCGCGCGCGGCGGACGCGGCTTGGTGCGTGTAAAAAGACCCATGGTCATCAACCTAGCCGTTTCGGCATCCGCCCGAGCACGAGGGAGTTCACGGGCGGAACACGGTAAGCTCGCCTGCAGTGACACGGGGTGTCCGCCAGGGACTGAGATCACACCCGTACACACCTGATCTAGTTCGTACTAGCGGAGGGATGTCGCCCATGGATTCCATTGCGCCTTCACACCTTGTTCCACCCGTCGTCTCGCCCGAATCGGCCGCGAACCACCTGGGGCGGCTGCGCGCCACGGCGCCGCTGGTCCAGTGCCTGACCAACACGGTCGTCGCGAACTTCACGGCCAACGTCCTCCTCGCCGCCGGCGCCGCCCCGGCCATGGTGGACGTTCCCGGCGAGGCCGCCGAGTTCGCCCGCCTCGCCTCCGGAGTCCTGGTCAACCTCGGGACCCCGCACCGCGAGCAGCGCGAGGCCATGCTCGAGGCCGCCCGCGCCGCGCACGAATCCGGCACGCCCTGGGTGCTGGATCCCGTGGCCGTGGGCGCGCTGGCCCTGCGCACCGGGTTCGCGGGCATGCTCGTTGAGCTGCGCCCCGACGTCGTGCGCGGCAATGCCTCGGAGATCATGGCCCTCGCCGGCGTCGGCGCGGGGGGACGCGGCGTGGACGCGACGGACGACGTCGACGCGGCGCCCGGCGCGGCTGCCGCGCTGGCCCGCCGGACCGGCGGCGTGGTGGCAGTCTCCGGCGCGGTCGACCTGATCACGGACGGCGAGCGCACGGTGCGCGTGCACGGCGGCAGCCCGCTGCTCACGCGCGTCACGGGCGGAGGCTGCGCGCTGGGCGCCCTGGTCGCCGCGTTCGCCGCGGCCGCGGACGATCCATTCGCCGGCAGCGTCGCCGCGCATGCGTTCTTTTCGGTGGCCGCGGAGGCCGCGGCCGCCTCGGCGACGGGTCCGGGGAGCTTCGCCGTCGCATTTCTGGACGCACTGTCCTCCACGACGCCGGAGCAGCTCGCGGAACGGGCGGTGCTGCGATGAGCGCCGCGTTCGACCTCTCGCTCTACCTGGTGGCCAACGCGGGGAGCACCAACGGGCGCCCGCTGGCGGAGATCGTCGCCGCGGCGGTCGACGGAGGGGCGACGATCGTCCAGCTCCGGTGCAAGGACGTCCCGGCCCGCGCCTTCCTCGACGACGTCGTGGCCTGCTCCGAGCTCACCGCGGGCCGCGCGGCGCTCGTCGTCAACGACCGCGTGGACGTGTACCTGGCCGCCCGTGAGGCCGGCGCCCGCGTCGACGGCGTGCACATCGGGCAGTCGGACCTGCCGGCGCCGCTGGTGCGCCGTTTGATCGGCCCGGACGCGATTCTCGGTCTCAGCTCGGGGAAGCTGCCCCAGCTGGAAGCCCTCGCGACCATGCCCGCCGGCACGGTCTCCTACCTGGGGACAGGTGCGGTTCGGCCGACGCCGACGAAGAAGGACCACCCGGATCCGATCGGCTTCGGCGGGCTGGCGGAGTTCGTCGCCGCCGCGCCGCTGCCCTGCGTGGCCATCGGCGGGCTGGGCCACGGCGACGCGGGCGCGGTCGCCTCCGCGGGGGCGTCCGGCATGGCGGTGGTCCGTGCGGTCTGCGCGGCGGAGGACCCGGCCGCCGCCGCGCGATCGCTGCGTTCAGAATGGGAGGCGGCCCGCGCCGCGCGCCGATCGGGGGAGCGCGCATGAGCGCCGTGCCCAACATCCTGTCCATCGCCGGGTCCGATCCCTCGGGCGGCGCCGGAATCCAGGCGGACCTGAAGTCGATCGCCGCGTGCGGAGGCTACGGAATGACCGCCATCACGGCGCTGACGGCGCAAAACACCCGCGGCGTCAGCGGCGTCCACATCCCCCCGGTGGATTTCCTGGCCGCCCAGCTGGCGGCGGTCGCGGAGGACATCCGGATCGACGCCGTCAAGATCGGCATGCTCGGCAACGCGGAAACCATCCGGACGGTGTCCACCTGGCTCCAATCCCTCCCCCCCACCACGCGAAGTGGACATTACCGGGGGTTAGTTAAGGGTGGTGATGTCCACTTCCGGGGGTTGGGGGAGGGGCGGCCGGTGGTGGTGTTGGATCCCGTCATGGTCGCCACCAGCGGGGACCGGCTCTTGGACGACGACGCCGGGGCCGCGCTGCGCGCGCTGCTTCCCCTCGCGGACCTCGCCACGCCCAACCTCGCCGAGCTCGCCGAGCTGTCCGGCGCGCCCCTGGCCACCAGCTGGGGACGGGCACTCGAACAGGCCCGCTCCGTCGCGGCCGAGTTCGGGATCCTGGTTCTCGCCAAGGGCGGCCACCTGGCCGGCCACCCCGGCGGCTGCCCCGACGCGCTCGTGGACGCGGACGGCGTCGTACTGGAGGTCCTCGGGGAACGGGCGCCGACACGCAACACCCACGGAACGGGCTGTTCGCTGTCCTCGGCGCTCGCCACGCTGTACCCGCGGACGGGCAACTGGCCGGACGCACTGCGCCTGGCCAAGGCCTGGCTCGGTCAGGCGCTCGCGGCCGCTGACGCCCTCGACGTCGGATCCGGCGAGGGACACGGCCCCGTCAACCACTTCGCCGGGCTCTGGCAGGGCGGCGTTCCGCCGACCCCGGACGCCCTGCTCGGTTCCTGGTGGGAGGACATCGCCGGGATCCGGGCGGGCATCGACGACCTCGCGTTCATCCGCGGACTCAAGGACGGGACGCTGGGACAGGAGGACTTCGAGCACTACCTCGGGCAGGACGCGCTCTACCTGCGCACGTACGCCCAGGTGCTGTCACGGGCGTCGGAGCTGGCGCCGAACGCCGAGGAACAGCGCTTCTGGGCCGCCTGCGCCACGGGCTGCCTCGAGGAGGAACTCGAACTGCACCGCGCCCATCTCGGGTCCGCCGCCCCGCCGGACCCCACCGCGACCACCGCGGGCTACCTGAACCACCTCACTGCGTCCGGCCGGACGTACCCCGTCCTGGTCGCCGCGATCCTGCCGTGTTTCTGGCTCTACCAGGACGCCGGAACCCGGCTGGCCGCGGCGGCCCGGGACGGGCACCCCTACGCCGACTGGCTGGCCGCCTATTCCTCACCCGAGTTCGACGCCGCGACCCGCGACTCCATCGACCTGGTCCAGAAGGTCGCGCTGCGCTCCGGCGCCGACGAGTTGGCGGCCATGCGCCGCGCCTTCCACGAGTCGTCCCGGCACGAGTTGCTGTTCTTCGCGCAGACAGCGGCCGACGGCGATCCCGGGGGCTCCGGGCCCGAGCTCGCCGAGACCGTGCCGGCCCCAGGGTGCGGCACCGTCGTGCCGGCCGGGGCGCGCGCGGAGTAGGATTCCGGGGGGATCCCCCACCCAGCACCCTCTGCGGAAGGCACCATGAGCAACCCCCTCGGCTTCGGCTGGACCCTGCACGGCGACGGCAAGACCATCCGCCCCGGCACCGTCGTCGCCCCCGACGAGCGACTGAACTGGTTCCAGACCACGGGCATCGGCGTCCAGCACGTGATGGCCATGTTCGGCGCCACCGTCCTGGTGCCCACCATCACCGGTTTCCCGGTCACCACCACGCTGCTGTTCTCCGGCATCGGAACCCTGCTGTTCCTGATCGTCACCGCCGGCCGCGTGCCCAGCTACCTGGGATCGTCGTTCGCGTTCATCGCGCCGGTCGCGGCCGCCATGGGAGCGCACGGCATGGGCGGCGCGCTGGGCGGGATCGTCCTCGCCGGCGTCGCGCTGTTCCTGGTGGGCCTGGTGGTGCAGAAGGCCGGCGCCGGCTGGATCCACGCCATGATGCCGCCCGTGGTGATGGGCACGATCGTCGCGCTGATCGGCCTGAACCTCGCCACCACGACGACGGCGGCCATGGAGGAGGTGCCGCTGACCACCTTCACCACCGTGGCCGCGATCGTCCTGTCCGCGGTGCTGTTCAGGGGACTGCTGGGGCGGCTGTCGATCCTCGTGGGCATCGTCGTCGGCTACCTCGTGGCCCTCGCCCAGGGGCAGGTGACGTTCGCGCCGGTGGGCGAGGCCGGCTGGCTCGGGCTGCCGCCGTTCGCCGTTCCGTCCTTCCACTTCGACGTGCTCGCCCTGTTCCTGCCGGTCGTCTTCGTGCTGGTGGCGGAGAACATCGGCCATGTGAAGACGGTGGGCCTGATGACCGGACGGAACCTCGACGGGGTCAACGGCCGCGCGCTCATGGCCGACGGCGCCGCGACGGTCCTCGCCGGGTTCGGCGGCGGTTCGGGCACCACGACCTACGCGGAGAACATCGGCGTCATGGCGTCCTCGCGCGTGTATTCGACCGCCGCGTACTGGGTGGCCGGAACCGTCGCCATCCTGGTGGCGTTCCTGCCCAAGTTCGGTGCGGTCATCAACACCATCCCGGCGGGCGTCAGCGGCGGCGCGGGGATTGTGCTGTACGGCATGATCGGCATCATCGGCGCCCGGCTCTGGGTCCAGAACCGCGTCAACTTCTCCAACCCGATCAACCTGATGACCGCCGGCGCGGGCCTGATCATCGCGATCGCCAACCCCACGCTCGCCGTCGGCGGCATGCAGTTCGGCGGGATCGCGCTGGGAACGGCCGCGACGCTGGCAATTTACCACGCCATGGGAACCATCGCCCGGGCCCGCGGGACCGAGCCGACGGACGCGCCCGAGGACGAGGGCGCCGAACCCAGCAAACTCGGTTGAGCGGCCGGCCGCCCCCGGTAGGATTGCCGGGTGGCGGACTGGAACGAGGAGTGGGAAACGGAGCACTGGCGGGCCGAGGCCCGCGAGTGGATCTCCCTGGTGCTCGATTCGTACTCGCTGCGCGCGACGGGACCGTCCGACCAGGGACCGATCGACCTGTGGTCCACCCGGATCACCGTTCCGACCGACCACGGCACCCTGTACTTCAAGGCGAACAACCCCGGCCAGTTCGCCGAGGTCACCGTGACCTCCACCGCCGCGAACCTGGCGCCGGACCAGCTCGTGATGCCGCTGGCGATCGAACCGGTGCGTGGTTGGATGATCTCCCCGGACTACGGCGAGACGCTCCTGTCCGTCCCCACCACGGACTACCAGTTGTGGGGCCGGATCGTGCGGGACTTCGCGCGGCTGCAGCAGGACCTCGTTCCGTTCGGCGACACGCTCTTCGACGCCGGACTCCTCCAGCTCGACCCCGCCGGGCTCCCCGGCTACATCGACGGCCAGTTGATGCTGCACGCGTCCATGCCGCCGGACCACCCGCTGCACCTCCCGGCCCGCGACGCCGAGTACCTCAACGCGCGGCTCGGCGACATCGGAGACATGACCGCGTTCCTGGCCTCCGGCCCCGTGCCACTGACCCTGGACCACAACGACCTGCACCGGGGCAACGCCTTCCTCCCGGTCACCCCCGACGAACCGCTGCGGTTCATCGACCTCGCGGACGCCTACTGGGCCCACCCCTTCTCCTGCCTCGGCGTGCCCATCCGCGTGATGTGCGAGGAACTGCGCGCCACGCCCGACGATCCGCGGATCCGCCGCGTGGTCACGGCCTACCTCGAGCAGTGGCGGGAATACGGGACGGTGGAGGAGCTGCGCCCGTACGTCGAGCCCGCGTTGCGCGCGGGAAAGATGCAGTCGCACGGGACCTGGATGCGGATCCTCGCGGGGGCGTCGGAGGCCGACGTCGAACGGCACGCGCACCAGGTCCTGCGCCCGCTCGCCGAGCTCGCCGAACCGGTCGTCGGCTAGCTTGGCGGACGGCTGGGTCCGGCCCCCGCGCCGTACTGCGGCCACTGGCCCCGCTCGGCCATGACCTCCGCCAGCAGGTCCGCGCGGTCCGCCATCAACCCGTCCACGCCCATGTCCAGGAGCCGGCGCATGTCCCCGGGATCGTCCACGACCCACACGTGGACGTGCAGGCCGGCCGCGTGGGCCCGCCGGACGAACGCGGGCGTCACGACACGAAGCGGCCCGTGCCGTTCCGGCACCTGCAGCGCGGCGATGCTGCGCAGCCTTCGGCGGAGCAGACGCGACAGCCCCACGGGTCCGAGCAGGGTCACCAGCGACACGGTGGCCAATCCGCCGCTGGCCGCGACCGGCTCGCCCAGGGCGGCCGTCAACTGCCGCCGCCGCGCGTCGGAGAACGAGGCGAGCATGACCCGCGCGTGGGCCCCGTGGTCCTCGATGATCCGGGCCACGGGCACGACGCCGGCGCGGTCCTTGACGTCGACGTTCAGCCGGATGTCCGGCCACTCGCCCAGCAACTCCTCGAAGGTGGGGATCGGTTCGCGCCCCGCGACGCGGACCCCGCGCAGTTCGGCCAGGGTGCGGTCGGCGACGCGTCCGGTTCCGTCCGTGGTGCGGTCCAGTTCCTCGTCGTGGCAGACCATCGGGACGCCGTCGCGGGTCGTGCGCACGTCCAGCTCGAGGTAGCCGAAGCCCAGTTCGACGGCGGCGCGGAACGCCGCCATGGTGTTCTCCTCGCCGTTGGGCGCGTACCCGCGGTGGGCGAACGCGAGCGGCCAGCCGCGCGGGGCATCCCCGCCGGAGACCTGCAGATACGGGACGCCGCCCCCATGCGTGCTCACGGTCCCGACTCTACCGGCCGGAGCGTCAGCGCAGGAGCCCCTCGATGACGCGCGCCACGCCGTCGTTCTCCAGGGTCTCCGCGACCGAATGGGCCGCCGCCTTCGCCAGGGGGTGCCCCGATCCCATGGCGTAGCCGCGACCCGCCCAGGCGAGCATTTCGACGTCGTTCGGCATGTCCCCGAAGGCGACGACGTCGGCCGCGCCCAGCCCCAGCGCGGCGGCGTAGACCTCCAGCGACGCCGCCTTGTTGACGTCCCGCCGGGCCATCTCCAGTAGGGCGACGTTCGGCGCGGAGTGCGTCACGGACACCAGGTGCCCGATCGCCGGGTGGACGGCCTCGAGGAACTCCTCGGCGGTGTACTCGCGCGACTTGGCGAGGAACTTCACCACGCCCTCCTCGCGAAGCCGGTCCATGGGGAACGCGCCGGGGACGACGCCGTCGAGCAGTCGGGCCTCGGACGGCTCCACGAACCCGGGCTCCAGGTACAGGCTGCTAGTGGTCTCCGCGGCGAACCGCGCGCCAGGCTCCAGCTCGAGGATCAGGGCGCGGGTGTCCCGGACCAGCTCGCCGTCGACCGTTTTGGCGTCGAGGACGGTTTCCGCCTCGAGGTCGTAGACCAACGCCCCGTTCGAGCAGATGACCGTGCCCAGGTGCCCGAACGCATCCTGCACGGGACCCAGCCAGCGGAACGGGCGTCCGGTGACGAAGACGACCTCCACCCCGGCGTCGCGCGCGGCGCGGAAGGCGTCAACGGTCCTCGCGGAAATGGTGTTGTCCGGGTGGAGGATGGTCCCGTCGAGGTCGCAGGCGATCAGGCGCATGGAGGGCCGCCGGGCAGGCTAGCGGATCTCGTGGCGGAAGGGCGGATTGGCCCCGGCCCGCGAGACGGTGATGGCCGCGGCGCGGGCGGCGAAGGCGAGGATCTCCGCCAGCTGTCCGGCCGTGAGGGCGTGCAGGGCGTCGCGGCGGGACGCTCCGACCAGTTCGCGGTCCACCAGCGCGGAGACGAGCGCGGCCATGAACGAGTCCCCGGCGCCGACGCTGTCCACCACGTCCACGACGGGCGCGTCCGCCTTGGCCGGGCCTCCGGCGACGAGCCCCCAGGGTCCGCGGGATCCGTAGGTGGCGACCACCATCGCCGGCCCCAGCCCGAGCCAGGCCGCGGCGGTGTCCTCCACGCTGCGGCCCGGATACAGCCATTCGAGGTCGCTGTCGCTGGCGCGCACCACGTCGCTGAGCTGGACGAACCGCTCCACCTGCGCGACCGCGGCGGAGTGGTCCTCCACGAAGGTGGGGCGGATGTTCGGGTCGAAGGTGATGGTCGCGTGGGGGCGCGCGCGACGGACTGCCTCCAGGACGGTGGTGGCGCCGGGTTCCACCATGATGGCGATCGATCCGGTGTGCAGCAGTTGGGCGTCGTCGAGGGCGCGGTCGGAGACGGCGGCGAAGCCGGCCAGGTCCCACACCAGGTCGAAGTCGTACGTGGCGGCGCCGACGGGGTCCAGGACGCCATGGGCGGTGCTCGTCGGGTGCGCGTCCGGCGGCAGGACCTCCTGGACCGAGTTGTCGCGCAGGTGTTCGTGGATCTTGCGGCCGTATTCGTCGTCCCCGTAGCGCCCGACGAACGTGACGGGGTGGCCGAGCCGGGCAAGGCCGACGGCCACGTTCATGGGGCTTCCACCCACGTAGCTTTGGGGTGCGGACATTCCTCCGGACAGGACGTCCACGAGGGTCTCACCAATGACTGTCAGCACAACTCAACCTCACCTCGGCGTTGACGCGGTGCACTCAATATACCGGTGCGCCACGACCATCCGACCAACGGAACCGTGCTTCCGCCGTGCGACATACCCCTCAGTCCGTCCACGTCAGCCGCTCCAGCGCCCGAACGCAGGCCTCCCACGCGGCGCTCCAGGGGGTGATGGGGGTGAAATGGTCCCCGGGCATGGTCTCCAACCGCACCGGGTCGCCGGCGGCCGCCGCGGCATCCGCGTAGGAGCGGGCCAGCGCGAAGGGCACGGCTTCGTCGTCGTCCCCGTGGAGGACGACCACCGGCACGCCGATCGGCAGCATCGCCACAGGGTCCGCCCACCGCCAGCGCTCCGGCTCCGCGGACGGATCGGCGCCCATGAGAAGCCGCGCCGCCCCGTGGCTCAGCCCGAGCCGCTCGGCGAGCGACATGTCCAGGACGCCGGCCTGGCTCACGACGCCGGCGATCGGCGTGGCGGGATTCGCGCCCGGCGCGCCCGCGGGCAGCGTGTGGCGTCCGGCCGCCCAGACGCCCAAGTGGCCCCCGGCGGAGTGTCCGAGGACGACGACCGGGCCCGTTTCCCCGGCGACTCGCTCCATGACGGCCGGCAGCAGATCCAGGCCGGCGGCGACGTCGTCGAAAGTGTGGGGCCACCCGCCGGCGTCGTTCCCGGCGCCGCCCGTCCTGCGGTACTCCAGGTTCCAGACCGCCCACCCGCGCGCCGCCAGGTCCGCGGCCAGGGGCCGCCCGAGTTCGGCTCCGTACTCGGCGCGCCAATAGCCGCCGTGCACCACCACCACGACGCCGGGGCGGGTGCGCCGGGCGGGCATCGTCAGTTCGGCGTACTGGCTGGGCGCGGGGCCGTAGCGGTGCGTCGTGGTGGCGGACGCGGCGGGCACGACGTCGGCTCCGCCGCCGTCTTCCATGGGGTTACCGCCCCGGGAAGTCCGGCGTCTCCTTGGCGAGAAACGCTGCGCGCCCCACCCTGGAGTCCTCGGTGGTGAAGGCCGTGTGGAAGCTCAGTGCCTCGACGTCGAGCCCCTCCTTGACGGGTAGCCCGTAGGCCGCGCCCATGGCCGTCTTGGCGTTCGCGACGGCCGTGGGGGACTCCGCGGCGATCTCCGCGATGGTCGCCAGGGCAGCCTCGAGTAGTTCGGCGGGATCCGCGAAGACCGCGTTGGCCAGCCCGATCCTCAGCGCCTCGTCCGCCTTGATCCGGCGGCCCGTGAAAATCAGTTCCCGTGCCTGGCCCACCCCGACGCGCTGCTGCAGTCGCACGGAGCCTCCGAAGCCGGGCACGAGGCCGAGATTGACCTCGGGCTGGCCGAAGCTGGCGTTCGCGGAGGCGTAGATGAAGTCGCACGCCATGGCGAGTTCGCAACCACCGCCGAGCGCGAAGCCGTTGACCGCCGCGACGACGGGAACCGGGAGGGATTCCAGCCGCAGGGTGACCTCGTGCATGCGCCTGCCGTAGGCCTCGGCAGCCTCGGCATTCATCCCCGACATCTCGCGGATGTCCGCACCGGCGACGAAAGCCTTGCCCGCGCCCGTCAGCACGACGCCGCGGACCGGCCAGTCACCGTCGCGTCCAACGGATTGCAGGGTTCGCGTCAGGTCCAGCAGGTCGTCGACCATTTGTCCGGCGAGGGCGTTCATCGCCTCCGGACGGTCGAGGGTGACGACCAGCGCTGGCCCTTGGACCTCCGCGCGCAATGTCTCGTAAGTGCCCCAGTCCATATCTGCTCCTTCGTCGACGTCGTTTTGCCCAAGCATGCCAGATCCCTCGTGGGCCGAGGGGCGAGGCCGGGTTGGCGACCGCTGAGGTTGACTGCTGAGGTTGACGCCTGAGGGCTGGCGGCGATGTGTCGTCGTGTGGCGGGTGCCAGCCGATGACGCGGCTGACTCGTCCTCCACGGGTGCCGGTATGGGAATCTTTTCCCCGTTCGAAGGGTTGTTCCCATTTTGTCGGTGGCGGTCGGTACCGTGGAGTCATGTCCAAGGAACAGCAGCCGACGCCGGAGCCGGGCCCCCAGCGGGGCGTCGGGCCGGGTGCGGGGCCAGGTACCGGGTCAGGTGGCGAGGCAGGCGCCGATCCGGGTGCCGAGCGAGAGATTGCGCCGGGGCCCGCGAAGGTTCCGCCGCCCGTCGTGGATCCGCGGAACGTCGGCGCTCAGATCGCCGGTTCCCCGGGCGTGAGCGGCGCCTCCGGCGGGCCGGGTGGTTTCGCGGCGGAGCTGGCGGCGGTGGGTGCGGTGGCGGAGTATCTGGGCGGGATGCGGTATGCGGATCTGGTGGCGGAGTCCGCCGCTGGGGATTCCGCCGGCCGGCCCTCGCGCGCCGATCGCGGCGAAGGCTCCAGCGGGTTACCGGCTGATCCCGCCGGCACCGCCGGCACCGGCGGCCCTACCGTTCCTTCGCGGCCAGCCGAACGGGGTGGGGGTTCGTATGTGTCGGATGGGACGGTGATCCGTCGGCGGGGGACCGCGGATCGTTCGGATGCGGCGGTGGTGGATCTGATCCGGGGGCTGGAGGTCGTGAAGTCCGCGGTGTGCGCGGCGCAGGCCCGCCTGGCCGCGGGGCTGGACGCCTCGATGCGCTCCGCCCGCGCGGACGCCGGGATCCCGGCGGACAGGCGCGGGGACGGGATCGGGCACCAGATCGGGTTGGCCCGGCGGGAGTCCCCGCACCAGGGCGCCGCGCACCTGGCCCTGGGCAAGGCCCTGGTGGCGGAGATGCCCCACACCCTGGCCGCGTTGGAGACCGGGGCGTTGAGCGAGTGGCGGGCCACGGTGCTGGTGCGCGAGACCGCGTGCCTGTCCGTTCAGGACCGCGCCGCGGTCGACGAAGAACTCTGCGCGGACCCGGACCTGCTCGAAGGCATCGGGGACAAGGCCCTGCGGAACAAGGCCAGGGCCATCGCCATCGCGGCCGACCCGGCCGCGGTCGTGAAGCGCTCGCGCAAGGCCGAAGGCGAACGCCGCGTCACCTTCCGTCCCGCGCCGGAGACGATGGTCTACGTCACCGCCCTGCTGCCGGTCGCCCAAGGCGTCGCCGTCCGGGCCGCCCTCACGAAGGAGGCGGACCGGCTCCGCGCCGCCGGGGACCCCCGCGGGCAGGGCCAGAGGATGGCGGACACCTTCTACGAACGCGCCACCGGCAAGGCCGTCGCCGACGGCATCGACGTCCAGGTCCAACTCGTCATGACCGACCGGGCCCTGTTCCAGGCCGACGCCGAACCGGCGCACCTGAACGGCTACGGAACCATCCCCGCCCAACACGCCCGCGACCTCATCCGCCTCCACCCCAAGAAAACGCCAGACACGGACGACCCCGACGCCGCCGATGCCGCCGGAGGCGCCATCCCCGAGACCGGTGGCACGGCGGCCCGGCCGGGAACGGCGTTCCACCGCCAACCAGATCCCGGACCGGCCCGAGAACCGGATCCCGAGCAGGGGACCGTCACCTGGTCTCCGCCGAACGACATCCAACCCGCCCCGCCACCGGGGTCGATGGTGTGGCTGCGCCGGCTCTACACCCACCCCACCACCGGACAGCTGCAGGCGATGGACTCCCGGGCGCGGATCTTCCCCGCCGGGATGCGCCGCATGGTCGCCGCCCGCGACCAGGACTGCTCCAACCCCTGGTGCGACGCCCCCTTCCGCCACCACGACCACATCGTCCCCGCCGCCGCCGGCGGACCCACCACCCTGGAGAACTCCCAAGCGCTCTGCGAAGAATGCAACTACGCCAAAGAAGCCCCCGGCTGGTCCGTGATCCCCGTCCCCGGCATCCGGCACACCGTCCAAACCACCACGCCCACCGGCCACACCTACACCTCCACAGCACCGGCCCTCCCGGGCACCCCGGCCCCCCGGCAGCCCGCAGGGGAACTCATCGAATACCGCGGCCAACACCGCAGAACACGACTCCTCCAACACCTCAAACCACGCAAAACCGCATAGTCACGGGGCAGCGTGAGACGAGGCGGGAGTCAATGCGGAGGGACGTCGAACCGAGAAGGGGATGCCGCCTATCCTTCGCGCGGCGGGTACTGGCGGAACTTGCGAAACTGGTTGACGGCGCTCAGCGCTATGTAGAGCAACCGGCGCGGATGCCGCTCGGCCTTGTAGCGCAGGGGGTTGGCAACTCGACCGTTCTTCATCAGCCGGTCTGCCTTTTCCCCCACAGGACCGCGCAGATGACGCCGAAGCAGCGCCAAAGGAAGCACGGTACACAGCACCTCCTCGCGGACGATCGCCATGCTGGCACTCCCCTGCGTCGAGCCTTCCGGCGTCACGGCGGAGTCAGTGTCGCGAGCGGCGGTGTCGTACTCCACTCCAAGGTATTCGCGAACGTAGAACCGGGACGCGTTATGACCGGCGGCGGTCAAGTAATAATGGTTTCTTCCCAGCCGGGGATTGAGCTCGAAGAATTTCACTTCTCCGTCGCGCGGGTCCAGCTTGGCATCGAACATCGCGAACCCGGTCCACCCAAGGTGCTCCAAAATGCGCCGCCCGTGATCGATGACCTCGTTGTCGACGGCGGTGACGATGCCAGCGGAGTTTCCGAGCACGATCGGCGCGTGTTCCTCCACGACCACCTCTCCGTAGCCGGCAAAGCGGACAGCCCCGGACCGGTCGCTAAAGTATGTGCAAAGACGCATATTCGTGTCACCGCCCGGAACAAGCTCCTGAAGTATGAACGACTCGGCATACCCGGACACCGCAATCCGCGCCAACAGGTCTTCCAGCTCCAGACGATTGTTGATCGTGTGGACCTTCTGCTTTCCCTCGAACTTGGCGCGCACCCACGCCGACGAGTCCGCCGGCTTCCCGATCAGGGGGAAAGGCAGGTCGTCCGGCAGCGGCTGCGGGTGCGAGGCGGTGTCGTAGGAGACCGTTCGCGGATGCGGAACACCCAGCTCGGCGCACATTGCGTAGAAGTTCTGCTTCAGCGCCGCACGCTCCATCGTCTCCAGCGACACGTAGGGAATCGTGTAGAACTCACCGAGCGCCCTGCGATGCCGCGTGATCAGCATGACCTGCAGGTCCAGCGAGCCGCAGAGCAAGAGAGGGCGTGGCCGCGAGCCGTCGCCGGTCAGCTCCCGGGCAACGTCCAGGAGGTGCGCCACGACGACGGCGTCGTCCACCATCGTCCCGGCCGGACGGACATCGATCGCGACGGAATGGTCCAGGACGCCGTTGGACCCGGCGGGAACGGCAACGCTGACGGCACCGTAGGCCTCGTGGAACTCCCTGGCCAGCGAATACGTACCGATGTCACCGCCCAGAATCACCGGGACAAAGGGCTGTGAATCCGGAATGCGCATGAGAACAAACCTAATGGGCGTCGCGCACGGGGAGCGATTTCGGCGCGGGCATCGCCGGACGATTTGGCGCCGCCAACTTAAAGCTATGCAAGCGGCATGATCCGTAACACAATGGCTGGAGGCAACCAACGGCCGCGCATCAGCGCGGCCGTCTTCGCGCAAACGCAGCAGGAGGCACCATGCGCTGGCTCGACAGATCGCATTCCATCGCACCCCCGGGGTTCAACCGCTGGCTGATTCCCCCGGCCGCGCTGGCCGTCCACCTGTGCATCGGCCAGGCCTATGCGACCAGCGTCTACAAGATCTCGCTCGTGGAGCACTTTGAGACCAGCCAGACGGCGATCGGGGTCATCTTCTCGATCGCCATCGTGATGCTGGGACTGTCCGCCGCCATCATGGGCACCTGGGTCGAACGGAGCGGACCGCGCATGGCGATGTTCACGGCCGCCTCCTTCTGGAGCGCTGGCTTCCTCGTAGGTGCCGCCGGAATCTTCACTGAACAACTCTGGCTGGTGTACCTCGGATATGGATTCCTTGGAGGAATCGGCCTCGGCATCGGCTACATCTCGCCGGTATCCACCCTCATCAAGTGGTTTCCCGACCGCCCCGGTATGGCCACCGGCATGGCGATCATGGGCTTCGGTGGCGGTGCCTTGATCGCTTCCCCGCTGTCCACACAGCTTCTGCGGACGTTCGACCCGAACTCCGGCGCGGAAGGCTGGATCGCCAGTGGCGACGCCGTCGGGCGGTTGTTCTTGACGCTAGGCATCGCCTACTTCGTGGTCATGATGTACGGCGTCTTCAGCATCCGTGTTCCGGCGGAGGGCTGGCGCCCGAACGGCTGGGACCCGTCGATGACCAAGCACTCCGAACTCGTGACGAAGAACCACGTCTCTGCCTCAAACGCCATCAAGACGCGGCAATTCTGGCTGTTGTGGACCGTACTCTTCCTGAACGTGACAGCGGGTATCGGCATCCTGGAGCAGGCGTCCCCGATGATCCAAGACTTCTTCCGCACTTCTGACGGCAATTCCGCGCTGAACGCTGCGGTCGCCGGCGGTTTCGTGGGCCTGCTGTCCATCGGCAACATGGCTGGCCGTTTCATCTGGTCCAGCACGTCCGACCTAATCGGGCGGAAAAACATCTACATGGTCTACCTCGGCGTGGGAGCCGTGCTCTACCTGGTGCTATCGCTGTTCGGCGGCAGCTCGACGCTCCTGTTCATCCTGTTCGCCTTTGTCATCATCAGCTTCTACGGCGGCGGATTCGCCACCGCGCCCGCCTACCTCAAGGACCTGTTCGGCACGTTCCAGGTCGGCGCCATCCACGGCCGACTGTTGACCGCCTGGTCCGCCGCCGGCATCGCAGGTCCCATGATCGTCAACGGAATGCTGGACGCCCAGGGCAAACCGGGAACCCTGATGGCGCAGAACTATCAGCCGGTCTTGCTGACCATGGTGACGCTCCTGGCTGTCGGTTTCGTGGCCAACCTGCTGATCAAGCCGGTGGATTCGAAACACCATGAACCGGACAAGAACACCACCCACGATTACGCGAAGGAGTCCTGACATGGCCACGGCCAGGCAACCGCAAGCACACGACGTCCGAACCAAACCGGCGGTCGGCAGACTCGCCGTCGGATGGCTGCTGGTCGGAGTTCCCCTTCTCTACGGCATCGTCCAGACACTCACGCGGGTGGCCCAACTGTTCCAGTAGCACCAACCGCTCCATGAGGCTCGGCCGTTCGGTGCGCATCGGCGCCCGGACGGCCGCCTTATTGATGGGCCCTCCTTGGTTCTTCCCGGGGCGGAGTTAACCCGCTCCCCCGTCGAGGTCCTTCTCCAGCGCATGGCGGACCTCGTCCACCAGGACCTGCATATGCGCTTCGGCGGCGACGCGGTCTCCCGCGGCGATGGAAGCCGCCACGGCCTCGTGCTCGTCCAACGCCTCGGAATGTGGCCGGAAGGGCATGAGCCCCTGTTGCGTGCGGCCCGAGAGGACCTCCGCGACCACGGACCGCAGCGAGGCGAACATCGCGTTGCCGCTGGACTCCAACAGGAGCGAGTGGAAGGCGATGTCCGCCGCGAGGAAGGCCTCGAGTTCGCCGGCCTCACCATGCCGGCGCAGGTCCGCGGCAAGAGCCACCATCTCCGCCCGCGCCCCATCGGACGCCCGTTCGGCGGCCCCCGCGGCGGCGATCGGCTCCACCGCTATGCGCAATTCGGTCAGTTCGGCGTACTGGCGGTCGCGCCCTGGGCCGGCCAGCCGCCACCGGATGATGCGCGGGTCCATCGGATTCCAGAAGCGGGACTCCTGCACCACAAGGCCCAACCGGCGCTTGGGATAGACCAGGCGGAGGGACTCAAGCACCCGCATGCAGTCCCGCATCACCGTGCGCGATACCCCGAACCGCTCCTGGAGGCGTTCCAGTGTCAGGCGTTCACCCGCGGGCAGCTCGCCGCCGACAATCTCGCGCCCAAGGGTCTCGATGATGGGTTCCTGAAGCACCTTTGCCCCGGTTGGCCTGTTCATAATCCACATAGTAGGCAACGCGGAGCGAAAAAGCCTCAATTAGATACTACCTTTACAGAATCAAAGGTGCTATCTTTTGTAGCGCAGCACACATGCACGAGGCCAGCGACGTCCTTCCAGGAGCACATATGGACACCGAACAAGCGCGCACGCCCAGCACCCACGTGGTGGTGATGGGCGTGTCCGGATCCGGGAAAACGACCCTGGCGCAACTTCTTGGTGGCAGCCTCGGCTACCCGGTGGCGGAGGCCGACGAATTCCACCCCGAGGCCAACGTCCGCAAAATGGCCGCCGGAATCCCCCTCACGGACGCCGACCGCTGGCCGTGGCTGGAAACCATCCGCGGCTGGATGGAAACCAGCGCGAATGCCGGACACGGCAGCGTCGTCACCTGCTCGGCCCTGAAGCGCGAGTACCGCGACCTGCTGCGCCAGGCATCCGGCGTCGTGCTCTTCGTCCATGTCACGGCGGATCCGACCACCTTGGCTGACCGCATGGGTCAGCGTGCGGGGCACTTCATGCCCGCTTCGCTCCTGCCCAGCCAGCTCCAGACGCTCGAACCCCTGGAGCCGGACGAAGGCGGGCTGACGCTGGTCAACGACACCACGCCCGACAATTTGGCCGCCCGCGCGCTCGCGGGCATCGGCCACCCTTAACCCCCAACCCCGGAGAAAACATGACCATCGAAGGCTGGACCCAGACCCTGGGCGCAGGACCCCTTCTCGGCATCGCCGCCGCAGCCATCCTGCTTCTGCTGTTCCTCATCATCAAAATGCACATGCACGCGTTCCTCGCGCTGATCCTGGTCAGTCTGCTGACCGCGTTCGCCACCGGCATCCCCGCAGGCAACGTCGTCTCCGTGCTGACCGGCGGGTTCGGCTCGACCCTGGCCAGCGTCGCGCTCCTCGTGGGCCTCGGCGCCATGCTCGGCCGCCTCGTCGAGACGTCCGGTGGCGCCAAGGTGCTCGCCGATCGCCTGATCGGCATCTTCGGCGAAAAACGCGCACCGTTCGCGCTTGGTGTCGCGTCCCTGATCTTCGGCTTCCCGATCTTCTTCGACGCCGGCCTCGTGGTCATGCTGCCGGTCATCTTCGCCGTCGGACGGCGCCTAGGCGGGTCGGTGCTCCTCTACGGGCTCCCGGCCGCCGGCGCGTTCTCGGTGATGCACATCTTCGTTCCGCCGCACCCCGGGCCCGTCGCGGCCAGCGAGTTCTTCGGCGCCAACGTGGGTTTCGTCCTGCTCATCGGACTCGTCGTCGCGATTCCCACCTGGTACGTCACCAGCTACCTCTTCGGCATCTGGGCCGGCAAGAAGTGGGACCTTCCCATCCCGTCGCTCCTCGGCCAGGCCGACGCCGAGCACGAGGCGAACCCGCCGAAGTTCGGCGCCGTGGCCTCCGTCCTCCTGCTCCCGCTGGTCCTGATTTTCCTGAACACCGGCCTGAACACCCTCGCTTCCTCGGGCGCCCTCGCCGAGGGTACGTCCGAAGCCACGTGGTTCCAGTTCCTCCGCGCCATCGGCGAGACGCCCGTCGCGCTGTTGATCTCCCTGTTCGTCGCAGCGTTCGTCCTCGGCCGGCGTCGCGGGATGGAGTCCTCCGCGATCGAACAGATCATGGAGAAGGCGCTCGGCCCGGTCTGCTCGGTCATCCTGATCACCGGCGCCGGCGGAATGTTCGGCGGCGTCCTGCGCACCTCCGGCATCGGCGATGCGCTAGCCGACGTCCTGGGCGACCTTGGCGTGCCGCTCATCGTCGCCGGGTTCCTGATCTCCGGCATCCTCCGCATCGCCCAGGGTTCGGCCACCGTCGCGCTCACCACCGCCGCGGGCCTGCTGTCGACCGCCGTTGCCTCCGCCGGCCTCAACGACATCCAGCTGGCCACCATGGTCATCGCGGTCGCCGCGGGCTCGGTCATCGTCTCCCACGTGAACGACTCCGGCTTCTGGCTGGTCGGCCGCTTCTTCGACATGGACGTCAAGACCACCCTGAAGACGTGGACCGTCCTGGAGACGCTCATCGGCGTCATGGCGTTCGTCCTCGCCGCGGGCATCTTCGCGGTCGCCTCGATCGGCTAGTTCCCGCATTTCAAGCGGCAGTACGACGCCGGAGGCCCGTCCCGTGGGGGCGGGCCTCCGGCGTCGTACTGCTTTCCGGGGTCGGGGCTAGCGCTTTCCGCGGCCCGCCCCGCCGGACTTCCCGCCGCGGCCCCCGCGTCCCCCGGACTTGGGCGCACCCTTGCCGCCGCCGGACTTGCCGGTCTTCGAAGTCTTGCCGCCCTTGCCCGAACCCGCCGCCGCTCCGGCACGCGAGGGTCCGGACTGGCGCTTCTTCAGCGCCTTGGCGGCGTCCTGCTGCTGGCGTTCCTGCACGGACGGCTGGCGGGAGGAGTGGGCGGCCCGTCCCCGGACAATCCCCACGAACTCCTCGATCAACGGGTTCTCCGGATCGTCGCCCTGCGGCCGGCTCCAGGCGAGGCCGATCCGGGTCGATTCGACGCCCAGCACCTCGCGGCTGACCACGTCCTTGCGCTGATACATCCGTGCGAGGGACATCGGGAGCACCAGCAGGCCGGCCCCGGTCCCGACGACCTCCATGGCCATGGCCGTCCCGCCGACGTCGTTCGGGTAGTCGGCGAGGTCGAGGAAGGTCTCGTTGGAGAGGTCGGCCAAGGGCACGGCGTCGTCGTAGAGCTCGACTTCGTGCTCGCGCGGGGCGCAGACCACCGGGAGCTCCTCGTAGAGGGAAATGACATGGGTGCGGGAGTCAGCCGGCGACTGGCCATCCGGGAACCGGACGAACACCAGGTCCGCCGCCCCGTCCGACAGCAGGGCGAGGGGGGCGCCGGCGTCGTGCAGCGCGGCCTGAACGGGGGCGTCCGGGTAGCGCTCCTGCCAGCGGTCCAGCCATTTACCGGGGGTGACTCCGGGAACGTACGCGATCTTCAGTTCTGACACCCGGCCCAGCCTACCGTTACCGGTAGTCTGGGGGGATGACGCAGAAGACCCCGCAGACCATGAAGCCGGCGACCGCCGCGAAGAAGCTCGGCATCTACCTCCCGGGTGCGCCTGCGGAGTTCCAGGAGAATCCCGTGAGCCGGGACGCGCTCAACGAGATGATGAACGAGCCGCCACAGTGGCTTGTTGACCTGCGCCAGAACGGTCCGCACCCGCGGCCGGTCGTCGCGCAGAAGCTCAACGTCACCATCTCGGGACTGGCGCGCGGCGGTGTCACGGAGGCGCTGACCACCACCGAGATCGAGGCGTTGCTGGCCGACCGTCCCGAATGGCTCCAGGAGGAGCGCTCCAACATGGCGGCCGTCCGCGCCGAGGAGACACGCGTCCGCGAGGCCGCGGCGGCCAAGGCCGAGAAGGCGGCGAAGGCCCAGAAGGACGCCTAACGGGTCCCCACGGCCACACACGCATACGGGAAAGCCCGCCGACTTCCACAGGAGTCGGCGGGCTATTCGGTTTTTCAGGTGAGAACCGCGGAAGCTATCCGGCGGTCTTGACGATGTAGACGTCGCAGGGCGCCGCGTGGGCCACGCTGCTCGCGACGCTGCCGAGCACGCGTCCGAGGCCTTTCATCCCCACGTTGCCGACCACGATCAGCTGGGCGTTGGAGCGGGTGGCCTCCTCGACGAGCGCGTCCTGCGGCTTGCCCTTCACGGCGACCGAGCTGATCGTGGCCCCCGGCACCACCTGGCGGAGCTGCGAGGCGGCCTTCTCGGCGAGCTTCTTGGCCTGCTCGGCGTCGTCCAGGATCCACGTGTCGCTGCCGATCTTGACCACCTCGGTGTTGTCCTTGGCGTGCGCCGTGACGACGGACAGGTCCGCGCCGAGACCGGCCGCGATGGTGGCGGCCCGCGTCGCGGCCTTGAATGACGTGTCGCTTCCGTCGACGCCGACGATGACTGTTCCTGACATGTTTACTCCTTATCGGGGTGCGCGCCGAACGGCCCGCGCGGTGGGTTGGTCTGCGCTACGCGAGGCGCTGGGAGAGGAATTCCACGGCCTGTCCCCAGGCCAGGTTGGCGGCCTCCGGGCGGTAGTTGCCCTGCGGGTTGCCGTCGTTGTGGAAGGCGTGGGGAGCGTCGTAGTAGTGGAAGACGACGTCGGCGGCGGATTCGCGGCGGATCTGCGCCTCCTGCTCGCGGGCCTTTTCGACGGGGTAGAACCCGTCCTGCTCCGCGTAGTGGCCCTGGATCGCGGCCGTGACGCCGGTGTAGGTGTCGGGGACTCCCTGCCCGACGCCGTAGAAGGGCACCGCGGCGGCGATGCGTTCGCCCTGTTGGGCGGCCAGCGACAGGACGAATCCCCCGCCCATGCAGAATCCGATGGCCCCGACGGCGTCACCTGTGACGGCGTCCAGGTACAGCAGGTGGTCCACGGCCCCCGACAGCAGGCGGGCGCCCTCCTCGGCCGGGAGCTTGGACATCATCTCGCCCGCCTCGTCGCCGTCGTGCGTGATCCGGCCGCCGTAGAGGTCCGGCGCCAAGGCCACGAAGCCGGCCGCCGCGAGACGGTCCGCCACGTCGCGGATGTGGTCGGTCAGGCCCCACCACTCCTGGATGACGATCACTCCAGGACCGGTGCCGGATTCCGGCAGCGCCAGGTACCCGTGTGCCTGTTCTCCGGCGGACTCGAACGTCGTGTTCTGGTGCGGGGTCTTCTCTGCCACTGAGCACTCCTCGTCGTAGAATGTCGCGTACATCACCAGTCTATGCATACGGATCGGCGGCGTATCCTCTCGGCCGCGCGTCCGATGGTCCGCTCCAACTCCTCCGCCGGGCGATTTCTCGTCAGGGCGAAGCCGATGGTTTGGAGCGGAAAGGATTGGCTGATGACCTTTGCTCGTTGGATCGTCGACTTGTCTGCGAGGTGGGGCGCAACCTGCCAGCCGTGCCAGTCGGCGAGACTGGCTATATCATCGGCCGGATCGTCGCGGCTCGCGAGGTCCCAGTCAAGGACGCCAGCCACGCTGTCGCCGCTCCATAGGACGTTCCAGCCCGCCAAGTCGCCGTGGTTTAGGACCCTGGCGGGAGGCTCGAGGGCGGCCAGGTCCGCGACGATGCGCCGACCGATCTGACGCAGTGCGCTCGGGAGTCGCGGCACAACGAGCTCCCGCAGGACCGTTTCCCAGTCCTCGCCTCCGCAGAAGGCGTGCGGCGTCGCCGTGTGCGCGGAAACGTGGTCGATATCGACGTCGTGGATCGCATCGACGAGAGCCCGCAGCGTTTGGGGGTCCCCGGAGCCGACAGGGTGCACGGTTCCGCGGATTCTCTCCGTGGCAACGGCGAGCAGGCCGTCCCGCCGGGCCACGGAACCAACCGAGCGCGGCACGCGGAACGGTAGCATGGGCAAACTGTCCACCAAGCGCTGGCTGCGCTCAAGCTCGGCGTGGGCCCTACCATCCCGTGCGATCCTGCAGGCCACCGCATCGGTGAGCACCGACACATGGCCGGAACCGCTCTCCACCCACTCCCATTCGACGGGCGGCGTCCGGTCCCCGGCTTCCGTCAGGACGTCGGTGACGAGACGGGCCATCTGGGTCTGGTCCGGCCGCGCATAACGCGTTTCATGGTCCATACCTCGACCCTACTTAAGGAGGCGCCCGCTAGACGCCAACCCTCATCCCGGCGATCTCTCGGGCGAGCAACCCGGACGTCGCGGGCGGCAGTCCCAGCAACGGGATCAGGGCGACCTCCTGCAGGTGCACGGGGTCCCACCCTGGGACGCGTCCAGCAACTTCCGCCCGACCTGCGCCGCACTGAGGCGCCTCTACGTCCACGAGGACATCTACGAGAACGCAGTCGTCGCCGGTCCGGGCCGCCAAGGACGCCGGCGCCCGCGAGGTCGCGGCGCGGATGGATGCCGGCGTCGGGGCTTCTCACCCACAGCATACGACGCCGGTGCCCTACCCGGGTGGGGCACCGGCGTCAAACTGCCTTCCGGTACTCCCCGCGGACGTTCTGCTCCGCGAGCGAGTCCCAGAAGGAGGTGTCGACGTCGTCGATCGAGCCGTCCGAGATCGCGCGCACCGTCGCGTCCAGGGTCGTGACGGTCTGCCTGATCAGGTAGCCGTTGCTCTTCTGGCCGAGGACCGCGTCCGGGTTTTTGTGGTCGCTCATGCCACGCATCTCGAAGAGCAGCGTGGAGATCCCGTATTCGACGGCGATTCCGTTGCGGCTGATGGTCTGCGCCGTGCCGCCCACGTACTTGCCGAGGTGGCCCCACCCGATCGAATCGACCGCGCCGAAGACGACGCCGCCCAGCTTCTTCGGTCCCTACAGGACATCGGGATCCACGTTGGGGGTGGTCGGATAGAGGATCGAACCCGAAACCAGCTTCCCGTTGCGCTCGCTCTTGGCGCCCTGGTGGTGCAGGTCCACCATGTTGGCGAGTAGCGTAGGCAGACATCACGTTGGTGTTCTGGGCGCGCGTCTCGGGTTCGATCATGGAGACGTGGTCGCGGTTCAGGTCGGCCTCGTTGGCGTTGTAGCGGGTCAGGTGCCGGTCCCCGGAGGCGATGTAGTCGTCCAGGGAGAAGCCGACGTCGCCCATGGCGCCGTCCGGGTTCAGCATCGGCACCACGAGGACGTTGACGCCGTCGAGCACTCCGCGGGACTTGCCGGTGCCGAGGTGCTTGATGAATTCCAGCGCGCCCTCGGTGGTGAGCTGCTCGTTCCCTTGCTGCTGCGTCAGGAACAGGATAGTGGGGTTGCCCGGATCCGAAACGTACTTCGCCAGGTAGAGGTCCCGGCCCTTCACCAACTGTCCGATCACCTCCTGCTCCATCGCGTCCTGCTTGGCGTCCTGCTTTTTGAGCTCGGCCGCCAGTTCGTCGTACGTGTGCAGGATGGAGGTGTTGATGGTCTCGTTCCCGCCCTAGCCCGGACCATTTCCGACGCCGAAGGCCGGCTGGGCGACGACGGCGCCCGCGCAGGCGCAATAAAACCCCAGGTTTAGCCGGACACGGGCGGTCCGAGGGAAGAACCTCTTGGCCATCGGCGCTCGCCTGGCCCAACACGTAGTCCGTAGTGGTACTCCACGGCGATTCCGTTGCGGGTGATGGTCTCCGCCCTGCCGCCGCCCCCGTCAAGGAATTATTTGGGCGTACGGGGCCACAAGGAAGACTGCTCAGGTCGGTTGCAGCCACGACATAAAACGTGGCTTGGCTCACAGTATGCAAAAAAACACGCTATGGTCTGTGGTCTGACCATCACTCTGTCACCCCCTCAACGTGGAGGATTTACGTGGACAACCTAGCCGTACTGGCTCTCTTAGCATTAGCGCCGATCCTCTTGGTCGGTGTCCTCCTTGCTGGCTTTCGCTGGCCAGCCAAATATGCCATGCCGGTCGGCTACGTTGCCGTAGTGCTCGTGGCGCTGTTCGTGTGGCAAATGGACTTCACAGGGGTGCTCGCCGCCACCCTTGAAGGCCTCATTACTGCCGGTACCTTGCTCTACATAGTGTTCGGCGCACTCCTATTGCTTTCCACCCTCACGGTGAGCGGCGCTATGTCTGCGATCCGTGCCGGATTCAACAATATTTCCCCCGACCGCCGCATTCAGGCCATCATCATCGGTTGGCTGTTCGGGAGTTTCATCGAAGGCGCCTCAGGCTTCGGCACCCCCGCGGCCGTCGTTGCGCCGCTGCTGCTGGCGCTCGGTTTCCCTGCCATGGCTGCAGTCATGGTGGGACTCATCATCCAGAGCACACCGGTGAGCTTCGGCGCCGTCGGTACGCCGATCCTCGTCGGCGTTGGCCAGGGGCTCGGCGGCGATCCCGCTGTGGCCGAACGTATCAACGTTCTGGGCCTGACCATGCCGGAATTCGTGAGCTCCATCGGATTTCAAGTTGCCGCGATCCACGCCATCGTCGGCCTGCTCATACCTCTGATCTTGGTTTGCATGCTCACAGGATTCTTCGGCCAAGAAAAGCGCTTCCGGGACGGCCTGTCGGTTTGGCCATTCGCCATCTACGCGTCCGTGGCCATGACCGTTCCCTACGTCCTGACCGCCCGGCTCCTGGGTCCGGAATTCCCGTCACTCTTTGGCGGACTGATCGGGCTTGTGATCGTCATGTTCACCTCCAGCCGCGGCTTCCTGATGCCAAAGGAAACTTTCGACTTCGGCCCCCGCTCCAGCTGGTCGGACCGCTGGATGGGCACCCTCGAGCCTGCCAAGGCCGCCGACATGACGGCAAACATGAGCCTTGTGCGCGCTTGGGCACCCTATGTGCTGATGGGGCTGCTGCTCGTGGCAACCCGTGTCATTCCGGAACTCAAGGGCTTCCTCACCGGCCTCGCCATCCCCTTCACGAACATTCTGGGCACCGACATCTCCACCAGCGTTCAGCCGTTCTACCTGCCCGGCTTCGTGCTCATTCTTGCCTCCGGCTTCGCATTCGTCCTGCACCGGATGAAGGGCAAGCAGATCCTGCAGGCGGTAAAGGTCTCTGCCGGCCAGCTTGTCGGCACCGCAGTGGCGCTGCTCTTTGCCGTTCCCATGGTCCGTATCCTCATCCAGTCCGGTCCGGAACTGAACGCCTCCGGGCTCTCCAGCATGCCCGTCACGCTCGCCGAAGGTGCGGCCGCGATCTCCGGCGGATCATGGCCGCTCATAGCGCCGTGGGTCGGTGCCCTGGGAGCGTTTGTCGCTGGCTCCAATACGGTGTCAAACCTGACATTCTCGCAGTTCCAGTTCTCCACTGGCGCCCAGATCGGGGTCCCCCCGGAGGCTGTAGTAGCGGCCCAAGCCGTAGGCGGCGCCGGCGGTAACCCCATCGCGATCCACAACATCGTCGCCGCATCGGCGACCGTGGGCTTGCTGGGGAGGGAAGGGGATCTACTGCGAAAGACCATCCTTGTCACCATTTACTACTGCCTTACTGCGGGCATCGTCGCATTCCTCTTTATCCACGGGCTGGGCCTCAACGTCGGCACCATCATGCTGGTCATGCTGATCGCGGGGCTTGGACTGCTGGTCCGGTGGATGCTGAAGCACAAGCCACGCCGTGAAGTCGTCGGGATCCAAACCCGACCTTGACGGCCGCTCTTCAGGCTTCTACGTGAGATGGTCCGGTGGATGCGCCGTCGCCTCCACCGGACCGCGCCATCACATGTGCGGGACAGCATTGACAGGACGTAGGTACGGTCGTTAGATTCTACTTGTTGGAAAGTTGTTTCCGCTTTGTGGAATATCAGAGATTAGGCGAGGATCATGTCGAAGCGAATTGACACTAACGGCCTTGACGTGGCCGAGGAGCTCTACGCCTTTGTGCGGGACGAGGCGTTGCCCGGCACTGGCATCGAGGAGAATGACTTTTGGAGCGGTGCCGCGGCGCTCATCGAGGAGTTCTCACCAAAGGTGTCCGAGCTGCTGAGTGTTCGTGAGCAGCTGCAGCAGCAGATCGACGAGTTCCATCGCACGAACGGTCCCGCGGATCCCGAGGTGTACGAGGAGTTCCTGCGTTCGATTGGCTACCTGGCTGATGAGCCCGCAGATTTCACTATCACGACGGATCAGGTCGACCCTGAAATCGCCACGGTGTCCGGACCTCAATTGGTCGTACCGCTGCTGAATGCGCGCTTTGCGGTCAACGCGGCCAACGCCCGCTGGGGCTCGCTGTACGACGCACTATACGGAACCGACGTCATCGACGAGGCGGAGGGACGTGGCCGAACCGCCGACTACAACCCCGTCCGGGGCGCCGCCGTCGTCGCCCGCGGGCGTCAGTTCCTCGACGAGCACGCGCCTTTGAAAGCCGGCTCGCACGCGGCTGTCACCGCCTACCGCATCGACGGCAACGTCCTCGTCGCCGAGACCGCGGACGGCACTACAGGGCTAGCCGAAGACGACCAACTGCGTGGCTATCGGGGAGCAGCGGATGCGCCCGAGTCCGTACTACTCGTCCATAACGGCCTGCACGTGGAAATCCAGATCGATGCCACCCACGCCATTGGCTCGGACGACCCGGCCGGCGTCAAGGACATTGTGCTGGAATCCGCAGTCACAACCATCATGGACCTCGAAGACTCGGTCGCGGCCGTCGACGCGGAGGACAAGGTGGTCGGCTACCGAAATTGGCTACAGCTGATGCAGGGCACGCTCACAGCCGAGGTCGCCAAGGGTGGGGGCACGTACACCCGAAAACTCAATGCTGACCGTCAATACACAGCACCTGACGGGTCCGAATTGGCCATGACAGGCCGGTCGCTGTTGCTCATCCGCCAGGTCGGCCACCTCATGACGAGTGACGCCATTCTTGATTCGGCTGGTCAGCCGGTGCCGGAAGAAATCCTCGACGCCTTGTTCACGGGGCTGGGATCCGTACACGACCTTCGCGGGCAAAACGCGCGCCACAATTCGCGGACCGGCTCGGTGTACATTGTGAAGCCGAAAATGCACGGACCGCATGAAGTCGCTGTGGCCTGCGCTTTACTTGCGGGCACCGAGTCGGTGCTGCGCCTTGACCCGCTCACGCTCAAAATCGGAATTATGGATGAAGAGCGCCGAACCTCGGCGAATCTCAAGGCGTGTATCTGGGAGGCCCGCGATCGCGTAGTGTTCATCAACACCGGCTTCTTGGACCGCACCGGAGACGAGATCCACACCTCGATGCTCGCAGCGCCCATGGTGCGCAAGGCGGACATGCGCTCTTCCAGCTGGATTACCGCATACGAGGACGCCAACGTCGACATCGGGCTGGAGTGCGGTTTCCGCGGCCGGGCGCAAATAGGCAAGGGAATGTGGGCGGCACCGGACAACCTAGCGGATATGCTCGCCCAGAAAATCGCGCACCCGCTCGCTGGCGCCAACTGCGCCTGGGTTCCCTCGCCCACCGCGGCAACCCTGCACGCCATCCATTACCACCAGGTTGACGTGGACGCTCGACAGGCAGACCTCGCTGGGGAGCGTCGATCCACGCTGCGTCAGCTGCTTACGCTCCCGGTCGGGGACCCGACCGGCTGGGACGCCAGCGCTCGGCGCAATGAGCTGGACAACAATATCCAAAGCACCTTGGGCTACGTAGTGCGCTGGGTCAACGCGGGCATCGGATGCTCTAAAGTCCCCGATATTGCTGGAGTGTCACTCATGGAGGATCGAGCCACCTGCCGCATTAGCTCGCAGCACGTCTCCAACTGGCTCCAGCATGGCGTCGTGAGTACGGACGAGGTCGAAGAATCGCTGCGCCGCATGGCCAAGGTCGTCGATGAGCAGAATGCCTCAGATCCAAGCTATTTGCCGATGTCCCCCGAGTTTGAAACCGAGGCGTTCCTTGCCGCCCGCGAGCTCGTCCTTGACGGCGCCGCACAACCGTCCGGATACACCGAGCCCGCTTTACACCGGCGTAGAGCCGCACAGAAACACCTCGACAACCTCGCCAGGAGCACTTCATGAACCTAGATCTAGCCACTGCCCAATCCATCATCTCCCAGGCCCTCACCTCCGGTGAGCAACACAACTTCAAACCACTGACCGTCGTCGTCCTCGACGCAGGAGGCCACGTCGTTGCCGCCGTTCGCCAGGATGGCGCATCGAATAACCGTTTCGAAATTGCCCAAGGCAAGGCCTACGGTGCCCTCGCACTGGGGATGGGCTCACGGGCGCTCATGGAGCGCGCAGAGCAGCAACCCTACTTCATCGCCGCGGCAACCGCCGCCCTCGCAGGCCGCTTGATACCCGTACCCGGCGGCGTCCTCGTCCGAGATGAAGACAATACGGTCAAGGGCGCCGTCGGCATTAGCGGAGACAGCTCCGACAACGATGAAACAGCGGCAGTGTCGGCGATCGAGGCGATCGGTCTCATGGCGCAAGTGGCCTAAGCGCCCCCGTGGTTTGCGCTTCAGACGACTACCGTTCCATCCGTATCGCCCAAGAAAACAAAGAGGTTTCCTTGCATGAGCACTACAACAGCTCCCACAGCGTCTACTGCACTCCTGAACGCCAGCTCCCACTCGTCGACCCAGTTGGACGAACGTGTCCGGGTCAGCACGGACCGGTCTGGTTACGTCCCGCCCAGCCTTCCGGATGGCGTCGTGTACGCGACGAGCACGGAGGAAGTGGTTGCCACCATGAAGCTGGCAGCGGCACACAACGTGCCGTTGGTTCCCCGCGGCGCCGGCACGGGATTGGCTGCGGGAGCTTCGGCCCACGCGGGCGAGGTGGTTCTTGACCTGGCCCGGATGAACAAGATCCTCCACATCGACCCTGTGGAGCAGCTGGCCGTCGTGGAACCCGGCGTTCTCAACGCTGAAGTGAATGCCGCAGCGGGGGCTCACGGCCTCTTCTATGCGCCGGACCCCGCGAGTACGGCAATCTGTTCCATCGGCGGCAATATCGCCACAAACGCCGGTGGAATGTGGTGCGCAAAGTACGGCGTGACGCGGGAATCCGTCTTGGCCCTCAAAGTCGTCCTGCCCGACGGCCGGGTGTTGCGGACGGGACGCAATACGATCAAGGGGGTTACTGGGTATGACCTGAATGCCCTGATGATTGGCTCTGAAGGCACGCTCGGCGTCGTGGTGGAAGCCACGTTGCGCCTGCGACCCCGCCCCATCCAGACCGCTACCGTTGCCGCCTATTTCCCGGACGTCGCTGCCGCCGCCCGCGCTGCGTCCGCCATCATCGCGGCCCGGCTGCAGCCCTCGGTGCTGGAACTCATGGACGGCCCAACTCTGGAAGCAGTAGACGCGGCGCACGGCACCAATCATCGCTCCAAGGGCGGCGCCTTTCTGTTGGCCCAAACCGACGGTTACGGCGCCTTCTTGGAGCAGGATGTCCTGCTGCAAGCTATCGAGCCTTTCGCCAGTTACATCGAGAAAGCCCTTGAACCCGCGGACGCGGATGCGCTGGTGGCCACACGAAGGGAAGCCATCCCGTCGCTTGAGCGGCTTGGACGGGTCTCGATCTGCGATATCGGCGTGCCTCGAAACCAGTTGTCCGCAGTGTTTGCGGGGCTGGAAGACATTTCACGGAAAACCGGCGTTCGAATTTTCAACATTGCCCACGCGGCAGACGGCAACCTTCACCCGATGATCGTCGTAGAGCCCGACGAATCCATCACCGAAGGCCCCGCCAAGAAGGCACTCGGTGACATGTTCTACCTCGCCCAGCGCCTCGGCGGCACATTAACGGGCGAGCATGGCATCGGTCTGCTCAAGCGGGACTGGCTGGAGGAAGAGCTCGGCAGCGTTTCGCTGGAACTTCAGCGGTCGATTCGCAATGTGTTCGATCCGCAGGGAATTTTGAACCCGGGTAAAGCCATCTAGCGAGACCCGCGGTCCCTCTATCCCGTCGAGTGAAAAGGTGACGCGGCTGCGGCCACCCGGGTGGCGCCCAGCCGTGGCCACGTCGATGGCGGCGGTGAAGTGCGACGGTCCTCAACCGGCTGGCAAGCTTCTCTTTGAGGTATCTTGAAGGATCAAACATCTTTTCACGATGCGGACAAGTGTTGTCAGAAACCGAGCCACAGGAGCAGCTAGATGACTGAGCAAGCCCGTAGAGGCGTCCAGTCCGTTGAGCGGGTCTTCGAACTCTTGGAACTGATCACCGACGCGGGAGGCGACGCCACACTCAGCGAGTTGGCTTCATCCACAGATCTGCCACTGCCCACCATCCACCGCCTGCTCCGCACCTTGGTGTCACTGGGCTATATCCGCCAGTTGCCGAACCGGCGGTACGCCTTGGGTCCGCGGTTGATCCGGTTGGGCGAAGGAGCGAACAAGCAGCTCGGCGCCGTAGCCCGACCGCAACTGAAAACACTAGTGGACAGGCTGGGGGAGACCTCGAATATGGCCGTCCTCGACTCGGACATGGTGATCTACGTGGCGCAGGTCCCTTCCCTGCATTCGATGCGCATGTTCACGGAGGTGGGCCGCCGCGCACACACGCATGACACGGGCGTGGGCAAAGCTATCCTGGCCCAGCTTGACGACGACGTGGTCCGCGGGATCCTGGCCCGATCGGGCATGCCAACTCCCACTCCGAAGAGCATTAGCGACGTCGAGAGCCTCCTAGCCGACCTAGAGCTGGTTCGGGAACGGGGTTACTCGATAGATGAGGAGGAGCAAGAGCTGGGGGTTCGGTGCTTCGCGATGCCCATACCGAACGCGCCCACTCCCTCCGCCATCTCCGTCTCCGGACCGGTGTCCCGCGTGGACCAATCCTTCGGCGAACGCGCCGTTCCGCTGCTCCGCGAGGCTGCCCAAGCCATATCGGACGAGTTCAACGGCAACTGATCCTGACAGCGCCAAAGGCCGGGCCCATGGCTGGACAACGGCTACAAGGGAGCCGCCCCTTGACGCCATAGCCATGACCAAAAGCAGACGGAGTCCGGACAACAAGGGCCTTCCCGTAACAGAACGGGGCCTAAGTAAACGGTATTGAGGCTAAACAAGAAAAACCGGCCACCCTTTCGGGGTGACCGGCTTTCCATTCGCATTTCGGGAGTTTCACAAACTCACTATTCAGAGTTTCGCAAACATCCCTCGGTGCGCGAGGGGGGACTTGAACCCCCACGCCCTTGCGGGCACTGGCACCTGAAGCCAGCGCGTCTGCCAATTCCGCCACTCGCGCAAATCACCGAATCGAGGGTTTCCCCCCGAACAGCGAGATCAATCATAACCGGCACCGTGGCGGGTTGCCTAATCGGGCAGGGCTATTTCAAAGTCCGGTGGGGCTGGCTGCATCGATCCGGTATTGACCTGTGCCCGGCGCGGCGGCTTTTAATCAAGGAGAACTCCTGTGAATCCGGTGTTTACCACAACGCCGAGACACAGGAGTCCCCCGATGCAATCTTCCCCCACGAACCTGCTTTCACAGCGCTTCTTTGCGGTGCTCGCACGCTGACGATGATCCGTGAATGGGCCGACCGCACCCACCGGGACCGGCTCCTGTTCGGCTGCGGCAGGGCACCATCCCTGGCCATGATCCACCGCATCGCGTTGCTGGTGGACCCCGTCGGCCTCGACACCGCGGTCGCGGCCTGGACCACTGCCCGCACCAGGACCTCGGATACGCCGTTGCCGGCGATCGCGATCGACGGCAAGGAGGTCCGCGGATCCAAGCACGCCAACGGGGACCGCGTGTTCCTCATGGCGGCTTTGGACCAGGCCGATGGCACCGTGCTGGCCCAGGAGGCCATCGGCGTGAAAACCAACGAGATCCCCCACCTGCCCCTGCTCCTGGACCGTCTCGGGAGCCTGGACGGAAAGGTCGTCACCATCGATGCCCTGCACACCCTCGGCGTGCAAGCCAAGGCGATCATCGCCCGCGGCGGTCACTACGTCTTCACTGTCAAAGCCAACCAACACGCCCTGCGCGAGAGGAGAGCCTCCCAAGGCTGGTCCCGCCGGACACCGGGATACCAAGCCCGGGAGAAGGCCCACGGCCGCACCAGCACCCGGGAAGCCGCCGTCCAACCGGCCCAAGCCTGGATCGGGTTCCCCCACGCCGCCCAGACCATGCGGATCATCCGCGGCCGCAACGAGCACGGCACCGAAAACAAAACCGGTGAGCTCGCCTACGTGATCACGTCGCTACCACCGAAACTCGCCGGAGCCACGGAACTGGCGGAACTGATCCGCGGCCACTGGGGCATCGAGAACCGACTCCACTGGGTCCGCGACACCGCCTACCGCGAAGACGCCTCCCAAGTCCGCACCGGCCACGCCGCGCACGTCATGGCCGGCCTGCGCGCGCTGGACCACGAACCAGAAACCGTGCGCCAACTCACCGGACTTCGAAATCGCCCTGCTAATCGGGGCACTCCACCGGTGCGCGGGGCCACAACCGCCCGCACCGCGCCGCACCGCATGGAACCAACACGGACATCCCGAACGTTTCCATATGGGTGTGATTCGGCACCCCTAGGACCTATTCCTAGGCGGGGCAAGTAGTATCGGAAAGGCACGGGCCAACCGGTCCGCCGTTCCGCCGCGCATCGCGGCGGTCCACAGCGAACACCAACGACAGCGAGAGGAGCGGCGCCCATGGGCTTGGTAGACAACGTTGAGCGCGGCTTGGAAAAGCTGGTGACTAGCGTGTTCCGGGGCTCCGGTTCCGCGGACGTCCAACCCGTGGAGATCGCCAGCCGACTCCGCCACGAGATGGACACCCGCTCCCTTACCCTCTCGCAGGGACGCACGTTGGCGCCCAATGTCTTCACGGTCCAGCTCGGCGAGGACGACTTCGCCAAGGCACGCGAATGGGGCGAGCCCCTCGCGGGCGAGCTGTGCGACGTGGCCATCGAACACGCCAGGAGCCAGCGGTACACGCTGCAGGGACCGGTCCGCGTTTCGTTCAGGAAGGACAGGTCCCTGAAGGTCGGCCATTTCGCCGTGGAGGCAACGATCTCCAAGGAGGCCGCACCGGCCAAGGCCGCCCCCGCCACACCGGCCGCGCCCGCCCACCAGCCCGCAGGCCTGCAACCCGTTCTGGATCTCAATGGGCAGCGCTACGCCCTCAACGCGGATTCGATCGTCCTTGGGCGCGCCTCGGACGCCGACATTCCCGTGGACGACCCGGGCGTCTCACGCCGACACGTCGAAATCCTCCGGGAGGGTGGATCCGTCTTCGCGGTTGACCTCGGATCCACGAATGGAAGCTACGTCAACGGCCAGCGGGTCGACGGCCGCGCCGAGCTCTTCGATGGTTCGATTGTCGCCATGGGCCGTACCCGGATCACGTTCCGACTCTTGCCCCAACGCACTGGAGGCCGCCCGTGACCGAGTTAGTCCTCACCGCGCTGCGCCTCGGTTTCCTCATCCTTCTCTGGATCCTCATTCTCAGCATCGTCGGCGCGTTGCGGCGCGACCTCGTCGTGGGCAAGCGTGAACGCACCGGAGCCCCGAGCGCGCGACAGGCCCGCAACAACCCCCAGGCGACGGCGGAACCGGAACAACCCGCCAAACAGACGTTTCGGACGCTGGCCGTACTCGAAGGACCGCTGGCGGGAACCACCCTGGACCTGGCTGCCAGCCCCATCCTGCTGGGCCGTGCCCAAGAGGCAACGCTGGTCTTGGAGGACGACTACGCCTCCGGTCGGCACGCCCGCCTCTTCCCGCAGGGCAGCCGCTGGTTCATCGAGGACCTCGGATCCACGAATGGCACCTACCTGGGCGAGAGCCAGTTGACCCGCGCGCAGCCGGTGGACCCGGGGCAGCGCATCCGGATCGGCAAAACCGTCATGGAGTTGAGGCCGTAGCATGGCCCTCACGTTGCGGTTCGCGGCGCGGTCCGATGTAGGCAAGGTCCGCGCCAAGAACGACGATTCCGGCTATGCCGGGCGCTACCTCGCGGTGGTTGCCGACGGCATGGGCGGTCACGTCGGTGGCGATGTCGCGTCCGCGTCCACCGTGCTGGACCTCGTACATCTGGACCACGCGAACCAGGTGGGCGCCGAAACGGTGTTGCCGGACGAGATCCAGACCGCTAACTCCATCCTTAACGAATTGGTCAACGCCAACCCGAAGCTTTCCGGGATGGGCACCACGGTCACGGCGCTGCTGTTGACGGAAGACCGCTTCCAGTACGCCCATATCGGCGACTCCCGGGCCTACCGCCTGAAGAACGGGGTGTTCGAACAGGTCAGCAAGGACCACACGTTCGTCCAGCGACTCGTCGACGAGGGTCGATTGCGCCCGGAGGAGGCGGAAACCCACCCGCACAAGAACGTGTTGATGCGCGTGTTGGGCGACTCCGACGCCAGCCCCGAGCTGGACATCGAGCAGTACGAGGTCGAACCGGGCGAACGTTGGCTGCTTTGCTCCGACGGACTCAACGCCGTCGTGCCCGACACCATCACAGAACAGATCATGCGCGGCACTTCCTCGCTGCAGGAGACGGTCGATGACCTGGTCGAGGTCACCCTCGCCAACGGTTCCCCGGATAACGTCACGATCGTTGTCGTCGAGGTCTCGCAGGACGACGACGCCGGTGCGCCTCCCTCGGCGGGCAACGAATCCGCACCCGACACCGGGATGCTGCAGATCGCGCGCGACGGCGACGTCGAGGCAAGCGCCGCCGTAATCCGCCACGAACTATCCCATAGGCCCCACGCACTGGTCGGCGCCGCCGAGCTGGCGACCCGCACGGGCCGGATCCCCGTGGTCACGCAGCGTTCCGCCGAGAAACGCGCTGCGGCGATCCTCACCCACAAGGCCTCCACCACGATGCCTCCGCACGGGGACGCCGCGGAGGACCACGGTCGGATGCGGCCCCCGTCCCGCGGCTGGCTGATACCGGCCTTCATGGCAATCATGGGCCTGATTCTGTTGTCTGTCTTGAGTCTGGGCTACCTCTGGACGCAGACGCAGTACTACGTCGGCAACGACAGTGGCCGCGTCGCAATCTTCAACGGCGTCTCCCAGGATCTGGGGCCGATCAAGCTCTCCCACGTGGACACGGTGACGCCGATACCGCTCGAAGCCCTGCCCTCCTACACCCAGCAACGCCTGCGGACGTCGCTGCCGGCCAAGGACCTCGGCCACGCCCAGGACATCGTCCGCGAATTGACGATCACCGCCAAGCAGTCATGTCCCGTCATCGTTCCCAGCGCGCCCGAGTCCGGCGACGCGCCGCCCACCCTGCCCAGCTACTGCGAGGAGGTGGCACCATGACGGATATCCAGACGGCCCCGGTCGCCCGCCGCAACACCGAGCTTTTCCTTCTCGTTCTGGCACTTGCCGTGGCCGTAGGCGCCAACTACCTGGTGAGCCTGAGCAATCCCGACGGGCTGGACCCTGATTTCGCGACCCAGGGCGGCATCCTCGCCGGCCTCGCCATCGCCATGCACGTAGTGCTGCGCATCTGGGCCAAGTACGCGGACCCGATCATCCTGCCCTGCGTGGTCGCGCTCAACGGGATCGGACTGGCCATGATCCACCGCCTGGACCTGGTCAACGACGACAACGCGGCTACCCGGCAGCTCCTGTGGACCGGCGTGGCCATGACCGCTGCCATGATCACGCTGTGGGCCATCCGCGACCACCGGGTCCTGCGCCGGGCCACCTATATCTTCCTGGCCGTGAGCGCCATCCTCCTGCTCATGCCGCTGATTCCGGGGCTCGGGCTGGAGATCAACGGCGCCCGTATCTGGGTGGGCCTCGGCCCGTTCTCCTTCCAGCCCGGCGAACTCGCGAAGATCACGCTGTCGATCTTCTTCGCGGGATACCTCTCCAGCAACAGGGACCTGATCCTTTTGGCCGGCCGCAAGTTCGGACCCATGCAGTTTCCGCGCGGCCGCGACCTCGGACCGATGGTCGTGGCCTGGCTGGTGAGCATCGGCGTGCTGGTGTTCCAGCGCGACCTGGGTTCTTCGATCCTGTTCTTCGGCCTGTTCATGGTGATGATCTACGTCGCCACCGCTCGCATCAGCTGGATCGTGATCGGCCTGGGCATGATCGCCGTGGCCGGCGTCCTGGCGGCCCGTTTCATGTCGCACGTCTCACTGCGCATGGACTCCTGGATCAACGCATTCGACCCCGAAATCTACGACCGCCAGTTCGGAGGCAGCCGGCAGATCGTCCAAGGGTTGTTCGGCCTCGCCAACGGAGGGCTGGCCGGCACCGGAATCGGGAACGGCCGCCCCGACTTCGTGCCCCTCGCCAACTCGGACATGATCGTCGCGGCGCTGGGCGAGGAACTCGGCCTGATCGGGCTCACCGCCGTCATCCTGCTCTACGTGCTACTGGTCAGCCGCGGAATCCGCGCCGCGTTGGGCACCCGCGACGCCTTCGGCAAGATGCTCGCCGCGGGCCTGTCCTTCACGATCGGCCTGCAGTGCTTCGTCGTGATGGGCGGCGTCACCCGGCTGATCCCGCTGACCGGGCTGACCACGCCGTTCATGTCCGCCGGAGGATCCGCGATGCTTTCCAACTGGATCATCGTCGCCCTTCTGCTCCTGGTCTCACACAACGCCCGGCGGCCAGCGGCCAGCGGGCCGATGACCGACCTCGAGCGGGCGACGTCCGCTCCCTCCGTGGGCAAAAAGGGTCCCGACACGAAAAGGGCCGGCAAACCGGTCGGCAAGCGAGGACCGGCATGAACCAGGCCATTCGCAACGTATGGATCTCCGTGATGCTGATGTTCGTGCTGGTGCTCGGCGCGCTGAGCTACATCCAGTTCTTCGCCGCGGCAGACCTCACGTCCAACTCGCTGAACAACCGCCAGCTCTTCCGCGACTTCGACCTCCCGCGCGGTGCGATCCTCGTGGACGGGGAACCGATTGCCGAATCCGTGGACGCCGACGGTCAGTTCGACTACCAGCGCGTCTACAACGATCCGAAGCTCTACTCGCACCTCACGGGGTTCTACTCGCTCGCGTTCGGTTCCCGCCACCTCGAGTTCGCCATGAACGAGGAACTGTCGGGCCAGAGCGACAGCCAGTTCTACGACCGCATGATCGCGCTGCTGTCCGGCGGGACCAACGAGGGCGCCTCCGTGGAGCTGACCATCGACTCCGAGCTGCAGAAGGCCGTCTACGACATCCTGCCCGACGGCGTCCAGGCCACGGCGATCGTGTCCGACCCGTCCAGCGGCGACATCAAGGCCATGGTCTCCAAACCGTCCTACGACACCAACGACCTCGCCATCCACAGCACCGGCCAGGCACAGGCCAACATGGACGAGATCCTGAAAACACCGGGCCTGAGCCCGAACATCAACCCCGCCATCGGCCACCTGATCGCCCCCGGCTCCACGTTCAAGGTGCTCGACGTCGTCGCCGCGCTCGAATCCGGGGAGTACGACCTCGACACGGTGATCGACAACCCATCCAAGGTCACCCTGCCGGGCACCACCGCGGAACTGAGCAACTTCGGCGAGGGCATCTGCACCCAGCAGCCACGGGCCAGGCTGGATTTCATCATGGCGCAGAGCTGCAACACGCCCTTCGTGGAGATGAGCCAGAAGGTTGGCCAGGACGCCCTGCGTGACGTCACCGAACGCTTCGGTTTCGGCCAACAGCTTCAGGTGCCGCTCCGGGTCACCCCGAGCGTCTTCCCTCCGGACCTCAACGACGCCCAACTGGCGCAATCGGCGATCGGCCAGTTCGACGTCAAGGTCACTCCGCTGCAGATGAACATGGTTGCCATGGGGATCGCGAACGACGGTGTCATCATGAAGCCCAACCTGGTGCGCAAGGTGGTCGCGCCGGATCTACGGGTCCTGAGCGAAAGCACACCCGAGGAGTTCAGCACGGCCACCACCCCGGAGGTCGCCGAGCAGGTCACGGAGCTGATGCGCGGTCCGCTCGACGGCGGGACGGCGGCCGCCGCGGACATCCCCGGGCTGGACATCGCAGCCAAGACCGGTACCGCGGAGATCGGCGACTCCGGTCTCGTGAACTCCTGGATCACCGGGTTCGCTCCCGCCGACAATCCAGAGGTGGCGGTCACGATCGTCATCGAGAAGGTCGAATACCCGACCGGAAGCACGCTCACCAGTCCCAACATGAAAAAGATCCTAGAGGCGGTGTTCAACAAGTGAGGCCAACATCAGGAATCACCCTGGGCGGACGGTTCCAACTGACGGACCGCATCGCCATCGGTGGCATGGGTGAAGTCTGGAAGGCCAAGGACCAGATCCTCGGACGCATCGTGGCCATCAAGGTCCTCAAGGAGGAGTACACGGGCGATCCCGGGTTCCTCCAGCGTTTCCGTGCGGAGGCCCGCCACACCGCTCTGCTGAACCACAACGGGATAGCCAACGTCTTCGACTACGGCGAGGAGGGCGGTTCCGCCTACCTCGTGATGGAGCTGGTCCCGGGGCCGCCCCTTTCCTCCGTCATCGAACGCGAGAAGGTGCTGTCGCCGGACCGTACGCTGTCCATCGTCGGACAGACCGCGCGCGCCCTGGCGGCCGCCCACGCCCAGGGGCTGGTGCACCGCGACGTGAAGCCCGGGAACCTGCTGATCCTCCCGGACGGCCGCGTGAAGATCACCGACTTCGGCATCGCTCGCATCGCGGACCAGGTTCCGCTCACCGCCACCGGCCAGGTCATGGGCACCGCCCAGTACCTCGCCCCGGAACAGGCCACCGGTCAGCAGGCGACCGGCTCTTCGGACATCTATTCGCTCGGCGTCATCGGGTACGAATGCCTCGCCGGGAGGCGTCCGTTCTCCGGCGAATCCCAGATCGCGATCGCCCTCGCGCAGGTGAACGATTCGCCGCCGCCACTGCCGGAGTCCATCCCCGCGCCGGTCCGCGCCCTCATCATGTCCATGCTCTCCAAGAGCCCGGAGGACCGTCCCGCAAACGCCACGAAACTGGCAGAGGCCGCGGAGGCCATCCGAGCCGGAAACATCCGGGCCGCAGAGGCCGCGGTCCCCGGGATGCTCCTGTTCAACGCGGAAACGGCCCCCACCGCAGCCGTTTCCTCCGACGACATCGCCACGCGTGCCAATCCGACGCCGGGTGGCTCGAACCGCGCCCCCAGCACCAGCGCCTTGCCGACCGTGGCCGGGGCCGGGGCAGCGGGTGCGGCCGGCGCGGCGGCCGGTGCAGCAGCCGCCTCACAGGACGGAAATTTCGATTCCGTCGTCGGGGCCAGTCGGCGCTGGAACCCGGACGCGAACGACGACGAGGCCGCGGAAGTCGCCGATGAAGAGCCCGCCAAGCGGCGTAGAAGCCCCTGGACCTGGCCCTTGATCGCGCTTGTGGCCCTGATCCTGTTCGCCGTCCTCGGCGCGTTGCTGCTGCCGTTGATCCCCGCGGGTGACGATGAACCGACGTCGTCCGCACCCTCGTCGCCGTCCAGCTCCTCGTCGTCGTCCTCGTCTTCGTCATCCTCGGCGCCGTCCTCGACCAGCGCGCCGGCGACTTCCGCCCCGGCCACCACCGCCGCGCCGGAAACCATCACGGTGAGCGAGAACGCCTACCTCGGCAGGATGTTGGAGGAAGCCCGCGCGGACCTCGTGGCGCTCGGCTTCGAGGTGACCACGGAACCGCAGGAAAGCGAGCAACCCGAGAACACCGTTCTGGCGGTCTCGCCCACCGGAGAGCGCACCCGCGGGGAGACCATCAACCTCGTCTACGCGGTCCCGCCGGAGGAGGAAGAGCAGGCGACCGTGCCGTCCGGTCTCGTCGGCCAAAGCGAACAGGAAGCCGCGGCCTCGATCCGCAACGCCGGGCTGATCCCCGTGTCCTCCGGCACGACCGCCAGCGACCAACCGGAGGGAACCGTCGTGTCCGTCGATCCCGGGGAGGGCCAGGACGTGGACCCGGGCTCGGAGGTCGCACTCACCCTGTCGGAGGGACCCTCCGAAACCCCGACACCCACGCCGACACCCACGCCGACACCCACCCCAACGCCCACCCCCACGCCGACGGCGGCCGACAGCACGGAGCCTTCAGCCGCGCCGGCGAGCTCGAGCATCCTGCCCGAGCTGTCCCCACCGGCCGACGGCTAGGAACGGCATCCAGAGGAACCCCGTGACTGAACCCCGCATTCTCAATGACCGTTACGCCGTCGGCGACCTGATTGGCCGCGGCGGCATGGCCGACGTGCACCAGGGCACCGACGTTCGTCTCGGCCGCGAGGTGGCCATCAAGCTGCTGCGTCGGGACCTCGCCCGGGACCCGGTGTTCCAGAGCCGTTTCCGCCGCGAGGCGAAGGCCGTTGCCGGATTGAACCACCCCGCCATCGTCGCCGTGTACGACACGGGCGAGGAGGAGTCACCCAACGCCCAGGAACATGATGTCCGGGCGCCGTTCATCGTCATGGAATACGTGCACGGGCGGACCCTGCGCGATCTGGTGCGCTCGGGCGAGCTCACGGTCGAATCGTCGGTTCGCCACACCCTCGGGGTCCTGACGGCGCTGGCCTACAGCCACCGCAAGGGGATCGTCCACCGGGACATCAAGCCCGCCAACGTCATGGTCACGGCCGACGGTGCGATCAAGGTCATGGACTTCGGGATAGCCCGCGCCCTCGCCGACTCGGCGGCGACCATGACGCAGACGCAGGCCGTCGTGGGAACGGCCCAGTACCTCTCCCCCGAACAGGCGCGCGGCGAGAGCGTCGACGCCCGGAGTGACCTCTACTCCGCCGGATGTCTGCTCTACGAACTCCTCACCGGCCGTCCGCCCTTTGTCGGCGACAGTCCGGTCTCCGTGGCCTACCAGCACGTCAGCGAAGAGGCGCCCCCGCCCAGCGAACTGAATTCCGACGTCGGGCCTCAGTTGGACCGCATCGTCGCGGTCGCCCTGCGCAAGGACCGCGACGACCGCTACCAGGACGCCGACGCGTTCGCCAAGGCACTTGCGGCCGCGGCTGCCGGAACGCCGGTTCCCGGGGACCGCGGCGACGCGACCACGGCCCTGGCCGTCTCCGCTGCCTCCACCCGGGCGCTCGACACCGTCGAAGACAACCCCACCCAGACGCTCGCCTCCGCCTTCGCCCCGTCGGTGGCGGCGGGCGGCGCCGCCGACGCGCCCGCGGGAGGCCCCGCAACCGGTGCGCTGGGGATCATGGAGGATCCCGGACACCCTCACCCGAACGGCGAGCTAGCGGAGCGAAGGCGCTACGAAACCAGCCGGCGTCGGGCCTGGATCACCGTGTTCTCCGTGATTACCCTGCTGGTTATCGGTGTCGGAGCGTGGCTTTTCTGGAACTGGAACCAACAGGAACTCGCACGGAACGTGTCCGTCGCCGTGCCCAGCGTCGCCTCCATGGACCAGACGCGGGCCCAAAACGCGCTGATGGCCGTGAATTTGGTGCCGGCAGCGGAGGAGGTCTTCGACGATTCCGCGCCCGAGGGCATGGCTGTCGGCACGGACCCCGCGGCGTCCCAGCAGGCCCCCGTCGGTAGCCGGGTCCGGTTGTTGATCTCCAAGGGGCCGGAACAGGCGACGTTGCCGCAGGACCTCGCGGGGCAGACGGAAGCGTCCGTGACGCGCGTCCTCGAGGAGCTGGGACTGAGGGTCGGCGACGTGACACAGGAGAACAGCGCGAGCGTGCGCGCCGACCGGCTCATCGCCACCAATCCGAAGCTCGGGGAGCAGGTCAAGGCGGGCAGCAGCGTGGATCTGGTGTTGTCCACCGGCGAGGTGTTTGTGCCCAACCTCCTGGACCTCACGCTGGAACAGGCGCGCAAGGCCCTGGCCGACGAGGCCGTGGGACTTTCCCCAAGCGTCGTCGAGGTGGAGAACACGGTGTTGGAGCCCGGTACGATCACGAAGCAGCAGCCGGAGGCCGGGACCTCTCTCGAACAGGGCGGAACGGTCGTCATCACCGTCACAAAAGAGCCCGACGCACCGGTGGAACCCGCTCCGAGCGAATCCCCCCCGCCCAGCGCCCCCGCGTCCAGCGCCCCCGCCGACTCCAGCCCGGCGGCGGGCTCCGACGAACCGGACAACGAGGGCAACGGCAACGCAGGCAATGCGGGGGGACCCGACAACGCAGGGGGACCAGGGAACTCCGGCCGCGGAAACGCCAGCGAGGCGCCCGGCCAGCAGCCGTAGCCGCGAGGCGGGGCGTTCGTGGGTCGGCTACTCCTTGATGAGCGGGCTCAGGGTGGCCGCCTTGGCCGCTGCCCCGCGGACGCCCAGGGACTCGAGCCAGTTCCCCAGCATCTGGTACCCGCCCTCCGTGAGCACGGATTCGGGGTGGAATTGCACGCCCCACAGCGGCGCGTCCCGGTGCGCGAGGCCCATCACCACGCCCCCGCCGGTCTCCGCGATAATCTCCAGCACGTCCGGGACGGTGTCCCGCACGGCGGCCAACGAGTGGTAGCGAGTGGCCGTGAACGGGTCCGCCACGTCGTGGAAGACCGGGTGGCCGCCGTGGTGGATCAGCGACGTCTTGCCGTGCATCAGTTCCTCGGCATGCGTCACGACGCCGCCATACGCCTCGGCCAGGGCCTGGTGCCCCAGGCACACGCCGAGCATCGGTTTCGATTCGACGCCGCACCACTTGATCATCTCCACGCACACTCCGGCGTCCGCGGGAGTGCCCGGTCCGGGCGACACGAGGACACCGTCGCGGCTGGCTGCCAGCTCGATCGCCTCGGCGAGCGTCACGTCGTCGTTCCGGACGACCGTGGTTTCCGCGCCGAGTTCCTGGAGGTAGCCCACCAGGGTGTAGACGAAGCTGTCGTAGTTGTCGATCACGAGGATCCGTGCGGGGGCGGTCATCGCGGGAGCACCAGGCCAATCGTCGAATCGGTCCATGGGCTGAATTGGTTGGCCCACGGGAAGACGTATTCCATCAGGACAAGTATGACGGCGACAATCAGCAACAGCGAAATGAGAACCCGTGTCCAGAGCCGGCCGGGCAGGTGCCGGAAGATCCAGGCGTACATGGCGTCCCCTACTTCCCGGCCACGGTGGCCGCGACGGCGTCGGCTATGGCTGCCGGTGGACCGGCCGACGAAGGCCGCCACGATTCCAACTCCGCGTAGGAGACGATCCGCATGGCCGTGCTGAAGGGCGGATCGCAGCTGGTCAGCGTCAGGAGCGGGGCCTCCGGCACGGCGTCCGGACGGTGCGGAACGGGAAGCAGGACCTCCGTTTGCGTAGGATGGACGATCTCGGTGCTGCGGTACGCATAGGTGTAGTAGCCCTCGGACGTCTGCACGTGGATCCGGTCTCCGACGCGCAACCGGTCGATGCCTCGGAAGACCCCGCCATGCGTCTGCCGGTGAGCGGCAACCGCGAAATTTCCCGGTTCGCCCGGCATTTGTGTGGAGGGATAGTGGCCAATCCCGAGATTATCCAGGACATCCGGCCCAACGCCGCGGGTCACCGGCCGGGCGAAATCCTCGCCGAAGCGTGGGATGTACATGATCGCAAAGGTGGAGCCGTCCAGCGCGCGCCGTGCTTTGGGCGGTTCGCCGAACTCGGCGCGGTCCGACCATGCAGCCGCTTCCGGGTCGTCCCCTTCCCGCGTCTCCGGAACCAGTCCGGGCACCGCCACGTCGCCGAACTCCCGTGCCAGGGCCGTGGTGGCCGCCTCCTGTTTCCGGTCCGCCTCCAGATTCGTCCACCACAGTTGCCAGGCGACGAATAGCAGGAGCAACAGCCCCGCCGTGATCAGGAGCTCGCCGACGACGCCGATGGCCCGCCGGGCGATGCCGGTCCGACCGCGCGTGGGCTCTGCGGGCACGGCTCTCCTTCGGTTCGGTGGCGCGCCCCGCGGTCCACTGGTCGAGGTCCGTGCAACGGATAGGATGGGGGCACCACGGTCGCCCGTCCTTCCCTCGAATCGGCGGGTCCACAGCCAGAATATCGTCCGTCGGCCGGAACCGGGGATTGTTCCGCCGACTGAGGTCAGGAGACGCAGTGCCAGAGTCAAGGATGCGCCGCAAGGACCGCCGTCCAGACCGGACCCCCGCGGCGTCCGGCGATTACAAGCCGCTGCCCGTTTGGTACAAGCCGGTGATGTTCGGCCTCATGATCCTGGGCCTGCTGTGGATCATCGTCTACTACATTTCCGAGGGCCTGTTGCCCATCGTGGTCGCCGGCGGTTGGAACATCGTGATCGGCTTCGGGTTCGCCATGGTCGGCTTCGTCATGACGACCCGCTGGCGCTAGCCCTCGTCTCTCGTTTCGACTGAGTTCCCGCCCGCCCCTCTCGTTTCGACTGAGGTAGATGCTCCTTTTCGGCCTAATTCAAGCATCTAACTTTGTCGAAACGCGGGTGCGGGGTGAACTGCGGGATCAGGCCGAGAAGCCACCGTCGGCCTTGACCAGTTGCCCGTTGATCCAGCCGCCGGGACCGGAGAGCAGGAACGCGACGACGGCGGCCACGTCCGCGGGGGTGCCGAGGCGCCCGCCCGGTTGGCGTTCGGTGAGCGCCGCGCGGACCTCCGGCGTCATCCACCCGGTGTCCACGGGGCCGGGATTGAGGACGTTCGCGGTGATCCCCTGACGGGAAAGCTCGCGGGCCGCCGCCAGCACGATCCGGTCCATCGCACCCTTGCTTGCCCCGTAGGGCATGTTCCCCACCGTGTGGTCGCTCGTGAGGGCGAGAATCCGACCGCTCCCGTGAAGCGCCGACGGGAAGCGTGCCGCGAATTCGCGCACCAGAAGCCACGAGGCCCGCGTGTTCACCGCGAAGTGGCGTTCGAAGGCCTCCACGCCGGTGTCCATGATCCCCGAATCGACGGACTCGCAGTGGGACATCACCAGCGCCGAGACGTGACCCAACTCGGCGGACGCGGAGTCGAGCAGCCGGGACGCGACGGACGCGTCCGCCAAGTCCGCCTCCAGAAGCACCACGCGCGCCCCGGTCACCTCGAGCTCGGACGCGAGCCCGTCGGCGTCGTCCGGCTGGCGTCCCCAGGGCATGCGGTCGTCGTAGGGACCCCAGTAGGCCAGGGCCAGATCCTATCCGGCCGCCGCCAGTGAGCGGGCGACGGCCGCGCCGAGTCCGGCGGCGCGGCCAACTCCGGTGACCAGGGCCACCGGCCGGTGGCCGGCTTCCGCCGCCGGCGCCTCCGTGGTGTCGTGATTCGCATCATTCATGGCACCACCCTACGGCCGGGCGTGGCATGCTGGAGGGTGGACGAGAGGACACCATGACCGACACCCGGACCCCCACCGCCCCGCCGCGGAACACCTTGTCGCCGAAGCGGCTCTACGGAGCGCTCGCATTCGCCGAGATGGTGACGTGGGCACTGCTGATCATCGGCATGGCGCTGAAGTACTCGGGCACCAGCGAGGCATTCGTTCCCGTGTTCGGCCCGATCCACGGGGTGGTCTTCATCGCCTACTGCGTCGTGACCTGCTTCGTGTGGGTCAACCAGCGCTGGAGCTTCGGGCGCGGCGCCGCCGGGCTCGCGTCCGCCGTCGTTCCGTTCTGCACCATCCCGTTCGAAAAGTCCGCGGAACGCCGCGGCCTGCTGGAGGGCGGCTGGCGCCTGGCCGAGGGCGGCGACGAGCCGCGCGGGCCGGTCGAGCGGATCCAGGCCCTGTGCCTGCGCCACCCGGTGGCCGCCGGCATCGCGGGGATCACCTTCGTGGCGCTCGCGACGGCGGTCCTGCTGGTCGTCGGACCACCCGTTCCCAAGGGCTGATAGCCCGGCGCTCCTCGCCTGCCGTGGGCGGCGCAGGCGGCGCGCGGTCTACAGGGACTCGTAGTAGTCGCGCATCCCGGGATAGTAGGACTCGAAATCGGGCATCGGCCCGTTGACACGGCTCGCGGCCAGCCGGTCGAGGTAGAACTCCCACCCGGCTCCGATCTGCCCCAGTCCCGCGCGGGACGCCAGATGTTGGATGAGCCGGACCAGCGTTCCCGGTCCGGTCCGCTCCAACCGGAACTCCAGGTCCCAGACGCCATGCTCGTCGTGCATGGAAACCTCCAGCCGGTGCGGCGGCTCGCAGGCGACCACGTCCAGGCGCGATGTCGGTGCGCCGTCCTCCGCCGTCATCGTCACCACCACGCGGCCGCCGGGCCGCCCCTCGCCCTCCCACGGGCCGAACCACAGGGCCGTGCGCGTGCTCTCGGTCAGGCTGCCCCAGACGTCGGCCACGGGCGCCTGCAGGTAGCGTTCCACCACCAGGTCGATTCCCGAGTCCGTGGGGACGACGCGACCAGTCGGATCAACCGGCATGTGCGCACCTCCGTCCCGCGGGTTCGGCCGGTGCGGTCGCCCGGATGCTTTAGTTTCCCCCCGCCTATCCCGCGGGGGCAAGGGCCAGCCGCAGAATCCTGGAGGACGCGCCCTCGTTCGTGGCCACCCACAGCTGGCCGCCGGTGGACTTCCCCGCTTCGCCCGCCGCGGCCCCCGCGGCGCTCCGCGGCACGGTCACCACCTCCCGTAGCCGCCCGTACTCGCCGCGCAGGAATTCCCGTGCGCCGGGCAGGGCTCCGCCGGCCCCGGTCTCCGAGCCGCTTTGGGGCAGCGGCAGTTGCCACAAACGTTCCCCGCGCAGGCAGGCCGCGTAGGCGTATCCGCCGGCGATCGCCAAGGCGCTTGGCGAGGCCTCCGCGGTGGCGCTCCAGACATGGACGGCGGGCACGAACCGGCCGTCGTCGGCCGCGCCCGTAACCTCCGGCCACCCGTAGTTCCCGCCGTCGCGTATGAAATTGAGCTCGTCGTCGCGGTCGGGCCCGAACTCCGTGGACCACATTCGTCCCTCCGGATCCCACCCGATGCCCTGGACGTTCCGGTGGCCCAGCGACACGAACGGCGCCGGCGTCCGCAGGGGCAGGTCCCGACCCGCGGCCACGTCCAGGCGCAGAATCTTGCCGGACGGGGATTGCGGATCCTGGGAGGCCTCGCGGCGGCCCGCGTCGCCTGTTCCCACATACAGGAGACCGTCGGGGCCGAACCTGATGCGGCCGCCGTTGTGGTTCCCGGCGGAGGGCATGCCGGTCAGCACGGGTTGTTCCCTGCCGAGCCCGGTTGCGCCGACCTTGAACCGGGACACCCGGTTGCCGTCGTCGGCCGTGAAGTAGGCATAGAGCAGGGCGTCGTTCCCAAATCCGGGGGACGGCTCCAGTCCGAGTAGGCCCCCTTCTCCCCCATGCACGACGCCGGGGACCACCCCGAGGACGTCGGTGCCGCCGTCGGGCTTGACCCGGTGGACGGCGCCGGTGTCGCGCTCGGAGACCAGGGCGGTCCCGTCCGGGAGGAAGACGATGGACCACGGCGTGTCCAGGTTTTCGGCCACGGTGCCGACGACGCGCGGTTCGGGCGGCGGATCGCCGGCCGCCGTCGTTCCGTTGGGCGACGCCGGAGCGACGCCGGTCGAGACCGCACCACCACCACGACTGCGGCCGGCGTCGGAGCACGCCGCGAGCAACCCGCCGCACAGTGTGGCGGCGCCGGCCGCGAGCACCGTCCTCCGGCTTGCGCGTGCATCCCGCTGGTCCATGGCCCCAGCCTAGGACCGGGTGCCCGCGGGGTCGACGGCTACGGCCGAAGCAGGCGGGAAAAAACGACGTTGGTGCGAATCTTGCGAAAACCGACACGCTCGTACAGGCCCACCGCTCCCGTGGGACTGTCCGAATCCACGCCGAGGTCCACGATCCGATAGCCGTCCTCCTTCGCCGCCCGGACGACGTCGGTCAGCATGCGCCCAGCGTGTCCCCGTCCCCGGGCACGACGGCGGGTGCCCACCAGACTGACGTAGAGCTCCCCGGGGGCCCATTCGCCGCTCAGCAGGTAGGAGTCCACGGCGTCGTCCTGGCTCGCGGTTGGTTCGGGGTTGAGAACCAGCCTGCTGTACCCGGGACGGAAGCTGCGCGAGTTGAGTTGGTCGAGCCACTTTTCGGCCGACCGTTCCGTGGATCCCCAGTGGTCGGCGAACGCCTCGTTGTGCGCCACCCGGGTGGCCTCGGCGTACTCGGGTGCGAACGCCACGGCCGGGGAGTCCGAGGCTTCCGCCATCGTGGGGGCGGCCGGGGCTTCCCACCGGGCGAGGTAGACGCGCATGTCCTGAAAGTAGCGGACTGGTTCGTAGCCCCTGGCGGCGACCATCCGCGCGGCCGAAGACCCCGGTTTACCCGACCACACGTCGACCGTGGTTGGAATGCCGGGATGACGCTGCCCGGAAAGTTCCCTGCCGCGTTCCTCCATCCTGTCCATGATCTCGCGGCCGATGCCACGCCCACGGTGGTCCCCGACGACACCACCGCCGATGTGGGCCTTGGCGCGGCCGTCCCTGAGCGTATCGCTGACCCGCAACTGCCCGAAACCAACCATGGTGTCGCCGTCCCAGACGGCGAGGCTGTCCACGGAGGCATCGAACCCCGGTTCCGCGATCTCCTCGGCAAGGTCCTCGGGCCCATAGACCTCATCGGTGTCGTCCTGCCGGGCCAGAAGGTTCGACAACACACTCCATGCCGGGGTGTCTTCCACCTGGATGCTTCGCCAGACCAGTGCCATGGGCAACTCCCGTCTCGATGCGGCCGGTCGTTTCTACCGGTCCCGTGATTGGTATTTCCCAATGCGGTATCTGGAATCTATCCCTCGGGCCGGCGAATGTCACGCCCCGAGGCGCCGTTCCCGTGAACCAAGAAGTACACATGCTGTGAACATGGTTATCCACACATGGGGACAGAACTGTTGGTAAGTATGTTCTATTCGCCGTCAGCGGCGGGATGCGCTACCCGCGAAGGGCATGAACTACATCGATGTAAGTTGTGAACACTGTGGATAGAGGCTGTGGATAGGCGTTCGGGGGCGCCATTTTCCGCGCCAAACCAAGGAACGGCTGCGTGGGAACTGTGTTTCCGGCTTTGGCAACGTCGGGGGGTACATGGTCATTCACTGCGCACAGGATGTGCACAGAACTTATCCACAGGTGTGGATGACTATGTGAATCATCAAGGGAATTCCCTTGGTTTCAAGTTCGTGGACGCTCCCTGCGGGCATCGGGCGCCTCGGGGGGCGGTGAACTACACGGCTGTCACTTATTAACACTGTGGATAAGTCCTGTGGAAACCAGACAGGCACGTCCCCGGCGGAAGGCGGGAACGTGCCTGGTGAAGACCTTGCGTCTGGTCGTCGGGCGGAGACCGTGTTGGGGCCTATGCGACGCCGAAGAGCCGAACGGGAACCAATTGCCAGCCATACCAGGTCAGGCCCAGCAGGATGGCCGAAACCAGCCCCACACCCGTCCACTGCACCAGGGAGCGCCGCGGGCCGCGCGGCGCGTACGCGAACACCGCTGCGAGCGCGGCCCCGGTGAGGAGTCCGCCCAGGTGCGCCTGCCAGGAGATGTTCACCCCCGGGAGGAAGCCGAGGACCAGGTTGATGCCTATGAGGATCAGAATAGGCCGGTAGTTGCCGCCCCTGGCCTTCATCACCACGAGCAACGCGCCAAAGAGGCCGAACACCGCGCCGGACGCTCCGACCACCCCGACCCGGGGCGATTCCAACAGCAACACGGCAACCGAACCACCGAAACCCGCAATGAGGTACAGCATCAGAAACCGGAGCCTGCCCAACAGCGGCTCCAACGCCTGGCCAATCACATACAGCGCATACATGTTGAAGGCGATGTGCATGAGGAAACCCGTGGAGTGGAGGAACGTCGCCGTGAGCATCCGCCACGGCTCGCTGCCCGTGTAGAGGCCTGCGTAGAGCAGCAGGCCCTCGAGCGGGGGCACCGCGAACTGGCCCACGAAGACCGCCAAGCACGCGGCGATGATCGCGTAGGTCACCACGGGCTTCCCCCCTCGCTCTTTTCCCCCGAAGGCGGTACGGGTGGCACGGACCTGGGAACCGGTCGCCTTCACGCAGTCGACGCACTGAACACCGACCGCCGCGGTGCGCTGGCACTCGGGGCAGGCCGGTCGTCCGCAGCGCTGACAGCGGACGTATGAGGTGCGGTCCGGATGCCGAGGGCAAACGGGGACCTGCATCTCGGGTTGCTCCGCGGGAACGCCGAAGGCCATGGGGGTCTCTCCTGATAGGTGGGTTGGCGGACGCTTAAACGCGAACGGGTCCCGTCACGGATTCGAAAGAACCGAGACGGAACCCGCCGTGCCGCGAATGCCGCGAAAGTACGGAGTGCCGGGTGCCTAGACGGCTTCGACGTCGATGGTGTTGATGACGACGTCCTCGAGCGGCTTGTCGCGGCCGTCCGTCGGAATCGCGTTGAGCTTGTCGACGACCTGGCGGGAGGCCTCGTCGGTGACGTCGCCGAAGATGGTGTGCTTGCCCTGCAGCCAAGTGGTCGGAGCCGCCGTGATGAAGAACTGGGAACCGTTGGTTCCGCGTCCCATCTGGATTCCGGCGTTGGCCATCGCGAACTTGTACGGCTCGGTGAAGTCGAGGTCCGGGTTGATCTCATCGTCGAAGCGGTAGCCCGGTCCGCCGACGCCCTGGCCCAGCGGGTCCCCGCCCTGGATCATGAAGTCGCTGATGATGCGGTGGAAGATGGTTCCGCTGTAGAGCGGGGTGTCCGTCAGTTCCTGGCCGGATTCCGGGTGGACCCAAGCCTGCTCGCCGGTGGCGAGGCCAATGAAGTTCTTGACGGTCTTGGGCGCGTGGTTGCCGAACAGGTTGACCACGATGTCACCGTGGTTGGTGTGGATGGTGGCCTTGTGTGTGGGAATGGCAGTCATGCGCCTATTCTTCCATGGCCCCGGGGGGCCCCGGCCCCCCATGTACGCGGACAGTGAACACGGCGCTCGACCGCCCGTGCCTCGCCCGCGTGGATGGCCCGCCCGAAGTGCAACGCGTAGGCTAGGCGCGGATGCTCCAACAATTCGGGAGGAACGTGTGAAGAAGACAGAACGCATTGCCCGTGACCTTGGTGATTCGGTCACCACCGGTGTGGAAGGTGCCCGCGATTGGGCCACGCCCCGGGTGGAGGCGGCCGTGGGCTGGGCGGTGCCACGCCTCGAGAAGGGAATCGAGACGGCTTCCCCCAGGATCCAAGAGGGGCTGCATCGCGCGGCCAGCGAGCTTGCCGGGGGTGTCGCGAAGGTGACGCCGCGGATCCAGGACGGCTTGGACCGTGTCGCGCCACGCATCTCCCAGGTGGTCGACGAGGCTTCCCCGCGTATCCAGCAAACGCTGGACAAGGCGACGCCGGCGATCCACCGAGCGCGCGACCTCGTGGTGAACCAGTACATCCCCACGGCCAGCGCCAAGCTGGGCGAGGCCGCCGACTACACCGCGCGCCGTTTGGACGGGGCCACCTTCCCGCAGCCGGTGCACGAGGCGGTCGCCTCGTTCTCCGGAGACAAGAAAGCGCTGAAGAACGCACAGAAGTCCGCCGTCGTCGCCGTGCGCCAGGCCGGTAAGCAGCTCCGTAGGGAACAGGCTCACCAAGGCCGCAAGCGCGGGTTCCTGATCTTCGGGATCATCGCCGCGGTGGTCACGGCCGGCGTCGCCGCTTGGAAGGCGTCCAAGCCCGTCGAGGATCCATGGAAGTCACCGGCGCCTGTGGAACCCACCCCTGTGCCCGTCGCGGTGCCCGCGACGGAGACCGAGGCCTCGACCGAAGAGGTCCGCGAGCATCTCGCCACCGCCGAGACGCCGTCGGTCGACTCGCCCGAGCCCCTGTTCGCGGAAACCGCCCAGGGATCCGCGGCCGGGGTCGACGCCGATTTGGCCACAGAGGACGCGACGGATGGCGACTCCGACGCTTCCCCGAAGCCGGGCCCGCGCGGCGCCGCACACCGCGCGCCCGCGACAGGCACTTCCACGACGGAGGGCTAACGCCCCACGGCGCGGAATGGGGGGAGGTTCGCTACGGCGGACCTCCCCTTCCGCATGTCCGGTCGCTGATAGATTGGACATGTGGATAACGTCAAACCCAGGGTCTCGATCGTCGTTCCGGCGTACAACGAGGAAAGCGTGATCCGCCAGTGCCTGGTCGCCGCGATCTACCAGACCGAGCCGGCACATGAGATCATCGTCGTCGACAACATGTCCCGGGACACCACCGCGGAGATCGTGCGGCAAATGCAGGCCGAGTATCCCGAGGCTCCCATCCGGCTGATGAGCCAGGATCGCGAGCAGGGGCTCATTCCCACGCGCAACTACGGGCTCGGCGCGGCCACCGGAGACGTCCTGGGACGCATCGACGCCGATTCGGTGCTGGAACCCGATTGGGTGGAGCAGGTCTCCCGCACCTTCTCCGACCCGGAGGTCATGGCGGCCACGGGGCCCGTCGTGTACTACGACATGCCCATGCGGCGCTGGGGTCTCAAGGCGGACGACAAGATGCGCCAACTGGTGCTGAAGGTCGCCTACAAGCAGTACCACTTCCTCTTCGGGTCCAACATGGCGCTGCGCCGCACGGCGTGGAAGACCATTGCCTCCGAGGTGTGCCGCGACGAGGCGGACGAAATGCACGAGGACATCGACATCTCGGTCCATCTCGCGGACCACGATCTCCTCATCCGGTATGTCCCTGGCATGGTGTCCGGCATGTCCGCGCGCCGCCTGGAGGATTCGCCGAAGGACTACCGCTACTACGTCACCCGGTTCGACCGCACGTACAAGGCGCACCAGATCAACCGGACGGTCCTGAAGATCCCGATGCTGATCTTCATGTCCATCTACTACCCGGCGAAAATGCTGCGGTACATCCACACGGTGCGCAGCTCGCAGCCGGTGCGTCGCGGCGGGATCTGAGCCGCCCTAGTCGGCGCCGAGCTCGGCGGTCCTGCGCAGCGCGGCCTCCCGCCCCTGCCCGCGCACGACGGCGATCAGCCCCAGCACGATCAGTCCGAGTCCGACGTAGGTTCCCGCCGGCAACTGCTCGGCGAGGAACACGGCCGCCAGGAGGGCCGCGCCGGGGATCTCCAGCAGGATGATCGTGGAGACGGTGAGGGCGCCGAGCGTGGACAGCAGGTGGTTGAAGATGCTGTGTCCCAGGAGCTGGGCGCAGACGGCCAGCGCCACGATGCCGACCCACCCCTCGGGCGGGAAACCCCACAGGGGTTCCCCGAAGACGAGGCACAGCCCCAGCAGCACGAGCGCCGTCATCGAGTAGCAGAGCGTGGTGTACGAGCCCGTGTCCATGGTCTCGCGCGCCTTGCTGCCCGCCAGGGTGTAGGCGCCCGCCAGCGCGCCCCCGGCGATGGCCAGCACGTCTCCGCGCAACGCCTCCGGCGAGCTCCCGACGTCGAACCCCGTGATCACGACGACGCCGGCGAGGGCGAGCAGCATTCCAACGGCGGCCTGGGTCGGCAGCTTGATGCCACGCAGTCGCTGGAACAGGACGATCCAAGCCGATTGGAGGCAGACCAGCGCGGTGGCCGCCGCGACCGAGGTCAGGCGGATCGACGTGGTGAAGCAGACGAAGTGCAGGGCCAGGGACACCGCGGCGACGGCGCTCCATCCCCATTCGCGCCGTCCGGCGGAACGCAGGCTCTTGGGGTTGCCGGCCAGCACCGGCACGGCCGTGGCCGCGGCCCCGATCGCGTTGCGCCAGAACGCCATGGCCATGGGAGGAACGCTGGGCGTCGCCGCGATGATGGGGCCGGACGCCGAGACGCCCAGGACGCCGATGGCGGCCAGGAGGATGATCACCGCACCACTCTAGGCCCAGGCGCGAACATCCAATGGCGATCCGTGGGCGGAGTGTGCACAAACGACGAAAGGTCCCGGACCAGTGGCCCGGGACCTTCGTTTTCACGGTGGAGGCAAGGGGACTCGAACCCCTAACCCCCTGCTTGCAAAGCAGGTGCGCTACCAATTGCGCCATGCCCCCGTGGGGTCGGAACTAGTCGATCGTGTCCGTCGACTCGCTCCAGACGGATTTCTCCGCCTCGGTTTCCTTCCACTTCCGATACGTGGCGATTCCCGCGATGGCGGCCGCCAAGACCAGCAGTTTCCGCATCGGGACCTCGTTCATTCCGGAGGGAGGGATTCCGTGGGCGTACCAGGACTTGAACCTGGGACCTCTTCGTTATCAGCGAAGCGCTCTAACCGCCTGAGCTATACGCCCTCAGTGTCCCTTGAGGACGAGATATGACTTTACCCGAACATTTGGCCCATAAACAAATCGGTTCCCGGGCCGCGGTGCGAACCACGTCCCGGGAACCGATCGAACGGCCTGCGGCGCGTCGTTTAGTCGTCGGTCAGCGTGATTCCGATGCCACCGACCAAGGTGGAGGAGATGTTGTACAGCACCGCCGCCAACATGGACAGGGCGGTCAGCAACACCACGTTCACGACGGCGATGATCGTCGCGAAGGAGGCCACCTGCCCCAGCGAGGCCAGTTCCTTCAGGTCGAAGCTGCTCTCGCTGCCCGCGACCTCGAGCAAGAGCTCGTTGACCCGGTCGAAGATGCCGGTCAGGTCGAGCACCGACCACAGGACAACCGACGCCACCACGGTGACGATGCCCAGCGCGACGGACAGGAGGAACGCCATCTTCAGGACGGACCAGGGATCCACCTTGCTTACCAGCAGGCGGGCCTTGCGGACCTTCGCTTTGGGTGCGGGACGCACCAACTGCTGCGGACGCTGGCCCGGACGCTGCTGCCCGGAACCGGCGGGACGCTGCCCCGGACGCTGCTGCGCGGCCCCGGCGGGGCGCTGGGCGGTGCCCCCGGCGCGCTGCTGCGCAGACGGAGTCTGGCGCGGCGCGGCCGGACGGGTACCGGCCTGCCCCGCGGGGCGGGGGGTCCCCGGTCGGGGGTTGTTGGGGGTGCTCACGCGTTACCTCCATCGGTGTCTGGCTCCGGGGCGGCCTCAGCCGATTCCGGCTGTGCGCCGGCATCGGTCAGGGCGTCGCCGGACGGGGTTCCGTCTTCGGCGGCCTGGATTTGGTCTGGATCCAACGGTACTGCATCGTCTTCCGCGTCGGCTCCCAGCCCACGCTCGGCGTTCTTCGCCACGGCAATGATCCGGTCCTTCTTGTCCGGCTTCGCGAAGATCACACCCATCGTGTCGCGGCCCTTGGCGGGGACCTGTTCCACCCGGGAACGAACCACCTTGCCACCGCCCATCACCACGAGGACCTCGTCCTCCTCCTGGACGATCAACGCGCCCACCAGGTCGCCGCGGTCCTCGGCGAGCTTGGCCACCTTGATGCCGATGCCGCCGCGGGACTGAACGCGGTATTCCCCCACCGAAGTCCGCTTCGCGTAGCCGCCCTCGGTCACCACGAAGACATACGAATCATCACGGACGACGTCGGCGGCCAACAATTCGTCGGTGTCGCGGAACTTCATCCCGGTCACGCCCGAGGTGTTGCGCCCCATCGGCCGCAGCGCCTCGTCCGTGGCGGTGAAGCGCACCGACTGCCCCTTCCGCGATACCAGCATGAGATCGTCGGTCTCGGACACCAACCGCGCCGAGACCAACTCGTCCCCGTCGCGCAGGTTGATGGCGATCACGCCGGCGGACCGGTTGGTGTCGTAGTCGACCAGCCGAGTCTTCTTGACGAGGCCGTTCCTGGTGGCCAGCACCAGATACGGGGCCTGCGCGTAGTCGCGGAGGTCCAGCACCTGCGCGATCCGCTCGTCGGGCTGGAACGCCATGAGATTGGCCACGTGCTGGCCCTTGGCGTCGCGCCCGGCCTCGGCGAGCTCGTAGCACTTGGCCCGGTAGACGCGACCGTGGTTCGTGAAGAAGAGCAGCCAGTTGTGGGTGGTGGTCACGAAGAAGTGCTGGACAACGTCGTCCCCGCGCAGTTGAGCGCCCCGGATGCCCTTGCCGCCACGGTTCTGCTGGCGGTAGTTATCGCTGCGCGTGCGCTTGACGTAGCCCCCGCGCGTGATGGTGACTACCATCTCCTCCTCGGGGATCAGGTCCTCGATGGACATGTCCCCGTCGTAGCCCATCAGGACCGCGGTGCGACGATCGTCGCCGTGCTTGTCGACGATCTCCTTGAGCTCCTCGGAGATGATGGTGCGCTGGCGTTCTGGATCCCCGAGGATCACCTTGTACTCCGCGATCTCGATTTCCAGCTTGGCGTGCTGGTCCTGGATCTTCTGGCGTTCCAGCGCGGCGAGTCGGCGCAGCTGCATATCCAGGATGGCCTGGGCCTGCAGGTCGTCGATGTCCAACAGGGACTTGAGGCCCTGGCGCGCGTCGTCGACCGTGGGGGAACGGCGGATCAGCGCGATGACCTCGTCCAGCGCGTCAAGCGCCTTGAGCAGGCCACGCAGGATGTGGGCCGCCTCTTCGGCCTTGCGCAGGCGGAACTGCGTGCGGCGCACGATGACGTCGATCTGGTGCGTCACCCAGTGCCGGATGAACGCGTCGAGCGAAAGCGTCCGCGGGACGCCGTCAACGATGGCCAGCATGTTGGCGGAGAAGTTGTCCTGCAGCTGCGTGTGCTTGTAGAGGTTGTTGAGGACCACCTTGGCGACGGCGTCGCGCTTGAGCACGATCACCAGGCGCTGGCCGGTGCGTCCGGAGGTTTCGTCGCGCAGGTCGGCGATGCCCTGCACCTTGCCGTCCTTGACCAGGTCGGCGATCTTGATGGAGAGGTTGTCCGGGTTGGCCTGGTACGGCAGTTCCGTGACCACCAGGCACGTGCGGCCCTGGAGCTCCTCGACACTGACGACGGCGCGCATGGTGATCGAGCCGCGGCCCGTGCGGTAGGCGTCCTCGATCCCCTTGTGGCCGAGGATGGTCGCGCCGGTGGGGAAGTCGGGTCCCTTGATGCGCTTCAGGAGCTCCTCGAGGAGCTCATCCTTGGTCGCGTCGTGGTTCTCCAGATACCACTGCACGCCGTCGGCGACCTCGCGCAGGTTGTGCGGCGGGATGTTGGTGGCCATGCCGACGGCGATTCCGGAGGACCCGTTGACGAGCAGGTTGGGGAACCTGGCCGGCAGGATGGTCGGCTCCTGGTTCTTTCCGTCGTAGTTGTCCTGGAAGTCGACGGTTTCCTCGTCGATGTCGCGGACCATTTCCATGGCCAGCGGGGCCATCTTGGTCTCGGTGTAACGCGGGGCGGCTGCGCCGTCGTTGCCCGGCGATCCGAAGTTGCCCTGGCCCAGCGCCAGGGGGTAGCGCATGGTCCAATCCTGGATGAGGCGGACGAGGGCGTCGTAGATCGCGGAGTCGCCGTGCGGGTGGTACTGGCCCATGACTTCGCCGACCACGCGGGCGCACTTGTTGTACGAGCGCTCGGGACGGTAGCCGCCGTCGAACATCGCGTAGAGCACGCGGCGGTGGACGGGCTTCAGCCCGTCGCGCACGTCCGGGAGGGCGCGGCCGACGATGACGGCCATCGCGTAGTCGAGGTAGGACCGCTGCATCTCGGTCTGCAGGTCGATCTGGTCGATGCGGTCCACGAATGTCTGTGTCTCCGGCATGATCCGGCCCTCGATCTCGGGTCCGTCGGGGTTTTCGGGCGTCTCGTCGCTCATCGGATTCTTCCTTTAGTCACATCTGGGGAACGTGTGGGGAGGTGCGCGGGACTAGATGTCCAGGAAGCGCACGTCCTTGGCGTTCTGCTGGATGAAGTTGCGTCGCGATTCGACGTCCTCGCCCATGAGCACGGAGAAGATCTGGTCGGCCGCAGCGGCGTCGTCCATGGTGATCTGGCGCAGCGTCCGGTGGTCGGGGTCCATGGTGGTGTCCCACAGCTCGGTGTAGTCCATCTCGCCGAGGCCCTTGTAGCGCTGGATGCCGTTCTCCTTGGGGAGGCGCTTGTTCGACGCCGCTCCGGCCTTGAGGGCGTCGTCGCGCTCCTTGTCCGTGAACACGTAGTCGTGAGCCGAGTTGGACCACTTGATTCGGTACAGCGGCGGCATGGCCAGGTAGACGTAGCCCTGTTCGATCAGCGGACGCATGTAGCGGAACAGCAGCGTCAACAGCAGCGTCGTGATGTGCTGCCCATCGACGTCGGCGTCGGCCATCAAAACGACCTTGTGGTACCTGAGTTTGGTGGCGTCGAACTCCTCGCCGATGCCCGTGCCGAAGGCCGTGATCATGGACTGGACCTCGGAGTTGCCCAGGGCCTTGTCCAGCCGGGCGCGCTCCACGTTCAGGATCTTTCCGCGCAGGGGGAGGATCGCCTGGGTGCGCGGATCGCGCCCACGCTTGGCCGAGCCGCCGGCGGAGTCTCCCTCCACGATGTAGACCTCACACTCGACCGGGTTCTTGGACGAGCAGTCGGACAGCTTGCCCGGCATGCCGAATGTCTCCAGCGGGCTCTTGCGGCGCGCGTTGTCGCGCGCCTTGCGGGCCGCCAGACGGGCCTGGGCCGCGAAGAGGGACTTGCGGATGATGTCCCTGGCGGTGTTCGGATTGCGCTCCAGCCAGTCGCCCAGCTCCTCGTTAACGACGCCCTGGACGTAGCCCTTGGCGATCGAGTTGCCCAGCTTCGTCTTGGTCTGGCCCTCGAACTGCGGCTCGCCGAGCTTCACGGAGACGACGGCGGTCAGGCCTTCGCGGATGTCGTCGCCCGTGAGGTTCTCGTCGTTTCCCTTGAGCAGGGTCTTTTCCCTGGCGTACCGGTTGATGAGCGAGGTCATCGCCGCCCGGAAACCCTCCTCGTGGGTGCCGCCCTCGTGGGTGTTGATCGTGTTCGCGTAGGTGTGGACGGATTCCGAGTAGGCGGTGGTCCACTGCATCGCGATCTCAACGGAGATCTGCTTGTCCTTGTCCTCGCTCTCGAACGCGATGACGTCGTCGTGGACCAGCTCCACCTTCTTGGACGCGTTGAGGTGCTTGACGTAGTCCAGCAGCCCGTCCTTGTAGAGATAGTCGACGCTGCGGTGCTTCGGCTCGGCGGCCTCGGCGGCGCGCTCGTCATCCTCCTCCGCGATTTCGTCGGCGGAGTCCTCGAGTGCGCGCTCGTCGGTCATCGTGATGCGCAGGCCCTTGTTCAGGAACGCCATCTGCTGCAGCCGCGCCCGCAGGGTCTCGAAATCGAACTCGACGGTGTCGAAAATGTCCGGGTCCGCGTAGAAGGTCTGGGTCGTTCCCGTGCCGTTCGCGTCCTCGCCCTTGACGAGTTCGCCCTGTGGCTTGCCGCCGTCCGCGAAGGACATGCGCCAGACGCTGCCCTGGCGGCGGACCTCCGTGTCGACACGCCGCGAGAGGGCGTTGACGACGGAGATTCCGACGCCGTGCAGACCCCCCGATACCGCGTAGCCGCCGCCGCCGAACTTTCCTCCCGCGTGCAGGATGGTCATCACGACCTCGACGGTCGGCTTGCCCTCGGTGGGGTGGATGTCCACCGGGATGCCGCGGCCGTTGTCCACGACCCGCACTCCGCCGTCGGCCTGGAGGGTGATCTTGATGTGGTCGCAGTAGCCGGCCAGGGCCTCGTCGACGGAGTTGTCGACGACCTCGTAGACGAGGTGGTGCAAGCCGCGGGGACCCGTGGAACCGATGTACATGCCGGGCCGTTTGCGCACGGCCTCGAGTCCCTCGAGGACCGTGATGTCGCTTGCGCCGTATTCGTGCGTCACGCGCCCGCCGTTCGAGAGGTCCTGAGCGCCTTCGGAAGGGGCTTCCGCCGTCTCCTGCCGGTCTTCCCCGACGCCGGAATCCCGGGGTTCCTCGTCCGGGTTTTCCTCGGGTGCGGTGTTCTCTATATCCACAGGCGCTACAGACTCCTTGTGCAATTCCGGCGGGCGGCGCCCGTCAGGCCGCCACTCATGAACCGGCGTCCCACAAAGCTGGGGGACACCACGCCCTAAATTCTACCGCGAATCGTCTCTGGAATCGCGCCGATCCACGGCCGATAGGCCCCCATTGGCCAAAAAAGTGCCATAGAAGCCACTGATGGACCCTCGCATGTGGGCCTGTATGGCTCCCGGGCTTGCGGGGCGTGAGCAGGCAAGGCAACGCAGGCGACTCGGCCCCGTTCCCCGAATGGCCCCCACACCGCTATCCGTAGGTGTCTCGGGGGCCCCTGCCCTGTACCCGGCGCATTCCCTTGCGCCAGCTTGGCGCCGAAGGACCGATCACCCGGATGACGGTCACGACGCCGGGACCGAGCTTCTCGTCGAAGGTCTTCAGCAGGCTGTGGCTCAGGAGCCGCAGCTGGGTGGCCCAAGCGGTGGAATCGCACCTGACGACCACCGTCGTCTCCTCGAAACTCTCCGGCGTGCAGTGCGCGGAGATTTGGGGGCCCACGAGCTCCGCCCATCGGGAAATCACCGATCCGACGGCGACGGGAGAGGTCCAGCCCCGGTCCCGCACCATGCGCGAGAACACGTTCCCGATGCCCTGGGGGTCGCGTCCGTCGTCGTATTGGATTCCCGCCGGCGACTTTCGCCGCGTGGCGCGCACCTCCGCGGCGCGCTCCCCGGCCCGCTGCGCCTGGGCCGCGTTGACGCGGATTTCCCCGCGCGCCGCCGCGGACTCGCGCATCCTGTTCAGCATGGCCCGCGCCGCGTCGAATTCGACGGGCTGTTTGCCCGTCGGGGCGGGTTCCCGCCGATCGGTCACGACTCCACCGTTCCGGGGCCAACACGCAGGACCGTCCCGCCCAACTCCTCCGGGACATCCTCCGGCACCGCGGCGGTGACGATGACCTGTTCGGCGTCCGCCACCACGGCCGCGAGTTTCCGCCGGCGCCCGGTGTCCAACTCGGCGAACACGTCGTCGAGGATGAGGATCGGCCGGGCACCCTCGCGCGGATCGTCCTCACACATGGCCCGGTAGGCGGCCAGCCGCAGGGAAAGCGCCAGCGACCAGGTCTCGCCGTGGGACGCGTACCCCTTCGCCGGCACGGCCCCGAGACCCAGGAGCAACTCGTCGCGGTGCGGGCCCACCAGCGTGAGCCCGCGCTCGAGTTCCTTCTTCCGCCGGGCAGCCAGTGCCGTCAGCAGGAGCTTTTCCAACTCCGCCGTGCCGGCGTCGGCAAGAGGGTTCTCCTCCGCTCCCGGCAACGGTCCGGGTGTGCTGTCGTCGTCGAGTTCCTCCACCACGGTCGACCGATAGACCGCGGTCGCCGCCTTCGATCCATCCGTGAGCCCCGCATAGGACGCTTCGAGGTGCGGCGTCAAGAGCGCCAGAACATCCAGCCTTCCGCGGAGGAGCCGGGCGCCCGCTTGGGCGAGGTGCTGGTCCCAGACGTCCAGCGTCGCCTCGTGGGAGGAAGTGAACCTCCCGGCCGCGCGCCCGGATTTGAGGAGGGCGTTGCGTTGCTTCAGGACACGTTCATAGTCGCCACGGGTGGCGGCATGGTGCGGCTGCAGCGTCACCAGCAGATCATCCAGGAACCGACGCCGGTTGGAGGGGTCTCCCTTCACCAGCGCGAGGTCCTCCGGGGCGAAAAGGACGGTTCGGACAATGCCGAGGACGTCACGGGCGCGTACCGGGTTGGCCCGGTTGATCCGCGCACGGTTGGCCTTGCCGGCGGTGATCTCCAGTTCGATCGACGTCGCCTGGGCACCGCGTTGGATGCGCGCCCGAACCAGCGCCCGGTCCGTGCCGAACCGGATGAGCGCCGCGTCTGATGAGACGCGGTGCGATGACAGCGTGGCCAGGTAGCCCAAAGCCTCGGCGACATTGGTCTTCCCGACTCCGTTGGGTCCGACCAGGACGCTGGTGCCTGCCGCCAACTGGATGTCCACCTGGGCGTAACTGCGGAAATCGGTCAGGGATATGTGAGAAACGAACACCCGGGGGTATGTCCCTATTCGCCGGGGCGCTTGACCGCGTGGCCGCCGAACTGGTTGCGCAGCGCCGCCACCATCTTCATTGCTGGCGCGTCGTCCTGGCGCGACGCGAACCGGGCGAAGACGGAAGCGGTGATCGCAGGCGCCGGGACCGCGTTGGAGATTGCCTCCTCCACGGTCCAGCGCCCCTCGCCCGAGTCCTCGACGTAGCCGACAACGTTGGCGAGCTCCGGATCTTCGCGCAGGGCCACGACCAGCAGATCCAGCAGCCAGGAGCGGATAACCGTTCCCTCCTGCCAGGCGGCGAAGGTGCCCGGAACATCCTTGATGATGTCCTTCGCGGCAAGGAGTTCATATCCCTCCGCATAGGACTGCATGATGCCGTATTCGATGCCGTTGTGGACCATCTTGGCGTAATGGCCGGCGCCGACCTCCCCGACGTGCACGAAGCTTCTGGCGGCATCGCCTTCCGGGCGGAGCGCATCAAAGACCGGCATGATTTCGGCGATGTCCGCGTCGGATCCGCCGGCCATCAGGCCGTAGCCGTTTTCCAACCCCCATACTCCGCCGGAGACGCCGCAGTCGACGAAACGGATCTGTTTCTCCGCGAGTTCGGCGGCGTGGCGCCGGTCGTCGCTGAAGCGGGTGTTGCCGCCGTCGATCACCAGGTCGTCCGGGGAAAGCCGGTCCTTGAGATCCGCGATGACGGAGTCGGTGATAGCTCCCGAGGGAACCATCAGCCACACGATGCGGGGCGTCGGCAACGCTTCCAGCATTGCCTCGACGGTGTCCACGTCAGTGAGCCCCGCATCGCGGTCGTATCCGGTGACTTCGACGCCGCCCTGGCGTAGGCGGGCGCGCATGTTGAAGCCCATCTTCCCGAGACCGATCAAACCTATGTGCATGGGTTTCTCCTTGTCGTCGATGTGGACCCGGACGGCCCCGCTCTAGCTGGGAAGCCTCACGGGCATGACCAGGTACCGGTAGTCGTCCTCATCGTCTCCGTCGAGCGACTTCTGTGCCGTCATCATGGCCGGCTTCGGCGCGGTGGTGAAGGAGAAGCGGACGAACTCGCTGTTGAAGGCGTTTAGTCCCTCGCCGAGGTAGGCGGGGTTGAACGCCACGGTGATGTCCTCGCCGTCAAGCTGTGCCTCGATGGCTTCCTCGGCCTGCGCGTCCTCGCCGGTTCCGGCGTCGAGGGAAAGCTGTCCTTCGGTGAAGGCCAGCCGCACGGGCGTGTTCCGCTCGGCAACCACGGCCACGCGACGGACGGCCTCGACGAGGTCGGTGGTGCGCACGGTCGCATGGATGGGCGTGTTTTCCGGGAAAAGCGAACGGATCTTCGGATAGTCGCCGTCCACGAGGAGGGACGTGGTGCGGCGGCTGCCGCTCTCGAACCCAATGAGGTCGTTGCTCTGGCCGAGTGCGATCTTGATGTCGCCGGCCCCTCCAAGGGTTTTGGCGACCTCATTCAGTGTGCGGGCCTTGACGAGCGCGGATGTCGAGATGCCCGGGTTAGCGGGACGCCATGAAACCTCGCGGAGAGCCAGTCGATAGCGGTCGGTCGCCAGGAATGTGATGAGGTCGTCTTCGATCTCCATCTTGACGCCGGTGAGGATGGGGAGCGTGTCGTCCTTCGACGCCGCAACGATGACTTGGCTGATGGCCTGGGCAAAAGCCTCTCCATCAACGACGCCGGCGATGTCCGGAAGTGCCGGCAATGCCGGGTAGTCAGCGACCGGCATGGTGGCCAGATGGAAGCGGCTGCGTCCACAGGTGACGGTGACTTTGTTGCCTTCCGTCTCGATCGTGACCTTCGCCTGCGGGAGGCTCCGGCAGATCTCGGCAAGAAGCTTTCCGGAGACCAGGATCGTCCCCTCCTGGGGTGTTTCCGCGGGAATCTCCAGGTGCGCCGAAATCTCGTAGTCGAAACCGGCGAGGGAAACGACGCTGTTTTCCGCTGTGATGAGGATCCCCGATAAAACCGGCGATGGCGGGCGCTGGGACAGTGAGCGGGCAGTCCAGGACACGGCTTCCGCCAGGACGTCCCTTTCGACACTGAACTTCACGTATTCCGCCTTTCACAGCACATGGGGTGACAACTTTCCGTTGCAAGCTTAGCCGGAAGGCTCGAACGGGGAATACCAGCGCAGGGAGCGGTGGACAGGTCGTGGGAACCAGCGGGTGGAATGGGAACTTGTTATCTGGAATCTCATAAAAGGTGGGATTCGTAGTGTTAATAAGTCCTGTGGATTCTGTGGATAACAGGCGCAGACCGTACGGCAAGGCCGATTATGCATGTGCACAACATGTTGGTTCGCCATGGCTAAGTGCCGGTCGGCGGTGGACAAAGATCCGCGCCGTTTAAGGGATCCACAGGGGAAGGCGGATTTATGCGCAGGTAAGCGGCTTCGTCCACTTAACCATCCACAGGTTTATCCACAGCTGTGGTTGTCGCCGCATTGGCAGGGATCGGGGCCGGTCAGCCTTCGCGCTGTTGTTGCTTGATCCGGTTGGTCAGTTCCGTCACCTGATTGAAGATCGCACGGCGTTCGGCCATCAGTTCGCGGATCTTTCGGTCGGCGTGGATCACGGTTGTGTGGTCGCGGCCACCCATTTCCTGCCCGATCTTGGGGAGGGACATGTCGGTGAGTTCCCGTAGCAGATACATGGCGATCTGTCGGGCGGTCACGAGCGTCCGGGTCCGGGACTTGCTGTTGAGTTCCTCGATGCTGAGGTTGAAGTACTCGGCTGTCTGGGCGACGATCGCCGCCGGCGTGATCTCCTGGGCCCCCTCGTCGGTGATGAGGTCCTTCAACACGGTTTCGGCGAGGGCCATGTCGACGCCCTGGCTGTTGAGGGACGCGAACGCGGTGACGCGGATGAGGGCACCCTCCAACTCGCGGATGTTGGTGGAGATCTTCGAGGCGATGTACTCCATGACGTCGTCCGGCGCCGAGAGTCCTTCCGCGGTCGCCTTCTTGCGCAGGATGGCGATCCTGGTTTCGAGTTCCGGCGGTTGGATGTCCGTCAGCAGGCCCCACTCGAAGCGCGATCTCATGCGGTCCTCAAAGCCGGCCAGCTGCTTCGGCGGCAGATCGGACGTGATGACGACCTGCTTGTTGTGGTTGTGAAGCGCGTTGAAGGTGTGGAAGAACTCCTCCTGCGTGGCGTCCTTGTTGGCCAGGAACTGGATGTCGTCGATCAGGAGGATGTCCACGTTGCGGTAGGTCTGCTTGAAGCTGGCCCCCTCGTCGTCGCGGATCGAGTTGATGAAGTCGTTCGTGAATTCCTCGGAGTTCACATACCTGACCCGGATGCCGTTGTAGAGATGGCGCGCATAGTGGCCGATGGCGTGCAGCAAGTGGGTCTTACCCAGACCGGAATCTCCGTATATGAACAACGGGTTATATGCCTTGGCGGGTGCCTCGGCCACGGCCACCGCTGCGGCATGTGCGAAGCGGTTGGACGATCCGATCACGAAGGTGTCGAAAATGTACTTGGGATTGAGTCGGCCGAATTCCTGGGACGTCGAGGGGGGGGACGGCTGCGGGCGGTTATCGCTGATCCGTTCCTTGGGGACGGGCGGCTGCTCGGACTCGGCCGGCTCCGGGCTAGCTTCGGGCACCAGATCGGAGTCGATACTGAAGGCACAGAGGATGTCGTCCTGGAATACTTGGCGGAGGGCGACGTCAAGGGGCCCCTTGAGCTGGGTCTGCAGGACTTCCCGGGTGAGTTCGTTTGGGACGGCCAACAGGAGTGTGGTGCCGATCAGCCCCTGCGGCTGGGCAAGCACCACGAAGCCGCGCTGACGCGGGGTGACGCGATCGTCCTGCTCCAGGTTGCGCACCACCTGACGCCACGCGCTGCCTACCGTGTTCGATTCTTCCGTGCTCACTATCGCAGTCCCCTCAAAGGTGTTGCCGCTCGAAAGGCGGAGGTTCCCGTCCCGGCCGAGTGCACCGGACGGCGACGGGAGTTCCGATTCTAGCCGTCATCCACAATGTTGTTCACAGACGGTGGATAACTCGATCGTTGGCGCGAACCTCCCGCTAGCGGACACGTAGATGCCTCCGCTCCCGGAATGACGGGGAAGTCGATGAAATCCGTCGTCGCCGCCCGACCGCCTCGGATCCAGCTTGTCCACAACTGTGGATTCGCTACACACAGGGTGTGGGAACTCGCTGTAGGGTTGGGAGAAGTAGACGGTGGCCACAGGTGGCCCCAGGAAGCCCCATCCCCGGTTTGACGGGGAGGGCTTCTTTCCCCTACCGTTATTTAGTCCTGTGTGTGTGTTTTCAGTGATGCCTTACGTCCTTGGTCGAGTCAGACAGGGGACAGGGCACCTGCGGAACCGCCACTTTTTGATTCGAGCGTCAGCCTGTTCTTCCCACCTTGTAGCAACGGGTTAAGGCGCATCAAATGATCGTCTTGGAGTTACTACTGTGAGCAAGCGGACTTTTCAGCCGAATAACCGCCGTCGTGCCAAGAAGCACGGCTTCCGTCTTCGTATGCGCACCCGTGCGGGTCGTGCCATCCTGGCTGCGCGCCGCGGCAAGGGCCGCACCGAACTCTCCGCATAGCATCGAGCGGATCCGCACGGATCGGCCGCATTCTTCCATGAGTGCCTTCTCCCGCGGCATCGGCGTCTGACGCCGTGCTGCCGAAGGAGCACCGGATGCGAACCGCCGGGGAATTCTCGAACACCGTACGTTCCGGCGCCCGCTCTGGGCGCCGGAACGTAGTGCTATATGCACGTTCCCGAATCGAGGAGGGCGCCGAGGCGCGTTCGCGGTTCGGGTTTATTGTGTCTAAAGCGGTGGGGAACGCTGTTGCCCGGAACCTCGTTAAGAGGAGGTTAAGGGCGGTTGCCGCCGAGGCCTTGGTTAATCAGGGCCACACCTACGACGTCGTCGTGCGTGCCCTGCCGTCCGCCGCTCAGGCGACCTGGGCCGAACTTTCAGTCGAGGTATCCGAGGCGATTACGGCCGCCTGCCGCGCGGCGGACCGTAAGGCGACGACCCAGAGGTCGGGGAGGGACAACCATGGCATTTCCTGAGGAAAAACCGTCAACCGGCGTCATTCGCCGTCTTGTCGATGTGCCCCGGCAGATTGCCGTGGCGTTGCTCAAGGGATACCGCGTGGTCGTTTCCCCGCTCTATGGCGATGTCTGCCGCTACTTCCCGAGTTGTTCCGCCTACGCGCTTGAATCCGTCACAGTCCACGGCGCGGTTAAGGGCTCCGGATTGGCCGCCTACAGGGTTCTTCGCTGTAATCCGTGGAGCCACGGTGGCATCGACCACGTGCCGGCCGGCCGCAGGATTTGGCCGAACGGCCACACCCCAAAGATCATGGTGTTGAATCATCCGCCGATTCCCGCCGACGATGATGCCGCAGACGCGGCTCGAGGAGCATGACCTTTAATGGAATTCTTTGACACGCTGCTGTGGCCGTTCCGCCAGGTGGTTTCGTGGATCCTTTGGGCGTTCCATGAATTGTTCACCTGGGTGGGCATGGACCCGGATTCAGGTTGGACCTGGACGCTTTCCATCGTTTTCCTGGTGCTTCTTATCCGGACCGCCCTGATTCCCGTCTTCGTCAAACAGATCAAGGCGCAGCGCGCCATGCAGGCGCTGCAACCGGACCTGCGCAAGCTGCAGGCCAAGTACAAGGGGAAGAAGGACCAGCTCTCGCAGCAGGCGATGATCGCCGAACAGCGGGAGCTATTCAAGAAGCACAAGACCAATCCGCTGTCTTCGTGCCTTCCGATCCTCGTGCAGATGCCGTTCTTCTTCGCGCTGTTCACCGTGCTGAACAACGCGGCGAAGGCGAGCGCTTCGGGCGATCCCATCGGTGCGCTGTCGGCCGCTCATATCCGGAGTTTCGACCAGTCGTCGATTTTCGGCGCCAAGCTCTCCGACACCTTCCTCGGCACCTTGAATTCCGGCTCCCCCAGCATGTCCGTGATCGTCACCGCCCTCGTCATGATCATCGCGATGACGGCGTCGCAGTTCATCACGCAGAAGCAGATCATGTCCAAGAACATGACCAAGGAGGCCCTCGAGGGCCCGTTCATGCAGCAGCAGAAGATGATGCTCTACATCCTTCCCCTGGTGTTTGGGATCGGCGGCATCAACTTCCCGATCGGTGTTCTGATCTACTGGACCGCTTCCAACGTCTGGACCCTTGGACAGCAGTTCTACGTCATTCACAACAATCCCACTCCCGGTTCCCAGGCGGAGCGCGAGCTCAACGAGCGTCGGGCTGCGAAGGGACTTCCGCCGCGGGGACAGAAGAAGATTGAGGACACCGTTCCCGAGGTCGTTGAACCGAAGGTGCAGCGGACGCAGCCGCAGCGCAAGAACAGGAAGAAGAAGTAGTCCATGAGCAACGTTGACGAGACCTCTACGCCGCTTGACCCCGCCACGCAGGACGCCGACGACGAGTCCTCGCCGAGCAGGTTGGAGGAAGAGGGCGACGTCGCCGCGGACTATCTCGAGGAACTTTTGGACATCGCCGACATCGATGGGGACATCGACATCGAGGTCCGTAGCGGACGGACGTACATTTCGATCGTCAACGAGGAAGGTGGCGACGAGCAGTTGCGCGGCCTGGTCGGGCATGAGGGCGAGACGTTGGAGGCCCTTCAGGAGCTCACCCGGCTGGCCGTCCTGTCGTCCACGGGGAACCGGTCGAGGCTGGTGTTGGACATCGTCGGCTACCGGGAGGGTCGTGTCAGCGAATTGCAGGGCGTCGCGGAGGACGCCGTCGCCAAGGCACGTGAGTCTGGAGAGCCAGTGGCACTGCCTCCCATGAGCGCCTACGAGCGCAAGCTCGTGCACGACGCCGTCGCCGCCCTTGGATCTCACAGCGAGTCCGATGGCGAAGGACCGCGCCGGCACATCGTCGTCTCGGCCAACGAGGCCTAGGACAGGCACCAGAGGAGAGCGGAACCACGTGAGCATGGAGCATGAACCTACGGCGGAGGAACGCCGCGCCGCCAAACTTGTTTTCGGAGATCGACTCCCCCTAGCCGAAAGGTACGTCGAGCACCTGGCAACGTCCGGTATGGAACGCGGGCTGTTGGGTCCACGCGAGGTTCCCCGGCTCTGGGGGCGTCACGTTCTTAACTGTGCTGTCGTGGCGGACCTGATCGCCCAGGGCTCCGAGGTCGCGGACGTGGGCAGCGGGGCGGGGCTGCCGGGGCTCACGTTCGCCATCGCGCGGCCGGATCTTTCGGTGACGTTGATCGAGCCGTTGGAGCGTCGATGCATTTGGCTCAGCGAGGTGACGGAAGATCTTGGGTTGGACAACGTGACCGTTTACCGGTCCCGTGCCGAACAGGCCGTGGGGCACGTCGTTGCCGATGTGGTGACCGCACGGGCCGTGTCCGCCCTGGGCAATCTCGCCGGACTGACGATCCCGTTGTTGGGCGGTTCCGGCGAAGTCTTAGCGATCAAGGGTCGCAGCGCGGCCGAGGAAATCGACAAGGCATCGAAAGCCATTCGGAAGCTCGGCGGACGGGGAACCGAGGTGGTGACTGTCGGCGAGGACGTGCTCGAGGAACCAACGACGGTTGTCCGCATCCGCGTCGGTTGACGTCGAACCGATAGTCTGTACTGGTGGCCGATGCGCCATGCAGTGCGTCGAGGAGGAGGAGTAGTGAAGAGCTCGGGAAGCAAGATCCCGCCGTTTGCAGCACTCTTTCGTTCGTCGACGACCGTCAGGACTTCGGTGCAACTCGAAAAGGTTGCAAATGCTGGTGAAGACACCGTTTCACGTGAAACGACTGGTCAGGAGACCACACAGTCGGCGTCAGTCGTCGCGCACGAAGACCCCGTACGGTCGCAAGAAGCAGTTCAGGCTCGAGCAGAGGCACCGGTTCAGAACGTTATGGACACCATTGACGACAGCACACCGCTGGCCAGTGAACTGGCTAGCGAAAACAAGCGACGCGAACGCCTGAGCGGCCGTACACTGCCCAGCCCGGATGAAACACGCTACTTCACGGTCAGTAACCAGAAGGGCGGGGTCGGCAAAACAACCACCACGGTGAACATCGCCGCGGCCCTTGCCTCCGCTGGTCTGAATGTTCTCGTCGTTGATATCGACCCGCAGGGCAATGCGTCGACCGCGTTGGGGATCGAACACCACGCCGAGGTCGACAGCATCTACGATGTGCTCATCAACGACGTTCCCTTAGCCGAAGTCGTGGCGGCTTGTCCGGACGTTGACAACTTGGTTGTTGCGCCGGCCACCATCCATTTGGCAGGCGCGGAGATCGAGTTGGTTTCACTCGTTGCCCGCGAGCAGCGGTTGCGGCGCGCCCTGGACCAGTACGCCAAGTACCGCGAAGAAAACCACCTGCCCCGGCTGGATTATGTTTTTGTGGATTGTCCCCCAAGCTTGGGGCTGCTTACGGTCAACGCGTTCGTCGCCGCTCGAGAAGTGCTCATCCCCATTCAGTGCGAGTACTACGCTTTGGAGGGGCTAAGCCAACTTCTGAAGAACATCGAGATGATCCAGAAGCATCTGAACGCGGATCTGGTTGTTTCGACCATTCTTCTCACCATGTACGACGGCAGGACCAATCTGGCGTCCCAGGTGGCAGCCGAGGTGCGAGAGCATTTCCCGAAGCAGGTACTCGGAGCCCTGATTCCCAGGAGCGTCCGGATTTCCGAGGCGCCCAGCTACCAACAGACCGTTATGACCTACGATCGCAACTCAACAGGCGCGCTTTCCTATCTCGAGGCAGCCACGGAGATTGCGGAACGCGCCTAGCCTCCGCGTAACGACGCATTGCGCCAAGTAGACTCGTTCTCGAGCATTCACGCCCGGCAGTACGGGCACATCGCCGAGAGGAAGTCACATGGCGGAAAAGCGACGGGGTTTGGGGCGCGGCTTAGGAGCTTTGATCTCCAGTGCACCCAGCAGCGACGAGACGTCTGAAGTTTCGGACGGAGGTACCGCTGATCGTTCAGTGCAGGCTGTGGCCGGAGGCGACTCGACGGACGAAGCCCAATCCGTTTCACGTGAAACGCTACGCACGGAGTCGGAACCCATTGGCGACTCCCGGGGCTCTGGCACGCCCAGGATGGGCTCAACGCGGTCTGAGGGTGCGGATGTCGGCGCCATCTCCGATGAGTCTCCAGTGGAGGTCACGAGGGCATCTGAGCGCAAACCTGCCTTGGATGCAGCTGCCGGTGCTAAATTCCAAGCTCCGACGGCCAGCGGAGGGAAATCTGCTGATCGCAAGACGCGTCCGGTGGATATGTTCTTTACGCCGGGTAAGTCCGCCGCAGATTCACTGACAAACGAGAAGCCGGCAGCTAGCAACGGCGCTGGCGATGACGTGCGCGCCGAAACCCGTTCACCGCGGACAAAGGCAACTGGAAAGCGTCCCCAAATGCCGGACTTCATCGGCGAAGTGCGAGGACGTGGTTCCGACGGTGCACGGTCACGATCTGAAGTTGATTCGTCGGCCGTCCACGAGACGACCGCGGGCATTTCTGGGCCTTCCGAGGACAGTGCGCGGACTTCATCTGCGGAGGAAACCGATCGTTCGATCGACTCGGAAGTTTCACGTGAAACACTCGTCGCCGTGCCGGGCGCTTCGTTTGCCGAGATCCCGGTGGACAAAATCCACCCGAATCGGAAGCAACCGCGAACGGACTTCGACCAGGAGGATATGGCAGAGCTTGTCCACTCCATCAAGGAAGTGGGCCTGCTTCAGCCGATCGTAGTCCGCCCGTCCCCTGAAGGCGGCGATGCAGCTTATGAACTTGTCATGGGTGAACGTCGTTGGCGGGCAACCCAGGAGGCTGGCCTCGCAACGATACCGGCCATTATCCGTGCCACCACGGACATGGATCTTCTTCGCGACGCTTTGTTGGAGAACCTCCACCGTTCCCAGTTGAATCCGCTTGAGGAAGCGGCAGCGTATCAGCAGCTTTTGCAGGAATTTGGATGCACGCAGGACGAGTTATCGGAGCGGATTGGTCGGTCGCGACCACAGATTTCCAATACGATACGTCTCATGAAACTGCCGGCACTGGTGCAGCGACGTGTTGCAGCGGGTGTCTTGAGCGCTGGACACGCGCGCGCACTCCTCGCGCTGGCCGATGTGGGCGATATGGAACGGCTTGCTCAACGTATCGTGAATGAGGGGCTCTCTGTCAGGGCCACCGAAGAGATCGTCGCGCTCAGCGATGGACTCCGTCGGCCGGCCAAGGAATCGTCGCCGCGGACGACGGCTCGTCACGAGCGCCTGGATTTTTTGGCTACGTCACTCTCAGATCGCTTGGACACCAGCGTAAAGATCACGTTGGGGGCAAAAAAAGGCCGCGTCAGCATCGAATTCGCCAGCGTCGACGACTTGAACCGCATCATGGGCGTCATTTCTCCCGGTTCGCCTAACTGAACGATCAACAAGAGAGCGAATCGGTGGGTGTGTTTCACGTGAAACACACCCACCGATTCGTAACCGGTTCGTCTTCGGCCTTTGGTCCGAGAATGCCCGTCAGCGGGATCTGCGCCTGGACAGTCCGTCCACTTTGATTCCCGGCATCTCATCAATTTGTTAGGGATGATGACCGCACATACCAAGCTTGTAGTTCAAAAGTCTGGTTGACCCTGGTTATGGTCTTCACAGACTTACTTTGCTCGGCGTCGCGTCCTGCCTCCACGCAGACTCGATTTGGCCTACAATCCGGTATCGCTTCACTTGAAACATGGCCATATTCGAAAGTCGCGAGCCCGCGCGTCAGGGCGTTGTGTTTCACGTGAAACTATCGACAAGTCTGCGCTAATCTTTTTCGGTGACGCCGTCCTTGGGTCAATGTAGGCGCGGCCGACGGCGTGAATGCGTGTTCTTCGTGTCGTTCTCCACGCTAAACACTCTGTGAACTTCTAACTCGAGACGAAGACTATGGTTCTAGATGACAGCCACGAGGGACTCCTGTTCACGATGGGCGTCTTTGTATCAGATCAGTCGGTTGGGACGACTGCTCGGTGCATCCGTGATCGGGCCAGAGTACAGCGGTCCCCCCTGATGCCGCGGGACACCCGTGTTTCACGTGAAACCGTCGCCGTTTCCATCGCGTTACACGTTTTGAACGCTCCATTGATCGCCGCGTATAGCGTAGAGGCCGGGGCACATTGCGCGTTGGAAGCGTCGTGATCGCGCGCACGGACGATGGCGGGCAAGCGGTTACCGTGTTGTGATGCTTTGAGCGGGTAAGTACAAGCGAGCATTGAGATAAAAGGCGCCTTGTTGTGCGATGCGTCCATGCTCGCGTTCCACGACGGTTGGTCGTTGTGGCTACAAAGTACCAGACCGCGCTCCGTCGAGTAGCGGTGCTCACTCAATGCTTTGCCGCCCATGTGCATTTTCTGGTCTGCCAGAGAAGTGCGTCTCGTATCCAGGCACTTCACTGACCGAGTGTGGAGACGCGACGATCTCCCAAGAACGGGTCCCCTCGAACCCGCCGTTCCTGGATTCTGAACCCCATGCCTTCCCGTGTTTCACGTGAAACCACATGATCCAGCGGTGAGGGGTTTGAAGAACCACCGATTTCCCGGCACGGAGTCGATCGCAGGTTGCGATACCGACCGAGGTTTTGTACTGCCGTAATGGCTCGGGTGAATGGCGCATGCGTGAGCAGAACTATCGCATTCGAAGCGGAGTCTCAATGCCGCGGTGCAGGCAGGCGCGGACTCAGGGTCTGTCAAAAAGCTAGAGCTATATGGTCAGCGCGAAGCGAGACGCGAGGAACTGGCGTCCGTGGCGGCGGGTGGTCCGGCCGTAGCTTGATGACAAGTATCACTGCCTCGGCGCAACGTCCGTGAGCGACATATAGCTCGAGAACAAACCAAAACGTTTGTAATACGTGGTTAGTTTGCTGACAAGCCGTCGGCCCGGGCAGAGCCAGGTCTCTGGACCCGGCAAAAGCACCTCGACGCAGAAAGGGTCCACACCGGTTGCTCCGGCATGGACCCTTCCTCCGGACGTTTGGGTCCAGAAGCAATTTCACGGATTAGAGGTAGGCCGCGAATTCCTGTTCGATGACTTGCTTTGGCTTCGCTCCGATCGAACTGGCGACGTGCTCCCCTCCTTGGAACACGAAGACGGCCGGAATGCTGGTGATGCCGTACTTCGCGGCGATGGCCGGGTTGTCGTCAACATTGACCTTCACGACCTCGATCTTTTCCGCATGCTCTGCGGCAATCTGATCGAGGATCGGGGACAGCTGGCGGCACGGGCCGCACCATTCTGCCCAGAAGTCCACGAGTACCGGCTTCGCGGAATCGAGGACATCGGTCTGGAAAGTGGCGTCGGATACGTCCTTGGCGTGGCTCATGTGCATGGCCCTTTCTGGTTGGTTCGACTACAGGCTTGCGCCGGCCGTCTCTGTCTTGGAGGAGTGGAGATCGGAAAGGAAATGCTCGACGTCCAGGGCGGCTATGCAACCGGAACCGGCAGCAGTGACCGCCTGACGGTATGTGGGATCGATGACGTCGCCCGCGGCAAAGACACCGGGAATGTTGGTCTTGGATGTACGCCCCTCGACGGCAATGGTCCCCTCCGCCGTCAGGTCCAACTGGCCCTTGACGAGCTCGGTTCGTGGATCGTTGCCGATGGCGACGAAGACGCCGGTCACGGGGAGCTTGGACGCCGTCCCATCGACGAGGTTGCGCAGCTTAATGGCCGTGACCTTCGCATCGCCCTCGAAGCCCTCCACACCGGTGTTCCATACGAACTCGATCTTCGGGTGCGCGAGCGCCCGGTCCGCCATGATCTTCGACGCCCGAAGCGTGTCCCGGCGGTGTACGACGGTCACCTTCGAGGCGAACTTCGTGAGGAACAGAGCCTCCTCCATGGCCGAGTCGCCACCTCCGACGACGGCGATTTCCTGGTCCCGGAAGAAGAAGCCGTCGCACGTGGCGCACCAGGACACGCCGTGGCCCGACAGACGCTTCTCGTCCGGCACACCGAGTTCGCGATACGCGGACCCGGTGGAGACGATGATGCTGTGGGCGCGGTACGTGTCCCCATTGGCCAGAACGACGGTCTTGACCTCGCCGCCCAATGCGGCGGAGGCGACGTCCTCGAACAGGATCTCGGCGCCGAAACGCTCGGCCTGGGCCTGCATGTTGTCCATGAGATCCGGCCCCATGATCCCGTCGCGGAAACCCGGGAAATTCTCCACGTCCGTGGTGTTCATGAGTTCGCCGCCGGCGGTCACGGAACCCGCGATGACCAAGGGTGAAAGATTGGCGCGGGCGGTGTACACGGCGGCCGTGTATCCCGCGGGTCCGGAACCGACGATGATGACGTCGCGGATGTCATTGGTAGTCTCAGTGGCCACGCTCGGTGAACCTCTCTGTAGGTCCAGGGAGCATGGTGCCCTCCGGATCGGTGATCGAGTCTGCCCTGCACAACGAGCCAAGGCATGCCGGTATTCCCGGCCGGTGTCTAGGAGACCTTGATCTCCGCGACCTGTAGGCCGTATGGCCGCGAGTTGTTGGAGCCGGACGCCAGACGAGGAAGCTCCGTGACGTTGATGAACACATACTGGGCCTTGGCGGGACCCCCGTCGTCACCCGCGACGGGAACGGTGACGGTCGGTCCGGTAAAGGATCCCGAGGTGATTTCCCGCGCTGATCCGAGGTCGTTGGTGTCGCCGATCCGGATCTCGAATGCGCCGCCGGTGCCGTTAAGCCCCGACAACTCCACCGACGAAACGTCGGACTCCTCCTCGAGCTCCACCACCAAAACCATGTTCGATGCGAACCCGCCAAACTGCGGCTGCGTGAACGAATACGATCGGTACATGCTGCCCTGGCTCCCGTCGATCGCGTTGACGAGAGTCGCATCGGTTTCCGCATTCAGCGCCTGGTTACCCGGAACCAGACGCGAGAGACCGGTTATACGGGGTTCCACCACGGGGGCTTCGGACGATTCGGGGGCGGCGCTGGACTCCGCGGATCCGCCTTCGTTCTCTTCCTCGCTTGCGGCCGGCGCGGAGCTGGTGCCGGCCACTGGCCCGGGTTCCTCACCGGGACCGAGGTTGTTGAAGGCGAACACCACCGCGACGATCAACAGAATCGCCAACACCGCGCCAACCAGAAGGCGCGTGCCCTTCCTGCCGCCGGAGGAAGCGTCCTCGTATTCGTCGTCCGCATAATCCGCAGTCTCGGCCGGATCCTGGAAAGAGCGGGCCCCGGCGGGAAAAACGGACGCCTTGCGCAGGCCGCCGTCCTCCGCGGGGGGTGAGCCCGGCGCACCGGCACCGGCACCAACGCCGGCGGTACCAGCTGCACTGGCGGCAGCCGTCCCGGCCGTTGGCGGGGTGTTGGTGTCGTCGCGTGGTTCGTGCCGGTGACTTGGCGCCTCGTCGGCAGCGAAGTCGTCGGCGTCGTACATCGAAACCTTGGAGGATGTCGGGTGGGCCGCGGTGGGGGGCTGGGGGGCCTCGGGCTGCGCCTGCGTCGCCGCGCCATGGTCGGCAGGGGACGAATCCGCGGCGGAGCGCGGGGCCTCCGTGGGCCGCGGGGGAACACGCGCGGCGGGGTCGGCGGCGCCTGCCGCGCCGGCACCGGAAGCCGTGGCGTTCGCCGCCGCCGCGGCGCTCGCTCCAGCGGCACCGGCCGCCCCGCCTGCGGCCGCACCACCCGTTGCCGCGTCGTCGCCCGAGCCCGGCGCGTTCCGGCCCTTGGCGAAACGGGATTTGAAGCCGGACAGGCGGTCCGTGAGGTTGATTTCGGGGAGCCGGCCGATCATGCCCGGACGGTTCTGCTCCTGGGCGCGCAGTTCCTCGTAGTACTCGTCGTCGTCCTCGTAGACGTGCGGCTCCATGGAGCGCGACTCGCCGAAGATCTCGGAACCGAGGGTGTCGGTGTAGAACGGCTCCACGAAGGGTTCGTCACGCTGAATTACGAGGTCCAGCAGGTCCGCGGGCGCCGCGGTGTTCGTGATCAGGTAGGTGGTGCCGTCGGAGATGCCGAGGTCCAGGACCTGCATGGCGCCATAGCGTTCCCCCGTGGCGATCTCGCGGGCGCTGGTGGCCACCTGGCTGGCGTTCTCCGCGGATGCCACCAGGATGCTGACCTCGCGGTTGAGAACCTGATCGGTCCCGTCCAGGACCACGTCGCCGTCAGCGGAGGCCAGAACCACGCCGGAGACCTTGTAACGGCCGCCGAGAACTGTTCCGACATCGATGGGCTGCGACACTATTGACTCCCGGGATTGGATGGTGGGTGCGGTTGCACCCGTCTCAGTTGCTCGTACCATGCTACCGGTGCGCGCGCCGCGACCCACGAAGCCATGGTCCCTATCGGCGCGAAAGGCGTCCCAGATCCGGAATTCGGCGGGCCAGTGGGCCCAGGAACTCCTCCAGCTCCGGTAGGCGCGCGGCCCGCAACAGCAGCAGGAAGACCACCAGCATGACCGAACCGACGACGGCGATGCTCACCACGGCGTTCGGAATGCCGTCCCAGGGGTACCCGTCGCTGTAGCCTCCCATCAGCCAAAGGACCGCCGCCCCCACTGCGCCGGCCGCCGCCGCCATCCAGCCGATCCGGATGTAGGTGCCGGCCACCTCGGACGTTCCGTAGTCGCCGTACCGGCGCACCACGAGGACGTGGGCAAGCACGGCGGACAGGACGTTCGTCAGGCCGTACAACAGGGCGATGCCCACGGCGATCCGCGTCGCGGGCAGGAATGCAGCCATGGTGTACGCGGCGGCGAGTCCGACGGCGGCGATGGTCGTCTGGATCAGCATCGGCGTCTTGGTGTCCTCCTCGGCGAAGAACACCCGGATGAGGAAGAAATGGATGCTCTTGAACGGAAGCCCCAGGGCCGTCAGGACCACGAGCTGGCCAATCGCGGCGCCCGCAGCCGCGGCCGTGCTGCCCGTTCCGCCGAAGATCCTGCCCACGGGGCCGGCCAGGACGATGAACGCCACCGAGGCGAAGACAACCGGCACCGCAGTCGTCCGTAGTCCGCGCGAGAGCAGGGGCCCGATCGCCTCGCGATCGCCGTCCGCGAAGGACCGCGACAATTCGTTGAACAGGACCGTGGCCAGCGACAGCGCGAAGATCGAGTGCGGCAGCACGGTGATGAGCTGCGAGGTGTTCAGCGCGTACTCGCCCGCCACCGAGGCGCCGCCCGAGTCCAGGGCCGCACGGGCCGGCGTCGCACTGGAGACCAGGCGCGCGTAGGCCAGGGACGCGACGTTGCCGACCGTCATCGAAACCAGCGTCCAGACGGCGAGGCGCCCCACGTGGCGAAGCCCCATGCCGCGCCACCCGAATTTCGGGCGGATGTGCAGTCCCATCCGGGCCAGCGGAAGGAACAGCACGAGCGCCTGGAGCGCTATCCCGAGCGTCGACCCGCCGGCCAGCAGCAGCGTCTGTTGCCGTGTCCAGGAGGCGAAGGGATCGTCGGTGCCGCCATAGGCGCCGAAGAGGGCCATGTAGGTGCCGATCACGGCTATCTGCACCACATTGTTCACCACCGGGGCCCACATGTAGGCTCCGAAACGACCGTGGGCGTTGAGCACCTGGCCCACCACGGCGTAGACGCCGTAGAAAAAGACCTGCGGCAGGCTCCAGTAGGCGAACGCCGTGCCCAGGGCCAGCATGGAAGGCGTCCAACCCTTGGTGAGTAGCGTGATGATGGGCCCGGCGAGCAGGGTCAACAGGACGGCGAACCCGGCCATCACCACCACCGTTAGCGTGATGAGCCGGCTGGTGTAGTCGGAGCCACGGTCCGCGGCCTTGGACGCCTTGATCAGCTGAGGCACCAGTACCACGTTGAAGATGCCGCCCGCGAGCAGCATGAAGATGATCGTGGGGATGATGTTGGCTTTTTCGAAGACGTCGGCAACGGTCGTGATGGAGCCGATCGCGACGGCGAGCAGCGCCGTCCGCACGAAGCCGAGGATCCGCGAGACGAGCGTACCGGACGCCATCAGCGCATAGGCCCTCGAGTGCCCGCCGGAGGCCGTGGGGGTCTTGCTAGTCGACATGCTGTGGAAGGACTTCCCGCGCGAGGTCGGCGATGCGGCGCTCGTTGGGGAAGGACAGGCGCTTGCCGAGCTCCGCGATGGGGACCCACGCGACGTCGACGGCCTCATGGTCCGGATCGTTGTCGATGGTCAGTTCCCCGCCTGTCGCCCGCAACAGGAAGTGGTGCACCGTCTTGTGCACGCGGTAGCTGGTGACGGTGAACCAGTAGTCGATGCTCCCCAGCGGTGCCAGGACGCGCCCGGCGATGCCGGTTTCCTCCTCGACCTCGCGGACGGCGGCTTCCTCGTTCGTTTCCCGGCCCTCCGGGTGGCCCTTGGGAAGACACCATTCCAGGCGGCCGCCCCTGTTGTAGCGCGCGATGATCGCCACGGGCAGCTTTGGCTTGGAGGTGTCCACAATGACCCCACCGGAGGAAACCTCCTCGACGGTGGGGAGCGCGTGGTGTCCCGGCTGCGCCTGCGCGTGCGCCATTGACGCAGTCAACGGCGTGCGCTTCGGGGCGCTGGGAACTGGATGGGCCATGCGCTCCACTCTATCTATGTTTCGCGCGGCACCGTGTTGTCCCCACGCGCGGAGAGGCAACACGGCCCCGAGCAGGCCGAACGGGTGAAAGTCTGGCAGGGTTAAAGCACTATGCAGCAGCTTCCAGACCCGACTGCGCTCACCGCGCTCCTGCCTCCCGTCGTCTTCGACCTGGCGCGCCGCTTCACCGACGCCGGCCACGAGCTCTCGCTCGTCGGCGGACCCGTGAGGGACCTGTTCCTGGGCAGGGTCTCGCCGGACCTGGATTTCACGACGGACGCGGACCCGGACCAGACCCTCGCGGCGGTCGCCGGATGGGCCGACGCGACATGGGAGGTCGGGCGTGCCTTCGGGACCATTGCGCTGCGGAAGGGCAACGACTCCATTGAAGTCACGACCTATCGTGCGGACGCGTATGACGCCGATTCCCGCAAACCGGCCGTCGCCTTCGGCACCTCGCTGAGCGACGACCTATACCGGCGCGACTTCACGATGAACGCCATGGCCCTGCGCCTTCCCTCGCTCGAGCTCGTCGATCCGTTCGGCGGGTACGGAGACCTCGCCGCCGGCGTCGTCAGGACACCCGGCGCGCCGTCGTCGTCCTTCTCCGACGACCCGCTGCGCATGATGCGCGCCGCGCGGTTCGCCTCCCAGTTGCGCGTCGCGGTCGCGCCCGAGGTCAGCCAGGCCATGACGGACATGGCCGAACGAATCGACATCATCTCCGCCGAGCGGGTCCGGGACGAACTCGTCAAGCTGGTCTGCGGCGCCGATCCGCGCACCGGGATCGACCTGCTCGTGGAGACCGGCTTGGCCGACCGGGTCCTGCCCGAGGTCTCCGCGCTCAAGCTGGAGGTGGACGAGCACCACCGCCACAAGGACGTCTACCAGCACTCGCTCCAGGTACTCGAGCAGGCCACCGAACTCGAGACCGGACCGGACGGTCCCGCGCCGGCCCCCGACTTCGTGCTGCGCTTCGCGTCCTTGCTGCACGACGTCGGCAAGCCGGCGACGCGGCGCTTCGAACCCTCCGGCGCGGTCACCTTCCGACACCACGACGCGATCGGCGCCAAGCTGGTCAAGAAGCGGATGCGCGCCCTGCGCTTCGACAACGAGACCATCAAGTCGGTGGCACGGCTCGTGGAGCTTCACATGCGCTTCTACGGCTATGGCGAGGCCGGATGGTCCGACTCCGCGGTGCGCCGGTACGTCACGGACGCCGGCCCGTTGCTCGAACGGCTGCACCGGCTGACCCGATCGGACGTGACCACGCGCAACCGGCGCAAGGCCGAGCGCCTCGCCTTCGCGTACGACGACCTCGAACACCGCATCGCCGAATTGGCGGAGCGGGAGGAGATGGAAGCCATCCGGCCGGATCTGGACGGCCAGGCGATCATGGGCATTCTGGGGATCTCCCCGGGGCCCGTGGTGGGACGCGCCTACCGGTACCTGCTTGAACTGCGGCTCGACAATGGACCCATGGACCGGGCGGCCGCCGAGGCGGCGCTCACGGCGTGGTGGCTGCAGCAACCCGAATCATCAACCGAGGAGACCCAGTCATGATCGAACTTCCCCGCCTCTGGCTAGTGCGCCACGGCGAGACCGAGTGGTCGCGCAGCGGCCAGTACACGGGCCTGACGGATTTGCCCCTCACGGCCGAAGGGGAGGTGCAGGCCCTCGAAACGGGGCGGAAGCTGGCGGCGGTCCGCGAGGCGGGAACCAACTTCGGCCTGGTGATGACCAGCCCGCTCCAGCGGGCGCGTCGTACGGCGGAACTCGCCGGCTTTCCCGACGCGGACCAGGTGCCCTGGGCTCACGAATGGGACTACGGGGACTATGAGGGCGTGAACTCCGCGGACGTGCGCGCCGAGGATCCCGCGTACCTCATCTGGGACAACGGCGTGCCCAACGGCGAGACCCTGGAACAGGTCGGGGCCCGCGCGGACAGCGTGATCGACCGCGTGCGCACCGAGCTCCACTCGGGCGGAGACGCGCTGCTGGTGTCCCACGGCCATTTCAGCCGCGTGTTGACCGCGCGCTGGCTCGGCCTGGACGCGAGCTACGGACGGCATTTCGTCTTGGGTACGGCGCAACTGTGCCGGCTGGGCTGGGACAAGCGGTCGCCCGCCGTGGAGGCCTGGGGGATCTGACTCGGGCACGGCGTGTTGTACGCGACGCGCCGGTTGGTATTTCAACAAGCCGAGAAAATTCGGCGCAGACGGTGGCTTTCCGGCGTCGTACTGTGTAGCTTGTAATCGGTGATTGAGAAAACTCAATGCGAGCTCTCGATCAGCGGACAATATTGGAGCCGGTTAGCCGGCCTGTTCACCTAAAAGGAGGTGGGATTCGTGATTACTGAAATGGAATTCAGAGGAGTGTTTAGCACTCCGGCCGGCACCGGCCACCGAGCCCGTGCAATCGCCCCCGCCTCTGGAACAGCGCTCCGCTAAGCGCACACCGGCCGTCTGCCGAAGACGCTGCTCCCGAGGCCTCCCGCCTCAGAGGTTCCCCAGGAAGAGCAGCGATGTCCGCAAAAACCAGCACCAATTCGCCGACCCCGGCGCGTTCCGCCGAGTTCATCTTCTCCGGTCCGGACGTACTCAGCCCCAGGCCGGCGAACCGCACGGTCCACGTGCGGACCCTGTCCCCCCGCCCTCGCGAAGGGAGGTGAGAGGAATGCGCAAGGATCGCCGAGATCCACGCCAGGAGCGCACCACCCGGTTCAATCCGGAGCCGCGCCAACGCACCGAGGCACAGTTTCCCCTGGAGATGCTCTTCCGCATCCGGTAGGGCACGCAGCCGGCCCAGCCGGCCAGATGAGCGGCCCGCCACAGGAGGACGAATGGCCAATTTCCACTTACCGACCGCAAAGCCCGCCGGCTTCACCGGCGGGCTTTGCCGCTTAAGATAGCTTGGTTTCCACGGCGGCCGATAGGGCAGCCGAGAACCGACGCGGCCACAAGCCGAGAAGGCCAAGTGATCCCATGACGACGACGTCATCCACCGACCAAAGCGACCTCGCCATCGCTGGCCGCGCCACGCTCCGGCCCATCGCGGAGATCGCCGCGGCGGCCGGCATTCCCGAGGACGCGCTGGAGCCCTACGGTCGGCACAAGGCCAAGATCGACGTCGGCGCGCTGCTGCCGCGGGACGCCGCGCCGGGCAAGGTGGTTCTGGTGAGCGCCATGTCCCCGACGCCGGCGGGCGAGGGGAAGTCCACGGTCACGGTCGGGCTCGGGGATGCGTTGGCGCGGGCCGGCCGCAGCACCATGATCGCGCTTCGCGAACCCTCGCTGGGACCCATCTTCGGCATGAAGGGCGGCGCCACCGGGGGCGGATACTCCCAGGTGCTGCCCATGGAGGACATCAACACACACTTCACCGGAGATTTCCACGCCATCACCAGCGCCAACAACCTGTTGATGGCGCTCGTGGACAACCACATCCACCAGGGCAACGAACTCGGGATCGATCCGCGGCGGATCACGTTCCGCCGGGTCATGGACATGAACGACAGGGCGCTGCGGTCCATCGTGATCGGACTCGGCGGCCCCAGCGAGGGCGTTCCCCGGGAAGACGGCTTCGACATCACCGTGGCCTCCGAGGTCATGGCGGTGTTCTGCCTGGCGGCGGACCTCGCGGACCTCAAGGAGCGGCTGGCCCGGATGACGGTGGGCTACGGCTACGACCGGCGGCCGATCACCGTCGCGGATCTCGGTGCGCAGGGCGCCATGGCGATGCTCCTCAAGGACGCCATCAAGCCGAACCTCGTTCAGACCATCGCCGGCACTGCGGCGCTGGTCCACGGCGGGCCGTTCGCCAACATCGCGCACGGCTGCAATTCCGTGATCGCCACCAACACCGCGCGGAATCTGGCGGACATCGTGGTAACCGAGGCCGGGTTCGGCGCGGACCTCGGCGCGGAGAAGTTCATGGACATCAAGGCGCGCTGCGCGGGATGCGAGCCCTCCGCCGTCGTGCTTGTCGCCACGATCCGGGCGCTGAAGATGCACGGTGGCGTTTCGAAGGACGGCCTGGCCAACCCGGACCCGGAGGCGGTCCACGCCGGGCTCGCCAACCTCGAACGCCATGTCCGCAACGTCCGGAAGTTTGGCATCGCGCCCGTCGTGGCGCTGAACCGCTTCCACAGCGACACCGAAGAGGAGCTGTCGCTGGTGTTGGACTGGTGCGCAGGACACGGCGTGGAGGCAGCCGTTGCGGACGTGTGGGCGTCGGGCGGCGCCGGCGGCGCCGAACTGGCGGCGAAGGTACTCGCGGCGATCGAACGACCCACCGATTTCCGGCACCTGTATCCCTTGGAACTGGGCGTGGAGGAGAAGATCGCCACGATTGTGCGGGACATCTACGGCGGGGCCAGCGTCGAATTCTCCCTCCAAGCCAGGCGTCGGCTGGAGGAGATCCGTGCCAACGGCTGGGACTCCCTTCCGGTGTGCATGGCGAAAACGCAGTATTCGTTCTCCGACAACCCGGCCTTGCTCGGTGCGCCCGACGGCTTCACCGTGCACGTCCGGGACCTGATCCCCAAGACGGGTGCCGGCTTCATCGTTGCCCTCACGGGGACGGTGATGACCATGCCGGGACTGCCCAAGGTTCCCGCGGCCATGCGCATGGACGTGGACGCCGACGGAAACGTGGCCGGACTCTTCTAGGACGCACCCGACGAGACGGGGGTCTTGGCGGACTTGGCCAACCCGACCCCGCACCCCTTTAGCTGAGGGGCGCGGGCATCGCGGCTACGGTTCCTAGCGCTCGATGTCGCCGCGGATGAAGGCCTCGACCTTCTCGTGGGCGATGTCGTCGTTGTACTGCTCGGGCGGGGACTTCATGAAGTAGGAGGATGCGGAGAGGATCGGACCGCCGATGCCGCGGTCCAGGGCGATCTTCGCGGCGCGGACTGCGTCGATGATCACGCCGGCGGAGTTCGGGGAGTCCCAGACCTCGAGCTTGTACTCGAGGGAGACGGGGGCGTCGCCGAAATTGCGGCCCTCGAGACGAACGAACGCCCACTTGCGGTCATCCAGCCACGCGACGTAGTCGGACGGGCCGATGTGGACGTCGTCGGCCCCGAGCTTGGCCGAGGTGTTGGAGGTGACGGCCTGGGTCTTGGAGATCTTCTTGGACTCGAGTCGGTCGCGCTCGAGCATGTTCTTGAAGTCCATGTTGCCGCCGACGTTGAGCTGGTATGTGCGGTCCAGCGTCACGCCGCGGTCCTCGAAAAGCTTTGCCATGACCCGATGGGTGATGGTCGCTCCGATCTGGGACTTGATGTCGTCGCCGACGATCGGGACGCCGGCGGCGGTGAACTTGTCGGCCCATTCCTTGGTTCCGGCGATGAAGACCGGCAAGGCGTTGACGAACGCGACGCCGGCGTCGATGGCGCACTGGGCGTAGAACTTGGCGGCGGCGTCGGAGCCGACGGGGAGATAGCAGACCAGGACGTCGGCGCGGGACTCCTTGAGGGCGGCGACCATGTCGACGGGCTCGGAGTCGGACTCAACGATGGTCTCGCGGTAGTACTTCCCGAGGCCGTCGAGGGTGTGGCCGCGCTGGACGGTCACACCGGTGGGGGGGACGTCCGCGATCTTGATGGTGTTGTTTTCGCTGGCGAGGATCGCCTCGGACAGATCGAGGCCCACCTTCTTCGCATCGACATCGAACGCCGCAACGAACTGGACGTCGTTGACGTGATACTTGCCGAACTGGACGTGCATCAGGCCAGGGATCGTCGCGTCCGGGTCGGCGTTCCTGTAGTACTCGACGCCCTGAACCAGCGACGTGGCGCAGTTTCCCACGCCGATTATTGCGACCCGAATGGGGTTTCCCGACAATGTGACTCCTCAGCAGAAATTCATGAAACGCGGCCGGGGGCCGCGTTAAAGCCTTCACGAGTCTAAATGAACGGATCCCCAACTTTTATTCCTTGGAGGTGCGACAAAACCGCATTCAGACGGGCGGCACTCCGTGTCCCGCCGCTACCGGGGAGCAACCCCGTCCGCCGGTGCCGACGTGATGCCTCGGGATACGGTTGGGACCCGCGCGCAACGTAGGCTGAAACACATGGCGCAACCACCCAAGGATCCAGGGCACCGGCCGTCCCTTGGGCCTGTGCGCATCACGGTGCCCAGCCGCAACGATCCGCTGCTCCGCCGCCTCGTCGAGGTTATCGGCGGCCCGCTGGGTCGCCACGCCGACCCGGGCCGCGTCTCCCCGGGGTTCTGGACTGTTGAGCGGGTGCTGGTGTTGCTGACCGTGGTCGCCGCGGTCGTGGCGGTGCTGGCCAAGAACATGTGCCGGACGCTGGGGTGGGGCGGATCGAACCCGTACATCTGGGCCTGCTATTCCGACTGGCCCGCCCTGTTCCACGCTCGGGGGTTCGCGGAGAACGCGTTTGCGCCGTTCGCGGCGGGGGCGCAATTCGAATACCCCGTGCTGATGTCCGTCGTCGCCAGCCTCACGGCCTTTCTGGTGGTTCCGGGAGAGTACGACCGGACCCTCGCGTACTTCGACATCAACCTGTTCTTCGTTTTCCTGCTGTGGATCGTGACGGTGCTGGCCACCGCGCGAAGCGCCGGCAGACGACCGTGGGACGCCGCGATGGTGGCGGTGGCGCCCGGAATCATCCTGGCGTCGAGCATCAACTGGGACATGTGGGCCGTGGCCCTGTTGGCGCTTGCCCTGCTGGCCTTCGCGCGCAACGAGTCCTTCCTCGCGGGCGTGCTGGTGGGGCTCGGGGTCGCCATGAAGCTGTATCCCATCCTGTTCATCGGTGCCGTACTCGTCCTCGCGTTGCGGACGGGCCGCGTCAAGCCACTGGTCGTGACCGCGGGCGGGGCCGCGGCGTCGTGGTTGGCCGTGAATCTTCCGTTTATGCTCACCAACTTCGATGCGTGGCTGCATTTCCTCCGATTCACACGCGAGCGCGAGGCGGGGTTGTCCTCCTTGTGGCACGCGTGGAACGTGGCCGCCGGGGTCCTGCCCGGTGTGCCGAACCTGGGTGCGGACACGATCAACTCGGCCGGCTTCTGGCTCTTCGCCGCCAGCTGCGCGGGCATTGCGGTCCTTGGCCTCACGGCGCCGCGGCGCCCCCGGATGGCGCAATTACTGTTCCTGACCGTTGCCGCGTTCGTGCTGTTCAACAAGGTGTATTCGCCCCAGTTCGTGGTGTGGCTCATTCCCTTGGCGGCGCTGGCCTGGCCCAGATGGCGCGACTTTCTCCTCTGGCAGCTGGTCGAAGTGCTCCACTTTTGGGCGATCTGGATGTACCTCTACGCCTCCACCGCGGACATCCAGCCACAGAATACGTTCCCCGAGGCGTTTTACGTCTACGCCGTCGTCGCCCATATGTTGGCAACGGCATATATCATGTACTGCGTCGCACACAGCATGATGCACCCCGAATTCGATCCGGTCCGACGCGTCGGCCAGGACGATCCGCAAGCGGGACCCTTCGCCGGGCTTCCCGACGGCGGCCTCCGGGCGCTCTTGGCCGGGCGCAGAGTAGGGAACTACTCCTGAAGGCGTAGGGCGGCCCACCGAAGATCATCCGCGGGGGCGGCTCCCGCGCGCGGCGACCTCCGTAGTCTTGGTACATGATCCAGGCGACCTCCCTAGCCAAGTCCTACGGCGCAAAGCATGCCGTGGATGGCATAAGCTTCAGCGTCGAGCCCGGCCGCGTCACCGGATTCCTAGGGCCAAACGGCGCGGGGAAATCCACCACGATGCGCATGGCGATGGGACTCGACCGGCCCACGTCCGGCCAGGTTACCGTCAACGGAAAGCGTTTTGCCGAACACGCTGCCCCGCTACGGGAGGTCGGGGCCCTGCTCGAGGCCAAGGCGGTGCACAAATCACGCAGCGCCAGGAACCACCTCCGTGTCCTGGCCGCGACGCACTCCATCCCGGACCGCCGCGTGGACGAGGTGATCGAATTGACCGGTCTCGGTGCCGTCGCACGCAAGCGCGTGGGTGGTTTTTCGCTGGGAATGGGCCAACGGCTGGGCATCGCCGCGGCCCTGTTGGGGGACCCGCAGACACTCATTCTGGACGAACCCGTCAATGGGCTCGATCCCGAGGGGGTCCTTTGGGTTCGCAACCTGGCGCGCGGCCTCGCGGCCGAGGGCCGCACCGTGTTCCTGTCCTCGCATCTCATGAGCGAGATGGCGGTGACCGCGGACCACCTGATCGTGATCGGCCGCGGACGCATCCTCGCGGACGCCCCGATGGCGGAGATCCTGAATGGGCGGGATTCCGCACGCAGCCGCGTCAAGACCGAGCAACCGGACGAGCTCTTTAGGGCGCTCGCCGCTCCGGGCGTCCAAGTCACGCTCGTCGGAGGCGACACGCTCGAGGTCACGGGCATCCCTCCGCGGGACATCGCCGGCCGCGCCCTTGACCGCGGGATCCTGGTCTACGAACTCACGCCGCTGGTGGTCTCCCTTGAGGACGCGTACATGGAGCTGACCAAGGACGAGGTTGAGTACCACTCCGGAACCGCGGGAAAGCAGGCGCAACCATGACAGCGACGATGGTGCGCAACACGAGTTTCTTCCGGGTCCTCAGGTCGGAGACCATCAAGTTCACGTCCGTGCCGTCCACGCCGGTGCTCATCCTGTGCACGATGGCGGTGATGGTGGGCTTCGCGGCCCTCAACGCCTGGGCGATCGGTTCGTTCTTCGAGAACGCGCCGGGCAACGCGGACATGGCCGCGGGAACGGACGAGGTCCAGGCCGCCGCGGACAGCGTCGCTGCCGGCGGAGTGGTCTTTGCCCAGCTGATCATGGGATCGCTGGCCGTTCTGGTGATGAGTTCCGAATTCGCGACGGGCATGTCGCGGGCCACCTACGCGGCGGTTCCCAAGCGCTATCCGGTGTTCCTGGCCAAGGCCCTGCTGGTGGCCGCTGTTTCGTTCCTGGTCGCCGCGGTGTCCATCCTGATTGCGTATCTGGCCATCGGCCCCATCACGGATCACTACGGGATCCCCTTGGACTTCGCGTCGGCGGGGTTCCAGCGGAGCCTGTGGGTATCCGCCGCCTACGTGGGCGCCATCTCGTTGATCGGCTTCGCCCTCGGCTCCCTGCTGCGGAACTCCGCCGGCGGCATCGTGACACTGGCCGGGTTGACGTTCGTGGCTCCGATCGCCTTCGCCCTGCTTCCGGGGGAACTCGTCGCGAAGACCGCGCGGTTCTTCCCCGACTCCGCCTACACCAACCTCCTCGCGGCGCAGACGGCGCCCGACGCCCTGGAGAAGTGGCAGTCGGCGCTGGTGCTCGGCCTGTGGGCCGCGGTCCCCTTGGCCGTGGCCGGCATCGTGGCCCAGCGCCGCGACGTGTAGCGGCCCCCCGACCCGCCGCGGGGACACGGAACGAACGGCCGTCGTCCCCGCGGTCCACCACCAGTCGCCGACCGCGAAAGCTAAGCTCGCACCATGATCACAGAGCGGCCTCACGAAGGCTCGGGAACCCCCGACGCCACCTTCGCCGAGCTCGCTCAACGGCGCCGCGGACCGCTCATGCACTACCTGAGGAACCATCCCCGCGTGCTGGACGCCCTGGTGTGCGCGGGTTACCTGGCGCTCACGGTCACGCCGATGGTCGCCACCGGGCCGGAAGCACGCCCACTCGAGTTGGGAGGCGCGGTGCTCATCGCCATCGTGCTGTGGTTCCGGCGCCGGCGGTCTCTCCTGGTGCTGGCCATGGTGTTTGTGCTGGAGGCCGTGGCGCTCTTCTCCAACCCGATTGAGAGTCCCGCGGGGGTTGGCCTGTGGATCGCCCTCTATACCGCGGCCACCAAATATACTGCCAGGCGCATGTTTCCCCTTGCCGTCCTGATCAGCGCCATGGAGGCGATGACGCTGATGGCGTGGGTCGATCCCACTCTCCTGGGTCTGGAACCGGCCGCAGTCCCCACCGGAGAGGAGCGCACGCCGTTGATGCTCGGATTCATCGCGGCGCTGATCCTCGCGCTCAACCTCACCTGGGTCGCCGTCGGAGCGATGGTTCGCAACAACAGGCTGCACGACGCCGAGTTGGCCAATTGGGCCCGTCGCGTCCAGGCCTTGGCCCAAACCTCGGAACGCAACCGCATCGCACGTGAGATGCACGACGTGGTCGCCCACTCGCTGTCCGTGATGATCGCGCTGTCCGACGGCGCCGGCGTCGTGCTCAAACGCGATCCCCAGAAGGCGGCCGGGGTCCTGTGCGAGCTCTCCTCCACGGGCCGGAGCGCGCTGGCGGACATGCGCCGGGCGATCGGGGTGCTGCGAGACGGTTCCAACGCGCCCCTGTCGCCCCAGCCCGCCACGTCCTCGCTGCGCGAGATGCTCGAGGGGTTCCGGGTCGCCGGACTCCCGTTGCGCGTGAGTCATACCGGCCCCGAGCTACCCCACGATGCCGCCCTGCAGTTGACCGTCTACCGGATCGTCCAGGAGTCGCTCACCAACGTCTTGCGCTACGGCCGGGACGTGACCCGCGTCGACGTCGGAATCGAGCGCGACGGACAAACCGTGCGCATTAAGGTTGCCGACGACGGGCAGTCGGCCGGATCGGCGCGCGAGACCGTCGGCAGCGGCCAGGGGCTCCAGGGCATCGCCGAGCGGACCGCCATCTACGGGGGGTCCGTCTACGCGGGGCCCGGCCCGCGGGGCGGTTGGGTGGTCCACGCCATCCTGACCGCCCCGGACGTCGAAACCACACCACGATCCTTCCAGGGGGAACCGAAAGATGACCAAGCAAACGGACGCTGACGGCGGGTCCGCTCAGGCCTCGCCGGCCGAAGCGGGTCGGCCTATCCGGATCCTGCTCGTCGACGACCAGCCACTGCTGCGCATGGGGTTTCGGCTGATTCTCGAGGGGGAGGGTGATCTCCGCGTGGTCGGAGAGGCGGGTGACGGCGAGGAGGGCGTCGCCAGCGCGGCGTTGTTGAGTCCGGACGTGGTTCTGATGGACGTGCGGATGCCGAAAATGGACGGCATCGAGGCCACCCGTCGCATCGCGGCCGCGAATGCGGACGCCCGAATCATTATCCTGACCACGTTCGATCTCGACGAGTATGCGTTCGCGGGCCTGCGCGCCGGGGCCTCAGCGTTTCTGTTGAAAGACGTCGCACCGCACGAGCTCGTCGGCGCCGTCCGGCTGGTCGCCAGCGGCGACGCGGTGGTGGCGCCGCGGGTCACGCAGAGGCTCCTGGAAACCTACGTGCGCGCCTCCGGTGCCGACGGCGGGCCCGCGCATGACGACGCCGGCGCGCGGGCGGTCGCGGCGGAACGCGACCCGCTGCTCCAGGACCTGACGCCACGGGAACTAGAGGTCCTCGGAACGATCGCCGAGGGACTGTCCAACGCCGAAATCGCGCACCGCTTCTTCCTGTCGGAGGCCACGGTGAAAACGCATGTGCGGCGGATCCTGATGAAGCTGCACCTGCGCGACCGCGTGCAGGCGGTGGTGTACGCCTACGAAACCGGCCTGGTCGTGCCCACCCAGGGCCTGGACTACTAAGGGGACCGGCGTGGACATAGAATTCCTCCGCAGCCCCTGGTTCATGCTCTCCGTGATCCTCATGGCGGGCGGCGCCTTCCTCCTCTGGGTGCTCGGCTGGGCGCCCGCGGGCTGGAGTAGCATCGTGGTGGGCGTGGCCGCCATGGCATTCGCCCGGTATCGACAGGGCCCCGGAGCCCCGCGAAACCATCCCGGACAAGGACCGAAGGACGGACATGCCCAGTAGTGCCGCGCTGGAACACATCGAGGACCTGGGTCGCTACGTCTCGGCCTCGCCGTCGAGCTTCCACGCGGCCGAGGAGGCCGCGCGCCGGCTAGACGCCGCCGGGTTCGAGCGGGTGTCGGAGCGCGAGGCCTGGGAGGGAACGCCGGGCGCGCGCTACACGGTGCGCGACGGCGCCGTCGTCGCGTGGATGGTACCCGGAAGCGCCGGCCCCACCACCGGATTCCGCATCCTGGGCTCGCACACCGACTCGCCGACCTTCAAACTCAAGCCCAAGCCGACCACGGGCCGCGACGGCTGGCTGCAGGCGGGCGTCGAGGTCTATGGCGGACCGCTGCTGAACTCCTGGCTGGACCGCGAACTGCTCCTGGCGGGCCGGCTCGTCGCGCGGGACGGGACGGAACACCTGGCCCGCACCGGAGCGCTGCTGCGCTTTCCGCAACTGGCCATCCACCTGGACCGCAATGTCAACGACGGCCTGACGCTGGACAAGCAGCGGCACATGAATCCCGTCTGGGGGCTCGGCGATCCCTCACATGCCGATCTCCTGGGTGTGCTGGCGGGTTCCGCGGGGCTGGAGCCGGAAGACATCGGTGGCTACGACGTCGTCATCGCGGACGCACAGGCGCCCGCCGTCTTCGGCGCCGACGGCGAGTTCTTCGCCTCGGGAAGGTTGGACAACCTCTCGTCCGTGCACGCTTCGCTGGCAGCGCTCGAGGCGCACCGCCGGGCCGGGGACGGAGACCACATTGCGGTGCTGGCGGCGTTCGACCACGAGGAGGTCGGTTCCGCGTCGCGCTCCGGCGCCTGCGGTCCGTTGCTGCAGGAGGTCCTGGAGCGGATTTCCGCCGGGCTCGGGGCCGGTGCCGACCACCGCGCGCGGGCCTATGCGGACTCGGTGTGCGTCTCGGCCGACGCCGGGCACGCGGTGCACCCCAACTACGGCGAGCGGCACGACCCGGCCAACCGGCCCCTGCCCGGCGGCGGGCCGCTACTGAAGATCAATGCCAACCAGCGCTACACGACCGATGCCTTCGGTGCCGCGCTGTGGTCCCGCCTATCCGGCGTGGCCGGCGTTCCCTACCAGGAATTCGTCTCCAACAACGCGCTGCCGTGCGGTTCGACCATCGGTCCCTTGACCGCAACGCGTCTCGGCATCCGCACGCTGGATGTCGGCATCCCTTTGCTCTCCATGCACTCGGCCCGGGAAATGTGCGGCGTCGAGGACCCTCTGGGACTGGCCAGGGTCGCGGAGGCCTTCTTCCGGGACTGACACCACCAACGGCGGCAAAGTAGATGGGGGAGCGGACATGTCCGGACCGACGCGTCAGACGATCTTCACGCACAAGCCGACCCTGCTCGGACAGGGTTTCCTGTTGCGGCCGTTCACCGAGGCGGACATCGGGGCGATGGGGCCGATCCTCGCCGATCCCGAGGTGCTGCGCCTCACCGGAAGCGTGCACAGCACGGCGGAACTAGAGGCGGCCACGGGCGTGCTCGACGACGAGACGCTGGACTGGTACCGGACCCGGGCGGACCAGCCGGACCGCATGGATCTTGCCGTCGTCGATGCCGCCACCGGCGCCTGCCTCGGGGAGATCGTCCTCAACGACTGGGAGCCGCGGAACCAGGCGTGCGGACTGCGGATTCTACTGGGACCGGGCGGGCGGGACCGCGGTCTCGGAACGGCGTCGGTTCGGCTGTTGCTGGAGTACGTGTTCACGCAAACGGACCTGTTCCGCATCGGGCTGGAGGTCCACGCCTTCAATCCGCGCGCGCTGCGGGCCTACGAGAAGGCGGGGTTCGTCGTCGAGGGCCGGCGGCTTGCCGCCCACGTGTTCGACGGCGTGCGCAGCGACGTCATCACCATGTGTGTGCTGCTGCGGGACTGGATGGACGCTGACGCAACCTAGGCGGGTGGACTCGGCGTCCACACGCCCGGGGGCGGCGGGCGCGATCCACAAGTCGACCGGCGGCCGAGTGCGGGCGGCACGGCGGGGTTAGTCTGGGGTTCGGACATCCGGTAGGATGGTTCAGGCTGTTTCCGCCGTGCCCGTAGTCGGGCGTGGCGGCAGCCAACGCAAAGAACCTCCTGTTACGGAAAGACCGTGACCGTTTAGCCCAAAGGAGGTGGGTTCACATGCGTAATTACGAATTGATGGTACTGATCGACCCCGAGGTCGATGAGCGTACCGTGGAGCCGACTCTCGGCAAGTTCCTGGACGTCGTCCGCAACGATGGTGGAACCATCGACAACGTCGACATCTGGGGCCGCCGTCGCCTGGCCTACGAAATCCAGAAGAAGACCGAAGCGATCTACGCTGTCGTCAACTTCACCGCCACCCCGGCGACTTCCGCGGAACTTGACCGCCAGCTGTCTCTGAACGAGACCATCCTGCGCACCAAGATCACCCGTCCGGAAGAGCAGAAGGTCACCGCAGAGTAGTCTGCGTTTCCTTTACGTAGAGACCGACAACAGGAGGCACCATGGCAGGCGAGACCATCATCACGGTCATCGGTAATCTCACCAGTGACCCGGAGCTTCGTTTCACTCCGTCCGGTTCGGCGGTGGCGAACTTCACCATCGCTTCCACCCCGCGGACCTTCGACCGCCAGACCAACGAGTGGAAGGACGGCGAAACGCTGTTCCTCCGCGCATCGGTGTGGCGCGAAGCTGCCGAAAATGTCGCCGAGACGCTGACCAAGGGCATGCGAGTCGTCGCCCAGGGTCGGCTGAAGTCGCGTTCCTACGAAACCAAGGAAGGCGAAAAGCGCACGGTCACCGAGCTTGAGGTCGATGAAATCGGCCCCTCGCTGCGCTACGCCTCTGCCAAGGTCGCCCGCACCCAGCGCTCCGGCGGTGGCGGCGGCAACTCCGGCGGGTTCGGCGGCGGCAACGCCGGCAACTCGGGCGGATTCGGCGGCGGCAACTCCGGTGGAAACTGGAGCGCCCCGGCGGAAGACCCGTGGGCGTCCTCCTCCTCCTCGTCGTCCTCCGGCGGCGGCGGTGGTGGCTGGGGCAGCAACCCCGGCTCTGACGAACCGCCTTTCTAAACACCATATTCACCATCCCGCAGAACCTTTCTGCGGGCTCCACTAGATCAAAGGAGCTCCACGATGGCTAAGGCTGAACTCCGTAAGCCCAAACCAAAGTCCAACCCCCTGAAGGCCGCTGACGTCAAGGTCATCGACTACAAGGACGTCGCATTGCTGCGCAAGTTCATCTCCGACCGCGGAAAGATCCGTGCCCGTCGCGTGACCGGCGTCTCCGTCCAGGAGCAGCGCAAGATCGCCCAGGCCATCAAGAACGCGCGCGAAGTTGCCCTGCTGCCTTACTCCGGCGCTGGCCGCGGCTAAGGAAGGGATACCAACATGGCAAAGCTCATTCTGACCCACGAAGTCACCGGACTCGGTGCCGCAGGCGACATTGTCGAGGTGAAGAACGGTTACGCCCGTAACTACCTTCTTCCCCGCGGTTTCGCCCTGACCTGGACCAAGGGTGGCGAGAAGCAGGTCGAGTCCATCAAGGCCGGCCGTGCCGCCCGCGCCGTTGCCAACTTGGAAGACGCGCAGCAGCTTGCTGCTGCGCTGTCCGCCAAGCCGGTCAAGGTGACCGTCAAGGCCGGTGCTTCCGGCCGTCTGTTCGGAACCGTCAAGGCCGAGGACATCGCCAAGGCGGTCCAGGCCGCCGGTCTCGGTGCCATCGACAAGCGCAAGGTTGAAATGCCGGAGCACATCAAGTCGACCGGCAACTACCAGGCGACCGTGCGACTGCACGAGGACGTCTCCGCCACGCTCGACCTGCAGGTCATCGCGGCAAAGTAGTCACGTACGCGGCGGGATCCGTCCCGTCCGAACGAGTGCTTGAACACGGAAGGGTCCCGCCTGTTGGCGGGGCCCTTCCGCGTCTCCTTGCGAAATGTTGCGTGGGTCTTTGACCCCGTCCCTCCGTCCGGCCTAGCGTTGTGGGTGAATCAAGAGCGCCAACGCGAAGCCCTGGCTCGTTGGACGGCAACCCTCTTTCGGTAGTGGGGTGCTCCAGGTGATGATTCGGCCGCCCGGATGCCCCGGAGCGGCAAGTGCCGAGCACGCGAAGGAACACCATGCCGCTGACAGGAAGACTCCAGCCGGACTCGCTACGCAACTCGTTCGCCCGCTTCCCCTCCGGGATCGCCGCTCTGTGCGCCACGGTGGACGGAAAGCCGCAGGGCATCGTCGCCTCGTCCTTCACCGTGGGCGTCTCGTTGGATCCACCGCTCGTCATGTTCGCCGTCCAAAAGACCTCCCGGACCTGGCCGATCGTGCGCGGCGCCGCGCGGATCGGCGTGTCCGTTCTGGGGGAACTCCACGAGGGTGTCTGCCGACAGATTGCTTCCCGCGACGGGGACCGTTTCGCGGGACTCAAGATCGAAACCACCGAGGAGGGTGCGCTCTTTCTGGACGACGCAGCCCTCTGGCTGGATTGCAGCGTGGAACAGGAAGTATCCGCTGGCGACCACGACGTGGTGATCCTGCGCGTACACGGGCACGAGTCCCACGGCGACGTAAATGAACCGCTGGTCTTCCACGGGTCCGAATTCCGCAAGCTGCAGGAATCCGCGCTCGTTTAAACCGCCGTGATAAGCCGTCCCGGTCGCGTTGGCGCGGTCAGGCGGAGCGCATGGAATTGACGACCTTCGTGGCCTCGCCCAGAGACGCGCCCGTGTCCCGACGTACCTTGCGGATCGCCTCCACCGTCTTGCCCGCGCGGATCAGTTGCAGTGTCTCCAGATAGGCGGGATCCGGTGTCCCTCCGGGAGGGTGTTGCGCACTGGCCGCGCGGCTCGCGGCGTACGAAGCGCCCTGGCCGGTGCGGCCGGAGGAAGCCCTGGCGGCGGCCGTTGAGCGTTCCACGGTGGCCCGCCGGATCCTGTCGGCGCGCTCCGTCTCCTGCCGCTGCTGCTCCGCCGCCGCCGCGTTCAGGCGCGCAATGTAGTCGTCCTCCTCGTTGGTCTGGTTTCGTGGCCTGTTGGCGATGGAGGCCACCAGGAGCCAGACCAGGCCCCCGGCGACCAGAACCGTGATCAACAGCTCCGGAGGGCTCATTCCGAACATCGTGTGCTCCTTTGTGGCGGGCGGGCCGCTAGGTGGTTTGGGGTGCCGTGCCGCCGGCGTGGAGTTCGGCCATGACGTGACGGTATCCCGCGGCGGTTAGTTCCGCGAGGACGCGGAGGTCGACGTCGTCGAGCTTGTTGACGTAGAGGCAGGCGGCCCCGGTCCGGTGCTTGCCGAGTCGCGGCAGGAGCGCTGCGGCGTCGGAGCCGTACGTCAGTCCGTACAGCGAGAGCCCGGCGCCCCGGGGTGAGAATCCGACGGCGCACGCGTCGCCCTCGCGACCGGACGCGTAGCGGTAGTGGTAGGCGCCGAAGCCGGCCGGATCCCCGTGGCGCGGCTTCGTCTTGGCTTCGGTCATGCGCACAGTATCGCAGTGCCCCAGACGGGCCACAAGGACCGTTCGCGGCCAGAGGGGCTCTCTGGCCGCCGGTCGGGTACGGCACGGTCGGGGACCTTCTGATGGTGCGGTGGCCGACCCTGCGAAAGCAGGCACGCGGGACACCTGGCCAGTCCACGCCGCCTCCCACCAACCCACGGCGCCCCTGTCATCCCTGCGTCATCCAGCATGAACCCGGTACCTACGCCGTGGAAACGGACGACCCGCGCGGCTTGCGGAGACGAATCGCGGGCGTGTCTGTGGATAAGTTGGGGATATGTGGGTAACCGGTGGCACCCCTAGGTGTTTACTCGGCAGTAAACATGCAACGTCGACCTGAATGTTCTCGGGAAACTAATTTCCCGCAATTGTCCGACATCTACTAACTGCCTAGTCAGACACCTATTGAGGACTAAAATACTTTGTCATCCACAGGGTCATCCCCAGTCTGTGCACGCAACACGCCGTAGTACCCACAGGTTCTCCACACGGGCTGTGGATAAGCGTGTTGGGCTGGGCCGATTAAGGGTCTATGGTGGCAAGGTCTTCGGTCCAATTGTGGATAAGAGGCTGGTTTGCCACAGCTCCATCCACATGGCTACTCAATGGCCCCAGGGTGTGGGAACCCGCTGTGATACTGGAGTCTTCAGGGCGCGCCGCAGGCCGCCCACGTTCACCTGGAAGGTAATTGTCGTGTCGTTGACGCAAGCGGAGCCCAAGGGTTCGCGGGAGGCGGAGTTCGGGCGCACCCCGCCGCAGGACCTCGTGGCCGAGCAAAGTGTGCTCGGCGGCATGATGCTTTCCAAGGACGCCATTGCGGACTGCGTCGAGGTCCTCCGAGGCATCGACTTCTACCGTCCCGCGCACGAGTCGATCTACGAGGCGATCATCGACCTCTACGGCCGGGGCGAGCCCGCGGACGCAGTAACCGTCTCGGACCTGTTGACGAAGCGGGGTGAGATCTCCCGGATCGGCGGCCCCGCCTACCTGCACACGCTGATCCAGTCGGTTCCCACGGCGGCCAACGCCGGGTTCTACGCGGAGATCGTCCGCGAGCGCGCGGTGCTGCGCCGTCTGGTCGAAGCTGGCACCAAGATCGTCCAGATGGGCTACTCGCAGGACGGCGAGGTCGACGAGATCGTCAACCAGGCCCAGGCGGAGATCTACGCCGTCGCCGAGCGGCGCACCGCCGAGGACTACGTGGCGCTGCGCGACATCATCGAAGGGACCGTCGACGAGATCGAATCCGCCGGCAGCCGCGGCGAGGGCATGATCGGCGTCCCGACGGGGTTCTACGAGCTCGACGAGTTGACGCAGGGGCTCCACGGCGGCCAGATGATCGTCATCGCCGCGCGGCCCGCGGTCGGAAAGTCCACGTTCGCCTTGGACTTCGCCCGGTCCGCGGCCATCAAGAACAACATGACCACCGTCTTCTTCTCCCTCGAAATGGGCCGGAACGAGATCGCCATGCGTCTGCTCTCCGCCGAGGCGAGCATCGGCCTCCAGGACCTGCGCAAGGGCACCGTCAAGGACGAGCAGTGGGGCAAGATCGCCACGACCATGGGCCGCCTCAACGATGCCCCGCTGTACATCGACGATTCACCGAACATGTCGCTCATGGAGATCCGGGCTAAGTGCCGTCGGCTGAAGCAGAAGCACGGCCTCAAGATGGTCGTCCTGGACTACCTCCAGCTCATGAGCTCGGGAAAGCGCGTGGAATCCCGGCAGCAGGAGGTCTCCGAGTTCTCGCGTGCGCTCAAGCTTCTCGCCAAGGAGCTCGACGTCCCGGTCATCGCGCTTTCCCAGCTGAACCGTGGATCCGAGCAGCGCACCGACAAGAAGCCCATGATCTCCGACCTCCGCGAATCCGGATCGATCGAGCAGGACGCGGACATGGTCATCCTGCTGCACCGCGAGGATATCTACGACAAGGAGTCCCCACGCGCCGGCGAGGCCGACGTGATCGTCGCCAAGCACCGAAACGGCCCCACCAAGACGATGGTCGTCGCCTTCCAGGGCCACTACTCCCGGTTCAACAACATGGCAAGCGAGGGCGGCGGCGGGTTCTAACCGCGGCCACCGGCCCGCGCGCCGCCGCGACGCGACACGGGGCTACCGGTCGACTGGCAGGTAGAGGTCCGTCCGCATTGCCGCGGGGTCGCCGTCCGGCGAAGGCCCGGTGACGTAGACCTCCCAGAACGGCAGTCCCGGCGTGTGCCCGTTGGCCTGGACCCACTCCATGAGCGACGACCATGCCGCGGCGAGCTGTTCGTAGCCGTCAAGATGGGAGACGGTGGCCGCGGCTCCTCCGGGCAGGACGGACGCGTGCACCAGGGTCCCGTCCTCCGTGGCGTGCTCGCCGGAGAGGGGATGGTCGATCGCGAAGCCCACCTCGAGGTCCATGGTCTGCCCCGGCATGAGCGTGTGCAGGGCGAAGGCCGGGCCCACGGCGGTCAGCGATCGTTCCCTCAGGAATGCGGTAAGTACACGGAACGAGTCGTCGTAGAAGCCTCCGATAGATTCGGCGGGAATGTCCCGGCCGCGGACGACGGCGGTGCGCGCCTCGGCGAGGTTCAGGATCGCGGGAGCCTCCCGGGCGGGAGCCACATGCGGGTGCTGCTGGGTCATGGTTTGCTCCTCGCTGCGGGGACGAAAGCCTTGGTGGGCGCTACCCTACGCCCGCCCCGCCACCGGCAACAGGGCACGCTAGCCCCGGGGCCGCATCCGGACCTGGGGCAGGGCGGGTGCCGGCAGCGGCGCGGGCCGGCCGTCGGGAAACGGGCCGAAGCGCGGGAAGGGGGCTCCGTCGTCGTACGCTCCGGTTTCCTCCGGGGTTCCGCCCGCCGCCGTCGGTACGGCCGGTTCGCGGCCGATTTCGGCCTGGTAGGCGGCGCGGTAGGCGACCACCTCGTCGTGCGAGCGGCCCACGAAGTTCCACCACATGACGATCTGTTCGCCCAGCGGCTCCCCGCCGATCAGCAACGCGCGCACCGGTTCATCCCCGGCCGCAAGCACGACGCCGGTGCGCCCGGTGGGCAGGTACGCCAGGTTGTCCCGGGGAACGGGATGGCCGTCGACGCGCAGTTCGCCGGCGTCGAGCAGGATGCCGTGTTCGTGCGACGGATCGAGGGCGAGGGACCACTCCGTCCCCGGTTCGAGCAGCAGCTCGGCGCCCACCAGCGGCGTGTGTGTGCGGACGGGGGACACGCCGCCGCCGAGCGATCCCAGGAAGACCCGCATTTCCCACCCGTCGCCGGAGACGGGTTCGGGACGGAAGTGCTCGAAGCCCGGTTCGATGTGCCTCGTCGCGTCCGGCAACGCCGTCCAAAGCTGCGCGCCGTGGAGGACCTCGGTTTCCGGTGTGGAGAACTCGGAGTGCGTGATGCCGCGGCCCGCGGTCATCAGGTTGAGCTCCCCGGGACGGACGGTCGCCTCGTTGCCGGCCGAGTCGACGTGCTCGACCTGCCCCGTGAAGAGCCAACTCACCGTTTGCAGGCCCGTGTGTGGATGCCGCGGCACCTGCATGCCGCCCGAGGCGGCCACGTTGTCGGGACCGTAGTGGTCCAGGAAGCACCACGCGCCGATGAGGCTCCGTTGGCGTTGCGGCAGCGTGCGCCGCACGTCCATGGCGCGGGGTCCGCCGAGCGGGACCTTGCGGGGCTCCAGGAGTTCGACTGCGGCGGATGCCGCCTCGCGGCCGTCGCACAGCAGTTCGTCGGGCGCGGGATCCAGGTTGCTCATGGTGAGAGCCTAGGCGCGCCGCGGCGGGGGTGCTACCCGCCGGCCACGGACTGGATGACCATGATGCGCGTGCCGTCCGGCGCCGGCGTGTCCAGCCCGGCGAGGTCGCGGATGTTGTCGCGGCCGACGAACACGTTGGCGAACCGCCGGACCCTGCCGGTCTCGTCGCGCACCCGCCTCGCGAACACCGGGAACTGGGCGGAGACGGCGTCGAGGACCGCTCCGACGGTCGCCCCGGCGTCGCACTCCACCTCGAAGACGCGGCGCCCGCCCACGGCGGGAGCGAGGACCGCCGGGACCTGCAGGGTGACGCTGGCCATGCGAACCCCTAGCGCACGACGGCGGCGCGGACGCTGAGCACGTCGGGGAGCCGTTCGGCGACGGTCGTGAAGCTCGCGCCCTCGTCGGTGCTGGCGAAGACCTCGCCCGAGCGCGTTCCAAAGTAGACGCCCACGTCGCCGTCGTGGTCGTCGGCGCCGGCGGCATCGCGCAGCACGGAGTTCCATTCGACGTCGGGAAGTCCGGCGTGCTGCTCCTCCCACGTCGTCCCGGCGTCCTTCGTGCGGTAGACGCTGAGCCGGGTTCCCACGGGCGTGCGCTGGTAGTCGCCCTGCAGGGGCACCGTCCACGCCGTGTCCGGGGTGCGCGGGTGGCTCAGGAACACGAAACCGAAGTCGGCCGGCAGGCCGCCGGCGATGCTGACCCACTGGTCTCCGGCGTCGTCCGTCCGGTAGACGCCGCCGTGGTTCTGCGCGTAGAGGCGGTCCGGGTTTCCGGCGTCCGCCGCGATGCGGTGGACGCACTGCCCGAACTCCGGTTCCTCGTCCGGCATGAAGCCGGCCGCGATGCCCCTGTTGCGGGGTTCCCAGGAGGCGCCCGCGTCGCGGGAGCGGTAGACCCCGCCCGTGCTCATGGCCACGTGGACGGTGTTCTCGTCCACGGCGTTCGGGAGGATCGTGTGGGCCGTCGCGCCGCCGCCGCCGGGTTGCCATTGGGTTCGGTGGGGATGGTCCCAGAGGCCGCGGTTGAGCTCGAAGTGCTCGCCGCCGTCGGTCGACTTCCACACGGAGATCGGTTCGCAGCCGGCCCATACGACGCCGGGCCTGGCCGCCGTGTCCGGGCGGATGTGCCAGATGCGCTCCAGTGCGGCGTCCGTGTCCGCGGGGAACTTGACGGCGCCGTTCTCCGGCTCGGACCAGGTGGCGCCGAGGTCGTCCGAATACACGACGGTGGGCCCCCAGTGCCAATCCGTCACGCCGGCGAGGATGCGCGTGCCGCCGTTCCGCGTGTCGATCGCCACCGAGGAGACTTCGATGTTGAGAAAGTGCGGTTCACCCAGGTTCCAGCTGGCTCGGTCCCCGCTGGTGGCCAACCACAGGCCCTTCTTGGTACCGATGGCGATCAGTGTCGTCGTGGCCGTATCGGTGGTTCCGGTGCTCATGGCCCACAGTCCACCACCGCATTGGTTGCCCGGCAAGGGCCTACGGCATGCCATTTACCGTCGGGTCCGCGTACGCTCGCCACCAAGGTAGCCACACCGTGATTTCATGCTTGAACATTCAATCAAAAACGTTTAGACTGGACCCATGACGCAGACAATCGAGCGGCCCCCCGTCCTGTTCCTCAGCCATGGCGCCCCGCCCCTGGCCGACGACGCGCGCTGGACGCGCGAGCTGGCCGACTGGTCCGGGGAGATCGGCAAGCCCAAGGACATCCTCATGGTCTCGGCCCACTGGGAAAACGCGCCCGTCACGCTCAGTGCCACGCGCCGTCCCGCCGAGCTGGTCTACGACTTCTGGGGCTTCCCGCAGAAGTACTACGACGTGCGCTACGACGCGCCGCAGGCCACCGAGCTGGCCGACGAGGTCGCCCGCCTGGCCGGCGACCACGGCCACCACGTCGAGCGCGACGAGGAGCGCGGGTTGGACCACGGTGCCTACGTTCCACTGAAGGAAATGTTCCCGGATGCGGACGTGCCGGTGGTGCAGATGTCCATGCCGACGCTGGATCCGCAGGGACTCTTCGAACTCGGGAAGTCCCTGGCGCCGCTGCGCGAGCGAGGAACGCTCATCGTGGGCTCGGGGTTCACCACGCACAACCTCCGCTGGTTCAACCCGTCGGCGGGACCGGACGTGGCGCCGCCGACGGCATCCAGCGAATTCGACCACTGGGCCGAGGAGGCCATGGGCCGCGGCGACATCGATTCCATCCTGGACTTCCTGCACAAGGCTCCCGCCGCCCGCGAGGCGCACCCGCGGTCCGAGCACTGGGCGCCCCTCTACGTCGCCCTCGGAGCGGCATATGCCTCGGGCGGCATAGAGGCGAAGACCGCCATCGACGGATTCTGGTTCGGCCTGTCGAAACGGTCCTGGACCCTGGGCTGACCTCCTGCACCCCCACCCCCCGAAGTGGACATGACCGCGGTTTATTACCCGCGGTCATGTCCACTTCGGGAGGCGGGGCGCGGTGGGGTGGGTAGTCGCGAAATCATCCCTCCGGCGGATCCCCCGCACGAAGACCGGAGGCTAAAGTGTGCCTTGCCCCGTCGCAATTGCGTCGGTCGCTCCCGAGATCCTCCGCCACCGCGAGGCCGTGGGGCGTTTGAAGAAGGACTTGGACCCATGCTCTTGCGACTCATCCTCCAGTACTCCAAGCCATACAAGCGCTGGATCGCGGCCGTGCTGCTGCTCCAGCTGGCCACGACCATCGCGACGCTGTTCCTGCCCAGCCTCAACGCCCGGATCATCGACGAGGGCGTCACGCAGGGGGACACGGACTTCATCTGGCGCACCGGCGGCGTGATGCTCGCCGTCGCGTTCGCGCAGGTGCTGACCGCCGTCGCCGCCGTGTACTTCGGCGCGAAGACGGCCATGGCGATCGGGCGGGACCTGCGCAGCGGCGTCTTCCACACCGTGTCCGCGTTTTCGGCGCGCGAGGTGAACCGGTTCGGGGCACCGACGCTCATCACCCGCGGCACGAACGACGTCCAGCAGGTGCAGATGCTGGTGCTCATGGGGCTGAACTTCATGGTCTCCACGCCGATCATGTGCATCGGCGGCATCATCATGGCCCTCCGCGAGGACCCGGGCCTGTCCTGGCTGGTCTGGGTGTCCGTGCCGGTGCTCGTGGTGGTCGTCGGTTTCCTGGTCTACCTGCTGATGCCCCTCTTCCGCCTGATGCAGGAGCGCATCGACTCCATCAACGGCGTCCTGCGCGAGCAGATCATCGGGATCCGCGTGGTCCGCGCGTTCGTCCGGGAACCGTACGAGACCCAGCGCTTCGCGGCCGCCAACGAGCGCCTGACCGAAGTCGGCGTCAAGGTCGGCAACCTGTTCGTGCTGATGTTCCCGCTCATCGGGATGGTCCTCCACCTCGCCACCGCGTCCGTCCTCTGGTTCGGCGGGCAGCGCGTTGATTCCGGCGAGATGCAGGTCGGCGCGCTGACCGCGTTCCTGCAGTACCTGCTGCAGATCCTCATGGCCGTCATGATGGGCACCTTCATGGCGATGATGATCCCGCGCGCCGCGGTGTGCGCCGAGCGCATCGCCGAGGTGCTCGACGTCGAGCCCTCGCTTCGCGACCCGCCCACGCCGGCCGTCGAGGTCCCGCGCACGGGAACGGTCGAGTTCCGCGGCGTCGCGTTCGGGTACCCCGGCGCCGCCGCGCCGGTTTTGTCGGGCCTGACCTTCACCGCCGAACCGGGCAAGACGACGGCGATCATCGGCTCCACGGGAGCCGGCAAGACCACGCTGCTGAACCTCATCCCGCGGCTGTACGACGCCGACGCGGGCGACGTCCTGCTGGACGGCGTCCCCGTGGGGGCGATGACGCGCGCGCAGATCTCCGAGCGCGTGGCCGCGGTGCCGCAGCGGCCGTACCTCTTCTCCGGGACCATCGCGTCCAACCTGCGCTTCGGCAGGCCGGAGGCCACCGAGGCCGAGCTGTGGGAGGCCCTCGAGACAGCGCAGGCCGCCGACTTCGTGCGCGAGCGGGCCGAGGGTCTCGAATCACCCGTGTCCCAAGGCGGGACGAACGTGTCCGGCGGACAGCGGCAGCGGCTCTGCATCGCCCGCGCGCTGGTGGCCCGTCCCTCCGTGTACCTCTTCGACGATTCGTTCTCGGCGTTGGACGTCGCGACGGACGCGCGGCTGCGGGCGGCCCTCAAGGGGCCCACGCGGGACGCGGCGGTGGTCATCGTCGCCCAACGGGTTTCCACCATCACCGAGGCGGACCAGATCCTGGTGCTGGACCGGGGCGCCGTCGTCGCCCGCGGATCGCACGGCGAGCTGCTGGAAACCTCGGAAACGTACCGGGAAATCGTCGAGTCGCAGAGCAGCGTGGAGGAGGTGGCCTAGATGGGAAAGCGCAACAGGGAAAGCGAAGCGCGGGCCGGGGCCACTACGTCGCCCGTGGTCGAGGAATTCGAGGACATGTCCATGGACGACGGCTGGGGCGGGCAGCAGTCCGTCCGGAAGGCCAAGCGTTTCTGGCCGTCCGCCGCGCGGCTGATCGGCCTGCTGGCCCCGGAGAGGCTGGCCATGGCCGTGGTGCTGGTGTTCGTCTCGGCCAGCGTGGTGCTGACCGTCATCGCCCCCCGGATCCTGGGCCGGGCGATGGACGTGATCTTCTCCGGCGTCGTCGGAAAGAACCTGCCGCAGGGCGCCACGCAGGACCAGGTCATCGCGGGGCTGCGCGCCGAGGGACAGAACGACCTCGCGGACATGCTCTCCGGGATGGCCGTGGTCCCGGGCGCCGGAATCGACTTCGTGGAGCTCGGCCGCCTGATCATGATCGTGCTGGCCATGTACTTCGTGGCGTCGGCGTTCATGTGGGCGCAGGGCTACATCCTCAACCGCCTCGTCATGCGCGTGGTGTACAACCTACGCCGGGACGTCGAGGACAAGCTCAACCGCCTGCCCCTGAACTACTTCGACACCCGCCAGCGCGGCGACGTGCTCTCGCGGGTGACCAACGACGTGGACAACATCCAGAACGCGCTGCAGCAGGCGTTCGCCCAGCTGGTGCAATCACTTCTGACGGTGATCGGCATCATCGTCATGATGTTCATCGTGTCCTGGCAGATGGCGCTGATCGCGCTCGTCGCGTTGCCGCTCTCCGGAGCCGCCGCCGCCCTGATCGGCACGCGGGCGCAGGGACTTTTCGCCGCGCAGTGGAAGTCCACCGGCTCGCTCAACGGCCAGATCGAGGAGTCGTTCTCGGGCCACGACCTGATGAAGGTCTTCGGCCGCGAGGACGATGCGCGGGCGAGGTTCGAGGAACGCAACGAGGAGCTGTTCAAGGCGTCATTCGGCGCGCAGTTCGTCTCGGGGACCATCTTCCCGGTCATGCAGTTCATCTCCTACCTGGCGTACGTTGGGATCGCCGTCGTCGGCGGCCTGCGCGTGGCCTCCGGGCAGATGACGCTGGGCGACGCGACGGCGTTCATCCAGTACTCGCGCGAGTTCACCCAGCCGCTGGGCCAGATGGCGGGCATGGCGAACATGCTGCAGTCCGGCGTCGCCTCGGCCGAGCGCACGTTCGAGCTGCTCGACGCCGACGAGCAGGACCGCGAGAACGCCACGGCGAGCCTGCCGGAACGCACGGACGGCCACGTGGGATTCCACGGCGTGACGTTCTCCTACGATCCGGAGAAGCCGCTCATCGAGGACCTGTCCTTCGAGGCGCATCCCGGCCACACGGTCGCGATCGTGGGGCCGACCGGGGCAGGCAAGACCACGCTGGTGAACCTGGTCATGCGCTTCTACGAGCTCGACGGCGGGTGGATCACGGTCGACGGCGTGGACGTCACGTCCCTGTCGCGGGCCGAACTGCGCTCCAAGGTGGGCATGGTGCTCCAGGACGCGTGGCTGTTCAACGGCTCCATCCGGGACAACATCCGCTACGGGCGGTTGGACGCGACCGAGGAGGAGGTCCTGGCCGCAGCGGAGGCGACCTACGTCGACCGTTTCGTCCGGGCGCTGCCGGAGGGCTACGACACGGTGATCGACGACGAGGGGACCAACGTCTCCACGGGGGAGAAGCAGCTGATCACCATCGCCCGGGCGTTCCTGGCGAACCCGTCGCTGCTGATCCTGGACGAGGCGACGTCCTCCGTGGACACGCGCACCGAGCTCCTGGTCCAGCACGCCATGGCCGCCCTGCGCACGGACCGGACGAGTTTCGTGATCGCCCACCGGCTCTCCACGATCCGGGACGCCGACACCATCCTGGTGATGGAGTCCGGGCGCATCGTGGAGCAGGGCAACCACGAGGCGCTGCTGGCGGCCCGTGGCGCGTACCACCGCCTCTACGTCTCGCAGTTCGCCGCCCCGTCCCCCACCGAACCACGCGAAGTGGACAATACCGCGGTTAACTAACCCCCGGTAATGTCCACTTCGGGTGGCGGGGGCGGGCGGAGATAGGCTGGTCGGCATGCAGCACGTCCCGGGCCAGTTCCCCACACCCGCGCCACGGCGCCGGCAACCCGTCTTCGATCCGGGACCCTTCCGCCGCGGGGACGCGGTGGTCCTGCTGGCGTACGTGCTGTTGTTCGTTGTCGGGCTCGCCGGCCTGCTCACGCTGGTGCCCGGCTTCCACGAGACGTTCACGACGCCGGACAGCGCGTCGTTCGCGGTCAACCTCGTCGCCTACGCGGTGCTGTTCACGGCATCGATGATCATGGGCGTCGGCGCCCTGGCCTCCTCGCTGCGCACGTTCCGGTACCACCCGTGGGCCAAGGGCTTCCTGATCCCCGGCGCGTGGCTCGGGAGCCTCATCATCACCGCCAGCGTCCTGATGACCATGGGCGAGGCGGTGAAGAGCGAAAACCAGCTGGCGATCGAAGGCATGACGACGTCGGTGCCGTTCCCCACGATGTTCGTCGTGGCCGTGGTGATGGGTCCGTTCGTGGAGGAGTACGTTTTCCGCCACCTCCTGATCGGCAAGCTGAGCCGCAGGATCAACGTCTGGGTCTGCGTCGCGATCTCGATCGTCTTGTTCGCGGGCATCCACTTCATAGGAACCGGGTCCTTCGATCCGACGTCGTTGGTTCCGTACCTGACGCTCGGCACGGTGATCAGCGTGGCCTACGTCCTCAGCGGCAAGTCCCTGGCGTACGCGTACATCCTGCACGTGTTCAACAACGGCGTGGCCCTGGCGATCGCCTACACCGTGCTCCCGCTGCTGGAACAGTAGGTGGCCCGCGAACCGGACGGCTGGGCCGGCCACGCGCACGGAACTCCGGGGTACCGGCGGATGATCCTGGCCCTTTTCGCGGCCGGCGTGGCCACGTTCGCCCAGCTGTACTCGGTCCAGGGCGTCCTTCCGGAGCTCTCGCGCGACCTCCGGGTCGCCGAATCCCAGGCGGCGCTCGCCGTTTCCTCGGCGACCCTCGGCCTCGCCGTCGCCGTCCTCGGGTGGTCCGCTGCCGCCGACCGCTACGGAAGGCTCCGCACCATGACGGTCGCGGTCGTCGCCGCCGTCGCGCTGGGCCTGTTGGTTCCCGCGGCTCCGACCTACGAGACTTTGTTGGCCGTCCGCTTCGTCGAAGGGCTGGCGCTGGGCGGCATACCGGCGGTCGCTCTGGCGTACCTGAGCGAGGAGGTCGCACCGCTGCACGCGGCCGTCGCTGCGGGGACGTACATCTCCGGGACGTCGCTGGGCGGCCTGGCCGGACGCCTGGTGGCCGGACCGCTGAGCGAGTTCGTCAACTGGCGCGTGGGCACCCTCGCCGTGAGTCTTCTCGCCGCGGTCGCGGCGGCGGTGTTCATCGCGTCGGCGCCGCGGCCGCGCGGGTTCGTGCCGGTTCCACGAAGATCGGCCGACGCCGTTCCGCTGCGCCTGTTGCTCGTCCGGAACCTGCGCAGCTCGCGATTGCTGGCGCTCTACGCGCAGGGCCTGTTGCTGATGGGAGGATTCGTCGCCGTGTACAACTACCTGGGCTTCCGACTGGAGGCGCCGCCGTTCCTCATCCCGGTCTCGCTGGGTTCCCTGGTGTTCCTGGCGTACCTGTCCGGGACGTGGTCCTCGCGCAGGTCCGGCGCCCTCGTAGGCCGGTTTGGACGACTGCCCGTGCTGCTGGGTTCGATCGGGGCCATGGGGGCGGGCCTCGCGGTCACGCTCATCGACTGGCTTCCGGCCGTCGTCGCCGGCCTGCTACTACTGACCGCCGGGTTCTTCTCGGCCCACGCCGTGGCCAGCGGCTGGGTCCCCGCGCTCGCGGTGGGCGGCCGCGCGCAGGCGGCCAGCCTCTACAACCTGGCCTACTACGGCGGATCGAGCCTCTTCGGCTGGGCCGTGGGACTGGCGTTCGCCCCGTGGGGTTGGCCCGGGGCGGCCGGCCTGGTGGGGTTGCTACTGGTTCTGGCCGCGGCCATCGCAACCGGGGCGCTGCGGGACGGCGCGGCACCGGCCGGAGCCTGATCCGCGGGGGACAGTCACATGCCGGCGGGCTTGCCGCCGCCCGCAACGGGCCGCGCCATTTCGAGGGCCAGGTGCAACCGCAGGAAGGCGCCCAGCGTTGCGCTGCCGAAGTCCTTGTGGGTGGTTTCGGGCCACTGCTTCCGCAGGAGCGAGCCCAGCGCCGAGCCGGCGACCTTGCCATCGACGACCAAGGCGGGGTTTGCGCCGATCAGCGACTGGACGGTCTCCTTGTAGGCCTCGAGGGTCGGTGCATCCGCGAGGGCCGGAACGGCCTGCTTCGCTGCCGACTTGGGTGGGACGGACGGCGTCATGGCCTTTTTCGCCGGCGTCTTCGCCTCGATCCGGTCCGCGACGGGGGTGGCAGTCAGCCCCAGCGGGCCGAACTCGTACGCGTCGTCGGCCACGGAACGGAGCATGTGGCTGGAGATGCCGGCGTCCTCGTGGCCACCGGAGACGACCACGACGTATTTCCCGAGCGCGTGGAGCCGCCGCACCAGCGGGATGAAGCCCCCGTCGCCCGTGACCACCACGAAGGTGTCGATCCACGGGGAGTCGTGGGCGACGGCCAGCGCGTCGACGCACAGCTCGATGTCCGCCGCATTCTTCACCCGGGCTCCGAAGGAGAAGACCTGCACCGGTTCGATCCCGTGGCGCTGGATGTCGCCCTGGTATGCGAACATGTCCGGGTGCGCCCAGTTGGCGTACGCGCGGACCACGGCCAGGCCAGCGCCGACGCCGGTGTGTTCCACCACGCGGCGCACCTCCGTGACCAGGTTCCCGAGCGGGACGGCGCCCACTGTCCGACCGTATCCGCCGAACAGGTTCTCCAAATCCACAAGAACGGCGACGTTTCGCCGCGGTGGCACACCACTAGCCATCAGACCCCCCAGTCCACGATTTACCGGCAAGCCTACCGCCGGCGCCGCACTAGGCTGTCAAGGTGACCCCTGACCCCCGCGCGGACGCCGCCGAGCCGCGCCATCTGGGCCGCACGATCCTCGCGCTCGCCGTCCCCGCGCTCGGCGCCCTCATAGCCGAACCGCTGTTCCTCATCGCCGACACGGCGATCGTCGGCCACCTCGGCATCGACGAACTCGCCGGCGCCGGCCTGGGCACCACGGTGCTGCACACCGCCGTCGGACTCATGATCTTCCTCGCCTACTCCACGACGCCGGCCGTCGCCCGCCATGTCGGAGCACGACGCCGGGACCTCGCCCTCGCGGCGGGACGGGACGGTATCTGGCTGGCCGTCGCGCTGGGCGCGGTGCTGGCGGTGGCCGGATGGCTGTCAGCGCCGGCGCTGTTGGGCGCCATGGGGGCCGAAGGGGCCGCGCTCGCCTTCGCCGTCGACTACCTCCGCTGGTCCATGCCCGGCCTGCCCGCGATGCTGCTGGTCCTCGCCGCGACCGGAGTCCTGCGCGGACTGCAGGACACGAAGACGCCCCTGGTGGTGGCCGGCGTCGGATTCGGCGCGAACATCGTGCTGAACTACGCCCTCGTCTACGGCGCAGGGATGTCCGTTGCCGGCTCGGCGCTCGGCACGTCGATCGCGCAGTGGGGCATGGCGGCCGTCTACCTCTGGCTGCTGGTGCCCCGGACCCGCGCGGAGGGCGTGCGGCTGCGGCCGAGCCGTGGCGGCATGCTCGCCACCGGGAGGGTCGGGTCCTGGCTGATGCTGCGCACCGCCTCCCTGCGGCTGGCCCTGCTGGCGACCGTCTGGGTGGCTACGTCCCACGGCACCCTCACGCTGGCCGCACACCAGTTGGTGTTCACGCTCTTCACGTTCCTGGCGTTCGCCCTGGACGCGCTCGCCATCGCCGCGCAGGCCCTGATCGGCAAGGAGCTCGGCGCCGGCAACACGGCCATGGCCCGCCGGCTGACCGCGACGATGACGCGCTGGGGCCTGCTGTTTGGCGTGGCCACCGGCGTGCTGCTGGCGCTCGCCGCCCCGTTCGTCGGCGCGCTGTTCACATCCGACGCCGATGTCCAGCGCGCCGCGGCCGTCGGCCTGTGGGTCCTGGCCGCCGCGCAGCCGGTGTGCGGACTGGTGTTCGTCCTGGACGGCGTGCTGATCGGGGCCGGGGACGCACGGTACCTCTCAATCGCGGGCGTCGTGACCCTGGTCGTGTACCTGCCGCTGCTGTGGCTCGTCGCCCTGACCGACCTTCCCGGCACGTCGGCGATTCTCTGGCTGTGGCTCGCCTTCGGCGTCGTGTTCATGTGCGCCCGGGCGGCCACGTTGCTCTGGCGCGTGCGCGGCGACGCATGGATGGGGGAGTCCGCGGGACTCACAGCGCAGACATAGCCTCCGCTGGGACGGGGCACGGGCGGATGGGATGGAATGGATACATCGCCCTCCCGAAAGGATGCATGGACACGAATCCCGCAAACTGCACCACCCGCCACCCCCTTGCCCTCCGTGTCGGCGCCGGCGCCAGCCTCGCCGCCTTCGCAGTGGCGTGCGTCGCGCCGGCCGCCTCGGCAACCGCCGTTGACCCCGCGTTGGAGGGGGCCGGCAGCTCGTTGGGCCACGGATACAGCGGCTACAGCGGCTCCGCGGCGGCCGCCACGTCGACCGCCGTCGACCCGGGCACCCGCACGGACGCCGCGGGCGTGTTGCTGGTTAAGACCGAGACCGCCTCCGGCGGAGGCGCCGGCACCGGAATGGTCCTGACGTCCGGCGGCCTGGCCCTCACGAACCACCACGTGGTGGAGGACTCGACCGAGGTGCGGGTGACCGTGGCGGACACCGGGGCCGTCCACACGGCCACGGTCGTGGGCAAGGACGAGGCGAACGACGTCGCCGTCCTCCAGCTCAAGGACACGTCCGCACTGGAGACCGTGTCCATGGACGACGACGGAACCCGGCCCGGCGAGGCGGTCGCCGCGATCGGCAACGGTCGCGGCCAGGGCTACCTGACGACCGTCGCGGGCGTGTTGGAGTCGACCGGCGATTCTCTCACCACCCGGGACGCGGACGGCGAGGTCGTCGGCATGACCACCGCGGCCTCGACCGGAGTCGGGGGCCGTGGACATCGGCCCCGATGCGGCGCTCGGCGTGGCGGTCGCCTCGCCCGCCGCCGCTGCATCTGGGCCCCGGGGTGACGGACAACCGATGGAGGCGGGCGCCGCGGTCGTGGACGTAACGCCGGAATCGGTCGCGGACGCGGCGGGCCTGACCGTCGGCTCGACCATCACGGCGATCGGCGGTGTCGACGTCGGCGACCACGGGGAATTGGCGCGGACCCTCTCGGACCACGAGCCCGGGGACACGGTGTCGATGTCGTGGAAGGACGCCGATGGCGCGAACCGGACGGGTTCGGCGGTCCTGGATGCCAGCGGCACCAACTGACCGGGCCGTCGCGAACTAGAATCGGGAGGTGCCTGCCCTGACGACACCCCCCGAAATCGCCGAAGCGCTCTGGAAACCCGTGATGTTCCGGTCCGTGGTGGCCGCGGTCTTCGGTGGGCTCTCCGTGTTCTGGCCAACGCCGGGTGAGAACGTGTTCGCCTACGCGTTCGCCGCGTACCTGGTTCTGACCTCCAAGGCCGTGTGGGATTTCGCACAGGCCGCCGTCGTTCCCTCGCCCGTCCGCGGACTCCTCGGCGGAGCCGCGATCGCCTGGTCGCTCGCCGCCGTCTCCATGTTGCTCATGCCGGGTGGGAGTGCCGTGGCCCTTGCCGGAGGTTCCGCGCTGGTGCTGTCGGGACTGATGGAACTGACCGCCTGGCTCCGTCGCCGCGCCGGTCTCGTGGCCGTTCGGGATTTTCTGGTGACGGGTGTGGTCTCCGTCGGGACCGGCGTCGGCCTGCTCGGGTCGCTCGCGATGGGACTCGATCTGGACGCGCATGGGCTGTTCGGCATCGCCGGCGGTGGTGCGATCATCGTGGCCGTGTTCGGCCTGATCGCCGCGTTCGGGTACCGGCACGATGCCAGACGCCCCGCCGAACCTCGCTAGACTGGGAGCCACACCATCCCTTCAGGAGGAACCCCCGTGGGCAACAACCCGTCCCAGCAGAAGCCCGACTGGCAGCAGAGCATCAAGGCGCCGTTGACCTTCTCGGTGGTCCTGGGCCTGGTCGCAGGCGTGGCCGCGTCCGTCTTCGCCACCGGAGGCTCCGACGAGCCGTTCCGCATCGACATCGGATTGACCGCGTTCGGCATCGCCTTCGTGGCGAGCCTGCTGGTTATTTCCGTGCTGACGATGGCAAGCAAGGACAACCCGAAGAGCCACGGCGGGGGTGCCGGCGTGAACCGTTCCTCGCTGAACCCGGACCGCCGCAGGCCCAAGGGCTAGCTTCAGGAGGCGGTCTCGACGCCGTCCTTGCCGTCCCATTCCCGCAGGAACTGTTCGCGGGTCATTTCCTCGAGGTCGCGCCGGATGAGGGCCACAAGACCCTCCGCCTCGTCGATGTTGTTGCCCGTGATGCGCAGTACCTCGGCGTTGTTGTCGATGCGGCGGACCACCGCCGTCGCGCCCATGGCGTCCGAGCCGTCGCCGCCGAGCACCGCGTCCGCGATGCCCACGAACCAGCGTCCGGCGGCCTTGAACGGTCCGTCGGTTGCCTTTTCCAGATCGACGTCGTAGTCGGCCGAGGCGTGCGCGGCCGGAATCTCGTGGGTCACGGTCGTTCCTTTCGTGGTTCCTGCGGCGGGTGGAACCGCCTGACCCCAGTCTATGACCGGATGCCCCCGCGTGGACGGCACACCTGCGGACTACCCGTCCGTCCCGCCCGCCCGTGCGCGCCGCCGCCGATAGGCCCGGACATGCTCGCGGTTGGCGCAGTTCCCCGTGTCGCAGTACATCTTGGAGCGGTTCCGAGACAGATCGAGCACGACGGCGCCGCAGTCGTCCGCGGCGCAGACCCGCAACCGCTCCAGCTCCCCGGACCGCAGGACGTCGACGAACGCCATGGCGGCCTCGACGGCCATGCGTTCGGCCAGCGGGGCCTCCGGCGTCGTGGCGTGCAGGTGGTAGTCCCAATGGTCGTGCTTCACGAGCTGGGGAAGAGCGCGGGCGTTGCGCAGGATGTTGTTCACCGTGGCGACCGCCGCGTCCTCGTCGGCCAGCCAGATGGATCTCAGCGTGGCCCGGAGCTGGCGCACCGCGCGCAACTCGCCCGCCGAATGCGTGCGCGATCCGGTGAACTGCTCCCGGGCCAGGAACTCGTCCAGATCGGCGCGCGTCAGGAGTCCGTCGATATCCGTCTCCGCGGTGTTGACCAGATTCACGACGGATCCGAGTGCAACCAGGGTGTCAGGTGCAAAGCTCATTTTCGCTCCTGTCGAACTTCGGTGGATTGGGCGTATGTTTCTTGTCATTAGTGTATGCGATTTTACTTATGACACCCGAAAGCAGGCCATGGCAACGCAACAAGCACCGGGGAAGACCGCCCTCCGTAGCCCCGCAATGACGGGCATTTGGATCGCGCTCTTCTCCTCGGCGGTTTTCGGGATCTCGGGATCCTTCGCGAAACCGCTGTTGGAGTCGGGATGGTCCAGCGGAGCGGCGGTTGGGGCCCGCATGGCCGGTGCGGCGCTGATCCTCCTGATTCCCACGCTCGTCGTCCTGCGCGGGCGGTGGGCGACCGTGTTGGAGAACTGGAAGCCGATCAGCCTGTTCGGGCTCTTTGGCGTCGGCATCTGCCAGTTCTCCTACTTCCAGGCCGTCGAGCGGCTGAGCGTGGGGGTCGCGCTGCTCCTCGAGTACCTGGCGCCCGTCCTGATCGTCCTGACCCTCTGGGCGCGGAGCCGGCGCCTTCCGGCCCCGCTCACCATCGCCGGGACCGTGGTCTCGTTGCTCGGGCTCGTCCTGGTGCTGAACCTGACGGGAACCGAGCGCGTGGACCCGATCGGCGTGCTGTGGGGGCTCGCCGCCGCCGTCGGGCTGGCCGTGTATTTCTTCATCACCGCCAAGGCCAACGCCACGCTCCCGCCGCTGGTGCTGGCCACGGGAGGCCTGGTGGTGGGTGCCGTCCTGATGTTCCTCCTCGGTGCCGTGCGCCTGCTGCCGATGGAGGCCACGTTCACGGACGTCGACTTCGTGGGCTTCGCGACGCCGTGGTGGGTCGCGCTGCTCGGACTCGTGGTGGTCGCGACGGTGATCGCGTACGTTTCCGGCATCATGGCCGCACGCGCCCTGGGCAGCAAGCTGGCGTCGTTCGTCTCGCTGACCGAGGTCCTGTTCGCCGTCCTGTGGGCTTGGCTGCTGCTCGGCGAGATGCCGGCGGGGATCCAGCTGCTCGGCGGGTCGCTGATCGTCGGCGGCGTTCTGCTGGTGCGCGCCGACGAGATCCGCTCGCCCTGACTCGCCTTACCGCCCGAACCGCCGAAGCCGGAGGCTGTTCGCGACCACCAGCACGGAGCTGGCCGCCATCGCCGCGCCGGCGAGCATCGGGTTCAGGAGGCCCAACGCCGCCACGGGGATGCCCAGCGTGTTGTAGAGGAACGCCCAGAACAGGTTGGCCTTGATCGTCGCGAGCGTCTTGCGGGACAGCTCGATCGCCTGCCCGACCTGGGCTACGTCGTTGCCCATCACGGTGATGTCCGCGGCCTCGATGGCCACGTCGGTCCCGGACCCCATGGCGATGCCGAGATCGGCCTGCGCCAGCGCGGGGGCGTCGTTCACGCCGTCGCCGACCATGGCAACGACCGCGCCGGCCGCCTGCAACTGGCGAACCGCCTCCACCTTGCCCTCCGGCAGCACGTCGGAGAACACCGCATCCGGGTCGATCCCCACCTCGGCCGCCACCTGACGTGCGACCGGTCCGTTGTCGCCGGTGAGCAACACGGGACGCAGGCCCAGGGCCCGCAGTCGGGAGATCGCGCCCGCGGATCCCGCCTTCACGGTGTCGCGCAGGCCTAGGACGCCGGCCACACCACCGTCGACGGCGACCAGCACCGCCGTCGTGCCCTTGTCCTGGGCGGCGTGGAGCGCGGCGTAATCGGTGTCCCGGAGCTCGACGCCGTTGTCGGCCAGCCACTGGGCCTTGCCCGCCAGCACGACGGCGCCGCCGACGTCCGCGCGGACACCGCCGCCCGCCTCGGAGGCGAAGTCCCGCACCGTGGAGGCGACCCGGCGGAAGCCGTCGGCCTCCTCGGCGGCCTCGACGATCGCGCGGGCGATCGGGTGTTCGGATCCGGATTCGGCCGCCCCGGCGAGGGACAGCAATTGTTCGCGGCCGAAGTCCCCGAGCGTTTCGACGTCCACGACTGACAGCTTGCCCTCGGTGACGGTGCCGGTCTTGTCCAGCAGGACCGTGTCCACCCGGCGTGTGTCCTCGAGGACCTGCGGGCCGCGGATGAGAATGCCCAGCTGGGCCCCGCGGCCGGTGCCGACCAGCAGGCCGATCGGCGTGGCCAGGCCCAGCGCGCACGGGCAGGCGATCACCAGCACGGTGACCGCGGCCGTGAACGCCGGTCCCAGTTCGCCGCCGATGGCCAGCCAGAGCACGAACGTCAGCACGGCGATGGCCAGTACGATCGGCACGAAGACGGCCGAGATGCGGTCGGCGAGCCGGGCGATCGGCGCCTTGCCGGTCTGCGCCTCGGAGACCAGGCGCCCCATCTGCGCCAGCGTGGTGTCGCGGCCCACGCGCGTGGCACGGACCAGGAGCCGGCCGGAGGCGTTGATCGTGGCGCCGGTGACGGTGTCGTCCGGACCGACGTCCACCGGCACGGATTCGCCGGTGATCAGGGAGGTGTCGACGGCGGAGGCGCCCTCGACGACGTAGCCGTCGGTGGCGATCTTCTCGCCGGGACGCACCACGAACTCGTCGCCGGGGACCAGATCGGCGGCGGGGACGCGGACCTCGCGTCCGTCGCGCACGACCGTGGCCTCCTTCGCGCCCAGGTCCAACAGGGACTTCAGTGCGTCGCCGGCGCGGGCCTTGGCGCGCGCCTCGAGGAACCGACCGAGCAGCAGGAACGTCGCAACGACGCCGGCCACTTCGAAGTAGAGCTGGTGTCCGGCCCCATCCATCGCCATGCCGGTGCCCGCGTGTTCGGTGAGGCCGGGGTCCGCGATGAGCTGCCAGGCGGAGAAGAAGTAGGCGGCGAGCACGCCGATGGACACCAGCGTGTCCATGGTGGACGCGCCGTGGCGGGCATTGATTGCGGCTGCCCGGTGGAACGGCCAACCGGACCAGAGGGTCACCGGCGTCGCGAGGGCGAACGCCACCCAGCCCCAGTGCGGGAACTGCGCGGCGGGGACCATGGAGACGATGAACAGCGGCACCGTGAAGATGGCGGCGACGATGAGCCGCGGCGCCAGCTGGCGTGCCGTGCCCCCGTGTCCCATGTGGTCGTCAGCGCCGTGGACCGCGTGGACCGCGTGGTCCGCGGGAGCCCCGGGAGAGCCGCCGGATCCCGGGCCAGCGCCGTCGTCGTTCCCCGTCGTGGCGCCGGGGGCGCCCGGGGGGTGGTGGGCGTGGGCATCGCGCTTGAGGCTGGCCTGGTAGCCGGCCGAGCCGACGGTGTCGATGAGCTGCTGGTCGGTGACCTCGTGCGGGACGGTGACCCGCGCGGACTCGAGCGGCAGGTTGACCAGCGCCTCGACGCCTTCGATCTTGCCGAGCTTGCGCTCGACCCGACCTACGCACGAGGCGCAGGTCATTCCCCGGATGTCCAGCTCGACAATCCGGCCGGCACCTCCGGCCGTGTCCTCGTTGCCCATGGCTTTGCCTCCTTACGCGTTGTTTCCCACCACGGTGTAGCCGGCCTCGGCGACGGCCTCGCTGAGCGTCGCCTCGCTGACGTCCGTGGCGGAGGTGACGGTCGCGGTGGACACGCCCCCGGCGACGAGTTCCACCTGGACGTCCTGGACGCCGGCGATGGACTGGATTTCCTCGGTGACAGAGGCGACGCAGTGGCCGCAGGTCATGCCGTCGATGCTGATGGTCTTGGTGTTCATGGTGGTTCCTTTCAAGGGGGTGTCAGCGCAGCAGGCGGCCGATGGCGGCCGATGCCTCGCGGACCTTTTCGTTGACGATTTCCGGGTTGCCGGTGGCTTCGGCGTCGCGCGCGGCGCCGACGACGCAGTGGGCGATATGTCCCTCCACCAGTCCCAGGCTGACCTTGTGGAGGGCGGCGTTGACGGCCGAGACCTGCGTGAGGATGTCGATGCAGTACTTTTCTTCCTCGACCATGCGGGCGATGCCGCGCACCTGTCCTTCAATCCGGCCGAGCCGCCGAAGGAGCCCCTCCGTGTCCGTGGTGTAGGCGTGTTCGCGGTGTTCGTCCCCGCGCGCTGGTTCCGTTGACATGCTGCAAATATACCCCCGGTGGGTATCCGGGGTCAAGTACCCCCTAAGGGTATCCTTCCGGTGCGCCGAACCCGCCGGGACGGGCCCCGTTGCTATGCTGTCCCGGTGCCAGTGAACCAGCTTTCCGTCCGCCCGATCACCCACGACGAGCACCGCGCCCACCTGGCCACGCGCCCCGAGTCCAGCTTCCTGCAGCTGCCGGCCTGGTCCGGCGTCAAGCGCGAATGGCGCGCCGAATACCTGGGCTGGTTCGATGCCGCGGGCGAGCTCCGGGGTTCCGCGCAGGTCCTCCACCGTCCGGCGCCCGTCATCAAATGGACTCTGGCCTATCTCCCGGAGGGTCCGGTGATGGACTGGGAGTCCGTCTCCGCGCCGGACGTCTTCGAGCCCATGCTGGCGCACTTCCGCCGCAACCGCGTTTTCCTGGTGCGGATGGGTGTGCCGCTGATCGGCCGCCGCTGGACCGGTGCGGCGGTCCGCAAGGCGCTTTCCGCGGGCGGCCACTCGCTGGTCACCGAGCTGGAACCGGCGCACGACGACGGACGCGCCGCCCTCGTGGCGGCCCAGCTGCGCACCACGGACTGGCGCAAGCAGGACGTCGGCGAGGACTTCGCCGCCGGCCAGCCCGAGTTCCAGGCCCGGATCCCGCTGGTGTCCGACGACGGAACGCCCCTCGACGTGGATGGTGTCCTCGCGGGCATGAACCAGAACGCCCGCCGCGAGACCCGCAAGGCAGCGTCGGGACCCCTCGAGGTCCAGACGGGCGGGGAGGGGGACATCGAGCGTTTCCACGCCATCTACCGCGAGACCGCCGAGCGCGACGGATTCACCGGGCGGCCGGCGCACTACTTCACCACCATGTTCAACGAGCTCAACGCCCACGCGCCGGGGACGTGCACGGTGTACTTCGCCGTGCACGAGGGGCGCGACCTCGCCGCCGCCATCCGCGTGCACAGCGGGCACGGCGCCTGGTACGTGTACGGGGCGTCGTCGGCCGCCGAACGCAAGCTCTTCGCGCCGAAGGCCCTGATCCACCGCATGGTGGAGGATTCGCTGGCGGAGGGTTGCCGCTTCCTGGACCACGGCGGCGTCTCGGCGACCCTGGACAAGGAGCACCACCTCGCGGGGCTGACCCTGTTCAAGACGACGCTGGGCTGCGACGTCGTCCAGACGGTCGGCGAGTGGGACTACGCGCTCAACCGCCCGCTGGCGGCCGGATTCAACCTGTACATGAAGAAGCGCTCCAAGCACTAGCCGGCGTCGTGCCCCGGTTGTCTACCGGGTGGTGATGCTCTCGACGGCGGCGTTCGCGCGCTCGGCGAGGGCGTCCGGCATCGGCGCGCTCCCAACCGAGTCGGCGGCCGTTTGCTGGCCCTCGTCGCTGACCGCGTACTTGCCGAAGGCCTTGACCAGCTCCACCGTCTCCGGGTCGGGGTAGGACGCGCAGTAGATCTGGTAGGAGACCAGGACCAGCGGGTACGCGCCGGGCGCGGTGGTGCCGCGGTCCAGCTTCAGCGCGAAGTCGTGCTCGCCGCGTCCCTCGACGGGCTGGGCCGCGTCGACGGCCAGCGCGGCGGCTTCGGCGCTGACGGCCACGAACTCGTCGCCGACCTTCAGCTTGGCCTTGCCCGCGGTCTTTCCGGCGACGGAATCGTCCACGTAGGCAATGGATCCCGCGGTGCGGGTGACGGTGCTCATGACGCCGGCGTTGCCCTGCGCATTCTCGCCGCCGAGCCCCGAGGGCCAGGAGCCGTCCTCCTCGTCCGTCCAGGTGTCCGGCGCCGTTGCGTGCAGGTAGTCGGTGAAGTTCTCCGTGGTTCCGGAGTCGTCGGAGCGGTGGACCGCGGTGAGGCGCATGTCCGGGAGGTCGACGCCCTCGTTCAGCGCGGCGATCGCCGGATCCGACCAATTGGTGATTTCACCGCGGAAGATGCCCGCGACGGTCTCGGCATCCAGATTGACCTCCTTGATGCCCGGGAGGTTGAAGGCCAGGGCGATGGGGGAGATGTAGGCGGGGATGTTCATCGCGCCGCCGGGTCCGCAGTACGCCTTCGCGTCCTCCATCTCCTCGTCGTCCAGATACGCGTCGGAGCCGGCGAACGCGGCGCCGCCGGCGAGGAAGGCGGTGCGTCCCGCGCCCGAGCCGGCCGGGGAGTACTGCACGCGTACACCCGGGTTCAGCGCACTGAAGCTCGAGATCCACGTGGACATCGCTGCGCTTTGGGCCGAGGATCCGACGCCGGTGATGGTTCCGGAGAGGTCGGACGCGTTGGCTTCGGCCGCGCGCCGCTGCTCTTCGCCGAGCGGGTAGTCGGAACCGCAGGCGGCGAGCGTCAGGACGACGGCGGCGCCGGCGAATGCGGCCGCGGCACGGCGGTGTCGGACGGGGAGGGGACGGGGCGTCGACCTGAAATGCATGAGAGCCAGTGTACGGACATCCGGGGGCGTGGCGGACGACAACGGCAGAAGGCCCCAGTCCGGGGGACTGGGGCCTTCACCATCACTCGCTCACTCGCACCTTGAGAGGCAAGTACCACGTTACCGAGCCACGCTGTGCGGCACCTGTGGGGGGCGGAGGAAATCCCTGCAGGTCAGCGTACGGCCTTGCGGCGGCCCGCCAGTCCTTCGGCGACCCCGATCAGCAGGACGGCCGCGACGACGGCGACGATGAAGCCGAGGACGTTGAGCTCGAAGATGTCGCCGGTGTTCAACAGGCTCGCGATGACGCCGCCGATGACCGAGCCCGCGAGCCCAAGCAACAGGGTGGCGATCAGGCCGAGGTTCTGCTTGCCCGGCTTGATGAGCCGCGCAAGCGCGCCGATGACGAGTCCCGCGATGATGAATCCAATCATGTTCCAGCCCTTCTCTAGGTTCCGGGACCGCTCCTTGGCGGCTCCTCGGCCAGCAATCCTATGCCAGTGTGCGCCGCTGCGCCTCCCGGGCGGTCCGTGGATACCGGCGTGCGTGTGCCGACGCGTTCTTCCACTGGAAAAGTGAACCGTGCGATACGGAGAGGGCGGGGAGGTGGCGGCGCGCCGGATCGTTGGCGGAAAGGCCGCCGATGGCCCCCGCCAACGCAACCGCGACTTGGGGGTCCTGGCGCCCGTAGGTGCGGATGGACCCGAAGGCCGTAGCCAGCGGGTCCGTGAAGTTGGGCAGTGGCAGGACCGCCCCCCGGCGCTTCGGCGTCGAGCCGGGCCACCGGTCCGCAGTCGCGGCGCAGGGCCCTGACGAGCACGGCGGAGGCATGGTGGATGGCGTGGACCGCAATGGTGGGGTCGTTGGTGCCCGGGGGTAGTGCCCGGGCAGCGACGTCGGCCAGTTGGCTGAGCGAGAGTGCGGTGTCTATGAGCTGCGTCCGTTCAGGGCCCAGCTTAACCGCGGCGTTGATGCTGGCGGTGATCCGCGTGATCTCCTCCTCGGAAAGGTCGGGGCCGCCGGCCACCGCCAGGATGGCGCCCTCCAGGACGTCGTCCCCCGGCATGGCGTTCAGGTGGACGACGCTCTCGATTTCCCTTCCGACCGCTGCGACGTCGGCGACCTCGACCGACGTCGGGAACCCGCTTGCCTGCGAGAGGATGATGACCCGTGGTTGGGCGGGGGCCGTGATCCGCGTTTCGGATCCCGCGGGCCAGGTGTGCCAGAAAGAACGCCAGCGCGGCGATACTGCAGAGTCCGAGGACGAAGGCGAAGGTCCTGAGCATGCGGGGCGTGTATTGGCTGCTCGCCAACTGCGTGCGAGGAGATGGACGCCGCGGGGGAGAAGGTCACCGTCTCGGCGGTGCGCTCCCGCGCGGGCGTCTCCATGGAGGCCGCCCATCTCGGCGTCGAGGAGTGGCGGGCCCAGGCGCGGCAGTCCGAGGTCGCGATCCCGGAGGCCGTGCAGCGGGCGTTCGTCGGAGCGTGGGCCGCCGCCCGGTACCAGGCGGACCGCGAAGCGGCCGGCCACCTCGTCGAGGCGGCGCAGGTCGAGGCCAGGGGCGCCGGGGACCTCGTCGACACCGAAGCCGCGCGCGTCGACGCCGAAGCGCAGCGCGCCGCGGCGGCCGAGGAGCAGGTGGCGCACCTGACCGAACGCCTTGCCGCCCTGATCGCCCAGACCGAGGGCCAACGCCGGGACGCGGCATCGGCGCTGGAAGCCGAGCGGGCCGCCGCCGCGGTCGCACGGGAGGAGCTCGCAGAAATGCGCGGACGTCTCGCCGTCCTCCAGGAACAGGCCGAGCTGTACTGGAGCAAGGACGACACCGACCGGTAGGCGCGCGGGCCGCCCCTATCACGCGCGAAGGTCCCGGCCCGGGGGAGACCGGGACCTTCATCATCACTCGCACCTCCAAGAGGCGCTCCCGACACTACGGAACCGGACTGTATGGCCTCTGTGCGCCGGGCGGGAACCCGCTGGAGCCGGCTTTTGCGTGGGGGACCGGTCGCCCTGATCCCGGAGGGCACCGTCGGGTCCGTCCGGCGTCGGGGTGGCGGCTACGGGCGTTCGTTGCGGCGGGTGAGTCCGAGCAGGGCGAGGGCGGTCTGGAGTTCCGGGGTGTCGGCGGTGAGTTCCAGGGGTTCGAGGTCGGTGACGTGGCTGCTGGTCTGGCCGTCGGTGTCCCGTTCGTACACGGCCCAGAGCAGCAGGTCGTCCCCGTGCCGGGAGCGGAACTGGATGCCGTCGCAGAAGTCCGAGCCGTCGGGGTTCCTGCGGGTCCAGAGGTGCTGGGAGACGTCCTGGGTGAGGAGCCGGTGCTCGGCGTTCTTCAGGGCCGCGGCGTCGAAGTCCTTGAGGTTGTAGGCCAGGGCGCGGCCCTTGAAGAGCTCTGCGGGCGGACGGATCATGATGGGCAGGTCCGGGCTGGTCGCTGCGTTCGGTTGACATCCTTAGCCGGCGAGAGTCAAGACTTGTTCGGGCGTGCGCGCCAGAAGGCGCATAGCTACGAGAGAACTGACCGCGTACGACGAGAGATTGAGGAGCACGATCATGATGAACGGCGATGGTATGGGCGGCATGGGATTGATATGGATCTTCGGGCTGCTGGTGCTCGTGGGGGTGCTCGTGTTGGTGATCGTGTTGGTGAAGGCCTTCTCCGGCAAGTCCTCGAACAATGACAGCCCCGACGCCGGCCGGGGACCGGGCGGGGATCCTGACCGAGGGAGGCAGATCGTTGAAGAGCGCTACGCCCGTGGGGAGCTGAGCACCGAGGAGTACCGGGAGCGGCTGAGGATTCTGAAGGAGGGCGGCCGGTGAGTCCGTTGAACCGCCGTCAGCTGCTGGCTCTGGGTGCCGCCGGTGCCGGTGCCACAGCCCTCGGCGGGGCGGGGATGTGGTGGATAACCAGCAACGACCCCCGATACGTAGGCACCGAGGAACTGACCGAGCCCTCGGTGCTGTCCAGCCGCGACGGCGTGCTGGAACTGGATCTTGAGGCCGCCCCGCTACGTCTCCAGGTCGGCGGGCGTGAAGCCTCTGTGCTGGCCTTCAACGGGTCCCTGCCGGGCCCGACCCTGCGTGTGGCGCCCGGGGACACGATCCGGGTGACGATGACGAACGCGCTTCGGGCCCCGACGAACCTGCACGTGCACGGGTTGCACGTCTCCCCTGAGGGCAACGGCGACAACCCTTTCCTGAGCATCAGCCCGGGAGAGTCGTTTGAATATGAATTCGTCCTGCCCGAGGACCACCCGGCGGGCACCTACTGGTACCACCCACACCGCCACGGACATGCTGCCGATCAGGTCGCCGCCGGCCTGTATGGGGCGATAGTGGTTGAGGACCCAGAGCTGATTCCGGTGACCCGCGAGCGGGTCCTGGTCGTCTCGGACCTGTCCCTGGACTCCTCCGGTAACCTCGCTGAGGTCGACCGGATGCAACAGATGATGGGCCGGGAGGGTGAGGTCGTCCTCGTCAATGGTCAGGTTCACCCGCGACTGGACGCCGCACCGGGGGAACGGGAGCGGTGGCGGATCGTCAACGCCTGCCCCTCCCGGTACCTGCGCCTGCAGCTGGAAGGCCAACAGGTCCGATTGCTCAGCCGTGACCTCGGGCGCCTGCCGACCCCTGAGGAGACCACCGAAGTGGTGATCGCTCCCGGCAACCGCATCGAGCTGCTCGTCGAGACCACCGCGGGCTCATCGGTCCTAGCCGCGGCGCCCGTAGACCGCGGCGGCATGGGCGCCATGATGGGTGGGGGCATGATGGGCGGAAACGGTCCAGGCAGCGGGGGAGTGATCGAGCTGCTCACCCTCAAGGTGTCCGGTGACCCGGCGCAGACGCCGGAGCCCGTGCCGGCAGGGCCTGCGCTGCGGGACCTGCGCGGGGAATCCGTCACCGGTCGCCACACTTTGGATTTCTCCATGGGTATGGCCGGCAGTATGGACGGTGACGGCCCGATGATGGGCGATGGAGGCGGTGCAGACACCATGATGGCCTTCTCCATCAACGGCCGGGAGTTCGACCCCGCCCGGACTGATACCACGGTGGCGGCTGGGGCCGTGGAGGAGTGGACACTGGTCAACTCCAGCCCCATGGACCACCCCGTACACCTGCACGTGTGGCCGATGCAGGTCATCGAGGACGGTGACCGCGACGTCTCCCAGCCGAGGTGGCAGGACGTCGTCAACGTCCCAGCCTTCGGGCAGGTCAAAGTCCTTATCGCCTTCGACGACTTCCCTGGACGAACCGTTTATCACTGTCACATCCTCTACCACGAGGATCAAGGAATGATGGGCATCGTCGAAGCTCGCTGAGGCTAGGGCGGCCGGAGCGCGAGGTCGCTGCCTGACCGTTAGTGCCATAGCTGCGTCCGACGGCAGGGGACCCCCGAGCAGAATCCCGTCCCATGGGACCGCCGGGTACTAGGGCGTGTCTCCCAATAGGGAGAGATGATGACGGTGGGCAGAACGGTCGCCGAGCGGTACGTGAGGGCCAGTTTGTCGTAGCGGGTGGACAGGGATCGCCATTGCTTGAGGGTGTTGAAGCTGCGTTCGACGACGTTGCGCTGCTTGTAGGCGTCCTTGTCGTAGGTGACGGGACGTCCGCCCGTGGTGCCCTTGCGTTTTCGGTTGGCTTTCTAATCTTCCTTTTCGGGGATGACGCATTCAATGCCAAGGCCGCGTAGGTACGTCCGGATTGCTTTGGAAGAGTAGGCTTTGTCGGCCATGCCGCGGTCCGGACGTTTGCGGGACCGTCCGGGACCAGCCCGTTCGCGCCGGGACGCGGCATCGGCGCTGGACGCCGAGCGGGCCGCCGCCGCGGCCGCACGGGAGGAGCTCGCCGAAATGCGCGGACGTCTCGCCGTCCTCCAGGAACAGGCCGAGCTGTACTGGAGCAAGGACGACACCGACCGGTAGGCGCGCAGGCCGCCCCCTTGTCACGCGCGAAGGTCCCGGCCTGGGGGAGACCGGGACCTTCATCACCACTCGCACCTTCAAGAGGTGGCACCTACATTACCGTTGCGCCGGCCCAGACCGGCCCAGCTACTTAACGCTGAGTGCTGCGAAGGTCAGGATCATCTTGTTCCCGTCTCGATGTCTCAGTTCTTGTCTCGCGGGGGATTGGGGTCGTTGCCGTAGGAATTCTTGGCACCAATGGTTCCGTCGAGATTCTTGATGACGTGCTCGGCCTGATCGCGCTTGGCGGCCGCCCGTCCCTGCTCCTGCTGCTCGGCCTTCGTGCCTCCCACGGAGAAGGCTCGGCTGCTTCCCTGGCGCCGGCTCTTCCAAACGCCGTCCTCGCTGTAGGTCTCGATCTCAGGCTTCACCACGGCTAACTCCTTCATCCGAAAAGAATCCACTAACAACCCGAAGTCTATTCACGGCCTCCGACAACTTGCGGTCTGACGGAGGGATGCGGGAATCAATCGCCGGGCAAGTGAGTTTCGTCGGAGGCGCCGCTATGGGCGCCAAGACGAGTCCACTGTTCGCGGACGCTGTGTCCGGCAGGCGGCAGCAGTGGGGCTGGCTAGGATGAAGTCCGTGACGACGTCCGGTGAACTTGTGCTGCCCGATGACTATCCCGCCTTTCTCGGTCAATTGAAGGACCGTGTCAGCGGGGCCCGCCTGCGGGCGCTGCGGCGGGTGAACACCGATTTGCTGGAGCTCTATTGGACGATCGGACGGGACATCCAGGCCCGGCAGGAAACCCAGGCGTGAGGGAGCGGGGTCATCGGCCGGCTGGCCGAGGACCTGCGCGCCGCGTTCCCGGAGATGAAGGGCTTCTCCCGCAGCAACCTCTTCTACATGCGCGGGTTCGCCACGGCCTGGCCGGAGCCAATAGTCCAACAGCCTGTTGGACAACTTCCCTGGGGACACATCACCGTGCTGCTGGACAAGCTCGATACCGCCGAAACGCGGGATTGGTACGCGTCCGCGGCCGTTGAACACGGGTGGTCCCGCAACGTGCTGATGAACATGATCATGAACAGGACCCTGGAGCGCTCGGGCTCGGCGCCCTCGAACTTCGCACAGCACCTGGTGGCGCAGGACTCCGAACTGGCCCAGCAAGTCGCCAAGGACCCCTACTCCTTCGAGTTCCTGGGCCTGTCGGGCAAGGTCGCCGAACGGGACCTCGAACAGGCCCTCATGGACCGCATCACCGAAACGTTCAGGGAACTCGGCAACGGGTTCGCGTTCGTGGGACGGCAGGTGCACTTCGACGTCGACGGAGACGACTTCTACATCGATCTGCTGTTTTTCCACGTCGAGCAGCTGCGCTACTTCGTCATCGAGCTCAAGACCGGGAAATTCCAGCCCGAGTACGCCGGCAAGCTCAACTTCTACGTCGCCCTGGTCGATGACAAGCTCAAACGCCCAGCCCATGCGCCGACCGTGGGGATCCTGATCTGCGGCAGCAAGAACGACCACAGCGTCAGGTACGCCCTGGGCCGGTCCACCTCGCCGATGGCCATAGCCGCCTACACCTACGACGAACTGCCGGCCGCCGACCGGGACCTGGTGCCACCAGAGGAACAGCTCACCGCCGCCCTGGACGCCCTGCCCGACGGGGACTCCTAGCCGCGCACCCGTTCTGTGCAGGTTCCCGGGTGCGGTCGCGGGGACCGCGCACCATTGGAAGGTGCAGGATCCCGTCAAAACGCCCGCTTCCATCCCGGCGTTCAGCGACGGGCCACCCGTCCATGGCCGCCGGGCGCCGAGAACCTACTCCCGGCCCCCGGAACAGCCGCCCATGCCAGTTCCCTCAACAGGGAACGAAACGGTCGTCCCGGTAGTGGAAGAAGCATGGGAAGAACAACCGGGAGGAGCACGATGGCAGGGACGAACTGGAACGAAGGCGAGCATGTCGAGGTCGTGGACTCGGCGGGGACAAAGTTCAGTGGCAAGTAGTGCCCATTAGCGTGGTGTAACAGCCCGGGCTCGGGCGTGTTGATCCCGAACGTGAGGCGGCCACCGCGTGATTCTTGAAACGACCTACCAAAGTACGTTTCGAAAGAGAGACCACGCGATGACCGCACCCCATGTTATCGATCCTGCCCGCTTCCTGTCAGAACAGCTCGAACAAGCCTCGCCGGACCTGATGCGCCAGATGCTGACCACCTTCGTCAACGCCCTGATGAGCGCCGAGGCCGACGCTGTCTGCGGCGCCGACTACGGTGCCCGCTCCCAGGACCGGACGAACTCCCGCAACGGGTACCGCCACCGGGACTTCGACACCCGGACCGGGACGCTGGACGTGGCGATACCGAAATTACGCTCGGGGTCGTATTTCCCCGACTGGCTACTCGAGCGCCGGCGCCGCGCGGAGGCCGCGCTGACAACCGTGGTCGCCACCAGCTACCTGCTCGGCGTCAGTACCAGGCGGATGGAGAAGCTCGTCGAGACCCTCGGGATCACCAAGCTCTCGAAGTCCCAGGTCTCGGTCATGGCCCAAGACCTGGACGCCCAGGTCGAGGCGTTCCGCACCCGCCCGCTCGACGCCGGACCGTACACGTTCGTCGCCGCCGACGCCCTGGTCCTGAAGGTCCGCGAGGGCGGCCGCGTGGTGAACGTGCACGCGATGGTCGCCGTCGGGGTCAACGCCGACGGCCATCGGGAGGTCCTGGGCATCCAAGCCTCCTCCGCCGAGGACGGGGCCGGTTGGCTGGGCTTCTTCCGCGACCTGAGCGCCCGCGGCCTGACCGGGGTGAAGCTGGTGACCTCAGACGCCCACGCCGGGCTCGTCGCCGCCATCGGCGCGACCCTGCCCGGTGCCGCGTGGCAACGTTGCCGAACCCACTACGCGGCCAACCTGATGTCCGCCACGCCCAAGAGCAGCTGGCCGTGGGTCAAGACCCTGTTGCACTCGGTCTACGACCAGCCCGACGCGGTGTCCGTGCACGCCCAGTTCGACCGCGTCTTGGCGGCCCTGGCCGAGAAGCTGCCCAAGGCCGCGGACCACCTCGAGGCCGCCCGCGAGGACATCCTCGCGTTCACCGCCTTCCCCAAGGGACTCTGGCGCCAGGTGTGGTCCAACAACCCCCAGGAACGGCTGAACAAGGAGATCCGTAGGCGCACAGACGTGGTCGGGATCTTCCCGGACCGCCCCGCCCTGATCCGCCTCGTCGGCGCAGTACTGGCCGAGCAGCACGATGAATGGACCGAGTCCCGCCGCTACCTCGGCCTCGACCTCATCCAGCAATCACAAGCCGTCGGCACCACACCCGCCGCCGAGACGGACAAGAAGGAGGACACCCAGCCCGACCTGGCGCTCAGCGCCTAAGCAACCCAAGAATCACGCGGCAAACGCGTTACACCACGCAAATGGACTTGACCCAGTGGCACCGTGGAACAGGTCGCTCCAGAGATCGGGGCAGCGTGGATCCGCGAAGACGGATTGGGCGAACGGCGACTGGTGATCACGGACGAGGTAGTTGCACCGGACTAACCTCGACGCATTTTCGTGACAGCCGAAGGAGTCTCCACGCTGTATCCACGGAATTAGTCGCGCTGCCCGTGGTGCCGCTACAGACTCCTTCGGCGACAAACGACCCACGTTCCTGCCTGGTCATGCGGCCGTTTGGTTTTGTGAGACAGCTTGGTAGGAGCCCTTACCTAGATGCCCGAGCGTAAGAAGTTCACGTAGAAGTAGAAGGATGATGCCGTGGAGTTGGTGATTTCCTCCGGTCGTCCGATTTTCAGGCAGGCGTGCCAACAATTGAGCGTTGAATTGCTACTGCGGCGGCGCCGCGGACCCATTGGTCGAAACCCGTGGGTTGGATGGACAGCGGCGTCCGTGGAGGCCCGGGACGAATGGGTCATGGTGTTCCGGTGGAGACGAGCGGATCGCCAGGCCCTCGACATCAGGCCGCGGATGGATCCGAGACAGGCGCATACAGGATAGGCGCGCCGAGTCTGGGAGGAACAGGGCTTCGGCACCCTTGGGCAGGGACCCCGGGGCTCTTCATATGCGCCGTTATCGGCGTTTCAATGACAACGGCGCTGGCCAAAAGTCGGCGGCTAGCGTCGATGAGGTTTCGTCAGCCCAGCGAGGAACTCCGGGTATGCGTTGATGTGGCCGTACAAAGACTCTGAGAATGAACTGGTCTTTTTGATGCCGTCTACGGCATCCGCAAGCATCACTATGTATGCCCAGGGCGTGCGGTAATAGATGTCTTTGTCTCGGTTGGACTTGAGCCGTTTGAGGACGGTCGGCGGGTATACGCAGCTGTGGTTCCAAATTCGCGCGTTATGTGCGCACTTATTCCGCAAGGTTGAGAATGACCGCGAAATCGTTTCTGCAAATGCTGGATCCGGGTAGCCGAATGATTTGCTTACGGGGTAGCGAACGTCATCGTCCAAGAGCAGTCGATACATCTTCGACACTGTGCCCATGCTTAGCACCTCAACCGCTACCCAAATGGGGATGGGTTTTTCGCGTTCGATATGCGACTTCACGAAGTCCTCGTGCGACCGCTTGAGCTCACTGTCTATGTCCCGCACGAGATCTGTTCGGTACGACCTGACTTCACCGTCGCGCTCATATTTCTCGTCGCGGTACAGCTCGATCGAAGAATAGTTATAGGCGTCTTTGTGTACGGAAAAGAAGTAAGCCAATCGCGTACGGAAGGCCACCTCAAAAATACTCAGACCCTCGAATAAGAGACTGCGCAGAATTTCATCAAATTCGTAGACATCAACTATTTGCTGCAGGGTGGTGTCCGCGTGGAATTCATTGTCTCCGTTGTGAGGCGACTTTTGGAAGTACCGCCAATAACCGGACAATCGGTAGTAGCCCTTGCTTAGGAGCAGGCTCGTCATTGTGGTTTCATCGCCGGCTGCGAGTTTAAGTTTGCGCTCGCTGAGGAGCTCGAGCTGCTGAGGAATAGTGAGTGCCGGTTTATTCACTGAATCAGCATAGTTAAAGAAAAAGCCCGCCGGTCTTGGGGAAGCTTTCGCTCTAGCCCTGGCGGGGTTTGTTGCATAAAACGATACCGTAAGTGCCCGGGAAAAGAAAAAGAGTCTGGCATGTCAGACCTCGTATCGGGACTTGACGGGTTCGAGCCTCGTAATCTGCACCGTCTAACCCGCGTTGGCATGCGGCGCCAAGTTGTGCGGAATGATGATGCCATGGCTTCTTCTTCCTTCGGGCAGGTCCTTGACCAGCTGTACTTCTCCGCGACCGACTAGCGGGACAAGGGCTCCAAGTTCGAGCGGCTGATCAAGCGCTATCTGGAGCTGGAGCCGAAGTACGCGGACCAGTTCGCGGGCCTGTCAAGCTGTTTGTGTAAGTGAACTAGTCAGTTAGTGGTTTTAGTCGTTTCAGAGGTGGACGACTTAGCGTCTTCTGGTCCGTTTTGGTGTCATGCGAGGTGTTGTTCGAGGCGTTCGGGGTAGGTGAGCATCAGGTGCTGGAGGGCTTGGTTCCAGCCCATGGTTCCGGCTCCTTCGACGAGGCCTCCGCTGGTCGATTCCCGGGTGGTGGTGCGGGCCTTGGCCCTTTCGCGGGCGCGTTTGTCCTCGATGTTGCAGATCGCCAGCCAGAGCAGTTTGGTGGCGGCCTGGTCGTTGGGGAAGTGCCCGCGGGTCTTGGTGACCTTGCGCAGCTGGTAGTTCAGCGACTCGATCGCGTTGGTCGTGTAGATGACCTTCCGCAGCGCCGGCGGGAAGCCGAGGAACGGCGTGAAGCGCTCCCAGGCGTGCTCCCATGTCTTCACCGCCGCGGGGTACTTGACGCCCCATTTCCCGGCCGCGAACTCATCCAGGGCCTCCCGGGCGGCTTCCTGGGTCGGGGCCGTGTAGATGGTGCGCAGGGACGCGGCGACCTGCTTGCGGTCTCCGTAGGACACGAAGCGGGTGGAGGCTCGGATCAGGTGCACGACGCAGGTCTGCACGGTGGCGTGGGGCCATGTCGCGCCGATCGCCTCGGGGAACCCGGTTAGGCCGTCGCAGCACACGATCAGCACGTCCTTCACGCCCCTGTTGGCCAGCTCCGCGCAGACCCCGGCCCAGAACTTGGCGCCTTCCGTCTCGGCGATCCAGATGCCCAGCACGTGTTTGATGCCCTCCATGTCCACGCCCACGGCGATGTGGGCGGCCTTGTTCTTCACGTGGTGCCCGTCGCGGATCTTCACCACGATCGCGTCCAGGTACATGATCGGGTAGATCGCATCCAGCGGCCGGCTCTGCCAGGTGATCACCTCGTCCAGAACCTCGTCGGTGATCTTGGAGATCGTCTCGCGCGAGAGCTCGGTGCCGATCGTGGAGGCCAGGTGGTGTTCGATGTCGCGCACCGTCATGCCCCCGGCATAGAGGCTCACGATCATGTCGGCCAGCTCGCTGGTGCGCCGCGATCCCTTGGGAACCAGGCGGGGCACGAACGTGCCGGCCCGGTCCCTGGGCATGCCCACCTCGACGTCCCCGGCACTGGTGGACACCGTCTTGGGGTAGGTGCCGTTGCGCGAGTTGGACACCGCGCGTCCGGCGTACTCGTTCTTCTCATACCCCAGATGCCCGGACAGTTCGGCCTTCAGGCCACGCTCCAAGCCGGCCTTGATGATCTGCCGGATGAACCCGTCCTTGCCGTCGAGCTCGATCTCCCCACGGTCGATCTGGCCCATCAACTCGTCAAAGGCCCCCGAAGACTTCAGCGCCTCCATGTCCCCCACCGCAGCCATCCGCTCGGCGGTTTTGGACGCGTCTACTTTCATCACCGGATTCTTGTGGTCAGTCACAGTCACAATCATGCTCCATTCCAAGGGTGACTAGGCTACTTACACACACCATCTGACACCCTCGATGTCGTCACAGCGGATATAGAGTCCATCTGGAGCCGAGACATCCTCGGTGAAGCTCCCATCACTATTCATGGCGTATCCGACCTCAAGGAAGATTTCCCGGGGATCCGGAAAGGAACTGGCAAAGGATGAGCTCCCAAACCATCCGCCCATCCATGCACCGTCAGAGGACTGCACACGTATCCACCCTTCCCCACGCTCGGCGAAAGCAAAGTCCCAAGCACTCGGGGTTGGATCCCATTGATTGCGGAGGCCCAACTTCTTGACGACAGTCGAGGATATAAGCACGAACCAGCTTGAAGTTAGGGCATAAAAAACAAACCTTGCCCCCAACCATGGAACCGCGAGTACCAGCACAAAAATCCAAAATGCCACCCAGCGCCAAGAGGTTGGTAGACCGTCAGGACCTACAGCTAGTCCGTAGGGAGGGAACCCAAGGGCAACGATATAGAGGCAGAAGAAGACAACACTCGTCGCTATTGAGCGCAGGACGCGGATGCTGACGCTTTGTTCATCGGGACCAGGGCCACGCACCCGCCGAAGGCTAATCTGATAGACGAAGCCGGGCACAACGGCAGCGACAATGATCAGCAATTGGACTGAATCTTGAGGGTACAACCACTCTCACCTGTCGAAATAGTCGGGCCTTTGCCCTTAGAGGATATTGGTGATCGTACGTGCTTCGCTTCTCGCATCCTGACAAGCTCGGACTCGACATCAGACCTTCGGTTGTCACCGAGGCCTACGTTGCACAGCATGGGACGCGGTGTCGCGTGTCAATCTTCGAAGTCGTCTTGCGGAATGACCGAAGCCGCATAACCACCTCGGTCGGCCTCACATGCCCAGCTCAAAAGGTGCCCTACGTCCCAGTTCCTTGGAAGTGGAGCACCCTGCGCGGGGTAGTCCGCAGCGAGCGGCACGCCAGCGAATTCTGCCTCAGTATTAGTGCCACAAAGATGTCCCGAACCAAACGTGCGGAAGATACTTTTGGCACAACTTCCTGCCATCGCGGTACGACCAGGTGCGTCCGTCGCGATCGATACCGGCCGGATTGTCGTTCCCGGGTGCTGGTCCGCTCGTCTCCTTGAGCTAGTTGGCCCGCCGGCCGTGGCTGTTGCCCCGTACGCCGTTCCGGCCATGACTGTTCGCGCGCTGTCCGGCGCGCTCCTGGCTCGGTCGCGGACGGAACGGGATCTCTGGTTCCGGCAGCGGCTCGTCAAAGCCTTCAAGTGCCGGGGGAGCGTCGAACACGGCCGGGGGAGCAGCCGTTTCGGGGGATGCCGGACTGACCAACGGGTCCGGTCCGGCCAACGGGTTCATGAACAGGGTTTCAGGGCGCACGGAGGCCTTTCGAGCGGGGCGGGAGGGTTGGATCAGCCTACCCGTGAAGTCCGAGATGTCACTGCCTACCTCGCAGGGCGCGAGTCTCCGGCGGCTGGTTTATACCTTCACGTGGGAGGAGCGCGCCCCGACGACCGGGAGGCCGTCGTCAACCTCGAACTACACGACGTCGGGGACGGCACCTGCCTGGTGCTTTCCCAGGGGGCATTCCTGACTTCCCGGCGCCCGGCTCTGCACCGCCTTGGTTGGACGGACTCCTTAGAGAGGTTTCGCGCTGCTGTCAGCGGCACGAGGGATTCTCCCCGCCACCGGGCGCGACGGCCTCCGGTTGAAAAAGTGGCAAAGGAGTCAGAATGGGGTACACCACAACCTGACGTCAGGATCGCTGATCAAACCTGTCAGATTAGGGTTTGTTTTCGCGATAGTGGACACCTCTGGCGAGGGGTCCACTAGAGTTCAACCTGACGGTTTGGGGAGTACCGGATAGTGCCGCGAGGCAACTGCCATCTGACGCTGTGATGCGCACGTCAAGTTCTTGAGGCGGTTCGGTTGGGTTTGGTTACGCGGCGAGGGTTTCTTGACCGCGGATCTGATAGGCAGTCGGTGCTGCCGTTGGTGGGCGGCGTGGTTTTCGGCCGTCACCGGCGTCGAGCCTTGGTAGCGGCGAGATCGAGTGCGTGGCCCGAACGCTGCAGCAACCACCCTCCCACTATGAGCAGGGCGCCTAACAATAGGAAGGCGATGTCCGCGACGGTTTGGTTGGGCCCGCTGACGACGTGGTGTATCCCGAGGAGGTGGTGGTCCACGATTCCCTCGACTACGTTGAACACCCCCCAACCGGCCATGATCCAGCCCCAGAGCATCCGCGAACTCCATACCCGGCCGCGCGAATGCGTCACCCGGGAGTAAAGGATGCCCAGCCCCGCCAACACTGCCAGCCACGTGAGGGTGTGGAAGAGGCCGTCCCAGAGGGTGTTCATTTGTAGGCCGTCGACGGTATTGGCGGGGTAGTCGCCGATATTGATGTTGGCGGTCGCGGCGCTTGTGAGCATGGTGCCACTGGAGGATCTGATGGAGCAGGATTCCGTCGACGAACCCGCCCAGTCCAATCCCCAGCAGCAACCCCGGCAGCATGATGCGCTTGCGGTCGGCAGTGGACTCGGGGTTGTTGTCTTCCCTACTGTTCCCGTTCATCTCCATTCCCCCTTCTGGGCCGGGCGCTCGGGCTCGTGATGGTTGGGAGGCTACGCCGCGGGACCGGGCGACTCAATTGATGCGCGGGGCCACCCGGGCGGCCGCGCTCCGAACCCGGACGGGGCTCCGCCTATGGGCACCCGCGCGGCGTCTCGCAGGATTCTGAGGGTCCGCAGCGTCTACCGGCCGGCGATGTCCTCGAGGGCTGTCTGGAGGCGGGTGTCGGCGTCGTTGGCGACGTCGCGTGTGGCGTCGCTGTCGCTGAGTTGGACCATGGTTTGTGGGTCGATGGTTTCGACGGTGGTTTCCGTCGCTTCGGGGGCGCGGCGGACGACGACGTTGCAGGGGAGCAGGGCGCCGAGTTCGGGCTCGGCGCTGATGCCGCGCTGGGCGAGCTGCGGGTTGCAGGCGCCGAGGATGATGTAGTCGCCGAGTGCGTCTCCCGCTTCTTGTCCGAGCTTCTTGGTGAACGTCGCCCTGACGTCGATCTCGGTCAGGACGCCGAAGCCCTGCTCGGCGAGGGCGCCGCGGGTGCGTTCGACGGCGTCGTCCCACGTCAGGGGGACGGTGATGGTGTGGGTGTAGGCCATGGTGGTTCTCCTTGTGTTTCGGTGTGGCTGAGTTTGTCGGGTCAGTGGTCCGTTGCAGTGGAGCGCGGCGGAACCTGTCACCTACGCCACGCTACCTGCGAGTTTCTCGGCGCGGAAGCCGCAGGTCAGGGTCCGTTCGCCGGGCGGAAGGGGGGTGCGTTTCGTACATTCGGACCGCGACGGCGATGGCCGCGGCCGCACTGAGGGCCGCTGCCGACCAGACGGCGGCTTGCAGGCCAGCCGCGTCGGCAACGACACCGCCGAGGATCGCGCCGACCGCGTAGCCGAGGTCGCGCCAGACGCGGTAGACGCCCACGGCGCGTCCCCGCCAGGCGGGGTGGGCGACGTCGCCGACGGCCGCCAGGAGCGTGGGGTAGACCATCGCGGTTCCGACGCCGAGCAGCACGGTTCCGGCGGCCCAAGCCCCGAATCCGTGGCCGAGGGCGATGACTGACAGGGCGGCGGCCTGGGTCGCCATTCCTGCGCTGATGAGGTGCTTGCGTCCGATCCGGTCCGAGATGGCGCCGGTGGCCAGCTGCCCGAGTCCCCAGACGCCCGGGTAGAGCGCGAAGAGCAGACCGATCTGTCCCGTGCTCAGCTCCGCGGTGGCGAAAAGGAGGGGGAACAGGCCCCAGGCGAGGCCGAAGTTCAGGTTGTTCACCAGCCCGGCCAGGCTGGCCGAGGACAGCGCCGGTTCGCGCAGGCTCGCCAGCGCCAGGATCTGGCGGTTGGTCAGGTTGGCGTCCAGATTATGCCCCGGGGCTCCGCGGACGGCCACGCGACCGGCGTCCAGCCGGGTGTGGCCTCGGGTCTCCCTGACGAAAACGCCGGAGAGAAGCAGTCCCAGGGCGGTGTAGGCGAGTCCGAGGAGAAAGGGCGCGGGGCGCAGGCCGTATTGTTCGGCCAGGTAGCCGGCCAGCAGGGACGTGGCCGCCACCGCCCCGTAGCCGGCGGCCTCGTTGAGCCCCATGGCCAGTCCGCGCTGCGCCGGGCCGACGAGGTCGATCTTCATGACGACGGTGGTGGACCACGTGAGTCCTTGGTTGATGCCCAGCAGGACGTTCGCGGCGACCACCCATCCCCAGTCCGGCGCGAGGATGAGCATGATCGGCACCGGGATGGCGAACAGCCAGCCGGCCAGCAGCACCGGCTTGCGTCCGTAGCGGTCCGAGAGCGTCCCGGCGAACCAGTTGGCGATCGCCTTGGTGATGCCGAAGGCGGCCACGTAGGCGAAGACGAACGTGTAGCCCGTTAGGCCGAACTCAGCCTCGGCGAGAAGCGGCAGGACGGTCTGTTGCTGGCCGACCATGCCGCCGACCAGCGCGTTGACCGCGACCAGCAGGGTGAACTGGGCGGCGTTGGCGCGCAGCCCCAGGGTGGGCAGGCGTGCCGTGGTGGTGTTCTTCATGCGGGAGCTCCTGGCGGCGTTTGGCACCGCTCGGCGGCGGGGAGGGGCGGTTGCGGCAGGGGGACCAAGCGGGCGCCGGGCGAACTAGGCCTGCTGGGTACGCTGCGCTTCGAGCTGGGCGCGGACCTCGGCCATGTCCAGCGCCTTGACCCCGGCGATCACTGATTCGAGGTCGGCGGCGCGTAGCGCACCGGGCTGGCTGAAGACCAGCACGCCCTCGCGGAAGGCCATCAGTGTCGGGATGGAGGTGATGGACGCGGCCGCCGCGAGGCTCTGTTCGGCCTCGGTGTCGACCTTGCCGAAGACGACGTCTGGGTGCTGCCCGGACACGGCCTCGTAGGTGGGGGCGAACATGCGGCAGGGGCCGCACCAGCCGGCCCAGAAGTCCACGAAGACGATCGAGTTCTTCGTCAGGGTCTGCTCGAAGTTCTGTTCCGTGAGGTTGACGGTGGCCATGGTGCTCCTTCGTTCTGGTGCTGTTGCCGTGGGGGCGGCGGTGGGTCAGTGCGTTTCGGTCGTTTCGGTGGCCTTGGGGGCCGCGAGTGCCTTGCGCAGGGGGCAGGCGGGGACGGCGTACCAGCAGAGCGCGGCGGCCGCGGCGAGGGCGGCGGCGGCGATGCCGAGGACGAGGTTGGCGGGGGAGGGCAGTTCCTGCATCAGGACGAAGACGCCCATGGCCAGGACGAAGATGCCGAATCCCTTGCGCAGTGCGGCCTCGGGGATGCGTCCGGCCAGGCGGGCCCCGATGAACGAGCCGAGGATCGCCGCTGCGGTGACGCCGCCGACGAGCGCCCAGTCGAGGGTGACGGTGGTGAGGTAGCCTCCGAGGCCGGCGAAGGATTTCATGGCGATGACCACCAGCGAGGTGCCGACGGCGACGGGCATGGACAGGCCTCCGAGCAACGCGAGCGCCGGGACGACGAGGAAGCCGCCGCCCGCGCCGACGAGTCCGGTGACCAGACCCACGACGAGGCCTTCGAGGATGACTTTGCCGACGGGCAGTTCATCGTTGTGCGGTGCGGCTGTGCGCTCCTTGCGGCCGCGGATCATGGCCAGGGAGGTGGCGACCATCATGAGCGCGAAGGCGATCATGAGGATGGTTCCGGGGATGTGTCCGCCGAGGAGTCCGCCTCCGAAGGCCCCTGCCATGCCAGCGGCGCCGAAGACCAGGCCGGTGCGCCACTTCACGCGCTTTTTGCGGGCGTGGTCGACGGCGCTGACGGCGGAGGTCGCTCCGACGACGAACAGCGAGGCGGCGATGGCTTCCTTGGGGTTCAGGCCGGCGACGTAGGTGAGGATCGGGACGGTGAGGATGGACCCGCCGCCGCCGAGCAGGCCGAGCGAGAGCCCGATCAGCACCGAGAGCAGGAGGGTCAGCGCGAGCGTGACGGTCATGGGTGGGGATCCTTGTCGGAAGAGGAGGGAGGCGGTTGCGTCGGTGCGCTACGGGCCGCTTGGCTAGGTGGTGGGCAGCCCGGCGCTCTGCCAGGCGGTCATGCCGCCGGCCATGGTGTCCGCGGCGAATCCGGCGGCGTTCAGTGCCTCGGCGACGCGGGCGCTGCGGTTGCCGCTGCGGCAGACGACGACGACGGGGCGGTTGCGGTCGATTTCGCCCAGGCGGGCGTCGAGGTCGCCCATGGGGATGTGGAGGGCGCCGGGGATCATGCCCTCGGCGACCTCGAAGTCCTCGCGGACGTCGAGGACCTGGTCGGTGTCTTGGCGGGCCGCGGCCTGCTGGATGTCGATCTCGCCCATGTTGTCTTTCCTTCGGCGTTGTTGGTGGTTGGAGGGAGGGGCCGCACGGCCCCGGTCTGTTGGTCCGCCCGGGGCCGTCCCCGACGGGACGGCCCGGGCGGGTGGTCTACTTCTGTGCCGGCAACCGGTCGATCGCGGTGCGGGCCGAGGGCTCGGACGCGGTCTTGTTCCAGGGCATCTTGGCCAGGGCCTGGCCCATGGCGCAGGTGTTGGTGGCCGCGGAGAACGTCAGCCCGGTGCCGATCGCGCCGGCGAGGAGGCGCATCCTGGGGGAGACGAGCTTCCCGGCGACGAGTCCGGTGACCACGAGGGAGCCGGCGACCATGCGCACCTGGCGCTCGAGGTCCCAGCGCTGAGCGCCGCGGACGACCTCGCCCCCGGCGGCCGCGAACCCCGGGACGCCGCCATTGAGGACCAGTGCGGTGCCGATCCCGGCGCCGCCGAGGCGGGTGCGGGCCTGCTCGGCGCGGACGCCGGACTGGCAGACCAGTACGACGCGGCTGCCGAGGCGCTCGGCGAGTTCGTCGGTGTGCTCGGACAGCAGCGGGAGCGGCACGTTGTAGGAGCCGCGGATGTGCATGGTCTCGAATTCGGCGGCGGAGCGGACGTCGATGACAATCAGGTCCTCGTGCCGGTCGATCCACTCGCGCAGGGTCTGTGCGTCGAGGTCGGTCACGGTGGGGGTTGCGGAGGCCAAGGGGGTCTCTTCCTGTCGAACGAATGTGTCTCCAGAAGTCTGCCACATACCCCATAGGGTATGCAACACACCCTCCGGGGTATAAGATTGGGGGAGCGAACACCATCCGAGGAGAAACCCATGCAGCTCGACACCACCGACCTCAAGCCCGTCATCAACCGCCTCAAGCGGGCCCAAGGCCAGCTGGCCGCCGTGACCCGCATGCTGGAGGAGGGCCGGGACTGCAAGGACGTCGTCACCCAGCTCGCGGCCGTTTCGAAGGCGTTGGACAAGGCGGGCTTCGCGATCATCGCGACGGGCCTGGAGCAGTGCCTGGCCAGCGAGGACAACTCCATGGACAAGAAGGACCTCGAGAAGCTCTTCCTGTCCCTGGCCTAGACACCGGGGGCGGGTCCCCGGCGCGGATGTTCCGCCGGCCGGTTTCGGCGAATGGAAAGGGTGCCGCGTAGTGCGCGCGGCACCCTTTTTGTGCCTCGGCGGCCCTTTGGGGCCGCCTGCGTGGCCCGCGCCCCAGGGAGCGGATGCCGGGGGCGGTGCCCTGCGGAGCCTTGCCTCGGGGGGCTCGGGTGTGGGCGCGGAGGGGGCCGTCGTCACACGCCGTGGTCCTCGCGTCGCCGGGGCGCCCGCTGCCCGTGCGCGGCACGGACGCACGAAGGGGCGCACCGCTGTCTGCGGAGCGCCCCTTCCTTGCGTGTCCGGTGTGCCGGCGCGCTGTTAGGCGTTGGCGGGCTGTGACGCCTTCCAGTCGGACCAGGCGGCGTAGCTGCCGTCGAGTTCGACGACGTCGTGTCCGGCCCGGCGCAGCGCGCTCGCGGCGACGGAGTTCCGCACGCCGCTCTGGCAGTAGGTCACGATGGTGCCCTCGGCCGGCAGCTGGTCCTGGTGCCAGAGGACGCGGCCGGCGTTGAGCTGGCGGGACCCGGGGATGTGTCCCTCGGTGTGTTCGGTCTTGTTGCGCACATCCAGAACCAGCGCCGCGTCGAAGCCGTCCAGCTCCTCGGGCTGGATCAGCCGCGGGGTCTGGAGGGGCAGGCCCCCGAGGCCGGTGACGTAGCCGGCGACCTTGTCGATGCCGACGCGGACCAGGTGGTCCCACATTTCCTGTGCCTGCTCCTGGTCCGCGGCAAGCAGGACCAGTGGGCGGCTGTCCGTCTCGGGGTCCACTGCCCAGGCTCCGTAGCTGGCGGTCTTGTTCCCGGCCGGGATGTTGACCGATCCGGCGACGGTGCCCTTGTGGACCTCGTGGTTCGGGCGCGTGTCCACGAACGTGACCGTGTCCTGCTCGAGGTCGCGGGCCACGTCCTCGGCGGACAGTTCCGCGAGGGGGGCCCGCTCCCCCAGCATGGCCGGGCCCTGGCGGTTTTCGCGCTTCATACGCCCGAAGTAGGCGTGGGCGTCCGGCTGCCCGTCGAGCAGCTCGTCGACGAAGCCCTGCTCGTCGTTCGCCTCCAGGTGCTTGCCCCACCAGGCGTAGAGGCGCTCGTAGCCGACCGTGGTGGACGGCAGCGCGCCGAGCGCCTTCCCGCAGGCGCTGCCCGAGCCGTGGCCCGGGAAAACCTGCACGTGGTCCGGCAGGGTCAGGAACTTCTCGCGCAGGCTTCGGAAGAGCTGCTTGGCGCCCTCGAAGCGGGTGTCGGTGCCGCCGGCGGCCTCGTCCAGCAGGTCCGGACGGCCAAGGTCCCCGGAAAACACGAAGTCGCCGGAGAGCAGGTAGCCGGGCTGGTCGCTGAACGCGCCGTCCGTGACCAGGAAAGAGAGGTGCTCCGGGGTGTGCCCGGGGGTGTGCACGGCCTGGACGGTGATGTTGCCGCTGGTGATCGCGTCGCCGTCGTGCAGGCGGTTGGCCTCGAAGCCGTACTGCCAGTCCGCGCCACCCTCGCCTGAGACGTACATCTGCGCGCCCGTGGCGGCGGCCAGCTCGCGGGTGCCGGAGAGGTAGTCGGCGTGGATGTGGGTCTCGGCCACGGCGACGATTTTCATGCCGTTGGCCGCCGCCAGATCCAAATAGGTGGCGATGTCCCGGCGGGCGTCGACAACGACCGCCTCCGCCTTCCGCTGGCAGCCGATGAAATAGCTCGCCTGGGCCAGGTCCTCGTCGTAGATGCGCTCGAGCAGCATGTTTTCTCCTTCAGGTTGTCTTGGACACCCATGGGGGTATCCGCCTTCCCTCCTAACAATAATACCTACTGGGGTATCCCGCAAGCCCGCTTCCGCATGTTTGCATACCTATGGGGGTATGAGGGACGATGGGGCGGGAGCAGTCCCTCCCACACCGAACGCGAGACGGAGTCACAAGAATGTGCCGAGCAGTCACCTGCCGAAAGTGCGGCAAGACCACCTGGGCCGGATGCGGCAACCACGTCGACCAGGTCATGCGCAACGTACCCAAATCCAACCGCTGCACCTGCGGCGTATCCGCGAAGGCGCCCGCCAAGACCGAGCGGACCGCCGGGGCGGGATGGCTCGGCAGGCTCTTCGGCCGGGAGTAGGCCCCCTCCGGATTCCGTCGGCGCGTTGGCACCCGCCGGCGTTGGCGCCCGTGCTCCATAAACCTTGCGCTTGTGGCCTTGGGCCTGTGGCTATGGCCCCAGGGCCACATCCGGCGTTGCATTCCGGCCCAGTCAGACGCGGACATAGGCGGTGCCCTCGTACTGGCGTTGGGCGAGGTGGGCGACTGCGGCCGGAACGACCACCACGCCCTCGGCCAACGCCCCGGGGATCATTCCGGCCGAACGCAGGCTGTTCGCGCACGCCGCGATGGACAGGCCGGGGTTGCCTGCCAGTGTGGCGATGTCGCCCGCATGCTTTCCGTCCGCCGCCAACTGGCGCACCGCCGGACCCTGGACGACGATTTCCACGACCGCGTCGGGCATCTCTCCGTGCGCGTTGCGGGCCATCCGCACGGCCGCCGCCACGTCCGGGAAAGGCTCGGCGCCCGGGCCGGCCAGATGCAGCAGAAGCCGCCGGGTCACGGTAGGGCCTTCCCGGGAACCCCGGCGTCCCGTACGGCGGGTGCCGCCCCGGACGGTGCTGCGGGCACGGGCGCTTCCTCGGCGCGCAGGCGTCTGCGCACGGCCGTGATCCACCAGGCCAGCAGCAACACCGCCAGCAGGGCTGGCCATGACCAGCCCGGAAGCGTGGCGTCAATCTGGCCCGCGGCGGCGGAAATCCGGTCCATGGTGCCGGCGGAGAGAAGCTCGGGCATGGTGAGGAGTCCCCCGGTGGTGAGCATGACGATCCCGACGGCGGTCGTCACGGACCCCGCGACCAGTGAGTTCGTGTGGAGGCGGAACCGGCCCACGCGCACGAGGTGTCCGCGCAGCCATCCGGCGCGGAAGTTGCCGGCGCGGCGCATGGCCGCGGCCACGCCGAGCACGGGCAGCACCATGCCCAATGCGTAGCTGGCCAGCAGCATGCCGCCGCCGAGTGCGCTGCCGTTGGCCAGAACGAGGGTCAGGATCGCCCCCAGCACGGGCCCGGTGCAGAACCCGGCGACGCCCGCCACGGTCCCGAGCAGGACCGCGCCCCACGGCGAGGCGGAGCCGGCACCCCGGGGGCGGGCGCGCCCGGGCAGCAGCCGGGACAGGTCGAATCCTCCGCCGAGGATCTGGACCAGTCCCAGGGCCACGATGACCCATGCGCCAGCGACCACCAGAAGGCGGCGGTCGATGGCGAGGGCACCGCCGAGCCAGCCGATGCCTAGGCCCAGTGGGACGAGCGTGGCCAGCATGCCGACCAGGAAGGCGAGCCCGAGTACCCGGAGCCGGTGGCCGGAGGTCGCGGCATGGGCGAAGAACGCGGGCAACAGCAGGGCGTTGCACGGGCTGAAAAGCCCGAGCACGCCGCCGGCAAAGGCGAAGACCAGGCCTGCTTCCATTATTGCTTGCCCTCTTCGGCCTTCCGGAGTTCGGCGTCGATGGCGGCTGCGAAGTTCTCCATGGGTTGCGCGCCGACGAACGGCGTCTGATTGATCAGGAATGACGGGGTGCTCATGACGCCTAGCGACACGGCCTCGTCGAGGTTGCGCTGCACCGCGTCCTTGGCATTCTTGCTGTCCATGTCGGCCAGGAACTGCTCCCCGTCCAGTCCCAGGTCCTCGGCGGTGGCCTTGAGGTTCTGGTCGGTGTATACCGACTTCTTGGCTATGGTGCCGCCCTCGGCCATGCGGGCATGGAAGGCCACGTAGCTTCCCTGCATGGCCGCGGCCTGGGCGGCGTGCGCGGCGACCAGGGACTCGTCGCCGAACAGGTCAAGGTCCCGCCACTCGATGCGCAACAGCCCGTGGTCGATGTACCGGCCCATCAGTTCGGGCAGCGTGTCCGCCGTCCACTTCGCGCAATACGGGCACTGGAAATCGGTGTACGCGACCATGACCACCGGAGCGTTGACATCTCCCAGCGCCGTCGGGTCCTTCGGGTCCAACCGCGCGACGTCGGGTAGGGCCGCCGTGTTTTGGGCCGGCGGGCCGGTGTCCTGCCCGGGGTTTTGCGCGGCGGCGGCCGGCGCCGGGGTCGGCGCCTGGTCGCCGCCGGGGAGCTGCACGCCGATCAGCAGGCCGATGGCCAGAGCGACGGGGATGGGGGCAACCCACAGCCACGGAACCCTGCGCCGGGTTCCCGCCACCCATCCCCGAAATCCGGATGCGCGCACCGTCCGCTCCTCCCCGGTGTGCCCGGACTCGGCCATGCCACCCCCCGGCCTTGCCTGGTTACGCCCGGGTTCTGCCTTATCGCTCTCGGAAGTCTGATCCACGGTCCCGCCGCTTTCGCTCGATTTGCTACTATGTTGCATAGTAGATCTACTATCCTTGATAGTAGATAGCGATCCGAAGGGCAAATTCGGGGACGCTTTTTTGGACAAATCACGCACCGAGCACCAAGGAGGCACCATGCGGCGCACAATGGCCGATTTCCGCCGCCGCCTGCCGTTGGCCGGCGCGGCGCTGCGCTGGTGGGGCCCCCGGCAGTGGACGGGCGCCGCCGCCTTGGCGCTGGCCATGGCCCTGCTGCTCGGCTTCGCCACGGTACTCATTCCCAACGGCGTCTTCAGCCGGGACATCCCGCCGGTGCCGTGGAACTACCCCGTCTGGATAGGCACCTCCGTCCTGAGCGGCCTGCTGGCCGCGAGCTACATCCGGCCATCGGTCCCGGCACGGGGAACCACCGCGGAACCGACCCGCCGCAACTCACGCTTTGGCCTGGCCGGCGGGCTGCTGGCATGGTTCGCGATCGGCTGCCCGGTCTGCAACAAGATCGCCTTGCTGGCACTGGGATACTCCGGCGCCATCACCTACTTCGCGCCGCTGCAGCCCTGGCTCGCGACACTGGCCCTGGTATTGACGGTGCTGGCTCTGGTGTACCGCCTGTCCGGGCAACTGGAATGCGCAATGCCGGATCCCCGGCCCGAAATACAGGAAAGGATGCCATCATGACCACCACGACCCGCGGGGACGCCGAAGAACTGCCGTTCGTGCCCGGAGCGGCACCGCCCGTCGGGGCGCTGGAACGGCGCGTTCTGGACGTGCTTTGGAAGACCCGGCAGGCACACACCGCCCGCCGCATGGTGGCGGCGCTCGTGGCGGAAAGTGGCCAAAAGCCGGCGTATACAACCGTCGCAACCGTCCTGAGCCACCTCGTGGACAAGGCGCTCGTGGACCGCGAGCTCATTGGTGGCGTATGGTCCTATTCCGCCGCGCTTACCGGCTGCCAGTTCTCCGCCGCGCACATGGTGCGCGCGCTGGACGAAACCAACGACCGCCGACGCTGCCTCACCCGCTTCGCCGGCATGCTCGACGCCGAGGACGTCGCGTTCCTGAGGTCCCTGCTCTAGCGACCGTAGCCGTGCGGGCGGCGCAGCCTGACAGCTAGCAGCAGCCAGTGAAGGTCTGAGGGCGGACGGCCAGGGAAAGAAGGAACAACGCGATATTCCATACCCGCTGCCCACGTCAAGGCACCCCGAGGCCCACCCACGACCCCGAGCGTCTCTTTCACTTTCCATGGCCTTCCGCATCGCCGGACTCTTCGCCCAGCCCATCGAGTCCATCTTCATACCGGACGAAGAGGCGCCCCCCGCTGACGCGGGACTGGAAGGGCGCCCTCTCTGCGCGTCCTCGCCGCAGCCCAAAGCTGGAGATGAGGAAGGCGCGGTCGGTACGGACGTTCAGGATCCCTCAACGCCGGGATCCCCGCCCCTCGGGGTCGCCAGGCTGTCCGCGGTGGCCCTTTCCTACTTGTCTGAGTGTCCGGCCGACGGCCCGGCCCGCCTCGCACCGGAGGGATACCCCACCCACTCGCCGCACCCGCTCGGGAAAATGTTGGTGGCCCTTTCGACGCACTCATATGCATCCCGCCGCGCATCTTGGTTCGGACCCTAGAACTCAGCCAGCAGCTCAAGCGTCGTGAACCGCCGTTCGTCGCCGAGCACCTCATAGGTCGACTCGCGCCCCAGGGAAAAGAGGCCGGAGCGCTCCTGCGCTACCACCCTGAACCACTTCTCCTGATACTCCATGCTGGCCAGAATAGCCGCGGCTACGCCAACGGGACCGCCCCGCAGGTACCTTCAGAGCTGGTCGGCACCGACGGCGTCGTCTTATCTAACGTTCCATTGCTGAGACCAGGTGCGGGCATGCCATGGGGACGCCTCATAGCGCCCAAGCTCTTCCGTGGGAAATCGCCTTGTGCGGTCTCAATTCCGTTCTGTCGCATAGGTGGCCCGTGGCCGGCTTTTGGTGCGACAAGCCGTGCAAGGGACCTCAACCCCGCAACGCTTGTATCACTTGCAATGCAAGCATTACTTGTATTCCTGCGGGCGGTCAGGCGAGGCCACTGGTTCTGTCCGACTCGCGGTGAGGGCTTGCTGGTGGCGGTAGAGCGTCGCGCGGCTCCACCCGACGAGGCGTGCGGCGTCTTCCGCGGTGCGTCCCTTCGCGCGGGCTTCCGTGGCGAGCGCGAGCTTGTCGGCGATCACGGCCGGATCGGAGAGTGGCCGGCCGAAGCGGGTGCCGCCTTGGCGGGCTGCGGCGATCCCGGCGTTGACGCGTTCGACGATCAGTTCGCGCTCGTACTCGGCCAGGGTGGCGAGCATGTTCAGCATTAGCCGCCCGGTCGAGGTCGCTGGGTCGATTCCGTCCGATATGGACCGGACGTGCACGCCACGTTCGCGCAGCAGGTTCACGGTGTTCAGGACGTCGATCAGGGAACGGCCCAGCCGGTCCACGCGCCAGACAACGACGGTGTCGCCCGCTTGCGCGTAGTCGAGGAGTTTCTTCATTCCGGGGCGGTCGATTGCCGTCTTGCTCCCGGACGTGATGTCGGCGAACACGTCGCGTTTCTGCACGCCGACCTTGAGTAGTGCGTCGAGCTGCAGCTGCGCGTCCTGGCTCGACGTGCTGACCCGTGTGTATCCCAGTTGCCTCATCTCGCCATTCTGCCTCGAAAAACCCCTCCCAAGGCACGGATGAGACGATTTACGGTGAGACGACTTTCCGAGACAGCACGGGCCCCGTCTTTCCGGCACGGATTTTCGGCACAACCTGCACAAGGGGCGTGTCTCGAAAAGCTGTAGATTTTTGAGACATGATCGCCGGGAAATGGTCCGTTCCGCGGGTAAGGCAGGCAGAATCAGCATGTGACGGATTTCCTGAACCCTGCCCTGCTTGACGCCACCCTTCGGGCGGCTGAGCAATGGCGCATTCTCTTTGCCGACCTCGGGACCTTTGCCGGTGGCGTGACCTTCAGCCACGATTCCGCGGCGTTCGGTGGGGACGGAGCGGACATTGCGAGGATCGTGGTCAACGGCGTCGAGATCGAAGCGGCCGAGTGGGCGTCGCACGACATCCGGTTTTCTGCCGAGTTTCCCGACGGACGGTCCGTCTATGGAGAGGAGACCTTCTTCGAGGAGACCGACGGCCGGGGTGGATTGTTCGGACTGCGGCGGGTGCAGGAAGCGGACGTGGAGGCCCGCTCCGCGCTCAACGCCTTGATGGTTCTGGCGACCATGAAAGCCATCGCGGACACGGTAGCGAAGAAGTCCTGGGACGATATCCGGTGTTCGGGCGGAATCGACACCCCCATAGGCAGGTTGTCTGCTTTCAACCCGGCGTGACTCCCCGGGGAAACCCGCACCACGGCAGTCCACGCGAGCACAGGGAGGTGCAGGCCGCTCAACGGTTCTGCAGGACGCCAAATAGCCCCACGATATACGCGCCAGTTATCGATGCGATTCACAGCTTGGGAGGACAGCATGAACGAATTTGATCTTCGCCCCGATCCCAGTGGTGGTTTCGATTTTCTGGTCGATGGCCGGTTCCTTCGGGAGATCGTTTTCGATGGCGAAGACATGGAGAACGTGAGGTCACCTTGTTGCGCCGGGGGCTCTCCTCCGGCGGGGCACAGGATCAGATACGTCGCCTGATGGGGGAGCTGCCTGGAGAGTTCTTTCCGGATCGGGTCTGGCTCTATTTCTGCCCCGAATGCTTTAGCGAGGGCTGTGGCGGAATCAGCGCCAGGGTCCAGGTCGGACGCGAGCGGGTGGTGTGGAGCGACTTCCGCCACGACGGGATGCCCGGCACCGACAACGAAGTAGAGCACTTCGACGATGAAGACGCGATCACCGCCGTCGGGACACTGGTCTTCGACCGCGGCGAGTACGAGGCCGCCTTGGAGCGGACGGCCGGACAGCTGGGCCGCAGCTTCGTAGCCTATTGGCGCAGCACGGCGGCCCTTAGCCAGGCGACCCTTGGACTGGAGCGCGTGGTTTCCCGCAGGCAGTTGCGGAAGCGGCCACCGGATCCGAAGGAGGGATTGCAGTGGACCATCGACAGGCGTCCGCTGTCCCGGATTCTGCGGGGGACCGCTGGCAAGCTTTCCAAGAGGGGACAGGGGCTGCAGTCCGACCTGTATTTTTCCGTGGTCCAGGAGCGGCACGGCAGCTACGGGGAAGAGGGCCGCAACGCGATACGTCTATTGCTCGGCGAGGGAACGTGGGACGACCTGCCCGGCAGGGTACCCCTTCTCGTCGGGGACTGCCTCGACATCCCGTGCGGGGTCGTCACCACCCACGTCGAACGCATGGAAGACATTGTCGTGTGGAGTGACTTCAGGGTTCACGGGACGGGACCGGACGAGTACGGCCACCCCTACGACCCCAACCTGACGTTCACCTTCGACCGCCGGCAGCACGACGAGACGCTGTGGCGCGTGTTGGCAAAACTCTGATGGCGTGAGTGGGCCGGTTGCAAGACAGCCGCGCGGATGGATTCGCGGCTGCTCGCGGCGTGGTTAGTGGAACTTCTTCATTCTCCACTCGGCGCCCTCGGCCATCGGGACGGAGAGATAAGGACGCTTGAAGACGCGGCTCTTGCGCTCCACAGGGACCCTGCCGCTGAGGAAAAAGTCCACGATGGCGTCCACGGATTCCTTCGCGAACCCGGTCTGGTCCTCCGGCTCTCCTCCGATCAGGTCGCGGCGGATGTACTGACCGTCGTAGACGATCTCTGGCGCCTCGCTGCCGAGGACCAGCGTGAAGGTTGCGAGTCGTGTCCCCTTGATCTCCGCGTAGACATGGTTGTCGCGTATGCGTGTCGTGCCATCGACACCGTCGGGAAGACCGGCGAAGATGCCCTCGACTTCGCCGGCAAGCCATGACAGATACCGGCGTACTTTCTCTTCATCATTCATCGGCAGCAATCCGTCCCCAGAGCGAACCGCGTTCGCGCGCTGGTCCTGTCCTCGCAGCCCACTGCAGTTCCGGCCGGTTTTCGCTCTGGTTCATGCCTTGATCCTAATGACCCGCGTCTTCGATGCGGAGCCGGAAACGTTCGAAGCGACGTGATCGCGTAGACGCTCAGTGTGTATCCGCCTCGGACGGTGCCGGGTGCTCTGCAATCCACCATCTGCAAGGCGACCGCACCTCGCTTGATCCCGAGTTCGTGGGACAAGAGCATGGTGTCGGTTGTGGGGCGGCCATACGGACAGGCAGGTCCTGAAGTGCAAGTGTTAGCGGCCATGAAAAACTGCCCATAGGCGGCCACGGAACTGCCCACTGACGGCCATGGAAACTGCCCGTTGGTGGCCGTGAGATCTGCCCACTTCTTTGACGTAGCCCTGCTGCTTAAGCGGCGGGAGCCTCTTCCCGGGGTTTGATAACGGTGTCTAGTCGCACCAAAGTCGCCCGGGAAGAGGCCCTAATGAAGTTTGACGGAGAAATCATGGAAATACTTGCTGCGTATGATCTGACGGGTTCGTTGCGCGCCGCCGCGGAACTCACCGGCTGCTCGCACCACACGGTCGCCCGGCACGTCGCTGCCCGGGACGCCGGTCAGCCGATCGCCGAGCCGGCCTACCGGGGCCGGGTCACTGATGCGTTCCTGCCCAAGATCGAGGAATGGATCGAGGCTTCCAAGGGCAAGATCCGAGCCGATAAAGCCCACGAGAAACTCCGTGCCCTCGGTTACGAGGGTTCGGAACGCTCGACCCGCCGGGCAGTCGCGCAGGTCCGCGCCGCCTGGCGGCTCGGCCACGTCCGGGTGCACCGCCCCTGGGTGACCGAACCTGGTCAGTGGATCCAGTACGATTTCGGCGACGGCCCAGTGATCGAGGGCAAGAAGACCGTGTTGTTCGTGGCATGGCTGGCGTGGTCCCGGTTCCGGGTCGTGATCGTCCTGCGGGACCGGACGGCGCCGAGTGTGTTCGCGGCGCTGGACCGCACGTTCCGTGTCGTGGGCGGCGCCCCAACCTACGTCCTCACCGACAACGAGAAAACGGTCACCGTTTCCCACGTCGCCGGGGTCCCTGTCCGTAACCAGCAGACGGTCGAGTTCGCCCGCCATTACGGCGTGACGGTCCTGACCTGCCAGCCGGCTGATCCCGCGTCCAAGGGCGGCGTGGAGTCCTCGGTGAAACTCGCCAAGGCCGACATCGTGCCCAAGGACACCAACCTGCGCCCCGAATACGCTTCCTTCGCCGAGATCGAGGCGGCGTGCCAGGGCTTCATGGATGAGGTCAACCACCGTGAGCACCGCGCTACCCGCCGAAAACCCGCCGCGATGCTGACCGAGGAAGCGCCACGGTTGCACCGCATCCCGGACACCGCGCACACGGTCGCGTTCGGCCTCTCCCGGTCCGTCCCGGAGAACACGCCGATGGTCACCTTCGAGAACGGTCAGTACTCCGTCCCGGCGTATCTGCTCGGCGCGGGGGTGTTCGTCCGATCCCACGGCGCCGGACCCGATGAACAGGTCATCGTCGTCCACCACGGCAGCCAGGGCCCGGTGGAAGTCGCCCGGCACCGGCGCGCCCGGCCCGGCAGCCCGGCGATCAACGACGCCCACTTCCCGGACCACCGGCCCAGGATCCCTGGCGACTACACAGCGAAGGCCCGGACGGCCGCGGAGGCGGAGTTCCTCGCGATCGGGGACGGCGCCCGGACCTGGCTGCTCGAGGCCGCAGCCGCCGGGACGGCACGGATGAACGTGAAGATGGCCGAAGCCGTCGCCCTGGCCAAGATCGCCGGGCAGTCCGAAGTCGATCACGCGTTGGGAACCGCGGCCATCCATGGCCGCTTCGCGAACAAGGACCTCACCTCGATCCTGAACGCAGCGGGTTCACGCACCACCACCCATGCCGCCAGGGAAACCCAGTCCCTCACCCAAGGCACCGCAGGGTGGGCAGCCATCGGCCAGCCACCCGCAACCGCCGAGGCCGCCGCCGTTCTGGAGGAAAGCGCATGAGTCCGGTCCCGGTCACCGCACCGGCCTTGCCGGCGGAGCTGGAGGCGCTGATGCGGCAGCTGAAGATGCCCCACGCGCGGGCTTTGGCGCCGGAGCTGATCGCGACTGCCCGCGCCCAGCGCTGGGAACCGGCCGAGGTCGTCAAGGCCCTGTTCGTCGAGGAAGTCGCCGGTCGATCCCGCTCCATGCTTGCCGCCAGGCGCAAGGCCGCGGGCTTCCCGACCGGGAAAACCTTCGACACCTGGGACCCCGCCGCATCCTCGATCCCCACGCCGACGCAGCAGGCGCTGCGGACGCTGGAATGGATCGGAAGGAAGGAGAACGTCGTGATCTGCGGCCCCTCCGGCACGGGCAAGACATTCTTCCTCGAAGCCCTCGGGCAGCAGGCCGTCGAAGCCGGACTGCGGGTCGCTTGGTTCCGCCTCGAGGACCTCGGCGCTCTCATGCGCGCCCACCGTTCCGATGACAGCGTCACCAAAGTCGTCGCCCGGATCCTGCGCGCAGATCTGGTGGTGGTCGATGACATAGGCCTCTTGCCGGTCGGCGTTGACGCGGCGGAGGGACTCTACCGTCTCGTCGACGCCGCTTATGAGAAACGGTCTATCGCGGTGTCCTCAAACTTGCATCCTGCCGGCTTTGACGAGCTCATGCCTAAAACCCTGGCAACGGCAACCGTGGACCGGCTGCTGCACCACGCCCACGTCTGCCAGACATCAGGAGATTCAATCCGACTCAGCCAGGCCTTGGCCGGAAAAGGAGTCACGCCAATGAACTAAACCCCGACCCCAACATGGCCAACGCCACCGAACATCAGGTGGGCAGATCTGGTGGCCATGAGTGGGCAGTTTTCATGGCCACCAGCGGGCATTTCTGCTGGCCGCCCATGGGCACAAACTATTGGCCATTGACATGCAAGATGCTATTTGCGGTTGTGAAAGCAAAACTGTCTTGCAACAGTGGTTGAGTACCGGATTTCCGGTCCCAGCTTGCAAGACATGGTAGCAAGGCGGTCGGACCCTTGAGTTTCCGCGGACGCGAAAGTGTCTCGACGGCGTGTCTTGCAACCCGCCGGTTGCAAGACAGGTGGTCGGCCCAGGAACAGATCGAATCGAGGTTGGCCGGACTTCCTAAGCCTTGATGTAGCGAGACGATATGCAGGTGGCGCTGGCTCGGGGGCCGACCGTGAACCCGGCATCCCGGTTCGGGGCGCTCGATGAGCCGAGACGCACGTCTTTAATGCCTTCGCCGCCGCGGATGTCGTAGGGGTTTTCCCAACCCCGCCGCCCTGCTCAGACTCGCCGGCGCGGTCCTCGTCGAGCAACACGATGAATGGGAAGCCGGAGACCGCCGCTATCTCTCGGAGGCCTCCATGGCCGAACTCAAGGCCATGGATGAGACCACCACCGCACCGATCGAGGAGGCGATTTCACTCCCAGAACTCACTGCAGCGTGATCAGAACACTGACCCTTACGGTGTCGAGGCAAACTCCACCTGAGCGGGGGCACACATTCTGGTTAGATTCCTCGCCTACTGTCTGCACTCTTTACTCTTTCTTCTTCATTCGCTTTAGCACTTTCTCGGATTTCCGGTCTCCCCCCTCAGCTCCGCTGCGGATCCATGCAGCGCCTTCTTCCGTCTTGCCCAGTTTCATGAGCAAAGTGCCCAGATTCAACTTTGCATAGAGTTCGCTCGCGTCCAGCCCCAGCTCCCGGGCGATCGGGTCCGCGGTCTGCTGGGTCCTGACGAGGTTGGGCGTGTACAGGGTCTCGATGCCCACGCCGCCGAGGGCCGCCGGCAGCGCCATCGCCTGCTCGCGCCCGAGGTCAGTCAGGTCGGCGCCGGGTGCGGCGGTGTCGAGGTTCTGCCCCACGTTGGAGGTCGTTTGACCGTGGCGGACGAGGACGAGTCGGATGTCCCCCATCCTGCCACCGCCGGGGTTCCGGCCGCCGATGCCCGGGCGTAGAGTGACGCTACCTGACACTCGATGAGGGAGATGGCAATGGGCGAGTACCGCGCGTACACGGACAGCGAAAAGGCCTCCTACGTGGCCCCGGCCTGCGATCGGTGCGGACAGCATCGGCACATGACTTGGGAGGACAAGGGGGGCGGCGATGCGCATTGGGTTCCGCGCGACGCGGGCTGCTCCAACGAGGCCTGCACCGGATAGCGTCGGCTATTCGCCCGTCGCCCCGGTGGGCGTCGCGTCCTCAGGCTGCTCCATCCAGGTCAGCTCCCACACGTGCCCGTCCGGGTCCGTGACGGCGGAGCCGTACATCCCCGGGAACTCGGATTCCGCCTCCCGGTAGACCAAGCCGCCGTTGGCGGCGGCCACCCGCGTCAGTTCGTCCACGTGGGCGGACGAGTCGCAGCTGAGTGCGTTGAGCATCTGCTTCGCGCCCTCGCCGAACGACGCCTGGTCGCCGCCGCGCAGGAAGCCCGCGAAGAACGGCTCCTGAAGCGACATCACCCAGATGTCCGGCGTGACCATCCAGGCGGTGGCGTCGTCGTTGGAGAACGCCGCGTTCCGTTCGAAGCCCAGCGCCCCGTAGAACGCATTGGCGGCGGCCAGGTCCCGGGTGGGCAGGTTGACGAAGATCATGCGACCCATGGCTTGTGTCCTTGTCTCTGGGTCCGGCGGTCCGCCCCGCCGGCGCGTGCCTTAAGACTAGACTGTGTTCCACGCCACATGCCGGGACCCCGGCGCCCTTTCGACGGATGGTGACCTACATGGGGTTGACGACGCCCGCCTCCCGGACGCTGCAGCGCCATGCGCGCGCCGCCCACGCTGTCCTGGGTCATGGCAGGCCGGACACGACCGCGGAGGGTTCGCCACTTGCCGGTCTGCGCCCAGTGGTCCACGATTCATGGCTCCGCTCGCTCGATTTCCTCCCCGATCCGGACCGCGTCCAGCCGGGTCCAGGCCTGGCCGGCACCGAATTGGAGGCCTACCGACGCGCCCATCCGCTCGCCGTCGTCATGCCGGTGATCGACCGCCTCCTGGTGCAACCGGCTCGAGACACCGGCCTCTTGGTGGCCGTCGGCGACGAGTTCGGGCGCCTGCTCTGGGTGGAGGGCGATTCGTCCGCCCGGCGTCGGGCCGAGGGGATGGCGTTCGTTCCCGGCGCCGACTGGTCCGAACGGTCCGTCGGCACCTCGGCGCCCGGGACGGCGCTCGCCACCGACCGCGGTGTCCAGGTCAGCGGCGCGGAACACTACAGCCGCCAGGCGCACCGGTGGAGCTGCACGGCCGTCCCCGTGCACGACCCCGCGACGGGGCGCCTCATCGGCGTCGTGGATCTCACCGGCAACGCCGACGCCGTCGCCGCGCACTCACTGTCGCTGCTGCACGCGGCCGTGGCCGCCGCCGAAGCGGACCTCCGATTCGGCTCAGCCAGGGGACGAGCCCCGCGGCGTGCCGCCCCTCGCGCCGCCGTCCGTCCGGCGGGGGCGGGCCTCGCGGTCCTGGGGCACGACGCCGGAGTCCTCGCCTCGGGCGGGTCCCCGCTCGCGCTCGGCGGACGGCACGCCGAGATCCTGACGCTGCTGGCGTGGCACCGGTCCGGGCTCGACGCCGACGCGCTCGCCGACGCCGTCCTGGGCGACTCCGGACAGCGGTCGACGCTGCGCGCGGAGATGGTCAGGCTCCGCCGGGCGCTCGCCGGCCACGATTCGTCGCCGTCGCTGGTCTCGCGTCCCTACCGGCTGGAGCCCCGTCCCGCGCTGGACGCCCGCGACGTGTTGGATCTCGTGGCCCGCGGCCAACACCGCCGCGCCCTGGCGGCCTACCGGGGTCCCGTGCTGCCCCGGTCCTCCGCGCCCGGAATCGAGGCGATCCGCGCCGAGGTCTCCGGCGGACTGCGCCAGGCGATGCTCCAGGACGCCGGCGCCGACGTGCTGATGGACTACCTGGAGCTGCCGGAGGCGGCCCGGGACGCGGAGGCGCTGCACACCGCGTTGCAGGTGCTTCCGCCGCGGTCGCCGCGCCGCGCCGTCGTCGTCGATCGGTTGGAACGGCTGGAAGCCGAGCTCGCCTGATCCCCGGCCGGCACCCCCGGACCCTCGTGAGCGGCTTTGGACCTTCCCGAGCGGCATTGCCGCGTGTGGCCCGCTATGGCTAGCGCGTTTCCGTGGCAGGACGCGCAAAGCCGCTCACGACGGCCCGGTGCAACCCGGGTGCAACGTCCCCGGGCGTAGCGTCACACCCACCAGCAGCGAACACGCGCCAACAAAGGAGTTGCCATGACCGTCTATGCCGTCCCGGGAACCGAGGGATCGCCCGTCACGTTCAAGACCCGCTACGAGCACTACATCGGAGGCGAATGGAAGGCCCCGATCAAGGGCGAATACTTCGAGAACATCACGCCGGTGACGGGCAAGGGCTTCTGCGAGGTCGGCCGCGGAACCGCCGAGGACATCGAGGCCGCGCTCGACGCCGCCCACGCCGCCGCCCCGGCCTGGGGCCGCACCAGCCCGGCCGACCGCGCCGTGATCCTCAACAAGATCGCCGACCGCATGGAGCAGAACCTGGAGATGCTCGCCGTCGCCGAGTCCTGGGACAACGGCAAGGCCGTCCGCGAGACGCTCAACGCGGACATGCCCCTGGCGATCGACCACTTCCGCTACTTCGCCGGCGCCATCCGCGCGCAGGAGGGCGGCCTCTCCCAGATCGACGAGAACACCACCGCCTACCACTTCCACGAGCCGCTCGGCGTCGTGGGGCAGATCATCCCGTGGAACTTCCCGATCCTCATGGCCGTCTGGAAGCTGGCTCCCGCGCTGGCGGCGGGCAACGCCGTCGTGCTGAAGCCAGCCGAGCAGACCCCGGCGTCGATCCTGGTTCTCGCCGAGCTCATCGGCGACCTGCTCCCGGCCGGCGTGCTGAACATCGTCAACGGGTTCGGGCTGGAGGCCGGCAAGCCGCTGGCCTCGAACAAGCGCATCCGCAAGATCGCGTTCACCGGCGAGACCACCACCGGCCGCCTGATCATGCAGTACGCGTCGGAGAACCTGATCCCCGTCACGCTGGAGCTCGGCGGCAAGAGCCCCAACATCTTCTTCGAGGACATCGCCGCGAAGGACGACGCCTTCTACGACAAGGCGCAGGAGGGCTTCACGATGTTCGCCCTCAACCAGGGCGAGGTCTGCACGTGCCCGTCCCGCGCGCTGATCCAGGAGTCCATCTACGACCAGTTCATCGGCGACGTCGTCAAGCGCACGGAGGCCATCACGCAGGGCAACCCGCTGGACACGGACACGATGATGGGCGCGCAGGCCTCCAACGACCAGCTGGAGAAGATCCTCTCCTACCTGGACATCGGCCGGCAGGAGGGCGCCGAGGTGCTCACCGGCGGCGGGCGCGCCGACCTCGGAGGCGATTTCACGAACGGCTACTACGTGCAGCCCACGATCTTCAAGGGCCACAACAAGATGCGCGTCTTCCAGGAGGAGATCTTCGGTCCGGTGGTCTCGGTGACCACGTTCTCCGACTACGCGGACGCCATGTCCATCGCCAACGACACCCTCTACGGACTCGGCGCAGGCGTCTGGAGCCGCAACGGCAACGCCGCGTACCGGGCGGGCCGGGACATCCAGGCCGGACGCGTGTGGGTCAACCAGTACCACGCGTACCCCGCGCACTCGGCGTTCGGAGGGTACAAGTCCTCCGGGATCGGGCGCGAGAACCACCTGATGATGCTGGACCACTACCAGCAGACCAAGAACCTGCTGGTCTCCTACTCGGAGGACAAGCTCGGCTTCTTCTAAACCCGGAGCGCGCATCCCGCGCCCCACCCGCACCATCGAATGCCAAACACGGGATTCGCCATTCACAGGTCGTGGGCGCGCACCGGCAACGTCGCCGGGGCGCGCACGCGATCCCAACAGATAGGCAAAACCATGAGCACCATGAAAGCCGCGATCGTTCGCGCCTTCGGCGAGGAACTCGACGTCGGTACGACGGAAGTCCCCACGCCCGGCCCAGGCCAGGTGCTGGTCAAGCTCATCGCCTCCGGAGTCTGCCACACCGACCTGCACGCCGCAGGGGGCGACTGGCCCGTCAGGCCGAGCCTCCCGCTCATTCCCGGCCACGAGGGCGTGGGCACGGTCCAGCAGCTCGGCGAGGGCGTCACCGAGCTAAAGGTGGGTGACCTCGTCGGCAACGCCTGGCTGGCCAACGCCTGCGGAAGCTGCGAGTTCTGCGGCACAGGCTGGGAGACGCTCTGCGAATCCCAGTCCAACGGCGGTTATTCCGTCAACGGTTCCTTCGGCGAGTACATGCTGGTGGACGCGAAGTTCGCCGCTCTCATCCCCGACGGCGCGGACCCCTATGAGATCGCCCCGGTGCTGTGCGCCGGCGTCACGGTCTACAAGGGCCTCAAGCGGAGCGAGGTGAAGCCCGGTCAGTGGGTCGTCATATCGGGAATCGGCGGCCTGGGCCACATCGCGGTCCAATACGCCGTCGCCATGGGCATGCGCGTCGCCGCCGTCGACGTCGCTGAGGAGAAGCTGGCCCTGGCCCGCAGCCACGGTGCCGAGGTCACAGTCAACGCATTCGCCGTCGATCCGGCGGAGGCCATCCAGCAGGCCACAGGCGGTGCGCACGGAGTGCTCGTCACGGCCGTGCACCCGGCGGCGTTCGGCCAGGCGATCGGGATGACCCGCCGCGGCGGCACGATTGTCTTCAACGGCCTGCCCCCGGGCGAGTTCCCGGCGCCGATTTTCGACATTGTGCTTAAAGGGCTGACCATCCGCGGTTCGATCGTCGGCACCCGGCAAGACATGGTTGAGGCGCTGGAATTCTACGCGGCCGGCAAGATCAAGCCCACGTTCCACACCCGCCCCCTAGAGGATGTGAATGCGGTCTTCGACGAGATGCGGCACGCCAAGATCGACGGGCGCGTGGTCATCGACTTCGTGGGAAGCGCCGCTTGACACTACCCGCCTAGCAGGGGACCAGAGCGAGACCGGTCCGGACGAGCGCAGACCGCGCGCTTCCGGGCCGGGCCGCCACCGCACCAATAACAGGGAGAACACCATGGACGCGACACTCGACGCCCGGCCCGCGATCGAGGGCGAGACGCGCTCGCGCGTCGCGCTGACCGGGGAGGCGGCGGCGCTGCTGCGCCGGCTGTGGGACCGGCACGGACCGCTGATGTTCCACCAGTCGGGCGGGTGCTGCGACGGCTCGTCGCCGATGTGCTTCCCCGAGGGGGACTTCAAGACCGGGGGATCGGACCTCCTCCTGGGCGTCTTTGATTTGGCGGACGACGCCGGTGCGCCCCTGGGGGAGATCGGCTTCTGGATGTCCCGGGAACAGTTCGAGTACTGGCGGCACACGCACCTCACCGTGGACGTGGTGACCGGCCGCGGGGCGGGGTTCTCCGTGGAGGCCCCGGAGGGCAAGCGGTTCCTGATCCGCAGCCAGATCATCGGCCCGGAGGCCGGCTGAACGGACCCCCTTTCGGCTGATCCAGTCGGGGCCCGGCCCGGTATCATGGTGGTACGCCGTCGGCGTCCGCGCGCCGGTGCGGAGCCGCCGTCGATCGTGGGAAAGGGAAGCCGTGGACCAGTGGGGCGAGCTCCTGCGTGGACTCGATCCGTTGTGGGTATATCCCCTCGGCGCGCTCATCGTCACGTTGTCCGCGATGGTCCCGCCGGTGCCCAGCACCACGCTCTTCGTGGGACTGGGCGCGGTCTCCGCCAGCTCGGACGCCTTGGACCCCTACCTGCTGGCCGCCGCGATGTTCGCCGGCGCGCTGGCGGGCGACGCCGCGACCTACGCGCTGGCCCGACGGTTCGACATGGCCTCCTGGAGCCTCATGCGGGGGCGGAAACGCCAGTCCGCGCTGGATTCCGCACGGCGGCGCCTAGCACACGACGGACTGCCGCTGGTGATGAGCTCCCGCTACATCCCGCTGGGCCGGCTGACCATGAACCTGGCCTCGTCCCTGACGCCGGTCCCGTGGAACAGGTTCCTGGTCCACGCCTGCGTGGCGGGGGCCGTGTGGTCCGTGTATTCCGTGGGCGTGGGTGCGATGTCCGGCATCTGGCCGCAGGTCTCCACGGAGTTCGCCGTCGTGCTCGCGATCGCCGTGTCGTTGTTGCTCGGCAAGGCGTTCAGCATGCTGGCCGAGTGGGTCGAGGATCGCCGGCCGGAAACCAGCCGGGACCTCGAGGCCCTGGCCGAGTAGGCCCGCCGGGCGGTTAGCCGAGCGTGGCGGTGTCGATGACGAAGCGGTAGCGCACGTCGGAGGCGAGGACGCGCTCGTAGGCGTCGTTGATCTTGTCGGCCGGGATGACCTCGATCTCCGAGCCGATGCCGTGTTGCGCGCAGAAATCGAGCATCTCCTGGGTTTCGGCGACGCCGCCGATCATGGAGCCCGCGAACGACCGGCGGCCGCCGATGAGCGCCATCGCGTTGACCGGCAACGGTTCCGCCGGCGCCCCCACATTGACCATGGCGCCGCCGACCGTCAGGAGCCCCAGGAAGGCGCTGACGTCGACCGCGGCGCTGACCGTGTTGATGATGAGGTCAAACGAACCGGCCAAGTCGGTGAACGTGGATTCGTCGCTGGTCGCGTAGTAGTGGTCCGCGCCAAGGCGCAGGCCGTCCTCCTGCTTCTTGAGGGACTGCGAGAGCACGGTGACCTCGGCACCCATCGCGTGTGCGATCTTGACGGCCATGTGGCCGAGGCCGCCGAGTCCGACGACGGCGACCTTCCTTCCGGGCCCGGCGCCCCAGCGCTGGAGGGGCGAGTAGGTGGTGATGCCCGCGCAGAGAAGGGGAGCGGCGACGTCGAGCTCGATGCCCTCGGGGATCCGGAGCACGAAGTCCTCGGTGACGACGACGTGCGTCGAGTAGCCGCCCTGGGTGGTGGTCCCGTCGCGGTCGGTGGCGCCGTAGGTCCCCACCGTTCCGTTGAGGCAGTACTGCTCGTCTCCCGCCGCACAGTTCCTGCAGTCCCCGCAGGAGTTGACCATGCAGCCGACGCCGACCCGGTCGCCGACGGCGTGTGTGATCACCTCGGATCCGATCTCCGCGACGATGCCCGCGATCTCGTGCCCGGGGACCAGCGGGTACGGCTGCGGGCCCCAGTCCCCGCGCACGGTGTGGATGTCGGAGTGGCAAATGCCGGCGTACTTGATGTCGATCAGGACGTCGTGGGGACCGACGTCGCGGCGTTCGATGGTGGTGGGAACCAGGTCCCCGTCGGCCGAGGGGGACGCGTAGGCGTTGACGGTGGTGCTCATGGTGATTCTCCTTCGTGAGGGCGGTGGGGGCGCGACCGATCAGCGGCCCGCCGGGTCCACCGTGGCGTCTACTGCTTCTTGGTCTTCTTAAGGGCGTCGGCCAGGGATCGAGCCTCGGCCGCCAGGTGCGCGGCCGCGTCGGTGTCGCCGGCCTGGACCGCTTCCCAGTAGTCGATCTTCAGGGCGACGTAGCGCTTCCGCAGGGCGATCCACCTCGACTCCGTGGACAGCTGCTCCTGTTGCGTCCCGAGCAGGGCGATCTGCTCGGCCGCGGCGGCCGCGCCGTGCTGGCCGTTTGCGACGTAGCGGCGCATGTCGCCGACCGACATTCCCGTCGCGCTGAGGCACGCCACCCAAGTCAACAGATCCAGGTTGTCCTCCGTGTAGACCCGGTGTTTGCTGCTGGCGTCGCGACCGATCGGCGCGATCACTCCGATTGACTCGTAATAGCGCAGGGTGCTGGCCGGAAGGCCGGTCATCGCCGCCGCTTCCTTGATCGTGTAGGTCCGCCGGATGGTTGGTGCGCTCCCTTCCTCAACGATAGGAACTTCAAGTACTTGAAGACAAGGGGTGCGTGGTTCGGGAGGTTCAGCCCAGGATTTCCCAGGGTTCGATCTCACCCTCAACCACCCTGAAGAGTGGGTGCGGATCCGGTGCGGCGGACTCCAATGCGGGGAGCCGTTCCGGATCGCGGACGGCCAGTTTCGCGGACAGGTGGGCGCGTTCGTAGTTCATCTGTCCGCGCGTGACCGTCAGGAAATCCGGGCCGCCGGCCGACGCCGCGCCGGGTTCGACGCCGGCCGGCGGTACGACGATGAGGGACCGGTTGAAGTTGTAGCCGCGCGCAGCTGCCTCGCCGGCCATGCCCGCGAGGTAGGCGCCGATGGCGGCGACGGGTTCGGGACAGGCGCGGAAGCGGACCAGTTGCGGGTGGTTGCGGTAGCCCGCCGTCGCGCCCTGGAGCACCTTTTGGGCCAGCAGCGTCTCGCGCCAGCACGCCACCAGACCCTTGGAATCCAGGTACCGCGGATGGAGACTCCAGATGCGCATCCCCCCAGCCTAGCCATGATGATCGAGAGAGAACGGCACGTTGGCCGAGGCCGGATGCGTTGGAGCACATCACCAGCGCCCCGGGACGTGCCAGCGGTGTAGGTGCGGGGGCAGCCGGCTCGCCTGACCCTCCATAGGACGGACCGGTCGCGCGGGCCGCAAGGCACCGGCGGTCCTTCCGCCCGTGGAACCGTCGCAACACCTCACGGCTCGGGCTGATTTTCTCTGCCCGGGGGAGCGATGGCTGATTACACCAAGCAATGGTTGTGCCTCGGAGACCGGATCGGTAGCTCACCCTCGAATTAGCCCAGCACGCGTTTGCTGCCGACACTCTGTGCGTCCGCAGCAAACGCGTGCTGTGTGGATCAGTTGTTTGTGATGGTGACGTTGCCAGCGTCCGTGCGGCAGATGGTCTGGCCCTGGTCGGAACGGTCTACGGCAATCGCCCGTGCCAGCACGGCGATCTGGTTGACAGCAACGTCTGCGACGTCGCATGCGGTCACTGCAGCTAGAACTGCGGCGTTGACGTCCACGGCATCCTCAATGGTGATGTCGCCGACGTTCACATTCACGAGACCGTCCTAGACGGTCGGCGCGGCCATGGCCGGGGCCATTCCGCCGGTGAAAAGCAAGGATCCTGCGAACGCTGTGCCTACTGCAGCTTTGGTGAAGAGACGCATGGTTAGCTCCTTGTTGATAGTGTGGATTGGGTAACGTCAAGGTAACGATCCGCATGCTTTCGGTCAAGAGATAGCGCTGACTCAGCGGTGATATTCGCAGAATGCGCTAGAGCACAGGGTTCCTGTAGGGCGCAAGAGGAACGTAACCAGACCGTTGGGTCTGTCCGCGTCGGAAAACGCCTGGCCTGCTCTGGGGATTTCCCCGGCCACCTAGCCGGCCGTTGGGCGGCCGCGCTATTGCCGGTAGCGTGGAGCGCACCATGACGATTGTAGGAATGCGGGCCGCCGCCGCTTTGGCCGCCGCCCTGTTGACACTGACCGCCTGCACCGCGCCGCAACCGGGACGACCGCCCGCCAGCAGTGCGGCGCCGTCAAGCTCGGCGCCCAGCACGTCCGCGAGCCCCTCGCCCAGCGCTTCGGCCGAGGCCAGCACCACGCCGGACGCGGAGGCGGAATCCCTGCTCGGGCAGCACGGGGTCTCGGCCGCGCATCCGGCCGCCGTCGATGCCGGCATGAAGATCCTGGACCAGGGCGGCAACGCGGCGGACGCGGCCGTCGCCGTGGCGTTCGCGGTCGCCGTGGTGGAGCCCTTCGCCTCCGGCATCGGCGGCGGCGGCTCCGCGGTGCTCGCCGAGGCCGGAGCCGACCCGATCGCCTACGACTACCGCGAGGTGGTCGCCAACGACGGCGTCATCCCCGATTCCGGCACGGGCATCCCGGGATTCGTCTCGGGCCTCGCCCGCATCCACGAGGACCACGGCTCCCTGGAGTGGAAGGCCCTCCTGGCGCCCGCGATCGACCTCGCGGAGAACGGCTTTCCCATTACAGACTTCCTCGCCCTGCGCATGGAAAGCGACGCCGGCCCGGCAGCGCTCGACGGGCTCGGCCAGTTCAAGGCCTTCGCCGGCATCGGGCTGCTGAAGTCGGGCGACGAACTGGTGCAGGAGGACCTCGCCGCCACCATGCGCACGCTCGCCGACGAGGGTCCCGAGGCGTTTTACACGGGCAGCCTCGTCGCCGACCTCACGAAGGTCGACGGCATCGACGCCGCCTCGCTGGCCGACTACAAGCCCGAGCGGCTCAAGCCGGCGCGCGGCGCGTTCGGCGAGTACGACGTCGTTTCCGTTCCGCCCGCGCTGCCCGGCCCCGCCGTCGTGCAGTTGCTTCAGGTGGCCGAGGGACTCGGCATCGCCGACTCCGCCCCGGGATCCGCGCCGTACGTGGACCGGATGACCAAGGCCTGGTCCGTGGCCGACTCCACGGTGACCGAGCACTTCGGCGACCCCCGGTTCGTGGACGTGCCGGTCGATCGGATCACCGACTCCGAGGCGAACGCGGAGCTGGGCGACAACGCGCAGGCCAGCGGCGCCGGCGCGGAGACCGGCGACGCGCCGCAGGCGGGCGGACCGATCGAGGCGGGCAACACCACGCACCTCACGGTGGTCGACTCCAGCGGATTCACCGTCTCCATGACCAACACCATCACCAACTTCTGGGGCGGGGGAAAGACCGAAAGCGTCGGCGGGTTCTTCCTCAACAACCAACTCTCCCGGTTCGCTTCGCTGGACACCCCGAACAACCAGCCCGAACCGGGCCGCAAATCCGTGAGCTGGGCCGCGCCGTCGCTGGTCATGGACGGCGAGGACCGCGTGGTCATGGGCCTCGGCAGCCCGGGTGGACACCAGATCCCGAACATCCTCGCGGGCGTGCTGGTGCCGTGGGCCCTGCAGGACGCGCCGCTCCAGGAGGCGATCGATTCGCCCCGCTACCACCTGCAGGACGGCGTCCTCGCCGTCGAGCGGGATCCGTCCGCCGGACTGACGGGATTCGTGGACTCCAAGGGCTGGGAACTGCAGCGCACGCAGCGCGAGGAGGCCGTGTTCGGCTCCGTGCAGGCGCTGGAGATCGACTACGAAACGGGGAAGATCATCGGCGCCAAGGACACCCGGCGGGAGGCGGACTTCGCGACCGCCGAACCGTAGCCCGCGGCAGAACGGTCCGGGGACGGCGCCTCGCCGGGATAACCGCGGCGTAGTGATCTAAAATGGACCGTAGATCTTGAAAAACCCACCACCCCGCCGAGTGCACACCGAAGCGATGCGCACGGGGATTGCCTTGGGAAGGAGGCCGACCGTGACCAGCAGCCCCGCCGCAGCGCACGGCCGGCTGTCCGGAGCCACGCTCGCGCTGGGCAAGGTTCTCCTGTTGTTGGGGCTGCTCCTAGTGCACGTCGTCGGCGGGGACCACGTTCCCGCCACGCATGCGGCCCACACCCAGACCGCGACGCATTCCTCCCCTGCGGATGCACATCGACACGCCACCGCCGCGTCCGAGGCGGCCGCGCCGGCGTCGTTCTCAGCTTCGTCCGCGCCAGCGTCGGATTCGCTGGCCGCGGACGGGCACGACGCCGGATCGTGCGTGGGCGAAGGCTGTGGCCTGACGATGGCGATGGCGGGGTTGTGCCTGATCGCCCTCCTCGCCGGCGGCCTGATCCTCCGCCGGGTCTACCGCAATGCTTCCCCGCTGGTCCGGCGCGGACCTCCGCCGGTGCGGCTCTGGAGGCCAATCCCCGCCGTCCGCACGGGACCTTCGCTGGTTCGTCTGTCGATCAGTCGCACCTAAAAATGCGCACGGACCGCACCCTTGAGGGGGTCGGTTCGTGCTTCGCCGCGCCCGCCGCTCCCCGGACGGCGGATCAATGCCAGTGAATCCGCATGCACTCGAAGGAAAAACACCATGAAGAAAGACAAAGCACTCGCCGCCACCCTGCTGGCCGCCACGCTCGCGCTGACCGGCTGCGCCGCCGGAACCGACCCGGGCGCCGGATCCGGCATGGACCACGGTTCCATGTCGGCTTCAGCGGAGTCTTCGCCGGACGACGCCGCGGAGCACGGGCCGGCGGACACGATGTTCGCCCAGATGATGATCCCCCACCACGAGCAGGCGGTGGAGATGAGCGAGATCATGCTCGCCAAGGACGGATTGGATCCGCGCATCCTGGACCTGGCGAACAAGATCAAGGCCGCCCAGGCGCCGGAGATCGCGACGATGACCGAATGGTTGGGCGCCTGGGGGGAGCCCGTGGAAGCCGAATCCATGGGCCACTCCATGGAAGGCATGATGACCGACGAGGATCTGGACGCCCTCGATTCCGCGAAGGGAGACGCGGCGGCCGAGCTGTTCCTGACCCGGATGATCGAGCACCACGAGGGGGCCGTCGAGATGGCGGAGAACCAGGTCGCCGAAGGATCGAACTCCGAGGCCGTGGCGCTCGCCGAGCAGGTCGTCGAAGACCAACAGGCCGAGATCAAGGCCATGCAAGAGATGCTGCCGGATTTCCGGTAGCGTCGGCCTCGGCCCAAGAAAGCGAATCATGCCTTTTCTCCCGTTACGTCCCGTCCGGCGGAGACGCGTACCCGGCGCGCCGCGCGCGCTGGTCGTCGCGGCCGCGGGGGCCATCCTCGCGCTCGCCATCGCCGGATGCTCCGCGCAGCCGGCGGAGCCGACGCCCGGTGACGCCGAGACCGCCGGCGGTCTCGCCCACGTCCATGGTGCCCACGCCGACCCCGACACGGGGAAGCTGCTGCTTGCCTCCCACCACGGCCTCTTCGACGCCACCCGGGAACCCGCTGAGCGGATTGGTCCGGAGGTTGATCTCATGGGCTTCACCGCCGACGGCAACGGGGCTTTCTACGCCTCGGGCCACCCGGGGCCCGGCGTCGACCTTCCCAACCCCGTGGGACTCCTGAAGTCGACGGACGGGGGAGAAACCTGGGATCCGCTCTCCCGCCAGGGCGAGTCCGATTTCCACGCGCTCACCACCACCCGGGACGGGATCGTCGGATTCGATGGCGAACTTCGCACCAGCGCGGACGGCACCGCGTGGGAGACCGTCCGGAACGCGCCGAAGCCCTACGCGCTGGCCGGCAATCCGGAGGGCCGCGTGGTGCTGGCGACCACCGAGGATGGCCTCTGGAGATCGGAGGACGGGGGCGCCTCGTGGTCTCCGCCCTCCGGCGGGCCCGTCCTGCTCGCCGCGGCCTTCGTGGACGCCCGGACCGTGGCCGGCGTCGCGCCGGACGGCGCCGTGTACATCAGCGACGACTCAGGAGAAACGTGGGCGGAGACCGGGGCTAGCGGCGGCCAGCCCGCCGCCGTGACCGGGACCCGGGACGACGCCGGGGAGGTCACCGTCTGGGTTGTCGAAGCCGACGGCACCTTCGAGGAGGTGCGGATACCGTGACATTCGACCCCATCTCCGTTTCCGCGCCCGCATGTGAAGGGGCGTGACGCCGAACATGGCGCAAGCCACCGAACCCGTTCCCGTGTCCCCCGAGGAGCGCCCCGCCGAAGGCGGCCGCATCGTGGCCCTGGACGCTGCCCGCGCGGCGGCGATCGTGGGCATGATCGCGGTCAACGTCGGCCCGCGGGAGGACGGCGGCGGACTGCTCGCGGTGCTCTACGGGTTGCCTGTCGGACGCGCGTCCCTGTTGTTCATGATGCTCGCCGGAATCGGGATGTCCATCCTCTCGCGACGCGCGCGCAGGCCCGGGGGACGGCTCCCCTGGCCCTCCGTGCTCTGGCGCGCCGGGCTGCTCTTCGTCTCCGGGCTCGCCCTCCAGCTCCTGGACCATGAGGTCAGCGTGATCCTGGCGACCTACGGGATGCTCTTCCTGCTCTGCCTTCCGTTGCTGCGGGCCCGGGCACGCGTCCTGGCCTGGACGGCCGGCGTGGTCACTGTTGCCGGACCGCTCCTGTGGGTAGGCGCGCAGGTGGCCGCCGGCGACACCTACCGGTTCATCCAGCCGACGCTTCTCGACCCCCCCGCCGACGTCCTCCGTGGGACGTTCCTGTCTGGGTCCTATCCGGTGGTGGTGTGGGCCGCGCCGTTCCTCGTGGGGCTCCTCTTGGGGCGCGCCGATCTGAGGAGCCGGGCGCTCCACAAGCGTTTGGTCCTGTGGGGCGCGGTCGCGGCGGTGGCGGGCTACGTGGTCTCCCGGCTGCTGATCCTGGCGTTCGGCGAGCCACCGAACCGCATGGGGTGGGACCACCTCGTATCCGCGGTGGACCATTCGCAGATGCCGTTGTGGCTGGTCTCCGGCCTGGGCAGCGCGGCCTTCGTGCTCGGTATCTTCATGCTGGCAGAGCGTTTCGTGGCCCGTCGACTCGGGGCGCTGATCGCCGCGGGGCGGTTGTCCCTGACCATCTACGTCGTGCACCTGGGCGTGCTCGCCGCGCTCGTGAGGCCCGAGCCGCACACCCTTTACGACGGGATCCTGATCACCACGGTTCTCTCCGTCGGCTCCATAGTCTTCGCCGTGCTGTGGCTGAAGTGGTTCAAGACGGGGCCGCTCGAGTACCTGTTGCGTACCCCCGACCTGCCGCGCTGGCGCCGGGGGAACGCGAGGTCCCCGGGGGCCTCAGGGGAGTAGGGCCAGCAGTTCGGCGCAGGCTTCCTCGCAGCGGCGGCAGGCGTCCGCGCAGACGCGGCAGTGCTCGTGCATTTCCGCGTGGCCCGCGCACTCGTCGCCGCACGCCTTGCAGGCCGCGCGGCAGGCCTCGAGGAGGGCGCGCACGACGCCGGCGTCCCGTTCGGTTTGTCGGGAGAGCACCGCCCCGGTCGCCGCGCAGACGTCGGCGCAGTCGGCGTTCAGCCGGATGCATTTGGTCAGGCCGGACACCATGTCCTCGCCCAGGCAGGCGTCCGCGCATGCGGTGCACGTGGCGGCGCATTCGAAGCACGCGGCAATGCAGGCGGCGAGCTTGTCGGCGTCGGGCGTTGCCGCGGCGCGGGGGTGGGTGTCGATCATGGCGGCAATGTGGTGCGTCATCGGTCTCTCCTTCGTTTGGGGTGAGGTGTCGTCCTCCGACGGGGTCCGAAAGGGACCCCCGTGGCCGACCCTAACCCACGGGATAGGAAGGGGGAACAGGGGCGGCGTCGACGCGACGGGGCGCCGCGTCGCACGGTCAAGCGGTGTGCCGCGGGATTCGGCCCGCCGATTCGATCGCCTCGGGGGAGAGCGCGTAGTCCGTCGCCAGCGCCGCGGCACCCATTACACCGGCGCGGTCGCCTGCCGTGGAAGTGACGATCCGCAGGTGTTTGGTCGCCAGTGGCAGCGACCGCGTGTAGACGACCTCGCGGATGCCGGCCAGCAGGTGCTCTCCGGCCTGGGCGAGAGACCCGCCGACCACGATGAGCGACGGATTGACGAGGCTGACGTAGGTGGCCAGCACGCTCCCCAGATGGCGGCCGGCCTCGCGCACCATCCGGACCGCCTCCAGATCGCCCTCACGGACGCGTCGGGTGACGGTGCCGCCATCATCCAATCCCAATTGTCGGGCGATGGCGGGGCCGCTCGCCACGGCCTCCAGACAGCCCGTGTTACCGCAGGCGCACGGCGCGTCGAGGCCGCCGGGTACCCGCACGTGGCCGAGGTCTCCCGCAGTGCCCTGGGCGCCGCGCTGCAGGACACCGCCGGCGATGATGCCGGCGCCGATCCCGGTCGCGACCTTGACGAACACCATGTCGTTAACGTCCTGCCAGGCTGTCTTGCGCTCGCCGAGGGCCATGATGTTCACGTCGTTATCCACCAGGACGGGGACATCGAAATCTTGCCGAAGCCGTCCCGGGACATCGAATCCGTCCCAGCCCGGCATGATCGGCGGGCTGACCGGGCGCCCGGTCTCGAATTCCACCGGCCCCGGTAGGCCGATGCCGATCGCGGCGAGATCGACCGGCGTGCGGCCGGCGTCGTCGAGGAGCCGACTGATGGTCGATGAGAGCCACGCCAGCACCTCCTCCGGGCCGCGCCTGATCGGCAGGCATTCGCGCAGCTCGCCCATTATCGTGCCGCCCAGGTCGGCCAGGGCCACCAGTGCGTGGCTGGCGCCGAGGTCGGCGCCGATGACGACGCGCGCCTCGGGATTCAAGGCGAAGAGCGACGGCGGTCGCCCGCCGGTGGAGTTCGCACCGCCGAAGGGCGCCACGTAGCCGAGACCTAGCAGAGTGTCGACGCGGGTGGAGACAGTGGAGCGGGCCATTCCGGTGATCTGCGCCAGCTCGGCACGGGTGCGCGGGCGTCCGTCGCGTAGTAGTTGCAGGAAGTCCCCGGCGCGGGCCAGGTCGGCCCCGGGGTTCTCCGAGTCCGTGGTGCTCATGTGCGGCTCCTTCCCTGCTTCGCCCGAATGATGGTGGCGATGGCCCGTATAGAGCATGCCAGTCCAGCGCCAGTTAGGCACGATTGCGAACGATGCGTCGATTCCAGTTGGGCTTTCAATGGTTCATTTAACATCTTTTGCTTGACTGCCGTCAAAAGTCTGCCTAGGCTCGGAGTGACGCAGAACACAACGACCAAATGGGAGCCACCATGACCGAATCGCACGTGATCCCCGCCGCGGCGATCGCCGACCGCACCACCGGACTCAACGTCTCCGTCCAGCTCTACAGCGTGCGCGACGCCGTTGCCGCGGACCTGCAGGGAACGGTCGCCCGCCTCGCTGGCCTCGGCTTCCGGAACGTGGAACCGTACAACTTCGTCGCTCTCGCCGACGACCTGCGCCGCGCCTTGGATGCAACCGGATTGAAGGCGCCGTCCGGACACGCGCCGCTGCTTCGCGAGGATCAGGAGGAAATCTTCGCCGCCGCGCTGAAGCTGGGGATCACCACGGTGATCGACCCCTACCTCCCGGCCGAGCACTGGGAAACCGAGGAGCAGGTCGCCGCTACTGCCGCCACGCTCAATGCCGCGGCTGTCGCGGGCGCCGCCCACGGAATCCGCGTGGGCTACCACAACCACGAATGGGAGATTTCCACCCGCATCAACGGAACCACCGCCCTGGAACTGATGGCCGCCCACTTGGACCCCGCCGTCGTCCTGGAGGTGGACACCTACTGGGTCGCCGTCGGAGGCGAGGATCCTGCCGCCTTCTTGGACCGCCTCGGGGACCGCGTGAAACTGGTGCATCTGAAGGACGGACCCGTGAACCGCGACACCGCCGCCCAACAGCCCGCCGGCCAGGGTGCCATGCCGATCGACGCCGTGCTAGAGGCCGCGGTGCGCAACGGAGTGGAGATCGGCGTCGTTGAGTTCGACTCGTACACCGGCGACCTCTTCGAAGCGCTCGGCGCCTCGCTCGCCTACCTCGATGGTGGTGCCGCGCGATGACCGCTCCGGACACGGCCACCGACGCGCGCGTCGCCGCGCACCGTTCTGGTCCCGTCGGTGTCGGGATCATCGGCGCCGGCGTGATCAGCACGCAGTACCTGGACAACCTGACGACGTTCTCCGACGTCGTCGTCCACGCCATCGGCGACCTGGTGCCCGCCGCGGCGCAGGCACGCGCCGAACAGTATGGGATCACCACGCACGGCACCCCTGAGGACGTTCTGAACCACCCCGATGTGGAGATCGTGGTGAATCTGACCATCCCCGCGGCGCACGTCCCCGTGGCCCAGGCGGCCATTCGGGCCGGCAAGCACGTGTGGAGCGAAAAGCCGTTCGCCCTCGACCGGGAATCCGGACGCGCCCTCCTGGCAGAGGCCGAGGCCGCCGGTCTGTTGCTGGGTTGCGCCCCGGACACGTTCCTCGGGGCGGGTCTGCAAACGGCCCGCCGCGCCATCGAAGCCGGCGTCATCGGCACCCCGCTGACGGCGCTGACCCTGTTCCACGTCCCCGGCCCGGAAGCCTGGCACCCCAACCCTGAGTTTTTGTTCCAGGCCGGAGCAGGCCCGCTGCTGGACATGGGCCCGTACTACCTCACCGCCCTGATCCAAACGTTCGGCTCCATCCGGCGCGTCGCCGCGATGGGCAACCGCTCCCGGGACATGCGCACCATCGCCACCGGACCCAAGGCGGGCACGGACTTCGACGTCGCCGTGCCCACACACGTGGGCGTGCTCATCGAGTTCGAGTCCGGTCAGCAGGCGCAGTCCATCTTCAGCTTCCAGTCCACGCTCAAGCGCATGGGCTGGATCGAGATCTCCGGCACCGAGGCCACGCTATCCCTGCCCGACCCGAACATGTTCGACGGCGAACTACGCATCACGCGCCCCGACTCCGACGACTGGGAGGTGTTGGAGCTCCAAGGCTCAACCGCCGGCCGCGGCCAGGGCGTGCTCGACATGGCGCGCGCTCTCCGTGCCGGACGCGAACACCGCGCCCAGGGCGTGCTCGCATTCCACGTGGTCGACGCGCTGTTGGCCATCGACGAGTCCGTGGCGACCGGGGAGTTCGTGGCCGTCATGTCCAGTGCCCCAGCGGTGCCGCCGCTGCCCGCCGACTGGGATCCCACGGCCCCGACCCTCTAATCGCGTTCCACCCTTCCCACCACTGTAGGAGTAGACATGAACAAAACCCTCCGCCTCGGCGCCGTCGCCGTGGCCTCCGCATTCACCCTCGGCCTCAGCGCCTGCGGCTCCTCCGGGGGCGGCGACGCCGGCGCACAGGAAATCACGTACTGGGCGACCAACCAGGGCGAGTCCCTGGACCACGATCGGGAGGTGCTCTCCAGGTCACTGGAACGCTTCACCGAGGAGACGGGCGTCAAAGTCAATCTCGAGGTCATCCCCTGGACCGACATGTACAACCGCATCCTCACGGCGGTAACGTCCGGCGACGGCCCCGATGTGCTCAACATCGGCAATACCTGGGCGGTGACCCTGCAGGAAACCGGCGCGTTCGAGGCGGTGGAGGGTGAGTTCCTCGAGGCCGTCGGTGGGCAGGACCGTTTCGTGGCCTCCAGCTGGGCGACCGCGGGCGCGGAGGGCAAGGCCCCGACGTCCGTGCCGCTCTACAGCCAGGCATACTCGCTGTACTACAACACCGAACTCTTTGACGAGGCCGGTATCGAGGCGCCGCCGGAAACCTGGGACGAGTTCGTCGACACCGCCAAGAAGCTCACCAAGGACACCGACGACGACGGCAAGATCGACCAGTGGGGCATCTCTACCGAGGCGGGGGCGGTGACCAACGGCGCGCACCACTCCTTCATCTGGGGCAAGCAGAATGGTGGCGCCATGTTCGACGCAGAGGGCAAGCCTACTTTTGACGCAGAGGGGCAGATCGCCGGAGTTAACCAGTGGATCGATCTCATGGGCACTCACAAGGTCATGAGTCCCTCGGACGCCGAGATGACCAACGGCGCCGACGCCGTCGCCAACCTGATCGATGGTCGCGCCGCCATGGTGATGAACCAGAACCCGGTCAAGAACTTCAAGGCACGGGACTTCACTGATTGGGCCGTCGCCCCGATGCCGCTGGTCGATCCCGCGGCCACCGGTGACCAGGCGGTCATGAGCTTCGCAGCCGGCTCCAACATTTCGGTCTTCAAGAACTCGGACAACAAGGAGGCCGCGTACCAACTGGTCTCACACCTGACGGACACCGAGGAACAGGTCTACCTCAACGACTCCTACACGTCCCTGCCGACGGTCACCGACGCGTACGACGCAGAGGAATTCCAGGACGAGGGCGCCAAGCTGAAAGAAATGACCCTCGCCGACCACGCGCAGCCGATGCCGCTGGTGGCCCAGGAGGGCCAGATGGAGACCCTCGTCGGCACGGCGGTGAAGGGACTCTTCGCCCAGGCGGCCACAGGGTCCGTGACACGCGCAGACGTCGAGCGCGCGCTCGCGGACGCCAACAACCAGATGTCGGCCGCCCAGTAGGGAGACCTCAATGCCACCGAACAACGACGCGCCGGTACTGGACCGGCAGGAACCCGCCCCCTCCGAACCGGGCGTGCGCGCCGAGCGCCGCGCCCGGGGCGGCGGACCCTCGGCGGCCGCGCTACGGCGCCGCACGCCGCGCGGCAAGGCCGAATCGCGCCTCGCCTACTACCTGATCACCCCGGCCGGGCTCATGGAACTGCTGATCCACATCGTCCCCATGGCTTTAGGCATTTGGATCGCGTTCACCGCACTGAACCAGCTGAACCTCACGGACTGGCTAAACGCCCCCTTCGTGGGCCTGCAGAACTTCGCCAACGGATTGAACCCGGATTCGACGATCGGACAGTCGTTCTTTGCCGCGCTGGGCCGCACCACCTTCTACACGGTGGTGGTGGTCGCCGGGTCGTGGATCCTGGGCATGGCCGGCGCTGTGTTCCTGTCCTCCAAAGTCCGGGGCCGCACCTTCCTGCGCACCCTGTTCCTGGTGCCCTACGCGTTGCCCACCTACGTGGGGACAATCGCCTGGGCCTTCATGTTCAACCAACGCGACGGGGCCGTGAACCAGGTCCTGGTGGACGTGTTCGGGTTCTACGGCGGGGAACGCCCGTTCTGGCTGCTGGGCGAGAACTCCCTCGCCGCCATGATCGTGGTGAACGTCTGGACACTGTGGCCGTTCGCGTTTCTGATGCTCCTCGCCGCCCTGCAGAACGTCTCCGGCGACGTCTACGAGGCCGCTAGTCTGGACGGAGCCAGTCTTTGGAGCCAGTTCCTGCACATCACACTGCCCATGGTGCGCCCGGCCAACGGCGTGCTTGTCCTCGTGATGGGGCTTTGGACGTTCAACCAGTTCAACATCCCGTTCGTGCTGTTCGGTCCGTCGTCGCCTGCGGAGGCCATGCTGGTCACCCCCCTGATCTACCAGAACTCTTTCGGGTCCTGGAACTTCGGCCTCGGTGGCGCGATGAGCGTCCTGCTGTTGCTGGCCATGCTCATTGCCACGGCTTTCTACGTCCGCATGGTCCTGCCTAAGGGAGCCGACAATGATTGAGACCAAGCCCTTCAAAATCATCCGCGCGATCGTCCTCACTATCCTCACCATCTGGGTGGTGGTCCCGCTGTACGTGGTGTTCTCCACGTCCGTGAAACCGCTGGCGGACGTCTCCGGGGTCTTCCGCTGGATCCCCGAGCGGATCACGTTCGAGCCGTACCTGGACATTTGGCAGACCGTGCCCCTGGGTCGGTACTTCGTGAACTCGTTGATCATCACCGTGACGGCGACTGCGTGCTCGGTGGTCATCGCAATCCTCGCCGCGTACGCCATCTCCCGCCTGGACTTCCGCGGCAAACGGGCGTTCAGCCTGACGGTGCTCTCCACGCAGATGCTGCCCGGCATCTTGTTCTTGCTGCCGCTGTTCTTGATCTTCACGCAGATCCGTAACGCCACCGGCATCCAATTGCAGGGCAGCTTCGGCGGCCTGATCCTGACGTATCTGACGTTCACCCTGCCGTTCGCGATCTGGATGCTCACCGGGTACCTGGCCTCGATCCCGCCGGCCCTCGAGGAGGCCGCAATGATCGACGGCACCAGCCGACTCGGGGCACTGTGGAGGGTGGTGCTCCCGGTCGCCAAGCCGGGCATCGTCGCCGTCGCCGTGTACTCGTTTATCGCCGCGTGGGGCGAGGTGCTCTTCGCTTCCGTGCTCGCCAATGAATCGACAAAGACGCTGGCGCTGGGACTGCGCGCGTACGCCTCCGAGACCGACGTTTTCTGGAACCAGCTGATGGCGGCCTCCGTAGTGGTCTCGCTGCCGGTCCTCATCGGGTTCATGCTGGTGCAGAAGCACCTGGTGGCCGGCCTGTCCGCCGGCTCCGTGAAGTAAGGGAGTGGACATGAAAGAACTGCGGGTTGCCACCGTCGGCTACGCCTTCATGGGACGGGCGCACTCGAACGCCTGGCGCAATGTGGGCGCCTACTTCGACGTCCCTGACGTGCGGCAGGCTGTTCTGGTGGGTCGCGACCCCGCCGCCACCAAAGAGGCCGCACGGCGTCACGGCTGGGCGGAGACAGCCACGGACTGGCGGGATGTGGTGGGGCGGGACGACATCGACATTATCGACATCTGCGCCCCCGGCTGGCTGCATGCGGAGATCGCGATCGCGGCGCTCGAGGCCGGCCAGCACGTACTCGTCGAGAAGCCGCTGTCCAACACCCTCCCCGAGGCCCGCGCGATGGTTGCCGCCGCGGAGGCGGCGCCGAATCAGGTGTCGATGGTCGGATTCACGTACCGCCGCGTGCCCGCGCTGGCCTATGCCCGCGATCTCATCCATTCAGGACGGCTGGGCACCGTGCGGCAAGTCCGCGCCGATTATCTGCAGGACTGGCTCGCGGACGCCGGCGCCCCGATGACCTGGCGCCTGCGCAAGGAGACTGCCGGCTCGGGCGCGCTGGGGGACATTGCCTCCCACGCGGTGGACCAGGTCCAGTACCTCACCGGGCAGAAGGTGACGACGGCCTCGGGCACACTGCACACGTTCGTCCCGGAGCGTCCGGGCCCGGACGGCCCGGAGCCGGTGACAGTCGACGACGCCGCTTGGGCGACGTTGGGGCTCGACGGCGGCGCCGTGGCGAGCGTCGACGTGTCCCGTGTGGCGTTGGGACGGAAGAATGCACTGCGGATCGAGGTCTACGGGAGCGCCGGCGCGCTCTCGTTCGACCTCGAACGCCCCAACGAACTGCAGTTTCTGGACGGCGCCAACCCGGTGGAGGAGTCCGGTTACCGTCGCGTCGTTGTCACCGAGCCCGGCCACCCCTATGTAAATGCATGGTGGCCCCCAGGCCACGTGCTCGGCTGGGAGCACGCGTTCACGCACCAGGCGGCCGACTTCCTCGGTGCGATCGCGGACGGACGCCCCGCGTCGCCGTCGTTCGCGGACGGCTTGGTCGTGCAACAGGTTCTGGAGGCGATCGAGACAAGCGCTGGCAACGGCGGGTCCACCACTCGGATTGGAGCATGACTATGGCACGCAACTTCACGCTGTTCACCGGACAGTGGGCGGACCTGCCGCTGGAGGAGGTGGCCCGACTCGCCGCCGGCTGGGGCTACGACGGGTTGGAGATCGCGGTCTCCGGCGAACACCTGGACGCGTGGCGGTGGGACGACGACGAGTACGTCGCCGGACGCCTCGAGATCCTCGAACGCCACGGGCTGAAGGTCTGGGCCATCTCCAACCACCTCAAGGGCCAGGCGGTCTGCGACGACCCGATCGACTTCCGGCACCAGGGGATCGTCGGGGAACGCGTCTGGGGCGATGGCGACGCCGAGGGCGTGCGGCGGCGCGCGGCCGAGGAACTCAAGCACACCGCGCGGCTGGCGAAGAAGCTCGGCGTGGACACCGTCGTCGGATTCACCGGATCGTCCATCTGGCAGTACGTGGCGATGTTTCCGCCGGTCCCGGCGGAGACCATCGATGCCGGGTATCGGGACTTCGCGGACCGCTGGAACCCGATCCTGGACGTGTTCGACGAGTGCGGGGTGCGTTTCGCTCATGAGGTTCACCCGTCCGAGATCGCCTACGACCACTGGTCCACCGTCAGAACGCTGGAGGCGATCGGGCACCGCGAGGCGTTCGGGCTGAACTGGGACCCGAGCCACATGATGTGGCAGGGGATCGACCCGGTGGCGTTCATCTCCGACTTCGCCGACCGGATCTACCACGTGGACTGCAAGGACACGCGGATGCGGATGGGCGGGGGGCGCAACGGCATCCTCGGCTCGCACCTGCCGTGGGGCGACCCTCGGCGCGGCTGGGACTTCGTCTCCGCCGGACGCGGCGACGTGCCCTGGGAGGACGCGTTCCGGGCCCTCGCGGCGGCCGGCTACGCGGGACCGATTTCGGTCGAGTGGGAGGACGCCGGGATGGACCGCCTTCACGGCGCGCCGGAGGCACTGGCCGCGCTCAAGAGGTTCGACTTTCCGGCGTCGGCCCTGTCCTTCGACGCCGCCTTCAAGCAGGGCTGACGCCGAGGCGGCCCGGGCCCCGCGCCGGGGGAGCGCGGGACCGGGCCGCGGCCGGGGGGAGATGCCGGGGCGCCGTGGGGCGCCCCGGCATCGTCAGTTTTCGCGAATGAGCGCGCTGTCCTTGGTTTCCTTCATGAGGACGCCGGTGGCCAGCGTGATCGCCGCAACGGCGATCAGGTAGAAGAGGAACCAGTCCTGGTGTCCGGTCTGCGACAGGGCGGCGTTGATGTGAGGAGCGGTTCCGCCGAAGATCGCCGTCGCCAGGGACAGCGGTCCCGCGACGCCGACCGCGCGGACCCGGGTCGGGAACACTTCAGCCCACACGGCGCCGTTGACGCCAAAGAGCAGTGCCATGATCGTCAGCGACGCAAGCATCGCCAGCAGCAGGCGGCCGAAGCTGCCGTCGGCCAGACCTTGGATCGGGATGGTCAGCAGGACGAAGGCGACGCCGAACGCGATGGCCATGGGCCTGCGGCCGACCCGGTCGCCGAGCCATCCGGCGCACAGGAAGTAGACCTGCGCGATCAGGCTGGCGGAGAGCCCGAAGACGATCAGGATGGCCTTCCAGTGCCCCGGCAGCCCGCCCCTGGCGGTCTTCGGGGCGCCGTCCGGCGTGCCGGACGACGCGGTCATGGCCGTCTCCTCGAAGGCGTCCGTTTCGGTGAGCCGACGGCGGAGGTACAGCGCGTAGAGGTCCAGCACGCCGCCGATGCCGAACGCGACGCGCCATCCCCACTCGCGGATGCCCATTTCGCCGCCGTGCGCCAGCCACTGAAAGAGGCGCGCGAGGAGCAGGATCACGGACGCGGCGATCCCGACGGTCCCGTAGGTGGGGGCGAAAAAGATAACGATACTTCCGACGGCGGTGAGCATCATCGCCAGGGTCAGGTTCTGGCGGCGTCCCACCCGGTCGGCGTAGGCCCCGAACAGGAACCCTCCGATGAGGTGGGCGACGAATCCGACGGCAAACACGGCGAGCGTTGCCAGAAGCGCGGACGCGGGGTTGTTCGGCTGGAAGAACTGGACGGCGAAGTAGGTGGCGAAGATCGAGTAGATGGTCCAGTCAGCTGCGCCGGCTGGAGGTGCGGCGGGCGACAGAGGCGCTTGCCGTTGCCCGCGCGTGCGAGCTGGCGACCGCCGTCGAACTGGCGCGCGTGCGCGAGTTGGTCCCACAACGAGTACCTGGCCGATGCGATGACGCCGCTGCAGGGACTCTCCCGACGGTTCTGGCTGGCCCACATCCGTTGACTTCGCGCTGGGGGTCGCGACCAGCAAGGCGCGTCTCGGCAGCAGGACGGCGCCGACCGCCTGACCCGGGGATCAACCGGGGAACGGGACGTTCGGGACGTCGCCGTCGTCGTCGCCGTCCTTGTCGCCGAAGGCCTTCGTCGCGAGGCGGTCGGCGGTTCCCTCGTCGCCCTGGACGGGGATTTCGCCGGATTCTCCCTGTACGCCCCGCTCGTCGTTTCCGCCGGTCGGATCCCCGTCGGGATTGTGGTCCCGCGGGTTCTCGCTGTTCGGATCGAACGGGCTGTCGGTGTGGCTCACGGTTCCTCCTGATACGGCGGGCGGTGGTCACGGCCACCATACGTCCGCGGCGGACCCGGACCAAGGGAACGACGGCGGAAACAGAAAGAGGGACCCCGGACGCAGCGTGCGCCCGGGACCCCTCTGCCGGTTAGCGGTTGTCGTCGCCGTCCGTGTCGATCTGTTCCTTGCGGACCCGCTCGGCGACCGTCTCCTCGTCGGTGAAGGTCTCCTTCTCCAAGCGGACCCGTTCGACGGGAACGGTTTCCTTGGCGACGACGGGGCGCTCCTCGTTGAGGACCACCTCGTGCTCCTCCTCGCTGAGCTCCGGGCCGGAAAGGGCGTCTCCGCGGTTGGCCTCCGTGATCGGTTCGCGTTCGATGCGGACCTCTTCCCGGCTGACGGGGACGGTGGTCGTCACGTTTTCCGTGACTATGTACTTGCGCAGCCGCGCCCGGCCGGTCTCCCGGGATTCCGTGCCGACCCGCACCTGCTCCTCGGAGCGGGTCATCGCGTCGTCCGTCGTCGGTCCGGAGGTGTCGTGGCCGACCGTCTCGGGTAGTGCCCATTAGCGTGGTGTAACAGCCCGGGCTCGGGCGTGTTGATCCCGAACGTGAGGCGGCCACCGCGTGATTCTTGAAACGACCTACCAAAGTACGTTTCGAAAGAGAGACCACGCGATGACCGCACCCCATGTTATCGACCCTGCCCGCTTCCTGTCAGAACAGCTCGAACAGGCCTCCCCGGACCTGATGCGCCAGATGCTCACCACCTTCATCAACGCCCTGATGAGCGCCGAGGCCGACGCGGTCTGCGGCGCCGAATACGGTGTCCGCTCCGAAGCCCGGAACACCTCACGCAACGGATACCGCCGCCGCGAGTTCGACACCCGCGCCGGCACCCTGGATGTCGCCATCCCCAAGCTGCGCCAGGGTTCCTACTTCCCCGATTGGCTCCTCGAGCGCAGACGCCGAGCCGAGGCCGCCCTGACCACCGTGGTGGCCACCTGCTACCTCCTCGGTGTCAGCACCCGCCGGATGGAGAAGCTCGTCGAGACCCTCGGGATAACCCGCCTGTCAAAGTCCCAGGTCTCGCTAATGGCCGCCGACCTGGATGAACAGGTCGAGGCGTTCCGAACCCGCCCGCTGGATGGCGGCCCGTACGCCTTCGTGGCCGCCGATGCGCTGGTCCTGAAAGTCCGCGAAGGCGGGCGGGTAGTGAACGTACACGCGATGATCGCCACCGGGGTCAACGCCGACGGACACCGCGAGGTCCTGGGCATACAGGCATCCTCCGCCGAGGACGGGGCCGGCTGGCTCGGCTTTTTCCGCGACCTGACCGCCCGGGGACTGACGGGGGTGAAGCTGGTGACCTCCGACGCCCACGCCGGCCTCGTCGCGGCCATCGGCGCGACCCTGCCCGGGGCCGCGTGGCAACGGTGCAGAACGCACTACGCTGCGAACCTGATGTCTACGACCCCCAAGACCAGCTGGCCGTGGGTGAAGACGCTGCTGCACTCGGTCTACGACCAGCCCGACGCCGCCAGCGTGCACGCCCAGTTCGAGCGCGTGCTGGACGCCCTGCAGGACAAGCTGCCCAAGGTCGCCGAGCACCTCGAGGGCGCCCGCGCGGACATCCTCGCGTTCACCCCCTTTCCGAAGGGGTTGTGGCGCCAGGTGTGGTCCAACAACCCCCAAGAGCGCCTGAATCGCGAGATCCGGCGCAGGACCGACGTGGTGGGCATCTTCCCCGACCGCGATGCGCTGATCCGCCTCGTAGGCGCCGTGCTCGCCGAGCAACACGACGAATGGATCGAATCCCGCCGCTACCTCGGACTGGACCTCATCCAGCAATCACAAGCCGTCGGCACCAAGCCCCCGACCATCACCGAACAGGAGGACCCGAACACCGACCTGGCGCTCAGCGCCTGACCAACATCAAGAATCACGTGGTGAACGAGTTACACCACGCCAATGGACTTGACCCCGTCTCGCGGTCCATCGCATCGCGCTCGGCGTCGCGGTCGGTGAATCCCTTGACCTCGTCCTGGAATCCCGATGCCGCGCCGGGCGCCGCGAGGTTGTAGTGCCGGTACAGCTCGGATTCCTCGTCCGGGGTGATCTCGCGGTCCGCCTCGATGCGGGGGGCGTCCTTGATGTGCGACTTTTCATAGGGAACGCGAAGGTCTGAGCCGTCCATGGACGCGTCCGCCAGCGGTACGAAGGTCTCGGACGTGCCGAAGAGTCCGGTGCTGACCGTCGCGAAGGAGGGTTCCCCGCTGTGATCGTCGAGGTAGACCTGGCCGACGCTGCCGACTTTGTCGCCGTCGGATGAGTAAACCGTGCCCTTGCCTGAGAGCAGCGTGTCGATGTCGTTGGAACCAATCATTGTCTTCTCCTGTGGTCGTGGCTGCGGTGCCCGCGGCCCTTTCGCATGGATCGAACGATCCCTTTGATCTCCACTTCTGGCGTCCGTGTGGGTGTCCGCAAGTGTTTGACTGATCCCGACGATAGCCGCTTACGACGTAAATTGGCGGCTTGGGCAGTAGTTAATTTCATCCCTTGACCACCGTCTGCGGCCGCGGCATACTTCGCCGCATTGCCTCGACGCGAACAGCACTCGAGACCTGGAAAGCGAAGCGTCCGCGACTCGATCCAGGTTCGGATACGGCTGCTGCCGCCCCGGATGCCGGTCAATGCCGCGTCCCGAGCATCGGTAGGCTGGTGGTCGCCGTTGATGGGTTTGGGCTTCAAGAGTCGTGGTTCCGCGACCTGCCCCAGAGAGGAAAGGTCCGCGTGGCACAGATCAATCAGGATCCCGGTGAGGGGATGCGGTGGCCAGACAGCCTGAGCCGGGCCGGGGAACGCTCCCGCCAACTTCTGTGGGTGCTCGCGCTGGTGGCCGTCGCCGTCTTCGTGCTGTTGCAGGTCCGGCTCGTGGTCATCCCGTTCCTGCTGGCCCTGATCCTGGCCGCGGCCATCGTCCCGCTGGTCAATTGGCTTCGCCGCAGGGGGTGGCCTGATGCGCTGGCGACCGGTACGGCGTTCGTCGCGCTCCTGACGGTGTTCGGTGCAGTGGTCGCGGGCATCGTCGTTACCGTCCGCAGCCAATGGGACTCCCTGGTCGCCAAAGCGGGCGAGGGGTTCGACCAGTTGTACGCGCTCCTGAGGCAGGGACCCCTGCCCGTGGACGATGCCATGGTCCAAGACGCCCGCGAATCCGCGATGGACTTCGCCACCGGCGCCGGCGCGGGGAACCCCGCCGTGGACGGCATCTTCGCCGCCGGCTTCGTCCTCATGGCCGTCATCCTGTTCTTCTTCCTCAAGGACGGCAGGAGTATGTGGGTGTTTTGCCTTCAACCCGTCACGGGCCGGCAGCGGGCGAAAACGCGGCTCGCCGGGATCCGCAGCATCGAGGTCTTGGGTGGTTACGTCCGGGGCACGGCCATCGTGGCACTGGTCGACTCCGTGCTGATCGGGATCGCCCTGTGGATACTGCAGGTCCCGCTGGCGCTACCCCTGGCGGCCGTGGTCTTCGTGGGGGCCTTCATCCCACTGATCGGCGCGACCTTCGCCGGTGTCCTCGCGGCCGTCGTCGCGCTGGTGGCCAACGGTCCGCTGGCGGCGCTGATCGTCGTCGGCGTCATCGTCGCCGTAAACCAGCTCGAGGGCAATCTTCTTCAACCGGTGGTGATGGGCAAGACCCTCAACATTCACCCGCTGGTCATCCTGGTGTCCCTGGCCGCCGGGACCGTCCTCGCGGGAATCACCGGCGCCATTCTTGCGGTTCCGGTGGCCGCCGTCGGCTGGTCCGTCGCCAAAATATGGATCGGCAACCGGTTCGGCTCCGGCCCGATCCCCGGCCGCCACTAGACCCGCCACGGCCGAACCGCGGCACCGCTACGCGGGGCGTCGGGCTTGCGGGCCGCCTCGCGACGAGTCTCCCGGACCGTCTCCCGGTGTCGTACGGTGCGGGACCGGCACCGGACCCGATAGCGGCTCCCGCAGGAAGTACGCGCCCAGGGAACCGGCGAGGGTGGCGAACACGGCCACCGAGTAGAGCGCCAGGATGATCTGCAGGACCTTGGAGAACGCGTCGTCCGTCGTGATCCCGCTCCCCGTGATGGTGGCCAGGGCGGCCTCGTAGAGGGCATCGGTGTAGTCGGCGTGGGAGCCGACGGCGTAGAGCAGTTGGCTGGACGCCAAGACCACGACGGCGGTGATCGTCGCCAGCCACCCGATCCGGTTGGACAGCAGCCGCCCCGCCGAGCGGGACCCGCGGACCCCGGCGGACAGGATCCCGCCGACCCTGGCCAGGCGACCCAACCGCAGCAGTCGCACGGCCTGCAGGGCGCGGAAGAAGCGCAGAAACGGCACGAGCAGGAAGATCACCTGCCACCAGTTCCGCTTCCAGAACGCGCCTTGGAAACGCGCAATGTGGGCGCGTATCAGGAACTCGGCGACGAAGATCGCCCAGAACACCCAGCCGACGACGGCGAAGGTCCGGCTCCAGCCCGGGTCCGAGACCAGGAGCTGACCGAGCACCACGAACAGGAAAACTACCCCGAGCAAACCCATCGGCCGGTCGAGTCGCGCGGCGAAAGCCTCCGCGGACCACAACCGGCTCCGTGCCCCCTCGTTCGTCGTCGCGTCGTCCACCGTGCCCCTTTTCAGCCCGTGAGGTGCTCGGGCATGGCGGACGCGACGGCCTCCGTGGAGTCTTCGGTGGGGATGTGCCGGCCAGTCACCTCCACGAGGTCGCTCCCGGATATCTCGCGGACGTACCGGCGCGCGAAGGCGACCTTCTGGAAGTCGTCGTCGCGTCCCCAGACGAGGCGGGCGGGGATGGCGGTCTCGGGCAGACCCGGGACCAGATCCGTGGTGAGGCGCGCGTCCGCGGCGCCTGCCATCGCCATCCACGACCGGCAGCGGGCCGGGCTTGTCCAAGGGGAGGTGTAGTCCGCTATCTCGTCGTCGCTCAACTCGCGGCCCACGGTCATTTGCATGGTCTTCGTCCGTACGGCGAGCAGGTCCTCGGGCGTGGTCCCCGCGCGGACGTCCGGGTTGCGGAAGCGGGCCACCGCGGGGAGGGGTCACGAGTCGAACATGACCGAATTGACGAGGACGAGCTTATCGACGCGTCCACTGTGGACGGCGAGATGTTGGGCGACGCCGCGGTGGCGGTTCCGGCGACGTCGACCTCTTCCCGGCGCATGTGGGAGGTGTCGGGTTCCATGGATCCTCCTGGAATCGTGCAGCGAGCGCCACGCCCGCTTCGGCGGCGCGCTCCGTCCGTGGGGTCGGTGCGCCGTACCCACACTCTAGGCGCCTTCGGCGGCACGCAAAGGGGTTTTTCGTTCCCGAAACCAGCCGCGAATCGAGTCCGCGCGTCGGCGGACGGGACGCCGTCGCGGTGGGCGCCTCTGCCTGGCAAGCGGGCGGGCACGCTACCCCGTGAGGGCGTCCAGCGGCAAGATGAACGCTACGAAATATAACGGCTTGGTAACGATGGCGAAGGCGGGCCCGGGTTGTGACTACGCTAGCGCGCTGGCCGCGCCAACCCGGCGATCCCCGGGGGTGCTCGACGGGGCCGCGGGCCGCCGAAATATCGCCAAATGGTGTCAAATACCCCGGACCCGGCTTGATGTTCTCACACAGGTCGCTACCTTGGAATAGATGGCTGACCAACTCGAAGAACCCCAGACACGTCCGAGGCACGAGGCAGAATTCCGCCACCCAGATACCACCGACGGCCACGCGCTCTGGCGCATGGCACGCGACACGGAGGTCCTGGACCTCAACTCGTCCTACTCCTATCTCCTGTGGTGCCGCGACTTCGCGGCGACGTCCATCGTCGCCACCGCGGGCAACGAACCCTGTGGCTTCGTCACGGGCTACATGCGCCCCGACGAGCCCGGCACGCTGATGGTGTGGCAGGTCGCGGTCGACGAAAGCCAGCGCGGACGCGGCCTCGCCGCGGCCATGCTGGACGAACTGGCCCACCGGGCCGGCGCCGACCGCGTGGAAACCACGATCACGGCGGACAACGCGGCCTCCAACCGCCTGTTCACCAGTTTCGCCGAGCGCCACGGAGCGGATTTCGACCGCGAACCGCTCTTCACCCCGGATCTCTACCCGGACGGCCACGACACCGAGTACCTGTACCGCATCGGCCCGCTCGGCCTCGACGCGGACCTGCGCGCACTGCAGCTGACCGGCGCATCCGCCCGCTGACCGCGCCGCGCGCCACTCCACCACCGCCGTACGACGCCGTTGCCTCCGCACCGTCCACGGCGCCACTCGCACCACCACCGAAGGGATTTCCCATGACTGATATTTTCGAGACGCTCGAGTCCGAGGTCCGCGGCTACTGCCGCAGCTGGCCGGCAGTGTTCACGCACTCCTCCGGCAGCACCATGACCGCCGAGGACGGCACCGACTACCTGGACTTCTTCTCCGGAGCTGGCGCCCTCAACTACGGCCACAACAACCCGAAGCTGCTGGCGCCGCTGATGGACTACCTGGCGAGCGGCGCCGTCGTGCATTCGCTCGACATGAAGACGCCGGCGAAGCGCACGTTCCTCGAGACGTTCCAGCGCCTCATCCTGGAGCCGCGCAACCTGGACTACAAGGTCATGTTCCCCGGCCCGACAGGGACCAACACCGTTGAGGCGGCCCTCAAGCTGGCCCGCAAGGTCACCGGCCGCCAGCACATCCTCTCCTTCACGAATGCCTTCCACGGCATGACGCTGGGCTCGCTGTCCGTCACCGGCAACTCGATGAAGCGCAAGGGCGCCGGCATCCCGCTGACCAACAGCTCCAAGATTCCGTACGACGACTACTTCGACGGCGAGACGGCAGATTTCCTGTGGCTGGAGCGCGTCCTCGAGGACAGCGGCTCGGGCGTGGACAAGCCGGCGGCCATCATCGTCGAGACCGTGCAGGGCGAGGGTGGCCTCAACGCCGCGCGCGCAGGCTGGCTCCGCGGACTCTCCGACCTGTGCAAGAAGCACGAGATCCTGCTGATCGTCGACGACGTGCAGGCCGGCTGCGGCCGCACGGGCACGTTCTTCAGCTTCGAGGAAGCCGGCATCGAGCCGGACATCGTGTGCCTCTCCAAGTCCATCTCCGGCTTCGGCCTGCCGATGGCGCTCACCCTGTTCCGCCGCGAACTGGACGTCTGGGGCCCGGGCGAGCACAACGGCACCTTCCGCGGCCACAACCCCGCGTTCATCACCGCCACCGCGGCGCTGGAGAACTACTGGGCCAACGACGACTTCCAGAACCAGGTCGCCGGCACCATCGCCACGCTGCACCGCGGACTGGACGCGTTGGCCGCCTCGGTCGAAGGCGCATCCGTCCGCGGACGCGGCCTGCTCGCCGGAGTGCGCTTCCCGGACAAGTCCACCGCCGGGCTCGTGGCAGCCGAGTCGTTCCGCCGCGGTCTCCTGGTGGAGACCTCGGGACCGGACGACGAGGTCCTCAAGCTCATGCCGGCGCTGACCATCAGCGACGCCGACCTGAACCGCGGCCTGCAGATCCTGACAGACGCCACGCGCGTCGCCGTGGGCGCCCCCGCGCTCGCCACGGTCTAGCACGACGCCGGAACCCGCCTGCCCGGGCCGCCGCGCGCGGCGGCCCGGGCACCCCAGAACCAAAGGAGCACCATGCTTGTTACCCAGTTGAACGATCTCAACGACACCGACCGCGACATCAAGTCCGACACCTGGCGCAGCCGCCGCATGGTGCTGTCCGGGGAGGGCGTCGGTTTCTCGTTCCACGACACCGTGATCTACGCCGGCACGACGTCGACGTTCCACTACGCCAACCACATCGAGGCCGTGTACTGCGTCCAGGGCGAGGGAACGCTGACGGATGAGACCACCGGCGAGGTCCACGACCTGCGCGACGGCACCATGTACCTGCTGAACGGCAACGAGAAGCACACGGTGCGCGCCACCAGCGAGTTGCGCATGGCCTGCGTCTTCAACCCGCCGGTCACGGGCCGCGAAGTGCACGACGAGAACGGCGTCTACCCGCTGATCGTCGAGGAGCCCGCGCCGGTCTCATAACCCGCGCCGGGGCACCGCCCCCAAGGATTTGCCCATCCGCAAGGCTGGGCAGCAACGATGTGCCGGCCCGAAAGGTCCGGCACATTGGTGTCTGCGCGGTACGGCGCAGACCGGCAACAACCGAGGAGGAACGGACATGACGGAGACACTGAGTCGCCTACACGACCAGTATCCAACACGAACAGGCAGCGACTACAAGGTGCTGGACCGGACCGGTCCCGTGGTCTGGGGATCCGCCACCGACGGTCCCATGGACGCGGGGACCCTCGAGGGTTTCGAGTCCAAGGGCTACCTGGCCATCGACCAGCTCATCACCGCCGACGAGCTGGAGACGCTCCGGGGCGAACTGAGCCGGCTGTCCGAGGACCCGACCGTCCGCGCCGACGACCGCACCATCGTCGAGGCGAAGTCGCAGGAGGTGCGCTCGATCTTCGACGTGCACCGCACCAGCGCGGTCATGCGGAAGATCGCCAACGACCCGCGGGTGGTGGAACGCGCCCGGCAGATCCTGGGCTCGGACGTCTACATCCACCAGTCCCGGGTGAACTTCAAGCCCGGCTTCGAGGGCAAGGAGTTCTCCTGGCACTCGGACTTCGAGACCTGGCACGCCGAGGACGGGATGCCCACCCCGCGCGCGGTGAGCGTCTCGATTTCGTTGACGGACAACTACTCCTACAACGGGCCGCTGATGATCATGCCCGGTTCGCACAAGAAGTACATCTCGTGCGGGGGAGAGACCCCGGAGGACAACTACAAGGCGTCGCTGGTCATGCAGGGCGCCGGCACCCCGGACAAGGAGACGCTGACCCGGTTCGCCGACGAATACGGGATCGACGTCCTCGAGGGCAAGGCCGGCGGGGCGATCATGTTCGACTCGAACTGCATGCATGCCTCCAACGGCAACGTGACGCCGTACCCACGCTCCAACGTGTTCATCGTGTTCAACAGCGTCGAGAACACCCTGGTGGAGCCGTTCGGCGCGGCCGAGCCGCGCCCGGACTACATCGGAGTCCGGGACTTCACGCCCGCGGGCTAGACAGTGCGACGGCGGTGCGCCCGCTGGCCGTTTTCGGGGTTCGATGTCCCCGGGAACGGCCAGCGGCGCGTGGGCCAGTAACATGCCCGCGAACCGATCCACAGCCTCGAACGCTTGACGAATTCCGGTTTGGAGGCGGGCAGCGGCGCGACTACAGTCGAGTCGTGTAGAGCGGGAGCTCGGGTACGAACCGGGCTGAGAGGGCGAATGACGACGTCGCCGACCGCATGAACCTGTCCGGGTAATGCCGGCGAAGGGATGAGCATTCATGCTTGGTGTTTCCACGACCATCGCAATTCTGGCGGGCGTTCTCGGTGTTTTCGCGTGGGTTGGGCTGGCCGTGGGCCGGGACCGCGACCTCGAACAGTTCACGGTGGCACGCGGCAGCCAGGGCGGACTTGGACTGGGGCTGTCGTTTTTTGCCTCGGGCGTCGGGGCCTGGATACTCTTCGCGGCGCCCGAGGTCGGCGCTTCAGTGGGGCTGGCCGGCGTCCTGGGGTACGCCGTGGCGATCACGGTTCCCCTGTTCGGCCTCGTCTTCGTGGGACGGCGGTTGCGGGCGCTGGTTCCCGAGGGGCACAGCCTGATCGAATTCGTTCGGATCCGCTACGGCCGCACCATGCACGTCTACGTGCTCGGCATCTCCGTCTTGTACATGCTGGTGGCGTTGGCAGCTGAACTGACCGCCGTCGGCGCCGTGCTCGGACGCCTGTCCAGCATGGATCCGCGGGTCGGCATTGCCGCGGTCGCGCTCATCACCGTTCTCTATACGGCCTATGGGGGCCTCCGCGCCTCCATCCGGACCGACCGGTGGCAATCTTGGCTGTTGTTTCCCCTGCTGATAGTCGTCGGCGCACTGCTCTTCGGCGGACTGTCGCGGGAAGCCGCGCCGATGGATCCGGCGTTGTTCGCCGTGGACCTGACGGGCGTCGAGGCGGCACTGACGCTCGTCGTGGCGGTGACGGCAACCACCCTCTTCCACAACGGCTACTGGCAGCGGGTGTGGGCGGCCCGGGACGGGCGTGCGCTGGGCCGCGGAGCGGTCCTCGGGGCAGTGACGCGCTTTCCCGTCGTTTTCGCCGCGGGCATGGTCGGTCTGCTCGCGGCGGCCTATGGCGTCTCCCTCGGCGAACCGCCCGCACCCTTCTTCGCCCTGCTGGATTTCCAGCCCCAATGGGTTCTCGCGCTGGTCCTCATGCTCACCCTCGCGCTGGTGGCATCCACCGTGGACACGCTGCAGAACGGACTCGCCGCCGTTGCCGTCACGCACACCCCTTCCATGGGGCTCACCGGTGGACGCATCGCAACGGCAGTGTTCACGGTCATCCCGGTACTCGTCGCGTTCCAGGGCTTCTCGGTGCTGCGTCTATTCCTCATAGCGGACCTTTTCTGCGCGGCCACCATCGTGCCCGCGTTGCTGGGGCTGTGGCGCCGTTCGACGCCGGGCGGCGCGGTCAGCGGTTCGGTGGCCGGCCTCGTGGCCGCCCTCGGGTACGGTTTCGCGGTCGGCGGCAGCCTTCCCGAGGCCATTGCCGTTGCGACCTTCGCGGAGGGACTCGCGCTTCCCCCGTTCCTCGCCGCGCTGTTCGCCTCCGCACTGGTCACCGTCGTGGTTTCCCTGGCGTCCGGACGGAGCCGGGACATGGAGGGCATTGGTGCGTTGGCCACGCCATTGACGTCGCCGCAACGGCCGGGACCGTCCGCCGCCGATGCGCCGGAGACGGTCCGATGACCGCCGACGCGGAGCCGGCCGCGGCCGTGGAACGCGACAGCCTGGATCTGCGGATCCAGGCATTCGTCGAACGCGGTGCCGCACCGTCGGAAACCGGCGGCGGGGGCGGGGCCGGCGGGAGCGACGCGGAGGTCGAATTCGGGGGACTCGCGCTCGAGTTGTTCGAGCACCAATACCGCCACAACAAGGCCTACCGGCGCTTTTGCCGCTCGCGCCGCGCGGAACCGGGGAGGATCACCAGCTGGGACCAGATCCCCGCTGTGCCGTTGGCCGCGTTCAAGCAGCTCACTCTCGCGTGCGAGCCACCGGAGGACGCGGCGGCGGTCTTCATGACCAGCGGCAGCACCGACCCCACCCAGCGGGGGCGCAACCACCATCCGCACCTCCACTTGTACGACGCGTCGCTGCGCGCGGGATTTGAGCATTACTTCCTGCCGGACCGTAAACGCATCCGCCTGCTGGTGCTCAACGCCCGCCCCGGGGAGCAGCCGCATTCCTCGCTCGCGTACTTTTTCGGCCGCCTGGTTGATTTCTTCGGGGCAGCGGGCAGCACCCACTTCATGGAGAACGACCGCCTCGACGTGCGGCGCGTGGCGGCGGTCCTGCGGGAGGCCGAGGAAGCGGGGGAGCCCGTCGCGCTGCTGGGCGCCTCCTTCGCCTACGTGCATTTGCTGGACGCCTTCGACAACGAGGGACTTGCCTTCCGCCTGCCGGCGGGGAGCCGCCTGCTGGACACCGGAGGGTACAAGGGACGCTCCCGGGAGGTGTCCGCCGAGGACCTGCGCGCGCGGTTCGGGCGGCTCCTCGGACTTCCCGAGTCCCGGTGCGTCAACTACTACGGGATGACCGAGATCAGCTCCCAGTACTACGACACCGCACTCCGCGACGGCTGGGAGGGAACCGGCGTCCGGACCCGCCGCAAGGGCGTCCCGGCGTGGACGCGGATCCGTGTGGTGGACCCGGAGACCGGGGCGTCCGTGGAGCCTGGGCAGAGGGGCCTGATTGTCCACTACGATCTGGCCAACCGGGGATCGTGCCTAGCGGTTCTGGCCGAGGACGTCGGCCACCTGGTCGCACCGGATCCCGGTCGGGAAGCCGCGATCGAATTCGTCCTCCGTGGCCGTGCCGAGGGAACCGAATCCCGCGGGTGCTCGATCGCCTTGGACGAAATCCTCGGCGCGAACCGGAGCTGATCGCCATGACCGCCGCCGAACAACGGCAAGTCCCGCCGCCCACCGGCCGCCCGCCCGCCGCGGGGCCGGCCGTCGATGGCTTCTTCCTGCCCCAACTCAGCCAGTCCGAGCTCGACGGCCTCGGGTGGGAAACCCGCTCGTGGGGCGCCGTCGATCTCCGCATGCCGGTCGTGACTCCGGCTCTGGTGGACCTCGTGTGTCGGCGGCTCCTCCAAGCCCAGGTCGATTGCCTGGCCGAGCGTCCGGTCATGGAGATCGTCGAAGTGCTCGGACGGGTAGTGGCGAAATGGTCTGATCCGGACTACCCGTTGCGGCGGCAGGCCGAGGAGCTGCTGCCCACAGTGACCGGGTATTCGCCGGACATGGTGCGCCGGGGGCTCAAGGACTACCTCAAGACCTTTCGTCGAGACCGACTGCTGCGTTTCCTCGCCCAGGACTTCGACAACCCGTTGGTGCTCGACGGCTTCCAGCCGAACCGGGCGCAGGGACGTTCCCGCGCCTACGGACCGGGGCTGACGACGCAGTTTTTCGCCGGCAACGTTCCGGGGCTGCCGGTGTGGAACCTCGTGTGCGCGCTTCTGGTGAAGTCGGCGACGTTGGGAAAATCCGCGTCCGGGGAACCATTGTTCGCGGTGCTTTTTGCGCGCAGCCTGGCCGAGGAGGACCCCGCCCTCGCCGCGTGCCTGTCCATCCTGCACTGGCCGGGCGGGGACGACGCGATTGAACAGGCGGCCTTCGCCCACTCCGGGGCCGTGACCGCGACCGGTGGCCGCTTGGCCATCGAGAGCGTCGCAAAGCGCCTGCCCGCAGGCATGCCGTTCGTGCCGCACGGGCACAAGATGAGCTTCGCCGTCGTCGGGCGGGAAGCCCTGGCGCTGAACCGCTACGCTGAGACCGCCCGACGCGTGGCGCACGATGCCTCGCAGTACGACCAGCAAGGATGCCTGTCCCCGCATTGCGTGTTCGTGGAACGCGGCGGGGCGGTGGACCCCGGGACGTTCGTGGAGGCCGTGGCGTCCGAAATGGGGCGATTCGAGCGCAACAAGCCCCGCGCCCGGCTCACCCTCGAAGAGAGCGCGGGCATCGAGCGGGTCAGGTCGCACTACGAGTTCCGGGCCTACGAGGACGAATCGGTCCGGCTGTTCACCAGCGAATCCGGAACCAGCTGGACCGTGGTCTACGAAGAAGGGCCGGTGCGGTTCGAACCCTCGCCGCTGAACCGGCTCCTGCGGGTGCATCCGGTGGACGGAATCGACGACGTCGTACGCCTCGCGGGCCCCCTGTCCCGTTACCTGCAGAGCGTCGGCATCGCGTGCTCGCCCGAACGCCTGGACGCATGGTCCTTGGCGCTGGGACGGTGTGGCGTCGACCGGATCTGTGCCGTGGGGCAGATGCCGGAGCCCGCCGCCGGGTGGCACCACGACGGACGCGGAAACCTCACGTCGCTGGTCCGCTGGGTCGACATCGAGGGCGCGGCCGAGGCTGCCCTGGAACATTACGACGCCGAATGGACGCTTCCCGGGCGCCACGTCAGCCAGGGGATTCGCCCGTGAGCCGGGAGGGCCCGGGACGCGCCCTCGGCACCAGCAACCTCCTGGCGGACCGGGTAGCGATTGTCACCGGGTCCAGCCGGGGGGTCGGGGCCGCGACCGCCCGAGCGCTCGGCGCCCATGGGGCGACCGTCGTCGTGAACTACCTGCGGAACGCCGAGGCGGCGCACCGGGTGGTCGCGGAGGTGGAGGCCACGGGCGGCCGGGCGGAGGCGTACGCCTCCGATGTCACCGACGCCAATGCCGTCGCAGCGATGGTCGAAGACGTCACCGAACGATGGGGCCCGGTCAACCTGCTGGTGAACAACGCGCTGCGGAGCTACACGTTCGATCCGCTGACCCGCCGCACGGCGTGGGACATCTCCTGGGAGGAGTACCAGTCGCAGTTCGAAGGCAGCGTCGGCGGCGCGTTCAATCTCTGCCGCGCCGTGTTGCCCGGGATGAAGGGTGCGGGAGGCGGGCGGATCATCAACCTGGTCACGGACCTCATCGAAAGGCCGGGCGTCGCCTACCACGACTACAACACCGCGAAATCGGCCCTGCGGGGGTTTTCCCGCAACCTCGCGTCGGATCTGGGACCCTTCGGCATCACGGTGAACTGCGTTGCCCCGGGGCTCGTGTATCCAACAGATTCGAGCAGGGCCGCGACCGACGAACAGCGCGACGCGCTGGAGGCGGCCACGCCGCTGCGGCGGCTCGCCACCCCGGAGGACGTGGCCGGCGCCGTGCTGTTCTTTGCCAGTGGATGGTCCGGTTTCGTCACCGGCGGCTGTCTGTTCGTCGACGGCGGGCTCGTGATGAACTGACCCTCCTTCCCGGCGCACCGCCGCGTCCGGGCTGGACACGCGTGGGAGAATGGACGTAATGACTTCAGACCAGCACCGCAACGAGGACCGGAAGCACACCCCCGCCGGTCCGGGTTCCCCGGCCGTCCACGAGCCGGCCGACCTCCATCCCGCCGACGGACACCACCGGACGGGCACGTCCCGGGCGCACGCCGTCCGCCCCGAGCGCACGCCGGAGAAGCTGACCACGAAGCGCAGCGACGGCCGCATCCAAGTCAAGCCAACGGCCGAGGGCTGGAAGCAGGCCATGGGTCCGGACGGACGGCCGCAGCTGCAGTTCGGCACGCGCACCCGGGTGACCCAGCCGCCGGAGCACCTGGCGGACCTCTCCCTCCAGGAGCGCCAGGCGAAGCTGAAGGAGATGGGGTTGCCGGCGTTCCGCGCCAAGCAGCTCTCCGTGCACTACTTCCAGCACTACACCACCGATCCGGAGGTGATGAGCGACCTCCCGAAGGACCGCCGCGGGGAGCTTGCCGGGGCGATGTTCCCGAAGCTGCTGACCGAGATCAAGCGCCTCACCACGGACAACGGCGACACCGTCAAGTTCCTGTGGCGGCTGTTCGACGGCTCGCTGGTCGAGTCCGTGCTGATGCGCTACCCCGGACGCGTGACGCTGTGCGTGTCCAGCCAGTGCGGCTGCGGCATGAACTGCCCGTTCTGCGCCACCGGACAGGCGGGACTGACCCGCAACATGTCCGCAGCGGAGATCCTGGACCAGATCGTCCAGGCCAACCGGGTGATCGCCGAGGGCGGACTCGGCGGGACCCGGCGCGACGGCGGGCACGACGCCGAGCGCGTCACCAACATTGTTTTCATGGGCATGGGCGAGCCGCTGGCGAACTACAAGCGCGTGATGACGGCCGTTCACCGCATGGTCGCCGAGGGGCCCGAGGGTCTGGGCATGAGCGCCCGGAACATCACGGTGTCCACGGTCGGGCTGGTCCCGGCGATCAACAAGCTGGCCGAGGAGAACGTCCCGGTCACGTTCGCGCTGAGCCTGCACGCGCCGGACGACGAGTTGCGCGACGACCTGATCCCGGTGAACTCGCGGTGGAAGGTCGACGAGGCGCTCGACGCCGCGTACAACTACTACCGCGTCACCGGACGGCGCGTGTCCATCGAGTACGCGCTGATCAAGGACATGAACGACCACCCGTGGCGCGCGGAGCTGCTGGCCAAGAAGCTGAACAAGCGCGGCCGCGGCTGGGTCCACGTGAACCCGATTCCACTGAACCCGACACCGGGCTCCATCTGGACGGCGTCCGAGCGCGACGTCACCCGCGAGTTCATCAACCGGTTGATCGACAACGGAATCCCGACCACGCTGCGCGACACTCGCGGCAAGGAGATCGACGGGGCCTGCGGCCAGCTCGCCGCCGCTGAATAGCCGGGTCGACCGGCACGGCCGGCACGGTGTTCCGGACCTAGCGCTTCGATCCGGCCAGCGTCCCGGTTGTCTCCTCGAAGCCCGGCATCGCCACCATGCAGAGGACTTCGCGGTCGCCTTCGGCCCAGCTCTCCGGCGTAGGATTCAGGCTGCTGGTCTCCAAGGTGGAGTCGAGCCAGGAAACGCCGACGAACTTCGCGAACGCCGGGTCGCACATCTCCTCTTCGATGAGCGACCACTCGTCGTCCGTGGCCGGGAGCTCGCCCTGGGTCAGGTTGAAGCCGTGGAAGACCTCCATCTGGTGGGGCTCTGCGCACGGAATAATCCGCACGGCGCTGACCTCCTCCTGTCCCGGATCCTGCAGGCAGTCCCCGACCTTGACGGCAAAGGCGTCGGCCCGCGCGGCCGCGGTGGCGGCACCGGCGTCGTCCCGCGGAGCGTCGCCGGGTATGCCGAGCGCCGAGCAGCCGGAAAGAACGACGGCGGCGCCAGCCGCCAGGGCGAGGTGAAGCAGGCGCTGGTTCATGGGGTCCCCCGACCAATGATGCGAATGATGGCAAGAGCATAATGCACGTTACGATCGCCGTCATGGGACTCGATGGGAGACACGGCAGTCGCATGCACGGGATTGCCGACGTCGCACCGGAATCTGTGCTGTTGGCGGGCGCCGGCCGCGCGATCCTGCTGCAGTTGGCGCATCCCGCGGTGGGCCACGGCGTCGCCCGGCACAGCTCGTTCGCGCACGATCCCCTGAAACGCCTCCACGAGACGCTCCGATACATCTATGCGCTGACGAACGGGACGCCGGAGCAGGCCGCCGCGGCGCGGGCTTGGGTCGATCGGGCCCATGGGCCGGTGCGGGCGGACGCGGCGGCGGACGGGATCCACCCCGCCTACGACGCCCGCGATCCCGAACTGCAGTTGTGGGTCGCGGCCACGCTTTACGATTCCGCGACCGCCATCCGTGGCGCGGTTTTCCCGCCGCTGTCTCCGGCGGCCGCGGACGCGCTGTACCGGGACTACGCGGTGCTGGGCACGGCGCTGCAGATGCCGGCGGAGCTGTGGCCGGCCACGCGAGAGGCCTTCGCGTCCTACATGGCGGGCATGCTGCCGACGCTCCGCGTGGACGACGCCGTCGCCTCGGCCGCGCGCGAGCTGCTGGCCGCCCGGAACGCCCCACTATGGGCGCGCCTCCTGATGCCGCTGGCTCGGCTGTTGACCGCCGGGTTGCTGACGCCGGAGTTGCGGACGGCCTTCGGCCTGCCGTGGTCCGCGGCCCGGGACCGGGTGTTCCGCGCGGTCCTTTCCGCGACCGCCGTCGTCTATCCCCGGCTGCCGGAAGCCATCCGGCACGCCCCGATGCGCTACTATCTCCGGTGGCCCTGAGGGCCGCGGGAGTCTGGAAACTCCCTGCACAGGATCCCGGCCGGGTCGGACCTTCCACAATTACCGGTATCCCGCTCCACCGGGCCCGTCCTGCCGGGACCATGGTCGTGGAAGGGAGAAACCATGACAGATCAGGACCATTCAACCGAAGTGGGACTGCGGGAGGTGCTCGCGGAACTGCCCCTGGCCCAGAAGGCGCCGAAGCATTGCGAGTGCCTCGTCTGCTACGTCTACCGCATGTGGCGAAACCACGGCGCCGGAGGCCAGTTGGAGCTAGCCAGCCTCTACCGGACGTACGCCGCGTCCAAGGACACCACCCTGATCGAGAGACTCCTCGCCGCCGGCGTCGGCACGGACCGGGAACTTGTTTTCTCCGTTCATCGACCCAACGAGCCCAATTGGGACCCGACCGGATATTGCTCGTGCCACAAGCCGGTCGACGGGGTGCCGTGGTGCCACGAGGTGGTGCGTGGTTCCACGGCGGCGTGCGACTTGTGGCTGCGCTCGGGAAACGAGAGGCCCGCGGGGGCACACAAACACAAGCGGCTCTGGGCATGACCGGTGACGCGGGGCGGGTGTGGAAAGCTGGAGGCGACCGCCGCCGTTCTGCCGCAGGAGTGCCTCCGTGAAACCCCAACCCACCGTCGCCAGCCGCGCACAGGTTCCCGCCTTCCAGGTGATGGACATCCTCCAGCGAGTCGCGGAACTTCGGGCACAGGGGCGCGACGTCGTGTCCCTGTGCGCGGGCGAGCCGAGCGGTGGAGCACCTACGGCCGTCTCGGAGCGGGCGGAGGCCATCCATGCCTCGCGGACGCCGCTGACCTACACACCGGCGCTGGGACTCGCCGTCCTGCGGACGGCAATCGCGGAGCATTACCGCAGTTGGTACGGCCTCGAGGTCAACGCCCACAACGTCGCCGTCACCACCGGGTCGTCCGGCGCGTTCATGCTCACGTTCCTGTCCGCCTTCAACGCGGGGGACCGCGTGGCGCTGGCCCGTCCCGGCTACCCCGCCTACCGCAACATCCTGCGCGCACTGGGTGTCGATGTCGTCGAGGTGGACTGCGGACCGGGGTCCCGATACCAACCCACGCCCGCGTTGCTCGACGCCGCCGAACGCGAACACGGCCCGCTGTCCGGACTGGTACTCGCGTCCCCCGCCAACCCGACCGGAACCATGGTCTCGCGCCCCGAACTTGCCGCGCTCTCCGCGTGGTGCGCCGAGCGCGGCGCCCGACTGGTCAGCGACGAGATCTACCATGGAATCACCTACGCGGACGCTGGGACACAGGACGCCCGCGGCGTGTGCGCGTGGGAGCTGGACCGCAGCGCGGTGGTCATCTCCAGTTTCTCCAAGTACTGGGGGATGACCGGCTGGCGGCTCGGCTGGGCGATCGTCCCGGACGATCTGGTGTCCACGGTCGACGCGCTGGCCGGCAACGTGGCGCTGTGCCCGCCGGCCCCTGCGCAGTACGCGGCGATCGAGGCGTTCGGCGAGGGAGCGTACGCCGAGGCGGAGGCCTTCGTCGCGGAGTTCGCGGCCACCCGCGCGGCCCTTCTGGCGAACCTCGAGCGTTTGGGCTGGGGAGACGCGGCACCCGCCGACGGTGCCTTCTACCTCTACGCCGACCTGGGTGCGGCGTTGGAGGGCTTCGAGGACTCGACGGCGTACTGCGCCGCGCTGCTCGAAAGCGAGGGGGTGGCGCTGGTTCCGGGCGCTGATTTCGACGCGGTGGGCGGGCGCCGCGCTGTGCGGCTGAGCTTCGCCGCGGGCCAGAAGGCCGTGCTGGAGGCCGTCGAACGCATCGTGAGGTTCCAGGAACGACGGCGGTGACAGCCGTATACGAGGGTCTTGACAAGTCCGGCCGCGCGATGCAATTTCTTTCTGAAGCCACACGGACGGCCGGAAAGAACAGGAGCCCAAAATGTTCGGTGGACGCAGCGACGGCGACCGCGGCGGATGGCGCCGCTACGACGACAACCTCTTCCCCGTGTTTCATGAGCGGTTTGAGGAGCGTTGGGGACCGGGCACGGCACCATTTCTGGACCCCAGTGTCTACGACGAGAACCAACCGCGGCCGCGCGCGCAATGGATCAACGTCGACACCGGGGCGGCGGTCGCCGTCGTGCCGGTGTGGGAAGACGGGAGCGAGCACCGGACGTTCGCTGTCTTCTACCTTCCGCCGGCCGGCGGGATTTGGGCGCTGCGGCCCGGTTTCACGCAATACGTCGAAGACGCCGACGATACAGCGCTACGGAACGACTCGTTCCGGAAGGCCGTCGTGCACGCCGAGGCGTTCATCTTCGGGCAACAGCAGTAGGGAAGCGGCGGTTACGGCGGATTCGAAAACCGCGGGTTCCTTGTCTGGCAACGGGTGGGAGCAGGCGGTAGCGTCTCCGGCGTGGCCAGGGCCACCCAGTTTCATTCCGGATCTAGCCAAAGGAGACGTCGTGAGCACGAGGATTGAGAAGCAGATCATGGTGAACATGCCCGTGAGCGCGGTTTACAACCAGTGGACCCAGTTCGAGGACTTTCCCCAATTCATGGGCGCGATCAAGCAAGTGACGCAACTCGGCGACGACCGCCTGGAGTGGATCGCGGAGATCGGCGGGGTCCGCCGGCAGTGGGAAGCCCGGATCGTGGAGCAGGTCCCCGACCAAAAAGTCGCGTGGGCCGCGACGGAAGGCGCCACCAACGCGGGGGTGGTGACGTTCGAGGACGTCGGCGGCGGGCAGACGTCCGTGCGGCTTTCCCTCGAATACGATCCCGAAGGCCTGGTCGAGAAGATCGGGGACAAGCTCAATGTCGTCGAGAAGCAGGCGGAGGGGGACCTCGTCCGCTTCAAGGAGTTCATCGAGTCCGAGGGCTACGCGAGCGGCGCGTGGCGCGGAACCATCAACGAGGGAGCCGGCGCCACCCCCGGGGTGCAGGACGCCGCCGCGTCGCGCGGCGACAGCGGCAAGGCCGGCGTGTCCGGAACCGCCGCGGCGGTCGGGCTCGGGGTCGCAGCGGCCGCAGGTGCCGCCGCAGCGGCATCGGGCAAGAAGTCGGGCGCGGACCAAAGCACGACGCCGGCCACGGTTCCGCCAGTGACGCCGGTCGTCGCCCCGGACCCGGTCGTCGTGGAGGAAACGGACCCCGCCGCGGGCATCACCGTGGTCGGACCGGGCGAGGACGCAAAACTGCCTCCCACCACGGACCCCCGGGGCACGACGCCGCGGTAGTCGGGACGTTGCGTCGGCGGCGCCGATACCGGACACGATTTCCGGTATCGGCGCCCGGCCCTTCCGCCTACTTCAGCTTCCGAAGCGCTTCTTCCTTGTGGGCGGCGACGTGGCTGGTTTTATCGCTTTCGATCTCGTACTGCGGGTCATCGGGGCTTGCGTGCCGTTGATGTCCCTTGTACTGAAAGTCCTTGACGTGGATCTTGGTGATCGTGCCCGAAACCCGTCCCGCCTCCGAATTCCAGCTCACGTGGTCCCCTACCTTGAATTTGCTGCTCATCAGGCTTCCTCCTCGCCGACAGGATAGGTGACGACGCCGTCGCGGCCCACCGTTGGCGTCGCTCCCGATTGTCCGAACTCGTGTTCGCGCGGCCGGCCGTTGACGGTCAGGTGCACCACCCGCCACCCACGGGCGGCCAGTACGTTGGAGATGAGCAACCTGTGGCACCGCCACGGCATCGGTTCGCCGCACATCACGACGACGTTCCGGTTTTCGGCCAGACGGGTGAGCCGCTCGAGTCCCTGCTCGAACTCCGGCGTGAGCGTGTAGTCCGCGTAGTTCTTGAAGCTCGCGTTGTGCCAGCCGCCGTTGACGACCGGGTCGATCCCGCGTTGGCGCGGACGCCGGCCCCCGAGCTCGGTCAGGTGCAGGTATTCGACCCCGGACGCCGCCAACCATGAAGACATCTCCCCGGCGTCGAACTGCGGGCTCCGACGCGAGCCCGGCATCTTGCGCACATCCGCCAACAGCGTGATTTCGGCGGCCGCAAGCGTGCTGGCCACGGCCTCCTGCGGGCAGGTCCAATGCCCGATCGTCCACATGGTCCCCGGCCACTTCGACGTCATCGTCCTGAGTGCCTTTCGCGCGTCGCAGTCTTACACAGGGTGCCCGACGCCGGGTGTGCTTGTCGCCATCTGGGCTCCCCCTGTTTCCGACCGATATCGCCTCCACAGGAGGCACGACGTCCGCGTCATCCACAAATGGGGGCCAGCATTCCCGGAGAGGTTACAGGCTTGCCATGCTCACTGGCAACGGCGACGACCAGCCGCCGGCGAAGGGAGCGGAAACATGGGTGAGCTGGACATCAACAACCTGGAGGGCGAACTGCGGTCCCTGTCCGCGGAACTCACCAGTCCACGAGCGCGGGAGTGCCTACTGTGCTACCTGTACAGGATGCTCGATTTCGGATGCCGGGGACACGCGTTCACGGAAAGGTACCGTGACGAGGCGGCTCCCCGGTCGACGGCCCTGCTGCGACGGTTGGCCCGAATGGGCGCCTGCTGCTGCGAGTGCGAGGTCTTCCTCAATGCGTTCCAACCGAACCCGAGACACGTTTCGGTCGACGAGAACGGCGATTTCGTCATGAACCCGGTGCCGGAATGCCACGGTGTTAGGCGTGGCTCCACCCAGCCGTGCTGCCTCTGGGTACGCATTCGGCGCGGGCGATGGCGGTGAAACGGCGGTGGGCTACACCTTGTGCAGGGCGTCCCGGATTCGGTGCAGGCATTTCGCCACCGACCCTTGGACCTGAAAGTTGTCTGACCCGGCCGCCGGCTCGGACACTAGCCATTCCTCGAGTTCGACGAACGGCTCTTGCCCCGTCTCCGGGGCGTCGTCCGGCGTCTCGCCGTCCGCCGCCGTGCGCGCCGACGCGTCGCGGAGGCACCGGGCCACCAGCCTGCGGAAGGATTCGGGCAAGTCTCCGTCCAGGCCCTCGCCGACAAGCGGACCGACGAGGAGCTCCGTGAGGTCGTGCACCTGGAAGGAGATGCTGTCCAAGGCGTTCATGGTGACGTAGTCGTCGCTCTGGTCGATGCCGAGTAGCTTGGCCCGCGGATTCCCCCGGGCGCTCTCGCCGCCAAGGTCCAGTCCCGCCCGAACACGTCGCGAGTCGTCGAGCAGGGCCTGTGCCCTTTGGCGCCACACGTCCCCATCGGGCGGCCATCGGTCGCCGACGTCGTCGGCGATGGCGTCCAGGTCGCGTGCCAGCCGTTGCCGGAACTGCTCCAGATCCAACGTTGCCGTCGCCGTGCGGAGTGGCGGAAACACGACGAAGTTCACCGTTATCCCCACCAGTATCCCGAGCCCCATCTGGACGAGGTATCCAAAAGAGTAGCCGTCGGCGTCGCCGCCACCGAGCACCAGCACAAACAGGGCGGAGATGGGAAGGTAGTCGCGACCGGCACCCACGCGGGGAAGCCCGCCGAGCAAGACCCCGACGCCCGTGACCAACATGATTCCGGCCAGCGGGGGCACGGAAAGCAGGACGAACGCCCCCGCCAGAAGGATTCCCAATACGATGCCCAGCAGGGTCTCGAGACCAACCCGGAACGAATGCACGAAGGTCGGGTGCATGGTGATGACCGCGCCGAGGGGGGCGTAGTACGGGAACTCCGCGGCCACGCCCGGCATGAACGGCGCCAGAACCCAAGCGGTGCCCGCGGCCAGGGCCACCTTCCCGGCCAGCAGGGTGCGTTCGCCCATTGCGTGGCGCATGCGTTCGGAGATCTTCATTCGGCCTACTGTGTCACCGGCGTCCCGCGCAGACAACTCCTGGGATGCGCTACTTCAGGTGGTCGACCAGGTCCGGCGCGATGCCGTGGTACGTGGCGGGGGTCAACCGCAGCAGGCGCTCGCGCGCGCCATCGGAGAGCCCGAGTCCCCCGACGAACTCCTTCATCCGCGCGGCGTCGACCCGGTGCCCTCGCGTAAGGTCCTTGAGCCGCTCGTACGGGTTCTCCATGCCCTCGACGCCTGCGACGGCCTCGGCGCGCATGACCATCTGGATGGCCTCGCCGAGCACCTCCCAGTTCTGGTCGAGGTCCTCGGCGAGCACCTGCGAGGCGACGTCCAGGCGGTCCAGTCCCTTGGCGACGTTGGAGATCGCCAGCAGTGAGTGGCCGAACGCGGTGCCGATGTTGCGCTGCGAGGAGGAGTCGGTGAGGTCGCGCTGCCACCGGCTGGTCACCAGCGTCGCGCCCAGCGTGTCCAGCAGGCCGTTGGAGATCTCGAGGTTGGCCTCGGCGTTCTCGAAGCGGATCGGGTTGATCTTGTGCGGCATCGTCGAGGAACCGGTGGCACCGGCCACCGGGATCTGCGCGAAGTAGCCGATCGAGATGTAGCTCCACACGTCCGTGCAGAAGTTGTGGAGGATGCGGTTGAACCGGGCGACGTCGGCATACAGTTCGGCCTGCCAGTCGTGCGACTCGATCTGCGTCGTCAGCGGGTTCCAGGAAAGCCCGAGCCCCTCGACGAACGTGCGGGCGACCTCCTGCCAGTCCGCCGACGGCACCGACGCATAGTGCGCGGCGTACGTGCCCGTGGCGCCGTTGATCTTGCCCAGGAACTCCGTTCGGGCGATGCGGTCCAGCTGGCGGCCCAGACGCCACGCGACGACGGCGAGCTCTTTGCCGAGGGTCGTCGGCGTGGCCGGCTGTCCGTGGGTGCGGGACAACATCGGGATCTCGCGGGTGGACCCGGCCATCGCCGCGATCTGTTCCACGAGCGTGCGCGCGGCCGGCAGCCAGACGTCCTCGACGGCGCCCTGGACGCCGACGGCGTAGGAGAGGTTGTTGATGTCCTCGGAGGTGCATCCGAAGTGCACCAGCGGGGTCAGGTGCTCGAGCCCGAGGCCTCCGAGTCGACGCCCGATGTAGTATTCCACGGCCTTGACGTCGTGGACGGTGACGGCCTCGATCTCCGCGAGTTCGGCGACGGATGCGGCGTCGAACTCGGTGGCGATCCGGCGCAGTCCCTCGACCTGTTCGGTGGTCAGCGGCTCCGTGCCGGGCAGCACGGACTGGCCGGTCAGGTGGATGAACCACTCGACCTCCACATGCACCCGGTCCCGGTTCAGGGCCGCCTCGGACAGGTAGTCGACCAACGGTGCGACGGCGGCGCGGTAGCGCCCGTCGAGGGCGCCAAGGGCGAGGGGTTCGGAAGCGAGGGAAGTGCGCGCGGAATCAGCCATGCGGCCATTCTTCCACGATCCGCGGCGTCGTCGAGAGTCGGTGTCATGCCCTCCACACGACCGCCCCGGATGGCGCGATCCACATTTCGGGTGGTCGCCGAGTGCGGCGGTCCGTGGCCTTCTAGCGTGGGATGACCGGTTCGAACGGCCGACGGAGGGGCGGGCAAGGGCAATGGGCGGGGAATGGAACGACATGGTCTGGGAGGACATGGAGCGGCGCGCCCTGCAGGCGGACGAGTACGTTGCCGCCGCCCGGCGGAGCCTCGGGGAGCTGCACGGGCTGGACTGGGTCTCCCCGGCGGGCGTGGCATTCCACCGGCAGCTGGCCCTGCTGCAAGCGGAGCTGCTGCTCCTGTCCGGCAGCGTGGACGGGGCCCGGCATGACGTTCAACAGGCGCGGGTCTTGGCGGCTGCCCTCCGGAGCCTGCGCAATCTGGCGTTGACGGCGGCGGCCGAACAGGTGGTCGAATCGGCCACCAGGCCGTTGTTGCCGGGCATGGGGTTGCCGGAATGGGGAGGGGCAGGACCCCGATGAGTGCCCGAAGCAGCGGCGGAGTCGCCAGCGCGGACTTCAGCCTGGCGGAGCTCGAGCGCGCGCGGACGTTTCTGGGCCGCACGGCGTCGGACTTGGGCGAGGCCGCGGGCTGCCTCGACGGTTCGCTCCTGTCCCTGGCGATGCTGGCGGCTTCGGAGGACGCCGCCTTGGCGGCGACGGCGGAATGGCAGCTCCGGCGGGCATCGCTGCTGGTCCGCGGCGCCCAGGCGCAGGCCGGCATCCTGGGCGAGGCCGTCGAGCGGAGCCGCGTGGTCTACGAGGAGACCGAACAGCGGGTGCGCCGCCTGGTCAACGAGGCCCGCGCCGCCCTGCTCCCGCTGATCCTGGCGCACGACCTGCAGACCAACGGATTCCGGCCCAGGACCGTGACGACCGAGGACCTCATCAACCAGTCGCCGGCGCTCGTCGGCACGATCCTGCCGATTCTGTTCCCCGCCTCGTATCCCGTCGCTGCGCAGTTCGGCAAGCTGCGCGACCGGGCGCACGGGGGGTTGTTCGAGACCACCGTGGCGGAGCGGCTCTACCCGCGGATCGCGGGTGTGGCCACGGACCTGGAGTGGGTGAGCGTCGCGCCGTTGGAGATCCGCGGACATTCCTCGCGCTCGGGCGTGCCGTTCCGGGGCGGCATGGACGACTTGCTGGCCCTCCAGGCGGATGCCGAACCCGGGCGTTCCGGTCATGGCGCGATGCTGGTGACCACCGTCGCCACCGATCGGGGTACGGTGCACGTGCTGACGCTGCCGGGAACACAGTCGGAGTCCGGCGCGGAGGGAACCAACCCGTGGGACGGGGGTGGCGTGGTGGAGGGCATGGGACTCGGGAGCCAGCACGTGGCCGCCGGGGCGTTGGAGGCGCTGGAACTTGTCGGAGCGGAACCGGGGGATCGGCTGGTCCTCACGGGCTACAGCCAAGGCGGCATCCACGCCGCGAACCTCGCGGTCGATCCGCGCGTTTCCGCCGCCTACGACGTCGAATACGTTGTCACCGCCGGATCGCCTGTGGGCGGGACCCCGCTGCCTTCGCAGGTGCGCGGCCTGCAGCTCGAGCACGTGGACGACCCGGTGCCGGGGACGGACGGAGCCACGAATCCCAACGGGCGCAACCAGGTCACCGTGTACTTCGACGGTTACGCTCCGGAGACGGACAGGGCGGCGGGCGGCTTCGGCGCGGCACACGGGCTGGGCAACTACGCCCAACAAACACGTGCGCTGGCGGACTCGGAGGACCCTGCGGTGGTGGAGGCGCGGGCGGCCCTCGGAACGGTGTTCGCCGGAGCGGCGGTGGCCACCGTGCACACCGTTCGCCTCGGGCGCGCCCCGGTCGGTGGAGTCCCCAGCGGCGGCGCCCCCGGCCGGCGCCGAGCCACTAGTCGCGGCCAGGGACCACCCAGCCGATGACCGCGGAGACGACGCTGATGATGATCGATCCCAGGATGGCGTCCCAGAAGAAGCTCGCCACGTTGAAGCCGATCGGGGTGAAATCGGCGATCCACGAGGTCAGCATCAGCATGCCCGCGTTGATGACGATCGCGAACAGCCCCAGCGTCAGGCACGTGATCGGCAGGGACAGGAAGCCGATGATCGGCCGCACCACCGCGTTCACGAGTCCGAAGATCAACCCGACGAAGAGGTACGCGAGGATGATCCCGGCCGTGTCGTTTCCCGTGGCTTCGGCGGTGGCTTCGGACCCGATGGTGATGCCGGGCAGGAGCCACGCTGCCGCGGCCAGAGCGAGGGCGTTGACGATGACGCGGACTATGAAGCTGAACATGCGCCCATCCTGACACACCGCGGGCGCGACCGTCAGGCCGGTGGCCGCGCCCGCGCGGCAAATCTCTCGAGACGGCGCATCGCACGCGATGAGACTGCCCAATACGCGATGCCTCCGACCAGCGACGCCGCGACGGCCAACGCCGCACCATGGTGCACGAGCGGCGGATAGATCAGCCAGTGCGCCAGATAGGCGTAGACGGACGCCATCGCAAGCACGCCGATCGGTCGGTGGAGGAGTGCGGGCAAATGGAAGACGGGGACCCAGACCATGACCAGGATTCCGGCGAGGATCACGGCGTTCCGGGAGGGGTCGTCCGCGAAGAAGTTGGGTGTGCTGGCCGCGGCGATGGCCGTGAGCAGGAGCCGGTGCCGCAAGGTCCGGGCCCGGGCCGCAGCCCAACCCAAAGCGAAGAGCCACAGCACCGGCATGGTGTGCGGGGCGGGGACGTCCAGGATGCCGAATCGCGGGACCAGCCCGATGGCCAGGAGCCCCACCGGAACCGCGAACGGGAACCGCCGCTCCGTCCGATCGACCCACGGCACCGCGAGCAGCGCCGCCATGCACACGAGGATGTACACCAGGAGCTCGATGAACCAGAAGTTCCAGGTGTTGCCTATCGATGTGGGCCCGAGGAACGCGTTGAGCAGCGCCACATTGTACCACTCGTATTTGTCCGGGGAGACGAGCACCGCAACACCGATGAACGCGACACTCGGGACGACGATCCGTGCCAGGCTGACCAGTTGCCGGCGCAGTCGCGGCAGCCGGCCGCCGGCCAGGTGGAACCTCGCGAAATTGAACCCGCACAGGGCCATCAGCACGTGTGCTGTGCCCTGGAAATCCAAGAGGCCGACGTGCGAGGAAACGATGGCCACAATGGCGACCGCCCGAAGCGCAATCCCGGATTCCAGGGGAGCCATCCGCAGCGCCCGGGCGGCCGCGGAACCGATGTCGCTGTTCCGGTGGCGCCCGGGCACCGGCGGGGTCGACAGCGGTACCAAGCGCGAGACGGGAGTGACGTGCCAATCCGCGGGTAGGTGTCCCAGCAACTGCTCGAGGCGGATGGACGCGGCGACGTAGGAAAGCGAGTCGCCCCCGAGTGAGACGAACGAGTCGCCGTCCTTGACAGAGTGTGGATCGACGTCGAGCGTGTCGGCGAAGACGGACCGGACGTCCTCGGGGCCGGATGCGACGGCAGCGGTGCCCGCTGGGCCGAGCACCGCCGGGCCTCCGCCTCGGGAGCCGAATCCGGCGTCGGACGGGCCCGCCGACCACGGGCGGGCGGATACCGGCGCGTCCAGTGCCCGCACCGCCGGGTAGTCGATCTTGCCGTTCGCCAGCCGGGGGAGATCAACGACCGGATGCACGGCGACCGAACGGCGGGGCAACCCCAGCCGCCCGGCGAGGTCCTTGGCGAGCAGGCCGCCGTCATGCTCCCCGGCGGCGGCCACGACCAGCCGTTCGTCCGCGCCGGTGGCGGCGGCGTCCACGCCCAGATCCGCCAGGAGTGCCTCGACCCGGCCCAAGTCCACCCGCAGCCCGACGATCTTGACGAAACGGCTCCGCCGCCCGACGATCCGGTACAGGCCGTCGTCGCCCAGGCGCGCCAGGTCTCCGGTCCGCAGCTCGTCGACGACCCGGCCGAGGGCGAGGTCCGCAGGGGATTCGGCGTAGCCGAGCATCGTGTTGGGGCCGCTGTAGACCAGCTCGCCGTCCTCCAGCCCGTCCACCGGATCGATCCGGAAGGTCCCTCCCGGCACCGGCACGCCGATGGCGTCGGGGTGCTCGGCGGCCAGCTGCGGCGGCAGGTACGCCATGCGCGCCGTCGCCTCCGTCTGCCCGTACATGACGAAAAGTTCCCAGCCGCCGGCTGCGCCCAGGCGCGCGTACCGGCGCACCACCTCCGGCGCTAGCCGCCCCCCGGCCTGGGTGACACAGCGCAGCGATGGCAGGTCCATGGCCCCGAATCCGACGCGCTCCAGCAGCTCGAACGTGTACGGCACGGCGGCGAAGGACGTGGCGCCCGCGGCCCGGAACGCCTCCCAGAAGCACGGGTCCACGACGGACAGTTCGGTGAGCACGAGCGACGCGCCACGAAGGAGGTGGCTATTGACCACCGAGAGACCGTAGCAGTAGGACAGCGGCAGCGTGGTGGCGGCGCGGTCGCCGGGGCCGATGCGCAGGTATTCGGCGATGGATTCCGCGTTGGCCTGCACGTTCGCGGCGGAGAGGCGCACCAGCTTCGGTGAGCCCGTCGAACCGGACGTGCTCATGAGCAAGGCGAGCTCCGGGTGCCGGTCGTGTGCCGACCCGGGGTGCCGTTCCTCGATCAGAGTGGCTTCCCCGCCGCCGCGCAGGACCACGTCCGGGGCGTAGGCCGCGACCAGCGCCTCGAGGGTCTCGGGCTTGTCCGCGGGGACGACGGCGAGCGGGTGTCCCGTGGCGAGGCACGCCAGATACGCGACTAGCGAGCCCAGCGTGTTGTCCGCCGCGAGCACCGCGAGCCGCGGCTCCGGACCCAGGCGCGCGGCCACGTCGTCGACCTGTCGGGCGAGCTCCGTGTAGTCCACCGTACGGTCCGGGAGCACGACGGCGGCGCGCGCGCCGAAGTGCGCCAGGCGCTGCGCGAAGGGGACTCCGCGGAGCGTGGTGGGCGGCGGCTCGGTGGGGCCCGGGGACGCGGCGGTGGCCAAGGGTGCGACGGTTGCCGACGCGGGGCGGGTGAGGGCGGACGTGCTCATGGACGGACTTTCCGGAAGGGGATCCGGCGGAGGGGCGCATGGAAGTGACGTCGGGCGCGCCGCCGGGTGACGTATCCAAGGATACGAGCTTAGGGACACCTGAAAGAACAACGCAAAGGCAATGTGTCGTAATTTGTCGCCTCATCTGGCCGCGGCGACGGCCACCCTCGCGAGCATCTCCTCGATCCGGTCCCGGCAGCCGCCGCATCCCGTCCCCGCCCGGCAGGCCCTACCCACGGCGTCGACCGAGTCGTTGCCGGAGTCCACGGCGGCCGTGACCTCCCCGTGGGTCGCCCCGCTGCAGCGGCAGAGCACGTCGTGCTCCCCGACCGGAGGTGCCGCGGCGGGCAGTGCGGCGTCGTCGAGGCGGAAGAGCGTGGTGCGGTCCGCCGGGAGCTCGCTTCCGCGCTCGTACAGCAGCACCAGCTCCGCAGCCGTCCGGGGCATCCCGACCGCCAAAAACCCCGTCAGGACGCCGCCCACCGTGACCATCTTGCAGTAGCGGCGCTCTTCCGGGTCCGACCAGACGCTGACGCGCTCGGGCCCGCCGTCCCACGGCCCCACGGCGACGCCACCGGCCGCGGCGAGGTCCACCCCGCGGGCCTTGAGCAGGATGACGCCGGGACGCTCGGCGGGGACGCCCGGACGCTTTGCCGGGACGGAACCGGAGGGGCGCAGCGGATTCTCGGCAAGGTACCCCGCCAGCCAGGACGCCTGCGTCCACCCCGGGCCGATCAGGCCGCTCGGCGGACGCCCCTCCACGGAGGCGCAGTCGCCGATCGCGAAGACCCGGTCCTCCGTGTCCGCCCGCAGATGCCCGTCGACCCGGATGCCACGCTCGACCACCAGGCCGCATCCCTCGGCCAGTCCGGCCCGCGGGCGAACTCCGGCGGAAACTACCAGCAGGTCGCCCGGCACCACGGAACCGTCGTCGAGTTCCAGCCCGGCGAAGTGTCCGGCTTCCAGCCGCACGCCGACCGCCTTCGCCCGGGGGATCACGTCGACGCCGGCGGCTCCCAACGCGGCCGCGAGGACCCGGCCACCGTCGTGGTCCACGGAACGGGCCAACGGAACGTCGCCGTGGTGCACCAGGGTGGCCGAGGCGCCGGCCTCCCGGATCGCCAGCGCCGCCTCCACGCCCAGGATGCCGCCGCCGAGCACCACCACGCGGCCGGCTGCCCGGACGACCGTCAGCAGGGCGGCGGCGTCGTCGAGCCCGCGTAGCGCGATGACGCCGTCCGGAAGCGACGCCTCGCCGCGCGGGGAGAAATCCAGCCCGCGCAGGACGGGGATGGTGGGACGGGCTCCCGTGGCGAAAACCAGCCGGTCGTAGGGGACCGGCGGACCGTCGGACACCGTCACCGTGCGGCGGGCCCGGTCCACGCGCAGCGCGGTGGTTCCCAGTCGCACACCGACCCCGGAGGCCTCGAGTTCCGCCGCGTCGGCGAGGGAGACGGCCTCCGGCGTGGTGCGTCCCGTTCCGACGTCGGCCACCAGGACGCGGTTGTACGCGGCGTGGCGTTCCGCGCCGAGGACGGTGACGGCGATTTCGCCGCCGGCGACCCGCGGCAGGAGCTCCTCGACCAACCGCGCGGCCACCGGTCCGAACCCGATGACGACGAGGCGTTCCGGAAATCCGGTTGCCGAGGAACCGGCCACGGTTCCGGTGTTTTTCGGGGCGCTCATCGGGCACCCGCCAGGATGGCCTGCGGTTCCACCGCGGTCCGGAGGCCCCGCACCACCACCGACGTGTTCTTGAACGCCGGCATCGAACTGATGGGATCGGTTAGGCCCGGGGTGAGCAGGTTCGCGCTACCGTCACCGCCGAAGTGGAAGGGCAGGAACACGCAGTCCGGGCGCACGTCCGCGGTCAGGCTCGCGCGGGCCACGGCCCGGCCGCGATCGTTGCTGATCGAGACGGCGTCGCCGTCGGCCACGCCGAGGGCCAGCGCGGTGGACGGGTGGAGTTCGGCGCGCGGCTCCGGTTGCGCGGCCGCCAGCTCGGGCACCCGCCGCGTCTGCGCGCCCGACTGGTAGTGCTCCAGCAGCCGGCCGGTCAGCAGCGTCAGGGAACCGGGTTCGTTGAGCGTCTCGGCCGGGGCGGAGAGCCGAACCGGGACGAGCCGGGCGCGCCCGTCCGGGTGGGCGAAGCGGTCCAGGAACAGTCGCGGCGTGCCGCATAGGCGCGGCCCGTCGGCGGCATTCGTCCCGCAGGCTCCGACGGCGTTGCCGGTCCCGTCGGCGTCCGCGGTGCCGTCCGGGCACGGCCAGTACACCGCCGCGCCGGCATCGAGTTCCTCGTAGCTGATGCCCGAGTAGTCGGCCAGTCCGCCGCGGGAGGCCTCGCGCAGTTCGGCGAACACCTCGCGCGGGTCGGCCGGGAAGCGGCCGGGCGCATCGAGCCGCCGGGCCAACTCGGACAGGATCCACAACTCGGAACGCGCCTGACCCGGTGGCTCGGTGGCACGGCGGCGTCGCAGCACCCGCCCCTCCAGGTTGGTCATGGTGCCCTCCTCCTCGGCCCACTGCAGGACCGGCAGCACGACGTCGGCCTCTGCCGCGGTCTCCGAGAGGAAGAAGTCGGACACCACCAGGAAGTCCAGCCGCCGCAGGCCGGCGATGACGCGACCGGAGTCGGGCGCCGACACCGCGACGTTGGCGCCGTGGACCATCAGCATCCGCGGCCCGCCGGGCAGGCCCAGGCTGTGCAGGAGTTCGGTGGCGGGAACGCCGGGGCCGGGGATCAGCGATTCGTCCACGCCCCAGGCCGCGGCGACGTGCGCGCGGTGCGCGGGGTCGGTGATCTTGCGGTAGCCGGGCAGCTGGTCCGACTTCTGCCCGTGCTCCCGCCCGCCCTGCCCGTTGCCCTGGCCCGTCAGCGTGCCGTAGCCGCCCGCCGTCGTGCCGGGAAGCCCCAGCAGTAGCGCCAGGTTGATGGCCGCCGTCGTGGTGTCCGTGCCGTTGGCGTGCTGTTCCACGCCGCGGCCGGTGAGGATGTACACGCCGGGACCGCCGGAGCGCGCGGTTTCGGCCGCGGCGGCGAGGCGGTGCGCGGCCTCCCGGACCATGCCGGCGGGGATCCCGGTGCTGGCCTGGACGCGCTCGGGCCACCAGGGGGCCACGGAACGCACGATCGCGTCGCGCCCCCCCGTGCGATCGGCGAGGTATGCCTCGTCGGCCAGGCCCTCCATGAGCACCACGTGGGCGAGGCCGAGCAGCAGCTGCAGGTCCGTTCCGGGGGTGGGCTTCAGGTGCAATCCCGCGCCGTCTTCCGTCAGTTTCGCGGTGGCGGAGCGGCGCGGATCGACGACGATCAGCCCGCCGGCGTCGCGCGCGCCCTGCAGGTGGCGGACAAACGGCGGCATGGTCTCGGCGACGTTGGAGCCCAAGAGCAGGATGGCGTCGGCGCGGCCGAGGTCGGTCAGCGGGAAAGGCAGGCCGCGGTCCAGGCCGAACGCCCGGTTGCCGGCGGCGGCCGCGGAGGACATGCAGAACCGCCCGTTGTAGTCGATCATCGCGGTCCCTAGGGCCAGCCGGGCGAACTTGCCCAGCTGGTAGGCCTTCTCGTTGGTCAGCCCGCCGGCGCCGAACACGGCCACCGCGTCCGCGCCGTGGTCCCGGCGGATGCCGCGCGCCCGGTCGGCGACGGCGTCCAGCGCGTCGTCCCACGTGGCGGGGCGCAGCTCGCCGTCGTCACCGCGCAGCAAGGGTTGCGTGATGCGTTCCGGCGAGCCCAGCAGCTGGGCCGCGGACCACCCCTTGCGGCAGAGCGCGCCGCCATTGGTGGGGAAGTCCCGTGCCCGGATCTCGGGGACGCCGCCGTCGACCGGAGTCACTGTCATGGCGCACTGCAGGGCACAATACGGGCAATGCGTCGGGGTGGGTGCGGAGGCCGGCACGCTACACCCCCTGCCGTGCGAAAGCCGTGCCCGGACGCAGGTAGCAGAACCAGGTGACCGCCAGCATCAGAACGTAGGCGGCGATGAACCCGACGAAGGCCGCCGTGTAGGCGCCGGTGGCCCCGGCGGAGGCGCCGAGGGCCTGCGGGATGAGGAAACCGCCGTACGCGCCGATCGCGGAGACCAGCCCCAGGGCGGCGGACGCCTGCCGCTCCGGCGAGACCGAGAGCGCTTCCGGGGTGGACGGGGCCTTGCCGACCGAGCGCAGCGCGAAAACCGTGGGGATCATCCGGTAGGTGGATCCGTTGCCGATCCCGCTGGCGGTGAAGAGCAGGATGAACAGCCCCAGGAACAGCCAGAAGTTGCCCACGGGAAGCGTCAGCGTGACGGCCAGGGTGATGGCCGCCATGACGGCGAACGCGGTGACCGTGATGCGCGCCCCGCCGATCCGGTCCGCGAGCCGGCCCCCGAGGGGCCTGGCGAGCGAACCGACCAGCGGGCCCAGGAAGGCGAGCGACAAAGAGGCGCCGACGACGGCGAAGGTGGAGAACTCCGGGAACGTGTCCTTGATGAGCTTCGGGAAGACCGCGGAGAATCCGATGAACGAGCCGAACGTCCCGATGTAGAGGAAGGCGATGATCCACAGGTGCGGTTCCTTGAGCGCCGCGAGGGACCCGGCGACGTCCCCCTTGGCGTGGCTGAGGTTGTGCATGTGGCGGCGCGCGCCCCACGCGGCGAAGAGGATGAACGGGATCCAGAAGAGCCCGGCCATCGGCAGGTTCAACGCGCCGGCGGCGAACGCCGTCACGGCCAGCGGGACGATCAACTGCGCGACGGCGGCGCCCAGGTTCCCGCCCGCGGCGTTCAGTCCCAGCGCCCAGCCCTTTTCCCGAGCCGGATAGAAGTAGGTGATGTTCGCCATCGAGCTGGCGAAGTTGCCGCCGCCGAAGCCGGCCAGGCCGGCGAGGGTGAGCATCATCCAGAACGGCGTGGTCGGATCCGAGACCGCCCAGGCCAGCCCCCCTGCCGGAATGAGCAGCAGAAGCGCCGAGACCACCGTCCAGTTCCGGCCGCCGAACCGGGCGACCATGAAGGTGTAGGGGATTCGCAGGGTCGCTCCGACCAGGCTCGGCATGGAGATGAGCCAGAAGATCTGTCCGGTGGTCAGCTCGAAGCCCGCCGCCGGAAGGTAGATGGCCACGATCGACCAGAGCTGCCACACCACGAAGCCCAGGAACTCGCAGAAGATCGACCACTTGAGGTTCACGCGCGCCGTGTCGCGGCCGATCCCCTCCCAGAAGTGCGAGTCCTCGGCGTTCCAGTTGTCGATCCACCGGCCGGGGCGCATGGCCAGGACGGGGGGCTGTGCCCGGGTGCGGGCTGTGAGTTGCTCGGCGGGACCCATTCGGAACCTCCACTTGGTCTGGATTCGTTTGGCCCCAGCCTGCCAACGCCGCGTTTCGGGCAGGCCCGGCCCGTGTTGCGTTTGGCGAAATGGTTTCTCACCGCCGTTCTGCGCTCCCGTGAGGAAGGCCGTGCGGCGTTAGGCTGGGGCCATGACTTCAGAGAATTCCGTCGCGCCCAACGAGGTGCAGCCCCGCCCCGTGCTCGAGGTGTTGCCCAAGTACGCCGCCGGCAAGCCGCCAGCGGCCGTCGAGGGGCTGTCCGCGTACAAGCTTTCCTCGAATGAAAACCCCATGCCCCCGGTGCCGGCCGTCCTGGCCGCCATCAAGGACGGCGTCGACTACAACCGCTACCCCGATCCCGTGGCAACGAAGCTGCGCGACGCCCTGGCGGGTTTCCTCGACGTCCCGGCCGAGGACGTCGTCACCGGTGCCGGCAGCCTCGGCGCCCTCACCCAGATCCTGCTGACCTTCGCGGGCCAGAACGACGACGGCGTCGCGGACGAGGTCGTCTACGCCTGGCGCTCCTTCGAGGCCTATCCCATCTGCGTCGGCGCCACCGGCGCGGATTCCGTCAAGGTCCCGCTGCTCGCCGACGGGCGCCACGACCTGGACGCCATGGCCGCGGCCGTCAACGACCGCACGTCGGTGGTGCTCCTGTGCACCCCGAACAACCCGACCGGTCCCATCCTGACGACGGCGGAGGTGGAGGGCTTCCTCGCGGCGGTCCCCCGCAACGTCCTGGTGGTCATCGACGAGGCGTACAACGAGTTCGTCCGCGCCGAAGACGCCGTCAACGGGATCGACGTCTACCGCCGGCACCCGAACGTCGTCGTCCTGCGCACCTTCTCCAAGGCGCATGGGCTGGCGAACCTGCGCGTCGGTTATTCGGTGTCCCGCCCGGAGATCACGCGGCACCTGCGGGTGATGGCGACGCCGTTCGCCGTCTCGTCGCTCGCGGAGAAGGCAGCCGTCGCGTCGGTCGAGAATTTCGGCGATGTTGTCGAAAGGGTACAAAGCCTGGTCGACGAGCGGGAACGAGTCGTGCGCGGACTGCGCGAGCTGCAGTGGGACGTTCCGGACGCCCAGGGCAATTTCGTTTGGCTGAACCTGGGCGCCGATACGGAGGAGTTTGCCCGGCTTGCCGCGGAACGCGCGCTGTCGGTGCGCGCGTTCGGCAGCGAGGGCGTGCGGGTCAGCATCGGCGAGCCGGAGGCCAACACCCGTTTCCTCGAGCTTTGTAGCAACTATCCAAACCGGCCGACCCTTTCCTAGTTGGTAACAGAACGGGGGACGGTCCCGGACGGCCAGTAGGCTGGAGGAAACGGTTCCGTCATATGCCTGGTCGGGAATGCATTCCCGACCAGGCATATTTCAAGCGAAGGGCAGCGGCGCATGACGTCCACAGGGCAGGAAACCACCGAGTCGGCCACCGGCGAGGCCGGCATGGTCCAACTGCTGGGCCCGGACGGTTCGGTCGGCTTCGACGCGGACTATTCGCCCTACGTTGCGGACGTGGACGCCGAGACGCTGCGGAGTTTCTACCGCGACATGGCGCTGACCCGCCGGTTCGACGAGGAGGCCACGGCGCTCCAGCGGCAGGGACAGCTGGCGTTGTGGGTCCCGCTCCGCGGCCAGGAGGCCGCGCAGATCGGCTCCGGCCGGGCGACGCGCCCCAACGACTACATCTTCCCCACGTACCGCGAGCACGGGGTCGCCCTCACCCGCGACGTCGACTTCCCGCAGATGCTGCGGATCTTCCGCGGGATCTCCAACGGCGGCTGGGACCCGCGGGAAAACAACTTCCACATGTACACGATGGTGCTCGCCGCCCAGGCGCCGCATGCCACGGGCTACGCCATGGGCGTCAAACGCGACCAGGCCGGCTGGGACAGCGACCGCCTGGAGAAGGAGGGCACCGCCGTCGTGGCCTATTTCGGGGACGGCGCGTCCTCCGAGGGCGACGTCCACGAGTCCATGGTGTTCGCGGCCAGCTACAAGGCCCCGGTGGTGTTCTTCTGCCAGAACAACCAGTGGGCCATCTCCGTCCCGTTCAGCGTCCAGTCGCAGGTCCCGCTGGCGCAGCGCGCCCACGGCTACGGCTTCCCAGGGGTCCGGGTGGACGGCAACGACGTCCTCGCGGTGCTCGCCGTGACGCGCTGGGCGCTGGAGCGCGCCCGCCGGGGAGGGGGACCGGTCCTGATCGAGGCCCACACCTACCGCATGAGCGCGCACACGACGGCGGACGATCCCACCAAGTACCGACTGAGCGCGGACGAGGAGCCGTGGATCGCCAAGGATCCGCTGACCCGGCTCGAGAAGCACCTGCGCGCCGAGGGACAGGCCGACGACGCGTTCTTCGCGCGGGTCTCCGCCGACGGCGATTCCATGGCCGCCCGCGTGCGCCGCGAGGCCCTCGCCTTCGAGGCGCCGCCACTCGAGAAGTCCTTCCGCAACGTCTACGCCGAGGCCCATCCGCTGATCCAGGAGGAGCTGCGCTGGCACCTCGACTACGAGGCCGGCTTCACCGACGCCTCCACGAAGGAGTCCGGCCGATGACCTCCATGACCATCGCGAAGGCGATCACCGCCGGCCTGCGCCGCGTGCTCGAGGACAACCCGAAGTCCCTGCTGATCGGGGAGGACATCGGGCGGCTCGGCGGCGTCTACCGCGTGACGGAGGGGCTGCTGGCGGACTTCGGCGAGGACCGCGTCGTCGATTCCCCGCTGGCCGAGTCCGGGATCGTCGGCACCAGCATCGGGCTCGCCCTGCGCGGCTACGCGCCGATCGCCGAGATCCAGTTCGACGGCTTCGTCTTCCCCGCGTTCAACCAGATCACCACCCAGCTTGCCAAGATGCGCGCCCGGTCCGAGGGCCGGCTGGGCGCCCCGGTGGTCATCCGCATCCCGTATGGCGGCGGCATCGGCTCGATCGAACACCATTCGGAGTCGCCGGAGGCGCTGTTCGCGCACACCGCCGGCCTGCGCATCGTCAGCCCGTCCAACGCGAACGACGCGTATTGGATGATCCAGCAGGCCGCGGCCTGCGAGGACCCGGTCATCTTCTTCGAGCCGAAGCGCCGCTACTGGCTCAAGGGCGAGGTGGACACCGAGAACCCCGCACCCGACGCGTTTTCCGCCCAGGTGGTCCGCGAGGGCACCGACGCCACGATCGTCACCTACGGGCCGCTGGTCCCGGTCGCCCTCGCCGCGGCGGAGGCCGCCGCCGAGGACGGCCGCGAGGTGGAGGTCATCGACCTGCGCTCGATCAGCCCGATCGACTTCGACACGGTGATCGCGTCCGTCGAGAAGACCGGCCGCCTGATCGTCACGCACGAGGCACCGACGTTCGGCGGCATCGGCGGCGAGGTCGCGGCCCGCGTCTCGGAGCGGGCCTTCCTGTCCATGGAGGCCCCGGCGATCCGCGTCGGCGGCTTCCACATGCCCTACCCGGTCTCGAAGGTCGAGGAGCAGTACCTCCCCGACATCGACAAGCTGCTCGAGGCGCTGGACCGCTCCTTCAGCTTCTGACCGTTCCGCCGTCCGCCCACAGACCGTCGCCAGCGAACCACCCAGGAGACACCATGAGCACCTTCACCCTCCCCGACGTCGGCGAAGGCCTGACCGAGGCCGACGTCGTCTCCTGGAAGGTCAAGCCGGGGGACACCGTCGCCGTCAACCAGGTGTTCGTCGAGATCGAGACCGCGAAGTCGCTGGTCGAGCTCCCCAGCCCGTACGCCGGCGTCGTCACCGCGCTGCACGCGGCCGAGGGGGAGACGCTCGCCGTCGGCGCGCCGCTCTTCTCCGTCGACGAGGAGGCCGACGGGTCCGCGGGTCCCGACCTGCCCATCGAGGTGGCCGATCCGGACGCCCCGAAGGAGGGCGTGGCCGGGGAAGGCCAGTCGGAGGAGGACAAGTCGGCCGCGCCCGGGCCGCTGGTCGGCTCCGGCCCCAAGGCCGATCCCGTACGACGCCGGCCGCGCCAGCGCCCGGGCGCCGTCAGCGACGCCGGCGGTGCCTCGGGGACGACGCCGGCCCCGTCGGGCGCCCCGGCAAGCCTCCCATCCGGCGCGGCTCCGGCAAGGGGCCCCGTGGCGAACGCCGCCCCCGGCGCCGCCTCCCGCTCTTGGACCGCGGCTTCTGCCGCCGCGGCCGCCGCGTCCGCCGGGCCGATGGCCGCCGAGTTCCTGGGCCGCGTGCTCGCCAAACCGCCCGTCCGCAAGATCGCCAAGCAGCTGGGCATCGACCTCTCCAAGGTCCCGGGAACGGGCGGCCGGGGGGAGGTCACCCGCGAGGACCTGATGTCCTACCAGGCCCAGCGCGAGGCCGAGCAGGCGGCGGCGCCGTCGTTCTGGGCGGCGAAGGAGGCCCCGCTGGACAGTAGGATCGAGCGCGTCCCGGTCAAGGGGGTGCGCAAGGCGACCGCCAAGGCGATGGTCGAGTCCGCGTTCACCGCTCCCCACGTGAGCATCTTCGTCGACGTCGACGCGTCGCGGACCATGGAATTCGTGCAGCGGCTCAAGAAGAGCCGGGACTTCGAGGGCATCCGGGTATCCCCGCTGCTGATCCTCGCCAAGGCCGTGGTGTGGGCCGCGGCGCGCAACCCGAGCGTCAACGCGAGCTGGGTGGACACGGACCAGGGCGCCGAGATCCGGGTGAAGCACTTCATGAACCTGGGCATCGCCGCAGCCACGCCGCGCGGGCTGCTGGTGCCCAACATCAAGGACGCGCAGGACATGAACCTGCGCGAACTCGCGGTCAACCTCAACGAGCTCGCCACCACGGCGCGCGAGGGCCGCACCCGCCCGGACGCGATGCGCGACGGGACCCTGACCATCACCAACATCGGCGCGCTGGGGATCGACATCGGCACGCCCATCATCAACCCGGGCGAGGTCGCGATCGTCGCGTTCGGGACCATCAAGCTCAAGCCGTGGGTGGTGTCCGGGGAGGTGGTTCCGCGCTGGATCACGACCCTCGGCGGCAGCTTCGACCACCGCGTGGTGGACGGGGACCTGTCCGCGCGCTTCATGGCGGATGTCGCCGCGATCATGGAGGAGCCCGCGCTACTGCTGGACTAGGCATTGATATGGATTGCCTCTCAGTAAGGGCCCAATGAGTATTTCCCTCGCCTAGTCCGCGCGCCTACTCTGTTGCGTGGGGCACACGGCCCCGTGGACCCGAGGAGCGCCAATGGAGACGCGACAGCTGCGCTACTTTGTCGCCGTGGCCGAGGAGCGCCACTTCGGCCGCGCGGCCAGCCGCCTGCACATGGCCCAGCCGCCCCTGTCCCAGCAGATCAAGCAGCTCGAGGAGCAGCTCGGCACCCAGCTGTTGGCACGCACCACCCGCAAGGTGGACCTGACCCCCGCCGGGGAGCTCCTGCTGACCCGCGCCCGGGTCCTGCTGGCTGAGGTCGACCAGCTGGCCCACGACGTCCGCCTGGTCGGCGAGGGCGCCAGCGGCGTCATCCGGGTCGGTTTCGCCGGCTCGGCCACCTACCGCCTGATGCCGCGCATTGTCGAGGCCGCCCGCCGGGGCATGCCGGGCCTGCGGCTCAAGGTCCAGGGGGAGATGCTCACTCCCCAGATGGAGGAGGCGCTGGAAGAAGGACGCATCGACGTCGCCGTGCTGCGGCCCCCGATCCGTTCCACGGACATCGACCTCAAGTTCCTCGAACAGGACTCGCTGGTAGTCGCCCTCCCGGAGGACCATGCGCTGGCCTCGCGCGGAACGCTGGACCTCGCGGACCTCTCCGGAGAGGCCTTCATCTCCTATCCGCACGCCTCCGCCGTGAACAGCATTTTCGTGGAGGCCTGCCGCAAGGCCGGGTTCCGCCCCGACGTCGTGCAGGAGGCCCGCGAGACCTCGACGCTGCTGTCCTTCGTCGCGTCCGGAACCGGCGTCGCGCTGGTCCCCACGACGCGTCGCATGTTCGCCCTCCAGGGCATCGTCTTCCGCCCGTTGCGCGACGCGCCGGTGGTGGACCTCGCCGTCGGCTGGAAGTCCGGCAACGTCAGCCCCCTGGTGCGCAACTTCCTAGACCTCTTCGACCCCCCAGCCTCCACGGAAGGAACCACCGCGTGAAAATCGAGCGGATCGAGGCGATCCCCTACGCGATCCCGTACACCCACCCCCTGAAGTTCGCGAGCGGCGAGGTGGAAGCAGCCGAGCACGTCCTGATCCGCGTCCACACCGACGACGGACTCGTCGGCACCGCGGACGCCCCGCCGCGCCCCTACACCTACGGCGAAACGCAGGACTCGATCCTCTCGATCGTCGAGAAGGTGTTCGCCCCGCAGCTCGTGGGCCTCGACGTCCTGGACCGCAGCAAGGTGCGCGCCGTGATGGACCGCACCATCCACAACCAGGTCGCCAAGGGCACCGTGGACATCGCCCTGTGGGACGTGATCGGCAAATCCGTCGGCACGCCCGTGCACAAGCTGCTCGGCGGCTACACCGACCGGCTGCGCGTGAGCCACATGCTGGGCTTCCGGCCGGCGCAGGAACTCCTCGAGGAGGCCCTGCGATTCGGCGAGGACTATGGCATCACCACGTTCAAGCTCAAGGTCGGCCGCCGCCCGCTGGCCCTGGACATCGAGGCGTGCCACGTGCTCCGCGAGGGGCTCGGCGACGACGTCGAACTGTATTTGGACGCCAACCGAGGCTGGACCGCAAACGAGGCCATGGAGGTCCTGCAGCGCACCGAGGGACTGGGCATCACCCGCCTCGAGGAGCCGTGCGACGCCAAGGAGGCCATGAGCCGCCAGCGGCTCGTCGTGAAGTCGTCCATCCCGATCGTCGGCGACGAATCCGTGCCGACGGCCGGGGACGTGTCCCGCGAACTGCTCTCCGGCGGCTGCAACTCGATCTGCATCAAGACCGCCCGCAGCGGCTTCACGGAGGCGCAGGAGATCCTGGGCCTGTGCACCGGACTGGGCGTGGACGTCACGATGGGCAACCAGATCGACACGCAGATCGGGTCGCTGGCCACCGTGACGTTCGGCGCCGCGTTCGAGGCGACGTCCCGCCGGGCCGGGGAGCTGTCCAACTTCCTGGACATGGCCGACGACCTGCTCGCCGAGCCGCTGAGGATCGTCGACGGCACCATCGCCGTGCGGGATGTCCCGGGCGTCGGCGTCGAGGTGGACGAGGAAAAGCTCGCCCGCTACCGCATGAACTGACCCAACCCACCACCCGAAGGAGAAGCATGCTGTTTTTGGCCCGCATGGACGTCACGTTCCCCCCGCACCTGGACGCCGAGGAGATCTCCCGGCTGCAGGGGCTCGAGAAGGAGTACTCGCAGGCGCTCCAGCAGGACGGCCGGTTCGCCGGTATCTGGCGCGTGGTCGGCGAATACGCGAACTACTCGCTGTTCGACGTCGAATCCAACGACGAGCTCCACACCATCCTCAGCGGATTCCCCATGTACCCCTACATGAAAGTCAAGGTCACGCCGCTGGCCAAGCACCCGAACTCGATCCACTAGCGGCCGTACCCCTTGATTAGGTCGAAAAAGCTATCAATCGGGGCGAAAAGCATATTTCCCCTTACTTGATGTCACGCCTAAATTGATAGCAGGCATCAAGCGAGACCCACATCACGCCGGTGACGCCGCCGGCGCCGAAGCAGAAAAGGAATAGACCATGAGCATCGAGAACGAAACCGCATCCGCCGCCAAGTCGGGCAGCGCCGCCACCGACCGTTTCCGCCAGTCCGGCAAGACCGGAGCCGTCGCGGCCGACGTCGAGCGGGTCAGCCTCCTGGCCGGCAAGCTGATCAAGGCCGCCAACGACATCGTGCTCGAAGAGCGCGTGACCTACGACGAGTTCAACGCCCTGAAGGCATGGCTGATCCGCGTCGGCGAAGACGGCGAATGGCCGCTGTTCATGGACGTTTGGGTCGAGCACTCCGTCGAGGACGTCGCCACCAGCCACCGCGAGGGCAACAAGGGCTCCATCGAGGGCCCGTACTACGTCCCCGAGTCCCCGGAGCAGAAGTCCCCGGCCAAGATCTCGATGCGCGAGGACGAATTGGGCACCCCGCTGCTCTTCCAGGGCCAGGTCCGCTCCACCGACGGATCGCCGCTCGCCGGCGCCAAGATCGAGCTCTGGCACGCCGACGAGGAGGGCTTCTACTCGCAGTTCGCCCCGAACATCCCGGAGTGGAACCTCCGCGGCGCCTTCATCGCCGACGACCAGGGCAACTTCCAGATCGAAACCATGCAGCCGGCTCCGTACCAGATCCCCACGGACGGCGCCTGCGGCCAGCTGATCGCCGCCGCCGGATGGCACGCCTGGCGTCCCGCGCACCTGCACCTGAAGGTGTCCGCCCCGGGCCACGAGCTGCTGACCGCCCAGCTGTACTTCCCGGGCGACCCGCACAACGAGGATGACATCGCGACCGCCGTGAAGCCGGAACTCATGCTGGACATCCAGCCGGCCGACAACGGCGTCCAGACCACGTACGACTTCGTGCTGGACCCGCAGGCCTAGACCGCATTGGCGGTCCGGTTGCCTCGGCAACCGGACCGCCGCGTCTTTTAACCCCGTTTATGCCTGCCGTGCCGAAGGAGCCAGCGATGACCCGACACAACACCCTGCGCGCGGTCCGGCCCCGGGCGTTGCGCGACGCGTTCGGCCGCCTCGGGACCGGCGTGGCCGTGGTGACCACGCTGGACGAGGAGCGCGTGCCGTACGGGGCGACCGTCACGTCCTTTGCCGCCGTGTCGGAGGATCCGCCGCTGGTGCAGGTGACACTGCGCCGCACGTCGAAGGCCACGCGCGTCCTCAAGTCCTCGCCCTTCGCGGTCAACATCCTGGCCGCGGACCAGGCGGACGTGGCGCGGAGATTCGCTGGCGATACGGTGATCCCGGCGCCGGATTGGTCGCTCCACGGGGACGTTCCGGTGCTGGAGGGCAACGCGTCCACCATGGAGTGCCGTCCCTGGAACCTGTACGACGGCGGCGACCACGTCATCGTCGTCGGCGAGGTGGTGGCGCTCGCCGTCGGAGACGCGGAACCGCTCCTGAGCCAGGGCAGCGGATTCCGCCGCTTGGGCGAGCAGCTCCTGGCGGTACGATCCGCGGGATCCCCGGCGGGCTCCCCTGCCGGCGCGGTTGCGGGCGCCCCGGCTGACGCCCCGCCGGCCGATCCGGGCGGCTGGCTCGCCGGCGTCGGATCGTTCACGCGACTCTAGCGGGCGGGGGGCACCGGCGTCGTCCGCCATGGTGGACGGCTCCGGTGGAACCCCGCCGACGGGACTGCGGGGCGGGGAATCGGATAGCCTTTCCGGACAGGCCAAGGCGAGGTGGATTGATGTCACAGGACGGGAATGTTCCCGAGAGCGTCGTGCTGTTGGACGGCGCGCACGGCCCGATCGGCACGGCGCCCAAGGCAACCATCCATACGGAGGATACGCCGCTGCACCTGGCGTTTTCCTGCCATATTTTCAACTCCGACGGGCGTGTGCTCGCGACGCGCCGCGCGCTGGACAAGAAGGCGTGGCCCGGGGTCTGGACCAACTCCGTCTGCGGGCACCCCGGGCCCGGCGAGGACATGGCCGATGCCGTCCGTCGCCGCGCGCGCTTCGAACTTGGCCTCGACCTGGACGCGCTGGCCCTGGTCCTGCCGGACTTCCGCTACCGCGCCGTGGATGCCTCCGGGATCGTCGAGAACGAATTCTGCCCCGTCTACTTCGCGCGCGCCTCGGGGGAACCGGATCCGGTTCCCGGCGAGGTCGCCGATTTCCACTGGGTGCGGCCGGAGGATCTGCTGTCGGGCGCCGACGCCACGCCGTGGGCATTCAGCCCCTGGATGGTGTGGCAATTGGAGCAGCTCGCGGTGCGCGGCCTTGCCTACGCGGGTCCCGGAGCCTGACTCCCGCTATCTCCCGCGTCGTGAATTCCGCTACTTCCCGTGGCCTGACTGCCTGATGCCTCCTGCCCTGACCGCCTGCTCAGCGCTTGCCGGTGTTCCAATCGGCCATGCGGATGCGGTCCAGATGGACGACGTCCCCGAGGGTGCTCCATCCGTTGCCGCCGAGGCGCGCGAGCGGGTCCAGCCGCTCCGGAACCGGTTGCCCGTCCTCCAGCGCCTCCTCGTTGACGGCGATGTGCCGAACCAGCCCCAGGACCAGAAACGAGTTCGCCACGGAGATGACCTGGTGGAGCGTGCACTCGATCGCGGCGGGGGAGTCGGCGACACGGGGCGGCGCCACCGTGAGGCTCGGTTCTGGACGGACGGCAGCCTGCGTGAACTCGCTGGTGCCGTGAGGGAAGCGGGTGGCGGAGGCGTTCACCTGCTTGAGCAGGCTAGCCGGCGCCACATTGACCACAAACTCCCCGGTTGCCTCGATGTTGCGGAGGGTGTCCTTGCGTGATTCCGAGGTGAATTGGACGATTCCCGGGTCCGTTGCGGCGACCGTGAAGAACGAATGTGGCGCCAGGTTCGCAACGCCGTCCCCGTCCATGGTCGACACCCAGGCGATGGGCCGGGGAATGACCAACGACGTCAGCAGGCGGTAGATGTCCCGCGCCGGGACGGACCCGGCATCAAAATCGATGCGCATGCCTCCAGCAAAACACACCCCTGCATGCGGGCGCGTGGCCAGACCGGCGCCACAGCCGGTCCGCAGCGCGTGCGACCCCGTCAGCCGGCGCCACATCGGCCGGCCATCCAGGGTCGGGCTGTGTCCGCCCGCGGATGGATCCCCGCATTCCGGCGGATGGAACCCGCCCGCGGGAGCCGCGGGAACTGCGGCGGAGCGGCAATGTGGCGCCGGCTGCCAGGGGGCGCGGGCTAGTTGGCGACCGTGAAGCGGCGGTTCTCGTGCTTGGGGTCCTCGAGCTCGTCCAGCACTGCGACGGCGAAGTCCTGGGTGGACACCGATTCACCCGCGGGGGAGTCGACGCCCAGCTTGTAGGAACCGGTGCGCTCGCCGGGTGCGATCCGCGGAGCCGGGGCCAGCATGGTCCAGCTGAGCCCGGAGGCGGAGTTGTAGGCCTCGAGGACTTCACCCATCGTGGTCGCCTCGGGCTTATAGGCATCGGGGAACCCGGCCAGGTCCTTGAGCTGCACGCCGTCCACTTCGGTGGCTCCGGCCCCGCCGACCACGAACACGCGTGCGGAAACGAGGGTCTCGGAGATGTTCTCGTGTGCGGCGACGAACGGCGCGTGGGTCGAGCCGTCGCGTGGAGGTGCAACGGAGAGCACGACCGCGTCGTGGGATCCGGCGAGTTTTTTGTACGCGGGGACATCGGCGATGTCAGCGGCAGCCGCCGCCGCGCCCGGAACCTCTGCGCCGGAACGCGACACGGCGGTGACATCGTGCCCGCGGCTCACGGCCTCCGCGACGATCTGGCTGCCGACCATGCCGGTGGCTCCGTAGACTGCGATCTTCATGGGTGGTCCCTTCGTGGGGTTTAAGCCACCGGTCGATGGCCTGTTCCCGACGATAGTATCAACTTGATACCGAGCACCTCAAAGTCATACAGTACCCCTATGGATACCGGGCGCCGCTTCAATGTGATGGAGCCCGGCTGCCCTTCGCGCGTGGTGCTGCAGCGCATCGGTGACAAGTGGACGCCCCTGGTCATCCACGCCCTGAGGGACGGCCCGCACCGATTCTCCGTGCTTCGTTCGGCGGTCGGCGGCGTGACGCCCAAGGTCCTGACACAGACACTTCGCGCCCTCGAGCGCGACGGTCTGGTCCGCCGGACGGTCTACGCGGAGGTGCCCCCGCGCGTGGAGTACCAACTGACCGACACCGGCCGCACGCTGCTGGGGCCTCTCGACGCCGTTCGCATCTGGGCCGAGCAGCACGCCGCGGGCATCCTCGCGGCCCGGGACGACTACGACGACCGCGCAAAGGCCCAAGCATGACCAACGTGAAGAAACCAGCCGCGGAACCCGAATTCCACGGGGACGCGGCAACCGTCGTCCTCCTGCGCGATTCCGCCACCGGTCCGGAGGTCCTCCTCTTGGAGCGCCTGCGCCACAAGGGATCGTTCGCGGGCGCCTGGGTTTTCCCTGGCGGTTACGTCGATCCGGAGGACCGGCACGACGACGATTCGGACGCCGCGGCCCGGCGCGCCGGCGCCCGCGAGACGTTCGAGGAGACGGGTCTGCGGATCGGCGTCGAGGAGCTGGTTCACCTGTCCGTCTGGCTGCCTCCGGCCAGCGCCCCCAAGCGGTTGCGGACGTGGTTCTTCCTGACCCACGCGCCCGACGCGGAGATCGTCCTCAGTCCCGACGAGCACCTCGACCACCTCTGGATGCGCCCGGCCGACCTGCTCGAGCGCCACGGCCGCGGCGAGGTGTCTCTGGTCACGCCCACCTGGGTCACGCTCCACGGGTTGGCGGGCGTGCCGTCGGTCGGCGAAGCGCTGTCCGCGGCGGCGGGGGCGGCCCCGGAGACGTTCCGCAGCCGCATGCTTTCGCTGCCCGGCGGCGGGCGGGCCGTGGCCTGGGACGGCGACGCGGAGTACGACGCCGGTGCCCCGGCCGGCGCCCCGGCGTCGGCTGCGCGGATGGTGGGCGGTGCGGCGCGACACCGGCTGGACATGAGTTCCCTGCCTTGGGTCTACAGCCGAACCGACTAGTCCGGCTGGGGAACTGGACCCTTGCGCGGTAGAGTCGTACCGATGCCTGATTGCCCGCCGCCCGACCCGCGAAGCGTAGGCGCACCGCCGATGTACCGTGACGGTGGCGCCATGTCCCCGCCCGACCGGCCGGCCGCACATGATGCATCCCCCAAATTTTCGATGCACACCGGTTGAGATAAACCACAGTTTTGAAGCACCGCGGACCCACGTCGCAGGACAGCCTGCCGCCGCACCACGAAGATCGCAGACCCGAGGAAGCCGAACACATGACCAAGTCGCTCGCAGAATTGTCCACCCCGCCCAAGCTCGCCCAAGGAGCCATGCGCATCGTCGCCCTCGGTGGCCTCGGTGAAATCGGCCGCAACATGACGGTGTTCGAGTTCGGCGGAAAACTGCTGATCGTCGACTGCGGCGTCCTCTTCCCCGAGGAGGTCCACCCCGGCGTCGACGTCATCCTCCCGGACTTCACCGCCATCCGCGACCGCATCAACGACGTCGTCGGCATCGTCTTGACACACGGCCACGAGGACCACATCGGTGGCGTCCCGTACCTGTTGCGCGAACGCCGAGACATTCCCCTGATCGGCTCCACGCTGACGCTGGCCTTCATCAAGGCCAAGCTCAAGGAGCACCGGATCAACCCCAAGACCGTCGAGGTCAAGGAGGGCGACCGCACCCCCATGGGTCCGTTCGACCTCGAGTTCGTCGCGGTCAACCACTCCATCCCGGACGGCCTGGCCGTCGCCATCCGCACGCCGGCCGGCATGGTGCTGCACACGGGCGACTTCAAGATGGACCAGTTCCCCCTCGACAACCGCATCACCGACCTGGCCGGCTTCGCGCGCCTCGGCACCGAGGGCGTGGACCTTTTCCTGACGGACTCGACCAACGCCGACGTGCCGGGCTTCACGACGTCGGAGAAGGACCTCCTGCCGGCCATCGACGAGGTCTTCCGCAAGGCGCCCAAGCGGATCATCGTGTCCAGCTTCGCGAGCCACATCCACCGCATCCAGCAGATCCTGGACTCGGCGCACGAGCACGGCCGCAAGGTCGCGTTCGTCGGCCGTTCTATGGTCCGCAACATGACCACCGCCCGCGAGCTGGGCTACCTCAACGTGCCGCGTGGCCTACTGGTGGACTTCAAGACCCTCGAGAAGATGCCGGACAACAAGGCAGTCTTCGTCTGCACCGGTTCGCAGGGCGAGCCGATGGCCGCCCTGGCCCGCATGGCCAGCCGCGACCACATGATCAACATCAATGACGGCGACACGGTGCTGCTGGCCAGCTCGCTGATCCCGGGCAACGAGACGGCCATCTACGGACTGATCAACGCCCTGACCGTCCTCGGCGCGACCGTGGTCCACAAGGGCAACGCCAAGGTGCACGTCTCCGGACACGCCTCCGCCGGCGAGCTGGTGTACTGCTACAACATCGTCAAGCCGAAGAACGTCATGCCCGTGCACGGCGAGCACCGCCACCTGCGCTCCAACGGCGAACTGGCCATCCGCACCGGTGTCCCGAAGGAAAACGTCATCATTGCCGAGGACGGCGTCACGATCGACCTGCAGAAGGGCCACGCCAAGATCAGTGGCCGCATCCCCGCCGGCTACGTCTACGTGGAGGACGGCGTGGTCGGCAAGGCCACGGAGGCCTCGCTGCAGGAGCGCATTCAGTTGGCCGAGGACGGAACCGTCACGGTGCTGGCCATCCTGGACCCGAAGACCAACAAGCTCGTCGAGGATCCGGAGTTCTTCCCCCGCGGCTTCGTGCACGAGCCGGCCGACTTCAAGCCGGCCATCGCGGCCATCGAGAAGGCCCTCAGCGGCGCGCGGAACCGCGATCCGGAGGAGGTCATCGCCGACGCGGTCGCCGTCTGGATGAAGCGGGCCTACCGCCGCAGCCCGGTCATCACGGCCATCGCGGTCGACGCCTAGGCACACGCGGCACCCGGCGCCACATCGGAATGCCCCTCCACCCGGAGTCTCGGGTGGAGGGGCATTTTGCTGTGCGGATTGCCTGCGGGTCCGGGAAAAACCGGTCACGGTGACAGGTTGCGGATCCGGAGGGGTTAGTGGCTTCCCGCAATGTGGCGCCGGCTCACCGCCCGCCGCCCGCCGCCCGCCGGCCACCGGACAACCGCGAGCGCGGCAGGGGAAACCCGGGGAGCTAGCCGGCCATGGCCTCCGCCAGCACCGGTGCCAGCCGCCGGACGCCCTCGTGGATCTTGTCCGCTGCCACCGCGCTGAACGCCAGCCGCAGCTTGTTGCTCGGCTCGTCAGAGGGAGTGAACGCGGCCCCGGGGATGAAGACCACCCCCGCGTCGATGGCCCGCGCCAGCAGCGGATAGGTATCGATCCCCTCCGGAAGCGTCACCCACACGAAGAACCCGCCCTCGGGCTTCGTCCATTCCACGCCGGCCGGCATGAATTCCTCCAGCGCGTCCAGCATGGCCGCGCACCGCTCCGCGTAGAGCGAGCGGTACGTGCGGATCTGTCCCCGCCAGTCGTGTTCGTTCAGGTAGGCGCTGATCAGGTCCTGGTTCAGCGTCGGCGGGCAGAGGGTCACGGCCTCGCTGGCCAGGTAGAAGCGGCGCAGCAGGTGTTCCGGAACCAGCGCCCAGCCGATCCGCAGCCCGGGGGCCAGTATCTTGGAGAAGGACCCCATGTAGAGCACGTCCTCCGGGTTGGCGGCCCGCAGCGTGGTGTGCGGTTCCCCGTCGAACTTCAAGAGCCCGTACGGGTTGTCCTCCACCACCAGGATGTTGGCCTCGCGGCAGATGTCAACAATCCGCTGGCGGCGGTCCTCGGCGAGCGTGATGCCGGACGGGTTGTTGAAGTTGGGGATCGTGTAGAGGAACTTGATGGTCCCGCCGCCGGCCCGCACCTCCGCGATGCGCGCCTCGAGCTCCTCGGGGACCAGGCCGTTCTCGTCCATGCCCACCGGAACCACGGTGACCTCGTGCGATTCGAACGTGTTGAGCGCCCCGACATACGTGGGGTCCTCGCACAGGACCACGTCGCCGGGGTTACAGAACACCTTGCATGCGACGTCCTGCGCCGACTGCGAACCCGTGGTGACGACGACGTTCTCCGGCCGCGCGTCCGTGATGCCCTCCTCGGCCATCACCTCGCAGATCTGCGCCCGCAGCCCCGGAGTGCCCTGCCCGCCGCCGTACTGCAGCGCGGAGAGCCCCTCCTCGGTGATGATCCGGTAGGCCATACCGCCGATCTTCTCGAGCGGCAGCGACTGCAGGAACGGATTGCCCCCGGCCAGGGAGACGAGGCCCGGGCGCATCGAGATGTCGAAGACGTCGCGTACGGCGGACTGCTTGATGTTGGCGGCGCGCTGCGAATACAGGGATTCGTGGCGGTGTGCGGCGGCGGCGCGGGCCAGCGCGACGTCCGTTTCGGTCTGGACCGGATCACTGGCGGCAAGGGGGATATTGGATGTGGTCACCGACACATCCTAACAACCCAAGTTGCCAAATAAGCAACGGTTGTTCCCTGGATGCATCCCGGCGGCCCCTACTCGGTCCCCGCGAGATCCCACAGCGGCGTCCCGTCGACCAGGATCTCCGCCCTCGGGGTCCCGGCCGCCAGCATGGCCGTATGCCGGAGCTGCTCGTGGATCCGTGCGTCGTCGCAGGTGCCCCCGGAAACCACCGCGCCGGTCAGCAGGACGGTCACCGTGTCCCCGCGCACGGTCGCCCCGACGTACTCCAGCTCGGACCGGTGCAGCGCGTTCAGGAGCCCCGACGGTGCGACGAAGCGCTCGCGCCCGGCCAGGAGGTGCCGTATCGCGCCCTCCACTTGGTCGGTGAACTCTGCCGGGTCCGTTGCCGTGGCGACGACGCTGTCCCCGCACCCGATCGCCGGGCCCGCCACGCCGCCGTCGTCCACCGCCACATAGAAAACGGTGAGCGGCGCCAGCGCGGTGATGCTCGCGGCCGCCGGCGGTCCGGCCGGCATCGCGGACGGCGGCCCCGAACGCGGGGCGCCGGGGGACAGGTCCACACCACGGTCCGACGGCGCGGCGCCGGGTTCCGGCACGACGGCGGCGCATCCCGCCGCGGCCGCGAGCGCCAGTGTCGCGAGGACCGCGCCAACGCTGCGAACGGCCGGCATGGCGCTCCCTTAGGGCCCGGGCGCCGCGGGTGGCGCCTGGCTTCACGGTAGGTCGCGGCCGCCCCGCCACACAGCACATCTCGGCATCGGTTGGGCGACGTTTCGGGCCGCCCGCACTGTCGGCGCGCCCCCGCCGTCGGCCCGCCCCCACCGTCAGTGGGCCCGCGCCTCCAGCCACGCCTGCACGTCCCGCGGCCGGATCCGGCGGTGGCTGCCGCGGTACTCGACCGGGATGGTCCCCGCGTCGGTCAGCCGGCGCATGTACGTGTTGGAGACCCCCGCGAGCTGCGCGGCCTGCGATGTGTTCAGCAACAGTTCGCTGGTGCTGATCGTGACGGCCTCCCCGCGGGACAGCCGCGCGAGCAGGTCCATCACGGCGTCCGCCGCGCCGGCGGAGAGGCGCAGCGCGGTCCCGTCCACGAACACGGTGGCGTCCGGCGCGTCGCCGAGCGCCTGCGCCAGCCGCGCCGCCTCCGGGGCGGGCAGCGGTTCGTGGTGCGTGGACTTGGTCAGTGCTGTGGTCTCCGACGGCATGGCACCATCATGCCCCGACGACGTCGGATTCCACCGCACCGTCCTCTTCGGGCAGCCCCGCACGGTGTGCGATCACCTTCGCCAGCCAGTGGTAGGACGCCTTGGGCGTGCGGTTCAGGGTCTCGCGGTCCACGTGCACCAGCCCGAACGTCTGCCGGTACCCCGCCGCCCACTCCCAGTTGTCCATCAGCGTCCAGACGAAGTACCCGCGCAGGTCCATCCCGGCGGCCGGTCCGCCCGGCTTCACCGCGTCCAGGGCGGCGGTCACGTGCTCCCGCAGGTAGTGGGCGCGGGCGGTGTCCTGGACCTGCACGACGCCGGTCGCCGGGTCGAGTTCCGGCGCCTCCTCGAAACTCACGCCGCCCTCCGTGATGAAGACCGGGGGCATGTTCGGGTACCGATCGCGCATCCGCCCCAGCATGACGCCGAGGTGCCCGGGGACTATGGGCCAGCCGTACGCGGTGAGCTCGGCGCCGGGCCATTCGACTACGTGGAACGGGGTGGCGGCCTCCTCGGGCTCCCCGCCGGTGGGCAACACCAACGACGCCGGCAGCGGACCCTCCTCGCCCGGTCCGGAGGCGACGAGAGTGGGCATGTAGTAGTTGAGCCCGTAGAAATCCAACGGCTGGTTGATGGTCGTCAGGTCCCCGTCGCGGATCCTCAGGCCGGCGAAGCGGGCGGCCGCCTGGACCGCCGCCGGGTAGGTCCCCAGGAACACCGGATCGGCGAATAGCCGGTTGTAGGCGGTGTCCACGAGGTCCGCCACGGTCCGGTCCAACAGGCTGGTCGGATCGGCCGGCTCGCTGGGCGAGTGGACGTTGGACATGCCGATCCCTCCCGCCACACCCTCGGCCCGGAGCGCCTGGGTAGCCAGGCCGTGGCCCAGCAGGAGGTGGTGCACGGCCCGCAGCGACTTGACGCCGGCGTTCCCCGCCGGCGCGTGGAGCGCCGAGCCGTAGCCGTTCCCGGCCACCGTGGCCGGTTCGTTGACCGTGCACCACCAGCGGACCCGGTCGCCGAACTCGCGGCCCATGACCGCGGCGTAGTCGGCGAACCGGTACGCCGCGTCGCGTTCCATCCACCCGCCGTCGTCCTCTATGTACTGGGGCGTGTCCCAGTGGAAAAGCGTCAGCATCGGGGCGATCCCACGCGCGTCCAACTGGTCCAGCAGGCGGTGGTAGAAGTCCAGGCCGCGGCGGTTCGGGACGCCGGAGGCATCGGGGAAGATCCGTGGCCACGCCGTGGAGAAACGGTACGCGTCCAGGCCCAGTCCGGCCATCAGCGCGACGTCCTCCGGCATCCGGTGGTAGTGGTCGGTGGAGACGTCGGCGGTCGAGCCGTCGACGGCGGCCTCCTTGCCCGCCACCCAGGTGTCCCAGACGCTGGGTCCGCGGCCGTCTTCGCGGACGGCTCCCTCCACCTGGTAGGCGGCCGTCGCGGCGCCGAGAACGAAGCCCGGGGGCAGCCTGCCGGCCAGCACGCGGGCGGAGATGCTGAGGTCTACGTGGTCGGGACCCAGGGCGTCCGGACCCGGGGGTTGGAATGTCATAGGGATATTGTGCGCCGTCCGGCGCGATTTTGGACCGGGACGTTTTCGGGCATTCGACATGACGCGGCCACCGCCGATGCCGTACCGTGGAAACGAGGTCTAAAGAAAGTACTGACCACTGCGAAGGTGCGCGCCACCACCCTTGGCCGTCATCCGCAGAGCGAGGCAGGAATCCCGCCGCCCCACCCCGGGCCGCGATGTTCCCGCGGAACCCGCGCCGCGCCCGCTGACCGATCAGAGACTTTCCTCAGGAGCAAAGATGCCCACCACTGCGACCGACCCCCAAAACGCCGTCTCCCCCATCACCGGGGAGGAGATCTTCGCCTCCCACGAGGGCGGCAAGCTTTCCGTCGAGTGCACCATGCCGCTGGATTCCAAGCGCGCCCTGTCCATCGCGTACACGCCCGGCGTCGCCCAGATGTCCCGCGCCATCGCCGAGGATCCCGCCAAGGCCGCCACCCACACCTGGGCCTCGCGCCTGGTCGTGGTGGTCTCCGACGGCACCGCCGTCCTCGGCCTCGGCGACATCGGCCCCGCCGCGTCGCTGCCCGTCATGGAGGGCAAGTCCGCCCTCTTCAAGACCTTCGGCGGGTTGAACTCCATCCCGCTCGTGCTGGACACGACCAACGTCGACGAGATCATCGAGACCCTGGTGCGGCTGCGCCCGAGCTACGGCGCCGTGAACCTCGAGGACATCGCCGCGCCGCGCTGCTTCGAGCTGGAGGAGCGCCTGATCGAGGCGCTCGACTGCCCGGTGATGCACGACGACCAACACGGCACCGCCGTCGTCGTCCTGGCCGCCCTCACCAACGCCGCGAAGGTGACCGGGCGCGCGTTCGGCGACCTGCGCGTCGTCGTCAGCGGTGCGGGCGCCGCTGGCATCGCGATCGCCGAGATCCTCGTCAACGCGGGCGTCGGCGACGTGGTGCTGGTGGATTCGCGCGGCACCATCAACCGCGAGCGCGACGACCTGAACGCCATCAAGGCGAAGTACGCCGCCAAGACCAACAAGAACGACATCATGGGCGGCATCCGCCAGGCGCTTGACGGCGCGGACGTTCTGGTGGGCGTCTCCTCCTCGAAGGTCGCGGAGGAGGACCTGGCGGGGATGAACGAGGACGCCATCATCTTCGCGCTCTCCAACCCGGACCCGGAGGTCCTGCCCGACGTCGCGGCCAAGTACGCGGCGGTCGTCGCCACGGGGCGTTCAGACTTCCCGAACCAGATCAACAACGTGCTGGCGTTCCCGGGCATCTTCCGCGGCGCGCTCGACGCCGGCGCGCGCCGCATCACGCCGGAGATGAAGATCGCCGCGGCCCACGCCATCGCGGCGCTGGCCGAGGAGGACCTCAGCGCGGACTTCATCGTGCCGTCGCCGCTGGATCCGCGCGTGGCCGAGGCCGTGGCGAAGGCCGTGGGCGAGGCCTCCCGGGGGTAACCGGCCTCCCGCGGTAGCCGGCGCCACATTGGAGCTGCGCAGGTGCCCGCTGCGTGGTGCCTGAGCCCGCGTGCGCCGCGATTCCGCGAAAGGCAGCGCACCTGGGCGGGCTGGTCCCGCGCGCGGGGGCATGACGCGGCCCAATGTGGCGCCGGCTGTACGGCGGTGCGCCGATCTCATCCGCGGGAGACGGCCCAGGAGCGCGCCGAAACGTCACCGAACCGCTCCCTGTCCGTTCTCGTTTGCGCGAACGGGGAGCGGTTACGGTGCCGTCATGAGCGAGAACGCAACCCCCACCGGCCGTGGCCGGAAGACAGCCGTCGCACTGCTTGCGGCGGCGCTGGTGGCCGCCCTGGTCTGGGTGGCGGTCCTGCTGATGCAGCAGGCGGGCGGACCGGACGCCGGAACCCCTGGTACGACGCCGCCCCCGGACTCGAGCGCGGCTCCCACCTCCGCGGGCGGTTCCGCGACGCCGACCCCCTCGCAAAGCCAGTCGCCGACCCCGTCGCGGACGGCGTCCGCCTCCGACCTTCCGGGCACCGCGCCGTCGTTGCCCGCCGCCGAGGCGGCCACGGTGGTCTGGCCCGATCCGGACGGCACCCTGCGGTACGGCGACCCGGAGGAGGCCGCCGCCGGCTTCGCCGAGGAGCTCGCGGGGTACACCGATCCCGTCTACGGCGAGTTCATGCAGGGCGATTCGCGCTCCGGCGAACTGGAGGTCCGCGCGGTCGCGGACGGCGCGGTGACCACCGTGCTGCTGCGGCAACTGTCCGACGGCAACTGGTACGCCCTCGGGGCGATGAGCACGGAAATCCAACTGGAATCGCCCGCTGCAGGCGAGCAGATCGTCTCGCCTGTCACGCTGTCCGGTTCCTCGCGCGCGTTCGAGGCCACCGTCGAGGTTGCGGTCCGAGCCCACGGCAGGGACGAGCCGCTCGGGACCGGGATCGTGATGGGTGGATCCGGGCCGGACATGGGGCCGTTCAGCGGGAACGTCGAATGGGACAACCCCGGTTCCGGAGGCGGCGCGCTGGTGCTCTTCGAAACCAGCGCCAAGGACGGCAGCGTGTGGACGGTCACCGTGGTTCCGGTCGGGTTCGCCCCGCAGCCGTAGCGGCGGCGCCGCCTATCCGTCCCCGCCTATTCGTCCTTGGACGAACCGATCCGCCTCCGCGCGCTGAGCAGCTCGACTTCGGGACGGTACGCGACGAGGCGCTCGACGGCGTCGAGCACCTCCACCACGTGCGCGCGGTCCGCGGCGACGACGGCCGCGGAGATCCCCGCGCGCCGGTGGAGGTCCAGGTGCCCCGTCTCGGCGGCCGAGACCTCGAAGCGGCGCCGCACCTCGGAGATGATCGGGCGCACGGCGGCCCGCTTCTCCTTGAGCGAATGCACGTCGCCGAGGAGGACATCGAACTCGATCCAGCCGAACCACATGGTTTCATCATCCACCCTCATGTGGCCTGGGGCACCTGTAGGGCGTGAAGAGGCAAGTCAGGACGCGTATGGCGGGACACTCGGTGGAACGCCCCAAGGCGGAGTGAGTAGGCTGGGGGCATGTCCCTTCGCAACCGACGCGCGGCATCGCTGCCCGCCAAGCTTTCCCGCTCGTGGCTTCTGGTGAACGCCGCGAAGCCGGAACTGTACGCGCCCGCGCTCGCCTCCGAAGCGGACTCGGTCATCTTCGACATGGAGGCCGCGGTCCCGGAGGCGCAGAAGACCGAGGCGCGCGACGCCGTCGTGCACGCCCTGAACTCCGGAATGACCGCCTGGGTGCGCGTCAACGGCCTCGAAACCGAATTCTGGGCCGACGACCTCGCAGCCCTCTCCAAGGCCAAGGGCCTGCGCGGCGTCATGCTGGCCATGACGGAGAAGCCGGAACAGGTGACCTACACGGCCATGCGCCTGCAGGCCGGCACGCCGGTGCTCGCGCTGATCGAATCCGCCATCGGCATCGAGAACGCGACGGCGATCGCCTCCGCCCCGGGCACGTTCCGGCTGGCCTTCGGCACCAACGACTTCCGCAAGGACACCGGCGTCTCCGAGGACCCCCTGGCCCTGGCGTACGCGCGCGGCAAACTGGTGGTCGCCTCCCGCGTCGGCCAGCTCCCGGGCGCCATCGACGGCCCGGCCACTCCCGGCGCGACCGGGGGAGAGGTCCACGCCGCCTGCCAGACCACGGCGTCGATGGGCATGACCGGCAAGCTCTGCCTCTCCGCGAACCAGGTCGAGGACGTCAACACCGGCCTGTCCCCGAGCACCGACGAGCTCAGCTGGGCCCACGACATGCTCTCCGCGCACGCCGCCGGCGCCTCCATCGGCGACGGCTCCTACCTCCCGCGGCTGGCCCGCGCGCAGAAGATCGCGGACCTCGCGGACTCCTACGGGCTCTGGAACGCCTAGGCCTTTCGGACAAACGGAAAGGCCCCGGTTGCGCCGTATGGCGCTTCCGGGGCCTTTCGTCGTTCAACCTCGCCTGACGGCGGGTGAAGCTATGGGGTTACAGCGGGCGAATGTTCTCTGCCTGCAGACCCTTGGGACCCTGCACGACGTCGTATTCGACCTTCTGGTTCTCGTCGAGCGAGCGGTAGCCGCTGCTCGCGATTGCGGAAAAGTGAGCGAAAACGTCCGCCGATCCATCGTTCGGCTCGATGAATCCGAAGCCCTTTTCTGCGTTGAACCACTTAACGGTGCCTGTTGCCATGATGCTTCCTTCGATATTGCGTACAGCTGCGATCGTCGATCAGGGAGCCTCGCAGCATCGCTGGGTCCCTCCCCTAAACGTATGGTGACGTGGACGGTGTGGCAAGCGATACGGGGTATTGGTTTCCCGCAGGACGCTGAAAGTTCACATTTGTCCCGGTTGCGGGTGGATTTCGGTGAAATCGGAACGTTTTTCCGGCCGCGGCGCGGTGCCGCGTTGCCGGATGTGACGTGCCTTGGTGCGTCTATGACGTCGGGCGAGGGGGCGGACGACGGCGATGCGGCCCATTCCGCGCGCCGCTCCACCGCGTCGGCCTCGCGTCGGGTCTCCCGTGCGTGCGGCGGTGGCGGACCAGCATGTTGACCAGCCACGCGGCGGTCGACGGCTTCGGCAGCGCGAGGATGGCCTTGCCGGTGACCTTGTCCGGCTCGGCCTTGGCGGCCGCCGTCCGCGCGGCGACGAACCCGCCGGGCATGGACCCGAAGAGTTCGGCGGCAACCGCGGCCAGGTCCACGTACCTAGTGTCCGTCGGGCGCCGCGACCAGGACGTTGCGCTGGGCGCCGAGGCCCTCGATCTCCGTCTCCAGGACGTCGCCGGCCTTCAGCCAGGGGTGGCGGCCGCGCTCGTTGCGCCGGCCCAAGGCGACGCCGGCCGGGGTGCCCGTGAGGATCAGGTCGCCGGGGCGCAGCGTCACCATCGTGGAGAGGTACGCGACCAGCGCGGCGGGGGAGAAGACCAGGTCCGCCGTCGAATCCTGCTGCACCACCTCGCCGTTGACGCGGGTGGTGATTCGGGCGCCGGGGGTGAACTCGTCCGGGGTCACGAGGTAGGGGCCGACCGGGCTGGCCGCCTCCCAGCACTTGCCCTGGGTCCACTCCGGCGTGCGGCCCTGCCAGCCGCGCATCGAGACGTCGTTGGACACCGCGTAGCCGGCGATGTGCCGTTCGGCGTCCTCCTCCGGGATTCGCCGGCCGGCCGCGCCGATGACGATGGCGAGTTCGCCCTCCCAGTCGATCCGGTGGTCCTCCGCGGGGATTTCGATCTCGTCCGTGGGGCCGGTGAGGGATTCGGCGAACTTCGTGAAGACGGTCGGGAACTTCGGGGTCTCGTTGCCGGTTTCCGCGATGTGGTTGCGGTAGTTCAGGCCGATGCAGAAGACCTTGGCCGGGGCGGGGATCAGCGTCGCGAAGGTGGCGGCGCCGGCGTCGTGCCTTGCGCCGTTTGCCTTGGCCGCGTCCAGCGCGGACTCGCGCTCCGCGGCCGGCGCGGCCAGGAGGGCGCCGACGTCGTCGAACCCCTCTATTTCGACGGCGGCGGAGCCGTCGATGAGGGCGGCGAATGTTCCGCCGGATTCCGGGTGGCGAAGGGTGGCGAGTCTCATGGGACCATCCCACCACAGGGGCGCGGAGCCTGTGGGCACGGGGGTGGAAATGCGTCGTTCGCCGTGGGAGAAATGAGCCAAAAAGGGACTGGCACTCCGCGGCGGAGAGTGCTAATTTAATCGTGGGTTGAGCGGATGGCACTCAAGTTTGAGGACCGTCGATCGACCCCCACAACACGAGAAACACGGCACCGGGGTGGTGCCCCACGAAGGAGTTGATCATCATGGCAAACACATTCGATCCGTTCCGCGAGCTCGACCGCGTGGCCGGCGCGCTGTTCGACAACCGCCTGCGCGACGTGCCCATGGACCTCTACCGCCAGGGCGACCACTACATCCTCAGCGCCGACCTGCCGGGCATCGATCCGGGATCGGTGGACATCGACGTCGACGGCCAGCTGCTGACCATCCGCGCCGAGCGCACGCTGGGCGAGCAGGAAGGCGTGAAGTGGCTGACCCGCGAACGCCGCGGCGGCAGCTTCGTCCGCCAGCTCAACCTGGGCCAGGGCATCAACATCGAGGCGATCACGGCGCACTACAACAACGGCGTCCTGATGCTCACCATCCCGGTGCGCGAGAGCGCGAAGCCGCGCAAGATCGCCGTCGAGACGGGCAGCCGGGACAACGGCGCCGACCAGATCGAGGGCGAGGCGACCTCGGCCCCCGGCGGACAGGGGGCCGTGGGGCAGTAGGCCTCCGGATCTCGCCGAAGCCAGATGCCCCACCCTTGCGTTTCGACTGAGGTAGATGTCGGTTTCCGCCCGGATTCGGACATCTACCCTCGTCGAAACGGGGGTGGGGGACATCTGGCTTCGTCGAAAGAAGGCGTCGCGGTGGCGGCTAGCCCTGGGTCTCCGCGTAGAACCATTCGATGTGCTCGCGCAGCAGCTTCGAGGCGCGCTGGCCTTCCCCGGCCGAGACCGCCCCGAGGATGCCGTGGTGCTGGGTGCGCAGCACGCCCGCGACCGGTTCCCAGTCCTCGTCGCTGCGGATCGACTCGGCCACGTAGTCGCTGATCGACAGCCGCAGCGACTCCATCATCGCCTCGATTACCGCGTTCCCGGCCAGTGAAGAAAGCAGGACGTGGAAACGGGCGTCGAGGGCGTGGAAATCCGACCGGCCGAGCGCCGGGTCGTCCATCTGCTCGAGCAAATCCGCGGCCACGGCGAGTTTCGCGCGTGTGGCGTCGTTTTCCGGGTCGATCTTCGTGGCCTCCGCAGCACCGGTTTCCAGCAGGATGCGGGTCTGGACGATCTCGGCGACCGTCAGCTGGCGGGTGGCGACGTGCAGCCGCAGAGCGGCGGCCAACCCGGCGGCCGGCCGGGACACGATGACCGCCCCGGCGTTCGGGCCGGACCCGGTGGAGGTGCGCACGACGCCGAGCACGTCCAGGATGCGGATGGCGTCTCGAACCGACGCCCGCGAGAGCCCATGCGTCTCGGCAAGGGCCCGCTCGCCCGGAAGCTGGTCGCCTAGCTTCAGCGAACCCGAGCGCAGTTCCGCCTCGATCGCCTCGAGCACGGTTTCGTAGGCCCGCGGGCTGGGGGGTCTGGGGGGCTTGCTGTTCACCGATTCATCTTCCCACGTAACAAGGGGCGGGGGCGCCGGGAACGAGTGCGCCCGCCCCTCGCTGCGTGGCACGGGATCAGTCTCCGGACGCCCGGCCGGCGGACCTCGGGACGGCAAGGTGGGGCTTCTGGTTGAGCATCCACCGGATCGCCAGCGTGATGCCCGCGAGCAGCAGGACCAGCATGACCGTTCCGAGGTTCAGGCCCAGCCCGTGGATAACGAGTAGTGCCAGCGTACCGGCGGCCAGGCAGTAGTAGGTGGTGACGATGATGGTCTTGCGCAGCAGGTCGCCCTCCCGGCCCAGCATCCCGACGGTCGCGGAGGCGGCGACGATGTTGTGGATGGAGATCGGGTTGCCGCCCGCCCCGCCCACTGCCTGCGCCGCGACGACCGTCTCCGGGGGAACGCCGATCTGGGCGCCGGTGGAGAACTGGAACTGCGCAAAGGTCAGGTTGGACACAGTGTTGGATCCGGCGACGAAGGCGCCGAGGGCACCCACCCACGGCGCGATCGCTGGCCAGGCCCCTCCGGAGACCGCGGCCGCGGCCTCCGCCAGCGTGACCGGCATGCTGGAGAGGCCCGAGGCGTTGAGTTCCGGGCCCGACTGGATGAGGATGCGGACCAGGGGAAGTGCGAAGAGCAGTGCGACGGCGGTGCCGAACAGTTGTCCCGCGGAGACCTTGAACGCGCGGGCGATCTGCGTCCCGTTCATCCGGTGCAGGATGAAACCGAACACCGAGGCGAGAATGAGCATGAATCCCGGGAGGTAGAACGGTTGCACGGTGGTGGTGATACCCGTCCCCAGGATGTTCTCGACGGGGATGGCGAGGCCGGTGAGGAAACCCTTGAGGTCCGGAATGACGCGGGAGGCAACGAGCAGCACGCCCATCAGGACGTACGGAGCCCAGGCCCGGACCGTGCTCATCGGGGCGGACATGTCTGCGGCCTTCGCCGGTTCCAGCGTGCCGGTCCAGCGTGCCTCCCAGCCCGAAGCCGGCCCGAAGTCGAAGGTGTCCTTGGGCATCAGGAACCCGCGGCTGGACGTGAACATCACCAGGGCCAGGCCCGCGAGTCCGCCGAACAGCGACGGGAACTCCGGGCCCAGGAACCGGGCGGTAAGCACCGAGGGGATGGTCATGGCGACGGACGCGTAGAGCGCGAACGGCCAGATGGCCAGGCCGTCCCGGAAGCGCCGCTCGGGGCCGAAGAACCCCGTGAGCATGCAGACGAGGAGCAGCGGGATGAGCAGCCCGATGACGGCGTGGATTGCCGCGACCTGGAACCCGATCGCATTGACGAATTCGGGCATGGTCAGGCCGAGCAGGTTGACGCGCTCCGCGACGGCTGGGTCGCCGCCGAGTCCCTGGTTGACCCCGATGAGGATGGGCGTGCCCACGGCGCCGAAGCTCACCGGGGTGCTCTGCACGATCAGGCCCACCATGACGGCGGCCATGGCCGGGAAGCCCATCGCCAGTAGCAACGGGGCGACGACGGCGGCGGTGGTGCCGAAGCCGGAGGCTCCCTCGATGAAGCTCCCGAAAAGCCAGCCGATGATGATGGCCTGGATACGGCGGTCCGGGGAGATGTTGTTGAATCCGGCGCGGATGGTGGACATCGCGCCGCCCACCGTCAGCGTCGAGAGGAGGAGCAGCGCGCCGAACACGATGTAGAGCATGGTGCCGGCGACCACGAGGCCCTCGAGCGACGCGGCGAGCACGCCGCTGAAGTCCATCTTCCACACCAGCAGCGCCACCATTACGGCGACGGCGTAGCCCACAGGCATGGCGTACTTGGCCGGCCAGCGAAAGCCGGCAAGAAGCACGCCCACCACAAGGATCGGCGAGAGCGCAAGAAGCGCGAGTACGGCTAGGTTGTCCATGTTTCTGGTCCTCTCTGACCATTCTTGCGCTGCGTGGGGGATTCCGCATGACCGCGCCGAGACGAAGAGACTATGGTCGGACCACTATGGTCCGACCACAGAAGCATAACCTAGGATTACTGCATGTTGTGAGGGGCGTCACGCGAAGGTCGCCCGACCTGTGATATTGGACTCCGTTGCGGAGGCGTGCCTACTATGGTCTGACCACACGGCGGCGCCGTGTGTAGCCCCATCCCCCGAAAGGCGCTCCATGAGAATCGCACTCTTCGCCACCTGCATCGTCGATGCCATGTACCCGAGCACGGCCCGGGCCACGGTGGCCATCCTCGAACGGCTCGGCCACGAGGTCGTCTTTCCCGCCGGACAGGCCTGCTGTGGGCAGATGCACCTGAACAGCGGCTACTTCGACGAGGCCCTCCCGGTGGTGCGCAACCACGTCTCCGCCTTCGAGGCCATGGAGTACGACGTCGCCGTCGCGCCTTCCGGCTCGTGCGTCGCCTCGGTGAAGCACCAGCACCCGATGCTCGCGCGGCGCTGCGGCGACCAGGCGCTGGAGGGCCGGTCGACCGCCGTCGGAGCGAAGACCTACGAACTGTCCCAGCTGCTCACCGACGTCCTCGGCGTCACGGACGCGGCAACGCAACTCGGCTCGCACTTCCCCCACCGCGTCACCTACCACCCCTCCTGCCACGGCATGCGCCTGCTCCGTCTGGCCGACCGGCAGTTGGACCTGCTGCGCACGGTGGGCGGGATCGACGTCGTCGAACTCCCCGAGGCGGACCAGTGCTGCGGCTTCGGCGGCACGTTCTCGATGAAGAACGCCGGCGTCTCCTCCGCGATGCTCGTCGACAAGGCCGCCGCGATCGAATCGACCGGCGCCTCCCTCTGCGCCGGCGGCGACGCCTCCTGCCTCCTGCACATCGGCGGCGGGCTCTCGCGCACCGGAAGCGACGCCGGAACCGTGCACTTCGCCGAGATCCTCGCCAGCACGCTGGAGGCACCGTTGGCGCACGACGGCGGCGCCACCGTGCGGACGGGGGCGTCCCGATGAGCGGCACGTTCCTGGGCATGCCCGCGCTCCCCGTCTTCGGCACCGGCAACCTGCACGCCGACGAGGCCTTCCCGGCCGCCGCCGAGCGCGAGCTCGGCAAGCCGCAGCTGCGCGCCAACCTCCGTCACGCAACCCACACCATCCGCGACAAGCGCCTGAAGGTGGTCGGCGAACTCTCCGACTGGGAGCAGTTGCGCGATGCCGGTTCGGCCACCAAGGAGGCCGTGATGGCGCGGCTGCCGGAGCTGCTGGAGCAGTTCGAGGCGAACTTCACCGCCCGCGGCGGGACCATCCACTGGGCGCGCGACGCCGCCGAGGCCAACCGCATCGTGACGGAACTGGTGCGCGCGACCGGATCCACCGACGTCGTCAAGGTCAAGTCGATGGCGACCCAGGAGATCGGGCTGAACGAGCACCTCGAGGCGGAGGGGATCTCCGCGTTCGAGACCGACCTCGCGGAGTTGATCGTGCAGCTCGGGCACGACAAGCCCAGCCACATCCTGGTGCCCGCGATCCACAAGAACCGCACCGAGGTCCGCGACATCTTCCTGGCCGAGATGCCCGGCGTCGACCCGGAACTCACCGACGACCCGGCGCTGCTGGCCGCCGCGGCCCGGAAGTACCTCCGCCGCAAGTTCCTGGACACCCGCGTGGCCGTCTCCGGCGCGAACTTCGCGATCGCGGACACCGGCACGCTCGGCGTCGTCGAGTCCGAGGGCAACGGGCGGATGTGCCTGACGCTCCCGGAAACGCTGATCACCGTGATGGGCGTGGAAAAGCTGCTGCCGTCGTGGGAGGACATGGGCGTGTTCATGCAGCTGCTCCCGCGCTCCTCCACGGGCGAGCGGATGAACCCGTACACCTCCACGTGGACCGGAACCACGGACGGAGACGGGCCTCAGGACATGCACCTGGTCATGCTGGACAACGGCCGCAGCGCCGCGCTGGCGGACAAGATGGGCCGCGCCGCGCTGCACTGCATCCGCTGCAGCGCATGCATGAATGTGTGCCCGGTCTACGAGCGCACCGGCGGGCACGCCTACGGTTCCACGTACCCGGGACCGATCGGAGCGATCCTCTCGCCGCTGCTCACCGGGATCACGTCCGAGGAGAACGGCTCGCTGCCCTACGCCTCCACCCTGTGCGGGGCCTGCTATGACGCCTGCCCCGTGAAGATCAACATCCCCGAGATCCTGGTGGAGCTGCGCGCGCAGGACGTCGAGGCGCAACGTAAGGAACGCCGGATCCCCAACCAGATGGACCTCATGATGACCGGAGCCTCCTGGGCGTTCTCCTCCGGGAAGCACCTGGGACTGCTCGAGAAGGCGCTGCCCCTGGGCCGGCTGGCAGCGGGACGGAAAAAGAAGATCAAGAGGCTGCCCGGGATCGCCGCCGGCTGGACCGGCAGCCGGGACATCCCGGCGCCCCCGGCCCGGGCCTTCCGCGACTGGTGGGCGAAGGAACACCGGCCACCGTCCGGGGCATCCGGCGGCGGGACCGCACCGAAGGAGAACGGCAAATGAGCGCCCGCGAAGAGATCCTCGACCGGTTGCGCGCCGCCCTGTCCGACGCCCCGGCCGCCCCGCCCATCCCGCGGGAGAACCGGCAGGCCGGCGACCTGGGCGCGGAGGCGCTGATCGAGATGCACACCGACCGGCTGGTGGACTACAAGGCCAGCGTCCGGAACGTCGTCGCCGCGGAACTGCCGGCGGCGCTGGCCGAACTGCTGTCCGGCGCGGGCAGCTACGTGGTCCCCCCGGGGATCGACGCCGCGTGGCTGGACCACCCGGACCTGGCCGACGACGCCCGGCGCCGCGTGGATGCCGTGGACGCGCCGCTGACCGTGGCCGAACTGGACGGGACGGACGCGGTGCTGACCTCCAGCACGGTCTCCGTGGCCGAATCAGGGACGATCATGCTCGACGGCAGCCCGAACCAGGGGCGGCGCGCGATCAGCCTCATCCCGGACCAGCACGTGTGCGTGGTGCCCGCGTCGTCCATCGTGCAGATCCTCCCCGAGGCGCTCCCGCGGCTGGACCCGGTCCGCCCGCAGACGTGGATCTCGGGGCCGAGCGCGACGAGTGACATCGAACTGGAGCGGGTCGAGGGGGTCCACGGCCCCCGCCAACTGGACGTGGTCATAGTCCGCGACCTCTAGCCCCTTCTCCCGTTTCGACGAAGGTAGATGCTCTCTTTCGGGCGAATTCCGACATCTACCTCCGTCGAAACGGGGTGGCGCGACATCTGCCCTCGTCGAAACGGATGAGGCGCGCGGCCGCGGCCGTGCGGTGACCGCGGACAAACTAGCCTTGACGGGTGAGCGAATACACCGAACGCGCGTCCGGCGAGCTGGTCCAACCGATCATCCTGTTGGTCGACAAGGCCGATCCCGCGTCCCACGCCGAGGGGGTGGCCGCGGCGGCACTCGCCTCCGTGCAGGCCTTTCTCGGCGACCTCGATAATCCCGACTGGCAGGCGTGGGCCGCGGGTGCGTTCGCCAAGACCGTCCGCCGGGCCGACGTGAATCCGTTCGCCAAGATGCTCGCCGCGCACCCGGACCACGCTCTTGCCGAGGTCGGAAAGGGCCGGGCCGCCGGGCTCGGTCCGATGCCCGCGGACGGGCTCCCGAAGCCGCTCGCGAAGCTGCAGGTTTCCGGCACGCAACTCCCCGCCGGGCCGCCGCTGCCGGACGCGCCCGTGACGATCGCGCTCAATGCGTCCCTGGACATGTCCACCGGCAAGGCCGCCGCGCAGGCCGCCCACGCGTTGTTCGCGTGGTTGCTTCAGGCGGATCCGGCCACTGTCCGAGCCTGGCGCGCGGCCGGGTGCCCGCTGTCGGTCCGTGATCTCGTCCGCCGCGACTTCCGGGCCGGCGCCCGCGCCGCGGCTGGGCCCGTCATCCAGGACGCGGGCCGCACGGAGATCGCGCCGGGCTCGGCAACGGCCTACGTCGTCGTCACCCTGTAGGGTACGACGCCGGTGCGCCGCACCGCGGAGCCGCGCCCCGGCGTCGTGCTTTCGACGGAGACAGATGTCGGCGCCATTCGTTTCGACGACGGTAGATGCTGGAGTTTGGTCCGAAAGCGACATCTACCTTCGTCGAAACGAGATGGGGGCGCTAGTTGGCCGTGACGGATGCGTCGTCGATGCGGAACAGGGTCGCATACGAGGAGTCCTCGACGCCCTTGAACCGCAGGGTGACGGTCTTGCCGCGGAAGTTGTTCAGGTTGACCGTCCGCTCCTGGTACGTCGAACCCGCGTCCAGGTTGGACCAGGTGCCCATGTTGTACGTGCCGTTGCCGTCCAAAATCTGGACGGTCAACTTGTCGTAGGCGTAGGAGGACGTGCCCTCGTTCGTCAGGACCCGCAGGTGGAACCTCAGCTCCGCGGAGGTGGCGTTGGACGGGATCGCGACCTTCTGGTCCAGCGTGTACGTGGTGGAGCTGCCCCAGCCGTTCAGGCCGGCCAGACCGCTACCGGTGCGGGCGGCGGAGCCGGTCTCGAAGGTGTCGGCGCGGTTGGCCGTCCAACCGGTCGAGCCGCTCTCGAATCCCGGGTTGGTCAGCAGGTTCCCGCTCGGCTCCGGTGACGGCTCCGGGGTGGATCCGCCGAGCGCGTTCATGATCTTGGTGGCGTCCAGCAGTCCTGTGCCGCAGCCGATGCTGCAGCCCGCCGGCATGGGACGGGTGCCGTCCTTCAGCGCGGACTCGACCTGGGCGGGCGTGAGCGTCGGGGACTTGGACTTCATGAGGGCAACCATGCCGGCGACGTGCGGGGTGGCCATCGAGGTGCCCTGGTAGAAGGCGTAGCCCTCGCTGGCCGGCGTCGTGGTGCCGGTGTTTATGGTGGACAGGACGCCCTGGCCGGCGTAGCGCGTGTCGCCGCCCGGGGCCGTCACGTCGATGGCGGAACCGTAGTTCGTGTAGAAGGTCGGGCCCCCGGAGGGGTTGCTGGCGGCGACCACCACCACGTTGCCGCAGTTGGCCGGGCGCACGTTGAGCGCGTCCTGGCTTTCGTTGCCGGCGGCGACGACCACCGAGGTCCCGAGGGAAACGGCGGAGTTGATGGCGCTCTGGTAGGTGGTGCCGCACGCGCCGCCGCCGCCGAGGGACATGTTGATGGTGTCGGCGGGGTTCGGGTTCGCGGGCACGCCGGGGACGGATCCGCCCGCAGCCCAGACGATCGCGTCGGCGATGTCGGAGAGGCTGCCGCCACACTTGGCGAGCACGCGGACCGGGACGACCTTGGCGTCCGGAGCGACGCCGGCAACGCCCTTGAAGTTGTTGGTCACGGCAGCTACGGTTCCGGCGACGTGCGTGCCGTGCCAGGAGGAGTTGCCCGGGGTACTGGCGCCGCATTCGCCGGCCGCGTACCAGTCGCCCTGGTCCAGGGGGTTGGCGTCGCGGCCGTTGCCGTCGCGCGCCGAGGTGGAGTTGGAGACGAAGTCGTAGCCGGGCAGGACGTTGGCGTTCAGGTCCGAGTGGTCGGTGATGCCGGTGTCGAGCACGGCGACGACGCTGCCGGATCCCGTGGAGGAATCCCAGGCGGCCGGCAGGCGCATGCCGTTGGTGCCGCTGTAGTGCCACTGCTCGCCGTAGCGGGTGTCGTTCGGGCTCATCGAGATCTTCATCATCGCGTCCGGCTCGATGGATTCGATGAGGCCGGAGGCCGCGATGCCAGCCATGAAGGCCTTGGCGTCGGCGCCCTCGAGTTCCTTGCTGGCCTTGACCACGAAGCCGCCGACGGCCATGGCGCGCAGTTCCTTGACGGAAACACCCGCGTCCTTTGCGGCCTTGCCCCAGGCCTTGGCGCGTTCGGACTTGCCCGCGGCCTTCGCGGAGCGCTTGTACTGGACGATGAACTGGTCGTAGCCTTCGCCGGGTTGGACCGAGCCGATGGTGGCTTTCGAGTCGCCGTTCGGCGCGGGTGCGGGCTTGGCGGCCGACACGGAGGTCGGGACCGCGGCGGCCGGGAGTGCGCCGGCGCCAATGCCGGCGAAACCGATGGCCACGGCCGCGGAAGCGGCCAGGGTTCGGGTGAGGGGGGTGGCGAAACGTGCCATGAATGGTCTCCTTCTTGATTTGTGATGCCCGCGCGGGAGTACCGGTGATCAAGCGGATTCGGCGCGTGCCGATACGGAGCGTAACCCCGTTTATCTCGTGAAGGAAGTGCTTATCAAAGCATTCCTTGAGAATATTTGATGTAGTAAGTCATGACTTTACAAATCTAGTCGTCTCGCTTGCGGAGGGCGGCAGGGAGCCGAGAAGGGATTCTGGCGGGGTGGAAGCCTGGCCAGAAAAGTTGCCCGCTCCGACGTCGGGCATCCTTGGTTCATCGATGTCGAGGATCAGCGGCATGTGGTCGCTGTGCCTGAGCCACTCCACGTGGTGCCCAACGGTGACCGCGGCCGTGGCGCCGCCGATGAAGGCGTAGTCGATATGGTGTGGCTTGGCGGCGTTCCGCGTGAAGTAGAACGTCGGGTGGGGTTCCGTTCCCTGGGCGGCGATTTCCTGGCGGTGGTAGGCGCTGTGCAGTCCAAGTTGTTCCAGTTTCTCGACGAGCATCGAATGGTTTCGTCCCTTGTGCAGGTGATCCCATTTGGTGCTGCTGTTGAAATCGCCGATAAGGAGCGAAGGTGAATGCCGAAGGAAATCCTCGTGGTGGTTGACGATCTTGTGCGTGACCCTCACGTACTTCAGGTCCTTGTCGAGGACGTGCGCCCATAGGCCGATGATGTTCATCCCGTCGACCGTGAACGGAATATGCCACGGCAGTTGCCGTTCCGGCTCGTGGCGCTCGTAGGTGCGGTCGGCGAAGCCCACGACACCCAGACCCTTGTTCGGATTGGCCCCGACCCAGGCTTTGAAAGGAGCCACGGACTCTTCGATGGCCTTCTCGGACACCTCCGCGAGGATCGCGATGTCCGGGTGCAGGGCCTCGATGAGGTGCCGCTTCTTGGCTAGTCCCATTGCGCAGTTCCACGAGACGATCCTCATGAGTCAGCCTTCAAACATTCCCGGCTATCCGAAACCACTAGTCGACAGGCGTTCCGTGACTATCGACATAGGTCACGCCAAGCCCTTCGTGGAACTCGACGACGACGTAGTTGGTTTCGCAGTCCCGGCAACTCCATTCCGGGCGGATTCCTGGAGGTAGGGCGCAACCGCCAAGAACCTCTTTGTCGTCATCCGGTGGTCCTGCAGGCATGCCCCAGATGATTGATTTGGGATTCCGCGTCCCGCAGTTGGGACACGATGGCGCGGCAGCGAATGCCCGCAGTTTCTCCAGAGACGGCCTGTGCGCAATCTGGTGGCAGTCGCTGCAGAGAAGGGCGATGTCGTCCACGTGGTCCTGAATCTCCAGCAAAAGTGGTTCCACGCGTAGACGGAAGAAATGTGGCTCCAAGGTTGGTGGTTCGATGCGGGCGCATGCGGCACAGACGATGTCGTCGACTGGCCCCTCTTGGAGTAGGGCTGTGACAGCAAGTGACTGGCACCTAGCGCTTGGTGGTAGCGGTAGTCCGTCGAGTTGGTAGCACGTTTCCGGGTACACGGTAGCGCTGGCGGTTGATGTACTGCTCTGCTGTGAAGGGACAACGCATTCGGCGTTGTCGTTTCATTGTTAAGGGCGGGTTCATGGTGGACTATCGGAAAATATTGGGGCTGTTGCTGGAGGGGCGGAGTTACCGCGAAGTCGTCGAGATCGCGGGGTGCTCGCATCGCGACGTGGCCCGGGTTCGGCAGGAGATCCAGGGCCGGGGTGTCACTTCGGTGGGTGCGATCACCGACACTGAGCTCGCGAAGTGGTTCCCCGACGGGCGCCGGAAGGTATCAGAGGAGTACGTCCAGCCCGACCTGTCGCAGGTGCTGGCGTCGATGAAACAGAACCGGCACTTCACTCTGCTGTTGGCTTGGCGCCGTTACGTCGATACCAAGGACGCGGGCAAGAAGTACGGGTATTCGCAGTTCTGCGCCCTGTTCACCGATTATCTCCGCACCCACGATTTGGTGGCGGTGCTCCGGCACGAGCCGGGCCGGGCGATGCTGGTGGACTGGGCCGGCGACACGATGGACGTCGTTGACACGATCACCGGCGAGGTGGTCAGGGCGGTGTTGTTCGTTGCTGTGCTGCCTTTCTCGGGCGTGATCTTCTGCCGCGCCTACGCGGATATGAAGTCCCCGGCCTGGCTCGACGCTCACGTTCAGGCGTTCACGTTCTTCGGCGGCGTTCCGCAGATCGTCGTTCCGGACAACCCGACGACCTCGACCCACCAAGTCCACAAGGGTGACGCGGAGCGGGTTGTGAATACTCGGTATCAGCAGCTCGCCGACCATTACCAGTGCGCGATCGTTCCGGCACGCGTTAAGCGCCCGCGTGACAAGGCCGCAGCCGAGAACGCGGTGAACGTCGTGAACAAGCGCGTCATCGGTTACCTCGACGACGATGTCTTCACGACCGTGGCCGAGTTGAATGCTGCGATCGAGGAGCGGGTGCGGGAGATCAACCACGACATCCGCCGCGCTGACGATACGACCAGGTGGGAGAGGTTCGACACCGAGGAACGGGAGTTCCTCGAGCCGTTGCCGGACGCTGCGTTCGAAGACGTCTCCTGGAAGGAACTGAAGGCCGGCCGTAATTACCACGTCACCGCCGAAACGCAGCGGTATTCGGTGCCGTTCGCTTTGGCGGGGAAGCTGTTGCGGGTGAGGCTGACCTCGTCCCGGGTGACGGTCTTCGATGGGCACGAGATGCTCTGCGAACACCCGCGGTTGACCGGCCGAAAGGGCCAGTACTCGACCCTGCCCGGCCATGTCCCGCCGCAGCACCGCAATATCGATGGGCTGTGGTCCAGGCGGTGGTTCACCGATCGGGCGCGCAGCGTCGGGCCGGCAACCGTCACGGTGATCGAGCAGATTCTCGACGGCCAGGTGATTGAGGCGCAGGGCTACCTGTCCTGCCAGAACGTCCTGGACGGGCTCGGCAAAAACAACCGGGAACGGCTGGAGGCGGCCTGCCAGGAACTCGTGAACCGCAGCGCCCATCCGACCTACTCGACACTGAAACGTCTGATGGCGGCGATCGACAGCGACGCGAAGAAGCCTCGGCCGCAGGTCCCGGCGGCCTCGACACGCAAACGCGTCAGCACCGTCGTTTTCCGCGACACCATGCCAGACGTCTATGTTCGCGATGCCTCCCACTATGCACGCGACGAGGAGGGGAAGTGATGTTCACCAGCATCGATTATGACAAGTTCCGGGCCCTGCGCGTGACCCACGTCGCGACCCGGCTGGAAGAGCTCATCCAAGACGAAGGCAACGACACCCTCACCCCCGAGCAGCTGTTCCTAACCGCCGTCGACGACGCCCTTGAGTCCCGGCGCATCAACAAGGTCGACAAACTCATCCGCCAGGCCGCCTTCCCGATCCCGGGCGCGACCGTCGCCGAGGTCGACTACCGCGACGGGCGCGGCATCACCCCCATTCGGATGCGACGCTATGCCGCCCACGACTGGCGCTCCGACGCGACGAACCTGCTCATCATCTCGCCCACCGGCGGCGGGAAAACCTACCTCGCCTGCGCGCTGGCCATCGGCGCCTGCCAGAGCGAACACTCGGTTCTCTACTTCCGGATGGACGACCTCGCCCGTCGGCTCGTCATCGCACGCGGCGACGGCATCGCCCACCAGAAACTGCTGAACGAGCTCTCCAACATCGACCTGCTGATCATCGACGACTTCCTCACCGTCGGCATCGACAGCGACGCCGCCAGCGACCTGTTCGCGATCCTCGCGAACCGCGAACACCGGCTGCCGACGATGATCGCCTCGCAGACCGGGCCGGCGCATTGGATCGCCGAACTGCCCGATCGGGTCGCGGCGGACTCGATCGTGAACCGCCTCGCCAACAACGCCCGGATCATCAACCTCGGCCAGATCGATATGCGAAGGCACCAAAACGACCAGGCCCGCGCCCACCAGGACTACTGGGAATAACACCGGAGCGGCCCGGGTACACAGCGCCCGGGCCGCTACCACCTCGCCAGAACCGCGCTACCGACTAAATGGACTACCGCTACCAGCAAGCGCTACTCGCCAAGTGACGAAGTCGCCTCGGCGGAATCCAGCGGTGGGCAAGTTCCGGCTTCTACAAAGACCGGTCGCGGATCGCTAGTCAGCTCTGCCATGATGCTTAGCACCTTGTCTGCGACCCCGTTGTCTAGCTTGGCGGATTCGCGGGGCAGGGATGCGTCAATTATGTTCTCGACTTCAGCCAGGGCGACGGGATTCGAGAATGTTGCGATGCGTTCTACGAAGACTTTGCCATTGACCACCGATGTCGCGGCCTCGAGGGAAACGATGAGCGGCGGTGTGGAATTCAGTGCCGTCAAGATGAGATCGTTCTCTCGAATTCCCTCGATCAAACTCCATGGGTAGTCGGCCACGTTCGTTACCAACGCGCGAACAGCACGCTCGTGATCCTCCTCCCAGCACCAGTAGAGTCTCTGGCCGTCTTCCCGGCTCAAGGAACTCGCTAGGCCCCATATTTCCTCGGGGCGCCGGAGGGGATAGTCCTCAGGCTCCTCGGAAGTCTCGAAATAGACCTCGCTTTCATAGTCCAGAAGGGCATCGATAAGGTCACTCCGTGATTCGAGCTGGAGATCTTCCTCATCAACATCGAACACCTTCTCGTAATGCTCAATAAGCGCCTTTCGGTCCAACCTGTCGTAGACCGGATCGTATCCATGCAGCCGTGCCTTGATCTTTTTTTCATGTTCCCCCGCTTCATAGCCGAAACCGTACGAGTCGTTTCCAAAATGTCTACGGGATCCTCTGTGCCATCGATTCCATTTGCTCGATCACCAGCTTGATCGCCTCCGGCTGCTTGTCCGGCGGATAGCCGTTGAGCACCAGCAACCGCTTGATTGAGGACCGCAGCTTCGCCCGCACGTCCTCGCGGACCGTCCAGTCCGTCCGGACGTCCCGGCGCATGATCGTCACCAGCTGCCGGGCGATGTCGGCCAGTTTCCCTTCACCTTGAACGTCGACTGCCGATTCGTTCTGCGTGATCGCGTCGTAGAACGTCAACTCGGCATAATCCAAGGGGGGTGAGAAGCGCTTGCCGCGTTCTGCTTCCGCGAGCGCCTCCTTCGCCAGCTCGACAAGCTCCGCGATCACCTCCGCCGAGCTCAGCTGCTGGTTCGTGTACTTGTTCATCAGCTCGGTGATGCGCTCGGAGAACGCGCGCTGCCGGATCGTGTTGTGCCGCGTCGACTTCGCGGACTCCTCGGCCACCAGCTTGCGCAGCGCCTCGATGGCCAGCTGCGGGTTCCGGGCCTTCTGCGTCTTGGCGATGAACTCCGGCGTCAAGTCGCTCAGTGACGGCTTCGGCATGCCGGCGGCCTCGTAGATGTCCAACACGTCGCCGGTCGCGTCCGTCGCCGAAGCGATCAGCTGCCCGAGCATGCGCTGGATCTCCTCCGGCACCGGCTCGCCCCGCCCCTGCCGGTCCAAGGCGTCGAACTTTCCCATCCACACGCGGATCTCCTCGTACACCTGGATCTCCGGCCGCAGGCCCTCCAGCGCGCCGGACCCCGAACACAGCGCCCACGCCCGCGCCAACTGCCCGGACACCTGCCGGTACCGCACGGCCAGGGGCTGCGCACCGTCGTCGGACGGTGAATTTCCCGGCGTGGCCGGGCTGCGCAGGTAGTTCACCGCGCCGTGCACGGCGTTCAGGAACGACTTCGGCCCGGGCTTGTCCAGCACGGCCCGCCAGTCGTGCCCGGCCAGCATTCCGCGCACCTGGTCCACCAGCTCGCGCGCCAACGCGGCGACCTCGTCCACGTCCCGCCCGACCGGCTTTTTCTCCTGGTCCGTGGACGTGTACTCGGCCAGCGCCTTCGCCAGGTTCTCGGCCAGCGGCGCGTACGCCACCAGCAGCCCGTCCGCCTTGCCGCGGAACGTGCGGTTCACGCGCGCCAGCGTCTGCATCAGCAGCGCGCCCTTGAGCGGCCGGTCCAGGTAGAGCGTGTGCAGCGGCGGGGCGTCGAAGCCGGTGAGCATCATGTCCTTGACGATCACCAGCTCCAGCTCGTCGTCAGCGTCCTTCAACCGCTCCTTGATCGCGTTGTTCGCGGAGTCGCGGCGCACGTGGTCGGCGACCGGCGGCGCGTCGGACGCCGTCCCGGAGTAGACCACCTTGATCTTTCCCCTATCCAGCTCGTCGGAGTGCCAGTCCGGCCGCAGCGCCACGATCGCCGAGTAGAGGTTGGCGCAGATCTCCCGCGTCCCGCCCACGATCATCGCCTTGCCGAACGTCGGCGCGCCTTCGGTGTCGGCGATAAACGGTGCGACGACGCCGCGGCGCGCCTCCCAGTGCCCCACCAGGTCCTTCGCCAGCTCCTCGAGGCGCTCCGGAGCGCCGTACACGGCGTTCACCACGGCCACGGACTGCTCGATCCGCGCGCGCTCCGTGTCGTCCAGCCCGGCGGTCGCCTCGTCCGCGGCGGCGTCGAGGTCCTCCTGCGTGACGCCGTCGGCCAGCTGCACCTTGATCAGCCGCGGCTCGAAGTACACGGGCACGGTCGCGCCGTCCTCGACGGCGCGGGAGAGGTCGTAGACGTCGATGTACTCGCCGAACACGTCCCGGGTGTTGCGGTCCTCGAAGGAGATCGGCGTGCCCGTGAACGCGATCAGCGTGGCGTTGGGCAGGGCGTCGCGCAGGTGCCGGGCGTAGCCGTCGAGGTCGTCGTAGTGGCTCCGGTGCGCCTCGTCGACGATGACGATGATGTTCCGCCGGTCGCTGAGCAGCGGGTGCACCGTGCCGGAGTCCTTCTCTTCCTTGGACAGCCCGAACTTCTGCAGCGTGCTGAAGTAGATGCCGCCGGTGACCCGGTCGGTGAGCTCCGCGCGCAGCTCGGACCGCCGCCGGATCTGCTTCGGGGTGTCCGGCAGCAGCTGGGAGCGGGAAAAGCCGGAGAACAGCTGGCCGTCGAGTTCGTTTCGGTCGGTGATGACGACGACGGTCGGGTTGCTCAGCGCGGGGTTCCGCATGACGGAGGCGGTGTAGAGCTCCATCTCCATGGACTTGCCGGAACCCTGGGTGTGCCAGACGACGCCGGCCTTGCCGTGGGTGCGCACCGCGTCGATCGTGCTGCCCACGGCCTTGTTGACGGCGAAGTACTGGTGCGGCTTGGCGATGCGCTTGAGCAGGCCGTCGGCCCCGGCGTCGAACGCGGTGAAGGACAGCAGCAGCTGCAGGAAGCGCGTGGGGTTGTAGAGGCCCGCCAGGGCCGTCTCGATCGGCAGGACGGATTCGCCGTCGAGCGTGGCGTCGGCGGGGACGGGCTTGCCGTCGTCGTCCACGTTCCACGGCGAGAAGTGGTTCAGCGGCGTGAACGGCGTCCCGTACTTTGCGTTGATGCCGTCGGAGGCGAAGGCGAACACGCAGAAGCGGAACGCCAGCGGGAACTCGCGCAGGTAGGTCTGCAGCTGGGCGTGCGCGGCGGCGACGTCCGCGGTCCTGGAGCCGGCCCTCTTGAGCTCCACGATGCTCACGGGCATGCCGTTGCAATAGAGCACGACGTCGAATCGCCGGCGGTATTCGCCGGCCACGAGGGTGACCTGGTTGACGGCCAGCCAGTTGTTGTCAGATTCCTCCGCGCTCAGGAGGCGCAGCGTGGGGTTGCGTTCGGTGCCGTCCGCGTCGAGGTAGCCGATGCGGTACCCCTCCACGAGCATCCTGTGGATCCGGTGGTTCTCCGTGATGGCGTCCTGCGAGGACGGCGCGGCGATCTCCGCCAGCGCCTGCTGCAGGTACTGCTCCGGGACGCCGGCGTTGAGCCGGCGCAGCGCGGCGAGCAGGCGCGGCCGGATGAGCAGTTCCGCCCAGGAGTCGCGTTCGTCCGTGCCCGGCGCGATCGCGTCCCCGTGCTTCGGTTCCCAACCGCTCTCGCCGAGCTGGTCGAGGACCAGGCCCTCCCAGTCGGCCTCGGTGAACCTGGTCTGCAGTGTCACGTGTCCCCGCCTTCTGATCCGTTCATTCGGATTCGTCCTTGGCTTCTTCGGAACGGACCAGTTGGTCTATTTCCGGTCCGGGGCTTTCTTCCGGTACCTCGGCGTCGACGCCGACGACGGCAAAGACTGTCCGCAATCCGGAGCGTGCAAACGCATAGAGCGTGTTCAGAGCGTTTGAGGCGGCTAAGTCGCTTTCAAAGGCCTCCGGATCACCACCGTCCAGCGAGTCATGGAGTAGGGCGGCCAAGCGAATACTGCCGGAGCTGGACTTGCCGACGACGTGCAACGTGGCGAGGAGGACCCGGCCCTGCGCGTCTTCTTCCAGTTCGGGGGCATAGCTGACGTACCAATTGGCGCGGGGTTCGCGTGGATCCTCCCAAGAGGCATCCACGCCCAGAATCTCCGGATCGGACATGCGAAAGCGCTCGTGGACCTTCACGATCGTGCCTTTCTGGTTTGTAGCCACTCGCCGTCGTGAGTGGTGCGGATGTGTCCGTCTTCTCCGTGACGCTTGGATTCTGTCGCACCGGAGCTGCGCCATTTCGCGGAGCGTTGGACGGTGCGTGGTTTGGAGCCGGAAAGGTTTGTGGCCGTCAGCTCGAGTCGATGGCCAGTGGCATGAAGGGTGGCGGCGAGCTTCCTGACCGTGATGTTGCGTTCCCCGGCCAACCGTGCGGAGATTTCGCTTTTACTGACATTCAAGGCGTTGGCCAGAGCCGTTTTGGACATGTTGCTCTCCGCGAGGGCGGCCGCGATGAGTTCGCTGGCGTCGATCATCGCCGCTTCCTCAGCGTAGGTCGCATCAAATTCCGCATCCCCGACCGGGAATACTGCTTCACTCTTCACGGCTTGTCTCCGTTCCATTCCCAATAGATCGCTAGTGCCTTGTCGACCTCTGCCGGTACTTGGCTGTTTTTTGGTTTTTCCCGTCCGTGCGTTACGTACCAGCGTTGCTTCGATCGGATGACGTAGAGGCGGTACTTGTCGGTTTTCAGTTCGTACACGACGGGGTCCGTCCCAGAGGGGCTCAACCGGCGTATGTGTTGTGGCGACTGGACCGGCAGTCCCGCAGCTAACCGCTCGAAGTAGCGCCGGAAGCGTGCCTGAAAGCGCTTCTCAAGCCCTTGAATAAAGTCCTTGGCATCGCATCTCCCACTTCCCCGCACGACGGCAATGACGGTTTCGTTGCCCGGTAACAGCTGGATCCCGTCCGGAGGTTCAGTCATAACTTAACACGCGTCGTTACTTGTTGGCCACGGTCCGTCGCCCATCTCTGCTTCGAGCTCGTCGATGGTCGGCAACCCGCCAGCCAGTTCCGCCGGCATCGATTCCTCCAGCTCCGTCGCCCATTCGGCGACGCCGATGGGGGAGTTGTAGCCGCGCAGCGCATATTCCGCGACCACCGCGTTCTTGGTTTTGCACAGCAGCAGGCCGATGGTCGGTGCGTCCCCGGGCTGGGCCAGCAGGTCGTCGACGGCGCTCATGTACATGCCGAGCTGCCCGAGGAATCCAGGCTCGAACTTGGTGGCCTTAAGCTCGACCACCACAAACCGGCGCAGCCTGAAGTTGTAGAACAGCAGGTCGGGGAAGAACTCGTCCCCTGCGATGTCCAGCCGCATCTGGCGACCCACAAAGGCGAATCCGCGCCCCAGCTCAAGAAGGAACCGCTCAACGTGGGAGACGAGCTGCGATTCGAGTTCGCGCTCGTTCCGCCGGCCGGTCATCGAGAGGAAATCGAAGATGTACGGATCCCTGGTTGCGTCCTGTGCCAGGTCAGCGGACGACGGCGGAAGGGTCGCCTTGAAGTTCGACGTAGCCTGGCCGGCCCGCTCGTGGAGGCGGGTGTCGATCTGGTGCTCCAGGTGGCGGTAGGACCATCCTTGATCCGCAGCGGTTCGCACGTACCAGGCTCGGGTGGACTGATCGGTCGTCTTGTCTAGGAGCAGGACGTGGTGGGACCAAGGCAATGTTGCAGACGGTGTCTGCAACATTTCGAAGTCCGGCCAGGCCGCTGCGAATGTCTTCATGTAGCGAAGATTGCGGGGTGAGAACCCACGAGCTTCAGGAAATATTTCGCGCAAGTCCGCCGAGAGTCGCGTGACAACTTTCGATCCCCAACCCTCGGAGGATTCGCGAGCCAGGAGGTCGCGGCCGATTGCCCAGTATGTGGCGACGAGTTCTTGGTTGGCGGCAGTAACCGCACGATTCCGTCCCTCCGCAACGCGCCCGGAAACGGCGTCGAGGAGATCCGGGTACCAGGTGGGAAGGGAGCCCCGTGCAGGCGTACTGGCGAAACTTACGACGGAATCGTCACTCGCAGCGTGAGGATCTTCATCGCGTGGCTTCATCTGCCTTGTCCTTTCCTGGCTACTTGAGGATACGGGGGAGGGCGGCCGCTAGACGGCTTCCCCGGATAGAACGCCTCGGCTCATGCGGTACTCCTCCGCTTCGGCGTCGGTGTCGTACTGGACGACCTCCACAGCATGCTCTTGGAGGGCGGCGAGGACTTCCTCGGGGGTGGCGTAGAAGAACTCCTTACGTCCATTTACCTTGTTTACGCGCTGATCCGAGAAGTGCTTGTGAAGCATGTTTTCCACGCCCACGGCATCTTCCGTGAAGAAGAGAGCGTGGACATCGAACCGGAAGGGGACAGATGCGTCGCCGAGCTCGCGGACTCGATCCATAGGTTCTTGCCGCCTAGTCATACCGATTTTGACGACGCCATCACCGAATGCGCCAATGTTTGAAATCACGTACACGTGCCCTAGACGGAAGTTGGATTCGTACTCCTCGATCCGGTGCTGTTCGTCCTCCAGTTCCTTCATTTTCTCGCTCATGCGTGCCGCGCCTTCAGCGTTTCCTTGAGCGACAAGGCTGCGATAGGTCTCTTGATACCGCGCCATCTCGCGATCTAGCTGCTCCCGCTTCCGGGCGATTTCTGCTTCGACCTTGCGCTGCTCGCGCAGTTCCTCGCGACGTGCGCGTTCTTCCTCTTTTTCGGCCGCAACGGCTTGGAGGTGCTTGGCAGCGAGCTCCAATTCCTTGATCCGCTGTTTGTGGTAACTGGTGCCTATATGCAGGTCGATGAGCGTGGTGTTGCGCTCGATCATGTCGCGCGCTGTTTCGAGGCGCTTGATCGCCGTATCGAGATTGCCGGCGCGAACAGTCTTGACGCAGTTTTCGGCCTCGGCGTTGTATGCACGCAACATGACGGTCGACATCTGCTTGACGAACTTCTTCCCCTCTTTCTCCGAGCCATTGAAGGTGAACCCGGAGGACGCGCGGATGGCGTCCTTCGCGCGCGCAATCCGTTTAATCTCGGTGCGCACCTGTTCGAGCTCACCCTTGAGGGTCGCCGAGGATTCGGCGGGGTGCTCGAAGTCGAAAAGACCCACGCGTTGTAGATCCGCCTTGGTGCGGACGCTAATGAGCTCGCTCTGGATGGCTTCAACTTCTGTACGGAGTTGAAGGGCATTTGCCTCACTGTCCGTGATGGCGGCGTTCAGACTAGCTCGTGTTTCCTCCATGACGACGACGTCGGAGAAGTCATGCTTCTCGATGACGTGCCGGAGAGCCGCGTTCTGTTGCGTCAGATTCTGGGCGGTCTTCTTGGCCGTCCAGAAGCTGATCTTGTCCGGCTGCACGGGTTCGCCAAGAAGGGAGACCTGTTGCGCCTGCGGCAGCATAGGCACCGGAGGTTTCAGTCCTGGCTCCGACAAGAGTTCGCCAGCAATCGTTTCGGATTCTTGCGCTGCTGCGTGCTTCTTCCGGTCTTGGTTCATCGACCAGGCGATACCTAGCCCCATGACCAGCACGGCGATAGTTAGCAGCGGACCAACGGCGGGCACGCCGCTGAGCGCTAAGGCGATGATGATTACGACGACGGCAAAACAGCCGATACTGCCCTTTCCGAGCGGCTCGTGTGACTGGTTCCGAATGATCTTTGCCAAGTTCCCCCAACTTTCTTCGTGATCTATGACGCCGTCGCGGTGCAGAGCTGTGATGCACCCACGCGAGCCACCCGGAATGTGACTCTACGTGAGGGCGCCCACAGTTTGCTCTGCCTCTTGAACCTGCAGCTTGCCGGACATGAGGTGAGGAAGTAGCGCATCCCGTGTAGCGGCCAGTTGAGAGTTTTCGACGATCTTCTGGGTCACCGTATCCAGTAAGGGCTCGAGTCGAGTCTCGACATCGGACGCAGTCTCAGCGAAATCAGGAATGTTCAGATGCTGGAAGGTTTTCATCGTGATCGTGTCAAAAACCGATCCGTGGGCGATCGACTTCGCTCTTTCTGCAGCCCTCAAGATTGAGAAGTAGAGAACTCCTGCGGGGAGAGCCTCTGGGACGAACCCATAGCACGATTGGTTAAAGGCTGAGGGTCTGGCAAGCCGGGCGACAGCCCCGACAGTTCCGCGCGCGGTCAATATGACACTGCCGGACGGTAAGGGCTTGGCCTTGGTGCGAATCGTGGCCCGCTCAGTAATCTTCTCTTGCGTATCGAGAATGACGGCGTAGTTCGCGCCCGTCACATCTTTTGCGGATGCCCATAGCGCGCTTCCGCCCCAGAACTCGTCGACTCCTCGCGCCGGTGTACCTCCGAGAACTGGAGTCAGTACGTCACTCATGGCCAGCGATCCGAGATGGGCTGTTGCGGCGTCGTACACATGCCCCGCCAGCTCATTGGCTGTTGCGGCGAGCTTGGTGTTGGCGGCGATCTTGTCGTCGAGGGCGCCGAGCACTTCGGCGATGGCCGCTTGTGCAGCGACGGGTGGCCAAACGACGGAGAGCGGATGCAGATGATTGCGGTTCAGGGTTGGATTCGCAGAGCCAGCATCTAACCAAGACACATCCAACTGTGACATGAAGTAGTAAACAAACCGAGGGTGGCTCCCCTTGAAGTCCTGTACCCACAGAGTGGTGTCGTGAGGCCAGTAGTTGCCCGGAAGAAAGTATGTTTTCCCAAGCGTCCCCTTTCGACCGATCACTACGCCTGGTCCGGTAGCTGCGGCAGTGTCGTGATAACTGCCGGTACCTCCGGACGAGACGACCGGTATGCGTCCCGGACGCTGAGACGTCCGAGTGATATCGAACCCCCGCTGAAAGTTAAGAACCTCCCCCAGCGTCGTCTGCTTCCACTCCGTCACGAAACCCTCCCCAACTGCTCGCGCACAACCTGCGCCAGCCGCTCGGACTCCTCGAACTGCTCGAACAGCTCCGCCTTCAGCCGCTCGATCTTCTCCTCGATCGGCTCTCCGTCGTCCTCCACGTCGGCCGCGCCGACATAGCGTCCCGGGGTCAGCGCGTAGTCCGCGGCCTTGACCTCCGCCAGGGTGGCCGAATAGCAGAAGCCGGCCTCGTCGCGGTACTCCATGCCCTCCGCCGACGCGGTGCCGCGCCAGGCGTGGAAGGTGCCGGCGATCTTCGCGATGTCCTCATCACTCAGCGCGCGCTCCGCCCGGTCCAGCATGTGCCCCAAATTCCGGGCGTCGATGAACAGCACCTGCCCGGTGCGGTCCACGGAGCCGTGCCCGCCCGCGGTCTTGTCCTTGGAGAAGAACCACGTGCACACCGGAATGCCGGTGGAGCGGAACAGCTGCGTCGGCAGTGCGACCATGCAGGAGACCAGGTCAGCCTCCACCAGCTCTGCGCGGATCTGCCCCTCGCCGCCGGAGTTCGAGGACATGGACCCGTTCGCCATCACCACGCCGGCCGAACCGCCCGGCGCCAGCTTGGCGATGATGTGCTGGATCCACGCGTAGTTGGCGTTGTTCGCCGGCGGGACGCCGTAGCGCCAGCGCGGATCGGACTCGTTGCGGGCCCAGTCCTTGATGTTGAACGGCGGGTTGGCCATGACGAAGTCGGCCTGCATCTCCGGGTGCTGGTCCCGGGCGAACGTGTCCCCCCAGCGCGGGGCCAGGTTGGCGTTGAGCCCGTGGATGGCGAGGTTCATCTTCGCCATCCGCCACGTGCGCTCGTTGAGCTCCTGCCCGTAGACGGAGATCGCCGTGCGGTCCTCGTGGTGCGCGTCCAGGAACTTCTCCGTCTGCACGAACATGCCGCCGGACCCGCAGCACGGGTCGTACACGCGCCCGTGGGTGGGCTCCAGCACCTCCACCAGCACGCGGACCACGCCGGCGGGGGTGTAGAACTCCCCGCCGCGCTTGCCCTCGGCCTTGGCGAACTTCTCCAGGAAGTACTCGTAGACCTCGCCGAGCAGGTCCCGGGCGCGGCCGGCGCCCTGGCCGGTGAAGCGGGCCGAGTTGAACAGGTCCAGCAGCTCCCCGAGCCGGCGCTGGTCGATGTTGTCCCGGTTGAAGATCCGCGGCAGCGTGCTGGCCAGCGACGGGTTGGCGGCCATCACGGCCTCCATGGCGCCGTCGATCAGCTCGCCGACGCTCTTCGGCGCCTGCCCGCCCGCGGCGGGCAGGCCCTTGGCGTTCTGCGCCAGGTACTCCCAGCGCGCGTGCTCCGGAACCCAGAAGACCCCGCGCCCGGTGTACTCGTCGGTGTCGTCGATCAGCTGGGCGACCTGGTCCTCGGACATGCCGTCCGCGGCCAGCTCCGCGGCGATCTGCGCGCGGCGCTCCGTGAACGCATCGGACACGTACTTCAGGAACACCAACCCCAGGATGACGTCCTTGTACTGGGAGGCGTCCATGGATCCGCGCAGCTTGTCCGCGGCCTTCCACAGGGTGTCCTTGAGCTCCTTCATGGTGCTCGGCAGGGGATCCTGCTTCGCTTTCCCTTGCTGTGTCGGGGACTTCTTCGGTGCTGGCACTAGGGCCGTCCTTCCATGGGGGTATCGGTGTCTATGATCTCAAGTTCGTGGGCCGCGACGCCCGCGACGAGCCGGTCCGCCAACGCGGCGATCCGCGCCACACGCTCCGCGGCGGCCGCGCGCTCGTCCTCCAACCGCGCCAGGGCCGCGGCCAGCGCGGCCGCACCGTCCGGGGGGACCGTCCGCACCACCCAGCGGCGCCACGAACCGGCGGCGCCCGCGTTGATGTCGGCGGCGACGACCGCGGCCACCAGCCCGCCGGCGTCCGCCGCGTTGATCCGCAGGATCCGGGCCGGATACCGCACGACGGCGGCGCCTCCCGCGTCGATCGCGGCCGCGGGACGCGGGCCGGCACTAAAGACAATGTCCCCCGGCTCCGTCATTTTGGCCCGCGGATAGCGGGCGGCGAGCACCAGCGCGGGGATGCTGGCGCCGGCGGCCGCGCGCCCCAGGTCCTCGGCCCGCCAGACGCGCACACCGGGACGGGCGCCGCGGGCGGCGTCCGGGACCACGTCGTCCTCGTCCATCCGGGCGCCCGGCAGGCAACGCACCTGCCCGGCGTCGGACAGCGCGCCCAGCGTGCGGCGCGCCGGCGTCGTGCCCGTGGCTGGGACCCGGGGTGCGCCGGGAACGACGCCGAAGCCCAGCTCCCCGCGCCGCGCGCCGGTGGCGTTGACGGCATCCAGTGCAGCCTCCGCCCGCAGCAGGGATTCGCCCGGCACGGCAACGCCGGCGGCCGGGCCGCGGGGAGCCTCCACCAGCGAGCGGCGCGCGAGCAACACCGGCGTGCGGACCAACCGGGCAAACCGGAACGCGTGGCGCCGTATGGCCTCCCGGCCGCCCAGGGAAGCCGCAAGGTCCGTTGCCAGGTCCTGGACCGCGGCCCAGTCCAGCACCGCGTCGAGCAGGTCCGCGACCATGACCCAGCGCTCGCCGAGCGGAACGCCCGCCGGTTCGGGACCCAGTACCCACAGCGCCAACGCCTGGCGGGGAGCGGACGGCCGCAAGCCACGGGGGAGCCGGACAGCGGCGCGCACCCGGCCCGAGCGCAGGGTCGCGGCACGCACATTGTCCAGGTTCGGATCCGCGAGCCGATCCACAAGCAGCGCGGCCGGGGCGATCACCACGGCGCGCTCGGTGGGACCGAGGGCCAGGACCAATTCGTCGATGGCCTCCAGCATCGCCGCCGGCGCCTGGTCCGCCAGCGCGGGGCCGGGGAACTGGGCCAGGTTGACGGTGCCGGGGGCGGGTTCCGCCGGGTGCCGGAGGTTCACGTTGTCCCGGGTCCGGGCATGGATGCGCAGGCGGCGCAGGGCCAACCGGTGCGCGGCCTGATGGGTGGCCCGATCCGATGGGCGGCGTTCCGGGCGGCCGCCGGTTCCCGCCGACGGCCGCGGCAGCTGAAACGTCCCGTCGGTGTCCTCGCCCAGTAGATCGGCGACGGCGAGAAGCAAATCCGTGCCACCCGGGGTCGTCTCGGCGAAGAGCCGCGCCCCGGCGCCGATCTCCAGCGCGGCCGCTGCAACGACGTCGTGCGCTTGGGCGGAGAGGGAGGTGGAGGCGTGGCCGGGCAGGGCAGTGCGCAGACTCTCCGCGAGGAGGCGTTCGAAGGCGGGTGCCGCGCCGTAGGCCGCATCGACCAGCCGGTCCGTGTAGGCGGCGAGGGCCGGCAAGTCCGCGCCCAGGGCTTCGAGTTCGGCGTAGAGGAACGCGTCCTCCGGGTCCTGCTCGTCCGCCGCGTCCAGCAGGTCCGCGGCGTCGAGTCCCGCCAGCGGTTCATCCAAGGCGGCGCGCAGCGCGAGGAGCGCCGAGACCGCGGTGAAACGATCCCGGGCGTCCACCACGTGGGCGGCGACGTCCTGGGCGGCGTGCACATTGTTGCCGAGCCCGGTGCGGCCGAGCCAATCGACCACCTGGCCGGCGTCGAAGAGCTCCTGCTGTCCGTGCGTGCGCGCCGGGGCGGGGAAGGGATGCCGGCCGCCGCGGTTGCGCGAACGCCACACCGTCACCACGGGGCGTTGGACGCCTGCAAGGCGGGCGACGTCGGCGAGCGTCAGGAACTCCCGGGGTGAAGGGGGCGCGTGCTCTTGGGGGTGCTGCGGGTTGGCCTGCTGCACTTTTGCTCCCCCTTTGCGTTTCGCGTGCCCTTGTGGCCCGCTCCTTCACCCGAACTCTACGGGGTGACGGACAAAACAGAACCTAGACGCTGATAAGACCCCTTATCAGGCTGGAAAGACCAGAACGTCACGGGTGTTCCGTAGCTTCGGAGACGTCGGCACGGCGCCTGCCAGCCGGCGGACCGGACGGCGGGCTGGTCGGGGGGCCCGCCGCCCGGTCACCGCACCATCAATCACCGCACCCGCCCTTGAAGGAGAAACCATGGACAGCCAGCAGACGGAAACACCGGCCGAAGAGCGGCCGCGAATATCACGTGCCTGGCTCATGCCAGCGGGAATCGGGCTCTGCTTGGGGTTGGGGCTGGGGATCGTGATGGGGCAGGTGGCCGCATCGGGGGATGCGGCCTCCACCGCGGCGCCCGATGCGGTGGCTTCCGATATCGACGCCGCGGACGCGACCACGCAACCGATTGCGGACGCCGTTTCCGCCTGCGACGCCTCGGTTTTTCTCGGCATCGACGTGCTGGACGACGGTCACAGCCTCCAACTGCAGACCAGTGGAAAAGAATCCATCGGTGCGCCCTTCGAGACGGTGCTGTGCGTCCTCGAGGAGCTGGACATCCCCGAGTCCGTCGTGTCCCGGATGGAAAGCACGCGAGCCCTCGACGGGCGGCAGGACGCCGCCTGGGCCAACTACTCCGCCACCTGGGGCTACCACCCGGATGACGGCCTCGACGTCATTGTTGAAACCACCCTTACGGAGGAGCCATGAGCACCGACCAGCCCGAGTCCGTCCAGCCCACCGCGGAGGAGGCGCCCAAGGCGCCCCGACGCAGGGCGTTGAAGGTCGCCGCGGCGGTGATCGCCGGCGTCGTGCTCTTTGGTGCTGGCGCTGCCGCAGGGTCCGCCGGCGTCGATCCGACCGCAAGCGAGCAGTACCGCGCCGTGGTGGGGGAGCGCACCGCGGCCGCCGGCGAGCGCGAGGCGGCGCAGACGAAGTACGACGAGCTCGTGGCGGACTATAACGAGCTCGAGGCCTCGGTCCAGGAGCGCGAGGAGGCGGTCCTGGAACAGGAGGGGGCGCTGGAGACCCGCGCCGGCGAGCTTGAATCGGCGGAGGCAGCCGTCGCCGACCGGGAAGCCGCCGTCACGGGGGCCGAGGAAGAGAAGGAAGCCAACACGGTGTCCAACGGGACCTGGACCGTGGGGGTGGACATCGCCGCCGGAACCTACCGTGCCACCGAGCCGGTCGACTCGAACTGCTACTGGGCCATCCTGCGCACCGGGAGCAACGGCGACGACATCGTCGAAAACGACCTCCCGGGCGGCGGGCGTCCGAGCGTGAAACTCGCCAAGGGGCAGGACTTCAAGTCCAACCGCTGCGGGAGTTGGAGCAAGCAGTAGCCGCTTCCGCCACCGATTCATTCATCGCATCCACCGTGGGCCGTAGGGTCCACTCCGAAAGGAAACCATCATGAGCCACACCATGCAGTATCCGGGGGCGCCGCAGGGCATGCCCGCTCCAGCCGTTGAGCCGAAATCGTTCCTGACCACATGGCTGCTGTCGCTGTTCCTGGGCATCTTCGGCGTCGACCGCTTCTACCTCGGCAAAGTGGGCACCGGTCTGCTGAAGCTCTTCACACTCGGTGGCCTCGGCGTCTGGGTGCTGATCGACCTGATCATCATCCTGGCCGGCGGGATGCGCGACAAGCGTGGTCTGCCACTTCGGTCGACGCCGAAGCAACGGATGGTGGCGTGGATCGCGACCGCCGTCGTCGTGCTGTTGGGGGCAGTGAACGGGGCGTCGACCGCGGGGAACGCTCCCGACGCGCCCACGGGGACCGGGCAGGTGGTGGCCGCTGAAGAACCCGCGGATGCCGAAGCACCGATTGAAGCTGAGGAGCCGGCCGAGGCCGAAGCGCCGCCGGTCGAAGCCGAGGCCATGTGGACCGAAGTCGTCGCGCTGGAGGGCCGCGCCGACGCGGCCAGCCCGGCGTTCGAGCTGACCGGCGGCGAGGCGCGCATGACCTACAGCTTCGAGGGAGACCCGGACATGTCGATCGGCGCCGTCTACGTGCTGACCGAGGGCACGGACCTCCACGCCGACGGTGGGATCCCGCTGGTCATGCTGAGCGAACCGGAAAGCTCCACCACCGCACTGCACAAGAATGCCGGCAGCTACTACCTGAACGTGACCGCGGCCAACATGAGCGGCTGGACGGTGACGATCGAGGAGAAGAAGTAGCGGGGTCCCGTGGCGGGAGCTTGCGACGTCGGCATCTCGACAAAGCCAGATGTCCCCGCCCCCCGTTTCGACGAAGGTAGATGCTGGAATTCCGCCCAAAACGGACATCTACCTTCGTCGAAACGGGGATGGGAGGGAGGGGAGGAGCGGGGCGGCTGGCTAGGGGCCGGTTACCAGGCGGTCTCCTTCCCACCGGACCGGCAACGGATCGATGATGCCACCCAGGAACGGGCCAGTCTCGTTGGCGTCGCGGAATGCGAAGAGCCACCAGGACCGATCATCACGGCGCTGGAGCAGCCGGCCCACGTAGAGGCTTTCGTCCGTCAGCGGGTAGGCGTTCTCGATGTCGAACGGTCCCAGGAGGGATTCCGCGGGCACGGCCCAGGTGCCGCCGCGTTCGCCCCGTCGGGCTTCGGTGGAGTGGACGGCGCCGCAGGAGAAGATGAGCACCGGGCGGCCCTCGACCTCCTCCACCTGCAGGACCTCCAACTGTCCGAAGCCGCGCTCGGAAGGAGCGGTGAGCGGGTCGCGGAGCTCCCAGGAACGCAGGTCGGCGGACCACGCATGGCCGACCACCCCGCGTCCCAGCACCGGACCCTGCGCAGAACGGGCCGTGATGAGCATGTGCCAGCCATCGCCGTCGGGCGCCGGGAAGACCCAGGGGTCGCGGAAGGCCTCGTCGTGCCACGCTCCGCAGGCGAGGGTCTCGTAGCGCGCCGGATCCGCTTCGAGGACCGGCGCCCCGTGCTTCTCCCAGACCATGAGGTCCGACGACGTCGCGTAGCCGACGCGCTGCACGTTGATCCCGTCCGGCGACAGCGAGGCCCCCGTGTAGAAGAGGAACCACGTGCCGTCGGGGTGCCGGACCACCGAGCCGGTCCACGTGGCGAGGTCGTCGAACGCCGGGGCGTCGCTGCGGACGAGGGCGTCCGCGACGCGGGTCCAGGACGTCAGGTCCGTCGACACGGCGTGCCCGATCGACGCGCGGTGGTGCCGGGCATCGGGATCGTGCAGGGCGCGGGAGGCATAGAGGAAGAAGAGGTGGTAGGTCTCGCCGTCGTCGGCGAACCAGTAGTCCCAGACCCAGGAATCGGGCAGGTCGAACATGTGAATCCTTTCGTTGGCCGGCGCGAGGCCGGCGGAAGTGGTGGCGCCGTACCGGCCGGGCGCCTAGCCCTTGACGCCGCTCGCGGCAATGCTGCTCACGAAGGCACGCTGGAAGATCAGGAAGACGATTAGGACCGGAAGCGTGATCAGCGATGTGTAGGCCATGACCTCGCCCCACGCCGTGTTGATCTGGAAGAAGTACTGCATTCCCACCATCACCGGCCGCTTGGCCTCCTCCTGGACCACCATGAGCGGCCACAGGTATTGGTTCCACGCCGGCAGGAACGTCAGGATCGCCACCGTGGCGAAGGCCGGGCCGGACAGCGGGACGATGATGCGCCGGTAGATCCCGAACCAGCTGGCGCCGTCGATGCGGGCGGCCTCGTCCAACGACGGCGGAATGGTGGAGAAGTACTGGGTGAAGAGGAAGATCGAGAACGCGTTGGCGATGAACGGCACAATCTGCACCTCGTAGGAGTTCAACCAGCCGAAATCGTACTTCAGCAGGCCGCCTTCGAAAACGAGCGTCGGCAGCTTGTTCACCCAGTAGACCATCGGGACGGCGATGGTCTCGAACGGGACGATCAGCGTTGCGACGACGAACGTCAGCACCACCGCACGGCCCTTCCACCGCATCCGCGAGAGCGCGAAGCCGGCCATGGAGTTCACGACGAGCCCGATCCCGACCGTCAACACGGTGACGAGGACGGAGTTGAAGAGGAACTGCGCCACCGGGACGCGGTCGAAGACGCCGAAGTAGTTGTCCAGGCTGATGTCCCCGCTCGGGACGAACGCCATCGGCGAGTCGATGTCCTGCAGGATCTGCGCATCCGGCTTGAGGCTGGAGACGAACATGAAGACCAGCGGGAACAGGAAGAGCACGGCCAGGGCGGACATGCCCAGGTAGAAGCCGATCCGCCGGATCCGCCGTTGCCGCGACGCGGACGGCGCCGCCTTTCCGGGACGCTGGGCGTCCCGCGGTGCGGTTGCTAGTTGTGTGGTGCCCATGTCAGGTCCTCTCTCGGGTAAGCCAGCGCTGAACCAGCGTGATGAGCAGGACGGCGATGAAGAAGATCAGAGAAATCGCGGCCGCGTAGCCGATCTCCTGCTGCTCGAAGCCCTTCCGGACGGCATGGAAGACCAGGGTGGTGGTCGAGTTCAGCGGTCCGCCCTGGGTCATGACGTCGATCTGTACGAACAACCCGAGCGCGGCGATGGTGATGGTGACTAGGACGAAGACCATGGTCGGCTTCAGGCCGGGCCAGGTGACGTTCGTGAACTGCTTCCACGGTCCCGCCCCGTCCATGCGCGCGGCCTCGTAGAGCTCATCCGGGATGGTCTGCAGGCCGGAAAGCCAGATGATCATGTGGAAACCCACGGCCTGCCAGATGGAGAGCACAATGATGGCGCCGAGCGCCGTATCCGGATTCTGAAGCCAATCGACGCCGCTCCACAGACCGAACGTCAGCATGTCGATGAAGGAGTTGATGAGCCCCTCCTTCTGGTACATGAACTTCCAGAGGATGGATACGACGACGATCGACGTCACCACCGGAATGAAGAAAATCACCCGGAAGGCGGTCACGCCGCGGAGCTTCTGGTTGACCAGCACCGCGAGCAACAGACCCAGCCCGGCCTGCACCGGGACCACGACGACGGCGAAGATCACCGTGTTCCAGACGGAGTCCAGGAAGACGGGGTCCGCGGTGAAGACGCGGAGGAAGTTGTCGAATCCGACCGCCCGCGGCGGGTTCGGCGAGATCAGGCGCGCATTGGTGAAGGAGAGCGTGAAGGTCAGGAGGACTGGGATCAGCAGGAACGTCACCAGGAGTATTCCGGCCGGCGCGATCATCGCGAGCCCGGCCCAACTCTCCCGGCCGCGCGCGGAGCGGAACTTGCGAGGAGGACGACGGCGGGCCGCCGTCGTCGTGGGTGCTGCAGCGGTCATTATCGTGTTCTTCCGTCAGGGGCGGCGGGGGCCGGGAGCCCCCGCCGCCGTGCCGATCCCTAGAAGCCGTAGCCGTCGTTGGAGGCGATGTTCGCGTCGATTTCGTTGACCGCGGAGTCCAGCGCCTCCTGGGCGTCGGCGCCGCTCATGATGTCCTTCGCCGCCTTCTCGAAGGTGCTGGAGATGACCGCGTAGGCCGGCGTCTCCGGGCGGAGGACGGCGTATTCCTGGGAGAACTCGACGAAGGGCCGGAGGGTCCCGTCGTCACCGAAGTGTTCCGAGGCCTGGGCTGCGGCCTCGGTGGCCGGGATGACCACCTGCTTGTCGGCGAACTCGGTGATGTACTCGTCCTGGAAGCTGAACTCGAGGTACTCGCGGGCGCCGTCGGCCGCGGCGCAGGAGGAGGAGATGCCCCACTGCCAGGAGCCGCCGCCGATCTTCGGGCCCTCGCCCAGGTCGACCGGCGGGAGGATCAGCAGGTCGTCGCCCACGGCGTCGATGGCGTCCATCGCGTTCCAGACGCCCGTGTAGCTGAGGGCGACCTCGTCGTCGATGAACTCCTGGTTGCCCACCGTGCCGTCGTTGCTGGCGTAACCGGACTCGAACAGCCCGGCGAACCACTCCGCCCACTCCACGGCTTCGGGGCTGTTGAGCGCGCCGTCGGCGGTAAGCATCGTTTCCCGGTCGATCAGGTCCGCACCGGCGCTCTGCAGCAGCGGCGAGTAAGCGTAGGGCCACCACTCGCCGGTGTCTTCGGCGCCGATGTCGATCGGCGTTTCGTATCCCGCGGCCTTGAGCTTCTCGAGGGCGGACCCGAACTCGTCCTTGGTCCACGGCTGCTCCATGGTCGGAATCCTGATGTTCTCGGCCTCGAGGACCGACTTCCGGGCGAAGATGCCCAGCGCGGCGTCCCAATAGCCTGCCGAGTAGATCTCGCCCTCCCATTCGCCGACCGCGGTCGGAAGCAGGTTGTCCGTGAGCTCGGTGGGGAGGTCCAGCGGCTGAAGGTGGCCGGCCCACGCCCAGTTCGGCATGATCGGGCCGTCGAGGTCGAGCAGGCAGGGAAGGTCGCCCGAGGCGGCGGCGGCCACGACGGCGTCGTTGTAGGCGCCCTGCGGGAAGGACTCGTGGACCACCGTGTAGTCCTCCTGCGACTCGTTGAAGTCGCTGATGATCCGTTCGTAGACGGCGAGCTCGGCGGGGTTTCCGGCCGAGTGCGTCCACATCTTCAACTCGGAACGGCCGTCGGCCGTGGTGTTGTCCTGCCCGGCCTGGCCGCAACCCGTGAGGGCCAGGGCGGAAACGAGGGCGGTGGAGACAAGTAGTGGTGCGGTGCGTCGCGCCATTGTGGTTACCTTTCATAGGTGGACGGCTTCAGCGCCGGCCATTGTTCGGGTGCCGCCCCAGCGGGACGGCGTCTCGGATGTTCAGGCTCGCCGCCGGTCGATGCTTGCCGGCTTGGCCGGCGGCGGGCCCACGGATTCCCGTCTCACGACGGGGCACTCCATGCGGTGAACGGTGCCGTTTTTTACCGTGTTGACGCCGAGCACGGTCTCCATCGCCCAGCGGCCCATTTCGTAATGGGGAAGCGCGATGGTGGTCAAGGGGGGATCCAGCTCCGCGGCCACGAGTTGTTGATCGTCGTAGCCGACCACGGAGAGGTCTTGGGGAATCCGCAGGCCCCGGCGGTGGGCGGCGACGTAGACGCCCGCCGCCATGCGGTCGTTGAAGGCGAAGACCGCCGTCGGGCGTTTCTCCGCGGGCAGATCCAGCAGCTCGTCGGTGGCGGTCCGGCCACCAAGAGCCGTGGTGTCCCCACGCACGTGGAGTGCGGGATCCGCCTCGAGCCCCGCGGCCGCGAGGGCCTCCCGATATCCCGTCAGGCGGAGACCCGAAGCGAGCACGCCGGATTCGTTGCTGTCCACGTAGGCGATCCGCCGGTGGCCGGCGGCGATCAGTTCCCGGACCGCCGCACGGCCGCCCGCCTGGTCGTCCGGTACGACGGCGCTGTGCGAGGCCTGCGACGGGCGGCAGTCGAGGAACACCGTTTCCTTCACGAGGCCTTCCGGTGCCGGCACGACCCGGTGGTACATGCTGGCGTAGATCATCGCGTCGACCTGATGGGCGGCCAGTGCGCTGATCGAGTCCCGCTCGACAGCCGGGTCGCCGGCGGTGTCCACGAGCAAAAGCAGGCGGCCGTTCTCTCTTGCGGCATCTTGGGCTCCGGCGAGCATCCGGCCGGCGAACGGTGTCGTGGCGATCTGGTCCGAGATGAGGCCGACGGTTCTGGTCTGCCGGGTCCGAAGACCCCGCGCCAGCGAGCTGGGACGGTAGCCGATCTTCTCCGCCGCCTCCCTGACCCGCAGGCGGGTTACGGCGGAAATGCGGGAAGGCGCGTCGTTCAGGACCAGCGAAACGGTGCTCGCGGAGACGCCGGCAGCCTGGGCGACGTCTGAGATGCGTGGCTGGCCCAAGAAAAGTCACGTCCTTGTGGAGAGGTTGATAAATCGATTGATCAAGCTGTCGATCTATTGTGACACCGGTCATCATTTGGCGTCAAGGGGGTGTGTTCTCCGGCGTCATTCCTGATCGTCCCGCCTCTGGCGCGGTAGGCGCGCTCGGCGCACAATGGCGACAGGGGCCGCCGCGCCGGGCGCCCGTGAGGGGGACGGCATGGGGAACGCCATCGCGGTGGAGGGACTGGCCAAGCGCTTCGGCAACCGCGAGGCGCTGCGCGGGATCGACTTCGAGATCGAGCGCGGCAGCGTGTTTGGGGTGATCGGACCCAATGGGGCCGGCAAAACCACCGCCATGCGCTGCCTGCTGGACATCATTCGGCCCACGGCGGGAACGGTCCGGGTGCTTGGCACGGATCCGCGCCGGGCGGGCCCCGAGGTCCGACGCCGGATCGGGTACCTTCCCGGCGAACTGGCCCTCGAGCGCCGGATCACCGGCCGCCGGATGATGTCCCACTTCGCCGCCATCAGCGGGCCCGTCCGGCCCGGGCGCGTCGACGGACTCGCCGCCCGGCTGGGCCTGGAGCTGGACCGACAGTCCCGCAAGCTCTCCAAGGGCAACAAGCAGAAGCTCGGCCTGGTTCAGGCGTTCATGCACGATCCCGAACTGCTCATCCTGGACGAGCCGACGTCGGGACTGGACCCGCTCATGCAGCGCGAGTTCCTCGCGATGGTGGAGGAGGCCAAGGGCCGCGGCCAAACCGTGTTCCTGTCCTCGCACATGATCGGCGAGATCCAGCAGGCCGCGGACACGGTGGCGATCCTGCGGGACGGGCTGATCGTGCGCACCGCGACCGTCGCGGAACTGCGCGCGGGGGCCCGGCGTCGGCTGCGCGTCGTCGCCGCTGCCGGTCCGGACGCGCTCGCCGCGCACCTGGACCGGCTCCCGGGACTGGAGCGCTCCGGCGTCGTACGGCTCGAGGAAGGGGCGAGCGTTCTCGACGCGGCCTACGCGGGCGACGTCGGTGCGCTGCTCCACGCGCTGTCGGGACTCGACGTGCGCGATCTGGTCCTGGAGGAACCGGACCTGGAGGAGGCCGTGCTGGAGCTTTACGGCTCCGGCCCCGGCAACGGGCGGCTCCGCGCCGAGGGGGAACGGCGATGACGGCCCCGGCCCACCGGCCGGTGCCGACGCTGTTCGCCAAGGCTCTCGCGGACACGTGGCGCTCCACCCTGGTGTGGGCCGCGGTGCTCCTCGCCGTGCTGGCCCTCTACCTTCCGCTGTACCCGTCGATGGCCGGCCCGGAGATGGAGGGGCTGCTGGCGTCCCTGCCGCCGGAGCTCATCCGGGCGCTGAACTACGACCAGATCGGCACCGGGCCGGGCTACGCGCAGGCCACGTTCTTCGGGCTGCTGGGGTTCATGCTGACGTCGGCCGTCGCGATTTCGACGGGGTCGGCCGCGATCGGCGGGGACGAGGACGCGGGACTGCTGGAGCTCACGCTCGCGCACGGGGTGACGCGCACCCAAGTGGTGGTGGGGCGGGCGCTGGCGCTCCTGGCCACCGTGGCATTGCTGATGCTCGTGGTCTACGCCGGGGTGTGGGCGCTGAACGGGCCGTCCGAGCTGGGCCTGGAGGCCGGGCCGCTACTGCAGGGCGTGGCGCAGTTCCTGCTTCTGGTGCTGCTCGGCGGGACGGCTGCGATGCTCGGCGGGGCGGTCGGCGGCCACCGGACGCACGGGACGGTGGCCGGCGCCGTCGTGGCCGTGGGCGGGTACGTGCTGAACGCCGTGGGAAACCAAAGCGCGGACCTCGAATGGATGCATGCGCTGTCCCCCTACAACTGGGCGCTCGACGGCTTGCTTTTGGTCGAGGGCATCGACTGGACCGTTTTCTGGGGGCTCGCCGGATTGAACGCGCTGTTCGTGGCGCTCGCCGTCGTCGCGCTGCGCCGCCGCGACGTCGGGGGAGCGTAGGCGCCCCCTCCCGTTTCGACGGAGGTAGATGCTCCCCGCCCCCGTTTCGACGGAGGTAGATGCTGGAATTCCGCCGAAAACGGACATCTACCTTCGTCGAAACGCGGCCGGGTGGGGGAGGGTTTCTGCTATTCCTGCAGTAGGCCGTCGAGGTTCAGGACCATCTCCGTGTACTCGTCGCCCTGGATGACCACATGCGTCCTCGCCAGCGCACGGGCTTCCTGGGCGGAGCCGTCCCTGATGGCCTGGGCGATGGCGCGGTGCTCGCGCAGGCTCCGCGACATGCGGTCGCCCACGCGGAGTTGCAGGCGGCGATAGACCTCCAAGCCGCCCTGCAGCTTCTCCGTCTCCCGCCTGAGGAAATCGTTGCCCGAGCCGGCGTAGATCGTCCGGTGAAAGCGGCTGTTGGCGTCGTAGTATCCGTCCGGATCCCCGGAGTCGACGAACTGCTCGCAGGCGACGAGCCATCCCGTCATTTCGTCGGCCACGTCCGGCGGCATGCGCCGGGCCGCCAGCTCGGCGCAGAGGCCCTCCAGGTCCGCCATGACCTCGAAGCGCTCTGCGAGCTCGCGCATGCTCAAGCGCGAAACGAACGTCCCGCGCTTGGGCCGGATCTCCACCAGGCCGGATGTACTCAGGTGCTGGAGCGCATCGCGGACCGGCGTCCGCGAACACCCGTATTCCGCGGCAATGCCCTCCGGGTCAAGCTTGTCGCCAGGGCGGAAGCGGCCCTCCACGATCGCCTCTTCCAGGCCGCGCCGAACGCGTACGGCTTCTGACATGGGCGCCTCCTCTTCGTATGCCTCAAATTTAGCGCAAGCGCACGACTATGGCGTGGATCACATACATGCTGTACTGTCGCTGTTATATACAACACAGCATTCCATGTATATATCCATTCCCGTCAGGAGCACCCCATGGACACTCCCGTCCCGCTGTCAGCACGCTTGACAGCGAACTGCGCAGCACTGCTGGACGTCGGTGACGGCCACTTCAAGCCCGCGATGGCGGCCGCCATCTTGGACGAGTTCGAGGAACTCGACGCACACGGCCGGGCCGCCTTCTTCCGGTTCCTTCATCGCGATCTGACGCCGGACCCGGAAGCCGTTGGCGACGCCATCGCGCATTGGCAGACCGAGCCGTCCCAAGAAGCAGCCCAACGGCTGCACGCGGTGAGCGAGTCACCGCGCCAAGCCCTACTCCGCGGGCTCAACCTGGCGCCCGACGGAACGTTTCGGTTGGTCTCCATGCGGTCCCGGTTCCTGGAGGTCTTGGACCGGCATCCCGAGTTCAAGCCGGTCGATCAGGATTTCCTGCACCTGTTCCGCTCTTGGTTCAACGCGGGCTTTCTGAAGTTGCAGGAACTTTCGTGGGACTCCTCCAGCGCACTCGTCGAGCACATTCTCGACTATGAGTCCGTACACCCGCTGGAAAGCTGGTCCGAGTTGCGGTCGCGACTGAAGCCGGCGGACCGGAAGTGCTTCGCGTTCCTGCACCCCTCGATGGGGGACCGGCCGCTCATTTTCGTCGAGGTGGCCGTGACCGAGGAGATCCCACACTCGACGGAGTTCATGGACGACCTGGACCGCGTGAACCACACGGCCACCGGAACCGTGGCGACGCTCTACTCCATCAACAACACCTTCCCCGGCCTCCGCGGAATCCCGTTCGGCAATCACCTCATCAAACAGGTGATCGCCCACGTGCGCCGCGAAAATCCACGGATCACCACGTTCGTGACGCTCTCCCCGGTCCCGGGCTTCCGCGCCTGGCTTGAGGAGCGGTCGGCAGACGGTTCGGATTCGGATGGGCTGATTCGCGCAGCCGAGAAGGCGCTGCAGCCCGGGGCCCCGGACGACGCCGTCTCTTCAGTCCGCGCGGCGATCACCGCCGCCGCGCACAGCTACCTCTTGGAAAGCACGGACAGCCGGGGCAGGCCGTTGGACCGCGTAGCCAGATTCCACCTGCGCAACGGGGCCACCCTGCACCGTATTAATTGGCCGGCGAACACCGAGAAGCACGTCATGGAGCAGTCCGTGGGGCTCATGGCCAACTACATCTACCAGGGCAACGAGTTGCACCAGCTCGCCGCGGCCGGATCCTACGCGGCGGCCACACACTCATCCACTACGGCCGAGGAGGCACCATGAAGACCATTGTTCAAATGTTCGACGACGCGGCGGGGCGACGAGGGGAGAAACCCCTCACCATCGAGCCGGACGGACGGAACCTGAGCTACGCGCAGGCGCACGCCCTGACGGAACGGCTGGCCGGCATCCTGACCGCCCTGGGCGTGAAACCGGGGGACCGGGTCGCCGCCAAGGTCGAGAAGCTGCCGGAGGTGATCGCCCTCTACCTAGCGACCCTCAGGGTCGGCGCGATCTACCTGCCTCTGAACACGGCATACACGGGCAGTGAACTCCAGTACTTCATCGACGACGCCCGGCCCAAGGTGTTCGTTTGCAACCCCGGGGAGGAAACCGGGCTCGCGCAGAGCAGTCCGGACCACGTTGCGTTCGTGTCGATGGGTCCGCGGGAGAGCGGAATCCTCTTCGAGCAAGCCCCCGAGCCGTTCGTGCCGCCGGCCGTGGACCTGGATGCCCCGGCTGCCATCCTCTATACTTCGGGAACCACCGGCCGTTCCAAGGGCGCCGTGCTGACCCACCGCAACCTCGCCAGCAACTGCTCCACGCTGACGGAGGCCTGGCGGTACACCGAAGACGACGTGCTCATCCACGCGCTGCCGATTTTCCACATCCACGGACTGTTCGTGGCCATCAACATGTCGGTGACCAGCGGGGCCACCATGCACTTCCTGCCCAAGCTGGACCCCCAGGCGATCGTGGACCTCATGCCCACGTCCACCGTGCTGATGGGCGTGCCGACCTTCTACACCCGGCTGCTCAAGCATGCGGAGGTCACCGCGGAGACCACGGCGGGCATGCGCCTGTTCGTCAGCGGGTCGGCGCCCCTGACCGCCGAAACGCACCACGAGTGGAAGGCCAGGACCGGCCACGCCATCCTGGAGCGCTACGGCATGACCGAGACCGGCATGATGTGCTCTAATCCCTACCGCGGCGAGCGCAAGGCCGGGACCGTCGGTCCGCCGTTGCCGGACATCGACGTGCGGATCGTCGACCGGGAGACCAACACGGTGTTGCCGGGCGGAACGGTGGGGCAGATCGAGGTCTCGGGACCGAACGTGTTCCGCGAGTACTGGAACAAACCGGAGAAGACCGCCGAGGACTTCACCGATGACGGCTACTTCATCACCGGCGACCTCGGGATGATCGACGACGACGGCTACCTCGCGATCGTCGGACGGGACAAGGACCTCATTATTTCCGGGGGCTACAACATCTACCCCAAGGAGATCGAGGACCTCATCGACGAACATCCGGCGGTGCGCGAGTCGGCGGTGGTCGGGGCTCCACACGCGGACCTCGGGGAGGTGCCCCTCGCCGTCGTCGTACTCCAAGAACACCACACCGCGACGTCCGAGGAGATCCTCGACATGGTCCGCCCGCACCTCGCACGGTTCAAGCAACCGCGGGCGGTCGTCTTCAGCGCCGAGCTGCCCCGGAACGTCATGGGCAAGGTCCAAAAGGCCGAGCTCCGGAGAACGCACGCAATGCTCTTTCAAAACCAACAGACGCCCGTGGGAACCAGGGGCTGAGAGGACAACATGATTATCACAGGAGTAGCGGTACTGGGCGCTTGTTATGTGGCCGGGATGCTCTTAGGCGAGCTCCTCGGCCTGTTGATCGGAGTGGAGTCGAACGTCGGCGGCGTCGGCTTCGCGATGATTCTGCTGGTCCTGGTCACCCACCGGATGCGGAGGGCGGGCCTTCTGCCCTCCGCCACCGAACACGGGGTGTTCTTCTGGAGCGCCATGTACATCCCGATCGTGGTGGCCATGGCCGCCACGCAGAACGTGGTCGCCGCCGTGAGCGGCGGACCCATGGCACTGCTGGCGGGGATCGGGGCCCTGGCCGCAGGATTGGCGCTGGTGCCGGTCCTAGCCAGAATCGGCGGACAAGCCGAACCACTGCCTTCGCTGGAGGAAGAAAAGACTAAGGAGGAAGTGGCATGACCGATCTCATTTCAGGCGTGCTGGAGGCCAACGGTCTCATTGTGGCGTTCGTCATCGTCGGGGCGTTGGTGCTTGCATCCAACTTCCTGTCCACCAAGCTGACCCGCGGCAGGCTGCAGGGCTCCGCCATCGCCATCATGGTCGGGCTCGCCCTCGCGTACTTCGGCGGGCTTCACACCGGGGGAGAAAAGGGTCTGGCGGACATCGCCGTCTTCGCCGGCCTGGGCGTGATGGGCGGCGCCATGCTGCGCGACTTCGCCATCGTCTCCACTGCCTACGGCGTGGACCTGAACGAAATCAAGAAGGCCGGGGTCACGGGCATCCTGGCGGTCCTGCTGGGCGTATTCGTCTCCGCCACCGTCGGCGCGGTCGTGGCGGTCGCCTTCGGGTACACCGATCCCGTCAGCATGGCGACCATCGGAGGCGGCGCGGCCACGTACATCGTCGGCCCCGTCACCGGCACCGCGCTCGGCGCCAGCAGCGAGGTGATCGCGCTGAGCGTGGCGGCCGGGCTGGTCAAGTCGGTCATCGTCATGGTCGGCACGCCCTTCATTGCGCCGTTGATCCGGCTGAACAACTACAAGTCCGCGATGGCGTTCGGGGGCCTGATGGGGACCACTTCGGGCGTGGCCGGCGGATTGGCCGCCACCGACAAGCGGCTCGTCCCCTACGGCGCGATGACGGCGACGTTCTACACGGGCATGGGCGTCCTGTTGGTGCCGTCGGTCTTCTACTTCGCGCTGGTGGCGATCACCGGCGGTTGAGGACCGCGAACGGAAGAGGCGAGGATACGACGGCGGTGCGCGCCGCCGTCGTGGGGGTGAAGGTCGAAGTCCGTAGGGCCTAACGGCCCACCAGTGGCCCGCCGGCTTCCCATTTCGACGAAGCCAGATGCCCCCACCCCCCGTTTCGACGAAGGTAGATGCTCTGATTCGGCCGAATCAGAGCATCTACCTCAGGCAAAACGGGAGGGGGAAACATCCAGCTCAGGCGAAAATCCCCCGGCCGGACCCTCCCCGGCGCCGGCGGATCAGACCGCCGCCGGCACGGGCTCGCGGTCCGCGGCGCTGGGCGCCTCGCCGAGGCGCAGCCGCCGGGCCGCGACCGCATCCGCGAGGTCCTCGTCGTGGGTGACGAGGACCAGCGCGGCATCGTGCTCCGCGACCTGGTCCATCAGGCAGCGCACGGTTTCCTCCTGCGTGAGCAGGTCCAGCCGCGAAGTGGGTTCGTCCGCGAAAAGCACGCGCGGGCCCACCAACATGGCGCGGATGATGGCGATCCGCTGCAGCTCCCCGCCGGAGACCTCGCCGGGACGTCGGTCCAGCAGCTCGGGCGAGAGCCCCAGTCGTTCCATCAGGATTCCGACGCGGGACGGGTCCGCCCCGTGCCGTCGCACGACGTCGCGCAGCCCCGCCCGGATCGGCACGCCGGGGGCGAACGAGACCGCGGGGTCCTGGTACAGCTTCTGGACCCGGCCGCCGGACAGCGCGGGGTCGTGGCGCACGGTGCCGGCATCGGTATCCACGAGCCGCAACAGGATCCCGCCGAGCGTCGTCTTCCCGCAGCCGCTGGGCCCGGTGAGCGCGAGCCGTTCGCCGGCCGCGATGTCCACGTCCAGCCCGGAGAACAGCGGCTTTCCGGAGTACGACTTCGCGAGGCCCGACGCCGTAATCAGCGCCGCGCCGGCACCGCCGCCGCCAACCGCGCCCCCAGCGCCACCCCCGCCGCGCCACGGCACGTCCCACCGCCGCGGCTCGGCGGCGAGCAGGCGCCGCGTCCAGGCGTGGTCCGGCGCGCCCAAGACGCGCTCGGCCGGACCCTGCTCGACGACGGCGGCCTGCCGCATGACCAGCACCGTCCCTCCGAGCGCCCGCGCCAGGGCGAGGTCGTGCGTGATGGTCAGCAACGCGCCGCCGTCGTCCGCGTGCTTGGCCAGCATCCCGGCCAACGCGTCGCGCGCGACGGCGTCGAGACCCTTGGACGGCTCGTCGGCGATCAGCGTGTCCGCCCCGCCCATGGTCGCCGCCGCGAAGGCGACGCGCTGGGCCATGCCGCCGGACAACGTGTGCGGGTACGAGCGCCCGCTCCCGGCCAGCCCCAGCCCGGCGAGCCGTTCGCCGGCGGTTTCCAGCGCGCGCAGGCGCCCGCGCCGGCCGCTATGGAAACCCGGCGCCCCCTCGGCCACCTGGACGCCGACCCGCATGGTCGGGTCCAAGGCGAGGACGGGCTCCTGCGGAAGCAGCGCCAGCCGCCGCCCCCACAACCGCCGCCTGGCCCGCGTGTCCGCCAACGGCGACTCGGCGCCGTCGTGCCGGATCGTGCCCTCCACCCGCAGTCCGGGCGGCAGGCTGCCCATCAGCGCGTGCGCCAGCAGCGATTTGCCGGACCCGCTTTCGCCGACGATCGTCACCGGTTCGCCGGGGACCAGCGTCAGGCGCGGGACGTCCACGAGGACGCGGTTGCCGTGCAGGACACGGACATCGAAGAGTTCGGTTGTCATCGGCGGACCTCCTGGGAACGCAGGCCGAGGAGCCCGACCAGCAGCGCGAACAGCACCGCGGTGGGTGCCAGCACCATCCAGGGGGCCTCGTGGTAAAAGGGAAGGGCCTCGGTGATCATGAGGCCGAGTTCGGCGGTCGGCGGCTTCAGGCCCACGCCGACGTAGCTCAGCGTGGACATCGCCAGGACGGCGGTCGCGGTGCCCATCGTGGCCATGCTCAGCAGCACGGGCGCGAGTTCCGGCCAGAGGTGCCGGCGCAGAACGTGTACGACGCCGAGCCGTAGCAGCCCCGCGGCCTCGACGGCCGGGCCGGTCAGCACGCTCACCGCGCGCGCCCGCACCACGCGGAAGTACTCGACCCACTGCGCCAGCGCGATGCCGATGTAGATGGTCCACAGTTCGCCCGAAGCCAACGCCGCGAAGATCAGCACGATCAGCAGCGCGGGCAGGGCCAGGAACACCTCCGACAATCCCAACAGGACGCGGTCCAGCCAGCCGCGGCGCCACGCGGCGAGGACACCCAGCGTGGTCCCGGCGACTGCGGCGGTCGCCACGCACAGCACCGCCAGCAGCAGCGAAAGCCGGGTGGCGTGGGCCAGCCGCGCGGCGACGCTGCGGCCGAGGTGGTCGTGGCCGAGCGGCTCGGCCGGCGTGGGCGGCTGCAGGAACTGCGCCAGGTCCTGGCCGGCGTACTGCCGCCACACCAACGGCCCGACGACGGCGAAAAGCACCAGCGCGGCCAGCAGCGTTCCGGCGGCGAACCTCGCGGCGCGGGGCGCCCGGCGCGCGGGGACTTCGGCGGACGCGCCGGGTGCGGGGACGGCGGGAACGGTGGGGGTGGTCGTGTCCAAGGTCATCGGGACTCCCGGGTTCGTGGGTCGAGGGCGAGGACGGCCAGGTCGACGACGGTGGAGACCACCACGACGATCAGCGCCAGCGCGAGGACCGTGGCCTGCATGGAGGGGACGTCGCGCCAGAACACGGAGTGGACCAACGCGTGGCCGAGGCCCGGCCAGGCGAACAGGCTCTCGACGACCACCACGCCCTCCACCAGGACCAGCACCTGCACGCCGAGGTAGGCCACGAGGGTGGTCCCGGCGTTGCGCAGGACGTGGCGGAGGAACACCAGCCGCGCGCCGAGTCCCTTGGTGGCGGCGAAGTGCGCCTGGTCGGAGGCCAGGACCTGCCCGACGGCGTCCCGGGTCACCCGGGCGAACAGCCCGGACAACCCGACGGCCAGCGTGAGCGCCGGAAGCACAGCGCTGCCTTGTTGCCCGTGTCCGGCCGCGGGTACCCAGCCGAGCTGGACGGAAAAAACGATGATCAGGACCAGCCCCAGCACGAACGGAGGAAGGGCGCGCACGACGGCGACCCACAGGTCCGTGAGCCGGGCCGGCACTCCGCCGGGGCGGTGCGCCGCGGCGGTGCCGATGGCCAGGCCGGCTGCGACCGAGGCGAGCAGCGCCCACGCCGCGAGCTCGACCGTGGCGCCCAGGTGGCGGCCGAGTTCCTCGGCGACCGGGACGCCGGTGACCAGCGAGGTGCCGAAGTCGAACCGCAGCGCGTCGAGCACCCACGCGCCGAGCTGTTCCCACACGGGCCGGTCCAGGCCGAGTTCCGCGCGGATCCCCGCGGCGGCAGCGGCGTCGACCTTGTCGTAGCCGTAGCGTCCGGCCGCGATGCGGAAGGCGATGTCGCCCGGCAGGGACTGGACGATCACGAAGCAGGTCACCGTGACCGCGATGCAGACGCCGAGCGCCTGGGCGGCGCGGCGGGCCAGGATGCGCCCGGCTGCCCGCAAGGGCGCGGAGAGGCCGGGCGCGGACGGGCCGGGCGCGGAGAGGCGGGGATGGAGGGTCGGGGCGCTCACGGTCACTTCCCGAGGGAGACGCCGGCGAGACCCCAGCCGCGCTCCAGCGGATCGAGCTCGAAGCCCTGCACGGAGTCCGCGACGACGGCGCTCTGCCGATACCAGGCCACGGGCACCACGGGCTGCTGCTCCTGCAGAATGCCGGCGACCTCGAGCCGTGCGTCGTTCGCGGCTGTTCCCGCCTGGTCCGCGTCGGTGGCGAGGCGGTCCAGCGCGGTGTTGAGCGCGGGGTCGTTCCACCCCATGGATCCCCAGTCGCCGCCGGCCTCCGGGTAGTCCTTCAGGAGCGTGACGGTGGGGTCCGGGACCAGGGCGAAGTTGCGCGCGAAGAGGGCCATGTCCAGGGAGCCGTCGTGGTGTCCCGCGGCGATTTCACTGGAGTTGTCGACCCGGACGTCCACCTTGACGCCGACCTCGGCGAGGGCCGCTTGGATCGCGGTGGCCAGGGTGGGCAGCTCGGGCCGGTCCGGGAACGTCAACAGCGTGAGGCTCAGCGGCTCGCCGTCCTTGGTGCGCACGCCGTCGGCCCCGGCGCGCCAGCCGGCTTCGTCCAGCAGTGTGGCCGCGGCCCCGGCGTCGTGCTCCAGGGGTGCCAGATCGGCGTCGTGCCAGGCCTCGAGGGCCGGGGGGAACATCTGCGTGGCCGCGACCTCCGGATCGCGCAGGACGGCGGTGGCCATCGCGGGACGGTCCAGCGCCATGGAGAGCGCCCGCCGGACGCGCTGGTCCTTCAGCGCGGGGTGCCCCGCGTTCAGCTTCAGCAGGATGGTCCGGGGCAGGAGCACCGATTCGACGCTCACTCCATCCGCGTCCTTGATCCGCTGCAGGCTGGTCGGATCCATGCCGAACGCGATGTCCGCCTGCCCGCTCTGCGCCATCAGCGCGCGGTTCTCGGCGCGGCCGACGCTCTGGTAGACCACCTCGGGCACGGTGGGCGCGGCGCCGTCGTACTCCGCATGCGCCTCGAGCTCGATCCGCGCCGGTGGCGCGACATCCACGACCTTGTACGGCCCGGAGCCCACCACCTCGCTGACGGTCCCGTCCTCCGCGTAGGCGGAGGGGGCGAGGATCTGCGTGCTGGTGGCGGCGAGGACGGCCGGCAACGGCGCGAACGGCTCGGAGAGTTCGACGACGACGGCGGCGCCCTCGGCGCGGATGTCCTCGATCGGTGCGGACGTGATGGTGTTCGCCTCGGAGGCCCGGGCGGTGTCCAGGGCGGCGACGACGGCGACCGCGTCCACGGGGGTGCCGTCGTGGAACGCCGCGCCGTCGCGGAGGGTGAACGTCCACTCGAGTCCGTTGCCGGAGGCGTTCCATTCGGTGGCCAGCCCGGGCAGGAGCTCGCCGGTGGGGCCGGCCTCGACGAGGGTCTCGGCGACCTGCAGGCGGGTGAAGATGCCCTCGGCGGTTTCCGGCTCGATGCTGTGGACCTCGTAGGGGCCGATCACGTCGAGGGTGCCGTCGCCCGCTCCTGCCGTTGCCGCACCGGCCCCCGACGACGCCGGGGCGCCGGCTCCGGGGGTGGCCGCGCCACTTCCGCACGCGGCGAGCAGGGTCGCGGTGGCCAGGGCGAAGGCGGTGGGGATCAGGGCATTGTTTCTGGGCATGGGTGTCCTAGGGGTGCGGGTCAGTGGTGGGATGGGCCGGGGTGGCGGCTCCAGTCTAAGTCTAATAAGAATCATTAGCAATTTGCGTCGAGGGTCTTGTCGACCCCCCATTCCCGGCGTTCTTGCCCGCTCCGGGCTGTCGGCGTTTCGACGAGGGACGATGCGCTCCCCTCCGTTTTCGACGAAGGTTGATGCCCGCATTCTGCTGAATTTCGACATCTGCCTTCGTCGAAACGTGGGGGAGGGGGCGGTCACGAATTGGTTACGATCCCATCGTGCATTGCCAACGAAACTCGGCGGAGGTGGAAACTGTGGCTACCGTGTTACGCCTGACGTGGTGCTTTGGGATCCGGTCGGCAACTACGCAACCAGGGTGAAGAAGGTCAAAACATGTCCGAATTCGTCGGCGAGAGATACCGCCAGATACTTTTCGCCGCGTGGCAGCATTTCAGCCTCGTGGCCCAGTGCCTCATTCTGGCGACCGTCGTGGCTGTGCTCATCGCGGCGCTGGTGTACCGCAGTAAGACGGCGAGCTCGGTCGCCAACAGCATCTCCGCCGTCGGCCTGACCATCCCGTCCTTCGCGATGATCGGACTGTTGATCGCCCCGTTCGGCTTCGGAGTCCCGCCGGCCGTCATCGTCGTGGCGTTCTTCGCCGCCCTGCCGATCCTGCGCAACGCGGTGGTCGGGCTCGGCGGCATCCCGTCCGCCACCGTGGAATCGGCGCGCGGCATCGGCATGAGCCGCCTGCGCACCCTGGCCACCGTGGAAATCCCGATGGCCTGGCCCGTGATCCTCGCCGGAGTGCGCGTCTCGGCCCAGATGGTCATGGGGGTGGCCGCCGTCGCCGCCTACGCGCTCGGCCCGGGCCTCGGCGGATTCATCTTCTCCGGGCTCTCCCGGCTCGGTGGCGCCAACGCCTTCGAATCCGTTCTCGTCGGCGTCGTCGGCGTCGTCCTGTTGGCACTCGTCCTAGACCTGGTGCTTGTCGGCATCGGTCGAATCACAACCCCGCGAGGTATCCGTGTCTGAGACCGCAACCGTCCCGCAAGAATCCCCCGACGGCGTCACAGGCGCCTCGATCCTGCTCCGCGAGGTCACCAAGCTCTACCCCGGGCAGTCCAAGCCCGCCGTCGGCGGCCTGACCCTGGAGATCCCGGCGGGATCGATCGTCATGCTCGTCGGACCCTCCGGCTGCGGCAAGACCACCACGCTGAAGATGATCAACCGGCTGATCGAACCCACCAGCGGGAGCATCGTCATCAACGGCGAGGACGTCACCGGAATGGACGGCGACAAGCTGCGCCGCCAGATCGGCTACGTCATCCAGGCCGGCGGCCTCTTCCCGCACATGACCGTTGCCCACAACATCGCGCTGGTGCCCAAGATGCTCGGCTGGGACAAGGCCCGCACGGCCGCCCGCGTCGACGAGCTGCTGGAACTGGTATCGCTGGATCCGGCGACGTACCGCGACCGCTACCCGAAGGAGCTCTCCGGCGGGCAGCAGCAGCGCGTCGGCGTCGCGCGCGCCCTCGCGGCCGATCCGCCCGTCCTGCTCATGGACGAGCCCTTCGGCGCCGTGGACCCGATCACCCGCCAGCGGCTGCAGGACGAGCTCATCAACATCCAGTCCGAACTGCAGAAGACCATCGTCTGCGTGACCCACGACTTCGACGAGGCGGTCAAGCTCGGCGACTGGATCGCCATCTTCAACGAGGGCGCGCAACTGGTCCAATACGATTCCCCGGACCGCATCCTCGCTAACCCCGCCAACGAGTTCGTCGAGAACTTCATCGGGTCGGGCGCCGGGCTGAAGCAGCTCACCCTCAACCGCGTCCACGACGTCGAACTCGCCGAGGCCGTCACGGCCGTGCCCGGCGACCTGGCCAGCGACGTCCTGTCCCGGCTGCAGGGCGCCGGCGCGAAGAACGCAGTGGTCCTGGACAAGCGTGACCGCCCCATCCAGTGGCTCTCGCGCCGCCAGCTCAGCCGGATGGAGGTCGTCACCGATTCGGTCGACGCCTCCCTGGCGCTGGTCTCCGACCGTTCCACGCTCAACGACGCGCTGGACGTCATGCTCGTGGGCAGCACCAGCGCCGCCCTCGTCACCGGACGCCGCGACGCGTTCCTCGGGTTGGTGACGGTGGACACCGTCATGGACGCGATCCGCTCGGCCCAGGAGGCCGCGCAGGGCGACGCGGACTCGCCGGTCGGCCTGAACAGCGGAGCCATTCCGACGACGGCGGCCGAGTCCGCGCTTGCGGCGGCGGGCAACGCCGGAGATGCGGGGGATGCCGGCGACGGTTCCGTCACGGAGGCCGAAGGGGGAGAGGGGTTGCGGCCATGAGCGTCAACGCCCCCGAAGCGGAGGAAGTAGAGGCGCGGTCCGCCGGCGGTTCGTGGCGGGCGCTGTGGCTCCAACTGGCGTTCATCACCGCCGGATTCGCGGCGCTCCTCATCTGGCTGAGGACCGCAGACCTGTCCGAGACCGAACGCGCCACGCTGGCCCCGGACGCCCTCTGGGGCTACACGGTGGAGCACTTGCAACTGACCATGACCGCCGCCATCATCGTGCTGGTCGTCGCGATCCCCCTGGGCATCCTGCTGACCCGCGGACCGCTGCGGCGCTACAGCGGACCGGTGATGGCCGTGGCCAACATCGGACAGGCGGCCCCGGCCATCGGCCTGGTGGTGTTGCTCGCCTTCTGGCTCGGTTTCGGGTTCTGGGCCGCGACCGCTTCCCTGGTCGCCTACGCGATCCTGCCGGTGCTGCGCAACACGATGGTCGGGCTGCGCCAGGTCGACGAGCGGCTGGTGGAGGCCGGCCGCGGGATGGGCATGAGCGCCGCCGCGGTCCTGTTCAAGGTGGAACTGCCGCTTGCGGTGCCCGTCATGCTGGCCGGTATCCGGACGGCCCTGGTGTTGCTGGTCGGCACCGCGACCCTGGCCACCTTCATCAACGGAGGTGGCTTGGGCATCCTGATCACCACCGGGGTGAACCTGAACCTCACCGTGGTGCTCGTGGCCGGCTCCATCCTGGTGGCCTTGCTGGCCCTGCTGATCGATTGGGCGGGCCGGCTCTTCGAGCACGTGGCGCGCCCGAAGGGACTGTGACCCGATGACCACCAAGAACCCCCATGTGCGGGGCCGCCTGGCGGCCACGGCCGCGCTGGCCGCAGCCGTGCTCGCCCTCGCCGGATGCGGACTGCAGCCGGCTGCCTCCTACGTGCCTGAGGCGGAACCGGGCAGCATCCGGCCCGTCCCGGGTCTGCCCGAGGACGCGAAGATCACGATCACCAGCAAGAACTTCACCGAACAGCTGATCCTGGGCAAGATCGCGGTACTCGCGGCGGACGCCGCCGGGTTCGAGGTCAACGACCTGACCAACGTCCCGGGAAGCCAACCGGCCCGCGAGCTCATCGCCTCGGGCCAGGCGGACATGCTGTGGGAGTACACGGGAACGGCGTGGCTGACCTACCTGGGCCAGGACGCGGGCATCCCGGACCAGCAGGAGCAGTGGCAGGCCGTGCACGACATGGATCTGGAGAACGGCCTCACGTGGGCACCGGCCGCCCCGTTGAACAACACCTACGCATTCGCCGTGCGCAGCGAGGCCGTCGAGGAATTCGGCGGCATCTCCAAGTTGTCGGAGATCGCCGACCTCCCGGTGGAGGACCGCACGTTCTGCGTGGAGGCCGAGTTCAATTCCCGCCCCGACGGCATGAACCCGATGTTGGAAACGTATGGGATGGAGCGGGGCGCCGCGGATGGCGTGCCGGACGGCAACATTGGCATCTACGACACCGGCGCCGTCTACTCCGCGACCGACAACGGCGACTGCAACTTCGGCGAGGTGTTCACCACCGACGGCCGCATCGACTCGCTGGACCTGGTGGTCCTCGAGGACGACAAGACGTTCTTTCCGGCCTACAACGTCGCCGCCGTGTTCTTCACCGAGACGCTGAGGGAATACCCCCAGTTGGAGGAGGTCTTCGGGCAGATCTCGCCGCTGCTCAACGACGAGGAGATGCGCAGGATGAACCTCGAGGTCGACGTCAACGGCGCCGAGCCGGCGGACGTCGCCTTCGAATGGATGGTCTCCGAGGGCCTCATCACCGAACCCGCATAGCCTTCGCTCCCTCCTTCCCGCCCTCCCCCTTCCCGCGTTTCGACGAAGGTAGATGCTCTAAATAGGCCCGAAATGGACATCTACCTTCGTCGAAACGCGGGGGCGGGGCGCCTACCTTCGTCGAGATTCGTCGAAACCATCCTTCACCCGCCATTCACCGCCCGTTGTGCAGCCCTTCGTGGCGTTCGGACACCCTCGTATACAGGGGAACCGATCGAGCCAACCACGGAAGAGGACCACACCATGTCACAACGCCTGTCCACCCTGCTCGCCGGATCAGCCGCCGCGGCCGCTATCGGCCTCTCGATCCTGGCGCCCGCCGCCACGGCACAGCCCGCCGACACCGCCCCCGAGCGCGCCGAATCCGCCGACGCGCCGCTGGTCATCGGGCACCGCGGGGCGGCGGGCACCGCCCCGGAGAACACCGTCGCGGCGTTCAAGCACGGCCGCGCCTCCGGGGCCGACTTCTTCGAGATCGACGTCCAGCTCAGTGCCGACGGCGTGCCATTCCTCTTCCACGACGACACTCCCGCGCGCACCACCAACGTCGAGGACGTGTTCCCCGATCGCGCTGCCGACCCCATCACCTCGTTCACGTGGGCCGAGCTCCAGCAGCTCGATGCCGGATCCTATTTCGGCGGGAAGTTCGCCGGCGAGGGCATCCCCCACCTCGACGACGCCGCGCGCGTCGCCACGCCGGAGACCGGCGTCTACATCGAGATCAAGTCGCCCCGGAACTCGCCGGGCATCGAGGCGCAGGTCGCGGACCGCCTGGCGAACGACCCGGCGTGGTCGAGCCTGCTGGAGGCGGACAAGATCCAGGTCATCGGCTTCGACGAGGGTTCCAACCGCACGTTCGCACAGCTCGCGCCGGAGGTTCCGCTGCAGCAGCTCTCCAGCACCGTTCCCGGCCCGGCGACCATCGAGTCCTGGGCGACGTTCGTCGACTCCGTCGGCACCAACTACCGCACCCTGACGGAGCAGAACGTGGCCGACGTGAAGGACGCCGGACTCGTCATGGGCGTCTACACGGTGAACTCGCCGGAGGCCGTGGACACGGTGATCGGCCTCGGGGTCGAGGCCGTCACCGGGGACTTCCCCATCCAGACCATGCGCCACGTCGCGGGCCTCAAGCCGTTCCCGGCCGCACGCGGACTCGAGATCGTAGACTCCGTGAACAACCCGGCAGGCGACGACGTCCAGCCCGAATCGGGCGAGCACGTGGTGCTGCGCAACACCACCGGCCACACCGTGGACGCCAGCGGACTCCTGCTGCGCGACGCCGCCAACAACATCCTGCGCGTCGGCGGGGGCTACCTGCTCGCGCCGGGCGCGGAACTGCGCGTCTACACCGGCCCCGGCACCAACTCGGCCGAGGCGTACTACAACGGTGGAACCGCGTCCGTGCTGAACAACACCGGCGACTCCGTGGCCCTGTGGAGCGCGAACGGCCAGCTTTTGGACGTGTTCGCGAACTAGGGCGGCCGAGGCCGGTCAGCTGACCAGGCGGGCCCGGGCGTCGAGGATCGACCAGATGTTGCCGGCCAGTTCCGCGGCATTGACGCCCGGGACCCGCAGCGTCTCATCCCGGTGGATCAGCGCGACGTCGGCCGACTTCAGCGGCGTCCGCTTGGAGCACATGATGCCGCTGCTGAGTTGGCCGTAGCGGAGGGCGATGTAGACGGAGGAACCGCGACGCCGCCACGTTCGCCCCGACGATGAGCAAGATGCCCAGCTACTGGACCCCTGGCCGGTCCCTACGCCTGAGCCGCCGGTTCCGGCGTCGTCCTGCCCGCCAGCACCGGAGAGAACGCGAGGACCAGGATTCCGGCCAGCGGCACCACGAGCAGGCCGGTCGCCAGGCTGGTGGCATCGGCCACGGCCCCGACAATCGGCGGGGACAACAGGAAGCCCACCCGCATCAGCCAGCTCACCACGGTGAGGCCGGTGCCGGGCCTCAGGCCGGGGAGCTCGTCTGCCGCGTGCATCGCGGCGGGCACCAGGGTGGCGACGCCGAGGCCGGCCGCGGCGAAGCCGGCGATGGTCCCGGGGACGCTGGGGAAGAGCAGCGCGGTCCCCATTCCGACGGCGGTGATCGCCCCGCCGGCCTGGGCCACCGCGCGCTGCCCGAACCGGTCCACGAGACGGTCCCCCATGAGGCGGCCGATGAACTGCGCGCCGGTCAGGGCGACGAATCCGAGGGCCGCGATGGGCGCCGCGGCGCCGAGACCCGCGCTGAGGTAGATGGCCGACCACGAACTGCCGGCGTCTTCGACCAGCGCGCCCGAGGAGGCGATGAGCACCAGCGCGGCCAGTACCGCGTACTTGGCGAAGAGTCCGCGCCCTCCGGCCGGGGCGCGCGCGGGGGCGACGGCGTCGTGCGCGGGTTCGGGGGTCTCGGCCGGTTCCGCGCCGGGCAGGAGGAAGCGGTGGAAGGCGAGCACGACGGCGGCGAAGAGCGCCAGCGAGGTGGCCAGATGCGCCCCGCGCGGCACGTCGAGACCCACCGCCGCGGCGCCCATGAGCCCGCCGAGGACCGCGCCGATGCTCCAGACGGCGTGGAACGAGTTGAGGATCGAGCGTCGGTAGAGCCGCTGCACGCGCAGCCCGTGCGAGTTCTGTGCGACGTCGGTGATGGCGTCCATCGCTCCGGCGAGGAACAGGGCGCCGGCCAACAGCGCCCAGGACGGGGCAATCCCCGCGAGCAGGATGCCGGTGCCGGTGAGGAGGGTGCCGACGCCGGCGACCCGTGAGGAGCGGAAGCGCCGGATGAGCGCGCCCGAAGCGAGGCCGGCGAGCAGGGCGCCGAGCGGGAACGCGGCCACGGCCGCGCCGAACGCCGCGTTGCTCAGGCCCAGTGTGTTCAGGATCTCGGGGTAGCGGGGCACGAGGTTCGCGAACAGGGCGCCGTTGGTCAGGAAGAGCAGCGACACCGCCAGGCGGGCTCGGCCGTGGGCGCGGGCCTCGGCCGGGGCTCCGCGGTTCGGGGTCAGGGTTTCGGGGTTCACGGGGTGGTGGTCACTCTCTCGACGGCATGGCGGATCTCCGCGACGGGCAGGGGGTCCAGGGACAGGGTGCGGTGGATGGACAGCCCCTCGATGAGCGCGTCGACCATCACCGCGGTGGCCGGGTCGAAATGCCGTTCGAGCGCGTGGCGGCTCCGGGATAGTGGCGGCGTGTGCGCGCGGCGGCGGTCCCGATGTCGATGGTCGCACGGGTCCCGGCGGGATGTCCTGGCATGTGGACAAGCGTACGCATGCCGCATGGTGCGGCCGGTTCTGGTTCATCCGAAAAAACCTTTCCCAGACGTCCAATCCGATGCCGGGGCCTTCCGAACTGCCCTTGCCCGATCACCCAACAGAAGCGACGGAGGTTCGCAGATGCGGAACAACTTCTGGACGAAGACCCTGGCCGTTGCGACCGTCAGCGGAGCGGTCATGGGCGGTCAGGCCACGCGCGTCCAACGCCGCTCTGGCGTGGCGCCGGTTGCCGCCCTAGGGTTGACGGCAGCAGGCCGTAAGCGCCGCCGGAGGGAGGCAGGATGGCAGGCGAAAGCGCCGCACGCACGCCGCCGGACCTTTCCGAGGCCTTTCGCGAGGCGTTCGGGGGCTACCCCGCGGGCGTCGCCATCGTCACGGCCGCGGGCCCCGGCGGGCCGTTCGGCATGACCGTCTCTTCCGTGATCTCCGTATCCGCCGATCCCGAGGCGCTGGCGTTCTCCGTCGCGGCGAACAGCGTCTCCGGCGCGGCCGTGCTGGCCAGCGAGGGGATCGCGGTCCACTTGCTGACCGTCGCCAACCGGCGCCTCGCGGAACTGTTTTCCCGCCCCGGCTCGCGGCGCTTCGGAACGGACATGGACTGGTACACGGCGCCCACCGGCGAGCCCATCATCCGCGGGGTGGGAACGGTGTTGCGGTGCGCGATCATGAGCCGCACGCCGGTGGGTCCGGGCGTCCTCGCGGCGGCGCGCGTCCTGCAGGTGTCCGACGGCGGTTCGCCGGCCGTCCCGCTGGTCTACCGTCGCCGGACCTACTACGGGCTGGAGCAGCACGCCGCACTGCGCGGCCGGCGGGCGTAAATCGCCTCCCCGGTGGATCGGTCAGGACCGTTTGGATATGGATCGCCGGTAAGGGCGATTCGCGCCGTGGCCACTGGATAAGGTGGCCTCATGATCAACTCAGCTTCCCTCCACTCGGACATCTCCAGACTCGGCCGCGAAACGGACATGTTCCTGGCCACGATCGAGTCGCTGGCGGACGACGAACTTCCCCGGCCGTCGCTGTGCGGGAGCTGGAGCCGCGCCGACGTCATTGCGCACTTGGCCTCCAACGGTCGCGCCCTGGTCAAGCTCATTGATTGGGCCGTCACGGGCGAGGAGCAGCAGCCCTACGCGTCCCGGGAGGTCCGCGACGCGGAGATCGCGGAGATCGCCGCCCGCCCGCGGAAGGAACTGCTCGATGCTTTCCGGGAGTCCGCGGCGTACTTCTCCGAGCAGGCCCGGCGGCTGACGGGCGACCTTGCGGTCGAGGAGGTGCACCTGCACGGCAAGCGGATCCCCGTGCTCTCCATCGTGGCACTGCGCATCGCCGAGGTCGTCGTCCACCACAACGACTTGGACACCGCCTGGACCATAGAGGAGGCCGATCCCGACTCGGTGCTCGACGCCCTCGAGGCGGCGGTGCGCACCATGCGGGCCAAGGACGCCCCCGGAATGACCCTGGTGACGGAGGAGCGCGACGAGTGGGTGATCGGCGACGGCGCCCTGCGCGTGGAATCGGACCGGGAGGGCCTGCTCGAATGGCTGTCCCGTGGCCATGCCGGATATTTGGAAGCCGACGGCCCCCTGCCGACGCTGCCCCCCTGGTGACGCCGTACCCCTCAAGCGCGAAAACGCCCCCGCCGGTCTCATCGGCGGGGGCGTTTTCATGTGCCGCCTCTTGGGTTTGGCACGCGTTCCCGCCACTTGGGGGAAGGCGGGAACGAAAGATCCAAGCGGCTTGGGGGAAGCATTGGATCTGTTGGAACACTACCCGGGAGTAATCATTTTGTAAAACGCGGCATTGCCTGGCGTGTCGGCGTCGTTGAAGGGGGTCGGCCGGTCCAAACAGCGTGGGCCGGTCCAAACAACAGAGTGCCCCCGCCCTGCCTAGGGGTGGGGGCACTGGTTCTGCATCGGCATTGGCCTGGTCCGATGCTGGCGGGCCCGCCACTTGGGGGACGGCGGGGCCGCGTGATCCTGTTGGCCCTTGGGGGAGGCCGTTTGGATCTACCTAAGAGACTAGACCTTGAGTGACGAATCTTGTCAAGGTCTGTTGGGGTCCTGATGAAAATTGATCTCTGGCCGGGTGCGGATCGCTGTGCTGCTTGCGCTCGGAACGCGCCTCCACACTGTGGGATTCGACGGCGGCGAGGGATTGCCGATACGTGCCGACCCGAGCGCGTACGACGCCGGCGCGCACCGGCGTCGTACGCTGTGAGTCCACCTACCGAAGGAGCACCAGCATGCACGACGCCGGATCCCGCCTGATCTTTGGATGCATGGGCCTGGGCGGTGGTTGGGGCGCCGGCCCGCTCGAGGCCGCCGACGTTTCCGAGGCGCACCGCGCCGTCGACGCCGCGCTGGAGGCCGGGATCACCGTGTTCGACCACGCGGACATCTACCGCAACGGGAAGTCGGAGGAGGTGTTCGGCCGCGTCCTCGCCGAACGCCCCGAGCTCCGCGACCGGCTCCACCTGCAGACCAAGTGCGGCATCATCCTCGGGACGACCGAGACCCCGGGACGCTACGACGCCTCCGCCGCGACCATCGCCGCCCGGGTCGAGGACAGCCTGCGGCGCCTGGGCGCGGACCACGTGGACACGCTACTCATCCACCGGCCGGACCCGCTGGCCACCCCGGCCGAGATCGCTGGCGCCTACGCCGATCTCAAGGCCGCCGGCAAGGTGCGCCGGCTGGGCGTCTCCAACATGTCCGCCGAGCAGATGGCTGCGCTGCAGTCCGCCCTCGACGAGCCGCTGGCCGTCAACCAGTTGGAGATGAGCCTCCACCGGCTCGGCTGGCTGGAGGCCGGCGTCCTCGTCAACCACGCGGAGGGCGCCGACGTATCCTTCCCGCGGGGCGCGCTCGAATACTGCACCGCCAACGGCGTCGAACTCCAGGCCTGGGGCCCGCTGGCCCAGGGGCGCTACAGCGGCCGGCCGGCCGACGGCGCGGGGACGGAACCGGCGGACGCGGAGGCTTCCCGCATGGTCGCCGCCCTGGCGCGACGCTTGGATTGCGCGCCGGAGTCCGTCGTACTGGGCTGGCTGATGCGCCACCCCGCGAATATCCGGCCCGTCGTCGGGACGTCGAACCCCGGCCGCATCGCGGCCTGCGCCGACGCCGAACGCGTCGCCGAGGCCATGGCCTCCGACGACTGGTACGCCCTCTGGACGGCCGCGCGCGGACGCCCGCTGCCGTAGTCCCCTGCCCTATCAGGCCGGGTTCGCGGCCACCTCGATCTCCACCGGCGTCGGGTTGGCGAACAGGTCCAGCACCGGGCAGCGTTCGTCGACGGTCCGCCGCAGTTCGTCGTAGCTCTCCTGCGATTCCGGTCCGGTGATGACCACACGCAGGCGAACCGCGGAAAAGCCCGGCCGGACCGTTGCGTCGGCGCCGAACAGACCGCGCACGTCGAGGTCCCCCTCGGCGTCGATCGTGATGTCGTCTACCCGGATGCCGAGCTGATGGGCGTACAACCTGTAGACCACCACCTGTCAGGAGGCCAAGGCGCCGAGCGCGTATTCCACCGGGCTCGCCGCCGCGTTGTCGCCGGCCAGCCCGGCCGGCTCGTCGACGGTGAATTCGTGTCCTCCGGTCGTGATGCGGGTGGCCACCGAACCCTCGCCGGCCCCCCGTGCGCCATACGTCAGGCGGGCGTTCGCTGCGTCGGCGGCGATTTTGCCGGACCAGAAGGCTCCGGCGTCGTCGAGCCGCGCGGCGCGAACCTCGTTCAGATCCTGCAGGGAAGTCTGGGTCATGACCGATCCTTGGTGTCGTGGCGCATGCCAGGCACGTCGCCATACTTACGCCGCCCAAGCCGGGCCGGCGTCGAATCCTCACCTGGGGCACCCCGCTACAGCGGGAGGGTTGCCGTCCAACCGGCCAGGGCCCGTGGTTGGAACTCTTGATTCTCCGACGAGTCTGACGGGGGATGGCGGGTTGGTTCAAGGGTTTCGTCACGAACCGCAACTCGCCGAAACATGTCGACGCGGGCGGTTTCGGCGGCGGCCTTCGCCTAAACGGCCGTGCCGGAGCAGAATGGGAGCCGTCAGCCGGATCCGGCAATTGCCCAGAACCCATGCTGAACACGTTCGGCGGCTCTTAGCTTTGATCCACCGAGCCGCAGTGATTACTCGGCTGATTGCTTGAGTCCTTGAGCAACCTGACGTTGGGCGTTGTGGATGGTCCGGCCTCGCTGCCGTTGGTGTTCCACGTTGGTTTCCGGGTGGCGCCGCGGGGCGGCTGGTGGATGGTTTTCCTAGGCTGGTTGTGGTGGTGCGTGGACGGCGGCGAAGAGCTTCTCCCATGCTTGTTGCCAGGGCCATGCTTCGGGCAGGCGTAATCGGATTTTCCGGGCGCTGGCGGCGATTCGCGCCGGGACGTTGACCAGTTTGGTGCGGATGGTGGCGGTCCTGGCCTTGCCGAATTTCCCGACCGCGAGCATCCCTGCGGTGCGGGTGAGGTTGTAGGCCATGGCCGCGATGCCCAGCCACGCGCCGTTGGCGCCGAAGTGCCCGGAGGGAAGGTGGGCCAGGGCGCTGTTTTTCAGGTCGGCGTTGACCTGTTCGATGATGGCGTGTTTGCGGTGGACCTTGTCGGCGGCGACCGTGTCCAGGACGTCGTCGGCGACGGTGGTGAAGAACGCGTGGAACCGGTGCGCCTCGAACAACGTCCCCTGTCCCGGTCCGGCTTGCCGGTTCAGTTCCGGGATGCGGCGGACGACGAGCCGGCCGTTGACGTGGTCGCTTTTGCTGCGGGAGGAGAACGCCGTGAAGGGTGTTTCGGCGACTTCGGCGCGGGAGATCCACGTGCCGGCGGCCTCGTCGAAGACGGCGTCGGTGTATTCGATGCTCTTCCACGCGGAGTCCTCGATGCCGGCGATGGCCCGTTTCACCGCTGGGTCCATGCGCACGGTGACCGAGACATCTGCTCCGCCAGCCAGTGCGGCGGATAACGGTGCGTGGCCGTAGTAGGCCGAATCGAAGCGGCAGAGCACCGGCGGGCCGGCCTGGACGCGTTTGACGGTCGCCAACGCGTCGGCGATCAGGCGCTTGGCGCCGCGGGCGGAGTTCGCCGCGCCCTTGCGCAACCGTTGGGCCAGGATCACCGGGGCGGTGTCCTTCGTGGACGCGGTCGCCAGCAGGGAGTTCAGTCCGCGGATCCCGGAATATCCGTATCCGGAGCCCTGCTTCTGGTAGCCGTGGACCTCCACGATCGTGTCGTCGACATCGACGAACACGAAGTCGGATGCTCCGGGGTGTCCCAGCAACGGGGCCCGGTCGGCGAGGTTGGCCAGGAAGAGGGAAGCGACAGCGTCGATCTGGCGGACGTGTCCAAAGGTGAAGGATCGCAGGAACGATCCCAGGGTCGAGGGCGCATAGGCGGCGTTGAAAACACGGTTCATCCCGCCGTGGCGCAACAGGGACATGTCGTCGATCGAATCGGCGCCGGCAACCATCCCGGCCACCAGCGAAGCGACCTTCAACCCCGCGTTCGCTCCCTTGTCGGTGGGCACCGTGAGCCGCCGGTCCGCCAAATCGTGCAGCCCAGTGCCCCGGGCCAATTCCATGATGGGAACCAGCCCCGCGGCAGCGATGAGGTTGGGCTCGTCGAAGGAAACTGACACGGCGGCGGCACTGTGAGAAACTTGCATCTGCGAGATGCCCTTCTATTTCAGGATTGTTGTTCTATCGCAAGTCCAATTTTCCCTGAAATGCTGGGCATTTCGTCTTTAATTACGCGCGGCCCCGCCACAGCTCCTCAGTGGATCAAGGCTTAGGCCAGCGAGGATTCGGCCGAAAGGGAAAAGATCGTGCAGGGTGCGGAGCCGGAAGTGCGGGGAACCGCGCTCGCGCTCGCGGCCGTCTCGGGACGCCCCATCCGGCGAGCTGGCGGGACCCGGGACGGGAGCACTCGCGGGGTGCCCGCTGGTGGCGCGCCGCCGTCGTGCCGTGGCCTTTGTCCCGTTGCCACTGTGCCGTCTGGCGGAACGCCTCCGTGGCTCAGTGCGCTGGCGTCCCTAGGCTGGATGGGGAGGGGACCCCTGCGCTTGCGCAGGGCCGCCCCACCCAGGCCGCGGGTCCGCGAGGACCTCTGCGCGACGACGAGCAACAGGAGTGCGCCATGACCACAGTTCAGATTCCCGACTACACCACCGACGAGTTCTTCGGCCTCGAGGACAAGTGGCTCGAGACCGCTCCCGGCGAGGTCACCCACTACCACGAGCTCGGCGAGGGCACCCCGATCCTCTTCCTGCACGGTTCCGGCACCGGCGTCACCGCGGCCGCGAACTGGTGGCTGAACCTCCCGGAGATCTCCGAACTCGGCCGCTGCATCGCGATCGACTCGATCGGCTACGGCCAGTCAATCGTGGCGCCGGGCACCGAGTACGGCATCAAGGAATGGGTCCGCCACTCCGTGCGCGTGCTGGACGCGCTGGGCATCGACAAGACCTGGATCGTGGGCAACTCGATCGGCGGCTGGGTGGCGATGCAGTTCGCCATCGACTTCCCGGAGCGACTGCTGGGCATCGTCTCCATGGGCACCGGCGGGGCGAAGAAGACCGCGGCGCTGTCCGGCCACGCGAAGCCCGAGCTGTCCGAGGCCGGCATCCGCCGAACGCTGGAGCAGTTCGTCGTGGACAAGTCGCTCGTCACGGACGAGCTCGTCTCGCTGCGCTACCAGTCCGCGCTGAACGACACCGCCTCCGACCGACTCGTCGAGGTCGTCACGGCCCGCGACCGGGACCGCGACGCCCTCCCCCTGGACTTCGACGTGCTCTCCAAGTTGGAGATCCCGGTCCTGCTCATCCACGGCATGCAGGACGTCGTCATCCCGCCCTCGCGCACGTGGGAGCTGCTCAACGTGATCCCCACCGCGGACGCGCACATCTTCAGCCAGTGCGGCCACTGGTCCCAGGTGGAGCGTGCCGAGGAGTTCAACTCGGTCATCAAGGAGTACCTCGCGGCCCGGGGCGTCGGCGGCAAGTAGCGCATCCGGCAGGACCAGGAAACGGAAAAACGGTCCGGCTCCCTGTGGGGAGCCGGACCGTTTTGCGTGAGGGACTAGCCCAGGAGCTCGCGGGCGTCATCCGGAACCTGCACCGCTCCGTGGGCCGCCGGCTCGCCGGTGAATGCCATGGAACGCAGGATCGCGTCCAGCGTCGCCGGGGCGTTCTGCGTCAGGCAGGCTCCGGCGACGAACCGGTCCGGACGCAGGAACACCAGTGGAGTCGGGCGCTCGTCGAACCACTTTTTCATGCGGCCGGTGTGATCGCCGAGAACCAGCACGTCCTCGCCCATGTCCCGCTCCGCCCAGACCCGCTGCGTCTCGGGAAGGACGCAGACCAAGCGGGCGCCCAGGGCGCGGAGCTTCTCCAGCGACTCGGACGGGAGCACGTCCTTCGGGTTGTTGCCCCAGACGACGACGGACCACCAGTTGCCGATCGCGTCGTCGAGCAGGACGTTCGCGCCCGCCTTCGAATTCACGCGCGGCTGCGGGAACTGGACGCCAACCGGAGAGACCTTGTTGTTTGCCGTCAGCACCGGCACCAGCTTGCTGGTCAGCCTTGCCGCGGCGCGACCGGACGCCTGCGTGTTGGGATCCGCCAGGACCCCTTGTGTGTAGCGCGGCATCGGCTTGAACTTCATGTCGGAGAAGTAGCTCTTCACCGACGGGAAAAGATTCAGGACCGACGACGCCGCGTCGCGGCCGGCGGCCAGCACCGGGTTGGTGATCTTGATGAAGTTCCCGAATGTCAGGGACAGATCCACCATCGCCTGTGCGTGCTCCTTGCGCTCCGTGGTGAAGGTGTCCAGCAGCGCGTCGCCGGCCTGGCCCGACAGCACGGCGGCGAGCTTCCAACCGAGGTTGGTGGCGTCGCGCATGCCCGAGTTCCACCCCTGACCCATCCAAACCGGCATCAGGTGTGCGGCGTCGCCGGCGATCAACTGGCGGCCCTTCCGGAAGTTGCCGGCCACGCGTGCGTGGTGCGTGAACACGCGGCGGCGGATGAAGTCCAGCTTCGTCGGGTCCGGGACGTGCGCGCTGAGCAGGTTGTTGACGTAGGCCGGATCCGTGACCTGCTCTTCCGTCTCGCCGTCGTGCAGCATGAATTCCCAGCGCCGTACGGCGTGGGGCAGACCGATCGAGACGTAGGGGCGCTTCGGATCGGCGCCGAGAAACACGTTGGGCGTGCCGAGCGGATCGTTGTTGACGTCCACGACGAGCCAGCGGGTGGAGGGGGACTCGCCCTCGAAGGAGACTCCCATGCGCTTGCGCGTCGGTGACTTGCCGCCCTCGCAGCCCACCAGGTACTGGGCGGTGAAGTTCCGTTCCTCGAGTTCCCCGTCAGGCCCGGCGACCAGTGCGACGGCGGTGACTCCGTCGGCGGTTTCCCGCACGTCTTCGACGCGGTGGCCAAAGAGCACCTGAACGTGTTTGAAGCGCGCGAGGCCCTCGTAAAGCGCCTTGTCCGCCTCCGGCTGGATGAAGCCGTGCTTGCGGCCCCAGCCGAATTCGTCGGTCTGGGGGTTGTTGACGAGGATGACCTTTCCGGCGCCGTTGACCAGCCGCATGATGTGCTGCGGCGTGGTGTGCGGCTGGATGGTGTCCACGAGGCCGACGGTCTGGATGGTGCGGAAAGACTCGTCGTCCAGGCCGACACCGCGCGGATAATCGATCAGCTGGTCCATGGCCTCCAGCACGGTGACCTTGCGGCCGTACATGCCGAGGACGTTCGCCAGCATCAGGCCGGCTGGACCGGCTCCAACGATCAGTACTTCGCTGGCATCGGGGCTGGGCGTGGGGTTGTTCATGACAATCTCATCCTTCAGTGTATATAGCGCACAGTTCAAGCGATATGTGCAACAATTTGGGATCCATCTCATCAGCAGACTGTGACGCAGGTCAACAGTCGTGTTCTGTTGCGCGGAACGTTCGCACGCCGGAGAACCCCCACGGGGAATATTGGGCACCCGTCCCGTCCTTGTGGAAGCAGTGCGCCGAGGACTCCGGCGTATCGACCACGAAAATCCACGAGACTTTCTAGGACACCGCACATGCCTCACTTTGCTCCCCTCTGGAACTCCTTCAAGATCGGCCCCACAGAGGTGCCCAACAGGGTTGCCCTGGCGCCCATGACCCGCGTGAGCGCCACCGAGGACGGCTACGCCACGGACCGCATGGCGGCCTATTACTCGCGGTTCGCCGACGGGGGCTTCGGGTTGCTGATCACCGAGGGCATCTACACGGACACCGCCCACAGCCAGGGCTACCGCTTCCAGCCGGGCCTGGCGACGGCCGAACAGGCCGAAGCGTGGGCGCAGGTCGTCGACGCCGTCCATGCGCGCGGATCCCGCATGTTCGCCCAGCTGATGCACGCCGGCGCGCAATCCCAGGGCAACCGGTTCGTCCCGACGACGGTCGGCCCCTCCGCGATCGCCCCGAAGGGCGAGCAACTCGGCTTCTACCGCGGGGAGGGTCCCTACCGCCGCCCGGCCGAGATCACGAGGGAACAGATGTGCGAGGTCCGGGAAGGCTTCGTCGCCGCCGCGCTGAACGCCCGCGCCGCCGGATTCGACGGCGTGGAGATCCATGGCGCCAACGGGTACCTCCTGGACCAGTTCCTCACCGACTACCTCAATGAGCGTACGGACGAATACGGGGGAACGCCCGAGCACCGTGTGCGCTTCGCCGTCGAAATCAGCCGGGCCGTCCGCGAGGCAGTCGGCCCGTCCCTGAGCGTCGGCATCCGCATCTCTCAGGGGAAGGTTAGCGACCACGGACACAAGTGGTCCGGCGCCGCGGAGGCTGAGACCATCTTCACGGCCCTCGCCGCGACCGGGATCGACTACATCCACACCACGGAACGCCGGGCCGACGCCCCGGCCTTCGAGGGGGGCGGCGATTCGCTCGCGGCCCTGGCCAAGCGACATTCCGGGCTGACCATCATCGCCAACGGGAGCCTGGACGATCCCGCCTCCGCGTCGGCACTCGTCGAGTCTGGCGCGGCGGACGTGGTCGCCCTCGGGAAGGCAGCGCTGGCCACGCGAGACTGGCCGCGGCGGGCCCGCGGAAACGCCGGGTTCGACGAACTGGACGGCAGCGTGTTCTCGCCCGTGGCCGATGTCAAGGACTGGGAGCTGGTCGCCTCCGCCTGAGGCGCGGCTAGGATTCCATCCGCTCGGCGATGCGGGCGGCGGCGGCGCGGAGTGGGCCGACGGCGTTCGTCGCCGCTTCTTCGCGGACGGTGATGACGTTCAGACACGCCTCGATGCCCACGGCCCGCGCGTCCAGCGGGACGGCGAGTCCATACATGTTCGGTTCGACCTCGCCGAAGGTGAGCGCGAAGCCGTCGGACCGCACCCGTGCCACGACCGCGGTTTCGCTCCCCGACGTGGGGCCCGCGGCAAGCAGCGCATGGCCGGCGGCCCCGCGTTCCAGCGGGTGGCGGCTGCCCTGCGAAAACGCCACGTGGTACGAGCCGCGCGTGGGCGCGACGACGGCGAGGGCCACGGCGTCGTCCCCCTCACGCACGATGAGGGCAACGGTCGCGCCGAGCCCGTCCGCCGTCTCGCGCAGCACCGGCAGCGCCGCCGCGTTGACCGCCCGCAGCGCGGCGGAGGACAGTGCCAGCAGGCCGGCGGCGCCGCGGTAGCGGGCATCGTGGCCGCGGTGCACCAAGCGCGCATCGGCCAGGGTGTTCAGGATCCGGTACGCGATGGTGCGGTGGACGCCGGCGCGCTCGGCCACCTCCGCCACGCTCAGGCCGTCGCGGGAGAGCGCCACGGCCTGCAGAACATCCAGCCCGCGCGCCAGCGTCTGGGATCCCGCGGTGCGGGAGGCCGGGCGCGGCAGCTCGACGTCGGGTTGCTGGTTCACGGCTCGATCTTCGCACATGCCGCAGGTGCCGCCCGCGCCCCGAGGACTATGCACGTTGGGGAATGTCCCCGCGCCGGTGGAGGGCTCCGCAACGGGCCGGTCGCCAGCTCGAAGCAAGCCCACGTAGATCTCGACGAAGCACGATGCCGAACTCTCCGGTTTCGACGAAGGTAGATGTTCTTTTTTGCGCGAATTGGAGCATCTACCTTTGTCGAAACGGTAAGTGGGGAGGGGCTACTTGCCCTCGGCCGCCAGTTGCACGGCGACGTCGACGATCATGTCCTCCTGCCCGCCGACGTAGCCGGCCTTGCCGATCTCCTCGAGGATCTTGTATGCGGGGACGCCGTAGCGTTCGGCGGCGCGTTCGGCGTGGATCAGGAACGAGGAATACACCCCCGCGTAGCCCTGCATGATGGACGCGCGGTCCATGACCGGCATGCGGGTGATGAACGGCTTGACGATGTCCTCCGCGGCGGCCATGAGGCCCTGCGTGTCGACGCCCGTTTTGATCTCCAGGCGGTCGAACGCGGCGGCCAGGACCTCGGTGGGGGAGTTGCCCGCACCGGCGCCGAGGGCCACGAGCGTGCCGTCGATCTGTTTGGCCCCGGCACGCACCGCGTAGACCGAGTTGGCGACGCCGAAGCTCATGTTCTGGTGGCCGTGGAAGCCGACCTGAGCGTCGTCGCCGAGCTCGGAGACCAGCGCGGAAACGCGGTCGGAAACGTCCTCGAGGATCAGCGCGCCGGCCGAGTCGACGACGTAGACGCACTGGCAGCCGGCGTCGGCCATGATGCGCGCCTGCTGGGCGAGGTTTTCCGGCGTCGTGCGGTGGGAGAGCATCAGGAAGCCGACGGTTTCCATCCCCAGCTTACGGGCGTGCTGGAAGTGCTGAATCGAGATGTCGGCCTCGGTGCAGTGGGTGGCGATGCGCGCGACAGAGGCTCCGGCGTCGTGCGCCTGGTTCAGGTCGTGGATGGTGCCCAGGCCCGGGAGCATCAGGACGGCGATCTTGGCCTGCTTGGCCTCGTCGACGGCGGCCTTGATGAGGTCCAGTTCCGGCGTCAGGGAGAAGCCGTAGTTGAAGGAGGAGCCGCCGAGGCCGTCGCCGTGGGTCACCTCGATGACCTCGACCCGGGAGTCGTCCAGGGCGCGGACGACGTCGCGCACGTGGCGCTCGGTGAACTTGTGGCTCATGGCGTGCGAGCCGTCGCGGAGGGTGGTGTCCGTCAGGCGGACATCGAAGATCGTGGGCACGGGGGTGTCCGTGGTGGTGGTCATGGCGGGCTCCTACTTGGTTTCGGTGCCGGCGCTGGCCAGCTCGGCGGAACGCTCGTCCATGCGTTGGGCGAGCAGGTCGGCGGTCCGGGTGGCGGCCGCGGTGATGATGTCCAGGTTGCCGGCGTACTCCGGGAGGTAGTCGGCGGCGCCGGCGACCTGCACCCAGATGCCGACGCGGCCGTTGCCGCCCCAGTCCTCGCGCGCGGTGTCGAACTGCGGCTCGACGCGCAGTTCGTAGCCGGGCACGTAGTCGCGGATGTTCTCCGCAGCCGTCTCGATGGCGGCGCGGATCGCGTCCTGGGTCGCGCCGGGCTCGGCTGCCTGGGCGGGGATGGCGCAGTAGATGGTGTTGCGCATCATCATCGGCGGCTCGACCGGGTTGATGATGATGATCGCCTTGCCCCGCTTGGCCCCGCCGACGACCTCGAGTGCCTTGGCGGTGGTCTCGGTGAACTCGTCGACGTTGGCGCGGGTGCCCGGGCCGGCGGACTTGGAGGCGATGGACGCGACGATCTCCGCGTAGTCCACCGGGACGACGGAGGAGACGGCGGCGACGATCGGCGTCGTGGCCTGGCCGGCGCAGGTGATCATGTTGACGTTCATGGTGTCCGTCAGCGAGTCGAGATTCACGACGGGCGCGAGGTACGGCCCGACGGCGGCCGGCGTCAGGTCGATCGCGTGGATCCCGGCGGCCTTGTACTTGGGGGCGTTGGCCGCGTGGGCCTTCGCGGACGTGCACTCGAACACGAAGTCGGGCAGCTCGTCCTGCGCGAGGAGCCAGTCGACGCCCTCGGCGGAGGTGGTCAGGCCCAGGCGGGCGGCGCGGGCGAGGCCGTCGGAGGCCGGGTCGACACCGATCATGAACTTGACCTCGACGTTCTTCGAACGGCGCATTAGCTTGAACATCAGGTCGGTACCGATGTTGCCGGACCCGACGATGGCGGCAGTCTTCTTTGCCATGGGGAAATCCTTAGGGGTTAGACGAAGTTGATGGTGAGTGAGCCGAGTGACCCGAAATCCGCGGTCGCGGAGCTTCCGACCTCGACCGGGAGGGCCTTCGTGAACGAGCCCGGCAGAACCAGCTGCCCGGCCTCCAAGGCCACGCCCTGTTCGCCGAGGACGTTGGCCAGCCATGCGAGCGGGGCGACGGGATCCCCCATGACGGCGTCCCCGGTTCCGGTCTCGCGGCGTTCGCCGTCGATCAGGAGCGAGCATTCGACGCCGGCGAGGTCCTCCACGGCGACGTCCAGCGGCGTCGTTCCGACGGCGATGGCGCCGCAGGACGCGTTGTCCGCGACAGTGTCCACGAGCCTGATGTCCCAGTTCTCCACACGGGAGTCGATGATCTCGATCGCCGCGTACACGGAGCCGATGGCCGCACGGGCCTGTTCCACGGTGACGCCCGGTCCCCGCAGCGTCTCCTTGAGCACGAATCCGAACTCGGGCTCGACCTTGGGCGCGATGAACGCACCGGCGGGCAGCTTGGCGCCCTCGTGGTGGACCATGTCCTCGAAGAAGAACCCGAAATCGGGGGAGTCGACGCCGAGCTGCTTCTGCATTGCCAGGGACGTCAGCCCGACCTTCCGCCCGGCCAGCACGCGGCCGTCGGCGAGGTGCCGCTCCAACTGGTGCGTCTGAACCGCGTAGGCGTCCTCGAGGGTCATGTCGATCACGCGATCGCGCAGCGGAGCCACTGGTTCCAGCGTCTCGGTCGCGTCGAGGAGTTCGTCCGCCAAGCGGCGCATCTGCTCGTCCCGGGTCGCCTCGTCGGAGTGGTTGGAGGTCCAGTCGGCCGCGCCGCTCTCTGCCGCTGTCGTCATGGCTTGAGCACCGCCGTCGTCACTCCGAAGCCTGCGATGTATTCCTTGATGGGCTTGTAGAACTCGTACGTGACCTCGTATTCACCGCAGGCGCGCAGCGCCGAGTAGGCCGCGACCCAGGTGCGGACCTCGTGCGAGGAGTGGCCGGCCGCTGCGGTCATCTCCGCCGGGATGTAGGCGTCGAAGCGCTGGACGTCGCCGGACTTGCAGGCCTCGAGGAACTCTCGGTCCCATTCGGGGTTCAGATCCATGATGTCCGCCTCGCCGCGGGCGAAGGCCTTGGCGGTGTCGATGGTGCGCTGCTGGCGAGCGGCGCGGGCCTCGGGAGTGGGGTGGCGGCCGTCCGTGAGGAACGCGCGCTGCTCTTCGGTCGCTGTCGCGATTTGCGGGACGGGCGGATCGTGGGACAGTCCGCCGGAGCCGATGAACAGCACCTTTTTGTCGGTGTCCTTGAAGTAGTTTCCGACGGCGGTGCCGAACTCGCGGATGCGGCTCATCTTGGAGAACGGAGGGGCCACGGAGTTCACGAACACGGGGATCACTGGGATGGTGCTCAGGTCGCCGAAGATGATTTCCATGGGCTGGACCGCGCCGTGGTCGACTTCCATCTTGCGGGAGATCGCCGTTTCGATGTCCTGGTCGATCACATACTGGGCGAGCGCTTCGGCGGTGTCGGTCGGCACGTTGAGGGGGCCGGACCACGAGTCGTAGTCGCCGGTGCCGTGCGCCTCGTAGCCGATGCAGAACGGCGGCATGAGGTCGTAGAAGAAGCCGTTGTAGTGGTCCGGGCCGAAGTTCACGATCAGGTCCGGCTTGAAGTCCGCGGCGAAGGCGCGAACCTGGTCGAACGCGGCCTCGACGGCTGCCTTGACGTCGGCCGGGGGGTCCGTGTGTTCCAGCAACGGGCTGTGTGACATGCACACGAGGGCCTGTTTCATGGCGCTAGCTCCTTTGGTTCGTCCTGCTTCAATTGCACACCCGGCGGCCGGTGGTGAACATACGCCTGTTCCGCCTAACGGAACACGGAGGCTACTTGCCGACGTTGCGTTCCTTGATCACGTACGTGAACGTCGAGTGCACAAGCTCCTTGCCGTCGGCGTCGCGGACGGCGACCTCGGCGACCGCGACGGACCCGCCTCCGCGCAGGATCCGCGCCGTCGCTATGGCGGGGGAGGCCTTGGAGTTGGACATGAAGTTCAGGTTCGACTGGACCGCCAGTGGGAACTGGCCCGTTCCGGCATAGGCCTGCATGGCCAGGAACGTGCCGGTGATGTCCGCTGCGCCGAAGAGGGCGGCGGCGGAGAACATGCCGGTGGCTTGGGACAGGGGCTCGGTCAACTGCATGCTCATGCTGATCGAATCGGAATCGACCGCGTGGGGCTTCAGCCCCAGCGTGGCCACGATGTCGTCGAAGCCAAGCCGGGCGGTGAACTTGTCGACGTACACGGTGAATTCGTCGAGGTCGGCGGGATGTGCCATGGTGGGCTCCTTGGCTGGTGGTCGGCGTGTGCTTGGTTGCCGCGCGGCGGGGCGGCTGCCTTCACCCTAACGACGCCGGCACCCGTCCGTTGAGGACGGGTGCCGCCTGACAGAACGCCACGAAACACGCTCTCCGCAGGGTCGGTCGCGAAGGCGCCAGCGTGCACGCGCGCCTCTCTGGGGGTTGAGCGACCTGATCCAGGGCAATTACCGTGTGGCCATGGCCAGTCGAATTACCGAGTTCGTTATCAACGCCGTCGATCCAGACGCACTGGCCGCTTGGTGGTGCACAGTCCTCGGGTACGAGGTTCTGGAACGGGACGAGGAGGGCTGGGTCGAGATTGGACAGCCGGGGCAGTCGGTCCTCGTTGCCGACGACCCGGACGCGGACGAGGCGGACCGGGCCGCGCCATCGGCGCCTTGGCAGCCCACGCTGCTGTTCGCGCCCGTAGCCGAGCCGCCATCGGGAAGGCCCCGTCTCCACTTCGACATCAACCCCACCGACCGGGATCAGACCGCCGAGCTCGATCGGCTCCTGAACCTGGGTGCCGTACGAACCGAAGTGGGCCAGGCCGGCGACGAGTCCTGGGAAGTCCTCGCCGACCCCGAGGGCAACGTATTTTGCCTCCTCGCGAGCCGTGTGCGGGCGTTGCGTCGCGACTGATAGGACGGCGCAACGGACCCCGGCATGACACTGGAGTCCGCTGCGCCGCCGTCGTGCGGGAAGCCGCGCTTAGGCCGACGAAACGGCAGATGCCTCGTCGCGAGCGGTCTGGTCGCGGGCCGCTCGGCCGCGGGTCTCCTTGGAGAGGTATACGGCGAGGGCCGAGAGGGCGATCAGGCCAATGAAGTACCAGGCGATGTTGTTGGTGCCGCCGCCGTTCTCCAAGCCGATGAGCCACGTGGCCAGCAGGGGCGCCGTGCCGGCTCCGAGGACCGAGCCGACCTGGAACGTCAGGGAAACGCCGGTGTAGCGGTCCTCGGTCTCGAACTTTTCGGCGAGGAAGGCGCCGATCGGTCCGTACATCGAGGCCTGGATGATGGGATTGCCGACCATGAAGGCCAAGGCGATCAGCCAGAAGCTACCGGAGTTGAACATGGCGAACATCGGGAAGACCAGCGTCACGGAGACGGCGGCGCCTGCGAGCATCACGGGCTTGCGTCCGTACTTGTCGGAGAGCCAGGCGAAGAACGGGATGGCGAAGATGTGCACGAACGAGGATGCGGTCAGCATCATCAGCGCCGTCTGGCGGTCGACGGCGCCCGATGCCACGACGTAGGGAACCATGAAAACCGCGAGGAGCGCCTGCATGAACAGCGGTCCGGCCACCGCGAGGATGCCGTATACCGACGAAAGCGGGTACTTCTTCAACACTCGCAGGATGGGGACGCCAGTGTGGATTTCGCCGGCTTTGCGGGCCTTGACGAAGTCCGGGGACTCGGTGACGCGGTACCGCAGGTAGAGTCCGATGATCACGAGGGCCGCAGACATCAGGAACGGGATGCGCCAGCCCCAGCTGAGGAACGCCTCCTCGGGCAATCCGGCGAAGAGCCCCAGGATCAGGGTGGCGAGGACAGAGCCGGTCGGACCGCCGGTCACGGCAATCGAGGCCGCGATTCCGCGGTTCTTTTCCTTGACGTGCTCGGCTGCCATCAGCGTGGCGCCGGCCCATTCGCCGCCGACGGCGAGCCCCTGCACAACGCGCAAGAGTACGAGGATCAGCGGGGCTGCGACGCCGATGGCCGCATAGGTCGGCATGAGCCCGATGCAGATGGAGACGATACCCATCATCATCAGGGTGATGAACAGCATGTTCTTGCGCCCGAACTTGTCACCGTAGTGGCCGAACAGGATGCCGCCGATGGGGCGGGAGATGTAGCCGGCCAGGAGGATCACGAAGGACAGCATCGTGCCGAGTGCGGGATCCATGTCGGCAGAGAAGAAGAGCTTGGGGAAAACGAGTCCCGCGGCTGCGGCGTAGAGCAGGAAGTCGTAGTACTCGACGGTGGATCCGAGGAAGCTGGAGACCAGCGCGCGGCGGGTGTCCTTCTTCGTTGATTCACCATGCGCCGACGGAACGGCCGTCGAATGCGAGGGGATGGAAGACATGGTTTCTCCTGAACATGCTGTGTGGGATTGGACCGGTGGGTCTGCCACAAGAGTGCAGGCTGTGATGACCGACACCTACACTGTGTGCCGAGGAGTGGAACGTTAATCCAGTTTCGCTCCTCGGAGGATGTTCGCCAACGTGGGCTTTCGCGCCACTCTTCTCATGCGATTTTGCGTGGTTTGAGGTGTTGGAGGAGTCGTGTTCTGCGGTGTTGGCCGCGGTATTCGATGAGTTCCCCTGCGGGCTGCCGGGGTGCCGGTGTGCCCGGGAGGGCCGGTGCTGTGGAGGTGTAGGTGTGGCCGGTGGGCGTGGTGGTTTGGACGGTGTGCCGTGCGCCGGGGACGGGGATCACGGACCAGCCGGGGGCTTCTTTGGCGTAGTTGCATTCTTCGCAGAGCGCTTGGGAGTTCTCCAGGGTGGTGGGTCCGCCGGCGGCGGCGGGGACGATGTGGTCGTGGTGGCGGAAGGGGGCGTCGCACCAGGGGTTGGAGCAGTCCTGGTCGCGGGCGGCGACCATGCGGCGCATCCCGGCGGGGAAGATCCGCGCCCGGGAGTCCATCGCCTGCAGCTGTCCGGTGGTGGGGTGGGTGTAGAGCCGGCGCAGCCACACCATCGACCCCGGTGGCGGGGCGGGTTGGATGTCGTTCGGCGGAGACCAGGTGACGGTCCCCTGCTCGGGATCCGGTTCTCGGGCCGGTCCGGGATCGGGTGGGCGGTGGAACGCCGTTCCCGGCCGGGCCGCCGTGCCACCGGTCTCGGGGATGGCGCCTCCGGCGGCATCGGCGGCATCGGGGTCGTCCGTGTCTGGCGTTTTCTTGGGGTGGAGGCGGATGAGGTCGCGGGCGTGTTGGGCGGGGATGGTTCCGTAGCCGTTCAGGTGCGCCGGTTCGGCGTCGGCCTGGAACAGGGCCCGGTCGGTCATGACGAGTTGGACCTGGACGTCGATGCCGTCGGCGACGGCCTTGCCGGTGGCGCGTTCGTAGAAGGTGTCCGCCATCCTCTGGCCCTGCCCGCGGGGGTCCCCGGCGGCGCGGAGCCGGTCCGCCTCCTTCGTGAGGGCGGCCCGGACGGCGACGCCTTGGGCGACCGGCAGCAGGGCGGTGACGTAGACCATCGTCTCCGGCGCGGGACGGAAGGTGACGCGGCGTTCGCCTTCGGCCTTGCGCGAGCGCTTCACGACCGCGGCCGGGTCGGCCGCGATGGCGATGGCCCTGGCCTTGTTCCGCAACGCCTTGTCCCCGACGCCTTCGAGCAGGTCCGGGTCCGCGCAGAGTTCTTCGTCGACCGCGGCGCGGTCCTGAACGGACAGGCACGCGGTCTCGCGCACCAGCACCGTGGCCCGCCACTCGCTCAACGCCCCGGTCTCCAACGCGGCCAGGGTGTGGGGCATCTCCGCCACCAGGGCCTTGCCCAGGGCCAGGTGCGCGGCGCCCTGGTGCGGGGACTCCCGCCGGGCCAACCCGATCTGGTGCCCGATCCCGTCCCCGCGCCTGTCCGCCGGGATCCCGGCGTCCGCGCGGGCGGAGCGCATCGAGGCGTCCAGCCCCGCGGCCAGGCGGGCCTGCGCCGCGCACACCGCGGACTTCACGACCTCCAGCCCCCGGATCAGATCCACCACCGCCGCATCCGAACGATCCGCGGTCCCCCGCCGACGGATCACCGTCCCATCCGACACATACGAACCCCCACCCCGTTCGGCTGGCCGCGAAGGAACGGTAGGGCCGCCGGTGCCGGCGGTGCCGGCGGGATCAGCCGGTAACCCGCTGGAGCCTTCGCCGCGATCGGCGCGCGAGGGCCGGCCGGCGGAATCCCCAGCGGCGGACTCCGCCACCAGATCCGCATACCGCATCCCGCCCAGATACTCCGCCACCGCACCCACCGCCGCCAGCTCCGCCGCGAAACCACCCGGCCCGCCGGAGGCACCGCTCACGCCCGGGGAACCGGCGATCGGGGAGCCTGTGCCCGGAGAATCACTGCGCGGGACTCCAGAGTCGCGGGAACCCGCTCTCGCGGATCCAGCGTCCGGGGAATCCACGCCGGACGGCGGCGGCGATGGCGGTTGCGCAGAAACCGAGCACGAACCGGGCGGGGGTGGCGGAGCCTGCGCCGACCCCGGCACGGCGTCCGACTCGGCCCCTTGCTCGGTGCCCCACTCGCCACCTGACCCGGTACCTGACCAGGCACCCGGCCGGGTACCCCGCTGCGGGTCCGGCTCCGGCGTCGGCTGCTGTTCCTTGGACATGACTCCACGCTACCGACCACCACCGACAAAATGGGAACAAATCTTCGAACGAGGAAAAGATTCCCATTCCAGCACCTGTGGAGGACGAGTCAGGGCGGAATGAAGAGCGCGGCGGCTCCGCGAGGCTCGGCAAACAGAGAGCGCGCTCGGAACTAACCATTGAAACCTCAAGCACGCCACTGTAGAATAGTTTCACATTCAACCAACGGAGATTCTCCATGCAGACCGCGACCACCGCCCATTCAGTCATCACGCCCGCGCTCCGCCTTGCGGCAGAGGGAGCGACGAACGACGACGCCGTTCAGGTACGCACCCGTGTCAGCGTCCCGTTGGAATTCGCCGACGGCTACGGCACCGCGGTGGACGTCTTCACGTTCACAGGCCTCTCCGACGGCCGCGAGCACCTTCTGCTCGGACTCGGCGATTGGCAGGCCGCCCTGACCCGTTCCGCCGCGGGCGGCGAAGCCCCGCTGGTCCGCCCGCACAGCGAATGCCTGACCGGCGACGTCTTCGGCTCCCAGCGCTGCGACTGCGGTCCCCAGCTGCGCGAGTCGGTCGAGCGCATCGCCGAGGCCGGCGGTTTCCTCCTCTACCTCCGGCAGGAAGGCCGCGGCATCGGCCTCTACGCGAAGCTCGACGCCTATGCCCTGCAGGACGCCGGCCTGAACACCTACGAGGCCAACGTCGCCCTGGGCCACGGGGAAGACGAGCGCGACTACTTCCCCGCCGCCCAGATGCTGCTCGCGTTGGACGCGGACCGGATCCGCCTCCTCAGCAACAACCCGGACAAGGCCGCCCAGTTGGAGTCCCACGGCGTCGCCGTGACGGAGAACGTCCCTACCGGCGTTTTTCTCTCCAGCGCCAACTCCCGCTACCTCGAGGTGAAGCGGGACCACACCGGGCACACTCTCGATCTGGGCCTGCCCGGCGCGATGGCCTACGGACGCGCTTCGTAGACGAACAGCTCCGTTCCGGCGACCTCATCGCCGTCGTCCGGGGCGGCGAACATGCGCAACACGCCGCCGTCGGACTCCAGCGCCACGGGGTTCCGCGTCATGGAGTGGCCCGCCGTCGACGTCATGCCCACGGGAACCTCGTGCTTGATCTCGCCCGTGGCCAGATCGGTCAGGGCGAGGCCGCCGAGCTCGTACGTTCCGCCGTCGGCCGTCGCCAGGTTCGTGACTCCCGAGCAGAGCTGGTGGCCCGCTCCGGCGTACTCGCAGTCCTGGTAGTCGATGAAGTGGCTGGGGTTCGCCGACGAGTCCACGACCTTGCCCTGCCTGTTCCACGTGAAGAACGTGCGCGATCCCCAGCTGACACCGTTGAGCTTGCCCGTGGACCGGTCCATGGTCACCCCGCCGACGTGGTCGTCGTGGCGCAGGCGCTCCGTCACCTCGTACGTTTCGGGGTCGATGGAATAGACGATCGACGCGCTGTCCGGGCGGTATTCGGCGACCGGAACCCAGACCTGCTTGCCGTCGAAATCGATGCCGCCCGGGTGGTAGATGGACCCTTCGCCGACCACGATGTCCTTGAGCAGTTCGCCGTCGCGGTTCAGCACGAAAACGTGCCCGCGGCCGACGCCGGCGGAACGGTCCACGCCATCGACTGGCTCCGGGTAGCGGACGGTCGGCTCGATGATCTCCACGCTGGACAGGAAGATCTTGTCGCCGACAACCGACATTCCCTGCGGATGGTGCGTCTCGAAATCCAACGACAGCTTGCGGGCCAGGCTCCAGGCGGTTCCGCGGTCGGTCTGGGAGAAGGCGGACGCCTCGGCCGTGAGCCGGGTGCGCTCGCTACCGCTCTGGGCGCGGTCTGAGTGGTCCGCCGGTGCGGCGGACGCGGCTGTGAGGCCCGTGGCGGCGACGGCGAGCGCGAGCGCTGCCGTGGTCAGTGACCTGGTGAATTTCATGCTGTGCTCCTGGGGAAGGCGCCTGCGCCCGGTCCCCACCCCGGACGGTTGCCGGACGGCAACACCCAGGGACACTATTCGGGTCGGCGAACGGCGGCGTGACTCGCGCGGAAATCCACGGTGAACGCCGGGCGGCGTTTCCGGATCCAGTCGCGTTCCGTTCGACGGCACAACGCTTCCCCACCCTGCCCGCACCATGTCAGAGTGGGCCGCACCCAGCAACAATGTGCCATAGGTTGCGGTTACCGGGCCGCGGAACAAGGCCGCGGGAACGAAACCCCGACCGCCATGGCGCGGGCGCACCCGCCCGAATCGACCACCGGGAGAACCCAGTGAACACCGAAAAGGCGCCGGACGGCGTCGTACTCCTTGAGCGCCGCGGCCCGGCGCTGGTCGTCACCATCAACCGGCCCGAACGCCTGAACGTCGTCAACACCGAGGTCGCCACGGCGCTCGGCGCGGCGTTTGAGGCGGCCGACGCCGATGCCACCGTCCGCGCGGTGGTGCTGACCGGCGCGGGGGACAGGGCGTTCACGGCCGGCGCGGACCTCGAGGCGTTGGCGGCGGGGGAACTGCTGCGGTCGGAGGCCCCTGGCGGCGACGCGTGGGGGTTCGCGGGGATCGTGCGGCACCACATCTCCAAGCCCGTCATTCTCGCTGCCAACGGCGCGTGCCTCGGCGGCGGGACGGAGATCCTGCTGGCGTGCGACCTAGTGGTCGCCGCCGAACACGCGGTCTTCGGGCTCCCCGAGGTCAAGGTGGGCGTGTACCCCGGCGGTGGCGGTGCCTTCCGGCTGTACCGCCACCTGCCCCCGAAGATCGCGTTGGAGGCGATGCTGACCGGGCGCGTCCTGGTGGCGGACGAGGCGGCCCGCTGGGGCTTGGCCAACCAGGTGGTTCCGGCCTCGGAGTTGTTGGATGCCGCCCTGGAGCTGGCCGACCGGATCGCGGCCAACGCGCCGCTGAGCGTCGCCGCGACAAAACGGATCGCGCGGGGCTTCGAGCCGGACGGGGACGGGCTGGCGTGCCCCGACGAGGACGGCGGCTGGGCGCGCACCTACGCCGAAGGACCCGGCGTCCTCGGCTCGGTCGATTGCGTCGAGGGGGTCGCCGCCTTCAAGGAGAGGCGCGCACCCGTCTGGACCGGCAATTAGGGCTTGACAAACCGCCGCGTCCTAGTGTTCGGAACGGGCGTTGGCCAATGGGTCGCGGCGGGTGTGTGATGTAACCGGAGCACATCGCGCCACCTGGCGCGGATCCGCGCTCCGCTCGTACGACAGTCCCCGTCAGAAGGAAGCATTCCGATGAGCACCACGGACTCCTGCCCGTCGAAGGCCAACCCCGCCATCGGCAGGCTTCCCCGGCCGGAATCGATGGCAACCAACATCGACGTCTCCACGCTCGTGGATGCCGACGGCGGCATGATCGACCGCTCCATCTATACGGACCAGGGCATCTACGGTCAGGAGATGCGGCGCGTCTTCGCCCGCAGCTGGCTGTTCCTGGCCCACGAGAGCCAGTTCAAGAAGCCCGGCGACTTCTTCACCACCTTCATGGGCGAGGACCCGGTCATCGTCACGATGGACAAGACGAAGACCATCCGCGCCTACCTGAACTCCTGCCGGCACCGCGGCGTGCGGCTCTGCCGGGCCGACGCCGGCGCCACCAAGATGTTCACCTGCACCTACCACGGCTGGTCCTTCGACCTGGCCGGCGCGCTGCAGTCCGTGCCCAACGAGACCGCCTACCCGGAGGACTTCGACCGCAAGGATTGGAGCCTCATCGACGTGCCCAGCCTGGCCATCTACAAGGGCCTGATCTTCGGCAACTGGGACCCCAACGCGGAACCCCTCGAGGACAACCTGGGGGACATGCGCTACTACATGGACGCGATGCTGGACCGCGACCCCGAGGGCACCGAGGTCATGGGCGGCGTCATGAAGTGGGAGCTGGAGGGCAACTGGAAGCTCGCCGCCGAGCAGTTCGCCACCGACTGGTACCACGTGAACATGTCCCACGCCTCGGCGCTGATGGTCATGTCTCCCACCGGCCGCGGGCCCAAGGCGGAGATCGTCGCCACCCCCGGGCGCCAGTTCGTGGCCCCCAACGGCCACGGCGCCGGCTTCCCCACGCACCCCAAGTCCCGGTTCGACGCCGGCCCGGTCCATGAGTACTACGACTACCCGGCGCTGCGCGAACGGCTCGGGGACGCCGCCGTCGAAGGACCGATGACCACGGGCCACGCGACCGTGTTCCCGAACTTCTCCTACCTGCCGATCAACGGATCCATCCGCGTCTGGCACCCCAAGGGCCCGGACAAGATCGAGGTCTGGGCCTGGGTCCTGGTGGACAAGTCCATGCCGGACGAGGTCAAGGACGCACAGCGCCTCTACAACCTGCGCACCTTCGGACCCTCGGGCATCTTCGAGGCGGACGACGGCGAGAACTGGTCCGAGGTTCAGGCGATCTCCCACGGTTTCGTCACCAACCGCGTCCCGCTGAACTTCCAAATGGGGATCGGCAGCGAACGCGAGGACGGCGTCTACCCCGGCCAGACCTCGGAACTCTATTCCGACGCCGCCGGCCGCGCCTTCTACAGCCACTGGGCGGGGCTTATGAACGAACCGGCCTGGCACGAGAACATGGGCAAGTAACCAATACCACCAGCCAAGGAGCAGGACCATGAGCGAAGCAATCAACGTGGGCAGCGTCGACGACATCGACGAGGGCGAGGCGAAGGTCGTGCCCGGCGACGAAAACGGCACCGGCGAGGACATCGCGGTGTTCCACGCCGAGGACGGCAACTTCTACGCGCTGAACGACGAGTGCACCCACGAGACCGCGTCGCTGGCGGACGGCTGGATCGAGGGCACCGAGGTCGAGTGCCCCGTGCACTCCGCCAAGTTCTGCCTCAAGTCCGGCGCGGCCATGTGCATGCCCGCGACCGTCGCGGCGCGCACCCACAAGGTGGTCGTCGAGGACGGCGAGGTCCTGCTGTATCCGAACGAAGGCGCCGACAATGCCTCTTGACTCGGTCACCATCGTCGGCGGCGGGATGGCCGGCTTCACCACGGCCAAGGAGCTGCGCTCCCGCGGGTACACCGGCTCCCTGGCCATCATCGACCCCGAGGGCCTGCCCTACGACCGCCCGCCGCTGAGCAAGGACTACCTTCTGGGCAGCCGCAGCAGCGAGCAGATCCTGCTTTCGGCCGCGGCCTGGTTCGAGGAACACCACGTCGAGGTCGTCACGGGCCGGGCCGTCGCGCTGCGGCCGGACGCCGGAGTCGTGGTCCTGGAGGACGGGACCGAGCGCGCCGCGGACCGGATCGTGCTGGCCACCGGCGGGTCCGCCCGCCGCCTGGACATCCCGGGCGGGGACCTGGAATCCGTCCTGGAGCTGCGCAACCGCGCCGACGCCGACAAGCTGCGCGGTCTGCTGAAGCCCGGCGTCCGGCTCGCGATCATCGGGGCCGGCCTGATCGGCGCCGAGACCGCGTCCTCGGCCATCGCGCTGGGCGCCGACGTCACGCTGATCGATCCCGTCGACCCGCCACTGGTCCCCGCCGTCGGCCCGGAACTCGCCGGACGCCTGCACCGCATGCACACCGAGCGCGGAGTCCGCCTGGTCACGGGCATCCCCGCGGCCATCACGGTGGACGACGCCGGGCACCACGTAGGGATGGACGACGGCTCAACGATCGATGCCGACCTGGTCCTGGTGGGCATCGGAATCGTTCCGGAGACGGCGCTGGCGGCCTCCGCGGGCCTGGACATCGAGAACGGGACGCTGGTCGACGAGCACCAGCGCACCACCCACCCGTTGGTCTACTCCGTGGGCGACTCGTCCCGGACGCGGTTGCCCGATGGCACGCTGTTGCGCCGAGCGGAGCATTGGGAACACGCCATGAACACCGGAACGACGGCGGCCGCCTCGCTCCTCGGGCAGGACCTGCCCGCGCACGGCGCCTCCTGGTTCTGGTCCGACCGCCACGGCGTGCACGTCGAGGGCGTCGGCTCGATGCTCGGCGAGGGCAGCGTGGTGCTCCGCGAGCGCGACGGCGTCCCGCTGGCCAGCTTCCGGCTGGACCCGGACGGATACATGGGAGGGTGCGCCGCGATCGACGGCGGCCTGACCGTGCGCGCGGCCCGCCGCATCATCGACCGCAGGATCCTGGTGGATCCCGCGAAGCTGGCGGACCCGGACATCGACCTCAAGAAACTCGCCCGCTAACCCCGATCCCATCGATCCCCTCCAAGAAACGCGAGCCGAAACCATGACCGAAAACGTGGCCCCCATGGCGGGGCTGGACACAGCCGCACCGGACAACACCACATCGGACAAGGGCGCGCCGAAGACCGACGAGTTGGACGGCCGCCTGGTCGACTCCGAGCTGTCCTACCGCGTCCAGCAGTTCTACTTCCGCGAAGCCGAGCTTCTGGACGACGGCCGCTTCGCCGACTGGCTCGAGGTGTTCGACGACGACCTCTTTTATTGGGCCCCGCTGCGCACCAACCGGCTCCGCCGGCAGGCGGCGCTGTCCATCGGGCGCGAGGGAGAGGCCGCCTACTTCGACGAGACCAAGGAATCCCTGGCCTGGCGCATCCGCCGCTACGACTCCGGCATGGCCTGGGCCGAGGATCCGCCATCGCGGACCCGCCACCTGATCTCCAACGTCACCGTCCACCACCAGGGCGACGGCACCCTGAGCGCGCGCTGCGCCTTCCTGGTCTACCGCAACCGCCTGCAAACGGAAACGGACATCTACGCCGGCGGACGGACGGACATCCTGCGCATCCAGCCCGACGGCGGATTCCGCGTCGCGCGCCGAGAGATCCTCTTCGACGCCAATGTCCTCCAGGCGAAAAACCTCAGCACGTTCTTCTAGCCGCACCGTTCACCACGAGAGGTCCACATGAGTGAAACACAGCAGGCCGGCTGGCTCCGGGGCGACGTCGCCCTGGTGACCGGCGGAGGGTCCGGGATCGGCCGGGCCGTGGCCGAACGCTACCTGGCGGAGGGCGCCTCCGTGGCGATCTTCGGCCGCGACCTCGCCAAGCTGCATGCCGTGGTTGACGCGAGCGCCGCGCCGGAGCGCATGCTGGCGATCGCCGGCGACGTGCGCGAGACGCGCGACCTGCACGACGCCGTCGAACAGACCGTCGCGCGCTTCGGCAAGCTGGACATCCTGGTGCCCAACGCCGGAATCTGGGACTACAACCGCTCCATCACGCGCCTGGACGGGGAGCAGTTGGGGGACGCGTTCGACGAGCTTTTCTCCATCAACGTCAAGGGCTACCTGCTCACGGTGGAGGCGGCGTGGCGGGAACTGGTCAGGACCCGGGGGTCCATCGTCATGACGCTGTCCAACGCCTCCTTCCACACCGCCGGCGGCGGGCCCGTCTACACGGCGTCGAAGTTCGCCTGCCGCGGGCTGGTCAACCAGCTCGCCTACGAACTCGCGCCGAAGGTGCGCGTCAACGGGGTCGCGGTCGGCGGCATGAACACGGACCTGCGCGGACCGGCGTCGATCGGTCTGGACGGCCGCTCCATCGCGGACTCGTTCGCCCGCTCGGAGGTCACGGGCAACAACCCGCTGATCCCGCTGCACGACGCCTCGGTGGAGCCCGTGGACTTCACCGGTTCCTACGTGCTGCTGGGATCGCGGAACAACGCCGGGAACATCACCGGCGCCATCATTCCCGCGGACGGCGGCATCGCCGTCCGCGGTTTCGGGGACCGGGCCGCGGGAGGCGACCAGCTATGAGCAACCGGATCGACATCAACCCGGTCGGCGGCGTGCTCCGCCAGGCCGCGTACTCGCCCGACTCCACCGCGCTGGTGTACGAGGGGCGCGAGATCGGCTACGGCGAACTCGCCCGCGACGCCGGCCGGCTGGCCGCCGCGCTGCGCGCGCAGGGCGTGGCCGACGGCGACCGCGTGGCCTACCTGGGCCTGAACAGCGCCACGTTCATCACCACCATGCTGGCCGCCTGGTGGCTGGGCGGGGTGTTCGAGCCGCTGAACTTCCGGCTCGCCCCGCGCGAGGTCGGCGTGCTGCTGGAGCGCTCGGCGCCCACGGTCGTCGTCGTCGAGCCCTGCCACCAGGACGTCGTCGAGACCCTGGCGGGCTTCGCCGGGCACGACGCCGGAACGCAGCGCTTCGTGCTCGTGGACAACGATCCCGCCGTGCCCGTGGCGGGCGAGCCGGCGTCGTTCTGGACGCCCCTGACCGCGTTCCTCGGCGCCGCCGGCGGTGAGGTGCCCGAGGCCGTGGAACGGTCCGAGGACGATCTGGCGATCCTGATGTTCACGTCCGGCACCACCGGGGTCCCGAAGGGCGTGCAGCTCACGCACGGAAACCTGTGGTGGAACTCCGTGAACGTCGATTCGCTGGTGGACACGCGCCGCGGGGACACCAACCTGGCGGTCGCGCCGCTGTTCCACGTCGGCGGGCTGAACGCGCTGACCATCCGCGTGCTGGTGCGCGGCGGCACCACGGTGCTCCGCCGCACCTTCGATCCGCGGCAGACCCTGCGCGACATCGAGGAGTACGCGGTGTCCCAGGCGTTCCTGGTCCCGGCGCAGCTTTCGGCGATGCAGCAGACCAAGGAGTTCGAGGCGCACGACATCTGGTCCCGCCGGTGCTGCTGAGGCAGTACGAGCACAAGGGCGTGGCCGTGCAGCAGGCGTGGGGCCTGACCGAGACGTCCCCGTTCGCCACGTACCTGCCCTCGGAACTGACGTACGCGAAGGGCGGATCCTGCGGGATCCCCATGCCGTACAGCCAGGTCAAGATCGTGGATCCGGCGACCGGTGCGGACGTCCTCGCGCCAGGCGAGACCGGGGAGATGTGGACGAAGGGGCCCAACGTCACTCCCGGTTACTGGAACGACGACGCCGCGACAGCCGCCGCGTTCCACGACGGCTGGTTCCGCACCGGGGACATCGGCTACCGGGACGCGGACGGCTACTTCTACATCGTGGACCGGCTGAAGGACATGATCATCACGGGCGGCGAGAACGTCTATCCGGCGGAGGTCGAGCGCGCGCTGATGGAGTACCCGGGCGTCCTGGACGTCGCCGTCGTGGGCGTCGACGACGAGAAGTGGGGCGAGTCGGTGGTGGCGGTCATGAGTTGCGCCGACGGGTCCGTGCCGGACATCGAGTCCGTCCGCGAGTTCACCGCGACTTACCTCGCGCGCTATAAGCTGCCCAAGAAGCTGGTGCTGACCGCCGCGGTTCCGCGCAACGGGGCGGGAAAACTGGACAAGCCGGCCATCCGCCGCCTGGTCAGCGAGGAGGAGTAGCCGCATGGTGGACCACGACGAGCACGCCGACAACGACCACGCCAACGACGAGGTGGACCAGCTGCGCTGGCCCGATGCGCTTCCGCCGTCGTGGGCGGCCGCCCCGGTTTCCGCGGAGCCGGGTTTCGAGTCCACGTTCGCGGTCACCGAGGACGGGGCCCCGCGGGGAAGCGTCTCGGTGGTCCGTGTGGCCAAGAGCGAGTTGGACGCCGCCTACCCGGCCTCCGTGCGGGACCGGCTGCTCGTGCCGTCGCCCGACGCCCCTGCGGAGGCGCTCCAGCTGGTGTCCGAACGCGTCATGGAGGCCGAACCGGCCTGCCGGCGCCTGGTGGTCTCCACCCCGGAGGGGGACGTCGCGCAGATCGCGCGTGCAGAGAGGGCCGGCTACCGCTACGTCGTCGACGTCGACCTGCCGGACCGGGCGGTCTCCCTGATGGCCGCCGAACCGGACTGGGTGCTCGAGGAGTCGCGCCGGATCGACGACGTCCCCACGCGCTAGGCGGTCCGGCGCTAGGCGCTCTTGGCCGCCTGCCGCTTGGCCTGGTGCTGCTGCCCGCTGATCGCCGCCACGGCGCGCGAGGCGGCGTAGCAGACCTTCCGCAGGACGGTGGCCTGCGAGTCCGGGACGAACTTGCCGACCGGCCCGGACACGGACATCGAGGCCACCGGCTTGCCGTTGGGACCGAAGATCGGCGCCGCGATGCAGTTCAGGCCGGTGAGGATCTCCTCGCGGTCGAACGCCAGGTTGGTGTTGCGGACCTCGAGGAGCTCGCGGCGGAACGTGTCTGGGTCCGTGATGGTGGCCGGCGTCCAGGCCAGCATTTCGGAGCGCATGGCTTGGTCCGCGGCGTCGGGATCGTAGGCCAGGAGCACCTTGCCGACGGCGGTGCAGTAGGCCGGGGCACGCCCGCCGATGCGCGAGGGGCTGCGCACCTGCAGGTGTCCGTAGAGCTTATTGAGGTAGACGACGTCGGTGCCCTGCAGGACGGCGAGGTGGACCGTCTGCTTGGTCAGTTCGTAGAGGTCCGCGAGGAACGGCGTGAGCGCGTCCCGCATGCGACCCTGCAGCGCGTCCTCCTGCGTCGAGCCCAGGTCCTGGATCATCTTGCCGAGCCGGTATGCGTTGCCGGCGCGCTCCACGGCACCGTTGTTCTGCAGGGTGGCCAGCAGCCGGAAGGCGGTGGACTTGGACAGCGAAGCCCGGCGGGCGAGTTCGCTGACGCCGACGCCGACGAAGGCGTCGTTGCCGAAGGCGTTGAGCAGCGACATGGCCTTGTCGACGGCCGTCCGGTCGTCGCGGGGCGCGGGGGTGCTACGGGTCATGCTTTAGTTTCCCGTGCTGTCGACGAAGTGTCAAACATGACAGTTCGTCACTTATAGGTGACACTATACGGGTGCAGGCCAACGACCTCGTCTCCCGGAACATCCGCCGTTTCCGCGTGGAGCGCGACCTCTCGCTCGGCGAGCTGGCGGCGCTGGCGGGCATCTCCAAGCAGACCCTGTCCAAGGTGGAGGGCGGCGTCGGGAACCCCACGGTGGGGACCCTGGAGAGCATCGGGCACGGGCTCGGCGTCAGCGTTGTGCGGCTGCTGACCGAATGGGGGACTCCCGTCCACGAGTCGCTGGCCGCCGACGCGCACTGGCGGCCCGCTGATGCGGGGCACATCAGGGACCTGGACCGGATCTACGGGTCGGGGTACGTCCGGACGCACGTGGTCCGGTTGCATCCGTCGTCGGAGGCCCACGTTGTCGAGGCGCACGGATTCGGCTCCCTGCACCAGTTGTATGTGGTGTCCGGGACGCTGGAGGCCGGTCCGGTGGGGGACCTCCGCCGCCTGGGCGAGGGCGATTTCCTGCGTTTCCCGGGCGACGCGGAACACGCCTACCGGGCGGTCGGAGGCCCCGCCGTCGCGCATCTGACGACGACGGCGCCCCAGGTGCCGCAGTTCCCGCACGGGGACGGCGCCGGGGATCCGGCCTGAGCCCTCGCTCCGGAATCGGGCGCCCGTTGGCCCGGGCGCCCCAAGTGGGCTAGGCTAGCCATCGTCCACACGGGTGCCCTGGCAAGGGCTGAGATCAGGCTGACGCTGCCTGCGACCGTCGAACCTGTCCGGGTCATGCCGGCGTAGGAAGTGAGGGCTCATCCGTGAGCGTTTCAGCAGAAAACCAGTCCACCCACCGTGCCTCCGAACAGCACCCGGCCCACTCGCCGGCGTTCCTGGAGGACGCCGACTCCGGCATCCGCGTGCCGGTGACGGCGATCAGCCTGGACGATTCCCCGGACGGAAACCCGAATCCGCCGCTGAACGTCTACCGCACCGCGGGGCCGGGCAGCGACCCGCTGGAGGGGCTGCCGCCGTTCCGCGCAGCGTGGATCGAGGGCCGCGGGGACACCGAGGAGTACGGCGGCCGCGAACGCAACCTGTACGACGACGGGAAGTCGGCCGTGCGCCGCGGCGCGGCATCGGCCGAATGGAAGGGCACGCGCCCGGTTCCCCGGCGTTCGCTGCCCGGGCGCGTGGTGACGCAGATGCACTACGCGCGCGCCGGCGTCGTCACCGAGGAGATGCGCTACGTGGCGCTCCGCGAGGGATGCGACGTGGAACTGGTGCGCAGCGAGGTCGCCGCCGGACGGGCCATCATCCCCAACAACATCAACCACCCAGAGTCGGAGCCGATGATTATCGGCAAGGCGTTCCTGGTGAAGATCAACGCGAACATCGGCAACTCCGCCGTGACCAGCTCGATCGCCGAGGAGGTGGACAAGCTGCAGTGGGCCGCCCACTGGGGCGCCGACACCGTGATGGACCTGTCCACCGGCGACGACATCCACACCACGCGCGAGTGGATCATCCGCAACTCGCCCGTCCCGATCGGCACCGTGCCCATCTACCAGGCGCTGGAGAAGGTCGGCGGCGACGCGGCGAAGCTGGACTGGGAGGTCTTCCGCGACACCGTGATCGAGCAGTGCGAGCAGGGCGTGGACTACATGACCATCCACGCGGGCGTGCTGCTGCGCTACGTGCCGCTGAGCGCCGAGCGCGTCACGGGGATCGTGTCCCGCGGCGGGTCCATCATGGCGGGCTGGTGCCTGGCGCACCACCGCGAGAACTTCCTCTACGAGCGCTTCGACGAGCTCTGCGAAATCTTCGCCAGGTACGACGTCGCGTTCTCCCTGGGCGACGGGCTGCGGCCCGGTTCGATCGCCGACGCGAACGACGCCGCTCAGTTCGCGGAGCTCGACACGCTGGCCGAGCTGACGAAACGGGCGTGGGAGTTCGACGTCCAGGTCATGGTGGAGGGGCCCGGGCACATCCCGTTCCACCTGGTGCGGGAGAACGTGGAGCGCCAGCAGGAGCTGTGCGACGGCGCTCCGTTCTACACGCTGGGCCCCTTGGTCACGGACATCGCGCCGGGCTACGACCACATCACCAGCGCCATCGGGGCCACGGAGATCGCCCGTTACGGCACGGCGATGCTCTGCTACGTCACCCCGAAGGAGCACCTCGGGCTGCCGAACAAGGACGACGTGAAGACAGGGGTGATCACGTACAAGATCGCCGCGCACGCCGCCGACCTGGCCAAGGGCCATCCGGGTGCGCACGAGCGTGACGACGCCCTGTCCAAGGCGCGCTTCGAGTTCCGCTGGAAGGACCAGTTCGCGTTGTCGCTGGATCCGGCCACGGCGGAGGCGTTCCACGACGAGACGCTGCCGGCCGAGCCGGCCAAGACGGCGCACTTCTGCTCGATGTGCGGGCCGAAGTTCTGCTCCATGCGGATCTCGCAGGACATCCGCAAGCAGTTCGGCTCGGCCGCGGACCAGCAGGTGCTGGCCGAGGACATCGAGCGGCGGATCTCCGAGGGCATGGAGGAGAAGAGCCGCGAGTTCGCCGGGGCCGGCGGCAGCGTCTACCTGCAGCCGACCATCGGGGTGGGCTCGCCGAACGTCTAACCAGTGGCGGTGGGCACCGACAGGCGGGGCATAGGACCGCCGCGACAGGTCACCGTTATCGACCTTTTGACCTATTTGGTGGCGTTGGGATGGTGTGTGTGGGCGTCGGTCAGCACAACGGAGCGTTCGTCGACGTAGAACCAGATTCTGGCGCCATTTGCCAGCTCGTACTGCCGTCGGCGGGGTTTCGTTCCTTTATGGGTGACAAACTCGAGATCACCCTTCATCCCATGACACGTCGGATCGTCAGCGAGGGGATCAGTTGTCAGTCGCTCCCAAGCTTGGACGACGCGCGCTTGATGCCCCAGGCCATGCAAGAGCTCCCCGCGCCTGCGGGGATGAGCCCGGTGGTGAACCCACCCTCGACAGCGCCCTCGAGAGCTCCCCGCGCCTGCGGGGATGAGCCCTGCTCCTGCATCCGCTCTTGGCTCTTGGCGAGGAGCTCCCCGCGCCTGCGGGGATGAGTTGAAACCGGCGGCACGGCGGCCGAGGTGGTAGAGGAGCTCCCCGCGCCTGCGGGGATGAGCCCCCCCGGTTACCCAGTCATCGAGCGGCCCGGATGAGCTCCCCGCGCTGGCTAACGCCGTCGACTGGGGCCACCTCATCTACCGCTGAGCGGTCCCGCTACCTGCGGGGCTCCGCGGCCTCGTTCCGCAGGCCTACCCGAGGAAGTGGCGCAGCGTGCCCGCGTTGCGGACGGCGTGGCCGTCGCCGTCGTTGTTGAAGTAGACGTAGACGTCCCTGCCGGCGGCCCGCCATTCCCGGATCCGGTCCGCCCACCAGCGCAGGTCGTCTTCCGAGTACGACCCCGCGTACAGGTGGTTGTGGTCGGGTCCGTGCATGCGCACGTAGACGAACGGCGCGGTCGCCTCCAACACGCAGGGCAGCCCGGCGCCACTCATGATGCAGTAGGCGGCGCCGTGCCGGGCCAGCAGGGCGTACACGTCCGCGTGGTGCCAGCTGGCGTGCCGGAATTCCACCGCGACCCGGATCCACTCGGGCAGCCCGTCGAGGAAATGGTGCAGCCGGGCGTCGTCGCGCTCCATGCCCGGAGGCAACTGGACCAGCAGGACGGCGCGCTTTTCCGCAAGCTCGTGCCAGGAAGACGCTATCCGCCGGGTCCACGCCTCTGGGGCATAGAGCCGCTTCGCGTGCGTCAGCCCGCGGGGCGCCTTGACCGTGAACGCGAAACCGTCCGGCAGGCGCCGGCGCCACCCGGCGAAGGTCTGGTCGCGGGGCCACCGGTAGAAGCTGGCGTTCAGCTCGACGGTGTCGAACTGGCGCACATAGTGCGCCAGCCGATCCCGGTCCGGGGTGCCGGCCGGGTACAGGACGTCGTTCCAGTGTGCGTAGCTCCAGCCGGACGTGCCGATGCGGACTTCCATGCCATCCCTTATATCGTGAGCCGCATCGAACCCGGCGAAATCTCCCGATGTGCGGAGAAAAACCCCCAAACTATCCGCAAATAGGGAAGTATGGGTGCATGCCCACGATCCGCATTGCCGAGGCCGCCCGCTTCCTGGGCGTCAGCGACGACACCGTCCGGCGCTGGACGGAGAACGGCACCCTGACCGCTGAGCGCGACGACGCCGGTCGGCTGGCCGTCGACGGCCTGGCGCTCGCCCGCCTGGCGAGGGACCAGTCCCACCTTCCCGACGACCCCACGCGCGTCGGATCATCGGCCCGCAACCGGTTCGTCGGCCTGGTCACGGACATCACCGCCGACCGCGTCATGGCGCAGGTCGAACTGCAGTGCGGTCCCTTCCGCGTCGTCTCGCTCATGAGCACCGAGGCCGTCCGGGACCTCGGCCTCGAGCTCGGCTCCGTGGCCACCGCCGTGGTCAAGGCCACCACGGTCATCATCGAAACGCCCCAGGGAAAGAGCGTGCCGTGAGCGCCCGCCGCCGCGCCGCCGTCGCGCTCGCCGTCGCGGCCATCGCCACCGGAGTCTCGGGCTGCGCCGCCGCCGAGCCCGGGGACACCGTCACCGTCTTCGCCGCCGCCTCGCTCCGGGACACCTTCACGCAACTCGCGGACGACTTCGAAGCCCGGAACCCCGGCACGGACGTCCGCCTCAATTTCGCGGGGTCCGCGGACCTGGCCACGCAGATCGCCCAGGGCGCCCCGGCGGACGTCTTCGCGTCCGCCGACGAGCGCACCATGGCCCAGATCGCCGACGCCCAACTCACCGACGGCGCACCCCGCGCCTTCGCGACCAACACGCTGGAGATCGCGGTGCCGTACGCCAACCCGGCCGCGATCGGCGGCCTCGCGGACCTGGCCCGGCCCGGCGTCAAACTCGTCGTGTGCGCACCCCAGGTGCCCTGCGGCGCCGCGGCCGCGGAACTCGCGGACGCGGCCGGCGTCGTGCTGGCGCCGGTCAGCGAGGAGTCCTCCGTCACGGACGTGCTCGGCAAGGTGCTCTCCGGGGAGGCCGACGCCGGACTGGTCTATTCCACCGACGTCCGGGCCACGGACGCCGAGGCGGCGGGGGACCGGGTCCGCGGCATCCCCGTCCCCGGTGCCGGCGCGGCCGCCACCACGTACCCCATCGCGGCGCTGGCGACCGGCGCCAACCCGGACGCGGCGCGCGCCTTCGTCGCACTCGTCACCGGCGCCGACGGGCAAAAGACCCTGCACGACGCCGGATTCGGCACCCCGTGAGGGCCGCCGCGAAGCCGCGCGCCGGAGCCGGCTACACCGGCGTCCCGGGCTGGGTCTACGCCCTCGCCGTCGCCGGGGCACTGCTGGTGGTGCTGCCGCTCGCGGGCATCCTGGCCCAGGTCGACTGGCCGCGCTTCGTCCCGCTGGTCACGTCCGAATCGTCGCTGACCGCGCTCGGCCTGAGCCTGCGCACGGCCACCGCCAGCACTGCCCTGTGCGTCGTCTTCGGCGTGCCGCTGGCCATGGTCCTGGCGCGGAGCCCGTTCCCCGGCCAGCGTCTGCTCCGCGCGTTCGTCCTGCTGCCGCTGGTCCTGCCGCCTGTCGTCGGGGGCATCGCCCTGCTCTACACCTTCGGGCGGCAGGGCCTCCTGGGCCGGTACCTCGAACTCGCCGGCATCCAGATCGCGTTCTCCACCGCCGCCGTCGTGCTCGCCCAGACGTTCGTCGCGCTGCCGTTCCTCGTGGTGAGCCTCGAGGGCGCGCTGCGCACCGCCGGCACCCGATACGAATCCGTCGCGGCCACGCTCGGCGCTCGCCCCACCACCGTGCTGCGCCGCGTCACGCTGCCGCTGGTCCTGCCCGGCCTCGCGTCCGGCGCCGTGCTGTCCTTCGCGCGCTGCCTCGGCGAATTCGGCGCCACGCTCACGTTCGCCGGGAGCCTGGAGGGCGTCACCCGGACGCTGCCGCTGGAGATCTACCTGCAGCGCGAATCCGACGCCGATGCCGCCGTCGCGCTGTCCCTGCTGCTGGTCGCCGTGGCCGTCGCCGTCGTCGGGCTCTCCTACCGGCGCCGCGCCGCCGCGCCCCGGGGGGCGGCGGCATGAGCTTCCGCCTGCGCGCCGCCGTGGAGGCGCGGGGTTTCGACGTCTCCCTCGACGTCGCGCCCGGCGAGACCGTCGCCATCCTCGGACCCAACGGCGCCGGCAAGTCGACGCTCCTGGCCGTCGCCGCCGGGCTGCTACGACCCGACGCCGGCCGCGCCACCATCGGGGACCGCGTCCTGTTCGACGTCGGCAACGGCGCCGACCGGTGGGTCCCGCCACACACCCGCGGCACGGCTCTGCTGGCGCAGGAGCCGCTCCTCTTCCCGCACTTGAGCGCCCTGGACAACGTCGCGTTCGGCCCGCGCAGCGCCGGCGCCTCCCGGGCCGCGGCCCGGGAGACGGCCGAACGCTGGCTGGGGGAGGTCGACGCCGAAGACCTCGCCGGCCGCCGCCCCGGCGCCCTTTCCGGCGGCCAGGCGCAGCGCGTGGCGGTCGCCCGGGCGCTGGCCGCCGACCCGGAACTGCTCCTGCTGGACGAGCCCATGGCCGCACTCGACCTCCACGGCGCGCCACTGCTGCGGCGCCTGCTCAAGCGGGTCCTCGCCGGCCGCCGGGCCGTCATCGTCACCCACGACATCCTCGACGCCCTGATGCTGGCGGACCGGGTGGTGGTGCTGGAGAACGGCCGGGTGGCCGAGGAGGGGCCGACCCGTGCGGTGCTCGAGAGGCCGCGCAGCCGGTTCGCCGCTGGATTGGCCGGGCTGAACCTGATGGCCGGAACGCTCGGCCGCGAGGGAGTCGCCACGGCGGACGGACGGGGCGTCGCGGGGCACCACGACGACACCGTGCGGCCGGGCGACGACGCCGTGGCGGTCTTCCCGCCGTCGGCCGTGTCGGTTTTCCTGGTCCCCGAGCACGGCAGCCCGCGCAACGCGTTCGGCGTCCGGATCACGGACCTCGAGCCGCACGGCGACCAGATCCGCGTGCGCGCCGGGGGCCTCGCTGCGGACATCACGCCGGCGGCGTCCGCGGACCTGGGCCTCGCGCCCGGAATGGACGTCCACTTCGTGGTCAAGTCCGCCGCAGTCGCCATCTATCCGGCGTGAGCGCGGCGGGGCAGTGCGATGCCGACAGGCGGAACGCCGGGTCGAACGGGACGGTGCGATTCGGCAGACTGTCAGTGACGCCCCACACCGCCACATCTAGGAGCCACCCGCGCATGCTCGCCGCCGTTGCCGTCTCGCAAAACCCCGACGATCCGCTGTCCGGACTGGAACTCAAGGAGGTCCCCACGCCCGAGGCCGCGCCCGGCTGGACGCGCGTGAGGGTCAAGGCGTCCTCGCTGAACATGCACGACGTCTGGACGCTGCGCGGGATCGGGCACGACCCCAAGAACATCCCGATCATCCTGGGCTGCGACGTCGCCGGCGTCACGGACGACGGCCGCGAGGTGGTGGTCTACCCGGTCATCGCCGATCCCGACGCCGGATTCGGCGACGAGACCCTGGACCCGAACCGCGCGTTGCTCTCCGAACGGCACGACGGCGGGTTCGCCGAATACATCGTGGTCCCCGACCGCTGCCTCGTGGACAAGCCGAGGCACCTGAGCTTCGAGGAGGCCGCCTGCCTACCCGTGGCCTGGTCCACCGCCTACCGCATGCTGTTCACCCAGGCCGGCATCAAGGCCGGGGACCGCGTGCTGGTCCAGGGCGCCGGCGGCGGGGTGGCCGGCGCCGCGATCGCCCTCGCCGCGGCGGCCGGCGCAACCGTCTACGCGACCAGCCGCACCGAGGAAAAGCGCGGGCTCGCCCTCGAATTGGGTGCCCACGCCGCCTTCGAGTCCGGGGCGCGCCTGCCGGAACGCGTGGACGTCGTCATCGAAACCGTGGGTGCGGCCACGTGGGCGCACTCCCTGCGCTGCCTGCGTCCGGGCGGGGCGATCGTGATCGCCGGAACCACCAGCGGCACCAGCCCGGAGGCGGACCTGGGCCGGATCTTCTACCAGCAGCTGCGGATCCTCGGCTCCACCGGATCGACGCGCCACGAGACGGTCGCGATGCTGCGCATGCTGGAGGCCACCGGGCTGCGCCCGCGGATCGACCGGACGGTCCCGCTGGCACGGATCCACGACGGCTTCCAGGCCATGATCGACGGCGACACCGCCGGCAAGATCGTCGTCACCATGTAGCGGAGGCCGACGCCGCCGGCGGCTATTCGTGGCCGTCGAGGCGGGCGAGCGCCGCGGAGGTGCCGAGCTCCGGCCGGTCCGCGGGGTGGTCCAGGTAGTGCCGCAGCGCGGCCAGCAGCCGGTGCGGGTCGCAGGCCAGATGCTGGACGAGGACCACCACGGGTCGGTCGCTGCGCGCGGCCGCGCCCTCCCGCAGGCGTAGCACCATGAGGGCCGGTCCCCGCTTGCCCAACGGCGAACGGCCGGGCGGGTCCTCCGCGGAGACGGACTCGATGTCCCGCCAGTAGACCTCGTGGATCCCGTTCGGGGCCAGGACCACCACGCGGCTGCGCGTGAGGTAGACGCCGGCCCGTTCGCGGGCGACCGCGGTGCGCATGTGGCGCAGGCCATGGCGCAGGATCCACAAACCGATCAGCAACAGGAACACGGACGCCCCGACCAGCAGGAACCGCGACGGTTCGCTGTGCAAGAGCAGGTATCTGGCAGCCAGGGCGAGGGAAGCCACGGCGGTCACGACGCCGAGTCCCACGGTGCTGGCGCCGAACGGAGTGGAGACCGGCAGCAGGTCGAAACGCGTGGCCGCGCGCCGGCCCGTGGAGGTCTCGACGGCGGCCGTCGCGGGCGGTTGCGTCTGAATGCCGCGGCGAAAGGCGCGCACGATCGAGCCGGTGCTGCCGGCCGCGATGGCCAGCACCGGAACGGCGAAGAACCAGCGGCCCATCACGGCCGCGGCAACGCCCAGTCCCAGCAGGAAGGCGGCCAGGACAAAGGCGGGGACCAGATGGTGGGCGAGCTTCCAGCCCCGGTGCGGGGGATCCCAGAGCCGTGACGCGGGTGGGGCCATCGTCGCCAACCCTAGGCCCCGGCCGCCGACGGGCGTTCCAGCGTCTGGGCCAGGGAGCGCGCGGGCCTGCCGAGCAGGGATTCGACGTCGTCCGTCGTGGCGCCCAGGTCCCCGGCGGCGATGGCCGTGTAGGTGCTCACCCACGCGTCCACCTGCCAGGGGTCCGCACGGTAGCCCGCACGGGAGGCGTAGGCCTCCTCCAGCGACTCGTGGTGGAACGCCGCGGCGGTGCCGGTGAGCGTGGTGATCGCGGCGCAGGCTTCGGAAAGCGTGAAGGCCTCCGGCCCGGTGAGGTTGTAGGTCCGGCCGGCGTGCGCCGAGGACTGTCCGGCACCCAGCGCGTTCGCGGCTTCGCGGAGCACGACGGCGGCGCAATCCGCCACGTCGTCCCGCGCCACTGCGGCCACGCGCCCGTCGCCGGAGGGACCGCGCAGGATGCCGTCCTTCCCGACGAAGAGCGGGAAAATGTCCTGGTAGAAGTTGTCGCGGAGGATGGTCCAGGCCATTCCGGAGGAGCGTAGGTGCTCTTCGGTATGGAAGTGGTCGCGCCCCAGCGTGAACACGGAATCCGGCGCGGCCCCCACGAAGGACGTGTACACCACGTGGCGGACACCGGCCCGCCGGGCGGAATCGATGAAGGTCCGGTGGCTGTCCAGGCGGTCGGCCGCCTCCGCCGCCGAAACCATCAGCAGCACGTCCACGCCGCGCATGGCCAGCTCGGCGTTCGGGTCGGTGTAGTCGACGGCGCCGGCCTCGACGGCGGCGCCGCCCGCCGCCGCGCGGAGCGCCTGCGCGGCGGACTCGGCGCGGGCCGCGTCGCGGGAGAACACCCGCAGGGGGACGGCTCCGGCCAGTCCGCGGGCGACCCGGCCGCCGATTTCCCCGGCGGCCCCGGCGATGGCGACGACGGCGGGGCGAGAAGGTGCAGGTTCCATGGCTCCACCGTACGCCGGGAGCGCGGCCGCAGAAGGGTTAACCCGGCGTTTGTGCATGCGTCGACCGCCCGCCGTCCACAATGCCTAGCCTGAGTGGATGGTTGAACGGTTCGTGGTGATCGGCGACTCCTTCACCGAGGGCGTGGGGGACTGGGACGCCCGGCTGCCCAACGGGGTGCGCGGTTGGGCGGACCGCGTGGCGAAACAACTCTCCAAGGCGGATCCCACGTGGGAGTACGCGAACCTGGCCATCCGCAGCCGGCGCCTGGACCGGATCATCGAGGAGCAGGTCGAACCCGCCTTGGCCATGCGGCCCACCGTCGTCTCCTTCTATGCCGGCGGCAACGACATCCTGGAGCTCCGCCACGACATGGACGCGATCCTGCACAGCTATGCGCGCGCCGTCGAACGCCTCTGCTCCTCCGGGGCGCGGGTCCTGCTCTTCACCGGCTTCGACGTCCCGATGCACCCGGTGCTGGAACCCATGAAGCGACGGAACTGGGCGTTCAACCGCGCCGTGCGCGAGCTCGCCGCGAAGCACGAGCGGGACGGCGCCGTGCTGGTGGACTACTGGACGTGGGACGCCTATCAGGACCGGCGGATGTGGGACACGGACAAGCTCCACATGAACCGCGCCGGCCACCGCTACATGGCCATCCAGGTCCTGAACATCCTCGGCGTCGTGCACCAGTTGGAGTTCGAGGAACTCGGGCCGCAGGACCGGGTGGTCCTCCGGGACGGACTGATCCGCGACGCCGAGTGGCTGCGCCAGTGGGTGCTGCCGATGTTCGGCCGGAGGCTGCGCGGAGTCACGCTGGGGGACCGGCTGGAACCCCGCTGGCCCGAACCGGTCAGGCCGGCCGACGGCCTGAAGCGGCTCTACCGCAAACGAACGCGGACTACCATGAAGGCATCATGAATTCACTGCGCAAACTCCAGAAACCCATGGCATGGATCGTCGTCGTTTCGATGGTGGCCATGACCGGAGCCGGACTCCTCCAGGTCCTGGCCGGGTGAGCACCGGCCCGGTGACCGGCGGGGCCACCGTCCCGGAGGCGCTCGCCGAACCGGTCCGCCGGGTGGGACCGAGATGGGTCACCGGCGTCGTGCTGGTGAACGTCGGCATCAACGTGGCGTTTTTCGCGCCGATCAACATCCTGCTGGGACTCCAGGCGACGGCGATCGACGCGGCCAACAAGGAAGCCATCCTCTCGCTGGTGACGGCGTGCGGGGCGGCCGTCTCGCTTGTCGCCAATCCGCTCAGCGGCGCCCTGTCGGACAGGACCGTCTCCCGCCTGGGACGGCGCTCGCCGTGGATCCTCGGCGGCGCCATCCTGGGGACCGCCGCCCTGCTGTTGCTCTCGGGCGCGACGACGATCGCCCTGCTGCTGCTGGGCTGGTGCCTGGTCCAGCTCGGCGCCAACGCCGCCTACTCCACGGTCTTCGCGGCCATCCCGGACCGGGTTCCGGTGGAGCAGCGCGGACAGGTCGGCGGGCTCGCAGCCATGGGACAGACCCTCGGCATCCTCGGCGGCTCGGTGATCGGCTTCGTGATCTTCGGCAACATCGCGTTCGGCTACTGGCTGTGCGCGGCTGCGCTGCTGCTCTCCGTGGTGCCCTACCTGGTCCGCTCCGACGACCCGGTCCTCCCGCGCGCCGAGCGGGAGCCGTGGAAACTGGGCGAATTCCTGCGCGGCTTCTGGATCAACCCGGCGCTGCACCCGGACTTCGGCTGGGCCTGGTTGACCCGGTTCCTGATGTTCGTGGGGAACCAGCTGACGATCGTCTACCTGCTGTTTTTCCTCACCGACGTCATCCGCCACCCCAACCCGCCGGGCGGCGTGCTGGTGCTGACCGGCCTCTACGCCGGGATGGTGGTGGTCACCAGCGTGATCGCGGGCCGGTGGAGCGACCGGGTCGGCAAGCGCCGCGTCTTCGTCGCGGGATCCTCCGCGCTGATTGCCTGCGCAGCGCTCATCATGGCGATCTTCCCGGTTTGGACCGGGGCAATCGTGGGCGCCGGCGTGCTGGGCATCGGCTTCGGCGCCTACCTGGCGGTCGACTTCGCGCTGCTCACCCAGGTGCTGCCCTCGGCCGCGGCCCGCGGGAAGGACCTCGGCGTCATCAACATCGCCGCGGCCCTTCCGCAGGTCGTGGCCCCGGCGCTGGCACTCGTGGCCGTCAAGTACCTCGGCGGCTACGGCTCCATGTTCACGCTCGCCGCGGTCATCGGGCTCGCCTCCGCCGTGCTGGTGTACCGGATCAAGTCGGTTCCCTAGGTCCCCTATCGCGCCAGCGCCTCGCCGGCAAGGACGGAGGTCGTGGCCAGGAAGTCGAGCCCGTGGGCCTCGGCGACGGGGGCGTAGGTGATCCGTCCGTCGTGGACATTCAGGCCGGCGGCGAGTCCCGCGTCCTCGCGCAGCGCCTCGCGCCAGCCCTTGGACGCGATGCGCAGCGCGTAGGGGAGGGTCGCGTTGGTCAGCGCCGCGGTCGAGGTTTGCGGGACCGCGCCCGGCATGTTGGCCACGCAGTAGTAGACGGCGTCGTGCACCTTGAAGATGGGATCGGCGTGCGTGGTGGGGCGGGAGCCCTCGAAGCAGCCGCCCTGGTCGATCGCGATGTCCACGAGCACCGAACCCGGGCGCATCTGCGCCACCATGTCCTTGGTGACGAGCTTCGGCGCGGCCGTGCCGGGAATCAGCACGGAGCCGATCACGAGATCCGCCGCAGCGACTTCGCCGGCGATGGTGAAGGCGGACGAGGCGAGGGTCTTGATGCGCCCCTTGTGCGTGGTGTCGATTTCCTTGAGACGGCCGAGGTTGATGTCGATGATGGTGACGTCGGCACCCATGCCCGCGGCGATGATCGCCGAGTTCTCTCCGGCGACGCCGCCGCCGATCACGACGACCTTGGCCGGACGGGTCCCGGGGACGCCGCCCATCAGGATGCCGGCTCCGCCGCTGGGCTGCTGCAGGTGGACGGCGCCGATCTGCGCGGCGAGGCGTCCGGCGACCTCTGACATCGGGGCCAGCAGCGGCAGGCTCCGGCCGGACGTCACGGTCTCGTACGCGATGGCAGTGGTTCCGGCGGCGACGAGCGCCTCGGTGCATTCGCGGGATGCCGCGAGGTGCAGGTAGGTGAAGAGCACCTGGCCGCGGCGCATGCGGTGGTACTCGTCCGCGATGGGCTCCTTGACCTTGAGGACCATGTCCGCCTCGGCCCACGTGGCGTCGGCGTCGGCGGCGATGCGCGCCCCGGCGCTGACGTAGACCTCGTCCGGGATGCCGGAGCCGACTCCGGCGCCGGACTCGATGACGATGTCGTGGCCGCGGCCGACGAATTCGGACACGCCTGCGGGCGTGATGGCCACGCGGAATTCGTTGTTCTTGATTTCCTTGGGTACGCCGATGATCATGGTTTTCGCTCCTGGATGGGGGTGGATCTCTTGCATCAATCGTAGGTTTTCCTGCGGTTCTATAGGGCTTAGGCGGAAGTTCTTGCGGTAATCTCAGATCAATCTAAGTTTTAATGCGGAAAACGGAAGGTGTGACGGTGGCCACAGTGAAAGATCTTCGGGGTCGGCGTCCGGTGGATCTCGACGAGATCGACCGGGGTCTGCTGCGCATGCTCTCGGAGAACGCCCGGCGCACCAACAACTCCCTCGCCCAGGAGCTCGGCATCGCCGCGTCCACCTGCCTGGCCCGGGTGAACTCCCTCCGCGAATCCGGGGTCATCCGCAAATTCACGGTGGATATCGATCCGGAGGTGCTCGGGCACGCGCTGGAGGCCCTGATCTTCGTCCGCATCCGCGCGGGGGCCCGGCACCTGATGTCCGCCTTCGCCGAGGAGATCCGCGCCAAGCCGGGCGTCACGCAGTTGTTCTTCCTCGGCGGCACGGACGACTTCCTCATCCATGTGGCCGTCAAGGACTCCAACGACGTGCGGCAGTTCGTCCTCGACAACCTCTCGGCCAATCCGGCGGTCGCCTCGACCCAGACGTCTCTGGTCTTCGAGCACTCGCAGGGCCTGGTCCCCTGGGTGTGAATCCGCGGGTGTGACCAGAGTCACGGTGGCTACCCGCCGGTAGTTCACCTTTTATGTCTGGTTTTGGCTGCATCCCTGTGAAATGACTGGTTGTACACCCCTGCACCGAGGAGCACTTTCATGGCGATCCAGAACACCGAACGGCGGCTCAAGGCCGTGCTCGACATGTTGAGTGCGGCAGCCAGCGAAGGAGCCCCCGTGAACGCCGGGACGGTCCTCGCCGAGGCGCTCGTCCAGGTGCCGCCGACCCCGCAGGAGGCGGAGTTGCTCAGCGGCGGAATTCCACGCGGCCACAAGAACCTGACGACGGCGACGGCCCGTTTGGTCAAGGCCGGATGGATGGTCAAGAACAGGTCGGGTTGGAGCGCCACGGATACGGGACAGCGGGCGACCGTCGCGTTCCCGACGGCGGCGAAGTTCGCCGAGGCGCTGGCGGCCGGAACCCCGGTGCCGGAGGGCACGCCGTTGCCGAAGCCGAAACCCGCGAAGGCCGCGGCCAAAAAGGCCCCCGCCAAGAAGGCCCCGGCCAAGCGGCAGCCGCGCGCGAAGAAGACGGCCGCCGTCGTGCCGCCGGAGGGACAGCCGCGCTCCGTCGCCCTGGCCGGAGACTTCGCGACGCACCTCGGCGCGGACGAGAACTGGAACCCGGCCACCCCGGCCGTGCAGATGGCGTTCGATCCGTCCGAAGACCGGTGGAGGCTCGCGGTCGACCTGCCCCGCGGGCGGTACGAGTACAAGGTCGTCCTGGACAACTCGTGGGACGAGAACTACGGGGCGTTCGGCGTGCGCGACGGGGCCAACCACTCGCTCGAACACCCGGGCGGGCCGCTCGTCTTCGCCTACGACCACGGCGCCCGCGACATCGTCCCCGGGCGGTAGCCGGCACGGCGCACGTATCCGTCCGCCCGTCGCCACCCCTCTATAGTGTGGAGACAGGCAGGACGCGGCCCGATGCGGGCCACATGCATCACCCACACGAACGTTTGGAGAATCCATGGAAGTTTGGCCCGGCGACGCCTATCCCCTCGGCGCGACCTACGACGGCAACGGAACCAATTTCGCGCTCTACAGCGAAGTGGCCGAATCCGTTGAGCTTTGCCTCTTCGACGAGGAGGGAACGGAAACGCGGGTGGTGCTCACCGAGGTCGACGGCTTCGTCTGGCACTGCTATCTTCCACAGACCATCCCGGGCCAGAAATACGGCTACCGCGTGCACGGACCGAACGATCCCGGCGCCGGACAGCGGTGCAACCCGAACAAGCTGCTGCTTGACCCGTACGCCAAGGCCGTCCACGGCGAGATCGATTGGGACCAGGCCCTCTTCGGCTACAACTTCGGCGACGAGGAATCCCGCAACGACCAGGACTCCGCGGCCCACATGATGATGGGCGTCGTGGTCAGCCCGTTCTTCGACTGGGACGGGGACCGCAAGCCCAAGACCCCGTACCACCAGTCCGTCATCTACGAGGCGCACGTCAAGGGCCTGACCGAGATGCACCCGGACATCCCGGAGGAGCAGCGCGGCACGTATGCGGGCGTCGCGCACCCCGCCGTGATCGCCCACCTGCAGAAGCTCGGCGTCACCGCGCTGGAACTCATGCCGGTCCACCAGTTCGTCAACGACAGCACCCTGCAGGACAAGGGGCTCTCCAACTACTGGGGCTACAACACCATCGGCTTCTTCGCCCCGCAGAACACCTACAGCTCCACGGGGGACACCGGCCAGCAGGTCCAGGAGTTCAAGGCCATGGTCCGCGCGCTGCACCTGGCGGGCATCGAAGTGATCCTCGACGTGGTCTACAACCACACCGCCGAGGGCAACCACCTGGGCCCCACGCTCTCCATGCGCGGGATCGACAACGAGTCCTACTACCGCCTGATGGAGGACGACAAGCGGTACTACATGGACTACACCGGCACCGGGAACTCGCTCAACGTGCGCAATCCGCACTCGCTCCAACTGCTGATGGACTCGCTGCGGTACTGGGCCACGGAAATGCACATCGACGGCTTCCGGTTCGACCTGGCCTCCACGCTGGCGCGCGAGTTCTACGACGTCGACAAGCTCTCCACGTTCTTCGAACTCATCCAGCAGGACCCGGTGGTTTCCCAGTGCAAGCTGATCGCCGAGCCGTGGGACATCGGCCCCGGCGGCTACCAGGTGGGCAACTTCCCGCCGCAGTGGACCGAATGGAACGGCAAGTACCGGGACACAGTGCGCGACTTCTGGCGCGGGGTCCCGTCGACGCTGGGCGAGTTCGCGTCCCGCATCACCGGCTCCGCAGACCTCTACGAGCACTCCAGCCGCCGTCCCGTGGCCTCGATCAACTTCGTCACCGCCCACGACGGCTTCACGCTCCGGGACGTGGTCTCCTACAACGAGAAGCACAACGAGGCCAACGGGGAGGACAACAACGACGGCGAGTCCCACAACAGCTCCTGGAACTGCGGCGCCGAGGGCCCCACGGACGATCCCGAGATCCAGGCCCTGCGTGCGCGCCAGCAGCGCAACTTCATCGCCACGCTCCTGCTCTCCCAGGGCGTGCCGATGATTTCCCACGGCGACGAGCTGGGCCGCACCCAGGACGGCAACAACAACACATACGCCCAGGATTCCGAGCTCAGCTGGATCCACTGGGAGGAGTTGGACCAGCCGCTCCTCGAGTTCACGGCGGCGGTCAACAAGCTGCGCGCGGAGCACCCCACGTTCCGGCGCCGGCGCTTCTTCGACGGCCGTCCCGTCGAGGTTGAGGACGGGGGCAAGCTCCCGGACATCGAGTGGCTCGGCGCCGACGGGCGGCCCATGAAACCTGCCGACTGGGACGCGGACATCGCGGCCTCGATCGGCGTGTTCCTCAACGGCAACGGGATCGCCGGGACGGACAGCCGCGGCCAGGAAATCCAGGATCTGAACTTCCTGCTCTTCTTCAACCCGCACCACGACGACGTCGACTTCAAGCTTCCGTCGAAGGCCTACGCGCCGCGGTGGGACCAGGTGATCGACACGGCCGGCGCCTACGCCGACAGCGAGCCGGTGGACGCGGGAACGTCCGTGACCGTTGTGGGCCGCTCGATGCTGGTGCTGCGCGCCCATGAAGCCGAGGAGGCGGATCTGGACCATTCGGTTGCCGCGTCTCTGGCGGCGCTGGCCGGATCGAAGAACCGCGAGACGTCCGCATGAGGATCCCGCTGAGCACCTACCGGCTGCAGATCCGCGCGGGGTTTACGCTTCACGACGCCGCGGCGCTGGTGCCCTACCTGACGGAGCTCGGCGTGGACTGGGTGTATCTGTCTCCGATCCTCACATCCGAGGAGGGATCGGACCACGGCTACGACGTCACCGATCCCACCACGGTGGATGCCGCTCGCGGCGGACCCGAGGGGCTGCGCGCGCTCTCCGAGGCCGCCCACGCAGCCGGGATGGGCGTGCTCGTGGACACCGTCCCGAACCACATGGGCATCGCCACGCCGCGGCAGAATCCGTGGTGGTGGTCGCTCCTGCGGGAAGGCCGCGAGTCCCGCTACGCCGAGGCGTTCGACGTCGACTGGGACGCCGGCGCGGGGCGGATCCGCCTGCCGCTGCTGGGCGACGGGGACACGGAGGAGAACGAGCTGAAGCTGGTGGAGGCCGACGGCGTCTTCGAGCTGCACTACTACGACCACCAGCTCCCCGTCGCCGCGGGGACCGCCGCGGCCGGGGACGATCCGCGTGCCGTGCACAACCGCCAGCACTACCAGTTGGTCAACTGGCGCCGGGCGGACAATGAACTGAACTACCGCCGGTTCTTCGGGGTCACCACCCTGGCGGGCCTGCGCGTGGAGGTCGACTGGGTCTTCGACGAGTCGCACGCCGAGATCAAGCGCTGGTTCGACGAGGGCCTGGTCGACGGGCTGCGGATCGACCACCCGGACGGGCTGGCCGATCCCGCCGGCTACCTGCGCCGGCTCCGCGAACTCACAGGCGGGGCGTACGTGCTCGTCGAGAAGATCCTGGAGCCCGGCGAGCGGTTGCCCGAGGACTGGGAGTGCGAGGGTACCACCGGGTACGACGCGCTCGCAGACGTCGACCGGCTCTTCGTGGACCCCGCCGGCCGGGAGGTCCTCAGCGAGGTCGCCCCGGCGGAGCGGTACGCGCCGATGATCCACGACACCAAGCGCGCGATCGCCGACGGGCTCCTGCGTTCCGAGGTACTGCGTCTGGCGCGGTTGGTCCCGGCCGACGCCGGCCTGGAACACGAGGCGGCCGCGGACGCGATCGCCGAGGTCCTCAGCTGCTTCCCGGTGTACCGCAGCTACCTTCCCGTGGGCGCCGAGCACCTCGAGGAGGCCGTCATTGCGGCCCGGGTCCACCGGCCGGACCTCGCGGAAACCATCACGGCCCTGCACCCCCTGCTCGCGGAGGACACCGGCGCCACCGAGCTGGCCACCCGCTTCCAACAGACCTCCGGGATGGTCATGGCCAAGGGCGTGGAGGACACCGCGTTCTACCGGTTCACCCGCCTGACGTCGCTGAACGAGGTCGGGGCGGACCCGTCGGTGTTCGCGATCGAGCCGTTCGACCTGCACACCAAGTTCGCCACCCGGCAGCTGTCCAACCCGCTGTCCATGACCACGCTGTCCACGCACGACACCAAGCGCAGCGAGGACAACCGGGCCCGGATTTCCGTGCTGTCCGAGCTGCCGCGGGAGTGGGCCGATGTGTTCGCCCAACTCGACGCACTGGCCCCGCTCGGGGACCTGCCGTTCGCCGACCTGCTGTGGCAGGCCGCCATGGGAGCCTGGCCGATCTCGCGCGAACGCGCCCACGCCTACGCCGAAAAGGCGTCGCGGGAGGCCGGAAACAGCACCACGTGGACCAAACCGGACACCGAATTCGAGGACGGTCTCCATGCCGCCGTCGACGCCGCCTTCGACGACCCGGAGGTCAACCGGATCATCGGGGAGTTCGCGTTGCGGATCAAGGCCGCGGGCCGTTCCAACTCGCTGTCCGCGAAGCTGGTCCAGCTGACCATGCCCGGCGTCCCGGATGTGTACCAGGGCACCGAGGTGTGGGACCACTCGCTGGTGGATCCGGACAACCGGCGGACGGTGGATTTCGATCGGCGCCGGGAGATGCTGGACGAGGTCCGTAACGGGGAACCGCCGGAGGTGACCGGGCGGGCCGACGCCAAAATGTTGCTGGTCCACCGCGCGCTGCAGCTCAAGCGCGGGCGCCCGGAGTTCTTCACGGGATACGAGGCCGTCGCCGGCGAGGGGGACGCAGCGGAGCACGTGTTCGGGTTCGACCGCGGCGGTGCCATCACGCTCGCCACGCGTCTGCCCGTGGGGCTCGAGCGCGCCGGCGGATGGCGCGACACCCGCGTGCTGCTGCAACCTGGGAAGTACCGAGATGTCATTACCGGGAGGCTCTTGTCCAGCGACGGCGCGCTGGCCGTCAAGGAGGCGTTCGCCGTCTACCCGGCGGCGCTTCTGGTCCGCGAGGAGGAGCAGTGAGGATCAGGTTCGATCTCTGGGCGCCGGCCGCCGGGGAAGTGAGGCTTCTCGCCAACGGCGCCACCGTCCCCATGCGGCGCGCGACGCCGGATTCCCCGTCCGACGCCGGCTGGTGGACACCGGCCGAACCGGTCCCGGACGGCGAGGTCGACTACGGGTACCTGCTGGACGGGGACACGACGCCGATGCCGGACCCTCGGTCCCGACGCCAGCCGGACGGCGTCCACGGGCTTTCGCGGACGTTCGACGCCGGGGCGCACGCCTGGGAGGACGGCGACTGGGTGTCGCCCGGGCTCTCTGGCGGGGCGATCTACGAGCTGCACATCGGCACGTTCACGCCGGAGGGAACCCTGGATGCCGCGGCGGAGAAGCTCGGCTACCTCGCCGACCTCGGGATCGACTTCATCGAGCTGCTCCCGGTCAACGCGTTCAACGGAACCCACAACTGGGGCTACGACGGCGTCCTCTGGTACGCGGTGCAGGAGACGTACGGCGGGCCCGCGGCCTACCAGCGCTTCGTCGACGCGGCGCACCAGCACGGGCTCGGGGTGATCCAGGACGTGGTCCACAACCACCTCGGCCCCAGCGGAAACTACCTGCCGCGGTTCGGCCCGTACCTCAAGCAGGGCGACGCGAACACGTGGGGCGATTCGCTGAACCTCGACGGCCCCGACTCCGACCGGGTGCGCGCATACATCGTGGACAGCGCTCTCATGTGGCTCCGCGACCACCACGTGGACGGGCTCCGGCTCGACGCGGTGCACGCGCTGCGCGACGAGCGCGCGGTACACCTCCTGGAGGAACTCGCCGCCGCCGTCGACGCGCTGGCTGCGGAGACCGGCCGCCCGCTGTTCCTCATCGCGGAATCGGACCTGAACAACGACCGGCTGATCCAGCCGCGCGACGTCAACGGCTACGGCCTGGCCGGCCAGTGGAGCGACGACTTCCACCATGCCGTCCACGTGAACCTCACGGGGGAGACGGAGGGCTACTACGCGGACTTCGAATCCGTCGGCGCCCTGGCCAAGGTGCTGCGCGACGGCTTCTTCCACGACGGTGCGTGGTCCTCCTTCAGGGCCCGGCACCACGGGCGGCCGATCGACCGGGCGCGCGTCGAGCCGCGGCAGCTGGTGGTCTGCACGCAGAACCACGACCAGATCGGCAACCGCGCTGCCGGCGACCGGATTACCGGGGCGCTCGGTTTCGACGACTTGGCGCTGGCCGCCGTCCTCAACCTGACCTCGCCGTTCACCCCGATGCTGTTCATGGGGGAGGAGTTCGCGGCCGCGTCCCCGTGGCAGTTCTTCACCTCCCACCCGGAGCCGGAGCTGGGCAGGGCCACCGCCGAGGGACGCCTCGCCGAGTTCGAACGCATGGGGTGGGACCCCGCCGTCGTGCCGAATCCGCAAGACCGCTCGACGTTCGAGAATTCCCGGCTGGACTGGTCAGAGCCCGCCGGCGGCGACCACGCACGGATGCTCGCGCTCTACCGGGAGCTGTTGGCGCTGCGCAGGGCGGAACCCGAGTTGCGAGACCCGGCATGGCCGGACGCCGTTGACTTCGACGAGGCGGACCGCTGGCTGGCCCAGTACCGGGGAGGTCTCGCGATCGTGCTCAACCTCGCCGACGCGCCGCGCGAGATTCCCCTGCGCGGGACGCCGGGCCGGGTCCTGTTCTCGACGGGGGGTTCCGCGGACGACGCCGGCGCCACCGCGGGCGCGGACACGGGCCTTACGCTGCCGGCACGCTCCGCCGTCGTGCTCCGCATGTCCTGGCGACCGACGGAAACGCCGTCCCGGGGATCGTAGGGCGGTCCGAGACGAACCTAGCCGCCAGACGGAATACGTGCGGAAACCGGCACTAATTTTCCGCGGCGTTCCGGGCGTATGGTGAACGCAGCGGCCCGCACCAGGCCGGGCCGATGGCATGAGGAGAACACCATGACTGTCACGCCAACCGTCGCGGAATGCACCGTGGCCAACTGCTCGTTCAACGACCACTCCCATTGCGAGGCCGCCGGGATCACCATCGGCGGAGCCTCGGACCACGCCCAGTGCGCCACGTTCGTGGACACCGGAACGCACGGGGGACTCCCGAAGGTCCTGTCCTCCGTGGGCGCGTGCCAGCGTTCCGAGTGCGTCCACAACGACCACCTCATGTGCGGCGCCAGCGAGATCCACGTGGGGCCCGGCGCCGACAACGCGGACTGCCTCACGTACAAGCACGCGGTCTGAGCGCACCAGGGACCGTCCGGAGCCCACATGTTTGTTCAACAATCCCTTGCGCGCATTGTTGAACAACCTGTAGGGTTCCATTTCAACAACCCTGTGACTGGCGTCACCGCACCGGACGGATACCCCCATGGCAGAAACCGGCACCAACCAGCCCGGCACCAAAATCAACCTGAGCCACTCGGCCAGGCGCACCGCGCTCCTCGGCGCGATGTTCCTGATGGCCACCAGCGCCATCGGCCCCGGCTTTATCACCCAGACCACGGTCTTCACCGTCCAGCTGGGTGCCGCCTTCGCATTCGCGATCCTCGTCTCGATCCTCGTGGACATCGCCGTCCAGATGAACGTCTGGCGCGTTATCGGAGTCTCCGGCCTGCGCGCCCAGGAACTCGGCAACAAGGTCCTCCCCGGAATCGGCTGGTTCCTCGCGGGACTCGTCTTCATCGGCGGCGTCGTGTTCAACATCGGCAACATCGCGGGAACCGGCCTCGGCGCCAACGCCATGCTCGGCGTCGACCCGAAGATCGGCGGCGGCCTGTCAGCGCTGGTCGCCATCATGATCTTCGTCAGCAAGAAGGCCGGCATGGCCCTGGACCGGATCGTGGTGCTACTCGGCGCCATCATGATCCTGTTGATGATCTACGTGGCCATCGTCGCCGCCCCACCGGTCGGCGACGCGCTGCGGAACACGTTCCTGCCGGAGAAGATCGACTTCCTGATCATCACCACCCTGGTCGGCGGGACCGTGGGCGGCTACATCACCTACGCCGGCGCGCACCGCATGCTGGACTCCGGCGCCACGGGCATCGAGCACGTCGCACAGATCACCCGCAGCTCCGTCCTGGGCATCATCGTCACCGGCGTCATGCGCGTCCTGCTCTTCCTCGCGATCCTCGGCGTCGTCGCCGGCGGCGTCGCGCTGACCAGCGACAACATGGCAGCCGAGGCGTTCGGCGCGGCGGCCGGAGAAATCGGCATGCGGCTCTTCGGCGTCGTGCTCTGGGCCGCGGCCCTGACCTCCGTGATCGGCGCTGCGTTCACCTCCGTCTCCTTCATCACCTCCTCCAGAACCTCCGAGCGCAAGCGCAACCTGATCACCGTGGCGTTCATCGCGGTCTGCGCCGTGATCTACCTGTTCCTCGGCCAGGCTCCGCAGCAGCTGCTGATCTTCGCCGGCGCGTTCAACGGACTGATCCTTCCGGTCGGCTTCGGCGTGCTCCTCTACGTGGCCTGGCGCCGCCGGGACCTCCTGCACGGGTACGCGTACCCGAAGTGGCTCCTGATCATGGGCGTCACCACCTGGCTGCTGACCCTCTTCCTGGGGTGGAACGCCATCCTGAGCCTCTCGAAGATCTGGGCGTAGCGGCATGGCAAAGGCGGGTGCCGGCACCGTGCTTCCGGAAAACCACGCCGCGCTGGCTCCCGCCCGCGCCCGCGAACTGTTCCGCGGCGGTCTCGTCGCGCCGACCGCGGGCGTCTCCCGGGGATACGCGCAGGCGAACCTGATGATCGTGCCGAAGGCGCAGGCCTACGACGTGCTCCTCTTCGCCCAGCGCAACCCGAAGTCCTGCCCCCTGCTGGGAGTGCTCGACGCCGGAGAAACCACCGGCCCGCTGCTGGCCGGCGGCGACATCCGCACGGACGTCCCCCAGTACACGGTGTACCGGGACGGCGAGCTGGTGGACGAGCCGACGGACATCTCCGCGTATTGGCGCGGGGATCTGGTGACGTTCATCGTCGGCTGCAGTTTCACGTTCGAATCGGCGCTGCTCGACGGCGGCGTGCCGGTCGCGCACATCGAGCAGGGCGTCAACGTGCCGATGTTCCGCACGAACCGGCGGTGCGCACCCGCCGGGTCCCTGTCCGGACCGCTGGTGGTCTCCATGCGTCCCATCCCCGCGTCCCAGGTGTCCGACGCCGTGCGGATCACCTCCCGCTATCCCGCCGTGCACGGGGCTCCGGTGCATGTGGGGAACCCGGCCGAACTGGGGATTGCCGACCTCGGCCGGCCCGACTTCGGGGACGCCGTGGCGATTCCGGAGGGCCACATCCCCGTGTTCTGGGCGTGCGGAGTCACGCCGCAGGCCGCCGTCATGGAATCCCGGCCCTCGCTGGCGATCGGCCACGCCCCCGGGCACATGCTGATCACCGACGCGCGGGACGGCGACTACCTGGTTCCGTAGGCCGCGGGCCCGGCGCCGCGCGGCCCGGAGGCCCCGTGCCGGCGTCGTCCGGTCCCGGCCCGCCGCGGCGCATCGGTAGGATGACCCGGTGACCCCCCAGCCGAACCCGCCGTACCCACCCATGCTGCATCCCGTCGAGATCCGGCAATTCGTCGGCGCCGCGGCCTTCGAGCGCGGGATCGACTATTTCGACGACGACCGCGTCGGCGGGATCGAGTGGAACCCGGAGAGCCGGCAGGTCGCCGCCTACGTGGAGGGGGCCCCGCCGACTCCCTACCGGACGCTGGTCACCTTCACCCGCGGAACGAACCCGCAGCCGGGCATCTCGGCGTGTTCCTGCCCGATGCGCAGCCGCTGCAAGCACACCGCCGCGCTCCTGCTGGCCGCCTCCCACGCCGCCATGCGGGCCGCGGAACGGGCCTCGGCCGCACCCGTCAAGCAGTTGCCGCCTTGGCGGCGCAAACTCGATGCGATGCTCGGCGGCGACGAAGCCACGGACGCGCCCGGCCCGCTCGGGGTCCAATTCGAGGTGGTCGACGTCGGCGGGCGGCGCCGGAAGAAGCAGCGGCGGCTCTCGTTGCGGCCCGTCACGCTGAACGACAAGGGCCGTTGGATCTACGGCAATTTGCGCTGGGGTGGCTTCGGACCCTCGCCCTACAGCAACCTCCACTACTCCTACCAGCAGCAACAAACATCCTTCAGCGACGCCCAGAAGCGCTGGATGGAGGACCTGCACGTTCTCGCCGACGGAACCTACGGGCAAAGCGCCATCTACCTGGAGGAGTTCGCCTCGCCGGTCCTCTGGCAGTTGCTGGCCGGGGCGCGCGACGCCGGAATCGTGCTGCGCGGCGCGACGGCCGCCGCCCGGTTGACCATCCACGCCCCGGTCGCCGTGGGGCTGGACCTCGTGGACGCCAACGGCAAACTACGGGTCGCGCCGGCCATCCACTTCAACGGGCACGGCGACGCCGCGGCCCCGTTGTCCGGCGATGGGCTCGAGCTGGGCATCATCGGGCAGTCCGGCCACGGTGTCTGGTGGCAGGACCAGCCGGACGTTCCGGCGCGCGAGCGGCCCGTCCACCTGGCGCCGTCCGTCGGGGAAGTGCCCGGCGTCGTCGTGCAGTTGTTGGAAGACCGCAAGCCGTTGGAGATTCCGCGGAACGGCCGTGTCGCGTTCCTGAGCGACTACGTCCCCGAACTGGGACGACTGACGACGCTCGGCTCCAGCGACGGATCGATCGAGGTGCCGGAACCGGTGCCCCCGCACCTCTGGCTCACGGCCGGCCATTTCCGGCGCCGAGGCCCCCGCAACAAGCCCGATGTCACCGGCCTGCGCCTGGCGTGGACGTGGGACTACGGCACCGAGGGCGCGCGGAACCTGCCGCTGGTCGACGACGGACAGGGCCGCCGGGACCGCCAGTTCGAGACAAGCGTGCTGCACCGCGTGACGGGCGTGTTGGACGATTTTCCCGGCGCATGGCGGTCGGCGTTTCCGCAACCGTTGCTGGGGATCCGGGGCAGCATCGAGCCGCTGGAGCTCGAGGGTGTCGACGCCGCGCGGTTCAGCGCCGAGGCCATGCCGCTGCTTGAGGGGTTGGACGGCGTCTCCGTTCAGGTCCAGGGCGAGGAGGTCGAGTACGTCGAGTTGACCGATGCCCCCGAAATCTCCGTCAGCGCCAGCGAATCCGGGACCAGCGACTGGTTCGACCTCGGCGTTCAGGTCCACCTGGGCGGCGCCGAGATCCCGTTCGACCAGCTGTTCGTTGCACTCGCCCAGGGGGAGGACTACCTGCTGCTCGACGACGGTGCCTACCTTTCCCTGGACAAGCCCGAATACCGGCAGCTCCGCCGGCTCATCGAGGAGGCGCGCACCCTGCAGGACCGCGAATCCAAGGGCCTGCGGATCAGCCGGCACCAGGCCTCCCTTTGGGACGAACTGGTGGAACTGTCCGCCAACGCGGAGCAGGCCGAATCGTGGAGGCTGTCCGTGGGCGGCCTCCTGGAACTGGAGACGATCGAGCCGACCGCTCCGCCGGCCGCGCTACAGGCCGAACTGCGCCCCTACCAACAGCAGGGTTTCTCCTGGCTGGCGTTCCTCCACGACCACGGGCTTGGCGGGGTGCTGGCGGACGACATGGGGCTGGGCAAGACCGTCCAGACCATCGCGTTGATGCTCCACGCGCACGACCGGGCCAGGTCCGCGGGGGAGCGGGCCAAGCCGTTCCTCGTGGTCGCGCCGACCTCCGTGGTGCCGAACTGGGCCACCGAGGCGGCGCGCTTCGCGCCGAGCCTGCGCACCGCCGTCGTCGGGGAGACGCTCAAGCGCACCGGCATGGAACTCGGCGCGGTGTTGGAGGGGGCCGACGTCGTCGTCGTCTCCTACGCCCTCTTCCGGCTGGAGAACGCGGACTACGCGCGCCACGACTGGTCCGGACTGATCCTCGACGAGGCGCAGTTCGTGAAGAATCCCGCGACGAAGGCCGCCGCGCAGGCGCGCGAGTTCCCGGCGTCGTTCAAGCTGGCGATCACCGGAACACCGATGGAGAACAACCTTTCCGAGCTGTGGTCGATGTTCGCCATCACCTCCCCGGGACTGTTCGCGTCCGCCAAGAAATTCGACGAGGTCTACCGCAAGCCGATCGAAAAGGACGGGGACAAGGAGCGCCTGGCGCAACTGCGGCGCCGGATCCGTCCGCTGATCATGCGCCGCACCAAGGAGCTGGTCGCCACCGAGTTGCCGCCGAAGCAGGAACAGGTCCTCGAGTTGGAGCTCTCGCCGAAGCACCGCACCATCTACCAGCGGCACCTGCAGCGCGAACGGCAGAAGGTGCTGGGGATGATCGACGAGATGGACAAGAACCGCTTCCAGATCTTCCGCTCGCTCACCATGCTGCGCCAGCTCAGCCTGGACGCGTCGCTGGTCGACGAGCGGTACGCGGGCGTGCCCTCCAGCAAGCTCGACGCGCTGCTCGAACAGCTCGACGACCTCGTGGCCGAGGGGCACAGCGCGCTGGTGTTCAGCCAGTTCACGTCGTTCCTGGGCAAGGCCGCGCAACGGCTGGACGAGGCCGGGATCCCGTACGCGTACCTCGACGGCAGCACCAAGTCCCGCGGCAAGGTGATCGAGAAGTTCACCGGCGGCTCGGTCCCGGTGTTCCTGATCAGCCTGAAGGCGGGCGGGTTCGGGCTGAACCTCACGCAGGCGGACTACTGCTTCATGCTGGACCCGTGGTGGAACCCGGCGAGCGAGAACCAGGCCGTGGACCGGGCACACCGGATCGGGCAAACGCGGAACCTGATGGTCTACCGGCTGGTCGCCAAGGACACCATCGAGGAGAAGGTCATGGCGCTGAAGGAGAAGAAGGCCAAGCTGTTCTCCGCCGTCATGGACGAGGACGCGGCGTTCGGCTCCGCCATCGACGCGGAGGACGTCAGGTCGCTGTTCACGGACTGACGCCGATCCGCGGTCAACGGAACTCGGGGACGGGCGTCAGGGGAGCGTCTCCGTGGAGCACCGCGAGGATGTTGTCCACGGCGAGATCGACCATCCTCTCCCTCGTTGCCTGGGTGGCGGAACCGACGTGGGGGAGCGAGGCGATCCGGGGATGGGTCAGCAGCGGGTTTGAAGGATCCCGGACCGGCTCGGTGTCGAACACATCCAGCCCGGCGGAGTGGATGGCACCGGCGTCGAGCGCCCCCAGCAGCGCGGCGGTGTCGACCACGGGGCCGCGCGCGGTGTTGACCAGCGTGGCGGTGACCTTCATCCGCTCGAGTTCCGGCTGACCGATCAGATGCCGCGTCTCGGCCGTCAACGGGACGTGGAGGGAGACGATGTCCGAGCGTTCCAACAGTTCCTCCCAGGGCACGGCCGTCGAGAGGTCCGAGGTTCCGGTCCGGGACAGGTTGTGCAGGACGGTCATGCCGAACCCCGCCGCCCGCCGGGCAACGGCCTGTCCGATCTGGCCGAAGCCGGCCAGGCCCAGCGTCGCTCCGGTGACATCGAGACCCAGATGCTCGTCGAGTGTGGAGCGCTTCCACCGCCCGGCACGCAAATCGTCCACGGCCGGCAGCAGCAGTCGCCGCGCGAGCAGCATCAGGGCCATCGTGGTGTCCGCCGTCGTTTCATGGAGGACATCCGGGGTGTTGGTGACCGGTATCCCGTGCTCGACGGCGGCCGCGACGTCCACGGCGTCGTACCCGGCGTTCGGAAGGGCGACGACGCGGACGCGGCCGCGGGCGTCCTCGAGGAAGGCCCGGTCGACCTTCGCGTAGGCGGCCAGCACCGCGTCGGCTCCCCGGGCGAACTCCCGGAGCGCCTCGCCGGCGGCCGGCACGACGTCGTCGTCCGGCCAAAGCACGACGTCGGCGTGCTCACGCAGGCGGTCCAGGCCGCGGCCTGGCAACGACGAGCGCGTGATGGCGACCAGGGGACGGCCGGGGAGCGGGCACATCAGGCGCTCAGCTCCCGCATGACCCGGTACAGATCGCTCTTGCCCTCGAAGCCGATGCCCGGGAGATCCGGCATGGTGATGTAGCCGTTGTCGACCTCGACGCCGTCCGGGAAGCCACCGAACGGCTGGAACAGGTCCGGGTAGGACTCGTTGCCGCCGAGTCCGAGCCCGGCGGCGATATTCAGCGACATCTGGTGTCCGCCGTGCGGGATGCAGCGGCTGCGCGACCAACCGTTCTCGTCGAGCATGTCCAGTGTACGGAGGTACTCCACCAGTCCGTAGCTGAGGGCACAGTCGAACTGGAGCCAGTCCCTGTCCGGCCGGAGTCCGCCGTACCGGATGAGGTTCCGGGCATCCTGCATTGAAAACAGGTTCTCGCCCGTGGCGAGCGGCTTGGCGTAGGCCGCCGCGACGTCGGCCTGAGCCTCGTAGTCCAGCGGGTCGACCGGCTCCTCGTACCAGAAGAGGTCGTAGGCCGAGAGCGCTTCGGCGTACTCGATGGCGGTCTTGCGGTCGAAGCGGCCGTTCGCGTCGACCGCGAGGCTCTGGCCCGGGCCGAGCATGCCGAGGACGGCCTCGATCCGCTGGAGGTCCTCGGACAGGGACGCCCCGCCGATTTTGGCCTTGACGGTCGAGTAGCCGCGGTCCAGGTATCCCTGCATCTCGTCGCGCAGTCCCTGGATTCCGCGACCGGGCTGGTAGTAGCCGCCCGCCGCGTAGACGAACACCTGGGGATCCGGCCGGTTGTCTCCGTACCTCTCGGCGAGGAGCCGGAAGAGGGGCCGTTCCTCGATCTTGGCGACGGCGTCCCAGACGGCCATGTCCAGGGTGCCGACGGCGACGGACCGTTCGCCGTGGCCGCCCGGCTTCTCGTTGGCCATCATGGTGTCCCAGATTCGCGCGGGGTCGAAATTGTTGCCCGTCTCATCCAGCAGATCCGCGGTCGGGGCCTCCATGATCCGCGGAATGATGCGCTCGCGCATGAGGGAGCCCTGGCCGTAGCGGCCGTTGGAGTTGAATCCGTAGCCGACCACGGGCCTGCCGTCGCGCTCCACGTCCGTGATGACCGCGACCAGGCTCAGGGTCATCTTCGTGAAGTCGATGAACGCGTTGCGGATGGGGGAACTGATCGGGAGCGTCTGCTCGCGGATCTCGACGATTCTCATTTGGTGGCTCCTGCGGGGGTGTCAAGCCTGTTGAAGGCGGAAACGAGGGCATCGGACACGTCGTCCGTGCTGGCTGTGCCGCCGAGGTCCGGCGTGCGGATGTCGGTTTCGGTCAGGACGTACTCCATGGCTGCGATGAGGTCGCGTCCGGCGTCGGGGTGGCCCAGGTGATCCAGCATCATGGAGGCGGCCCAGACCTGGCCGAGCGGGTTCGCCTTGCCCTGCCCGGCGATGTCCGGAGCGGAACCGTGAACGGGCTCGAACATGGAGGGGAATTTCTTCTCCGGGTTCAGGTTCGCCGACGGGGCGATCCCGATGCTGCCGATGATCGCCGCGCCGAGGTCCGTGAGGATGTCGCCGAACAGGTTGGATGCCACGACGACGTCAAACCGGGCCGGGTCGAGCACGAACAGCGCCGCCAGGGCGTCGATGTGGTATTCGGAAACGGTGAGATCCGGGTGGTCCTTGGCAAGGTTTTGCAGGGTCTCGTCCCAGAACGGCATGGTGTGGATGATGCCGTTGGACTTGGTGGCGGACGCGAGCTGGCCCGTGCGCTGCTCGGCGAGATCGATCGCGTAGTTCATGGCGCGTTCCATGCCGAAGCGGGTGAAGATCGATTCTTGGATGGCCATCTCCTGAGGCATGCCGCGGTAGAGCCGCCCGCCGCTCTCGGAATATTCGCCCTCGTTGTTTTCGCGGACCACCAGGAAGTCGATGCCCCCGGCCGGAACCTTCCGCAGCGGGCTCTCGATTCCGGCCAGCAGCCTGACAGGACGAAGGTTGATGTACTGCTGGAAGGCGCGCCTGATGGGGATCAGCAGTCCCCACAGGGACACGTGGTCGGGGACGCCCGGGAAACCGACGGCGCCGAGGAAGATCTGGTCGCATGCGGCGAGTTGGTCGAGCCCGTCCTCCGGCATCATGCGGCCGGTCCGCGCGTAGTACTCGCAACCCCATTCGAACTCCTGCCAGTCGAAACCGAACCCGTAGCGTTTTCCTGTCAGCTCGAGCAGCTTTTGCGCCGGCGGCATCACTTCGGTGCCGATCCCGTCGCCCGGGATCACGGCAATGCGGTAGCTGGGACTTGTCATGGGTGTTCCTTTGCTGTGGAGGTCTTAGAGGGTGAATTCGGGCAGGTTGACGTACAGGATCCTCGTGAATCCGAAGTAGAAAACCAGCACGACGCCGACGGCGACGCCGAAGTCGAGGAGGATGTTTTTCCAGTTGGGACGTGACGTGCGCATGAGCGCGGCCACCAGGGTGAAGAAGATGATGCTGCCGAAGAGGTATCCCAGGACGGGTAGTGATGCCACCCACGCGATCAGCAGGACGAGCGCCCGGCCCAGGTCCTTGTGGCCGAGCCTCCCGATGCTGTTCCAGCCGGTTTCACGGTCCCGCCAGATCACCCCCCGGGCGACGAGAACCACCCCGAGAACACCGAGCGCGGTCAGGACGGCGTCCGGGAAGATCCCGCCGTAGTCGCTGGAGTACGCGCGCTGGACCCAAAAGACCAGGCAGATCACCAAGACCACTGCGCCACCGATGATGTTTCCCATGTCAGCGTCCTTCCGTGGTGCCGGCGCCGTGTGCGGTCCGGCGCACCGGCGTCGTCCGCCCGGCCCGGCGCTTTTGGATGAAGGGCCACGCCAGCGAGATCACGGACATGGCGATCAGGACCAGGCTGATGGGCCGGGTGAAGAAGGTGAGCCACGGAAGCGCTTCCCCGGAGGACGTCAGGATGCCTTGGACGAGGCCTGTTTCCGCGATGGTGCCCAAAACGAGCCCCAAGACGATCGAGGCGCCGCCGATTCCCACACGTTGCAGCAGGTAGGCCGCGATGCCCAGCGCCAGCATGATGAACACATCCACGACGGAGCTGCGGATGGCGTAGGCACCGATGATCGTTAGGACAATGATGCCGGGGGCCAAGTAGCGGACCGGGAGGGCCATGACCCCGCGCTGCAGGCCGCGGCCGGCGACGAGACCGACCGGGACCATCATGACCGCTGACACCGCCAAGGCGATGATGAACGTGTACACGAGCGGACCGGACGTTTCGAACAGCTGCGCGCCAGGGCGCAGCCCGTGCAACAGGAGCACGCCCAAGATGATGGCGTCCGGCGGGGTTCCGGGGACACCAAGCGTCAGCGTGGGGATGAATCCGCCGCCGACGGTGCCGTTGTTCGCGGACTCGGAGGCGACGACGCCGTCGATCTCTCCTTCGCCGAACGTTTCGGGGTGCTTCGAGGCCCGCTTGGCTTCGTTATAGGCGACCAGGTTCGCGACGCTTCCGCCGGCGCCCGGCAGGATGCCCACGAACGTCCCGATGATCCCGGAGCGGACCAGGTTCACCGGGCGGCTGAGGATTTCCTTCAGCATGCCGCCGAGCCGGTCTTTCTCGCGGGTCTCGTCCACCATGTGCGCGTCGCGGGTGCGCAATGCGATGAGGCGGATGACCTCGGGAATGGTGAACAGGCCGATCAGAGCCGGCACCAGGGGGATGCCGCCCTGCATCATCGGCTCGCCGAAGGTGAACCGCACGTCTCCGCCCACCGGTGCGATCCCGATGGTGGCCAGAAGGAGTCCGAGCAGGCCTCCGATGATCCCCTTGAGCAGCGACCCCGAGGCCAGGCTCGCGATGATCGTCAGGCCGAAGACCGCCACCCAGAAGTACTCCTGGGGGCCGAAGCGCAGGGAGAAGGAGGCGAGCGGAGGAGCCAGGAAGATCAGCCCGATGACGCCGATGATCCCCCCGACGAACGAACCCATGGTCGCCCCCACGATGGCGAATTCGCTGCGCCCCTTCCGCGTGAGTGGATATCCGTCGAGCGCCGTGGCGATCGACGACGGCGTGCCGGGGGCGTTGACGAGGATCGCCGTGAAGGCGCCTCCATAGATGGCACCCATGTAGAAGGCGCCGAGCAGGACCAACCCGGAGGTCGGGTCCATGGCGAAGGTGAAAGGGACCAGCAGCGCCACGCCCATGGTGGCGCTCAGGCCGGGCATTGCCCCGAGAGCCATGCCGCTCAAGGTGCCGACGAGCACCAGGAGCAGCATGGACGGGGCAAGGTTGGCCAGCAGCCCTTGCCCGAGAACCTCGAACATTACGGAACCAGTTCCAGCCTCGTCAGCAGGTCCTCATAGACCGCTGTCCGCTCTTCGGTCAGCTTCGCGGCCTCTTCGGGCCCGTAGTTCTCCAGGACGAAGGCCTGCTCCTCGAAGGCCGACACGAGGTCGGGATCCTGGTTGACCTCCGCGAAGGCGTCGGCGAGTACCTGCACGACGTCGTCCGGGGTGTCCTGCGGGACGGAGACGCCGCGGTACGCGCCGTCGACCAGGTCGTGCCCCTGCTCCGCGAAGGTGGGAACGTCCGGGAGCCCGGGCATGCGTTCCTCGGTGGCGACGGCGATGGCGCGGACCTGGTCACCGAGCTGCGAGATTTGCGGGGTGTAGGACATCAGCGCATCCACGTGCCCACCGAGCAGGGCCGGCACGGCGGTACCAGTACCGGAGAAGGGGGTGTAGGTGACGTCAACATCGGCCATGTCATTCAGCATGAGCGTGCCGATGTGATTGGCGGTGAAGTCACCACTGCCGCCGACCGACATGGCACCCGGCTTTTCCTTGGCCGCCGCGATGAAATCGTCCAAGGTCTCGATGTCGCTGTCTGCCGGAACCAACAGGGCGTTGGGAGTGCTCTGGAAAATATAGACCTGCTTCAGGTCCTCCGTCTGGTAGCCGGCGTCGTCGCGCAGCATCGGCTGAAGGATGATGTGTGGCAGGTTGCTCCCCATGAATTTGTAGCCATCCGGGGCGGTGCGGGTGAGCTCGGACCAGCCCAGGGCGCCGCCGCCGCCGGGCTTGTAGGAGACGTTGACCGGTTGGCCGAGGACCTCCGCAAGCTTCTCCTGCTGCAGGCGAGCCGTGATGTCCGACTCTCCACCGGCGTCGAACGGCAGGATGTAGTCCAAGCGCTTCTGCGGGAAGTCGTTTGCCGACCCTTCTCCGCCGCCCGCACCACCTCCGCATCCCGCTACGGCGAATGCGACGGCGATGGTTCCTGCGATCGATGCGAGCATGCGACGGCTTTTCATCTTTACCTCCATTGGTAAGGGTGGCGCTGGTTCTTTCAGGTGGGTATCAGCCTGCGTTAGGAGAAGTGATACAGATCACTTCTGTTCATACTGTTCACAGGTTCCGGGCGGCTACCTGAGGCGGCCGATGACGGCAGCCGTGACCTCCTCGGTGGTGGCGGAACCGCCGAGGTCCTTGGGCAGGATCCCGGCTTCGGTGGTGGACCGGATGGCCTCGGCCAAGCGTTCCGCCTCATCGGTGAGGCCGAAGTGATGGAGCATGAGACCGGCGCTGGAGATGGCGCCGATGGGGTTGGAAATCCCTTGACCAGCGATGTCCGGAGCGGAACCGTGGACGGGCTCGAACATGCTGGGAAAACGCTTTTCGGGGTTGTAGTTGGCGCTGCTGGCTAGGCCCAGACTTCCGGCCAGGGCGCTCCCTAAATCAGAGAGGATGTCGGCGTTGAGGTTGGACGCGACGACAACGGAGAGCTCCTCGGGCTTGAGCACAAACTTCGCCGCCATGGCGTCGACGAGCACGCTCTCGGTCTCCACGTCGGGGTAGTCCTTCGCGACCCGCTTGAAAACGTCGTCCCACAGCACCATGCCGAACTGCTGGGCGTTGCTCTTGGTCACGCTGGAGAGTTTCGGCCGCGTGCGGGTGCGTGCGATGTCGAACGCGAAGCGGATGATCCGTTCGCAGCCGACCTCGGTGAACAACGAGGACTGCACGGCCACCTCGCCTCCCGCCCCACGGGCTCCAAGGTTGCGGCCGCCGAGACCCGCGTATTCGCCCTCGCTGTTCTCCCGGACCACGATCCAGTCGAGCTCGGTGTCGTCGGCCTTGCGGAGCGGGCTGGTGACGCCGGGGAGGAAGTGGACCGGACGAACGTTGGCCCACTGGTCGAACCCCTGGCAGATGGCAAGGCGAAGGCCCCACAGGCTGATGTGATCCGGGACGGTGGGCCAGCCGACGGCTCCGAAGAAAATGGCATCGAAGTCGCGCAGTTGGTCGAGCCCGTCGTCGGCCATCATGACGCCGTGTTCGGCGTAGTAGTCGCTGCCCCAGGGGAACTCGGTCCACTCGAAGGAGACGCGCCCGTTCGAGTCTGCGGCGATGGCGTCAAGTACTTTCCGTCCTGCGGCGGTGACTTCCTGCCCGATGCCGTCGGCGGGAATGGCTGCGATGCGAAATGTCTGAGAGGTCATAGTGCGACGCTAGGGCAGATTGTGATCCGTGTCTCAGACTTAGATCCTCTCCGACCCATAGGGTGGGCCTATTCGCGCTTGTCAGCACGGTAATCGAGCACGACGTCGGCGAAGGCCTGAGCCGCCGGTGTCAAGGCCGCCGGTGCCCGGTAGGCCAGCCCCACTTTGAGGACGTGGGTCGGCTCGAGGTGCATGACGGCGGCGCCGTTCCGGCGCGCGTAATCGCTCCAGGCCGCCGCCAGCACCGCCATTCCGCACCCGGCGAGGACCAGCGGAAGGACGGCAGCGCGGTGCGCCACCTCGACCGCGATGGTCGCGTCCTCGCAGCAGACCAGGATTTCGTCCACGACCTTGCGCATGACGCTGCCCTCCTGGGAGGTGATGAACCGCTGTCCGTTCAGCTCATGGTGCTGGACCACCGAGCCGTCCGCGAACGGCTGCCCGGGAAGTCCGACGAGCACCATGGCCTGTTCCTCGACGGTTTCGCAATGAATTCCGGCGGTCGGCAACAGGTCCGCACTGCCGAACATGCCGAGTTCGCACGCGCCGCTGCCGATGAGGCGCATGACGTCGGCGCCGGTGTAGGCGGACTGCGCGCTAATGGTCATGCCGGGGTAGCGTCGGCCGAACCGCACGGCAATGGAGCGGAATGGTTCGATCGATTGGGAGGGCATGAGCGCGAGGTCGACCTGCCCGGCTTCCTTGCCCTTGAGCGTCTCCACCGTCGTGCGGAAAGCGTCAAGGTCGCGGACGGCTCGCCGGGCCGGCTCGATCAGCGCCCGCCCGGAGGCGCTGACGACGACAGCCCTGCCGGTGCGGTGGAACAGCTGGACGCCCAGTTCCCGCTCGAGCGCCAGCACGGCCTGGGACAACGAGGGCTGGGCAACGAGCAGATGCTCCGCGGCCCTGCCGAACCCACCGTGCTCGACAACGCCAAGGAAGTACTTCAGGTGCCGGATGTCCATGGCCTAATCCTGCCCCACGGTGGGGGCGGCCGGCGCGCGGGTGGGCGGTTAGCGCCCCGCGGCGCCCAGGTGGCCGAGCAGTTCGGTCTCAGCGGCGTCCATGTACGAGCGCAGCGCCTCGGCGGCGGCCTCCCGGTCACCGGCCCGCAGATGGCCCACCAGTTCGACGTTGCGGTCCACGTAGTGGCTGTGGAAATCGGGCGCGGTGGCCATCGAGTGGAAGACCAGGCGCATCTTCGCCAGCACGCGTTCCATGAGAACCTCGAGCGTTTCGCTCCCGGTCAGCGACACGACGGCCTTGTGCAGCGCCTGGTTGGCGTCGGCCATGTCCGTGACCGATCCGGCGTCGCGCGCGGCGACGGCGCGTTCCACGATGGCGTCCATCGCCCCGAGCGTCTCGTCCGTGACCTCGCCCCACAGCACGGCGGCGGGCTCGATCGTCCGGCGGACGCGGTAGATCTCCCGGACGTCGTCCGATCCCGGGTGCGCCACGAACACGCCGCGGTTGGGGATGCGGTCCACCATCGCCTCGCCGGCGAGAACGGCAAACGCCTCGCGCAGAGTGTTCCGCGAGACTCCGAGCGCGGTGGACAGAGACTGCTCGGACAGCTTCGCGCCGGGCACCAGCTGTCCCTCGGCGATGCGGGCGCGCAACACCGACGCCACCCACGAACCCGTGTGAGCATGTTGTGCCGAGCCGGTCCCGAGGCTCCCCAGCAGGGCGTTCATAAGCATGCTCTCCAATCTAATTGATCTCCGCCGGTTCCCCGGCCCAGCATTTCGACAACGCCACCTGTCATCCCCTCCCGTTTCGACGAAGGTAGATGTCAGTTTCGGGTCGAATTAGAGCATCTACCTTCGTCGAAGCGAGTCGGAGGCGGTGGTCAGGCGATGGTTGCCAGGTTGTCCCCGCGCGCGACGGCGTTGCCCGGCTCCTGTGCGCCGCGCGCCACGGTGCCGGCGCGGTGGGCGGCCACCGTGGTCTCCATTTTCATGGCCTCGAGCACGGCGACCGGGGTGCCGGCGTCGACAGCGGCGCCGTCCTCGACCAGCCACTTGACCAGGTTCCCGTTCATCGGCGACGCCAGCGTAAGGCCGTCGAGATCGGCCTCGCCGGAGTCTGCGCCAGTGGCGGTCCCGGAGCCTCCCGTGCCTCCGCCGCCGAGCAGCGCGGCGAGCAGCTTGGCGGGGAGCCCGAGCTGCACGGCCTTGCCGTCGATCTCCACGGTGATCCGCCCGCGTTCGGCACCGGGGGCCGCGGCCGCGAGCTCGTCGGAGGCCGCCAGTTCCTCGGCGAACCCGGATTCGATCCACGTGGTGTGTACGCCGAGCGAGTCCTCGGCCGTGAACGCGGGGTGCCGGACCACGGCGCGGTGGAACGGAACCACGGTCGGCAGGCCGCGGATGACCAGTTCGTCCAGGGCCGCGCGGGCCCGGCGGAGCGCCTGCGGGCGGTCCTCGCCGTGGACGATCAGCTTGGCCAGCAGCGAGTCGTACTCGGCGGGGACCGTGGAGCCGGAGCGGACGCCGGTGTCCACGCGGATGCCGGCGCCGGTGGGCGCCTCGAACGCCACGACGACCCCAGGGGAGGGCAGGAACCCGCGCGCTGGGTCCTCGGCGTTGAGCCGGAACTCGATCGCGTGGCCGCGCGGCGCCGGGTCCTCCGTCAGCGAAAGCTCCAGCCCGTCGGCGATGCGGAACTGCTCGTGGACCAGGTCCACGCCCGCGGTCTCCTCGGTGACCGGGTGCTCCACCTGCAGGCGCGTATTGACCTCCAGGAAGGAGATGACGCCGTCGGGCGCCACCAGGTACTCGACCGTTCCGGCGCCGGTGTAGCCGGCCTCGCGGCAGATCGCCTTCGCCGATTCGTGGATGCGCGTCCGCTGCTCGTCGGACAGGAACGGCGCGGGAGCCTCCTCCACGAGCTTCTGGTTGCGGCGCTGCAGCGAGCAGTCGCGGGTTCCCACCACCACCACGTTCCCGTGGGTGTCGGCGAGGACCTGGGCCTCCACGTGGCGGGGCTTGTCCAGGAACCGCTCGACGAAGCACTCGCCGCGGCCGAACGCCATGGTCGCCTCGCGCACCGCGGACTCGAACGCGTCCTCGATGTCCTCCATGCGCCGGGCGATCTTCAGCCCGCGTCCGCCGCCGCCGAACGCGGCCTTGATGGCCACCGGGACCCCGTGGATCTCCGCGAACGCCCGGACCTCGGCCGCGTTGGCGACCGGACCGTCCGTCCCGGGGACCAGAGGCGCGCCGGCGCGGACGGCGATGTCGCGGGCGGTGACCTTGTTGCCGAGGTCGCGGATGGCTTGCGGCGTTGGTCCGATCCAGCTCAGGCCGGCGTCGATCACGGCCTGGGCGAAGTCCGCGTTCTCGGACAGGAAGCCGTATCCGGGGTGCACGGCGTCCGCGCCGGAGCGGGCGGCGGCGTGGAGGATCTTCGGGATGTTCAGGTAGCTGTCCGCGCTGGAGGAGCCGCCGAGCGCGAAGGCCTCGTCGGCGAGGCGGACGTGCAGCGAGTCGGCGTCGGGGTCCGAGTAGACGGCGACGGAGCCCAGCCCCGCGTCGGTGCAGGCGCGCGCGACGCGGACGGCGATCTCGCCGCGGTTGGCGATCAGTACCTTTTTCATGCGTGGAGTCCTTCGGGGGTGGGGGAGGGTTGGAGGGTGTCGGGATCGACGACGGCGAAGCGCACCCGCGTGCCCGGCGCCAGCTGCGCGGCGGCCGGAAGGTCCTCCGGCACCACGACGGCGATCACCGGGTACCCGCCCGTCACGGGGTGGTCGGCGAGAAACAGGACGGGAAGGCCCGACGGCGGCACCTGCAGCGCGCCGGCGACGGCGCCTTCGCTGGGCAGCTCCCCGTCCCTGACGCGGGCGAGGGGGCGGCCTCCGTCCGGTTCGAGCCGGACGCCGATGCGGTTGGACTGGGTGGTCGCGGTCCAGGGGTGGGCGGTCAGCGCGTCGAGCGCGTCGGGGCCGAACCAGTCGTCACGCGGGCCGAGCGTGACGCGCAGGGTTGCCTCGCCGGCGGGGCGCAGGGTGGTCGGTTCCGCGGCACCGACCACGTGGCCGGGGCCGGCCGGACCGACGCCGAGCACCGTTCCGGCGGCCAGCGGCGGCTGCCCGATGCCGGACATCGAGTCGGTGGCGCGGCTGCCCAGGACGGCGGGCACGGCCAGGCCGCCGCGGACGGCGAGGTAGGAGCGCAGCCCCGCGGTGGGCGCCTCGATGCGGAGCGTTTCGCCGTCGCGCAGTGCGAACGGGGCACGCAGCGGGGCTTCGGCGGAGCCGTGCGGGCCGGAGACGGTGGCCGGGGTCTCGGCGCCGGCGAGTGCCAGGACCAGGTCGCCGCGGGCGGCGACCTCGAGCCCGCCGAGGAGGGACTCGACGACCGCGTCGCCCGGCGGGTTGCCGACGAGCCGGTTGGCCTGCCGCGCCGCGGTCTGGTCCGCCGCGCCCGAGGCGGAGACGCCGAGGTCGCCGAGTCCGGGACGGCCGAGGTCCTGGATCAGCGACTGCATCCCGGGGGAAAGGATTTCGAGTGCGCCGTGCGCGTGGCCCGTCTCCGCGGCCGGGGCAGTCACCTCGTCGCCGGCGGCGTCCGAGGCAACCGCGACCTCGATCGATTCGCGAATCGCGGTGTAGCGGACGGTGTCGCCGGGGCGGACGAGTGCGGGCTTCTCGCGCCCGAGGTTCCACATGGTGGCTGCGGTCCGGCCGATCAGCTGCCATCCGCCCGGGGACTGCCGCGGATAGACGGCGGAGAAGTTCCCGGCGAGCGCCACGGACCCGGCCGGCACGGCGGTGCGCGGGGTCCCGCGGCGGGGGACGTTCAGTGAGTCGTCTTCGCCGACCAGATAGGCGAAGCCCGGGGCGAAGCCGCCGAACGCGGCCGTCCACAGCTGGCCGGTGTGCGCGGCGACGACCCCGTCGGCCCCGAGCCCGGTGAGCCGACCGACCTCGGCGAGGTCCTCGCCGTCGTACACCACGTGGATGTCGACGGGTGCGCCGGCGTGGGCGGCGCGGGCGGACGCCTCGGCCTGGGGGCCGAGCTCCGTGATGGCGCGGCTTCCGCGGACGGCGTTAGCGCGCGAATCGAACTTGACCAGCACGGATTCGGCGGCGGCGAGCACGTCCTGCTGGCCGGTGAGGGGGTTCTCGAGCAGCATTCCGTGCAGGGCGAGGACGGCGTCCAGCGGCTGGATCTCGACGAGTAGCGACCGCGTTCCGGCCCAGCGGATGCCCTTCAGGCTCACGCGAAGCTCTGGATTTCGACGCCGGCGCCCTCGAGCCCGGCGCGGACGGCGGCGGCCATGGCCACGGCGCCGTCCGTGTCGCCGTGGACGCAGATGCTCTCGGCCCCGGTGCGGATGGTGGAGCCGTCGCGCGCGACGATCTCACCCTCCGTGGCGAGGCGCACCATGTTGGCGGTGACGATCTCGGGATCGTGCAGGACGGCGCCCTCCTCGCGGCGGGAGACCAGCGTCCCGTCCGGGTTGTAGGCGCGGTCGGCGAAGGCCTCGGAGACGGCGCGGAGACCGGCGGTCTCCGCCAGCGTGAGGGCGAGCGAGCCCGGAAGGAGCAACAGTGGAAGGTCGCCGCCGAAAGCGCGGACCCCGTCGACGACGGCCCGGGCGTGGCCCTCGTGGGAGAAGATCGTGTTGTAGAGGGCGCCGTGGGGCTTGACGTAGCGGATGGTTCCGCCGGCCGAACGGGCCAGGGCGTCGAGGGCCCCGAGCTGGTAGAGGACGTCGTCGGCCAGCTCGGTGGGGGAGCAGTCCAGGAACCGACGGCCGAAGCCCGTGAGGTCCCGGTAGCCAACATGGCCGCCGATGGTCACGCCGGCGGCCACGGCGTCGCGGCACGTCTGGGCGATGGTGCTCGGGTCGCCGGCGTGGAAACCGCAGGCCACGTTGGCGCTGGAGACCGAGCGGAAGATGGCGGCGTCGTCGCCCATGGTCCAGTTGCCGAAGGACTCGCCGACGTCGCTGTTGAGGTCGATGGTGGCCAAGGTGATCCCCGTCTCGTTGGTGGTTATCCAAGCATGCACCAGAGACGCGGATTGTTCAACAATTTTCTGCGGGGTGGTTAGATTTCCCAGTCTCCGGAGGTGTCGCCGCCGAAGAAGCCGCCCTCGCCGCCGAGGAATCCGTCGAAGACTCCGCCGGCCTGGCCGGTGAGGTCCTCGCCCGCGCCGCTGAACGTCTCGCCGATTCCGGCCACGGAGTCCTCCAGGGCACCGAAGCCCTCGCCGAGTCCTTCGGCCGCCCCGGCCAGGCCGTCGCCCATGCCTGTGAAGCCCTCCAGCAGGGGCCCGGCGACGGCGGAACCGATGAACGCGCCCGCCACACCGGCCATGAGCCCCGCGCCGAGTCCGCCCGCCGCGCCGGCGGCCATGCCACCCAATCCCGCGCCGCGGCCTCCACCGGCTCCGCCGCGGCCCAGGATCTTCTCCATGAAACCGGGGCGGGACACCTCCGCGCGGGTCGCCGCGCGGGCGAGGTCCTCGGGGCGGTCGGACCGGGGGCGCTCCGCCGGGGGCAGCTGTTCGCCCAGCTCTGTCTGCAGCAGCGAGCGCTGCTGCGGCGTCAGGCTGGCGAAGGCCTCCTGGTGGGCGCGCTCCATGTCCTCCGGCGGGGCGGTGCGCAGCATGTACTTGTACTTCGCGATGGCGGCCTGGTCGTCCGCGGATCCCCGCGGTGCCGTGGTCCGGGGCTGAGCGGGGGCATTGCCCTGGCCCGGGGGCCGTCCCTGCGGATGGCCGTAGCCCTGCTGACCGTAACCCTCCTGACCCTGTCCGTAGGGCTGGTTCCCGTGGCCCTGCTGCCGGCCGCCGTCGTGCTGCTGGGGCTGCTGGCCGGTCCGCTGATCCAACTGCTCCTTGACGTATTCCCCGGCCATGCGCTTGCCCTGCTGGACCAACTTGTCGAACATGCCCATGGTGGTTCTCCCTGCCTCGTCTGATCAAGCCCTGTTGCCCGGCGCGCGCGCCGGGCCCACCCCGTACAACTCCCCCGGCCTCCCGCCCGTTCCCCCGGCCGGTGTGGCGTCCGCCGCCGCCCCGCCGGGACGGCGCCCGGCGGTGGCAGACTGGGACCGTGGACCTCCAAATCATCGCCACCGTCGTCGCCGGCCTGCTGCTCGCCGTGGCCGCGGTCGGGATCGTCTATCCGATCCTTCCCGGCAGCTGGCTGGCGATCGCGGCCCTTCTGGCGTGGGGCTGGATCCTGGGCAGCGCCGCGTCGTGGACCACCGCCGTGATCGGCATGGTGATCGCCGGCGTCGGTTGGGCGGCCTCGGCCGTGCTGACCGGGCGCAACCTGCAGCGCCAATGCATCCCGCGGCAGTCCATCGCCGTCGCGCTGGTGTGCGCGGTGGTGGGCATGTTCGCGATCCCCGTGGTGGGGCTGTTCGTCGGGTTCGGGCTGGGACTGCTGCTGTCCGAGTTCGCCCGGCGCAGGCATTTCGGGGAGGCGCTGCGGGCCAGTGGATCGGCGCTGAAGGCCACCGGCATCGGCATCCTGGTGGAATTCGGGTGCGCGGCGCTGGCGGCGTCGGTGTGGACGATCGGCGTCTTCTGGCACTTCACGACGCGGTAGGCGGCGACCCGCTCCCGCCCCGCCCGGGGACCGGTCGGGGCGGGCACGGGTCGGCTATCACCTGACTGTGCCGTACCCGACCGCTGCGGACGGCCTACTTGCCCTTTCCGGGGTGCGTCGAGGTCTCGACGAACGGCTGGACCGAGCCGGTGTAGGGCGTGACGGTATTGGTTCTGCCGACAACTCCCACCTTCCACGTGCCGGCCTCCGGGTACGTGGTCAGGACCTCGCGCTCGGTGATCGGCGAGTCAAGCAGGCCGGCGGAGGCACCGACCTCGTTGCCCTGCGGGTCGTAGAGGAACAGGTAGATGTTCTCCGCCGGATTGAGCCACGAGATCTCGGTGTGGAGGGCGGCGGTGCCCTCCGCGACCTCGACGTCGTGGTAGCTCCAGAACGCGTCGTCGATCTCGGAGACCGACGTGTCGACCGCGTAGCCGCCGGGCAGGACCTGGCCGGAGAGCTCCTGCGGTTCGCCGCTGGCCTCGAAGCCGTTGAGGGACAGGGACGACTTGCAGGTGGTCTTGCCCTTTTCGGCCATGGCCACGGCGGCCTGGGCGTCCAGCATGCCGGCGCCGACCTCGAAGGACGCGTAGCCCGGCATCTCGGCGGCGGAGCACTCGAGGACGCCGATCACGTCGGCCGCGCTCAGGTCCGGGTTCGCCTCGAGAATCAGCGCGACGACGCCGGACACGTGCGGCGTGGCCATGCTCGTCCCGCTGGCCCGGGTGTACTCCGGGTTCTCCGCGATGACGCCTGAGGACATCTGCGCGCCGGTCGCGGACCGTGCCGCCCCGATGTCGACACCGGGTGCGGTGATGGTCGGACGGTAGAGGCCGTCGTCGGCCGCGCGGTTCTGGTTGCCGTCGGGGCGGCCGGTCGAGGAGAAGCCCGCCAGTGTGAAGTCCTTGTTGGCGGCGGCCACGGACACGACGTACGGGGAGACGGAGTTCCGTCCCATCGTGTTCGGACTGCCGGAGTTGCCGGCCGCGAAGACTGTGACGACGCCGGCGTCGTACGCCTCCTTGGTGGCGATGTTCACGGGGTCCTCCGGATCGTAGTCGCTGCCCCCGCCGCCGCCCCAGCTGTTGGAGACGACGCGGACGTTGTGCTCGGCGCCGTCGGTCAGGATCCAGTCGTAGGACTGGATGGCCCACCAGGACAGCACGTTGGCCGAGCCGAGCTTGAAGCTGATGATGTCCGAACCCGGTGCGACGCCGGTGAACTTTCCGTCGCTGGCGGCGCCGGTGCCGCCGATGGTGCCCGAGACGTGTGTGCCGTGCCCGTGGTCGTCGTTGCTGGTGGGGTTGTCCACGAAGGCGACGTTCGTGTCGCTGAGCGGATCGCCGAGCACCGCGAAGTTGCGGACGACCTTGTCTCCGTGGGGGAGGTCCGGGTGGGAGGCGTCGGTGCCTGTGTCCGTGACCGCGACCGTCACACCGCTTCCGTCATAGGCTCCGCGCAGTCCGTTGCCCGCCCAGACGTCGTCGGCGTTGATCATCTCGAGGCTGTCGTCGAGATACAGGTCGTCTCGGGTGTTGTCCCAGACGCTGCGGGTCGAGTCCCACGACGCGACGTCCAGGATCTGGGCCGGCGACAGGGTGGCAAGGCCCATGTCGAGCGTCCTGGTGGTCTGCACGTCCGGGTCCAGCGCCGTGAGGGCCTCCAAGCCCGAACGGTCGTCGAAGGAAACGATGACCTCCAGCGAATCATCGCTGGAGTCCAAGAACTCCTGGACCGTGGGGGACAGCGCGGCGCCGTCCAGCGCGGCGGTGGTCGAAGCGGTCGCCGGGGCGATCGTCGCACCCAGTAAGCCGAGGAGCGCAAGGGGCAGTGTGAACCTTTTTGTCAAATTCATAACGGAGAGGCTAACAGGATATTCACAGCTTGATAATAGGGAGTGTCTCCGGCGGATTTCAGTCCAGCAGCGAGTTGATGGGGTCGGCCACGGCCCGCGGGTGGTCCTCCGGGGTGAAGTGCTTGCCGCCGGGAATGCGGATCACCTGGGTCCCCAGGTCGCGGGCCAGACGCTCGCCGTACTCGAGCTTCTGGAAGCGGTCTGCCACGCCCCACACCACCCGCGCGGGCGCCACCCTAAATGAAGCTGCAGATGCGTTCGGCGTCGCAGGTGGCTGGATCGCCGTCGGCCGCGGACCGGTGGTAGTCGGCGACCGTCGCGCGCAGCGCCGTCAGCTCGGCGATCCGCCGGTCCAGATCCTCCAGCTGCCTGGCCAGCAGCCCGCTCTCCTCTCAGAACCGCAGCGTCTTGGCCGTGGTGCCGGTCGCCGCGGCGACTTCCCCGATGCGCATGCCCAGCTTCTCGTCGATGCCGATCGTTGGCAGGGAGTTTCCCGGTGCTTGACCTTCCACCCCAGGGGAAGGTGCAGAGTGGGGGACAGGCCCATCAGAGGAGGGAAAATGAACGACGCTTCGACCGCATCGCACGACGTCGATCTCGCCATCCGCGCCACCGACCTCGGCCAGCGGGTGGCGCTGGTGGAGCGAGGCACCACCGGCGGAACCTGCGTGAACACCGGCTGCGTGCCCTCCAAGGCCCTCTTGGCCGCCGCGGAGGCCCGGCACGTTGCGCTGGACACGAACCGGTTCGCGGGCATCGAAACCAACGCGGGACCGGCCGACATGGCCGAGCTGGTCCGGGGGAAACAGTCGCTGGTGGACTCGCTGCGCGCCGGAAAATACGCCGACTTGATCGACGACTACGGCTGGGACCTCCATCGCGGACAGGCCGCCTTTGCCGGCACCCCGGAGGCGCCCGAAGTCCGGGCGGCCGACGCCCGCGGCAACCACAGCATTCTCCGCGCGCGGCACTACCTCGTGGCGACCGGCGCGGCACCCTGGGCGCCGGACATCCCCGGGCTGAACGACGTCGACTACCTCACCTCCACCACGGCGATGGACCTCGACGAGGTCCCGGAGTCGCTCGTGGTGGTCGGCGGCGGTTACGTGGCCTTGGAACAGGCGCAACTGTTCGCGAGGCTCGGATCGAAAGTCACGATGCTGGTGCGCTCCCGGCTGGCCTCTGCGGAGGAGCAGGAGGCCTCCGACGCCCTGCTGGGGATTTTCGAAGACGAGGGAATCCGCGTCATCTACCGGGCACAGATCGATTCGGTGCGCCGGGATGCGAACGGCGGCGGCGTCGTCGTCGGGGCCACCGGCGCCGGGAGGTTCGTCGACTATTCGCACCTGCCGCGGGTGGTGTTCACGTCCCCCGGGCGCTGGTGAACCGTGACACGCGCGGCTTCGTCAAGATCGTCGCCGACGGCGTGTACATCGTCTCGGCAGGGATGACCGTGGAACAGATCGGGAACCTGTGGAGCCCCTACCTCACGATGGCCGAGGGCCTGAAGATCGCCGCGCAGTCCTTCCGGACGGACGTCGCGCGTCTGTCCTGCTGCGCCGCCTAACGGCCAGGAACCACCCAACAGACCACCGGCGGTCGACGCCGGCAAGGATTAAGATGCCGCATCCGCAGCAAGGAACTGGGCGCACTGAAGGTGCAGTTCGGCAAGGTCCCCAACATCCATGGCGCTATGGCGCACTCGCCACTCTCGGCCAAGGCCGCGGGCGAGGAGCAAACGGTTACCGGCCGCGAGGGCAAGGTGGACTTGGGCCCGAAGCTCACCGAACTCTCCATCCACGTGAACCTGAACCTGTTCACCACCTACTTCAACCACATGGACCAGACGGATCTGGAGCTGCCGGCGGCACCGGACCTGTAAATCCCCGTTGCCCGCCAAGGCAGGACGTACGATGACGGCAGGGGCCCGGCCGCGGGTCCCCGTCGCCGTGCCGTATCCAACCACGGACCCAGAGCAGGACGGTGTGATCGTTGAGTGCCGAATACCGCGAAACAACGGCAGGACTTGCCGAGATCGCGCACCACTTGCCGCCCCACTTCTTGGAGCGGTCCCTGCGCGCGGATGTGCTGGCCGGGCTGACGTCCATGCCCAAGACGCTGCCGCCCAAGTGGTTCTACGACGACCGCGGAAGCGAGCTGTTCGCACGCATCATGGAGCTGCCGGAGTATTACCCGACGCGTGCCGAACGCGAGATCCTGCAGTTGCACGCGGCAGAGATCGCCGCGGCCCATCCCGCCGAGACCCTGATCGAGCTGGGCTCGGGGTCCTCGACGAAGACCCCCCTGTTGCTGTCGGCGCTGCAGGCCGCCGGCCCGTTGCGCCGGTACGTGCCGGTGGACGTCAGCGACGGCGCGCTGCTGGATGCAGGCGCCCGGCTGGCCACGCAGTTTCCGGCCTTGGAACTCAGGCCGGTGGCGGCCGACTTCGAGCACCAGTTGCACGTCCTGCCCCGCGAGGGAAGCCGCATGGTGGCCTTCCTCGGAGGGACCATCGGCAACTTCGACCCGGAGCAGCGGGCCCGCTTCCTTGCCGGTGTCCACGACCTGCTGGGCGCGGACGGCGGCTCCCTGCTGGTCGGCAGCGACCTGATCAAACCGGCCGAGGTGCTGGTTCCGGCCTACAACGATTCGGCGGGCGTCACGGCCGACTTCAACAAGAACGTGCTGCGCGTGCTCAACCGCGAGCTGGGGGCCACCTTCGACGTGGACGCCTTCGAGCACGTGGCGCTGTGGCGAGCGGAGGAGGAACGGATCGAGATGCGGCTCCGTGCCACCTCGCCGCAGACCGTGCCGCTGCCGGGCGTCGGCGTGGAGGTGTCCTTCGCCGAGGGCGAGGAACTGCTGACGGAGATCTCCACGAAGTTCAGCCGCGAGGGCATTTCCGCGGAACTCCGCGACGCCGGCTTTCGGATCTCCGGCCAGTGGTTCGACCCCCTGGAGCGGTACGCGGTCACGCTCGCCGAAGCCGTGCCGGCGTCGTAGGTTCAACGGAAGGAGGGCAGGCCGTGGCTTCCCTGGACGATGCAGAACAGGACCGGCGTCCACTCTCGGAGACGGATGCGGAGATCTACGTCGCATCGGTCTGTTTCAAGACCGGCCCGCCGGGCAAGATCGGCGTGGAAGTCGAGCGCACCGTCCACCGGCAAGGCAAGCCCGCGGACCCCGTCTCTGTGGCGCAGGTGCGCGACGCCGTGGAACCGGCGGGAGGCCGCCTTCCCGGCGGGGGACTCCTCACCTTCGAACCGGGCGGGCAACTGGAAATCAGTTCGGCCTGCGCCGCGGACCTCCCGGGCGTCGTCGCGGCCACGCGCGGAGACCTGGATGACGCCGGGGATCTCCTGCGCCGCACCGGGCTGGAGTTCGGCGACCTGGCGCTGGATGCCCTCCGCCCTCCCGTCCGCACGCTGGACCTTCCCCGCTACGCCGCCATGGAGCGGCAGTTCGATCTGGCCGGCACGGCCGGCCGCACCATGATGTGCTCCACCGCCTCGCTCCAAGTGGCGCTCGACGCAGGCAACGAAGGCACGGGGCCCGACGGCGCCATTGCGCGCTGGCGCCACCTGCACGCCCTGGCCCCCGTAATCACCGCGATGTTCGCGAACTCGCCGTTCGTGCGCGGGGCGCCGAACGGGTGGGCCAGCAACCGGCAGGCCGCCTGGCTCGGGATCGATCCGACCCGCACCGACGCACCCCGGACGCTGGGCGAGGACCCCCGCGGGGACTGGGCCCGCTACGCGCTCGACGCGAACGTGCTGTGCATCCGGCCACGGGACGACGACGACGCCTGGTCCGCGCCCACCGGTCTGACCATGCGCGGCTGGTTGCGCGGGGAGGGGCCGCGGCCCGTTGAGCCGCGGGACCTCGAGTACCACCTCACGACGCTTTTCCCGCCCGTCCGTCCCCGCGGCTTCCTCGAACTGAGGGTGATTGACGCGCAGGCCGGCGGGGACTGGGAAGTCGCAACCGCCGTCGTCGCGGCGTTGGTGGAGGACCCGCGGGCGTCGGCCGCATCGGCGGAGGCGTGCCGCGCGGTTCCGGCCGAGGACGCCACCGCACTGGCCGCCGCCCGGGAGGGAATGACGCGACCGGGGCTGGCCCGCGCCGCCATGCTCTGTGCCGAGGCCGCCTTCGGGGCGCTGCCGCGTCTCGGGGCCGATGCGGCCACGCAATCCCGCGTGGGGGCCTTCATCGAGCGTCTGACCAGCCGGGGCCGCAGCCCCGCCGACGCGGCCGCCGAACACTGGCGGCTTACCGGCCGCATCGAAGCCTTCGATACGGAACATCCCTTCCACAGCGTAAGGAGCGGACATGCAGGCATCTGACGCCACCCCATCCGCCACGCCCGATCCCGCAGCGGTTCCCGCCCCGGCGGAGCTCAGGAACGAACTGGCGAGGCGCCTGGAGCGATCGCGGGCCCGCACTCTGGCGCTGACCGACTACGACGACGGCGAGCTCGTCAAGCAGCATTCGCCCCTGATGTCGCCGCTGGTCTGGGACCTGGCGCACGTCGGCAGCCAAGAGGAGCTGTGGCTGGTGCGCGACGTCGGCGGGCGGCCGCCGCTGCGCGGCGACATCGACGAGATGTACGACGCCTTCCAGCATCCGCGCAGCACCCGCCCAACCCTGCCGCTGCTGTCTCCGGACGAATCCCGGCGGTATCTCGCCGAGGTGCGGGACAAGGCCCTGGACATCCTCGACCGGACCCCGCTGGAGGGCACACCGCTGCTGGAGAACGGGTTCGCGTTCGGCATGATCGTCCAGCACGAGCAGCAGCACGCCGAGACGATGCTCGCGACCCATCAGCTCCGCGACGGGGACCGGATCCTGCCCCAGACCCCTTTGCCGGACACCCGCGGCACGGCGTCCCTGCGGTCGGAGACCCGGCCGCCGGAGGCGCTGGTGCCGGGCGGTTCGTTCGACATGGGCACTTCGGTGGAGCCGTGGGCGCTGGACAACGAGCGTCCCGCGCACGCCGTGGAGGTTCCGGCCTACTGGATCGACACGGCGCCCGTGACCAACGGCATGTACCTGCGCTTCATGGGGGCCGGCGGCTACACGAACCCCTCCTGGTGGCATGCCGATGGCTGGCGGCACGTCAAGGAAGCCTGCCTCGGCGCCCCGAAATACTGGCACCGGTCCGACGGCGAGTGGCTGCGGACGCGGTTCGGCGCCGTAGAGCCCGTCCCCGTCGACGAGCCCGTCCAACACGTCTGCTGGTACGAGGCGGACGCCTACGCCCGCTGGGCCGGGCGCCGGCTGCCCACGGAAGCCGAGTGGGAGAAGGCCGCGCGCTTCGACCCCGCGAGCGGGCGGTCCCGCCGATACCCCTGGGGCGACGCCGAACCGGCGCCCGGGCAGGCGAACCTGGGTGGATCCGCGCTGCGGCCCGCACCGGCCGGTTCCTATCCGGGGGGTGCGTCCGCTCTGGGCGTCCGGCAAATGGTGGGCGACGTCTGGGAGTGGACCGCCAGCGACTTCGGCCCCTATCCGGGTTTCAGGGCCTTTCCGTACGCGGAGTACAGCGAGGTGTTCTTCGGTTCGGACCACAAGGTGCTCCGCGGAGGCTCCTGGGCCACGGACCCGGCCGCCAGCCGGGCCACCTTCCGCAACTGGGACTATCCGATCCGCCGCCAGATCTTCGCCGGGTGCCGCACCGCGCGCGACGCCGGGCCGGAAGAGGTGGCCTAGGCATGTGCAGGCACCTGGCGTTCCTCGGCCCCTCCACGTCCCTTGCCGACGTCGTGCTGGCGCCGGAGCACGGGCTGCTGAAACAGTCGTGGGCTCCGCGGATGCAGAGGTTCGGCACCGTCAACGCCGACGGATTCGGGGTGGGTTGGTATGCGGACGGGGACCCGCGGCCCGCTCGCTACCGGCGCGCGGTGCCGATGTGGGCGGATCCGTCTTTCGCCGACGTCGCCCGGGTCACCAGGACCACGGCGGCGCTCGCCGCGGTGCGCTCGGCCACCGTCGGGACGACGCAGGACGAGTCCGCGGCGGCCCCCTATGCCGACGGGCCGTGGCTGTTCAGCCACAACGGCCGCATCGAGGGGTGGCCCGCGGCGATGGAGGCGATCGCGGGGGAGATCCCCGCCACCCGCCTCCTGGGATTGGAAGCCCAGGTGGATTCCGCTCTGGTCTGGGCGCTGGTGCTTGAGGCGTTGGCCGCCGGTCAACCCCCGGAGGCGGCCCTGGCCGGGGCCGCCTCGAAGGTGCTGGAACATGCGCCCGCGCGCCTGAACCTGTTGCTTACCGACGGGCGGAGTATCGCGGCGACCGCCGTCGGGGACACCCTCTTCTGGCGCTCGGGCGGGAACGGCACCACGGTGGCGAGCGAACCCACCGACGACGGACCCGGTTGGCACCCCGTCCCGGACAACTCGGTGCTCACCGCAACGGACGACCAGGTGGACGTGCGTCCGCTGGAGTTTGTGCAGTCTTGAGCCGGCGCCCTATTTCTTGGTGCGCCGGCTTCCGCCGTGCCAGTCCTCCTGCGTTCCGACGTCGTCGGGTCCACGCCGAGCCCCGCAGCCGAGGCAGCTCCCGCAGGCTGCGCTTGAGCTCCGCGAAGCCGGGAAACCGGGCCAGCCCCACCCCGTGGTCCCAGAGTTCGGCGGCCTCGTCTTCCCGGGGTGGCCTGCTGATCACCGGACCGAGGAGCGCCACGCCCTCCGGGGGCTGGAAGTGGATGATCGGGGTCCCCACGTCCTTCCCGGTGAGGCCGAGCGCCTGCTCGGTCTCGGCGGCGAGCACCGCGTCCAACGACTCGTCCTCCAGCGCGGCGGGAAGGCAGGCCTCCGCCAGCGCGTGTTCCAGGAATTCGCGCGTGCCACGGCGGTCCAGGCCGGACGCCTCGATCCCATCCGCGGGTTCGGAATCGAAGATGCGTCCGCCGAGTGCGGAGTACAGCCGGGCCACCGCGTCCGGCCCGTGGTCCTCGCGTGCGCGCGCGGCCACCCGGAGCAGGCGCAGACCGGCGGTGTGTCCGGCCTCGTATTCCGCCGGGAAGCGCGAGGCGTAGTCGATGTCCGCCTGTTTCATGCGTCGGTCCCCGGCTTGCCTCGGTTGGTCATGGGTTGCTTCCCCACCCTCACCGCGGCAGGCCGCGGTGTCAACGAATCCCGGAGTAGGCATCGAGGGCGTGCCGCCGGGATTCCTTGAGGTCCACCAGCGGCTCGGGGTAGGAGGGCAAGAGCATCTCCGGCACCCAGCACGCCACGTAGGCGCCGTCGGGATCGAACCGCTTCGCTTGGGTCTGAGGGTTGAAAATGCGGAAAAACGGTGCGGCGTCGGCGCCGGACCCGGCCACCCACTGCCAGCTTGCGGGGTTGGTCGCGGCGTCCGCGTCCACAAGGGTTTCCCAGAACCACTGTTCGCCGACCCGCCAGTGGACGCCGAGGTTCTTGGCCAGGAAACTGGCCGAGACCATGCGCACCCTGTTGTGCATCCATCCGGTGGCCCACAGCTGGCGCTGGCCGGCGTCGACCAGCGGGATGCCGGTCAGCCCGGCCTTCCACGCGGACACCGGGTCCAAGCCCTCCGCGCGGGATACCGCCGCGGGATCGGCGGGATCGGTCCGATCCGAGGGCGCCGCGTTCGGGCCCCGCAGGATGTCCGGCGTGTGGGATCCGGGTTCCTTGGGCCACTCCCAGGGGAAGGCATCGAACTCCGGGCGAAGGTTCTCCGTCGCCAGGTCCGGATGGTGGTAGAGCTGGTGCCAACAGAACTCCCGCCAGCCGATTTCCGCCCCGAAGACCCCCGCCCCGGGGCCGTCCCCACGCACCGCCCCCAGCCGGTGCCAGACCTGGAACGGGCTGACGTGGCCCCAGCGCAGGTAGGGGGAAAGCCTGCTGGTCCCGGGGCGGTCTGGCCGGTCCCGGCCGTCGGCGTAGTCGCGCACCGGCCCGTCGAGAAAGTCGTCCAATGCCCGCAGGCCCGCCGTTTCGCCGGGCGCCCAGGCCTCCGACAGGCCTGCCGACCAGTCGGGCCGCCGGGGAAGCAGTCCCCAACCGGCGAGATCGTCGCCGGCGGGCGCGGAAGACGCGGGCATCGCCACTGGTCCCGGCGCGTCCAGCGGCGCGCGGAAGTCCTGCGCGGACACCGTTTTCCAGAACGGCGTGAACACCCGATACGGGTTTCCCTGCCCGGTGCGCACCGTCCACGGCTCGTGCAGCAGCGAGGCCTGGAAACTCTCGGCGTGGACGCCCGCCGCGCCGGCCCAGTCCTTGACGGCGGCGTCGGCCGCCCGTTCCGGTCCGCCGTACCTTCGGTTCCAAAACAGCTGGTCCGCCCCGGCGTCCGCGGCGAAGGAGGGGACGACGTCGGCCGCCGCTCCCCGGCGCAGCACCAGTGGGATTCCCAGCGCCTCGAGGTCCGTGCGCAGGGCCTCCAGCCCGTGGTGCAGCCACCATTTCGCGGCCGCGCCCAGGGGCCGGACGCCCGGCGACACCTCGTCGAGGACGTACAGCGCCACGGCGTCGCCCTGGTGGGCGGCGGCGAGCAGGGCGGGGTGGTCCGCCGTGCGCAGGTCGTCGCGGAACCACACGATGGCGGCCATGTTCGGGTCCTTTCGCGGTGGATGGGAACGGGCGGGACAACCGGCGGCCTAGCGGACAGCCGCGTACCAGATGAGCAGCATGGTCACGAGGAATCCCGTGAGGTAGTTGAGCCAGAGGAACCGCCGCCAGCCGGCGTTCGCCGCGGGAGACCCGGCGTCGTCGAGCCGCGCGAACGGCAGCACGTTCGCCAGATACGGCAGGGCGAGCAGCGCCGCCAGCGGTCCCGGCCACTGCGCCCCCAGCATCAGCAGGCCCGCGGCCGCATACGCCCCCGCCGCGGCCAGCACGGTCCGGCGCGCGCCGAGCACGGTGCCGATGGAGCCGATCCCGGCCTCGCGGTCCGGCACGATGTCCTGCACCGCGCCGAACGCGTGGCTGGCCATGCCCCACAGGAAGTACGCCGCCAGCAGGCACCACAGGCCCGGCGTGTAGTGCGCGCCGGCCAGCGCCAGGCCGTATGCGGCGGGGGAGACGAAGTGCGTGCTGGAGGTGGCGGAGTCCAGGAAGGGCCGCTCCTTGAAGCGCAGCCCCGGGGCGCTGTACGCGTAGACGGCGAACAGGCTCGCCAGCAGGACCAGGTTCGCGGTCCACGAGCCCACCAGCGCCAACACCGCCACGAACGGCACGACGGCGACCGCCGACGCCCACAGGATGGTCCGGTGCCGCGAACGGTCCACGACGGCGCCCTCCGCGCCGCCCTTGCGCGGGTTGCGGAGATCCGACTCGTAGTCGAACACGTCGTTCACGCCGTACATCGCCAGGTTGTACGGGAGCAGGAAGAACACCGTGCCGAGGACCAGGATCCAGTCGATCCCGCCGGTGGCCAGCAGGTAGGCGGCCGCGAACGGGTATGCGGTGTTGACCCAGGACACGGGGCGCGAGGTCGCGATGAGGTCCCTCACCGGCCGGCCCCGTCCCGCGGCGCGAGCAGCATCCACAGCGCCGGCAGCAGGATCGCGGCGCCGAGCGGGTAGGCGAAGTCCTCGATCGGCGCCAGGCCGATGCGGATCCCGGTGAGCGCGTCGCCGCCGTAGTCGAACAGGCCGGAGGCGATCATCACGTTGTCGAACACGGCGGTGAGCACGAAGAGCGCACCCACGGACAGTGCGACGGCGGCCGGCGCCCCGCGGCGGATCCGCCGGGCCGCCCAGGCGGCGATCCACGCCAGCGCGGCGAGGCCGAGGAACACGGAGTTGAGCGCCAGGAACGTCACGGTCGGGCCTCCCGTCCGGCGTCGCGGTGCCGGAGCCAGACCAGCGCTCCGGCGAAGAGGATCATGGTCTGGTAGCAGAGGAAGGCCAGGAAGAACGCCTCCTCCAGCGGGAACTGCTCGCCGAGCATGATCCCCGTCATCAGCGGGGAGTCGCGGTGCAGGAAGATCCCCTCGGCGATCGCCCACACGTCCCACGCTGAGAAGTAGGCGACGCCCGCGGCCATGACCACCGCGGCCCGCCCGGGCCGGTGGAAGAAGAACAGGCGGAAGCGGGCGTCAAGCAGCGCCATGCACCCCAGCAGCGCGACGAGCACCAGAAGATATGTCATGCCGGCTCCGGCAGCGGTCCCGCGGTCCGGTCCCCGCGCATCGCCTTGAGGATCAACTCGGCGCTGATCATGCACATGGGAACGCCGACTCCCGGCCGTACGGAGCTGCCGGCGTAGAGCAGGCCGGAGACCTTGCGGCTGCGGATACCCGGCCGCAGAAACGCGGACTGCCGCAGGGTGTGGGCGGCGCCGAGGGCGCTGCCGCGCCAGGCGTTGACGTTCCGCGCGAAGTCGGCCGGTCCGTACGTGCGGCGCACGGCGATGCGTTCGCGCAGGTTCCCGACCCCGGTCCATGCGGCCAGCTGGTCGATCGCGGCGTCCGCCACCCGCTCCACCCGCGGCGACCCGCCGCCGTCGTGCCCGCCGCTTCCCCAGGACTCGTCCGCGGGGGAGGGGACCAGGATGAACAGGTTCTCGTCTCCGGCGGGCGCCACGGCGTCGTCGGTCGCGCTGGGGCGGCAGACGTAGATGGACGTCTCGTCGGCGAGGTCGCGCCCGGCCTCGATCCGGCCGAAGTTCTCGCGCCAGTCGGAGGTGAAGAGCAGGTTGTGGTGGGCGAGTTCGGGCAGGCCGCCGCGGATGCCCAGGCAAACCAGCACGGCGCTGGGCCCGGAATCGCGGCGCCGCCACGCCTTCTCCGGATGGGTGCGCAGGCGCTCGGGCAGCAGCTCGGTCTCCACGTGGTGCAGGTCCGCGGCCGCGACGACCGTTCCCGCCTCCTGGCGGTGCGTGGCGCCGTCGTCGGACGCCCAGAGGACGCCGGCGACGCGCTCGCCGTCGGGTCCCGGCGCCGTCTCGATGCCGCGCACCGTGGCGCCCGTGGTGATCCGGACGCCGGCGTCGCGCGCCACGCGTTCCATGGCGTCGACCAGCGCGGCGAACCCTCCGCGCGGGTACAGCACGCCGTCGGCCAGGTCCAGGTGGCTCATCAGGTGGTACATCGCGGGCGCCCGGAACGGCGTGGTCCCGAGGAACACCGCGGGGTAGCCCAGCAGCTGGCGTTGTCGCGGGTCCTTGAAGCTTCCAGACACGAAGGAGGCCAGCGGCTGCAGCAGCAGCCGGCCCAGGCGGCCGACGCGGGAAACGACGGCGGGGCGCAGCAGCCCTCGCAGGCTGGCGAAGTCGTCGTAGAGGAAGTGCGCCTTGGCCAGGCGGTAGGTCTCCGCGGCGGAATCGAGGTACCGGCCGAGCCGGGCGCCCGATCCGGCGTCCATGGACTCGAACAGGGCGGCGGACCGTTCGCGCCCGCTGAGCACGTCGACCGGCGCCCGGTGCCCCTCGAACCACGTCCGGTAGGCCGGCTCCAGCGGCACCAGATCCAGTTCGGCGGCCGCGCTGGTGCCCATCAGGGCGAACCAGTGGTCGATCACCTCCGGCATCAGGTACCACGACGGCCCGGTGTCGAAGCGGAAGCCGTCCTTCTCCCACCGCCCGGCGCGGCCGCCGAGCCCGTCGTTTTTCTCCAGCAGCACGGTGTCGTGCCCCTCGCGTGCGAGCAGACCGGCCGTGGCGAGCCCGGCGATGCCGCCGCCGATGACCACGCAGGGCCCGTCCGGTGCCGTCACCGTCGTGATCCGAGCGCCGGCTGCAGGGCGAGGACCCGAACGGCGACCGCGGCCTTCGCGGCGGCGGGCACGCGGATCCGTCCGGAGCACAGGCGGGCGGCCGGCGCGCGGTCCAGCCGGCCGACGAGTTCCGCGAAGAGTCCGTGGGCCAGGGCCACGGCCCGGCGCGCTCCCGGCGCGAGGAGCGCGATGCCGGCCTCTGCGGCGGCGAGGTCGGCGCGGATGTCCGCGACCAGTTCGGCCTTGCGGGCGTCGTCGATCTCCCCGGCGGAGGCGCCCGGGAAGTAGGAGCGGCCCAGCTCTCCACCGTCGGCCGCGAGATCGCGCAGGAAGTTGACCTTCTGGAACGCGGCGCCGAGGCGGGTGGCCGCGTGCTGGAGCTCGGCGTCGTGCCCGCGGACGGCCCCGGGCATGGACTGGAACACGCGCAGGCACATCAGGCCCACCACCTCCGCCGAGCCGTGGATGTACTCGCCCAGCGAGTCGTCCGTATGCCGGGAGGTGCTGATGTCCGCGCGCATCGACGCGAAGAAGGGGCGGGTCAGCTCGGTGCCGATCCCGTGGGCGCGGGCCGTGGCCGTGAAGGCATGCACGGCCAGGTTGGTGCTGTAGCCGCAGGCCAGGGCGGACTCCGTCTCGCGTTCCAGGGTGTCGAGCTGGGCCGCGACGGCCTCCGGGTCCAGTCCCGCGGCGGCCGCGGCGCCGTCCACCGCCTCGTCGGCGATGCGCACCAGCGCGTAGATGTTCTCGACGCCGCGGCGCGCGTCCCCGCCGAGCAGGCGGCAGGCCATGCCGAACGACGTCGAATAGCAGGAGATGACGACGCCGGCGCTGCGCGTCGCTGCGTCCGTATACCGTCCCAGCGGACCGAGGGTCTTCATGGTTCTACTGCTCCCGGTTCAGGACGTGGCGGGCGATGGATTCGAGTTCGGCGTGGCGGGCGGGATCCAGGCCGAGGCCGGCGGCCTCCTCGAGTGCGGCCGAGACGAGGCTCGCGGCCAGCTCGCGGGCACGGGACTCGGCGCCGCTGGCCCGCAGGGCTTCGCGCACCGGCGCCACGCCGGACTCCGAGCGCCGCAAGGCCTCCCACGCGGCGGTGAATTCCGGGTCGGTGGACGCGAAGGCCGTGAGCACGGTGCGCTTGCCGCGGCGGAGGTCCGACTCGACGGACTTGCCGGTGGTCGCCGGGTCGCCGAAGGTGCCCAGCACGTCGTCGACCACCTGGTAGGCCGTGCCGATGCGGCGGCCGATCGATCCCAACCGGGCGGCGTCGGCCTCCTCGGCGCCGGCCAGCAGCGCGCCCGCGTGCAGCGGCGCCTCGAACGAGTAGGCGGCCGTCTTGAGCCGTTCCATGGTCAGCACCTGGTCGAGTTCCACGGCCTCGGGCGCCAGCGAGAACAGGAGGTCGTCCAGCTCGCCGGCCGCGGACGCCTGGATGGCGCCGTGGACGACGTCGACGATCTCGCCGGTCCGGCCGACCGCGGCCCCGGCGGTCGCCGCTAGCTTGACCGCTCCCGCGAGCAGCAGGTCCCCGGCGATGATTGACGCGGAGTGCCCGGCGTGCTCGGCCTCCTCGCGGCCGAACCCGGCGCGCGCCGCCTCGTCCCGGTACAGGGCGCCGACCGTGGGCGCGCCGCGACGGACGAAGTCGCGGTCGATGACGTCGTCGTGCACCAGCAGGGCCGCGTGCAGCATCTCGAAGGCGGCGCCCAGCCGGGCGCACGAGCAGTGGTCCGTGCCGCCGTAGGCCCGGAATCCGAAGTGGACCAGCCGCGGGCGCAGCCACTTGCCGCCCGCGACCGTGCCCGCAAGCCGGGACCAGAGCGTTTCGAAGTTGGTCGAGGCGATGCCGGGGTGCCGGCGCGAGGCGCGGACCTCGGCCTCGAGCTCGCGCCGGACGGCGGCGCGGTAGTCCTCGGTGCGGGTCAGTTCCATGCCAGGCCGCCACTGTCGGCATCCGGTTCTTCCGCCTCGGCCATTTCGGCGGCGCGATCCTTCATGGCGGCAACGACGGAGTCGAGGTAGGCCACGACGGCGGCCTGGCCGGCGTCGTCCATGTCGGACACGACCGTGTCCGTTTCCAGAATCATCGGCATGAGCTGCTCCATGGTCTCGCGGATGGTGGACTCCGTCGGCTCCACCAGCCAGCGGCGCCGGTCGGTGGCGTGCGGAACACGCCGGGCGTGTCCCGCCGCCACCAGCCTATCCACGACGGTGGTCGTTGCGGCACCGGTGAGGTGCACGGCGCGGGCGAGTTCGCCCGGGCTCATCGAACGGGCGCGCATCAGGTGCTGCAGGGCCTGGAAGTCGGTCTCGTTGATGTCCAGGTGGAGCCGCATCCGGTATTCCATGAGCTCGTTCAACACCAGGACCTCGCGCAGACGGTGGCTGGCCGCGTGCACGCGGGGAGGAGTGAAGGCGGCCCGTTCCGGTTCCATGCTCCCCTTCAAGGTAGTTAGAATTTCTAGAGACATACTCGTGGAATGACATTGATTTGTCGAGCGACGGCCGGTAGACATTGTGGGGAAACCACCGAGGAACGGAGCGCGCGGCATGGGGCACAGCGAGCCACTGGGTAGGAAAGCGGCGGCGTGGGCGGTTGCCGCCTGCGTCGCGGCCTCGATAGTCTTCGCCTTTCTCGGCAGCGGCGCGCTGGGTGGAACGCCCATCCAGGATGCGGCCGGCGGCTGGCTGTCCGCCGACGGCACGCCCCTGGCGCCCGCCGGTGGGGCGTTCTCGATCTGGAGCGTGGTCTACGCCGGACTCGTGGTCTATGCGGCGCTCCAATTGCTGCCCTCCCGGCTGCGCTCGGAGCGGCACCGCGCGCTCCGCCCATGGACCGCGGCCTCCGCGGTGCTCAACGCCGCCTGGATCTGGGTTGTCCAGGCCGGATGGCTGGCCGTAAGCGTGCTGGTCATGCTCCTCCTGCTCGCCGTGCTGGCCCGCATCATGGTCCTGCTCGTGGTCCGGCCCGTCGGCAGCGCGCTGGACGCGATCGTCGTCGACGGCGCGTTCGGGCTGTACCTCGGGTGGGTGGTGGTCGCGACCGTTGCCAACGTCTCCGCCTGGCTGGCGTCCCTCGGGTTCGCGGCGTTCGGTCTTCCCGTGCCCGTCGCCGCCGGAATCGTGTTGGCACTCGCCGTGGCCGCCGGCACCGCGCTGGCCTTCTACACCGGCGGGCGCCTCGCGCCGGCCGGGGCCATCGTCTGGGGACTGGCGTGGATCGCGGTCGGACGGCTCGATGGCGGAACGGTCTCCGAACCGATCGCCTGGACGGCAGGGGCGGCAGCCGTGCTGATGGTGGGCGCGACCCTTCTGGCCCGCCGCACGCCCCGGGCCCGGACGGAACACAGTCGGCGGCTCGCCGTGATGCACGGGACGCGGCGGTGAGCCTCGTCGCCGTCGCCGGCGCCACGGGCTACATCGGGGGGCGGCTGGTGCCGCTCCTGCTCGAACGCGGGCACACGGTCCGCGTGCTCACCCGGGACGGCTCCAAACTGCGGGACGTGCCGTGGGGCTCCGGCGTCGAGGTCGTGGAGGGTTCCCTCGAGGACGCCGCAACGGCGACCGCGCTGGTCGGGGGCGCCGACGTCGTCTACTACCTGGTGCACTCCATGGGAGGCGCGGGCGCCACCGACTTCGAGCGCACCGAACGCAAGTGCGCGCTGAACACGGCGTCCGCCGCGCGCGATGCCGGAGTCGGCCGGATCGTCTACCTCTCGGGGCTGCACCCCGACGGCGAACTCAGCCGGCACCTGGCCTCGCGCGCAGAGGTGGGCGAGATCCTGCTGGGATCGGGCGTGCCCACCATGGTGCTGCAGGCCGGCCTGGTGATCGGCTCCGGATCCGCGAGCTTCGAGATGGTGCGCCACCTCACCGACGTGCTTCCGGTGATGCCCGCGCCGCGGTGGGTCGAGAACCGGATCCAGCCCATCGCCGTGCGCGACGCGCTGCACTACCTGACGGCCGCGGCCGACGTCCCGGCGGAGGTGTCCGGGACGTTCGACGTCGGCGGGCCGGACGTCCTGACGTACGCCGAGATGATGCGCGGCTACGCCCGCGTGGCCGGGCTCCGCGAGCCGCTGGTGGTCGCGCTGCCGGTGTTGACGCCGTGGCTGGCCGCGCAGTGGGTGAATCTGGTGACGCCGATTCCGCGCAGCCTCGCTATCCCGCTCGTCGAATCGCTGCAGCACGACTGCGTGGTCCGCGAACGCGGAATCGACGCCGTGATCCCGCCACCCGAGGGAGGCCCGACCGGCTACCTCAAGGCGGTCGAATTGGCGCTGATCAAGATCGAGGCGGGCGCCGTGGAGACGTCGTGGGCCACGGCCCACGCGATCGGCGAACCGGCCGAACCGCTTCCGAGCGATCCGGAGTGGGCCGGGCGCACGGTGTTCACCGACGCGCGCGAACGGGCGACCAGTGCGACGCCGGAACAGGTGTGGAAGGTGATCGAGGGCATCGGCGGGGAGAACGGCTGGTACTCGCTGCCCCTGGCCTGGTCCGTCCGCGGACTGATGGACAAGGTGGCCGGCGGGGTGGGGCTGGAGCGCGGACGCCGCAGCCGGGACCGGCTGCAGTTCAACGACGTCGTGGACTGGTGGCGGGTCGAATCGCTGGATCCGGGGCGGACGCTCCTGCTGCGCGCGGAGATGAAGGTCCCCGGTGGAGCGTGGCTGGAGCTGTCCGTGGAACCGGCGGATGCCGGCGGCAGCGTCTACCGGCAGCGGGCCATCTTCTTCCCCCGCGGTTTGGCGGGGCGGGCCTACTGGCTGGCCGTGCTTCCGTTCCACGGGGTCATCTTCAAGTCCATGGTGGACCGGGTGACGGCGGCGGCTGAGGGCGCGGCGGCCTAGCGGGACCTACCGCGCTGCGGCCCTGGCGGGATCTACCGCGCGGGCAGGCCGAGCAGGCCCGTGGTCCGGTAGCCGATGACCTCGCGCAGGAACATGGACGTGGACGTTCGGGTGATGCCGGGGCAAAAGCGGATCTCCTCGCTGACCCGGTAGAGATCGTCCGGGTCCGTCGCCACCACCCGGATCAGCAGGTCGGTGTCCCCGGCGGGCGCGAAGCACTCCAGCACCTCCGGGATTTTCCGCAGGGCCTCGATGGCCTCGTTCAGCTGGGACTGGTCCAGTTCGGCGCTGACGGCCGCCGAGACCCCCCGGCCCAGCGCGGCCGGTGTGATGCGGCTGCTGTTGGGGCGCAGCGCGCCGGAGCCCGCGAGCTTCTCGAGGCGCGACTGCACGGTGCCGCGGGCGAGCCCCAGCCGCTGGGCCAGCATCATGACGGGGATGCGCGGGTCGTCGTCGAGGGCGGAGAGGATCCGCCGGTCCGTCTCGTCGAGCTTGTACGTTTCGGGGGTCATGGGTCTCCTTGGGCTGGCGCACCCGGTTGCGTCGGGGGTGTACTGCGAATCCGGTCAGAGTGACCAGAGGGGACACCCCGACTCTCTCAAGACTAGGCATATTGACCAGTCAATCCCAAGTCCATTGCGCGGTATGACCGATCCTTGCTTAACTGGACGCAGATGCGGGGCGGCGCCACAAGCGCGACACCCGCTCGTTGACGGTTCGCGGCGACAACCCCGCGGCGACCCGGCACGGCCCACAAGGCCCGCAACGACATGAGCATACAAGCGAAGGGATCCGCGCGGCCACGGCCGCACGGGTCCCTTCGCTTGTCCACATTCGCGCGTCCCGGCTGGATCGGGGCCGAAAGTCGGGATAGCTTCGTCATCATGAGATTCATGCGTCTTGAGGATGTGGCCGAGGAGCTGAACGTCAACATGCCCCAGGTCCGTTCCCTCGTGCGCAGCGGGGACCTCCCCGCGATCAAGGTCGGCGGCCGGGGCGTGTGGCGCGTGGAGCGCGCCGAGCTCGAGGCGTACATCCAGCGGCAGTACTCCGCGGCCCGCGAGTCGCGCGGCACCGTGGACCAGGGAACCGAACGGGACGCGGTCGAACAAGACCACGACGCGTAGGGCTTTTGCGGCGCGTCCGGCGGCGGTAGCGTTCAAGCCCACCGGCATATCGAGAAAGGCCCCCATGGCGGAGCAGACCCCCACCATCGACCACGAGTTGTACAGCGCGTACCTTAACGAGCACCTGCTCGCGTCCGAATCCGGAGTGAAGGCCTTCAAGGCCGCCGCGGACACGTGGGACGGCACCGAGTACCGCGCCGTGTTCCTGGACCTGGTGCAGCAGATCGACGCCGACAAGCGCGACCTGCTGCGCATCATGGCGGCGCTCGGCTACCGGCCGAGTCCCGTGAAGGAGGCGCTGACGCTCGCGGCGAACACGGTGGGCCGGTTCAATCCGGTGAACATCCTGCGCTCCAAGAAAGCCGGCATGACGCAGTTGGAGCTCGACGTCCTGGTGGGCATGGTGCGCACCAAGGGGATGATGTGGGAGACGCTGATCATGCTCGCCGACGCGGACAAGCGCCTCGATCCCGCGCTGCTGGCGGACTTGGCGCGCCGGGCCGAGGACCAGATGCGCCAGATCCGGGGCGTCAACAACGAAACGTACCGGCGGCGGTTCATGCCGCCGGCCAGCGACGACAGGTAGTGGGGAGCACCCAGCTCATGGAGGGCACCGCCGTCGTCGTGGGAGCCGGACCGAACGGCCTGGCCGCCGCGGCGAGACTTGCCGTCGCGGGGATGCGGGTGACCGTCTTCGAACAGGCCGGAACCATCGGTGGGGCCGCACGCTCGGCGGACGTGCTCGGCGAGGGGACCATCACGGACCTCGGCGCAGCAGCCCACCCGTTCGGCGTCGGCAGCCCGGCCTTCCGCGAACTCGGCCTGGAGGCGCACGGACTGGAGTGGGTCCATCCGCGCTACCCGATGGCGCATCCGCTGCCTGGCGCGCCGTCCGCGATCCTGCACCGCGACGCGGCGGAGACCGCGCGAAGCCTCGGCGTGGACGCGCGGGCGTGGCTCCGCCTCCACCAACCGGTGACGCAACGTCCTCGGGAGGCGCTGGAGAACCTCCTGGTTCCATTGGTGGGTGTTCCGCCGCATCCGCTGACCATGGCGTCGTTCGGGATCCGCGCTGCGTGGCCCGCGTCGTTGTTGGCGCGCGCCGTGTTCCGCACCGAGGCGGCCCGCGCGCTCTTCGCCGGTTCGGCCGCTCATTCGACCCTGCCGCTGGGCCACCCGATGACGGCCGCGTTCGGGGTCGTGTTCGGAGGGTTGGGGCACACCACGGGGTGGCCCGTGGCCAAGGGCGGGACGCAGCGGATCACGGACGCTCTGGCCGCCGTCGTGATGGAAAACGGCGGGACGATCCACACGGACTCCCCAGTCACGGACCTGCGGCAACTGCCGACGGCGGACGCCGTCCTGCTGGACCTCACGCCGCGGCAGCTGCTCGCGCTCGATGGAACGGGGCTGACGGACCGGTACCGCAAGCACCTGCGCCGATGGAAGTACGGGACCGGCGTCTTCAAGGTCGACTACCTGCTGGACGGCCCCGTGCCGTGGTCGGACCCGCGCACGGCGGGCGCGGGAACCGTCCACGTGGCCGGGACGCTGGACGAACTGGTGGCCGCCGAGCGGGAGTCGAACAGTGGCCGGCCGCCGGTGAAACCGTTCGTGCTGGTCAGCCAGCAGTCCGGCGCCGATCCCTCGCGGGTGCCGGCGGGCAGGCAGGTGCTGTGGACGTACGCGCACGTGCCCAACGGCAGCACGCAACCCATGGGCGGGAGAATCGATGCCCAGCTCGAGCGGTTCGCTCCCGGATTCAGGGACCGGATCATCGGGCGCGTGGAGACCAGCCCGAGCGAACTGGAATCGTGGAACCCGAACCTGGTGGGCGGGGACGTGGGCGGCGGCTCGCTGGCCGGCCTGCAGCAGGTGTTCCGGCCGGTGCCCACCCTGAGGCCCTATAACACGGGGACCCCGGGGGTGTACGTCTGCTCCTCGTCGACGCCACCCGGAGGGGGAGTGCACGGGATGGGCGGATGGAACGCGGCACGGGCCGTCATGCGGGACCTGTCCAGGACCCGTCGCTAGCCGCGCCGCGGGACGAGCCTCTGGAACACGCCTGCGGGGCGGCGTTGCGGCGGATGCGCCGGTCGTTTTTGCCCGCGCGGCGGCTGGCCGCTAACCTTAGGGATATTGCGTTTCCCCGGAACCGCGACGCGGGGCTTTAGCTCAGTTGGTAGAGCGTTTCGTTCGCAATGAAAAGGTCAGGGGTTCGATTCCCCTAAGCTCCACAGCCGAACTCCGTTGGATCCACGCGCAGGTGGTGGATCCAACGGGGTTTTTCTTTTTGCCGTGGCCCGGCGTCGGACACCAAGGTATCCCCAAGCTCGGCGGGAGAAGGTCGTCTTGTCTTCAGAAAGTCCGAGTCGACCCCCCGCTCGTTGGCACTGAAGACGATCCGGGCCCGTGGTGGCTCTGCACACAGCGGGCCCGGATCCCGCACGTCCACGACTGGCCCCCAACATGCCGCGGACGTGCGTTTCCCCTGTCCGGGCACAGTGCGGCGCCGCGGGATGGCGAGGCGTCCCCCTACAGGTTTTTCATAGGGAAATCCGACTAGAAATCGAGCCACGAGGCGGCGGGGATGCCGCTTCGGCCTAGAGGGGGCACACCCTGCAGCAGGAGTCATCATGTTCAACCGCGCACGGGCCCTAGAAATCCCAGAGCCACCCACGAACTTGTTGCCGTTCCGGAAGTCGGTCGCCGGCTTCGCCACCACCGCACTGCTGGCGGCCGCGCTCGTGCCGCTTGCCATCGGACCGGCCTCGGCCAACGTGGCCGGCGTCGGACCGGTCGACCCGCAGAACGGGTATCCGACCTGGTTCTCCGACGGCACCGCGAAGCTGCAGCTTTGCTACATGGCCGGCGCCGGCTGCCTCGCGGAGCCGCCCAACCCGGACCTTCCCGCTGCCTACCCGGACAACTTCCCCGAGGAGGCCTTCTGGTTCGCCGCCGAGGCGAGCGGAGGGAACCTCGGCCTCTACGAGGCGGCCCTCGAGGCCGCCCACGCGAACGACGTCGTCAAAGCGGGCGAGCAGATCGGCTTCGGGCGTCTGCGCTTCATCATCGACAACCTCGTCGCCGGCCAGGCGTACACGGTGACGCACCCCTACGGCGTCCACACTTTCACCGCAGAGGCGGATCCCAAAGTCGGCGGCCGCATCAAGGCCACCCTGGACTCCGGCGTCTGCGCGCCCACCCCCACCACTCCCTGCGATTGGAACCAGGTGGGCGCGGCGTTCCTCGGCGACTACACCGTGGGAAGCACGGCGTCGTTCCTCCGCCAGGTCGGCGCCGCCCCGGGAACCCTCGGCGACATCAACACGGCACGCCAAGTCACCGGCGCACCGTCCGGCAACAACTTCGTCACCGTGACGGGTCCCAACGCGGGCGGCCCCGGCATCAACACGCTGACCGTCAGCACCTTTACCGTCCAGGGCCTGCTGTTCACGGGCAGCGACGGCGCGCCGAGCACACCGGACCTGACGGTGGCCAGCGACACCGGCCGCTCGAACACGGACAACATCACGCGCAGCGCCACACCGACCTTCACCGGCACCGCGGCGGCTGGCACCACCGTGCAACTCCTGGTGGACGGCTCGACGACGCCGGCGGTCTCCGGGGTCGCCACGGCCGGAGGCACGTACTCGCTCCGCCTCCCGACGGCCCTGACCAGCGGCATCCACCGCGTCCAGGCCCGGACCGCGAACCTGACCTCTCCGACGCTCACCACGACAGTGGACACGGTGGCGCCGGTGACGAGCATCGTGGCCCCGTACCCGTCAACGCCGAGCCTGGACAACACACCGACGCTGAATTCCCGGGCCAACGAGGCGCGGGCGACGTTCCAGTGCCGGCTGTTGCCCAGCAATTCCGCGTGGGAACAGAACTGCGCGGCGGCCAAGACGTATGACGCACAGGTCAACGGCACGTACGTGTTTGACGTCCGTTCGGTGGACATCGCCGGGAACGTGGGCGCGATCGCCAGCCGTACGGTTCGGATCGGGAGCGCCGACACCGTTGCGCCGGTGATATCAACGCGCACGCCCGCGGTCAACGCAACGAATGTGGGGACCGGTGCTAACGTTTCGGTCCGCTTCAACGAGTTCATCCAGGGCGCTTCCACGAGGACCTTTACGCTGAAAAACCCCGCAGGAACCGTGATTCCCGCAACGGTGACCTACAGCCACCTGTCGCGTTGGGCCACGATCAACCCGACGGCGGCCCTCCTACCGAACACCGTCTACACGGCGTCGCTCATCGGAGGACCGACAGGCATACGAGACTTGGCGAACCGTCCGCTCGCATCGACCAGTTGGAAGTTCACGACCACGGCTGCACCACGCGTCATCAAGCGCACGCCGGCCGTCAACGCGGTGCAGGTAGCGGTGGCGGGCAACGTCACAGCCACCTTCAGCGAAGCCGTCGTCGGAGTTAGCGCCACCACGTTCACGCTGAGGAACGCGACGACTGGCGCCGCTATCCGAGGAACCGGCAGCTACAACGCCACGACGAGAACAGCAACACTGAACCCGGCCGTCAACCTCGCCAGAGGCACACGCTACATCGCCCGTTTGGTGGGGGGCAGCACCGCCATTCGTGACACGCAGGGAACCCCGCTGCGCACCGGAAGCTGGATCTTCACGACCGTGAGATGACAGCCCGGTGCCCTGCGGCCACCGCCACAGGGCACCGACCGCAAGCCATCCGCAGACACAACCAGAAGCCGTCTGTCCCACGCCCACCGGGTGGTGCAGGCGGCCTCTGTATGACACCGCCAATTGCAACCGACATCCACGGGCACCCCCCACTTTTGGGGTGTCCCACCCCCCAAGCGGGGCTTACCGCTCTCCGGGCCGCCCGGCAGGATGGAGGCACTTGGAGGAGGGGGAGTCATGGAATCGATCATTGGGGTGCGAGGCCAGACAACAACCGTGCCGCAGGCACGACTGTCCGCGCAGATCATCGGCACGCTTGGGGTGCGCCGGGGAGAAGAAGTCTTGGGATCGCAGGAGCTCGGAGGGCCCAAATGCCGGCAGATCCTGGAGATCCTGCTGCTGCAGCTGGGACGACCGGTCTCGAAGTCGAGACTGATCGAACTGCTCTGGGAGGGTGAACCGCCGAACGCGGCGGTGTCCACCCTGGAGAGCTACGTCAGCGTCTTGAGAAGGCGGCTCCAGCCGGGGATGGGCAAGTCGGGTCCGCTGCGCACCACCACTGGCGGCTACGTGCTGGACCGCGCGTGGGTCGACTTGGACCTGGACCGGTTCGAGACCCGGCTCCACGCGGCCGAGCATTCCGAACCCGCCGTGGCCTACGGACTGCTGACGGAAGCCCTCGCGCTCGCGACGGGCCCGCTGCTCGGCAATGAGTTCCTGCCCAACTGGGCGGAGAGCGAGCGCCACTTCCACGCCTCTCGGACCACCGCCGCGCGCGTCCTCGCCGCGGAGACGGCGCTGGGGCTCGGCAAGCTGGACGAGGCGGCAGGCTGGGCGCATGCGGTCATCGACGCCGAGCCGCTGAACGAAAGCGCGTGGACCGTTTTGGTCCTGTCCAGCGAACGCGCAGGACGGCCCGTGGAGGGCCTGCGCACGTACGAGAGCTGCCGGCGCTTGCTGTCCGACGAACTCGGTTGCGCGCCGGGACCGGTGCTGCGCGACGCCCAGGCGCGGATGCTCAAGGCGACGGCAGAAGCCCAGAGCGAGTTCGGCGACGTCCTCGCGGCGTTGTTGACGCTCCAGGACCGCATGAGCGCCGGTGGGGTCGGCAACGGCGCGGACGACGGCGAGTCGGGGACGCGCGCGGGGAGCTCGGCGTGGCGGGACTTCCAGGAAGCCGGCGTCGTCGTCCGACGCTATCTGCAGCGCGCCATGGCGGTGGCGTGAGGATTCCCCGTTCCACAGAAAATTATCGTCAATAACTGGTCGCCCGCCCTATGCGGTTCTCCCCGCGCGGTGGATACTGAGGGCACTCGTTGCTCCGCTTGGGGTGGGGCAACGGTTTGGGGAATCGATGCCGGGGGACTTCTCATGGTCGTGGACACGGCGGCAGCGCCGCAAACAATGAGCATTGTGGTGGTGGATGACCACACCACGTTTGCCGAGCTATTGATCGGCGCGTTGGGCCGGGAACCCGACCTGCGGTGTCTCGGCATTGCCAAAACCGTCGAGGACGGCGTGCGGCTGTGCCTGGAGCTCCGCCCGGACATGGTGGTTATGGACTACCACCTGCCCGACGGCAACGGGCTCGAATGCGCGGAGCGTATCCTGTCCGCCTACCCGGAGGCGTGCATCGTGATGTTAACCGGGGACCCAACACCGGATGCGTTGGAGCGCGCGGCGGAGCTCGGGATCTGCGGTTTTCTGCCAAAGGACGGGTCCCTTTCGACCATGCTGGACACGTTGCGGCGGGCCCGCGGCGGAACCATGGTGGTTCACCCGGCACTTTTGGCCCAGGCGAGAAGCCGTGCGAATCGGCGGTCGGCGTCGGCCGGCGTTTTGACGCGCCGCGAGCTGGACGTCCTGCGGCTGATGGCCGGCGGCGGAGACGTGCGCACCAATGCCGCCCGCCTGGGAATCTCCACCCATACCTGTCGCGGTTACATCAAGGCGATCCACTCGAAGCTCGGCGTCCACTCGCAACTCGAAGCCGTGGTCACGGCTTCCAGGATGGGTCTTCTTCCCGCGGCGCACAATGCCTAGGCCCGCGCCGCCGAAGAACGAATTCGAGGGCCGCGTTCCGCGCCGACAACCGACGGTGCGGTCCGCCGTCTACCGCTTCCTCGTGGCCGGACTCCTCGTTCTCGTGGTGGTCGCCACGCCCGTTGTCCTGTGGATCCGCGCCGTCGCGGAGGACCATGCGCTGGACAACGCCATAGACATGACGCAACGGCTCGCGGACTACGCGATCGGTCCGCTGGTTACAGAGAACCTGCTGGCAGCGGAGCCGGAGGCCCTGCGGTCCATGGAGGAGCGACTCGCGCCATGGGTGGACGACGAGGCAATCCGCCGCATCAAGGTGTGGACCGCGGACGGACGGATCGTCTATTCGGACCAGACAGAGCTGATCGGCCAGACGTTCGAGCTGGAGGACTGGGCGGAGCAACTCCTCGGTGGCGGTCCTGCGACCGCCAGCATCGAGAGCCAGCTGGAGCTCGAGAACGAATTCGAGTCGCACGAGGGCGAACTCGTGGAGGTCTATGTGGCGTCCTCGTCGGTCACGGGCCAACCGTTGATTTTCGAGGCGTATTTCGACGACGACGTGGTCCGCCGGGAGCAGGCCTCCGTGCTGTTGACGACGGCGCCAACCATCCTGCTGGCCCTGGTGGCGCTCCAGGCGGCACAGCTCTTCCCGGCCATCCAGCTGGCGCGGCGCGTGCAGTCGCACCAACTGGACCGGCGCCGGCTGCTGCAGCACGCGGTGGACGCGGGGGAGTTGGAGCGCTCCCGGCTGGCACGCGACCTCCACGACGACGTCATCCAAGAGCTCTCCGGGCTTTCCTACGCGTTGGAGGCGGACGACATTACCGCTCATGGCGGAAACGTCGGGGTGGTTTCGCCGCCGCACGCCATCCTGCGCAACAGCATCCGAACACTGCGCGGCATCACCTCGTCCCTCTATTCGCCCACGCTCGACGGCGATGCCCTGCCCGAGGCCATCGCCGCCCTCACGGATTCGCTCGCCGCGAGCGGCACGGGCGTGACGCTGAACGTGCCAGTGATCAAGGTGCTCTCCAACGAACGGGCCACCATGTTCCACCGCGTCGCGCGCGAGGCGATCGCCAACGCGGCCAAGCACGCCGGCGCTTCCAATGTCGACGTGTCCCTCGCCGCGACCGGCGGGAACACCGTTTTGACCGTGCACGACGACGGCGTGGGCTTCGACCCGCACACCGAGTCACCCCGGGGACACCTCGGCCTGCGCATCATGCGGGATATCGCCGCAGCGGCCGACGGGACGCTGGAGGTCCGGTCCGAACCCGGACGCGGAACAACCGTGACCGCCACCGTCGCAAACGACGCGGCCGGACGCCCCGCCGTCGTGCCCGTTTCCGCGCCGAACTGAGCCTGTCAAATGGTGGTCAAGTTTTTCCCAAGAACCGAGGAGCATGCTGACCGTGGCTGGGGAAGCGCGGGGGGCGTAAGGAGCGGGGAGAAGATGAATATTTCGAGAAGGAAAGTCCTTCTGTTGGGCGGCTTGGGGGTCGTCGGCATGGGAGCAGCGGCGGTGCCTTGGGACACGGTCGATGCGAAATCCGCCAGCAGGCTGAAGGACTCCGAGATGCCGCGGCCGTTCCGGGCGGCTTTCGTCCAGGCCCCTTCGCTGCGGCCGAGCTCGACGGGAATCGACCCGGTGGACGGCGCGCCGGTCAACTACTACTCGGTGGTCGAACAGCAGGCAATGGCACAGATCCTGCCCCGCCTGCAGACCCCGATCCTCGGCTACAACGGCATCTTTCCGGGGCCGACGATCAGCGTCGAACGCGGCACCAAGGCCGTGCTGCGCGTGCGCAACAAGCTGCCCGCGACGGATCCGCGCGACGGGCACGTGCTGGCGACATCAACCCACCTGCACGGATCGGCATCGCTGCCGCAATACGACGGCTACGCATCCGACGTCACCAACCCGGGTTTCCAGAAGGACTACCGCTATCCGAACTTCCAGCCGGCCAGGACGCTCTGGTACCACGACCACGGGGTGCACTTCACGGCGCAGAACGCCTATTCGGGTTTGGCGGCGCAGTACCGCATGCATGATCCGCAAGAGCGCAGGCTGCTACCACAGGGCGAATTCGACGTCGGACTGACGATCTCCGATGCCATGTTCGCCGCGGACGGGACGCTGGGCTACGACGACAACTCCCACTCCGGCCTGTGGGGCGACGTCATCCTGGTGAACGGGAGGCCGTGGCCGGTCATGAAGGTCCAGAAGCGCGTCTACCGGTTCCGCATCCTGAACTGCTGCATCTCGCGCTCGCTCCGGCCGAGGCTCAGCACCGGCGACCCGATGGTGATGGTCGCGACCGACGGGGGGTTGATGCCCCGTTCGCAGGGCGTTGCGTCATGGCGCCATGGCGGAGCCGAACGCTACGAGGTGCTCATCGACTTCCGCAGGTATGCGACGGGGCAGCGGGTGGTGCTGAACAACCTCTCGAACAAGAACAATGTCGACTACGAACACACGAACAAGATCATGGCCTTCGACGTGATCGACGCCCCCGTGGACACAGCCGATCCCACGTGGAACCGGATCCCCACGGACCTGGATGTTGCCAACGAGGTGATGGCGCTGAAGGAGGGGGACGCGACCAAGAAGCGCTACATGCGCGTGCAGCGCGACGACGACACCAACCTCTGGACCATCAACGGCACCGGCTGGCAGGACGTCATCGCCAGCGGCTACAAGAAGGTCTTCGCCGACGTCGCGCTCGGGGCGACGGAGATCTGGGAGATCGAGAACAAGTCCGGCGGGTGGTTCCACCCGGTCCACATCCACCTGGTCGATTTCAAGGTCCTCAGCCGCAACGGCCGTCCCGCGTTCGCCTACGAACAGGGTCCGAAGGACGTCGTCTACATCGGGGAGGGCGAGAAGGTCAGGGTGCTCATGAAGTTCGGTCCCCACAAGGGCCGCTACATGGTGCACTGCCACAACCTTCCGCACGAGGACCACGACATGATGGTGCAGTTCCGCGTCGGCCTCAAGGAGAGCGACCCCGACGTGAACGACCCGATCCTGGCCGCGGCGCCGCAATGGGACGCCGACTGAAAACCGGCGTCGCGCTCGGCGTGTTCGCGCTGGTCCTGGCGCTTCGCCTCTGGGTGTTCGCGCCGGTGACGGTCGCGTCGGACAGCATGGAGCCCGCGGTTCCGGTGGGGAGTACGGTCCTGACGTTCAGCCTGGGTCCGTCCCTCGGCGGCATCGCCGTCGGGCGCTTGGTTGTCTTCGAGGTCCCGGACGACGGCGGCCGCGCGCTCAAGCGCGTGGTGGCGGTGGGCGGTCAAAGCGTCGCCATCCGCGATGGCCTGCTCGTCGTCGACGGGCTGACCGTGCGCGAACCCGGCGTTGACGCCAGCCGTATCGACGCGACGTATTTCGGACCGGTCGAGGTTCCCGACGGCCACGTGTTCCTCTTGGGCGACAACCGGGCGGCGTCCATCGACTCCAGGGAATTCGGCAGCGTGCCGGTCTCCGCCATCACCTCCACGGTGCTGGTTCCGCGCCCGTGAAGACGGCCGAGACGCACGTGCCTCCACCGCACAACGACGACCGGATGTGGACAACTCCTCCGGCTGTGGCGGCGGCGACGCCCATGATGCGCAGGCCCAGCCGGCCCTCGGCCGGAACGGCGTCGGCGTCGAACCCGACGCCGTCGTCCCGAATGGTCAGGACCGTTTGGCCGTCCCGACAGGTGACCGCGACGCAGACGTTCCCCGCACGAGCGTGCCGGGCGATGTTGGAAAGCGCCTCGCGCGCCACCCGGTAGCACGCGCGGGAGCGTTCGGGTCCAAGGCCCTGCGCGTCCCGCACGGTCAGGGCCGCGCGGACGCCACCATCCACGGTGAGGGAGTCCGTGAGACGCGCCAGGGTCTCGGGGAGGCCTACGCGGCCGAGATCCGGGGTGCGCAAGGAGTCGGACAGCGACTGGAGTTTTTCGATGCTCTCCGTGAGCACCGTGTGCGCCGGCGCCAGGAGCCCGGGCTGGTTGCCTCGACCTGCGGCGGCCTCCTCGGCCTCGAGGGCATAGGCGAGGCCGGCCAGAACCTGGATGACGTCGCCGCGGAGGTCGCGAACCACGCGCGCCTGCTCCAACGCGGAGAGGTCCGCGCTCGGATAGGGGTATGTATGCACCGTCCGGACCTCCTGTTCCTTGTGCGTTCAGCGTCCGCCGGAGTGGTGTCCCGTGCCGAGGGACAGCCGCATGTCGCCGGGGCCGTCGAGAACGAGTTCGATGGCGCGGTCCGGAATCTCGAAGATCAGGGTCGCGTGGATGTTGCCGCCCTGTCCGATCTGCCGCTCCGCCGGGGACGACCACAGGGGCCTTGGTTTGTCCGGACCCACATGCCGAATCCGGTAGTCGGACGCCTCGAACTCGAGGCCGTCCGCGTCCAGGGCGGTCAACTCCAGCAGCACGCGGACGCGGTGGGCGCCCGCTCGGGCGGTGCCGGGCAGCGCGACGCCGGACGGGGGTTCCCAGCCGTCCGTTTCCAGGGGGACGATCCCGTTGATCCGGGCCAGTCCGCCGTCGACGGCGCTGGATGCGCCCAGCATGGTGGCCGGCGCCTCGTCGTTGGCGACGTGGAGCGCGCCGATGCCGGTGCCCAGAACGGCCAGCAGCGCCACGGGCAGCACCCAGCGCTGCGTTGTGGCGTACCAGGGACCGCCGCGTGCCGATTCGGAGCCCAGCGAGGGAACATGCGCGTCGTCCAAGAGGTTCATGGGACATTCTGACCCGGCGACCATGTGGAAACCCTGACCGGGTTGTGGCCGCGTGCCGGTGGGGGAACCGGGGGCCGAACAGGTCGCTGTGCGGATGGCCGAACGGGTGACGGAGAATGGACAGCATGGCAGAGAAACCCGACCCGTTCAGGCACTCGGAAAAAGCTGCCGCCAACCGTCTGGTTAAGGCGACGGTGCTCGCCCGTTGGTTGTGGGACCGGGGGATCGATGGCGACGAGCTGGTGGCCTGCGGTGCGGCGCAGCGCCGACGGATGGCCCGTGCGGCGGGTGTCAATCCGCCGTCGGGTATCGACACGTGGTCCGTGGTCGCCGAGATGTTGGACGAAAAGTCGGCCTGGATGGAACGCCATCCGGGCCACCCCTCCGGAGCGCGCGAGCATGAGGATGAAAAGTCGCAGTGGATTGGCGAACGTTCGTAGGGGATGACAGCCGGAGCTGAACGTTCGGCGTTCGGTTCGAGAGGTGGTCGACTCCCCCACAGTTAGTCTTCACCGCAAAATTAGCATCTCTTTTCCCCAAATGGTGTCTTGGGGTCTATTTTGTCGTATCTGTTTTCTAGTGTTGGTGTATGGACGGGAAGCGGGATTCGGAGAGTGGCCGGGGGGACGCGCGGGGCGCGGTCCCGGGCCCTGGCGGGTCCGAAGGCTCCGCATCCACCGGGTCCGCGGGTGGCGCGGCGGATTCCGCGGATTCCGGTTCCGCCCGGCATTCGGGGTCTGCCGGGGAGCCTGGCGGGACGGGGTTGGTGGAGCCGGTCGAGGCGGTGGAGGGCGTGTCGGCGGAGCATGCGTTGTTCGTGGGTGGGCGGTTGCGGGTGGTGGATCCGGGGGCGCTGACGTTGGAGGAGGCGGTGTTGCTGACCCGCGAGGGCGCCCGGCGGCGTGCGGGGCTGGACGCGGACGAGGTGCGGTTGCGGGCCGCGGCCGTGGAGGCGGTCCACCGCGAGCGGTTGGCGGAGCTCACCGAACTGGCCAGGACCTCCCGGGGCGTCTACCGGCCGTGGGCGGAGCGGTTGCGCGCGGAGTTCGCCGAGACGGACCCGAAGGTGGATTGGTGGGCGACGGCGGCCGCGGCGACCGAACTGGCCCCGGCGACCGGAACGTCCGAGGCGACGATGCAGGCGCGCGTCGCCCACGCGATCGAGCTCACCACCCACCGGAAGGCGTCCCTTACCGCGCTGGGGAACGGGGAGCTGGGGTTCGGGCACCTGCGGGTGATCCTGGAGGCCTGCGAGGCCGTCCAGCCCGCCGCGGTCCCCCCTCCGGGGAACGGGGCGGACCCGGCCGTGGTGGAGCGGTACCGGCGGGACGTGGCGGCGGAGGTGGAGTTGATGGAGGCGCAGCGGGACTGGCTGGAGGCCGAGCTGCTGGCCTTCGCCCCCGGACGCACCCCGGCGGATTTGGGGAAGAAGGCCCGGCGGGTGCAGGCGAAGATGGGTCCGGGGGTGCTGCGGGAGCGGGTGAAGGCCGCCGGGGAAAAGCGCGGGGTCTGGGTCGAACCCGGAACGGACGGGAGGTCTCGGATGCACGCCGAGCTCCACGCGGTGGACGCGGTGGCGATGATGGACCGGATCCAACGCATCGCCACGACCCTGCACCGCGTCCAGGGCGAGGAGCGGACCATGGCGCAGCTGCGCGCCGACGTCCTGGCCGCCCTGGTGCTGGGCACCGAGGACGGGGACACGTGGGCGAACATCAAGGCCGAGATCATGGTCCTGCTCCCGCACGACGTCCTCACCGGCGACGCCGGCACCCTCCTGGAAACCACCCTCGCCGCCATGGACGCCATGGACGCCACGGACGCCACGGACGACGCCGGGAACGCCGATAGCGCGGGCGCCACCGACGACGCCGACGACGCCGACGGCGCGGACGGCGCGGACGCCACGGGCGCTCCCTCCGGCGCCGTCGGCGTTGGCGGCGCTGGCCGCCCCACCGGCTTTCCTCCCCACCGCACGGCCGGGACGGCCCCGCCTGGCGATCGAGGCGGCAGGGACGGAGCGTCGTTCGGGGGCAGGGACGCTGCCGGCGGCGGGGCCGTCCATGGCGCAGACGCCGCCGGCGACAGGGCCGCCGACGGTGGTGACGGCGCTGCCGTCGCCCACGAGCGGGGTGTCGGGGCGTGCGGGGCTGATGGGGCGGTCGGCGGCGAAGGAACCCGCGGGGGTGGCGCCGCGGACATCCCGGCGGGCACCCGCCCGGCGCAGGACAGCGGTCCGGACACGGCCACGGCCCCTGCCAGGGCGTCTGAAACGACCCCGGACGCCGAAACCGCGGACGGACCGGCCACGGCAAACGAAACAACCACCACGGACACCACGGCCACCGAGACCGGCGATCCGGACGCCGCGGCCGCAGACGCCGACCCGGCGGACGGCGCCAAACCCGGCGCGGGACCCGGCGCGGGACCAGGTGCGGGATCCGGCGGGGTTCCCGGTGGCGGTCCCGAGGTGTGCGAACTGGCCGGATACGGCCCGATCGACCCCGGCGCCGCACTGCACCTGGCCCGGCTTGCCGCGACGTGGGCGACGCTCTACGCCTCCCCCGACGGCACCGCGATCGTCGCCATGGGACGGGCCCGCTACCGACCCACCGAACCGATGCGCCGGATGCTCACCGCCCGGGACCCCTACTGCACCCACATCGGCTGCACGCGCGTGGACTCCGAAAACGACCACATCACCGAATGGCAGGACGGCGGAACCACCGACCTGGACAACCTCGCCCCGCGCTGCCCCAAACACCACAAGATGAAAACCGTCGGACTCTGGCAAACCCTCACCACCGGAAACGGCTCCATCACCCACACCTCGCCGGCCGGATTCACCTACAACACCGACACCGAAATCCCCTGGCAAACCACCAAACCACCCCCGCCACCCGGCGGCCGAAGCGACGGTCGCCCGGACCCCCACAACGGCGGAATCCGAACCGAGCACCAACCCGAAGCCGAAGCCGAAGAATCCTGGCGACGATCACTGGCCGAACTCCGCCAAAAAACCGACACCAGCCAGCCCCCTCCACCGGACCCAGAACCGGAGCCGGGGCCCGGGCAACCCAACGGCGCCGTCAACGACGACGAACCACCGTTCTGATTCAGGATCGTTCTATGCGCTGGACTTTGCGAGCGCATCGGCCGCAGGGTCTGGAGTTTGCCAACCCATGCGGCCACTGACGGCAGCGGCCGCCTCCACGCAGGCTCGCGCCAACTCAGGAAGTTGTCCGCGGGCTACACGGAAGTAGGGGGCGGCCACCAGAATGGCCGCGACGACCTGCCCGCGGTGGTCCCGAATGGGAGCCGCGACTCCGACTTCCTCGGACGAGGTTTCACCGTAGTTGAACGCATGGCCGCGGTCCCGGACGGTGGCCAACCGGTCGAGGTACGCCGCGGTCGAATGCGCCGTCGAGTCGTCGATCTTGACCGTGCCGTCGGTCAACAGGGACCGCACGTTTTCCGGTTCCTCGTCCGCCAGGAACACCTGTACGGAGGCGCTGAGGGCCGTTGCGTATCGGCTGCCCATGGGCGAGGTGTGCTTGACCTGTTTGGTGCTGGGAATCTGTTCGACCGTCACCGATTCGTTGCCGTCCCAGATGTTGAGGGCGGCCGTTTCACCGGTGGCTTCCGCCAACTTCTGAAGTGCCGGGAAGGCGACCCGGCGCACGTCGAGGTTGGCCAACAGCGGGCCTGCGATGGCGATCAGACCCATGCCCAGGCGATATTTGCGAGATTGTTCGTCGCGTTCGACGATGCGCTCCTGCTCGAGGGTCGCGAGTATCCGCGAAATGCTCGATTTGTGGAGCCCGACCTGTGCGGCGATCTCGGTCACGCCGAGCATTGGTTCGTCCGTGGTGAAGCAACGCAGAACCTGGACCACATTGACGATGACCGATGGATTCCTGGACTCTGCGTTCGTCTCGGTGGCCTGCGTTGGCACGATCTCGCTCCTTCTTGTGGCGGCCGTGGGGCGGCAGGCCGATCGCCTGCCGCACCACGCTGTTACCGCCGAAAATCCACGGCTAGCAGGGGATGATGTTGTTCTCCGGTCCGAAGCCGAACTTGGTGATGTTCTCCGCGCCGTCCTCGTTGACCACGAGGATATCGTGCTCGCGGTAGCCGCCGGCGCCGGGCTCCCCATCCATGACGGTGATCATCGGTTCCATGGAGACGACCATGCCGGGCTCCAGGACGGTGTCGATGTCCTCGCGGAGCTCCAGCCCGGCCTCGCGGCCGTAGTAGTGGCTCAGGACGCCGAACGAGTGTCCGTAGCCGAACGTGCGGTTGGCGAGCAGTCCGCGGTCCACGTAGATCTCGTTGAGTTCGGCCGCGATGTCCTTGCAGACCGCGCCGGGCTTGATGAGCTCCAAGCCGCGGCGGTGGACCTCGACGTTCACGTTCCAGAGCTCCAGGCTGCGCTCGTCCGGTTCGCCGAGGAACAGCGTGCGCTCCAGGGCGGTGTAGTACCCGGATGTCATCGGGAAACAGTTCAACGATAGGATGTCGCCGCGCTGGAGCTTCCGGGTGGTGGCCCAGTTGTGCGCGCCGTCGGTGTTGATGCCGGACTGGAACCAGACCCACGTGTCGCGGACTTCGCGGTCCGGGAAGGTCTTGGCGATCTCGTGGATCATGGCCTCGGTGCCGATGAGTGCGACCTCGTACTCGGAGATGCCCTCGCGGATCGCTGCCTTGATGGCCTCGCCGCCCAGGTCGCCGATGCGGGCGCCGTGCTTGATGACCTCGATCTCTTCGGCGGACTTGATCATGCGCTGGCGCATGGCGTCCTGGGACACGTCGAGGAGCGTGGCGCCGTCGAATGCGGCCTGGATGCGCTCGCGGACAAGGCCCGGGAGGGCGTCGTCCTCGACGCCGAGGCGGCGCGTCGCGACGCCGCGCTGGCGCAACGCCTCCTGGAGGGCGAAATAGAAGTTGTCCCGCTGCCAGTCGGTGTAGACGATGTTCTCGCCGTAGCTGGTGCGCCACGGCATGCCGGCGTCGATGTTCGCGGTCACGGTGACGGAGTCGTCGGCGGTGACGACCAGGGCGTAGTTGCGGCCGAACGTGGTGAAGAGGAAGTCCGAGTAGTACTTGATGCCGTGGTAGCTGGTCAGGATGACGGCGTCGAGTTCCTTGGCGGCCATGATCCGGCGCAGGCCGGACAGGCGGCGCTCGAACTCGGCATCGGAGAAGGTCAACGGCTGCTTGGTGCCGTTGTGCAGGACCTTCAGCCGCTCCAGCTCGGCGATGGAGTTCGGGGTGGTCAGCGTCATGGTTTGCTCCTTCGGGCGAATGATCTCTGTGTATCGGCTAGTTGCATTCAACGCAACTGCGTTGCACTCATCACATCATGTGGCACCGGTCACGTCAAGCCCTCAATATCGCTGATTTCGAAGCGTCCCCACCTCGTCGTGGACACGGCGGGAAACGCGGAAGGGATGGAACTGGCGTCGACCGATTCCGTCCCTTCCGCGTGTTCTTGCCGGGGCTCCGTGTCCGCTCGACCGTGACAGTGCCCCGCCCGCGGCTACTCCCGCGCGTCGCCCGTCGAAGCCCCCACGGCGCGCGCCGTGCCGAGTTCCTCGGCGATGTCCCGCGCGAGGTCTTCAGTGACCTGCCGGAACAACAGCTCGCCCTTTTGCGCGTCGGAGCCGGCAGGGGCGGAGAGGCACCCCGTGGCCGGAGTGCGTCCCGGCACGACAGGAAGGCGGTCGAACCGCGGCAGGTCGGCGGCCGGATGGTCCACCGCGCGGCCCAGGTCCACCAGCCCGGGTTCCAGATGCAGCATGAGCGAGGTCTCCAGAACCCCGCCGTGTTCGATGTCCCATCCGGGGAATCCGTCCGGGTAGACGGACCCTAGCGTCTCGTCGGAGACGTAGTCCCAATAGGACAGCAGCAGCACGCACTGATCGTCGCCGTCGCGGATTCCGAGTTCTCCGAGTGCCAGATCGATGCCCTCGTAGAGGAACTGGTAGTTCTCGTAGTGCCCGTTGACGAACACGACGTTCCGAACCCCCTGCCGCAGCAGGGACAGAACCAGGTTGCGCGTGAGTCCGATAAGCGTGGCCGCGTCGAGACTCACGGTTCCGGGCAGATGGTTCCCGCCGCCGGACTTCTGCTGGGACTTGTAGCCGTAGGCGACGGGCTGGGCCACCAGGGAGCCCGTTGCCCGCGCGGCGACCTCCGCGATGCGCTGCGAAAGGATGGCGTCCGTCCCCATGGGCAGGTGGGGTCCGTGCTGCTCGAGCGCCCCGACCGGCACCAAGACCGTGCCAGAACCCGTCCGCAGCCAGTCCGTAAACGTGTGCGCATCGAGCCCGGAAAGATGGACTCCGCGCGACGCTTCATTGCGAGCTTCCACGTTTTCTCCTTTTCGGTGGTGGCCCCGCAAGGGGGCCACCACGGTTGTGGTGCCTAGTCCCGTTGGGGAGACGGGCTGGGCGCGACGTCGGCCTCGACGAGGTCGTCGTCGTGGTTCGGGTCGTTGACCTCACGCTCCAGTTTTTTGGTCGCCTTGTCGCGGTTGCGCAGGCGGCGGATGAGGTTCGCGATCATCAACAGGATGACGAACGAGAAGGGGAAGGCGCCGATGATCGTGCCGGTCTGCACCGTGTCGACGACGGCGGTCCCGCCGATGGAGAGCAACACCAGTGCGACGGCGGCGATGCTGAGTACCAGCACCACGCGGAACCATGGTCCGGCCTTCTTCGGCGCGGAGACGAACTCCGCCAGCGCGTACGTGCCCGAGTCCAGGCTGGTGATGTAGTAGGTCGCCACGAGGATGGTCGCGGCCACCAGCAGCACGCCGCCGATCACCGGCACCATCGCCAGAGTGGAGAACAGCCCGCTGGACGTGTTCGCGGCGACGTCGTCGGAAATCGATCGGTTCGTCGCGTCGTCGTAGTAGAGCGCGGCCGAGCCGATCACACCCACCCAGATCATCACGATGAGGGACGGAATGATGGTCACGCCGAGGACGAACTCGCGGATCGTGCGCCCGCGGGAGATGCGTGCGATGAACCCGGCGACGAAGGGCGAGAACGCGATGACCCAGCACCAGATGAAGACCGTCCACCAGCCGTTCCAGCTGTCCTGCCAGGAGTCCAGGGGGCCCGTGGCGACGGCGGCGTCCGTCCACAGGCTCATCGGGATGAAGTTGTAGATGAAGGCGCCGAAGGTCTGGGAGATGTTGGAGAGGATGTAGATGGTCGGGCCGAAGACGAAGACGCCGGCAACCAGGACGATGCTGAGGATCGAGTTCGCCTCGCTGATGCGCTTCATGCCCTTGTTGACACCCACGAACGCCGAAATCGCGGCGAGCCCGGCGAGGCCGATGATCACGGCGATCCAGACGCCCGGACCGGCGGTCACCCCGGTGAAGGTCGAGATGCCGGACGTGAACTGCAGCGCGGCGAAACCGAAGGACGTCGCGAGGCCGAGCACCGTGGCGATGATGGCCAGCAGTTCAACGACGACGCCGGCCGGACGCTGCGCGCGCTTCGGGAGGATGTCCACGGTCGCCTCGCGGAACGTGAGCGTCTTGCCGAGGTTGTGGTGCGAATAGGCCAGGCAGATGGCGACCACGCAGTACATGGCCCAGGCCGTCAGGCCCCAGTGGAAATAGGTCCACACCATGCCGCCCTCGCCGGGGTTGGCTCCCGCCGGGATGAGTGGGACCTCGTCGCGGAGCATGATGGGCTGGGCAACGGACCAGAAGATCAGCCCGATGCCCTGTCCGCAGGCGAAGAGCATGGAGTACCAAGCGAACTTGCTGTGCTCCGCCTTGGCTTTGGGGCCACCGATGCGAATGCGTCCGATCTTGCTGGCTGCCAGCCAACAGCACACCCCGACGGCGATGGCCGAGTACAGGATGAAAAGCCACGTGAAACCGGACGTGACAAACGTGCGCATCCGGCCGATCACCTCGGCGGCGCCGACCGGGTTGACGGTGACGGCAATGATAACCGCGATGATCAATACCGGCGGCAGGACCTTGATGATGGTCCGGTCCAGGGGCGGGATGGTCTGCCCGCGGAAGCGGGGGAGTTCTCCGCCTCGAAGCGGCCAGCGGGAGGCGGGCGGCGCGTCTTCGGTGTGGCCAACCCCATGGGAGGTGGGTTCGGGGTTTGGGGCAGGGACTGATTGCGCGCCGGCAGGGATCTTGCTTTCTGCCTGTTGCTCGTGGATTGACATCGGACTGACCCTTCGAATGTCCGACCTTTACAGTCGGAATGAGTGTGGGGAGCTCGTTGGCCGGGGGTGGGGCGCCTTGAGTTGCAGTTAGCGCAACCCGGTTGCATTCAACAATACCGTGACACCCATCACAGTCAAGGGGTCCGTGCCGATCTATAGGACGGAACGCACCGTTTGTTCGAAATGGCCGATATGCGCGGAGGCCAGGTCGCCGGCCAGATCGGCGTCGCCGGCCAAGATCGCGCGCAGCAGGCCCACGTGCTCGGTGATGTGCTCGGAGATGGACGGCAGCCGGTCCAGCACCAGGCACCAGATGCGGGTCGCCAGGTTGTCCAGACGCACCAGGGACTCTTCCAGGTGGTGGTTGCCGGCCGCGCGGTAGATCAGGCGGTGCACCTCGAGGTCGTACTGCATGAGTTCGCGCCGCCCCTGGGTGGTGTCGAGACGCTCGATGGCCTGGGCCACCTGCTCCAGTTCCACGCGGATTCCGGCATGGGGGTTCAGGGCGGCCCTGCGGGCGGCCAGTGGCTCCAGTGCGTGGCGGATCTCGGAGATCGCCGCCAGTTCGGTGATGTCGACGATGGTGGCGAACGTTCCCCGGCGGGGGTAGGAGACGACGAGATGGTCCGTCTCGAGCCGCTTCAGCGCCTCGCGCAGCGGCGTTCGGCCGAACCCGAGATCGTTCGCCAGTCGCGCCTCGTTGATGGGCTCGCCGGGCGCGATGTCCAGCATGATCAGGCGATCGCGCAGGATCCGGTATGCCCGCTCGGCGAGCGAGAGCTCCTCGTCGACGATCGTGTCTGGGCTGCTCATGCTTCCACTCCTCACGTCCGGGAGTCCGGCTCCCGGGGTTGGCCCGAATGTCCGTCCTCCGGGCGCTTGACCAACTGTGATCCCCATCATACTATGGTTCAAACACTGATATATCAGTTGTCGACGCGTAAGCACGAGGAGGATTTGATGTCACAGGCGACTTCGATGTCACAGGCGGCGGAGAGCACGGAGCAGTACGCCGCCCCGGTGGCGGGCGAGACGGGCGGTGCGACCGCGGCCAGCACAGGCGGCGCCGGTTCGGGAACCGGCGCCGGCACCACCGCCGCCCACGGTCCAAAAGCCCCTGCCGCCGTCGCTGCGGGTTCGTTGACGCAGGACATCTCGGTGTTGGATCCGGAGGTGGCTGCGGGGATTGATGCGGAGTTGCGTCGGCAGCAGGATGGTTTGGAGATGATCGCGTCGGAGAACCATGCGGCGTTGGCGGTGATGCAGGCGCAGGGTTCGGTGTTGACGAACAAGTACGCCGAGGGGTATCCGGGTCGGCGGTATTACGGCGGGTGCGAGCATGTGGATGTGATCGAGCGGTTGGCGATCGATCGGGTGAAGGCGTTGTTCGGTGCGGGGTTCGCGAATGTGCAGCCGCATTCGGGTGCGCAGGCGAACGCGTCGGTGATGCACGCGTTGATCCGTCCGGGGGATACGGTGATGGGCCTGAACCTGGCGCACGGCGGGCATTTGACGCACGGGATGAAGATCAATTTCTCGGGTCGTTTGTACAACATCGTGCCGTACGGGGTGGATGAGTCCACGTACGAGGTGGACATGGACGAGGTCGAGCGTCTGGCGGTGGAGCACGAGCCGAAGATGATCGTGGCGGGTTGGTCGGCGTATCCGCGGCGGTTGGATTTCGCGCGGTTCCGGGCGATCGCGGACAGGGTGGGGGCGTACCTGTTTGTGGACATGGCGCATTTCGCGGGTTTGGTGGCGGCGGGTTTGCATCCGTCTCCGGTGCCGCATGCGCATGTGGTGTCCTCCACGACGCACAAGACGTTGGGCGGTCCGCGGGGCGGGATCATCCTGACCAACGACGCGGAGATCGCGAAGAAGGTCAATTCGGCGGTGTTCCCGGGTCAGCAGGGCGGTCCGTTGGAGCATGTGATCGCGGGCAAGGCGGTGGCGTTCAAGGTCGCCGGGACCGCGGAGTTCCGGGACCGGCAGGAGCGCACCTTGGCGGGTGCGGCGATCCTGGCGGAGCGTTTGGGCCGTGCGGATGTGGCGGGCAAGGGCATTGGCGTGTTGACCGGGGGCACGGATGTGCACCTGGTGCTGGTGGATTTGCGGCATTCGGAGTTGGACGGGCAGCAGGCGGAGGATCTGTTGGCGTCGGTGGAGATCACGGTGAACCGCAACGCGGTGCCGTTTGATCCGCGTCCGCCGATGGTGACGTCGGGTTTGCGGATCGGGACGCCGGCGTTGGCGACGCGTGGTCTGGGCGAGGAGGCGTTCGCGGAGGTCGCGGACATCATCGCCGAGGTCCTGGTCGCGGGGCCGGACGCCGACACCGCGGGACTTCGTGCCCGTGTGAAGGCCGTCGCCGACGCGCACCCGCTTTATCCGCACCTCGCGCCGCTTTCCACCCAGATTGGAGCATAAGACCATGGCAGACCTTCTCCCGGAGCACCCGGAATTCCTCTGGCACAACGCCGACCCCAAGCCGTCCTACGACGCCATCATCGTCGGCGGCGGCGGGCACGGCCTCGCCACCGCCTACTACCTGGCGAAGGACCACGGCATGACGAACATCGCCGTGATCGAACGCGGGTGGCTCGCCGGCGGCAACATGGCCCGCAACACGACGATCATCCGCTCGAACTACCTGTGGGACGCCAGCGCGGGGATCTACGAGCACTCCCTCAAGCTCTGGGAGCAGCTCCCCGAGGAGCTCGAGTACGACTTCCTGTTCTCCCAGCGCGGAGTCATGAACCTCGCGCACACCCTCGGCGACGTCCGCGAGAGCGTGCGCCGGGTCAACGCCAACAAGCTCAACGGGGTCGACGCCGAGTGGATCACCCCGGAGCAGGTGAAGGAGCTCTGCCCGATCATCAACATCGGGGACGACATCCGCTACCCGGTCATGGGCGCCACCTACCAGCCCCGTGCCGGCATCGCCAAGCACGACCACGTGGCCTGGGCCTTCGCCCGCAAGTGCGACGAGATGGGCGTGGACATCATCCAGAACTGCGAGGTCACCGGCTTCATCAAGGACGGCGACCGCGTGGTCGGCGTCGAGACCAACCGGGGCCGCATCAACGCGGGCAAGGTTGCCCTCTGCGGTGCCGGGCACTCCTCGGTCCTCGCGGAAATGGCCGGCTTCAAGCTGCCGATCCAGTCCCACCCGCTGCAGGCCCTGGTGTCCGAGCTCCACGAGCCGGTCCACCCGACCGTTGTCATGTCCAACCACGTCCACGTCTACGTCTCGCAGGCGCACAAGGGCGAACTGGTCATGGGCGCGGGCGTGGACAGCTACACCGGCTACGGCCAGCGCGGCGGGTTCCACGTGATCGAGGACCAGATGGCGGCCGCCGTCGAGCTGTTCCCGATCTTCGCCCGGGCCCACGTGCTCCGGACGTGGGGCGGCATCGTGGACGTCACGATGGACGCTTCGCCGATCGTGTCCAAGACCCCGGTGGACCAGCTCTACGTCAACTGCGGCTGGGGCACCGGCGGCTTCAAGGGCACGCCCGGCGCGGGTTTCACGTTCGCCCACACCATCGCGACCGACGAACCGCACCCGCTCAACGAACCCTTTGCGCTGGATCGCTTCGAAAGCGGCCGCCTGATCGACGAACACGGCGCCGCCGCCGTGGCCCACTAGGAAGGACCCGAACATGCTGCTCATCGAATGCCCCTGGTGCGGGCCCCGCAACGAGACCGAATACCACTACGGCGGACAGGCGCACGTCGCCTACCCGGAGAACCCTGAGGGGCTCAGCGACAAGGAGTGGTCCGAGTACCTCTTCTACCGCGAGAACCCCAAGGGACTCTTCGCGGAACGCTGGGTCCACTCGGTCGGATGCCGCAAGTGGTTCAACGCCGTCCGCGACACCGTCACCTACGAATTCGCCGCCGTCTACAAGCCCGGCGAGCCCCGCCCGGACCTCCGGGCCGCCGCCAACTACAGCAAGGAAGGAACGAAATGAGCACCACGGCACAGACCCGGCGGCTCGACGCGTCCAGCGCGCCGCACGCGCGCATCGACCGCGCATCGACGCTCACGTTCACGGTCGACGGCGAGAAGCTCACCGGCCACCCCGGGGACACGGTCGCCTCCGCCATGCTGGCCTCCGGACGCGTCGCCTGCGGGCCGTCGCTGTACCTGGGCCGTCCGCGCGGGATCATGTCCGCCGGCGTCGAGGAATCGAACGCCCTGATCAAGGTCCGTTCGCGCTATGCGGGCCACGTCGACGAATCGATGCTGGCCGCCCCCGTCGTCGAACTCACGGACGGCATGGACATCAGCCTGCTCAAGGGCCTGGGCCAGCTGGACCCGCGCACGGACGAGGCCATCTACGACCGCAAGTACGTCCACGCGGACGTCCTCGTCGTCGGCGCCGGGCCCGCCGGGCTGGCGGCCGCCCGCGACGCCGCGGCGTCCGGGGCCCGCGTGGTCCTGCTCGACGAGCAGCCGGAGGCCGGCGGCTCGCTGCTGTCCTCCTCGGAGGAGACCATCGACGGAAGGCCGGCCCTGGAGTGGATCGCCGAGACGCGCGCGTTCCTCGACTCCGCGGCCGAGGTCACCTACCTTCCACGCACGACGGCGTTCGGCAGCTACGACTCGAACTACATCGTCGCGGTCCAGCGCCGCACCGACCACCTCGGCGGCTACGCCGGGACCGGCGTGTCCCGCGAGCGCATCTGGCACGTCCGCGCGGCCCAGGTGGTCCTGGCCACCGGCGCGCACGAGCGGCCCCTGGTGTTCGGGAACAACGACCGCCCGGGCATCATGCTGGCCTCCGCCGTGCGCAGCTACCTCAACCGGTATGCCGTCGCCGTGGGCGGCAACATCGCCGTCGCCACCACCAACGACTCCGCCTACGCGTTGGTGAGGGACCTGCACCGCAACGGCATCCGCGTCGCCGCGGTCGTCGACGCCCGCGCAGAACTGACGGCGGCTGCCGCCGAAGTCCAGACGCTCGGCATCCGGGTCCTGACCTCCTCGGCCGTCGTGGAAACGACGGCGGACGACGCCGGACGCGTCTGCGGCATCACGGTCGTCGGAATCGACGCGGCCGGCGAGCCCGCCGGGGCGACGGAGGAGATCGACGCCGACACGCTGGCCGTCTCCGGCGGCTGGAACCCCGTGGTCCACCTGCACTCGCAGCGCGAGCGCCGGCTGGGCTGGGACGACGCGCTGTCCGCGTTCGTGCCGGGAAAGCCGGTGCAGAACCAGCGCACGGCGGGCGCCGTCAACGGACGCCTGGACCTGACCAGCGCCCTTTCCGAGGGTGCCGCCGCCGGTGCCGCCGCCGCGACGGCCGCGGGCTTCGCGATCGAACCGACCACCGCCACGGCCCCGGCCGAGGAGATCGCCCCGACGCGCCCGCTGTGGCTGGTGGCCGGCCCGGGAACCCCGGACGCCGACTACCGGAACCACTTCGTGGACTTCCAGCGCGACCAGACCGTGGCGGACGTGCTGCGCTCCACCGGCGCCGGAATGCGCAGCGTGGAGCACGTGAAGCGCTACACGTCGATCAGCACCGCCAACGACCAGGGCAAGACCTCCGGCGTCAACGCGATCGGCGTCATCGCCGCCGCGCTGGGCACCGAGGACATCGCGGAAATCGGCACCACCGCGTTCCGCGCACCCTACACGCCCGTCGCGTTCGCGGCCCTGGCCGGCCGCCAGCGCGGGGAGCTCTTCGATCCGGCCCGGCTGACGTCCATCCACCCCTGGCACGTCCAGCGCGGCGCCCTGTTCGAGGACGTCGGGCAGTGGAAGCGTCCCTGGTACTACCCGCAGGCCGGCGAGGACATGGACGCGGCCGTGCTGCGCGAATGCGCCGCCGTCCGCGACTCCGTGGGCTTCATGGACGCCACCACGCTCGGCAAGATCGAGATCCGCGGCAAGGACGCCGGCGAGTTCCTGAACCGGATCTACACCAACGCGTTCAAGAAGCTCCAGCCGGGGCTCGCGCGCTACGGCCTGATGTGCACCCCGGACGGCATGATCTTCGACGACGGCGTGACGTTGCGCCTGGACGAGGACCGGTACCTGATGACCACCACCACGGGCGGCGCCGCCAAGGTGCTGGACTGGCTGGAGGAATGGCTGCAGACCGAGTGGCCGGACCTGGACGTGGTGTGCACGTCGGTGACCGAACAGTATGCGACCATCGCCGTCGTCGGGCCGAAGTCCCGTGCCGTGCTCGCGAAGGTGGCGCCGGAACTGGACCTGGACGCGGAGGCTTTCCCGTTCATGGCGTTCCGCGAGACCACCCTGGCCTCCGGGATCCCGGCACGGGTCTGCCGCATCTCTTTCTCGGGCGAGCTCGCGTACGAGATCAACGTGTCCTCCTGGTACGGACTGAACGTGTGGGAGGACGTGGCCGCGGCCGGCGCGGAATTCGACATCACCCCCTACGGCACGGAGACCATGCACGTCCTCCGCGCGGAGAAGGGCTTCATCATCGTCGGCCAGGACACGGACGGCACGGTGACCCCGCAGGACGCGTCGATGGAATGGGTGGTCTCCAAGGTCAAGGACTTCGTCGGCAAGCGGTCGTTCTCGCGGGAGGACACCCGGCGCGAGGACCGCAACCACCTGGTCAGCCTGCTTCCCGTGGACCGGTCCTTCCGGCTCCCCGAGGGCGCCCAGCTGGTCCGGGAGGGCACGCCGATCACGCCCGAGAAGGGACAGGTGCCGATGGAGGGCTACGTGACCTCCAGCTACCACTCCGCGGCACTCGGCCGCAGCTTCGCGCTTGCGCTCATCAAGAACGGGCGCAACCGCATCGGCGAGACCCTGCAGGCGCCCCTGGACGGCCGCCTCGTCGACGTCATCGTCTCCGAAACCGTACTTTTCGATCCCGAAGGGAGCCGTCGTGACGGCTGAACAGCTCATGACCAACACCTCCACCCTGCGCCGCAGTCCGCTGGAGCACCTCGCCCCCGGTTTTCCGGACCACGACGTCGAGGGCGGGCGCGGCGTGACCCTGCGCGAGGACGCGTTCGCCACGATGGTCGGCATCCGCGCCGTTCCGGGGACCGGCGCGCACGATTCGCTGGCCGCGGCCACCGGCGTCGGGCTACCGGCCGGACCCGGCGAGGTGGCCGGGGATCCGGACGGGACCGCCGTGCTCTGGCAGGGACCGGACGAGTTCCTGCTGGTGGCTCCGGACGGCACGGAGATCATGCAGGAGCTCGTCGAGGCGCTGGGCGAGGAGCCCGGATCCGTCGTCGACCTCTCGGCCAACCGGACCATCCTCCGGCTCGAGGGTCCGAGCGCCCGGCTGGCGCTGGAAAAGGGCTGCCCGGCGGACCTGCACCCGCGTGTGTTCGCCCCGGGAACCGCCCTCTCCACGACACTGGGGCCGGTCCCGCTGTTCCTCTGGAAGGCCGGCGAGGCGTCCTATCTCCTGCTGCCGCGGGCGTCCTTCGCGGACTACGTCGCGCGCTGGCTGCTGGACGCAATGGTGGAGTACTCCGCGCCGGAGGTACGGTAGTGGCGCCGGCTACCGGCGTCGAGACGAAGACCGCAACGGAGGTCCGAACGAAAATGGAACCGAGCAAGAACGACGTCGAGCACGTCCTGACCCTGCACTGTCCCGAGCGTCCGGGGATCGTCCACGCCGTGTCCGGGTTCCTGTTGGACCAGGGCCGGGACATCGTGGAGCTCAAGCAGTTCGGGGACCGCCAGGCGGGGCACTTCTTCATGCGGGTGGACGTCGCCGGACCGGACGCCGCGGACCTGACGGAGTCGATGCGGGCGGCGTTCGCACCGATTGCCGAAGAGTTCAACCTGGAGTGGCGCCTGGAGCCGCTGGGCACCAAGCGCCGGGTACTGATCATGGTCTCGAAGTTCGGTCACTGCCTCAACGACCTGCTCTACCGCTCGCGCATGGGTGAGCTGCCCATCGACATCGTCGCGGTGGTCTCCAACCACCCGGACCACCGGGACCTGGTCGAATGGCACCACATCCCGTTCTTCCACGTGCCCGTCACTCCGGAGACCAAGCCGGCCGCAGAGGCGAAGCTCCTGGACCTGATGGACGACTTCGACGTGGAGCTGGTGGTGCTGGCGCGCTACATGCAGGTGCTCAGCGACGAACTCAGCCGCAAGCTCACCGGCCGGACCATCAACATCCACCACTCGTTCCTGCCCAGCTTCAAGGGGGCGAAGCCCTATCACCAGGCGTTCGCGCGCGGAGTCAAGACGGTCGGCGCCACCGCGCACTATGTCAACAGCGAGCTGGACGAGGGCCCGATCATCTCCCAGCAGACGGTCGACGTCGACCACACGTTCTCCCCGGGGGACCTCGTCGCCGCCGGTCGCGACACCGAGTGCAAGGCCCTGTCCAACGCGGTGAAGTGGCACTGCGAGGGGCGGGTGTTCCTCCACGACAAGCGGACGATCGTCCTGCGCTAGGACTGGAAGCGGGGCTGGGACCGGGACCGGAACCAGAATTACGCCGGAGGGGCCGCGCCGGTGGCGCGGTCCCTCCGGTATGCGCGCGGAGTGACGCCCGCTTCCCGGAGGAAGTGCCGGTTGAAGTTGGACAGGTTCGCGAATCCGACCCGGTGGCAGATGGTGGAGATCGGCTCGTCCGTGGTTTCGAGCAGGCGCTTGGCGTGGGCGAGCCGCAGCTTCCGCACGAGGTCGCTGAAGTTCTGGCCCGTGGCGCGCTTGAAGTACTTTGAGAACGTGGGTTCCGCCATCCCCACCAACGCCGCCGCCCCGGCCATCGTGACGGTGCCCGCGTGGTTGTTGAAGACGTACTCGAGAACGATGTCGACGACGGCGGCGCCCTGGCCGTCCAGTTGCGGCCTGAACCATTCGTCCGCGAGATAGCGGCGGTCCTCCCGGGGCGACCCGGCCAGGACGGAGAACAGCCGGAGCAGGTGGTGGAGCCGTTCCAGGCCGTCGGACGCGCCCAGGGCCTCGATGGCCGCGGCGGCCTCCGCCGCCGTCGGCCCGAGGAACTGGATGCCGCGGGCGGACTCGTCCAGGAGCAGGCGCACCTCCGACATCTCCGGCATGACGGCGGAACACTGCCGAACCCATTTGCCGTCGAACTGGATGACGGCGTCCCGCTTCTCCAGCAGCTGGCCCGGCTCCAGGTCGCTGACCCAATCGTGGGGTAGACCCGATCCGATCAGCGACACGTGGCCGGCCTCGAACGTGCCGATGTGGTCGCCCACGATGAATTTCCCGGTGCCCTTCCGGATGAGATGGACCTCGTATTCCGGATGGTAGTTCCAGCGCGCGAGCGGGCTGGGATAGTCGTGCTCGTGCCACCGGAAGGACTGGTTGGGATCCGCCGGAATGACCTCCCGGTTGGCGCGGATGCCCAGGAGGCGTTCCGCCAGCCGGGCCGCGGCGCTCTCGGCCACGCCGCCGGGCGCGTCACCGGCCATGTCGTTGCCGCGCACGTAACCCTCCGACCTGTCGCGAGTCATGCATATTGGACGGGTAAACCCCGCGGTTCCCCAGAGTAACCGTTCCCGCGCGCAGCCGCTCGGAAAATTCGTATCGGAATTCGGCAAGCCAGGCGCTAGTTGTGCGGCGGGTCACACGCGGAGAATTGAGCTACCGAGCGAGGCCCCCGATGTCCGGTGCCGGCCCCGTTTTCCGCACCGGTCCCGACGAACTCGTCGGCGTTCCGAAGCTGTGCGACCCACGAGTACAAAGGAGTCCTTAATGCGCCCGAAAACACGAGCGGTATCGATGGCCGCGGGGGCCTTGTGCCTGAGTCTGGCCGCCACGGCCTGCGCCGGGGCCGGCGGCGGGTCGTCCGCGGGCGACGCCGCGAGCATCAACGTCCTGATGGTCAACAACCCGCAGATGGAGGACCTGCAGCGGCTGACCGCTGCGAACTTCACCCAGGAGACCGGGATCAAGGTCAACTACACGGTGCTTCCGGAGAACGATGTCCGGGCCAAGATCAGCCAGGAGTTCTCCAGCCAGGCGGGCCAGTACGACGTCGCGTCGCTGTCGAACTACGAGATCCCGTTCTACTCGGCGAACGGCTGGCTCGCGCCGCTGGACGCGGTGGCCGCGGATGGGGCCTTCGACCAGGACGACATTCTCCCGGCATACACGGCCTCCCTGACCGGCGAGGACGGCAAGCTCTACGGAGAACCGTTCTACGGCGAGTCGTCCTTCCTGATGTACCGGAAGGACGTCTTCGAGGCCAAGGGCCTGACCATGCCGGACAAACCCACGTGGGACGAGGTGGCCGAGCTCTCCGCCGAGGTCGACGGCGCGGAGCCGGGCATGCGGGGTATTTGCCTGCGCGGCCAGCCGGGCTGGGGACAGGTCTTCGCCCCGCTGACGACCGTGGTTAACACGTTCGGCGGCACCTGGTTCGACAAGGACTGGAACGCGCAGGTCGACTCTCCGGAGTTCGTGGAGGCGACGAAGTTCTACACGGAGCTGGTCCGGGAACACGGGCCGGCGGGCGCCGCGCAGGCGGGCTTCACCGAATGCCTCAACAACATGACCCAGGGCAAGGTGGCCATGTGGTACGACGCGACGTCCGCCGCCGGGGTGATGGAGGCCGATGATTCCCCGGTCAAGGGGAAGATCGGCTACGCGCAGGCACCGGTCAAGGAGACGGATTCCTCCGGTTGGCTGTGGACCTGGTCGTGGGGCGTGCAGGCGGCGTCCAAAAAGCAGGACGCGGCGGGCCAGTTCATCGCGTGGGCGAGCTCGAAGGACTACGAGGAGCTCGTCGCCGAGGAGCTCGGCTGGGCGAGGGTCCCCTCGGGCAAGCGGATCTCGACGTACGAAAACGCCGACTTCCAGGCGGCCGCGCCGTTCTTCGAGGCCGAACGCACCGCGATCGAGAACGCGGACCCGACGAACCCCGGGGCGCAGGAGCGTCCGGCGATCGGCATCCAATTCGTCGGGATCCCCGAGTTCGCGGACCTGGGCACCACGGTGTCCCAGGGGGTGAGTTCCGCGATCGCGGGACAGGGCACCGTTGAGGACGCGCTGGCCAAGGGCCAGCAGGCGGCCCAGGAAATCGGCGACAAGTACAAGAAGTAACACCCACACCAACAGGTTCCGTGGCCCGCCCGGCGGCGGGCCACGGAACCGCAGGAGAGTCCCATGACCACCACCACGCAGCGCACGGCGTCCACACCCGGACCCGGCGCCCCCCGAAACCCCAGGAACGCGAAATCGCGCCAGCGGGCCCTGGCCTGGGCGCGGCGCGCCCCGCTGCTGCCGGCGCTGATCTTCCTCATCGTCGTCACCCAGCTTCCCTTCGCGGCGACGCTCGTCATCTCCTTCCTGGACTGGAACAGCCTGCGCCCGGACGAGACCGGCTTTGCCGGGTTAGGGAACTACGCCCAGGTGCTCACGGACCCAGATCTCCGCCAGTCGATCCTGACGACCATCGTGCTCACCGTCTCGGTCGTGCTCTCCAGCCTGCTGATCGGGCTGGGCCTGGCGCTGCTGTTGGACAAGAAGTTCATCGGCCGCGGCCTGGCCCGAACGCTGCTGATCGCACCCTTCCTGGTGGTGCCCGTCGCCGCCGCCCTGATCTGGAAGCACGCCCTGCTGAACCCGACGTACGGGTTGATCAACGGCACCCTGACCTGGATCTGGTCGCTCTTCGGCAGCGACGCCCCGCCCCAGCCGGACCTGCTGTCCCAAGCGCCGCTGATGGCGGTCATCGTATCCCTGGTCTGGCAATGGACCCCATTCATGATGCTCATCCTGCTCGCGGGCCTGCAGTCCCGTCCCATGGACACCGTCGAGGCCGCCCAGATGGACGGGGCCAGCGGGTGGGCCATCTTCCGCCACCTCACCCTGCCGCACCTGCGCCAGTACCTGGAACTGGGCGGACTTCTCGGGGCGATCTACATCGTGCAGAACTTCGACGCGGTCTTTACCCTCACCTCCGGCGGACTGGGCACGGCCAACCTGCCCTACTCCATCTACCAGACGTTCTACTTCGCCAACGAGTACGGCCTTGCCTCGGCCGCCGGCGTCGTGGTCGTCATCGGCACCATCATCGTGGCGACCTTCGCCCTGCGCACCGTATTCTCACTCTTCAAGAAGGAGGACGCGCGATGAGCACCCTCGCACCCGCCGCGCCCCGCAACACGTCCCCCGGTCCCACGGCACTGAACACCGGAACCCGACGCCGGCGCGGCAAGTCCCGGATGGACCCCACCCGCAACAACACCGCCGCCGGCATCGCGGCCTGGCTCATGGCACTGCTCTTCGCCACCCCCGTGATCTGGATGATCCTGACCTCCTTCCATTCCGAAACCGACGCGGCGACCAACCCGCCCTCGATCGCGGCGGGACTGACCCTGGACGCGTACAGGGAGTTCTTCGGGGCCAGCTCCGGCATCAGCCCCTGGCCGCCGCTGATCAACTCCGCCACGGCCTCCATTCTCTCCACGGTCCTGGTGCTGCTTCTGGCCATTCCGGCCGCCTATGCCCTGTCCATCAAGCCGGTGAGGAAGTGGACCGACGTGATGTTCTTCTTCCTCTCCACCAAGATGCTTCCCGTCGTCGCCGGGATCCTGCCGCTGTTGCTCTTCGCCAAGACCGCCGGCGTCCTGGACAACGTGTGGTTCCTGATCCTGGTGTACACCGCCATGAACCTGCCGATCGCCGTGTGGATGATGCGCTCGTTCCTCGCCGAGGTCCCCGTCGAGATGCTCGAGGCCGCACAGATCGACGGCGCCGGCCTCCTGCTGACCCTGCGCAAGGTCGTCGCCCCGGTCGCGATGCCGGGAATCGCGGCCACGGCGCTGATCTGCTTCATCTTCAGCTGGAACGAACTCCTCCTCGCGCGCGTCCTCACCGGCGTCATGGCCGGCACCGCCCCCGTGTTCCTCACCGGATTCGTCTCCAGCCAGGGACTGTTCCTCGCGAAGGTCTGCGCCGCCGCCGTCGTCATCTCCCTGCCCGTGCTCTTCGCAGGCTTCGCCGCACAGGACAAACTTGTTCAAGGACTTTCGCTCGGCGCCGTGAAGTAACCGACCCCCCGAATAAAAGGAGTACCCGGAATGACTACAGCAACCCCGCTGGCCCACCGACACGGCGACGAGCTGCCCACCAGCATGCGGGCGTCGGTCCTGCGGCGCGAGAACGTCATGGGCATGGAATCGCTGGACCTTCCCCGACTCGACGCCGATCAGGTCCTGGTGCGCGTGGCGGCCGTCGGCGTCTGCGGCAGCGACGTCCACTACTACGAGCACGGGCGGATCGGGGACTACGTCGTGGACCATCCGCTGATCCTCGGCCACGAACTGTCCGGCCGGATCGCCGCCGTCGGCAGCGCCGTGGATCCGGACCGCATCGGCAAGAGGGTCGCCGTCGAACCCCAGCGACCCTGCCGCAAGTGCCTCCAATGCCGGTCCGGCCGCTACAACCTCTGCCCGGACATCGAGTTCTACGCCACGCCCCCGGTCGACGGCGCCTTCGCCGAATACGTCGCCATCCAGGAGGACTTCGCCTACGACATTCCCGACACCGTCAGCGACGAGGCCGCGGCCCTGATCGAACCGCTGTCCGTGGGGCTCTGGGCCTGTGAACGCGCCGGGATCCGCCCGGGAAGCCGGGTCCTGATCGCCGGCGCCGGACCGATCGGCATCATCGCCGCCCAGGCGGCGCGCGCGTTCGGCGCGGCCGAGGTCCACATCTCCGACATCGCCGAGGACCGGTTGGAGTTCGCGCTCCGGCACGGCGCGACGCACGCCATCGACGCCCGTCGGGACAGCACGGAGGGGCTGGACGCCGACGCCTTCATCGACGCCTCGGGATCCCCGCAGGCCGTCCGGTCCGGCATCCGGGCCGTCGCCCCCGCCGGGCGCGTCATCCTGGTCGGCCTGGGCGCGGACGACGTCGAGCTGCCCGTCTCGTTCATCCAGAACCGCGAGATCTGGCTCTCCGGCGTCTTCCGCTACACCAACACCTGGCCGCTTGCCATCCAACTGGTCGCGGACGGCACGGTGGACCTGGACGTCCTCGTCACCGGGAGATTTTCGCTGGCGGAGTCCGAGGACGCGCTGAAGGCGGGCCGCCAACCCGGGCAAATGAAGGCCGTCGTGTACCCGGGCCGCTGAGGCCGCCTAGTATGGACAACCATGCACGAGCACGCGAGGACATCCAGATGACGGAACAAGCACGTGGCGCCCGGGTCACGGTGGTCGGCGAATCGCTGGTGGACATCATCCACGATCCCCGCGTCAGCGGCGTCGCGGACGAAACCCATCCGGGCGGTAGCCCGATGAACGTGGCGGTCGGCTGCGCCCGCCTGGGCCTGGAGACGAGCCTGGTGACGCACTTCGCCGACGATCCGCACGGGCGGATGATCGCCGGGCACCTGGCCGCGAACGACGTCGTGGCCATCGTCGACGACGCACCGCCGACTTCCAGCGCGCTCGCCACGCTGGACCACACCGGCGCGGCGCAGTACACGTTCACGCTCGGCTGGGACCTCGCGGACGCGGCCGACGCCGCGCTGGCGGCCGTGGCCGGATCGCTCCACGTGCACACGGGATCCATCGCCACCGTGCTGGCGCCGGGCAGCGACATGGTGTTTCGGCTGGTCGAGGCCGCCCGGGAGCGCGCGACGGTCAGCTTCGACCCGAACTGCCGGCCGGCCATCAGCCCGGACGCGGACGAGGTCCGCCGGCAGACGGAGGGCTTCGTTGCCGCCAGCGACATCGTCAAGGCCAGCGACGAGGACCTGCGTTGGCTGTATCCGGACCGGACCCTGGACGATTCCATGGAGGCGTGGCTGGGCCTCGGGCCGGCGCTCGTGGCGTTGACCCGCGGAGCCGACGGGCCCGTTCTGCTCTCGCGGTCGGGACGTGTGGATTTGCCGGGCGAGTCCATCACGGTGGCGGACACCGTGGGCGCCGGCGACTCCTTCATGGCGGGGCTGATCTCCGGCCTCGCGCAGCTGGATGCCCTGGGAGCGGACGGAAGGGAACGGCTGCGCGCCCTCGACCGGGACAGCCTGCGCACCCTGGCCGCCTACGCGAACAGGGCCGCTGCCATCACCTGCTCCCGCCGCGGCGCGAACCCGCCGCGGACGGCCGAACTGGGTTCGATCTAGGCGAGCACCGAGGCCAGGGCCGCCGCGTAGATTTCCGCGTGCTCCTCGGCCAGACGGAGGCGCTCCGCCCGCCGTTCCGCCACGGTCGGCGCGGGCCAGGAGCGGCTCCGGTAGAGGCTCTCCACGGCGTTGGCGAGCGATGCCGCATCCAAATGGCCGGCGTCGTGCGCGTATTCGACCACCGAAGGGTGCTGGCCGCGGTAGTGGCCGCAGCTCGGGGCGATGACCGAGGTCCCCACGTCGCGGCACGCCTCCAGCCAGCCGGAATGGGTTCCGAACCGGTACGGCAGCACGGAGACGTCCAGGGACGCGAGGTAGGCGAAGAACGCGGTCTCGTCGTAGTAGTCGTGGGCGTCCAGCACCCAGCGCCCGGCGTCGTGCCCGCCGCGCAGCAGCCGCGCCGGTTGGGGCCGGTAGTCCTTCGACTCCGGATCCAGGAGATCCCGGTGGATGTTGACGACGAGTTCGGAGTGGGGGAGCGCGCCCACCGCGTCCGCCAGCGGCTCGACGATCCCCGGGTCCATGTTCTGGCGAATGCTCTTCAGGTGCACACCGACGCGGAACGGGTGCCCGGCGGTCGGCGGCGCCGCGTCCCCGGCCGACCGGCGTCGTCCGGCCTGCAAGGCCGCCATGGTCGGGAAATCCACGACGTGCGGGTGCGGGAGCACGGCGGCCTCCACGCCCCAGCGCGCACGGATTTCCGACGCCGCGCCCTCGGTCAGGGTGATGACCCGATCGGCCGCGGGCATCAGGATGTCCAAGTGCGCCTCGTGGGCGCGGGGATCCTCGTGGTGCGGGTTGCGCAGGTCGTGGGCGGTGTAGACCAGGGGCTTGGAGCGCCGGCGGAGTTCGTCGACGAGCGCCCGCAGATCGTCCGCGGAGATGGCGTCGAACCCGAAGTGGATGTGCATGAGGTCGAACTCGGCATGGTGCTCGGCCACCCAGTCCGCGGAGAGCATCACGGGCGGCCACCAGAGGGACTGCGTGAATTTCCCGCCGCCCGCCGGGTCCGGATCCGGCAACCGCCACACCCGCGGCCCGCGGTCCGCGTCCGGCGCCTCGAGATGCCGAATGTACACCTGGCTGTGCGGAATCGACGCCACCCGGATCATTCCACCTGACTCCTCGCCAACCATCTGTCTCCCTTCAATGCGCCAGTTAGGCTACCGAGAGTAGGACACCGAAAGGGGAACGGACATGGATAGGGACGTGGCCGCGCCGGACGTCTCGCTGCTCGTGATCGTCCGGGGGCGCGCGGAGCACCTGCGCAGGCTGGTCGACGGGACGAACCGGGCCGAGCCGAAGCCGCGGGAGATCGTCGTCGTCCACATGGGCGAGCCGGAGACGGAGGGCCTCGAGTCGGACATCCCGGTCCGGCGGTTTCGTCTCGAGGTGCCCGACGGCGGAACGCTGCCGCTGGCGGCCGCACGCAACCTGGCCGCACGCGAGGCCACCGGCGGGTTCCTGGTTTTCCTCGACGTCGACTGCATTCCCGCGCGCTGCATGTTCGGCGAGCTGTTGCGCGACGCCGAGTCCGTCGGCGGGATCGCCATGGCCACCCCGCGGTACCTCCGAGCGCCACTGGCTCCGGACGAGCCCGTCGACGATGCGCTCCTGCATGGCGCCTCCGTGCCCCACCACACCCGCGCCGCCCTCGGGACCGCCGGCGCGGTGCAGGCCTCCACGCGGTACGAGATGTTCTGGACGCTCGGCTTCGCGGTGGCCGCCGGCGACTTCGGGCGGATCGGCGGATTCGACGAGTCGTTCGCCGGCTACGGCGCCGAGGATACCGACTTCGCCTTCACCGCCCGGCGCCTGGGCGTCCCGCTCGCGTTCTCCCGCGCCACCATCTACCACCAGCACCACGGATCGTACCGGCCGCCGTTGAACCACTTCGCCGACATCGTGGCCAACGCCGGCGCGTTCCGGGACAAGTGGGGGACCTGGCCGATGGAGGGTTGGCTCGACGCCTTCGCCCAATTGGGGCTGGTGGAGTGGACCCCGTCCGCGACCTCGATCCGCGCGCTGCGCCGCCCGACGGACGATGAGGTCGCCGCCGCGGCCCACGAGGGCGCCTACTAGGGGGACGAGGGCTGGGAAACCGCGCGCCGGAGCAGAACGTCGAGACTTTCGCGGAAGGCGTCGCGGTGCGTGAAGAGCGCGTCCGCGAGCCCGCTCCCCGGACCACACGCGAGCCGGTCGAGAAGCGCCTCCCAGTCGTCGACCGCATCCCACGTGGGGACGCTGACCGTGCCGGGAATCCCCGCGAGTCGGCCGGCAAACGCGGCCTGCTCGCCAAACGGCCGCTCCTCCGGCACGACGACGGTGGGGCGCCCGGCCGCCGCGGCGGCGGCGATCGCGTTGTGGCCGGCCGAGGTGACGACGACATCGGCCCCGGCCAGCAGCGCGCCGGGGTCCGCGACGACACCCAGGACCTCCAGGTTGTCCGGCGGATCCACCCCTGAGCCATCGTCCCGTTCGGCCTTCGCGTCGGCCAGCCGCCCGGCCACCTGCCAGTCCCACCCGGGCGCCGCCCGGGCGGCCCACTCGATCCCCGCGAGGTCCACGCCCCCGCCGAGGCTGGTTTGCACCACCACCCGGCGCCTGGGTCCGGCGCCGTCCGGAGCCTTGCCGCGAAGCCCGGCGGCATGCGGCGCCAGCATTCCGAGGTAGTCGCTCTTGCCGCCGTGCAGGGTCAGGTGCGCGGGATCCTCCAGCGCGGAAGGGAAGTACGCGACGAGCCGGGAAGCGACACCGTACGCCGTCCGGTGCGCGGCGTCGGTGCGGTCCCCGGGCATGCGGCGGTACACCACGGGGTAACCGGAGAGCCGTGCGAAGACGGCGGCCTCGACGGACACGTCCACCAACACGGCGTCGGCGCCGAACTCGGCCCACGCCCGGGAGAGGCCCGCGAAGCGCCGGCGGATGGCTGGATGGTCGGGGGCGTAGTGGAAGCCGTCGGCGGCAGCGTGGCGGAGGGGAGCGCCGTCGTCTCCCACGTCCGGCTCGAGCGGAACATACTCGGTGGGCCCGGGCAACAGGTTCGCGTCCCGGGGGCCGGTGCTCGTCACCAGGAGATCCACGAGGTCCAGCGAGGCTATGTTCTGGGCGTGGCGCAGATGCCCCGTCCCGTGGTGGTGGGCGTAGTACGCAAGCCGGAGCCGACGTCGTCCGCCGGACACGGCCCCGCTCAATGTCCACCCGCCGGTTCGTCGGCCGTTTCGCCGGCCGGGTCGGCGGCCCGTGGTTGCCGCGCCGCGCTCCCCATGCCCACCAACCGGTGCATCAAGGCTTCGTAGTGCTCGGCCATGGTCTCGACGGAGAACCTCCGCGCGGAGTCGGCCACGACGTCGTGGGACAGTCCGCGCGCCGAGGCGATGGCCGCCGCCAGCGAGGCGGCGTCGCTGCGGGAGGCCACGAATCCCGCGCCGGGGGCGATGATCTCGGCCATGGCGCCCGCGGGGAGGGCCGCGACCGGGGTGCCGCAGGCGAGCGCCTCCACGACGTTCAGTCCGAACGGCTCGTCCCACAGCGGCGAGGCGACAAACACCTCCGAGCCGGACACCAGTTGGCGAAGCTCCGCGTGGTCCAGGTGTCCCGCGTAGCGGACGGAGGCTCCCAGCTCCGGTTCGATGAGCACGGAGAAGTATTCGGGGTCGTGGATCGGGCCGGCCAGCACCAGTTCCATGCCGGCGAGGCGCGCCGCCTCGATCGCCACGTGGGCGCCTTTTTCCGGCGTGATGCGGCCCGTCCAGACGGCTTGGCCGGTCCGCCGCGCGGGGCCTGCGGTCCACTGGCGCAGCGGGATTCCGTTGTGGACGACCCCGAGAGCGGGCAGGTGCGGACGCCAGCCGCGGGCGTTGGTCTCCGAGACGCTGACGTAGGCGTGGCGGGGGTCGGGTTCCCAGCCCGCGCCGCCGAAGACGTCGACAATCCGGGGCAGCGGCGGCGTGTGGAAGACGTGGAGCGTCGGGACGCCCCGCAGCTCCCGGTGCGGGACCGGGCTGAGGGAATTGTTCAGGACCACATCGAACCCCCGGCGGGCGGCGCGGACCGCGGAGCGCATCGCCCCGTCCAGAACCCTGTGCTGCCGGTCCCGCGACACGCTGTCCGGGTAGCCGTTGACGCGGAATCGCCCGTCCAGGACCGCCACCTGCCGGCACACGACGTGGCTGCCCTCCTTCGCGAAGAGAACGACGTCGTGGCCGCGGTCGGCGAGCGCGGCCACCGCCTGCGCGGTGTGGGCCTCGAGGCCGCCGGCGAACGGGGAGGCGACCGCGTGGTGCAGGTGTGCCAGAACGGCGATCCGGAGCCCGGGCTTTCGGTGTGAGGTGTGGTGGCGTCGCGTCATGTCCGCATCATGGCAGATCCGGAGCGTGATCCCGAGGGTTAGGGACGCCAGAACGTGGCGATGGCCGGACGGATCGCCGAATGGACGTGCGGGCCGTCCCGGCAGATGCCCGACCACAGCAGGTACGCCTCCACCACCAGCGGTATGGCCGGGTGGTCGCCGGACCGGTGCGCCGGATACGCGTCCTCCGAGGCCAGCGCCCGGTCGCCGCGGTCCGGCACCGTGAGCGGCGGACGCGCTTCGGCGGCGGACGGATCGCGGCCGCCGGCGTCCTGCCGTCCCGCGTAGCCGGGGAGGGCGATATCCAGCGTCGTGAAGGTGGCACCGTCGGGGCTGGCCGCCACCGCCGCAACGTAGTCCACGTCGTCGTCGTGCCGCACCCACCGGCGCCGCGCCGACGGTGGGACGACGACGAAGCCCCCTCCGCCGACGTCGTGCAGCATGTGCCGGACCGAGCCGGGACGCTCCAGGAGATCCAGCTCGTCCTCGAGCGCGGCACGCTCCTCGGGGGTGGGCGTCCGGCCCAACAGCTCGTCGTGGGCCAGCACGTGCTGCTCCGTCCAGGCGATGAAGTGCGCCGTCGGATCGTCCGCCAACGCCTCGCCGGCGAGCAGTTCCGCCCAACCGACCAGGGCATCCGCGAACCCCGGATCGCGGCCGGGCCCGGCGGGGTGGCCGTACCCCATCGCCTTGGTGAACCCCGGGTCCATGGTGTCCTCGCTGTTGCCGTGGCGCCGCTCCGCGCGGGAGGGCGGCGGCCCGGACGGGCCCTTACCTGCGACGATATCCCGCTCAGGCGGGCAGGTGCGCGTCGTCGATCCGGTGCTGGCGCATGGCCCGCTGGATGAACCCGACCCGGCTGGGGGTCATCGTGACCTCGATGTGCGCCTCGAGCGCCTTCAGTTCACGGCGCCACTTCCGCGCCGGTTCCCCGCGCCGGATGCGCCTTGCGGCGTGCGCGGCCAGCGCGTCCACGGCGTAGGCGACGAACGCCTGCGGGCGGGCTTCGCGGATGGCCTCGAAGGCCTCGACCGTTCCGAACCCGCGGTCCAACAGGATCGCGTACCCCATCGACGGGCCCCGGTTGATGCCCATGTGGCAGTGCGCCAGGACCTTTCCGCCCTCCCGGCGGGAGGCCCGGGCAACGCGGACGCCGGCGTCGAACAGGGCGGCGTCCACCGTGTGGCCGGCGCGGTCGTCGGTTCCCAGCCAGTGGTAGCCGATGCCGAACTGCGGCCACACGTCGGAGTCGTCGGCCTCGCTGCGCATGTCCAGGATGTGGGTGACGCCGGAGTCGACGATGTCCGCGGCCTGCAACGCGGCCCGGGTCGGCGAGTGCGCCAGGTCACCGCCGACCGCGAGGTCGGCGGCGACCCAGCTGATGTTGGCGCGGATGCTCACTTTCCGGATTTCCGGCGCTCGTCCGGTGAGAACACGCTGGCGGTGCGGACGGCGTCGACGGACTCCCCGCGGCGGCCCATCCGGCGGGCTCGGGAGGTCATCTGGCTGTAGGCGGACATCGCGACGTCGACGGTTTCGCTGGTGAAGGTCAGGGACCGGTCCGCCGAGATGCCGAGTCCGGTGCCGACCTCCACGGCGTCCTGGTTGGACCCCAGATAGGAGACGATCCAACCGGACTCCTTCTCCACCGCGTTGACCAGCTTGCGGATGCCGGGGCGGTCGAACTCCACCGACGCGTTCTCGTGCCCGTCGGTCATGATGCCGAAGTGCACCTGACCCGGGCGCTCCGCCGCCGGGAGCTCGGCGATGCCGGCCTTCGTGGTGGCCACGGTTCGCGCCATGGCGTCCAGCAGGGCCGTGGCGCCCCGCGGCTCCAGGACCAGCGGCGGCACGTCGGCGATCGGCCGGTCGACGTAGACCGCGTCGAACTCCGTGTCGAACTGATACAGCGAAACGTTGCAGCGCCCCGGCTCGGCGCGCTGGCCTTCGACCATGGCGGCGAACCCGCCGACGATGTCCGGTTTGATGGACTGCATGGAACCGGAGCGGTCCAGCAGGAAAACCATGAGTGTGAGCTCCTTGTCCGGCATGGCGTGCTCCCTTGCGTTCGTGGTGCGTCGGATGGGGGGTGGTGGTTCAGGTGGCGCGGCGGCGCTTGAAGGTCATCTTGGGTTCGGGGGCGGGCCGGCCGAGTTCCGAGTCGTAGCGGGCACGTTCCACCGACGAGCTCCCGACCTTGCCGTCCGGGTCCGAGTAGCCGCCCAGCGTCTCGGTGCGGGCTAGTCGCGGGGGAACCGCGTTGGGGGAGAGCCCCGCCCGCAACGCCACCGAGCGAAGCGAGGCCCCTTCCAGGGCCGCTTCGGCCATGGCGTCGTTGAGGACATCGTCCAGCAGTTCGCGCACCTCGCCGAGGCGCTCCACGGCTTCCATCGAGTCCTCGGGGAGGTCGCGCAGCAGGTCCGCTGCCCGGGCGACGTCGTTGCGGATTTTTTTGTGCATAGACCAAGTATGCGCAGTTTCTGCGTATTTGTCCAGAGTGCACGCGTGCGCTTTTTGACGCCTACCTTGACCGGCCCCCGGACCGGGTCCAAGCTGGGCATCAGTGGTCCGCCGTCGCGGTGGGCCGTGTCCCGGGAGGAGCACGCCATGTCGGAACGGGCACAGAACGGATCGACCGGTGGTGGCGGCGTGGTCGTCATCGGCGCTGGGCTCGCCGCCGCGCACGTCGTCGGCACGCTTCGCGAGGAGGGGTACGACGCCGACATCATCCTGGTGGGCGACGAACCGGCCGCCCCGTATGAAAGGCCGCCGCTGTCCAAGGGCTACCTCCAGGGCAAGGACGAGCGCTCCAAGGCCTTCGTGCACGACGAATCCTGGTACGCCGAGCACGGCGTGACGCTGCTCCTGGGTGAGACCGCGGACGCCATCGACCGCCGCAACGCCACCGTGTCCCTATCCTCCGGCGACGGAGTTCCGTATTCCACCCTGGTGCTGGCGACGGGCGCTTCGCCGCGCAGGCTGCCGCTTCCCGGGGCGGACCTCGAGGGCGTCCTCACCTTGCGTCGGCTCGAGGATTCGGAGGCGCTGCGGCACGCCTTTGCCGCCGGCGGTCGGTTGGCGATCGTCGGCGCCGGCTGGATCGGGCTGGAGGTGGCCGCGTCGGCGCGCGGGGCGGGCATGGACGTCGTCGTCGTCGCCCCGGACGCGGTTCCGCTTCAGGCCGCACTCGGCAGGGAGATGGGGGAGCACTTCGCCGCCCTGCACCGGCGCAACGGCGTCGACTTGAGGTTGGACACCCGCGTGATGGGAATCCTCGAACGCGACGGGCGCGCGGCCGGCCTGGCGACCGATGCGGGCGACGTTCTGGCCGATGTCGTACTGGTGGCCGTCGGGGCGGTCCCCAACACGGCGCTCGCCGAGGGCGCCGGACTGGCGGTCGACAACGGGGTCGTCGTCGACTCGCGGCTCCGGACGGAGGACCCGGCGATCCTCGCCGTGGGCGACGTCGCCAACGCCCGGCACGCGACGCTGGGACCGCTCCGCGTGGAGCACTGGGACAACGCGATCCGGCAGGGCAAGCTCGCGGCGCAGACGATCCTCGGCCGGGACAGCGCGTACGACTGGCTGCCCTATTTCTTCACGGACCAGTACGACGTCGGCATGGAATACGTCGGGCGCGCCGGCCGCGATGCCGAGGTGGTGGTCCGCGGGGACGCGTCGAAAGAGGAGTTCATCACGTTCTGGATCGAGGGCGGCACGGTCACGGCGGCCATGAACGTCAACATCTGGGACGTCGGCGACGCTTTGCGCGCCGTGGTGGGCCGCAGCGTCCCTTCCGGGCGACTCCGGGACCCGGCGGTGCCGTTGGGGGAGCTGTAGGACGAGGGCGGGGAATGAAACGGGTTCCGTAGACTGTTCTGGGTTCGTCAGCGTAGCCGCACCTCCGTCCCGCGCGCCCTACGCACCACCCCCAGACAGGATCCGAATGACCCCCTCTGCCCGCTCCACACTTCCACGCGGCACGCGGCTCGAAGGCCGCGCGCTGCTGCTGGCCGTCCTGGCGCTCGCCATGGGCGGCTTCGGCATCGGCACCACGGAGTTCGCCATCATGGGCCTGCTGCAGGAGGGTGCGGCCGATCTGGGCGTGACGAACCCGGACATGGGACTGATGATCTCCGCGTACGCCATCGGCGTGGTGGTCGGCGCCCCGGTCATCACCGCCGTCGGCGCGCGCGTGCCCCGCAAGACGATGGTCCTGTGGCTGATGGCGTTCTTCACGCTCGCCAACGTCTCCTCGGTCGTGGCCCCGAACTACGAGTGGATGCTGTTCACCCGCTTCCTCTCCGGGCTGCCGCACGGCGCGTATTTCGGGATCGCCGCGATCCTGGCTGGTTCGCTGGTCCCGGCCACCATGCGCGGCCGCGCCATCGCCTGGGTCATGTTGGGACTGTCGGTGGCCAACGTCCTGGGCGTGCCCGCGGTGACATGGATGGGCCAGCAGCTCGGCTGGCGGTGGATGTTCGGCGTTGTGGGGATCGTCGGCGCCCTGACCTGGATCAGCATCAAGACCTTCGTGCCGTTCAACCCGGCGCACGCCGAGGCCAGCATCCGCCGCGAGCTCAGCGCCCTGCGCAGCGGCCAGGTCTGGCTGGCGATGCTCGTCGGCGTCGTGGGGTTCGGCGGGTTCTTCGCGGTCTACGCGTACATCAGCCCCACGCTCACGGACGTCACGGGCCTGCCGATCGGATCCGTTCCGCTGGTCCTGGGACTCTACGGCGTGGGCATGGTGATCGGAAACCTCCTGGGCGGGCGGCTGGCGGACTGGTCCGTGCGCGGCAGCATCTACATCGCGACGGGCGCCATGGTGGTGTTCATGACGACGTTCGGGCTGGTCTCTCCCTACCCGGTCCCGGCACTGATCATGGTGTTCATCCTCGGCGGCACCGGCTCCATCCTGGTGCCCGGACTGCAGGCGCTGCTGATGGATTCCGCGCCGCGGGCGCAGTCCCTGGCCGCCTCGTTGAACCACTCGGCGCTGAACGTGGCGAACGCGCTCGGCGCCGCGCTGGGGGCAGTGGTCATCGGCCTCGGCTTCGGGTACCAGGCGCCCGCGTTCGTCGGCGCGGGGCTGGCACTGTTGGGACTCCTCCTGGCGCTCGCGGCCGGGCATGGGGCACGACGCCGGTCCGCCTCCACGCCGTCGGACGCGGTCGACGCTCCCGTGGCCTAGCGCCGGGCCGTTCTCCGATTGGCGCGGCACGGCTCCGGTGCTGTAGATTATTGATTCGGCTCGGGCACCGGTTTCCGGTGTGGGGCCGCCTCCGCGGGGGTATGGCGCAGTTGGTAGCGCGTCTGCATGGCATGCAGAAGGTCAGGGGTTCGAATCCCCTTACCTCCACGTAAGTAGAGAAATTCGAAACCTGCCCCGTCTGATGGCGGGGCAGGTTTGTGTCCCGGTCCGGTTGGGTCGTCTCGCCCCTGTGCTCTTGAGCGAGGACAGCGGCCGCCGGTTCGGCCGGCACGAACGTGACGTGTTCGTCCTCGTCGACGATGATCCGCTTGAACAGCGCGCGGTTGAGGATGCGGCGTTCAGTAGGTTCGCACTTGCTGTAGAGGTCTCCGAGGTCGGTGAGGACACCGACAATCTGATCGAGCCCCTCATGAGCGTTGTGGTATGTGTTCGCGAGACTATCGAGCCGGCTGGTGATCGCGTGCAGGCTGGTACGGATGCGGCCCTGTTCGGTCTTAAGCAGGTCGAGCGGGATGGCGTCGGCGTAGTGGGCTTGGACGAGCTTGAGGCGTTCGGCATCGAGCTTTTCGCGCTGTGCAGTAAGTACGACGCGTTCGTCGTCGCTGGAGGTTTCGAGCTGGGCGAACACCTGGTGCAGGAGTTGGCTGATGCGTTGCGCTTCCTCGTCGGTGAGACCGTTGATGCCGTAGCCGCGTTCGATGCGGTTCTCGATCCGTTCGGCGAGGATCGCCGAGCGAGTGCAGCCGTTCTTCTTGCGTCGCCCTGAGCAGGTGAAGTACTCGTAGCGATCACCTTGCTTGTCACGGGGCCGTTCGATCATGAGCTTGGCGCCGCACGAGCAGTACACAGTTCCCTTGAGGTAGTGGTCGTACTTCTGAGGCCGATCGCCCACGGCATTCTTCGCATCGAGTTGGGTCTGGACGCGCAGCCACGTGTCCGAGTCGACCAGAGGAGTATGGGCGCCGTCGTAAGTGACGCCACGGAAGGTCACGGTGCCCTGGTAGTAGGGATTGGTCAGTACCTTGTGCAACCCCGTGGTGGTGACCGGTCTTGCCGGCTGTGAGGGTGTGGGGCGGGTCGCTAGGCCACGGGTCTTCAACTCACGTGCGAGGGAGGACAGGGACCAGTCGCCGGTGGCGTAGGCGGTGAACGCGAACCGGATCAGCTCGGCGCGGTCCGGGTCCAGTTCGATCTCTCGGGCTTCTCGGCCCTTGGCATCGGTGGTGCGCACGTTCAGGTAGCCCACCGGTGCCTTGGTCGGCGTGCCGCCGATTGAAGCCTTCTGCGTCATCCCCTTGACGACTTCCTGGGCCAGGTTGAGGGAGTAGAACTCCGCCATGGAGGCGAGGATGCCGTGCATGAGCATACCTGAGGGCGACTCGTCGATGTTCTCCGTGACCGAGACCAGAGTGATGTTTGCCTCGCGCAACGTGGCATGGATGATGGCGTCGTCGAGCCGGTTGCGAGCGAGCCGGTCGATTTTGTTGATGATGCACAACTGCACCGGGTTTGCGGCGATGTAGTTAAGCATCTCCTGCAACGCCCGCCTGCGGGTGGTCTTGGCAGACTCGCCGGGCTCGATGAACTCCTTGACGATGACCGCACCGAGCTGTTCGGCTTTGCGCTGGGCGGCTTCACGCTGAGCGGGGATGGACAGACCTTCTTCGAGGCCGTTGCGTGTGGCCTGGTCCTTGGTAGAGACCCGCAGATAGGAGACGGCGGGCACAGGTCCGTCCGGCCGTTCCTCCCTGACTGCGGCCGTCTGTTGGCGTTTGTCGGCAGCGAGGGTGCGGAGCGTTGCGAGGTCGATGCCGGAAGGAAGATAGGTGGGAGTCATCGGGTGACCGCCTTTCAGGTGCCCAACTGTCAGTTGGGTGTCTGGGGCGCTGGATGGCGGTCACATCAGGAATCGAAAAGGACACCCCTCAATGAGGGGCTTAGGATCAGTGCCAGCGACGCCGTGATCGTCGTGTTGACATCTGATTCTACCGCCTGGCTGTGAGCAGTTGTCGGAGGTGCTTGCCTGCTTGGGCGGCGGTGTCGTCTTCGGAGGCGCGCAGTGCGAGCCGGATGAGGACTTCGGCAACCTTCTCAGCGTCGATCTCCTCGCGTCGGTCGAAACGAACCCGGACCGGCCGGTCTGCGCCGGAGCGTTCGCTCTTGGGCGAGTAGGAGCGCACCATCAGCGCTCGCCTCGCTCACGTTGGTCACCGGGACGGTGGTCGAAGAGTTCACCGGTGGATTCGTTGATCGTGACGAAGAACGCATCTTCCGCGGCTTGCCGCTCTCGGACCTGCTCGCGGACGAAGTCCACGAACTCTGAATCCCGGTCGGCGATCACGTCGTCCTCCACCGGTGGTGCAGGCTCTTCGCCAGGCCAGGCAGTTTGCCGGGTCGGGCGGTCACGGTCGAGTCGGGTGCCGGAGGCGGCGACCCAGTCACGCAGCCGCGCCCTGGCGTCGGCGAAGTCGCGGTGCCAGCCGATGGGCGCGGAGCCGTTCTGGTCGGGATCGTAAGCGCATAGCCAGTGCAGATGCAGTGCGGAGAGTTCCCAGACAAGTTCGGAATGGTGGTGCCAAAACGGAGGGATCACGGCGGCGGGGAGCCCGTAGGTGTGGCGCAGCCAGTCGACCCACCGGTTCAGCTCCAGCCACTCTTGCTCCAGGTCGTGGGCGGAGAGCAGATTCCAGTTCACCGGATGCGGCGGCCCGCCCACCGACTCATTTGTCATCTCAGCGCCGAAGTCGTCGTCCAAGTCCTCATCGAGGTCGCTCTCGTCGGGCTCCGGGGGCGCCATATCGTCACTCATGATGCTGCTCCTCCCGGTTCAGCGGCCCAGCACCGAAGCATCGGCAGCCGGCCGGGATTGAGGCGGGTCGAACACTCGGTTGTGCTCGCGGGTCGCGCTCTCGCGCTCGGCGGCAACACCGGTCCGGCGGGGGACGCGGTCCACCTCGTAGCGCGTCCGGGCCGTATCGTGGCCGATCTTCTTGGCCACGAACTCCTCGCCCTCGATCTCTTGCTCGTCGCGGGTGTAAGCGTACTCGTGTGCGTAGCCTTCGGCCACGAAGTTGTCGCCTTTGGTGAAGCGCTCGTAGGCGCGTTCGGCGGTGGCCCGGTACAGCACGAGATTGCTGAAGCTCGGCTCCAGCTTCGTGAACGCCCCGTCTTCTTCGCGACGGTAGTTCTCCTGCCCGAACCGGGCATAGAACCGAGCGTCACCGGTCTCCGTGGTCGTGAGCTGCGGATCGGTGGCGATAAACCCCGAGATGGACTGCTGCGTGTGTATAGCCATCGGACCTTCTCCTGACGATGAGTCGCGACCACCAGGACGTGGTCGCTGTGTCAGTCAGGTGCACGGCCCTTACCCATGCAGGGCTCACGACTGCGCAGGGTGGCGGAGCAGTGCTTCGATCTCGTCTCGGTCGATCTTCAACCTGGCGGCGTCCGGCCGGGTAGGCCAGGCACGTAGGTCGGTGACGATCGGTGGTGCGGAGCGCAGGAGCGTGATCCCGGTGCCGAACGGCAGGGTTCTGATCCGGTCGGGTGGAAGAATCGCGACACGGCGCACTGAGCGCTGATTGGAGCGGGTGCCGTGGTCTCCGAGGGTGACGGAGTCGGTGTACTCGTCGCGCTCGCCGATCAGCGTGGAGAGGTCTTGGAGGTCCCGGCTGTTGGAGGCGCCGCCGAGGATGATCTTGACGATGGAGGCGTCCCAGATCGCGCCGGCCGCGTTGTCGTTCCACTTGTCGCGCGCTTGGGCCAACGATTGGAGGACGGGCAGGGTGGTGATGCCGGTGCCACCGCCTTCGGCCATCAAGGTCGGTAGCGATGGCAACGGTGCGAGGTTGCCGATTTCGTCGAGGGCAAGCAGCAGGGGCGGATCGAGCCTTGCGCCGGGTGAGCGGGCAGCGAGCTTCCGGGCAGTTTCGACGAGGTCCTCCACGAACGCGGCCACCAGGGCGGCGGATGCGCCGGCGCCGGCGCCCGTGGCCAGCAGGTAGAGGGTGCCGCGGTCGCGGATGAAGGTCTCGGGGTCGAAGCCCTCACCCGGCCCGGGCGACACCTCATTGAGCACGCGGGGGTCGGCAAGGGCACCGAGGGCCAGGGCGACGCCCTGCCAGATGCTGTCGCGTGTCTTCGGATCGGCGTCGATCATTGCCCCGAGCGATTCCGCCCACCCGGTCGCGGCCATAGGCGAGTTGGTGAGGATCGCGACGGCTTCGGCAGCCGCAGACGGGTCGAGTGTCCATCGGAACAGTTCAGCCGGTGACCGGTAGTCGAGGGCAGCGGCATGTAGAAGGGCTTGAAGTGCGGTGCGGGTCTTACCTTCCCAGAACCCGCCCGAATCGACGCCGCCGGCGGACAATCCAGTGGCAGCGGCAAGGCCGGTGGCGCGGATCATCGCCGTCAGCGGGTCCTCGCACCCGCGGACCGGCGACCAGCGGAGTCCGCCGGGGATGCCTACGGCGAGGTGCTGGGGGTCGAACACCGCCACCGGGCCGAGGCGCTCTCGGGCGCGCAGGGTCGCGGTGAGGTTGTCCGGGCGTGTGCTGGTGGTGACGACGGCGCCGGGGGCGTCGAGGATGGCGTTGATGACGACCTGGAGGCCTTTGCCGGATCGGGGTGGTCCGATGAGCAGGATCGAGTCCTCCACGCTGGCCCACACGTCCCGTCCCTTGGAGGTGCCGATCCGGTATCCGACGTCCGCAGGAGCGGGATTGTTCAGCGACGGACGCAGCGTCCGGGCACGGTGCAGTAGCGCCTTGGCGGAGGCGCTCTGGTTTACCTCGTAGGCGGTGGCGGTGCCGGCAAGGCGCCGCGGATCCGTCTCGAACTTGCGGGAGTGGCGACGCAGCCGCATCCATACCCATGTCCCTGCCGTCGCGAGGCCGGTGAGCAGGATCGCTGTGACAATCCAGTACGTCACCGCGTTGAGGCCGGCGGCGTCGAGCGCTGTGGCGGGATCGCCAGGGTTGAACAGTACCCTCAGCCCGGAGGCGGGGCCGGCGGCAGGTTGGGGCGTGCCGGTGAGAAACGCGGCCACTGATCCCGCCGCGCGCAGGATCAGTGCGGCACCGAACATCGCCACTAGTCCGACGAGGGCGGCGTTGGTCAGCTCGTCGCCGAACGAACCACCTTGGCGCTGCTGGGACGCGTTCACGGCAGCCGCCGAACATGGACGGCGCCCGAGATGCGCCCGAGCAGCACCACCTCGCCGCAGCCGTCGCGCAGAAGTGAAGCGTGTTGGGTCTTGTCGAGGAGGGTATGGGCATGACCAGTACCGGCGGCGTCGGTGTGGGAGACAATGACCGCGACGGCGATGTTCTCATCGGACGCGAACCCGTCAGCGGTGACCTCGATCAACTGCGGTGCGCGCGTTCTCGTGGCGTGATTACCGCATTGCTTCTCCAGTTCGGCTGCTGAGGGTGGTTCACGAGTGGTGCGTCTGCCGGGTCGGATGATGTCGGTGAACACGCTCCCGTCAGTCTCACGGATCTCTATGCGCACCGCGGATGTCCGGTCCTTGGTGATGGCATTCAGCAGGATTCCGAAGGCGTTCCGCGTCCATATGTGTTCGTCGGCTGGCGGTGGGAAGGGGTTCCCGTCGACCGTGACCTTCAGAACGCCCGGCTCAGTGACGGTGATGATCACGTGCGGCAGTACGACCGGCGTCTGTTCGGATTCCTGCCAGGTCGAACGTCGTGGGGGTTTGCGGTTCATCGCTTTACCCCTGAGATGAGCCTGGAGCTGGTGTCGAACAATTCCAGTTCAGCGGGATGCAGCTGGTGTTGGGTTACGAAGGCCCTGTCTTTGATACGCCAGAGCCCCTGCCCGACACCTAACGAGGGGAGAAGTTTCTGTTCGGTGCCGGTGAGCCCGAGAGCAATAGCGGTGGGGCCGAGCTGATCGGGCTCTTGCCGGTATACGATCCGGGTCTCGGCGTTGGCGAGCAGGCTGCTGGCGAGGGATCGCATGGCGGAGCCGGCGTCGCCGACGTTGTCGAGGTCGGAGAGCTTGTGGAAGATCAGCATGTTCGCGATCCCGTAATGCCTGGCCAGCCGCCAATGTGCGTCCATCCGTCGCAGCAGTGCCGGGTGGGACATGAGCCGCCACGCCTCGTCATAGATCACCCACCGCTGCCCACCGTTGGGGTCCAATAAGGCGGACTCCATCCACGCCGACGAGCACGTCATCAGCACTGAGATCAACGTGCTGTTCTCGGTGACACGGGACAGGTCCAGGGAGATCATCGGCAGGGACGGGTCGAACGCCACCGTGGATGGTCCGTCGAACAGCCCGGCGAGGTCGCCGGCGACCAGGCGGCGCAGGGCGTGGCCGACGAGCCGGCCGTCTTCGGCCAACCGGTCGTCGGCGTCCGCGCTGGGGGTGAGGACGCGATCGACTACCATCGGCAGGATCGGCACGGTGTTTTCCCGCACAGTCTCGCTCAGTGCCAGGTCGATCGCGGTGTGCTCCAATGGCGTCAGATCCCGAGCGAGGACGGTCTCGGTCAGCGACCCGATCAGGTCGCGGCGGCGGGCCGCGACCGTGATGGCCCACTGCTCATTTGAGAGCCCGGAGGGCCGGTGGCCCTCGTCAAGTGGGTTCAGTCGCGTGTTGAGCCCATGGCCGAGGACGATCGCCTGACCACCGACAGCCTCGGCGACCGCGGTGTGCTCGCCCTTCGGATCACCGGGAATATAGACCCGCCGCCCGAACGGCAACGATCGCGTGTAGAGCGACTTCGCCAGGCTGGACTTGCCAGAGCCGACGATCCCGGCCAGGACAACGTTCGGGGCCGTGATGACGCCACGGGCGTAGAGCACCCACGGGTCGTACACGAAGCTGCCGCCAGAGTAAAGGTCTTGGCCGACGAACACCCCGTCGGAGCCGAGACCGCCTTCGGCGATGAACGGATACGCCCCTGCCAACGTCGCCGACGTGTCCTGATGCCTCGGCAGGCGGGACCGGCCGGGGGTGCGTAGCGCGGCCGGGCCGGGTTCACCCGCGGCAGACAGAAAGGTGGTGGCGCGCCGTTCGCTCCGCCGGGCCTCCGCTTCCGCTTTCGCGGCTGTCTGCTCGGCGCGATGCTGTTCAGTCTGGAGCCGGACGGCAGCCTGCCGGCGCTGCTTGCGCAGCCAGCGCCGGTCGGAGGCCAGGGCGACCAGGACAGAGGTGTGCAGCCGCTCGTGTTCGCTCACAGTGACAGTCCCCGGGACTGCTTCACCCCGGCAAAGCCGGGTTGCTCGAACCACGAAGGATCAGGCGCACGCCGTACACGCGGAGCGGCCGTCTCTTCTTCGTTCGGCACGGGAACATCGTGTCCGACACTCGTCTCACGTGCGGTTGCGGTGCCGGGTTCGGGAAGCGCGTCTTCGGTGAGCACAGTGTGCTGACGAAGCAGGCTCACGTGCCCCATCGCCGCGTTCGAGGTGAGGGTGTAGCCGTCCGCGGTCACGGACCGGTCGAGCGCGCCGCTCGGTGGCTCGTCGTAGACGTACCCATTCTCCAACGCTGCGACGGTGGTCTCGTACCCGTAGTCGAAACCCTTCAAGTGCTCGATCGCGGCGGCTGCTCCATCACGGTCGATCAGATCGAGCACCTCATCGGCATCCTCACCTTGGAGGAACACCACAGAGACCCACCGTCGCGTGGCAGTCTTCGTTAGTGGCTCTTGGTCGAGAGCGGGATCGGGGTGCCAGGCGATCCTGCCCGCATGACCGAACGCTGTATCGAGCCGGTCGTGCACCTGATCCAGCAGTGTGCCGGCCTGGTGCAGCTCGTCCGAAGCGGCGAGGGCACGGTCCGCCCCGCTGGGATGGTCGCCATGGTCGTCGTGGGCACGGCCGCGGTGGGCCAGGTGAGCATTCGCGAGCTGGTCGAGCACCTGCCGAAGCGACCGTACCCCGGAGGTCAGGTCACTGAGCACGGCGTACGTGTCGGCGGGGTTGTCGAAAGCGAGGCTGGCGTGGGCGAGACCGCGCAGCGCTTCGGATGCCTCGGCGGCATCGGCGAGTGGGTTGTGGAACGTGGGCATGAACGGCCTCCCGTGAACTCAGGCGAATCCCCGGATTCGGGGTCACGGGTCAGGTGCGCGCACCTGACACAACTTGCCCAGCGGATTTGTCAAATGCGGCGGCAGAGCGGGAGCGCTGCGGCGGTGAACGCGGCGGCCTGCTGGCCGACGAGTAGCCGGGTCTCGCATGAGGCTTGGATCGCGGCCTGTTCGATGGCGGCGACGGCGGCCTCCAGCTCGTCGATTGTCGGGGCGGAGACGCTGATGAGGCCGGTATAGCGCAGCACGCCGTGGCCGGCGGTCAGGTCGGCTTCCTGCTGGAGGACGTCGTGGTACTCGGCGGTGAGGGCGGCATCTTCGATTTGGCCGATCTTCGCTCGCTGGGTGGCGTTGCTGATGTGCTCGACCTTCTTCTTGCGGATGTCCCTGGCCGCCTGGTCGGATCGCATCGGCGTGCAGAGCAGCGAGAAGCTCCGCTGGATGCCGGTGGAGAGCAGCACCGGGGACAGGAAGCCGGGGTAGACCATCGAGCGGGGCCATTCCGAGATCCACAGCACCGCATGATGTGCCGAGTCGGTGCGTAGTCTCGTCCATGATTCGTTCACGGCGACAGGCCCGGCGGTGGCAAGGCTCTGGCCCAGCTCACCGTGTCGCTGCAGCGTCGCAGCGATCGCCGGGTCGTACGCACCACGAAGGATGACGGCGATCTGTCCAGGGGTGAGCCACCCCGAGGGGGTCAGGTCGGCTGATCGCAGGGCGGCGACCATCGTGCTCATTTCTTGGCGGAGTACGGCTGCGGTGCCGCGGATACCGCCGCCTGCGGTCCTGATCTGCCGGGCGGCGGTCCTCATGTCCAGCGACAGAGACAGCGTGGTTGCGTGGCGTTCGCCGGCGGGGCCGGCGCGGTCGATGAGTTCGGCGTAGGTGGTCGCCGCCCAGCTGTCATCGGCGGTGCCGTGGGAGGCCCACCATTCGGCGAGTCCGGTGCCGGAGTCCGGCAGGGTGCGCTCCAGCACCTGGAGGGTGGCGATGCGGCCCGAGCGGCAGAGGGTCGCTAGGACGCGGCCCCAGGAGATGACGCGGCGTTCCTGCTCGCCCGGATCGAGGAGGACGAATGCCGCATGCGACACCTCGCACACGACCGTTAGGGTCTGCTGGTGGGGGTCGTGGATCATCCCGGCGCCGCTCTGGGGGTCGGTGTACTCCCGCAGCCGGGCCATGTCACCGGGAAGTGCGAGGGTGCCGACCGGACGCGGTGTCACCACCCGCCGCCGGTACAGAAGCTGCCCGCCGGTGGACCGCCAGAGCCACCAGAACGCGACCGGCAGCCACTCGATGGCCGGACGTCCCGTGATGGGTATCCACGTCAGTGCGACCGCGAGCACCCAGACGGGCGCGGTGTAGGCCAAAAGGATGCCACCACCGCCGTAGAGGGCGCCGACGACTGAGAGCACGCCGATCGTCAACGTGATCAGCTGTGCCAGCGACAGTCCTAACAGCACGCCCCGACGGGTGAGCCGGGAGAACTTCACCGGCACCAGCTCCGACGAGGCCGGGCGCTCGTTCTTCGTCTTAGTCACGGCCTCTTCACTCCTTCCCGGTGGGCTTCGGTACCGGCGGCAGTGGTTGCTTCGGCGGACGCGGCGTTGGCTTCATTGGAGTCGGTGTCTGCTTCGGCGGGGCCGATTCAGGCGTAAATGGAGCCGCTTGCGGTGCTTGCGGTGCCGGTGTGGGCCGACCCGCTGATGGAGCTTTTGGCCCCGGTATGGACGGTGGCGGTGCTGCTTGCGCCGGTTGCGGTGGCGTGCTGCCGGTCTGAGCGGCCGAGTTTGCTGCGGTCTCACCGTGGCCGCCGAGGGCTTTACCGGCTATGGGTCCAGCGCTCGCGGCATCCTTGGCGACCTTCCCGGCAACAACTGCCGCTGCTGCGGGACCAGCCGCCGCTGTACCAACTCCTGCTCCGCCGCTCGCGCCAGCTCCCGCGCCGGCACTTGACCCAGCTCCTGCGGACCCGTCCGCGGCGGCGTTGCCTCCGCCTGCTCCGGCGGTTCCGTCCGGGGCCTGGACTCTGGGGTTCCTCGGCTGGAGTGGGCTCTGCCCACCGGCACCATCGCCCTTGGCACCCCCACCGTGGCCCCCGCCACCGTTGCTCGCACTGCCGCTGCCGCTGCCTCCGTCGAGGACCTTCTTCGGCTCGCCGCTGCTTTGCGGCTTGGTCGGTGACGGGACGGGCCGGTTGAGCGCATTTTTCGCGTCCTGCTCGGACCCGATCGCGTGGTACATGTCGAATCCCACGAACGAGAGGAACTTGTACGTCAGGTACGGCGCGAAGGCAGCCATCGCCATGAGTACGATCCCGGCGATCGGATCGCTGACCGATGACAAGTCCCCGTCAATCGGCGCCGACACCTGGGTGATGGCGACGAGGAACATGACGACGAGGACGAGCTTGGAGCAGATCAGCGCGATGACGAACATCGCCCACTTGCTGATCCACCCACGCGTGGCATCCCACGATGCACCGGAGAAGGCCAGCGGCGCGAGCACGATGGCGACCAGCAACAGGGCTTTGCGGACGAGGAGAGAGAACCAGACGATGGCGGCTGCACTGATCGCGAGCCCGGCGAGGAAGATCGTGATAATCGCCCCGACACCGGGTGCGGCGATGTTGATCCCGACCAGGCCGGCCGCGAGCAGGGTGATCTTGTCGCCCATGGATTCGGTGGTCTCGCCGGCGGCCTGGATGATCCCGATGCAGAGCTGGTCGACGATTTCCAACAGCAATGCGGTCAGCGTGATGACCACGAACGACCCGAGGACCGACTTCGCCAAACCGAGTGCGGCGCGAGACAGTGTAGTGGGGTCACGTCGGATCAGTCCGGTGATGAGTTGGAGGAAGAAGAACAGCAGCATCACGAAAACCGCGATGCCGAACAGGATGTTGTAGACCGCCACGTACTCCTCGCGGGTGACATCGACCAGCGTGGTCGTGTCGAATACCGCCCAGACGGCCTCGAACAGCCATCCCGCTGCTGCTCCCATCGCTTGGGCGAGCCAGTCGAACGGCGCCGCCACCAAACTGGCGGCGGCTTCGCCGGCAGTGTCGCACACGGACGAGATGATGGGGACGTCGCACACAGCCACCACAGATCACTCCCTCTTACTCGGGTGTTGGTGGGCGGGGTCAGACCTGCTGGCCGACGTTCCAGAAGAAGTTGATCAGCGTCACACTGGCACCGCAGATGACCGCGGCACCGCAGCTCACGAGGACGCCGACCTTCCCTCTGCCGGCCAGGTGCGGGTTGGAGGAGTTGGCGCCGAAGCCCCATACGATCGCGCTGATGATCAGCGCGAGGACGGACAGGATCAGGCCGATGGTCATGATCGCCCCGACGATGGTGCGCAGTTGGGTGATGCCGGGTAGGCCGTCGCTGTTGGGGTTGATGTCGATCTGCATCGGCAACGCGGGACCGTACAGGCTGGCGGCTTCGATGGCGAGGGTCAGGGTGTTCACGGCGGAGTGCTCCTTTACTGGCGAGGCGGGTGGTTCTCGCAGTTCAGGTGCACCGCCCACCCCAGACACCGCCGGTGGCAGAGGTTCGATGGGCGAGCAGGGTTCAGAGTTGCTGGCCGAGGTCGATGAGCCAGTTCATCCACGCGACCCCGCCGCCGGCGAGGACCGCAGCACCCAAGGCGGTCCATGCGCCGATACGCGCTTTGGTTGCAGCAGCGTGGTTTCCGTTGCTGGTGGCGATGGCCCAGATGATGGCGCACACGATCAGCATCAGCACGGCAATAATGAGCGCGAAGGTCAGCAGTGCGCCGATCACCTCGCGCAGATCGCCGATTCCGCTGAGGCCCTCGAAGTCGGGGAACACGTCCATGCCGCTCAGATCCTGGACCGGACGGTGACGTGGAGGTGGTCGTAGTGGCCTCCGGTCACGTCGCTGGGGTCGTGCATGCCGCCGCCGTCGTAGTCCCGCCAGCCTTCGTCGTCGCGGGCGAGGGTCCAGATTTTGCCTTGCCAGATCAGGTACTCCACGCCGAGGGTCTCGGCGTGGTCCTTCATCCAGTTGGTGGCCTCCCACCCGGCTTCGAGCTGCGACGGGGTGGGGTGCTGGCCGATGGCGTTGCCGAATGTGAGGTCACAGGCCCGGCCGAGGGGGTGCTCGGATACGGTGCCGGGCCGCGGTGAATAGCAGGCCCAGGAGGTGTCGGGGAAGGTGGCGATGCCGCGGGCGTAGAGGTGCAGAAGGCGGGCGGTGATCTGCCCGTCGCTCGTGGGGTCATCCACCATCCGGTCCGGGTCGCCGTCGAGCGGGTCTGGGACGCGACCGGGAACACTGGTGTCGGGGTCGCAGCCGGCCGGTGTTGCGGTCGCTGGTTCGAGGAGGTCGGCGGCGTCGTGGCTGGTGAGCCAGGCGGCGGGGTCGGTGTGCTCGCCGCTGGTGCCACCGGTGCGGGCCTCGAAGTGCAGATGCGGCCCCGTCGAGTAGCCGGAGGAGCCGACGTCGCCGATGTGCTGCCCGGCGGTCACCTGGTCGCCGGTGGTGACATGGATGCCGTGTTCCCACATGTGCCCATACCCGGTCGCGACGGCCTGCCCGGCGATGGTGTGCTCTATGACGATGAGCCCGCCATAGCCGCCGGAGTACTCGGCGACGGTAACGATGCCGTCCGCGGCCGCGAGGATCGGGGTGCCGTCCGGTGCGGCGAAGTCCGTGCCGGTGTGGAAGGCGTCTTCTCCGGTGATCGGATGCACCCTCGGTCCGTACTCGCTGGTGTGCACCCAGGTGTCCTCCGGGAGGGGGAACACGACGCGTGAGGACTCGGCCGCGACGGTCTGCACGGCAGGGACCGCGGTGCCGCCGGTCGAGATGCCCCCAGCGACGGTTGTGGTGGTTGCGGTGAGGGTGGTCAAGATGGTCTCGGCGACGGGCTCGTAATTCCGGTAGCGGTCCGGGTAGGCGGAGACTTCGACGGCTTGGGCGGCTTCGCCCTTGTCCATCTGCTCCCAGCCGGGGATGTCCAAGAGCCCTCGCGGTGAGGGATAGTTGGGGCCTTTTGGTCCGCCGAAGAACGCCCGCGCCTGGTAGACGGGGTCCATGAGGTCGGCGACCGTGCCCCAGCCGGACTGCGGGCGCATCTGGAACAGGCCGAGGCTGTCGTTGTCGGAGCCGTCGCCGTCGTTGGGGTAGCCCACCGATTCGGGGTAGGCGCTGGTGTTGGACAGCATCCGGAGGGTGGATTCGGTCAGCGCGGCCATGAGCGCAATCACCAGCCCGTCACGGGTGATGCCGTCGATGCTCGTGCCGGTCTCGATGATCGTCGCCGCATGCGTGAGCTGGGTGTTGTTCAACGTGAAGGTCTCACCGTTCGGTGTTGTGACGGTGAGTTCTCCAGGGACGTCGCCAACTGTGAGGTTGGTGCCCGCGGCGGTGCAGGAGGCGGTGGCGGCGGGGTTCATCACCACCCCAACACCGACCAGTACGAGCGACGGCGCCAGGAACGCCAGCGCGAGGGCGGCGATGGTGAGCTTCTTCATCACGAGTAATCACCTCGCGCCTAACTGAGTGGGTTATCGAGTTGGGACAACCGGAGCAGGTGGCAGGTGTCGTAGGTCGGGGCGCAGACGATGAACACGGTGAAGGCCACCGGATGCTCGGAGGTGACGTCTTCGCCGTTCCAGATGCCGGTGCGGTGGCGGGTGCCCTTGATCGTGTACGCGATGGTGCCCTCGGCGAGCTGCCCGGGCTGTGCCTGATCCACGGCCGTGTCCCAGACATCGGGCACGAACATCTCGTCGATGGTCAGGTGCTGGGCGGTGGCGTAGTGACGCAGTTCCGTCCAGGCTTCCCGGTTGGGCAGGTAGGTCGCGATGTCGGAAGCGACACCGGCCTGCTCAGCACCCGAGGGGTCGCCGACGGCGAGGATCACGCTCGTGTAGTCCAGGGGCATGAACCCCGAGGCGGTGTCCCAGGCGAACAACGCGGTCGCGATGTTGCGGGCGAAGGTCTCCGGATCGTCCGAGGCGCGTACGGTCGGCAGGCGCTGCGTCGCAGTAGGCACCGGATGGCTCGGTGATGTGAGGACCAGCCCAGGCGGCCGGCTCCCGTCGCTGCCGCTCTCGTTCGTGGTGGGTGGTCCGGTGATGAGGCCGTAGACGCCGATGCCGGCCAGCACGAGGACCGTCACCAGTACGGCGAGCACGGCGATCAGACGGTGTCGGGAACGAGGCTCGGGGAGGTCGGGAATCTTCATGCCCGGTAGGTGCACCACAGCGCCCGTGGCTAAGTCGAAGGTCAGAGCGCGCGCAGATGCCCCCGCGCCGGGACGGATTCAGTGTTGTTGTGTCTGTCCCGGGCGGCGCGCAGCTCCTCGGCGAACCGGCTCGTGCCCTCAGCGGCCGCAAGGAAGGATTCGATTTGCTGGTCGGTCAGTTCGGCGGCGAGCTGGTCGATGTCGTAGTGCGTCCACCAGTCGGCCAGTTCAGTCCAGGTCAGCACGAACGCCCGCACCGGATACCGCACCGGTTCACCACCATCGTCGGCTACTGGCTTGGAGCGGGGGGTGCGCTTCTTCGCTTTCTTGGCACGAACGAGCGCCTCGGCGGCAAGTTGATGCAGATTGGCCTCGCGCTCCTCCGGGGCCGTGGTGACAGCGGCGCGCACCGCTTCATAGATCGGGTGCACCGGGGCACCACCGTCGATGCGCTTCAGTTCAGCGCTCACCTGCTCACGCAAGTCGGCGGGCTGGCCGGGGTCGTCAGCGATCTTCTGGAGGTGGCCGATCTTCTCCAGCGTGGTGTGGGACGCACCGCCGGGAATCATCGCCGCCGCCTGCTCACGGCTCCTCCCGGGTGCGCCGCTTGACGGTGGTGCAAAATGTGCACCACCGTCGCCTCCCGGCTGATTCTCGGTGCTGAACCGTGCCGAAGCCTGCCGGCGGGCGGCGTCCTCGGTCATGAGCGCTTTCAGTTCCCGGTACAGGGCAGCCGCCTCGGTCTGGGTCAGCGGCTTGTGCAACACGTTTTCGTCCTGCTCAGCGAGGAGATGTCCGAGTCGATCGGAGATGCCCGAGCGGACCCACACGTTGACGGTTTTCCAGCCGAGCTGCTTGATCGCCGCCAACCGGCGCGCACCACAGACGAGCACACCATCTGGGGTGATGGTAACGGGTTGCAGGAGGCCGCCGCGGTCGATGGAGGTGGCGAGTTCATGGATGTCACCCAGCTCGGCACGGTGCCGCCGCCCCACCATGATCGAGGCGACCGTGCGCTCTAGTTCGATGTGTCCCGATGGCGCGCTCACGACTGGGCACCTCCGCGATGCCCACTGCTCTGTGCTGCGAGAGAGACAGCGAGGATGAGATCGTCGTCGCGCAGCAGCACCGGCAGGGTCTCGCCGATCAGCAGCCGCAGCAGCACACCCCGCCCGGTCGCGGTAGCGGTGTAAGGGGGGTGGGGGTTGCCAAGCAGTGTCTTCAGCAAGGTGGTCCAGGAGCGGCCGGGGATGTCGAGGAGTGCGCGGGCGTGCTTGTCCCGCCGCAGCGCTTCATAGGTACCCTGACGGGTGCCGATCCTCGCCAGCGCCCCGCACACATGCTCAACCGCAGCCCGTGCCGTGGCCGGTGGCCAGTCCAGCAGCATGAACAAGGTGATCGCGTCCTCGACCGCAGATGACGCCGACGTGCACGCCCGCGCCGACGCCGCCGAGCCGTCTCCGTCGTCACCGTCGTGGGTGGTCTGGGTGTGATCGGTGACATGGAACGCCGGGTGGTAATCCGTCAGTGGATTGTCGCGATCCGCGAAGCGTTCGGGATCATGAAACGCCGATACATGCGGACGTCTGGCCTGATGGACTGAACAGAGCAGGCCTTGGGCGCGTTCTTCGAAGACGCAGGTGATCCGCACCGCATGCGTGACCACCGCCCACGGATCGACGGCCTCTCGTGCCGCTTTGGTGCGCATCACATCGAACGCCGCACTAGCGCTCTCCCATGGGTCCAGACCGTGTTTGCGCGCCAACGGTGCGTACTTTTCCGCGGTGAAGGTCATCAGTTTTGCCGCGGTAGGGTCGCGCCCCCATGCGCCCGGCCCGGCGGCGTGGAGTCGGTGCAGCAAAGCGCGTAGACCCTCGCTGGTCGTGAAGTCACCGCCCGGCTCGGGCGTCTTGTCGGTGGTGACGGTGTGCGTGTGCTCGGTCATGGTCAGGGCACCTCCTGACAAGCAGGTGCGCACGCCGTCCCCACAGGCGACGTTCTCGCTCGGTGCCTCGGTGGTGCTCATGGTCGGCTGCCCTGCTCAGCTCATCCCGACTCCAGGCCTCAATGAAGCGGCCTGGAGCTTCTGGCTGCGGCCGAAGGCCGACAGCGGCGGCAGCCGGCGCGTCCGATCCCCGAGACCCCGCAGGCGCGTGGCCGTGGTGGTGCGGGTGCGGCGGACTAGTTCGACCTCGAAGTCGATACCTCGACCGGCCAGCTCTGCGCCGTGGCGGGTGAGCAGGTCCGTAGGCCGCACCCACTCCACACCCCGTACACGCCGGCCCGCGCCCGGAATCGGTGTTTCGTCGTTGTTACTGCGGAGGCGGGAGGTGTTCGCGGCCTGGACCGCTTCCGGTGCCTCGACCTTTTCGACGGACTCCGTGGCGATGCGGCTTGTGTCCGGCTCGGGCTCATGCTGCGGGTCGTGATTGGGGTTCATGAGTTTTTCGCCTCCTCGGCATCGGTGCGTTCGGTGTTGTCGGAGAGGTGGGCGCTGGCGAACCACCGGCCCACCGTCGATGCATGGACACCGAGTTCGCGGGCGATCCGAGTGTTCGACCACCCCCGGTCACGCAGCTCGCGTGCGTGCGCTCGTCGACTCGTACTCGCGGCGACAGTGTGAGGGCGCGGAGCCGCGTCGATTGCCGGTGAGGCTTCTACTGAGGCGCCGGCATTCGGCGGAGTCGCCAGCGCGCTGGTACGTGACTCCGCGGGTCCAGCGGAGAGTTCTGCCAGCTGCTCGGCAGATCTCAGGCCGTCGGTGGCGGGGAGCGGTCGGGTGAGGATGACCGTCAGGTGGGTGATCGCCAGCAGCACCACCGGAGGCACCGCCGCCACACTGGCGGCCAGCACGTCGGGGACATCGGCATCGGCGGCGACGACGGCATGGATCGCGTTCGCGGTAACCGACACCGCGGCGCCACCGATCAGCAACGCCCACGGATACCAGGTCGACCGGTGGCCGGCGAGAGCGACGACAGCGACGGTGGCGACCACGATGATCCCGTCGACGATCAGCGGCCACGCCCACGCCTGCCTCCCACCGACCCCGGACCGCGCGGCCAGATCAGCCAACGCGGTGAAACTGAGCCAGAAGGCTCCGGCAGCGATGAAAACCGTTCCGGCAACGGCGGTGATCACGGCCCAGCGCCGGCCCGCGTGTCGGTTGCGGACGTGCGCCGTCATCACAGTCCCCGAACCCTCAACGGCGACTGGCGTGTGGTGTCTCGGGCGAACCCGCCATCGGTAGCCAGCGGCGAGGAGCCCTGCACCGACGACGACGACGATTCCCGCCGGCGGGGGAGCGTAGTGCGGTAGGCCGAGCGGACGGTCGCCGTGATTTCCCGCTCACCCAATCCCGCTTCCGAAGCCGCCGCCGACAGCACATCCAAGGTCTCCGAGACCGGAGAGCCGTTCTCGGCGAGGCGACACGCGGCCCAAAACAGGCCACGATTGCGTTCGCCCTCACCACGGGCGGCGACCCACCCCGCCAACCGCGACAGATCCGCCTCCCGCGCCACATCCTGGCTCGCCGGGCGACGAGGTGCCGGACGGGGGTCGAGGAAGTCCCGCAACCGGTCCGCATCCAGGCTTGTGGCGGGGCCAGTGCTGATCGTGTACACCTCATACCGAATCTCGGTGCCGTTGATGAATCGGCGCGACGGCGGGGCGATGATGTAGCCGCCGTCCCCGCGGAAGTCGATCCCGGCACGCGCCGCCTGCCAGGACCGTTGATCCGCCTCCAGGATGGCCGGGAAGTAGGCGTGCATCCCGCCCGACGGGGACCGCACCAAGAACTCCCACCCGTGCACAAGTCCGGCCCCGCCCGCGCGAGCAAATGCCTCGTAACCATTGACCGGGCCGTGCACGTCGACGTCGACGACCACGACACCCGAGGCGGCACCGGTGGGCAGGCCGATGTTCGCCGTCGGCGTTTGCCTCCACCACGCGTCCACCTGGCCGGGATCAGTTGTCGCATCGAGCAATCCATGCTCGGCGATGGGGCGCTTCCCGCCCGGCACGCACGGAAACACCGGGACGTCGGCTGCCGCGAACCCTTGCGCGGCAGCCGACAGTGACAAGGACTTGTTCATCCGCAACAGAGCGGCAGCGAAACCACCGTGCGTGAACATCACAGCCCCCGCACCGAACCCGGCGACACGGCCGCGGGCTCCGGTTTCGGAAGCGGCTCCACCCGCCGACGCGTCACTGGCCGTGCAGGCGCCGACCGCTCGTGCGTGACCTGTTCTCGGGCCGGCTGGCCGCGATGTGATGGTTCACGGTCAAGACCCGGCGGCGTCCCGTCACTGATCTGGGCGCTGTGGAGCTGGTCCAGGATCGTTGAGGCGGTCTTGCGGACGCGCTCGCCGGTGGCTTTGACGATCTCGACCGGTTCCTTGCCATGCACTCTGGCCGCCCACGTCGAGACGTACGGGATGGTGTAGCCGCTGGTGTCCATGTCGTGGGCGGCGCCGATCATGAGCGCGACCGATTCGGCCTCAACCTCCCCGATACCGCGGTGCTGGCGAGCGTCTTCGGCGTCGGGGCCGTGCATCAGAACGTGGCCGAGTTCGTGGGCGAGGGTCTTGACCTGCGCGGCGGGGTCCATGTTCTCGCGGACCGCGACCGTCTTCGCGGTGTAGTCGGTCATCCCGTTGGCGCCGTGGATCATCCCCTCGTGGGGCACCCGCAGCACCGCGAACCCGCGCTCCTCAACCAGCGCGGCCAGGCCATCCCAGAGTCCTGCTGGTGCTTCGCCTTCCAGCAGTTTCGGTGCCGGCGGCTCCGGGATCGGATCGCCGGTGGTCTGGGAGGCGTCCCAGACGTAGGCCGGCCGGACCGCGAACATCTTCGACCGCACCACCTCGCCGGGCCGCGGTTTCTCGCCCTTGCCGAGCCGCCGCCAGGACTCGGCATCCGTCGGGTTCGACGACGCGAAGCGGCCGGTGACCGGGGCGAAGATCATGTACCCCGGCTGACCTTTCTGCACCTGCCGACCCAGGCCCTGCCACTGCCGATACCCGGCCACATGCGACGGCACCGGCTCCGGAACACGACCAGCGTCGTAGCCCGCCCCATGCTGCGCCCAGATCAGCAGCGTGTTTGAGAATGATCTGGCTCTGAACCGTGCTGCGAAGGTGAGCGCGCGGCGCCAATCATCGCCGGAGACGAGCTGTTCGACAGCACCGGTCAGGCGCTCGTGCAGCTCGTCGAGCTTCGCTTCTCGTGCGGCCTGGTCTTGCTCCCGTGTCCTGACCATCGCCCGGTCTCCTCCCGCTACCCTGAGCACCGGGCCGATCGGGCTCGGTGACCATCAGGTGCGCCGGGAATACCAGCAAGCGTGAGACGGACAACGGATGGGCGATGTGACTGTCCGGCGCGGTGGTGAACCCGACGTATCCCCACCGGGTTACCAGCCCACAAACCGCCCTGGTGCGGTGTCGGGCGATGATGCGGATGTGCGTATCACCGAAACGGACATGTGTATCGTAGTCTCAGGCTGGCGCCTGATTCCGGCTGAGCTGCCGATAACGGGTCGGGGTAACCCCGACCGCCTGGCGGAACATCCGGGCGGCATGGCCCCGACTGTGCCAGCCGACCTGACGCATTGCTGCCTCGACGGGCAGATCGCCATATCTTCGGTGCCGGGCCTGCCGACATCCAGGATCTGGGCAGGCTCGGTGTAGCGGGCATCCATGAAATCCTGAGCTTCAAGCCGATCGGCGAGCATCGGTGCGTGTTGCCAGTACACCTGATCAACGAGGTAAATTCTATCCAGATACAGCGTTGTGGCGGTGATGGTCTCCTCCGGTTCGTTGCCATATAAGGTGTGTGCCGCCAGGATGACCACATTGCCCGGACGCACCGTTCTCTCGCCGAACTCGCTATACAGCAGGGCGGACCCCGCCCGAATGAAAATGATTTTGACGCAGTCAAACGCGACAGGTCCGACAGGATGACGAACGATCATCGTCCGGGCAACGATCGGTGAGAACCTGTTTCTGCTATCCACCCAACGCCCCCTTGTTTGAATCCTCGACTGCTATCGATGGCAGCACCGGCCAGTTATACCGGCAGCGGTTCCTTCTGGACGGTGCTGCAGGTGGATCCGGCACAGGGGCAGCGGCTTAGTGCGGCGTGGATGGCTGTTTCGGCGCTGCCTGGGGCTTCCGGCAGGCGGGTGAGGAGAATCAGGGCGGCTGTCCCGGCCGCCGCGCTCGTTAGGGTCAGGATGGGTGCGTATCCGAACGGTTCCTGCAGTAGCCCGATACCTGTGTATCCGACGGCGCCGAGTCCTGAAGCGACGCCGAGGATTCTCGCGAAGGCTGGGCCGACTGAGGTCTCGCCGGCTTTTTTGGCTGAGGTCACCAGCAGCGGAAGTGTTCCGGCGAGCCCAGCACCTGCAATGGCCATCGCCGCGGGGGTCCATGCCAGTGGTACATATGGCATGGCCAGGGAAGCAAGCACTCCTGCGCCCGCGGCGGAGAGCATGACGGTTCGAAGCTTCACCCGGCGCACCCACAGTGCAAGGAGTATCCCGCCGACGGCCGCCGACGCGCTGTAGGCTGCAACGGAGTAACCAAGCAGGGCATGGGTCGCGCCCAGATCCGCGGCCAGGATCAGTGGGGCGCTTGCCATGACTGTAACGCCGGTCAATGACAGGAGCGCCGCCGCGGCTACCGGCATCACCATGGATGGGTTGTCCGCTGATCCCGATGGAGTAGGATATTTGTGCTCGTGCGGTGCTGCGCTGCGCACGGTGCGGGAGAATAGAAGGCCGACGGCGACGGCCAGCAGCGGCACGGTGAACGGCACGGCGGCCGCTCCGGCCAGGGAAGTCACACTGCCGAGGACTGCCACCGGTACCAGCGCGGCCCCGGCCATTCCCACGGCGGAGAACACGGCCACCGGCAGTGACTCCTGCCCGGCTGGCGCTGATCGTGCCACCAGTGCTCCGGCCGCGGGATGAAACATTGCCGATCCCAGGCCGCCAGCCGCAACGGCGGCGATCGCCTGCGCCGGGTGGACAGCGGCGGGGAGTAGCCCGTACCCAGCGGCGGCCAGGAACGCGCCGGTGATGGCTAGGGCGCCGTCGCCGAACCTTTGGGCCAAGCGTGCTCCCAGTGGCTGGAACAGCGAAGCCGAGGCCAGCGCGACGGAGACAAGAATTCCGAGGACCGCCGGGTCTGCGTCGGTTCGGTTTTGGATCACGGCTTGGAGCGGGATGAGGCTGCCGGCAAGGCCGTCAAGGAACAGGTGGGCCGCTCCGGCTGCAATGGCGATTACGCTCACTGTTCCCAGGATGCGTTTGGTCCGGATCACGGGCGGCCTCCACCCTGGCAGATTCCGGCGCAGGTGCGGGAAACCTCGGTGATGACGGTCAGGACAATCGACCAGTTTCCGACCTGTTTGCTCAGCACGCCGCGCAGTGTCGTATTCACTGTGGCCCTCCTACGGGCTCGAAGCTGGCCTCAGTCTCCAGCTCAGCGGCGTGTGCCCGGCGCGCGATCGCCGAACGCAGCTGATTCACGGCGCGGGCGCCGCCGACCCCTACGGCGCCGGTGATCCGGTCTTCGGCGTCGAAGAAGGCGAGGGCGAACCGGGGAGAGTCGAGGTTTCCGAGAATGAACTGCTCACGGACGCCGTTTGCCGGGCTGCCGAGGATGGTGAGTTTGGTCCCGTGTACATATGTGCTGTAGCTGGCAGTCGCCGGCGGGATGAGCGGCTGCGTGGACCCGACCTCGGACGGCTCCCCGTGCAGGTCCCGAAGAATGGCCGCGGCGGCCGATCTGCCCTGGCTGATGGCGGCGCCCCAGTGTTCGATCCGTGCAGGTTTCCCGTCGAGTCCCGGTACTGCCGCGGCGTCCCCGGCGGCGTACATTCCAGACAATCCCTCAACGCGCTGATCCTGATCCACCAGGATTGCGCCTGGCCGGCGTCCTGCCTGTAACGGTATCCCGCTGCCCTCCAGCCACCCCGTGGCGGGAGTGACACCCAAAGATGCGAGAACGACCGCGGCGTGAAGACTGTTTCCAACGGCGAGGCTCACCAGCAGCGCTTCGTCCGCGGCCCGTATTTCAGTAATGGTGGTGGCCGGGCGGAAGTCGACGCCGGCGGTGCGGTGCGCTGTGGCGACCCACTGCGCGATGGTGTGTCCCAGATGGTTTCGCATCGGCAATGGTGACGGGTCGGTCAGAGTGACCTGGCATCCTGCTTCGAGCAGTACCGCCGCGGTCTCCGTGCCGATCAGGCCCGCCCCGGCAATCACCACATGACCCGGCAGGTTGGCAATGGTGAGAGCCCGCAGGCGTTGTGTGTCTGCTGCGCTCCGGAGACGAAGGACGCGGCTCCGGGCTCCGTCATCCACGGCGGCGGTCAATGCGCGAGGTTCTGCGCCGGTGGCCAAGAGCACCGCGTCGGCCTCAATGGTGGCGCCGTTCTCCAGCTCCACGGTCCGGGTTGACGGGTCAAGGGCTGTAACGTTCGTGCCCAGCTGCCATGCGTAGCCCGGCAGATCCATCCCGGGCAGGATGATGTTCTCTAGGTCCACCGCGCCGGAGAGAAGACCCTTATTGACGGTGGTCCGGTTATAGGGTGCCAGGTTTTCCGCTCCGATCACGGTTACTTCCAGGTCTGTGCCTGACTGGTGCAGTGCCTGGGCGGCGGAGCTTCCGGCCGCTCCAGCTCCAATGATCAGAATCCGCTTGCGCATCATGTGTGTTCCTTTCTTTTCGGGTACCCCAGGAGGGTATATTTCAAACATACCTCATGGGGGTATCCGGAGTACACCTGCTTTGATTGAGTAGAATCCCCATCCCGTCCGGCCACCCACACGGCTCCGGTTTCATGACGACAACTCAAAGTGTGGACATCAATACAGTACCGGGCTAGGGTATCAGTTGTACGGTACCCACCTAGGGTATCAAGATTGGTTGTATCGCATTGTCCGGAGGCACCTAAATGCCGACGGTGGCATGGAAACCAAATACTGAGAATGAATCCGAGAAGGGAAAAGCCGATGTCCTCTGCGAACAGCACGACCGATGTGCGGGCAGGAGGTAGGGAGTGGGCCGGTCTTGGTCTGCTGGTCCTGCCCTCCATGCTGCTGTTTATGATGCTTACCATCCTGTTTCTGGCGATACCGCATATTGCCGCTGATCTGGAGCCCACCAGCATCCAGATGTTGTGGATCCTGGACATTTACGGTTTCCTGATGGCCGGATTCCTGGTCACGATGGGAACCCTCGGTGACCGGATCGGGCGCCGAAGGCTGCTGATGATTGGCGCGGCGGCGTTCGGTATTGTTTCCGTGGCCGCGGCCTATACGGATGATCCGGCCATGATGATCTTCTGGCGGGCCATTCTCGGTATCGCGGCGGCTGCGCAGATGCCGGCCACACTGGGCCTAATCTTCTCCATGTTCCGCGATCCGAAGCAGCGTGGGGTGGCCATCGGTGTCTGGGCGGCAGGCATTTCCGCTGGAGTGGCACTGGGCCCGCTGCTGAGCGGACTTCTGCTGGAAGCCTTTTCCTGGCGCGCAACGTTCCTGGTGGCGGTGCCGGTGATGCTGTTGGTTGTCATCGCCTCACCGCTGTTGTTGCCTGAGCACCGCGACCCGAACGCGGGCAGGCTCGATCTGTTCAGCGCGGTACTCTTGGTGGCCACCCTGTTGCCGATCATCTATGGGATCAAGGCATTTGCCCGGGAGGAAGCTCTGACGGTACCGCTGCTGACCATCGCCGCCGGCCTGGGCTTCGGGCTGTGGTTCGTGATGCGCCAACTGCGTTCCGCGTCACCTCTGCTGGATGTGCGGCTGTTCGCCAACCGTACGGTCAGCGGTGCGCTGGTCGTGTTCCTTCTCTCCGCAGCAGGACTGGGCGGCGTGTACTTCATGTTCACCCAGTACCTCCAGCTGGTCGCGGGACTCTCGCCGCTGCAGGCCGGGCTGGCGGTCCTGCCCGCAGCACTGATCCTGATTGTCGTCTCGATGCTCTCACCGGTGCTGGCACGAAAAATCCGTCCCGGCAACGTGATCGCCATCGGCCTCGCGGTGCAGGTGATCGGTTACCTCCTGCTCACCCAGGTGGAGAGCACCTCCGGACTGCCCCTGCTGATCGCCGGATTCATGATTCTCTACCCGGCCGTCGCACCGTCCATGGCCCTCACCACGGACCTTGTGGTCGGTTCGGTGCCGCCGGAGAAAGCAGGAGCAGCCTCCGGACTGGCCACCACGGCCAACGACCTCGGCATTTCGCTGGGCGTGGCGGTCATCGGCAGCGTCGGGGTCGCCACCTATCGCGGCCAAATCGACGGCGCACTTCCCGCAGGCCTGTCCGCCGAGGCGGGAGCCTCCGCGCGGGACAGCATCGACGGCGCCATCGCGGCCGCCGGCGAGCTCCCCGCGGAATTGAGTACGGCACTGCTGGAGACCGCGCGCGCGGCCTTCGCCAGCGGACTCAACGTCGCCGCCGCCGTCGCCGCCGGGATAGCCGCCGTCGCCGCAATCCTCGCTGCCACCCGGCTGCGGCACGTACCGCCAACAGGTTCGGCGCCAGCCGAGCCGGAGGCCGAGCATACGGCGACCGAAGTGGATGCGGGGTAGGAATCCAGTGTCAGTTCAAGCTTCCCAACCGGCCCGGGGGCGTTTGCGTCAGATCGCAGCATTGCCCTACGACGCAGTCCTGTTTGACATGGACGGGGTTCTCACCCAGTCGGCGACAGTGCACGCGCACGCCTGGAAGGAGCTCTTCGATGATGTTCTCCAGGATCCGCGGCTGGCGCTCGGAGAGGGCATGCGGGCCTTCGATAGTGATTCGGACTACCGTCTGTATGTTGATGGCAGGCACCGTGAGGATGGTGTTACCGCTTTTCTGGCCTCGCGGGGATTGAAGATCCCCGCGGGCAGCCCGGGAGACGGGGAGGATGTTTGGTCTGTCCACGGTCTGGGTGCCAGGAAGAACGCTCTGTTCCAGGAAGTGGTTGCCCGGGACGGAATCCGGGCCTTTCCGGGAACTGTTGCGTTGCTGGGCCGGCTGCGCAGTGGTCGGGTACTTGTTGGTCTGGTGACGGCCAGCCGCAATGCCGGGGCGATGTTGAAGGCAGCTGGACTCGAGGCAGAGTTCGATGTCGTTATTGACGGAGAGACAGCTGCCGAGCGGGGTCTGCCCGGCAAACCGGATCCATCCATGTTTCTTGAGGCCGCCCGCCAGCTCGGTGTGCCGCCCCAGCGTACGGCGGTGATTGAGGACGCCGCCGCTGGCGTTCAGGCGGCCCGCCGCGGCGGTTTCGGACTGGTCGTGGGAATCGACCGTACGGGCCATCGAACCCAATTGGAGCTGGCAGGCGCCCACATCGTTCTTGGCGATGTCGCCGAACTGGATCTGGGCTCCACGCGCGCCGATCCATGGACCCTGGTCTACCAGGGGTTCGACCCGGCACACGAAGGACACCGCGAAGCGCTCACAGCCCTGGGCAACGGGTATATGGCGACCCGTGGAGCGCACCCGGAACGCAAAGACGACGGCGTTCACTATCCGGGCACCTACCTTGCCGGCGTCTACAACCGCACGGCCAGCACCATGCACCGCCGCGAATTGGAGGAAGAGCACCTGGTCAATGTCCCGAACTGGCTGCCAGTGGATATTCGTATCGGCGACGGTCCGTGGTGGTCAACGGGAGACATCAACACTTCGCAGGAAAGCGTTGAACTCGATCTGCGCCGGGGCCTGCTCACACGCCGAGTAATGTTGTCCGCTCCGGGGGCAGGACGGCTCTCTATTGTGCAAAGGCGGCTTGTCTCCATGCACAACCCTCATCTTGCCGCTTTGGAAACAACCATTGCTGCTGATGGCTTCACTGGCACCGTGAGTGTGCGCACCGGCATAGACGCAGGTGTTACCAACACCAACGTCCGCGACTACGTCGGCACAGGCCACCGCCATCTGAGCGCCCCCGCTTTCACCGAGCCCGACGGCGACACGGTCCTGTGCGAAGTAGAGACCAATCGGAGCCGGATACGCATCGCACTCGCCGTGAGAACCATCGTCAGCTGCGGCGGAAAAGTGGAACCCGGATCGGTGGACGGAACCGGGCAATACCGGCGGCAGTTCGATGCCCGGTTAGCCGATGGCCAGTCGGTCACCATGGACAAGACCGCCGCCGTGGTGACATCGCGTGATGGGGCGATCTCCTCACCTGCGACGGGTGCGCTGGCCGAACTGGCCGGCAGCGGACGGGGTGTGAGCGAACTGTTGGAAGACCACGAAGCGTCCTGGAGGCGTCTCTGGGACCGCTTCGCGATCACACTGGATACAGACGCGCAGTCCCAATTGGTGCTCAACCTACACGTACTTCACCTGCTCCAGACGATCTCCGTGCACACCGCCGTCCTGGACGCGGGAGTGCCGGCACGAGGCCTTCACGGCGAGGGCTACCGGGGCCACATTTTCTGGGACGAACTATTCGTCTTTCCGGTGATCGGGATCCGCGTCCCTGGAATCAGCCGAGCACTGCTGGACTACCGCTGGCGAAGGCTGGACGCTGCGCGCGCCGCAGCCAAGACCGTCGGCCTTGAGGGCGCGCTCTTTCCGTGGCAGAGCGGAAGCGATGGGCGGGAAGAGACCCCAAAAGAGCTCTACAACACCCGATCGTCCCGGTGGATGGAAGACAACTCGTACCGCCAGCGGCACGTGGGACTGGCAGTGGCCTATAACGCGTGGCAGCACTATCAGGTATCAGGGGACCGCGATTGGCTGTTGGAGCGCGGAGCGGAACTGATCGTTGAAGTGGCCAGGATATTCGCATCCCTGGCCACCTTCGACCAGGCAGAGGACCGCTTTCATATCTCCGGTGTGATGGGTCCGGACGAATACCATGACGGATACCCGGACGCGCCCGGGGCAGGAATCCGCGACAACACCTACACCAACGTCCTGGTCTCGTGGGTCTGCGAGCGGGCCTGCGATGTCATGGTGGAGCTGGCCGGCCATCCGGCCAACGAACTCACCGATCGGCTACACATCCGACCGGAAGAGATCAGCCTCTGGTCCCGGCTCGCGCGCAGGCTCTCCATTCCCTTCCATTCCGATGGCGTATTGAGCCAGTTCGAGGGGTACGCGGATCTGGCCGAACTCGACTGGGCGCACTACCGGGCCAAGTACGGCAATATTGGCCGGCTGGACCTGATCCTCGAAGCGGAAGGTGACGCCACCAACCGGTACAAGCTGGCCAAACAGGCGGACGTGCTGATGCTGATCCATCTCCTCGGCCCCCAGGGAGTGCTCAAGCAGCTCCACCGGCTCGGCTACCCCTTCAGCGATTCGGACCTGGAGCAGACAGTCGAGTACTACCTAGCCCGCACCGCGAACGGTTCAACGCTCAGCCGGGTGGTACACGCCTCGGTATTGTCCAGATTTGATGAATCACGGGCCTGGGAAGTCTTCCGCGAAGCCCTGGTGGCCGACCTGGACGACACCCAGGGAGGCACCACCCAGGAAGGAATACATCTGGGGGCAATGTCCGGGACCGTCGACCTGATCACCAGATCGTTTGCCGGACTGCAGACAGAGGCCAATGCCCTGACCTTTGCCCCGCGGCTGCCGGCGCACTTGGGCAGGATCTGTTTCCAGCTGCGATACCGCGGACACCGCGTCGAGGTCACCCTGAGCAAGGACCGAATCCTGATCCACCTCCAACCCTGCACCGCGCCGGCCGTGCGCATCGGTGTCGCCAGCAACTATGTCGAACTGGCAGGCGGAGAATCCAAGGACTTCCCAATGGCCGCCGCCGACCCTGACAGGTCCGGTCCGGAAACACCTGACGGGCAACGAGATCAACTGCAACCGAAGGTAGGAACAGATGAGTAAAACGCGGGTGGCAATCAATGGATACGGCGTCATTGGCAAGCGGGTAGCGGATGCGGTGCTGCTCCAACCGGATATGGAACTCGTCGGCGTTGCCGACGTCGTTGCCGATTGGCGTATCCAGGCGGCGGCCAACCGGTTCACTGTGTTTGCGGCCACAAACGAGGCGCGGGTTGTCATGGAACGAGCCGGAATCACCGTCGTGGGCGGGTTGCAGCTGCTCTTGGAGGAGGCCGATGTCGTCATAGATACAACTCCCAAGCAGGTTGCCGCAGATAATCTGGCAGGCTACCGGGCGGCCGGCGTGAAAGTGGTGCTGCAGGGAGGTGAATCCCACGAAACCACAGGGCACTCGTTTGTCGCGCAGGCCAATTACGACAGCGCGTTGGGCAGGGACATGACCCGTGTGGTCTCCTGCAACACCACCAGCATCGTCCGTGTCCTTGGCGCATTCCAGGATGCAGGCCTTCTGGCCAAGGCGCGCGGGGTCCTCATCCGCCGGGCTACCGACCCGTGGGAATCACATGTGGGCGGAATCATGAACACCATGGTTCCCGAACCGACAATCCCATCACATCAGGGCCCGGATGCACAGACAGTCCTTCCGGATCTGGACCTGGTGACCATCGCAGCCAAGGGCGCGCACACGCAGAGCCATAACCATTACTGGACGCTTCAGCTGACCCGCCCGGCCGGGCGCGAGGAGGTCATCGCCGCCCTTCGCGCCGCACCACGCATCGCCTTCATCCGCATGTCGGACGGGCTCGTTGCCCTGAACTCGACCATTGAGCTGATGAAGGATCTCGGCCGGCCCAGGGGAGACATGTGGGAAGTGGCTGTGTGGGAAGACCTGATCACCGTCCAGGGCGACGAGGTTTTCCTCACCTATCAGGTATACAACGAAGCCATTGTGGTGCCCGAAACAATCGACGCGATCCGGGCACTGACCCGTACGGCGCCGGACGCGGCGACTTCCATGAGAATTACCGACTCCACCCTGGGCATGCGGCAGGACTTCCTGGCCGCGAAGACCTCGACGGAGGGGTAGCCGGCATGCGCAGAATCCAGAACAGAGGTACCCCCAGAGGGTATTTGTCATCCATACCTTATGGGGGTATGCTTAGTACACCCGGGGGGTACCCGGCAATTTCCAACCGAGAGGAGCACGTCACCATGGCGAGCAATACCTACACCGTAAAGGGCATGACCTGCGATCACTGCGTCGGATCGGTCACTGCTGAAGTCACCAAGATCCCCGGCATCACCGATATCTCGGTGGACGTCGCCGCCGGACGCCTGACCGTCGACAGCGACGGACCCATTTCGGATGACGCAATCACCGAAGCAGTAGAGGAAGCCGGCTACGAGGTAGTCGTCCCGGCGTGATCCATTCCGGTCCGGCGGGCTCATGCCCGCCGGTCCGGCGGGCACCGCCGATAAGCAACCGCTGAACAGGTCACTGCCTGGAAGGCAGACTATGAAAGGCAAGTAACGCAATGCGCACTCCCATCAAATTGGCCGCTTACGGCGGAATTCTTGCTGTGGCTTTCGCCGGGGCGCTCGGAACGGGCAGTGTTCTCGGCAGCCCGGTGCCTCCTGCTGAGGAGACGCATAATATGGAGGAGATGGACGGCGGGTCAACTTCTTCTTCGGAAGCCGGTGCGCACAGTGAAATGCAACCGGACCAGCCAACCGCTGGGGGCGAATTGCCCGGAGGGTTGATGGTCTCCGAGCGTGGCTACACCCTCCAGCCCGAAACCGGAATCCTTCCAGCCGGATCGGCAACACAGCTGAACTTTCAGATCCTGGCCGCTGACGGCGAGCCCGTCACCGAATACGAGCAGAGCCACGATAAGGACATGCACCTAATCGCGGTCCGCAGCGACACCACCGGTTTCCAACATGTGCACCCTGAGCTCTCGGAGGACGGGACGTGGAGTGTGCCGGTCGATCTGACCGCCGGTACCTGGCGGGTCTTCGCGGACTTTGTTCCGGCAGACAATGAATCGGACGAAGGTCTAATCCTGGGTGTCGATATCGCGGTTGCCGGCGAGTACACACCGGAAGAACTGCCAGCCGTATCAAGAACCGCTGAAGTCGACGGCTATACCGTGACCTTGGACGGAGAGCTCGTTCCCGGCGCAGAATCCGAACTCACGCTCTCCGTCAGCCGCGACGGCGAACCCGTGACCGATCTGCAGCCGTATCTCGCAGCCTACGGACACCTCGTCGCACTCCGGGACGGCGACCTCGCGTACCTGCACGTGCACCCGGCCGGAACCCCGGGCGACGGCCAAACCGAGTCCGGACCAGCCATCACCTTCTACACCACTGTCCCATCGGCGGGGGATTACCGGTTGTATCTGGACTTCCAGCACGACGGCGTGGTCCGCACCGCGGAGTTCACCGCCACCGCCGACCGGGCGGAGACATCCGCCGACGCCAGCGAAGAAGCGCCCGAACAAGAGGAAACGACCGATGAGGGCCACACGGACCACTAGACCGGACTTTCCAAGACCAGAACCAGCACCTCAGAAGGAGGAGCCATGAGCACCATTCCGGACAGCATCCGGCAACAGCCGGTCAACGCGGGCCAGATTGAACTGGCCATCAGCGGAATGACCTGCGCCTCATGCGCAAACCGCATCGAAAAGCGCCTGAACAAGCTCGACGGCGTGACCGCGACGGTCAACTACGCCACCGAAAAAGCCAAAGTCAGCTTCCCCGCCGGCATTGAGCACGAGGACCTCGTGGCCGAAGTGGAGAAGGCCGGCTACACCGCCAAACTGCCCCAGCTAAAAAAGCCGCAGCAGGGTACCGGCCAGGATGAAGATGCGGCTGAGGAAGGTGCCGGGGAACTGAACAGCCTGCGCAACCGGCTGGTGGTCAGCACACTGCTTTCCATCCCGGTGATCGCGATGGCAATGATTCCAGCGCTGCAGTTCACCTACTGGCAGTGGCTTTCCTTCGCGATGGCCGCCCCGGTGCTGGTATGGGCCGCACTGCCCTTCCACAAGGCAGCGTGGGCGAACCTCAAACACGGTGCCGCGACCATGGATACGCTCATTTCCATGGGCACCATCGCCGCATTCGCCTGGTCCAGCTACGCCTTGTTCCTCGGCACCGCCGGTGAACCCGGGATGACCCATCCCTTTGAGCTCACCATCGCCAGGATGGACGGCACATCGAACATCTACCTTGAAGTAGCAGCTGGGGTCACCACCTTCATCCTGGCGGGCCGATACTTTGAGGCAAAGTCCAAGCGCCGCGCCGGAGCCGCACTGCGTGCGCTGCTGGAAATGGGCGCCAAGGAAGTCTCCGTCCTCCGCGAAGGACCAACCGGTAAAACCGAGGAACGCATCCCCGTGGACGCCCTGACCGTTGGCGATGAATTCATTGTCCGGCCGGGGGAGAAAATCGCCACCGACGGCGTCATCACCGAGGGCTCCTCCGCAGTTGACGCTTCCATGCTCACCGGTGAATCAGTGCCCGTGGAAGTGGTCCCCGGAGACAACGTCACCGGCGCCACCGTCAACGTGGGCGGGCGTCTGCTCATCCGAGCCAGCCGGGTTGGATCCGACACCCAACTGGCGCAAATGGCCCGCATGGTCGAAGACGCGCAGAACGGCAAGGCACAGGCACAGCGGCTCGCGGACCGGATCTCCGGAATCTTCGTACCCATCGTCATCGCTCTGGCAGCAGGCACTCTCGGCTGGTGGCTCGGTACCGGCAGTGGCGCCGAGTACGCCTTCACCGCGGCGGTCGCCGTGCTGATCATCGCTTGCCCGTGCGCCCTTGGCCTGGCAACACCTACCGCATTGCTGGTCGGCACGGGCCGCGGAGCGCAGCTCGGCATCATCATCAAGGGTCCCGAGGTCCTTGAATCCACCCGCAAGGTAGACACCATCGTCCTGGATAAGACCGGAACGGTCACCACCGGACGCATGACTCTGCTCGATGTGGTTGCAGGCACGGGTGAGGACCGGGACGAGGTGCTCCGGCTGGCCGGTGCGCTGGAGGATGCCTCCGAACACCCCATTGCCCAGGCAATTGCCAAGGGCGCCACCGAGAAAACCGGAGACCTTCCGGGGGTGGAGGACTTTACCAACCTTGAAGGAATGGGCGTCCAGGGCGTTGTTGACGGACGCGCCGTTCTGGTAGGACGCGCCAAGCTGCTGGCCGACTGGTCCCAGCCGCTCACCGCGGAACTGGAACGCGCCAAGGCCGACGCCGAAGCGGACGGCCGCACTGCCGTCGCCATCGGCTGGGACGGTAAGGCCCGCGGAATCCTGGTTGTTGCGGACGCTATCAAGGACACCAGCGCGGAAGCGATCGCGCAGTTCAAGCAGCTCGGCCTCACCCCGGTGCTGTTGACCGGTGATAACGAGACCGTTGCCCGCTCGGTCGCCGCCCAGGTGAACATCGAGCAGGTGATCGCCGAGGTCATGCCGCAGGACAAGGTCGACGTGATCAAGCGACTCCAGGGCGAAGGGAAAGTCGTGGCCATGGTCGGCGACGGCGTGAACGACGCCGCTGCCCTGGCCCAGGCTGACCTGGGCCTGGCCATGGGAACCGGAACCGACGTCGCCATCGAGGCCTCCGATCTCACCCTGGTCCGCGGCGACCTTCGGGCCGCGGCGGATGCCATCCGGCTCTCCAGGCGGACCCTTGGCACCATCAAGGGAAACCTGTTCTGGGCCTTCGCCTACAACGTGGCTGCCCTTCCGCTGGCCGCCGCCGGACTGCTCAACCCGATGCTCGCCGGGGCGGCCATGGCGTTCTCATCCGTCTTCGTCGTCTCCAACAGCCTCAGGCTTCGCGGATTCAAACCGCTGCGAAGCAACAGGCAGGACAAACCAGCCACCACGCGGGATAGTGCCGCTGCCGAACCGAAGCACCTGACCGGTGCAGGCACGGAGCGCTGACGGGCGCATCAAAGTACGATCGCACTTCGTTAACCGACGGCCGGTGGACTCGCAACCTACGGGTTCGCCGGCTTTCGATCGTTCGACGAGCGCCCGCAAAGCCCCAGGGCCAGCCGCTCCCACCCAACCGGAAACCCTGGAATGGAGCAGACGGCATGTTGACTGGTCGTCCCTGAATCACCGTTGATAATTACTCTGTAAACCCGCGAATCAAAAGCACACTGTAAGTGCATACGTGTGCACTTATGTGCTATAAATGAAACCAATTGTTCCAAGGAAAGGGTTTCATTGTGCTTGAGGTACTTCGGGTGACCGCCTACCGGAAGCTGTTCACGGCGCAGATCGTGGCGCTACTGGGAACCGGTCTGCTCACTGTTGCGCTTGGCCTGCTGGCGTTCGATCTGGCCGGCGGACAGGCCGGCGCGGTGCTGGGCACGGCATTGACCATCAAGATGCTCGCCTATGTGTTCGTTGCTCCGGTGATGGCCGCGTTGGTGGAGCGCCTCCCGCGCAAAGCGGTGCTGGTCTGCGCTGATCTGGTGCGGGCCGGCATCGCCCTGGCGTTGCCGTTCATTGACCAGGTTTGGCAGATATATGTCCTGATCTTCATTCTGCAGTCGGCGTCGGCTACTTTCACCCCGGCGTTCCAGTCGCTGATTCCTGTGGTCCTGCCGAAAGAGAAGGACTACACCCGGGCGCTCTCGCTGTCCCGGCTGGCTTATGACCTGGAGTCCTTGCTCAGCCCGGCCCTGGCTGCTGCGTTGTTGACGGTTATGTCCTACAACAACCTCTTTGTCGGGACGATGGCAGGATTCCTCCTCTCCGCCCTGATGGTCGTTACCACCCGGCTCCCGCAGCTGGCCCCCGCGGAACGGTCCGGGGCGCTGATGCACCGCACCACCCTGGGCACCCGGATCTTTCTGCGCGAACCGTCTCTGCGCGGTCTGATGGCACTGAATCTGGTGGTCGGCTGCGGAACTGCACTGGTGCTGGTTAATACGGTCATCTATGCCCTGGACATCTTCGACGGATCCAACACAGACCTCGCGATCGCTCTGGCCTGTTACGGTGCCGGTTCAATGGTCGTGGCGCTCGCGGCGCCACGGATCCTTGACCGGATTCCGGACCGGTCGCTGATGGCCCTGGGGGGAATCATCCTTCCCCTGGCGATCACCGCGGCAGCAGTGATCGCGTGGAGAGGGGAATCCTGGCCGTTACTGCTCGCCGTCTGGACCGTACTCGGGGCGGGAACCTCGATGATCAACACTCCCTCGGCAAGGTTGCTGCGCAGGGCTGCAACCGACAACACACGTTCCTATCTCTTCACCGCCCAATTCTCCCTCTCACACGCCTGCTTCATCATCACCTACCCGGTCGCAGGCTGGATCGGCGCCGCCGCAGGACAGTCCGCCGCCGCCGTCGTACTGGCGGTTCTGGCTACACTGGGGACACTGGCCGCACTTCGTTTGTGGCCGCGTCGCGAGAGTGCGACAACCGATGCGCTTGCGCAGGAAGGCCGCTGATGTGACCGAAGTTCCGCAGACCCCGGCGCCGAGCCTCCACCACCCGGATGCCCCGGATGAGCTTCGCCTGGAAGCGGGCGCGGCCACGTTCCGGATGCTCTCCGATCCGACCCGGCTGCACATCCTGTGGCTATTGACGCTGGGCCCTGCGGATGTCACATCCCTGGTGGAGGCCACCGGCAGTACCCGCACCTCTGTCAGTCAGCATCTGGCGAAACTGCGATTCAGCGGCCTGGTCAGCACGCAGAAAATCGGGCGGAACGTGGTCTACAGCATCATCGACGGCCACCTGTCCCGCCTAGTGGCCGAGGGGCTGAACCACGCTGACCATCGCGTCACCGGCGAACCGTCGCACGGATAAGACCGAAGACTGCGTGCCCGGGAAACTGCGCTTCAACAACGCGTAGTGATTCGGTGTCAGGACCTGACGAGGCGCGCGATGGCGTCGGAGGCTTCCTTCAGCTTGGCCTTCGCCTCGTCGCCGCCGGTAGCCGCCGCTTCGAGTACGCAGTGACTCATGTGGTCATTGAGCAACCCGAGGGCTACTGATTCCAGTGCCCGGGTCATGGCCGAAACCTGCGTCAGAATATCGATGCAGTACTTCTCATCCTGAACCATCCCCTGCAGTCCGCGGGCCTGGCCTTCGATACGCTTCAGCCGCCGCTGGTAGTCCTCTTTGTTGGAGATGTAGCCGTGCGCTCCACTGTGCTCGTCCATTTGGGCGACAGTCGCCGTCGTCGTTGTAGCCATGATTGAATCCTCTGCTCGCAGTGTTAGTGGGAGTTGCTGCCGGGTGCTGAAGCGGTCGTACCATACAGGGTACCCCCCTATGGTACCAAATTATGAACAGGAAAGGTATCCACGTTGGCCAGCGCAAGGCAGGGCCCGCAGTCACTTGCCCTTTAGATCCTTGCAATTGCATACCCCCATGCCGTATCGTCGATAAACGTCACGCATACCCCCTACTGGTATTAGGAGAAATTGATGGGACATCATCATCACGCCCCAAGCGGCGATGAGAAGCGCAACGAAGACGAGATCGCTTACTGCCCGGTTATGAAGGGTTCGACGGTGCTCAAAGCCGACGCCGAGGAGGAGGGGCTGGTGCGCGATTACAAGGGTAAGCGCTATTACCTCTGCTGCGATGACTGCGCGCCGATGTTCGACGCCGACCCGGACAGGTACGCAACCGCCTAACCAATCCGGGAAACAGTTCGCAAAACAATCTACTGACCATCCTGACCGCTGGAAGGAGCGTTACGTGTTTGCCGTTGTTTCACTGCTTGCCGTGGTCTTGGCCGTCATCCTGGGCGTGTTCGGCGCAGCGATGGCTTTCAGGATCGCACGTAAGCCCGTCGAGGCGCTGCCCTATGAGTCCGGTTCCCTGCCGGAGCAGCACGCATTCTCCCGGTACCACGTTCGTTGGTATGCCGTCACCCTGCTGTTTCTGGCCTTCGATATGGAAATGATCTTCATGTATCCCTGGGCTGTGGTGGTCGCGGACATGGGCGCTTCGGCCGTCATCGAAATGTTCGCGTTCCTGGCCGTCCTCTTTGTTGGTGTGGTCTATGTATGGCGGGAGGGCGCGCTGCGATGGTCATGATGAACCGACTGCGGACATGGGCACTGGCCCGTCCAGGTGTATTCATCATCGACGCGCCCGGCAACGACCGGTTGCGGTGGCTGGTCGAAGCTGAAATCGACCGCCGCGGATGGCAGGTGGCGTTATCCCCGGCGGATGCGGGTTTGATGCTGACCATCGGAACGCTGCCGCCGGGCCTGTCGCAGGCGACAGACGTTCTGTGGACCCAAATGCCCCAGCCACGACACCGGCAGGTCATCGACCAAAGCGATATCGCCTGGCAGTTCGACGCCGCTGTCGCAGCCCTCACCACACCGTCCGCTTACGAAGCGAACCCTTCTGATCCAGCAACCCAACTTTCCTCGGCGCAGGACGCTACGGGCGGCTCGGATTCCGGGCATCAGGATCCGGCCCATGAGATGGATTCTAGTGACCCGGACGCCGACGGGATAAGCCCGCACGATATGGGTGGCCACAACGTGGGTGAGCACAGTGATCACATGATGGACAGTCGCAGCGGTGATGACATGGGCGGCCACGACGGCCACGCCATGGAGTCGGACGCGGATCCCGGAATGGATCCCGACGGTCGTGGAATGGACCACAGTGCTCATACGATGGATCACAGTGCTCACTCCGGGCATGACATGGGCGGTCATATGCATCATGGCGGCGATGTTGCGGGGTTGGCGATGGCGGGGACGGCTCCGGACCGGGATGGTTTGGAGCTGGATGAGTTGAAGGTGACCCTGGGTCCGGTGCTGCCGGGCTGGCCGACCGGACTGGTGCTGAAGGGTTCGATGCAGGGTGATGTGCTGACCGGTGTGTCGTTGTCCTGGTTGGACGGTCCAGTCCCGGATTCGGCGGTTCAGCATTCTGAGTCGGATGCGGCGGCCGTCGCATTGGATGCGCTGGCAGGGTTTCTTCTGGTGGCCGGTTGGCCGTTGCTCGCACGCCGGGCGCGGGACGCCCGCTGGGCTCTGTCAACGGACACTGGCACTGCCGGGGAAAGGGAGCACGGCCGCAGGACCGCCGCTGCGGTGGCGCGCAGGGTGGCCCGCTCCCGGTTCCTGGCCTGGTCAGTCAGCGGGATAGGTGACGACGACGCCGGATCGGCTCACAGTCCGCGAGTCACGGCGGCGCGCGGCGCCGTTAACGACCGAATGACCGGCGATGTCCTGGACAGGGTCCGCGCGCTGGCCGCGGTTGCGGCGGGGGATACGTCGTCGTTGCCGCGGGTTGCTCCCGAGCACATTGAGACTCTTCTTGAGGGCGCTGAGCTCGCGGCAGCGCGATTGATCGTCGCCAGTTTCGTGTTTGATCCGGCGCCGGTGTTGCTTCCGGATGGACCTGGAAATGACAGGTCCGGACATGACGGGTCGGGACATGGCGGGGCCGGACATGACTGATCCGATGGGCGGAACCGGCATGACCCTGGCCGCGGCGTGGGGGCTGTTGCCTGCCGTGCTGGCCGTCGGCGTGGCGGCGTTGATCCTGGGGACGGTTTTCGCGGTTGCTGACAGTGTTGTCCTCAGCGGCGGCCGGATGCGCAGCGCGGTGGAGCCGTTCCGCTCGACGGCGCGGTGGCTGGCGCAGCAGCGGCGGACAACGCTTGCCCCCGACCGGCTGCTGTGGCGATCAGGTGTCATCGCCGTCCCGGTTTTGGCTGTGTTGTCCCTGGCGGTGGTGCCCATCGGCGGGCGCACACTGTTGTCCACCAGCGCGGATCTGGTGTGGTTTAACGCCATGGAGGCGCTGCTGTGGGCGGCCGTGTGGCTGGTGGGATGGGGCCCCAACGCTGTCCACTCGCTGGTTGGCGCCTATCGGTTCCTGGCGCAGGGGCTGGCCTATGAACTGCCGCTGATGTTCGCGCTGATCACCGCCGGACTGGGAGCCGGCTCGCTGCGCACCACTGACATTGTCGCAACACAGGAAAACCTGTGGTTTGTGGTCACCATGCCGGTGGCTTTTGTCGTGTTCCTGGCCAGCGCAGCGGCGTTCGCCTTCTGGGGCCCTTTCGCGTCACCGGCCGGCGCGGACATCGCCGCCGGCGTGATGTCGGAGCTCTCCGGGGTGGACAGGTTACTCGTCCAGGCGGGACGGGCAGTTGTTCTGGGTGCGGCGGCGGCAATGTCCGTTGCGCTGTTCCTCGGCGGCGGTGCCGGGCCGTGGCTGCCGGAACCGGTCTGGTATCTGCTCAAGACCCTGCTGGTGATCCTGGCGATGGCAGCTATCGGGCGGCGGATCCCGGTGCTGCGTCCGGACCGGTTTGTGGAGTTCTCCTGGATGGTGTTGATACCCGCAACACTGCTGCAGACACTGTGGGTTGGCCTGTTGGTGCTCTCGGGGTTCTACCCATGAGCGCCCGGGTAAACGGCGCGCGGTTGGACCGCGCAGGGACAGGCAGCACCAGGATCAACAGGGAAGGGACGGTGTTTCGGTGATGCTGACTGGAATGGCGATTGTGGCTGTGATCGTACTTGGACTCGTTTCCGTGGCGGCCGGCGTCGCGGTGTTCGTGGTGGACTCCATGGCGAAGGCCACCTTCGCGTTGCTGGTCTCGTTCTTGGCCGTGGCAGGAGTCCTGCTGGCGATGGAGCTGACGTACCTTGCGGTGGTTACCGCGCTGATGATGACGATCGAGATGGCCATCATGGCCGTGTTCATGATCATGTTCATGATGAACCCGGCGGGTTTGATGCCGATGACCATGGTCCACAACGCCCGCGCATCCGCCGTGGCCGGCGTCGTCGTTTTTGTTGTTCTGGTCCTGGGGATCTGGACCATTGACTGGCCGGCCCGTGTTGGGAGCCTGCCCGCTGACAGCACGCGGCAGCTGGGTGAGGCGATCATGGGCAGCCACATGCTGGTGATGCTGGTGATCGGCGTAGGGCTTTTCGCGACCATCATTTCCGGCACGGTCCTGGCCACGCACCGCGGACGTTATGACCGCTTCGGACCCGATCTACGGGCCACCAAACCGAGTGACCCGGTGGGCGGTGGGTTTCGATGACGGATACTGTGACGCTTCAATTGATCCTGACCGTCGCGGCGGCGCTGATCGGCGTGGGCCTCTTCGGGGCGCTCTCCCAGCAGTCGATCGTGATGGTGATGATGGGCCTGGAGCTGATTGTCAACGGGGTGATGCTAGCAGGCGGTGCGGCCTGGTACTTCCTGACCCCGGAATTGCCCGATGCGCAGATGCTGGTGGTGGTTGCCCTGGTGGTGATGGCGGTGGAAATGGCGATGGGGTTCGGTGCGACGCTGGCGATCTACCGTGCACGTCAGGTGGACATGGTCGACGACGCCACGGAGCTGAGCGGATGACTGCCCCTCAGGCGATACTCGCCGCCCTCGTGTTTACTCCCGCGGCGCTGGGAATCCTGTTGCTCCTCGCCGGCCGGCGCGCCGACAGGGCGGCCGGACCCTTAGCCGTAGGTGCAACCCTGGCCGTCGTGGCCCTCGCGGCAATCGGTGCGGCGACCCGGCCGGTGCTGTCGCTGCCGTTTATCGGCCTCGTGGAAGGCGGCGACTTCGCCGTTGGGGTGGACGGGCTCTCCGCCGTCCTGGTCATCACGGTTGCGGTGGTGGCCGCCGCGGTCACTGTCTTCGCCGTCGTCGACCTGGCGCCCGACGTTCCGAGGGCGCGATTCCTCGGATATCTGCTCCTCTTTACTGCCGCGATGCTTGTCACGGTCACGGCCACCACCGTGCCGGCGTTGTTGGTGGCGTGGGAGTTGATGGGCGCCACCTCCTACGCCCTGATCGGATACTGGTGGCAGGTGCCGGGCAAAATGGCCGCCGGGACCAAAGCCTTTGTCACCACCCGTGCCGGGGACGTTGGCCTGTACGTCGCCGCGGGTGCCGCGTTCGCCGGGACCGGGACACTGGTGCTGGATGACCTGGCCTCCGCGGACGGCGCCTGGCGGGACGTCGCCGCCGCCGGAATACTCCTCGCCGCACTGGGTAAGTCCGCGCAGCTTCCCTTCTCCGCCTGGCTCTCCGCCGCGATGGAAGGCCCGAGTCCGGTGAGCGCCCTGCTGCACTCAGCAACGATGGTCGCCGCCGGCGGGTACCTGCTATTACGTACGCAGCCGCTGCTGGAATCGACCGGCTGGGCGGCACCCACCGCGGCCTGGATCGGGGCTGCCACCGCGCTGGTCCTGGGCGCAATTGCGGCGGCGCAGAAAGACCTCAAGCAGCTGCTTGCTGCGAGCACCGGAGCGCAGATTGGGTTTGTGGTTCTCGCCGCGGGCGTCGGCACGACGGCGGGAGGCACGGCTCAGCTGGTGTCGCACGCCGGAGTGAAGGCGGGCCTGTTCATCGCGGCCGGGGCGTGGCTGAGCGCACTGGGCACCAAACAGCTCGCCGGGCTTCGCGGCGCCGCACGCAGGCACCCGGGCATCGGGGCCTCCGCCGTCGTCGCTGCTGTGGCGCTGGCCGGGGTGCCGCCCCTGTCCCTCTGGGCCACGAAGGATGAAGTGCTTGCAGGGGTTGACGGCGGCGTCCTGCGGATTGTCGCGCTGGCCGCTGCTGCCCTCTCGGCGGTCTACGCCGGGAAGATCCTCGTCGTGATCCTGGGGTTCGTAAAGGAAGCCGGCGCCCGGCCGGATACGGAAGAACCGGGCAGCCGGAAGGTACCCCGGGCCACATCAGTGGTGGCGGGCCTGCTGGCTGTCACCGCCGTCGTCCTTGGCGCCCTTGCCCTCGAGCCGGTTGCGAAGCCCTTCAAAGAACTGCTCGGGGCTGAAGGGGAAGCGTCGCCCGGACTCGCTGACTTTGTGGTCTCGGGGGCACTCGCCGTCGTCGTGCTCGGGGCCACCGTTGCGCTGCGGTCACAGCTGATCCGCCTGGAGCGCACGCCCCTGGCCACCTGGTTGGGACTGCCCGCCCTGCTCTCGCCGCGGCCCTGGCTCGCCGTCGCCCGCGCGGCGGCAACCATTGATGACCGGGTGCTGGACCGCGGCGTCCTTGCTGTCGCATCAGCCGTCCGGCGCGGAGCGGTGCTCATTGGCCGTGCCGATCACCACATGGTGGATGGCGCCGTGCGCGGTATTGGGTCCCTGACCCGCCGCGCCGGTTCCGCGATGCGCCGCCCGCAGACCGGGCTGGTGCACCAGTACTACTTCCAGGCCGTCGTGGGCCTCGGTGCGCTGTTTCTCCTACTGATCGTCGTGAGGTAACCATGCTGCTCTCTATTGTTATTCTGCTTCCCGTGGTGGCCGCGGGGGTGCTGTTGGCGGTGCCCGGACTGCCGGACCGTGCGGCGTCGTGGTTCTGGGTGGCCGTTGCCGCGCTTGACCTCGCGTTGATCGTTGGGATGTGGATCGGTTTCGCCTCGCAAAGAACGGCCGGCGCAGCCGGGATTGTGGACGGCATCGCGTATCAGGAGAAGATCCGCTGGATCCCCACCGTGGATGCTTCCTACCATGTGGGTGTTGACGGGCTGTCGTTGCCGTTGATCGCCATGACCGGTGTGCTGTTCCTGGCCGCCGCTATCTGGTCGCTGCGGGAGAAGCAGCGGCCCCGGACGTACGCGGCGCTGTTTCTGTTTCTGCAAACCGCGTCGATCGGGACTTTCGCTTCGCTGGATCTGATCCTCTTCTTTGTGTTCTTCGATCTGACCATCGTGGGCATGTACTTCGTCATTGCCGGGTGGGGCCACGGGAACCGGCGCCGCAGCGCGCTGAAATTTTTTATCTACACCTTTGTAGGCTCCTTGGCGCTGCTGGTCGGATTTATCGGCCTCTTTCTCGGCAGCGAAACCCGCACCTTTGACATGGTGGCCCTCGCCGCGGACCCGCCCCTGACCGACTCCCCGGTGGCCGCCGGCCTGGTCCTGCTCGCCATCTGCGTGGGACTGGCCGTCAAGACCCCACTGTTCCCCTTCCATACCTGGCTGCCGGACGCCCACACGGACGCGCCAGCCGCTGGCTCCGCGATCCTCGCCGGTGTGCTGCTGAAACTGGGCACGTACGGCTTTGTCCGCATCGCCATGCCCATCTTGCCCGACGCCTGGCAGCGCTGGGCCATGGTGATCGTTATCGCCGGCGTGGTCAGCGTCCTCTGGGGCGCCTTCACCGCCCTGGCCCAGACCGATCTGAAACGGATGATCGCCTACACCTCCGTGAACCACATGGGCTACATCATGCTGGGTCTCGGCGCCGCGGGCCTGGTCAGCCAGGCCGATGACCAGGCCCGCACCATCGCTGTCACCGGCGCCATGGTGCAAATGGTCAGCCACGGACTGCTCACCGGCGCACTGTTCCTGCTCACCGGGGTCCTCTTCAACCGCGGCGGCACCTACGCCTTCAACCGGTGGGGCGGACTCGCCTGGCCCGCACCCATCTTCGCCGCGGCTTTTGGGGTGGCCGCTTTCGGGTCGCTGGGACTGCCCGGCCTGTCTGCATTCATTGCCGAGTTCCAGATCTTCACCGGCGCGCTGCAGGCCGCGCCGATCGCCACCGTCATTGCGGTCACCGGGATTGTTGTCACCGCAGGCCTGTTCCTGGTGGCGCTGCAGCGGCTGCTGACCGGGGACACGAAAGTGCCCGAAGCCACCGGCCTTGCGTCCGCACGATCCCACGGGGGCGGCGGTAGCGCGGCACGGGGCGGCGGGACGCGCGGCGTCAAGACAACGACCAGGAACGACGGCGCCCGCGCGCCTGCCGTATTCAAGGACCTACATGGGCGCGAGCTGACATCAATCCTTCCGCTGCTGATCCTCTCCGTGGCGATCGGGTTGTTCCCGCGTGCACTGCTGGACATCATTGAACCCGCCGCTGCCGCGCTTGCCTCACTGGTGGGCCGATGACGGGCATGGAGGGCATGTCCGCCAATCCGCTGGACCTGCTGCCGGAACTCCTGCTGCTCCTTGGGGCTGTGGGCGGCCTGCTGCTGGGCCTGTGGACGCCGCAGGACAAGCAAGGCAGAGTCCGTATGTTGGTAATTGTGGCGGCCCTCGCCAGTGCGGCTGCCGCCGTCGTCGATCTCACCGAGCCGGACAAGGGCGTGTTTGAAGACAGTTGGATGATCGACACCACCACCGGCGTGGTCCGCATCACTGTTGCCCTGGCTACGGCCGCGGCCGTGTTGCTCAGTTCCACGTCGCTGGCGGGCCATCCCCGCGAGACCGAGGCTTATGTCCTGATGGTGCTCGCAGCGCTCGGCGCCATTGCTCTTGCTGCCAGTAATGACCTGCTGATGCTCGCAGCCGCTTACCTGCTCGCCAGCGTTCCGCTCTACGCCCTGGCGGGATTCGCCAAGGACGCCAGGGGAGTGGAGGCCACCCTGAAGTATTACCTGATGGGAGCACTCGTGGGGGTCCTCATGCTCGTGGGCGTAGCCGCCCTGATCCTCGCCGCGGGCACCGGCAACTACCTCGAACTCGCCGGGGCGCTGCCGGAGGCGGCGATGCCGTTGGTCGCTGTCGGTGTCATCGGGGTGCTGGCAGGTATGGCGTTCAAGGCCGGGGCAGTGCCGGTGCACTTTTGGGTACCCGATGTGACCGCCGGGACTACTCCTGCGATGGCCGCCTTCATTACCACCATTCCGAAACTCGGGGCCGTTGCCGCGGCCTTCCGGCTGGTCGCCGAACCGTTCGCCCAAATCCAGCTCGACGTGCCTTTGCTTGTTGCGGTCATCGCCGCCGCCAGCATGACCCTCGGCAACCTGGCCGCCTTCCAACAGACCGAAGTGCTTCGGCTGCTTGCCTACTCCACGGTCAGCCAGGTGGGCTACATGTTCATGGTGGTAGCCGTCGCCGGTCCGAGCGAGTATGCCGTCCCTGCTTTGGCGGTCTACCTGGCCGGATACGCCGTGACCAACCTCGGAGCATTCGCGGCCGCCGCCGCGCTGCCCGCGGCTGGTTCTTTGAAGGAGTGGGCTGAGGGTGTTCGCGGGCGTCCGTGGCTGGTACTCAGCCTCGCGGTGCTGCTCTTGGGCCTGGTGGGCACCCCTCCCACTGCGGTCTTTGTTGGCAAACTGGCCATCTTCACCGCCACAGCGGACGGAGGCATGGTGTGGCTTGTGGTGCTGGGTGCGGTCAACACTGTTGCGAGCCTGTTCTATTACCTGCGCTGGATTGCGCCCGCCACCCGGGTGGTTTTTGCGGGTTCCGAAGATCCGCCAGCTGCTGGTCCGGCTCAGGTACAGTGGGGTCCGGCTTCCACTGTCCATGCGGCAGCCGTTGTCTCAGTTCTCCTTGGGGCCGGTGCGGGCGTCTGGCTCGCGTTGGTTGTCTAAGTTTGCTCCAACACTGTTATTGACCCACACAATCAGGAGGCCCCATGGCACAGAACACAGGCAATCCCCAACAGCAGGCGGAAACACTCACCGTCTACGGTGCCGACTGGTGCCCGGACGTGCGCCGCAGCCGGAAACTGCTCGATGCGCAAGGCGAGCGTTACGTCTATGTCAACCTGGACCACGATAAGCCTGCGGAGGCGCTGGTCCGTCGGCTCCAAGGGGGCAAACGCCGCATCCCCACACTGGTGTGGCCGGACGGCGCCTTCATCGTAGAACCGACCGACGAACAGCTTTCTGAATACCTCAATAGCCAAGCTGCCGATTGGCGCCAGTGATGATTGATCTGTAACAAGCCTTGACTGCAGGGCCGTTGCGGAACCGGCACGTTGCTATGCCCCCGGTGAAGAAATCGAATCGACGAGTCGGGATTCGCAAGGTTCGGCACCAGTTCAGAATCAAGAGATCCGCCCCTTGATGGCGTGATCTGCCACGGGGGAGGTCGAACTCTGGATTCGATGTACGCCTCCTAATCTGCGGGAGGTCAAGCACCGGGGCAGGCAAAAGGATGGATTTCTGAAAGCTGCGGAAGCCTGCAGACGCAGCTACGGGTGTTGGTTGCGCCTCCGATTGGTTTCGGTAGGTGCCTAGTGGAACTATAACGCAGAGCCTCATTCGAACGTGTCTCTACCGAACACCGGGTGTCCGGTAGCCGATCCTCACCGCAACGATTTAGACGCCAATAGCCAAGAAGAATCCCACACAAACTGTGGATATATTCGGGAATCGGCGAACTGCTCGGGCTTGGTTGGCGTGATGGGTTGGGCGAGAATGGAACTGGCGCCCGCTCCGCTAGTGGTCCATTATTTCTGAACCGTCAGGCACCCCGAACACGAGAGTGGCAGGTCCGCCAAACCTATCCCGTTTCCGTTGGCCGTTGAAAAAGGACGCGGCGTCCGCGAGCGCCCGTGATGAACGATTGTGGCAGACATTCGCCGAGCCCGCGGTCTCACCCATGCGCGGCTTTTTGATGCGAACGTCGATGTCGTCGACTTTGCTCGAGGCCGCGTCGCCAGGGAGCATGGGAAGAACGTCGAAAGGGATGCCACCGAGCGGGGTCCCGCCGGACAAAAGCTTGAGGCGCCAGTGCCAACACGAATCATTGCGATATTCAGGGTCAGCGCAGCAAGTGATCATAGCTGGTGAGCATCACTACGCCGTTCTCGATCAACCGCTTGCGAATAGTGTTCGCGCTGAAACCATGCCACGCCCGATCGTCTCCACCGACTTGCCCTCGGCGTAGATCCGAGCGGCTTCCTCAATCTGCTTCGCGTCAAGACCTACCTTTCGAATGGGCGTGCCTCGGCGCCGGAGGTGCTTACTAATGCTTCCACGGTGGATGCCATACTTCTCGCCCAGTTCCTTGACCGTCACGCCGGCGTTGTAGCTGGCCGTCATCTCATCCGACTGCGCTGACGTTAGACGGGCATGGCGCTGGGGGATAACTGACCGGTCACTCGCTGCCCTTGGTGAGTTGGCAATCTTGTGTAGCAAGGAACGGATTTTGACGGTCTGGCCGCTTTGTTTCGAATAGGCATGTAGGACTCCCACGCCACCACCATTCGAAACACGGTCAGTTTCACAAACTTCTGGGATAGCTTCGATGATTCCGGCCGGGTTCATGGACCCGGAACGCAGCGACAAGGCCGCCACAAAGCTGCTGGGCCAACTCGCATGTTGGGCGCGCGCAATGCGCAGCGCCCGCGCCACCGCCCCCTACTACGCCTGATCGTCGAAAGCCGGGAGGCCTCCGAACCGGGCTGTTCCGTCGACCTGCCCGGCGCCGATGGAGTCCCCGGCTGAATCAGTCCGGTCTCGTAAGCCAGAACGACCAGCTGCGCGCGGTCCCTGGCCTGCAGTTTCGCCAGGAGTCTACTGACGTAGGTGCGGGAGGTAGCTGGACTGATGTATAGCTTCGCCCCGATTTCATCGTTGGAGAGTCCCCGCCCGATTTCGGTGAGTACTTCGCGCTCGCGTTCGGTCAGGTACCTCAGGGGTTCGTCGCTGACTGTTGATCTATGGCTGCCAGCCAGTGAATCCAGGACTTTTCGGGTAATGGCAGGGGAGAGGAGCGAGTCTCCCCTGAGGCGACAATCCGGATGGCCTGACGCAGATCACCTGGAGCGATGTCTTTGAGTAAATAATCAGGTCGAGCCCGCCGTACCCGGAGAACAGCGACCCGATCCGTAGACGACGGCCTTGGGTCTCGTCGTTCGACTGGCGCATGAGGACTCCGGCAGATCGGTGATCCCCGGCCGTCGTCCTCTCGGAGACTCTTGACCGGGCTGGTCACCTGCCAGGTGCTCGCCACACGTCCCGCGATCGCCCCTGTAGACCTCCCGAGCCGGCTCAACGAAGTCCTCGTCCTCGCCTCTACTCTGAACCACCACGCGTCTTGCAGACGAGGTCAGAGCCTTGTCAACCAGTGTTGACACGTCGCCGGCGGATCGCCGTCCACCGCCTTCGGTGCGAGGCGGTCATTGGTCGCTCACCTGACCGTCGAGGAGGCGACAGTGACGGTTTCGATGCGCGTGATGTCGGCGGGCGACGGATACAAGTACCTGCTGCGTACGGTCGCCGCGGCCGACGGTGACAGGTCGCTGTCGACCTCTTTGACGCGGTACTACGCCGAAGCAGGGAACCCACCGGGCCGCTGGCTTGGCCGCGGGCTACCAGCCTTGGATGCCGGGCAACTCCATGAAGGCGATGAGGTCTCCGAGCCTCAGCTACAGCTCCTCGTGGGGATGGGCCGCGATCCGGTCACCGGCGAGCCTCTGGGTCGCGCATACCCAGAATATCGGTTTGTCTCCGAGCGCGTCGCGGACCGCGTGGAGGCTCTCGACCCGGCCCTGAGCCTTGGCGAACGCGCCGATGCTGTCGCTGCGATCGAGGCCGAGGAGGCTACGCGGGGCACGCGCAGGGCTGTTGCTGGGTTCGACTACACCTTCTCGATCCCGAAGTCAGCCAGCGTCCTATGGGCCGTTGCCGATGCGGGCACGCAGGCGCTGATTGCGGAGGCGCATCATGCGGCGGTGGCGGAGATGGTTGCGTTCATCGAGCGGGAGGTTGCCGCAACCAGGGTGGGTGCAACCGGCCCGGACGGTGCGGTCGCGCAGGTAGACGTGACCGGGGTGATCGCGACCGCGTTCGACCACTACGACTCCCGCGCCGGCGACCCTCATCTGCACACCCATGTGGTGATCTCGAACAAGGTGCAGACCGCGCAGGACGGGAAGTGGCGATCGCTGGATGGGCGGCCGATGCACGCCGCGACGGTAGCCCTGTCGGAGTTGCACGAGGCGATGTTTGCTGATCATATGACCCGTGCCTTCGGTGTCGGCTGGGAGCAGCGGGATATGGGGCGCGACCGCAATCCTGCTTGGGCCATCGCCGGCGTGCCGGAGAGGTTGGTGGCGGAGTTCTCCACCCGAGCCCGCCACATCGAGGTGGAGAAGAACCGGCTGATCGAGGAGTATGTCGAGCGCCACGGCCGCCAGCCCTCGACCGTGACAATCCTCAAGATCCGTGCCCAAGCGACCCTCGTGACCCGGCCGGAGAAGGAAGTCCGCTCACTTGCGGATCTCACCGGCGACTGGCGCCGCCGCGCCACCGGCTTGTTGGGCGAGGACGCCACCACCTGGGCAGGTCGCGTGACGTCGAACGACGCTCCATTGTTGCTGCGCGCCGATGACGTCCCGCTCGATGTCATCGCTGAGTTCGGGCGCAGCGTGGTCGGGACGGTCGGGGAGAAGCGGTCGACCTGGCGGCGCTGGAACCTGGCCGCGGAGGCGGCCCGGCAGACGATGAGGTACCGGTTCGCCAGCACCGAAGACCGCGAGGCCATCGTGGGTCTCGTCGTTGATGCAGCCGAGTCCGCGTCGCTGCGGCTCACTCCGCCGGAGCTGGCGACCAGCCCGGCGCTGTTCCGCCGTCCCGATGGGTCCTCGGTGTTCCGGCCGAGGCACTCGACGGTGTTCTCCTCCGAGGAACTCCTCGCCGCCGAAGACCGACTCCTGGAGCGCTGCCGCACCATGACCGGGCCGACCGTCCCACTGTCCGCCGTTGAGGAGGTCACCGCGAAGCCCGACCGCGACGGGCGACTGCTCGGGGACGACCAGGCTGCGGCCCTCGCCGCCGTCGCGGTCTCGGGTCGTGTTGTTGATGTGCTGGTGGGGCCGGCGGGCGCGGGCAAGACCACCGCGATGAGCAGCCTGCGCCGAGCATGGGAGACCGAGCACGGCAAACGATCGGTCGTGGGACTCGCGCCCTCGGCAGTCGCGGCGCAGGTGCTCGCTGACGATCTCGGGATCTCCACGGAGAACACGGCGAAGTGGTGGACCAATCATCGACTCCGTGGCGCCACTTTCCAGGCCGGACAACTGGTGATCGTCGATGAAGCCTCGCTCGCCGGCACCCTCTCCCTGGACCGCATTACAAAGGTAGCCGCCGGTGCTGGTGCGAAAGTCCTCCTCGTGGGCGACTATGCGCAGTTGCAGTCGGTCGAAGCCGGTGGGACGTTCGGTCTCCTGGTCGCGGATCGTGACGACGCGCCGGAGCTGGTCGACGTCCACCGGTTCACCCACGAGTGGGAGAAGACCGCATCCCTGGCCCTCCGGCACGGGCGCACCGAGGTCATCGACACGTACATTGACCGCGACCGCGTCGCCGGCGGCGAGGCCGACGCCATGAGTGAAACCGCCTACACGGCGTGGCGCGCCGACTGCGCGAAGGGGCTGGTGTCGGTGCTGATCGCGGAATTCCGCGAGGACGCAGCCACGCTCAACCGCCGTGCCCGCGCCGACCTCATCCTAGTCGGTGTCCTTGAGCCCGGCCGGGAAGTCGAGCTGAACGGCGGCACCCAGGCGGGCGTTGGGGACACGATCATCACCCGACGCAACGACCGCCGCCTCCGCAACGGCAAGGACTGGGTCCGCAACGGCGAACGCTGGACGATCACCGGTGTCCGCGACGACGGCTCCATCACCATCCGCAGGGCCGGTCGCCGGTTTGGCGGCTCTATCGTCCTGCCCGCTTTGTATGTGGCCGAGCATGTTGATCTCGGGTACGCGGTCACGGCGCATCGTGCGCAGGGCATCACCACCGACACCGCCCACGTCCTGATCGAGGCGACGACGGCCCGGGAGAACCTCTATGTCGCCATGACCCGCGGACGCCAGTCGAACCGGGCCTACGTCGTGCTGAACCGCCCCGACGATCACGCCGCCCCACACCCCTCCGACTACCCCGATGCCACCGCGCGCTCGGTGCTGTTCGGGGTGCTCCAGCATGTCGGCGCTGAGCTCTCCGCCCACGAGACCATCACCGCCGAGCAGGAGACCTTGGGGTCGATCGCCCAGGTCGCCGCCGAGTACGAGACCATCGCCGCGGCCGCGCAGCACGACCGGTGGGCAGGGCTCGTCCGCACCAGCGGCCTCAACGAAGAGCAGGCCGGAGCCGTCATCGACTCGGAAGCGTTTGGCGCCCTCGCCGCCGAGCTGCGTCGCGCCGAGGCCAACCACCACGACATCGACCGGCTCCTGCCACGCCTCGTCTGGGCGCGAGGATTCGAGGACGCCGACGACGTCGCCTCCGCCATCCACCACCGCCTCGCTCGGGCGACTGCCCGCCCGGCTGGGTCCGGGCGCAACCGCAAGTCCTCGCGTCTCATCGCCGGCCTCATCCCACACGCCGACGGTCCCATGAGTAGGGACATGCGCGACGCTCTGGATGAGCGCCACCGCCTCATCGAGGCCCGAGCCGATGCCGTCCTCGACACGGCCATGCAGTACAACGAGCCCTGGACCAGCGCACTCGGGCCGATGCCGAACGACGCACCCAGGACACGTCTGTGGCGGCGGGGTGCACGGGTGATTGCGGCCTACCGCGACCGGTACGCCATCACCGACCCGATGCCTCTCGGCGCCTCACCCGATTCGACCGCTCAGAAGATCGACCGCGCCCGCGCGGAAGCAGCACTTAGCGCACTCAACACTCAACCGAACCCGGCTCCGGAGCGGCAACCGGCACAACGGACCACCCCCGAGCTGGGCTTGTAGGCGGGCTCCCGCGCAGAGAGGGCCACGCACCGACTCGTGTGCAAGGCCCCAGGGAACGTGGGTGGTGGCCTACATAGATCGCGTATGCCCGGTCGGGCTCGGCCTCTGCTGGCGGGAAGATTCCGGACCCAGCTCCGAACGTTCGACTCCATGCTCCGATGGGCGACGGGTCAGGTGCTCGACGTCCGTGGCATTTCGTGACGACACGAGCTGTCCCATCACGCAGCAGCATGTGCTTGCCCGCACTAGTCACCGAGGTCACGGGGCCGGGCACCGCGCCGACGCCGCGACCCAGTACGCACGCTTCGGCCGCGACACGGAGTGAACCTGAGCGCACTCCTGCTTCCACGACGACACTGGCTTCGGACAGAGCCGCCATGAGTCGTCCGCGGGCCAGGAACCGCCGCCGCGTCTGGGTTGTGCCCGGCGCCATCTCGCTCACCATCAGACCGACGTCTGCGACTCGGTCCAGCAGTTCTCGGTGGCCGGCCGGGTAGGGGCGGTCGACGCCACCGGCCAATACCGCGATCCTGTCCCCGCCCGCAGCCAGCGCAGAACGGTGCGCCGCGCCCTCCATCCCGTATGCGCCCCGGCAACGACTACATGCTCGTTCCGGCGATATCGGCGGCCAGCGAGCCAGCCATGTGTTGCCCGTAGGAGGTCGACGCTCGCGAGCCGGTGATCGTCACGAAGTCCTCCATCGGACGTGCGAGAAACGACGTCGCGCACCGTGCCCACAGCACGTACGGGGTGCGATCACCGAGGTCGGCGAGGGCCTTCGGCCAGTGCTCGTCACCCGGTATCAGGACGGTGAAGGCACTCTTCTCGATGCCGTTCATGCGCTTCGCCATATCTTCCGGCCGGTGCGGTAGCGCCAAGCGGTCACGCCACATCGTGGCGTCCACACGGTTCATCCCTGGGATCGCGTCCTCGTCGTCGATGAGACGTAGTGTCTCGATCGCACCGACGCGGGGAGGACACGACCGGTGACGGAATCATCCGGCTCGGCAAGGATCGACAGCAGCATGCGCGCCGTGCGCTCGTCGTGGGTCAGATCGGTGATCGCGGACATGATCTGGGGCTCCTTCTCGGTCGGATGACGTCGAGAAGGAGCACGGCACCGGTCAGAGGCGGGTATGTGCGGGCGGTTACGCCGCGACGACGGAATGGCGAGCGACCCGGCGATCCCGCCGCTCCGCGGCCCGGACGCGGATCAGCAGCACCAAGCTGACCGGGCCCATGATCGCGAACTTCATCGCGTTCCAGACGCACAGCAGCACCAGCAGATGCAGCCAACCCGGTCCGCCATCCTCGATCAGCACTCTCAGGATGCCCGCGACGTACAGGTAGGGGATGACCAGCAGCATCGCCGGGAGCCTCCACTTGAGACCGCGGCGGGTGCGAATTGCATCGAGCAGGATGTTCGTGGGCATATAGCAGCGCAGGAAGTAGCGGGTGTGGACGCTGGCGGTCCAGATCAAGCGGAACATGAGCGCAGTCCTCTCCTCGTCTCCGGCGACAAGGAATCAAGAATGACCGCTCCGGCCGTAGCCGTCTGGCCGTCCCACCGCGTCCGGCGATGGTCAAGCAGGTAAAGGCCGCCAACTCCAAGATACCGCTGGTGCCGCTGGGATGGAAGAGAACGACGAGAGACCGAGTGCGCGTGCGGCCTGCGTGGCTCCGTGCATCCTTACAGCGAACAGGGTTCAATGGATGCAACAGGTGAGGGGTTCCCGACGACGCCCGGCGAGATGTTCGGGCTGGAGTAGAGAAAGCAGACAATGCCCGAGAGTCGACATCGCTACCTCTACGAGCGCCTCGGTGACCACGACTTCCAGCAGCTCGTCAGCGCTGTGCTCGCGCATCAGTTTCCCGACTACATCCCAATGGCTCTCCGCCAGGCTGATGGCGGCCGTGATGGCCTGCGCAAGGGTGATGCCTCGAAGGTGCTGATCTATCAGGTCAAGTGGTCGGTCAACGGGAAAGAGAAGGACCCAGTCACGTGGCTCGATGAGTTCGTGCGGAAGGAGGAGGCCAGCCTGCGGCGCCTGGCCGGCCAAGGCGTCCGCCACTACATCCTGGTCACCAACGTGGGCAGCACGGCCAAGCCGGAATCAGGCACGTTCGACCAGCTGGACAAAAAACTCAAAGCATACGCGAAAGACTTCGGCTACGAGCAGATGACCTGCATCTGGCGCGAAGCGCTAAACCCGTGGGTCGACAACGCCCCGACCGAGACGAAGTGGGCCTACGCCGATATGCTCGCGGGTTGGGATCTCATCCGATACCTGGTTGCAGAGCACGTCGGCATTGGTAAGGACAAGGCGCATCGTGACCTGATCCGCAAGGTAGCTGCGGCACAGTGGGAAGACGACAAGCGGGTCAAGTTCAGCCAGTCCGATGTGGACCGCGAGAGTGTGGTGGACCTCTTCGTCGACGTCACCGCTGACCGCGTCCACACCGCAGCCAGCAGACACCTGCAAGCACAAGCACCGACCACCTTGGGCGGTGCCGCGGCCTACCTGCTGCGCGCACCGGCGCCTTTCACCCTCGTCCGGGGCGCGCCAGGACAGGGCAAGTCGACCCTCAGCCAGTACCTCTGTCAGGTCCACCGCAAGTCGTTCATTCCCGAGGCGGAGCGACCTGACTCACTACCCGAGCTGGATCAACCACGGTTCCCTATCAGACTGGATCTGAGCGATTACGCGCTCTGGCTCGGCGGCAACGACGTGTGGGACCACTCCGAGGACCGCAAGCAACGTAAGGCCAAGGCCCGTAAGGGTGAGCAGGCGACGATCGAGTGCTTCCTCGCCGACCTAATGACGCACGAGAGCGGAGGGATCGCCGCTGGAGCGAAGACGGTTCAGGACATCTTCGAGCGCGTCCCAAGCCTGGTCGTGCTGGACGGCCTCGACGAGGTAGGCAGCGCCACCATGCGCGGCAGGGTCGTCAAAGAGATAGACAAGTTTGTCGGTCGTGGGAAGGCTTACACCGACCCGCCGAGGGTCGTCGTCACTACGCGGCCCAGCGCCGGTGAACTCCCCGAGCCGTCACCGAACCTGTTCGAGATCGTCACCCTCAACCAGCTCACCGTGGAGCAACGTGACGCCTACCTGCGCAAATGGTGCTCAGTCCGGGGGATCAGGGGCAAGGACGGTCGCGCCCTGCGCAAGAGCTTCAGGGAGAAGAGCCGCGAGCCGTACATCAATGAACTCGCCGGTAACCCGATGCAGCTCACGATTCTGTTGGACCTCCTCCACCAGCAGGGAGCGGCCACTCCCACCCAGCGCACCGATCTCTACGACAAGTACGTCGAGCTTCTCCTGGCCCGCGAAGCGAACAAGCACCCCAAGGCGGTTCGCGACCACAAGGAAGAACTGATCGAGATCATCCCGTTCCTCGGCTGGTACCTCCACGCGCACACTGAGGAATCCCAGATCAACGGCCGCATGAGCGTGGACGAGCTCAAAGAGGCAATGCGGCACTTCCAACGCACCTACGGCAACCGTGAGTCGATCGTCGACCAGCTGTTCGAAGGAGCCAGCGACCGCCTGTGGGCGCTAACCAGCAAGGTCGAGGGGACCTACGAATTCGAGGTCCTCTCCCTGCGAGAGTACTTCGCGGGCCGGTTCCTCTACCACAACGCGGGCGAGGACAACACGGCCTTCGACAGCACGACCGTGCTGCGCGAGCTTCTGCGTCGACCGTACTGGCTCAACACCGCCAGATTTTACGGCGGCAACGCGAAGGGCAACGGCATCTATCCGCTGACCGCTGGAATCGAGGAGGAGCTGGCGCAGAGCACGTCACCCGCATCCTACCTGGCCGCATGGGCACTGCTCACCGATGGAGTCTTCCAGCGCCGCCCCCGCGAGGCACGCAAGGTCCTCACGGCACTCTGCTCAGACAGGGGGATCGCGTTCCTGTTGTCCGCGTTCGACCGCCGCGACATCGTCGCCCTGCCTGACCTGCCGGATCTCCCCGGCGACGACGGGGCCGACCCCACTTGGACGCGCCTCACGACGCAGATCAGCAATGTCCCAACGGACAACGAAAACACGCAACGTGTAAGCGCCCTGCGAGAGCTGTTGAACCAGCGCAGCCAGTTCGCAGCATGGTGGTACGAGCAACTCACCGGAGCCATCGGCACCCCTCAGCAGAACGCGTGGCTCAGGATCGGTGCCGAATGCGAAGCTGGCGCAGGCGCCACTGCATCGTTCGAGCACATCGACCTGTCCGATGGCGCCGCGGAACTCTTCCTGAGCACTGGCCTCGTTCCACTGCCCGGAGGCGCACTCGAAGCAGCGCTTCTCGACGCCGTCTTGGATGGCGAGTGCCCGTGTGTGACATCGACCCGATCCATGCCGGCACAGGTCGCGGTCGCCCTCTCTCCAGGAGATTTCCTCACGAGCTCCAAGACAGGTTTCATCGCCAGCGATGAGAAGACGAAACGCCGCCGAAGTGAGGCGATCAACCAGCTCAGAAAGGCCGGATCTCCGTACGCCCAGATCGCTAGGCAGCGAGCCTTCAAAGCCGGGCAGAAGGGCAGCACATTTCCTTGGTCGGAGACCGCCGCCGCGCTGCACGAACATACCGGACGACGCTGGCTTGCGTCCGAGATCGCCATCATCGGCGCTGCATCTCCGTTCCCGCCCGCCTACACCAAGAAGCCCGGTACGACCCCGTTCGGCAGCACGAGCCACCCCTCCGAACTGCTCGCCCAGACCCGCAGTAACAGCCGCAAAGCCGAATGGTGGAGCGAGCAGCTCGATGCGCTCGACGACGATCTAGCAAGAGCGGAATGGGCACTCTCCATTTGGTGTACCGCAACCGGTCCAGTCGTCTCAGAACTGTTGCCCTCGCTGGAGACCGTGCTCGACCAACTTCCTCCGCCACGCCGCAGCGCAGTCTTGCGAGCCGCCGAACAGATTGCCCGTTACGGCTGGCTGAACAACCGACCGGTGACAGCGGCCACGGACGACCCAGAGCTAGCCGCCCTCAACCAACTCCGCGCCCCTGGGGCGTCGACGGCGGGGCGATATGGTGTGGCATCCGCAGCCCGCCATAGTACGGCGACGCAGGCCCCGCTGCTCAGCGTTGCCCGAGAAGGAAAGTGGCTCAAAGTTGACGCGAAGCCCGCCTATCGATAAAGAGCACAGTAGCGCGGCGTGGGCGACTCGGAGTAGCCGAATGATGGGGAGCCCCTTGTATGGCCCCCTTTGCTGACGGTCGTCGACCATCAGTGCAAACTGCAACCGACGCGGAATGCGCTATCGGGCAATTTCTGCCGGCCCCTTGACACGCCTCAGCGGCCCGGGCCGGCTCCGGCTCCCCGACCTCTTGAGGTCTGCGGCCAGGCGATGTGTGGAGCCCGACGGCGACATTACGGCGCCCTGCCCCTCTCGAACACCTCGACCGGCGCGCGGCCGCCTACGCGGGACGTGCCGGAGGCTCCGCATTCGAAACCGGTGATCGCGAAGCGTTGTTCCGGATCAGGCAACAGCCCCGCAACTTTAGCGGGCGTGTACGCTGGCGAGCCAGATCAGACGGAACATTGCGACAGTCCTCTGCAAGTCTCCAGCGACAAGGAATCTTGAAGGACTATCCAGCCGAGGCCGTCCAGGCATGCCACCGCATCCGACGGCGGGGCGTAGCAGGTAGAGACCGCCTACGCACCGAGCTCCCGCTGTGCTCGACTCCGGGGAATGGCTTGGCGCGCCAGAAGCGGACTCTGCCTGGCGGCTGCACCCGCCTATCGCCTGAGCCAGACTACTCACTCTGCGTGTCGCACGGCCGCTGTCTCGCCGAGGTGAGACGATGACCACGTGATCTGGGTCCGTCGGTAGGAGTCCGCGTGAGCGCGTTCGATGAGATAGGTCGGCGCGCAGATGCGGGTGGGACCGAAACCGTCGCTTTGCTGCGCCAGCTTGGTGCTCAGGTGACGCGCGCGTCGTCCTTCCCGCCTCCAGCCGAACACCAAAGCTGGAGTCCCGAAGCAGTCAATGACCTGCTTGCGGACATGTTCTCGAAGGACCCAGCACGTGGTCGGGTCTTCGTCCTCGCGTGTTACGTGCAAGCAACCGATCAGAATTCTCTCGAACGACTCATCCTGAAGAGCATTCGCAACTTCCTGATCGATCAAGCCAAGGGAACTGAACGCGGCAAGCTTCGACGCCGGCTGGACACTCTTCTCACTGATGATGATCGTTTCGTTCGGCCGCCTGACCTCAAGGGCATTTGGGCTTGGGCGCTTGTGCATCGGGCCATGAACCTGTGGCAAGGCGACCTCGATGAGCTGCACCAAGCGGCGGCTCGGGTGCGTGGCTATCAGATCCTGAGCTGGAACACCGCTGGGCAAACGCCGAAGCACACAGTGGTCGCGCTCACTGCGGTCTCGCACGGAGTAATCGATCACGCGGACGGCGCCGTTCGTGATGAGGACCTCGCCGCAGTCATCGAGCGACGATTCGCACTACTCGCGCCGCCAGTCTTTATCGAGGTTCCCGACGGTCCATTCACGGTTGCCGCGACCGCCCTGCTGACCGCGGGCGATGACCCAACTGCCGATCTGGGCGTACGAGAACGAGCTGAACAGCTTTGGTTGACGCTGACCGCGGAGGAACAAGCACTTCTGCCCATCCTCGGGCAGAGCTTGGAGGCGCGGCGAGCCGCGACAGGTATGGGACGCGCGGTGACGCAGGCGTTGAGCGAGGCCCTCGCCGAACGGCTCAAATTGGCGACCGTCGGGGACGATGATTGTGAGGAGATCGTTCTGCGGATGGTGGAGATCGCTGCCGAAAATTCCGAATCACGTCGTCTGTCCAAGGTAGGACCGCACGCGTCGCGGTCTCCGAGAGAGGAGCCGATGTGATTCGTGACGCTGCACGCCCGCAATCAAGACTTGAAGCAGCCGCTTCCAGGGTCACCGTTCCCGAGGCGGTTCGCCAGGCGTGGACCGATACCGCGCCGGGACTGACCGCTGGACAGGTCTGGCGTGCGCGGTGGGGCGATAGGGTACAACTCGTTGTCATCCTCGGCACAGAGCGACGAACCACGGTGCTGCCACTGTCGTTCGACCTCGACTACACCGACTCGACAACCACGCGCATCGCGGCTGAAGCCAACCCGTTCGGTGTTCCGCTGATCGCCTGGCACGGCCTCCCAGAGGTTCTGCCCAGCGCGGTCTTCGACCGTTTCGTCGGTCAGCTGGCTCCCGACGCCACAGCAACCCTGGCCTCGGAGCCCATTCCGGCCGCTGAGGATAGTTCCGTCCCACACCCGGTACGCGTGTATCGCGCCTTGCTCGAAGACACGATGGAGGAACTTGCGGCCGCGCAATGGTCGGATGGCGGGTCAGGGCAACTCAGCGTCACCCTGCAACGCGCAGGACTGAGCGTTCAGGATGTCGCCGACGCGCTTGGAGCGACACCGCAGAGGGCATTCGCTATCTGGCGTGGTCAGGTGCCCCTCAGTCGCGAGGAGGCGGAGACCTTCGCACCATTGCTCGGTGAGTCGGTAGACGCGATCATGGCGGCGAACCCCACGCCACCATCTGACCTCATTGTTTGCCTGGAACAACCGGCGCGGCACCGCCAGGTTCTTGCATACGCTGCACGGCGCAGTGTGGATGTTCCTACCGCCTACCGTGACGTCGCATACCAGACCTGGGCCCTCGCAGCGCGGCAGACAGGCGCGAAGGCCATAAACTGGGACCTCCGACTCGACACACTCTTCGCGGCGGTACTTAATGAGCAGTGAACGTCGCCCTCCCACCGGCGTATCCAGAAGCCTGGTTATCGACCAGGTGACCGCCATGCTCGACCACACCAACACCTCTGACCCAGGACTCCGATCGCAGCTCTTCGACGATGCCGTGGGCACCTTGACAGCCCGAAACGACATCGATGTGCGTCTCGTTCCCGATCAGGAGGTTGACGCCTCCCGATGCAGCGTCGCGGGTGGGTACCTTGCCAACCACACGCCGCCCGTTCTCGCCGTCTCAGAAGCAGCCAGCCGCGGTCGACGGGCCTTCACCGCGTTACACGAATACGGCCATCACCTCCAGCAGAGCGTATACGCCCTCATGGAACGCCTGACGCAGCAAGCCGACGGTGGGCTCAACCTGGAAGACGCTGCCTGCGACACTTTCGCCTCCGCCATCTTGCTGCCGAAAGAGCTTGTCCACCAGCACATCACGGACCGGGGGCCGTCAGCGGCGACCGCGCTGTCCCTGTGGCAAGCCGCGCCGCAGGTCTCCAGGGCAGCTGTCTGCGTCCGCGTGGCCCTGACACTCCAAACCCCTGGTCACGTCACGCTGCTCGACGAGAACGGCATCGTTGTCTTCTCCTCCTCGCGTGAACTTCCCCCGCTGCGCCGCGGCAGCGACCAATCCCGGGGCAGGATCGTGCAGGGAGCATTACGTGCGCCCGGCCGGATCATCGAGGATGAGACGGAGTTCTTCTACCGGGACGGCATTCGCGGGCAGAAACTCTATGCGCAGGCAACCGACATGGGCGGCATGACCGTGGTCGTCTCCGTGACCGAACGAGCTGCATGGCGCAAGCTGTCGTTGCCACGCAGAGACAGCGGTCCCAAAGGCGTGTACAGAATCTGTGAGCACGGCGCGTGCGGCCACGAGTTCCACACGTTCGAGCGCCCCTGTGAGCAGTGTGGTGTGCCTACATGTCCTGAGTGCGGACAGTGCAACTGCGGCTTCCGGCTGCGCGAACAGACCTGTCCGGCTTGCTACCTGGTGAAGGCATCCCATCTCTTCGACGAGAAAACTGGAATGTGTCAGGACTGCGCCTGAACCCCAGCGACAGCCGAAGCGAATTACGTCGTCTGTCTTCAGTAGAGCATCGAAGTAATGCTCCGCGTGGGACTCGACGCCGGGAGAGTCACCAGCTCACACCCCCGGAGAGGAGAACGCCATGACAACCATCAGCCCCACCATCACTCTCGAACAGATCGTCAATGATGCTCGCCGCAGGATCGAGGTCTCCGACCCCGAACTCGAAGAAGCACGAAAGCGCCGTTCTGCGATCGGAGCCGCGTTGCGCAACGAGTTCATCGCCAGCCGCACCTACGTCAACGGCAGCATCGCCCACGGCGACGCACTCACGCCACTCGCCGACGTCGATCTCGGCGTCGTCGTGCCCGACCCGGACAAGGAGTACGGGCCGGGCAAGCGCGGACCGAAGGACCTCAAGGAGCGTGCCGCGGACGCTATCCGTGCCGGTCTAAAGGAGGAGTACGGAGACCTTGCCGTCGAGGTCAAGGGCCGCAAGCGCTCCATCCTCGTGCGATTCCGCGACCCGGTGGCCCCGGGACAACCGGACTTCACTGCCGACGTGATCGTCGCCATCGACAACCCTGACGGCGCGGGCCTCTACATCCCTCGATTCGATACCTGGGATCGCTCCCACCCCGAGAAGCACACCGAACTCGTCAACACCGCGAACAAGATCACCGAGGCCCGCTTCGCCCGTGTCGTGCGACTACTCAAGCACTGGAACCGTAGCAACAGCAAACCGATGTGCTCCTGGAACATTAAGGCGCTCGCGCTCGACTGCATCATTGCCCCGACAGCCCTAATTCCGGGGCTCCACGCATGGTTCGATCACGCGATCGAGCAGCTCTCCCGCGGCGAGACCCCCGATCCCGCTGGCGTCGCGACGAACCCCATCAAGCTCAACGCCACCCGAACCGAAGTCATCCGCCGACTCACCCGCGCACTGGAGAAGCTCGATCGTGCCATCGAGTACGAAAAGGACGGCTACATCGTCCTCGCCCACAACGAACTCGCGAAGTTCTTCAACGATCCTGAGATGATGCCCGCCCCGGACCCCGTCGCGGTAATGGAGGAAGAAGCCCTTCGGATCACCGCGCAGAAGACCAAGGACACCAAGACCTTCGGCTCGCCCGCCCTCCTGACGGGCACCGGCGCCTCCGCTGGTCGAGTTCGTGGAAACGTACGCTCATGGGGAGCCTGACCATCCGGTGGTACGGGGCCGACCCTGTGTGGACGCTCCCGTTCCAACGCGACGCAAGACGACACTACGGCCAAGCCATGTCCATCGAACTGCGCCGCGACTACCTCCTCTACCGTCACGAGGGCCTCGATATCCCTGGACGCGATCAGCCAGTTCCCTTACAGATTCGCTTCGAAGCGCACCCGTTCTACGAGACCTACGGGCTTGCACCCCAGGACTACCCGCGAGTGTTTGCCGACCCCGGATTGGCCTCACCTCACCGCATGCCCGACGACAGCCTCTGCCTCTTCTACCCCGCAGACCCACCCGAGCGAAGATGGACAGCAGACGACGGTCTCCTCGCGCTCCTCGATCTCGCCGGTGACCACATCTACTTCGAAACCTACTGGCGCCACACCGGAGGCCGTCGAGGCGGCAAGTGGCTCGCACCAGAGGCACCCCACGGCTACCCAGGTAGAACACGATGACCCCGACACCGCTGCCCTCCACCGAATCAGTGCTCACGGTAGCAACCGTCAGCTGGGACGGCATCGCGACCATCATCGCCGCGCTCCTCGCCACGATCGTCGCCATCATCGGGTACAGCATCCAGCAAGGGCTCGCCCGCAAAGAGCGGCGAGCCGTCATCTATAGCGAGGCGCTGCGCGCAGTCGAGGACTACCTGGAAGCTCCGTACCTCATAATCCGCCGCGACGGGTCAGCTTCCGCACGCCAGAGCATCACCACGCACATCAGTGACATCCAGTCGCGCCTGTCCTACTACTGCGCGCTACTGGACATCCATGCGCACTCTGAGATCAGCACCGCGTACCAGGCACTGGTTTCCTCAGCGCGGGCCGAAGCCGGCAAGACGATGTCAGCCGTTTGGCGAGGCCGTCCCACGCGGCGAGACAAGGGTGTGCCGATCGCCTCACGTTACGACCGCTCCCGCAGCGACGACGCCCGACGCGCCTACATTGCGGCTATCAAACGCCACGACGCATGATCGGCCGAGTCTGCGGGGCGTGAAGCAGTCAGCCCCGATTCGCTGCTGACCGGAGGATGAAGGAAGAGCCCTCGGCAACTCCGTTCCTATCACCGTTGCCGTCCATGCGAGTCCCGCATGACCATGCCCTCGGTGAGCAGCCAGGCGCGGACGGTCCCGGCTGAGAATCCTAGCCCGTGCCCGATCCGGTCCAACGATTCACCGGCCGCGTACCGGCACCTCATCTCGTCCACCTCGGCCTCGAACGGCGACCGACGCCGCAATTGCACCCCTCGTGAGCGAAGCAGTGACGATAGCGCGGGACGGCTGACGCCCAAGTCAACGGCGGCCTCTCGTAACGTCGCCCCCGCCCTATAGCGCGCCTCCGCCCCGAGCAAGAGATCCTCACTGACGATCACCTGCTGCCTTACACACGGCGATTCCCGGCGGCCTGAACGTCTGGTCCTACGTCTGATCGCCAAGTGCTTGGCCGCCATCTGAGCCAAGGGAGGGGCAAGTTTCGAAAATGCTCCCGCTAGGTCCACCGCAGAAATGGGTTTTCCGGTTCGCAAGAACCGGGAAGCCCATTTCTTTTTGCCCTGGCGTAGGCGTAGGTCGACGGGCGGATGGCGACCGGTGGTGCCGCGAGGCCCGCGTTCGGGACGCGGGCCGGCGCCGTCGTCGTACTCTCCCAGCGTGCCTCTCACCACCGTCGGCCCAAAGCGTGCGCCAAACGTAACGCGCCGGGGCTCCCAGGACACGTGGCCGAAACGCCGGACGAATACTGTCTTCCCCATGCCGCCAATGCGGACCGAAGAAGAAGCCCTAACCCGGAGCGTGCCCATGTCCTATGTGAAACCCAGTGATCTGATCACGGCGATGATCGACGCCGGCGAGTCGAAGATCTTCATGTCCACGAGGGACACCGTGGTGCGCGCGTCCATGGCCGGCGCGCTGCTCTCCCTGGCGGCCGCGTTCGCCGTCACCGTGAGTGTGACCACGGGCATTCCGCTGGCGGGGGCGATCCTCTTCCCGGTCGGTTTCATCCTGCTGTACCTGCTCGGCTACGACCTGCTGACCGGCGTCTTCGTCCTGACGCCGCTGGCCTGGCTGGACAGGCGGCCCGGCGTGACGGTGCGCGGCATCCTCCGCAACTGGGGCCTGGTGTTCGTCGGGAACTTCATCGGCGCGTTCACCGTGGCGGTCCTCATGGCGATTGTCGTGACCTATGGCTTTGCCATTCCGCCGAACGAGGTAGGCGTTGCCATCGGCCACATCGGCGAGGGGCGCACGCTCGGCTACGCGGAGCACGGGGCGTCCGGGATGTTGACGCTGTTCGTGCGCGGAATGCTGTGCAACTGGATGGTGTCCATCGGCGTGGCCGGCGCGATGATCGCGAAGGACGTGCCCGGGAAGGTGATCGTCATGTGGATGCCGATCATGCTGTTCTTCTTCATGGGCTTCGAACACTCGATCGTCAACATGTTCCTGTTCCCGTCGGGGTTGCTGCTTGGCGGCGAGTTCACGATCATGGATTACCTGGTCTGGAACGAGATCCCCACGGTGCTCGGCAACCTCGTCGGTGGCCTGTTGTTCACGGCGCTGCCGCTCTACGTCACCCACGCGCGGACCAAGGCGCCGACCAGCGCGGGCGCCGAGACCGCCGACGTCGCCGGAGCCGGAATGCGGCGCTAGCGGTCCGCCCTCGGCGCGTCGTTAGAGCATGTCCGGATCCGCGCCCATGCCAGACAGCGCCGAGATCCAGTCGGCGACGGGAGCGACGCTGTCCATATCCGGTTTGTCGCCCGGCACCGCGAAGAAAGCCATGTTGCGCAGTTGTTCTTCATTGAAAAGCCCGCGCACGTGCTTCGAGACGTCGTTTTCCCCCACCAGAACGACGGCGGTGGGCCGCGCCATCGCTACGTCCCGGGCGAGGGCGGCGCCGTGTAGGCGTCCCAGCGTCACGGGGGAGACCAGCACCATTGCCTGCGCGCGGACAATCTCGTGAGGCGAGGCCTCGGCGACGGGGGTCTGCTGCGCCCGGCGACCGAGCGAATGCAGCCGGTCTGCCAGGAGTTGTGCACAATAGCGGGTCGGTCCATGGTGCCGGTGGAACACGATCGCGGTCATCGACATGGCACCAGAGTAGACCTGTGAGCGCTAAAGGGCAGTGGCGCGGACCGTTGGGCTCGGCCTTCGTGACTCGTCCTCCACGGGTGCCGGTATGGGAATCTTTTCCCCGTTCGAAGGTTTGTTCCCATTTTGTCGGTGGTGGTCGGTAGCGTGGAGTCATGTCCAAGGAACAGCAGCCGACGCCGGTGCCGGGCCCCCGGCGGGGCGTCGGGCCGGGTGCGGGGCCAGGTACCGGGTCAGGTGGCGAGGCAGGCGCCGATCCGGGTGCCGAGCGAGAGATTGCGCCGGGGCCCGCGAAGGTTCCGCCGCCCGTCGTGGATCCGCGGAACGTCGGCGCTCAGAGCGCCGGTTCCCAGGGCGTGAGCGGCGCCTCCGGCGGGCCGGGTGGTTTCGCGGCGGAGCTGGCGGCGGTGGGTGCGGTGGCGGAGTATCTGGGCGGGATGCGGTATGCGGATCTGGTGGCGGAGTCCGCCGCTGGGGATTCCGCCGGCCGGCCCTCGCGCGCCGATCGCGGCGAAGGCTCCAGCGGGTTACCGGCTGATCCCGCCGGCACCGCCGGCACCGGCGGCCCTACCGTTCCGTCGCGGCCAGCCGAACGGGGTGGGGGTTCGTATGTGTCGGATGGGACGGTGATCCGTCGGCGGGGGACCGCGGATCGTTCGGATGCGGCGGTGGTGGATCTGATCCGGGGGTTGGAGGTCGTGAAGTCCGCGGTGTGCGCGGCGCAGGCCCGCCTGGCCGCGGGGCTGGACGCCTCGATGCGCTCCGCCCGCGCGGACGCCGGGATCCCGGCGGGAGGGTGTTTCATTGTCTGTGTAAGGGTCCGGTCTCTAACTGGGGTGTGACCTGAGGTTTTACCCTGTGAAAGGACGGGCCGTTTTGGCCAAGAACACCATGATTGAGAATCCGTTGGATGGCGTTTTGAGCGCCGATCAGATCGACGCATTGGTGAGCGCCGCCGAGGACCTCGGTGAGGGCCGGCACGGGGTCGAGGAGCTGCTGTCCCGGATGACCAAGGCGGTCCTGGAACGGTCTTTGGAGACCGAGCTCAGCGACCACCTCGGCTACGAGTCCGGGGACCCCGCCGGAGCCGGGACGGGCAACTCCCGCAACGGAAAAACCACCAAGAGCGTGCAGACCCTGCAGGGCCCCTTGCAGATCACCGTGCCGCGGGACCGGAACAGCTCCTTCGAGCCGGTCATCGTCCCCAAGGGAGCCCGCCGGCTGGGCAAGGTCGAGGACATGGTCCTGTCCCTCTACGCCCGGGGGATGAGCACCCGCGATATCGGTTCCCATCTGGAGGAGATCTACGGATCGCGCGTCTCGGCCGCGACGATCTCCCGCGTCACCGACGTCATCGCCGACGAGATCACCCACTGGCAGTCCCGGCCCTTGGAGGAGGTCTACCCGATCGTCTATATCGACGCCATCTGGCTGAAGATCCGGGACGGCGGCGTCGTGGTCAACAAGGCCTGCCACGTGGCCGTGGGCGTTGATTTGGAGGGCCGCAAGCAGGTCCTGGGACTCTGGCTCGGCGCCTCGGAGGGGGCGAAGTTCTGGGCGAACGTCCTGACCGAAATCCGCAACCGCGGAACCCGCGACATCCTCATCCTGTGCTGCGACGGGCTGACCGGATTGCCGACCGCGGTCAACAGCGTCTACCCCGAAACCGTGGTCCAGACCTGCGTGGTCCACCTGCTGCGCACTGCCATGAAATACGCCTCCTACAAGGACCGTAAAACGATGGCCAGGGACATGCGCCCGATCTACACCGCAGCGACCGTGGAGGCAGCCCAGCTGGCCATGGAGCACTTCGCCGAGGCCTGGGGCACCAAGGCCCCCGGTGCGGTGCTGGCGTGGCGGAACGCGTGGGAGGACTTCACGCCGTTCCTGGCGTTCACCCCCGGGATCCGCAAGGTCATCTACACCACCAACCAGATCGAATCGATCAACTACCAGCTGCGCAAAATCACCAAAACCAGAGGTTCGTTCCCCTCGGACGAGGCCGCGATCAAACTGGTCTATCTGGGGATCCGCAACATCGAAACGACCAGGGGCGGAGAACTCGGAACCGGCACCGCCGGATGGCACCAAGCACTCAACGCATTCGCCATCCAATTCCCCAACAGACTCCCGATCTGACCACCTGGCAGACCGGATAACCGACCGGCCCCTTACACAGCAAACTTGACAGGCCCCCCGGCGGACAGGCGCGGGGACGGGATCGGGCACCAGATCGGGTTGGCCCGGCGGGAATCCCCGCACCAGGGCGCCGCGCACCTGGCCCTGGGCAAGGCCCTGGTGGCGGAGATGCCCCACACCCTGGCCGCGTTGGAGACCGGGGCGTTGAGCGAGTGGCGGGCCACGGTGCTGGTGCGCGAGACCGCGTGCCTGTCCGTTCAGGACCGCGCCGCGGTCGACGAAGAACTCTGCGCGGACCCGGACCTGCTCGAAGGCGTCGGGGACAAGGCCCTGCGGAACAAGGCCAGGGCCATCGCCATCGCGGCCGACCCGGCCGCGGTCGTGAAGCGCTCGCGCAAGGCCGAAGGCGAACGCCGCGTCACCTTCCGTCCCGCGCCGGAGACGATGGTCTACGTCACCGCCCTGCTGCCGGTCGCCCAGGGCGTCGCCGTCCGGGCCGCCCTCACGAAGGAGGCGGACCGGCTCCGCGCCGCCGGGGACCCCCGCGGGCAGGGCCAGAGGATGGCGGACACCTTCTACGAACGCGCCACCGGCAAGGCCGTCGCCGACGGCATCGACGTCCAGGTCCAACTCGGGGTCTGGGGAAGAATCGCCCGGAAATTCACGCTAAGGAGTCAGCGGCCTGTTGAATGGGTGACATGGCGGTCGATTTTCTAAGTAATGAGCAGGTCGCAGGGTTCAGCGGATTCCCCGACGAGGTACCAGCGGAGGACCTGGAACGTTTCTGTTGGTTGGACGATGCCGATTTGTCGGTGGTTGGTCGCCGCCGGGGAATGCACAACCGCCTGGGATTTGCTGTTCAACTGATCACGGTGCGGGTAGTCGGACGTTTTTTGACGGATCCATTGGCTGTTCCGTGGCCGGTGGTGGAATCCCTGGCCGGGCAGCTGGGCATTGCCGATGCTTCCGTGCTCAAGCTGTATGCGCAGCGGGGACAGACCGGGTACGAGCACGCCGCGGAAATCTCCACCGAGTACGGGTATGCGGATTTCTCCGATCCGGCCAGGTACGAAGAGCTGAGGCTGTTTCTGGAGGCCCGGGCCTGGACTTCGTCGGAGGGACCGGTGCGTTTGTTTGAACGGGCAGCTCTCTGGCTGCGTGAGCGCAAGGTCCTTCTCCCCGGCGTCTCCACGTTGACACGACTGGTTTTAGAGGTCCGCTCCGGAGCAAATGACCGCCTCCATTCCATGCTGGTGGACGCGGCCGGCCCCGCATTGATTCTGGAATTGGAAGGTCTGCTTCGCGTTGGGGAGGGGTCACGGCTGACCGCGTGGGAACGGCTGCGGACCGGGCCCTCGAGGGTCTCGGTGCCGGAATTGCTGCGGCAGTTGGAGCGGCTGGCACGCCTGCGGGCCCTGGGTGCCGGGACCATCGATGTGGAGATGATCCCCGAGGGCCGGATGAACGCCCTTGCCCGCTACGGGTTGGCGGGCAAGGCCTCATCGCTTCGAGGACTATCGGGACAGCGCCGGGGTGCGACACTGCTTTGTGCCGTGCGCGCATTGACGTCGGAGGTTGCCGATGATTTGTGTGATGCCCTGGACGCCATTGTCAACGAACGCGTTCTGCGCAAGGCAACCAGGGAATCCACTGCCGCCCGGTTGAAGTCCCTGCCCCGTTTGTCCAAGGCCTCACTGCAATTGGCGAAGGCCGCGAAAACACTGGTCGAGGTGTTGGACAACACGGAATATTCCGGCGCAGAGGCCGCCTCGGTGCTGGCCGATCAGGTTTCCTTGTCCGAGCTACGCGCCGCGCTCGAGGTGGTGAACGAAGTGGTGAATCCCGAGGGTGCCGAGGCTGACACCGCGGCCGAGATGCTGCGCCGGTTCGCCACCGTGCGCTCGTTCCTGCCAGCATTGGCCGAGGCGGCACCCTTCGGGGCCACCGCGGGCGGGACGCCAACGTTGGCGGCGCTGACGGCACTGCCGGAAGTTCTGGACGGCCGCAAGAAAGACCCTGCCGAGGTTGATCTGTCCGTACTCTCTCCAACTTGGCATCGCCTTGTCACGGCTTCGGAGGAAATCGACCGCAAGGCCTACACGGTGGCAGTGACGGTGGCCGTCCACAAGGCGCTGCGGCGCCGGGACATCTTCGTGGTGGGCGGGCGGCGCTGGGGAGACCCTCGGGCGCGGTTGCTGACCGATCCGGCGTGGCAGGCCACCAAAAAAGAGACCTTGAGGGCACTCCAGCTGCCGGAAGAGCCAACGGAGCATCTGGCTGGTGTGCGCCACCGCCTTGATGCCCGATATCGTGCGGTGGCTGAGCAGTTGGCCGACAATCCAACGGTACGGATTGATGATGCCGGCAAAGTCCACCTCTCACCCCTGGAAGCCAAAAAGGTCCCGGAGTCCCTGACGCAGTTGCGGGGGATGGTCTCCGGGATACTGCCGAGGGTGGACCTGCCCGATGTGCTGCTGGAAGTACATTCCTGGACGGGATTCCTCTCGGAATTCAGCCACGTCTCGGAGGCCTCCGCGAGGATGGTCCAGCTCGATGTCTCCGTCGCAGCCCTCCTGGTGGCCGAGGCCTGCAACGTCGGACTCACACCGGTGGTAAGGGATGGCCACCCCGCCCTGACACGTGGACGCCTGAGCCACGTCGACCAAAACTATGTGCGTGCCGATACGCTGCGCGCGGCCAACGCCCGCCTGATCAAGGCCCAGTCCGGTCTCGGACTCGCGCAACGCTGGGGCACAGGCCTGCTGGCGTCCGTCGACGGGATGCGGTTCGTGGTGCCGGTGGCCACCGTCAATGCCGGGGCAAATCCGCGCTACTTCGGCCAGGGCCGCGGCCTGACCTGGCTGAACTATCTCAACGACCAGGTCTCCGGCCTGGGCGCCGTCGTGGTTCCGGGAACGGTCCGCGATTCCCTGCACATTCTCGATGGGCTGCTCGATCTTGACGGCGGCCAACGCCCCGAGATGGTCGCCACTGACACGGCCTCCTACTCGGACCAGGTCTTCGGGCTTTTCACGCTGCTCGGATATCGGTTCTCACCCCGACTGGCCGGGTTGCCGGACCAACGGTTCTGGCGCATCGACGCCACGGCGGATTATGGGAAGCTGAACGCGGTGGCCGGCCGCAACCGCATCAACCTGGATCTCATCACGTCGAACTGGCCGGACATGCTCCGCCTTGCCGGGTCCCTGACTGCCGGGACCGTGCGTGCCTCGGAAGTCCTGCGGGTCACCCAGGGAGGCGGGGCACCGACGCTGCTCGGGAAGGCGTTGGCGGAGTACGGGAGGATTGCCAAGACCGAGCATCTGTTGGACTTCATCGATGCCGATGAGGGGTACCGCCGGCAAATCCATACCCAGTTGACTGTGCAGGAATCCCGGCATGCCCTGGCCAGACTCATCTTCCACGGCAGGAGGGGCCAGATACGGCAGTCCTACCGGGAAGGCCAGGAAGACCAGCTCGGCACCCTTGGCCTGGTCCTGAACGCCGTCATCCTATGGAACACCCGCTACCTGGAAGCCGCACTCACCGGGCTCCGCGACCGCGGCCACATCGTTGCAGACGAGGACGTGCAACGGCTCTCGCCGCTGGTCTCGGAACACATCAATATGCTGGGCCGCTACTCTTTCACTGCAGGCGCCACAGGAACGGAACTTCGGCCATTGAGGAACCCCGATGAGGACCTGGAGACCTAAACGAGGCAACATTTCCCTGAACATATCCCCGCCCGCAAGGGAACCCTTAACGGACGGTTGCTGCTGGCACCAATCCGTCGGCCACACCAGTCCAAGAAGTGGCTCTATGGCGAATAGCCGCATTTAGGAAGCTGCACAAACGTCTACAAAACCCGGTAGCGTCGAGCCACGATTTCGTACGGCCCGAAGTAGACAAGTTTTAGTCGTTGGCACGGTCGATGTCTATCTAACTCCAGCTGTCTAGGTGCGCGCTCACGGTCGGCGCTCCTCTTGCTAAAGCGGTTCGGTAGTCAAGGACCTTATCGCGTTGTAGTCTTCCGAGTACAACCACTGGATGAACACCTAAGTGCTGAGCGGTGGAATCGATCCAGCCCCTACGCACGGCTGCTGGCGGAGTAGGGAGTCCCCCTGGAATCTGCCATTCGCCGGCCCTCTCGTCGGCCGCGAGCTCTGTCGGTTCGCTGGATGACTCTTCGTCAATAACGAGACGTTCGGGTGTCACATGCCCGAGTACGATGTGTGCCACCTCGTGAAGCAAAGTGAAGAGGACTACATCGAGTCGTTTACCTCGGCCCGACAGAGCAATTACCGGTTTTCGGTTGTCGTCATCAAGAAGAAACGAGGCCCCGTTCAGCTTGCTTCCAGGGAATGCTTCGACGTAGACAAGACGCACTCCAACGGCAGCAAATTCGGCGGGAAGCTTTGCGAAATTATCTGAGACCGAGACCATTCCGGACAAGCGTTCAGCCAGTTTCGTGAGTCCTTCGACGTCGTATTCACTAACCGCAAGTTTTTGCGCATGCTTACGAGCACAGGCCAGCCAGGCCTTTTGAGTTGGGGTGGGTTCTTCATCACGGTTAGAACGGCGTGCTGCTGCAAGAAAGCGCGGAGCGTCTTCAATGTTTTCAATTTGGAACAGATCGACTAGTTCACTTTGCTGCTCCGCCAAAGACCTGCCAGTCAGGATGCCGCGCTTGAGAAGTAGAGATACCGGGGCGAGTTCGTTCATTCGAGCACGGAGCTTGACCTCATCCAAGTCCCTGCGAGCGTCGACATTCTGAGACTGGCTCCACAGAAGATGGGAGTTTTGAAGGTTTAGCCAGTACTCCGGGCCAGTACCGAGAGCTGCTCCGATCTGAGCCGCTGACTCTCGGGTGATTTCCTTCTTGCCTGCGATTATCTCCGAAACGAACTGCGCCGGACGTCCGAGAATCTGGGCGAAGTCGTTCTGGGACCAATGACGTGCTTCAAGCTCCTCGGAAAGAAAATCCCCAGGAGGGAAAGCTTCAATGAGCTCGGGGGCCATAACTATCAGTCCTTCAGTGGTAGTCAACGGCTTCAACGACGATGGCTATTCGCCCGCCATCCTGCGTCTGGAACCGAAGAATAAGCCGGTACTGCTTGTCTATTCGAATCGACCATGTTCCAGCACGGTCACCCTTCAGCTTCTCTAGGTGGAGGGACTTCAATGCTCTGAGATCTTGGTCAGTAACCGCCGCATGCAGCTGTTGGATCCGTCGCCGAAAAGCCTTTGTAACGATTGGTGCCCAACGAGAAGTGCGATGGTCTGGCTCGTAGGCGAGTTTCCGGAGATCCTCGTCCTCGTAGTCCACCTGCATTCCGTAAGCCGTCCTTCACCCCTGATGTGAATAACACCCTACAGGAAGCGCCCACTTAGTAGATGTAACTATAGCCCACAACTCGCTTACTAACATCACCCTTGCGCCCTAAGCATGATGCGACTACACTAATTATGTCGGGATGTCCCGGCACGCAAAAAGGGCGGACCCGTTACAGCGGATCCGCCCAGCAACTCGAGGTCAGGACCGCAAGCTCCATGGTTAGTGGTACTAGCGATTCTAACGGAGTCATCGGCGGCCAAGAATGGTCACCCTCCCCCTCGGATGAGTGTTCTGAGGAGGACACCATGGCACGATCAGTTAGCCGCAGCGCCCGGACGGGACGGTTTGTCACGAAAGCCACTGCTGCGCGGTCTCCGCGGACCACGACGACGGAGCGAGTAGGCGCTGGGGCAGGGAATGGACGCAGCGTGAATCGCTCGGCCGCGACGGGCAGGTTCGTCACCGACTCAACCGTGCGCAGGAACCCCAGCGGAACAATCACACAGCAGGTCTGACGCTCAGGGGCGGATTCAATATTCCCCCCTGCCTGGTCCCGCACACTCGACAGCGACGGGAACTACACGCACAAGACATAAGTCCAAACTAGGAGTAAGCCATGGCAGTAAGAATTACACACGTACACGTCGAGGGATTCCCGGAAGATCACCAGCACATCACCAGCTACAAGTGGACAAACGAAGAGACCAACGGCGCTGGAACTAGCGACAAGCCGGCGATGGTCGAGTGGATTGACGTGAAAAAGGGCCGGGCATATGTAGGGACCGGCTCTTCGCGGGTAGAGGTGGGTGTGGTTCACCCTGAAAACGCGGCCCCATACCTCCGCACCCATGCCGAAGTAGTGCCCATTAGCGTGGTGTAACAGCCCGGGCTCGGGCGTGTTGATCCCGAACGTGAGGCGGCCACCGCGTGATTCTTGAAACGACCTACCAAAGTACGTTTCGAAAGAGAGACCACGCGATGACCGCACCCCATGTTATCGATCCTGCCCGCTTCCTGTCAGAACAGCTCGAACAAGCCTCGCCGGACCTGATGCGCCAGATGCTGACCACCTTCGTCAACGCCCTGATGAGCGCCGAGGCCGACGCTGTCTGCGGCGCCGACTACGGTGCCCGCTCCCAGGACCGGACGAACTCCCGCAACGGGTACCGCCACCGGGACTTCGACACCCGGACCGGGACGCTGGACGTGGCGATACCGAAATTACGCTCGGGGTCGTATTTCCCCGACTGGCTACTCGAGCGCCGGCGCCGCGCGGAGGCCGCGCTGACAACCGTGGTCGCCACCAGCTACCTGCTCGGCGTCAGTACCAGGCGGATGGAGAAGCTCGTCGAGACCCTCGGGATCACCAAGCTCTCGAAGTCCCAGGTCTCGGTCATGGCCCAAGACCTGGACGCCCAGGTCGAGGCGTTCCGCACCCGCCCGCTCGACGCCGGACCGTACACGTTCGTCGCCGCCGACGCCCTGGTCCTGAAGGTCCGCGAGGGCGGCCGCGTGGTGAACGTGCACGCGATGGTCGCCGTCGGGGTCAACGCCGACGGCCATCGGGAGGTCCTGGGCATCCAAGCCTCCTCCGCCGAGGACGGGGCCGGTTGGCTGGGCTTCTTCCGCGACCTGAGCGCCCGCGGCCTGACCGGGGTGAAGCTGGTGACCTCAGACGCCCACGCCGGGCTCGTCGCCGCCATCGGCGCGACCCTGCCCGGTGCCGCGTGGCAACGTTGCCGAACCCACTACGCGGCCAACCTGATGTCCGCCACGCCCAAGAGCAGCTGGCCGTGGGTCAAGACCCTGTTGCACTCGGTCTACGACCAGCCCGACGCGGTGTCCGTGCACGCCCAGTTCGACCGCGTCTTGGCGGCCCTGGCCGAGAAGCTGCCCAAGGCCGCGGACCACCTCGAGGCCGCCCGCGAGGACATCCTCGCGTTCACCGCCTTCCCCAAGGGACTCTGGCGCCAGGTGTGGTCCAACAACCCCCAGGAACGGCTGAACAAGGAGATCCGTAGGCGCACAGACGTGGTCGGGATCTTCCCGGACCGCCCCGCCCTGATCCGCCTCGTCGGCGCAGTACTGGCCGAGCAGCACGATGAATGGACCGAGTCCCGCCGCTACCTCGGCCTCGACCTCATCCAGCAATCACAAGCCGTCGGCACCACACCCGCCGCCGAGACGGACAAGAAGGAGGACACCCAGCCCGACCTGGCGCTCAGCGCCTAAGCAACCCAAGAATCACGCGGCAAACGCGTTACACCACGCAAATGGACTTGACCCTGTGGCAGCCCAACTACGGCGATGATATCGGCTTCACCCCCTCGATGTGGTTAGAGCGCTCGATGGGACGTACCGATCACCAGTGGCGGTCGTACTCGCTCGACGGAGACGACGAAGTGGCGCGCATGCTGCTCACCCCCACGTACTCGAGTCACACGCATAGACGGGCAACCCGAGCCGTCTTACTCGACGCAATCGAGGTTCGTGCAGACCTGCAGCGCAGCGGAGCTCACATCGGCCGGATGATCATTGAGGAGCTCGTGGACGACCACCGCAATTGGGAGATCTATGCTGGTCCCACTGCGTCATCGGCGCTTTTCTGGGACGAGAAGCTAGGCTGGCCCAGATGCGACTGCAACGACTGCTACGGCCGCGACTTCGTCGTCTGGCGGCCGTAGCAGTATCTGCGTGAATGGAATGCGTCTTTAATTCGGTCCCAGGCCATAACTTCCGCCGTAAGCCAGCAAAGTAGCGATCACACTGAGCGTCGCCACGAAGCGTATAAAATCCTCAGACGATACTGGGCACCTTCGATCCACCAAGGCTGGCTGTCCTGTCCTAACAAAGGATCGTTTGACTGGACTTACGGCTGGGGTCGGCGGTCGGTCGGTGGTGTTCAGTGTTCGCGGGGGAGTTGGAAGTGGCGTGGCGTCCCAGCAATGTGTCTCACGAGGTATATTCTCATCAATAATGAAAGTGACGTTTGTTGAGTATGAGAGACATGGCTATGGGAAGTATTGGGTATGCGAGGGTCAGCACGTTGGAGCAGAACGCGGATCTGCAGCACGCGGCTTTGAAAGCGGCTGGGTGTGAGCGGGTTTTTACCGATCACGGGGTGAGTGGGACGAGGGCGAGCCGCCCCGAGCTCGACAAGCTCCTGGATCATCTCCGCGCGGGGGATGAGGTGGTGGTGTGGAAACTGGACCGGCTGGGACGCAACACCCGGAACCTGCTGGCCCTCATCGATGATTTGGAGCACAGGGGAGTGCACTTCCGCAGTGTTACCGAGGGCATCAGCACGACCGGTTCGATGGGTAGGGCGATGCTGACGGTGATGTCAGCTTTTGCGCAGCTAGAGCGTGATCAACTGGCTGAGCGGACACGGGCAGGTATGGCTGCAGCGGCGGAGTATGGGAGGAAAGCTGGCAGACGGGAAGTCACCGCGGACCATGCGAAGGTCAAGCGCGCCCTTGATTTGAAATCTCAAGGGGTAGCACCGGCCGATATTGGGAAGATCATCGGGGCCAGCCGGGCGACGGTGTATAGGTATCTGGCGATCGGAAGTGAGGGTGTTTCATTGTCTGTGTAAGGGTCCGGTCTCTAACTGGGGTGTGACCTGAGGTTTTACCCTGTGAAAGGACGGGCCGTTTTGGCCAAGAACACCATGATTGAGAATCCGTTGGATGGCGTTTTGAGCGCCGATCAGATCGACGCATTGGTGAGCGCCGCCGAGGACCTCGGTGAGGGCCGGCACGGGGTCGAGGAGCTGCTGTCCCGGATGACCAAGGCGGTCCTGGAACGGTCTTTGGAGACCGAGCTCAGCGACCACCTCGGCTACGAGTCCGGGGACCCCGCCGGAGCCGGGACGGGCAACTCCCGCAACGGAAAAACCACCAAGAGCGTGCAGACCCTGCAGGGCCCCTTGCAGATCACCGTGCCGCGGGACCGGAACAGCTCCTTCGAGCCGGTCATCGTCCCCAAGGGAGCCCGCCGGCTGGGCAAGGTCGAGGACATGGTCCTGTCCCTCTACGCCCGGGGGATGAGCACCCGCGATATCGGTTCCCATCTGGAGGAGATCTACGGATCGCGCGTCTCGGCCGCGACGATCTCCCGCGTCACCGACGTCATCGCCGACGAGATCACCCACTGGCAGTCCCGGCCCTTGGAGGAGGTCTACCCGATCGTCTATATCGACGCCATCTGGCTGAAGATCCGGGACGGCGGCGTCGTGGTCAACAAGGCCTGCCACGTGGCCGTGGGCGTTGATTTGGAGGGCCGCAAGCAGGTCCTGGGACTCTGGCTCGGCGCCTCGGAGGGGGCGAAGTTCTGGGCGAACGTCCTGACCGAAATCCGCAACCGCGGAACCCGCGACATCCTCATCCTGTGCTGCGACGGGCTGACCGGATTGCCGACCGCGGTCAACAGCGTCTACCCCGAAACCGTGGTCCAGACCTGCGTGGTCCACCTGCTGCGCACTGCCATGAAATACGCCTCCTACAAGGACCGTAAAACGATGGCCAGGGACATGCGCCCGATCTACACCGCAGCGACCGTGGAGGCAGCCCAGCTGGCCATGGAGCACTTCGCCGAGGCCTGGGGCACCAAGGCCCCCGGTGCGGTGCTGGCGTGGCGGAACGCGTGGGAGGACTTCACGCCGTTCCTGGCGTTCACCCCCGGGATCCGCAAGGTCATCTACACCACCAACCAGATCGAATCGATCAACTACCAGTTGCGCAAAATCACCAAAACCAGAGGTTCGTTCCCCTCGGACGAGGCCGCGATCAAACTGGTCTATCTGGGGATCCGCAACATCGAAACGACCAGGGGCGGAGAACTCGGAACCGGCACCGCCGGATGGCACCAAGCACTCAACGCATTCGCCATCCAATTCCCCAACAGACTCCCGATCTGACCACCTGGCAGACCGGATAACCGACCGGCCCCTTACACAGCAAACTTGACAGGCCCTCGGAAGTGCTTAGACGAGAAGCGTCGTTCCTGCGATGGATCCGAATCTGAGTCAGCTGGCATCCAAAATCGCCTTGGATGATGAGGTGACTTCCGCTGACAGCTGGCCAAACTACAGCGAAACACGTGAGTAGTACTGGTGTTGCCGGGACTCCTCAGCGGACGCCGGCAACACCGCTGATCATGCATTGAGCCGCTGATGTTTCGCTGGCACCTGTAGCGGGGGCGACAGACCATCTCGTAGTCGAGCACTCCTAGCCGCATCGCGTGGAACTTTGATGTGTTCGACCTCACCCTCGCCCGTGAGGAGCTCACAGCGGTCGATATGCTTGGGACTGGCGTCCGCGGCGGCCCCGACCTCGGACGCGGTGGAGTTGCTGACGTATCGGCCTCGACATCCTTTGAAGCCGGACCCGCACGTCCATCATTCCCGCACCACCCTCGTAGGAGAATCATGCGCACCGTCAACGCCATCGCGGCACCGTCTGCCACCGAACCGCTGATCAGGACCACCATCGAGCGCCGCGCCGTCGGCCCGAAGGATGTTTTGATCGACATCGCCTACTCCGGCGTCTGCCATTCCGACATCCATACCGTCCGCGGCGAGTGGGGAGACATTCAGTACCCCCAGGTCGTCGGCCACGAGATCGTCGGCACCGTGAGCGAAATCGGCTCCGAGGTCACCAAGCACAAGGTTGGCGACCGTGTGGGCGTGGGCTGCATGGTCAATTCTTGTGGTGAGTGCGAGTACTGCGTTCGCGGCGACGAGCAGTACTGCAGCAAGGGAAACATCCAGACGTACGGAGGCGTCGATCCCGTCGACGGCACCATCACCCAGGGCGGCTACTCGCAGGCCGTCATCGTCACGGAGGACTTCGTGCTCCGCGTCCCCGAGAGCCTCGACTTCGATAAGGTGGCCCCGCTGCTCTGCGCAGGGATCACGCTTTACTCGCCGCTGCACCACTGGAAGGCAGGACCGAACACGAAGGTGGCCATCGTGGGCCTGGGTGGTCTGGGCCATATGGGTGTGAAGATCGCCGCAGCGCTCGGCGCGGACGTCACCGTGCTCTCGCAGACGACCTCCAAGAAGGACGATTCCCTCCGCTTTGGTGCGAAGGCCCACTACGCCACGAAGGATCCGGAGACCTTTACGGAGCTTGCGAACTCGTTCGACCTGATCATCAACACGGTTTCAGCCAACGTTGACATGGGCGCCTACCTCGGCCTCCTCAAGGTCGACGGGACCCTCGTGAACGTTGGGGCGCCGTCCGAGCCCCTCCCGGTCCCCGCGTTCGCCCTCATCCCGGGCCGACGCAGCTGGGCCGGTTCCATGATCGGCGGGATCCGCGAAACCCAGGACATGCTGGATTTCTGCGCCGAGCACGGCATCCACCCCGAGACCGAGCTCATCGGAGCCGACGAGATCAACGACGCCTACGAGCGAGTCCTTAACTCCGACGTCCGCTACCGCTTCGTCATCGACGCCACCACCCTCGCCTAACCTCCCCCACGAAACACGAACAGGTCACCCCTACCGCACCGGTAAGGGTGACCTGTTTTTGTGAGACGGTCAGTCGCACAGGTCTATCCGCCCCAAACGGAGGCAGAGCCGGAGTGTCCGGTGATGATGCTTTGGTAGATGATGACGAGTCCGCCGGCCACGCCGAGGACGACGGCGAGGATCTGAACCGGGCGTGTGCTGAGAAGACCTCGTAGACCACGAAGCCGCTGGGGCCGGATCAAGGCCTGAGGGAATGCGGTGAGGAGTTGGGCTGCGACGACGACGAGGAATACCAGGGCGAGGGCTTTGAAGAGGTCTCCTTGCTCTGCGTGCGCTTCGATGAGCGCAGATTCGGGCATGCTGCGCTCGAGTTGTTCGCCAGCTTCCGCTGTCAGGAGGGACAGTGGTGCGAGGAGGACCGCCAGGATACCCAAGAGCCACGCCAGGCGGGGGCGCAGCCGGGGTGCGACTGCGAACAGGACTGCCAGGAGTCCGGCGATCGGCGCGAGGACCACGACGGCGTGGATGAGCAGGATGTGCGCCGGTAGACCACCGATTTCGATCATGGGATGACTCCTTCAACGTGAATGGGACGTGCGGTTAGTGTGAGCCCTGCTTATGAAGCTAGGCCTCGACGGGGCTGCGTTGGCTGAGTACCTGCAGGGAGTTACCTGGGTGACTTCAGATCGGCGCGTGATTGATCATGCGATGCCAGTGGTGCCAAGGAGGGCTCCGACGAGGTAGGTGAATGCCATCGCCAGCGCCCCGCCGATGACGAGTCGGAGCATGGCGCGGCGCCGGGAGCTCCCGCCGACGTGGGCGCTGACAGCCCCGGTGATCGTCAGTGCCACCAGGACCGCGACGAAGGTCAGGGGTATGCGGACGTCCGCCGGGAGCAGGAGGATCGCGAGCATCGGCAGGACGGCACCGGCCGCGAACGCTGCAGCGGACGCGAACGCCGCATGCCAGGGGTTTGCGACTTCGAGTTCGTCGATGTTCAGTTCCGCTGAGAGGTGGGCGGCCAGGACATCATGGCCGGTCAGTTCGACAGCAACCTGCCGGGCCGTGGCAGGCGTGAGCCCTTTTGCCTCGTACAACCCGGCAAGCTCGTCGAGTTCGCCGTCGGGATCCTCCCGCAGCTCCTGCCTCTCTTTCTCGATCAGTGCTTCCTGACTGTCCTTCTGGCTGCTGACCGACACGTATTCGCCCAGGGCCATCGAGACCGATCCGCCCACCACGGCGGCGGTACCGGCGATCAGGATCGGCGCGAGAGTGTTCGTCACCCCGGCGACCCCGATCACCGTGGCCGCTGTGGACACGATCCCGTCGTTGGCGCCCAGCACGGCAGCCCGCAACCAGTTCAACCGTGCCGCCACACCACTGTCATGGGGCTCAATAGGGGCTTGCGCATCAGTCATGGAAGCAGTCAACACCCGGCGGTTGGATCCATCCACGCAGGATAGGCTCACCTAAACCACGCGACCTTCACTCCGCGCGCCTGCAGAGCCTTCACCGCGGCCCGGGATTCCTCGCGAACCTTGTCCTCGAGCCTGACCGTGCCGATGACCGAGCTGTCACGAATGATGTGCAGCACTGACGCACCACGACCCACCCACCCCTGCACCGTTTCGGCAATATCAGCCGGGGGTCGTGAGGCTAAGCTCTTTGAGCATGTTCGGCTCGCCCACAGCGATCTCTAGATACCTCATCCGATAATGCGGCTCACAAAGCTCGGAAGCGGCTCTGTCTAAGACAGAAAGCGTCGAGACACGTTTCCAAGACAAGGAGAGCGACGGAATGACGGGGGAGTGGCCCTTCAATACAGGGTCGGCCAGCGGAGCGTGTGCAGACGACTTCGGACTTTTTTCAAAACCGCGTGTTTCCGCACATGTCAGATTCCCGTATACCGTGCCCGCAATTAAGCCCGGTGATGGGGGGCTAAACGGTACACTCAAAACCATGACCGGACTCCTGATCGGATACGCGCGCGTATCCACCAATGACCAAGACCTCACGGCGCAGAAGAACGCCTTGCTTGCCCTCGGAGTGTCACCGGAAAAGACTTTCACCGACCAAGGCCTCACCGGCGCGAACAGGGCACGGCCCGGACTGGGGCAAGCGTTGGCGGCCTGCCGGGGCGGGGACACCCTGGTCGTGACCAAGCTTGACCGCCTGGCCCGGTCCCTGCGCGATGCAAAGGACATCGTTGACGAACTCACCCGTCGCGAGGTCAAGCTCAGCATCGGCGGCTCCGTCCATGACCCCACCGATCCCGTGGGCAAACTCCTCTTCAATGTCCTGGCCATGGTTGCCGAATTCGAGGCAGACCTGATTCGGGCCCGCACTCGTGAGGGGATGGCCGTCGCCAAGGCAAAGGGCCGGCTACGCGGAAAACAACCCAAACTCTCCAAAGCCCAGGAAGCACACCTGGTTTCCGTTCACCGGGCGGGAACGCACACGACTGTTGAAATTGCCGAACTTTTCGGCGTAGCCCGGTCCACCGTCTACCGTGCCATCAAACGCGCTGGCGAGCCCGCCGCTTAGATCCATATAATTTCACCGCCCGAGCCGGAGCGCCCTTAGCGTGAATTTCCGGGCGATTCTTCCCCGGACCCCGATAGGACCGATCATAGGGCAGTAGGCGTTCCAGCAGATCCCACGCCACACGGGCGGTTGACGGCTCCGTGTGGTTCATGCCCTGCAAGGGCCTGCAGTATGGCAGTGGCGGCGTGCTCCTCAATTTTGAGACGAGTCGCGGCCACGGCAGATCCCAGGTGTGGCGTGAACAGCGTGCGGTCCTGCATCGCCAACAGCTCGGCGGAGATGGCAGCGAGCCGGTCCGGTCGGGACAGGTCCTCGAACTCGAAAACGTCAGCCGCGAAGCCACCGAGCTGTCCGGCGCGTAGGAGCTCGATCACCGCGGATTCGTCGACGACGGAGCCGCGGCCGACGTTGACGAGTAGCGCCCCCGGTCGTATTGACTCGAGCCGATTCCGGTCGAGCAAGTGGACTGTCTCCGCCGACAGTGGGGCGCAGACCACAACGGCGTCGCTGCGCTCCAGCAGGTCGGACAGGTCCGCACGCCGGATGTCGAGTAGTGCTTCATCGGCCGCCGATAGCGGTTCAGGGTCGAAGTAGAGCAACTCGGGTGCGAATCCCCGCAACATCCGTGCAACAGCCCGGCCGAGGTTGCCTGCCCCTACGATGCCGATCGTCGATCCTACGAGGGTCCTCCCGTAGAGCGTCGGCCGCCACCCGGCGAAATTCGAGCGCACCCGGCGGTCCCCGGCGGTGATGTTCCGCGCGAGCCCGATGAGCAGTCCGACCGCCAGTTCTGCGGTGGGCTCGGTCAGGAGGTCCTCGACCCTGGTCAGCCAGATGCCTCGCTCTGTGCAAGCCTCGACGTCGATGTTGTCGTTCCCTTTGAGGGCTCCCGCGACCACCTTCAGGTTGGGGCATGAGTCGAGGAGCTCTGCATCGACCCGGTCGGGCATGAACACCATCAATCCTTCGGCCTCTGCTGCGCGGCGCCGCACCTCGGAGGCCGGGAGACTGCTGTCGCTCTGGTTGGCGACAACTTCGCAGCTTTCGCTGAGCAATTCGAGGATCGGCGCATGCACGCGGTGCGTCAGTACGACCTTCGGACGTCGACTGTGTTGTTTCATTGGAACCTCTTTCGCAACGCTCCGCCGAGAGCGTCGACTACGGTCACGGTGGCCAGGATGACGAGCAGGATTGCGGCGACCTCGTCGTACTGGAGGGTTCGCAGGGCGGCGATGAGTTCGAAGCCGATGCCGCCGGCGCCGACGACCCCGACGACGACCGACGCTCGGAAATTGAACTCCCACCTGTAGACGGTGACGTCGGCCATCTGCGGCAGCACCTGGGGCAGGATGCCGTGGAGAATCACTTGGGCCGGGCCGGCTCCTGTCGCCCTGGCGGCCTCGACAGGGGCTTCGGCAGCGTGCTCAATCGCTTCGGCGAAGAACTTTCCCACCATGCCGGCAGAATGGATCCCCAATGCCAAAGCCCCGGGCAGCGCGCCGAAGCCGACGGCGGCGACGAATACGATCGCCATGATCAGTTCGGGCACTGATCGCAGCACGTTCAGGATGAGCCGCGCGACCCAGTAGATCGCCGGGTGCGGTGAGGTGTTGCGTGCTCCGAGCAATGCGAGAGGGACGGAGAGCAGCACAGCCAGTGCTGTGGCCGCGATGCTCATTGTCATCGAGTCGAGCAGGGGCCCCCACCAGCTGTTCAGATGGGTGAAGTCCGGCACCCACATCTCGCTGAGCAGGTCGGCAATGTCGGCGAGGCCTGTGACCATGCGGTTGGCGTCGAGCAGACCCACGGCCCAGGCACTCAGGATCACCGCGACGAGGATCAAGCCCGTGATGGAGAACGAGCGCCTCCAGCCGGATTGTGCCTGGTCGGTGATTCGCTGGTATTCCTGCTCTCTGCGATCCTCGCGCGGCACGCTGACCGCGGGGCTGCTCACTGGTAATCCTCGAGATCGATGTCGAGCAGCGGAGCGAGGTCGCGAACCTGATCGTAGTCCGAATCGGCAACCTCTGCGAAGCCGGCGGCTCCGAATGGTTCGAGCACCTCGGGATCGTCGAGTTCCAGGAACGCCGCCCGCAGCTTCTCCTTCAGGTCCTCGGGCAGATTGGACTGCATCGTCCAGGGGTAGTTGGCATAGGGATCCGATTCCTGGACTTTCACGACAGTCTCGGAGTCGATGAGCCCCTCCTCGACCATGCGCTCATAGATGGGCAAGCTCATGCCCCCCGCGTCCGCATTGGCGTTCTGCACTGCCAAGGCCACAGCATCATGGGAGCCGACGTGCTGTTCCTCGTAGTCACCCTGGTCTACTCGGAGGTCCGCCTCTTCGGCGAGCATGGCCTTGGGAATGAGGTGACTGGACGTGCTGGCCTGGTCTCCCCACGCAACGGTCTTGCCGGCGACATCCGCGAGGTCCTCGATGCCGGAATCCGCGTTGGCGATGAACACTGCCTGGTATGTCGGGTCCTCACCCTCGACTTCCTGCAGGGCGGCGAAGGGCTCGATGTCGGCCTTCTCCTGGGCGAGGACGTAGGACAGAGGGCCGAAGTAGCCGAGGTCGATGCGGCCGCGGGCCATCGCCTCGATCATCGAGGAGTAATCGGTCGTCACCACGAGCTCGACGTCAAGCCCGAGTTCCTTTTCGAGGTGCTCCTTGAGGGGCTCATTGTTCTTGATCACCTCCGACGCGTTCTCGTCGGGAAGCAGCGCAACGCGGAGGGTTTCCGGGGCGGTGGTTGCCTCTGAACTGGCACCACAACCGGAGAGGACGAAGGTGAAGGCAGTCGTTACAGCGATCGCGGCAGTCGCCAAGCGGGTGGGTCTAGGCATGGGAATTCACTCCTGTTTCAGCAGTTCGGAAGGTGGTCGATCTCGGGGGTGGCGGTCGAGGTTATTGAGTCCTGAGCGTTTGCTAGTCAGCAGAAGTCGGCAGCGAAACGGTCTGTGCCGACAGTGGAAGGGCATCGGCCTGCTCGTCGGCGGGCACGCCGCCGTAAATCACCAGCAAATCCTCATCGGTGACCCCGGCTGCAGGGCCGTCGTAGACGATTTCCCCGTGTGCCAGGCCGACGATGCGGTCGGCGTGCTCGAGCGCGAGGTCGACCTGGTGGAGGCTGGCAACCAGGGTGATGCCGCTCTCCTGACAGACTCGGCGCAGCAGCTCCATCACGCGACGCGCAGAGTTGGGATCGAGGCTGGCGACCGGCTCATCGGCAAGGATCAGGTCCGGTTGCTGCGCGAGCGCTCGAGCGATGCCTACTCGCTGCTGCATGCCACCGCTCAGGTTGTCTACCCGGGTCAGGGCCTTGTCCAGCAGTCCGACGCGTTCGAGCGCTTCGAGCGCGATGCGCTGGTCGCCGCGACTGGAGGGCAGGATGCTCTGCCAGAAGCTGTGATAACCGACCCGGCCGAGGAGCACGTTGCGCAAGGCCGAGAAGCGTGGGATCAGCTGGTGGTGTTGGAATACCATCCCCGTGCGGCGGCGGTGTCGACGCAATTCGCGGCGGGAGTCGAGTGACGCCGTCCCGTCAACCCGCACGGAGCCGGTGGTGGGTTTGACGAGCAGGTTCATGCATCGCAGCAAGGTCGACTTGCCGGCACCCGACGGGCCGAGCAGCACGGTGACTTTTCCGCGCTCGATCGACAGATCGGTTCGGGCCAATGCTTGAACGCCGCCTTCGTAAGTCTTGCTGACATCGACGAGCTCTATCATGAAAGTCCTCTATACGAGTGCGCTGTACGAGTGAAAACGTATAGAGGACTTGTGAAGTCCGGGCGCTGTGGGAGACAACGGTTTGTGAACCCCGATGAAACAGCCCGTTAACCCACAGCAGTTAAGGCGGCGTACACATCCAGGCAAGAAGCAAATGTCAGGCTGATCAGCCATGACACCCTTTACCCCGGACGGCGCAGTGAGCGATCTGGTGATCGGCCATGCCTCCGCCGTGCTGCCGGACGTGGTCATCGAGGACGCCAGGCTAGTCGTGCGTGGTGGCCGGATTGCGCACGTCGGGCCGCATCCTCCCGGGGCCTCCTGTGACCTCGATGTGCGCGGGGCATACCTGCTGCCGGGCCTCATCGACGTCCACAGCGACATGTTGTCGCGCGAGATGAGGCCCCGGCCGGGAGTCGTCCTCGATCCGAGTCTTGCCATTGCATCGGCTGGTGCGCGCCTTCGAGCTGCGGGGACCACCACGGTCCTCCACGGGCTGGCGTTCCAGGAGCGATCGATTGTAGGGACCGCCATTGACTCTCCTGCCGCGTCCGAGCTTTCGGAAGCCCTCGCTTGCACGGACGACAGGCAAGTCGACCACCAGGTCCTGCATCGGCTCGACGTACGCTGCGAATACGGCCGCGAACTGCTCGAGAAGGAACTTGAGCCGCGAGCCGAGCTCTTATCCCGTCCTGCTGACCGCTCCGGAAGCCCGGCGCCTGAGGGCCGGGGCGCAGGTGTGCCGGTCGTGTCATATGAAGACCACACGCCCGGACAGGGGCAATTCGCAGATCCGATGACGATGCAGCGCTGGCTCGTGCTGAACGAGGGAATGTCGCAGGATGACGCCGCCGACCACGTCGAATGGTGGCGCAGCAGCCGCGAGAAACGACAGGGCGTGCGGGATCGCGTGCTTGCATGGCTGGAAAGCCTTGCCCGGAAGGGCCTGATCCGGCTCTTCGGTCATGACTTGGCGACGCGGGACGACGTCGAAGCGGCGGCCGCGCTCGGATGTTCGGTGGCAGAGTTCCCGACGACGTTAGAAGCGGCGCGCGCCGCCCGAGACCAGGGAATGCTCGTCATCGCTGGAGCGCCGAACGTCGTTCGGGGTAGGTCCCACACGGGAAATGTTTCTGCGGCTGAGCTTGTATCTGCTGGCCTGGTGGATGGGCTCGCGAGCGACTACATTCCAACGTCGCTGCTGCCGAGTGTGGTGCGGCTGGTGAGCCAGAGAATCGCGACACTCCCAGAAGCCGTGCGTCTCGTCACCTCGGGACCGGCCGCGTGCGTCGGTCTCGACGACCGCGGCACCCTCACAGAGGGAACGGTCGCCGACCTGGTACTCGTCGATTTCAGCAAGACGTGGCCCTCGGCGATCACGATGAGAGCCGCCACTGCTGCTGAAGTGTGAACACGTCCGACGTGTGGCTTAGCTCGAGACCGTGTTGACCGAGATCGGTTTGGTGGAGATCCAGGCGTCGCGGAACCGTGACGGGCCGCTCACACCGGTGATCGTGCCCGAGCGCAAACACCACTTGGAGGGGATCGACCAGATCGTGAGCCGAGCGCCCCAGGCCTGGAGAATCAAAGAATGACTTGGATCCTCTCCGGGCCCTCGCCGAACCCCCGCTCGATGGTCGATTACAGTTCGTAACGCTCTAAGTCGATCTTGCAACTTTGATAGCTTCGGCGGATGAATCCTGTTCGTTCGACGATCTGCACCTGCATTCTCGACCTCACCAGTGCGCGGGTCGGCCCGACCGTCGTCGACCCCGGCTGCCTGTGGCACGGGGTGGAAATCGGGGACCACGTACCGACGTGGCTGTGGCCGACTGAAGAGTCGCATTAGTCGGGCGTTTGCAAGCAACAGGAGCTCCGGCATCAGCTTTTCCCGACCCATTGACCGGTTGCATTCGTTGCGAGCCGGGCGCCAGGACCAGGAGTTCGGGGTCGGCGCGGACAGGGCACGCTCACCGCTGGCCGTGCCCCAACACCTACACGCCCCGAACGGCGCGAGTGGCAGGCCATGACGGCGTCTGCTGCCATCGGTGCGCCAGGAACCAGCGGGATGCCCCCGTCCTTCAGGGTGGCCCATGGGGACGGCACACTGATCAAGGGGCTCGACTGAGAACGTCCTAAAAGCTCCTTCCCTTCTGTTCGCTTAGCGGCGGCTCCGTCCATGACCCCACCGATCCCGTGGGCAAACTCCTCTTCAATGTCCTGGCCATGGTTGCCGAATTCGAGGCAGACCTGATTCGGGCCCGCACTCGTGAGGGGATGGCCGTCGCCAAGGCAAAGGGCCGGCTACGCGGAAAACAACCCAAACTCTCCAAAGCCCAGGAAGCACACCTGGTTTCCGTTCACCGGGCGGGAACGCACACGACTGTTGAAATTGCCGAACTTTTCGGCGTAGCCCGGTCCACCGTCTACCGTGCCATCAAACGCGCTGGCGAGCCCGCCGCTTAGATCCATATAATTTCACCGCCCGAGCCGGAGCGCCCTTAGCGTGAATTTCCGGGCGATTCTTCCCCGGACCCCAACTCGTCATGACCGACCGGGCCCTGTTCCAGGCCGACGCCGAACCGGCGCACCTGAACGGCTACGGAACCATCCCCGCCCAACACGCCCGCGACCTCATCCGCCTCCACCCCAAGAAAACGCCAGACACGGACGACCCCGACGCCGCCGATGCCGCCGGAGGCGCCATCCCCGAGACCGGTGGCACGGCGGCCCGGCCGGGAACGGCGTTCCACCGCCCACCCGATCCCGGACCGGCCCGAGAACCGGATCCCGAGCAGGGGACCGTCACCTGGTCTCCGCCGAACGACATCCAACCCGCCCCGCCGCCGGGGTCTATGGTGTGGCTGCGCCGGCTCTACACCCACCCCACCACGGGGGAGCTGCAGGCGATGGACTCCCGGGCGCGGATCTTCCCCGCCGGGATGCGCCGCATGGTCGCCGCCCGCGACCAGGACTGCTCCAACCCCTGGTGCGACGCCCCCTTCCGCCACCACGACCACATCGTCCCCGCCGCCGCCGGCGGACCCACCACCCTGGAGAACTCCCAAGCGCTCTGCGAAGAATGCAACTACGCCAAAGAAGCCCCCGGCTGGTCCGTGATCCCCGTCCCCGGCGCACGGCACACCGTCCAAACCACCACGCCCACCGGCCACACCTACACCTCCACAGCACCGGCCCTCCCGGGCACACCGGCACCCCGGCAGCCCGCAGGGGAACTCATCGAATACCGCGGCCAACACCGCAGAACACGACTCCTCCAACACCTCAAACCACGCAAAACCGCATGATGCTCCGGACGGATTCACCGTCTCGAGGGCGTCGATACCGGCCTCAACATGGCGTATGCCAAGTGTGCGTTTCAGGCAATGATCTCGTCCAGTGCCGGCCCCAAACTGGGGTGACGGAAGCGGAATCCGGCGGATTCCAAAACCTTCGATGTCGCGTGCCGTCCCGTAAGTCCCAGTGCGGCGTCCGTCCGCAATGCGAGGGCGCCGACCTTCAGCAGGGGAGCCGGGGTGGGCAGCGCAAGTCGCTTCAACGGGCCGGGTGCGAGGCGCGCGCGCAGCAGTTCCATGAGTTCGGCATTCCGAACAGGTTCCGGCGCCGCGGCAATCACCACTCCCTCGGGCAGTTCGACGCCGGGTTCCAGGCCAAGCGCGGCGCGGACAACGGCCAACCAATCCTCCAGGTGGATCCAGCTGAACCACTGTTGTCCGTCGCCCACGGTGCCGCCGAGGCCGGCGCGCGCAAGCATGGCCAGCCGGTCGTAGGCGGGACACTCCTGTTCCAACACGATCGACGTGCGCAGGACCGTCGTGTGGTCTGCATGCGCCCTCTCGGCGGCAGCCTCCCAGGGTCGGGCGACGCCTGTCATCTGCTCCAGCGCGGCAGGTCCGACAGGCAACGGGGAGCCTTCATGCATCCTGCCTTCACCGGCGTCTCCGAAGATTGCGGTTGTGCTGCCCTGCACCCAACGGGTCACCGGACGCTCGAGCGCCGCACTGGCTTGGGCCAAGACACGGGTGGCGTTGACACGCGAGCTGCGCAACGCAGCGATGTTGGCCGCGGTAGGAGGCGCGTCGACCAGTTTTCCGGCGAGATTGACGACGGCGACCGGCCCGTCATGCGAGTCCTCGCTATCGTGGTGTCCCAGTCCCTTTGCCCGCCCGAGTTCCTTGGTCCACGCACCTACATCCCGGCCGTCCCACCACGCTTGCCGGAACGGCGATTTGGGATCCGGATGGCGGCTGAGCAGAACAACGTCGTGTCCGCGGCAGAGCAGATCAGCTGCCAAGCGGCTTCCAAGGAAGCCGGAGCCGCCCGCGATGACGATCTTGAGGTCGCGTGTGCGGGTTCCGCCGGCCAGCCGATAAAGATGTGCGCAGTTCGCGGCGAATCCGGAAGCCAGGGGTTTGGCGGTGGTTTCCGCGAACACGGCCGAACCGTGCCCGTTGATCGATACCGTCTGGGTGAGTCGAGTCCCGCCGTCAACCGGCTCCAGCTCCCAGCGAATCGCGAGTCCGCCTCCGGGCTGGTCCTGCCGCCAGGCGATCAACCGTTCAGGGTCGAGATGGGTCACGACGGCGGGAGGTGCGGTGCGGGCATGGATGGCGCCCAGCGCGCGCGGATTCGGAACGTAATCCAGGCCCGTCCCCACCGCGAGGGATGCGCGCGGCGTGAGCGACCGGACGGCGCGGTTCCAGCGCGGCAACATGGTGGGGTCACCCACCACAGTCCATAGTGTCTGCGGCGAGAGGGCGAGGAAGTGTGCTTGGGTGCGGGACCAGGACATGCCCTCCACCCTAGTCGTGGACGTAGTAAAAAACCGCTGGCGACCGTCCCGGGGGGAACGGTCGCCAGCGGCAGCGGGTGGACGGTAGGTTCGCCGTCCGGTCGCACGCTTGTTAGGCGGCGCGCCTCTTGGTGATGAAGCCCCAAATGATGAGGACCAGAAGTGCGCCAATGATGGCCCAGAACCACGAGATGAGATCGAAGAAGCCTGCGGTCCCGCTGCCGAAGAGGCTACCGATCCAACCGCCAATCAAGGCGCCAATCACGCCGAGAATCAGTGTTGCGATCCAGCCGCCGCCTTGCTTGCCGGGCAGGATCAGTTTGGCGATGGCGCCCGCGATGAGGCCGAGAAGCAGAAATGCCAGGAAATTCATGCGATTTTCCTCCCTATATGGCCGTCCCGTCCGGAACGGTTTGTTGGTGCGCCGGCGACGGTGGCCACCGGTGTGACTCTCGAAACGTTACCAAAAGGTGGGCTCAGGGTATCCGTAACGTCGCAAATCAACCACATATTTTGGTGTGTTCACCGGGACTTTCCCGAACCGATGCCGAGCCGTCGGGCGGCAGACGTGGGTTATGCCTGCGGCTCCGGGAATTCGCCGTCATCCGTGTCCCGCCAGGGCTCGCCCCCGGCGTCCTGAAGCTCGCGATCCGCGGTCACCTCATCCGTGTAATCGGCCAGCGGATGCGGGGGCATGTGGTCCATCAGTTGCCTGGCGGCATGGGGCCAGCTGATTGCGCCGGAGCGGCGGCGAGTCTACGCCGCTACGCGGTCATGCCGAATGCCAGGTGGAGCACAAAGACGCGGTAGACGTCGCCGTGGAGCATGACCCGGCATCCGGTGGCGTCGTCGCGTACCCAGACGACGCCGTGGGCGGGAGCGGTGGCCTCCACGCGGCCGCGGTAGTGGACATCGTTGAAGCGGCGCGCCTCGACGGTGTCCCCGGGGCCAAGCGTCCGAAGATCCTGGATGTGGCTGACCGAAACGCTCATGGTGTGTTCCTCGCGGATGGTGCGGATGCTGATGCCCCAACTCTCGCGCCACGTTGTTACCGCACGGTTTCCGCGCGGTTAGACATGGGTGATTTCCGTCTTGAGCCAGTGTGTTGTGCGCCACCGCGCTCATGGCACCGCGCGGAAACGGCGCCCCGGCCGGTGGGCCGGGACGCCGTCGCGCCTTGGGTGAAGACTAGCCGCGTGGAGCGGTGGCCAGTTCCTCGCCGCCGACGTGGCCCTCCATCAGGGAGAACTCCGCTTCGATCGTTTCGTTTCTGCGGTACGTCGCCTTGGAGACCGCGACGGCGGCGATGGTGCTCAGGATGAAGCCCGGAACGATCTCGTACATGGAGCCGGCCAGCGCGGGGATGTTGCCCCAGACGAACACCGTCACCGTGCCTGTGACCATGCCGGCCAACGCGCCCATCGACGTCAGCTTGCGCCAGTACAGGCTCAACAGGATCAACGGGCCGAAAGCGGCGCCGAATCCGGCCCACGCGAACGCGACCAACTCGAGGATGGTGGTGTCCTTGTTCAACGCCATGAGCGATGCGACCACGGCGATGACCAGCACGCCGAGGCGCCCGAGCATCACCTGCTTCTTGGGCGTCGACTCGCGGCCGACGATGTTGTAGAGGTCCTCGACCAGGGCGGAGGAGCAGACGATCAACTGCGAGGAGATAGTGGACATGATGGCCGCCAGCACGGCCGCCAGGACCAGACCGGCCACGAACGGGTGGAACAGGATCTGCGACAGCAACAGGAACACCGTTTCCGGATCATCCAGTGACAGGGCGGGATCGGAGGCGAAGTACGCGATGCCGATCAACGCGGTGGTGACGGCGCCGATGGAGGTCAGAACCATCCAGCCGATGCCGATGCGGCGCCCGGCCTTCGCGTCCTGCGGGGTGCGCAGGGCCATGAACCGGACGATGATGTGGGGCTGCCCGAAGTAGCCCAGGCCCCATGCGGCGGTGGAGAAGATGCCCAGCGCCCACAGCAGGGAGTTGCCCTCGCCGAAGCCCGCGAAGAGGTTCAGTGCCTCGGGGTTGATCTGCTGGATGCGTTCCACTGTGGCGCCGATCCCGCCGGTCTGGAACACCGCGACGATGGGCACGGCGATCAGGGCCGCGAACATCAGCAGTCCCTGGGCGACGTCGGTCAAGGTCGCTCCGAGGAAGCCGCCGAACAGCGTGTAGACCAGCGTCACGATGGTGACGGTCAGCATGCCCGCGAGGTAGCTCCAGCCGAAGGAACCCTCGAAGAACTTGCCTGCGGCGACCATGCCGGAGGACACGTAGAAGGTGAAGAAGATGAGGACCACCACGGAGGCGGTGATTCGCAGGACGTGCGACTTGTCCTTCAGCCGCTTCTCGAAGAAGCTCGGAACGGTGATCGCGTTCTGCGAGACCTCCGTGTAGGAACGCAACCGCGGGGCAACGAACTTCCAGTTGAGCCATGCGCCGATGGTCAGACCGATCGCGATCCAGGCCTCGATGAGTCCGCTGACGTAGATGGCGCCGGGGAGCCCCATCAGAAGCCATCCCGACATGTCCGAAGCGCCGGCGGACAGGGCGGCGACGCCGGGCTTGAGTTTGCGTCCGGCAAGCATGTAGTCATCGAGGTCGCTGGTGCGCTTGAAGGCGAAATAGCCGATGGCCAGCATGGCGGCCAGGTAAACGCCGATGGCGAATAGCTGGAAAGTCTGGTCAGTCATTTTTCCTTGGGTTGAGGGACTCACGGTGTGAACCTGCGGCGTCGGTGGCGTCGGGGCGCCCGGCTGCCTCCAGTGTTGCACTCACCGGTCGAAGCGTGTGACGGCAGTCACCGTGACGTTATCTTTCCGTGATCATTTTAGCCGAGGAGGAGGCCAGCCCGACCGCTTCCTTGAGCAAGGCCCGCCGGACCGCGGCGATCGCGGGATGCGCGGCGCTGGACCTGCGCATCGCCGTGAACACCGTACGCTGCGGCAGGCCGGGAAGGTCGACGAGTCGCACGGCCGCCTCGCGCTCGGACCAGACCAGGTCCGGCAATAAGGCGACGGCGTTGCCGGACTCCACGAGCCGGACATGTGCCTGGAGGTCAGCCGTCTCGTAGCGGACATCCGGCTCGAATCCCGCCGACCGGCAGGCCTGCTCGGCCCAGTGGCGGGAAGCGGCGCCGTGCGGCTCCATGACCCAAGGCAGGCGCGCCGCCTGGGCCAGGGACCCGACCCGCTGGAACTCGGCCGGAATCCCCGGGCCGGCGTGCGACCGGGCGGTCGAGTCGCCGTCGTCTTGCCGGCCGCCCTGCGGCGGGCCGGGCAGCGCCAACCGGATCTCGTCGTGGATGAGTGGCTCGCGATCGAGTTCCGTGTAGTGGGGCACCGAATGCCCCGGGTACTGCTCGGCCACCACGAGGTCGAAATCGCGTGCCCAGGTCTCGTGCAGCGCGGTCTCCGGTTCGTGTTGGACCATCTCCACCCGCACCGCGCCGTGCGATTCCCGCAGCGCGCGCAAGGCGTTGGGCACCAGCGCCAGGGCGGCCGTCTGGAACACGGCCAGACGCACGGTCCCGCCGACGGTCTGCGCCGTCGCGGCGAGCGCGGATTCGGCGCGCTCGAGCGATTCCAGGAGTTCCGAGGTGTGGGCCACGAGGACCTGGGCCTGGGGAGTCAACTGCAGCCGGCGCCCGCTCTTGCGGAGCAGCTCCACCCCGGACTCCTTCTCCAACAGGGAGAGCTGTTGGGACACCGAGGAGGGGCTGTAGTTCAATGCGGCGGCGACCTCGGCGACCGTGCCGCGGATGCTGAGTTCGCGCAGGAGTCGCAGGCGCCTGACGTCGAGCATGCGGGGCTCCCGGGGGGTCGGGCAATCATTCGGTTTCACCGAACAATACCGTTCGGAAAAGATCGCTTTTGCTTAACCTACGTCGGCCGGATACTTGTGTCCAAAGGGCCCTAGCGCGCGCCACCATCGGCGTGCGGGGCCAGCGCCCCCATCCCGAAGGAGCACCCAGCCAGTGACGACCCCCCCCACCACCCCGGCCACCGCATCCATCCGACCGCAGGACGTCGCCGACGACGCCGTCGCGCTGGTCCGCCATTGGCTCGCCGAGGGCGCGAAGGTCCCGGTCGACGCCTCGGGCGAACAGCTCGCCGGCGTCCTGAAGGACCCCAACGGGCTGGACTTCACGGTCGGGTTCGTGGACGGCGTCGTCCGTCCGGAGGACCTCTCGGTCGCCGCCCGCAACCTGAAGGCGATCGCGCCGAAGGTCCCCTCGTTCCTGCCCTGGTACATGAAGTCCGCCGTGGCTCTGGGCGGCGCCATGGCACCGGTTCTCCCGGGCGTCGTCGTGCCGATCGCCCGCCGCGTGCTGCGCGAGATGGTCGGGCACCTGATCGTCGACGCGACCGACTCCAAGCTTGGGAAGTCCATCGCCGCCGTCCGGAAGGACGGGGTGAACCTGAACGTGAACCTGCTCGGCGAGGCCATCCTCGGCGAGGGCGAGGCCGCCCGGCGCCTGGAGGGAACGCGCCGCCTGCTGGAGCGCGACGACATCGACTACGTGTCCATCAAGGTCTCCTCCACGGTCGCCCCGCACAACCACTGGGCCTTCGACGAGGCCGTCGGCCACATCATCGAGAATCTCGCTCCCCTTTACCGGCTGGCCCGCGATTCCTCGCCCCGGAAGTTCATCAACCTGGACATGGAGGAGTACAAGGACCTGGACCTGACGCTCGCGGTGTTCATGGAGCTGTTGGACCGCGAGGAGTTCCGCGGCCTCGAAGGCGGAATCGTGCTGCAGGCCTACCTCCCGGACGCGCTGTCCGCCATGATCCGACTGCAGGAATGGGCGGCGAAGCGCACGGCCGAAGGCGGCGCGCCGGTCAAGGTCCGTCTGGTCAAGGGCGCCAACCTGCCCATGGAGACCATGGACGCCGACGTCCACGGCTGGCCGCTTGCCACGTGGAACAGCAAGCAGGAATCGGACACCTCCTACAAGGCCGTGCTGGACTACTCGCTTCACCCCGAGCGGATCCGCAACGTCCGCCTCGGCGTCGCCGGCCACAACCTCTTCGACGTCGCGCTGGCGCACCTCCTCGCCGAGGGGCGCGGAGTGTCCGCCGACGTCGAGTTCGAGATGCTGCTGGGCATGGCCACGGGCCAGGCGGAGGCCGTCAAGCGCGACGTCGGTTCGCTGCTGCTCTACACGCCGGTGGTCCACCCCGCCGAGTTCGACGTCGCCATCGCCTACCTGATCCGCCGCCTCGAGGAGGGGGCCAGCCAGGAGAACTTCATGTCCGCGGTGTTCGAGCTCGAGGGCAACGAGGCGCTCTTCGAGCGCGAGAAGAACCGTTTCCTCGCCTCGTTGGCCGAGTTGGGCGACGAGGTCCCGGCCCCGCACCGCATCCAGGACCGCAACACGTACGACGCCGATGCCGCCACCGCGGCGGTCCTCGCCCGCGCGGCCGAGCAGGAGGACGCCGGGGTGCCCGCGGGCTACGGCAACCCGGTCGCGACGTTCGACAACACCCCGGACACCGACCCGGACCTGCCGGCGAACCGCGCGTGGGGACGCCGGATCCTGGAGCGCGTGCCGGACTCCGAGCTCGGAAACGCCACCGTCGCGGCGCACACCCTGACCACCACGGACGAGCTGGAAGGCGTCGTCGCCGCCGCCACGGGTGCGGCCGACGCGTGGGGCGCGCTCTCCGGTGCCCGGCGCGCCGAGGTGCTGCACCGCGCCGGGGTCCGCCTGGAGGCCCACCGGGCCGACCTGTTGGAGGTCATGGCGTCCGAGTGCGGCAAGACCCTGGACCAGGGCGACCCCGAGGTCTCCGAGGCCATCGACTTCGCGCACTACTACGCCGAGCTGGCCAAGAAGCTGGACCAGGTCGACGGCGCCCGCTTCGTGCCCTCGAAGCTGACTGTGGTCACCCCGCCGTGGAACTTCCCCGTGGCGATCCCCGCCGGGTCCGCGCTGTCCGCGCTGGCGGCCGGCTCCGGCGTCGTCATCAAGCCCGCCGCCCAGGCGCGCCGCAGCGGCGCCGTCATGGTCGAGGCCATCTGGGAGGCCCTGGACGAGGCGGGCGTCGGCCGCGAGATCCTGCAGTACGTGCAGCTCTCCGAGCGCGACCTCGGCACGGCGCTGGTGTCCCACCCCGCCGTCGACCGGCTGATCCTGACCGGCGGCTACGAGACCGCGCAGCTGTTCCGCTCCTTCCGCCAGGACCTGCCGCTGCTTGCGGAGACCTCCGGAAAGAACGCCCTCATCGTCACCCCGTCCGCGGACCTGGACCTCGCCGCGCGGGACGTCGCGCAGTCCGCGTTCGGGCACGCCGGCCAGAAGTGCTCCGCCGCCTCGCTGGTGGTGCTGGTCGGATCCGTCGCCACGTCGCGCCGCTTCCACCACCAGCTCGTCGACGCCGTGCGGTCCCTGAAGGTCGGCTACCCGGTGGATCCGCAGACGCAGATGGGCCCGATCATCGAACCGGCCGGCGGGAAGCTGCTCCGCGGGCTCACCGAGCTCGGCGAGGGCGAGAAGTGGGAGCTCCAACCGCGCCGGCTCGACGGGACCGGCAAGCTCTGGAGCCCCGGCCTGCGCTACGGCGTCCGCCGCGGATCCGAGTACCACCTGACGGAGTACTTCGGCCCGATCCTGGGCGTCATGACGGCGGCGACCCTCGAGGAGGCCGTGGAGATGGTGAACGAGGTCGACTACGGCCTGACCAGCGGGCTGCACTCGCTGGACCCCGACGAGCTCGGCTACTGGCTGGAGAACATCCAGGCGGGCAACCTCTACGTCAACCGCGGCATCACCGGCGCGATCGTGCGCCGGCAGCCGTTCGGCGGCTGGAAGAAGTCGGCCGTCGGCGCCGGCACCAAGGCCGGCGGGCCCAACTACCTCGTGGGCCTCGGCTCGTGGAAGGACGCGCCGGCGGAGGCATCGCCCGCACCGGCGACCGTTCCCTCGGGAGCGCCCGCACGACTGCTCGACGCCGTCCGTTCGGCGACCGTCGGGGGGTCCGCCGGCCTGGACACGAACGACGCCGATTGGCTCGCCGGGGCGCTGGCCTCCGACGCCGCCGCGTGGAGGTCCGAATTCGGCGTGGCCAAGGACGTGTCCGGCCTGCAGGCGGAGCGCAACATCTTCCGCTACCGCCCCGTGCCGGTCACCGTGCGCTACGAGGCCGGAACGTCCGGCCGCGGCGTCGCCGAGCTGGTTCGGGTGGCCGCGGCGGGGCTGCGCGCCTGGGACGACGCCCCCGCCGCCGGCCCGGGCCGTGCCGGGGCGCGGATCACCGTGAGCACCGGCGTCGAACTGCCCGAATCCGTTGCCGGGGCGTTGCGGACGGCCGGCGTCGTGGTGGCCGTGGAGGACACGGCCGAGTGGGCGGCGCGGGCCGCGCGCCTCGCCGAGCGCACCGGACCGGACTCCGCCGCGCGGATCCGCCTGATTGGCGCGCCGGCCGCGGCGACCGCCGAGGCGACCGGCGGCAAGCCGGACGTCGCCCTGTACGCGAACGACGTCGTCTCCGCGGGGCGCGTGGAGCTGCTGACGTTCCTGCACGAGCAGGCCGTGTCCATCACCGCGCACCGGTTCGGCACGCCGAACCACCTCAGCGACACGTTGATCTAGTACCGGCAACGACCCAGGACCGGCAACAACCCGGTTCCGACAACGAAGAAGCGCCCGGCGATACCATCGCCGGGCGCTTCTTCTATGACAGCTCGGCGCGGACGGAGTCGAGCGTCGGCTCGGTCGCGGAGCGGTTCCAGGGCATGCGTCCCAGGACGTCGGCCATGGGGCAGATGTTCGCGAGCGCCGTGGCCGCGAGGGCGCCGGCCACCCCGCCGGCCAGCAGGCGCAGGTTGGGGGAAACGAACTTGCCGCCGAGCAGGCCGGCCAACACGAGCGAACCGGCGGTCAGCCGCACCTGGCGGTCCATGGCCCAGACCTGTTTGCCGCGCACGACCTCGCCGCCGTGTTCCGCGAAGCCGGGAACGCCGCCGTCGAGCACGGTGGACTCGAGGCCGACCGCCGCCAGGGCCTTGCTCGCCTGCTCGGCGCGGGCGCCGGTCTGGCAGGCGAGGACCACGCGGTTCCCCTGCAGCGACGCGGCGAGCTCCTTCGCATGGGCGCCGATGATCGGCAAGGGGATGTTGATCGACGACGCGATGCGCAGGGACTCGTGTTCGGCCGCCGAACGCACATCGAGCACCCGCACGTCGGGGTGCAGGGAGCGCCATTCGGCGAGGACAGCGGGGGCGATGGTCGAAGTGGTCATCCTTCGATCATCCACGCATGACGCCGCCCTCCGCAAAGGGCGGCGTCATGCCGCGAGATCTCCGCGGCGCCTGCTACTCGGCGTCGTGGTCCGTCTCGAGGATCGTGACGAGCGCGTCGAGGGCGGCCTCCGCGTCGGCGCCGTCGTCCTCGGTCCGGAGCACGACCTTGGTGCCGTGCTCGGCGCCCAGCCCCATCAGCGAGAGGATGCTCGACGCGTCCAGCGCGTCGTCCACCGGCTCGCCCTCCAGGGCGATGGTGACCTCGACGGGCTGCTCGGCGGCGGCCTCCGCGAAGATGGCGGCGGGCCGCGCGTGCAGGCCGACGCGGCTGGCGATGGTGGCGGTGCGTTCTGCCATGGTGTTTCTCCTTGGGTCGGGTGTTCGGTTCGGTGGACGGATGGGTGGTTTCGCGCCGCTCAGAGTCCGAAGACGTCGAGCTCGGGCAATTCGGTGCGGACGGCGATCCGCGCCTCGTCCGCCGAAGCGGCGGCCAACGCCAGCCTAGCGATCCGCTGCGCCCCGGCAAGGTCCACGGTCTTGAGGATGGCGGCGACGGCGGATAGGGCGCGTTGGTTCATCGACAGCGTCGACACCCCGAGCCCCACGAGAACGACGGCGAGGGCCGGGTCAGCCGCGGCCTCGCCGCACACGCCCACCGGCTTGGCGCCGCCCGCCGCGGAGGCGCCGCCGTCGCAGGTCGCCTTGATCAGGTGCAGGACGGCGGGCTGCCACGGGTCGTTCAGCTCGGCGAGGGCGCCGAGCTGGCGGTCCGCGGCCATCGTGTACTGCGTGAGGTCGTTCGTGCCGATGGATGCGAACTCCACCTCCGCGGTCAGCTGCCGCGCCATGACGGCGGCGGAGGGGACCTCCACCATCACGCCCGGCGTCTTCAGCCCCGCCTCGGCGCACATCGCCGCGAACGCGGCCGCCTCGGCCGGGGTGGAGATCATCGGCGCCATCGTCCACACGTCGGCGTCCGAGCCCTCGGCGGCCTCGGCGATCGCGGACAGCTGGCGGGCCAGGACGCCCGGGACGGCCGCGTCGGTCCGGTAGCCGCGGACCCCGAGGGCGGGGTTCGGCTCCGAGTCGTCGGTGAGGAACGGCAGCGGCTTGTCGGCGCCGGCGTCCAGCGTCCGGACAACCACCTTGGATCCCCCGAAGGCGTCGAACACGGCGCGGTAGGCCGTAACCTGTTCGTCGTGGGCGGGCTCGGTGTCCCGGCCCAGGAAGCAGAACTCGGTCCGCAGCAGGCCCACGCCCTCGGCTCCCGCCGCGGCGGCCACGACGGCGTCGGCTCCGCTGCCGACGTTGGAGAGAAGCGGGACGAGGTGCCCGTCGGAGAGCCCGCCGGTGCCGTTGAAAGCGGGCAACTCGACCCGGGACGCGTAGGCCTCGGCGAGGGCAGCCTCCTCCGGTCCGGGACCGCGCACCACGGTGCCGCCGATCCCGTCGACGAACACGGAGTCGCCGTCGGCCAGCGCCACGGTCTCGCGGGCGGCGACGATCGCCGGGAGCCCCAGCGAACGGGCGATGATCGCGGTGTGCGACTGCGGTCCGCCGTCGCTCGTGACCAGCGCCAGCACGCGCGCCGGGTCGAGGGTGGCGGTGTCCGCGGGAGCCAGGTCGATGGCGCAGAGCACGAACGGTTCGTCGGCATCGGGAATGCCCGGCGCCGGGACACCGCGCAGTTGCGCGACGATCCGGGCGCGGACGTCCAGGACGTCCGTGGCGCGTTCGGCCATGTAGCCGCCGAGGGCGCCCAGCTGGGTGGCGACGGCGTCCGCGGCCTCCCAGATGGCGGACTCGGCGGTGGTGCCCGAGGCGACCAGCCTGGTCGCCGACTTCAGCAGCGTCCGGTCGGAGGCCATCAGGGCGGTGGCCTTCAGCACGGCCGCGGCGTCCCCGGTGGCGGCGGCCGCGCGCTCCTTCAGGGCCGCGGCGACGGCGCGCGTGGCCTCGGTCAGCCGCTCGGTTTCCGCCTCGGCGGTGACGCCCTCGGGGAGCGGGGCACCGTCGGCCGGAGCCGTGATGGGGTCCGGCATCCGGCGGACCGGGCCGATGACGCGCCCGGCGCTGACGCCGACGCCTTCGAACGTCTCGCTCATGCCGCCACCTTCTTTTCGCCGGCCGCCTCGACGGCGTGGGACTTGCGGGCGTAGCGCTTCAGGGCGATGACGGCGAGCGCCGAGACGATGACGCCGACGGCGACGGAGATCAGGAACATCGCGATGTTGCCGATGGCGAAGAAGACGAAGATGCCTCCGTGCGGTGCCTGCGAGGTGACGCCGGTGGCCATCACCATGGCGCCGGTGACGCTGGCGCCGAGCATGCTGGCCGGAATGACGCGCAGCGGGTCGGCCGCGGCGAACGGGATGGCGCCCTCGGAGATGAACGCGGCTCCGAGCAGCCAGGCCGCCTTGCCGTTCTCGCGCTCGGCCAGGGAGAAGCGGCGGTGGTCCAGGGCGGTGGCCAAGGCCATCGCCAACGGCGGCACCATGCCGGCGGCCATGACCGCGGCCATGATCTCCCACGGGGCCTGGTTGGCGATGGAGCCCGTGCCGAGTCCGGCGACGGCGAAGGAGTAGGCGACCTTGTTCACGGGTCCGCCGAGGTCGAACGCCATCATCAGGCCCAGGATGACGCCGAGCAGGATGGCGGCGGTTCCGGTCATGCCCGTGAGCCAGTTGTTCAGCCCGGTGGTCAGCGAGGCGATGGGGCCGCCGAGGAACAGGAACATGGCACCGGAGGCCAGGATGGAGCCGAGCAGTGGGATGATCACCACGGGCATCAGGCCGCGTAGCGCGCGCGGAACCTTCCAGGAGCCCATCCAATGGGCCACGACGCCGGCAAGCAGGCCGCCGACGATGCCGCCGAGGAAGCCGGCTCCCATGAATCCGGCGACCGCGCCGGCGGTGAACCCGGGGGCCAGCCCGGGGCGGTCCGCGATGGCGAAGGCGATGTAGCCGGCGAGGACCGGGACCAGGAAGCCCATGGACAGGGCGCCGATCTTGAAGGCGACCGCGCCGAGGTAGGCGGCCAGTCCGCCTTCGGGCAGGTTTCCGAAGTTGTTCTCGAGGACCACGGTGTCGGCGACGTCGGTGATGTCGTAGCCGCCCAGGAGGAAGCCCAGGGCGATCAGCAGGCCGCCACCGGCGACGAACGGGATCATGTAGCTCACGCCGGTGAGCAGCGCGCGCTTGAGCACGGCGCCGAACCCTTCCTTGCCGCCGTCGCCGGCGAACTCGGAGTCGCCGCCCGCGCCGTAGCCGGCGACGCGGCGGGCGTTCGGGTCCTTGGCCGCGGCCAGGGCCTCGGCGACCATCTCGGCGGGCTCGTCGATTCCGCGCTTGACCGGGGACTGGACCACGGGCTTGCCGACGAAGCGCTCCTTGCCGCGGACGTCGACGTCGACCGCGAAGATGACGGCGCCGGCAGCGGCGATGATGGCCGGGTCCAGCGGCGTCGCGCCGGAGGATCCCTGCGTCTCCACGTGCAGGTCGACGCCGGCGTCGGCCGCCGCGGCGACCAGCGAGTCGGCCGCCATGTAGGTGTGGGCTATGCCGGTGGGGCAGGCGGTGACGGCGACGAGGACTGGACGCTCCGGCGTCGTGCCGGTGTCCGTGGTGGTTGCATCGGGGACCGGCGTGGCGGCGGCGGGGGCCGGGCTGACGGCGTTCTCGACCAGGGCGACGATCTCCGCCGGCGTCGTGGCGGCGCGCAGGGCCGCGGTGAAGTCCTTCTTGACCAGCGAGCGGGCGAGCTTGGAGAGCAGCTTCAGGTGTTCCTTGTCGGCCCCCTCCGGCGCCGCGATGAAGAAGACGATGTCCGCGTCGCCGTCCTTCGCGCCGAAGTTCACCTTCGGATCCAGCCGGGCCATCGCGAACGTGGGTTCCAGCACGGCGGTGGAACGGCAGTGCGGGATCGCGATGCCGCCGGGGACGCCGGTGGCGGTCTTCTGCTCGCGGGCCACGGCGTCGGCGTAGAGGCCCTCGAAGCCGCTGGCGCGCCCGGCTCCCACGACCAGTTCCGTGAGGCGGTGGATCACATCGGTGCTGGTCGAACCGAGGTTCGCGTCCAGCAGGACCAGTTCTTCGGTGATAAGTCGGGACATGGCTTTTCCTAGAGGGTTTGGAGGGCGGCGACGGCGACGGCATCCGGCGTCGTCTGGCGGGGGGACGGAATGGTGGTGCCGGGCAGCGACACCGCGGCGGAGCCGTGGGCCACCGCCTGGCGGAGGCAGTCGGGGGCCGAGGCCCCGCGGCTGTGGGCGAGCAGGTAGCCGGCGAGGGACGAATCCCCGGCGCCGACGGTGCTGCGCGCGGCAACGGGCGGATGCGTGGCGTGCCACGCCCCGTCCGCCGTGACGAGTACGGCTCCCTTGGAGCCCAGCGTGGCGAGTACGGCTCCCGTTCCGCGGTTCAGGAGGTCGCGGGCGGCCTCCGCGGCGCGGGCCGGATCGGATTCGAAGTCCTCCTCGGAGCCCGTGCCGGTCAGTTCGGCGAGCTCCTCGGCGTTGGGCTTGACGAGGTCCGGCGCGCTGTCCGGCCCTGCCGCGAAGAGCGCCCGCAGCGGGTCGCCCGAGGTGTCGACGGCGACGAGCGGCGCGCCGGCGCCGAGCTCCCGGCGGAGCTGGAGCGTCAGCGATGCGTAGAAGTCGGCGGGGACGCCCGGGGGCAGCGAACCGGCGAGGACCACCCAGGCCGCGCCGACGGCCTCCGCGATGACCGAGTCCGCCAGCAGGCGCAGGTGGCCGGCTGACAGCACGGGTCCCGGCTCGTTCACCTTCGTTGTGGTCCCGTCCGGTTCGGCGAGCGTGATGTTGCAGCGCAGGGCCTGGCCGATGGGCAGCGCCCGGTGGGCCAGCCCGGCCTCCAGCAGGCCCTGGACCACGGGGTCCGTGGCGTCGCCGGGAAGCACGGCCAGGGTGGGAACCCCTGCGGCGGCGAGGCCGCGGGAGACGTTGACGCCCTTGCCGGCCGCCTGCGCGGTGGCGGAGGCCGCGCGTTGGACACCGCCCCGGGTCAGTTCGCCGGCCAGTTCGACCGTGCGGTCGATGCTGGGGTTGGCGGTCAGGGTAACGATCATGCGGATACCACCTCGATGTCTGCTTGTTCCAGGGCGGAGGCCAGGGCGCGGCTCGGCGTTCCGGTGGTGACGAGGGTGTCGACGTCATCGAACGCGGCGAAGCGGACCAGCGTCTCGACGTCGAGCTTGCTGGCGTCGGCGAGCACGACCACCCGTCGGGCCGAGCGCACGATCGCCGTCTTCACGGCGGCCTCCATCGGGTCGGGCGTGCTCAGGCCGAAGTCCGCGTGGACGCCGTTGGCCCCGATGAACGCGATGTCCGGACGCAGATCGCCGAGTTGGTCGATGGTGCGGCTGCCCAGCGCCGCGCTGGTGAGGCCGCGGACCCTGCCCCCGAGGATCTCGAGCGCGAAGTCGGAGGCCGCGGAGATGCGGTAGGCGATCGGAACGGCGTGGGTGACCACGAGCAGCTCGGCGGCCCGGTGCGGTGCGAGCGTCTCCACCATCTGGGCCGCGAGGAGTTCGGTGGTGGTGCCGGCGTCGAGCACGACGGACGCGTTTCCGGCGGGGATGAGCTCCAGCGCCCGCACGGCGATGCGGCGCTTGTCGTCGAGGTTCCGGTCGGTGCGGACGGACAGGCTTTCCTCGGCGGTGCTGGCCTTGGCGGTGGACACGGCCCCGCCGTGGACCCTCCGCAGCGCGCCCGACTTCTCCAGGTGGGCGAGGTCGCGGCGCACGGTCTCCCGGGTGATGTCGAACTGGCCGGACAGCTCGGCGACTGTCACCTGCCCCTGGGTGGCGACCAGTCCGCCGATCAGGCGGTGGCGTTCCTCGGCGAACATCTGCGGGGCCTCCGTGGGGTCTGGGTGATAGGCGTCACATGCGTACCTGCGTTGGAACGACTTTAGTGGCGGACTCGGTCACATGTCAACATAAATCCACATAAAACCAAATAAACGGGCATCGTCGGCGTGGTGCCGTCTTGCGTCGGTTCGGCTTGTCGGATTGGGTGGAGGGATGGCTTCCCCCATCGAGGACTACGCGCTCCTGTCCGACCTGCGAACCGGCGCCCTGGTGTCGAGCACGGGGAGCGTGGACTGGCTCTGCTTCCCCCGCTTCGACTCGCCCTCCGTTTTCGCGTCGCTGCTGGGCGACTCGAACCACGGCCGCTGGCGGATCGCGCCGGTCGGCGCGCCCGACGAGTGCGCGCCGAGGCAGGGCACGGACGTCGGGGCGGAAGGCGCGGGCGTTCCGATCGTCGTCGACCGCTCCTACGTCGACTCGACGTTCGTCCTGCGCACGCTCTGGAGAACCCCGGGCGGTGAGGTGCTCGTCACCGACTTCATGCCCGTGGGAGATCGCCGCGCCTCGATCGCGCGCCGCATCGAAGGACTCGCAGGGAGCGTCACGATGCACCAGGAGTTGACCATCCGCTTCGATTACGGCGAAGTCGTGCCCTGGGTGCGCCGGGACGGGGACGGCATCACCGCCACCCAATCCATCGTCGCCATCGCCGGACCGAACGCGATCGTCCTGCACGGGGACCGGCTGCCTAGCGCCGCCGGCCACAAGCACTCCGGCGAGTTCGTGGTCTCCGCCGGCGAGGTCGTCGACTTCGAACTGTGCTGGTTTCCTTCCCACCGCACCGCGCCGAAGCGCATCGACGTCGGACAGAGCCTGCAGCACACGACGACGTACTGGCGCGATTGGGCGCGGGACATCCCGAAGCAGGGGGCGTACGACGCGATCGTCCGGCGCTCGCTGCTGGTGCTGCGCGCGCTGACGCACGAGGCGACGGGGGGAATCGTCGCCGCCCCGACGACGTCGTTGCCGGAGGCGTTCGGCGGCGAGCGGAACTGGGACTACCGCTTCTGCTGGCTGCGCGACGCGGCCCTGACGCTGGAGGCCATGATGACGCACGGCTACGGGAAGGAGGCGCTCCAGTGGCGCAACTGGCTGCTGCGCGCCGTGGCCGGGGACTCGACCGACCTGCAGATCATGTACGGACTCGGCGGCGAGCGGCGCCTGCCCGAGCGGAACCTTGACCACCTGCCCGGCTACGCGGACTCGCGGCCCGTGCGCGTGGGCAACGGCGCCGTCGACCAGTACCAGGGCGACGTGGTCGGCGAAGTGCTGGTCGCGCTCGAGAAGCTGCGCAACATGGGCGGCACCGAGGACCATTTCTCCTGGCCAGAAGGCGCTGCTGAGCTACGTGGAGCGGCACCGCGACCGCGAGGACCACGGGATCTGGGAGATGCGCGGGGATCCGCAGGTCTTCACGCACTCCCGCGTCATGATGTGGGCTGCGTTCGACCGCGGCGCGCGTGCCGTGCGCGAACACGGGCTCGACGGCGACGCGGATCTCTGGGAGAAGCACCGCGACGACCTGCGCGGGGAGATCATGTCCCGGGGTTTCGACGCCGCGGAGAACACCTTTACCCAGACCTACGCCAACACCGAGGTGGATGCCTCCCTGCTGGTGCTGCCGCAGGTCGGGTTCGTCGCCTACGACTCGCCGGAGATGCTAGGTACCGTGGAGCGGCTGGAGCGCGACCTGGTCGATCCGACCGGCCTCATCCACCGCTACCGGACCCAGACCGGGCTGGACGGGCTCCCGCCGGGGGAGCATCCGTTCCTGGCGTGCTCCTTCTGGCTGGTGGAGCAGTACGCCCGCTCCGGCAGGATCGACGACGCGCGAACCCTGATGGACCGGCTGGTCGGCTACGCCAACGGGCTGGGGCTCATGGCCGAAGAGTACGACACGGAGAACCTCCGCATGGCCGGGAACTTCCCGCAGGCGTTCTCCCACCTGGCGCTGATCCGGGCCGCGGACGCCGTCAACGGGCACGGGCAGCCGGCCGTCTGACATCCCCACCCCCCGAAGTGGACACTGCCTAGGGTTAGGTCCCGTGGTCATGTCCACTTCGCGGGGTTGTAGACGGGTGTAGCGCTATGCGGCTTGGGCTGCGGGTTCGCTGTCCAGCGGGTGCGCGATCTCGTCCTTCGCCATGCGCGCGGCGAGCCAGGCGGCGACGGCGATCACCGGAGAGACGACGCCTCCCACGAGGAACACGATCCACAGCGGCACCACTTCGCCGATGGGTCCGGCCAGGGCCATGGACACCGGCATCAGTGCCAGCGACACGAAGAAGTCCAGGCTGGAGACCCGGCCGAGCATGCGGGTGGGAACGCGCCGCTGCAGCAGCGTTCCCCAGATGACCTGCCCGGTGCCGCCGCTGGCGCCGACGATGAACAGGATGGCCGCGAGCTGCCAGAACTGGGTCGAGAATCCGATCCCGACCAGCGGCAGCGTGCCGAAGCCCCACAGCATGATCATCCAGGTGAGGTAGCGGCGCGGCAGCGGTAGCGACGCGGTGAGCATGGACCCGACGGCGGCCCCGATGCCCAGCGCGGCCAGCAGGAAGCCGAACGTCCGGGCGTCGCCTTGTAGCTGGCCGGTGACCACGAACGGAAGAAGGACTTCGAGGGGCCCCACCCAGCTGAGGACGGAGATGACGGCGAACAGCAGGGTCCACAACAGCCACGGCGTGCGCACCGTGTAGGAGACGCCCTCGCGGAGGTCCGCCACCACGGACGGGCGCACGGTGCCCGGCTCCAGGTGCGCGTCGTAGCGGCTGTCGTTGCTCAGCCGGGTCATGACGAGCAGGGCCGCGAGCTGGCAGACGGCGATGCCCGCGATCGCATGCGCCGGCGAGAACGAGGCGACGACCATGCCGGCGGCCGCGGGTCCCGCGGCCTGTTGCAGCACGGGCCGCAGCGTTCCCTCCATGCCGTTCGCGGCCAGGAGGTCCGACGACGGGAGGATCCGCGGCAACAGCGCCGAGTAGGCGGGGAAGAAGAACGCGGCGCCCGCGCCGACCATGAACCCGGCGACGGCGAGGTGCCACATGGCGACGTTTCCGGTCAGCGCCAGGACGGACAGGATGGTCATGACCGTCAGGCTGGTGCTCTTCACCGTCAGGATGATCCGGCGGCACGAGAAGCGGTCGGCCGCGATGCCCCCGGCCAGGACCAGCGTCACGAGTCCCACGCTGGTGGCCGACGCGACGATGGAGAGCTGCGCGGGTCCGCCGCCGAGCCGCGTCACCTGGAACACCATGGCGACGGCCCAAATGCCGTGTCCGAACACGCTCAGGACAAGGGCAGTGATGAGGGTGCGGTAGTCGCGGTAGGCCAATGGCCGGAGGGCGCGCGGTGCCATGGTGGTCCCCTTTTGGGAAATGGTGCGGTTCTTGGGCGCGACGGCGGGATCCGACCGCATGCGCCGCATCAAGTGTGCCCCAGTGATTGGATTCAGTCAATCAGTACCCTCGCCCGCCCGCCGCCACGCTCCCGCCCTCAACCTCCGGAAGTGGACATTACCTAGGGTTATTTGCCGCGGTCATGTCCACTTCGCGGGGCCGACGGGCGGGGCGGGGCTAGGTTACTGGCGAGTATTGTCTGTTCCATGCACATGATCTTCAGGTTTCTGGTATTGCTGTTCACCGCCCGCCGCCGCGGCCGGCTTTCATTGTTCGACGCCGGATCGTTGCCCATGCGGGCGCTGCTCACGGACATCGATATGGCCGGACACGTCAACAACGGCATGTACTTCTCCCTGTTCGACCTGGGACGGACCGATCTGATGGTCCGCGCCGGAGCCTGGGACGTCATGCGGCGACGCGGCTGGTCGCCGGTGGTCCAGGCGGAGACGGTGACTTTCCGCAAGTCGGTGGTGCTGCACCAGCGGTTCACCCAGGAAACGCGGATCGCCGGTCTCGACGACCGTTGCATCTACTTCGAACAGCGCATCGTTGCCGACGGCGAGGTGTACGTCAGCGCCCTCATGGCCACGCGGCTACTCTCAAAGAACGGGCCCGTACCCAACGCCGAGATCCTGGAAGCGATGGGCGCCGAGGTCCCGACCGATCTGGAGCTTCCCGAGTGGGCGGAACGATGGCGCCGGGACACGGCGCTTCCCGGTTCCCGCAAGTCGGCTCCGCACGCCTGGTCGAGGTCCGGCTCATCGCCCTCCTTGCAACGCGAAGTGGACATTACCGGTATGTAACTAACCCGGGTAATGTCCACTTCGCGTGGTGGGGGAGGGACGTACGACGCCGGCCGCGCACCCGGGCGAATGGCTCGCCTTCGGTGCGCGACCGGCGTCGTATTTGTTGCTCTTGCTACTGCTTGAGCCAGGCGGTTGCGGCCCCCGGCAGCGCGCCGTCCGCGACCGGGGCGCTGCCCAGGAGCACCTCGCCCTCCGGGAGCGGCGCCGGCTCGTCGCCGAAGTTGGTGACCGTGACCCAGCCGTTCGGCCGGCGGAAGGCCAGCACCGACTCCGATCCGGTCTCGACCCACTCGAGCGTCTCCTCGGTTTGGAGTTCGCGGCGCAGGCGCAGGGCCGCGCGGTAGAGCTCCAGCGTGGATCCGGGGGCCCCGTCCTGGGCCTCGACCGAATACTCGCCGAACCAGCCGGGTTGCGGCAGGTGCGCACCGCTGGCGCCGAATCCGAACGAGTCGCCGTCGCGCTCCCACGGAAGCGGCACGCGGCAACCGTCGCGGCCCTTGTCCACGCCCGGGTTCCGGAAGAACGTCGGGTCCTGTCGCGCGCCGTCGGCGATGTCACCGACCTCGTGCAGGCCCAGTTCCTCGCCCTGGTAAAGGTACGCCGAACCCGGCAGCGCCAGCTCGAACAGGCTCGCGGCGCGCGCGCGGCGCTCGCCGAGTTCGCGGTCCAGCTGGTCCTCCGGGGCGCCATCGAGAATCCACGACTGGCCCTGCTTCTGGTCCTGCTCCGTGCTGCCCACGGCCTGCTCCAACGGCGGCAGCCCGTAGCGCGTCGCGTGGCGGACGACGTCGTGGTTGGACAGGACCCAGGTCGACGACGACCCGGACTCCCCGGCCAGCTCGGCGCTGTCGCTGACGACCTCGCGGAACGCCGCGGCGTCGAACTCCTGCGTCAGCAGATCGAACTCGAACGCCTGGCCGAGGCCCTCGGCGCTCGCGTAGCGCGGACGCCGGTGGCGGTCCACCCAGGCCTCGGCGACGGCCGTGCGCGGCGGGTGGTAGGAGTTGAAGACCTGGCGCCATTCGGCGTAGATCTCGTGCACCTCGTCGCGGTCCCAGATCGGGTGGGCGCCGCCGTCGCGGGGAATCGCGTCCATCTCCATCCTGGAGGGAAGCGGTTCGGACATGTCCTTGGTCAGCGCGTGCGCGACGTCGATGCGGTAGCCGTCCACGCCGCGGTCCGACCAGAAGCGCAGGGTCTCCAGGAAGTCGTCGCGGACCTCCCGGTTGGACCAGTTGAAGTCCGGCTGCTCTGACGCGAAGAGGTGCAGGTACCACTGGCCGTCCGCGACCCGCGTCCAGGCCGGTCCGCCGAAGATGCTCTGCCAGTCGGTGGGAGGCGCGTTGCCGTCCGGCCCGGTGCCCTCGCGGAAGATGTAGCGGTCGCGCTCGGCGCTCCCGCGGCCCGCCTCCAGCGCCGCCTGGAACCAGACGTGGTCGTTGGAGGAGTGGTTCGGGACGACGTCGATGACCACCTTGATGCCCTCGGCATGCAGGACGGCGACCATCTCGTCGAATTCCTCGAGGGTCCCGATCTTCGGGTCGACGTCGCGGTAGTCGGCGACGTCGTACCCGCCGTCGGCCAGCGCCGACGGGTAGAACGGGCTCAGCCAGACGGCGTCGATCGAGAGCCGCGCAAGGTACGGCACGCGGGAGATGACGCCCTTGAGGTCCCCGATGCCGTCGCCGTTGGCGTCGGCGAAGCTACGCGGGTAGATCTGGTAGACGGCGGCCTGGCGCCACCAAGTGGGATCGTCCATGCGGCGGACCGGGGATTCGGGGGAGGTGGTGGTCATGGGGTGTTGTTCCTTTCGGAGAGGGTGGTCTGGGGTTCTGCTACTTCACGGCTCCCTGGGTGACCCCGGAGAGGACCCAGCGCTGCGTGAAGATGAAGACGACGATCGAGGGCGCCATCGCCATGAGGTAGGACGCGAAGGACACGTGGTAGTTCTCGCTGAACTGCGTCTGGAAGATCTGCTGGATCACCGGCAGGGTCTGCACGGTGGGGTCGGAGATGATCAGCGACGGCATCATGAAGTCGTTCCAGGAGGCCAAAAAGGCGAAGATGCCGACCGTCGCGCTCATCGGGGCGAGCAGCGGGAAGATGATGCGCCAGAAGGTCTGCCACGTGCTGGCGCCGTCGATCCGCGCGGCCTCGTCCAACTCGTCGGGCATGTTCCGCAGGAAGGTGGTGAGCAGCAGGACGTTGAAGCCGAGGCCGAACATCACGTGCAGGAGGCCGACGCCGAGCGGGTTGTCCAGACCGAGGATGCCGGTGAGCTTGATCTGCGAGAGCGCCAGCACCGGGAACGGCAGGAACATGGCCGCCAGCAGGTAGAAGAAGGAGAAGCGGAAGAACTTGCGGTCCCAGTTCACGTGGATCGCGTAGGCCGCGGCACTGCCGACGAGGATGGCCCCGACGACGGCGACGGCCGAGACGAACAGCGAGATGGTGAAGCTGACGGGGAAGTCGGTCAGCTTCCAGGCCTCGACAAAGCCCTCGATGCTGATCGGATTCGGCAGGTCGAAGGCGCGTCCCTGAACCGCCTGGGCGCCGGTCTTGAACGCCATGGAGACGGTGACAAACAGCGGGACGAGCACCGCGAGCGTGCACAGCCCGAGGACCATGGTCAGGCGCCAGTTGACGCGGTCCCTCGTCAACGGGGACGCGGACCGGTCCGGGCCTTCGGCGGGGGCCCTGCGGGTGGTGCCGATGGGATTCATGCCCTGGGTGGTCATCGGGACTGCCCCTTTCCGCGCATCAGACGCAGCTGGATCATGGCGATCGCGAGTGCAATCAGGAAGAAGATGGTCGCGTTGGCCATCTGGTAGGCGTAGTCGCCCGTGTCGAAGCCGGAGAAGATCGTCATGGCGACCGAGCGCGTCGACGTGCCGGGGCCGCCGCCGGTCAGGCCGATGATGACGTCGTAGGCGTTCAGGAAGTTCTTGAACGTCAGGATCACGTTGATGACGATGTAGCCGGCCATCAGCGGCAGGGTGATCGTCTTGATCTGCTGCCACGCGCTGGCGCCGTCCAGGGACGAGGCCTCGTAGAGTTCGCGGGGGATCGCGACGAGCCCGGCGATGTAGATGAGCATGGTGCCGGGGATCGCCTGCCACGCCGTGACCAGCACGATCGAGAGCCACGCAAGGTCCGGATTGGCGAGGATGCTGTCCTCCAGCGGTCCGAACCCGATTGCCTGCGCGGCGGCCGGCAGCGACTTGGAGAACAGGAAGTTGAAGACGTACGCGATGATGATCGCGGAGACCACCATGGGGATCACGAACACCGTGCGCAGCAACACGCGGGCGCGGATCTGCGAAGTCAGTCCCACGGCGAGCAGGAAGGCGATGACGTTGGTGACGACGACGGTCACGGCCGCGAAGCCGAGGGTGAAGCCGTAGGAGGCCAGGATGGCCGGATCGGTCAGCATGAGGGCGTAGTTGGACACCCCAACGAAGTCCCATTCGCCGTAGCCGACGGAGTTGGTGAAGCTGAAGAAGATGCCCATCACCGCCGGCAGCGTGATGAAGAGCGTGAACGCGGCGATGGCGGGCAGGAGGAAGAGGTAGTGCGTGCGGTCGATGCGTCGCTTGCGGTGGGGCCGCACGTCGGTATGCGCCGTCCGGGCGGGCGCGGGGGAGGTTGTCAGGGCCATGGGAATTCCTTGCCGGTCGCGGGTTAGGAGCGTCGGGCCAGGCGGGCCCAGTCGGCGTCGAGGGTGCGGAGCGTGTTCTCCAGGTCGGCGCCGAAGACGATCGCCTGCGAGTAGCTCTCAAACGGAATGGTTCGGGGCACGCCCTGCGACGCGCCCTGGTAGAAGGCGCCGCGGTCAACATACGGCTGCATCTCCAGCAGGCGCTCGTCCTCTACGGGGGGAGCGTCCTTCCGGACGCCGAAGCCGAGGGCGTGGGCGTTGTAGGCGTCCTGCACCGCCGGTTGCGTGAGGAACCGCAACAGGGTGCGGGCCTCCTCCTTGCGGTTGGACTTCTCCGGGATCCAAAGCGAGAGGTCCAGGTTGACGCGGACCTTGTTGTCGGTGGCGTCCTCCGTCATCGGCAGCGGGAACGTGCCGACGCGGATGTCCGGATTGAGCTTCTCGAGTTCGAGGAGCGCCCAGGGGCCCTGCAGGTACATGGCGGCCCCGCCGTTCGCGAAGGCCACGTTGCCGTCGCCGTACTTGCGCCCGGCGGCGTCCGCGTTGGAGTAGGCGGCGATCTCCAGCATCTTCTCGAGCGGTTCGCGGAACACGCGGCTGAAGGAGACGGGGGAGTCCGGCGTGATGTCGGCCCCCTGCTCGCGCATCTTCGAATAGAAGTCGATCACGTCCACCATGCCGCCGATCGAATAGTCGACCAGGCCCTGCATGACCGTCCACGCGTCGCCGAAGGTGCTGTAGATCGGCGTGACGTCGGCGGCCTCGAAGGTCTTGCAGGCGGCGATGAACTCGCTGTGCGTGGTGGGCACGGCGACGTCGTGCTTCTCGAAGAGGTCGCGGTTGTAGATCACGGACGCGGCCATCATCGAGTACGGCATCACCGAGGTCTGCCCCTCGAAGCCCGGGTACAGGTCGACGAGGTCCTGCACCAGCGGCGAGATCGCCCGCGACTGCGGGAGGTCCGCGAGGTTGGAGAGTTCGCCGCGGGCCCGGAAGTTCGCCATCTCGTAGTTGTAGTTCAGGCAGCCTAGGTCCGGCGGGTCGTTGCGGACGAAGGTGCCCGCCAGGCCGCCGAGGCTGCCGCCGATCTCGTGCACGGGCAGGATGCCGGGGTGTTCGGCGGCGAAGTCGCCGAGCAGGTCCGCGAAGTAGGGAATCACCTCCGGCTTGGACTGGAAGAAGCGCACCTCGGAGGCAGCCGAGGCGGCGCCCCCGCAGCCCGCCATGCCGAGGGTGGCAGCCCCGCCGAGGCCGGCCAGGAAGGCGCGCCTCGAGGTCGATCCGGTGGCCCGGAGGGGGCAGGGTGAAAGCGGTCTGAGCATTACTTCGTCTCCTTGGTGTGAGCGGAGGGCGCGGGATTGTGTGACCGGCACCACAGGAAGCTGAAGATAATTTAGCACGTAAATTTATGTTCGTCTATAATCTTTCGCATGGAGACTTCCGCAGGGATTCGGGCCGGCCACCGCGCTTTCTGGCGCGGGACGCCGAAGGTGTACGACGCCGGATCCTCGCCGCGCGCGGGCAACGCGCGCCGCGTCCTCGCCGCGGCCTGGCCGGGGGAGCCGCTCACGGCGGGGGACCTGATGGAAGCTACCGGGCTGACGCGCGCCACCGTCCTGTCGGTGTGCAAGGACCTGGTCTCCGCGGGCTGGCTGGGCGAACTGGCCGATGCCCGCGCGGCCGGCGACTACGAAAAGGGCCGTCCGGCGCGGAGGTACGCGTTCCGGCCGGACTGCCGCTACGCCGTCGGAGTCGACGCCGGCGCACATTCCCTGACCGCCGCCGTCGTCAATCTCGCGGGCACAGAACTGGCGCGGATCCGGCGCGCTTCGGACCCCGAGGCCTCCGGCCTTGACCGCCGCGCGGCCCTGGAATCTCTGGTGCTCGACGTGCTGGAACAAGCAGGAGTCGCTCCCGAGGCGGTCGCCGCCGTCGTCGTCGGCGTGCCCGCGCCAGTGGACGCGTCGGGAAGGTCGCCGCAGGACAGGCTGGACAACTTCTGGAACCGCATGAACCCGGAATTCATCACCGTATTTGGGGACCGCGACTGGGACGTCGTCGTGGACAACGACGCCAACCTGGCCGCGCTCGCGGAGTCCGCGACCGGCATGGATGCCGGCGTGCGGGGCTTCGCTACGCTCCTCTCGGGCGAACGTTTCGGCGCCGGGGTCGTCATCGACGGGCAACTGATGCGCGGCAAGCGCGGCGCCGTGGGAGAGCTGCGGGTCCTGGATCTCGTGGTGGGTGTGGATTCGGCGGATGGGCTCGCGCACCAGGCCCGCGCCGAACTGCGCAACGCCGCCGCGGCGGGCCGGCTCGTCGGGATGCTCGCGGCATGCCCGGACATGGAGCCCGACGCCAAGCACGTCTTTGCCGCGGCGGAGTTGGGCGACCCGCTCGCACTTGAGATCGTCGACGTCCTGGCGCGGCGCCTCGCCCCGGTGGCGATGTTGCTGTCCGGCATGCTGGACCTGGAGCGGATCATCGTCGCGGGCGCCATCGCGCCGGCCGTGGGGCCGGTGCTCAAGCGCACGCGGGAACTCATGGGCCGGGACAGCACGCTCTCCTGGGCCGAACTGGTGGCCTCCGAACACGGAGACGGCGTCGTGCTGGCCGGCGCCCTGCACTCGGCGATCGCCCTGGTCCGCGAAGGCGCCCTCACCCCCTCCCCACCCCCCGAAGTGGACATTACCGGTATGTAACCAACCGAGGTATTGTCCACTTCGGGGGGTGGGAGGAGCGACTAGGTGAAGGAGATGGCGGGAATGGAACGACGGACGGCCTCGCCCAAGTTGGTGCCCTCCGCCCTGGTTTCACTGGCTGGATTCCTGATTTTCGTGCCGGAGGAACGCGTGATCGGCCTCGGCGTGCTGGCGCTCGCCCTGGTCGTCGCGGTGGCCATCGATCGGCCCCTGTTCAAGGACCTGCTGCTGATCGCGTTCGGCCTGGCGATCATCAGCACAGTGCCCATCACCACGGACATCAGCACGGAGCACATGATCGTGATGGGCGCCGCCATGATCCTCGCGGTCGGCATCCCGTACGCGGTATCGCGCTTCCTGTTCCGCGACCACGCCATCCGCTTCCCCGTGATGACCGGAAAACGCTGGACACGGGCCGAGTGGTGGTACCTGCTCGCGGTCCCGGCCCTGGGATACGCGCTGCTGCCCGTGTACATGGTCGGCACCGGCGTCTACCGGAACTGGCCCGCGGTGGACGACGCCGACGGGATCCTGCGGCTGTTCGCCGGGACCAACGCGTTGGGCATCTGGGACGAACTCTTCTTCATCTGCACGGTCTTCGCCCTCCTGCGCCGGCACCTTCCCGACTGGCAGGCCGTCGTGCTCCAGGCGGTGCTCTTCACATCGTTCCTGTGGGAGCTGGGCTTCCACGCGTGGGCGCCGCTGTTCATCTTTCCGTTCGCCGTGGTGCAGGCGCTGATCTTCCGCGCCACCAAATCGCTGTCCTACATCGTGTGCGTGCACCTGCTCTTCGACTTCGTGCTGTTCCTGGTGCTCATCCACGCCCACAACCCGCAGTGGATCCGGATCTTCGTGTACTGACCGGAACGACGCCGTTGCTCCCGCGGTCTCCCGGCCCGCCACCGCACGGCCCGCCAAGCCCTCCACGGCCCCGCCCGCCACGCGGCGGTATGCTCGGGCCATGGCGCGCTTCCTGATCCTTGCCCTGCTGTTGGCCCTCGGCTTCGCCACCATGGTGGCCGCGGCGCTCGGGTCCGCCGGATGGTGGATCCTGTCCGCGGTGCTGGTCGCGCTGCTGGTTCTGGGCATCCACGACGTGCTCCAGACGAAGCACGCCATCCTGCGCAACTTCCCGGTGCTGGGCCGCATGCGCTACCTCCTGGAGTCCATCCGCCCGGAGATCCAGCAGTATTTCATCGAGCGGAACTACGACGGCAAGCCGTTCGACCGCGACACCCGCTCACTGGTCTACGCCCGGGCGAAGGGCGCGGACAGCCACAAGGCGTTCGGCACGGAGCGGGATGTCAACGCGCTCGGCTACGAGTTCCTCCTGCACTCGACGGCGCCCGAGGCTCCGGCGGCCGAACCGCACAAGGTGCGCATCGGCGGACCCGACTGCGCCCGGCCCTACGACATCGCGCTGATGAACGTCTCGTCGATGAGCTTCGGGTCCCTGTCCAAGAACGCCGTGCTGGCGATGAACAAGGGCGCGGCGCTGGGCGGCTTCATCCACGAGACCGGCGAGGGCGGCCTCACGAAGTACCACCTGGAGTACGGCGCGGACCTCTTCTGGGAGATCGGTTCCGGGTACTTCGGCTGCCGCGACGCGGCCGGGCGCTTCGACCCGGAGCGGTTCGCCGCCAGAGCCGCCCGCGACGAGGTCAAGGGCATCACGCTGAAGCTCAGCCAGGGCGCGAAGCCGGGGCTCGGCGGGGTCCTGCCCGCCGCCAAGGTCACGGCGGAGATCGCCGAGGCGCGCGAGGTGCCGCTCGGCCGGGACTGCATCTCCCCGGCGTCGCACCCGGCGTTCGGCACGCCGCGCGAACTGATGGGGTTCGTCGCGGAGCTGCGCCGGCTCTCGGGCGGCAAACCGATCGGCTACAAGTTCTGCGTGGGATCGCGGACGGACGTGCTCGCCATGTGCAAGGCCATGTTGGAGACCGGGGTGGCGCCGGACTACATCATCGTCGACGGCTCGGAGGGTGGCACGGGAGCGGCGCCGCTGGAGTACGAGGACCACGTCGGGACGCCCCTGACCGATGGCCTCATGGTGGTCCACAACGCGCTGGTCGGGTGCGGACTCAGGGACCGGATCAGGATCGGCGCCGCCGGGAAGGTCGCCACCGGCAGCGACATCGTCAAGCGGCTCATCCAGGGGGCCGACTTCACGATGAGCGCGCGGGCGATGATGATGGCGACCGGTTGCATCCAGGCCCAGAAGTGCCACACCAACGCGTGTCCGGTGGGGGTCGCCACCCAGGATCCGCGGCTGGTGCGCGCCCTCGACGTCGAGGACAAGGGCAACCGCGTGCACAACTACCAGAAGCTCACCGTGCGGGAGGCAACGCAGATCTTGGCGTCGATGGGCGTCACCGAGCCCGGTCAGCTGAACCAGCGCATGCTGCGGCGCCGGGTGGACCACCTCACCACGCGCAGCTACGCAGCCATCTACAACTGGCTGCGCCCGGGCGAACTCCTGGTCGATCCGCCGCGGGGCTGGCGCCTGGATTGGGAGGAGGCCGACGCCGATCATTTCGGCGAGCACGCGCCGACCCCCTGGCTGGAGCCGATGGAGGCGTACGACGACGCCGTGGCGGACTGGGGTGCCGCACGGCGCGCGGGCGCGGCCAAGGGCACGGACGCGGTGCCGGCCCCCAGCCGGGTGGAGGTCAAGGACACCACCCACGGGACCACCCCGCGCGTGGCCGGAAGCGCGGTGCGGCCGGAGGCCCGGCCCGGCGGCTCCTGACGCCTGGCGGCGGTTGCCCGCGCGGGCCCGGCGGGTGGACGATGGAGGACGGCTCCGCCCCAACCACCCGGAGGTTCACATGGCACACCTTCCCACCGGCTTCGTGCTCGAGTCGCCCCCGTGGCTCGCCGACGCACTCGCCGAGCTCCCGGACGCGCTACCGACGCCGGAGGACCGGATCCGCGCGGCGAACCGCCTGGCTCTGCGGAACGTCGAAGAGGGCACCGGCGGGCCGTTCGCGGCGGTCGTCACGGAGGCGCCGGACGGGCTGGTGGTCTCCGCCGGCGTCAATCTGGTGCTCCACTCCGGGCTGTCCGCGATGCACGCGGAGGTCGTCGCGCTGCAGTTAGCCCACACCGCCACCGGCGGCTGGGACCTCGGGGCCGGCGGCGCCCGCCGGAGGCTGAGCATCAACGCCCAGCCGTGCGTCATGTGCCTCGGCGCCGTGATCTGGTCCGGCGTGCGCGCGGTGGAGTTCGCGGTGGGCAGCCGCGAGGTCGAGTCGTTGACGGGCTTCGACGAGGGCCCCGTGCCCGCCAACTGGGAGGGAGAGCTCATCGCCCGGGGAATCGATGTCGACGACGGCGTCCTGCACGAGGAGTCGCTGGCCGTGCTGGGCGAGTTCCGGCGCCGGACCGCGGACGGATCGGCCGTGGTCTACAACGCGCGCGCCACCGGCAAGGTGACGCCGATCTAGCCCCGGAGCAGCCCTAGGCTTCTTCCCCGGTCTCGGCCGCGTATTCCGCCAGCACCTGCTTGCCGATCTTGAACGCGACGTTCGCCGCCGGGACCGAGCAGTAGATGGCGCACTGCAGGAAGATCTCCTTGATCTCCTCCGGGGTCACGCCGTTGCGCAGCGCCGCGTGCACGTGCATCTCCAACTCTTCCCAGTAGCCGCCGGCGATCATGGCGGTCAGCGTGACGGCGGAACGCGTGGTGCGGTTCAGGCCCGGGCGGGTCCAGATCGTGCCCCACGCGTAGCGGGTGATCATCTCCTGGAACTCGGACGTGAATTCGTCCGCGTTGGCGTTGGCGCGGTCCACGTGCTCGGCGCCGAGGACCTCGCGGCGGACCACCATTCCGGCGTCGTACGGGTCGCCGGGCAGGCGCGCGGAATCGGACATGGGGACCTCCAAGGGGTTCGGAATCAGGCGCCGGTGGCGTCGCGGTAGAAGTCGACGAGCAGGCGGGACATCTCTTCCGGAGCCTCGGCGGGGGCCAGATGCGCGGCGGACTGCACGACGGCGGAGCGTCCTCTCGCGACGCCGGCGGCCAGTGCCTCGGCGTCGGCGGGCGGGCACACGGCGTCGTGCGCGCCGGCGACCGCGAGCAGCGGATCGGTGATGTTCCCGAGTTCGGGGCGCAGGTCGAAGCCGGCGAGGGCGCCGCAGGCGTGGGCGTAGGCGAAGCGGTCGGCCTCCTGCAGGGTGTGCAGCAGGGCCGTGGTGACCTCGGGGTTGCCGTCGATGAACCCGGGGGCGAACCAGCGTTCCGCGGATCCGGCGACCATGGTCGGGGTGCCGGCCTTGGCCACCAGCTCGGCGCGTTCGGTCCACGCCTCGGGCGTGCCGATCTTGGCCGCCGAGCACACGATCGCGAGCGCGCTGAACAGCCCGGGGTAGTCGTGCCCCAGCTGGATTCCGGTGGCTCCGCCCACGGAGACCCCGGCGTAGAAGACGGGTAGCGCCGCATCGAGCCGGCCGTCCTCCTCGAGCCCCTTCACCAGCGTGACGACGGCGGCCGCGAGCTCGCCCATCGTGAACGGCTCGGTCGAGGGCGCGCTGGCGCCGTGCCCGGGGAGGTCCCAGGCAACGAGCCGGAAGTGTTCGGTGAGGTACGGCACGGCCGGTCCCCACAGGGCCACGGCTCCGGTGCCGAGTGAGGGGCCGAGCACCAGGGTGGGCTTGCCCGCCAGGTCCTCGGCGGAGTGGTTGAGGGCGGTCGCGGTCAGCTGCGGTTCGGTCATGGTTCCTTCCGGGGGTCTTGCCACGCGGCGTTTCCGGCCGCGGCGCGGTCGATGAACGTGCGGGCCTGGCCGAGGTAGCCGGACGGATCCAGCGCCTCGGCGAGTTCACTGTCCGAGAGCCTATCGGCGGGGACGGCCGAGCGCAGAAGATGACGCAACGCGGTGCCCTCCTCCAGCGAGCGTTTGACCAGGGCCTGGACCTCCGCCTTGCCGCCATCGATCAGCGGGGCGAACCGGGACACGATGCGCTCGCTCACCAGCAGGTCCCCGCCCATCGCCGCGTTCCGGGCCATGGCCTCCGGGTCCACCGTGAGGCCGGACGCCAGCTCGGCGAGCTTCTCCGCGGCGCCGCCGGCCAGGCGCAACAGTTCCCGCAGGGCGGGCCACTCGCTGTGCCAGGCGCCGTCGGGCCGCTCGTCCACCGCGGTTCCGGCTGCGAGGAAGAGCTGCGCCGCGTGGTTCGGCGCGGCGAGGGCGGCGCTGCGCAAGAGGACCGACAGCACCGGGTTGCGTTTCTGTGGCATGGCCGACGAGCCGCCCTTGCCCTCGGCGACGGGTTCGGCGACCTCGCCCACCTCGGGGCGCGCCAGCACCAGCACGTCCGCGGCGACCTTGCCGGCCGCGGCGGCGACGTCCGCCAGCGCCGCGCCGAGTCCCGTGACCGGCAGCCGGTTGGTGTGCCAGGGGGCCCCGGGATCGGCCAGGCCCAGTCGGGCGGCCAGCGCCGCGGTCAGGTCGGCGACGCCGGCGCCCTCCGCGGCATCCGGGCCGACGGCGTCGGTCAGCGAAGCCAGTGTGCCGACGGCACCGCCCCACTGCAGCGGGGCCGCGTCCAGCGCCGCGTCCAGGCGCCGGCCCGCGAGCACGACGCCGGAGAGCCAGTTCGCGGCCCGCAGGCCGAACGTCGTCGGTAGCGCGTGCTGGGTGAGCGAGCGGGCGACGCAGAGCGTGTCCGCGTGCCGGGCGGCGAGGGCCTCCAACGCGTCGGCGGCGCGGGCGAGGTCGGCGCGGATGATCGCTCCGGACCGGACGGCGAGCAGCATCAGCGCGGTGTCGACGATGTCCTGGCTGGTGGCCCCGCGGTGCACTGCGGCGGCGGCCGACGCCGGAGCCCCCTGGCTGCCCAACTCGCGGCGCAGGTCCGCGAGCAGCGGGATCAGCGGGTTGCCGCCGTCGCGTCCGCGCGCCGCGATGGACGGCAGGTCGTAGAGCGAGGCGTCGGCCGCCGCGTCGAGCGCGTCGGCGTCCGGCTGGCCGCAGTGCCCGGCGTCGGCCAGCACCGCGACCCAGGCCGCCTCGACGTCGAGCATCGCCTGGACCAGCGCGGCGTCGCCCGTGGCCGCGGCGACGGGGGTTCCCGCCCACGCGGGGGACAGCAGGCCGTGGTCCGCCTCGGTCATTCGTGCTCCCAGGGGTTGTTGTTCGCGGTCAGGCGCCGCGCGGGTACTCGAGGAAGACCGTCTCGCCGTCGCCCTGCAGGCCGACGTCGAAGCGGAGGTCCCCGTTGGGTTCGCGGGTGGCCACCAGCGTACTGCGGCGGTCCGCGTCCAGCGAGGCGAGCAGCGGGTCGGCGGCCAGGGCCGCGGTGTCCTCCGGCAGGTAGATCCGGGTGAACAGGCGGTTCAGCAGGCCGCGGGCGAACACCGTGAGCATGATGAACGGGGCCTTGCCGTCCTCGGTCGCGCCCGGATTGACGGTGTCGAAGGTGTAGCGGCCCACGTTGTCCACGGCGGCGCGTCCCCAGCCGGTGAAGGTGTGCCCGTCGCGGATCAGGGAGCCCTCGCGCTGGACGACGTTTCCGTCCTCGTCCGCCTGCCAGATCTCCAGCAGCGCGTCGGGGATCGGCGTTCCCTTACCGTCGGTGACGACGCCGTGTAGCCGGATGGCGCCGGGGTGGGCGCGGTCGACGAGCTTGTGTCCGTCGGCGAAGGGCAACGCGTAGCCGTAGAACGGGCCGATCGTCTGGCCCGGCGTGGGCGTCAGCTTGAGTCCGGGTGCCTGAGCCATTTAGTGCTCCTCCTCTTCGGTTTCCATCCAGGTGCGGTTGCTGCCGGTCAGGACGATGTCCCAGTTGTAGCCGGTGGCCCATTCGTGGCTGGTCAGCGAGTGGTCGTAGGTGGCCACGAGGCGCTCGCGGGCCGCAGGATCCGTGATGGCCTGGTAGATCGGGTCCAGGCTGAACAGCGGATCGCCCGGGAAGTACATCTGCGTGATCATGCGCTGGGTGAATTCCGTGCCGAACAGCGAGAAGTGGATGTGCGCCGGGCGCCACGCGTTGTGGTGGTTCTTCCACGGGTACGGGGCGGGCTTGATGGTGGTGAACCGGTACTCGCCATTCGGTCCGGTAATGGCTCGGCCGACGCCGGTGAAGTTCGGGTCGATCGGCGCGGGGTGCTGGTCCCGCTTGTGGATGTAGCGCCCGGCCGCGTTGGCCTGCCAAACCTCAACGAGCTGGCCGGCCACGGGGCGGCCGTCGCCGTCGAGCACGCGTCCGGCGACCACCAGGCGCTCGCCGATCGGCTCGCCGTTGTGCTGGATGGTCAGGTCCGATTCGAGCGGGTGGACGTCGCGCTCGCCGAAGGCGGGGCTCCACAGCTCGATCGATTCGGGATCGGCGTGGTGGAGGGACTTGGTGGGATGGCGCAGCAGCGACGAGCGGTAGGGCGCGAAGTCGATACGCGGCTGGACCTCCTCGGCCTGGCCCGCGGCGACGCCTTCGCGGTACTCCGAATGGAGGTCCTCAATCTCCCGGGTGATCGCCTCCTGGGAAAGGGCCGTCGCGGCGGGGTCGAGCACGTGGCTGTTTTCGAAGGACTCGTTGGCGTTCTTCTCGGAACCCACAAGGCTCTCCTTTCGGTGGTGTGTTGTCGCCGTGGTGGTGCGGTTGCGGTTTTCCAATGTCCGGGTGGGCAGGGCGCTCAGGCGGGCCTGCCCGCGTGCGGCCACCCGGTGTAGGACTCCGCGAGGTACTGCCTGCCGTAGCGCGAGCTGGTGACCGTCTCCAGTTCGCCGAGTGCCCGCCGGCGCATGAACGGGTCCCCGTTCGGCGGCGTGTGCAGCATGCTGGTCATCCAATAGGAGAAGTTCTGCGCCTTCCAGACCCGTTTCAGGGCGCGGTCGGAGTAGCACTCCAACAGCGAGGGGTTGTTCGTGGAGTAGTGGGAGTCGATGGCCTCGAACAACACCCGGACGTCGGCGAAGGCGAGGTTCAGGCCCTTCGCTCCGGTGGGCGGGACGGTGTGGCCGGCGTCGCCCACCAGGAACATCCGCCCGTGGCTCAGCGGCTCCCGCACGAACGAGCGGAAGGCCAGGACAGTCTTGTCGAAGATAGGGCCGGTCTTCAGTTCGAACCCGTCCGGTCCGGCGACGCGCTTCTGCAGCTCCGCCCAGATCCGGTCGTCGGACCACGCCGCGGTGTCCTCTTCGGGATCGCACTGGAAGTACATGCGCTGCACGGTCTCGCTGCGCTGGGAGATGAGGGCGAAACCGTCGGGCGAGTTGGCGTAGATCAGTTCGGGGGAGCTCTTGGGCGCCTCGGTGAGGATCCCGAACCAGGCGAACGGGTACTCGGTCTTGAAGTCCTGCGTGCCGGGGACCGCGCGCCGGCAGAAGCTGCGCGAACCGTCGGCGCCCACGAGGATGTCGCAGTGGACCTCGAACCCGGCGCCGGATTCGTCCGTGAAGTGGAACTTGGGGGTGTCGGTCTCCAGGTCGAAGACCGCGTCGACGACGGCTCCGAACCTGACGTCGCCGCCGTCGCGTTCGCGTGCCGCGGCGAGGTCCACGAAGACCTCGTTCTGCGCGTAGAGCGTGACGGTCGCGTCGACGAGGTCCTTGAAGTCGAGCGGGTGGGATTCGCCGTTGAAGCGGAGGTCGATACCCGCGTGTTCGTCGCCGTGGGTCAGGACCCGGCCGTCGACGCCGGAATCGGAAAGCATCGCGACCGAACCGGCCTCGAGGATGCCCGCGCGGTGGGTGTTGCGGATGGTCTCGTGGTCGCGTGATTCGACGACCAGATTCTCGATGCCGGCTTTTGCGAGAAGGTGGCTGAGCATGAGCCCGGCGGGCCCGCCGCCGACGATGCCGACCTTCGTTTTGACGACGGTGCGGGACGCGACCATCGGATGCCTCCTTCGGGGATCAACCGGATGCGCCGACCCATCGAAAGTCGATGGCGGAGCGTTCCGTCGTGTACGGATCCAGTGTGTGCCCGGCCGCTGGCCCCGCGCCAAGGGTGTCTCATTCAATGAGATTTATGTCGACCTCGGGCCTATGTCGATTGCGGAACCCCGCCGAACGCGGCCTTGGCCAGTAGCCGCAGGAGTACTTCGCGCTCCGACGCATCCAGCCCCGCGAGGGCCTCGTCCTCGGCGGCCGCGGTTGCCTTGCGGGCCTCGCGGTAGACGGCGCGTCCCTCGAGGGTGGCGGACACCAGCTTGGAGCGCCGGTCGGAGGGGTCGGATTCGCGGCCGACCAGTCCCCGGCGTTCCAGTGCGTCGACCAGTGCCACGATCTGGCTCGGGTCCAGGGACAGGAAGTCCGCGAGTTCCCGCTGGGTCGGTGCGGGCTCCGCGCAGGCCAGCGAGAGCACCGAGTAGGAGCGGACCCGAAGGTCCAGTGCGGCCAGCCGCCCGTTCGCCAGGGCGGAGCCCAGGGAGCGGGTGCGCGCCACGAGGAAGCTCGGCTCCCTGGCCAGGTCGGAATCCATGAGGCGCGGGGCGCCGGTGGTGGTGGCCGGATTACTGGGGGCCATGAGCCCTCCGATCGTGTCAGGGTGCCGACCCGTCCTGCGGGTCGAATATTCGTTGACTTTCTCAAGAATATAAGTTGTCATGTATTTGAGATAAGAATCCCACGGAAGCGCGCCGCTCGGCAATACGCGGACGCAGGCAAAGGAGCCAACATGTCACTCGCAGGAAAAACGGCGATCGTCACCGGCAGCGGCCGGGGCCTCGGCCTCGCCTACGCCCGGGAACTGGCGCGTCGGGGAGCGGCCGTCGTCGTGAACGACGTCGACGCCGCGGTCGCCGAGGCGGCCGTCGCCTCCATCGCCGCCGACGGCGGGCGAGCGGTGGCCGTCGTGGCACCGGTGGGCAGCACGGAGACGGCCAGGGCGCTCGTCGGAGCGGCCATTCAGCACTTCGGGGGCCTGGACATCCTGGTGACCAACGCCGGGGTGCTGCGCGACAAGTCGTTGCTGAAGATGACCGACGAGGATTTCGACCTCGTGGTGAACGTACACCTCCGGGGCACGTTCACCTGCGTCCGCGAGGCCTTCGGCCATTTCAAGGAGTACGGTGTGGCGGGGCGGATCATCGCGATCGGCTCGCCCACGGGCCAGCGCGGAAACTTCGGCCAGACGAACTACGCCGCCGCCAAGGCCGGCATCGTCGGCATGGTGCGCACCTGGGCGCTGGAGATGAAGCGCGCCGGAGTCACCGCGAACGTCGTCATTCCGGTCGCCGTGACGGACATGACCCGCTCCGTCCCGTTCTTCGCCAAGGCGGTCGAGGCCGAGGACAACGGCGAGCCGATGCCCGCCTTCTTCCGCAAGGACCTCGGTTTCGGGACGGCCGACGACGTTTCCGGTCTCGTCGCCTACCTCGCCTCGGACGAGGCGGCGGGCATCACCGGCCAGGCCATCGGCGTCGGTGGCGACCGGCTGCAGCTCTGGAGCCACCCGGAGGCCATCGCCAGCGAACTCCGTGACGGCGGCTGGGACTACGAATCGCTGCGGGCGGGCTTCCCGTTTTCCGGGAACCTGCAGACCGTTGGCGAGGGCTTTCCCGAGCTTCCCGCCGAGCTGCGCCCCGAGCCGGCCGGCAAGTAGGGGTGTCGGTCATGCGCTACGAATCGGCCATCGACGTCGAGGCGGTCTCGGCGATCGACATGCACGTCCATCTTGAGGTCGACGGGCACGGGCACCAGGCCATGCCGCAGGGCCTTTTCGACGCGTCGGCCAAGTACTTCAAGGCCGAGGAGCGCACGCCCTCCATGGACCGGATCGCCGGGATCTACCGCGGGCTGAACATGGCGGCGGTCGTGTTCACGGTGGACGCGCGGACGGCGCTCGGGCACCTGCCGAACTCCATCGACGACCTCGTCGCCGGGGCAGCCCGCCACAACGACGTCCTCATCCCTTTCGGAACCGTCGATCCCCGGACCGGCGAGGAAGCGATCGCCGAAGCCCGCCGCCAGGCAGGCGAGCTCGGCGTGCGCGGCTTCAAGTTCCATCCGTCGCTGCAGGGCTTCGACCCCTCGGCCGCCCAGTTCACCCCGTTGTGGGACGTGCTGGAGGGGCTCGGTCTGCCGTGCGTCTTCCACACCGGACAGAACGGGATGGGCGCGGGGCTTCCGGGCGGGAGGGGCATCAAGCTGCGCTATTCCAACCCGCTGCTGCTGGACGACGTCGCAGCGGAGCACCCGGGACTGACGATCATCATGGCGCACCCCTCCGTCCCCTGGCAGGAGGAGGCCAATTCGATCGCCACGCACAAGGCCAATGTGTTCATCGACCTCTCCGGCTGGAGCCCGAAGTACTTCCCCGAGTCGCTGGTGCGGCTGGGAAACAACGTCCTTTCGCGCAAGCTCCTCTTCGGCACCGACTTCCCCCTCATCACCCCCGAGAAGTGGCTGTCCGCGTTCGAGGCCCTGCCGCTGAGGGACGAGGTCCGTCCGGGGATCCTCAAGGGCAACGCGGCGGCCCTCCTGGGGCTGGGACAGCGGTGACCGGTTTCTACCCGAGCGACCGCTACGGCTTCTCCGAGCTGCTCACCCCCGGGGAACTGTCCGCGCTCGGGCGCCTCCGCGGGGTCCTGGACCGCGACGTCCGCCCCGTGCTCGCCGAGAGCTGGGAACGGGGCGAGTTCCCGTTCCACACGCTGAAGCCGCTGATCGACCTGGACCTCATGGACCCGGCCGAGGTCCGCGCGGAGGGCGGGCGCCCCTCGGCGCTCTACGGCGGATTTCGCAACTTCGAGCTGGGCCGCACCGATGCGTCCATGGCCACGCTCTACAACGCGCAGTCGGGTTTGTTCCGCACCACGGTCAACCTCGGCGGAAGCCCCGGGCAGGCCGCGGAGCTCGATCCGCTGATCCGCTCCTTCGGGCTCACGGGTGTTTTCGCGCTGACCGAGCCGGAGCACGGTTCCGACATCGCCGGCGGGCTGCGGACCCGCGCGCGCTTCGAGGCGGACGAGGACGGCGGCTCGTGGGTCATCGACGGCGCCAAGCGCTGGATCGGCGGGGCCGCCACCGCGGACGTGCTGGCCGTGTTCGCGCGCGACGAGGCCGACTCGCAGGTCAAGTGTTTCCTGGTTCCCGCCGGTGCGCCCGGTGTGGCCATCGAGAAAATGCACGGCAAGACGTCCCTGCGCATCATGCAAAACGCCGACATCACGTTCGATGGCGTCAGGGTGCCCGCTTCCGCGCGGCTCGCGAACATCAACTCGTTCAAGGACGTTGCCGCGTGCCTGCGCAACATGCGCTCGGACGTCGCCTGGATCGCCACCGGCGTGGCCGCCGGGGCCTACGAAGCCGCCCTGCGCTATGTCACCACGCGCGAGCAGTTCGGACGCCCCCTGGCCGGATTTCAGCTCATCCAGGAGAAGCTGGCCCGCATGCTGGCCAACGTGACCGCCTGCCTCGGCATGGTGGTCCGGCTGACCCAGCAGCAGGAGGCCGGGGTCTACCGGGACGAGAACTCCGCGCTGGCCAAGATGTTCACCGCGCAGAGCCTTCGGGAAACGGCGGCGCTCGCACGCGAGGTCGTCGGCGGCAACGGCATTCTGCTCGAGTACGACGTCGCCCGCTTCCACGCGGACGCCGAGGCCATTTACTCCTACGAGGGCACACACGAGATTTGCGCGCTCGTCGTCGGGCGCGCCGTCACCGGCGTCGGCGCCTTCACCTAGGCCGCACACCCTGGATTTTCCCACCGACCCAACACCACAGGAGGAACCCGTCATGGGCCAGACCGTCATCAGCTACGAGGAACTCGCCAACGCCGCCGGAACCGATCTCGGCTACAGCGAATACCGCACGATCACCCAGGAACAGGTCAACACGTTCGCCGACGCGGCAGACGACCACCAGTGGATCCACACCGACCCCGAGAAGGCCAAGGAGGGGCCGTTCGGGGGACCCATCGCCCACGGCTACCTGACACTTTCCCTGCAGATCGCGTTCTGGACCGAACTCTTCGAGGTGTCCGGGGTCAAGACGAAGGTCAACTACGGGCTGGAGAAGGTTCGCTTTCCGGCGCCGGTTCCCGTCGGGTCGCAGGTCCGGATGAAGGCGACCATCGCCGCGGTCGAGGAGGTCAAGGGCGGCTACCAGATTGCCGTCGACCAAGTCGTCGAGGTCGAGGGCGCCGCCAAGCCGTCAGTGGTCTCACGCGGGATCTACCGCTTCTACGCCTAACTCGCCATCTACGCCTACCGAGCCGCAGCGCGCTCCCCGACGGTCAAAAGATTGTCACAATCGACGTAAAAGTCTTGATTTTCTCAACTATTGAACTTACATTCGATTCGGGTGTGATGCGGATCACATCGACCAACGGGCCGGGGTTGCCAATCCCGCCGGACACAAGGAGCAAGTCATGAGGAATCACCTCGGCACGATGTTCGCGGGCGCAGCGGTCGTGGCCCTGGCGCTGACCGGCTGCGGGCAGGGCTCGCCCTCCGGGAGCGGCGGCGGGGACGGGGACGACGCGAATGGCGAGTTGACCAGGGTCAGTGTCGGCGTGCTGTCCATCGCCCCGTCCGCCGCGGTGCAGTACGGCATCGACGAGGGAATCTTCGAGGAGCATGGATTGGAGATCGACTTCCAGACCGGGCAGGGCGGGGCGGCCATGCTCCCGGCAGTTTCCACGGGCACCATGAACTTCGCCATCGGCAACCCGCTCTCGGTGCTCGTCGCGGCGGACAAGGGGCTGGACATGAAGATCGTCTCCGGTTACTCCAATTCCAAGGCCGAGGGTGATGACATCACCGGAGTCGTGGTGCGCAAGGACTCGGGCATCGCAGGCTGGAAGGACCTTGCCGGCAAGACCGTGGCCGTGAACGCGGTGAACACCCAGGGCGACCTCACCATCATGGAGGCCGCCGCCCAGGACGGAGCCGATGCGACGGCCGTCAAGTTCAGCGAGATCAGCTTCCCGGACCAGCCGGCCCAGCTCGAACGCGGCAACATCGACGCCGCCTGGCTGCCGGAGCCCTTCCTGGCCAACGCACTGGCGGACGGGGAGAACGAGTTGCTCGGATACAACTACCAGGACGTCGTCCCCGGCCTGCCGACCATGGTCGCGTTCACCTCGGGCGCCTACGCCGAGGAGAATGCCCAGACCGTGTCCGACTTCCAGGCGGCCCTTGCCGAGACCCTCGAGGCGGCGGAGGCCGACGCCGAAGGCGTGAAGACCTCGGTTGCGGGCTTCCTCAAGATCGAAGAGGAAGCGGCCCAGAAGATCAACATGGAGGAGTTCGCGGCTGAGATCCGCACGGAGGAGATGAACGCCATGGGCGAACTGATGCTCAAATACGGTTTCGTGGACAAGGCGCCGGACGTCGAATCGATCCTGGTCAAGTAGCCGCGACGCGGAGGAACGGAGGCGCGGAGTGCTCAACAACGGAATCGGCGCGTGGATTCACAAGCGCCGCGTCAAGTCCGCACAGGGGATCGCGGTCGTATCGGCCGACGGGTCGCTCGGCTACGCCGAGATGGCCGGCCGAATCGACCGGTTGGCCAACGCGCTGGCCGACGCCGGGGCGGAACGCGGGAGCCGGGTCGCCTACCTGGGCAACAACCACCCGGCCTTCCTCGAAACGCTGTTCGCCTGCGGCCTCCTCGGCGCCGTTTTCGTGCCGTTGAACACGCGGCTGGCTCCACGCGAGCTGACCTACGCACTGGAGGACTCCGGCAGCGGCATGCTCATCCACGCCGCCGAGTTCGACGACTTGGCCGCCGCCAGCGTCGGGGGCGCCCCGGTGTCGCGCCGCTGGAGCGTGGGCGGCCCATCGAGCCCGTTCGAGGAGTTGGTGGCCCTCGGCGCCGACGCGCACCCGGATGTCCCGGTGGCCCTGGAGGACCCGGCGATCATCCTCTACACCTCGGGGACCACCGGCAAGCCCAAGGGGGCCGTGCTGACCCACGGGAACCTGACGTGGAACGCCATCAACGTCCTGGTCGACTACGACGTGACCGGCCGCGAGGTGGCGCTCATGATCGCGCCGATGTTCCACGTGGCGTCGCTCGGCATGGGGGCGCTGCCCACGCTGCTCAAGGGCGGGACGCTCGTGCTGCAGGACCGCTTCGATCCCGGAGCGGCGCTGGCGGCGATCGAGAGGCACGGCGTCACATCGCTGTCCGGAGTCCCGACCACGTTCCAGATGCTCGCCGAGCATCCGGCGTGGGCCGGCGCGGACCTGACGTCGCTGGCGAAGCTCACCTGCGGCGGGTCGGCCGTTCCGGCGCGGGTCCTTGACGCCTACGAGGAGCGGGGCCTGTCCTTCTCGGGCGGCTACGGAATGACGGAGACCGCTCCTGGCGCCACGTCCCTGCAGCCGGAACGTTCGCGCGGAAAGGCGGGATCGGCCGGACTGCCGCACTTCTTCACCGACATTCGGATCGTGGATCCGCTGGGTACGGACGTGCCGGCAGGCGCCGTGGGGGAGATCCTGGTCTCGGGACCCAACGTCGTCCCCGGCTACTGGAACCGGTCCGAGGCGACCGCTGAGGCCTTTGCGGAAGGCGGATGGTTCAAGTCCGGCGACATGGGCTACGTCGACGACGAAGGCTTCCTCTACATTTCCGACCGGCTCAAGGACATGATCATTTCGGGCGGCGAAAACATCTACCCGGCCGAGGTGGAGCAGTTGGTCATGGAACTTGATTCGGTCGCGGCGGTCGCCGTGGTCGGGGCGCCGGACGACACCTGGGGCGAGGTTCCGCTGGCGGTAGTGGTTCCCGCCGAGGGGCGGGAACCGTCGGAGCAGGAAATCCGCGCGCATCTGGAGGGGCGGCTGGCGAGATACAAGATCCCCAAATCCGTGCGGTTCGTCGATGAACTGCCGCGCACGGCATCCGGGAAAATTCGCAAGATCGAAGTCAGGCGGCAATTCAACGGCCAGCGTATGTTCGAAACGAGACCGGTCCGGTGTTCTGAATCACACCGGACCGCACTACCTTTGACCCATCAGCCAACACCCGTTCACCATGCACGACAAGGAAGTCAACCATGAAAAAGCTCACGAAGTCCGCGGCATTGGCCGCTACGGTATTGGCGCTGGCCGCATGCGGGGGAGGATCCCCGAGCGGTTCCGACGGCGGCGGCGAGTCCACGGGAGCCGGCGATCTGACGACGGTCACGGTGGGTGTCATCCCCATCGTCGACACCGCCCCGATCTGGCTGGGGGAGGCCGAGGGGATCTTCGCCGAGGAGGGCCTGAAACTGGACATCCAGACGGCGACCGGCGGTGCCGCCATCGTCCCGGGCGTCCAGTCCGGCAGCTACGACTTCGCGTTTTCGAACCTCATCTCGCTCATGGTCGCCAACGACAAGGGCCTGAACATGAAGATCGTCGCCAACGGCGCCACCACCACCGGAACGCAGGAGGACTTCGGCGCCGTCGTGGTGGGTGCCGATTCCGACATCGCCTCGCCGAAGGACTTGGCAGGCAAGAAGGTATCGGTGAACAACCTCTCCAACATCGGAGACACGACCATCAAGACCGTGGTCGAGGAGGACGGCGGGGACCCGGACGGCGTCGAATTCGTCGAGGTCGGCTTCCCGGACGCTCCGGCGGCGCTGGAGAACGGCGTCGTGGACGCGGCCTGGATCCTCGACCCGTTCCTGAGCCAGGCGGTCGGCGACGGGGCCAAGGTCATCAGCGCGAACTTCACCGACTTCGATCCGAACCTGGACATCGCCGCCTACTTCACCAGCCAGACGACCTTCGACGAGGATCCGGAACTGACCGAGAAGTTCCAGCGCGCCATGAACAAGTCACTGGAGTTCGCGCAGGAGAACCCGGACAAGGTCCGCGACATCGTCGGCACCTACACGAAGATCGACGAGGCGACCCGTGCCGAGATCGTGCTGCCCCGCTACCAGGTCGAGATGAGCCGCGAGGCGGCGCAGAAGCTCGGCGACGCCGCCGTGAAGTACGGGACGCTGGAAGAGGCGCCCGACCTCGACGCGCTGCTGCCATGACCCACGCCCTGGAAGCGCCGGCGCGGCAGAGCGCCGGGAAGAAGGCGGGACCGGCCAAGGCCCTGCCGAAATGGCTGCTCGGCCTGGCGGGTGTGGTGGTCTTCCTGGGGGTGTGGGAACTCCTGCCGGCGCTCGGCGTCGTGGAGGCGAGGTACCTGCCGCCGGCGTCGGAGGTGATCGTGGCGCTGGTGCTCGACTTCGGGCTCACCGCCTTCTGGGTGGCCGTGGGCGAGACCCTGTTGGCCTGGTCCCTCGGCCTGGCGATGGCGGTCGCCCTGGCCCTGGTGCTGGGACTGGTGATCGGGATGTCGCCGTTCCTGCGGCGCTTCACCAACTCCTCCATCGAGTTCCTGCGGCCGATCCCGTCGGTTGCCCTGATTCCGTTGGCCGTGCTGCTGTACGGGGTGAAGATCGAGTCATCGCTGATGCTGATCGTCTACGCGTGCTTCTGGCAGGTCCTCATCCAGGTCCTCTACGGGGTCGCGGACGTCGACAACGTCGCCATGCAGACCGCGCAGTCCTACGGCTTCACCCGCTGGCAGCGGATCAAGGACGTCGTCTTTCCGACCGTGCTGCCGTACCTGATGACCGGTGTCCGGCTCGGGGCGGCCGTCGCGCTGATCCTGGCGATCACCGCCGAACTGATCATCGGTTCCCCCGGGCTGGGACATGAGATCGCCCTGGCCCAGTCCGGCGGAGCGATCTCGGGGATGTACGCGCTGATCCTCGCCACGGGCCTGCTCGGGGTGCTGATCAACTCGGGCATGCGCGTGGTCGAGAAGCGGGTGCTGGGCTGGCACCCGTCCGTCCGCGGGGAGGTCATCGCATGAAAACGCTCAAGTCCATCGGTTATGTCCTCGCCCTTCCGGTTCTGCTGCTCGCGCTTTGGTGGGCCGGGACCTCGGGGGAGCCGAACTTCTTCGTTCCCACCCCGCCGCAGCTCGTGGAAACCTTCGGTCCGACGTGGCTCCAGGGCAGGATCGTCTCGGACGTGGTGCCCAGCCTGGGCCGGCTCGTGGTCGGCGTCCTGCTCGCCATCGTCCTGGGTGTGGTCGTGGGGTTGCTGGTCGGGTTGAACCGGACGCTGCGCGCGATCACGGAACCGGTCTTCGAGTTCTTCCGCGCGTTGCCGCCGCCGGTGTTGATTCCGGTGCTGATGCTGCTGATCGGGGTCAACGACTCGATGAAGGTCGCGGTCATCGTCTCCGGGGCGGTGTGGCCGGTGCTGCTGAACACGATCGAGGGAGTGCGCTCGATCGATCCGGTGCAGAACGAGACGACCCGCTCCTACGGCATCAGCGGATTCTCCCGCATCCGCTACCAGGTGCTGCCCTCGGCGATGCCGACCATCATGGCCGGCATCCGGCAGTGCCTGTCCATCGGGTTGATCCTGATGGTGATCTCGGAGATGTTCGCCTCCTCCTCGGGGCTCGGATTCACCATCGTGCAGTTCCAACGTTCCTTCGCGATCCCCGAAATGTGGTCCGGCATCATCGTGCTCGGACTGATCGGCGTCGTCATGTCGTTCATCTTCCAGTGGGCCGAACGGCGCGTCCTGCGCTGGTACCACGGACTGAAAGAGGTAGAAAATGCAGCCTGAGACCCAGAAACCGCAGCCGGACCACATCGCCCAGCCCTCGGGAGCGTCGGCGACGCCTGCGCCGTCGGGACGCACCATGCCCGCCGGGACGGCGTTGCTCTCGGTCCGGAACCTGAAGAAGGTCTACAAGACCGACGGCGGCGACATCGAGGCCGTCCGGAACCTGACGTTCGATCTGGGACGCGGAGAGCTGGCCTGTCTGGTCGGACCGTCCGGGTCCGGCAAGACCACGCTGCTCAAGTGCATCGCCGGCCTGCTCGGCGCCACCGAGGGGGAGGTGCTGCTGGACGGGCAGAAGGTCACCGGTCCGCCGAAGAAGATGGCGGTGGTGTTCCAGGAGTACGGGCGCTCGCTCTTCCCCTGGCTGCGGGTGGCCGCCAACGTCGAACTGCCGCTGAAGAACGCCGGGGTCCCCAAGGCCGAGCGTGCCCGCCGGGTCGCCGAGGCGCTGGAGGCCGTGGGGTTGGACCACGTCCCCAAGTCCTACCCGTGGCAGCTCTCCGGCGGGATGCAGCAGCGCGTGGCGATCGCCCGCGCCGTCGCCTACCAGCCCGAGGTCCTGCTCATGGACGAGCCGTTCGCGGCCGTGGACGCGCAGACCCGCGCGGACCTGGAGGACCTGGTCCGCCGTTTGTGGAAGGACCTGGGCATGACCGTCCTGTTCGTCACCCACGACATCGACGAGTCCGTGTACCTCGGTGAACGGGTCATCATCCTGTCCTCCTCGCCGACCGTGGTGCAGGAGGACATCGAAATCGACCTGCCGGCGGAGCGCGACCAGCTCGAGACCCGCTCCGCGGCGCGCTTCACCGAGCTGCGCCACCACGTCTACGAGCAGATTCAGCTCGCGAAGAAGGGGCACCGCCCGGAGCAGGCCATCACCTCGGTCGTCCGGGACGCGAAGTAGGGACGCGGCCGGCCCCGGGAGCCGCGGCTCCCGGGGCCGGCAACGGCCTTAGGCGACCGCAGGGGGCAGCATCAGCCCTGCGCCCGGGATGGCGTCCAGAAGCGCCCGCGTGTAGGACGTTTGTGGATTGTCGAAGACGTCGTCCGTGGTCCCGACCTCCGCCAGCTTGCCCTTCTCCATCACGCACACGTGGTCCGCTATCTGCCGCACCACGGCGAGGTCGTGGGTGATGAACAGGTACGTGACCGGGCGGCAGCCCGTTGGCGCGCAGGGTCTCGCGCACTTGGAACCCGATCAGCGACATCGGATTCAGCTTGGAGGTCGGATCCTTCGGAGCCATGCCAATCGGGGGACCCGCGCAATTCGATCATTCGTTTCTCCGGCGCCGAGGTGATGTCCTCGCCGTCGAACAGCATGTTGCCGCCAGACCCCCACAGCGTGGGGCATTTCGCCGCAAAGTGTGACCAGCGCACATCCCGTCTTTACTTTTCGGCACCCGCGTCGAGTCCGCGCGCAATGCCCCGGGCCGCCGTCCGCAAGGCCATGACCGCCGCCGGGAGCTGGTCCGAACCACGTGGAACCACGATGGCCAACGCCGCCGCCGCCCGTCCCCTCGCGTCCAGGATCGGGACGGCCGCGCCGGTTGTTTCCTCGTCGATGAAGCCGTCGAAGGTCGCGTAACCCCGGAGCCTGATGTGCGCGAGCTCGCGACGGATGTCCGCGTGCCGCTCGGCGACCGCCGCTGCATGCCGTTCGAGGTACCCCTCCAACACTGGCCCCGACGAGAAGGCCAGCAACGCCATCCCCATCGACGTGAGGTGGACCGGCATGCGCCCGGCGACGTGTGCCTGGTTGACCACGGAATCCGGCCGGGACAGGCGTTCGACGATGAGCACCTCGTCCTCGTGGAGCACGGCCAGCTGCGTGTTCTGGCGGACCAGTTGGTTGACGTCCTCCATGAACGGCAGGGCCACCTGCCGCAGGTCGCGGGTGGCCGAGGAGCGGTTGGCGATTTCCCACAACCTCACGCCGAGCCGGATCTCGCCGTTCGCGCCGCGGGCCAGGAGCCCGTGCGCGACCAGGTCCTCGACCAGCCGATAGGCGGTGGCGCGGGGAACGTTCGCCCGGCGGGCCAGTGCGCCGACGGTCAGCGACCGCAGGTCCGGGCCGAACGCGTCGAGGATGCGGACCAGCCGGTCCAGCATCGCGTCTCCGGACGGGGAGTTGGCCACGGCCGGGGCCTACGCCGGGTGCGGCATGATGGCGGCGACCGCAGCGGTGTCGACCCCGGCCGCGGTCTCCGGCGACCAGGCGGGATTGCGGTCCTTGTCGATGACCTGCGCACGGATGCCCTCCGGCAGGTCCGGGTGGGCCATCAGGTAGGCGGCGACCCGGTGCTCGCGCCGCATGGCCTCTTCCAGGTGGTCATCGGCGCGGGCGGCGCGGATCGCCTGAAGCGCGGCCTCCGTGGCGAGCGGGGAGTTTGCCCTGATGGAGGCGGCGGCCCGGGCGGCGCCGGCATGGGGGAGCTCGTCGAGGCGGTCCAGGATCGCGTCCACCGTCTCGGCCGCATACGCCGCGTCGATCCACGGCCGGTCCGCTGCGATGGCCAAGGTGGCGGCGGGCGCCGGCGAGGCGTGGAGCACCTCGAGCGCGGCCCCGACGTCCGCCGCGGAGAGCCCCGCGAGGTCCGGGAGGGTGGCCACGACGTCGTCGAGCGTGTCCACGGCGACGCAGAAGTCGGCGAAGCCGGCCAGGATGGCGTCGCCGGCGCCCATCTCGGCGGCGGTCAGTCCGAAGTGCTCCCCGAGGCGGCCGGGCGCCCGGCCGAGGAGGTGGGTGCCGCCGACGTCGGGGGAGTAGCCGATGCGGGTTTCCGGCATGCCGATCCTCGAGCGCGGCGTCACGATCCGGACCGCGGCGTGGCCGGCGAGGCCCACCCCGCCGCCCATGCACAGGCCGTCCATCAGGGCGACCACCGGCTTGGGGTAGGTGGCGATCTTGCGGTCCACCTCGAACTCCTCGGACAGGAAGTCGAGGAAGTCCTGGTGGCGGTTGGACCGGATCGATTCGTAGAAGCCCTTGATGTCGCCGCCTGCGCAGAATCCGCGCTCGCCGGCCCCGCGGAGGACCACGATCCCGATCGCCGGATCCGCCCGCCACGCCTCGAGGGCCGCGTCGATGTCGGCGACCATCTCGCGGGTGAGCGCGTTGATCTTCTCCGGCCGGTTCAGCGTGATGACGCCGAGTCCGTCGCCGGCCGCCGCGATGACGTGTTCTGCCACTTGTTCCTCCATCTACGGATGCTGCTTTCGACGCTACCCGAACACCCTGCCCGCCAGCCCCCATCCGTGTCGGGATACATGTAGGAAAGCCGCGCCCATTCCCGCATGTATCCCGACACGGATGCCGGAAGGGCCCTTGCCGCCTCCGGACCGCGCTGGTAAAGTTCATTGGACGCACAGAAGTTCATATAGTGCACTTTTACGCCACGGAGCAGGAGAAGTTCATGCAGCAGGCCTATGTGTACGACGCCGTACGCACGCCCTTCGGGAAGATCGGCGGATCGCTCGCCGGCCACCGCCCGGACGACCTCGCGGCCCACGTGGTCCGCGAAATCGTGAAGCGCGCGCCCGGCCTCGACGCCGGAACGATCGACGAGGTGGTGTTCGGCAACGCGAACGGCGCCGGCGAGGAGAACCGCAACGTGGCCCGCATGGCCACGCTGCTCGCCGGACTCCCAACGTCGCTCCCGGGGACCACGGTCAACCGCCTCTGCGGTTCCTCGCTGGACGCCGCCATGATGGCCTCCCGGCAGATCGAGGTCGGCGAGGCCGACCTGATGCTCATCGGCGGCGTCGAGTCCATGAGCCGCGCGCCGTGGGTCCTGCCCAAGACCGAGCGCCCCTTCCCCATGAGTAACCTCGAACTGGCCAACACGACGCTCGGCTGGCGCCTCGTGAACCCGCAGATGCCCGCCGAATGGACGGTCTCCCTCGGTGAGGCCACGGAGCAGTTGCGGGAGAAGCACGGCATCTCCCGCGAGGAGCAGGACGGGTTCGCCGCCAACTCCCACCAGTTGGCCGCCAAGGCCTGGGACGAAGGCAAGTACGCGGACCTCGTGGTCCCGGTGCCGCCGAACTCCAAGCGCGGCATCGAGCTCGCCCGCGACGAGACGGTCCGCGCCGACTCCACCGCCGAGACCCTCGGCGGCCTGCGCACGGTCTTCCGCACCGGCGAGCACGCCACCGTCACCGCCGGCAACGCGTCCCCCATGAGCGACGGAGCCTCCGCCGCGTGGCTGGGTTCCGAGAAGGCGTCCGGCCTGCTCGGTCTGGAGCCCCTCGCCCGCATCGCCGGCCGCGGGGCCGCCGCGAACGAGCCGCAGTACTTCGGGGAGGCTCCCGTCGAGGCTGCGAACCTCGCGCTCAAGCGCGCCGGAATCGGCTGGGGCGACGTCGCCGCGGTCGAACTCAACGAGGCGTTCGCCGCCCAGTCCCTCGCCTGCATCAGGCAGTGGGACATCGACGAGGCCATCGTCAACACCTGGGGAGGCGCGATCGCCATCGGCCACCCGCTCGGCGCCTCCGGCCTGCGCGTGCTCGGGACGCTGGCCCGCCGCCTGCAGCAGTCCGGCGCCCGCTACGGCGTCGCCAGCCTGTGCATCGGCGTCGGACAGGGCCTCGCCGTCGTCCTCGAAAACACCGCATCCAACCGCTGATCCCACCCGAACCACACACCAGGAAGCAGGAGCCACCCATGGCACCACGCATCGCCACTTCCGCCGCGGACGCCGTTGCCGGCATCCACGACGGGGCAACCGTACTGATCGGCGGGTTCGGCAACGCCGGCCAGCCGATGGAACTCATCGACGCGCTGCTGGACTGCGGCGCGAGCGGCCTGACCGTCGTCAACAACAACGCCGGACAGGCCGACGCCGGGCTGGCCCTGTTGATCAAGGAACGCCGCGTCGGGAAGATCATCTGCTCGTTCCCGCGGCAGTCCGATTCCTGGCACTTCGACACGGCCTACCGCGCCGGGGAGATCGAGCTGGAACTGGTCCCGCAGGGCAACCTCGCCGAGCGCATCCGCGCCGCGGGGGCCGGAATCGGCGGCTTCTTCACGCCGACCGGCTACGGGACCATGCTGGCCGAGGGCAAGGAAACCCGCGTCATCGACGGCAAGGGCTACGTCCTGGAGTCGCCGATCCGCGGGGACGTCGCGCTGATCAAGGCGCTGCGCTCCGACGGCCTGGGCAACCTGACCTACCGCAAGACCGCCCGCAATTTCGGTCCGATCATGGCCGCCGCCGCGAAGCAGGCCATTGTCCAGGTGGACGAGGTCGTCGAAACCGGCGCGATCGACCCCGAGAACGTCGTCACGCCCGGCATTTACGTGGACACCGTCGTAGCCATCCCAGGAGAGAAGTAATGAGCGAATTCACCTCCACCGAGGCCGCACTGACCCGCGACGAACTGGCGCGGATCGTCGCCGCCGACATCCCCGGGGGCGCCTTCGTGAACCTCGGCATCGGCCAACCGACCAACGTCTCCAACTTCCTCACCGCGGAACAGGGCGTCACCCTGCACACCGAGAACGGCATGCTGGGCATGGGCCCGGTCGCCACGGGCGACGACGTCGACGGGGACCTCATCAACGCCGGCAAGATCCCGGTCACCGAGCTGCCCGGGGCATCCTACTTCCACCACGCCGACTCGTTCGCGATGATGCGCGGCGGCCACCTGGACGTCTGCGTCCTGGGCGCGTTCCAGGTGTCCCGGAAGGGCGACCTGGCCAACTGGCACACGGGCGCGCCGGACGCCATCCCGGCCGTCGGCGGAGCCATGGACCTGGCCATCGGCGCCAAGGCCACGTGGGTCATGATGAGCCTGTTCACCAAGGGCGGCGAGTCCAAGATCGTCGAGGCGCTCACGTACCCGGCGACCGGCCTCGGATGCGTCTCGCGCATCTACACCGAGTCCGCGGTCTTCCTCATCGGCGAAGACGGCGTCACGGTCCGCTCGGTCCACGGCACCACGTTCGAGGAGCTGGCCGAGCGGCTGCCGGTCCCCGTGAAGAAGGCCTCGTCGCGCTGACCTAGGATGTAGTGCGCGGCCCACCGGCCGCGCACCACGGGAAGGGACCTCATGGAGTACGACGGCGACGGCTCGCCAGGCGTCCCGGCCGACGGCGCCGCCGCCGGCAAGTTCGTCCAGTCCCTCGCGCGGGGGCTGGACGTCATCAGGGCCTTCGACGCCGAGCACCACTCCATGACCCTGACCGAGGTCGCCAAGCTGACGGGACTCTCGCGCGCGACCGCGCGCCGGTTCCTGCTGACCCTTGCGGACCTGGGCTACGTGCGCACGGACGGCAAGCGCTTCGAGCTCACGGCGCAGGTCCTGCAGTTGGGCTACGCCTACCTCTCCAGCCATTCGCTGCCGCAGCTGATCGAGCCCGTGCTGGAGGAGCTCTCCGCCGAGCTCAACCAGTCGGCGTCGGCCTCCGTGCTGGACGGAACCGACGTCGTCTACATCGCCCGGGTGCACACGCGCCGGATCATGCGCGTCGGCATCGCCGTCGGCACCCGGTTTCCCGCCTACGCGACGTCGATGGGGCGCGTCCTTCTGGCGTATCTGGAACCCGGCGCGCTGGAGCGGGCCCTGGCGACGGGACCCCTGGACGCGCTGACGCCCAACACGGTGACGGATCCGGTGCTCCTGCGCGCGGAGCTGGCCGCGGTCCGCGAACGGGGCTGGTGCCTCGTCGACCAGGAACTCGAGTTGGGGCTTCGGTCCCTCGCGGTGCCGGTCTTCGCTCCGGACGGGACGGTCGCGGCGGCGCTGAACGTCTCCATGGGTGTCCTGTCCGGCGCCGCGGGCGCGGCCTCTCCGCTGGAGGCGGCCATGGAACTGCTGCCCGCGCTCCGGGCGGCCGCGGACCGGGTCGAGGAGGCGCTGCGCGCGCAGCGGTAGGCGTTACGCAAACGTAGGCGACGAAACCCGCCGGACGCCCGGACGCGGGTATAGAGTCTGCGTACCTTGAGTTCGGCGGCGGCTCCCGGCCCGCGCAGGTAGCGGGTCCGGCCCATGCCAGCCGGAGTCTCTTTCGCATCGGGGGATCTGAATAATGGCTTGGAAACACCTTGGGCTCCGCGGCTTGGCCGTCGGGCTCGCACTGGGCGTCGTCGTCTCCGGTTCCGCGCTCCCGGCCGCCGGGACCCAGCACCGCCAGGCGCCCGCCGCCGCCATCGTGCTTGCGCAGCCCGTCCTCGCCGCCGCGCAGCCCCTGCCGGCCGCGGTCGCCACGAAGTCGGCGCGGACCACGGCCAACCTGCACCTGCGGCAGCGTGCCGGAACGCAGTACGCGTCGCTGGCGCTGATACCGCTGGGAACCGTCGTCGCCCGGACGGGCCGGACCGCGGGGACATGGTGGGAGGTCATGTACGGGGGCAAGACGGGCTGGTCCAGCTCCGCCTACCTGCGGGCCGTCGTGTCGTCGTCTTCAGCGCCCGCGCCGGCCCCGAGCGCCTCGTCCACCCGCTGGTTCTCCGGCTCACAGGCCCTATATACGCGGCCCGCGTACTCGTCGAAGCGCCTCATGGCACACTCCCGGGGAACCAAGGTCACCGTGTTGCGGACTTCGGGCACCTGGAGCGAGGTCCGCGCGCCCAGCGGCACGGGTTGGGTCCGCACGGGAGGGCTGTCGAAGTCCGTCACCCGCTACACCGGAGCCACCATCTATCCGTCGTCGTCCCACCGGTGGACGATGTACCGGTCCAACATCAGGACTGGTCCGTCCACGGGCCACCGCAGCCTGGGGGTACTCCCGGCCGGGGAGATGATGCCGCTGATCGAGTCCCGGAACGGCTGGTCCAGGGTCAAGTCCTCGAGGGGGACCGGCTGGGTCAAGGGCACGCTGCTGACGAACCTCGCCACCAAGGCGCCGCCGCACCTCCAGCCGGTGACCAGCCGCATGCTGGGCGCCGTGAAGCGCAACTTCCCGACCGCATACTCGTCCGTCGGGACCGTGCGGGAGGGGTCGGTGGGACACCGGCTCGGGCTGGGCGCGGACCTCATGATCACGAACTGGAGCGCGGCATCCGGCATCGACAACGGCAACAGGATCGTGGACTACATGATCCGGAACCAGAAGGCGCTGGCCATCGACTACATCATCTGGCGCGACAGGATCTGGTTGAGCCAGGACCGGCAGTGGGGCCCGTATTCCATGGGTGGGTGGGGCCGGCACCTGAGCCCGAGGGGCTGGAACGCGACCACGCTGCACTACGACCACATCCACGTGGACACGTTTGTCGCGCGGTAGCCCTAGCGCAGGCGGGGACCGATGCTGATCCGCCGCAGCTCAGCGGCGAGGCGGTCCATGAACACGTCGACCTGCGCGCTGCGCCGGTCATTGAGCTGGAGTGCGAAGATGCTGCGCGCGAGCCGGATCTCGGGCACGTCGACCACCACGACGCCGTCGGGCCGGTCCTGCATGGCGAGGTCAGGCACCAGGGCCGCGCCGAGGCCGGCGGCGGCGAGCTGCAGCGAGGCGTTGAAGTCGTCGCAGTAGGCCACCACCCGCGGATGCAGGTCGCAGGAGGCGAACAGCCGGGAGATGACGGTCGCGTCCGACGTCCCGGGGTGGTGCATGATCCACGGCATGTGCGCCAGCTGTTCGGCGGTGACCTCGGACCCGTCCGCGATCCGCCACGAGCGGGGGAGGACCACCCGGAAGTTGTCGTCCCCGATCCATTGGCGGTCGATGGTGTTGGGCCACGCAAGACCCGCCTGTCCCACTTGGAACACCAGCGCCAAGTCCAGCTCCCCGCCCGCATGGAGACCTTGGATCGTCTGGTGCGGTTCGCCGACGCTGACGCGGAGGCTGATGCCCAGGGACTGCCAGTCGGGTGACCCGAGGAGCTTGGGCAGGGCGAATGTGGCCAGGGAGGGGAAGATGCCGAGGCGCAGTTCGCGGACGCCCGCCCCGTCCTGGCCGGCCCCGGCGGTGTGGCTTGCGGCGAGGAGGGCGTCGATGTCCGTGAGGACCTTTTTCGCGTGCCGGGCCATCGTCGTGGCGGCGTCCGTCGGTTCGATCGCGCGCGCGGAACGACGGAACAGCGAGACGCCCGCGTCGCGCTCGAGTGCCGACATCTGCTGGGACACCGCGGAGGCCGTGTATCCCAGCCGCGCGGCCGCGGAGGCGAAGGAACCCTGCTGTATGACCTCGAGGAGGGTGCGCAGGTGCACCGGGTTGACCATCAGGACTCCTTGCGCTGGACGCTGTGAGGGGCGCTTACGCTAATTCATCCTAGTGCCCCCGGACTACTCGGCGTCCGCGTCCGCCCGTTCCCCGCGCGGCTCCTCGTCGTCCCATTCCTCCTCGGCGTCCTCGTCGTCGAGGTCCGCCGCGGTTTCGAGGTCGTCGTCGAGCAGGTAGTTGTGCTTGTGCAGGGGGTCGACCCCGTCCATGGATTCGGGCGCATCGGAGGATCCCTCGTAGGGCTGGCCGTCGCGTCCGTCCTCCGGTCCGTTCAGGTCGTCGTCCGCCTGCTCGTCGAAGACGGTGTCGTCGAATGCGTCGCTCATGGGTTCCTCCTGGTGGCCGGCCGGACTGGTCGCCCAGCGGTGTTCCGTTCAGTCACAGCGTAGGACGATGCCGGCGGCGGCGACAGCCCCCTAGGGCACCAGGCCCATCGCCCCGGCGGTGAGCCTCAGGGAGACCAGCCGGTCTTCCGGCAACGGCGCGTTGTGGACCGTGATCAGCTCGTCGGCCCGCGCGTGGTCGGCGAATCCCTCGAGGTACTCGCGCACGGCGTCCGGCGTTCCGACCGCCGTGTAGGCGAGCATCCGCAGCACCGATTCCCCGGCGGGCGAGGTGAGCAGCATGTCCACCTCGTCGTCGGTGAACGGCTGCTCGCGACCGCGCCCCAGCATCATCCGGATGCGGCTGCGCCGGACGTCCTCCATGATCCGCTGCGCCTCCTCGTTGGTTTCCGCGGCCACGACGCCGACACCGGCCACCACATGGGGTTCGGCCAGCTGCTCCGACGGCCGGAACTCGGCGCGGTAGAGCGCGACGGCCTGTTCGAGGGAATCCGGCGCGAAGTGCGAGGCGAACGAGTACGGCAGGCCCAGCTGCGCGGCGAGGCGCGCGCCGAACAGGCTCGAGCCGAGGATGTACAGCGGCACCTGCGTTCCGCGTCCGGGGTAGGCGTTCACGCCCGGAATGCGCGAGGCCGCGCCGAGGAACGACTGCAGCTCCAGGACATCGTGGGGGAAGGCATCGGCCGACGCCGGATCGCGCCGCAGCGCGCGGAAGGTCGCCTGGTCGCTGCCCGGGGCGCGGCCCAGGCCGAGATCGATCCGGCCGGGAAACAGCGTCTCCAAAGTCCCGAACTGCTCGGCGATGACCAACGGAGAGTGGTTGGGCAGCATGATCCCGCCCGCACCCAGACGGATCGTCGAGGTGTGGTGCGCGACGTGGCCGATCAGGACCGACGTGGCGCTGGAGGCGATGGTCGGCATGTTGTGGTGTTCGGCGTACCAGACGCGCGTGTAGCCGCATGCCTCCGCGGCCTGCGCGAGTTTCACCGACTCGACGAAGGTCTGGGCGGCGCTGCCGCCGGGGGCGATGGGCGCGAGGTCGAGGACCGAAAGTGGAATGCTCACAAGGGCGGCAACCCGTTCGGCGACGCGTTCATTCCCCGCGGAAGCCGGCGATCCAGTCGACCGTCGCGCCGATGCCGCCGAAGGTGTAGAAGTGGAACGCCACCTCACCGTGCGTATCCGCCACGTAGCCGGCCGCGAAGTCGCGGATGAACCGGTCCGGTCCCGCGGTTCCCAAGAGGTTGGCCAGCGAGAAACCGTACTTCTGCGCCACGCCGGCGGACGAGGCGACGCCGAAGCGCCGGGCGAAGGCGAGCAGGCGCCGAACGCCGGCCGGCCCCGGGACGCCGATACGCACGGGAAGGTCGATGCCGCGGTTCCGTACCTCGGCGAGCCAGACCAGCACCGGCTCCGGATCGAACCCGAACTGCGTGATGATCGCTGCGTCCAGGCCCTGCCCGCGGAGGGCCTCCGTTTTGTCCTCGAGCGATTGCCACAGCGTGTCCGTGTCGATCTGCGGGTGGCCCTCCGGATAGCCGCCGACGGACACTCGACCGAACCCGTGGCGGTGCAGGGCGCCGCTGCGGATGATGGACAACGCATCCGCGTACGGTCCGGCCGGTTCGGCGGGATCCCCGGCGACCACGAACGCCTCCGTGGAGCCGGCTTCGGTCGCGAGCGAGCCGAGGAAACCGTCCAGCCCGGCGGGGGAGGACAACAAACGGGCGGCGACGTGAGGAACCGGGACGAAGCCGGCCCGCCGAACGGCCAGGGCGGCGGCGATGCGCGCGCCCATGTCCTCGTGGCCCAGAAACGTCACGTTGACGCGCGTGCCCGGCGGTATCGCGTCCCGCGCCGCCTCCAGTCCGGCGATGTCCTTGCCGGTCATCTCCAGGGAGAAGCCGTCGAGGAGGTCTCGGGGCTGGCTCGGCGTCGTCATGGGGATCCTCCATTTCCGGCCACGTCGTCGTTGCGCGGACTCTGTGCTGCGCCGGGTTGCGTTTGCCGCATTAAAGAACGAAGGCGGCACCCTCAGCGGGTGCCGCCTTCGCGGTGTTGAAAGAGCCCGATGATTCGGGCTGATCCGCTACTTAGACAGCGCGGATGTCGGTGGCCTGCAGGCCCTTCTGGCCCTGGGTCACCTCGAACTCAACGCGCTGGCCCTCTTCGAGGGAGCGGAATCCGTTGGACTGGATCGCGGAGTAGTGCGCGAACACGTCGTCCGAGTTGTCGTCCGGAGCGATGAAGCCGAAGCCCTTTTCAGCGTTGAACCACTTAACGGTACCAATTGCCATGATGTGTCCTTTCAGACTGTCCGCAGGGGACGTAGGGGTTGCGACCACCGGACTTGGTGGCCCCATGCAGCTACGAGATTTACCGCGAGTCAAAAAGAGACACGCCCCGCGAACGGGGACTTGGCACTGAAACTACTACGAGAAAACTACGACTACATGCCCAACGATACCGGAGGACCCGCACAGAACCAATTCGCGGCGGACGGACCCCGCCGCATCGCCCTACAGCCGGTCGAATCGTTCGAGAACCAGCTCCACGAGTTCCGCCGGAACTTCCGTCCCGGGAACCAGCAGGGGCGCGGAGACGACGTCGGCCCCGCAGCCCGCCACCATCGCGGCGAAGTGCCCCGGCGCCATGAGGTACGTGGCGACGACGACGCGCCCGCGGGCGAACCAGCGCCGGCGGGACCGGCTCGAGGCCCGCTCGACGGCTTCGGGGACGGAGGGTCCGGCCGCCGAGACGAACGCGGTCTCCACCCCCGTTCCCAACCGGTCCGACAGCAGGCGTCCCATCGTGTGGCAGTCCGCGATGCCCTGCGGATCCGTGGACCCGGCGCACGCCAGGATCACCTGGTCGCCGCGGCGCAGCCCGGCTTCCACGAGCCGGCGTTGCACCACGGTCGCGAGTCGCGGATCCGGGCCCAGCGCGCGGGAGAGCGTCGTCCCGGGCGCGGACGCCGCGGACCCGGCGAGGTCGTGGCGCGTGTGGAACCCCGTGGACAGCAGCAGGGGCACGATCCGTGGGCTGCCCCCGCAGGCGTCCAGCACCACATCGACGCCGGGAGTCTGCACGTCGACGTACGCCGCCGCGACGGGAACGTCGGGACGTGCGGCGGCCACGGCGTCGACCAGCTCGGTGATCGCGGCACGGCCCGCCGGGCTGTTGGTTCCGTGCGACGCCGCAACGAGGGTGGTCGCCCGGACGGGCGGCTCCCAGCCGCCCCACGCGGAATTGAACGCCGGGGCGAGTGGGGCGGCGGCCTCCCCGAGCATGTTCTTCTCCAGCATCGCGGCCGTCACAGTCCGAACCCGACCCAGAGCCGGCCGTCCTCCACGCGGACCCTGTGCACCGGAAGCGAGAGCCCCGGCGAGGTGAGGCATTCGCCCGTGTCGAGGCGATAGGTCTCCTTGTGCAGCGGACTGGCGATGGTGTGCACCAGGCCCGCGTCGGTGGAACGGCCGCCCATGATGCCGCGGGCCATCACCTGGGACCCGGTCGCCGGGCAGCGCTGGTCGGCGGCGTGGACCGACCCGTCGGCGAACCGGAACAGGGCCACCTGCCTGCCGTCGATCCAGGCGGCCTCGCCCCAGCCCGTCTCCAGGTCGTCGAACCAGCAGACGTCGTGCCAGTCCTGGGTGCCTGCGGCCGTGGCGGGTGCGTGTTCCTCGATCAGGATGGTCATGGCGTGTCTCCTTTGTTGGTCGTTGCCTCTTCGTTGGGCGTTGCACCGAGCCTAGGAAGGCGGTGTTACGCGTTCGTCCGGCCGGCGTTTCGCCCCGGTAAATCCACTCTCACGCACCGGCGAATCTGCCCGTGAGGGCTTCCGGCGGCGGCTTGGCGCCCTTGTTTCGGCCTTGTTTCCGGCGGTTCACCGGAAACCCGCGGATCCCGGAAAACAATGTATTGCGAATGAAACGCGGGGGTAATTGGGGGGCAAACGCCGCTTCCTAGGCTTGTCCCCAGACGGACCACCACGAGCGAGGACACCATGAGCACAGCATCCGGCAAGACGAGCACCTTCGGCAGCACGGACGGCGAGCGCCGGATCGTGGTGATCGGCGGCGGCCCCGCGGCGCACCGCTTCACCGAGGCCATCGCGGCGCGCGGCCTCGACGGAACCAGGGTCACCGTCCTGACCGAGGAAACCCACCTCCCGTACGACCGCGTCGCACTCAGCAAGGCCCTCACCGAACCGGGCGTCGACCTCACCCTGGGCGGGAGCCTGTGGGACAACGACGCCGTCACGCTCGTCACCGGTGCCCGCGCCGTCGACCTGGACCTCGCGGCGCGGGAGGTCGTCACGGCCGACGGTGGGCGCCACGCCTACGACGAGCTGGTCCTCGCCACCGGCTCCAACGCGGCGACGCTCCCGATCCCGGGCAACGAGCACACCCACGTCTACCGCACGCTGGAGGACGTCTGGTCCATCAACGGGCAGGTCGCCGAACTCACCGAAAAGCTCGGGCGCGCGATCAACGCCGTGACGATCGGCGGCGGACTGCTGGGGCTGGAGGCGGCCGCCGGGTTGCAGTCCCTCGGCGCGAAACCCATCGTCATCGACGGCGGCAACTGGCTCATGGGCACGCAGCTGGACGAGGGCGCCGGTCAGGCCATGGGCAGGCTCGTCGCCGGCAAGGGCCTGGAGGTCCACGGCGGCGTCTTCCCGAAGGCGGTGCTCACCGAGGAACACGACGGCGAAACCCGCGTTGTCGGCGTCGAAATGGCCGACGGACGCATCATCGACGCCGACATGGTGGTCGTCTCGATCGGCGTCCGGCCCCGCGACGAGATCGCCCGCACGCTCAACGCCCGCGCCAAGGAAGAGGCCGCCGCGGCGGCCGGGAAGCCGGCGGACGAACTCGGCGACGAGGACTTCGTCCCCGTGTTCCGCGTGGGTGCCCGCGGCGGCATCGTCATCGACGAAACCTGCGCCACCGACGTCGAGCACGTCTGGGCCGTCGGCGAGGTCGCGAACTTCGGGGGCCTGTGCATCGGCCTGGTCGCCCCCGCCAACACGATGGCGGAGATCGTCGCGGACCGGCTCTCCGGCGGCGACGCCTCCTTCGGCGGATTCGACACCGCCACCAAGCTGAAGCTCTCCGGCGTCGACGTGGCCAGCTTCGGCGACGCGTTCGCCAAGGCGGACGGCGCGCTGGAGGTCGTCTACGCCGACCCGGCGCGCGGCGTCTACCAGAAGATCGTCGTCACCGACGACGCGAAAACCCTTCTCGGCGGCATCTTCGTCGGCGACGCCGCCCCGTACACATCGCTGCGGCCGCTCCTGGGCCGGGAACTCCCCGCCGAACCCGGCGCCTACCTCTCCGCCGCCGGAGGCGGGGACGCCCCGGACACCGAACTGCCCGACGACGCCATCCTCTGCTCCTGCAACAACGTCTCCGCCGGCTCCATCCGCGACGCCGTGGGAGGCTGCGGGACCTGCGAGGAAAACGACCCCGTTCAGGACCTCGGCGGGCTGAAGGCCTGCACCCGCGCCGGTACCCAGTGCGGGTCCTGCGTGCCGATGCTCAAGAAGCTTCTGGAAAAGGAGCTCGTCAAGGGCGGCGTCGAGGTCTCCAAGTCCATGTGCGAACACGTCGAACTGTCCCGCGCGGAGCTCTTCGAAGCCGTCCAGCTGGCCGGCCTCGCGTCCTTCGACGCCGTCATGGAGCGCTTCGGCACCGGGCTGGGCTGCGACATCTGCAAGCCCGCAATCGCCTCCATCCTCGCGTCGCAGCACTCCGGCTACCCGCTCGACGGCGGGCTCGGCGGACTGCAGGACACCAACGACCGCGCGCTGGCCAACATGCAGAAGAACGGCACGTACTCCGTGGTTCCGCGCATCCCCGGCGGCGAGATCACCCCGGAGAAGCTGGGCGTGATCGCCCGCGTCGCCGGAAAGTACAACCTCTACACGAAGCTCACCGGCGCGCTCAGGATCGACATGTTCGGCGCCCGTCTGGAGCAGCTGCCGGAGATCTGGAAGGAGCTCGTCGAGGCCGGCTTCGAATCCGGCCAGGCCTACGGCAAGTCGCTGCGCAACGTGAAGACGTGCGTCGGATCCACGTGGTGCCGTTTCGGCGTGCAGGACTCGGTCGCCATGGGCATCGCCATGGAGCTGCGCTACCGCGGCCTGCGTGCGCCGCACAAGTTCAAGATGGGCGTCTCCGGCTGTGCCCGAGAGTGCGCCGAGGCCCGTGGCAAGGACGTGGGCGTGATCGCCACGGCCGACGGCTGGAACCTCTACGTCGGGGGCAACGGCGGGGCCAACCCGGCCCACGCCCAGCTGCTTGCCAAGGACCTCGACGACGACACGTTGCTGAAGTACGTCGACCGCTACCTGATGTACTACATCCGCACGGCGGACCGGCTGCAGCGCACCGCACGCTGGATGGAGGACCTCGACGGCGGGATCGACCACGTCCGCTCCGTCGTCGTCGAGGACTCGCTCGGCCTGGGCGCGGACCTCGAGGCGGCCATGGCCCGCCACGTCGACGCCTACGAGGACGAGTGGGCGGCCACCCTGGCGGACCCCGACCGGCTCCGCCGCTTCCGCTCCTTCGTGAACGCGCCGGACCAGAAGGACGACTCGCTGGACTACGTCGAAGAGCGCGGGCAGCGCCGGCCGGCCGGCCCCGTGCCGCTCGGGGACACCATCCCGGTGGGCCCGCAGGGCGCCGGCGTCGGGGCGACCCCGTGATCGCCGGCACGCTGGAACTGACCGGCCACACCGTCGTCGTCTGCGGACGCCTGGAGGCGGCCCGCCGCGCGACCGCACGCTACCGGGCCATGGGCGCGGACGTGCGCAGCGCCGTCGCCCCGTCCGACCTCGCCTCGCTGTCGCCGACCCTGGGGCGCGCCAGCCTGCTGGTAGCGGTCGACGACGGCCGGCCCGGCTGGGACGTCCTGCCGGCGCTGTGCCGCGAACGTCGCCTGATGCTGGTCCGCGAACCCGCGGCGGCCACCACCGGCACCGTGGCCCTGGTCGGCGGGGGACCGGGAGCCGCGGACCTGGTCACCGTGCGCGGCGCCGAGGCGCTCGGCCGCGCCGACGTCGTGTTCTACGACCGGTTGGGACCATACGGCACGGTCGCCTCGCTGGCGCCCGGCGCCGAGTTGGTCGACGTCGGGAAGCTCCCGGGGCACCACAAGGTGCCGCAGGCGCGGATCGAGTCGATGATCGTGGAGGCGGCGCTCACCGGCAAGGCCGTGGTCCGGCTCAAGGGCGGGGACCCGTTCGTCTTCGGGCGCGGAGGCGAGGAGGTCGCGGCGTGCGTCGCGGCGGGGATCCCCGTCACCGTGGTTCCCGGCATCACCAGCGCGGTGTCCGTGCCGGGCGCGTCCGGCATCCCCGTGACACATCGCGGCGTGAGCCGCATGTTCACGGTCGCCTCGGGGCACGAACCGTTCGGCGAGTCGGAGCTGGAGCACCTCGCGGGGCTGCGCAGCACCATCGTCATCCTCATGGGCGTGGGCACCTTGCCGCAGACCGTCGGCGGGCTGCTGCGGCACGGGCTGGACCCGGCGACGCCTGCCGCCGTCGTCGAGCGCGGGTTCAGCGACACGCAGCGCAGCACGGTGGCCCGCCTGGACAGGCTGGTCGTCGCCGCGGCACTTGCGGGCTGCTCGTCCCCGGCCGTCGTGGTGATCGGCAATGTCGTCGCCGTCGGCGGCGCGGCGGAGGCTGCCGAGGTTGCCGGGTTTCCCGTCGGGGCGCGGCGATGAGCGTGGTTCCGGGGGTGCCCGGTGAGCAAAGCCTGGAGGGCTTCCGGATCGGGGTCACGTCCGATCGGCGCTCCGAGGACCTGATCGACGCTCTGGTGCGCCGCGGAGCCTGCGTGCTGCACGCGCCCGTGCTCCGGATCGAGCCCGTGGCGGAGGATGCCGAGCTGGTCGCCGAGACCCAGGCGATCATCGCGGCGGAGCCGGAGTTCCTGCTGGTCACCACCGCCTACGGGATGCGGCGCTGGATCGAGGCGGCGGACGCCCATGGGATGGGGGAGGAGCTGGCGGACGTCCTGGAGACGGCCAGGATCCACGTGCGTGGGCCCAAGGCCCGCGGCGCGGTGCGCGCGGCGGGTTTCAACGACGAGGGGATCAGCGAGGACGAACGCACCGCCACGCTGGTGCGGAACGTCATCGACGCCGGTGTCTCCGGCAAGACCGTCGCGGTCCAGCTCCACGGCTACGCCGACCTCGAGGGGCTGGAGCGTCTCCGTGCGGCCGGCGCCACGGTGCTGACGGTGTCGCCGTACCGCTGGGTCGCCCCGGAGGACAGCGAGGAGAAGGTCGAACGGTTGATCGACGCCGCGTGCAGCGGCGGGCTCGACGTCATGACGTTCACGTCCGCGCCGGCCGTCGACGCGCTGTGGAGCGCGGCCCAGGCACGCGACCGCTACTGGCCGTTGGTGGAGGCGTTCCAGTCCACGCTGACCGCGGCCGCCGTGGGCCCGGTGACGGCGCAGCCGCTGCTGGATGCGGGCATCGAGCCGTTGGTGCCCGAACGCTACCGGATGGGCGCGATGATCCGGCAGATCGTCGAGCACCTGTCCGGGCGCGGGACCCACCGCATCGATACCGCGCTGGGCCAGTGCAGCGTGCGCGGCAACGCGGTGGAGCTCGGCGGCGTCCGGAGCGAACTCAGCGCGTCCCAGCTGGCGTTGTTCCGGGCGCTGGCCGACGCGCAGGGCGCCGTCCTGCCGCGCAGCGAGCTGGTCGGGATCCTGCCCGAGGGGCAGGGCGACCACGCGCTGGACATGGCGGTCAGCCGCCTGCGGCAGGCGCTGCCCGAGGGCAAGCTCGTCGCCACCGTGATCAAGCGGGGGTACCGGTTGAACGTGTAGCCGGTGCCGGCGTTGTTGCCGTTTCCGCGGCCGGTGCCGCTGTCTGGCCGGCGAGGAACCGGGGCAGCCACAGCTTCTCCCAGCCGCTCGTCTCCTGGGCTTCCTGGGAGTCGCGTTCGGGCACCTGCCGGCACACCCAATAGCTGCCGCGTCCGTCGCGCGCGAGATATCGGTAGTTCACGAGTTCGCGGCGGAGGAAGGCGACGTCGTTGTGCGCGCGCCCCAGCACCGTGTTGACCTCGGTTTCGGAGTAGGTTCGGCCGGGTCGGAAACCCGCGAGCAGGTCCAACAGGACGGCGGCGCGTGCTTTGCGGCGCGCGGGGATCGAGCGCAGGAGAGGGCCGTCGAAGTAGGGGCGGACCAGTCGGTCCTGCTCGGTTCGGGCGGCCAGAAGCGCATGGTCGACGGCGTCGCCGGGCAGTTTCACCGGGTCGTCGGCCGGCGCCGCACCGCGGTCGGGGCGGAGGTTGGCCCGGGCGGCGGCGTAGGTCTCGCCGGTCTCGGCCATGCGCCGTCGGACCAGATTCTTGAAGTCGCGGTCTCTTGTCATTTTCCACCTCGGGGCCGCGCATCCGCCCCCAGCGCGCTACGACGGCCCGACATGGAACAACAAGGGGCGGGTCCGACCCGAGGATGCTCTCCCCTTTGCCGTCACGCGGGTGCTGGGGACACCGCGACGGCTCGGCGCCGGGTCGCGCCGCCATCACCATGACACGGTTTTCCGGACCCGTCAAAGACCGGCGTCGAGTTCGTCCCCGGCGAGTCGCTGCCCGCGCAATGAGCGGTGAACGATCACCGCTGCCAGCAGCGTCAGCACCACGGCGATCGCAGCGGTGAACACGACGCCGGTGTCGAAGGCCAGCGCGGCGGCGTCGCGCAGCTGCTCGGCCACGGCGGGCTGGGTGGGACCGAGCCCGTCCGCCACGCGGTGGGCGCCGCCGAGCGTCTGGCGGGCCGCCTCGGCCTGGGCGGCGGCGAGGTCCCCGGGCAGCACGAGTCGGGCGGTGTACACCGCGTTCAGGATCGAACCGAGCACCGCGGTTCCCATGACCGAGCCGACCTCGTAGGCGGTTTCGGAAATCGCGGAGGCGGCCCCTGCCCTGGCGGGGGGAACCGCCGAAAGGACCAGGTCGTTGGAGATCGTCTCAGCCATCCCGACGCCCGCACCGAGCACGCTGAAGGCCAGCATCAGGGCCGGCACGGAACCGGACTGACCGAACGCGAAAACGATCGCGTAGGCGGTGGCGTTCAGCCCCAACCCGGCGACGACGACGCAAGACGTGCGGAAACGGCGCACCAGCGGCACGGCGAGGAAGCCGAACGCGACGGTCAGCGCCAGTCCGGGCAGCATCAGCAGTCCGGCCTCGATGGGGGAGTGGCCGGCGATCAGTTGGAGGTGCTGCGAGAGGAAGTAGATGAACCCGACGAGCGCGAACACACTCAGCAGGTTCACCGAGAGTGCGCCGGTGAAAACGGGGTTGCGGAACAGCCGCACGTCCAGCATCGGGTTGGGCCGGGCGAGTTGGCGCCGGACGAACAGCGTGCCGGAGGACACGCCGACGGTGATGGCCAGCACCGGGACCAGTGCGGAATGGGCCGTGGTCGCCTCCTTGATGCCGAAGACGATCGGGGCCAGGGTTCCGACGGCCAGCAGGATGCCCGCCGGATCCACGGGGGCCGGCCGCGGGTCGCGGGATTCGGGCACCAGCAGCGGGCCGGCGACCAGCAGCGGAAGCAGCATCGGCACGGCCAGCAGGAATACCGATCCCCACCAGAAGTGTTCGAGTAGGGATCCGCCGAGCAGCGGTCCCAGGGCGGCGCCGCCGGAGAAGCCGGCAGCCCAAACGGCGATCGCGATGCGCCGTTCGTGGGCGTCGACGAAGATGTTGCGGATCAGCGAGAGCGTGGCCGGCATCAGCATGGCTCCGAAGAAGCCGAGCAGGGCACGGGCGGCGATCAACTCTTCGGCGCCCGGCGCGTAGGCGGCCAAGGCCGAAACGGCGGCGAAGCCGGTGCCGCCGATCAGCAGCAGCCGACGGCGGCCGAAGCGGTCGCCGAGCGCGCCCATGGGCACCAGCAGGCCGGCGAGCACCAGCGGGTAGACGTCGATGATCCAGAGCAGCTGCGGGCCGGTGGGGCTCAGCGCGGCCGTGAGGGCGGGTACGGCGAAGCTGAGCACCGTGTTGTCGACCGAGACGAGAAGGACGGGAAACATCAGCACGGCAAGCGCGGCCCAGCGGCGGACCCGGCCCGGTTGGGGGTGCCGGGGAGCGTCGTGCCGGAGCGGTGGCTGGCGGATGGTCATCGAGGCGTCCTGTGCGAAGTGGCGGAGTCGGGGCGGGTGCCCCTCTATAACTATACCGTCTAGACGGTATGGTTCAAGATGTCCGACGATGACGTTGAACACGTGCCGCCGGGCTAGAGTTTCAGGCATGTCTCGACCACCTGCGGCCAAGGAGAAGGTCCTCGACGCCTACTGCGAACTGCTGCGCAGCGACGGCGAGCGGGCTGCCACACTGGACGCCACCGCCGCGCTCGCCGGGGTTTCCAAGGGCGGGCTCCTCTACCATTTCAAGTCCAAGGACTCGCTGGCCGACGCCGTCGTCGAGCGACTCCTTCAGGCCGCCGCCGACGATGTTCGGACGATGGCCGCGGCCGAGGAAGGCGCTTCCCGGTACTTCGTCAGGACCTCCGTGCAGACGGGGTCGACGATGGACACCAGCTACGCCGCCGCGCTCCGGCTTGCCGCCGGTTCCTTCCAAGCCGCCACCGATGCGCTGGACACCGTCCACGGGGGGTGGTTCGACCTGATTCGCCAAGAGGTGGGCGACCCGCACGCGGCGGAGGCCATCATGCTGATCGGCGAGGGACTCTACTATCACTCGACCATGCCGGGGACCCCCTACTTCGGGAGGGCCACCGGTTCGCTGGAGGACCTGCTGCATCAGGTCGATCGCCTGAAGTCGGGCATCTGACGTGGCGTTCAGACTGCCACGCCAGCCATGGCGCGGGCGGATCGCGGCGTTGTTCGGCATCCTGGCGATGGCGCTGAGCCTGCGCGCCGCCGTCGTCGCCGTGCCGCCGTTGCTCGGTCGGCTGGGCCCGGAGTTGGGGTTCGACTCCTTCAGCATTGGGATGCTGGCCATGCTGGCCCCGATCGTCTTCGCGGCCTTCGGGTTGGCGACGCCGCGGATGATCACGCGGTGGGGACTGGAACGCGTCCTGCTCGGGGCCGTGGTGCTCGCCGTCTTCGGACAGCTTGGCCGCTCCATGGTGGGCGGGGTGGTTCCTTTCCTGGGACTATCGGCGGTCACGATGGCCGGCTACGGGATCGGCAACGTGGTGCTTCCGCCGCTGGTGAAGCGCTATTTCCCGGACCGCATGGCCGTCGTCACGGCCGGATACGTCACGATGCTGGCCATCGGAACGGCCATGAGTCCGCAGTTCGCCGTGCCCCTCGCCGACGCCGTCGACTGGAGGTTCTCGATCGCCTTCTGGTCCCTGGCGAGCGGAGTGGTGCTCGTGCCGTGGGCCGTCCAACTCCTCGGCGACCGCCGGCGGCACCAAAGTGGCGGCACGCCGGCGCGGCCCGCGGCCGTCCGCGTCGCCCGGGAGGACCAGTTGAACCCATGGCGCTCGCCGGTGGCGTGGGGCCTGGCCATCTTCCTGGCCGGCAATTCGGCCCAGACGTACGTCTACTTCACGTGGCTCCCGCCCTACCTGATCTCCCAGGGGCTGGACCCGGCGACGGCGGGCAGCGCGCTGGCCTATTTCGCCATCCTCGGGTTGCCCGTCAGTCTCTTGGTGCCGCTGTGGGTACCGCGGATGCGCCACCCGATCGTCGCCGTCGGACTTTTCGTGGCGTGCTGGATCGTGGGACACACGGGAAACTTCTTGTCGCCGACATCGGGGACCTGGGTCTGGATGACCTTCGCGGGGCTCGGCCAGGGAACGTTTGCGATGGCACTGTTGATGATGAATCTCCGGTCGCGCACCACCTACGGTTCCGGCGTGCTGTCCGGGTTCAGCCAGGGGTTGGGCTACGCCGGGGCCGCCCTCGTCCCGCTGGTTTTCGGTGTCGTCCGCGACGCAACGGGCGGTTGGGGCGCCTCCTTCTCGATGCTCGGCGTCTGCATCGTGGTGTTGCTGATCGGGGCGGCGATGATCAACGGCCCGCGCCGGATCGAGGACGCGCCGCCCGCGCGGCACGGTGGGCACGGAACGTAGGGAACACCCGAATCGGTGATCCGGCGGCGCGTCAGGAACCGGCGGGCTCGCATCTGGCCAAAACCTTGCGCATCGTGTTCAGGTTGCGCGTCGTGGCCAGCGGTTTGTAGCGGACGCGGCCGAGCTGCCTGGCCAACTTCGAATCGAGCGTGTTGCCCCGGGGAATATCCCAATACAGGACATCCCCGACACCCTTGAAGCGCTCCTCGGGCGACGGTTCGGGACAGGCGGCGACGGCCTCGCGGACCGTCTCCGCGCTCGTGGTCAGGATGGCGTACGCGTGGCGGGCGACGCCGTCGTCCGGAGTCGTGAACGGGTAGCCGTCGACGATCTCGGCGACCTGTCCGGGTGTCTTCACGATTACCCAGGCGTCGTAGTCGAATCCCGTCCGGAGGGCCGCCTCCACGTCCTTCTTGACCGTGCTTGCGTCCGGCATCGAGGCGTCCAGGACCACGTTGCCCGAGGAGAGGAGCGTGGAGACGTTGTGGAAACCCGCATCGGTGAGGACGCGCCGCAGATCCGGCATGGCGATGCGGATCCCGCCGACGTTGACGCCCCGGAGAAACACCGCATAGGTAGGCATGCGTGCATTCTTCACCAGCGGACGCGCGGCAACAAGCGGCGCCGCGGCACGGATCCGGTGTTCGGCGCGCTCGATCGGCCCGAATCCCGGTGCGACACTGGTCGCATGGCGAACACATCCGAGGGATCGATCAGCCGGGACGGCGACGCGGACATCCGCCTCGAGGCGACCGTGACCGGGCGGGTCCAAGGTGTAGGTTTCCGCTACACGGCAAGGGAAACGGCCGTCGGCCTCGGGCTGGTTGGCGAGGCGGTCAACCTGCGGAACGGTTCCGTACGCGTGGTGGCCGAGGGATCCCGGCGCGCACTCGATGCGCTCCTAGAGTGGTTGGAATCGGACCGGACTCCTGGACGGGTCGGTTCCGTGGAGGTTCTTTGGGTGGAAACCAAGGGCGACTTGTCCGGTTTCGACACGAGGTAGCGGCCGCTCGCGTTTGCCTGGTCGTCAGGCGGGGCTGCCTTAGTTTGTTGTTTCTCCGCCGGTGGCCTCCGCGCAGGCGTCCTTGAGCGACTGTTCCAGGTCGGCGGTGGTCTCGCCACCCGCCTGGTCCCCGGAGTCGGCCAGCCCCTGGGCCGGATCGAGGATCTCATCGGGCAGACCCGCGGCCCGGCCGGCGTCCAGCAGGCCACCCAGCAGCCTGACGTCCTCGGCGCTGACCTTGCCGTCCTCGACCGGCTTGCACAATTGCGCGATCAAGGCCTCGCGCCCCGAGCCGGCTGCCTCCGATGCCGCTTCGCTGGCCTGGTCCACCGCTCCGCTTGCCGCATCGCGCACGGCATCCTCGGCCTGGGCGCATCCAACCAACCCGAGTCCGGCCGCAGCGAGAAGGATGGGCAGTGCGAGGCTTTTCGAAATGTGGAGCATGCATCAATCGTAGGCGGTGGCGGCGACGCGGCGAACGGCGGTCACCAACCGGAGGCACGCTCCCACCCCGTTTCGTCGTGGCCGTTGCCCCACGGGTCGGCCCAACGCGTCTCCGCCGTCCAACCCTCCGCCGCCAGGATCCACGCTACGGCCGCGCGGTCGAGGTTCTCCGCGCCGCCCACGCCCATGAGACAGAGGTGGTCCTCGACGATGTCGACCAACTGGCGGAAGGTGCCTCTGCGCCGGACAACCTCGGCGCCGACTTCCCCCAGGAGGCGCCCGCACCTCAGGCCCGGGGTTCGTAGTAGAGCGAATGCGGTGGTCACCAGGTCTTCATCCTCGAGTCCCGCGATCCCGGACCGGACAATCCGCGGTGGATTGACCACGGGGCGCGGCGGAGGACTGAGCAACAGCGCCGTCCGCCAGTCGTAGTCCTCCGATGCCAAGGCCCGTCTGGCCGCATCCAGCACCTGGTCGGCGGGGCAGCCGCGGTGCTCGAGTGGCAACATGAGGCGAAGCCGCCGCGTCACCGCCACCTGCTTCCGGTGGACCGCCTCGGCGAGGTCAGCCATATCCGCTCCCTGGCGCACACGGCCCAACAGCCGCAGATGCTCCTCTTCCGTCCACGGCTGGCCGTTCCGATCGTCAGTGGGCGGCGGTACGGGGGCTGTGCCTTCCCGATATAACTCCATGTCCATCTCCCTTCGATGGATCCATGCTGGCAGGCCATCCCACACGAACATCGACTTATCCACAGGTTTGAGGGGCAAGTGCATCAATTCCTGTGGCGGCCTTCGTACGGCCAGATCCGGTGACGTACCGCCGTTTCCGGTCTGCCAGCCATACTTCCGGCAAACTAGACCGGGTGAGTACCGTCGAGAAATCCCAGCACCGAGCCGCCACCGGGCGTCCCGCCAGCATCGAACAGACCATTGCCGACGAACTCGGCGTCGAGCTATGGCGCGTCCGGGCCGCCGTCGAGCTGCTCGACGGCGGGGCCACCGTCCCGTTCGTCGCCCGCTACCGCAAGGAAGCCACGGGCACGCTGGACGACGCCCAGCTGCGCGACCTTGAGGAGCGCCTGCGCTATCTCCGCGAGCTGGAGGACCGGCGCGCCACCGTCCTGCAGGCAATCGAAGAGCAGGGTGCGTTGACCGCGGACCTGCGCAACGCCGTCGTACGGGCCGCCACGAAGGCCGAACTCGAGGACCTCTACCTCCCCTACAAGTCGAAGCGGCGCACCAAGGCGCAGCTCGCCCGCGAGGCCGGCCTGGAGTCGCTGGCCGACGCGCTGCTCAACAATGCGCGGTTGGATCCGGAGACGACGGCGGCGCGCCACCTGGCGCCCGGGTTCGAGGCGCCGGCGGATGCGCTGGCGGGCGCCCGTGCGATCCTCACGGAACGCGCAGGGCAGGACGCCGCGCTGGTCTCGGAACTCCGCGAGCGGGTATGGACGCGGGGACGGCTGCGTTCGAAGGCCTCGCCCAAGGCCGGGGCGGACGCCGCGAAGTTCTCCGACTATGTCGATTTCGCCCAGGCGCCCGACAAGCTGCCCAGCCACCGCGTGTTGGCGCTGCTTCGCGGCGAGCGCGACGGCGCGCTGTCCCTCGAGATCGCCGAGGCCGACCCCCGGGACGACGCGTCGCTGGCCGCCGCCCGGCAGCGGTGTGAGGGCGCGGTCGCGCGGTCCCTGGGCATCCGCGGGCCGGCAGACGGCCCCGCGGGCGAGTGGCTGGCGCAGACGGTGAAGCTGGCCTGGAAGCGGACGTTGCTGTCCCGGATCGAATCCGACCTCCGCACACGGCTGTTCGACGCCGCCCAGGACGAGGCGATCCGCGTCTTCGCCGCGAACCTGCGCGACGTGCTGCTCGCCGCCCCGGCGGGAAACCGTGCGGTGCTCGGGCTGGATCCGGGGCTGCGCACGGGCGTGAAGGTCGCCGTCGTCGACGGAACCGGCAAGGTCGTGGACACCGCGACGATCTACCCGCATGCTCCCGCGAAAAGGTGGGACGAGTCCCTGGCGACGCTCGAGGCACTGGCCGTCCGCCACGCCACGGCTTTGGTGGCGGTCGGCAACGGCACCGCCAGCCGCGAAACCGACAAGCTCGCCGGCGAGCTGCTGGCCCGGCTGGCCAAGAATCCGGCCTTCGTCGGCCCGGCGGCCGCCGACCCGTCCGCGGGTGCGGCGCCCGCGAAGGTGATCGTGTCCGAGGCGGGGGCCTCCGTCTACTCCGCGTCCGCACTTGCGAGCGCGGAACTCCCGGACCTGGACGTGTCGCTGCGCGGCGCCGTCTCGATAGCGCGCCGGCTCCAGGACCCGCTGGCCGAGCTGGTGAAGATCGAGCCCAAGGCGATCGGCGTCGGCCAGTATCAGCACGACCTCTCGCCGGCCAAGCTGGACCGTTCCCTAGATGTATTGACCACGAACGTTGGTAACGCTCGGCGTGGGTGATTGAACCAAGGAAGACCTCCGGGTGAGTGTGGGCTTATTCAGAGTCCGTCTCACCACAGGAGGTCTTCCATGGTCCACGCTAACGCACGTCTCGCGCCGAGGGGGCGCTTGTCCCTGGCCCAAGCCATCGTCGAGGACGGTTGGCCCCTGCGGCGGGCCGCAGAGCGCTTCCAGGTCTCGGCCACCACCGCCGCCCGGTGGGCAGGTCGCTACCGCGAGCTCGGCGCCGAGGGCATGGACGACCGTTCCAGCCGGCCCGAGAGCTGCCGACACCGGACCCCGGTCCGCCGCGAGCGCAGGATCATCGCCATGCGCGCGAACCGACGCTGGGGTCCGGCACGCATCGGGTACCGACTGGGGATGCATCCCTCGACGGTGCACAAGGTCCTCTCCCGCCACGGGCTTTCCAAACTGAAGTGGCAGGACCGCGCCACGGGCCGGAACATCCGCCGCTACGAGCACGAACGCCCCGGGGACCTGGTCCACGTCGACATCAAGAAGCTGGGCCGGATCCCCGACGGCGGCGGCCACAAGGCCCTGGGCAAGGCCGCGGGCCGGCGGAACAAGACCGGCACCGCGGCCAACCGCAGGCCCGGCTACGCGTACCTGCACAACGCGGTCGATGACCACTCCCGCCTGGCGTACACCGAGATCCTCGGCGACGAGAAAAAGGAGACGGCTGCCGCGTTCTGGGAAAGGGCCAACGCCCACTTCAACAGCTGCGGCGTCGAGGTGCGGCGCGTGCTGACCGACAACGGATCCTGCTACCGGTCCCACGCCTTCCGGGACGCCCTGGGCCCGGACATCAAGCACAAGCGCACCCGTCCCTACCGGCCCCAAACCAACGGCAAGGTCGAACGCTACAACCGCACCATGCTCGAGGAATGGGCCTACGCCCGCACCTACACCTCGGAGACCGAACGCGTTGCCGCTTTCGAAACCTGGCAACACCACTACAATCACCACCGAGGCCACACTTCGCTACGAGGACTTCCACCAGCGTCCCGCGTACCCAACCTCAGTGGTCAATACACCTAGACGCCGTCGTCGAGGACTGCGTCAACGCGGTCGGGGTGGACGTCAACACCGCGTCGCCCGCGCTGTTGGCGCGCGTCGCCGGGGTCGGCGGGACGCTGAGCCGGAACATCGTGGAATACCGGGACGCCAACGGCCCCTTCGCCTCGCGGGCGGAGCTGAAGAAGGTGCCGCGGCTCGGCGCGAAGGCGTTTGAACAGTGCGCGGGCTTTCTGCGGGTCGCCGGCGGGCGCAACCGCCTCGACGCCTCTGCCGTCCACCCCGAGGCCTACGGCCTGGCCCAGCGGATCCTGGACACTGCCGGACTGACCGTGGCCCGGGCCACGCCGGGAACGGCCTCCGAAGCGCTGGCGCGGTTGGACCCGGCCGGATTCGTGGACGACAGGTTCGGCCTTCCGACCGTCCGCGACGTCATGGCGGAACTTTCCCGGCCCGGCCGGGACCCTCGCCCCGACTTCACCACCGCGTCCCTGAAGGAGGGCGTCGAGAAGATCGGCGACTTGGCGCCCGGGATGGTGTTGGAGGGAACGGTCTCCAATGTGGCGGCTTTCGGCGCGTTCGTCGACATCGGCGTCCACCAGGACGGATTGGTCCACGTCTCGGCGCTCAGCAACGGCTTCGTCTCTGATCCGCGCGAGGTCGTCCGGTCCGGCCAGGTCGTCAAGGTCAAGGTGCTCGAGGTCGACGCGGCCCGCAAGCGCATTTCCCTCACGCTGCGCCTCGACGACGAGGTGGGCGACGCTCGGAAAACCCGGCACGACGCCGGACGCGGGGCGGGCGCGAAGGCGCCGGGGAACGACGTCGGTGGCGTGCCCATCGAGAAAGCGGGCCCGAGGACGAAGGTGCCGCGCGCCGACGTCGTGCGTGGACGTCCCCGGGTCGTTCCAGGCAAGCCGGCGACCCCGACGGCCGACACGGCGCTGGCCGAGGCCCTCAGACGCGCCGGGCTGGCCTGAGTCCCCTACCGCTCGCGCTGTACCCGCGCCTCGTCCCAGACCGGTTCCTCGGACTCGTAGACCTTGCCGTTGGACCCGAAGACCAGGAACCGGTCGAAGGACTTCGCGAACCAGCGGTCGTGGGTCACCGCGAGGACTGTGCCCTCGAACGCGTCGATCGCTCGCTCCAGTGCCTCGCCGGAGTGCAGGTCGAGGTTGTCGGTGGGCTCGTCGAGCAGCAGGAGCGTCGCGCCGGAGAGCTGCAGCAGCAGGATCTGGAACCGCGCCTGCTGGCCACCGGAGAGCGAATCGAAGGACTGCTCCGCCTGCGCCGCCAACCCGTAGCCGTCCAGGGCGCCGGATGCCGCCTCCCGGGCCATGCCCGAGCGGTGCTCGTCGCCGCGGTGCAGGATGTCCAGCAGGCTCCGCGAGGCGAGGTCGGGGCGCACATGCGTCTGCGCGAAGTAGCCGGGGCGGATCCGGGCGCCGAGCTTCACGGTGCCCTCGTGCGGGACTTCCGCGATGACGACGTCGGACACCGGCACGTGCTCGCGCTCCGGATCGGTGCCCCCCGAGGCGAGCAGACGCAGGAAGTGCGACTTTCCCGAGCCGTTCGCGCCGAGCACGCCGACGCGGTCGCCGAACCAGATCTCGGTCGAGAACGGCTTCATCAGGCCCGTGAGCTCCAGCTTCTCGGCGACCACGGCCCGCTTCGCGGTCCGGCCGCCGCGCAGGCGCATCTTGACGTTCTGTTCGATGGGCAGCGCCTCGGGCGGTCCGATCTCCAGGAACTTCGCCAGCCGGGTCTGGGCGGCGTGGTACCGGTTGGCCATGTCCGACCGGAACGCGGCCTTGTTCTTGTACATGTTGACGAGTTCCTTGAGCTTGAGGTGCTCCTCGTCCCAGCGCTTGCGCAGTTCCTCGAACCGGGCGTTGCGGTCGGCGCGGGCCTCGACGTAGGTGCCGAATCCGCCGCCGTGGATCCAGGCGCCGGCCCCGTTGACGCCGGGCTCCAAGGTGACGATGCGCTCCGCCGCGATGTTCAGGAGCTCGCGGTCGTGGCTGATGAACAGCACGGCCTTCTTGGAATCGTTGAGCTTGGCCTCGAGCCAGCGCTTGCCGGGGACGTCGAGGTAGTTGTCCGGCTCGTCGAGCAGCAGGACCTGGTCCGGGCCGGAGAAGAGCGCCTCGAGGACCAGCCGCTTCTGTTCGCCGCCGGACAAGGTGGACGCCGCGCGGTACTGCGCGCGCTCGTAGGGGATACCGAGGGACGCCATGCACACCTCGTCCCAGACGGTTTCCTGTTCGTAGCCGCCGGCGTCTCCCCAGTCCACGATCGCCTGGGCGTACCGCATCTGGGTCTTCTCCTCCGCCTCCGGCGTCGCGTGGTCGGCGAGCATCGCGTTCTCCGCGGCGGCGAGCTCGGCGGCCGCGTCGGCAATCGACTTCGGGGCGGCGGAGACCAGCAGGTCCCTGACCGTGGACTCGTCCCGGACCTGGCCCACGAACTGGCGCATGATGCCCATGCTCCCGGACCGTCCCACCGTGCCGCCGTCCGCGACGAGGTCGCCGGAGATGACCTTGAAGAGGGTCGTCTTGCCGGTTCCGTTGGGGCCGATCAGCGCCGTCTTGCTCCCGTCTCCGACCTTGAAGGAGACACCGTTCAGCAGTTGTGTTCCGTCGGAGAGGAAGTAGTCGATCCCGGCGACGTCAATATGACCCATCCACCAATCCTACGGGTGAGCGGTGTTTGGTGAGCCAAGCATTCAAAGGGTGCGATAGGCCGGTGTGCCCGAAATATCGATGCCCCGGTGAGTAAGGCCAGACTGCGGTGAACCTCGGGGAAATTCGCCGTAGATTGATGGAATGAACCTCAACGGACAGCTCGAAGCAGCATTCAACGACCAAGTGACCCTCGAGCTCGAGGCGTCGATGGTCTACCGCCAGCTCGCCGTCGAAATGGAGCTCCTGGACCTGCCCGGCATCGCCGGATGGTTCCGCACGCAGGCACAGGAAGAGATTGCGCACGCGGAGAAGTTCATCGCACACATGGTGGACCGCGAGGCCCACCCGCGCATCGGGGCGATGCACGCGCCGTCGGTCAGCGCGACTTCGGTCCTGGAGGCTTTCGAATCGTCGCTGACGCACGAGCAGCGGGTGTCGGACGCCATTCGCAACCTGTACCGCACGGCGCAGCAGCAGGGCGACATCGACGCACTACCCATGCTCAGCTGGTTCGTGTCGGAGCAGCTTGAGGAGGAGGCGACGGTCAACGCGATCATTGGCCGCGTACGACTGATCGGCGAGGACGGCAACGGATTGCTGAGCCTCGACGCCGAGCTCGGCGCCCGCCAGGGCGCGAAGACCTAAATACGACGCCGGCGCACTTCTGTTCGGAGCCCGTCGGCTCCAGTCCCGATTCCTTGGTGCGGCAGGGGTTGTTCCTCCACGGTTTCGAATGAGTGGGAAATTAGCATCTCTTTTCCCCAAATGGTGTCTTGGGGTCTATTCTGTCGTATCTGTTTTCTAGTGTTGGTGTATGGACGGGAAGCGGGATTCGGAGAGTGGCCGGGGGGACGCGCGGGGCGCGGTCCCGGGCCCTGGCGGGTCCGAAGGCTCCGCATCCACCGGGTCCGCGGGTGGCGCGGCGCCTGCCGCGGATTCCGGTTCCGCCCGGCCTTCGGGGTCTGCCGGGGGGCCTGGCGGGACGGGGCTGGTGGAGCCGGTCGAGGCGGTGGAGGGCGTGTCGGCGGAGCATGCGTTGTTCGTGGGTGGGCGGTTGCGGGTGGTGGATCCGGGGGCGCTGACGTTGGAGGAGGCGGTGTTGCTGACCCGCGAGGGCGCCCGGCGGCGTGCGGGGTTGGACGCGGATGAGGTGCGGTTGCGGGCCGCGGCGGTGGAGGCGGTCCACCGGGAGCGGTTGGCGGAGCTCACCGAACTGGCCAGGACCTCCCGGGGCGTCTACCGGCCGTGGGCGGAGCGGTTGCGTGCGGAGTTCGCCGAGACGGACCCGAAGGTGGATTGGTGGGCGACGGCGGCCGCGGCGACCGAGCTGGCCCCGGCGACCGGAACGTCCGAGGCGACGATGCAGGCGCGTGTCGCCCACGCGATCGAGCTCACCACCCACCGGAAGGCGTCCCTTACCGCGCTGGGGAACGGGGAGCTGGGGTTCGGGCACCTGCGGGTGATCCTGGAGGCCTGCGAGGCCGTCCAGCCCGCCGCGGTCCCCCCTCCGGGGAACGGGGCGGACCCGGCCGTGCTGGAGCGGTACCGGCGGGACGTGGCGGCGGAGGTGGAGTTGATGGAGGCGCAGCGGGACTGGCTGGAGGCCGAGCTGCTGGCCTTCGCCCCCGGACGCACCCCGGCGGATTTGGGGAAGAAGGCCCGGCGGGTGCAGGCGAAGATGGGTCCGGGGGTGCTGCGGGAGCGGGTGAAGGCCGCCGGGGAAAAGCGCGGGGTCTGGGTCGAACCCGGAACGGACGGGAGGTCTCGGATGCACGCCGAGCTCCACGCGGTGGACGCGGTGGCGATGATGGACCGGATCCAACGCATCGCCACGACCCTGCACCGCGTCCAGGGCGAGGAGCGGACCATGGCGCAGCTGCGCGCCGACGTCCTGGCCGCCCTGGTGCTGGGCACCGAGGACGGGGACACGTGGGCGAACATCAAGGCTGAGATCATGGTCCTGCTCCCGCACGACGTCCTCACCGGCGATGCCGGCACCCTCCTGGAAACCACCCTCGCCGCCATGGACGCCACGGACGCCACGGACGACGCCGACGGCGCGGACGGCGCAGGCGCCACGGGCGCTCCCTCCGGCGCCGGCGGCGTTGGCGGCGCTGGCCGCCCCACCGGCTTTCCTCCCCACCGCACGGCCGGGACGGCCCCGCCTGGCGATCGAGGCGGCAGGGACGGAGCGTCGTTTGGGGGCAGGGACGCTGCCGGCGGCGGGGCCGTCCATGGCGCAGACGCCGCCGGCGACAGGGCCGCCGACGGTGGTGACGGCGCTGCCGTCGCCCACGAGCGGAGCGTCGGGGCGTGCGGGGCTGATGGGGCGGTCGGCGGCGAAGGAACCCGCGGGACCGGCGCCGCGGACATTCCGGCGGGCACCCGCCCGGCGCAGGACAGCGGTCCGGCCACGGCCACGGCCCCTGCCAGGGCGCCTGAAACGACCCCGGACGCCGAAACCGCGGACGGACCGGCCACGGCAAACGAAACAACCACCACGGACACCACGGCCACCGAGACCGGCGATCCGGACGCCGCGGCCGCAGACGCCCACCCCGCGGACGGCGCCAAACCCGGCGCCAAACCCGGCGCGGGACCCGGTGCGGGACCCGGTGCGGGATCCGGCGGGGTTCCCGGTGGCGGTCCCGAGGTGTGCGAACTGGCCGGATACGGCCCGATCGACCCCGGCGCCGCACTGCACCTGGCCCGGCTTGCCGCGACGTGGGCGACGCTCTACGCCTCCCCCGACGGCACCGCGATCGTCGCCATGGGACGGGCCCGCTACCGACCCACCGAACCGATGCGCCGGATGCTCACCGCCCGGGACCCCTACTGCACCCACATCGGCTGCGCGCGCGTGGACTCCGAAAACGACCACATCACCGAATGGCAGGACGGCGGAACCACCGACCTGGCCAACCTCGCCCCGCGCTGCCCCAAACACCACAAGATGAAAACCGTCGGACTCTGGCAAACCCTCACCACCGGAAACGGCTCCATCACCCACACCTCGCCGGCCGGATTCACCTACAACACCGACACCGAAATCCCCTGGCAAACCACCAAACCACCCCCGCCGCCCGGCGGCCGAAATCACGGTCGCCCGGACCCCCACAACGGCGGAATCCGAACCGAGCACCAAGCCGAAGCCGAAGAATCCTGGCGACGATCACTGGCCGAACTCCGCCAAAAAACCGACACCAGCCAACCCCAACCACCGGACCCAGAACCGGACCCGGGGCCCGGGCAACCCAACGGCGCCGTCAACGACGACGAACCACCGTTCTAGCGCTCGCGACGACACCTACGTCTGCCAGTCGATCGAGCTGGAGGATATGGGTAATACGCTATCGATCGCGTGGTTTCAGGGTTTCGCGCAGTCTTTCCAGCTCGCGTCGGTCTTTCTTGGTCGGGCGACCCGCTCCGCGTTCGCGCACGGGAACGGTGGCCACAAGCTCCTTCGGTCGTTCCGGCGTATGGTCCACGAAACAACGCGCCGCCGCCTCCGCGCCGACGCGCTTGACGATGAGTCCACGAATCTCGAGGATGCGCTCCGACCCATGCTGACGGACCCGGACCGTGTCACCCGGAACAACCGTTTGCGCGGCCTTTACCGGGCGTCCGTTCAGCCGAACGTGGCCGGCCCGGCAGGCCGCCGTCGCAGCGGAACGCGTCTTATACGCGCGGATCGCCCACAGCCAGGCGTCGATGCGCACGGCGGATAGGACTTTCGGAGTCGTCTTCATGTGCCACCGAGTTTACCGGCGGGCCACTCGGGCGCCAGTTCCCGCGCACAAGGTCGCGCGCCGAAAGCATCGATCAGGAATCGCTCTTTGTGCCGAACGCGCGCGGCGAATTGAGCGGATGGGCAAGCGCCGAACAGAGGTGCGCCGCGGCATCCTCTATGAGCGCCTCGGCGTCTGCGACCAGTTCCGGCAGGGTCGCCGCCCCCCGCGCGATGGAAACCGCCGCGGTGATGCCGGCCTCGCGGCATTGGAGCGCCGTAAGCTGCACGGTTCCGGCCACGACGACGACGGCACTCGACGCCGGCGCCATGCGCCGGACCGCGTCGATGACCTTCCCGCCGAGCGACTGCGCGTCCAGGCTCCCCTCGCCCGTCAGCACGACGTCGGCTCGCGCCAGGGCGGCCCGCAATCCCACGGCGTCCGCCACGAGCTCGGCGCCGGGCACTGTCTCGGCGCCGAGCAGTGCGACCAGCGACAGCGGCAATCCACCGGCCGCACCGAACCCGGGGGTGGCCAGAAACGGTTCGGCGCCTGCCGCCAATGCGGTGGTGCGGCCGGCCAGCACGCCGGCGAGGTTCTCCAGGCCCGCGTCGAGCAGCGCGATGTCCGACGGCGTCGCCCCCTTTTGTGGACCAAACACCGCAGCGGCGCCGCGATCGCCGCACAACGGGTTGTCCACATCGACGGCCACGCGCCACCGGACGGCGGCCGCGCGTGGATGTAGCCCGGACAGGTCCACGGAACGGACGTCGGCCAAACCCGCGCCGCCGGGGGCCACGGGCGAACCGGTCTCGTTGAGAAACCGCGCGCCGAGGGCCGTCAGCAAGCCGGTTCCACCGTCCGTGCTGGCCGAACCGCCGATGCACAGCAGGATCTCGCCGACGCAGTCGTCCAGCAGGCGGCGCGCGATGAGGCCCACCCCATGGCTGTCGGCGCGCAGTGGCTGCAGCGGAACGTCGGAGACGTGCGGCAGACCGTTGCCCTCGGCGGCCTCGATGATCCCGGTTTTCCCGTCGGCCGAGACACCATAACTGGCGGTCCGGGGGCGACCGAGGGCGTCCGCTGCCGGGACCATTATGGGCTCGCGCATCCAGCTGGCGAGCAGCGCGTCGAGCGTTCCCTCTCCGCCGTCGGCCAACGGAACCTCGAGGATTTCCGCGTCCGGTCCGTAGGCCGCACGTGCTCCGCGGGCCATCGCCGCGGCGGCTTCGGCCGCGGAGGCGCTGCCCTTGTAGGAATCCGGCGCGACGACGACTATCGGGGAACGTGTAGTGGGCATGCCTTCGACTCTAGGGTGCCCGCACTCACGGGACCACAGTCAATCTGCCCATAGTTCGGGTCGACGAGACTGGAAGTTGGGGTTGTTCTGCACACCCGCGCGCATCAACGAGCGGCGATGCGTTCCCGGCCTGCGGGGGAAGAATCAACGACCGGGCAGCGACCAGACCCAGCCGCAGGGTCAACGCCTGCCGCGGATCGCGGGGATTCAGGCCCGTGGACACGGCTATCCGATCCAGTCTTTGGAGCACGGTGTTGCGGTGCGCAAACAGGGCCCTTGCGGCTCCGGAAACGGAGCCGCCGGCCTCCATGAAGGCGTCCAGCGTCTGCCGCTGGATGGCCGAGAGGGTGGCAACGCGTGCCGCCATGTGCCGCGAGCTCTCGCGCGGCATGCACGCGACCGCCAGTTCCGCGGCGAGGTCCCGGACGTGCAGTCCTCCACCAGACGGGGGCAGGACGTCGGGCCTGGCGGCGAGGGCGGCGAGAGCCTTCGCCGAGTCCTGCAGCGAACGGCCGTCGGTGCACCCGTCCCCCAGGAGCGGCACGACGCCGGAAATCACCGCCGCGGCGGCGAGGGCACCGGCGTCGTGTTCCGACGTACCGAGCAGGACCCATGTCGCCCCTCGGAACGAGGCCCACCGATAGCGGCCCGAGCGCGCGAACAGGTCGGTAACGTCGTTTGAGGCGCCTGCCGCGGCCGGCGCGGCGACCGCGGGGGCAGCGGTGGAGTCGGTGGGGGAATCGACGCGGACCGAGCCCCCGGAGGGCGGCCGCAACAGTGCGGCGAGTCGCCACGGCGGAGCAAGGGGAGCGGCGGCGTTCGGGGATGCGGGCCGCGCGAGCGCATCGCGCCTGGCCGCGGCGTCCACCTCCCATTCGCGTTCGAGGAGCAGCTTGAGGGCCAGCGCCGCGACTTCGGCGAGCGGGGATACCGTCGCGGGATCGCCGGACAGACCGACGACGCCCACGACGCGTCCGTCGATCTCGAACGGCATATTAGCGCCCGCGAGGCCGCCCTCATGCTCCTCGTCGCGGTGGATCAGCACGGCCGTGCCCGTCGCGGCCGCCTTTCGGGCTCCCGCATGCAGCGTCCCGATGCGCGCAGTATCGCGCGAGGCGATGATGAGGCCCGTCGCGTCCATGACATTGACGTTGTGCCGCAGGGTAGGCGAGATTCGGTCGACGACGCGCTGCGCCGGCGTACTGCTCAGGGGCGTCTCCACGGTGTCGCCATCTCTAGCGCGCCACAACAACCGAGTCGATCGACTGGCGAAGCGTCTCAACGGCCTCCGACGGCAGCGCCGCGTCCGTCACCAGTACGTCCGCATCGGACAGGGGTGCGATGTGGCATAGCCCGGTGAGGCCCCACTTCGTGTGGTCCGCGAGCACGATGTGCTGCGCGGCAGAGGCGATGAACGCCTGGTTGACCTGTGCCTCGAGCATGTTCGGGGTCGTAAACCCGTCCTCGGCGGTCATCCCGTGGACGCCTATGAAACATGCGTCGACATGCAGGTGGCGGAGGGCCGCGACGGAGAGCGGGCCGACCAGGGCGTCCGACGGCGTACGCACCCCGCCGGTCAGAATCACGGTCTGCGTGGTGTTTTCCGCCGCGTAGAACACCTCCGCGATGCGCGGCGAGTTCGTGACGATGGTCAGGTCCGCGATACGCGTGCAGTGCCGGGCCAGCGCGTAGGTGGTGGTTCCGGAGGTCAGGGCGACAGACATTCCCTCGTGAATCAATCCGGCCGCAGCCTCCGCGATCCGGTCCTTCTCCGCGGACTCGAGGGTCAGTTTCTTAACGAATCCGGGCTCGACGCTGGTGGCGGCCTGTTCGCGGGTCGCGCCGCCGTGGACCTTGACGACGGCGCCGCGTGCCGCCAGCGCGTTGAGGTCGCGGCGGACGGTCATCTCCGACACGCCAAGTTCGGCAGACAGCGCGGCGACGCGCACCTGTCCGTGCTTTTCGATCCTGTCGAGGATGTGTTGCTGCCGATGCGGCGGAAGCATCTCAATCATGAACCCGCCTCCATTTCGCTGGTTGTATATGGACAGCCTAGCCATGATGCAAAGAAAACCAACATGCTCTTGCTCCATCGTGTTCACTTAAGTGCTCATCGCGTGAAGGCCGTTATCTGCAGTATTACTCCGGGAAACCTCGATATTGCATGACCTGTTGTGTTGGACTGTGACCCGTGTCATAGTTGCCAAGAGTTGTTTTGAGTACGTTTATGGTCGAGTTTGATCGATTATTCAGAATTGCCAACCCGTTACCGGTCGGCCCAGTGCGTGAACTTCAAAGGAGAAACCGTGGCTATCCGTTCCAACCCCGTCGCCGGAGGGCGGCTGTCGCCAAGCCCACTTGGCCTCGGACCGCTGTCCAGCGTCCCCGTCACTCGCCGCAACGTCCTGGGCGGCGCCTTCGGCCTCTCGACGCTGGCGGCGCTCACCGCCTGCGGCGGATCGGGCGGTGCCGGCGCCGTTTCAGCGGGCACCGGTGCCATCAGCCTGGGTTCCAACCAGTCTGACGCCGTTCCCAAGGCCGCGTACCAGCAGATCGTCGACGCGTTCGTCGAGGCCTCCGGCTCCGAGGTCCGCATCAACACGATCGACCACAATACCTTTCAGGAGCAGATCAACTCCTACCTGCAGGGAGAGCCGGACGACGTCTTCTCGTGGTTCTCGGGCTACCGCATGCGCTTCTTCGCCGACCAGGGCTTGGCCGGCGACATCTCGTCCGTCTGGGACACGATCGGCGACAACTTCAACCAGTCCTTCAAGGACGCCGCTACCGCGTCCGACGGCAAGCAGTACTTCGTGCCCCTCTCGTACTACCCGTGGGCGGTCTTCTACCGGAAATCAGTGTTCGCGGACAAGGGCTACACGGAACCGAAGACCCTGGACGAGTACATCGCGCTGAACGAGGAAATGCTCAAGGACGGACTCACCCCCATCGGCTTCGCGGACAAGGGCGGCTGGGAGGCCATGGGAACCTTCGACGTCCTGAACATGCGCATCAACGGATACGAGTTCCACACCAAACTGCTTGCCGGCGAGGTTTCGTGGGAGTCGCCCGAGGTCAAGGAAGTGTTCAACACGTGGGCGAAGCTTCTGCCCTACCACCAGGAGGGCGCGCTCGGCCGCGACTGGCAGGAGGCCGCACAGGGTCTGCTGCAGAAGAAGTCCGGCACCTACCTCCTCGGAATGTTCGTGTCCCAGCAGTTCCAGGACGCCGAGGGTGGCGAGGCCCTCGATGACCTGGACTTCTTCACGTTCCCCGAGGTCAACGCGGATTTCGGCACAGACGCCATCGACGCGCCGACCGACGGGTTCATGATGAGCTCCAGGACCCAGAACGCGGGAACGGCCAAGCAGCTGCTGGAGTTCCTCGGTGGTGCGGAGGCTGAACAGGTCAATTCGGAGGCGGACAAGGGCATCGTCGGCCCGGCCAACAACATCGACACGTCCGGCTACACGGCGCTGCAGAAGAAGGCGGTCGAGGTCGTGGGCGGGGCGAAGCACATCGCCCAGTTCCTGGACCGCGACACCCGCCCGGACTTCGCCTCCACGGTGATGGTCCCGTCGCTGCAGTCCTTCCTCAGGGACCCCAAGGACATCGACACGGTGCTGCAGGACATCGAGGCCCAGAAGAAGGCCATCTTCGTCGGCTGACCCCGGCCAGGAGAGGAACACAATGACTTCGACAACCATCAACCGCCCGCGCCCGGGCCGCGGCAAGGTCAGGCGGTATTCGGGCTCGGACCGGATCGTCATGGCCCTGATGCTCGGCATCCCGGCACTCATTGTCCTGGCCTTCGTCTGGGGACCGGCGCTGGCATCGGTGTTCCTTTCCTTCACCCGTTGGAACGGCGTGACGGCCATCGAGCCGGTCGGGACGCAGAACTACGAACAGATCGCCACGATCTATCCGCCGTTCTGGCCCGCACTGCAGCACAACCTGATCTGGCTGGCCGTCCTCGGTCTCGTCGCCACGCCGCTGGGTCTTTTTCTGGCCGTCCTACTGGACAAGAACATCCGCGCAAGCCGCTTCTACCAGAGCATTTTCTACCTGCCCGTGGTGCTCTCCCTGGCGCTCGTTGGCTTCATCTGGACCCTGCTGTACTCGCAGGACCAGGGCCTGATCAACCAGCTCACCGGAGCCGAGGTGAACTGGCTGGGGGATCCGGACATCAACCTCTGGGCCGTCCTGGTGGCGGCGGGCTGGCGCCACGTCGGCTACATCATGGTGCTGTACCTGGCGGGCCTGAAGGGCGTGGACCACGCCATCAAGGAGGCCGCGGCGATCGACGGGGCCAACCAGGTCCAGACATTCTTCCGCGTGGTCTTCCCGACGCTGAAGCCCATCAACGTGGTGGTTCTGGTGGTCACGGTGATCGAAGGGCTTCGGGCGTTCGACATCGTCTACATCATCAACAAGGGCACCAACGGACTGGAATTGCTGTCCGTGTTGATCACCAACAACATCATCGGCGAGGCCAGCCGGATCGGTTTCGGGTCCGCCATCGCGGTCATCCTGCTGGTCATTTCCCTGGTCTTCATCATCACCTACCTTGTCCAGACCTTCCGGGAGGAAGAACGCTGATGGCACTCTCCACACCGCTCCGCTCCGACCTGCCCACGGACACCACCGCGCCGCAGGAACCTCGCCGCAAGGCGGCGGCCCGGCCGGGCAGGGTTGTCCTGCACATCAGCCTCGCCGTCTGGGCCTTCTTCTGGCTCACGCCGCTGATCTGGGCCGTCTACACCTCCCTGCGCCCGTACTCGGAGACCGCGGTCAAGGGCTACGTGTCGCTGCCTGACACTCTCAACTTCGACAACTACGTCGCCGCGTGGACCCAGGCCGAACTGCCCAAGTACTTCTTGAATTCGCTCCTGATTGCGGTCCCCGCCGTCGTCCTGGTGCTGTTCCTGTCCTCGATGGCCGCGTTTGTCCTAGCCCGCTTCAGCTTCGGGCTGAACATTCCGCTGCTGATGTTCTTCACGGCCGCGAACCTGCTCCCGCAACAGGTCATCATCACCCCGCTGTACCGGATGTTCCTCTCCGTCGGGCTCTACAACACACAACTCGGCGTGATCCTGATTAACGTGGCCTTCCAGATGGGCTTTTGCGTCTTCGTGCTGAGCAACTTCATGAAGGCGCTGCCCCCGGAGCTCGGCGAGGCCGCCCAAGTCGACGGCGCGGGCGTTTGGCGGCAGTTCCATCAGATCATCCTTCCCTTGACCCGCCCGGCCCTCGCCGCCCTCGCAACCTTGCAGTTCGCCTGGATCTACAACGACTTCTTCTGGGCCCTGGTGCTGCTGCGCGACGGCGACGCGATGCCGGTCACGAGCGCGCTGAACAACCTCAAGGGCGCGTTCTTCACCGACAACAACCTGGTGGCCGCCGGTGCCGTGATGATCGCGCTGCCCACCGTCGTAATCTTCATCGCCCTGCAGAAACACTTCGTCGCCGGCCTGACCTTCGGCTCCAACAAGTAGGACAACCATGGATTCCAGCGCGACCACCCAAGAGGCCCGCACCCCCGCCGACGATCCCGCGGCCACCGATCTCCCGTATTATCTCAACCCCTCGCCGGGTTCCGGCGCGTTGCCAGCGCGCGCACACCTGTCCTCGGACCGCCCCGAGGCCTCCCTCGCCGGACGGTGGGGCTTCCGTTACGCCCCGAGCGTCGCCGCAGCCCACCCCGATCCGGCGGGCGGAGGCGCCGGATTCCCGGACACGACGGCGGTTCCGGGTCATTGGGTCCTCGACGAGTCAAACGGTCCGCTGGTCACCGGGCGGGTGAACCGGTTCGGCAGCCCCTGGTACACCAACGTGGTCTACCCGTTCCCCGTGGACCCGCCGTTCCTTCCCGACGCCAACGGCACGGGCGACCACCTGCGGGAGTTCACGCTCGAGGAACTCGGCTTCGGCGACGCCGTGCGGAGGGGCCTGGACCGGATCCTGCTGCGCTTCGAGGGTGTGGAGTCGGTCTTCAAGGTGTGGCTCAACGGAACCGAACTGGGGCACGCGGCCGGGAGCCGGCTCACCCACGAGTTCGACGCCACTGCGGCGCTGCGTGCCGACGGGCCGAACCGGCTGGTGGTCCGCGTCCACCAGTTCTCGGCGGCCAGCTACCTGGAGGACCAGGACCAGTGGTGGCTCCCGGGCATCTTCCGCGACGTCCGCCTCATCGGCCGGCCGCGCCGGGGCGTCACCGACGTGCGCGTGGTCGCCGACTACGCCGCCGGGCATGGCACTCTCACGGTCGAGGCCGATGCGACCGTGGCAGCGCACCCGTTGGTCCTGCGCATCCCCGAGCTGGGCATCGAACGCGCGCTGGGCACGCCCGACGCCGGAGGGCCCGCCCGCGCGGTCGTGTCGGTCGGCGCCGTGCAAGGTTGGACGGCGGAGACTCCCCGGCTCTATGCCGCGGAATTGGCCGCGCCGGGGGAGAAGATCTCCCTGCGCCTGGGCTTCCGCCGCGTGGCACTCGAGTCCGGCGTGCTCACCGTCAACGGGAGCAGAGTGCGCCTTAAGGGCGTGAACCGCCACGAGTTCGACCCCCGCGCCGGCCGCGCCGTCACCGAGGAGTTCACCCGCGCCGAACTGCTGGTGATGAAGCGCCACAACATCAACGCCATCCGCACCAGCCACTACCCGCCGAACCACCACCTGATGGACCTCGCGGACGAGCTCGGCTTCTGGCTGATCGACGAATGCGACCTGGAGACCCACGGTTTCGTCGAGCAGGCCTGGGTGTGCAACCCCTCCGACGACCCGGCGTGGCGGGATGCCTACCTGGACCGCATCGAGCGCACCTGGCGGCGGGACGCCAACCACCCCAGCGTGGTGATGTGGTCCCTCGGCAACGAGTCGGGGACCGGCGCCAACCTCGCGGCCATGGCCGACTGGGTCCGCGAACACGACCCCATGCGGCCCGTCCACTACGAGGGCGACCACGATGCCGCGTACACCGACGTCTACTCCCGGATGTACGCAACGCCGAAGGAATCGGAGTCGATCCTGCGCGGCGATGCCGTCCCCTCGGCCACCGTGGCGGGCTCCGCCCGAATCGCCGGACAGCCCTACCTCCTGTGCGAATACGTCCACGCCATGGGCAACGGGCCCGGCGGGATCACCGACTACGAGGTCCTGTTCGACGCGCACCCGCGCGCCGCGGGAGGGTTCGTCTGGGAGTGGAAGGACCACGGTATCCTGGCCCAAACCCCGCGAGGGGCGTCCGTGTACGCCTACGGCGGCGATTTCGCCGAACCCATCCACGACGGGAACTTCGTGCTGGACGGGCTCGTCTTCGCCGACGGGACGCCCGGGCCGGGCCTGATCGAATACGCCAAGGTCATCGAACCGGTGCGGATCGAACCGGACGCCAGCGCCGGGTCCGTCGCCATCGCCAACCGGCAGGACTTCGCCGACACCTCGGCGTTCGACTTCGGATGGGCCGTACACGATTCCGACGGCCATGCCATCGCGTCCGGCGGTCTCGCCCTCGCCGCGTTGCGGGCGCACGAAGGCACGACGGCGGGCCTGCCGCCCGAGGCTCTGGATGCGCTGCGCCGCACCCTGCGGGAACGGGCCGGAGCGGTGCTGACCGTCGAAGCCAGGCTCGCCCGCGCCACTCCGTGGGCGGACGCCGGCCACCTCCTCGCCTGGGGCCAGTCCGGCGTCCCGGTGAACACGAACGGAGGCGGTCCCGCCGGGGGCGCCGCCGTCCTCGGCGCCGGTGCCCCGTCACCCGGCGTACTGCCGCCCGGTGCCGATATCGGACCCGACGGGCTGCTTCGCTCGTTCGACGGAATCGCCCTTGGGGGCCCGGCTTTCGGCGCCTTCCGCGCCCCCACGGACAACGACGCCGGGACCATCGAACCCACGAGGGACATGCGCCACGTGTCCGCCACCGATCCGTCCGTTCACGCCGATTTCGACTGGGACGCCCACGCCGGGACCGAACCGGGGCCGGTCGTGGCCATCGCCCAGCGGTGGAGGGACGCCGGCCTGCACGTGCTGCAGCGGCGTACCGTGGCCCTGGAGCGAGGGCGGGGCATCGTCCGGGCGGAGCACCGCTACGCGCCTCCCGCACGCGCCACCGGCTTCCGGGTCATGACGAGCTGGACCGCGGCGGCCGGCCCCTCCGCGACCTCCGGACCCGCCGGCACCCTCAGGCTGAGCGCCCGCATGGACGCGCTGCAGGAATACGGGTTCCCGCTGGCCCGGCTGGGCCTCGATTTCGTCGTGCCCCTTGACGCGCTCGCGGAGGGGCCGGACACCGTGCGCTGGTTGGGGCTCGGCCCCGGCGAGGGCTACGCCGACTCGCTCCGGGCACAACGGTTCGGCCGGCACGCGGCGGCGCCCGCGGAGCTCCACATGGCGTACCCGATGCCGCAGGCCAACGGTCGGAGGGCCGGACTGCGCCGCCTGGAGCTGGGGCTCTCGGACGGCCGGCGGCTGCGCATCGACGTCGTTTCCGGCCCCGAGGACACCGGCTTCACCCTGAGTCCCTGGAGCCAGAGCGAGCTGGACGCGGCCGGGCACCCGTGCGAGCTGCCGCCGCCGACCGCGTGGCACCTGGGCATCGACGCCGGACAACACGGTCTGGGCAGCAGGTCCTGCGGCGTCGACGTTCCGGCCCGCGATGCACTCCTCGCCACCGGGGCCGAACTGGTCCTGGACATTTCCATCACCGCCACCTCGAGTTTGGAATCCACGTGAGTCTCGTCAGTCTGGCCGGAAGCGGCGTCGCACTGGTCCTGGAAACGTCCGGGGCACCCGCCGTCGTTCATTTCGGCGCCGATCCGGGACCGCTCCCGGACTCCCTCGTGACAGGCCCGGCCGTCCACTCGGGCTACGACGTCCCGGTTGCGCCGCCGCTGTGGCCGCTACCGGCCGGCGGCTTCGCCGGCACCCCACTGCTCAACGGGCACCGCAACGGTCGGGACACGTCGCCGCGCTTCACCGACCCGACGGTTGCCCTGGACTCCAACATGCTGACGCTGCGGTCCGCCGATGCGGAGACCGGCCTGTCGCTGACCACCAGGTTCGAGCTGCTCGACGGCGGGCTGCTGCGCATGGCCCACACGCTAGCGAACGACGGTGGCGCGCCCTACGAGGTGCAGTCACTGACTATGGCCCTCCCCGTGGGACAGCAGGCCGGCGAGCTGCTCGACGTCGCCGGGCGCTGGACCCGGGAACGCCACCCGCAGCGCGCACCCTTCAACGTCGGGACCTGGTCGCGGACCGGGAGGCGTGGACGCACCGGACACGACGCCCCGCTCTTGCTCGCGGCCGGGACCGAAGGCTTCGGCAACCGGAGCGGCGAAGTCTGGGCCGCGCACTTCGGATGGAGCGGCAACTCCACCGTCTTCGCCGAACGCGACGCGGCGCCGTCGCGCGTGATCGGCGCCGGCGAACTGTTCGGGACGCGCGAATTGGTGCTGGATCCGGGCACGAGGCACACGACGCCGTGGCTTTACCTTGCGTACTCGGACACCGGACTCGACGGGGTGGCGGAGCGTTTCCACCGCCACTTGCGCTCCCGGCCGAGCCATCCGGCACGCCCCCGCCCCGTGGTGCTGAACACGTGGGAGGCCGTCTACTTCGACCACGACCTCGGCGAGTTGAAGGAACTGGCCGGCTCTGCGGCGGAACTGGGTGTGGAGCGGTTCGTGCTCGACGACGGGTGGTTCGGATCGCGCCGCGACGACACCTCCGGACTCGGCGACTGGCGGGTGTCCCCGGACGCATGGCCCGGGGGGCTGCTTCCGCTGGTCTCCCACGTGCGTTCGCTGGGCATGGAGTTCGGCCTCTGGGTGGAACCGGAGATGGCCAACCCGGATTCGGGCCTGGTACGCAGCCATCCGGACTGGCTGTGCCGCGCGCGGAACGACTCCCTCGCGCCGACGTGGCGGCGGCAACACGTCGTCGACCTGGCCAACCCGGCGGCCTTCGCCCACATCCTCGACGCGATCGATGCCGTCCTAGCCGAATGCCGCGACGCCGGGGAACCCATCGCGTTCCTCAAATGGGACCAGAACCGCGACCTCACGGACATGGCCTCCGCCGGCCGCCCATCGCAGCACCGCCAGACCCTGGCCGCATACCGGCTGATGGACGAGTTGCGCGCGCGGCACCCGGGACTGGAGATCGAGTCCTGCTCCTCCGGCGGGGCCCGGGTGGACCTGGGAGTCCTGGAGCACACCGACCGCGTGTGGGCGTCCGACTCCAACGACGCGCTGGCGCGGCAAACCATCCAGGAATGGACGCAGCGCGTACTGCCGCCGGAACTGGTGGGACAGCACATCGGCCCGGGCACCGCGCACACGTCCGGGCGCACGCACGCCCTAGCGTTCCGCGGCATCACCGCGCTCTTCGGCCACTTCGGCATGGAGTGGGACATCCGGGATGCCGTGGGGCCCGACCGGGAGACGCTCCGCGAACTGGTGGCCCTCTACAAGGAGCACCGGGCGCTGCTGCACACGGGCACGGCCGTCCGAGCCGACCTCGTGGAGCGGGCGTACTCCCTGTACGGGACGGTGGCGTCCGACCGCTCGGATGCGTTGTTCGCCTTCGTGGCGCTGGCCGCATCGGACAACGAGGCCCCCGGCCGCATCGCCGTTCCGGGCTTGGACCCTGGGAGGACCTACAGCGTCCGGGGCTTCGTCCCCGGCAACGAACCGGGGACCTTCGGGCACCGCGGGGCGCCGGCGTGGTGGGACGGCGGCATCGTCGCGACCGGTCGCCACCTGGCCACCATCGGAATCCCGATGCCCGTGCTCAATCCCGAACGGGCCGTGCTGCTCCGTTTTCAGGAATCTCCCCGCAACCAGGAAGCGGTGGCCCAGTGATCCCCGCGCAACGCCGCAACACCACTCCCGAACACGGATCCGGAGCGGCCGTGCCGACCATCGACGACGCCCCGCACCGGCCCGTGAGGTCGCTCCTGGCGGATGGCCGGGAACTGCTGTACTTCTTCGACGGCGACAGCGGCGCCGCCTTCGCGCCGCCGGCGGATCTCCGGGAGCTTCCGCCGCGCCCGGACGCGTCCGATCTGCGCTGGGACCCGCTGACGGGGGAATGGGTGTCGTTCGCGGCGCACCGGCAGGCCCGCACGCACCTCCCGCCCGCGGACGAATGCCCGCTGTGCCCCACGGACGGGGGGCACCCCACGGAGATCCCGGCGCCGGACTACGACGTCGTCGTGTTCGAAAACCGCTTCCCCTCCTTCGGTCCGAGGCAGCTCGACACCGTGCCGGAACCGGTCCTCGGAACGGCCGCACCGGCGCACGGGCGCTGCGAGGTCATCGCATTCGGGGCCGGCCACACGGACTCCTTCGGGGACCTGGGCCCGGTCCGGGCGCGGACCGTCGTCGAGGCGTGGGCGCAGCGCACCGCCGACCTGTCGGCGATGCCCGGCGTCGAGCAGGTTTTCGCGTTCGAGAACCGGGGCGCGGACATCGGCGTCACCCTGCACCACCCGCACGGCCAGATCTACGCCTACCCGTACGTGCCCGCCCGCACACTGACGCACCTGGCACAGGCCAAGGCCCACCGCGCACGGACCGGGCGGAACCTGATGGGCGACATCCTGGAATTCGAGGTGGACTCCGGGGAACGCGTCGTCGAACGTGGCGAGCACTGGACGGTCCTGGTTCCGTTCGCGGCCAGGATGCCGGTCGAGGCCCACATCGTCCCGCACCGCCACGTGGGGAGCCTCGCCGAGCTGACCCCTGCCGAGCGCGGCGAGCTCGCCGACGTCTACCTGCGCCTGGTGCGCACAGTCGACGCCTTGTACGAAACGCCCACGCCCTACATCTCGGCGTGGTTCCAGGCGCCCACCCGCCACCCGGACCGGGCCGAGGCGCGCCTGCACCTCCAGCTCACCTCGCCCCGCCGGGCGGAGAGCAAGCTGAAATACCTTGCGGGTTCCGAGGCCGCCATGGGAGCGTTCATCGGGGACGTGACTCCCGAATCGACAGCGGAACGCCTGCGGGACGCCGCGGCAGGCCTGGGAGGACGTATATGAGCACGGAGCGGGTTCCGACCAGCACACGGAACGACGGCGCAGCCCTCGCCAGCGCGTTTGCCGACCTCTTCGCGGCCGAGCCCGACGGTGTGTGGGCGGCACCGGGCCGCGTGAACCTCATCGGAGAACACACCGACTACAACGAGGGATACGTCCTCCCGTTCGCGATCGACCGGTGTGCGCGCGTCGCCGTGCGGCGGCGGCCGGATCCCCCGGCGCCCGCAGCGGCGGACCGCACGCTGCGCATGGCGACCCTCCAAGACCTCGACGACGCCGGTGCCCGCCCCGCCGTCGTCGAGGTATCGCTGGACGGCCTGTCCCGGGACGCCGTCGAGCCGTGGGCGCGCTACATCGCCGGAGTCGCCTGGGCCTTCCAGCAGCGCGGGGTCGATGTCCCGGCGCTCGACGTCCTGTTGGACTCGGACGTGCCGATCGGGGCGGGACTCTCCTCCTCCGCCGCGATCGAATGCGCCGTCGCCCTGGCCATCGACGAACTGACCGGCGCGCGCCTCGGCCGAAGCGAACTGGTGCTGCTGTGCCGGCAGGCGGAGAACGATTTCGTCGGCGCGCCCACCGGCATACTGGACCAGTCGGCGGCACTGCTCGGCACCGCGGACCACGCCTTGTTCCTCGATTGCCGGAGCCGCGCGGACCGGCAGGTGCCGCTGCCGCTCGCCGCGCACGGGTTGGCCATCCTCGTCGTGGACACGCGGATCAGCCACGCGCACGACACCGGCGGGTACAAGGAACTCGTCGCCGCCTGTGCCCGTGGAGCGGAGACACTGGGCGTTTCCTCGCTGCGGGACGTCACGGCGACGCGCCTGGACGCGTCGGGGGACGCGCTGGACTACGTGACCTTCCACCGCGTGCGCCACATCGTCACGGAAAACGAGCGGGTGCTGGACACGGTCCGGCTGCTGGAAAACGCCACGGGCGATTCAGGCACGGACGCCGCCGGACCGGGCGGCCCGGCGGCGATCGGCGACCTGCTGACGGCGAGCCACGCCTCGATGCGCGACGACTTCGAGATCTCCTGCGTGGAGCTCGACCTTGCGGTGGATACCGCGCTGGAGGCCGGCGCGTTGGGCGCGCGCATGACCGGCGGCGGCTTCGGCGGCTCGGCGATCGCGCTGGTCGGGGCGGTCGACGCCGAATCGGTCGCCGACCGGGTTCGCGCGGCTTTCGCCGAAGCGGGCTACGCGACGCCGGACATCTTCACGGTGGCTCCGGGGCCCGGGGCGCGCAGGCTGTAACGGGGCACGGAAGCCCGCGGCGCGGTGTCGATGCCGTTTTCCGCCGCGGCCTTCGATACGGTGGTGGGGATCACATCACCATGCCGTCGGCGGCCGGTCCGCAAGCTGCTGCGGGCACTGGGCGGGGTGCCGCGCACAGCCATCCAGGCCTACCTCTTCGTCTTCCTCGTGGCCGCGGTCGCCTCGTTGATCACGTGGGGTTTGGGGTTCGTCGTCGGCGCCCTGCCGGCCAAGGAGGTCGCCGCGCAGGGACGCGAACGCGGTCTCAGGCTGCATTTCCCGATGCTCGTCGCGTGCGGTTTCGCCGGATTCGTGGTCTGGCACATGGGCTACTCCGGCTCCGGTCCGCTGACCGCGGCAACGCCCGACTCGTTCATCGTCGTCGAGCTTGGCCGCGTGCTGCCCATCTCCGAGACCACGTTCTCCGTCTGGAACATGGTCGCCACCGTCGCGACGATCGTCGTCGTCGCACTCGCCCTGTTCCTGGTGGCGCCGCGCTCCGGGGACAAGATCATCGAGCTGGCCCGCAACGCTGACCCTGGACATCGTCAACTGGACGTTCCTGGCGCTGATCCTGCTGCTGGTGCGCGGAACCCGTTCGAACTCGTCGCGCTCACCAAACACGCCGCGTCCAACGTCGGCGAGATCCTCCTGCGGTTTCGCTCTGCGCGGGGATCCTCGGCATCATGACCGGAGCCGGTCTGATCGAGGTCTTCTCCGACGCGTTCGTCGCCGTTTCGACCCCCCAGACGTTCGGCATCCTTGCGTTCCTGAGCGCCGGATTGGTCAACTTCTTCGTTACCTCCGGCGGCGGACAATTCGCCGTGGAGGCGCCCATCATGCTCGGCACGGCGGCGGAGCTCGGCGTCGGGGCTGGTGTTCGCGGCCACGCTGCTGATCGTCTCCCTGTAGCCGAGGGAACGCCCCGTCCGTTAGTTCAGGTAGGCCGCCGGGGACGACGCCTCGTCCAGCGCCCTGACGTCTTCGGCCGAGAGGTCAAGGCGGGCGGCGGCCAACAACGACCCCAATTGCGCAACGACGCGCGCGCTGGCGATTGGGGCGGCGATCTCCGGCTTGGCGCGGAGCCACGCCAGGGCGATGGTGGCCGGTTCCTCACCGTGGCGGGAGCCGATCCGGTGCAGCTCGTCGATCACTCCGAGGCCGGCGTCGGAGAAGTGCCGTTCGACGCCCTTGCGGCGGGCGACGTCCGCGAAATCCTCGGGCGTCCGGTACTTGCCCGTCAGGAAGCCGGACGCGAGGGCCGAGTACGGCAGGACGGACAGCTGGTGCTCGGCGGCCAGTGACACGTATTGCGTCTCGTACGGCTCGCGCGCCACAAGGTTGTAGCGGGGCTGCAACGCGACCGGGCGCGGTACGCCGAGCTCGTCGGAGAGCCGGATCCACTCGCGGACCCGCTCGGGGGAGTAGTTGGACAGGCCGATGTGCCGGATCTTGCCGGCCTGCACGAGTCGGCCGAAGGCCTCGATCGTGTCCGCCAGCGGGATGTCCTGATCGTCGTAGTGCGCGTAGTAGAGGTCGATGGCTTCGGTGCGGAGCCGCGCCAGCGAGGCGTCGGCGGCCGCGGCCACGTTCGCCGGGGCGAGACCGGCGAAGTCCGGGTGCGTGCCGACCTTGCTGGCGATGACGACGTCGTCGCCGGCACCGCGCGTCGCCAGCCAGGAACCGATGATGGATTCCGATTCGCCGCCCCTGTTGCCGGGGAGCCAGGCCGAGTAGCCGTCGGCAGTGTCGATGAGGTTGCCGCCATCCGCCGTGAAGGCATCGAGCACCTCGTGGGATTCGTCCACGTCGGCGGTCCAGCCGAAGGTGTTCGCCCCGAGGGCCAGCGGGAAGATTTCCAGGTCCGAGGTTCCGATAAGTGGCACGTGCGTTCCTTTCGACCACGGCGGGGGTGGAGGCGCCGCTATTGCTGGGGAAGTAGGCCGCCGCCGCAGAGTCCGGAGGAGTCCGTACACCATTCAAACTACCGTGTGGCGCGAATCATGCCAGTGGCCGGGCCGAATCGTTGTATTCGGATGGGGCCGGGACCGGAGGACGCGAAACCGCGTTGCAAATGAGAACCTTTCTCATATAGGCTCGTGGGCATGCATGTGACAGTCGTGAGTTCCCTGGACGTTTTCAGTCGGCAGGAGGCGTGCGCCGCGCTGGCCGCCGAGGCGCCGGGCGCCGTCGTCGTCTTCCACGACCTGCTCGAAGACGGGGTGGCGGTTCGCCGGATGTTCAGGGACGGCCAGCGCGTTGACCGGCGGGCCTCGACGCTGGAACACGGATGCCTGAGTTGCACGGTCCGCCTCGATATCGTCCCCACCATCGCGAGCCTGATAGATGCGGAACATATTGTTCTCGGCCTACCGCCGGCGGTCGCTTCCGCCACCGCCGTGCACGCGCTCCTGCGGGGCCTGGGCGACGCCATCTTGATCGATTCGGTGGTTCTGGCCTGCGCACCGGACGCCTTGGAGGACCAACTCTGGGACCACCACACATTGTTTGAATCCGGCTTCACCCCGGTGGAGGAAGACGACCGCACCCCGGGCGAGTTCCTGGTGGGGGAGCTTTCCTTCAGCGACACGGTGATCCTCGCCGATCCGGCGGTCCTCCCCGTCGATCCGGCCGAGCGCGCCCGCGGCGCGAGTCTGGTGCGGGAACTCGCTCCGCATGCCGAGGTGACAGAAAGGGACGGAGACTTGCGGATCGGCGTCCACCATCTCGCGGAGGCGACCGCCCGTGCGGTCCCCGGATCCGTGAGCGCCCCGCGGGAGTCGTCATCCCCGTTCACCACCGTTGTGCACAGGATCGAACGTCCACTCCATCCCGAGCGCTTCCGCCACGCACTCGCCACGCTGGCCGAAGGCTGCTGCTGGCTGCGCGGACGGCTCTGGGTGGCCTCGGCCCCCGGCTGCCGGATCGCGCTGCAGGGGATCGGGCCACGCGTGTGGCTCGAGAACACCGGGCCGTGGATGCCCGGTGGGCATCCCGCCTTCGGTGACCGCGGAACCGTTCTGGCACTCACCGGCGAGGATATCGACGCCGCCGAGGTCGCGATGCTGATGTCGTCCTGCGAACTGACGGAAGCGGAGATGCGCGACGAAGCCACCTCGTTCCCCGATCCCTTCCAACTGGAAGAACCGACCCACACACAACAGAGGAGCAACCCATGAAGGTACGCAATTCGCTGCGCGCGCTGAAGAAGATCCCGGGGGCGCAGGTCGTCCGACGCCGCGGCCGGACGTTCGTCATCAACAAGAAGAACCCCAGGATGAAGGCCCGCCAGGGCTGACGATCCCTCCCCTGCGCGATCGGGGGGCGGGTTCCCGGGTCCGGCCTAGACGGCGGTCTTGGGAGCCTGCCCTTCGTCGCCGAACTTCCTGCGCGCCTGGCGCTGCCGGTGCCTGTCGATCGCGTTCATCGCCGGCGCCGTGGTGATCCCGTGTAGCAAAATCGACATGGCTACGACGAGGCCGACGAAGGCCCACAGGCGGTCCGTTTCCTGGCCGAAGGAACCCTGGTCGAGCGCGTAGGCGACGTAGTACAGCGAGCCGATGCCGCGGATGCCGAAGAAAGCGAGGGCAAGCCGTTCCCGGGGGCCGGTGCCGCCCCGGGCCAGCGCGATCCAGCCGGCCGCAGCACGACCAGGAAAAGCAACGCGGCAAGCACCTCCGGCCAGCCGACGCCGGCCAAGAGCCCACGCGAAATCGCACCGCCCAGCAGCACCAGGATGATGACCGTCAACAGGCGCTCAAGTTGTTCGACGTAGCTGTGCAGCACCCGGTGGTACCCGTGGGTGTGTTCGGCGCCGCGGATCGTCACGGCGCAGACGAACACCGCGATGAAGCCGTAGCCCTCCACCATTTCGGCCGCCCCGTAGGCCAGGAAGGTGGCGGCCAGGGCAACGAACCCCTCGGAGTGTTCCGCGAGCCGGATGCGCCGGAACCGCCGCGAGAAGAACACCGCCGCCAAAACCTTGCCCGTGCCAAAGCCGGCCAGGAGGCCCACGCCGATTCGCCAGAGGACGTCCACGGCGATCCACTCGGGGAACCAGCCCTCGGGCGAGGCCCCCGCCAGGCTAACGGCGACGGCGAGGTAGACGAAGGGGAACGCGAGGCCGTCGTTGAGTCCGGCCTCCGAGGTGAGACCGAAACGATCTCGTCCTCCTGGTCCGCTTCGTCGTCGTCCGCGGGTTCGCCGACCTGGACCTCGGACGCGAGCACGGGATCGGTTGGCGCCAGGGCGGCCGCGACCAGAATCGCCGAGGCAACGCCGAGGCCCAACACCCACAGCCCCACGAGGGCCAGCCCGAGGATGCATAGGGGCATGGCGATGGCCAGCATGCGCCACGTGGTGGCCCAGCGGTGCCATCCGATCGGACGGTCGAGGGCGAGCCCGGCCCCCATGAGCGAGATGATGACACACACCTCGGTGAGATGGGTCGTGAAGGCACCGTATTGCGTCGGGTCGGGATTCGGTAGGTCGTCAACGAGGCCGAACACCAGGGCGCCGGCGCCGAGGAAGACCATCGGCAAGGAGACGGGGGCCCGGCTCAGGAGGTGCGGTAGTACCGCCGCGGCGAAGACGGCGGCCCCCGCCGCCGCGAAAACGATGCTGGGATCTCGAACACCGGGAGAGCCGGCTCAGCCTTGGTCGGGTTCGACGGCCGAAACGGCCGCCTCGACGCGCACAGCGGCGAGAGTCGCGGCTACACACGCATCCACCATGACCCGGCTCCTTACTTAGGTGTCGAGCGCAACGCTATGCGCCGCGAGGGCGCGGCGCAACGGCTGCGGGGGCGACGTTCAGCCAACGGCCCACGCGTACGGCGTCACCGAGAGGAGGGTCAGGGTCTGCCCAGTTCCCGTTCAGGGGCCCTTGCTAGTTTCGCTGGGATTCGTCGTCTTCAGGAGGTAGGAACGTGAACAAGAAAAAGATGCTGGCCGCGCTGGCGCTCGTGGGGTCCCTATCCGTGGTCACCGCATGTGGCGGGGAGAGCGAGCCGGCTCCGGAATCGTCTGCTGCGCAGGAGTCATCCGAGCAGGGCGGCCAGGGCCAGGCCGCCCCGTCGCCGGATCTGAGCGGTGTGCCCGATGTGGTGGCCACGGTCAACGGCAAGGATATCGGCAAGGACGAGTTCAGCCGTGTCTACGAGAGCCAGTTCCAGCAGTCGGCCATGCAGTCGCAGATGAGCGGGCAGGAGGTGGATCAGGACGAGCTGAAGAAGAACGCGGCCGAGTCGATGGTCGGCACCGAACTGCTCGTGCAGCAGGCACACAAGGAAAACATCAAGGCTACGGACGCGCAGGTATCGGAGGCCCTCTCCGCCGCCGCGAAGTCCAACCAGATGAGCGGCGAGGAGTTCTTGGCCGCGCTTGAGAAGCAGGGCATGGACCGGGAACTGATCGATTCCCAACTGAAGCAGCAGGTTGAGGTGGAGGCCGTGACCAAGAAGGAGCTCGGCACGTTCACCGCCAGCGAAAAGGAACTCCAGGCGGCCTACGACGAGGCGAAGGCGCAGCAGGAACAGCAGCCGACCGCGGAGTCGGGAGAGGCCGCCAAGATGCCCGCGTACGAGGAAGTGAAGCCGCAGCTTAAGCAGCAGGTGGTGCAGCAGAAGGAAGGCGAAGCGACGCAGAAGCTCGTGGAGAAGCTGCGCGCCGATGGGGATGTCAAGGTGAACATCTGATCCGCCGGGGACATGTCAGTCGATCGGCGTGACCAGGTTGCCGTCGCGCAGGTAGGAGCGCAGGTTCTCCAATGTCAGCTCGGCCATGTCCCGCCGGGTCTCGTGGGTGCCGCTTCCCAGGTGTGGCAGCAGGACCACGTTGTCGAGGGCCATCAGCGCCGGCGGAACGCGGGGTTCGTCGGCGAAGACGTCGAGGCCGGCCCCCGCGATGCGGCCCTCGACCAAGGCGTCGACCAGGGCGCCCTCGTCGATGACGGAGCCGCGGGCGATGTTGACGACGTAGCCGTCGGGGCCGAGCGCGGAGAGCGCGTCGGCGCCGACCAGACCGGCCGAGTCCGGGCCTCCGGCGGCGGCCACGATGAGGACGTCGACGGCGGCGGCCAGGCCGACGACCGAGTCCGCGTAGGCGTAGGGCGAGCCCGCTACGGAACGGCGATTGTGGTAGTGGACCTCGCAGCCGAAGCCGTCGAGACGTCGGGCGATGGCGGACCCGATGCGGCCGAGGCCGAGGACGCCGACCCGCTTGCCGGAGGCGCGCACGGCCAGCGGGAAGCTGCCCGTGCCCTCCCAATCGCCGCGCCGCACGAAGCGGTCTGCGGCGGAGACGCGGCGCAAGACATCGAGGTAGAGGACCAGCGCAGTGTCGGCGACACAGTCCGTCAGGACGTCCGGGGTGTTGCTGACCCGTATGCCGCGCTCCTTGGCCTGCGCGACGTCCGTGGCGTCGTACCCGGCACCGTAGTTTATGATCGCGTTGAGGCCGGTCAGTCGACGCATCAGCTCCGTGTCCACGCCGAAGCGTCCGGAACATACGACGACGTCGATCCCCGCCGCATAGCGGTCGAGGAACTCGCCGCGTTCGGTGGTTCCGGCCGGCAGCCGCAGGGCATCGAACTCCTCCGACAAGACCGCGGAAACCAACGGGTTCACCGGCCCGACTTCGAGGATGTGTCCGCCAGCGGCCCCGTTGGAGGGGTTCGCGGCCCTGTGCCCGGCGTGGGTGGTCATGCTTCGCCGCGTTCCCGCTCCTCGCGCTCCCGCTCTTCCTGCTGCTCCGCGTCGCGGCCGGTCCAGATCTTGACGACGGCCCATCCGACGGCGGTCAGCGGCACGGCGAGCACCGCGCCGACCAGCCCCCCGAGGACGGTGCCGACGGTCAGGGCAAGTAGGACGACGAGCGCGTGCAGGTTCAGTGCCTGTGCCATGACCACCGGCTGGAGGAAGTTGCCCTCGAGCTGGTTCACCAGCACCACCACGCCCAGGACGATGAGTGCGACGACGGGGCCGTTTGCCACGAGCGCCACCAGGGTCGCCAGGATTCCGGCGAACGTCGCGCCCACCATCGGAATGAAGGACGTGATGAAGACGATCACGGCCAACGGGAGGGCAAGCGGAACCTGCAGGATCCACAGCGCGACGCCGATGCCGGCTGCGTCCACGAGGGCGATGGTCGCGGTTCCGCGGATGTACCCGCCCAGTGTCTCGACGGTCCGTGTGCCGGAACGCTTCCAGTTCTCCTGGTGGCGGTCGGGGATCCAGCTGAGGAAGAACGCCCAGATCCTGTCGCCGTCTTTGAGGAAGAAGAACATGATGACTAGGAGCAGGACCAACCCGGCGAGGAAGCTTCCCGCGGCGGAGAGCCCGGACAGCGCGCCGGCCCCGAACTGGCTGGAGGTCAGGAAGTCGGTCGCCCCGGCGATTCCCTCGTCGATCTGCTCCTGCGAGATGTTGATGGGCAGGTTCTCGACCATGCCCTGAAGCTGGTGGAAGCCTTCCACAGCCTGCTCCACCAGGGTGGGCCATTCGGCACGGACGGCGAAGACGATCCCGGTGCCGATGCCGCCCAGGACCACCAGGGATCCCAGGAAGACCGACCACGCGGCGAGCATGGGGGACATCACCCTGCGGGCGAGCGCCACCACCGGCCAGAGCGCGCTGACCAGAATCAGGGCGATCAGCAGCGGCAGGACGGCCAGGCTGAGCTGTAGCAACGCGTAGATCGTGGCGCCCGCGAGCACCAACACCACCAACACCTGCGTGGAGCGTGTGGCACTGCGGCCCAGGCTGTCGCTCCACAACGCTGCGGCGCGGTCGCGCGGACCGAACCTTGTGGGCAAGGCGGCGGCAGGCGCTGTCGACGGGGCGGCATTCCTGGCCCCACGGCGTCGGCTACTGAAAGGACGGAACGTCATGTGACTCCTCATTCTGCGGCGTATTCCCACTCTAGCCAGCGTCGCGGCCGGCCAGGACCACTCACGCGGCGTGGCGGCGCGCCGCGGGGCATCGACGTCGACCTCGCGTACCGGACGCTGGACACGCAAAAGTACCTCTACGCGGAGGCGTGGCACTTCGAGTAGGAGGGGCGCTAGCCGCGTCCGCGCCGTACTGTGGCCCCATGGAAGACACGGCAGGCGATCCCACCGGAACATGGGGCCAACGGGAGCGGGGACGGCCGTGGCTGTCCTTCGACGACGCCCGGTGCACCGGGTCCGACGGCTGCAACAAGATGGCCGGCCCCTGGCGCCAGTCCGGCGGCGGGAGGATCGAGGTGGGACCGATGATGGTCACGCGAATGTTCTGCGAGGGCGTCGACACGTGGTTGTCCAACGTCGAGGCGGTGGCCATCGACGGAGACCGGATGCTCGTCTTCGGCACGGACGGAAAGCGGCTGGGATCCTTGCGGCGCACCGCCGGCATCCCGGGGGGTGGTGGCTAGGGGGGCGGCCGGGGGACGGCCCCCAAGGAAGCCGTCCCCCGCCGCCGGCGTGCCGGCCCGCAGGGGGCCTAGTCCGCTATGTAGAGCAGTCGCTTGTTGACGAATTCGTCCATGCCCAACGGGCCGAGTTCGCGGCCGAAGCCCGAGCGCTTGACGCCGCCGAACGGCATTTCGGCGCCCTCCGCGGCCGGGAGGTTGACGTTGCTCATGCCCACGTCCAGGCGTTCGGCGACCTTGCGGGCGCGCTCCGGGTCGGTGCTGAAGACGGCGCCGCCGAGACCGAAGGGCGTGTCGTTGGCGAGCCGGAGCGCCTCTTCGTCGCTGGAAACCTTGTAGACGACGGCGACGGGTCCGAAGAGCTCCTCCGAATACGCCTGCATCTCCTTCGTGACGCCCGTCAGCACGGCCGGGGCGAGGTAGGCGTCGGGCCCGTCGGACAGCGTGCCTCCCGCGTGGAGCACTGCGCCCTGCTCGACGGCGGTGCCCACCTGCCGCGACAGGCCCTCCGCGGCGGACCGGGAGGACAGCGGCCCGTAGGTGCCGGCCTCGTCGTCGGCCGGGTTGCCGGGACGCAGGCGGGAGGCCAGGGACGTCAGCTCGGCGACGAACTCGTCGTAGATGTCCGCCATGACGATCATGCGCTTGTTGGAGTTGCACGCCTGGCCGGTGTTTTCCATGCGCGTCTCCCACGCCATCGCGGCCGCGGCCTTGACGTCGTCGGCGTCGAGCACCACGTAGGGATCGGATCCGCCGAGTTCCAGCACGGCCTTCTTCAGGTTCTTGCCGGCCAGCGACCCGATGACCGCGCCGGCGCGCTCCGAGCCCGTCAGCGAGACGCCCTGGATGCGCGGGTCGGCGATGATGTCCGCGATCTGCGCGTGGGACGCGAAGACGTTGACGTACGCGCCGGCGGGCAGGCCGGCGTCGTCCATGATCTTCTGGATCGCCAGAGCGGAGCGCGGGCACGTTTCGGCGTGCTTGAGGATGATCGTGTTGCCCAGCATCAGGTTCGGGGCGACGAAGCGGGCCACCTGGTAGTAGGGGTAGTTCCACGGCATGATGCCGAGCAGCGGGCCGACCGGGAGCCTTTGCACGACGGCACGGCCGCCGGCGAACGTCTTGATCGGCTGGTCCGCCGCGAGGGTGGGGCCCTCCGTGGCGAAGTAGTTGAAGATATCTGTGCAGAACTCGGCCTCGCCCTTGGACTGGGAGAGCGGCTTGCCCATTTCCTCGGTGATGATCGCGGCCAGCTCGTCCGCGCGTTCCGTGAAGAGCTCGGCAATGCGGGAGACCACTTTGGCTCGGTCCGTCATCGGCACGTCCCGCCATTCGCGGTAGGCCCGGTCGGCCGACCCGATGGCCCGGCCGATCTCGCCGTCGGTTGCGGTGGGGAACGATTCGACGACCTCGCCGGTGGCGGGGTTCAGGACGCGGTAGCCGGGTTCGGCGGGCGTATTGGCGGTGGCGGTCACGGCCGGACTCCTATCAGTTGCTGCTCGCGGCGGAGGGATGGCCGACCGCGGGGTACACACATCATGTCCCGAATGGGCGAAATTGTGAATTCAGTCACGGGCCGGCGGGCTCGCGAGCCTGAGGTGGAACCAACCCGCCTGGGTCGCCAAGCCCCAGCCCCGCCACCGGAAGTGGACATTACCGCCGGTTTAATACCCGTGGAAATGTCCACTTCCGGTGGTGGGGTGGGCTACTGCTCCGACTGGCCCCGCCACAGGTCGACCTCGGCGACGTCCGTGGTGATGCCGTCGATCCGGCGCAGCTCCTCGTCCGTGAAGCTGGTGTTCGCCAGCGCACCGAGGTTTTCGTCCAGCTGGGCGGTGGAGGAGGCGCCGAGCAGCACCGAGGTCACGCCGCCGTCGCGCAGCAGCCAGGAGATGGCGAGCTGCGCCAGGGACTGACCCCGCTCGGCGGCGAGTGCGGCGAGCTCGCGGGCCTTTTGCAGGTTTTCGTCGTTGAGGCCGGACAGGGAGTTGCGGCCGCCGGCGGGAACGGCGTCGTTGTTGTCCAGGTACTTGTTGGTCAGGAGGCCCTGGGCCAGCGGCGTGAACGCGATCGACCCCATCTCGTGGGCGGCGAGCGTTTCCAGCAGGCCGTCCTCGACCCAGCGGTTGAGCAGGGAATAGGAGGGCTGGTGGATGACCAGCGGCGTGCCGAGCTCTCGGGCCACGCGGACCGCCTCGACGGTGCGCTCGGGGGAGTAGGAGGAGATGCCGACGTAGTTGGCCTTGCCCTGGCGCACGAGCCGGTCCAGGGCGTCCACCGTTTCCTCGATGGGCGTCTCCGGGTCGGGGCGGTGGGAATAGAAGATGTCGACGTAGTCCAGCCCCATGCGCCGCAGGGAGGCATCGGCAGAGGCGGTGATGTACTTCCGCGAGCCGTTGTTCCCGTAGGGACCCGGCCACATGTCCCAGCCGGCCTTGGAGGAAATGATGAGCTCGTCCCGGTATGGCTTGAAGTCGGTGCGCATCATGCGCCCGAAGTTCTCCTCCGCCGAGCCGTACGGCGGGCCGTAGTTGTTAGCCAGATCGAAGTGGGTGATGCCGCGGTCGAACGCGTGGCGCAGCACCTCACGCTGGGTGTCGAACGGCCGATTGTCACCGAAGTTCCACCACAGGCCGAGGCTGACGGGCGGCAACAGGAGGCCGGAGTTGCCGACCCGGCGGTAGCCGAAGTGGTCGTAGCGGTTTTCCGCGGCGACGTAGGGGCGGTGGGATTCGGGAATGCGGGGGAAATGGACGTCGTCAGCCATGGGGGCCTCCTGAAGGGTGGATGGCGGGTTCCCAGCCATGCTACGTCGATCCCCGTCGGAGTTTGCGGCTACCCGCAGGGCTTCCACGACTTTCCGCCGGGGGCGTAGCAGCGCGGGCCCGTATAGCCGGCATACGGGTTCGACGCCGGAGGCGGGGTGTACGCGGGCTTCCTCGCCGGAGCGGGGACGCTGCGTTGGGCGTCCTGGCGCGCGGCCTCGGCGGCGGCGCGACGGGCGGCCTCCCGCGATGCCTCGGCCTCGGCCCGGCGGGCGGCGTCTGCCCTCGCGGCGGCCGCCTTCGCCTGCCGGTCCGCTTCCTTGGCGGCGGCTGCCTTGGCTGCCTTGGCCGCCTTCTCGGCCGCCGCGGCTTTCTCGGCTGCCGCTTTCTTGGCCGCCGCCTTCTTTTTGGCGACTTCTTCCTTGCGCTTCGCCTCGGCCGCGGCGCGTGCCTCGGCGGCCTCGAGCCGGGAAACGATGCCCTCCAGGCGCCTCAGCTCGCCCGCTCCGGCGGCGATGGCCCCGGTCAGCACGGCGGAATGCGCCGTGACCTGAGCCGGTGCGTAAGCGGACCGCATGGCGGTCCCTCCGAGGTTGGCGGCCGACCGTGCCGATTTCAAAGCCGCATCCGCGGCGGCGAGGGCAGCGACGCCAGTCGCCACGCTGGCCGCCGCCTCGGCGATGGCGACCGGGGACTCCGCCGCGAGGGCCTCAAGCGGTGCGACCGCGCTCGCGACCCGTCCGGGCAACGTACAGGGAACCGCGGGGTCGTTGAAGCCCACGGGCCGCGCTGTGGCGGTCTGTTGCGCCTCCAGGACATCGTCGTAGAACCGGCGGTTCGGCTCGAAGAGCACGGCAACGCCCAATCCCTCGGCTGCGATGTCGGCGTTGACCAAAGAGTTCGATTCGAACACCCCGGCGAGGGTCCGGCCATAACGGTCCAGCCGTTCCCGATCGTATTCCAGGGTGACGGCGGTTCCGACTGGGAGCCGCTTTTGGAGGTATGCGGTCGCCTCCGGACCCAAGCATTCCACGGGTTTGTTGGGATGTTTGGTTTCGGGGGTGTCCACGTTGAGCAGCCTGACGGTCTGCTCCGTGCCGTCCACCGACGCCACAAGGGTATCTCCGTCGATGACGCGCACCACGGTGGCCCGGTCCTGGTCCCGCGACGACGCCAAGGCGACACCGCCAGCTGCGGCGCCGAGCACCAGGGCGGCGACGGCGACGCCGGCCACCTTGCTGCCGACCGCCGCGCCCGAAACGGCACTGAAGATTCCCATGGCGTTGCCCCCAACGATAAGGTCCGATGATCACCGGACAATACCGGTCACTGGGGACATTTTAGGCGGACCGGTGACAATGTGACCTCTGGCGTCTGGGGTTTAACGAAAGAAGCACCGGCCGTAGCGGACAAGGAGGCTGGAAAGCCGCTACAACCGGTGCTTCTGATCACTTGCATCACTCGCACCTTGAGAAGGTGGTTTCAGCCTAGGGACTGTTTCTTGGAGTCCGCTGTGCGCCGGGTCGGAGCCTCATGTGAGGCGAGGAAGTCAGTAGTTCGACGGCGGATCGGAGGCCGGGAACGATTCGTCTTCCCACTCCTCCACCAACACCTCGTCATGGTCGTGCTTCATCGTCGCCGTTTCGCCGGCGAGCTTCTCCGCGTCCGTCTTCGCCGCATCGGGTTTTCCCTCACCGGGCTTGGTCTGCGGGGGCGTCGGAAGATCCTCTGCCGGGGTTTCCTCGATTGATGGGTTCACGGTGGCTCCTTCTGGATTGGACGAATCTACTGGGACCAGTCTCCCGCCGGTGGGCGTGCCTGTCGAGGACTAGGGCAAGCGGAGTGCCATGGGCCATTAAAAAGGGCGAGCACCGACCGGACGGCAGTTGGGGGGATAGCCGTTGCTCCGGTCGGTGCTCTTCATCACTCGCACCTTCATGAGGTGACTTCAACTCTACGAAGCCAAGCTTGGCATTGCCTGAGAAATGGGTCTGAACGCCGTGTGAATCCGGCTGCCACAAGGGGTGACACGAGTCACACGGTCTGCCAGCAGCCCAACTGGCGCGTCCTTTTAGGCCCTGAGTACCAGCGCGTCGCCCTGCCCGCCGCCGCCGCACAACGCCACGACGCCGACGCCGGACCCGAGCCGCTTAAGCGCCAGTGCCTGGTGAAGCGCCAACCGCGCTCCGGACGCACCCACGGGGTGGCCCAGCGCGATCGCCCCGCCCTCGCGGTTGAAAACCACCGGATTCAAACCCAGGTCCTTGGCCGATTGCAGCACGACGGAAGCGAAGGCCTCGTTGATCTCCAGCAGATCCACGTCGCCAGGCGCCAGACCCTCCTTGGCCAGGGCGGCCAGGATGGCGTCGCTGGGTTGGGAGTGCAGCTGGCCGTCCGGTCCCGCGGTCTGGCCGTGTGCGCCGATCTCGCAGAGCCAGTCCAAGCCGGCCTCGATGGCGGCGGCCTTGCTGGCGACCACGACGGCGGCCGCGCCGTCGGAGAGCGGGGAACTCGAACCCGCCGTGATCGTCGCGTTCGGGTCTCGCGAGAACGCCGGTCGCAGCGCCGCGAGCCCCTCCGGCGTCGTGCCCTCCCGGATGCCTTCGTCGCTGCCGAGCAACACCGGTGCGCCGCGGCGCTGCGGCACCTCGATGGGGGCGATCTCCTGCGCGAGCAGGTCCCGCGCCGCGGCGGCGCGCTGGTGCGATCGCGCGGCCACCTCGTCCTGCTCCGCCCGCCCGATCCCACGATCGATGTTGCCGCGGTCGGTCGCCCCGCCCATCAGCTCTCCGGAGACGGGATCCTGCAGGCCGTCGTGGTTCAGCGAATCGACCAAAGCGGAGTCTCCGAGCGCCAGCCCCGCCCGGACACCCTTGACCAGGTGTGGCGCGTTGGTCATCGATTCCTGTCCGGCGGCGACGATGAAATCGGCCTCCCCTGCACGGATCATGCGCGCGGCATCGATGACGGCCGTGAGGCCCGAAAGGCACAACTTGTTGATCGTCACGGTCGGCACGTCCCACCCGATGCCGGCCCCGAGGGCCGCCTGCCGGGCCGGGCCCTGACCCGAACCCGCGAGGACCACCTGGCCCACGATCACATGGCCGATCCGCTCCGGGGGGACGCCGGCCCGCTCCAAGGCGTGCCGGATCGCATGGCTGCCCAGTTCGGTCGCGGACAACGGGGAGAGCCCCCCGCGGAACTTGCCGAACGGGGTGCGCGCGCCCGCAAGGATCACGGGGGTGGTGTCGGTCATGGTGTTTCCTCCGGTGGTGTTGGCTGCAGGGATTCTCCGCGGTGCCCGGCGGTCGCCGGCGCGGTCGGTAGTCTGGGCGGATGGCAGATGCGCTGAACGCGTTCGACGGAACCCGGATCGCCTACGACGTCTCCGGCGAGGGCCCCGCCGTCGTGCTGTTGCATGGTTCGGCTCTCTCGCGCGCCATCTGGCGCGGGTTGGGGTACGTCGCCGCGCTGTCCGGCGGGCATACGGTGGTGCGCATCGATGCCCGCGGACACGGCCGCAGCGGCAAACCGCACGACGCCGGCTCGTACGCGATGCCGCTCGTCGCGGGGGACGTGCTCGCCGTGTTGGACGCCGAGGGGATTGGACGCGCGGGCATCGTCGGCTATTCGTTCGGCGCGCGGGTGGCGTTCGCCCTGGCCGTCTCCGCCCCCGACCGCGTGGAACGGCTGGCCACGCTGGGCGGCACGCACCGCCCGCAGGCCGGACAGCTGGCCAAGGTGTTTTTCGACGGCTATGCCGAGGCGTTGCGCGAGGACGGCATGCCGGGATTCGTCGACGGGATGGAAGCCGCCGGGCGGGTGATCGATCCGGCAACGCGGGCGGCGTTCCTGGCCAACGATCCCCTCGCGCTGGCCGCCTATTTCGAGGCGACGGAGGCCGCGCCCGGATTGTCCGATTCGCTGCTCCACCAGCTGGCCCTCCCCGCTCTGCTCCTGGCCGGCACGCGCGACCCCGAGCGGCTTGCCGATTCCCGGTACGCCTCGTCCGTGATGCCCAACGCGCGCTTCGTGGAGCTTCCGGGCCGCACGCACGCCGCAACGCTCCACACTGCCCATGAGGTTCTCGAACACCTGGTTCCCTTTCTGCGTTCGCGCTAGTCGGTGCCGGCTCCGCGCTGCTGCCGGCCTGAACACTTTTGGGTTCAACTGCCCGCCTAGTCCCTAGTGGGAGACCGCGAACCGCGCCAAAACCGCTCACGGAGGTTCGAAACCGCTCACGAAGGTACGGCAGCCGCGGGCGGACGGGTGGGAGTCAGCCGGCGAAGGCGGACAACCCCGTGATCGAGCGGCCGATGATGAGCGCCTGGACGGTTTCGGTTCCCTCGTACGTGTGGACGGCCTCGATGTCCGCGATGTGCCGGGCGACACGGTTCCGCAGCAGGATGCCGTTCCCGCCCAGCAGGTCTCGGGCGTTGGACGCGATCTGCCGGGCGGTGCGTGTGCAGGTGTACTTCGCCAGGGAAGCCTGCACCGGGCTGAGCTCGCCGCGCTCCTCGAGGGCGGTCATCTGCATGACCATCAGCTGCATGGTGGCGAGTTCCGAATGCATTCGGGCGAGCCGTTCCTGCACGATCTGCGATGCGGCCAGCGGGCGCCCGAACTGGATGCGCTGGGCGGCGTACTGTACGGCGGTCTCGTAGCAGGCGGTGGCATGCCCGACGGCGGACCATGCGACCCCCAGCCGGGTCGCGAAAAGCACCTTCGCGGTGTCCTTGAACGAGTTGGCGCCCGGCATGACGCGGGAATCCGGTACGAAGACGTTCTCCAGCCGGATGTGGGCCTGCCAAATCGCGCGCAGGCTCAGCTTCCCCTCGATGGTGGTGCCCGTGTAGCCCTCGGACTCCTGCGGCACGATGAATCCGCGCACGGCGCCGGCGTCGTCGCGTGCCCACACGATCGTGACGCCGCCCGTGGAGCCGTTGCCGATCCACTTCTTCTCGCCGTTGATCACGTAGCCGCCGTCGACCCGGGTGGCGCGCGTTTCCAGTGAAACCGAGTCCGAGCCGTGCGTCGGTTCGGTCAGCGCGAACGCGCCGAGAACCTCCGCGGTGGCCAGTTTCGGCACCCACTCGGCAACCTGCTCGGCGGAGCCGAGCATCGCTACCGAGCGCAGCGCCAACCCCGCCTGGACGGCCCCGATCGTGGAGACGGATCCGTCGCCGCGGGAGAGTTCCATGTTCACCAGCCCAGAGGCCAGCGCACTCATGGCGGGGTAGCCGTCGACGTCCATCCCGTCGCGCAGCAGATCGAGCTCCCCGAGCCGCGTGGCGAGTTCGAACGGATAGTCGGCGGCGTTCCAGTAGGCGTCGATGACGGGGCGCACCTCGTCGAGCGAGAATCGGCGGGCCCGGTCCCAGTAGGCCCGGTCGGCGTCGGGGATGTCGCGGAAGAGGCCGGCGGGGTCGGCGTCGACCTCGCCCCACAGTTCGTAGTCGGGCTCGACGACGCCCGCCGGGAATTCGGCGGAGGTGTCGCCGGGTCGGACGCCGGACGCGGCCTCACGCGCGAGGTCGTCGAGGTCGGTTGCGGTGGGGTTGAGCGGAGCCATGGGGATTCCTTCGTCGTGCGGCTGTTTCCCCATAGCATCCTTGAAACTCCGGTTCACGTCAAGGAACTAAGTCCCATTCTCGGGTTCGTTCAGTCGCGGGGCAGCGCCTCGCGCACGGCGGCGATGATGTCTTCCGTGGCCGCGCCGGGGTCCAATACGGTCACGACGACGGCGCCCCGCACCCCGCCGACCGTGCCACCTTGATCTGCGCCGCCTGCCTTTGCACCCGCCCCGAAGGCGGGGAGGCGGGAGGCTGCGAGGTTGGATCCGCGGTCGGCGAGCCGCGGCTCGAACAAGTCGGCCAGGCCGCGGAGCTCCCGAGCCAGATCGCGGCGCACTGCGTCGCCCGGTCCGCGCAACCATCGCCGCAGGAAGGCGTTGTGGACGGCCACCACGGCCGCGGCGAAGGCCACGGATGCGCTGCCGCCCTCCGCGCCCTCCCGACCCTCGCGACCCTCGAGGCCGGCGTGCCCGGCGTCCTCGTTCGCGTCGCCGACGTCGCCGCGGTGCGTGGAGTAGGCGGCGTCGAGGCCGCGGCGGAACGTCCGTTCGTAGCGGTGGGTGCTGACCAGTTCGCGGTCGCGCAGCGCGGGGACCTCCTGCAGCAACCGATGCCGCAGGAGGGACGCGTCCGGGCGCGAGGTGTGATGGTCGAAAACCGCCAGGGCCGCGTCGACGACGGCGGCCGCGGGCCGGTCGCGCCCAGCCGCGAGGACCGTCTCGACGACGTTGATCACGGCCTCCATGTCCGCGAACACCATGTCCTCCTTGGTGCCGAAGCGGCGGAAGAACGTGCTGCGGCTGATGCCGGCGGCGGCGGCCAACTGGTCCACGCTGGTGGCGTCGAATCCCTGCTCCAGCAGGAGCCGCAGGGCGGCGTCGGGGATCGCGGACGGCGGCGTGGGACTCATGCCGGTGAATCTAGCACGGCGGGTCGGACTCGCCGCGCCCGGTCGACCTCCACCGCCTCGGCCAGTTCGGCGAGGCGGTGCGCGCGGGCGGACTCGGCCGGGGTGAACGGTTCGCCGGGACGGTGGGCGACAAGTGGTGTCCCGGACGGCGTCGGCAGCCGCAGGACGGTACCGGAGGCGCCGTCGCCGTCCGACGGCGGTGCGGCCCGGGTGCCGCCGGGTCCGCCGGTGCGGGAGACGTTGACGGCGCCGGCGGGGGAGTGGATGGTCGCGCCCAGCAGCTCGGACAGCGCCTCCGCCAGGGACTCGGGCTCGGCGGCCACCCGCGCGGCCAGCCCCAGGCTACGGGTCTGGGCGTCCGCCAACGCCATCGGCGTGGTGGGCCAGACCGCGCGGCTGCGCGCGCCGGCCGTGCGCAACGCCCCCAGCAGTTGCGCTTCCCCGAGCGACGCCGGCGCTGAGACCACGAGTTCGTCGAGCACCGCGGCGCTGGCGTCCCCGAGCGGGTGCACGTGGATCGCGAGGATATTCGCGTCCACGACGGCGAGTTCGTGGGTGACCCGCTCGAGCGCGCCGGCGCGGTCCGACAACGAGAACCGCAGCCGCCACAGCGCCTGCGCCTCGTTCAACTCCCGGTGCCGGCGCAGTTGCGGCGCGTGGAGGAACCCCCGGAGGAGGCGGGCGGCCGAGGGCTCGGCGACCCAAATCGCCAGCGCCGTGGCGGCAAGTGTCAACAGCACAACCTTGAGAAGCAACGGGAGCTCCAACTGGATCACCGCCGCATGCACGATGAGCTCCACCGGCAGGATCGCTAGCACCAAACCAAGCATCCGCCGCAGGTGGGCGGGTTCCGGAGGTTGCCCGCAGTCCGGGCATGCCAGCGGATGGGCGGGTGGGGCGTGTTTATCGCGACGGGTCCGGACGGACCCCGTGAGCCTCTTCATGCGGCAAGCATGGCCCGCCGGTGTGTCGGCGGTGTTGCGCCGGCGTCACTATCGTGTGAGATCGTCGGTCGCGTCTGTCCGCGGCCGCTCGGCATCCGTGGCCGTCCGCTGCGATCGGAAGAACAGCGCCACGACGCCGCCCGCGACCGCCACCAGGCCGGGGAGCAGCAACGACTGCCCCAGGGCGGCGCTGAACGCGGCGTGGAGGAACTCGGGGACGGGTTCGCCCATGCTGCCCTCGCCGCCACCGGGAACCGCGGCTCCCCGCCCGGCGGCCGCTGCCGCCGTTTCCGCGGCGATGCGCCCCTCCATTAACGCCGCGATCAGCGCAGACCCGAGGACCGCGCCGACCTGCCGGGTGGTGTTGTAGACGCCGGACCCGGCGCCGGCCTCCGCCTGCCCCAGGTCGCGGGTGGCGGTCAGGGACACGGAAGGCCAGATGAGCGCGCTGCCCAGCCCCATGAAAATGGGTGGCACCAGAAGCAGCCAATAGGGGGTCTGAGGGCCCATGACGAACCCGTAGGCCACCATGGAACACCCGAAGATCAGGAACCCCGGCACGGCCAGCCGCTTGGGGTCGATCCGGTTGACGAAGCGGCCCGCCACCGGGGCCAGCACGCCGGCGCAGACGGCCATCGGAGCGATCATCAGGGCGGAGAGCGTGGGGGACAGCCCGCGGACGGACTGGAGGTAGAGCATCAGCGGGAAGCTCTGTGCCGTGATCGCCAGGCCCATGGCCATGATGGCCACGTTGGCCAGCGAGAAGTTGGCGTTGCGGAACAGCCCCAGCGGCAGCAGGGGATCGTTCCGGTTGAACCGCTGCCAGAGCAGGAACAGCGCCAGCACGCCGATACCGGCCCAGATCACGTGCCAGATACCGATTCCCCCGGCGACCTCGCCCCAGCCATACGTGTTGCCCTCCTGGATGCCGAACACGATGAGGAACATCGCGACGGCGGACAGCGCAACTCCCGGCAGGTCGAAGCGCTGGCTGTGTGCCTCGAGCTGCGGGACCCGGGTCCACACCCGCCAGAAGGCGACGACGCCGACCGGGACGTTGACGAAGAAGATCCACTCCCAGCCGAGCGTGTCCACCAGCACTCCGCCGAGCAACGGCCCGGTGAGCGTCGCGATCCCCGCCACGGCGCCCCAGATGCCCATGGCGGCGCCGCGGCGGCTCGCAGGGAACATGCGGGTGATGAACGTCATCGTCTGCGGGCTCATGAGTGCGGCACCCAGACCCTGGAGCACCCTGGCGGCGATCAGGGTTCCGATGTCCGGGGCCAGTCCGCACCACAGTGAGGCGAGGGTAAAGACCGACAGCCCCACCAGGTACATGTTCTTCGGCCCGAAGCGGTCGCCGAGACGACCGGTGATGAGCAGCGGGACGGCGAACGCGAGGAGATAGGAGCTGTTGACCCAGACGACGCCGTTGATGTCCGTGCCGAGCCCGCGCATGATGGCGGGCATGGCCGTGGACACGATGGTCGAGTCGACCAGAATCATGAAGAACCCGATCACCAACGCCCAGAGGGCCGCCCAGGATTTCCGGTCCTGGACGTCGTCGGCGGGTGGCTGTTCGGTGTTCACCGCTCGAGCCTACTCCGCGAGCCCGCGCACCCGGACGGACGGCGGCTAGCGGGTGCGCATGGTCCCGTCGATGCAGGTGACGGCCTGCCCGGCAATCCAGACGCCGCCGTCGTCCGTGAAGACCTGGACGTGGCCAGCGCGGCCCAGCCGCGTGCCCTGGCGGACGGTGTAGCTTTCCGGGACCAGCCCGGCGGGGATCAGCCACTGCGCCAGCCCCGCGTTGAGGCTGCCGGTCACCGGATCCTCGGGGAGGCCCTCGCCGGGGCAGAAGGCGCGGACCTCGTAATCGGCGGGGGCCGTGGCGACGACGGCCTGGAAGACGCCGGCGTCGTCCCGACCGGGGCGCCCCGGCAGCGGCTCCAGTTCAGCGCGGGCGCCCTTGGGGCGTTCAGCACGCTCGTCTCCGTATCCCGCGGCGGAGCTCCCGGCGGAGGTGTGCGGGCCGATCACCCCGACCTCCAGGCCCTCCAGCACGGCGAAGTCGGGTTCCAGCGCCAGCACCGCGTCGGCGTCGCGCAGCAGCAGGCCGGCCCACAGCGGTCCGTTGGCCACCCACTGGTGGCCGAGGACGTCCCCGGCCACCAGGCCCAGGCCGGACAGCGCCCATTCGAGCACGTCGTCCTCGAGCGGCCCCGTGCGCACCAGTGGCGGCGCCTTCAGCGCCAGCCGGCGTCCGTCGTCGTCCGGGTCCGCCTCGGTGCGGATCTCGATCAGGCCCGCCGCGCACTCCTGGACCACGACGCCGGGGCGCGAACTCCGGCCTCCTGCCTCCAGCCACGCGTGCGCCGTCCCGAGGGTGGGGTGGCCGGCGAAGGGGAGCTCCGTCGTTGTCGTGAAGATCCGGACCCGGTAGTCGGCGCCGGCCTGCGTCGGCGGCAGGATGAACGTCGTTTCGGCGAGGTTGGTCCAGTTCGCGAAGCGCAGCATGTCCGCCTCGGAGAGGCCCGCGCCATCCAGGACCACGGCCAGCGCGTTGCCGCGGTACGGCACGGAGGTGAAGACATCGACCTGTTTATAGGGACGTTCCATCTCAGCATCGTGGCACAGGCGCCCGGACGGGTGGCGGCCTGCCGCGGTTCGTGACGCCACTGTTGCGCCGGAACACACGGGAGGGGCCGCCGCGTCGCGGCGGCCCCGGCCCTGTCGTCCTTACCAGCGGTGGGCGACGTCGATGACCAGCCGGGAGTTGTTTCCCGGGCCGTCGAGGACGAAGGTGCGGAAGGGGAGCCGCGCGCGGACCCCGAGCCCGAACGAGGTCTGGCCCTCGAAACTCCCCAGGAAGGCGACCTGGCGGAATGTGCGGTACCCGGCGACGTTGACGACCTTGGCGCGGTTCGCCGGCGCGTACGTGGCGCGGCCCGTGGACGTGTAGGCCGGCGCGCGGACCACGACCTGGAGGTCGGCGGCCCCGGCGAGCGGAACCACTCGACCCTCGCCTCCGGTGTGTACGTGGGCAACGTAGCGGACATCGTAGCCCTTGGCGTCGCCGCGGAGGTCCACCACCATGCGGTCGAAGCAGGTGTGGCGTCCGGTACGGACATTGGTGACCTGGGCGGTCGACATTGCGGCGCGGTGCTCCGCGAGGGAGCCCCATGTGATTCCGCAATAGGGGGCGGCGGCGGCGGGTCCGGCGGGGCCCAGACCGAGGCCGGCGACCAGCAGCGCCGTGGCGATGCCGGCTTTGAGTGCTTTCATGGTGATCGTCTCCCAAGGACGGGGGGTGGCTGTGACGGATTCATGATGCGCCGGGGCGACCGCCGCGGATAGTCGTTTTCCCAAGTGCGGCGCAAGCGTTATGGCCGGTAACGGGAGGCGGTCGGGCGATTCGGCGGCCCGGCGCCGGGGGAGGCCGCGAACATCACCGCCGGGGGCACCGCGGGTGTCTATTGCGTCACCGTGCCCGCTCGCCCGGCGCCGCGCGGTCACGTTCTGACGTGGCCGGTCACAATTCCGCCCCGCCGGGGCCGGAGGTTCGCGTCGCGCCAACCCCGCCACCTGTGGAACATTGGAGCAATGCTTGCCTTTCCGACCTCATCCCCGCCCGAGCTGGCCGACACCATAGGCGGCCTCGCGGCTGCCACGGGCGCCGGTGCCCTGCCCGAGGCCGCCCGGCCGCTCGTGGCCGTCGCGATCGCCGTCGCGGCGGCCACGGCCATCACGCTGGTGCTCGCCGTCGTGATCGGCCGCATCCTGCGCGACCACCCGGCCCTGCGGACGGACATCAACCGGGCCCGGCTGCCCTTCCTGTTGGTGCTCGCGCTCGCCGGATCGACCACGGCCCTGCAGGCCACCGCGCAGGACACCGGATGGCACGACGTCGTCAATTTCCTGCTCTTGTGCGCGCTGATCGGCTCGTTTGCGTGGCTGATCACGGTCCTGTTGCACCTGCTGGAGTCGGCGCTGCTGGCCAAGTACCGGAAGGACCTGCCCAACCAACGCCGGATGGCCAAGCTGCGCACCCAGGTGACGCTCCTGCGCCGCGTGGCGATCGCCGTGGTCATCACGCTCGCCGTCGCGGGCATCCTGTTGCTGATACCCCAGGTGCGGGCGCTCGGGGCCGGTATCCTGGCGTCCGCGGGTCTGATCTCCGTGGTCGCCGGCCTCGCGGTGCAGGGCACGCTCTCCAACGTCTTCGCCGGACTGCAGATCGCGTTCACGGACGCGATCCGGGTGGACGACACGGTCTTCGTGGAAGGGCAACAGGGAAATATCGAAGAGATCACGCTGACCTACGTCGTGGTCACCATGCCGGACGAGCGGCGCATGATCCTGCCCTCGACGCACTTCACCACCCAACCCTTCGAAAACTGGTCGCGCGGGACGTCGGACATCAGCGGGACCGTCGTCCTGGACCTCAATTGGACCGCCCCGGTGGAGCGGCTGCGCACGCGGCTCCAGCAGGTTCTGGACGCCACGGACCTCTGGGACGGCCGCTCCGGCGTGCTGAACGTGGTCAACGCGGTGGGCGGCATCCTCCAGGTCAGCATCTTCGTCAGCGCGCGGAACCCCGGCGACCTCTGGTCGCTGAAGAACCACGTCCGCGAACGCCTGGTCCACGAGATCCAGGAGAAGTACCCGGACGCGCTGCCCGCGCCCGTGGGCCAGCGCCCGCTCGCCTGATAGGCGCCCGCGGCGCCATGGCCCCTCGGCGAGGCAGGTGCCGATCGGCATGATTAGCACACGCTGGCCTGGCCCAAGTCCGAGGGATGAGCCGAATTCGACATAAGGCATGCCTAAGAACTCCCGGCGTGGGGCGGTTCGCCGTAGTGCCGTCATGTGACGCCGGCGCCGTGGCCGACCCTGCGCGCTAGTCGCGCCCGCGGCCGATGCGCTCCACCAGCGCGTCGGGCACGAACCGCGCCAAGGTCACGGCGACGCGGTAGCGCGCCGAGGGGATGGAGACCGACTTGCCCGCGCTGGCATCCGTCAGCGCCACTTCCACCACGCGGTCCGGGTTCAGCCAGGCCCAGCGTGGAATCCCCTTTTTGTCCATGCCCATGCGCTCGTGGAATTCGGTATGCACCAGGCCGGGGCAGACGGCGGTGACACTGATCCCGCGGTCGCGGTAGAAGACGTTGGCCCACCGGCTGAAGTTGACCAGCAGGGCCTTGGAGGCCGAGTAGGTGCCGCGGGGCGTGAACGCGGCCACGGAGGCGACGTTGATGATCCGGCCGCCGCCCTGGGCGGACATCGCGCGCAGGGCGGCGTGGGCCAGCGACAACGGGGTTTCCGTGTGGATGCGGAGCTGTTCCAGCTCCGCCTCGAGGCTGTTGTCCGCGAAATTGCCCTTCAGCCCGTGGCCCGCGTTGTTGATGAGCATGGTGACCGGGCGGTCGACGTCGAGGAGCCGTTCGGACACGGCCGCGATTCCCTCGTCCGTCACCAGGTCCGCCGGGATCGTCTCGACCGGGACGGCGTAGCGCGCCGTGAGGTCAGCGGCCAGATCCGACAGGCGCCCGGCGTTGCGGGCCACCAGGCACAGGCCGTACCCGCGGGATGCGAGCTGGCGCGCGAATTCCGCCCCCAGGCCGGCCGAGGCGCCGGTGATCAGCGCCGTGTATGGGGGGTGTGCCGTGAAGCGGACTTCGGACTGGGGTGTGGCGCTGGACATGCCCCGACTGTAGCGAAGCTCGGCGTGCCGCCCAAGAGCGACCCGGATCCGTTCCCGCCCGGGGGAGCGAAACCGCGGCGGTATCGCCCGAGACGTTTTACGTCAGAATTTCTTTGCGTAATTAGCAACACGAAGGCTAACCTTACTGAGCAATCCACTCCGGGTCCCCGGAGCCGTTCACTCCCTCAAAGGAATCCCATGGAATTCTCCCGCCGGGCCGGCCTGCTGGCCGCCGCCGCCGCCGTCGTCCTCTCAGCCTCCGCCTGCGGCGCGGGTGCCGCCTCCTCGGAGGCCGCGGCCTCCTCCTCCGACGTCTCCGGGGCCTTCCCGGTAACGGTGGAGCACGTCTACGGCGAGACCACGATCGAGTCCCAGCCGGAGCGCGTCGCGACCCTCTCCTGGGTGAACGCCGACGTCTCGCTGGCACTCGGGGTCGTCCCCGTCGGCATGGCCTTGGACACCTGGGGCAACAACGACAACGGCTCCACCGACTGGAAGGACGCCAAGCTGGAGGAGATGGGCGCGGCCATTGGTACCGCCAAGGCGCCCGCGCAGTACGACGAGACCGACGGCGTGAACTTCGAGGAGATCGCGAAGCTGAGCCCGGACGTCATCGTGGCCGCCTACTCGGGCCTGACTCAGGAGGACTACGACAAGCTCTCCAAGATCGCCCCCGTCGTCGGTCCCGTCTCGGCGAACTACACGACGTCGTGGCAGGACGCCACGTCCACGATCGGCAAGGCGCTCGGCAAGACCGCGGAGGCCGACGCCGTCATCAAGGACGTCGACGAGCAGGTCGCTGCCGTCACCGAGGCCAACCCGGTCCTGAAGGACACCACCTTCATCGCCGGCAACCTCGAGCCCGAGGCCGGCGGCATCAACATCTACGCCGGCGGCGACAACCGCCCCCGCTTCCTGACGGCGCTGGGCATGACCGAGGCGCCCGTCGTGGCAGAGAACGCCAAGGACGGCGAGTTCTACTACAACTGGTCCGCAGAGCGCGCCAACGAGCTCGAGTCCGACGTCTTCTTCACCTGGCTACCGGCCGGAACCACGAACGAGTCGATCCAGAAACACGCCCTGTTCGGCCAGATCCCGGCCGTGAAGAACGACGGACTCGTGGCCACCAGCGACGACCAGCTCACGCTGGCGATCTCCGCCGCCAGTCCGCTGAGCCTGCCGTGGGCCCTCGACGAGTTCACGCCGATGGTCGTCGAGGCCGCGAAGAAGTAGCGTCCCCGACGCGTATCGGTGCCCCCGTGGCACTAGCCTCCGCCCGTGCCGCCCAGCAGATAGTGCAGCTGGGCGGCGACGGAGTGCTCGGCCGCGCCGCGCACCGAAGGGTCTACGTCCGAATACACGACGTCGGCCACTTCGACGACGCTGGGGGCGGGGCCCACGCCCGTGTGGCCCAGCGCCGCGAGGGCGTCCCGTACCTGGTCCAGACGCTCCAGGCGATGGGCGCGGTACCGCGCGACCACGTCGTCCAGCGCTGCTCCGACGGGCCCGTGCGCGGGCAGCAGGGCCGCCGGCCCGAACCCCGCGAGCGTGTCCAGCGAGTCGAGGTAATCCCCGAGCGTTCCGTCGGGGAAGTCGAGGATCGTGGTGCCCCGGCCCAGGATCGTATCCCCGGTGGCCATCGCGCCGTGGGGCCCGTCGTGGGGCAGGAAGAAGGACACCGAATCGGAGGTGTGGCCCGGCGTCGCCAGCGCCCAGAACTCGAGGCCCGCGGCCCGGACGACCTCCCGGCCGCCCGTCCCTCCCGCCAGCAGCGGTTCGGCCCCGCGGCAGAATTCCGGGAGCGCCGCGCGGACCGGGGCGCCGGTCAGCCGATGGAACGTGTCGATGCCGCCAGTGTGGTCCGGGTGCCGGTGCGTCACCAGGACGAGTTCCACGCGACCCTGGCCCGCCAGCGCGGCCAGGTGGCCGGCATCGTCCGGCCCGGGGTCTACCACCACCACCGAGTCCGAACCGGGGAAGGAGAAAACGTAGGAGTTCGTTCCGTCCAGCGTCATCGGGCCCGGATTCGGAGCGGTCAGCACCGAGCCGAAGGCCGAGACGGGCTCCGGGACCGGCCCGGAATAGGGTCCCTGCGGGAGCGTATGTACCATTCCCACAGTCTAGGGACAGCCCCCGGGCGGGCCATCCAACCATGAGGGAACCATCGATGACCACCACCACCGCGAGCGGCGCCGTACGCGCTTCCGCGTCGGCATCCGTGCGTAGGGCGCCGTTGCGCCTGCGCGAAACCGTGCTGCTCGGAGCCGTCCTGTTGGCGCTCCTGATCGCGGCGGCCGTGCTGTCCCTGACGGTCGGCGCGCGGGCCACCTCGCTGGGCACGGTCTGGGACGCGCTGGCCGCGCCCGAGGCCGGCAACGGCGACCACGCAGTCGTCGGCTCCCGGATCCCGCGGACGATCGCCGGGCTGCTGGTCGGCGCGGCGCTGGGTCTGGCTGGCGCCGCCATGCAGGGTATCGCCCGCAACCCGCTCGCGGATCCCGGCATCCTCGGGGTGAACGCCGGCGCCGCGCTGGCCGTCGTCCTGGGCATCTACCTCCTCGGTGTCGCGAGCATTTCCGGCTACATCTGGTTCGCGTTCGCCGGCGCGGCGGCCGCTTCCGTGCTGGTGTACCTCGTGGCGAGCCTCGGCCGGGAGGGTGCGACCCCGCTCAAACTGGCGCTGGCCGGCGCGGCGCTGGCGGCGGGCCTGGCAAGCGTCATGAACGCCGTGCTGATGATGAGCGACCAGGCCCTGGACAGCTTCCGCTTCTGGCAGGTCGGCACCCTCGGCGTGCGGACCATCGCGGAAACCGGCCAGGTGTTCCCGTTCCTCCTGGTGGGCGCGACAGTGACGCTGTTTTCCGCCCGGCTACTGAACGGGCTGGCGCTCGGTGACGACGCCGCCCGGGGCCTCGGCATCCGCGTCGGCTGGGCGCGTGCCGCCGCAGCCGTGGGCGTGGTGCTGCTGTGCGGCGGCGCCACGGCCCTGGCCGGGCCCATCGGGTTTGTCGGGTTGGTCGTGCCGCACGCCGTGCGCACCCTCGTCGGTGGCGACTACCGCAAGATCCTTCCGCTCGCGGCTTTGGCAGGGCCGGTTCTGCTCCTGCTCGCTGATGTCGCGGGACGCGTGGTCCTGCCGCCCTCGGAGGTCCAGGTCGGCGTGATGACCGCCCTCATCGGGGCCCCCGTCTTCATCTGGCTCATCCGCCGCGGAAAGCGGGTGGCCCTGTGACCATCGCCCCCGAGATCGTGCCGCAGCGGCGCCGGCTGCGCGGCCGGGCCTTCGTGGTCTGCGCGGCATTGGGCGCCGCCGCCGTCGTGCTGTTCCTGACCAACGTCCTGCTGGGCGGCTATTCCGTCTCCGTCCCCGATTTCCTCGCGATCCTGGGCGGCGAGACGATCCCCGGCGCAACCTTCATCGTGATGGAGGACCGGTTCCCCGCCGCGGTCGTGGGCGCGCTCGCGGGCGCCTGCTACGGGATCTCCGGCACCGTGTTCCAGACCCTCCTGCGCAACCCGCTAGCCAGCCCGGACGTCATCGGCATCGGCTACGGTGCGGCCACGGCCGCCGTCGTCGGCATGCTGGTCTTCGGGCTGCAAGGCCCCGCGCTGGCGCTCGTCGCCTTCGCGGGGGCACTGGTGGTCGCGCTGGCCGTGTACTGGCTCGCGGACGCCGGGCGGCACACCGGGGCGCGGATGGTGCTCACGGGCATCGCGTTCGCGGCCATGCTCCAGGCGGTGATCAGCTACCTGCTGACGCGGACCGACATCCGCACGGCCGGGGACGCCCTGCACTGGCTGGTCGGCTCGCTGACCTCCAGCAACTGGGAACGGGCAGGAACGCTGGCCGTGGCCATGGCGCTGCTGCTGCCATTCGCCGCACTGGCCGGCGGCAGGCTGCGCATCCTGGAATTGGGCGACGACGCCGCGGCGGGACTGGGCTTGAACGTGCCCGGCACCCGGCTGGGCCTGGTGCTGCTCGGCGTCGCCTTCACCGCCGTCGCGACGGCGGTCACCGGCCCGCTGGCCTTCGTGGCCTTCCTCGCCGGACCGCTGGCGCGCATGATGGCCGGCGGACGGCACAACCTGGCCTGCTCCGCGCTCACGGGCACCGTCTTGGTGCTCGGGGCGGATTTCGTGGCGGGCAACGCATTCGGCGACACCAACCTTCCCGTGGGGGTGGTGACGGGCGCCCTCGGCGCGCCGTTCCTCCTGTGGCTGCTGGTGCGCTCCAACAAAACCGGAACCGGAGGCTGAGATGGCGACCCTCGAGGCGCGCTCCCTGACCCTGTCCTACGATGCCACGACCGTCGTGGACGATCTGACGCTGCTGCTCCCCGCCGGAGAGGTCACGATGATCGTCGGCGCCAACGGCTGCGGGAAGTCAACCCTGCTGCGCGGGCTGTCCCGGCTGCTGAAGCCCGCCGGCGGATCCGTGCTGCTCGACGGCGCGGACATCCACGGGCGTCCGGCGAGGGAGGTCGCCAAGGTCCTGGGCCTGCTGCCGCAGTCTCCCATCGCGCCCGACGGCATCTCCGTGCGCGAACTGGTGGGCCGCGGCCGCTACCCCCACCAGGGTTGGTTCCGCCGCTGGACCGGCGAGGACGATTCCGCGGTAGACCGCGCACTGTCCTCCACCGGGACCACGGAGCTGGCCGAGCGCCCGGTCGACGAACTGTCCGGCGGGCAGCGCCAGCGCGTATGGATCGCCATGGCGCTGGCGCAGGAGACCGACCTGCTGCTCCTCGATGAACCGACGACGTTCCTGGACGTCGCGCACCAGCTGGAGGTCCTCGACGTGGTGGCGGACCTGAACCGCCGACGCGGGACCACCGTGGCGATCGTGCTGCACGACCTCAACCTCGCGGCCCGCTACGCGGACCACCTCGTTGCGCTCAAGGACGGGCGGATCGTGGCGCAGGGCCGCCCCGCCGACGTCGTCACCGAAACCATGGTCCAGAGCGTCTTCGGCATGCCGTGCCGGGTGATCCCGGACCCCGTGGCCGGAACGCCGCTGGTCCTGCCGATCGGCCGGAACCGCGTGGTCCGGCGCGCGGCGGCACCGGCCGCCGGGGCCGGCGGCGCCTGCACCCCGGAACGGTCCGCCCTGGAGTCCGAAGCTCCCGCGGCGGCGGGCGGCTTGGCGCGGCCCGCGCAGGACGACGCCGTTGCCGGGTCCGCGGCGCCGGGCGCGGCGGTTCCCACGGCGCTGGTCGTGGACGACCGCCGACCGTCCCTCGAGGTGTGTTCCACGCTGGCGTTCGCGATGACCGCCGTGGAGGTGCAGACCCTCGGGCCGAGCTTCCGCCGCATCACCTTTGCCGGCGCCGATCTGGCGCACTTCGGCACCGGGGGTTCGCCGCTGGACCTGCGCGTCAAGGTGATCGTGCCGCCCGCGGGGGAAACCGGTGGGGAACCGTCCGCGCCGCGGCCCGGAGCCGGCGGGAACGGCGACCTGCTGGCCCACCTGCGGCCCGGCGGTTCGGTGTCCGGGGAGGAGGCCTCCGGCTGGTACCGCGCATGGCTGGCGCACGAACCCTCGGTGCGCGGAAGCATGCGCACCTATTCGATCCGTTCGTTCCGGCCGGCGGGCCACCCGGGCAACGTCGGGCCGACCCCGGAACTGGACATCGACTTCGTCCTGCACATCCGCCGCGAGAACGGGCGGCTCGTGGGCGGACCGGCGTCCGTCTGGGCCGCCGAGGCGGAGGCCGGCGCCGAGGTGACACTGCTGGGACCCAACAAGAACGTGTGCGGTCCGGACTACGGCGGGATCGAGTTCCGTCCCGGCCCCGCCCGCCGCATCCTGCTCGCCGGGGACGAGACCGCCGCGCCGGCCATCTGCTCCATCCTGGAGTCGCTGCCGCCCGGCATCACCGGAAACGCCTTCATCGAGGTGCCGGCCGTCGACGACATCCAGGGTTCGTTCACCCGGTCCGGCGTCACCGTGGAGTGGCTCCCGCGGGGGTCCCGTCCGCACGGGGAGCTGCTCGCGTCCGCAGTGCGACAGACCGTAGCGATCCCCGGGGCGGGGGCCGTGGACACCGGTGTGGACCCGGAGGACGTGGACATCGACGCCACGATCCTCTGGGAAACCACCCAGGGAGCCACGCAACCGTTCTACGCGTGGCTGGCGGGGGAGGCCGGGACCATCAAGGAACTGCGGCGCTACCTCGTGCGAGACGCCGGAATGGACCGCAAGCAGGTCTCCTTCATGGGGTACTGGCGGCGCGGCAAGGCCGAGGCGTAGCGGGACGGGTCGCACGACGTTCCTGTCGCCGGCCTGCCGTTAGGCTTCTCGGTGACCCTCTGGAGGAAAGGTGGCGCCCGTGGACCGGGTTCTCGACGACTTGGAAATGCGCATCGTGGCCGCGCTCCAGGTGGACCCCCGCGCGCCGTGGCGGAAGATCGCCGCGGTGCTGCAGGAGCCCGAACGCACGATCGGCCGGCGTGGCAACGAGCTGATCGAGGCGGAGCTCGTCAACATCGTGGGCATTCGCCTGCGCGCGGAGTCGGCGCTGCTGCGGCTCCAGTGCGCGCCCGGAACCGCGCGGGTAACAGCCGAATCCGTGGCGCAGCGGCAGGACTCCACGTTCTCCTACATCATGACCGGGGGCGCCGACTGCGTCGCGGAGCTTCTGTTCGACCACGGCGCAATGCGTAATGTGCTGACCACGGAGGTCCCGGCGACGGTGGGGTTGGTGCGCGCGCTGAGCTATCCGATCCTCCGCTATTTCCGCACCATCAGGCGGTGGACGTCCGAGGCCATCACGCCCGAACAAATCGCGGCGCTGACCAACGATTTCACGCCGGAGACCGCGGGCATGATCCCCGACGACACCCTGTCCGGCGTCGATCTGCGGATCGCCAACGCCCTGGCGGAGGACGGCAGGGCCAGCCTCGAAACCATCGCCCGGCGGGCTTCGACGTCGGAAACGACGGCCGGCCGCAGGCTGGACTGGATGCTGGCGAACAGCCGCGTGCAGATCCGGGCGCTCGTGGAGCCGGCGACCCTGGGGCTTCCCGTGGAGGCGATGCTCTGGATCAGCGCGGCTCCGCAGAAGGTCGAACACCTGGGCCGCCTGCTGGCGACCCATCGGCAGGTCCGCTACGCGGTGGCCGTCGCGGGCGCCTGCCACGTCGTTGCCAACGTCACGTTCGCGACCAACGCGGAGCTCTACGACTTCATTACGACGTCGGACTGGGCCCAGGAGGCGGAATCGATCGAGTCCACCATCCTATTGCACGCGCGCAAGCGCGGGGGACGGTTGAACCACCTGGCCTTTTGAGTCGGCCGCGCCGCCGCACGTGACGATTACCGACGAAAAAGACACGTGGGAGGCCCGGCGTGGGGGATGTGGCCAAACATCTGTCTATTTCCGGCAGCTCTTGTCATGACGCGGATCACACTGGATCGTGGTGTTCACCCCAAGGAAGCTTTGGGTGTCCCCGATCACATGAACAGGAGCCGCGCAGGCATGAGTTCCCTGAACATCCCGCTGCAGGTCAACCCCGGATCCACGGATATTCTCGCCGCGGCCAACTCGCCCATCGTCTGGTTCTGCGCGCTCGGCGTCTTCGCCGTCATCGTTCTCCAGTCGGTCCTCTACGTGAAGGCCGCCCGCAAGGCCGCCCCGGAGATCGGCATGGAAGCCACGGACGTCAAGGACGCGTTCCGCGCCGGCGCCGTCGCCTCCATCGGCCCGTCGCTCGCCGTCGTGCTGGTGGCCGTCGCATTGTTGGCCCTCTTCGGGACGCCCGCGGTGCTCGTACGTATCGGCCTCATCGGCTCGGCGGCGGCGGAGGTCGCGTCCGCCGGCATCGCGGCCGGCACCGCGGGGGTTACCCTCGGCGGTCCGGACTACACGCAGCAGATCTTCGCGCTGGCGTTCATTGCCATGAGCCTCAGCGGGGCCATGTGGATGCTCTCCACGCTGATCCTCACCCCGGTTCTCAAGCGCGGCAGCAAGAGCCTGGCCAAATTGAACCCCGCCGCCATGGCCATCATTCCGAGCGCCGCCCTGCTGGGCGCCTTCAGCATGCTGACGCTCAGCGAGCTTCCGAAGTCCGGTGTCCACGTGCTGGCGGTCGTCGCCTCCGCGGCTGCCATGGGCGTGTGCCTGTTCATCGCCAAGCACTTCGGCGTTCGCTGGCTGCGCGAATGGGCGCTGGGAATCTCCATCGTCATCGCCCTTATCGTCGCGTACTCCACCCACTCCGCCTAGCCCGCATTTTTCGAAGGGAAACACCATGAGCATGCAACTCGACAGCCGCGCCGCCGCGGGCATGACGGAGTTTGAAAACACCACGTCCCGCTGGGGCAGCATCACGATGACCGCGGGCCTGGTGCTATCGCTCATCGGTCCGGTCTACCTGGCCTTCTTCTCCGGCATGGAACTCACCGGTGGCCAGATCTGGGTCGCGTTCCTCGCCGTCGCCGCGGTGTTCGGCGTGCTGTGGATCCTAGAGCCCGTGACGTACTTCCCGATCCTCGGCTCCTCCGCGATGTACCAGGCGTTCATGATCGGCAACATCTCCAACAAGCTCCTGCCCGCGGCGCTCGTCGCCCAGTCCAGCATCGGAGCCAAGCCCGGAACGCGGCGCGGGGACATCGCCGCCGTCATGGCGATCTGCGGGGCCGCCGCCGTCCACCTGACGTCGCTGCTGATCTTCGTCGGCATCCTCGGCACGTGGCTGATCAGCGTCATTCCGACGGAGGTCATCGACGTGGCCCGGTTGTACATCCTGCCGTCGGTCCTCGGCGCGGTTCTCGTGCAGAGCATCGTATCGATGCGTCAGGTGCGCGCCACGATCATCGCCGTCGTCCTGTCCCTGATCATGCTGTTCGTGGTGATCCGGTCCGTGCCGCAGATGGCCTTCTACGGAACCGCCATCGTCGTGGTGTCCACCATTTTCCTGGCGTGGTTCCTACGGGACCGCAAGACGGTCCACGCGCCGGTCGCCGAAGAACCGCACGAATCCTAGGAGTCCCCCGAATCATGGCAACGACACACAACCCACTGGAACTCACCGCGGCAGAGCGCGAGGAGATGCACGGCCTTTACCGCCACCTCCACGCCAACCCCGAACTGTCCATGCAGGAGTCCGCGACCGCCGCGTACATCGAATCCGCGCTGGACGCGCTGGGCGTCGAGAACTTCCGCTGCGGCGGAACCGGCGTCGTCGGCGTCATCCGCAACGGTGACGGCCCCGTGGTCGCGTTCAGGGCGGACACCGATGGGCTGCCGATCGCCGAGGACACGGGACTCGACTACGCCAGCACGGCCCGCGGGACGCTCGAGGACGGGACCGAGGTCCCCGTCATGCACGGTTGCGGCCACGACACCCACGTGACGGCGTCGCTCACCATGGCGAAGGTGCTCCTGCGCGAGCGCGGGACCTGGTCCGGCACGCTGGTGCTGGTGTTCCAGCCCGGCGAGGAGACCGGGGCCGGCGCCCGCGCCATGCTCGAGGACGGGTTGTGGGACCGCGCGCCGCGGCCCGAAGTGGTCCTCGGCCAGCACGTCATGCCGCTGCGGGCGGGGCACGTCAACTACAGCCGCGGCACCGCCATGGCCATGGCGGACTCGCTCAAGGTCACTGTCCGCGGAAAGCAGTCGCACGGGTCGCAGCCGCAGAACAGCATCGATCCGATCGTCATCGGCGCGCACATGGTCACGCGGCTGCAGACCATCGTCTCTCGCGAACTGGGGCCGTTGAAGCCCGCCGTCGTCACGGCTGGTACCTTCCACGCGGGGCTGAAGGAAAACATCATTCCGGACCGCGCGGAGTTCACGCTGAACATCCGCACGTTCGAGGAGCCGGTCCGCGCCCAGGTCATCGCTGCCGTGAAGCGCATCGTCAGCGCCGAGGCCGCCGCCGGCGCGGCGCCCGAGCCGGAGGTCGAGGAGCTCTACTCCTTCCCCCGCTGCTACAACGACCCCGACGCCACCGACCGCGTCGCGGCCGCCCTGCGGAGCGTACTCGGCGAGGACAACGTCCACGAACAGCCGGCGCTGATGGGCAGCGAGGACGTCGGGCACCTGGCCGATTCGATCGGCGTTCCGCAGGTGTACTGGATGTTCGGGGGGTTCGAGGGGCCGGCGGAGGAGATGCCGGTGAACCACTCGCCGTTCTTCGGGCCGGTCATGGAACCGACCCTCAGCACCGGTACGGCGGCGGCGATCACCGCGGTCCGGGCCTACCTCGCGCCGTAGCGGGGCGGCGCCGCGCCCGTCAGCCCAGTGCGGTGTCCGTCGTGTGGACCACCAGCACGGGGCAGTGGGCGCGTGCCACGCAGGCCGAACTCACGGATCCCAGATGGAGGCCGTGGAACCCCCCATGGCCTCGCCGGCCTAGAACCAGCATGTCGGCATCCCGGCTGGCCTCGATCAGGAGGGGCCGTGCGCTTCCGTACCGGACCACCGCCTTGAGGTCCTTCGGCCGGTCGTCACCGAAGGCCTTCCCCAGGGTCCGTTCCAGATCCTCCTTGGCGCGATCCTCGAATTCATTCCGGCCAATTTGCGAGTAGCCGTCGGGAATCGCCGGAATATCCCAACAGGCAAGGGCCACGATGCGTTGGCCCAGCGCGCCCGCGATCCGGTGTGCCGCCCGCAGCGCCGTGACCGATCCCTCGGATCCGTCGATGCCGACGACTATCCGGCCGGCCTGGGTGCTCTGGTCGTTGTTGCTCTCTTCCACGGCTTCCTCCTGTTGGCCACCCGACCGCGTTCCGTGGCCGGGACTTGTGCTGACATGCCCATCATGCGCCGCCCGACCTGCGCTGTATAGGACGGGTCACCGCGCGTTTGCGGCCACCGTTGCGATCGACGCGGCACAGAGGACGGCGACGGAGCCCAGGATCGCCACCGGATCCACCCACTGTCCGGCGAAGGCCAGGACGGTGGGGGCCAGGAACCCCAGATAGGCCAGCGTGTAGTAGCGTCCGGTCAGCGCCCCCATCTGGTGCGGACCGGCCGCGCGGTGCGTCTCCAGTAGTCCGGACACCATCGTCAGCCCGTACCCGGCGCCCAACACCGCGGAGGCCGCCAGTCCCGTCCACGGATCCTGCACGACGACGGCGAGCAGGGCCACCAGTAGACCGCTCAGGACGGTCCCCAGCGACGCGAGCAGGGCACGCGCGGACCGGTCCGAGTCGACACGGCGCGCCAACGGCTGGACCGCCACGCCGCAACCCAGGGTCAGGGCGACGGCCGCCGTCGCATAGAGCACCCGCGAGCCCCCGACGTCGTCGATCATGCCGGGGACGACGGCGAAACCGATCGTCCCGGATCCGAAGACCCAGGGCGCGGCCGGGGCGACGACGCGGCGGAACCTCGGGACCGGCGTCGTGGTCAGAAGGCGGAGGATCCCCGGCGGACGGTTGGTGCGGGGGCGCGTCTCCGGCAGGCGCGACGCGAGCACCAGCAACGGGACGCACAGGACCATGTGCAGCAGGTACGGCAGGATCCCGGGGTGCGGCGCCCAATTCGCCACCAGCCCGCTGACCACCGGGCCCAGCCAGAATCCGGCCGTCGTCAACAGTGAGGCCCTCCGCGCTCCCGCGCCGACGGCGGGCACCTCGGTCCACGGACGCTGGGAGAGTTCCTTGACCCAACTCGTCGCCGCGGCCATGGCGATGCCCGTGGCGACGCCGGCCACGAATCTGCCGACGAACAGCGCGGTCGGCCCCAAGCCGCCGAATGTCATGATGGCGCTGGCGAGGATGGACAGGAGGATGGCGCCAAGGGTCAGCCGCCGACGTCCCGCGAAGTCGGAGACGGGTCCGGTGACCAGCAGGGCGGGAATCAGCCCCAGCACGTAGATGCCGAGCATCGCGGTCACGGCCAGCTCGGAAAACCCGTGCTCCTGCCGGTAGAACGCGAGCAACGAGGCGAACTGGTTGGCTCCCCAGCCGACCATCATCAGGGAGAGTCCGGCGGGAAGCCAGAGGCGCGGGGCAGTGGTCACCGCCCCATCCTGTCCTGTCCGCGGCGGGTCGGCACAATCCGGGTTCCGCCCCGCGCAGCGGACGGTCCGGGGATCCGAGCCGATGTCCTGCGCGGCCGTCCCCGGAGGGCTACGCTTTTGGGCATGGCAGATGCGCGCGCCGTGGTGCGGCGCTACTTCGACGAACAACGGCCCATGCCGGAGCAGGGGCGGCTGGGTCTGCTGCGGACGGCGGCCACCTTGGCCGTCGTTGGCCTCTCCGGCTTTGCCTACATCCTGTGGAGCATCCTGAACGACGCCGGGGCGGCCGCCCTGGACGAACCTTTGCGCGACTGGTTCGTGGAGCTGCGCGGTCCGCGATGGGACGGGGTGATGTGGTTCCTCTCCATGGTCACCGGCCCCGTCTTCCTGCCGGTGCTGATGTTGGTGCTGACCGTGGGGTGGATCTGGTTCGGCAAGCACGCCTGGCGTCCCACGATGCTCGCCGGCGGGATGCTGCTGGGCGTCGGAATCGCCATTGTCATCCGCGACACCGTGGACAAGCCGCGCCCACCGCCGGACCTGATGGTGCTGTTCGAGGCCGACCATACGTTTTCCTTCATTTCCGGGCACACGCTGGGCGCGACCAACTTCGCGCTGCTGGGCTTCTACGTGCTCTATTCCAGGCACACCAACCCGAGGCCGTGGATGTTCTGGGGCGGCCTCGCGGCGGCGGTGCTGTGGATCCTGTCGTCTGCCTCGAGCCGCCTCTACACGGGGTTCCATTGGTTCACCGATGTTGTCGGGTCCATGTGCATCGCGATGGCCATTCTCGGTCTGGCAATCGCCGTGGACACCTGGCGCACGGCGGAACCCGTCGGCACTCCGGCGGGTCCCGACACGGAGCCGGCTGGACCTCCGGCGGCCCGCTAGGGCATTCGCCGGGGGGCGACCGGATCCGTGTCCTCGGCGAGGAGGGTGAGCAAGCGGGCAAGTTCCGCCTGCTCATCCGTTTCCAGCCGCCCGAAGAAGCGGCCTGACTCGCGACGCCGAACGGCCATGACACGTTGCTGGAGCGCCGTGCCCTGCGCGGTCAGCACCACCTGCGTCGCCCGGCGGTCGCGCGGATCGGCCCGCCGTGTCACGAGTTGCTTCACCTCGAGTTGGTCGACCACCTCCGTGGCCGAACGCGGAGCGATGCGCAGCCGGTCCGCGAGCTCGTTCAACCTCAGCGCCTGGGGCTCGGCCTCGACATCGTCTCCGGCAGCCGGTCGCCGCCGGTGCGGGGCTTCGGGATACGTATGTGGGTGGACGTGGCCGCCGCCGGCCAGGACGTGGAGGGCGCGCCACTGGTGCGGGGTCAGTTCGAACGGCGCCAACTGAGCAGCCCAAGTCCGTCGCAGCCCGCGGAACGCCGCATGGAAGAGGTCGCCGAGAGCGGCCGAGTCGGGGAGCGGGGGATGGTTGAGGGGCATGCCACCAGTCTACAGATTGCCGGGCAACCACATAGTGAGGTAACCTCTGTATTGAGTGCGCGACGGGCGCATCGCTTCACAGGAGGTGGCGTCCTTGGCGAAACCACAGAGTCCCCCCGCGGATGCGGTCGGCACGGTGCCCGTCGGCGGCAGCGGAGGATCCCACCGGGTCGGGCGCGTCGACCCGGCCGACCGGAACCAGCTGAGCGCCCATCCCGTCAGTCTCCGTCGCATCGCGGTCCTCTTCGCTCCGCACAAGGCCCGCATCGCCGTCGTCGTCCTGCTCATCAGCATCTCCGCGGTGGTCGGGCTCGCCCAACCGTTCCTCATCCGGGCCATCATCGACAGCGCCCTTCCGGACGGTAACGTCCCCCTGCTCACGTCGCTCGCCGGAGGCCTCGTTGCCGTTGCCGCGGCCACCGCGGTCATCGGCGTCGTCCAAACGTGGATGGCGACCGACATGGGCCAGCAGGTCATGCACGGGCTGCGGACCAGCCTCTTCACCCACCTGCAGCGCCAATCGCTCGGCTTCTTCACCCGAACCCACGGAGGCGACGTCCAATCCCGCCTGACGCACGACATCTCCGGCATGCAATCCGTGGTCACCACCTCGGCCACCTCCGTCGCATCCAACCTCACGACGGCGGTGGCCACGGCCGTTGCCATGGTGGCCCTTTCGCCCCAGCTCAGCCTGTTGTCCCTGATCGTGATCCCTCCGGCCATCTGGATCAGCCGGAGGGTGGCCCTGCTCCGCCGCGACATCACGGCCGAGCGCCAGAAGGAGTTGGCCAAACTGCACACCCAGGTGGAGGAGGGACTGTCCGTCTCCGGGGTGCGGCTCGCGAAAACGCTCGGAACCACCGGACGCGACGCCGGACGGTTCGCCGAGTCCTCGGAGCGGCTGATCGGCCTGGAGATGCGCTCGCAGTTGGCCGGCCGCTGGCGTATGGCGACCATGGGAATCGTCTTCGCCGCCATCCCCGCCGCGATCTATCTGGCCGCGGGCTTCCCGGCCGCCACCGGCGGAATGACGATCGGCACGCTGGTGGCGTTCACCGCGCTGCAGGGGACCATCTTCCGGCCCATCATGGGACTGCTCAACGTCGGCGTCCAGTGGGTCACTGCACTGGCCTTGTTCAGCAGGATCTTCGAATACCTGGATCTCGAGCCGGACATCGCGCCGCCCCTCCGGCCGGTGGCCCTCGAACCCGCCGCCATCCGCGGCGAGGTGCGGTTCGAGAACGTGGAATTCGCCTACGACGGGGGAGCGCCTGTCCTGCGCGGGGTGAACCTGCGCGTGCCGGCCGGCACCACGACGGCGGTGGTGGGACCAACCGGCTCCGGGAAGACGACGCTGGGCGCCCTGGTTCCCCGCCTGCACGACGCAGGCAGCGGGCGCGTCACCATCGACGGCGTCGACGTGCGCGACTTTTCGGCCGTCGACCTCGCGAGGGTCGTCGGCGTCGTGTCGCAGGAGTCCTACCTGATCCACGCGTCGATCCGGGACAACCTCCTGCTGGCGGCGCCCGGCGCAGACGACGCCGCGCTGTGGGGCGCGCTGGCCTCGGCACACATCGCGGACCTGGTCGCCGGGCTGCCCGCGGGGCTGGACACGCTGGTCGGCGCCCGCGGCCACCGCTTCTCCGGCGGCGAACAACAGCGCCTGGCGATCGCCCGCACCATGCTGCGCGACCCCCGGGTCCTGGTGCTCGACGAGGCCACATCCGCGCTGGACAACACCACCGAGGCGCAGGTTCAGGCTGCACTGGACAGGCTGGCCGAAGGCAGGACCACGATCACCATCGCGCACCGGCTCTCCACCGTCGAGCGCGCGGACCAGCTGGTGGTGTTGGACGGGGGCCATATCGCCGAGCGGGGCGCGCCCGCCGAGTTGCTGGCGGCGGGCGGCGCCTACGCCCGCCTGGCGGGCACCGCAGAGGCTGGCCGCCTCGAACGGCAACCGACCTCGTGACCCGCGGGGCCCTGGCTGCGCGGCGCGGTCCAGGCCGGACAACGGGAATCATCCACCGCCCGCGGGCGGTGATGGCGCGTGCGGGTAACGCGCGGCGAACGTAGGGTATGGGGATGGCAGACAACGACTTCTCGACCCGAGGTTCCTACGTCACCGGTGGCGCCGAATTCAGCCGCGACACGAACTACATCGACGACAGGATCGTCGCGGATCCGGAGGCTGTCCGGGCGTCCGGTGGGGCCTTCGGCAGCAGCATCGGCGATGCGCGCGGCGGATTGCCCGAGGGCGCGCAGGCGTGGCCGGTCGAGCCTGGCCGGTACCGTCTGATCGCCGCCAGGGCCTGTCCGTGGGCCAACCGCGCCATCATCGTCCGGCGCCTCCTGGGCCTTGAGGACGCCCTTTCGCTGGGCACCCCGGGACCGACGCACGACGCGCGGTCGTGGACGTTTGATCTCGATCCGGACGGCCGCGACTCCGTGCTGGGCACCGAACGGCTCCAGGAGAACTTCTTCAAGCGGTTCCCCGACTACCCTCGCGGGATCACGGTGCCGGCGATCGTCGACATCCCAACGGGCGGGGTCGTCACCAACAACTACCCGCAGATGACACTGGACTTCTCCACCGAGTGGACCCGGTTCCACCGCGAGGGCGCCCCGGATCTGCTTCCGGCGGACTTGCTCGAGGACATGCAACCCGTCATCAAGCGCATTTTCACGGAGGTCAACAACGGCGTCTACCGCTGCGGCTTCGCCGGGTCGCAGGAGGCCTACAACGACGCGTACGACCGGTTGTGGGCTGCCATGGACTGGCTCGAGGAGCGCCTGTCCGGCCAGCGGTACCTGATGGGGGACACCATCACGGAGGCCGACGTGCGGCTGTTCACCACGCTGGTGCGGTTCGACCCGGTGTACCACGGGCACTTCAAGTGCAACCGGAACAAGCTCACCGAGATGCCCGCCCTGTGGGGCTACGCACGGGACCTGTTCCAGACCCCGGGCTTCGGCGACACCGTGGACTTCGAACAGATTAAGGCGCACTACTACGTGGTCCACGAGGACATCAACCCCACCGGGATCGTTCCGGCGGGACCGGACCTCGCGGACTGGCTGGACCCGCATGGCCGCGAGGCGCTCGGGGGTTCCCCGTTCGGCGCCGGCACGGCGCCGGGTCCGGTGCGGGCGGGCGAGGAAGTCGCCGCCGGCGCCAACCCGCTCTACCCCGCGTAGCCTCCACGCCCGGCCCCGGGCGAAGCGCACAAGCCGACTGCCGCCGTCGTACCAAACAGTACGACGGCGGCAGCCGGCTTGTGCGTGAGCGGTCGGGCGTCCGGAGCTAGAGCCGGGCCGATTCCTTCTCGAGAGGTGCCCGCTTGTAGGACTCCCAGAAGGTGGCGCCCACGATGCCGAGCGGGCGCGGATCGAAGACCGGGTCCAAGCCCAGCTTCTTCTGCGCCTCGAAGTCCTTGAGCGCCTTGAAGGCAGGCTTCTGCAGGATCAGGATGCCGATGATGTTCAGCCACGCCATCAGGCCGACGCCGATGTCGCCCATCGTCCAGGCATCCGCGGCGGTGTTGACGCAGCCGTAGGCGACGGCGATGAGGATGAGCACCTGCAGCCCCATGGTGGTGACCCGGCCGATGCTGACCTTGAGGCCCGGGATGAGCCTGTTGGACGAGTTGCCCACCAGGAACCGCAGGTTGGTTTCCGCCATGTAATAGTAGGCGAAAACGGTGGTCAGGCAGAAGAAGATCAGCGTGATGGCGATGAACGCCGCGCCGAAGCCCGGGAAGACGCTGTCGAAGCCGGTCTGCACGAACTGCGGTCCCACCGTGGCCGAGGCCGAGAGCAATCCGCCCTCGAGGAGGACGTCGGTGTCCTCGGTGCCGCCGGAGAATACGCGGTAGGCGCCGGTCGAAAGGATCAGGAAGCCGGTGGCCGAGCAAACGAACAGGGTGTCGATGTAGACGGCGAAGGCCTGCACGAGGCCCTGCTTGGCGGGGTGCGAGACCTCGGCGGCGGCCGCCGCGTGGGGTCCCGTGCCCTGGCCGGCCTCGTTCGAGTAGACACCGCGCTTGACGCCCCACATCACGGCCAGGCCGATGACGGCGCCCAGCGCCGAGTCCATGCCGAGCGCGCTACGGAACACCAGGGAGATGATTTCCGGCAGCTGCGCGGCGTTCACGAAGACCACGACCAGCGCGAGGAGGATGTAGGCGACGGCCATGAACGGAACGACGAATGCCGCGACGCTGGCGATGCGCTTGACGCCGCCGATGATGACGAAGGCAAGAACAATGACGGATCCGACGGCGACGATCCACGACGGGATCGTCCAGGCGCCGTCGATCGCGGTGGCCATCGAGTTGGCTTGGACGCCCGGCATGAGGACGCCGCAGGCGAGAACGGTGACGGCGGCGAAGACGTAGCCGTAGACCTTGAAGAACGGCGCGCCCTTGGTGTGCGCCATTGCACGGGACAGGTAGTACGCGGGTCCGCCGCGGTACTCGCCGGTCAGCGGGTCGCGGGTCTTGTAGATCTGGCCGAGGGTCGATTCGATGAACGACGTCGAGGCGCCCAGGAAGGCGACCATCCACATCCAGAACAGCGCGCCCGGTCCGCCGAAGGCGATCGCGGTCGCGACGCCGGCGATGTTGCCGGTGCCGACGCGCCCGGAGAGGGACATGGCCAGCGCCTGGAACGACGAGACGCCGGACGCCGACTTCTCACCGCGGAGGAGCTGCTGGACCATGCCCTTGACATGCCGCACCTGCAGGAAGCGCGAACGGACGGAGAAGTAGACGCCGGTGGCGAGGCAGAGATAGACGAGCCAGTCGCTCCAGATGACGTCGTTGATGGCTGATAGGGCATCGCTCATAAGTGTGGGGTCCCTCCATGAAGAGCGTGGGTGTTGCGTGTGGGGGTGGCATTAGCGGTGCGCAGACCGGCTAGGCAGTGGCGCGTCGCACAAATGCCTGTGAAGTTTCTCACAAATGCTTTCGATTCGTCCATTCGACCCTGCCCTTGCCCATGAAATGCCCGTGAACCATGGATGAACGACCGCGGTTTGGGGGGTTCCGGGATATCACAGCGGGATACTCTCGCTGGCGTGAACCCCGCATCCCAGTCCCCAAAAAACAAGCCCTCAACATCCCTGCCGTCCCGCCGCGTGGTGGTGGCGGGCGTGGCGGCGGCGCTTGGCGCCGTCGTCGTCCAGCCCGGTTTCCTCCCGCTGGCCGCGGCATCGGCCTCCGGGGCATTCCGCCACGGCGTGGCTTCGGGCGATCCCGAACCGGACGGCGTGCTGTTGTGGACGCGGGTCAGCCCGAGCGAGGCGGCGGCGCCGGGATCGGGAGCCGGACCCGACGTCACGGTCCGCTGGAGCGTCGCGGCCGATTCCGCGTTCAGCAAGGTGGTGGCCCGCGGCAGCACACGGACCGGCGCGCACCGAGACCATACGGTCAAGGTGGAGGTCGGCGGCCTGGACCCCGCAACGGATTACTGGTTCCGCTTCGAGGCGGCCGGGTCGACGTCGGTGATCGGACGCACGCGTACGGCACCGGCCGCCGGCTCGGCCGTTGAGCGCCTCCGCTTTGGCGTTGTTTCCTGCTCAAACTGGCAAGCCGGGCACTTCTCCGCATACCGCCACCTGGCCCGCGAGCGGCTCGACGCCGTTCTGCACCTGGGCGACTACCTCTACGAGTACGCGCCGGGTGAATACCAGGCCCGCGACGTCGTGGTGCGCCCGCACGATCCGGCCCGCGAGACGACGACGTTGGCCGACTACCGGCGCCGGCACGCCCAGTACAAGACCGACCCGGAACTGCAGCTCCTGCACGCGTCCGCGCCGTTCATCGTCACGTGGGACGACCACGAAACGGCGAACGACGCGCACGCGACCGGCGCCGAGAACCACACGGAGGGCGCCGAGGGGACGTGGGCGGATCGCCGCGCGGCCGCCCAGCGGGCCTATGCCGAATGGATGCCGGTCCGCTACGAGGCCGGCGGCGAGCTGTACCGGCGCCTGGAATTCGGCGCCCTCGCGTCCCTGTCCATGCTGGACCTGCGGACCTACCGCGACGCGCAGGCCACCCACCAGGTCTCCGGAGAGATCGACGACCCCGAACGCAGCATCACGGGCGCGGAACAGATGGACTGGATGTTGTCGGGTCTCGCCTCGGACGGCCCGCAGTGGAAACTGGTCGGCAACCCCGTGATGATCACGCCGGTGCGCGTGCCGTCGACGCTGTCCACCGAAGAGATCGGGGGCCTGAACGAGCTGCTGGGCACCAGCGACATTGACGGCGTTCCCTACAACGTCGACCAGTGGGACGGGTACGCGGCCGACCGCGGCCGGGTGCTGCGCCATCTGCGGGACAACGCGGTCCGCGACACCGTGTTCCTGACCGGCGACATCCACTCCGGCTGGGCCTGCGACCTGCCCGCCGACCCGTCCACCTATGCGCTCAACGGCGCGTCCGCCGGCACGGAACTGGTGTGCACCTCCGTCACCAGCGACAACCTTGACGACATCCTCCGCGTGCCCCCGCGCACGGCGTCGCTGGCGGTGGAGGCGGCCATCAAGGCCAACAACCCGCACGTCAAGTACCTTGATTTCGATTCGCACGGGTTCTCGATCCTGGACGTCACACCGGCCGCGACGCGCATGGACTGGTACCGCATTGCGGACCGCACCCTCGCGGGCTCGGCGGCACACCTGGTGGAGTCGTACACGGTCGACGCCGGCACCCAGAAGGTGCGGCGGACCGGTGGTGCGCTGTGAGCGGCGGCACCCGCCGGACGTTCCTGCGCGCCGCGGGGGCTGGTGCCGCGGCGGTCCTGCTTTCGGGCGGAACGACGGCGGCGTGGGGCTCCGCATCCCAGGACGCGCCGGGCCGGACCCGCGTGTACGTCCTGGTGGTGGATGGCTGCCGTCCCGACGAGATCACGTCGGGAACCACGCCACGTCTCGCTGGCCTGCGGGATGCCGGCGCGAACTTCCCCGCCGCCCGTTCGCTGCCGGTGATGGAGACGATCCCGAACCACGTCATGATGATGACGGGCGTGCGCCCGGACCGCAGCGGCGTGCCCGCAAACTCGGTCTACGACCGTGCGCTGGGGGAGATCCGGACGCTCGGGCTGCCGGAGGACCTGCGCTTCCCGACCCTGCTGGAGCGTGTGCGCGAGCTGGGTCTGACCAGCGCTACCGTGCTCAGCAAGGACTACCTGTTCGGCATCTTCGGGGAGCGGGCCACCTACCGCTGGGAGCCGGAGCCGATTGTCCCGGCGAGTGGGCACGCTCCTGACCCATTCACCGTGGACGCGGCGATGGCGCTGGTGGACGAGGCGGATCCCGACCTCTGTTTCGTCAATCTCGGCGACATCGATCGGATGGGCCACTCGGACCTGACGGGGACCACGCTCCGGGCCGCACGTGAACTGGCACTGCGGACCACGGATCTCCAGGTGGGGCGGTTTGTGGACCATGTGAAGGACCGCGGGCTCTGGGAGTCCAGCGTTTTCCTGGTGCTGGCCGACCACTCGATGGACTGGTCGCACGCGTGGAAGACAGTGTCAGCGCGGAGCATCCTCTCCGGTGGACCGGGCACCGCGGCCATGGGAGGGGACGCCCTGGCAGACCGGTTTGCGATCGCGCAGAACGGCGGCGCGGACCTGCTCTACTGGGTGGGCCCGCCAGCGGAGAGGGAATCCGGACTGACACGCGCCACCGCTCTGCTCACGGCGCACGACGGCGTCCTGGCCGTCCACCGCCCGGCCGACCTACGGCTCGGCCCGGAGGCCGGGGACCTGGTGGCGTATTGCGCGGCAGGGTGGCGCTTCACGGATCCGTATGTGGCGTCCAACCCGATCCCCGGGAACCACGGCCACCCGGCCACGGAGCCCATTCCTTTCTTCGTGGGCGGCGGCAGCCCGCTGGTGCGGCGCGGGGCCACGCTCTCTGAACCGGCACGGACGGTCGACGTCGCGCCGACCATCGGATGGCTGCTGGGTTTGACTGAGCCGGCCGGAGGATACGACGGCGCCGTGCGCAACGCCGCGTTCACGGCGTCGGCCTTCCCGGTCGCCGGGGCATCGGTACCGCCGGGGAGATAGCACGGGAACCCGTTCGTCCGGGGATCGGTCCGGAGCCGGTTCGAAGCTGTCGGATCAGGATGGCAGGATTGAATCCATGACAATCACTGCCGCCGCGGACGGCTCCGCCCTCGGAAACCCCGGTCCTGCCGGGTGGGCCTGGTACGTCGACGACGAATGCTGGAGGGCCGGCGGCTGGCCCCACGGCACGAACAACATGGGCGAGCTCATGGCGGTCCTGGACCTGTTCCGGTCCACGTCGCACCTTCAGGCCGAGCACCTGCACATCCTGTGCGACTCGCAGTACGTCATCAATTGCGTCACCAAGTGGATGCCGGGGTGGAAGCGGAAGGGCTGGAAGAAGTCGGACGGCAAGCCGGTGCTCAACGTCGACCTCCTGAAGCAGATCGACGATGCCATCGAGGGCCGCAACTACAGTTTCGAATGGGTGCGTGGCCACGCCGGCCACGAACTCAACGAGGCCGCGGACGTGCGCGCCCGGGCGGCCGCCACCGCGTTCCAGGGCAGGCGTCCCGCCGACGAGGGTCCGGGCTTCGCCGGCGCGGCCACCCGCGCGCCGGCAACCCCCGCGGACCAGGGGGCACAGCGCGCCGTCGTTGAGGCGGACCGCGAGGCGCCGCGCGCGGGAGCCGAGCAGGACGACCTGTTCAGCGAGTTGGAGGACGTCCGCGAGACGGGCACGGGCAGCGCGGACATCGACGCGGTGGTGACCCTGGAGCGCGAGCTGTTGGAGCCCGCGGTCCGCTCCGAGGTGGGCCAGCTGAACTACCTCCTCCACCCCGGCTACCGCGAAATAGCCGCGGACGGCACGCTGCGGGACAAGGAGTCGAGCATCGCGGTGCTCGCCACGCTCGAACCCGGCGGAGGGCCGTCCGGGACCGTCGGCCGGTTCGAACTGCTCGCCTCGGACGTCGTCGGCACCGACGTCGTGCAGCTGGCCTACCGCCTGTCCGGCGCGGGAGGGACCGCCGTCGTCGGTTCCGCGTGGCAGCGCGACGCCGGCCGCTGGCGCCTGCGCTTCCGTCAGGAGACCCCCGAGTCCTGACCGTCGGCCGCCGCCCCCTACACTGGGCGCATGAGCGAGACGACCGAGAGCCACACCGTGACCGGAGACCTCCACGATCCGCGCTTCGCGCCGGTCGCCGAGCTGCTGGGCGAACTCGCCGCGGAGGACGCCGACTATTCGGCGCAGCTTGCCGTCTACCACGACGGCCTACCCGTCGTGGACCTCGCAGTGGGACCGCACAGCGCACGCGATTCGCTGACGGGCGTCTTTTCCTGCTCGAAGGGGGCCTCCGCCATGGTGGTCGGCATCCTCCTGCAGGAGGGCGTGTTGGAACTCGACGCGCCCGTCGCCGCCTACTGGCCCGAATTCGCCGCCAACGGCAAGGAACTCGTCACCGTCCGCCAGCTGCTCAGCCACCAGGCGGGCCTCCCGGGCGTCGACGGCGGCATGACGCTGGAGGAGTACGAGGACTCACGGCTCGCCGCCCGCATCCTGGGCGCTGCGGCGCCGTCGTGGCGGCCGGGGGCGGCGCATTGCTACCACGCGTTGAGCATCGGCGTGTTCATGGAGGAACTGGCCCGCCGGACGGCCGGCGAACGCCTGCAGGACATCTACGAGCGCCGGATCAGGGCGCCGTTCGGCATCGACTTCCATCTGGGACTGCCGGAAACCGAGGAGCCGCGTTACCGCGACGTGCTCAAACCAGCGCAGGAAGCCGAGCTTCCGTTCGTCGACCCGTTCGGCGTCTTCGGCCTGTCCGTCAACTCGACCGCCGGCCTCGAGGGCCCGGACGGTCCCAGCCGGGACATCCTGGACCTGCCGAACGTCCGCTCGGTCCGGGCCGCCGGGCTGGCAGCGGCCGGCGGGGTGGCGAACGCCCGTGGCATCGCGCGCCTGTACGCGGCCGCCAGCACCGGTGTGGTCGGCGCGGACGGAACGCTGGGCGAGCCGTTCCTCTCCGACGCGACGCGCGCCGCCATGTCCCAGGAGCAGGTCTTCGGCCCCGACCGCGGGCACGGGCTCCTCGGCGCATTCGGGATCGTCTTCATGAAGTCCCAGCCACGCAACGACTTCGGCTCGGCCAGGGCCTTCGGGCACGACGGAGCCAACGCCTCCCTGGGTTTCGCCGACCCCGCCTACGGGATCGGTTTCGGCTACGTCCCCGCCCGCGCCGAGCTGTCCGGGACCGGATCGCGCGCCGGCCGCCTGACGGTGGCCGTGCGGCAGGCCCTCCTGGGCTAGCCGTGGGTCTCGCGCTACCGGGACCAGCCGATGGAGGCGAGGACCTCGCCGTCGTGGTGCACCGCGAGCGCTTCGGTGCCCGGCGCGAGCAGTGCCTGCGCGAGTGCCCTCGGACCCCCGGCCACAATGGCGGCGGCCGTGCGCCCGGCCTCGGCGATGCCTTCCGCCGGCACGCCGACCTGCCGGTAGGCCCCGTCTGCGCCGCACGGGATTGGCGCGCCAGCGGCACACGTCGCCAGCGCCGTGGTGAAGCCGGGCGACGGCGACCCCGTGCAGAGGATGTCGCCGCCCGCGCTGACGGCCGGCGCGGGAGCGTCAGATCCGTGAGCGCCTGGCCGGTACGGGCGAGCAGCCGGACCTCGAGGTCCGTTCCGGTCGGCATCCGGGCCCCGTCCTCGAGAAACACGCGTTCCACCGCCTGCACGGCCGCGTCGAGTTCCGCCGGATCCATGGGTGCGCTGGCCGCGACGACGGTTCCGGCCGCGACGAACGTGCGCGTCGTGACGGGGAAGGCGAAGGGCGCGCTTCCGGCGCTCACGCGAAGGCGCCGTCGGTGGTGGCCTGCAACGTCCGCGGATAGTGCGCGGCGACGGAGATGAAGATCGCGTTGCGGATGCTCACGGTGTGTCCTCTCGGGGTCGTTCGGCAGGCCGGTGCCCGCCCCCAGCCTTTCGCGCCGAGCTAGGCGTGCGCTGTGAATGGCGTCGGCCCTATTTCGGTGCCGCTCGGCACCGAACGTGGCTAGGCTGGCTGCGTGGACTTTGAAAAGCGATACGTGGCCCTGGGGGATTCGTTCACGGAGGGCGTGGGCGACGACGATCCCCGGCGCCCCCACGGCGTCCGCGGATGGGCGGACCGGGTCGCCGAACAGCTCTGCGCCGCGGACCCGGAGTGGGGCTACGCGAACCTCGCCGTCCGCGGCAAGAAGATCCGCCAGATCCTCACGGAACAGTTGCCCGCGGCCCTGGCGCTCAAGCCGACCCTGGTGACGCTGTACGCGGGCGGCAACGACATCCTGCGCCCGAGCGTCGACATCGACAACCTCATGCGCGGCTACGAGGAGGCCGTGGCCGCGCTGTCCGGAACCGGCGCCGCCGTCGTATTGTTCACGGGGTTCGACTCGTCGGGGTCGGCGGTGTTCGGCAAGACGCGCGGGCGCACCGCGATCTACAACGAGTGGGTCCGCGAGATCGCCGAGAGGCACGACGCCTCGATCGCCGACTACTGGCGCTGGCGCGAGTTCCAGGACTGGCGCTACTGGGCGCAGGACCGCCTGCACATGGGCGTCCCCGGCCACACCCTGATGGCGAAGAAGGTACTCGAGGTGCTGCGGGCCTCGGATGAGATCGCGACGCCGGAGCTCGAGACGGCCCCCGCGCTCGGGCGCCTGCGGCAAATCCAGGCGGACGCGCAATGGGCGCGCGAACACGTGGTCCCCTGGGTGAGGCGGCGGCTGACCGGCACGTCTTCCGGAGACGCCCTCACCGCCCGCCATCCCGACTACGTGCGGCTGGGGCAGCCGTGACCGGCCCGGAGCCCGCGCACGGCGAAGAGCCCCACGATTCCTCGGGCGTCGCGCAACGGCTCAATTGGCTGCGCGCCGGGGTGCTCGGCGCAAACGACGGGATCGTCTCCGTGGCGGCCGTCGTCGTGGGCGTGGCCGGAGCCACGTCGGCGACGGGACCGATCCTCGCGGCCGGCGCCGCGGCCCTCATCGGCGGGGCCATCTCCATGGCCCTGGGGGAATACGTCTCCGTCTCCAGCGCCGCCGATTCCCAGCGCGCGCTCATCGAGAAGGAAAAGCGGGAGCTCGAGGAAACCCCGGACGCGGAACTCGCTGAGCTGGCGGGCATCTACGCGGCCAAGGGACTCTCCACGGAGACGGCGCGGCGGGTCGCCGAGGAACTGACGCGACACGACGCGCTCGGGGCGCATCTGGAGGCCGAGCTCCACATCAACGAGACGGAGGTCGCCAGCCCGTGGCACGCCGCGTTCGCCTCGGCCATCGCCTTCACGGTGGGCGCTCTCCTCCCGTTCCTGACCGCCGTGCTGTTGCCGCCGGACATCCGCGTGCCGGTCACCTTCGCCGCGGTCCTCGTGGCGCTCGCCGGCACCGGGGCGCTCGGCGCGCGCCTCGGCGGCGCCCGTCCGCTGGTGCCGACCGTCCGCGTCCTGGTGGGCGGCGCCGCCGCGCTTGGGGTGACCTTCGCGATCGGGACCTGGCTCGGCGCAACCGGGGTCGTCGGTTAGCGACTTCCAGTTGTTTGTGGCGCGCGTCTCGAACTAGACTGTTGGCTGTGCCCCCGTGGCACGGCCAATGACATGCGGCGGGAGAGATCCGCCAGATCCACTGGCGGGCGCCGTAGGAGCAATTTCCTCCCCGGGAATCTCTCAGGCCCCCGTACCGTCGCGCATAGGCAACTCTGGAAAGCAGTTCCGTTCCACCGGGTCAAACCGGCGGGGTTCTCGGGACTCACCGACGGTGCAAGAGGCGCCGGGCGCACCGCCCGGGGCCCCGGAAACTCTCAGGTCCAATACAGAGTCGGGGAGGAACCAAAGCTCATTCGGCGTGCACGCACCTCGACCAACCTTGGAGTTCCCCCTTATGACCGCGACAACGGCCCGCCCCACCACAGCCCGCGACAGCGGCGACCTCGTGTTCGCCGACCGCCACATCGGCCCGCGCGGAGACGCCACCGAAACGATGCTCCGCCACCTGGGCTACGCAACCCTCGACGAACTCGTCGACACGGCCGTCCCCGCGGACATCCGCCAGTCGGCCCCGCTGGATCTCCCGGCGCCGCGAACCGAGGCGGAAGTGCTCGCGGACCTGCGGAACATCGCGTCGAAGAACACCATGAAGACCCAGATGATCGGACAGGGCTTCTACGACACGTTCACGCCTCCGGTCATCCTGCGCAACGTCCTCGAGGACCCGGCCTGGTACACGGCCTACACGCCGTACCAGCCGGAGATCTCCCAGGGCCGCCTCGAGGCACTCCTGAACTTCCAGACGATGGTGGGGGACCTGACCGGCCTTCCCATCGCCAACGCGTCGCTGCTCGACGAGGCGTCCGCCGTCGCCGAGGCCGTCCTGCTGATGCGCCGCTCGAACAAGGCCAAGGGCGACGCCAAGACCGTCCTGGACGCCGACCTGTTCCCGCAGACCATCTCCGTGGTCCGCGGCCGCGCCGAGGCCCTCGGCTTCGAGCTCGAGATCGCCGACCTCTCCCAGGGCCTGCCCGACGGCGACATCTCCGGAATCGTGCTCCAGCAGCCCGGCAACTCCGGCCGCGTGGCCGACCACGCCGCCGTCATCGCCGCCGCCAAGGAGCGCGGGGCAATGGTCACGGTCGCCGCCGACATCCTCTCCCTGACTCTGATCGTCCCGCCGGGCGAGCAGGGTGCCGACATCGCGGTCGGCAACACCCAGCGCCTCGGCGTGCCGCTGTTCTTCGGCGGACCGCACGCCGCCTACATGGCCGTGCGCCAGGGCCTCGAACGCTCGCTCCCGGGCCGCCTCGTGGGCGTCTCCAAGGACGACGCCGGCGTGCCCGCCTACCGCCTCGCGCTCCAGACCCGCGAGCAGCACATCCGCCGCGAGAAGGCCACGTCCAACATCTGCACCGCGCAGGCGCTGTTGGCCATCACGGCCTCCATGTACGCCGTCTACCACGGCCCCGAGGGCCTGAAGGCGATCGCCCGCCGCGCCAACCTGCGCGCCCGCACGCTCGCCACGGTGCTCTCCGGCGCCGGGATCGAGCTGGTCGCCGACACGTTCTTCGACACCGTCCAGGCCCGGGTTCCCGGGCGCGCCGCCCACGTGATCGCCTCGGCCGAGACCCACGGCGTGAACCTGCGCCTCGTGGACCCGGAGACGGTCGGGGCGTCCGCGGACGAGACCACGACGCCGGAGCACATCATCGCCATCGCGTCCGCGTTCGGCATCGAGGACGCGGCGGCGAAGGTCGCGGCGGCCGAGCGGTCCGCCGGGAACGAGCTGCCGGACGCGATCGTGCGCACCAGCGACTTCATGTCCCACCCGATCTTCCACTCCATCCGTTCGGAGACCCAGATGCTGCGCTACCTGCGCAAGCTCTCCGACCGCGACCTCGCGCTCGACCGCACCATGATCCCGCTGGGCTCGTGCACCATGAAGCTGAACGCCACCGCCGAGATGGAGTCCATGTCCTGGCCGGAGTTCGCCTCCATCCACCCCTACGCCCCGGCGCACCAGACCGCCGGCTGGCGCGAACTGATCGCCGACCTCGAGGCGCGGCTGAGCACCATCACCGGCTACGCCGGCGTGTCCATCCAGCCCAACGCCGGATCCCAGGGCGAATACGCGGGCCTGCTCGCCATCCGCCAGTACCACTTGGCCCACGGCGACGACGCGCGCACGGTCTGCCTGATCCCCGCCTCCGCCCACGGCACCAACGCCGCCTCCGCGGTCCTCGCCGGCCTGAAGGTGGTGGTCGTCAAGACCGCCGAGAACGGCACCATCGACGCCGCGGACCTCGACGCCAAGATAGAGGCCAACAAGGACACCCTCGCGGCCATCATGATCACCTACCCGTCCACCCACGGCGTGTACGACGCCGATGTGCGCGAGGTCTGCGACAAGGTCCACGCGGCAGGGGGCCAGGTGTACATCGACGGCGCCAACATGAACGCGCTCGTCGGCCTCGGGCAGCCGGGCAAGTTCGGCGGCGACGTCTCCCACCTGAACCTGCACAAGACCTTCTGCATCCCGCACGGCGGCGGCGGACCCGGCGTCGGCCCGGTGGCCGTGGCCGAGCACCTGATTCCGTTCCTCCCGGGGGCGCCCGCCGGCGCATCCAACGGCAACGCGGGCACCCCGGTGACCTCCACGCCGTACGGCTCCGCCGGAGTCCTTCCCATCTCCTGGGCCTACGTGGCCATGATGGGCGGGAAGGGGCTGACCGACGCGACGAAGAACGCGCTGCTCGCCGCCAACTACGTCGCCTCGCGCCTGAACGAGCACTTCCCGGTGCTCTACACGGGCAACAAGGGCCTGGTCGCCCACGAGTGCATCCTGGACCTGCGCGACGCCACGGCGAAGTCCGGCGTCACCGCGGAGGACGTGGCCAAGCGACTCATCGACTACGGGTTCCACGCACCGACCCTCGCGTTCCCGGTCGCGGGCACGCTGATGGTGGAGCCGACCGAGTCCGAGGACCTCCCGGAGATCGAGCGCTTCATCGAGGCCATGATCTCCATCCGCAAGGAGATGGACCAGGTCGCCGCCGGGGACTTCGCACTGGAGGAGTCGCCCCTGCGCCTCGCGCCGCACACCGCGGCCGCCGTCGTGAATTCCGAGTGGGACCGCAAGTACACCCGCGAACAGGCGGCGTTCCCGGTCCCGGGACTGCTGCAGGACAAGTACTTCACGCCCGTCGGGCGCATCGACGGCGCGGGCGGGGACCGGAACCTCATCTGCTCCTGCCCGCCGCCCGAGGCGTTCGAGAACTAGTCCGGCCCCGGCCCCAGATTCGAAAGGCACAACCATGACTGAACAGACCACGACGCCGCGGCGCACGGCGCTGCACGACGAGCACGCCCGCCTGGGCGCGTCCTTCACCGACTTCGGCGGCTGGGACATGCCCCTGAAGTACGGCTCCGAGCTCGGCGAGCACAAGGCCGTCCGCGAGACCGCGGGCCTCTTCGACCTCTCCCACATGGGCGAGGTCTGGGTCCAGGGCCCGCAGGCCGCTGCGTTCCTGAACACCGCGCTCGTCGGCAACCTCACCGTCATCGCCGTCGGCAAGGCGAAGTACTCGCTGATCTGCAACGCCGACGGCGGCATCATCGATGACCTGATCACCTACCGCCGCGCCGAGGACCGCTTCCTGGTGGTCCCCAACGCCGGCAACGCGCCCCGGGTCGCGGCCGCGCTGGGCGAACGCGCCAAGGGCTTCGACGTCACGGTCACGGACGCCTCCGCCGAGACCTCGCTGCTGGCGGTCCAGGGACCGAAGGCGCTGGAGATCCTGCTGCCGCTGGTTCCGGCCGCGCAGCACGCGACGGTCACCGACATGAAGTACTACGCGGCGGACGACGTCGAGTTCACGGTCGCGGGGGCGCCGGTCAAGGTGCTCCTCGCGCGCACCGGCTACACCGGCGAGGACGGCTTCGAGCTGTACGTCCCCAACGTCCAGGCCGCCTCCCTGTGGCAGGCGCTGATCGAAGCCGGCCACGACCATGGGCTGGTCCCGGCCGGTCTGGCCTGCCGCGACTCCCTGCGGCTCGAGGCGGGCATGCCGCTGTACGGCAACGAGCTCTCCGAGGACGTCACCCCGTTCGAGGCGGGCCTGGGCGGCGTCGTCTCCTTCAAGAAGGAGGAGGACTTCATCGGGCGGACCGCGTTGGAGGCCAGGAAGGCCGCCGGGGCGGACCGCGTGCTGGTCGGGCTCAAGGGCCTCGGGCGCCGTGCCGGCCGTTCGCACTACCCTGTCCTTAAGGACGGCTCGCCGGTCGGCGAGGTCACCTCGGGCCAGCCCAGCCCCACGCTGGGCTATCCCGTGGCCCTCGCCTACGTCGACGCCGGACTCGCCGAGCCGGGCACCCGGCTCGACGTCGACCTGCGCGGCAAGGCGGAGCCCTTCGAGGTCGTCGCCTTGCCGTTCTACAAGCGCCAAAAGTAACCAACCGCAGCCCACCGGCTTCCCGAAAGGAACACACCATGAGCAAGGTTCTCTCTTCCCTCCGCTACTCCGCCGAACACGAATGGGTCGACTCGGCCAGCCCGGCCAAGATCGGCATCTCGCAGATCGCCGCCGACGCACTCGGCGACGTCGTCTACGTCGACCTGCCCGAGGTCGGCGCGACCGTCACCTCCGGCGAGTCCTGCGGCGAGGTCGAATCCACCAAATCGGTGTCCGACCTCTACGCGCCCGTCACCGGCACCGTCGTCGAGATCAACCAGGAGGCCGTGGACAACCCCGCCCTGCTGAACGAGGACCCCTACGGCGCCGGCTGGCTGTTCACGGTCGAGGTCTCCGAAGAGGGCCCGCTGCTCTCCGCGGAGGACTACGCCTCCGCCAATGGCGGGGACGTCGCGTGAGCGCAGTATACGAAGCCGTCGCTGCGGGTTCGTTGACGCAGGACATCTCGGTGTTGGATCCGGAGGTGGCTGCGGGGATTGATGCGGAGTTGCGTCGGCAGCAGGATGGTTTGGAGATGATCGCGTCGGAGAACCATGCGGCGTTGGCGGTGATGCAGGCGCAGGGTTCGGTGTTGACGAACAAGTACGCCGAGGGGTATCCGGGTCGGCGGTATTACGGCGGGTGCGAGCATGTGGATGTGATCGAGCGGTTGGCGATCGATCGGGTGAAGGCGTTGTTCGGTGCGGGGTTCGCGAATGTGCAGCCGCATTCGGGTGCGCAGGCGAACGCGTCGGTGATGCACGCGTTGATCCGTCCGGGGGATACGGTGATGGGCCTGAACCTGGCGCACGGCGGGCATTTGACGCACGGGATGAAGATCAATTTCTCGGGTCGTTTGTACGACATCGTGCCGTACGGGGTGGATGAGTCCACGTACGAGGTGGACATGGACGAGGTCGAGCGTCTGGCGGTGGAGCACGAGCCGAAGATGATCGTGGCGGGTTGGTCGGCGTATCCGCGGCGGTTGGATTTCGCGCGGTTCCGGGCGATCGCGGACAGGGTGGGGGCGTACCTGTTTGTGGACATGGCGCATTTCGCGGGTTTGGTGGCGGCGGGTTTGCATCCGTCTCCGGTGCCGCATGCGCATGTGGTGTCCTCCACGACTCACAAGACGTTGGGCGGTCCGCGGGGCGGGATCATCCTGACCAACGACGCGGAGATCGCGAAGAAGGTCAATTCGGCGGTGTTCCCGGGTCAGCAGGGCGGTCCGTTGGAGCATGTGATCGCGGGCAAGGCGGTGGCGTTCAAGGTCGCCGGGACCGCGGAGTTCCGGGACCGGCAGGAGCGCACCTTGGCGGGTGCGGCGATCCTGGCGGAGCGTTTGGGCCGTGCGGATGTGGCGGGCAAGGGCATTGGCGTGTTGACCGGGGGCACGGATGTGCACCTGGTGCTGGTGGATTTGCGGCATTCGGAGTTGGACGGGCAGCAGGCGGAGGATCTGTTGGCGTCGGTGGAGATCACGGTGAACCGCAACGCGGTGCCGTTTGATCCGCGTCCGCCGATGGTGACGTCGGGTTTGCGGATCGGGACGCCGGCGTTGGCGACGCGTGGTCTGGGCGAGGAGGCGTTCGCGGAGGTCGCGGACATCATCGCCGAGGTCCTGGTCGCGGGGCCGGACGCCGACACCGCGGGACTTCGTGCCCGTGTGAAGGCCGTCGCCGACGCGCACCCGCTCTACCCGGACCTCGCACCGCTCGCCTAAACGGCGGGCCCGTCGGGGCCGTTACAGGCGACGGGCCCGGGACGGCTTTCCCGGGCCCGTCGCCTTCCCCTCACCAACCACAGAGGAACCACCCCATGGCCATCAGCGTTTTCGATCTCTTCTCCGTCGGCATCGGCCCGTCGAGCTCCCACACCGTCGGGCCGATGCGCGCCGCCTACCGGTTCGCCGAGGGCCTGGCCCAACAGGGCCTCGCCGAACGCACCGAGGGCCTGCGCGTCGACCTCTACGGCTCCCTCGCGGCCACCGGCCGCGGCCACGGCACGTTCACGGCCGTCATGCTCGGCCTCGAGGGCTACCAGCCCGAGCTGATCCTTCCCTCCCAGGTAGACGAACGGATCGCCGATCAGGAAGCCTCGGGCAAACTGCGCCTCTGCGCCGAACTCGGTGCCCGCCGCGACCTGGACTACGGCGTGCCGGATATGGTCCAGCACCCGCTCACCGTCCTGCCCCGGCACACCAATGGCATGCGCATGCAGGCCCTCGACGCCGATGGCGGCGTCCTGTTGGACGAGACGTACTTCTCGGTCGGTGGCGGCTTCATCGTGCGCGAGGGCGAGGAGGACGCCGTCGTCGAGGAGATCGAGCAGGACCTGAGCGTGGTTCCCTACCCCTTCCGCACCGCCGTCGAACTGCTCGGCCACTGCCGGGACACCGGCCTGACGATCAGCGAGGTCATGCTGGCCAACGAGATGGCCACCCGCTCCAAGGAGGAGATCCGCGCCGGCCTGCTGCACATCTGGTCCGTGATGGAGGACTCCAAGGATTCCGCACTGGAGCGCGAGGGCCTGCTTCCCGGCGGACTGAAGGTCCGCCGTCGGGCGCCGGACTGGCACGAGCGCCTGGCAAAGGAGGACAAGGACCGCGACCCCAAGTACTGGCAGGAGTGGGTCAACCTCGTCGCGCTGGCCGTGAACGAGGAGAACGCCTCGGGCGGACGCGTGGTCACGGCGCCGACGAACGGCGCCGCCGGGATCATCCCCGCCGTCATGTTCTACGCAACGCACTATTCCCCCGGCATCGGCTGGGCCACGCAGGCGGACAAGGAGGACGTGATCGTCAAGTTCCTGCTCGCGTCCGCGGCCGTCGGCGTCCTCTACAAGGAACAGGCCTCGATCTCCGGCGCCGAGGTGGGCTGCCAGGGCGAGGTGGGGTCCGCGTCGTCGATGGCCGCCGCCGGACTCGCGGAGATCCTGGGCGGTTCGCCCGCGCAGGTGGAGAACGCCGCCGAGATCGCCATGGAGCACAACCTGGGTCTCACGTGCGATCCCATCGGCGGGCTGGTGCAGATCCCGTGCATCGAGCGCAACGCGATCGCCGCCTCGAAGGCCATCAACGCGGCCAAGATGGCGCTCATGGGCGACGGCGAGCACCGCGTGTCCCTCGACGAGGTCATCATCACCATGCGCGAGACCGGCAAGGACATGAGCTCGAAGTACAAGGAGACGGCCCTCGGCGGGTTGGCGGTCAACGTCGTCGAATGCTGATCCGGCCACTGCTCCCGGAAGACCGGGAGCAGGCGCTTGCGGCCCACGGGGAACTCGCCGCCGAGGGCTTCGACTTCCTGCTCGGATACGACGACGGCGACGACTGGGACGCGTATCTGACCCTGCTTGCGGACCAGGAACTGGGCGAACGCCTGGGCCCGAGGCAGGTACCGCACACCTTCCGGGTGGCCGTCGCCGACGGCGCGCTGGTGGGCCGCGTGTCCGTCCGCCACGCGCTCACGGGCCATCTGGCGGTCATCGGCGGGCACGTCGGATACGCCGTCCGGCCGGGTGCGCGCCGGCGCGGCCACGCCGGACGGCTCCTGCGCTCGGCGTTGGACGTGGCGGCCGGTTTGGGCCTGTCCGAGGTCCTGGTCACCTGCGACGACGACAACGCCGCGTCCATCCGGACCATCGAGGCCGCCGGCGGCCTCCTCGAGGACACGATTGACATCATGCCCGGTGCCGCCAAGCGCCGATACTGGATCAAAACCCGCAGCTGACTTGCGTTTACGCTTGCGCGCGAGCGTGGAGGGTCCCCCTTTCGGCCAGCGTGGCCCGGTGCTACGGTGAACGAACGGATCCAGTAGGCACACGGCTGTGCAGCCGTGTGGGAAGGAGTTTCCCCATGGCAAATAGGGCAGGTTCCAACGGAATCGATGCCACGTTGTACCGCAAGGACGGGCCCTGGTGCACCGCCTTCGTGGACGCGTCCCTCGGCACGGCGGGGGCCCAGGAGGCCGCCGACCGGCTGCCCGAATCCGTCGCGCAACTGTTGTCCAGCCAGCAGGCCAAGCCCGGCGACGTCGAGGCCATGCGGTCGGCCATGCGCCCCGCGGATGGCGTCCCGTCGCCCGTGGCCCGTTTCGTCGCGGTGAACAACGGCGAGGTGGTGCTCGACGAGTTGGTCCAGGGGCACGAGGCCGGGGACCCCCGCGTCGAGTGCGGTCCGTTCCCCAACCTGGTGCCGCTGGCACGCGCCCGCGGAGGCCAGTTCGCCTACGTCACGGCCGAGGTCGGGCGCGACGGCGGTGAGGTACGCCTGCTCCACTCCGCCGCTCCGGGCGTGCACGAACAGCGCAGCGTCTCCGGAGACCCGGAGGAGGCCCACCACGCACGGCGCGTCCCGGGCGCGTACAACGAACCGCAGAACCGGGCGCAGACGGAGGAGATCTGGCGCCGGAACGCGGACGAACTGGCCAAGCACATCGACGAGGTCGTGCGCGAGAACCGCGCGCGGCTCGTGGTGCTGTCCGGGGACGTGAAGGCACGGGAACTCGTGCACAGCCAGCTGGCGGAGGCGACGCGTGCGCTCACCACGGAACTGGACCAGCACACCCGCACCGGAGGGGCGGACCAGGACACCGTGGCGAAGGCGGTGGACGCCCGCGTCTCCGAGGTGCTGGCCGACGACATCAACCAGCTGACGGAGAAGATCGGAAACCGCGCCAACGGCGACCATCCCGGAGCCGTCCTCGGCTTCGAGGAGGTCGTGGCCGCGCTGCAGCGCGCCCAGGCGGAGACCGTCGTCGTGTCCGAGTTCCAGGACGACCATTCGCTGCTGGCGCTGGCGGCGGAGCCCTGGCTGGCGACGGAGGGATCCGACGGCCAAGGGGCGGAGACCATCGGTTCGTGGCCGGCGCCGGAGGTCCTCCTGCGGGCGGCCGCCCTGACGGACGCGTCCATCCGCTATGTCCCGCCGGGCGTCCTCCCCGCGGGGGCCACCATCGCGGCCCTGCTGCGCTGGCCGAACGGCCACGCCTCCGGCTAGGACCCGAAGGCCGTCGGCGCGGCGCGCCGACAACAACGGCCCGGCACCGCGGCCGCGCGGGCGTCTTTTGGCGCCGGCGCGGCCGTGCTGTTTGATGGGCATGACATCCGCCCCTCACGACAGGAGCAATCCTTGGCCACCGCCGGCACCGGGACCCATGCGGGGTCGAACGCACTGCTGATGCTCGGCGTCCTGCTGGTGGCCGCGAACCTCCGCCCGGTGATCACCGCGGTCGGTCCCGTCCTGGACCAGATCGGCGCGGAGACCGGGCTGGGCGCAGCGGCGCTGGGGCTGCTCGCCGCGGTTCCGCTCCTCGCGTTCGCCACCGTCTCCTCGCTGACGCACGGCCTCGCGGTCAGGTTCGGCGTCGAACGCACCGTTTTCGGCGCGTTGCTGCTGCTCGCGGCCGGAACGCTGCTGCGCCCCGTCCCGGGCACGCTGGCCAACCTCTGGATCGGGACGTTCCTGCTGGGCTCGGCGATCGCGGTGTGCAACGTGTTGCTGCCGGCGATCATCAAGCGCGACTTCCCGGACCGGATGGCGCAACTGACCGGGGCCTATTCCGCCGTGCTCGGCGGCGTCGCGTCGCTGGGCGCGGGGCTGTCCTTTCCGCTGTCCCGTCTCCCGATCGGGCCCGACGGCGCCCCGGCGGGATGGCGCTTCGCCCTCGTCGCGTTCGTAATCCTCGTGGTTCCCGTGCTGGCCGTGTGGCTGCCGCGGCTCAAGCACGGGGGCGGGCCCGCGATCCCCGTGGCGGTTCCTACCATCGCCCCGGCCGGCGGCCGCGGCCGGAGCGTGTGGGGATCCGCGCTCGCCTGGCAGGTCACCCTGTACATGGGGTTCCAGTCGATGGTCTTCTTCATCCTGATCAGCTGGCTCCCCACCCTGGAACGGTCCTACGGGCGCTCGGACGCCGGATCCGGCTGGGACCTCATGGGCTTCCAACTCATCGGTGTCGCCGCCAGCCTCCTGACGCCACGCCTCATGCGCGGCCGGTTGAGCCACGTGGCGCCGGCCTTGCCGACCCTGCTGACCGCCGTTGGACTCGCCGGATTGGTGCTGGCGCCCGGCGCCATGCTCCTGTGGGTGCTGGTGATCGGGTTCGGCTGCGGCAGTTCCCTGGTGCTGGCGCTGTCCCTGTTCGGGCTCCGGGCGCGCACCCACCAGCACGCCAGCGCGCTGTCCGGGATGGCGCAGTCGGTGGGCTACCTGTTGGCGGCCGCCGGACCACCGCTGTTCGGTGCACTCTACGGCTGGACGGGGGAGTGGCTGTGGCCGCTCGCCGTCGTAGCGGTCGCGACCGTCGGCCAGGCCTGGACGGGCCTGCTCGTCGGTCGCGACCGCTACGTCCTGGACTAGTAGGGGGAGCCTAGGCGGGCCTCCCCGTCGCGGCGTCCGCCTGGCCTTCGCGGACGAACCCGTCGGCGACGTCGAGGGCGCGGTCCAAGGCGGCAAGGCCCTCCCGCAGGAGGTCGTCGGGGATGTTCAGCGGCGGGACCACGTGGATCCGGTTGAAGTTGGCGAAGGGCAGCACGCCCTCGGCCTTCAGCGCAGCGATCACCTGGTTCATCTCGGGCGAGGAGCCGCCGTAGGCGGCCAGCGGCTCGCGGGTTTCCCGGTCCCGCACCAGTTCGACCGCCCAGAAGCACCCTGTTCCGCGGACCTCGCCGATCGAGGGGTGGCGCGCGGCCAGCTCGCGCAGGGTCGGGCCGATGACGTCGTCGCCGAGCCGGGCGGCGTTCTCCACCATGCCCTCCTCGCGCATCGCGTTGATGGTGGCGACGGCGGCGGCGCAGGCGAGCGGGTGGCCCGAGTAGGTGAGTCCACCGGGGTAGGGGCGCTCGCGGAAGGTGTCGAAGACGGCGTCGGACATCGCGACGCCGCCGAGCGGCACGTAGCCGGAATTGACGCCCTTGGCGAAGGTGAGCAGGTCCGGCTCGACGTCCCAGTGGTTGATCGCGAACCAGCGGCCGGTGCGCCCGAAGCCGGCCATGACCTCGTCCGCGATGAACATGATCCCGTACTTGCGGGTCAGTTCCCGGACGCCGGCCAGGTAGCCCGCGGGGGGAAGGTAGATCCCGGCGGTGCCGGGCACGGACTCGAGCATCACGGCGGCGATGTTGGCCGGACCCTCGAGCTCGATCATGTCCGTCAGGTGGCGCAGCGCGCGTTCGGACTCCTCCGCCTCGGTGGTGGAGCCGAAGTGGGAGCGGTACCGGTACGCGGGGAGGAAGTGCACGACGCCGGAGTCGCCGTCGTCGTTCGCGAAACGGCGAGGGTCGCCGGTGGCGTTGATGGCGAGCTGGGTGCCGCCGTGGTAGCTGCGGTAGGCGGAGAAGACCTTCTTGCGTCCGGTGTGCAGGCGCGCCATGCGGATGGCGTGTTCGACGGCCTCGGCCCCGCCGTTGGTGAAGAACACGTGGTTCAGGTCCCCGGGGGTCAGCTCGGCGATGAGCCGGGCCGCCTCCGAGCGGGCGTCGTTGACATGCTGCGGCGCGATCGTGCACAGCTTCCCGGCCTGCTTCTGGATGGCGGCGACCACCTTGGGGTGCTGGTGCCCGATGTTCGTGTTCACCAGCTGGCTCGAGAGGTCGATCAGGCGGGTGCCGTCCCCGTCCCAGACCAGGGATCCTTCGCCGCGGAGAATCGTCATGGGGTTGAACGGCCCCTGGGCCTGCCACGAGTGGAAGACGTGGTCGCGGTCCAGCGCGTGGGCGCGGCGTCCGGCCTCGATGTCGGCGTCCGTGACGGGGGTGGCGGTTTCCGAAAACATGGGCGGTTCCTTTCGCGGAGTGTCTCGGTGCCACCCTACCCAGCGGGATGTCCACAGGGTGCCCCACGATCCCCCGCGTGACGTCCGGCTCGGATACCCTACAGGCATGACTGCATCCCCTGAGGCCGTGACCAGACCTGTCATCGCGTTGTCTTTCCCGGCGTCCGCGGAGGCCTATTCCTACGCCTACCGCGCCGATCTCGTCCGTTTGACGGGACTCGCGGCCGCCGCCGTCGAGGCGGCCGGAGGCACCGCCGTCGTGCTGGACTCCGCGGCGGAGGACGCGGACGGGCGCCGCCGGAGCCTCGCCGACGCCGCCGGAATCGACGGCGCGCTGATCCTCGGCGGGGGCGACGTGGACCCGTTTCTCTACGGCAGCGACGGACACCCGAGCGTCGTCGACGCGGACCGGGGCGCCGACGACCTGGAGATCGCGCTGATCCTCGGGGCGCTGGCGCTGGAGCGTCCGGTCTTCGGCGTCTGCCGGGGTCTGCAGCTGATCAACGTGGCGTTCGGGGGCACGCTTACCGAGGACCTCGGACCGGACTCGGGGCACAAGGACCACTCGCCGGGCGAGGCGATGGTGGCCCACCCGGTGGAGATCGTGCCCGGATCGCGCCTGGCCGGGATGCTGGGCGCCGCCGCGGACGTGATGTCAGGACACCACCAGGGGATCGATACGTTGGGGGAGCGGCTGGTTGCGTCCGCCTTCGCGCCCGACGGCCTGGTGGAGGCCATCGAGCTGCCCGCCGGCGACGACTGGCTGGTGGCCGTGCAGTGGCACCCGGAACACGAGGGCACCCCCGAGGGTCAGTTCGCGGCCGTGCTCGAGCCGTTTGTCGCCGAATGCCGCCGCCGCTCCGAACGGCGAGCCGGCGTCGGCAGCGTTCCGGCCTGACGCGACCCCGCGGACGGGACCGTGCACCGGCAAGCGGACCGGGCCTCAGCCGGCGCCGTAGGGCCTGCGCCGGTCCGGCAGCTTGGCGCCGTCGGCCGACCATTCGGCGATCCACGGCCCGGTGCCCTCGGACCCGTCGAGGACGCCGGCCTCCAGCCAGGCGTACCTGTCCTCCAGCACGCGCTGGGACAGCCGGCGGTCCGCGGCGTCCGTGTTCCGCCACAGGGTCCTGAACAGCAGCTCGACCCGGCCGCGGGACTGGCGGCAGAACGCGTCCGCCAGTTCCGCTGCTTCCCGTCCCCGCGCGCCGTCGCGCTTGCGGAGCAGCTCGGCCCGGGAGACGCAGGCGGACATGGCGAACAGTTCGGCGCCGATGTCCACGACCCGGCCCAGGAAGACCTGCCGGTTCTCCATGCCGGCCTGCCAGCGCGCCATGCCCGCGAACGTGTTCCGGGCCAGGCGCCGGGAGGCGCGCTCGGCGTAGCGGACATGCCTCCCCAGCGCGCCGAGTTCCCGGTACGACGTCGGCAACAGGCCCGGTCCCGCCGCTAGCGTGGGCAACCATCTGGCGTAGAAGCCCGATGCCCCCGCCGCCGCCCGGCCCCTGTCCGCCAACCCGGCGTCCTTGTCGGCGAGGTCGCCGGAGGCCTTGAGGTGCGCGTCGACGGCCTCGCGGGCGATCAGCAGCCGCATGATTTCCGTGGACCCCTCGAAGATCCGGTTGATGCGCAGGTCCCGGAGGAGCTGCTCCGCGGGCACGGCGCGCTCTCCTCGGGCGCGCAGCGAGTCCGCGGTCTCGTAGCCCCTGCCGCCCCGGACCTGGACCAGCTCGTCGGCGACCCGCCACGCCATTTCGGAGCTGAACAACTTGGCGATCGCGGCCTCGAGCCGGACGTCCTTCATCCCCGAATCGGCGAGGGCCGCGGAGAGCTCGAACACGGACTCGAGCGCGAACGTCGTGGCCGCGATGAAGGCGATTTTCTGCCCGACGGCCTCGTGCCGGCCGATCGGCTTGCCCCACTGCACCCGCGCGGTGGACCACTCGCGGCTGATCTTCAGCGCCCACTTGCCGCCCCCCGCGCAGATGGCCGGAAGCGACAACCGGCCGGTGTTGAGCGTGCTCAGGGCGATCCGCATGCCCTGCCCCTCGCGTCCCAGCCGGTTGGCGGACGGGACCCGCACGTTCCGGAACCGGGTGACCCCGTTTTCGATTCCCCTCAGGCCCATGAACGCGTTGCGGTTCTCGACGACCAAACCGGGGGAGTCCGCCTCGACGACGAAGGCGGTGATTCCGCCCTTGGATGTGGTGCCGTCGGGCAGCGGTATCGGGTCGACGGCGGCCAGCACCACGACGAGTTCGGCCACGACGCCGTTCGTCGTCCACAGCTTGGCGCCATTGAGGACGTAGGACTCGCCGTCGTCGGACGCCGTGGCCGTGGTGCCCATGCGCGCGGGGTCGGAGCCGACGTCGTTCTCGGTCAGCAGGAAGGCGGTGATGGCGCCGGCCGCGCAGCGCGGGAGGAAGGCGCGCTTTTGCTCCTCGGTTCCGAACATGCGGACCGGCTCCGGCACGCCGATCGAGAGGTGGGCCGAGACGAGTGCGCCGATGCTTGGGCTGACGGAGCCCAGGAGCATCAGGGCCCGGCCGTAGTCCGCGAGCGTCAGGCCCAGGCCGCCGTAGTCGCGCGGGATCTTCATGCCGAACACGCCGAGTTCGGCGAGCGTGCGGATGTACTCGTCGGGGATGCGGGATTCGCGCTCGATCAGCCCGCCGTCGAACCCGCGCACGGCGTCGGCCAGCCGGGCGAGGAACTCGGCGCCGCGGGCCGAGTCCTCCTCCGGCGGCTCGGGATGCGGGTGGACCAGCGGCCAATCGAAGTGGCCCAGATACAGGCCCTTGGCGAAGCTCGGTCTGGTCCATTCGGACTCGCGGGCCTCCTCCGCGATGGCGCGGGCGACGTCGGCGTCGTTCCGGGCCGTGGTGCGGGGTCTTTCCATGGCGGACTCCCTCGGCGGGTGCGCCGCGCGGGCGGCGCGTGGGGTGGGGCCCGCCGGGCCGGGGGCCCTCACGTGATGCCAAGGCTACCCATTGGTAGCGCCCAAGGCCATGCCTCCGCCCCACCCCCGGAAGTGGACATTGCCGGGGGTTAACGAACCGTGGTGTCGTCCACTTCGGGTGGCTGGGGCGGAGGGGAGGCGGAGCGGCGCCGCGCGTGCCCTATGCCAAACTAGGACGCATGACCGAACCCCGCTGGCTTTCGCCGCAGGAGCGCGACTCCTGGCTGGCCCTCCTCGCCGTTTCCATGCACATGCCGAGCCGGCTGGACAGCGAACTGCACCGGCAAGCGCGCATCACGCTCTTCGACTACAACGTGCTGGCCATGCTCTCCGAGGCCGACGGGCGGATGCTCGCGATGAGCCAACTGGCGGGACTGACCAACGCCTCGCTGTCCCGGCTGAGCCACGTGGTCAAGAAGCTCGAGACCCGCGGCTGGGTGGAACGCACCCAGAGTCCCGCCGACGCGCGCGTGACCATGGCCCACCTGCGCGACGAGGGGATGGAGATGCTCGAGGACCTCGCACCCAAGCACGTCGAGTCGGTGCGGCGGATGATTTTCGACGGCCTCAGCGACCAGGATGTGACCGATCTCGCGCGCATCGGCCGCAAGGTCATTGCCGGCATCGACCCGGCCCACTGGATCTTTCGGGAGTAGGGCCCGCGTCGCGCGCTTCGGTTTTGCGATAGCGACGTGCCCGGCCTAAGATAGTAAGGCGTTAAGTCACGCGGGCTCTCTGCCGTGCTCCTTCGGGGGTGGCTGGGAAAACCGCGTGTTTACCCGTAATACCGAATATCTGGATCAACCGAGTAGGGAAAAATGCTCGACCGGTCCTGAGGTTCACCGTACTTTCACGCGGCGAGGCGCTTCGGTTGGTTCTCACCCAACCTGGTTACCTTCAAGGTTCGCAGTAATAAACGGTGTCACAACTGGTGGCGGGACTCTTTACGCAGGTCCAGAGGCAGCAACAACGCGCTGTATCTGTTACGAGTACCGTCAATTTTTACTACTACTGAGGAGTGATCATGGCAGCTGTATGCCAGGTGACAGGTGCGGTTCCGGGCTTCGGACACAGCATCTCCCACTCGCACCGCCGCAACAAGCGTCGGTTCGACCCGAACATCCAGAAGAAGCGCTACTGGGTTCCGTCCCTGCGCCGCAACGTCACGTTGACGCTGTCCGCCAAGGGCATCAAGACGATTGACGTGCGTGGCATCGAGCGCGTTGTTGGCGACCTGATTGCGAAGGGTGTGAAGCTCTAGTGGCTAAGGCACAGGACGTACGTCCCATCATCAAGCTCAAGTCCACCGCGGGCACCGGATTCACGTACGTGACGCGCAAGAACCGTCGTAACAACCCGGACCGCATGGTCCTGAAGAAGTACGACCCGGTTATCCGCAAGCACGTTGAATTCCGAGAGGAGCGCTAAACCCTATGGCTAAGAAGTCCAAGATTGCTCGCAACGAGCAGCGCAAGGTCGTCGTTGAGCGCTACGCCGCGAAACGTGCCGAGCTGAAGAAGACCCTGGTCGACGAAAACGCGACCGACGAGGCACGCGAAGAGGCCCGCTTGGGCCTGCAGAAGCTGCCCCGCAACGCCTCGCCGGTGCGCCTGCGCAACCGCGACGCCATCGACGGCCGCCCCCGCGGCACGTTCCAGAAGTTCGGGATCTCCCGCATCCGCTTCCGCGACATGGCCCACAAGGGCGAGCTTCCGGGCATCACCAAGTCTTCCTGGTAACCACCAGCGAGCGTGCGGCGAGGGTCCCTCCGGAGGGGCCCTCGCCTCTTTTTGTGCCCGGATTGCGGGATCGTGGGCCTGTGGCGGGGGCAACCGGGCCGTCGTGAGCGGTTTCGGACCTTCGTGAGCGGGTTTGCGTCGTGCGACGGCTTGCGACCTGCGCCGATGCGGACGTTTGAAGCCGAAAGTGTTCAGGACGGGCGACGGCGTGGGCCCGGTCCCGAGCGTACGACGGCGACGCGGCGCCTGGAGCGGGCGGTCTCGCCTCTTTTGTGCCCGGATTGCGGGATCGTGGGCCTGTGGCGGGGGCAACCGGGCCGTCGTGAGCGGTTTCGGACCTTCGTGAGCGGGTTTGCGTCGTGCGACGGCTTGCGACCTGTGCCGATGCGGACGTTTGAAGCCGAAAGTGTTCAGGACGGGCGACGGCGTGGGTCCGGTCCCGAGCGTCCGACGGCCACGCGGCGCCTGGAGCGGGTGGAGCGGCCGCGGTGCCCAAATTGGCGCCGGAAATCACGCGGACAGCTGAAAAACCCCTAAATTCCGCGGAAAATCCAAAATATTCGGGTCAAACCCCCCGAAACTGGGCGTGTCTGCCCTCCGCGGCTGGTAGTTTCCTTTCAGAAGTCCCCGTAACCGCGGGGCGTTCCGGCCGATCCGCGCCGGAAAGGAACAGTCCAGGAGGACATACATTGGCTATGAACCGTAGTGAACTCGTTGCAGCCGTCGCCGAGAAGACCGGCAACTCCCAGGTCGCCGTGAACGGCGTTCTGGACTCGGTGTTCGAGGTGTTCGTTGACCAGGTTTCCAAGGGCGAAAAGGTGTCGATCCCGGGCTGGCTCGCAGTCGAGCGCACCGACCGCGCCGCCCGCACCGGCCGCAACCCGCAGACCGGCGACACCATCCAGATCCCGGCCGGCCACTCGGTCAAGCTGACCGCCGGCTCCAAGCTGAAGGCAGCCGTCGCGAAGAAGTAGTTCGCGCCGCCTGTCGAGGGCCCGTCCGCCCCACTGGGGAGGACGGGCCCTCGCTGTGTGTCCCGGGCAATGTCCGCGAGCCGCCTCCGGACCGCTCGCCGGACCGCTCGCCGGACCGCCTTCCGGGCCGACGCCGATCCGGTGCCTGCCTTCGACGGCCCGGGGGCAGCCAGATTCTACGTGACGTAGAATTGGGGTTGTTTCGAATGGGCATGGCCGCATCTTCCGTGGGAACATGAGGGGGTCGATGGGACCCCGCGGGGCGACAAGCCCAGTCCGCGGACCGCCATTCAATCCGCCGAAACGAGCAGCCCGCACCCACCGCAGCGACAAGCCGCCGTAACCGGCAGCCCGAAACGACCGGAGGAGCCGTCCCGTGGACCACCGCCGCACGCGCCTGCTGCGCGGGTGGCTCGGTGCCCTGACGGCGACCGGGCTCGCCGCGGCCTCGCACGCGCTGGCCGGCGGAGGCCTCCCGGCCGTGGAAGTTCTGGTCCTGCTCCTCGTCGCCTCCGCCGCCATCTGCACGGCCTTCGCGGGCCGGGGGCTCGCGCTGGCCCGAACGACGCTCGCCGTCTTGTGCAGCCAGGCTATTTACCATCTGGCGTTCGGGCTGGGCCACCCGGCCGGCGGATCGGACCTCCACACGCCAGCCATGACGACGCCGGGGCGCGCCGGGCACGGAACGCACGGCGTCACGGGCGTCGACTCGCAGATGCTCATCTCCACGGCAACGACGACGGCGTCCGGCCCCGTGCCCACCGAGGCCGCCTGGATGCCGGTCGCACACGTGGTCGCGGCCCTCTGCACGGTCCTGGCCCTCCGGCGGGGGGAGCTCGCGGCCCGCGCCGTCGCCGACACCGCGTTCCTCGCCGCGCCGCTCAGGGTGCTGGGCCTGAAACCCGCTCCCGTCGAAGTCCGCGTCCTGCTGCCCGACGCCGTGCAGGTGCCGGGCCTGCCCGTTCTCGGTGTTCCGCTGCGCGCCCTACTCCGCCGCGGTCCGCCCGCTTGTCCTGCCCCGTAGCCCGACGCAGACAGCAGGCCCCGCCCCGCGGGGAGAGACAGGAAACACACCATGCAGAACGAACCTATCGCCAAGCAGCACCAGCACCACTCCCGGTGCGGAAGTCCCCGGAACCACGCTCGCACTCGCGCCACGGCGATCGTGGCGCCGCGTGCCGCGATCCGGACCATCCTGTCCGCCGCCGCGGCATTGCTCCTGGCCGGCGCGGCCGTCATGGCTGCCCCGGCCGCGTTCGCGCACGACGAGCTCATCGAATCCACGCCCGCCGCGGGCGCCACGGTGGACACCGCACCGGACGCCGCGACGCTGCGCTTCAGCAACCCCCTGAACACCATTCCGGGCAGCACGGTGGTCCAGTTGGCGGACGCCGCCGGAACGGAAATCGACGCCGAACCGAGCGTCGACGGCGACACGCTGACCGTCGACTTCGGACGGGGACTGCCAAGCGGGTCCTACGCGCTGCAGTGGCGCGTGGTCTCCAGCGACGGGCACCCGATCGAGGGCACGCCCGCCAACGGAGGCGCAATCGACTTCACCGTCGGCGCCGGCGGGTCCGGCGAATCGACGTCGCCCGCGGCGTCGTCACCAGCCCCGTCCGAGTCGGCGGCCGCCGCGCCCGAGGAAGGGGCCACCGACCCGGCGGACGCCGGGTCCCTGGGGCTCGGAGGCCTGCCCGCGCCCTTGGTCTGGGTCATCCTCGCCGCGGCGACAATCGCGGCCGCGGCCGTGGTGCTGGCCAAGGTGCGCCGCCGGTGAACCGGAACGCCGAGGCGACAGTCGTCGGCGCCGCGGACCCCACGGGCCGCGGCGACCGACGCTGGGCCGTGCTGGTCCTGCCCGCGCTCATCGCGGGGGTTTTCGCCTTGATCGCCGCGTTGCTGTACTCCGGATCCACGGTCGCCGGCCAACTGGCGGACCCGGGGGCCCTCACGCGCTGGGGACTGCCGTTCGCCGTCGCCATCCACCACGTATCGATGTCCCTGGCGGTCGGCGCGCTGGTGTTCGCCGCCGTCGTCCTGCCCCGCTCGACCAGACCGCAGCGCGCGCGCCGCGGCGGCGACGGCCGCGCCGGATCCACGGACGGCGGAACCGAGCACCCCGCATTCGCGCGCGCCATGAACGTGGCGGCCGGCGCCGGCATCGTCTGGACGCTGGCGGCGGCGGCCGTGCTGGTCCTGACCTTCTCGGACGTCGCCGGCCTTCCGCTGAGCTCCGATCCCGCGTACACCGCGGCGTTGGCGGACTACGTCGTCAACATCTCCCTGGGGAAGGCCTGGACGTGGATGGTCGCGATCGCGGCCGTCACGGCCTCGCTCGCCTTCGGCGTCCGGTCCCCGGCCGGGGTGGGCATCGCGGCGGTCTTCGCTTTCGCGGGCGTGCTGCCTGTCTCGCTGGTCGGCCACGCAGCGGGCGGTGACGACCACTGGGGGGCGACCAACGCCATCCTGCTCCACCTGGTGGGCGTGTCCCTCTGGGTCGGAGGCATGGGCGTCCTCGCGTGCCTCGCGGGCCTGCTCGAGGCCAAGGCGCCGGGCCGGTTCACGGGGGAGCGTCCGGTCCTGGCCGGCGTCGTCCTGCGGCGCTTCTCCGCCCTCGCCACGGTCTCCTTCTTCCTGGTCTTCGCCTCCGGCATCGTCAGTGCCTCGGTGCGGATGGAATCCCTCGCGCAGCTCGCCACTCCCTACGGCGGCCTGTTGGTCGCGAAGGCGTCGCTGACGCTGGTGCTGGGACTGCTCGGCCTGGCGCACCGGTTCCGCGTGATCGGGCTGCTCGAGGCCGGACGCACGACGGCGGTGCGCCTCGCGTGGCGGCTCGTCGCCGTGGAGGCGGCCATCATGGCGGCGGTGATGGGCATCGCGACGGCGCTGGCCCGCACGGCACCCCCGATTCCGGAGGACCTCCCGCCCGCCGCGACGCCCGCCCGAATCCTCACCGGGTACGATCTTCCCCCGGAACTGGTCTCCGGCAGCTGGCTCACCGTCTGGCGGGTCGACTGGTTCTGGCTGGCCATCATCGTCTTCCTCGCCGCGGCCTACCTCAAGGGCTTCGTGGCCGTGCGGCGCCGCGGCGACAAGTGGCCGGTGCCGCGTCTGGCCGTGTTCATGGTGGGCCTGGCGGCGCTCTTCTACATCACCTCGGGCGCCCCGGCCGTATACGGCATGGTGCTGTTTTCGATGCACATGGTCGGCCACATGGCACTGACCATGGTGGCCCCGTTCTTCCTGGTGCTCGGTTCGCCGGTGACGCTGGCCCTCAAGGCCGTGCCCGCCCGGACGGACGGAACCCGCGGACCGCGCGAGTGGATCCTGGTGCTGGTGCACTCGTGGTTCTCGAGGATCGTCACGCATCCGCTGTTCGCGGCGGCCAACTTCGCCGGTTCGATCATCATCTTCTACAACACGGACCTCTTCGGGTTCGCTCTGCGCGAGCACGTCGGCCACGAGCTGATGAACCTGCACTTCCTGCTTACTGGATACATCTTCGCGCTGAACATGATCGGCTCCGATCCGCTCCCGCGGCGCGCTCCGTATCCGCTGCGCCTGGTCATCCTGCTGGCGACCATGAGCTTCCACGCGTTCTACGGCGTGTCCATCATGAGCAGCGAATCCCTGCTGCAGGCCAACTGGTTCGGGAACATGGGCCGGACGTGGGGGCCGTCGGCGATGGAGGACCAGCAGATCGGCGCCGGTGCCATGTGGGGCATCGGGGAAGTGCCGACCCTGCTCCTGGCGCTCGGGGTCATGGTCTCCTGGAGCCGGGACGACGCGCGCGAAACAAAGCGCAAGGACCGCGCCGCGGACCGCGACGACGACGCTGAGCTGGCCGCCTACAACCGCATGTTCACCCAACTGAAGAACCACGACGAGGAGATCGACCACCGTGGCCGCTGAACCCCCACGCCCCCGCGGCGGAACGCCTCCGGGCGTCCGCTCCCATGTAGCGGCCATGCGCCTGGCCCGGATCCTGGCCCTGGTGACGATAGCGGTCGCCGCCGTGCTGGCGCTCGCCGGCTGCGCGGGCGGCGGCGCCCCGGGCGCCCCGGCCGAGCCGGGCGCCGGGGGATCCGGTCCTGCGGAATCCGGCGCCGCGGCGGATCCGCACGCGGGCGTCGAGACGCAGGAGCCCGCCGAAGCCGACGCCGACGAGGGGCCCGCGGACGCCGCCTCGGCCCGTGCGGTCGCCGCCGGGATCGAGCGGGCCGCCAGCTACGGCTTCGACCTCAGCCAGCCGGCGGGGGAGGAACAACTGGAGGCCCTGCGCTCGGCGCCCGCCGACGCGCTCGAGGGCGTCGTCGTCATCCCGTCGACCTGCGAGACCGTGCTGCGGGACCTCAACTGGTCCCCGGTCCTGCTCGGGGCGGACTCCGCCCGGACGGACTTCGCCACGGAGAAGGTGTCCGCCACCGGTTCCGTGGAGGTCGCCGCGATCGGCGACCGCGCGGAGCTGGACGCCCACTACGCCACCGTGGGGAAGATGCTCGGCGAGTGCAACGGGATGACGCTGAACATGCAGACCGACGGCGCGAACGGCGGCGTCGTGACCGAAACGGTTCCGCTGGCCAGCACGGTCCCCGACGTCGCGGACGGGTCCGCCGACTCGGCTCTGCTGTGGACGCGCGGCCGCGCCGACAGCGACCTGCGCCAGCAGGCCCTGGTGCTGATGAGGGAAAGCAAAGGGCACGTCGCGATGGTCTCGTTCATCGCCGTCGAGGGCCTGGAGGCCCAGGAGTTCGCGGACATGGCCTCCGCGGTGCTCGAGGCCGCCGTCGCGGAACTGCCGGAATAGGCACGACGCCGGGGACCGCCGCCGTCGTACGCCGTCACGTTCGGCGCGTGGGGGAATCTTCGGCGGGGATAATGTGTTGAGACCCTACGTCAGCCGACAAAGTCACAGGAGTGCAAGCATGAGTCCAGAAACCACCGAATCCGTCCGCGCCGCCTACCGCGTGCGGGCCTCCGAACTGGTGGGCCGCAACTGGCTCAACACCGGCGGCAAGCAGGTCACGCTCGAGGACCTCCGCGGCAAGATCGTGGTCCTGGACTTCTGGACCTTCTGCTGCATCAACTGCCTTCACGTGCTGGACGAGCTTCGCCCGCTGGAGGAGAAGTACCGCGACCTGCTGGTCATCGTCGGCGTGCACTCCCCGAAGTTCGAGCACGAGGCCGATCCGGTGGCCCTGGCCGCCGCGGTCGAGCGCTACGAGATCCACCACCCCGTCCTGGACGACCCGGAGCTGCAGACCTGGCAGGCGTACTCGGCCCGCGCCTGGCCGACGCTCGTCGTCGTCGACCCCGAGGGCTACATCGCCGCGCACCTGTCCGGCGAGGGCCACGCGAACGGGCTGGAGGTCCTCGTCGGGGAGCTCGTCGCCGAGCACGAGGCCAAGGGCACGCTTCACCGCGGCGACGGGCCGTACGTGGCGCCTCCCGCGCTGGAGGGCGACCTGCGCTTCCCCGGCAAGGTCCTGGCCCTGCCGAACGGCAACTTCTTGGTCGGCGACTCCGGGCACCACCGGCTCGTGGAGCTCGGCAACGACCTCACCACCGTGGTCCGGACCATCGGCGAGGGCGTCAAGGGCTTCGCGGACGGATCCGCGGACACGGCGCGCTTCAACGAACCGCAGGGCCTGGCCGCGCTGCCGGCCGACGTCGCGGCGAAGGTGGGATACGACGTCGTCGTCGCCGACACCGTCAACCACCGCCTGCGCGGGCTGTCCCTCGCCACGGGCGGGGTCACCACGGTCGCCGGCAACGGCGTCCAGCGCCTGCTCGACGCCGACCAGGCGCGCGCCGCGGGAGACGCCGCGAACGACGCCGATGCCTGGGTCCACGACCTCGGCGCGGTCCCCCTCGAGACGTCGCTGTCCTCGCCGTGGGACGTGTTGTGGTCCGCCAAGGCCGGCCGGTTGGTCGTCGCGATGGCCGGAACCCACCAGATCTTCTCGTTCGAGCCCGTGACCGGCGCGCTCGAGGTCTTCGCCGGCACCGGGCTCGAGGGCCTGCAGGACGGGGTTCCGGGACAGTCCTGGTTCGCCCAGTCGTCCGGCCTGGCCGACGACGCCCAGGGCGACATCTGGGTCGCCGACTCCGAAACGTCCTCCGTGCGTGTGCTGCGCCTGGGAGACGACGGCCGCGTGGCCACCGTCGAAACGGCGATCGGCGCCGGGCTGTTCGACTTCGGCTTCCGCGACGGCGCCGCCGCCGAGGCGCGCCTGCAGCACCCGCTCGGCGTGACGGTCCTGCCCGATGGTTCCGTGGCGATCGCCGACACGTACAACGGTGCGGTGCGCCGCTACGACCCGGCCACCGCCACCGTGTCCACGCTGGCGCGCGGGTTGTCCGAGCCCTCCGACGTCCTGCTGGACACGTCGGTCGACGGCGAGCCCGTGCTGCTGGTGGTCGAGACCAACCAGCACCGGCTGGTCCGGCTGCCGCTTCCCAAGGAGGCTCTCACGGTCGACGAGGGCGCCTCGCAGACGGCCCGCCCGAAGACTCCGGTGGCCCCGGGCGACCACGAGCTGGTGGTCCGCTTCTCGGCCCCGAAGGGCCAGAAGCTGGACGACCGCTGGGGCGACCCGACCCAGCTGAAGATTTCCGCGTCCCCGGAGGAGCTGCTGGTGGGCGGCGCCGGAACGTCGGTGGGCCTGACGCGGACCCTGCGCCTGAACCCGGACGTGTCCGAGGGCGTCCTGCACATCACGGCCCGCGCCGCGGCCTGCGACGGCGAGGCCGGCGGAGAGATCCCCGACCACGCAGCGTGCCACCTGTACCAGCAGGACTGGGGCATCCCGGTGCTGATCGACGCGGACGGCGAGACCGAACTGACGCTGGACCTGCGCGGCCTGGACTAGTCGGCCCGGTACTGCGCCACGAGTTCCCGCTTGAGGATCTTGCCGCTGGGACCGAGCGGGAATTCGCTGACCAGCCGGACGATCCGCGGGTACTTGTAGGCCGCGAGGCCGTCCGAGGCGTAGTTCCGGACGGCCTCGGCCGTGAGTCCGCTGCCGGGCACCGGGGAAACGGCCGCGACGATCTCCTGCCCGTGCGCGTCGTCGTCGACGCCGAACACGGCGACGTTGGCGATCTCGGGGTGGTTCATCAGGTACTCCTCCACCTCCCGCGGGTACACGTTGTAGCCGTTGCGCAGGATCATGTCCTTCTTGCGGTCCATGATCCGCAGGTACCCGTCCCCGTCCTTGGTGCCCAGGTCCCCGGTCCGGAACCAGCCGTCGACGACCGCCTCCGCTGTGGCCTCCGGGCGGTTCAGGTAACCGGAGAACAGGTTGTGCCCGCGGACCACCAGCTCGCCGAATTCGCCCCGGGGCAGCAGCTCGATCGCGTCGGGTACCTCGGCGCGGGCGATTTCGACGTCGACGCCCCAGATCGGCGTCCCGACCGTCCCCGGCACGGGGTCGCGGCCGACGTGGTTGAAGCTGGCGACCGGGGACGTCTCGGTCAGGCCGTAGCCCTCGTAGACCCTGGATCCGAAGTTCTCTTCGAAGGCGCCCAGGGCGGCGAGCGGGAGGGAGGCCCCGCCGGAGACCGCGTAGCGCAGCGCCGTCGGCTTCTCCGGGCGGTCGCGGTACGCCTGGAGCAGCCCGAGGTACATGGTGGGCACGCCGCAGAAGATGTTCACGCCGTCGTCGAGCAGCATGTCCAGCGCGCCGGCGGGCGTGAACTTGGGTAGGAGCATGATCTCGGCGCCGGCGCGCAGCCCGGCGTTGAGCACCACCGTCTGGCCGAAGGTGTGGAACAGCGGCAGGCCGCCGAAGATCCGGTCGCCCTCGCGGAAATCGAACGTGCTGGTGAGCAGGACGTTGACCTGTTCGAGCAGCGCCAGGTGGCAGCCCAGCGCCCCCTTGGGCTTGCCCGTGGTCCCCGAGGTGTAGAGGACGGTCGCGATGTCCTCGGGCCGCATGGGGAGGTACGTGTCGATCGGTTCCGCGGCGGCGGCGAGGTCCTCGAGCCGGTCGTGCACCCCGGGTTCCGGTGCCAGCACCGTGACGACGCGGGTGTCCGCGGCCTGCGCGGCGGGCGCCCCCTCCCCGAGCAGCGGAGCGGCGCAGACCATGAGGCCGGCCTCGGCGTCGCGCAGCACGTATTCGATCTCGTGCCGCTTGAGCAGGGCATGGATGGGCACAACGGTCGCGCCGAGGGCCAACACGGCATAGTAGGTGCGGGCGAAGTCGGTGACGTTGGGGATGAGCACGGCGACGCGGGATCCGGGCTGGACGCCGGCGTCGCGCAGGGCTCCGGCGTACGCCCGGGTCTGGTCCCACAGTTGGGCGTAGGTGACCGTTTCGCCCGCCAGGGTCACGGCGGGCCGGTCCGCGAACCGCTGGGCGGATTCGGCGATGATTGCGGCGACAGACATGGTGGCGAACAAGACCGCTCCTCTGGTGGGTGTGACACGTCACAATAGTCTCCTGTGAAACCGAGGCTCACGTCAAGATACTGAGTCTCACCAAAGGGTTTGGGGCGGCCGGACCCCGCGGGCGGGCCGGCTAGTCTCCCATCACGGGAGTGACGGACACGGACTCCGGGCCGACGCTGAGCCTGGCCGTGAAGCCAAACGACTCCGTCACCGTCTTCTCCTGGAACGCGCCGGTCATCAGGTCCTGTTCCACGAGGGTCAGCCGGGTGTCGACCTCGAGCGGCCGGAGCACCCACCCGCCCTGGTACGCCTCGACGTCGATCTTGGGGTAGCCGACCACGTCCCACTTGATGGTGTCGGCGGAAACGCGGGCGTTGGTGCTGTAGCTCAGGGGGCAGGCGGCCGGCTTCAGGACCTGCTGCGCCGTGCAGCCGTCGAGGTAGCCGCGGATCTGTTCGTCGATCTCGTCGACCAGTCGCTCGGTGGGACGGGTGACGAGGTCCAGCGGCTCGCGCTCGGCCGCCGGGCCGGCGTCGACGACGCGCGTCTTGGCCGGCGCCTCGAAGTACTTGGTCTCGTAGCTGGCCTCGACGACGGAAGGCAACATGGTGGGCACGCCCTGGACGCCCTTGGACAGGGGGGAGGCCAGACCGTTGACCCGGACTTCGTTCGTGGTGTCCGCCCTGACCTGGAGCACCGGTAGGTGTGGCGCCTCGAACCGCCACCGGTCGAAAAACATCCACTCGCTGCCGGACTTGCGCAGCCGGAACACGGTCTGGTGGTCGGATTCGTTCACGCTGTAGGTGGTGGTCACTTCGACGTGCCCGCCGGACAGCCGGCTGGTCCCGGCCACGCGGAAGTCGGTGATCGGCGCGACGGAGGCCTTCAGGCCCTCGCCGTCCAGCAGGAGCGCATTGCCCGGGGGCACCTCGGCGCCCACAAGCCCAAGGGCCTGCTCGCCTTCGCCGGCCTGGAGCAGCGCGAAGTAGTCGGTCACCAGGCGCTCCGGGCCGAACACGCGCTGGTTGACCATGGTCACGGTGACGACGGCGGCGACGGCCACAACCATCAGCGCGGCTAGCCACACGGCGACTACTTTCACGAGGGGGGAACCGTTCTGCACCCCTCCTACGTTACCGGCCCGCGTCCTCCCGGTAGGCACCGCGGAGGTCAGCGGCGGCGGCGCCGCTTGGTGCCGAACATGCCCCGGAGCAGTTCCTTGCCGATGGCCCCTGCGGCCTGGACGGCGAAATCCATCATCGGGTTCTGTTCCTGTTTCGGCACGCGCTCCGGCGCCTGCTTCCGCCCGCGGGGGGCCGGAACCGGATCGTCCCCGCGGGACGGGGGTGCGGAGTTCGGGAGGCTGCCGGGCCGCCCCAGGATGTCCTCCTCGATGCGGCGCGATTCCGCATCGATGTCCTCCTGCGACTGTCCGGCGCCCGGCACCCGGCCGGCCACCGAACCGCCCGTGGCGGAACCGGGCGCGGGCTCCGCCGTCGCCCTGCCCTTGAGGACCTCGTAGGCGGACTCGCGGTCCGTCACGGTTCCATAGACGGACAGCAGGGCCGATTCGGAGACCGTCCGGGCGACGACCTCCGCGGCCGAGGCGCCCATCGTCGACTCCGGTGTCCACATGCGCGTCCACGCGACCGGCGTCGGAGCGCCGTTTTCGTTCATCACGGTCACGATCGCCTCGCCCGTGCCGGCCTGGGTGAGGGCCTCCTCGAGGTCGTAGTCGCTGACGGGGAACGTGGAAACGGTGGCTCGCAGCGCCTTGGCGTCGTCGGGGGTGAACGCCCGCAGCGCGTGCTGCACGCGGTTCGCGAGCTGTCCCAGCACATCCGCCGGGACGTCTTTGGGCGTCTGCGTCACGAAGAACACGCCGACCCCCTTGGACCGGATCAGGCGCACGGTGGTCATGATCGAGTCGAGGAACGCCTTCGACGCGTCACGGAACAGCAGATGGGCCTCGTCCAGGAAGAACACGAGCTTGGGCTTGTCGGCGTCCCCCACCTCGGGGAGCTCCTCGAAGAGGTCCGCGAGCAGCCACACCAGGAACGTGGAGAACACCAGCGGCTTCTGCAGAATCGTCGGAAGCTCGAGGCAGGAGATGACGCCGCGGCCGTCCGGTGCCATGCGCAGCAGCTCGGCGGTGTCGAACTCCGGCTCGCCGAAGAACTTCTCCAGGCCCTGGGCCTCCAGCGCCACGAGTTCACGCAGGATCACGCCCGCGGTGGCCTTCGACAGCCCGCCGAGCTCCCGGAGTTCCGCCTTGCCCTCGTCGCCGGTCAGGTGCGAGATCACGGCCCGGAGGTCCTTGAGGTCGTAGAGCAGCAGGTCCTTTGTGTCCGCGTAGTGGAAGATCAACTGCAGGCTCGACTCCTGCGTTTCGTTCAGCTCCATGATCCGCGAGAGCAACAGGGGACCGAAGGAGGAGATCGTCGCCCGGACCGGAATGCCGGCGCCGTCGCCGCCGAGGGAAAAATACTCCACCGGGAAGGTTTTGGGCGTCCAGTCCATGCCCACGCTCCTGGTGCGGGCCAGCAGCTTGTCGCTGGGAGTCCCCGGCGTCGAGAGGCCGGTGAGATCCCCCTTGATGTCTGTCAGGAACACCGGGACGCCGTTGGCGGAGAGCTGTTCGGCCATGACCTGCAGCGTGATGGTCTTGCCGGTGCCGGTCGCGCCGGCCACCAGACCATGGCGGTTCATCATGCTCAGGGGGAGCCGCACCCGTGCGTCAGGATGGACCTCGCCCCCGACCAGCGCCGCCCCCAGGTCCACGCAGGGTCCCTCGAAGGTGTAGCCGGACTTGATCTTTTCGGCCTGCCCGGCCGCTGCGCTCGTCGACATGGCACCCAGCCTAAGCCTCGATCCACCGATGCGTGGTGAGTGATAGATCGTTTACGTGAACTTTTGAGTTACGTGGTTTTGGGTGTCGTTGATGTCCCGGCCTCGCTGCCGGTGGTGTTCCACGTTGTTTTTCCGGTAGTGCCGCGGTACGGCTGACTGGTCGGTTTTCAGGAAGGTTGTGGTGGTGCGTTCACTGCGGTGAAGAGTCGTTCCCACGCCGATTGCCAGGGCCATGCCTCGGGTAGGCGTAAGCGGATTCTTCGGCCACTGGAGGCGATTCGGGCCGGGACGTTGACGAGCTTGGCCCGGATTGTTGCGGTCCTGGCTTTGGTGAACTTCCCAGCGGCCAGGACGCCCGCGGTCCGGGCGAGGTTGTAGGCCATTACGGCCAGCGCCAGCCAGGCGGAGTTCGCCCCGAAGTGCCCGGATGGAAGGTGTGCCAGGGCACTGTTTTTCAGGTCGGCGTTGACTTGTTCGATGATGGCGTGTTTGCGGTGGGCCGCATCCGCGGCGACTGTGTCCAGAACGTCGTTGGTGACGGTGGTGAAGAACGCGTGGAACCGATGCGCCTGGAACAGGGTCGGCTGGCCGACTCCGGATTGCGGGTTCAGCTCGGGTATGCGGCGCACGACGAGGCGTCCGGTGACTTGTTCGCCCTTCTTGCGGGAGGTGAACGCGGTGAAGGATGTTTCGGCGACTTCCGCGCGGGAAATCCAGGCGCCGGCGTCCTCGTCGAAGACCGCGTCGGTGTATTCGATGGTTGTCCACGCGGAGTCCTCGATGCCGGCGATGGCGCGTTTCACTGCCTGGTCCATGCGCACGGTTACCGAGATATCGGCCCTGGCGGCCAGGGCGGCGGATACCGGCGCGTGGCCGTAGTAGGCCGAATCGAAGCGGCAGAGCACCGGGGCCCCCTCACGGATGCGCCCCAACGTGGACAGGGCATCGGCAACCAGCCGCCTGGCGCCGCGGGCCGAGTTCGCCGCGCCCTTGCGCAACCGTTGGGCCAAAACGATCGGGGCGGCGTCCTTCGTGGAGGCGGTGGCCAGGAGGGCGTTCAGTCCCCGCACCCCGGAGTAGCCGTAGCCCGATCCCTGTTTCTGGTAGCCGTGGACCTCGATGATCGTGTCGTCGACATCGACGAAGACGAAGCCGGGGTCCGAGGGGTTTCCCAGTGGTGCTGCCCTGTCGGCGAGGTTGACCAGGAAGCGGGAGGCAACCGCGTCGATCTGGCGGACGTGTCCGAAGGTAAAGGACCGCAGGAACGAGCCCAGAGTCGAGGGAGCATAGGCGGAGCTGAAGATCCGTTTGGTACCGCCGTGGCGCAGCACTGCCATGTCGTCGATGGAATCCGCCCCGGCGGTCATCCCGGCCACCAGCGAGGTGACCTTCAAGCCGGCGTTCGCGCCCTTGTCCGTGGGCACAGTGAGCCGCGCGTCGGCCAGTTCGCGCAAGCCCGCGTCCCTGGCCAATCCGAGGATCGGCACCAGCCCCGCGGCAGACACGAGGTTGGGCTCGTCGAAGGAAACTGACACGGCGGAGGGACTGTGGGAAACTTGCACCTGCGAGATGCCCTTCTGATTCAGGAAACTTGTTCTGTGGTAAGTCCAATTTTCCCTGAAAAGACGGGCATCTCCTCATTAATGACGTCCTACCCCACCTGAGCCCGTCGGTGGATCAAGGCTAAGGCGCGCTCCGCGGCGACGCACCCGTCCCCGGTCCCGCGCCCCGCCCGCCGGGCGCGTCACAATCGCTTCACATGACGCGGTGCGGCGGCTCGGTGACGCGTGTGGCGGCCCGGCGCCGGTCACATCCGGTCATATTCCGGATGATGAAGCGCCGCGCGACGGACGGCTTGCGGGGCCGTCCGGGCCCTGCGTTAGATAGTGGAACCCAACCATCAAGAGCGGCCGAGAGATCTGGATCGATGACGCCGCAGCAACCATCCGAGGGCCCCGTGGGGGCCGCGCGAACGGTGCTACCGCCAGAAGCGATGGAGACGCATCAGCGACGCCACCCGGACCCGCGGCATGCCACCGGACCGGACCGCCGCCGCACTCCTTCGCTGTGACAATGCGAGGAGAACCATGTCCGAACACAACGTCGGCGCAGCCCCACCGGCGCTGTCCTACGAGCTGTACCCGCCGGCCAACGAACGCGCCGCCGCCAGGGTCTTCGAGACCATCGAGGCGCTGGCCGGCACCAACCCCGACTACGTGTCCGTCACCTCCAGCGGGACGCCTGCCCGCCGCGAGGCCACCATCGAACTCGTGGGCCACCTGGTCCGCAACACCGCGCTGCGGCCCCTGGCGCACCTGATCTGCGTGGGGGAGAGCCGCGCCACCCTGGACGCCCTTGTCACCCGCCTGGTCGGGCTGGGCGTCCGCGGGGTGCTGGCACTGCGCGGGGACCTCCCCGCGGAGCCGGACGCGAACCGCGGGGAGCTCCGCTACGCCGGCGAGCTGGTGGAGCTGATCCGCGGCGTCGAGCGGCGCCACGCGGCGTCGTTGGCCGGCGGCAGGCTGGCCGTCGGGGTGGCGGCGTATCCGCGCCGGCACCCGGAGTCGCCGTCGTTCGAGCACGACGTCGAGGTGCTGCTGGCGAAGGAGCGTTCCGGCGCCAACTTCGCCATCACCCAGGTCTACTTCGAGCGCTCCGACTACACCGGCCTCGTGGAGGCCGCGCGCCGCGCCGGGGTCAGGATTCCGATCGTCCCCGGCATCATCCCGTTCGACAGCGTGCGGCGCCTGACCCGCCTCGCCGCGATGTCCGGCGTCGAACCGGGCAGGGACCTGCTGCACCGCCTCGAAACGGCGGACAGCGACGGCGAACGACGCCGGATCGGCGTCGCCAGCGCCGTCGAGCTGGCCAAGGGCGCGTTCGATGACGGCGCCCCCGGCCTGCACCTCTACACGTTCAACGATCCGCAGGGCTCGCTGGAAGTCGTCGAGGCGCTCGAGATCTCCAAGGCAGCACCGCAACGCGTGCCCGCCTAGGCGGCGCGCACGCACACCGACCCACCGACCGATTCACCGCAAAAGGAGCACCACCATGACCACCCACCAGAACAGCTTCCCCGCCGCCACCATCCTCGGATACCCCCGGATCGGACCGAACCGCGAACTCAAGCGCGCCATCGAGGCCCACTGGGCCGGCAAGCTCGACGCCGACGGCCTGGACCGGGCGTCCGAGGCCCTGCAGGACGCCACCATCGACCGGCTGACCGGCCTCGGACTCGGCGCGGCGGACTCCTCCATCCCCGCCGACTTCGCCCTCTACGACCAGGTGCTGGACACCACCGCCGCCCTCGGCGCCTTGCCGACGCGCTTCGCCGACCTCGCCGAATCGGACGGGTCGCTGGACACCGACGGGTACTTCACGCTGGCCCGCGGCGACGCCGAGCGCCCGCCGCTGGAAATGACCAAGTGGTTCGACACGAACTACCACTACCTGGTCCCGGAGATCGGCCCGGACACGACGTTCGCGCCGCTCGCCCACCGCCTCACCAGCCTCGTGGCCCGGCAGAGCCGCCGCGGAAACACCCTCCGTCCCGTCCTGGTCGGCCCGGTGACCTACCTGCTGCTGGCCAAGGCCGAGGACGGCGCACCCGAGGGCTTCGACCCGTTGTCGCGGCTGGACGACGCCGTTGCCGCCTACGAGGGCATCATCGGCGCGCTCGGAGACGCCGGCGCCGAATGGGTGCAGCTGGACGAGCCGGCCCTGGTCACCGACCGCGGCGGCGAACTGGCCGTCGCCGGCGGCGTCGTCGAGGGCGCCTACCGTGCGCTGGCCGCAGCAACGCGGGCAGGCTCGGGGCCGGCCCTGTTCGTCACCACCGGCTACGGCACCGCCGGAAACCGCCGCGCGCCAGGTGAGGCCCTCGCACTGCTCGCGTCCGCCGGCGTCCAGGCAGTGCACGCGGACCTCGTCGCCGGGGACCTCCTGGCCGACGCCGGGGTGCATGCCTTCCGCGCCGCCAACGGCGGCGCCGCGACGCTGGTCGCCGGCGTCGTGAACGGCCACAACATCTGGCGCAACGACCTCGCCGCGTCGCTGTCCACGCTGGACAAGTTGACCGCGGGCGGCGGCAAGGTGTCCGTCGCGACCTCGACGTCGCTGTTCCACGTCCCGCACCAGGTCGACATCGAGACCAACCTCCCGGGCCACCTGCGGGACTGGATGGCGTTCGCGGACGAGAAGACCACCGAGGTCCTTACCCTGGCCCGCGGACTCGCCACCGGGCCGGACGCCATCGCGGACGAGGTCGGGGCGGCCACCGCGGCCCTCGCGGCGCGGGCCACCGGCGAAGGCGTCCGCAAGGAGGCCATCCGCCGGCGGACCGGGAGCCTCACGGCCGCGGACTTCACCCGGCCCGACGGCGCCGTCCGCGCGGCGGCGCAGCAGGAGCGGCTCGGGCTGCCGGTGCTGCCGACCACCACGATCGGTTCCTTCCCGCAGACCGGCGACGTCCGCAAGGCCCGCTCCGGGCAGCGCAACGGCGCCATCACGGATGCGGCCTACGAGGGCTTCCTGCGCGAGGAGATCGCCCGCGTGGTGCGGCTCCAGGAGGACCTCGGCCTGGACGTGCTGGTCCACGGCGAGCCCGAGCGCAACGACATGGTCCAGTACTTCGCCGAGAACTTCGACGGGTTCGAGACCACCGAGCACGGATGGGTCCAGTCCTACGGTTCACGCTGCACCCGTCCGTCGATCCTCTGGGGAGACGTCAGCCGCCCGGCGGCGTTCACCGTCCCGTGGACCGCGTACGCGCAGTCCCTGACCCCGCGTCCGCTCAAGGGCATGCTGACCGGTCCGGTGACCATCCTCGCGTGGTCCTTCGTCCGCGAGGACCAGCCTCTGTCCGAGACGGCGAACCAGGTGGCGCTCGCGCTGCGCGACGAGATCGCCGACCTCGAGACCGCGGGCACCGCGATCATCCAGGTCGACGAGCCGGCCCTGCGCGAACTGCTGCCGCTGCGCGCCGAGGACCAGGAGGCCTACCTCGACTGGTCGGTGAATTCGTTCCGCCTGGCGACCTCGGGCGTGCGCACGGACACCCAGATCCACACGCACCTGTGCTACTCCGAGTTCGGCGAGGTCATCCGCGCCATCGACGGCCTGAACGCCGACGTGACCAGCATCGAGGCGGCCAGGTCCCGCCTCGAGGTCGTCGGGGACCTGGCCGGATACGGCTACGAACGCGGGATCGGCCCGGGCGTCTACGACATCCACTCCCCGCGGGTGCCCTCCACGGCGGAGGTCACGGACCTCATCCGAACCGCGCTGACGGCGGTGCCGGCGCGCCACCTGTGGATCAACCCGGACTGCGGGCTCAAGACCCGCGGATACCAGGAGACGACGGCGGCGCTGCGCAACCTGGTCGACGCCACCGCCGCGGTGCGCGCCGAACTGGACGCCACCGTGGGCACCGCCGCGGACCGGGCCGCCCAGGGCCACACCGCCTGAGCGGACCGGTGGCACCAGCGCACCAGCAGCACCGCAGCACAGCAAGACCGCGGTGCCCGGCCCCTGGCGGGCCGGGCACCGCCCCCACCCCTGACGAAGGAGCCCCTTCCCATGAGCACGAACGCGCACGGCTGTTCCGCCACAGACCAGATCCACGCCGGCTACGAGCCGGCCGGGCCGCACTTCCCCGTGGCCCCGCCGATCCACCAGACGGCGGCGTACGCGTTCCCTGACTACGAATCGGCCCGATCGATGTTCGCGCTCAGGAAACCGGGCTTCACCTACACCCGCACCGGCAACCCGACGGTGGCCGTGCTGGAACAGCGCCTCGCCGCGCTGGAGGGCGGGACCGGCGCCATCGCGACGGCGACCGGGCAATCCGCCGTCGCCATCGCCCTCCTGGCCCTCCTCGGGGGCGGGCGGGACGAGCACGGCGCCCGAACGCCCGGCGGACGGCACCTCGTGGCCTCCTCGCAGCTGTACGGGGGAACGGTGGACCTGCTGACGGACACGTTCGCAGACTTCGGCATCACCGTGGACTTCGTCGATCCCGCCGTGCCCGGCGCCTGGGCGGACGCGATCACGGCGGACACCCGCGCGGTCCTGCTCGAATCCATCACCAACCCGCTGGCCACCCTCCCGGACCTCCGGGCGATCGCCGCGGCCGCGCACCGGGCGGGTGTGCCGGTGGTCGTGGACAACACGCTGGCCACGCCGGCCCTGTACCGGCCCATCGAACACGGCGCGGACATCGTGGTGCACTCCGCCACCAAGTTCCTCGGCGGCCACGGGGCGGCGCTGGCTGGGGCCGTCGTCGACTCCGGAAACTTCGACTTCGCCGCGCACCCGGACAAGTGGCCCCAACTCGCGGCGCCCAAGGCGCGCTACGGCAACGAAAGCCTGGCCGACCGCCACGGCCGGGGCGCGTACCTGGCGCTCGCCCGCAGCAAGTACCTGCACGACCTCGGCCCCTCGCTGTCCCCGGCCAGCGCCGCGGAGATCCTGCGCGGCATCGAGACCCTGGGCCTGCGCGTCGCCCGGCACGCGTCCAACACGGAGCGGATCGCGCGGTTCCTGTCCGCGCACCCGGCTGTCGCCCGGGTGCACCACCCGTCCGTTCCCGGCAACGCCGGCGCCGCCATCGCCGCGCGCGACTTTCCCCGGGGCGCCGGATCCGTTTTCTCCTTCGACCTCGCGGCGCCCGCGGCGGCGGTGGGACCCTTCATCGACTCCCTGCGCGTGTTCGTCCTGGCGGCGAACCTCGGAGACACGCGGTCGCTCGTCGCGCACCCGGCGGCCATGACGCACTGCAGGCTGACGCCGGAGCAGCGGGCCGCCGCCGGGATCGCCGAGACCACCGTCCGGATCTCCGTGGGGCTCGAGGAACCGGCCGACCTGATCGCCGACCTCGACGCCGCCCTGTCGGCGCTCGCGCCCGGACACGTCCCGGACGCCGCCCCGGTCGGCGTGCCGGCGGTCGCGGGACGGGTGGCCTGAGATGACGACGACGCCCGATCCGCTCGCCCGCGGCTTCAACACCACCGCCATCCACGCCGGCCAGGAGCCTGACCCGCTCACCGGCGCCGTGATCCCGCCGATCTACCAGACCAGCACGTTCATCCAGGACGGCATCAACGTCCTGCGCGCCGGGCACGAGTACAGCCGCGGCTCCAACCCCACCCGGAACGGCTTCGAGACCCAGTTGGCGGCCCTCGAGCGCGGGGCGGCCGGCTTCGCGTTCGCCTCCGGGCTGGCCGCCGAGGACGCGCTCCTGCGCGCCCTGCTGCTGCCCGGCGACCACATCGTGCTCGGCGGCGACGGCTACGGCGGAACCAACCGTCTGATCAACCACCTCCTGGCGCCCTGGGGCGTGGCCAACACGGCGGTGGACACCACGGATCTCGCGGCGGTCGCGGGGGCCGTCCGGCCGGGCAGCACCGCCATCCTGTGGCTGGAGACGCCGTCGAACCCGCTGCTCGGCATCGCCGACATCGCCGGCTGGGCGCGGATCGCCCACGACGCCGGGGCGCTCCTGGTCGTGGACAACACCTTCGCGTCCCCCTACCTCCAGCGGCCGCTGGACCTGGGCGCCGACGTCGTGGTGCATTCGACCACGAAGTACATCGGCGGGCACTCCGACGTCCTGGGCGGCGCCGTCGTCGTGGCCGAGAGGTCCCACCGCGGGAAGGCGCTCGCCGAGAGCATCGGCTACCAGCAGTTCGCCGCCGGCGCCGTCGCCGGCCCGCAGGACTGCTATCTGGCCGCCCGGGGACTCAAGACCCTGGGGCTGCGCATGGAACGGCACTGCTCCAACGCGCAGGACCTCGCCGAGTGGCTGGGGGAGCGGCCGGGCATCGCCGAGGTGCTCTACCCGGGCCTGCCCGGGCATCCCGGCCACGAACTCGCCGCGCGGCAGATGTCGGGGTTCGGCGGGATCGTCTCGGTGCGGTTCGCCGGCGGGGAGCGCCAGGCGCGCGCCTTCGCGGAATCCACCCGGCTGTTCGGGCTGTCCGTGAGCCTGGGCGGGGTCGAATCGCTGGTCTGCTATTCCTCGGAGATGACGCACGCGTCCGTCCGGGGGACCGAACTGGCCGTGCCCACGGACCTGGTCCGGCTCTCCGTCGGGGTGGAGGACGTCGAGGACCTCCGGCGGGACCTGGCCGACGCGCTGGAGAAGGTGCGCGTTCTCGGTCCCGTGGTGGCCGGCATCGGGGTTTGACTGGCCGCACACAGGACTCAGAGGGAATCGATGAGCCCACGCATGAGTTGGGAAACCGTGATGTGCTGTTCCTCTGCCGCTTTAGTGAGCTTGGCTCGCCGTTGAGCATCCAAGCGCAAGGTAAAGGGACGAGCTTCGGCTCCCACGCTGACTGGCCGCCCGGGAGTCGGCGGACCGATATGACCGCCGGTGTAACCCTGCTCGGACTCCGCTTCAGCAGCCCAAGCCTCGATGTCCTCATCCGTGAAGTTCTTACCGCCGACCGCTGTGTGCTTGCTCATCTAGTTCACCTTCTCAAACCAACTTCGTTGAGGACCTTCTGTGTCGCGATCATCGCGTGGAAGACCAGCCACCCGTCCGGCTCGTCTTCCACCGCGATGAACTCCAACAGACGGCCCCGGCGGTCCACGCCCACGCCGACCCACTGGATCGGATTCGTATCTCGTCCACGGGAACGCAGTGCTCCCTCGAACGCGGCTCCCACGTCTTCGTCGGCGATCTCAGGACGTTTGGCAGAGATCCTAGGATGCACCCGAACCCGCACAAACCACTCCTCTGCGTATTTCGTACTTCACAGTGTAGTACGAAATTAGCCAATCGACGAGAGTCGAATCCGGATACCATTTCGATCCGGGCAGTTAGCGGCCCGTGTGGAAGGCGCGCGGTGGAGCGGGCTAGCCTCAGAAGGGGTTGAGCAGGCGGTGCACGAACTGCCGGGTCCGTTCCTGGGCGGGGTCGCGCAGGACCCGGTCCGGGTGCCCGCGCTCGACCACGACGCCGCCGTCCATGAATACCACCTCGTCCGCGACCTCGCGCGCGAACGCGAGCTCGTGGGTGACCATCACCATGGTCCAGCCCTCCTCGGCGAGTTCCTTGATCACCGTCAGCACGTCGCCGACGAGCTCGGGGTCCAGGGCCGACGTCGGCTCGTCGAAAAGCAGCAGCGACGGCTTCAGCGCCAGCGCGCGCACGATTCCCACGCGCTGCTGCTGTCCGCCCGAAAGCTGGTGCGGGTACTGGTCGCGCTTCTCGGCGAGCCCGACGCGCTCCAGGAGCGCCTCGGCGTCGGCCACGGCCTCCGCCTTGGGCCGGCGCTGGACCTGCACCGGCCCCTCGATCACGTTCTGGATCACGGTCATGTGGGGGAACAGGTTGTAGCCCTGGAAGACCATGGCGCTCCGGGTCCGCAACGCCTGCGCCTGGGCCCGGGTGGTCTTGGGACCGAACGCCACGGAGGGTCCGCCCGCGAAGGCAACCGTTCCGGCGTCGGGCGTTTCGAGGCCGTTGAGGCAGCGCAGGACCGTGGTCTTGCCGGAGCCGGAAGGACCGATGAGCGCGAGCACCTGGCCCTGGGCGACCGAGAGGTCTATGGACCTCAGCACCTCGTTGTCCCCGAACGACTTGCGGATTCCGCTCGCGGAGAGCAGCGGCTCAGTGGGCGACATAGCGGTCCAGCCTTTCCTCGATCTTGGCCTGGCCCGCGGAGAGCACCAGGCAGAACACCCAGTAGACCAGCGCGGCCTCGACGTAGAGCAGCATGAACTCCTGGCTGAACGCCGCCACCTCCTGGGCCCGGCGGAACAGCTCCGTGACCAGGATCAACGACGCCAGGGACGTGTCCTTGACCAGCGAGATGAACGTGTTGGACAGCGGGGGAACGGATACGCGCGCGGCCTGAGGCAGGATCAGCCGCCGCAGCGAAAGCGTCCGCGACATGCCGATCGTGTACCCGGCCTCCCACTGGCCGCGCGGCACTGAGAGGATCGCGGCGCGGATGATCTCCGCCGCGTAGCCGCCCACGTTCAGCGAGAACGCGATGACCGCGCTGGGCCAGGGATCCAGCGTCACGCCGATGGAGGGCAACCCGTAGAAGATCACGAACAGCTGCACCAGCAGCGGCGTGCCGCGGATGACGGAGACGTAGGCCCGCCCGATCCACGAGAGCACCGGGTTCCGGCCGATCCGCATCAGCGCGACGACCAGCGCGATGGACAGGCCGATCACGAAGCTCACCAGCGAGAGCGGAATGGTCCCGGTGAGTCCACCCAGCACGATCGGCCACAGCGAGTCCAGGAACAGCTGCCAGTCGATACTCATGGGCACAGGCTACCGGGGCGGCGGGAGGCGGCCATCCGCTACTTGGTCACGTCGGCGCCGAAGTACTTTTCGGAGATCTCCGCCAGCGCGCCGTCCGCGGCGAGCTCCTCCAGCGCCGAGTCGACGGCGGCGACCAGGTCCTCGCTACCCTTCGGGAAGGCCAGCGCTGACAGCGACTGGTCCTCCGTCTCGGCGGCGATCTTGATGTTCGCGTTGTTGCTGGTGTTCTGGTAATCGAGGTACGTGAGCTTGTCGTTGATCGTGGCGTCCACGCGGCCCTGCTCCAGCAGCGTCACCGACTGCGCCCAGCCCTCGACGGCCTCGACCTTGGCGCCGCTCTCCTCCGCCAGATCCTTCCAGTTGCTGGTGAGCGACTGCGCGGTGGTCTTGCCGTCGAGGTCCTCGAAGGAGGCGATCTCGCTGTTGTCCGCCGCCGTCACGACGACGCCGGTGCTCACCGTGTACGGCGTAGAGAAGTCGTACGCCTCCTTGCGCTCGTCGGTGATGGACACCTGGTTCGCGATCGTGTCGAAGCGGCCGGACTCCAGCCCGGCGAAGATCGCGTCCCACTGCGTTTCCTGGAAATCGACCTCTACGCCGAGCTTGTCCGCCACGGCGGTGACGACCTCGACGTCGTACCCGGTCAGCGCGCCGGTGCCGCCCTCGTGGAAGGAAAACGGCTTGTAGGTGCCCTCGGTGCCGACGGTCAGCACGCCCTCGTCCTGGATCTGCTGCAGCGTCAGGCCCGTGGCGGAACCGGACGGGGCATCCGATCCGGCGGAACCGGTGTCCGGCGCCGTGGAGCCGCATCCCGCGGCGGCGAGGACGACGGCGAGTGCGGCGGCGGCGAGGGGGAGCGAGAGTCGCTTCATGGGGGGTTCCTTCGGTTCGGTGCGGGACCGGGGCGAGCCCGGAAACAGTGTTCAAGCCAGCAGGATCAACGCCGTCCCGAGGCGCGTTATTCCGTCAGGCGAGCAGCAGGGGAACCAGCATCATGGCGGGCACGGCGACGATGGTGGTGACCAGGACCGTGTCCTTGGCGACCACCACGCCGCGTTCGTAGCGGGACGCGGTCACGAACACGTTTTGGGCGGTCGGCAGGGCGGCCATCACGACGACGGCGAACAGTTCCGCGTCCTGCAAGCCGAAGACCCATGTGCCGATGGCCCACGCCAGCGCCGGCTGGACGAAGAGCTTCAGGCCGGAGGCCACCAGGACGTCGGCGCGGCGGGCTGACACGCGCTCCAAGGGCCGGGACCCCACGAGGGAGATGCCGAACGCGATCAGCATGGCGGGAATGGACGCCCCGGCGATGAGCTCCACGGGTTCCGCCAGCTGCTGCGGGAGCGTCCAGCCGAAGACCGCGAACGCCAGCCCGAGGAGCGAGCCGATGATCATCGGGTTGCGCGCCGTCTGGACGGCCATCGAGGCCACCGTGGTGCGGTGCCGGGTGGTCGAGGCGTCGAGCAGTGCCAGGAGCACGGGGCTGAAGAGCGCGAGTTGGAACAGGATCACGGGCGCCGCGTAGGAGATGTCGCCGAGCACGTACGCGGCGATCGGCATGCCGAGGTTGGCCGAGTTCACGGTCGAGGCGCTCATCGCGCCGATCAGCGCCTCGGAGCGGACGCGCCTGAGCCACCAGCCCGTGGCGAGGAGGTAGAGCGCGGCGACGACGACGGCGCTGCAGAGGGCGACCCCGAGCATGGGTCCGAGGACGGCGGCGGGATCGGAGCCGGCGACGGTGGTGAAGAGGAGCGCGGGGCTGGCGACGAAGAAGGTCAGCCGGTTCAGGACGAAGCGCCCGTGCGGCCCGAGGATCCCGGACCGTCCCACGCCGTATCCGACGGCGATCACGGTCCAGACGACGGCGAAACCGGAAAGGACCCCGATCAAGGGCTAGGCGAAGCGGCCGTTGTCGACCAGCGACAAGGGCGGGCTGGAGAGGTCGTCGCCGACGGCCTCGGCCGGATCGTGGCCGAGCTCGATCATGCGGTTCTCGGCGTCGACGTGGACGATGCTCGGCAGGTATTCGCGGGCCTCCGCCGTGTCCATTTCCGCGTAGCTGATGAGGATGACGGTGTCTCCGGGCTTCACCAGGTGCGCCGCCGCGCCGTTGATGCCGATCACGCCGCTGCCGCGCTCGCCGGCGATCGTGTAGGTCTCCAGGCGGGCGCCGTTGGTGACGTCGACGATGCTGACGAGTTCGCCGGGGAGGATGTCCGCGGCCTCGAGCAGATCGAGGTCGACCGTGACGGAACCGACGTAGTGCAGATCGGCGTGCGTGACCGTGGCTCGGTGGATCTTGGACTTGAACATGGTTCGTCTCATGGCGACTCCAGTCTACGCCGGGGGCAGGTGGCCGCGGGGCGGTTTGGGCACAAAGAGAGCGGGCGACGGGAATCGAACCCGCGTGTCCAGCTTGGGAAGCTGGCGCTCTACCATTGAGCTACGCCCGCAAACGCCCGCAAGTCCGTTCGTACCGCGGGCGCATTCCATCATATCCCACGTCGGGGACGGGTTTGTGCCACCGGGACCCCGCGACCGGGGCCGTCGGCCACCGGGGGACTATCCGGCGGGCGAGGCCTCCGGGGTCGGCTCCTTGCCGCGGCGCCTGCCGGTGAGCGTCCGGACCAGCGGCTCGGCGTAGCGCGCGGCGATGGGCCCGAAGACGGCCAGCAGCATCACGTACGTGGTCGCGAGCGCGGCCAACTCCGTGCCGACGGCGCCCGAGGCGACGGCCAGCCCGGCGATGATGATCGAGAACTCGCCGCGGGCGATCAGCGCGGTGCCGGCCCGGATCCGGCCGGGAAGGGCGATGCCGGCTCGCTTCGCGGCCCAGGCACCCGTCACCACCTTCGTGGCGGCGGTTAACGCCGCCAGCGCCAGCGCGAGCAGCAGCACGGGCGGGATGGTCGAGAGGTCCGTGTTGATCCCGAACACCACGAAGAACATGGCCGCGAAGAGGTCGCGCAGTGGTTCGAGGACCTTGGCGGCCGAATGCGCGGTGGACCCGGAGATCGCGATGCCCAGCAGGAACGCCCCGACGGCGGCCGAGACCTGGAGCGCGGCCGCGATGCCGGCCACGAGCAGCGCCGCGCCGATGAGCTTGAGCAGGAAGTTCTCGCGGTCGTGGGAGTGGACCAGCCGGGAGATCACCCCGCCGAAGCGCAGCGCCATGAGCAGCACCACCGTCACGGCGAGCAGCGCGATGCCCACGGTGCGGAGGCCTCCCCAGAAACTCAAGCCCGCCAGCGTGGCCGTGAGGAAGGGGAGGTAGACGGCCATGGCGAGATCCTCGAGGACCAGGATGGACAGGACCACGGGCGTCTCGCGGTTGCCCAGGCGCCCCAGGTCGGTCAGCACCTTGGCGGCGATCCCGGAGGAGGAGATGTACGTGACACCGCCCAGGACCATGGCCCCGGTGAAGCCCCAGCCGAGCAGCAGGGCCAGTCCCGCCCCGGGCGTGAAATTAAGTGCCAGGTCCATGAAGCCCGCAAGCCAGGACCTTTTCAGACCCGTCACGAGCTCCTTGGCGGTGTATTCCAGCCCGAGCATCAGCAGGAGCAGCACGACGCCGAGTTCGCTGGCGATGTGGCCGAACTCCTGGATGCCGGAGAGCGGGATCAGGCCGCCGTGGCTCACCATGAGTCCGCCGAGGAGGTAGAGGGGGACGGGGGACATGCCGATGCGCGCGGCCAGCCGGCCGAGCAGCCCGAGTCCGAGGAACACTGCGCCCAGTTCTATCAAGACAAGGTGGGTGTCCTCCACGGTCGGCTCCTAGCCGTTGGCCAGTAGCTCGGCGGCGCGGTCCAGTCCGTCGGCCGTGCCGACGACCACCAGCACGTCGCCGGCGGAGAGCCGGAACTCCGGAGGCGGCGAGGGGACGACCTGGCCTGCCCTGGAGACGGCCACGATCGAGGCGCCGGTGCGGGTCCGCAACCGGGTGTCGCCCAGCGAACCCTCCACGTAGGGGCTTTCGTCGCTGAGCACGAACTGCTGGGTGTTCACGCCGGGCAGGCCGCTGTGCTGGCTGGACAGGTGCGCCACCAGTTGCGGGGAGCCGAGCATGCCGCCGAGGGCAGCGGCCTCCTCGTTGGTCAGCCTGACCGAGGCCTGGCACGCGTCGGGGTCCTCGCGCTGGGAAACGATGAGTTCCAACTCGCCGTCCCGGCGCATGACGACCCCCACGCGGCGGCCCGTCGAGAGGGTCACTTCACGCCGCACGCCGATTCCGGGAAGCGGCGTCTCTTCGAGATTCATGGCTCAACTGTAGACCCGGGACCCTACTTGGGATTCTGCCAATGCTCCATCATGAGCTTCTGGGCCTGCTCCTCCGTCAGGTGGCCGATCTCCTCGTGTGTTAGGTGAAGATCCTCCGTTAGCCCACGGGCTAGCCATTCCGGCAGAGCAACGGGTGGCGCTGGTTCGGGATGAGCTTTGATGCCCTCATACAAGCGTCCCATTTGCATGATGACGTCAAAGAGAGGCTTCGCTTGAGGCTGGTCGGACGCTTTGAGCTTTGCTAGGCGGCCTTTCAGCTCGTCATAAATCTCACTGTCGGCCCTGGCGCCGGCTGCCCAGACTTCAGCAATCTCTAGAACAGGCTCGTGAGTATCGTCGGACGTCACCCGCCAGACAATCCGCCAGTCCCTGTCGCCTACGACGATCTTCCGAAATCCGACGAGTGCTCCAAGGAGCGGCTCACCTGCGCCGGGGGATCGCTCGAGGAGGAGCATTTTGGCGAAGACCGCCCGCAGGATCTGCGGATCTTTTTTTTGCAGTCGATATAGATCCGCCATTGCGTCTTCGGTAAGTCGCACGCGGCACGTGGGCTCAGGCAAGGTCACAGTCAGAGGCTAGAGGCTGTAGCGCCCCGCCTCGATCTCCGCCTCGAGTGCGGCCCGGTCGATGCCGAATGCCGCCATCGCACCGTCCAGTTCCGTCCTGACACCCGAATCGGTCGCGAAGCGGGCCATGACCAAAGCAGCTTCCCTGAGTGTTTCCCGATCCTGCCGGAGGCTCTCGACTTCCCGCGCAGAGACAATCTCGGCCACGATTCGCCCGTGGCGAGAGAGCGCGATGTCGTTCCCGGATTCCGCAGAGCTGACCAGCCCCGAGACGCCGGTGCGTGATGCCTCAGTGATCGTCATGGTACTCATGAATCAAATCTACATAGATTTCTACACATATTCAATGGTTTCCGCGTGATTCGTGACTCCGCCGGAGATCTGCGGTCCCCACTAGACTGGCGCGAGAGCCACACCACAGATCGCCGCACCGGGGGAAATGCCTTGTCATCTGCAGGAACCAACAACTACGCCAACTTCATCTGGAACATCGCGGACCTCCTGCGCGGCTCCTACCGCCCCTACCAATACGGCTCGTTGGTCCTGCCGTTTACGGTCCTGCGCCGCATCGACGCCGTGCTGGCGGAAACGAAGGACGCGGTGCTCACGGAGTACAACGCCAAGAAGGACGGCAGCATCCCGCTGACCGTGCTGCTGCCGCGCAAGTCCGGCCACGCCTTCTACAACACCTCCCGTTACGACTTCGCCAAGCTCACCGGCGACGCCGACAACATCCGCGACAACCTCCTGGACTACGTCCGCGGCTTCTCGGACAACGTCCGGGACATCTTCGAGAAGTACAAGCTCGAGGAGCGCATCGAGGAGCTCCACGAGCACAACCTGCACTTCCTCATCGTCCAGCAGTTCGCCGGCGTCGATCTGCATCCGGACAACGTCTCCAACGCGGAGATGGGCCTGATCTTCGAGGAGCTGATCCGCAAGTTCGCCGAGACCTCCAACGAGACCGCCGGCGAGCACTTCACCCCGCGCGAGGTCATCCACCTCATGGTGGACCTGCTCTTCACCCCGGATGACGAGGACCTCCACCAGCCCAACATCGTCCGCTCCGTCTACGATCCCACCGCCGGCACCGGCGGAATGCTCTCGGTCGCCGAGGAACGCATCCGGGACGGCAACCCGGACTCCACGCTCATGCTCGCCGGCCAGGAGATCAACCCGGAGTCCTACGCCATCTGCAAGGCGGACATGGTGATCAAGGGCCAGGACATCGGCTCCATCGTCCTCGGAGACACGCTCCTGGAGGACGGCCACCTGGGGAAGACCTTCAACTACTGCCTGTCGAATCCGCCGTTCCCTCCAAAATGTCCGTGTTGGGTCGTAGGGTGCTGCCATGACGAGCAACGACGAGATTGCTGGATGGAGACTACGCAGCGCCAGGCCACTCCGAACAGAAACTCCTTCCAGCTGGCTGCCTGAAGATTTCCTGAATCTCGCCCAGCGAGAAGAGGAAGCTGGGCTTCGCAACGACGAGCTCTTCCTCCTCAAGCCCGATGGCTACCCGGACCTAGACGTTAGTGCCTATCTGCACGACCGGTCGTTCCGCCGCCTATCCCGCGCGACACAAGTTTCCTACGCCAAGGACCTGCGCACCCACTTCAACTTCCTGTACAGCCAGAACATTGACTGGCGAGAATGCACAGTCGAACTATTCGAAGACTACGAATACTGGCGTCGCCGCGACGAACGCAATCCCTCCAGAATCTCTGGAGCAAAATTCAGCCGAGAGCTTGCAGCCTGCCGCCGATTCTACGAGTGGCACGCTAGACGCGGCACCATCCACATCTCTCCCATCGAAACGTTCACTGATGACAGCTCCTCGAATCGGGCCGGTGTATCAGTACCGCTGATGCCCAAGAACGCCCGGAACAACCGGGTCAAGTGGCTCACCCCCGAGGCCTACCGCCAGTGGAAGCATGTTGGTTTGTCCGGCTACAACTTGGAAGGCCGGCAGAGACGCAACTGGCGCGGGAGGAACGAAGACCGCAACATCTGTTTCGCTGACCTTCTCTGGGATTCCGGGCTCCGGCTCCGTGAAGGCGCAACGCTACTGTGGTGCGAGGTCCCAGCACTCCAAGAACGCACGAACTTCCACCAGGCACGGCTGGCGACCGCAGTGGCGAAAGGCCGAGGACGTAACTTCTGGGTGTCGAGGGCAGCCTTGCAAGGCCTCGGGGCCTACAAGTTGACCACTCGCGCAGAAGCTGTTTCACGGGCCCAGAAAGAGGGGCGGTACGACAATCTTTCTGGCAAACTGGTGTTTCAGTCCGTGGACGCAAACCGCCGAGCCAAGCTCATCGATGACAACCGCCGCGTGACCACTTGCTCGCTGGACGACCTCTACGTCGAAGAACGCGAACGCCTGTTCATCCAAGGCGATGCCGGGCTTGAGCCAGCAATGGTCTGGCTGGCTGAATCGGGTCTGCCGATGAAATACATGACCTGGGAGATGGTGTTCAGTACAGCTTCACAACGCTGTCGGTCCCAGTCGGTTCCGATAACCTGCACTCCGCACATGCTGCGTCACTCATTCGCTTTGAGAATGCTGGTGTCGCTCATCCACGCCACCGATACCCGGCTTGGCATCACGCCGGAGGAACGGCGCGAGTACCGGATGCTCTTTGGAGACCCATGGGTTCTGGTACAGACCATGCTCGGTCATGTGAACGTCGAAATAACCAGGCAAGTGTACTTGGAACCGGTCCAGGGATTGCAGGTTGACTTGTTCCTCAACGCCGGCGAAAACGACGAACACGACTTCTCGGCTGTACTGTCCAGAGAAATCCTGTCCTCACCTCTAGTCAACAAGGGAGTTCGTTAGCATGCCACGACTCAGAGCTGAGTTTCCGTCCGAGGCGTATCGTCGCCCGAAGAGGACGGACAGCAAAGAAACTGTGGTTACTGTTGTTGGTGAGAACGGTGAGTCGCTGGGTTCTTTCGACTTCAGCCGGTACCCATTAGTCGGGACGCTTCGGCAGTCTCTGATCCTTGCGTTTATCAAAGCCACCAGCTCGGGTGGGCGCTGGAGGCGTGCTGGAAGCTGCGCGGCAGGGCAGAGCGTGATTGGTACATTCCTGAAGTTCGTAGAAGCAAATCACCCAGATGTAGAGAGCATTGAGGGCATTACACCGGAGGTCTGGAATTCCTGGCGTGCCGACCTTGAGAGCCGGGTGAAATGGCCAGGACAGATCAATCTGAGCAGATCCTTGCTTGCTGACGTTGAAGGTGTTCCCGAGGCTACCCAACTGGTGCTACGAACCAGGGCACCGAAGCCAAAGTCCCGTGATTACAACGCCTATTCCCGTGAAGAGTTTGCCCGGATCAAGCGTGTGTATACGGGCTACGTGATGGAGGCTGAGAAGCGCATTACGTCCAACGTGAAGACCCTGATCGACTACTGGAACGGAGTAGAAGATCCGGGCCTGTCAAGCTGTTTGTGTAAGTGAACTAGTCAGTTAGTGGTTTTAGTCGTTTCAGAGGTGGACGACTTAGCGTCTTCTGGTCCGTTTTGGTGTTATGCGAGGTGTTGTTCGAGGCGTTCGGGGTAGGTGAGCATCAGGTGCTGGAGGGCCTGGTTCCAGCCCATGGTTCCGGCTCCTTCGACGAGGCCTCCGCTGGTCGATTCCCGGGTGGTGGTGCGGGCCTTGGCCCTTTCGCGGGCGCGTTTGTCCTCGATGTTGCAGATCGCCAGCCAGAGCAGTTTGGTGGCGGCCTGGTCGTTGGGGAAGTGCCCGCGGGTCTTGGTGACCTTGCGCAGCTGGTAGTTCAGCGACTCGATCGCGTTGGTCGTGTAGATGACCTTCCGCAGCGCCGGCGGGAAGCCGAGGAACGGCGTGAAGCGCTCCCAGGCGTGCTCCCATGTCTTCACCGCCGCGGGGTACTTGACCCCCCATTTCCCGGCCGCGAACTCATCCAGGGCCTCCCGGGCGGCTTCCTGGGTCGGGGCCGTGTAGATGGTGCGCAGGGACGCGGCGACCTGCTTGCGGTCTCCGTAGGACACGAAGCGGGTGGAGGCTCGGATCAGGTGCACGACGCAGGTCTGCACGGTGGCGTGGGGCCATGTCGCGCCGATCGCCTCGGGGAACCCGGTCAGGCCGTCGCAGCACACGATCAGCACGTCCTTCACGCCCCTGTTGGCCAGCTCCGCGCAGACCCCGGCCCAGAACTTGGCGCCTTCCGTCTCGGCGATCCAGATGCCCAGCACGTGTTTGATGCCCTCCATGTCCACGCCCACGGCGATGTGGGCGGCCTTGTTCTTCACGTGGTGCCCGTCGCGGATCTTCACCACGATCGCGTCCAGGTACATGATCGGGTAGATCGCATCCAGCGGCCGGCTCTGCCAGGTGATCACCTCGTCCAGGACCTCGTCGGTGATCTTGGAGATCGTCTCGCGCGAGAGCTCGGTGCCGATCGTGGAGGCCAGGTGGTGTTCGATGTCGCGCACCGTCATGCCCCCGGCATAGAGGCTCACGATCATGTCGGCCAGCTCGCTGGTGCGCCGCGATCCCTTGGGAACCAGGCGGGGCACGAACGTGCCGGCCCGGTCCCTGGGCATGCCCAGTTCGACGTCCCCGGCACTGGTGGACACCGTCTTGGGGTAGGTGCCGTTGCGCGAGTTGGACACCGCGCGTCCGGCGTACTCGTTCTTCTCATACCCCAGATGCCCGGACAGTTCGGCCTTCAGGCCACGCTCCAAGCCGGCCTTGATGATCTGCCGGATGAACCCGTCCTTGCCGTCGAGCTCGATCTCCCCACGGTCGATCTGGCCCATCAACTCGTCAAAGGCCCCCGAAGACTTCAGCGCCTCCATGTCCCCCACCGCAGCCATCCGCTCGGCGGTTTTGGACGCGTCTACTTTCATCACCGGATTCTTGTGGTCAGTCACAGTCACAATCATGCTCCATTCCAAGGGTGACTAGGCTACTTACACACACCATCTGACACCCTCGAAGATCCAGAGGATAAACCGTATAGGGCGAGATGGAAAGACTGGAGCAAAGGCCAGATTCTTGACCATCTGCTGACCACCGGTGAGATACCGAAGGTCATGGAGAAGTTTCCGCACCATTCAGGTTTGAAAGAGCACTTCGGTCTTGAACCTCATCAACGGTCGAGGAATTTGCTGTTTCCAAGTCCTGCGGAAACCCTGGCCCTGGTAGTGCTGTTCATTTGCGAGCGGGGTTACAACTCGTCGGTAGTGTTCGGCATGGAAGTTCCCGAGTTGGTGTCTGGGATCCCCATCAAGTCCACCGGATCGGTGTATACGGCCCATTTGGACAAACCCCGGCGTGGTCCAGCCAAAAGGTATTTCACCAGCAACTTCGCGGGAAACGAATCCCGCCTCATGGAGTGGGCTATTCGGATGACTCAGCCAGCTCGCTACACGCTTGAGCAATTAGGATTCCCCACAAACCAGTTGCTTATTGCTTTGGGCACACAAACGACCAGGCATCCTTCCGGGATTTTCATTACGGACTGGTCAACGAGCGGTTACTTTGTGAAGTCCTTGGACAAGCTGGCTCCAGTGCTCGGTGACGACGGTACTCCACTTCACCTGAATCTTCGCCGTCTCCGGCTGACCGAGCAGGTACACAGCCAGAGGAGCCGGCAGAACTCCGAAACGGTAAGCGAGGAAATCTACCGGCGGTCCGAGCCAGCTACTGTCAAGCAAGCCGTACCGGTGCTCTTGCAAGGGCAGCAAGAAGCTCTCCAGCACGCACAGAGGTTTGTCGAAATCCGCACCGTCACCGCACAAGAGCTGCCGGCGGACGGAGCCCATGTGGAAGCGCTATCCGCACGGCTGGGTATCGGCCAGGAGGCAGCCCAGTCGCTGCTCAACGGGACATTGGATACGGCTACGGCCGCCTGCACTGACTTCTTCCACAGCCCCTTCGATACAGACCAGAACGGTGCCTGTGCGGCTTCCTTCATGATGTGCTTCGGCTGCGACAACGCTGTTGCCACTCCACGGCACTTGCCCCAGCTTGTGGTGCTATTTGACGCCTTGCAGTCCATCTCGTCCACGGTCAGCGAAGAGCGGTGGAACCGGGAGTTTGCAATGCACCAGGCAAGGCTGCGGAACCTCTTGTCTCGGCTTGCCACCAAGGCAGAGATTGTTAGCGGCCATGAAAAACTGCCCATAGGCGGCCACGGAACTGCCCACTGACGGCCATGGAAACTGCCCGTTGGTGGCCGTGAGATCTGCCCACTTCTTTGACGTAGCCCTGCTGCTTAAGCGGCGGGAGCCTCTTCCCCCTACGTGTCAGGCTGGAGCGGTACCAGGGTGACATAGCAAATCAGCTCGATCGCGTAGGGCGAGAATCAGGAAACCGATCAACGTGTCTAATCTAGTTCTGGCCGATGTGGGCCACGATGGATCCATGAGTAGTTCCGGACCGCGTGCCGGTGGACCGACCCCGCGACGGTCGTTCAGCCCCGCGCAGAAGCTCGAGTTTTTGACCCGGTACGAGGACGCCTGCACCCGTCAGGGAGGTGCTGCGTTCCTGCGTGAACAAGGTTTGTATTCCTCCCAGATCGCCGAGTGGCGCAGGCTGCGCGATGCTGGCGTGCTGGCCGGCAAGAAAGCTGGCGAAACCGTGGGGAAGCTCTCTGCGGAGCAGGTGGAGATCGCCAGATTGCGCCGCCAGTTGGGGGTGAGCGAGAGCCGGTTGAAGCAGACCGAGGCAGCCTTGGACGTGATGGGAAAACTCTCGGCGTTCTTCGAGAACGCCATCGCGGAATCGCCGGACGAACCGAAACCCAAGAAGAAATGACCGGGGCCTACCGACTGTTGGTGCAGACGGATATGCCGACGCGGCGGGCCGCGGCTCTGGTCGGGCTCTCGCGCACGACGATCTACCGCAAGCCCGCCGCACCGGTGGACCAGGCCCCGGTGGTGCCGCCGAACAGGCTCAGCGATGCGGAGCGCGCCGAGATTTTGGCGGCGTTGAATTCCCCACGGTTTGTGGACCTGGCACCCCTGCAGGTCTACGCGAAGCTGCTCGAGGAGGACATCTACCTCGGGTCGGTCTCCACGTTCTACCGGGTGCTCCGGGAGAACCGGCAGGTCGCCGAACGCCGCCGGCTGGCCAAGCACCCGGCCCGGGCCATCCCGGAACTGGTCGCCACCGCCCCTGGCCAGGTGCTCAGCTGGGACATCACGAAGCTAGCCGGACCGGTGAAGGGCAAGTACTTCGACTGCTACCTGATGGTGGACATCCATTCGAGGTTCATCGTCGGGGCGCATGTGCACGCCACCGAATCCGGGATCCTCGCGGTGGAGATGATGAAGGAGATCTTCGGTATCCACGGCGTCCCGGAGGTCGTGCATGCGGACCGCGGCACGTCCATGACCTCCAAAACGGTGGCCGCGCTGCTCTCGGACCTGGAGGTCACCCGATCCCACTCCAGGCCCCGGGTGAGCAACGACAACCCTTACTCGGAGTCGATTTTCAAGACCATGAAATACGGGCCGACGTTCCCCGAGCGCTTCGGCTCACTAGGCGATGCCCGGGCGTTCATCAGCGGCTTCGTGGATTGGTACAACCACCACCACCAGCACTCCGGGATCGGGCTCCACACCCCGGCGAACGTGCACTACGGCTTCGCCGACTCGGTCGCCGGGAAGCGTTCGCAGACACTGGCCGCGGCCCGGGCCAAACACCCACACCGATTCAACACCGCCACCGACCCCAAAATCCTAGCCCTGCCCGGGCCAGCATGGATCAACCAACCAACCGAAACCACCGAAAAGCCAGCAGCCTAACTCACCTTGGTACCGCTTGACTTGAAAAATTCCGTCCCGGGGTTTGATAACGGTGTCTAGTCGCACCAAAGTCGCCCGGGAAGAGGCCCTAATGAAGTTTGACGGAGAAATCATGGAAATACTTGCTGCGTATGATCTGACGGGTTCGTTGCGCGCCGCCGCGGAACTCACCGGCTGCTCGCACCACACGGTCGCCCGGCACGTCGCTGCCCGGGACGCCGGTCAGCCGATCGCCGAGCCGGCCTACCGGGGCCGGGTCACTGATGCGTTCCTGCCCAAGATCGAGGAATGGATCGAGGCTTCCAAGGGCAAGATCCGAGCCGATAAAGCCCACGAGAAACTCCGTGCCCTCGGTTACGAGGGTTCGGAACGCTCGACCCGCCGGGCAGTCGCGCAGGTCCGCGCCGCCTGGCGGCTCGGCCACGTCCGGGTGCACCGCCCCTGGGTGACCGAACCTGGTCAGTGGATCCAGTACGATTTCGGCGACGGCCCAGTGATCGAGGGCAAGAAGACCGTGTTGTTCGTGGCATGGCTGGCGTGGTCCCGGTTCCGGGTCGTGATCGTCCTGCGGGACCGGACGGCGCCGAGTGTGTTCGCGGCGCTGGACCGCACGTTCCGTGTCGTGGGCGGCGCCCCAACCTACGTCCTCACCGACAACGAGAAAACGGTCACCGTTTCCCACGTCGCCGGGGTCCCTGTCCGTAACCAGCAGACGGTCGAGTTCGCCCGCCATTACGGCGTGACGGTCCTGACCTGCCAGCCGGCTGATCCCGCGTCCAAGGGCGGCGTGGAGTCCTCGGTGAAACTCGCCAAGGCCGACATCGTGCCCAAGGACACCAACCTGCGCCCCGAATACGCTTCCTTCGCCGAGATCGAGGCGGCGTGCCAGGGCTTCATGGATGAGGTCAACCACCGTGAGCACCGCGCTACCCGCCGAAAACCCGCCGCGATGCTGACCGAGGAAGCGCCACGGTTGCACCGCATCCCGGACACCGCGCACACGGTCGCGTTCGGCCTCTCCCGGTCCGTCCCGGAGAACACGCCGATGGTCACCTTCGAGAACGGTCAGTACTCCGTCCCGGCGTATCTGCTCGGCGCGGGGGTGTTCGTCCGATCCCACGGCGCCGGACCCGATGAACAGGTCATCGTCGTCCACCACGGCAGCCAGGGCCCGGTGGAAGTCGCCCGGCACCGGCGCGCCCGGCCCGGCAGCCCGGCGATCAACGACGCCCACTTCCCGGACCACCGGCCCAGGATCCCTGGCGACTACACAGCGAAGGCCCGGACGGCCGCGGAGGCGGAGTTCCTCGCGATCGGGGACGGCGCCCGGACCTGGCTGCTCGAGGCCGCAGCCGCCGGGACGGCACGGATGAACGTGAAGATGGCCGAAGCCGTCGCCCTGGCCAAGATCGCCGGGCAGTCCGAAGTCGATCACGCGTTGGGAACCGCGGCCATCCATGGCCGCTTCGCGAACAAGGACCTCACCTCGATCCTGAACGCAGCGGGTTCACGCACCACCACCCATGCCGCCAGGGAAACCCAGTCACTCACCCAAGGCACCGCAGGGTGGGCAGCCATCGGCCAGCCACCCGCAACCGCCGAGGCCGCCGCCGTTCTGGAGGAAAGCGCATGAGTCCGGTCCCGGTCACCGCACCGGCCTTGCCGGCGGAGCTGGAGGCGCTGATGCGGCAGCTGAAGATGCCCCACGCGCGGGCTTTGGCGCCGGAGCTGATCGCGACTGCCCGCGCCCAGCGCTGGGAACCGGCCGAGGTCGTCAAGGCCCTGTTCGTCGAGGAAGTCGCCGGTCGATCCCGCTCCATGCTTGCCGCCAGGCGCAAGGCCGCGGGCTTCCCGACCGGGAAAACCTTCGACACCTGGGACCCCGCCGCATCCTCGATCCCCACGCCGACGCAGCAGGCGCTGCGGACGCTGGAATGGATCGGAAGGAAGGAGAACGTCGTGATCTGCGGCCCCTCCGGCACGGGCAAGACATTCTTCCTCGAAGCCCTCGGGCAGCAGGCCGTCGAAGCCGGACTGCGGGTCGCTTGGTTCCGCCTCGAGGACCTCGGCGCTCTCATGCGCGCCCACCGTTCCGATGACAGCGTCACCAAAGTCGTCGCCCGGATCCTGCGCGCAGATCTGGTGGTGGTCGATGACATAGGCCTCTTGCCGGTCGGCGTTGACGCGGCGGAGGGACTCTACCGTCTCGTCGACGCCGCTTATGAGAAACGGTCTATCGCGGTGTCCTCAAACTTGCATCCTGCCGGCTTTGACGAGCTCATGCCTAAAACCCTGGCAACGGCAACCGTGGACCGGCTGCTGCACCACGCCCACGTCTGCCAGACATCAGGAGATTCAATCCGACTCAGCCAGGCCTTGGCCGGAAAAGGAGTCACGCCAATGAACTAAACCCCGACCCCAACATGGCCAACGCCACCGAACATCAGGTGGGCAGATCTGGTGGCCATGAGTGGGCAGTTTTCATGGCCACCAGCGGGCATTTCTGCTGGCCGCCCATGGGCACAAACTATTGGCCATTGACAAGAGATCGCTGGAGCACGGTTGCAGAAGACAACGGAAACTGAGGATTTGATTTCTCGACTCATCGGAAGGGAGCTAGACGCATGACTACGCAAAGGCACGCTGAGGTCGCCCAAGGGTTGCCAATCCAGGGGCACACGAAAGTCCATCCGGAGCTGTCAGACTCGGTCTTTAGCGACGGCGTGTGGACGCTTGATGTCAGCCGGCAGAAGTCAACGGCCCCATTGATCAACTTTCATTTTGCGAACGTGCCATCTAGGGCGAGGGACTTTTGTAAGCATTTCCTCTGGTTGCTTCTGAATGAGGAAACGCCAATTAACCAGATGAACCGCAAGCATTCGATTCGCAGCCGGTTATCGGTGCAGAGCGTGCGGACAACCTACCACGACATACTCCCGTTCCTGAGATGGTTTGAGTTTAGTAAAGTGGCACCTAGCGCTTGGTGGTAGCGGTAGTCCGTCGAGTTGGTAGCACGTTTCCGGGTACACGGTAGCGCTGGCGGTTGATGTACTGCTCTGCTGTGAAGGGACAACGCATTCGGCGTTGTCGTTTCATTGTTAAGGGCGGGTTCATGGTGGACTATCGGAAAATATTGGGGCTGTTGCTGGAGGGGCGGAGTTACCGCGAAGTCGTCGAGATCGCGGGGTGCTCGCATCGCGACGTGGCCCGGGTTCGGCAGGAGATCCAGGGCCGGGGTGTCACTTCGGTGGGTGCGATCACCGACACTGAGCTCGCGAAGTGGTTCCCCGACGGGCGCCGGAAGGTATCAGAGGAGTACGTCCAGCCCGACCTGTCGCAGGTGCTGGCGTCGATGAAACAGAACCGGCACTTCACTCTGCTGTTGGCTTGGCGCCGTTACGTCGATACCAAGGACGCGGGCAAGAAGTACGGGTATTCGCAGTTCTGCGCCCTGTTCACCGATTATCTCCGCACCCACGATTTGGTGGCGGTGCTCCGGCACGAGCCGGGCCGGGCGATGCTGGTGGACTGGGCCGGCGACACGATGGACGTCGTTGACACGATCACCGGCGAGGTGGTCAGGGCGGTGTTGTTCGTTGCTGTGCTGCCTTTCTCGGGCGTGATCTTCTGCCGCGCCTACGCGGATATGAAGTCCCCGGCCTGGCTCGACGCTCACGTTCAGGCGTTCACGTTCTTCGGCGGCGTTCCGCAGATCGTCGTTCCGGACAACCCGACGACCTCGACCCACCAAGTCCACAAGGGTGACGCGGAGCGGGTTGTGAATACTCGGTATCAGCAGCTCGCCGACCATTACCAGTGCGCGATCGTTCCGGCACGCGTTAAGCGCCCGCGTGACAAGGCCGCAGCCGAGAACGCGGTGAACGTCGTGAACAAGCGCGTCATCGGTTACCTCGACGACGATGTCTTCACGACCGTGGCCGAGTTGAATGCTGCGATCGAGGAGCGGGTGCGGGAGATCAACCACGACATCCGCCGCGCTGACGATACGACCAGGTGGGAGAGGTTCGACACCGAGGAACGGGAGTTCCTCGAGCCGTTGCCGGACGCTGCGTTCGAAGACGTCTCCTGGAAGGAACTGAAGGCCGGCCGTAATTACCACGTCACCGCCGAAACGCAGCGGTATTCGGTGCCGTTCGCTTTGGCGGGGAAGCTGTTGCGGGTGAGGCTGACCTCGTCCCGGGTGACGGTCTTCGATGGGCACGAGATGCTCTGCGAACACCCGCGGTTGACCGGCCGAAAGGGCCAGTACTCGACCCTGCCCGGCCATGTCCCGCCGCAGCACCGCAATATCGATGGGCTGTGGTCCAGGCGGTGGTTCACCGATCGGGCGCGCAGCGTCGGGCCGGCAACCGTCACGGTGATCGAGCAGATTCTCGACGGCCAGGTGATTGAGGCGCAGGGCTACCTGTCCTGCCAGAACGTCCTGGACGGGCTCGGCAAAAACAACCGGGAACGGCTGGAGGCGGCCTGCCAGGAACTCGTGAACCGCAGCGCCCATCCGACCTACTCGACACTGAAACGTCTGATGGCGGCGATCGACAGCGACGCGAAGAAGCCTCGGCCGCAGGTCCCGGCGGCCTCGACACGCAAACGCGTCAGCACCGTCGTTTTCCGCGACACCATGCCAGACGTCTATGTTCGCGATGCCTCCCACTATGCACGCGACGAGGAGGGGAAGTGATGTTCACCAGCATCGATTATGACAAGTTCCGGGCCCTGCGCGTGACCCACGTCGCGACCCGGCTGGAAGAGCTCATCCAAGACGAAGGCAACGACACCCTCACCCCCGAGCAGCTGTTCCTAACCGCCGTCGACGACGCCCTTGAGTCCCGGCGCATCAACAAGGTCGACAAACTCATCCGCCAGGCCGCCTTCCCGATCCCGGGCGCGACCGTCGCCGAGGTCGACTACCGCGACGGGCGCGGCATCACCCCCATTCGGATGCGACGCTATGCCGCCCACGACTGGCGCTCCGACGCGACGAACCTGCTCATCATCTCGCCCACCGGCGGCGGGAAAACCTACCTCGCCTGCGCGCTGGCCATCGGCGCCTGCCAGAGCGAACACTCGGTTCTCTACTTCCGGATGGACGACCTCGCCCGTCGGCTCGTCATCGCACGCGGCGACGGCATCGCCCACCAGAAACTGCTGAACGAGCTCTCCAACATCGACCTGCTGATCATCGACGACTTCCTCACCGTCGGCATCGACAGCGACGCCGCCAGCGACCTGTTCGCGATCCTCGCGAACCGCGAACACCGGCTGCCGACGATGATCGCCTCGCAGACCGGGCCGGCGCATTGGATCGCCGAACTGCCCGATCGGGTCGCGGCGGACTCGATCGTGAACCGCCTCGCCAACAACGCCCGGATCATCAACCTCGGCCAGATCGATATGCGAAGGCACCAAAACGACCAGGCCCGCGCCCACCAGGACTACTGGGAATAACACCGGAGCGGCCCGGGTACACAGCGCCCGGGCCGCTACCACCTCGCCAGAACCGCGCTACCGACTAAATGGACTACCGCTACCAGCAAGCGCTACTCGCCAGTAAAGAACGGAACCTGTCGGATCTGACCCCGGAAGCGCTGGACCAGTACGCGGATCTCATTGCTGACAGCAAGGTCTCCTACAACCCCAAGCGGCGGCAGTTACTGGCGGTGAGCCGAGTCTGGTTGCTTAGTCCATTTCTGCCTGCCCACTATCGGATTGTGTCCCCGCCCTGGGAGCGGTTGGGGAACCTCGAAGACATCGTGGGGGCCTCTGACTGGACTGCGGAAAACAAGACTGAGCCAATTCATCCAGCCACCATGTCGCCACTGTTGATCTGGTGCCAACGACTGGTCAACGATCTGTCCAGCGATGTCATCGAAGCCTCCTCGGTGCGAGAAAAGATGAAGGCATCAATCCCCAAGGGGCAGCCATCGAACGGTTTGGAAATCATCAATTCATATATCCGCGAACTCCAGCAAACTGGGCAAAAGCTACCGGCAACGATCGTAAGGAATCGACGGCAAGGGCGAAGCACAGCTCTAGCAGCTGAGTACCTCTCCGCGACATTAGGCGTGCCCCAGTTCGCCCTGAAGGGGATTCACCACAAATACGAGGTATCCAACGAAGCCTCGGCTCCACTGCCCTGCAAGCCGATGGGAACTATCGACGGCAAACCATGGACTGATTCAGTCGACTACTACGAAGTTACCCGTCTGAAGCGGCTGGTGCTTACTGCCTGCCTAGTGATCGTTTGCTATCTCAGCGGGATGAGAGGTGAAGAAGTCAGAGCGCTCAACCGAGGATGCTGCACGGAAATCACTGGCGACGACGGATCGACGAGTTTCCGTATCGAGGGTCAGACTTTCAAATCCGCCACTGACGAGCATGGGAATCTCATTCCTGGAGGCAAGACCCGAGAGGTTCCGTGGACTGTGATCGGACCTGTTGCGGATGCTATTCGTGTTGCTGAAGGCCTTCATGATCACGAGCTACTCTTCCCGCAGAACGAGTTCCGTGTCATCTCCAGACGGTCTGCGTCGACAGTCACCAGTGTAAGCAATCAAAGTGCCAAATGGTCTATTCAGTGGCTCATCGACTGGTGCAACGAGCAAGCCGAACGGCTGGAACGGGAACACGAAATCATCCCAGAAGACCCGGCTGGCCTGGTTGTCCTCCGCCGGTTCCGGCGAACCCTGGCCTGGTTCATCTATCGACTGCCAGGTGGCCGGGTTGCGTTGGGTATCCAGTACGGGCATCTGCACAGCTACACCACTGATGGCTACGGTTCCAGGGTATCGGCAGGGCTGCGCGATCTGTTTCCCATGGAGGAAGCCCTGAGCGTGTCAGATGGGCTGGCCCGTGCGGTGGATGCTGCTGACAACGGGAGCCATGTCAGCGGACCGGCTGCCGAACGGTACAAGCGCGCGGTGGAAGAGTACCGGGATGTGTACGCTGGCAAGGTCATGAACGCCAAACAATCCGCATCCTTGATGCGGAATCCGGCATTGCGCATCTACGACAACGGGCCGCAGATTCTCGCCTGCTGCTACGACCCAGCCAAGGCCCTGTGCCACCCAGACCGGAAAGTGAACAAGTCTGTGGGACAGAGCCCGGACCCGACAGCCTGCGACGCGCGGTGTTCCAACATTGCGCGGACCGATGAACATATCGAACGCATCCAGCGGATGATTGACGAGTCCAAGCGGGAAGCAGAGTCCGAGGCGGTGCCACTGCCATTGCGTGAGCGTTCGAAGCAGCGCGTCAGCTTGCTGGAGGCACTGGTACAGGCCCACGATGAAACAGGGGTGGAGCTATGACTGACGAAACTCAGCGCCAAGCAATCCGTGATGCCATGACCAGGCTGGTCGAGGGGAAGCCACTGCGCTCAGACGGAAAGCTCACCATCAAGTCACTCGCGAACGAAGCCGGGGTCAAACGCTGGCTGCTGACCCACAAGTTCACCGACCTGCAAGACGAGTTCAAGGTCCGCGTGGAGGCCACAGGCGGCGAACCTGCCGTGGTGGTCAAGCTACGCGAACAGCTCAAAGAACGCGATGAGACGATCAAACGGCTCAGAGCAGAGATCCGCGAGCTGACCAACGACCGGCAGCAGCTGGAACGAGTCATCAACGTGCTGTCACTGGAGCAACAGCACGGCAGAACGGACAAGTCCACGGTGGTCGGCATCCGGCGGCCGAAAGGTGGCAGCTGACGGCCTACTGGTCGTCGTCCGGCTGCAGCTCAGCAAGGGTGAGCTTCAAACCAAGCACCTCGGAAATCTTGCTCAGCGTATCCGTGCTGACATCTTCACTTGCTTCCAGACGGGCTACAGACGGGCGGGATACGCCAGCCTTTGCAGCAAGCATGCCCTGAGTCAGCCCGCGGCCCGTGCGAGCTGCACGGACCTGCTGGGCGATCTCAGACATGGCATTTGAATCAGTTTCAGCCATGATGACAGTGCTCAAACCATAGCTTTGACATTGGATTCGATGAAGTCGATTTCCGAAGCGCTGAGTCCGTACTTCTTGTACAGCTGCTCGTCAATCTCCGGCACTGACTTCGACCAGTCGAGGTCTGAGTCGTCAGTGAAGTCTTGAGCTGGGACATGCGTCCACACCCTGGCCAAATTGTCTTGAGTAACTTTCCGGATGCCAAGCATCGCCCGGCTGAATTTGGACTTGAGATATTTCAAGCAGGCTTGTGCTTCAGACTCCGTGTCGAAAGCACCCACCGTAATGAATGTACCGGTAACTGCGGTTTTAGGTGCCATGACTACTGGTGGGGCAAGGGCTTCGCCGAAGTGCCCTGAGCCATTCGCTTTTGGAAGCGCAACCTTATACTTATGAAGCGCTTTTGGCCCATCAATGAAGTCACTTCGAATCCAACGCAACAAGCGCTTCTTCTGTTCGTCAAGGCCTAGAACTTGAACGTACTTCGCGTCGTCATTCGGCTTCTGCTCAAAGAATACCGACGAAAGGCGGGAGAACGCTTTAGAGTCAAGCTTATATTGATTACCAGAGGACATGAGAGCTTGAAGTTCAGGATGCTCATCGTGCATTTCCTGCGAGTAGCGGTAGACACGGTCGTTAGTGATGCCGAGATCCGTCAGCGGCACCGGGTCGAAAGTAGCCACCTGATGAAGGATGTCGTTGAGCTCGGGATGCTTAGTGAAAGTGCCGATAGGCCCAGCGACACGCTCGGGATCACGATACGTTACGACAACACCACCCTTAATATCTGTTCCAGGGAAAAGCTTGTCACTGATTGGTGCATATATCGGAGCAGCTAGATGCTTGTCTTCGAGCATCTTCTTGTTCCATGCTTTTGGCGTGTACCCAGCATCGAATAAGAACCTGGCAGGAGTGATCAGGACAGCTTTATTGCCGACTTCGTATGCTGCCTCAATGAAGTGGTGATAGATCGGCATCTGGTTTGTCGCATCGCCCTTGGATTCTTCCTGATAGGGCGGATTTCCGATTACTACATCGAACTTCTTGTCCATGTTCACTTACCTTCCTGGAGCATGTCGTTGACAAGGGCCTTGCGCTCGTCTGAGGTCATTGTTGCTAGGTTGCCGACTTGGTAGTGTCCAGAATCTTCCATCCACTGTTTGCGCTCATTAAGTCCGCCAGAGACGGCCTCGATGGTTATGTCGTGGAGGATCTGGTTATGGCTCATCTCGAACAGTTGCTTGGTGAGGATGTGCTTGAGCCGCTGTTGCTGGTCGGGGATCTCGGCCTCCAGCCCAGTGTCGAGACGCCGTACCAGTTCCATCAGGAATAGCCCTGCCGTGGAGAAGAGATCAGCGAAGGTCTTTGCTGGATCCCCGAAGATTCCTGGGTTTTCCTTCTCTAGCAGGTCAATCATCTGGCCAACTACAGGCTGCGGGGTGAATACCAGCGAGGACTTTTGCCGTGGAATATAAGCAAAGATGTTCTCGGTCAGTGAGCCGTCAAAGTAGTCTGCGAGCTCCGCCTTCTTTGCGAGGAACTCCTGGATTGCCTGATCGAATACAGCTTCGTCGAAGAGCCCAGGGATCTGGACCGTCTGTCCATCTTCCTCGACTACTTCCTGGCCGTCGCGGAGGATGCGGAACTCTGCCTCGCTGATCCCAGTAATCTCCTTGAAGACATCATCTGGTGTGTGGTCGTCAAAGTTTGACAGGCGCATGTCCTCATTGCCGTATGCCATGAGGAACAACGGAATGGTTCGTGCGAACCCGCGAAGGTGGGATCGCGCGTCATCCATAGTCGTGTTGGCTCGCTTCTGGTCCTTCTTGGTTTCTTCACGGGTGACAGTTTCCTCTGCTACTGCCTTGGCTGAGTTCTTCAGAATGTCCATGATTTCTGCTTCAAAGACAGAATCACTTTCGGCTTTCTTATTCTCAACAGCAGCCACTTCGTCGTCAGTGGTGGCCTTCTCCAGCTCGTCTTCGAGGTGTTTCTCAGCAATGGTCTTGTCGGCGATGGCACGCTCAACAGCAGCCTCCACCTTGGATTCGGTTTGTTTGATGTCCCGGTTCACCTGGGCGGCAGTCAGGTCGTATTCGTCTTTGAGTTTTTCACGAGTGACTTTAGTCTTCTCAGTGACGAAGCTGGCAAGTTCCTTGGCCAACTTGGCCGGTGGCTTCGCTGGATTGATGGCAGGCACTTCTTCCTTGCTCCACACGGGAATGCCGAGCTCAGCAACCTTCGGATTGATGACCGTCTCAGTATCAATCAGAACATTGCCATCACGGTCAGTGATCGGAGCCGGATCCTCAAGAGAGATCGTTGTGCCGCTTTTGAGCTTGCCTTCCTTGGCTTCCGGGAGCTTCTCAAGAATCTTCTTGACGTGCTCCGAGTAGCGGAAGATACCAGCCACATTGTCGAACAACAGGTTTGAGAGGAATCCGCGGCGCACGACTTCCTTTGCCTTGAAGACCTGTGGAATGGTGAGCACCTGGGCGGCATCAAGCTCCACCATTCGGCCTTCTGAGTCCTCACCGATGACCGGGAAGAAGTTCAGCAGGCGACGAATGTTTTCCTGACGCGCCTCGGAGCTGCCCGATGGGTTCGGTCGCAGATTGTTGGCGAACTCGTCAAAGATGGTGAGGGTTCGCTCGGGTGCGAAGTCGAAGATGTAGGCGTTCTTCTTCTGCAGCACATGTTCGCCCCGCATGCACGTGTGGGGGTTCTGGGCGCGGAAGGCTGCCTGCATGTACAAGGCCGGTGAGGACAAATTCGACAGCATTAGCACCGCAGTCCATTCCGGCACGGTGACTCCCGTGGTCAGCTGACCGACCGACAGAGTGATGGTCTTGCCACCGTTCTTCTCAGCTTCGGCAATAGCCATTCGCACCCGGTCCAGCGACTTCTCGGAGGCAGCTGTGTCCAGGTTGTCGTGGCTCTTGCCATCACCCGCGGCGAGGATGATGGTGTAGTCCTTGAACACCTCATGCTGCTTCAACAGCTTTTCGAGTGCTTTGGCAGAAGCTACGCGGTCCAGCAGCCAGAATGAGTGCCGGATTTCTTCGCGCAGTTCTGGCGTGGAGAATGGGTACTTCTCATTATGGGTGAGGCAGTCTAGGAACTTTGCGATGTCGTCGCGGTGCTCGAAAACGCCATTTTCCTTGGCCATAAAGAACTCGTTGAGGTCGAAGGCATAGTCAATGTTCGCTTCGTCCTCAGAAAGCGCCACACCCTGCGCAAGGCGATCAGTGATCATGCGCGAAACCTGGTAGGTGAACATGTTCAGAGTAGGCAGCGATGAGTACGGGTTGTCCTGGGACTCATCGGACCACTCTTCGCGGGCAGTCTGCTCGTCCTCGTAGGTCCAGTTGTAGATCTGTTTCTGGTCGAACTTGCCCGAGGCCAGGGCCTTGAACGGTGTACCGGACAGGTGCAGCGTCTGGGTGCGGGTGACGTTGTCGAACGCGATGTCAGTCTTCGTGGTGTCGATGCCCTCGTGGGCTTCGTCGATGACCAGCAGGTCCCACTCGAAGTCGGCAATGTGCTTCAGCTTCTTGTGGTGGCCGCCGAAGTACTGGGAACCCTTGAGATCCTGCAGCGACAAGAACTCAACTATGCGTGGGTCCTCATCCTGGCGCTGGTCAGAGTACTTGCGCCATTCCTCACGGGTCATCTTTTCACGGCCAGCCAGCGATGCTGACTCTGAGACGAAAACATACGAGGTCTGGTGCCCGATGAAGCGGGTGAAATCGTCGAACCACGAGTTGGCGATAGCGGGCCTGTTGGTCACGATCAGGACCTTGCGGGCCTCAAGCTTCCGCACCAGATCATAGGTCGTCAAGGTCTTGCCGAAACGTGGCTTGGCATTCCATAGCACTTCGTCATGTCCAGCAGCGAACGCTTCCAGCGCCTGTTTGACCGCAGCGTCCTGTTCGGGGCGCAGAGCGTAGTCGTCAGTACCAACGCGCTGCAGATCGACTTCATCTTGGCTGGCGAACTGAAGGAAGTATTCCTTAGAGGTGCGCGGAGCGTCAGCAAAGTGATGCCACTCAGTGCGCTTTGGAGTGGCATCAGGATTGTATTCTCGCAGAATCTTCTGCTGCTTCAGATAGACGTGGAAGTCCTTGTCGGTGAATCGTCCACCGCGTTCAGATTGGAAAAACGCACGCAGAGCCCACAACTTTTCCTTGCGCACGGACAGTTGGGATGCCTGCTGCGCGATGCGTACATCTGGGCCGCCAGCCTGCTCGGTGTAGCCAATTTTCTCCCAGCCTGCATACTTGGGAATGTCGGGGGTAGTCCACGAGTAGACGTACGGAGTGACTTCGTGGAAAGTGCTGATCTTCGGGTTAGACATTAGCCTTCACTTCTTTGTAGACGTGCTCGACGCGGCAGACCTCGTAGGAGTCGTAGATCGCAAAATCGAACATCCCTATGCCAGTAGATGAGTTTCGCAATGATGAAAGAGAGAATGGTTCTCGCTGGACCATGCCTGGTTCGTTGAGCACGCGATGCCACCACGAGAATTGAATCTCATCCCCAGCGGCATCAAGACCTGTAAGGGTGTTGCCCTGGAGAATGTTGCGCTCGATCAGCTTGGCTGCCGAACGGTAGAGGTTCGTGCGTGGTCCACAGGAGTTTCCGGCGCGTTGGTGGAACTCGACGAAAATTTCTAGAAGCGATTCTTGCGCTGCACGGTGATTGTCTTCGAGGAGCTCGATAGCGTAGATCGAAGCGAGGGCAAACAAGGATTCGGTCTGCCACACTGTCGGCTGGTAGCGCTTCTCGATGGCGTGCAGCTTCCGGCGAAGTATGGCGACCAGGAAGTTTCCGTCGCCGGCGGCAGGCTCGAAGAACGTCTTGTCTACGAAGTTAGGGCCGGTTTCCAACTCTGGCTTCACGAGGTCAAGCATCCGATTGACCATCGACCTTGGGGTGAATACCTCACCATGCGCTCTCACGCGATCACGCGACTTGATGAGCTGCTCATCTGGTGTCAGTGCTGTCATTGATCCTCGTGAATTAGGCGCAAGTTAAACTATTTCCAATGTATCAGAATGTTTACATGAGGGACGAAGATTGCCGACATCTTTGCGGGTCATTTGGCTGATGGCTTGAACACGGCGACTCCTCGCTGGAACCAATAGCGATCGCCAAACGGACAGGACGAGGGGGCGCGAAACGGGTCAATTTTCGGCCCGGCGCCCCGGGGTGGGTAGGGAGGGATAGTGGGGAATCTGAGTACTGAGAGAAGGATCGCTCACCGCTGCTGGTGGTTACGTGGTGAGGGAGGCGTGGGCTGTAGGAGAGTGCGATTGCAACACATACGAACCATGTAGGGAACCGCCCTTCGGCGTCGATTGGAAGAAGGCCCAGTCCGTCGTCGACAAGGAACACCGCGAACTCGGCTACGAGGGCCGTTTCGGCCCCGGCCTGCCCCGCGTCTCGGACGGTTCGCTGCTGTTCCTGCTGCACCTGATCAAGAAGATGCGCCCGGCGAAGGAGGGCGGCGGCCGCGCGGCGATTGTCTTCAATGGCTCGCCCCTATTCACAGGAGGCGCGGGTTCCGGCGAGTCGGAGATCCGCCGTTACGTCCTGGAGCACGATCTGTTGGAGGCCATCATCGCGCTGCCCACGGACATGTTCTACAACACCGGCATCTCCACCTACGTGTGGGTCCTCACCAACCGCAAGGCCGCCGAACGCAAGGGCACCGTCCAGCTCATCGACGGCACCGGCTTCTTCGAGAAAATGCGCAAGAGTCTCGGCTCCAAGCGCAAGCAGCTCGGTCAGGGCGATATCGACCGCATCGTGAAGCTATATGGAAATTACGACGACGACGGCAGCTACAGCAAGATCTTCCGGAACCAGGACTTCGGGTACAGGACCATCACAGTCGAGCGGCCCCTGCGTCTGAACTTCGCCGTCACCGAGGAACGGATCGGCGAAGCCCTCGCCGTGAAGGCAGTCGCCAAGTTAGGGGAGGGACAGGTCGCCGGGTTGCGGGAAGCCCTCGGCGCCATGGACCAGGACAGGGTCTGGATCAACCGTGAGGACTTCACTGCTGAGCTGCGGAAAGCCGTGCGCGACGCCGGACTGTCGCTCACTCCCACACAGTACAAGGCGCTGGCGATCGGCCTGTCCGCGCGCGACGACGCCGCCGACGTCTGCACTGACGCCAAGGGCCGGGTCGAAGCTGACTCGGACCTGCGCGACACCGAAAACGTGCCCCTCAACGAGGACATCCATGAGTACTTCGACCGCGAAGTGAAACCGTTCGCGCCCGACGCCTGGATCGACGAGCTCAAAACCAGGGTCGGCTACGAAATTCCCTTCACCCGGCATTTCTACAAGTATCAGGAGCCACGGTCCCTGGAGGAGATCGACGCCGATCTCGACGCCGTCCTCGGCCGCATCCGCGCCCGCCTCGAAAAGGTCCACGTATGACAGAGCTGAAGGTTTATACGGAGTATAAAGACAGCGGTATTGAGTGGCTGGGAGATATCCCAGCCGAGTGGAGGAGTGTCCCTCTCTGGAACCTGTTTCGCCGCAGCAAGATTTTAGGGTGCGGGACTGAGGAACTGCTGTCCGTATATCGAGATTTCGGAGTTATACCGAAGTCCAGCCGTGACGATAATTTCAACCGGGCTTCGGACGACCTCGCGAAGTACCAACTCGTGGATCGCGGGGATCTGGTCGTAAACAAGATGAAAGCGTGGCAGGGTTCAGTCGCCGTATCTACCTATACGGGCATAGTTAGCCCGGCGTATTTCGTCTTCAAACCACAAACGAGTTTGAGTGCACGTTTCATGCACTACCTGATGCGGTCACCGGCCTATTTCCAGTTCTACGCGGCCATCTCGAAAGGCGTTCGGCCAAATCAGTGGGATCTGGACCCGGATCAGCACCGATTGCTACCTGTGTTGTTTCCACCGCTCGAAGAGCAGCGGGCGATTGCTTCCTTCCTCGACCACGAAACGGCCGAGATCGATGCGTTCATTGCGGATCAGCAGGAGCTCATCGGATTGTTGAATGAGCGACGCGCGGCCACCATCACCCAGGCCGTTACCAAGGGCCTCGACCCGAACGTCCCAATGAAGGACAGCGGCGTCGAATGGCTCGGCGAGGTCCCGGAAGGCTGGGACGTTAGGCCGTTGAAGGCCGCTGCGTCTCTACAGACCGGTGTCACGTTGGGAAAGACTTACGATGACTCGCTTGAGCTTCCCTACCTGCGCGTTGCAAACGTCCAGGTCGGATATGTAGACCTGACGGAACTGAAAACAATTCGAGTATCTGACGAAGTTGCCCGCGCCTCAACACTGCAACTTGGTGATGTACTCATGACAGAAGGCGGCGACCGAGACAAACTAGGTCGCGGTTGCATCTGGGATGCCCCCGTGAGCCCTTGTTTGCATCAGAACCACGTTTTCGCGGTTCGAGTGCATCAGAACCTGCTCAACCGCTTTCTTGTTTACGTCTTGGACGCCGTTCCAGCACGGACTTACTTCCACATGACCGGTAAGCAGACAACGAACCTCGCAGCAACCAATTCGACCCTGGTCAAGAACTTTCGCTTCGCGCTACCGTCCGTGCAGGAGCAGCAGGAAGGTGCTGACTACCTCGACCACGAGACAGCGCAGATTGACGCCGCGATTGCCGACGCCAAGGAAGCGATCGAACTCTCGAAGGAACGCCGCGCCGCCCTGATCTCGGCAGCGGTGACGGGGAAGATAGATGTCCGGGATCACCCGGCTGCGAAGGGGGCCGCATAGCTATGGCCATCTACAACGAAAAAGAGTTCGAGCGCGAGCTTTGCGAATACCTCGCCGCTCACGGTTGGCTCTACACCACAGGCGAGAAGGGCTACGACAAGACCCTCGCCCTCTACCCGGATGACGTTCGGGCGTGGTTGGAGGAGACCCAGCCGGAGCAATTTCGGAAGATCATCAATGCCACTGACTCTTCGGAGGTCCAGGCGAAGTCCTTCAAACGCATCCTTGACCGTCTCACCAAAGTCCTTGACGCGCCGCTGGAGAACGGGGGCGGCACCCTGGCCGTGTTGCGCAATGGATTTAAGGTGACGCCGTCGTCGTTTTCCATGTGCCAGTTCAAGCCGGCCGACAATCTGAACCCCAAGACCGTGGCTGACTACTCGGCTGTCCGGCTCCGCGTGGTGCGGCAGGTGTTTTACTCGGGCGATAACAAAAACAGCCTGGATCTGGTGTTCTTCATCAACGGGCTGCCGGTGGCCACCATGGAGCTGAAGACGGACTTCACCCAGACGGTCCAGGACGCCATCGACCAGTACAAGACCGCCCGCCACCCCGTGGACCCGGTCTCCCGCCGCGCCGAGCCGCTGCTCTCCTTCGGGCACCGCGCTTTGGTGCACTTCGCCGTCTCCAACAGCGAGGCGTTCATGACCACCCACCTGCAGGGCGCCGCCACCCGCTTCCTGCCGTTCAACATGGGCAACGACGGGCACAAAGGCAACCCGGTCAACCCGCACGGTTCGGCCACCAGCTACCTATGGGAGCGGGTGCTCCAGCGCGATTCCTGGCTGACCATCCTGGGCAAGTTCATGCACCTGCACGTGGAGAAGAAGGCCGACCCGATCACGGGCAAGAAAACCGTCGACAAGTCCCTGCTCTTCCCGCGCTTCCAGCAGTGGGAAGTGGTCAACGCGCTCGCCGAGACCGCCGCCGTCGAGGGTCCGGGGCATCGGTACCTGATCCAGCACTCGGCCGGGTCCGGGAAGACCAACTCGATCGCCTGGACGGCGCACCGGCTCAACGCCCTGCACACGGAGGCGGGGGAGAAGGTCTTCGATACGGTGATCGTCATCAGCGACCGCAAGGTCCTGGACGGCCAGCTGCGCGCCGCGGTGCAACAGCTGGAGAAGACCCAGGGCGTGTTCGAGGCCATCACCTCCGGCGGCGGCTCCAAGTCCGCGGCCCTGTCCGAGGCGCTGCTTGCCGGTAAGCAGATCATCGGCGTCACGCTGCAGACCTTCCCGTTCGCGCTGAAGGAGATCGAGAAGAACGCCGGGCTCGCGGGGCGGAGCTACGCGATCATCGCGGACGAGGCCCACAGCTCACAGTCCGGCGACGCCGCTAAGACCCTCAAGAAAGCCCTCACGTCCACAGGCGAGGACAAGGCGGAAGCGGACGACGACGTCGTCGTCACCGCCGAGGACGTCCTCGCCACCGAGATGACCAACCGGGCCGAAAGCAAGAACATCTCCTTCTTCGCCTTCACGGCCACGCCCAAGGCGAAGACGCTGGAGCTCTTCGGGCGCCCGGGACCGGACGGGATCCCGCGGCCGTTCCACGTGTACTCCATGCAGCAGGCCATCGAGGAGGGGTTCATCCTCGACGTGCTGAAGAACTACACTCCGTACAAGCTCGCGTTCAAGCTGGCGCACAACGGGGTGGACTACGACCAGGACGGGGCCGTCGTCGAGAAGTCGAAGGCCGTCAAGGAGCTGATGCGGTGGGTGCGGCTGCACCCCTACAACATCACGCAGAAGGTCGCGATCGTCGTCGAGCACTTCCGCTCCAACGTCCGCCACCACCTAGCCGGAAGGGCGAAGGCCATGGTGGTCACGGGCTCGCGGAAGGAGGCCGTGCGGTACAAGCTCGCCATGGACAAGTACATCGCGGACAAGGGCTACCAGGGCCTCGCCGCGCTGGTCGCGTTCTCCGGGGAAGTAAGCGATCCGGAGTCCGGGCCGGGGCCGTTCACCGAGACCTCCCTGAACCCGGGTTTGAAGGGGCGCGAGTTGCCGCAGGCGTTCGCGACCGATGAATTCCAGGTCATGCTGGTGGCCAACAAGTTCCAGACCGGGTTCGATCAGCCGCTGCTCGTGGCCATGTATGTGGACAAGAGGCTCTCCGGGATCTCCGCCGTGCAGACGCTGTCCCGGCTGAACCGCGTGACCGAGGGCAAGGACCAGACGTACGTGCTGGACTTCGTCAACGACCCGGAGGAGATCCTGGCCGCGTTCCGGCAGTACCACACGGAGGCGGAGCTCTCCGGGGTCACAGATCCGGACATCGTGCACGACCTCCAGACCAAGCTCGACGGCGCGGGGATCTACGATTCCAGCGACGTCGAACGTGCGGTGAAGGTGTGGATGGGGTCGGCGAGCCATGGGGAACTCACCGCGTCGGTGGCGCCGGCGCGCTCGGTGTTCCGGACGCGCTACCGGCAGGCGGTGGATGCCGGTGACAAGGCGGCGCAGGATGGGCTGGACATGTTCCGGAAGGACCTGGGGAGCTTCATCCGCGCCTACGACTTCCTGTCACAGATCATCGACTATCAGGACACGGATCTGGAGAAGCGGTCTATCTTCTACAAGCTGCTGGCCCGGGTCATCGGTCCGGACGCCCAGGACCGGGAAGTCATCGACCTCTCCGACGTCGCGATGACCCACTACAAGCTGCAGAAGCAGCAGAAGGCCGAGTTGTCGCTGGGCGGGGGAGACCCCGAGCCGCTGGCTCCTCTGACCGAGGCCGGGACCGGGACGGCGCATGATCCCCAGAAGGCGCTGTGGGCGGAGATCATCGAGCAGGTCAACGGGTTCTTCGAGGGCTCCGGCTTGTCAGACGCGGACGGGGTTTCCGTCATGGAAACCGTGCTGAATAAGGCGCTGGAGAACCCGACGTTGCGCGGTCAGGCACAGGTCAACGGCAAGGTGGACTTCTACTCCTCGCCGCGGATCCTCAGCACGGTGGAGGACACCATCATCGAGGCCGGTGAGCAGCATTCCAAGGGGATCGAGTGGGTGCTGACCTCGGAGAAGGTCGCGGATCTCATCGAGGTGCTGCGGACGATGGGGCTGTACGAGAAGTTTCGTGGGGAGGACGTGGCCTGACCGGTGGTCGCACTAATTCTGTTGCCCCACGGCGGTCAGCCACGACCGAATGGAAGTTTCCATGGATCTTAGAGTCCCAACCGCTGACAGGAGTGCCTTGGAAGTCGGCGCAAGCTTGCTGGACATCTTAGGCATTTGCTGCGCGATGCCTTCAAGTTCTGCGGAGTCAAGGGACTCGAGCTGGTCGGACAGAGACTGAAGCGTTTCGACGAAGTCCTGAGGCATTTCATTTGCGTCCATCTCGGAGTAGAGACCAAAACCGCGATTCAGATTCGTCAACAGTTGATCCCATACACGTGTTGCCTCGTGAGCACTAGACGTCAATTTCTCATTGGGTCGTTCCAAGTCGCTGCCCACGCGAACCATCGAGGCCCTCAGTTGTGTGGGACTTTTGACTTGTAGGCCTTCAAATGACTCCTTAATCGCCTCGCCTAGAGTCGTGAAGTCATGAAGGAAGGTCTCCAGGGCTTCCTCAACTTGCGGTAACAGCGCTTCCGCGTCTGCCAAGTATTCATCGAACCCTGGTTCTGGGTCCCCACCTGACAGTTGGGTGCTGGCGGGAGCGGTTACGGAGCTGGCTAATGTTTCTCGGTCCGCGATGACCTGTTCGAGTCGGTCGGCTACCGTCTCCACTAGCTTCGCGTATTCCGCGGATCCACGGTCGGCACGCCGGGCTGCCGTCACGTCGAGGTGCAAAGTCGACTTCAACCTTTCGACCAGTGGATCCGTCGACGTTTCCGCGCGAAGTGCTGGCGGCGTGATCCAAATCAACGGCAACAGAAGTTGCTCCGAGCCGTTGCGTTGTGCCGCTTCTGAGAACGACGTGAACTCCCTCCTGCACCCTTCACTTTTGAGGTAACGCGGCGACAAGAAAGGCATCAAGAAGGTCGAGGCTTGTAGCTCGCGGTCGAGTCTTGACCAAAGGTTCTCGCCCCACCCGACGTCTTTGACATCGAGGAAAAGTTTAACGGTTCGACCGTGAAGACCATCGAGGGCGTCAACGACGTCGGTGGCGAACTGGCGGATGTCCCCGCCAGTGCTCGATTCCTGATCCTGGTGGCTGTAGCTGATAAATATCTGTGCTTCTTCGAGTGCCGGCAAGTCGTTTTCTTTCTGAAGCTCAATGGCTGATTTGGGGGCTTCTGTTGAGGTATGTTCCGGATCTTCAGGGGTGTTCCACAGATCGACATTGGACAGCGAGGTCAGGGGTAAGGCCCAGAGGTCCTTGTCGAAGGCAACGGCTTCCTCCCCCGAACCGATAACGAATCCTCGATGGAACCTCTCACCGTAGTAGTTCTTGAATGCACGGATACCCTTGAAGTGGCTTGAGGAAATCGCGCCGGAGGCCTTGATCTCAATAGCAACGAGACGTCCCTGATTGTCCTCAAGGACCAGGTCAACCTCATTTGTGCGGCCGTTCTTGCTTTCTCGCCAATGGGTAAGATTCGCATCGGTTTCGGACCAGCCGAGGTGAGCTTTGATTTGCTGCACAACGTGGGTTTCCATCATGCCGCCGCGCGTCGTTGCGTCAGTCATGGTCCGGCCAGTGCCTAGGAGCACTGAACCAGAAAGCGCGGAATCGGCCGGGTAACACTTGGCGGTGGTACGCGGGGACTTCTTGGAAGGGCGATGGAAGTTGGGGATTTCGTCGAGCAGAAATCGCCTTTCCAGAATGTCGATGTACCGATTGACCGTTCGGGTGTCGATTCCGATGGACTTCGAAATGGCTGTGGTATTCAACTCACCCCCCGGATGCATGAGGAGATGGGTTAGAACGTCGTGGGCGATGCGTGAATCGTTCCTCTCCCCGGGTAGCACATCCTCGGTGAGGACCGCGCGGATGTCTTGTTCTATCTGGCGATGCAGAGCGCGGAGTGGCCGGTGCGCATTCATGATTCGATAGCGAGGCAGTCCGCCGCGAACTACTTGCTCTTCCCAGTCGAGGGGCATGGGCACGGTTTGGCCGATGGTCGGGCTTCCGTCGAAGAGGAGGTCAATGACGGACCAAGGGCGCAGTCCCGTAGCCGCGAGTTCAGCTTCAGTCAGTGGTTCTAGGGTCAACCGTGCTGATCGACGGGCTAGCGGGTCTGTACCACCGAGGCCTGTCCGACCGATGGCCGCCGAACCCGTCAAGACACATTGCACAGCTTCATCTGTCTCATCGAGAAGTGCTTTGAGCGCCAGGGGGAGTTCCGGCAACAATTGGGCCTCGTCGATGGCGAAGGGTTTGGGCAGGCTCCGAAGCCAAGCCAGCGGGTTGTCGGTGGCGGCGGCTAATTGAGTAGGCTCCGTGAGGGTGAAGCTGGCAGCGATATGATGCGCGTTTCGGAGTTCCCTGAGTAGCCATGTCTTACCGACGGCGCGCGCACCCTCGACTATGACCACGGGGGTAGTCGCCATGTATTCGACGAGGGTGGGCTGGATGAAGCGTTGGACCTGCATGATGTAGATTCTACATTGCACGGGTAAAAGATTCTACATAGCATGATGAAAGGCATCGTCCACTATGACCGTTGCGTGCGGTTCACATGAGGAGTGCCCATGCCGCTTTGCCGGGCCGGTTCTACGTGGTCAAGCCCGCCATGGCGGCTGCCCCGGCAGGGGGCAGCCGCCCTCGGTCAACCGACGATGAGGTTCAGGATGAACAGCAACGGGATCGAGCCGACCCACACCGCCGTCGTAATCCCGGACCACCCGCGCAGCGCGGCCGTTCCCTCCAGCCCGGTGAACCGGGTGACGACCCAGAAGTAGGAGTCGTTGAAGTAGCTCAGGACCATGGAGCCGGCGGTGCAGGCCAGGACGGCGACCAGCGGGGAGATCCCCAGTGCGGGCACCAGCGGGGCGGTCACGGAGGCGGCGGTGATCATGGCGACCGTACCGGAACCCTGGGCCAGGCGAACCAGGGTGGCGACCAGGAACGGCACCAGGAACGCGGGCAGCGCCGTCGCCGCGACGGCCTCGGCGAGCGCGTCGCCGACCCCCGAGGTGCGCAGCACCTGGCCGAGCGCGCCGCCGGCACCGGTGATGAGCAGGATCAGTCCCGCGGAGGACGCGGCGTCGGCGAACCAGTTCTGCACCTTGGTCCTCGGCGTCCAGCGCGGCAGGAGCACGTAGACGGCCAGCAGGACGCCGATGGTCAACGCCACCACCGGGTTGCCGACGAACGCGAACGGAACCACCCAGTCCGACGGCGTGTACTCGCCACCGATCACGCCCTGGGCGTTCTGGTCGATGGCGCCGGTGACGGTGTTGACCACGATCAGCAGCAGCGGCACGACGAGCGGCAGCGAGGCGAGGAACGCGCCCACGCGGTGCGGCTTGGCGCCGGCCGGCGGCGTGCCCAGGTCCAGCTCCGGGGCCTCGGGCAGGTTCGACTGGGCGGAGGAATCCCCGGGGACGGTCTCGCGGGCCTTGTCGACGCCGTCCGACTCGACGACGGAGGTGGCGGAGGCGCCGCGCGCGCCGTCGGCCGTGCCGACCAAGGCGGCTTCGCCGTAGACGGCCTCACGGACGGGGGCAGTCACGGAGGACTCGAGCTTGGGGCCCATCCACTTGGCGTACATGACGACGACGGGCAGGAGGACCACGGTGAAGGCGAGGCCCGTGAGGATGACCGCGCCGAGGTCGGCGCCGAGCAGGCCGGTCACGGCCAGCGGGCCGGGAGTCGGGGGCACGAGGTGGTGCGTCAGCGTCATGCCGGCGCCCAGGGCCAGGGCCAGGGTGACGTATCCGGCGCGCTTGACGCGGGCGATCGAGCGCGCCAGCGGGTTCATGATGACGTAGCCCGAATCGCAGAAGACGGGGATGGAGACCAGTGAGCCGACGCTGGCCATGGCCCAGGGCTCGCGTCCCTTGCCGAAGAGGCGGAGGAAGGCCATGGCCAGGGCGTTGGCCGCTCCGGAAACCTCCAGGATCTTGCCGATGGCCACGCCCAGGCCGATGACGATGCCGATGGAACCGAGGGTGTTGCCGAACCCGGTGGTGATGGCGCCGACGATGTCCAGCGCGGACTGGCCGGCGACGAGGCCGGTGACGAGCGAGGCGATGAGCAGGGCAACGAAGGCGTCGAGGCGCGTGCGCAGCACGAGCACGACGATGGTCGCGATGCCCAGGACCAGGGCCAGAAGTAATTGTAGATCCACGGTGATGTGCTCCTTGTGACGGACAGGTGCCGGGCGGACGAGCCCGGCGCTACTCGGCGTGGTCGGTGTCCGCCCATCCGAACCGGACGGAGTTGACATCACCAAGTGACGCCGGTCACACTACCAGAGATAAGACGTCTGACAAGAGACCGGCAGCCTGGAGGCAGGGATGAATCGAAAGACGCTCGCCGCCCGCGTGGTCGAGGACCTCCTCGAACGGGTGCTCGCCGGCGAGTTCGCCCCCGGCGACGCGCTTCCCGCCGAGGCGGAGCTGGCGCGGGAGGCCGACGTCAGCCGGCTGACGGTGCGGGAGGCGCTGAAGAGCCTGCAGGCGCAGAACATCGTCACCGTCCGCCGGGGCATGGGGACGTACGTGAACCCTCCGGAACGTTGGACGGGCATGGAAGCGGTCCTCCGTGCGGCGTCCCGGGGCGTCGGAATCCAACAGGTCGCGCTGAGGCTTCTGGACGTGCGCGGCATGGTGGAGACTGGCGCGGCCGAGTTCGCGGCCCGGAATGCCACGGACGCCGACCTCTCGGCCATGGACGAGGCCATCGTCGCCCTCGAGCGCGCGCACGCGGTGGGGGACCTGGACGCGGTGACGCTGGCTGACCTGGCCTTTCACGACGCCGTCTTCCGGGCGTCGGCGAACCCGTTTGTCCCCGCGCTTCTGGGACAGCTGGGGCAACTGCTCTACGCCACGCGCCGGGAGACCTCCGCCTTTCCCGAGGTGCAGCGACACGCGATCGAACACCACAAAAAGGTGCGGGACGCCATCGCCACCGGCGATCCCGGGACGGCCCGGCTGGCCATGGAGGCCCATATCCGGCAGACCTACGACGACTACGAGAGATTCATCGCCCCCGAGGCGTCGGCGCCCCCGCCGCGCCGCCCCGAACGCAACCCAACACCAGGAGAGAACTGACATGACGCAGCACGCACCGTTCCCGACCGAACGCACCGCCATTCTGACGGGAGCCGCCTCCCGCCGCGGCATTGGGCGGGCCACCGCCGAGCTGCTCGCCAGCCAGGGCTGGGCGGTGGCCATCCTCGATATCGACGGCGACGCCGCCGCCCAAGCGGCCGAGGAGATCGCCAAGGACCACGGCGTTCCGGCGCTCGGACTGAGCGTGGACGTCTCCGACGAGGACTCGGTGGACACCGCGGTCGGACGCGTCGAGGCGGAGCTGCCGCCCGTCGTCGCGCTCGCGAACATCGCCGGCATCAGCTCGCCCACCGAGTTCATGAGCGAGACCAAGGAGCGCTGGGAGCGTGTCTTCGCGATCAACATGACCGGCACCTTCCTCGTGACCCAGCGCGTGCTTGGCGGCATGATCGAGCGCCGCCTGGGACGCGTGGTCAGCATCTCCTCGATCTCGGCCCAGCGCGGAGGCGGTACCTACTCCAAGGTGGCCTACAGCGCCTCCAAGGCCGGAATCATCGGCTTCACCCGGGCGCTCGCCCGTGAGATGGGCGAGCACAACATCACCGTGAACTGCATTGCGCCGGGTCCGGTGGACACGGACATCATGGGCGGCACGCTCAGCGAGGAGCGGAAGCGGGAGATGTCCAAGGACATCCTCGTGGGACGGGTGGGCACCGTGCAGGAGATGGCGGCGCTGCTCGCGTTCCTTGTGGGCGAGGACGCGGGATTCATTACGGCGGCGACCTACGACATCAACGGCGGCCTGCAGATTTCCTAGGGGCGGCGCCGGCCGGCTGTCCGGCACGAGACGCCGTCGCACGCCGAGCCGCGTGGGTGCGGTGTCACCTGCGTTCGGCTCCAGGCATTCCATTGGACCCCTTGCCGCCGTAGGGTTCCCACATGACTGGCAAACTAACTCGTCCCCGCAGCGGCAAGATGATCGCTGGAGTCTGCGCGGCTCTGGCCGGTGGATTCGGCTTGCCCAAGTGGCTGGTGCGCATCGGCTTCGTCATCTTCGGGCTGGTGGGCGTGGGGGAACTGGTCTACATCGTCCTGTGGATCATCCTGCCCAGGGACGGATGACCGCCCCGGGCCTTGATGGGGTGGCCAATGACGGTGGTTTCCGCGATCAGCCGGGCGCGTCCAACGTGGTCCAGCCGCCCTTCCGGAATGCGGACGTGGCCGTGAGGAGCACGAGGAGCGTGACGATCACGGCGCCCAGCATGACCGAGGCCATGGAGAGGGCCGTGCCGCCCAGGACGCCGACCAGCGGGCTGATCACGCCCGCGACGCCGAACTGGAGCGCGCCGATGACGGCGGCGGCCGTTCCGGCCATGTGCCCGTAGTTGTTCAACGCCACCACGGACGCGTTGGCGGGAATCATGCCCTGCATCCCGAGCATCAGCCAGAGCCCGACCAGGAGCCCGAACAGGCCCCCGAAGCCCGTGGCGACCACCCCCACCAGCAACACGGCGAACAGGACTTGGGCGAGGACCGCCGCACGGAGGATGCGGGCGGGAGCCACGCGGCGCACCAGGGACGCGTTGACCTGGGCCGAGGCGACGATCGCCACCCCGTTCAGGGCGAACACCAGGGCGAATTGACCCTGGGTGAGACCGTACTCGTCCTGCAGCACGAACGGCGATCCCACCACGTAGCTCATGATCACGCCCATGCCGAGGCCGGGGATGACCGCCAGCGCCATGAACCGGCGATCCCGCAGCAGCTGCCAGTAGGCGCCCGCGACATGGCCGGGACGGCCGGGGCGGCGGCGCTGAGCGGTCAGCGTCTCCGGCATGAACCGCCAGACGACCACCAGGAGGGCGAAGCCGATCAGGGCCAGCGCCACGAAGACGGCGCGCCAGTGCCACAGCCCGGCGATGGCATGCCCCACGGTCGGGGCGAACAGCGGTGCGACGCCGACCACCAGCATCAACCGGGAGAGCAGGCGTGCGGCATCCGATCCCACGAAGCGGTCGCGGATCACCGCGATGGCGACGACGGCCGCGGCGGCGTTGAAGAACCCCTGCGCGAGGCGCAGGCCGATGAGCGTGGCGATATCGGGCGCCAGCGAACACAGCACGGACAGCACCACGTGCATGGTGATCCCGATGAGCAGGGGAAGACGGCGGCCGAACCGGTCGGAGAACGGGCCGATCACCAGCTGCCCCACACCACCGCCGATCAGGAGGGCCGAGAGCGTGAACTGGACCGCCGCCTGGCTGGCCCGCAGGTCGTCGGCGACCGCTGGCAGCGAGGGCAGGTACATGTCCGTGGTCACGGCCGGCAAGGCCGCCAGCGCTCCGAGCATGAGGATGTACTTGATGCCGGGAACATAGCGGGGGCGGGCGGACGAAGACGGGGCGTCGGTCACACCGGCAACCCTACCGAACGCCCAACCGGCGCCACGGTTTTCCTCGCGAGGGGTAGACAGGCTAGCGTGCACGAACCGGACAATCCGCAACGAAGGAGAGAACGATGAAGAAGATTCTGATGGTCGTTTCGGCGGCCGGATCCTTGACCATGAAAGACGGCAGCGAGCACCCCACCGGGGTCTGGGCGGAGGAATTGGTGGTGTCCCACCGGAAGCTCCGCGAGGCCGGACACGCGGTGGAGCTGGCATCCCCCGGCGGGAAGCGTCCCACCTTCGACGAAGTCAGCCTCAGCCCGGAGATGGCGGGAGGCCAGGACAAGGCGGATGAGTTCCGCGCCTACATCGACTCCATCGACGCGGAGCTTTCGGCGCCGATGGCGTTGAACGAGGCGGAGGCGGCCGAATACGACGCCGTCGTGCTCCCCGGCGGCCACGGCCCCATGGCGGACCTTTTCCAGGACGCCGACCTAGGCCGCATCCTGCGCGAGGTCGATACGGCGGGCCGGGTCATCGCACCGTTCTGCCACGGTCCCGCCGGGCTGCTCAGCGCCAGGGACCAGGACGGCCGGTTCGTTTTCGCCGGACGGCGCCTGACCGTCTTCACCAACGCGGAGGAACTCTCCGGTGGCACCGGCGAGAACACGCCGTGGTTCGTGGAGACCGTGCTGCGCGAGCAGGGCGCCCAGCTGGAGCTGGGCGGGGACTGGGCCTCGCACGTCGTGCGCGACGGCAACCTGATCTCGGGCCAGAACCCGCAGTCCAGCGGCGACGTCGCCGACGAGGTGCTCAAGGCACTCGCCGAGTAGGGTCCGCCCGCCGCGAACCGGTGGGACACACGAACGGGCTGCCACCCGCGTGGTGACAGCCCGTTCGGCGTTTGGGAAGGGGAGCGGCGCTAGGGCTGGTCCGTGGGTGCCGGCGCGTCCGGGTGGGCGGGCTGGCCGTCGGGGCCGAAATCCCTGCGGATCGATTCGACGCCTTCCGGGCCGATCTCGAAACCGATCTCGTGGCCGGGGTTGATGACCATGCCGGCGCCCTGCAGGTTGTCGATGACGGCGGCACCGGCCACCCGGACGGCGAACGGCGCCTCTTCGATGTAGGGGGCGGGAATGCGGTCGGTGTGCGTGAACAGGGCGATCAGGGGATTGCCGTCCTGGTTCTGCACCACGAGGGGCTGCACGTTCTCCGTTGCCTCGCCGACCTCTTCGCGGCTCAGGAAGTAGACCTCCTCGCGCAGGAAGGTCCCGATGACGGTTCCGGCCATGGCGGGATCCGACTGCCCGGCCACGAGGACCGTCTCCAGGTGGGTTTGCGGCTCGTCGCCGTCGATTTCGGATTCGGACGCTGAGGTTGGCTGTTCGCTCATGCCCTCCACCCGACCATGTCCGCGGACGTTCCGCAACCCGGGCCGGGCCCGTCCCTGGCGTCATGGGCAGGAGCCGGTTCCGCCCAAACGCGCTCGGCGAACTAGAGTGGGAGCGCCCAAGATGGACACACTGCGAGGAAGCACCATGACGGAATTCCAGTACGAGGACCTGCTGCCGATCGGCCCGGACGAGACGTCCTACCGCCTACTGACCACCGAAGGCGTGCGGACCGTGGAGGGTCCGGGGGACCGGACGTACCTCGAGATCGATCCGGAAACCCTCGCGCTGCTGTCCCGCACGGCGCTGCACGACATCTCCCACTACCTCCGTCCCGCGCACCTCCAGCAACTGCGCAACATCCTCGACGACGACGAGGCCAGCCCGAACGACAAATTCGTCGCGCTGGACCTGCTCAAGAACGCCAACATCGCGGCCGGCGGCGTGCTGCCCATGTGCCAGGACACCGGCACGGCGATCGTGATGGGCAAGCGCGGCCAGCAGGTCATCACCCGCGGTCCCGACGAGAAGGCGTTGTCGCAGGGAATCTACGACGCGTACACCCAACTCAACCTCCGCTACTCGCAGCTTGCGCCGCTGACCACGTGGGAGGAGAAGAGCACCGGCAACAACCTCCCCGCGCAGATCGAGCTCTACGCGGACACCGAGGAGGGCCACGAGAACCAGTACAAGTTCCTGTTCATGGCCAAGGGCGGCGGCTCGGCGAACAAGTCCTTCCTGTACCAGGAGACCAAGGCCATCCTCAACGAGAACTCGATGCTGCGGTTCCTGGACGAGAAGCTGCGCTCCCTCGGCACGGCGGCCTGCCCGCCGTACCACCTGTCCATCGTCATCGGCGGCACGAGCGCGGAGTTCGCCCTGAAGACGGCCAAGTACGGTTCGGCGAAGTACCTGGACAACCTCCCCACCACCGGAGCCATGACGGGCCGCGGGTTCCGCGACATCGACCTGGAGGAGAAGGTGCTGGAACTGACCCGGCACTTCGGCATAGGTGCGCAGTTCGGCGGCAAGTACTTCTGCCACGACGTGCGCGTGGTGCGCCTGCCCCGGCATGGCGCCTCGCTCCCGGTCGCCATCGCCGTCTCCTGTTCGGCCGACCGCCAGATGCTCGCCAAGATCACCCCCGAGGGCGTGTTCGTCGAGCAGCTCGAGACCGACCCCGCGCGCTTCATGCCGGACGAGACCCATGCGGCGGTCGCCGAACACGGCGACGACGCCGCCGGGGTCTCCGGCACGGGCGGCAGCTCCGTCGTGAAGATCGACCTGAACCGCCCGATGGAGGACATCCTCGCCGAACTGTCGCGGCACCCGGTCAAGACGCGGCTTTCGCTCAGCGGACCGCTGGTGGTCGCCCGCGACATCGCCCACGCCAAGATCAAGGAACGCCTCGACGCCGGCGAGGAGATGCCGCAGTATCTCAAGGACCACCCGGTGTACTACGCGGGGCCCGCGAAGACCCCCGAAGGCATGGCATCCGGGTCCTTCGGCCCCACGACGGCCGGCCGCATGGACTCCTACGTCGACCAGTTCCAGGCCGCCGGAGGCTCCAAGGTCATGCTGGCCAAGGGCAACCGCTCGCCCCAGGTGACCCGGGCCTGCGACAGCCACGGCGGCTTCTACCTCGGCTCGATCGGCGGCCCCGCGGCGCGCCTGGCCCAGGACTGCATCAAGAAGGTCGAGGTTCTCGAATACGCGGAACTGGGAATGGAGGCCATCTGGCGCATCGAGGTCGAGAACTTCCCGGCGTTCATCGTCGTCGACGACAAGGGCAACGACTTCTTCGCCGAAACCCTCAAGCCGACGTTCACGGGTATACCCGTCCGGGCGAGCTAGGGGACGCGGTGTCCGTCGAAAAGAACACGCGCGCGCTCGAGGACGGCATCGAGACCGACTTCCGGGACAAGATGAGTTACGCGTCCTATCTGGGTCTGGACACGCTCCTGTCCTCGCAGCATCCGGTCAGCAAACCCGAGCACCACGACGAACTGCTGTTCATCATCCAGCACCAGACGTCCGAGCTGTGGCTGAAGCTGATGCTCCACGAGCTGCGCGCGATCGTGGCGCGGCTGGCGGCCGACGACCTGCGCTACGCCCTGAAGCACATCGCCCGCGTCAAGCACATCCAGCGGACCCTGACGGAACAGTGGAGCGTGCTGGCCACGCTGACACCGACCGAGTACGCGCAGTTCCGCGGCGACCTGGGCTCCTCCAGCGGCTTCCAGTCGTTCCAGTACCGCGCCGTCGAGTTCCTGCTCGGCAACAAGAACGCCGGGATGGTTTCCGTGTTCGACGCCGATCCCCGGGCCCACGCGCTGCTGACGGAGCTGTTGGGGGCCCCGTCGCTCTACGACGAGTTCATCCGCCTCCTGGCCCGCCGCGGGCTACCCGTTCCGACCGAGCTGTTGGAGCGTGACGTCACCGAGGCGCACGTGTTCAACGAGGGACTCGTCGCCGTCTACAAGACGGTCTACGAAAACGCCGACGGGCATTGGGACCTCTACGAGGCCTGCGAGGAACTGGTGGACCTCGAGGAGAACTTCCAGCTGTGGCGCTTCCGCCACCTCAAGACCGTGGAGCGCACCATCGGCTTCAAGCGCGGCACGGGCGGCTCCTCCGGCGTCGCCTTCCTGCAGAACGCGCTCGAGCTGACGTTCTTCCCCGAACTGCTCGCGGTGCGGACCGAAGTGGGCGCCTGAGCTCAGGAACCCGCCGCGCCCTCGCCCCACGTCGGATACCAGTCGAGCGGCGGTCGATCGACCCTGCGAATCATGGCGGGGGGGCCAACGGCGCTGCGCCGGGGAGCGGGGCCGGCGGCGGGCGCGGTTCGAGCGGGCTTTGCGGCTGGCCCGGCTCCGGCGAACTCCTCGAGCGTCTCCGCCCCGGCCGCTTCCATGGCGGACACCACGTCGACGCCGAGGTAGCGCAGATGCCACGGCTCGTAGCCGAAGCCGGTGACCTTTTCCTGCCCCTGCGCGTAGCGCACGACGAAACCGAATTCCGCGGCATTGCTGGCGACCCACTTTCCGGCGGGCGTGTCTCCGAAGCAGCGCTCCAGCGAGCACTCGCCCGTGGCGAGTCCGACGTCGGCGGCGAGCCCCAGCTGGTGCTCGCTCGTGCCCGGCTTCGCGGAGATGGTTGACGCGTAGGCCTCCCCGTAGCGGGCCACATAGCCCTGGTAGAGCTGCGCCTGGCGGGCGTGCGAGCGGTAGGCGCTTTCGACGATCAACGGGTGGCCCTCGTTGGCCGCGTGGTCCAGCAGCACCGCCAGCGCGACGGCGGCCTCCGGCACCATCAGGTTCTCCGAGCCCCCGGCGGGCGTCAGGCCGTCCGGGACGTAGTCCGCCGGCTTGAGCGGAGTCGTCTTGTTGACCAGGACCGTCGGCGACGCGGGATCCGTGAAGTCGTACGCAGCACGTTCGTTGGCCGCCGCGGGAGCGATCCCGGCCAACGCCAAGACCGCCGTGGCCAAAAGGGCCACCGCGGTGGGCAGAAGCCGAGGCTTCGGGAACTCGTGCATGGTGTGTCCATCGGTAGGGCTGCCGCACGGAGGCGTGGCGGCCGTGCGGATTTCAGGATATCGCTCCCTGGCCGGGGCGGACAGTCCCGCGTTGTTCGCCGCGGTAAGGGACCGTGAATCTACCCAAGTGGCTCCGACCCGGGCGAGCGGTGCGCTTCGACCGTGCCGATGGGATATTTTGGACGGGTGCTGATCTCAGACCGCGACATCCGGACCGAACTCGACTCCGGCCGCATTGTGCTGGACCCCTACGACCCGTCGATGGTGCAGCCCTCCAGCGTCGACGTGCGGATCGACCGGTTCTTCCGGCTTTTCGACAACCACAAGTACGCGCACATCGATCCGGAACTCGACCAACTGGAACTGACGCGCCTGGTGGAGGTCGATCCCGACGAGCCGTTCATCCTGCACCCCGGCGAGTTCGTGCTGGGCTCCACCTACGAGGCGGTGACCCTGCCGAACGACGTCGCCGCCCGGCTCGAGGGGAAGTCATCGCTCGGCCGGCTGGGCCTGCTGACCCACTCCACGGCGGGGTTCATCGACCCCGGGTTCTCCGGCCACGTCACGCTGGAGCTGTCCAACATGGCGACGCTCCCGATCAAACTCTGGCCGGGATCGAAGATCGGCCAGCTGTGCTTCTTCAAACTGACCTCGCCGGCCGAGCACCCCTATGGTTCGGGCGCGTACGGAAACCGGTACCAGGGCCAGCGGGGCCCGACGGCGTCGCGCAGCCACCTGAACTTCCACCGCACCCGCCTGGCGGAGTAGGCGCAGCCGGCCTCAGGCGTCCTTCGGGGCCGGTTTGCGCACCGGCAAGAGGAGAAGCAGGCCGACGAGCACGACGGTCAGGATCCCCAGGATGCCGAACCGCTGGGCCCCGCCCGGCGCGACGTGCGGCGTGGCGAGCACGATCGCCAGCGAGAAGAGTGCGGGGGCCAGGAAGCTGACCGCCCGTCCCGTGGTCGCGTATAGCCCGAAGAGCTGGCCCTCGTTCCCGGTGTCGGCGAGGCGTGCCACGTACGCCCGGGCCGAGGACTGCGCGGGCCCGACAAACAGGCACAGCAGCAGCCCGAACGCCCAGAAGCCGGTCGCTCCGGGGGAGAGGAACACTCCGGTCCCGGCGATCAGCAGCCCCACGAGGGAGCCGACGATCACGGCCTTGGGGCCGATCCTGTCATCCAGCAGGCCGCCGACCATGGCGCCGACGGCGGCCACGACGTTGCCGGCGATCGCGAACACGATGACCTGGGACGTCGAGAACCCGAAGGTGCCGGCGGCGATGATGCCGCCGAACGTGAAGATGGCCGCGAGCCCGTCGCGGAACACGGCCGCGGCGACCAGGTAGTAGAGCGTGTGCGGTGCTGTTTTGGCCAGCTTGGCGACGTGGCGGGCGAGAATCCGGTAGGACTCCAGGAACCCCACCTTGGAGGTGTCCACGCGCCGGGGAACCTCGGGGACGAAGAACAGGACGGGCAGCCCGAAGACCAGGAACCACGCCGCGGAGAAGACCGCGACCAGGCGCAGGTTCAGCGAGCCGTCGTCGGAGGCGCCGGGCCAGTCGACGAGCGGCTGGACGAAGCCGAAGAGCACGATCGCCAGGGCGATGATGCCGCCGAGGTAGCCCATGCCCCAACCGAAGCCCGAGACCTTGCCGATGGTGGCGGGCGTGGACACTTGCGGAAGCATCGCGTTGTAGTTCACCGTGGCGAACTCCGCGAACACGCTCGCCGCCGCAATCAGCGTCACTCCCAGGAGCAGGAACCGCGGTTCCGGGAGCACGAAGAAGCAGGCCGCCGTCGCGATGGTCACCAAGACGGTGTTGACGCCCAGCCAGAAGCGGCGGCGTCCGCCGGCGTCGGAGCGCTGTCCCGTGACCGGCGCGAGGAGTGCGATGGCGACGCCGGCGATCGCCAGCGCGTTGCCCAACACGGCCGAGTTCGCGTCCGTCTCCCCGAACAGGGAACTGGTCAGGTAAACCGTGAAGACGAACGTGGTCATCACCGCGTTGATGGCCGCGGACCCCCAGTCCCACGACGCCCACGCGAGCACCTGCCGATTGGTCGGTTTCCGGTGTGCGGGGGCCGGGACGGCCGCGGGCAGGTGGCTCATGGGTGAAGCGTAACGCCCTGCGCGTAATCGGGGCCCGAAACCGGGGCCGGGGCACGGCGGCGCGCCCGTGAACTGATAAAGTTGGACCAGCCCTTGACCACCTGCCACGATGCCCCGGACCCGAGCCGGGGAGTCCACGCAGTTTGCGCCCCCAGGAGATCATCGTGCTCGTCGTGCTCATCGCCCTCTTCGCGGTGGCCCTCGTAGCGCCCTTGATTTTCCGCCGCCTCGGCCGGGCGACCTTCTACGTTCTCGGCGGCGTGCCCGCGGCCGGCTTCGTGTGGCTGGTGGCGAACTTCGCCTCCTTCACCTCGGCCGATCAGACCGCCGCCACCGGCGAACCGAACGCGCCGCCGTCGGACGCGTTCGCGTGGATCGAACCGCTGCAGCTCGAGGCCGCGTTCCGGATGGACGCGCTGTCCGCCGTCATGAGCCTCCTGGTGCTTGGCGTCGGGGCGCTGGTGCTCTTCTACTGCGCGCGGTACTTCAAAAACGAGGACGCCAACATCGGCCCCTTCGGCGCGCAACTGTTGGCCTTCGCCGGCGCCATGTTCGGACTGGTCGTGGCGGACGACCTGATCCTGCTGTTCATCTTCTGGGAAATGACCACGGTCCTGTCCTACCTGCTGATCGGCTACTCGCGGACCCGTATCTTCGCCCGCCGCTCCGCCCTGCAGGCGCTCATCGTGACGACCTTCGGCGGCCTGGTCATGCTGCTCGGACTGATCATGCTGGGGGAGGCTGCCGGAACGTACCGGCTCTCGGGCATCATGGCGCGGGCGGGCGGCCTCGTGGCCCAGGGGACCGCGATCGACGTCGCGATCCTCCTGATCCTCGTGGGTGCGGTGTCCAAGTCCGCGCTGGTCCCTTTCCACTTCTGGTTGCCGGCGGCGATGGCCGCGCCCACCCCCGTGTCCGCGTATCTGCACGCCGCGGCCATGGTGAAGGCCGGCGTGTACCTGGTGGCGCGGCTGGCCCCGGGCTTCGCCGAGACGGCGTTCTGGCACCCGGTCGTGCTCGGGCTGGGTCTGGCCACCATGCTGGTCGGCGGTTGGCGCGCGCTGCGGCAGGACGACATCAAGCTGCTCATCGCCTACGGGACCGTATCGCAACTCGGGTTCCTGATCCTGCTGGTCGGCGTGGGTACGGCAAACGCCGCCATGGCCGGCATCGCCATGATGCTTGCGCACGGATTCTTCAAGGCCACGCTCTTCCTGGTCGTCGGGATCATCGACCACCAGGCGGGCACCCGCGACCTGCGCAAGCTCTCCGGACTGTGGCGGAGCGCCCCGAAGCTGTTCGTCGTCGCCGTGGTGGGCGCCGCGTCGATGGCCGGCCTGCCGCCGCTGTTCGGCTTCGTCGCCAAGGAGGCCGTCCTCGAGGCGCTGCTCGACGACGGCGCGGCCGGTCCGGGGGGCACGTGGCTGCTCGCCGGAGTCGTGCTGGGGTCCGTCCTGACCTTTGCCTACAGCGCCCGCTTCGTGTGGGGCGGCTTCGCGACGAAGCGCGGCGTCGCCGCGACGGACTTCAAACCCGTGCCGTGGCTGTTCCTGGCCGCGCCGTTGGTCCTGGCCGCCGCCACGGTGTTCTTCGCCTTCGCGCCGGGAATGCTCGAGGAGGCGATCAAGCCGTACGCCGCGCTGTTCCCGGAGGCGGAGCACCCCATCCACCTGGCGCTGTGGCACGGCCTCACGCCGGGGCTCGGACTGTCGGCGGTCATCGTCGCCGCCGGCTCCCTGATGTTTGTCCTGCGCGGGCCGGTGGCGCGCGCGCAGCAGCTCCTGTACCCGGTGTTCGACGCCGAGCGAACCTACAAAAACGTGCTGGGGGCCACCGACGAGGTCGCGGTGTGGGTGACCGGGCGGACACAGCGCGGCTCCCTGATGTTCTACCTGACCGTGATCCTCACCGTCGGGTTGCTGACCCCCGCGGTCGCTGTGTTCGTTTACGAGACGCCGCTTCCGCAGCAGATCACGTGGTTCGATACCCCGGCCCAACTCATGGTCGGCGCGTGCATGGTGGTGGGCGCACTGGCGGCCATCCGGGCCAACAAGCGCTTCCTGGCCGTGCTGATGGTCGGCGTCACCGGCTACGGGATGGCCATCCTGTTCGCGTTGCAGGGCGCCCCGGACGTGGCGCTGACCCAGCTCCTCGTCGAGACCATCGTCCTGGTCGCCATGGTCCTCGCGCTACGCACCCTTCCGGCCCCGCTGTGGACGTCCAACCCCGCGGGCCACCGCGCCTTGCGGGCGGCCATCGGGATCGGCTTCGGCCTGGTGATGATGTCTATCGCGGTGATCGCGATGGCCTCGCGCACGGCGGACCCCGTCTCGCTGGCGTTCCCGGAGCTCGCGTACTACGGCGGCGCCGGAAAGAACATCGTCAACGTCACCCTCGTGGACATCCGCGTCTGGGACACCTTCGGCGAACTCACGGTGCTGGCGGCCGCGGCCACCGGCGTCGCCAGCCTCATCTACGTCCGCGGACGCGGCGACGACAAGCGCCCCGTGGAGGACGTCGAGCCGGGATCCGTGGACCGCGGATCCGAGCACATCCACGCGCCGAACCGATCCGCCGCCGCGCTGGCGATCGCCCGCCACTTCGCCAAGTCGGCCAAGGACGCGTGGATCGTCGCGGGCCGCACGTTGGCCCCCGAACGCCGGTCGATCATCCTCGAGGTGGTGACCCGGCTCATCTTCCACTCCCTCATCCTCTTCTCGGTCTACCTGCTGCTCGCCGGGCACAACACCCCGGGTGGCGGCTTCGCCGGCGGCCTCCTCGCGGGGCTGGCCCTGACCATCCGCTATCTCGCGGGCGGGCGGTTCGAGCTCGCGGAGTCGACCCCGATCAGCCCCGGAACCCTCCTGGGAATGGGGCTGGCGACGGCGACGCTTTCCGGCGTCGTGCCCTTGTTCTTCGGCGGGCAGATGTTCCAGAGCGCCGCCCTGGAGTTCTCGCTGCCGGTGTTCGGGGACCACAAGTTCGTCACGTCGACGATCTTCGACGTCGGCGTGTACCTGGTGGTCGTCGGCCTGGTCGTCGACGTGTTGCGCAGCCTCGGCTCCGAGATCGACGAACGCTCCGAGGGCGCCACCCCGGAAGAGCCCCAAAACCCCGCGGCCCCGCAGACGGAGGGGGTGGCCCGATGACACCGAACGTCACCCTCCTGCTGGTCATGGGCGTCCTGTTCGCCGCCGGCATCTACCTGCTGCTCGAGCGCAGCCTGACGCGCGTCCTGCTGGGCCTGCTGCTGATCGGCAACGGTGCGAACCTGTTGATCCTGATCGCCGGCGGGTTGCCGGGGCTCGCCCCGCTTTACGACCCGGAGACTCCCGCGGACGCGTATTCCGACCCCCTGCCGCAGGCGCTGATCCTGACGGCGATCGTGATCACCTTCGCCGTGACCGCCCTGATGCTCGCCATCATCTACCGGTCCTGGGTCATCGCCCGGCGGGACGAAGTGGTGGACGACCTCGAGGACCGCCGCGTCGCCGAGCAGTCCCACTTCGACTTCGAGGACGACGCGGAGGTCCCCGCGGACACCACGGAGTTCAGCGAGGACACCGACGAGGCCGCCTCGCGGGCCACCGCGGACGCCAACCGGTCGGCAAACGAATCCGACCGGCGGCAGGCCTCCTCGGAGGAAAGCGCCGGAACAGACGACCACGGGAGAAACAGGGAGGCACGATGACCGAACCATTGGCCGCCGTGGCCTTCGCGCCATTGGCCGTAGCACTTCCGATTCTGGGCGCGGCACTGGCCTTCGTGTTGCGCCGCCATACGCGGATCCAGCGCATCACCACGATTTCCACGCTCGTCATCACCCTGGCGCTCGAGGTCTGGCTGCTGACCGCGGCCTGGGGCCACGGAGCGCAGGCCGTCCTGATCGGCGGATGGGCCCCGCCGTTCGGCATCTCACTGGTGGTCGACGAGTTCTCCTCCCTGATGCTCGTGGTCTCCACGGCGGTCAGCCTCGCCGTGCTGGTGTACGCGACCGGGCAGGGCATGGCCGACGGCGACGAGGACGGCCCCGTCTCCGTCTTCCACCCGACCTACATGATTCTGGTGGCCGGCGTCTCCAACGCGTTCCTGGCCGGCGACCTCTTCAACCTCTACGTCGGCTTCGAGATACTGCTGACGGCGTCCTACGTCCTGCTCACCCTCGGCGGAACGACGGCGCGGATCCGCGCGGGCGTGACGTACGTCGTCGTGTCCGTGGTGTCCTCCATGTTGTTCCTCATCGCGATCGGCATGATCTACGCCGCGACCGGAACGGTGAACATGGCGGACCTCGCGCTTAAGCTGAACGACCTCAATCCGGGCACCCAGATGATCCTGCACCTGATGCTCCTGGTGGCGTTCGGGATCAAGGCCGCGGTCTTCCCGCTCTCGTTCTGGCTCCCGGACTCCTACCCGACGGCCCCCGCGCCCGTGACCGCGGTGTTCGCGGGACTGCTGACCAAGGTCGGCATCTACGCCATGGTGCGCACCGAGACCCTGCTGTTCCCCGGGGACCGCATCAACTCGGTGCTGATGGTGGTCGCGCTGCTGACGATGATCGTGGGGATCCTCGGCGCCATCGCGCAGGCGGACATCAAACGCATGCTCTCCTTCACGCTCACCAGCCACATCGGTTTCATGGTGTTCGGGCTCGCCATCGGCAACGTGGCGGCGCTTGCCGCGACGGTCTACTACGTCGCCCACCACATCATCGTCCAGACGTCCCTGTTCCTCGTGACGGGCCTGATCGAACGCCGCGCCGGGACCTCGAACGCCGACCGGCTCGGATCGCTCTCCAAGCTTTCCCCGGTGCTGGCCGTCCTGTTCTTCCTCCCGGCCATGAACCTGGCCGGCATCCCGCCGTTCTCCGGCTTCCTGGGCAAGCTGGGGCTGCTGCAGGGCGGGATCGAACTCGGGACACCGCTGGCCTGGGTTCTCCTGGGCGGGGCCGTGACCACGTCGCTGCTGACCCTGCTGGCCGTCGCGCGGGTCTGGAACCGGGCGTTCTGGCGGAAGGCGGAGGACGCGGAGGACCCGGACCCGCTGCTCCTGGTCGGCGCGGCCGACGGCGGGCGCGTGACCACCTACCGCCACGTCGCCGACCATCCCGCCAGCCGGTTCAGCGACCGCGGCGACATCGATCTCCTCCCCCGCGCCATGGTCGGCTCGACGGCCGCCCTGGTGGTCCTGGGCCTGTCGCTGACGGTGTTCGCCGGCCCGCTGTTCGGACTCAGCGAGCAGGCGGCGCGCAACATGATGGACCGCAACGACTACATCTCGGCGGTGCTGGGGACCGCCTCGGAGCCCAACGCACCCGTGACGGGAGTGGCACCGTGACTCCCACGCGTCCGTCCGCACTGGGCATGCGCACCCCCGGCGCCGCATCCCGCCGCCGCAAGCGTGCGCGCTTCATGGTGGAGCTGCCGCTGCTGGTGTGGATGGTGCTCGTCTGGGGCGCGCTCTGGCGGGACTTCGCCATCGGCAACCTGGTGTTCGGGTTCCTGATCTCCCTCGGCGTCGTGTCCGCGTTCCGGCTGCCGCCGGTGGAGCTCAGCGGCCGGTTCAACGTCTGGCGCGCAGCGCTCTTCGCCGTGCGGTTCGTGTGGGACATCGCCGTCGCGAGTTTCCAGGTCCTCGGCACCGCGCTGGTCAAGGGCCCCAAGGTGCGCAGCGCCGTCGTCGGGGTGGGCCTGCGCAGCCGCGAGGACCTGATGATCACCACGGTCTCCCACGTCCTCACCCTGATACCGGGATCGTTCACCGTGGAGGTGGACCGTCCCAACGCGACCCTGTATCTCCACGTCTTGGACGTGAACACCCGGGAGGAGGCGGAGGACTTCCGCCGCAAGGCGCGCACCACCGAGGCGCGGCTGATTCGCGTGATGGGGACGCGCGAGGAACTTGCCTCGCTCGAGGCGGAGAACGGCGCCGAGGCCGGCGCGAAGCGCGGGAGGACAGCATGATCATGGACATCGCCGTATGGGCCTCGGGACTGTTGATCGCGGCCGCCGCGGCCCTGGCCCTCGTCCGCATAGCCCGCGGCCCCTCCATCCTGGAGAGGGTCATCGGCCTGGATGTGCTCCTGACCATCGTCGTCGCCGCCCTGTGCATCGACATGGCCGCGAACCACCACATCGACCACCTGCCGTTTGTCCTGGCGGCCAGCGTGATCGGCTTCATCGGCTCGGTGACGATCTCGCGCTACGTGACGGACCGGAGGAACTCCTAATGGACAATTCGCTGTGGGGAACCCCCGTGGACGTGGTGTCCGCCGTCTTCCTGGTCGTCGGCGCGCTGATGTCGTTCGCCGCCGGAATCGGCATGCTCCGCTTTCCCGACCTGCTGTCCAGGATGCACGCAGCCACGAAGCCGCAGGTGCTGGGGCTGTTGCTGATGCTCACGGCCGTGGGCCTGCAGATGGGCTCGTGGTCCGTGGCCCCCGCGCTGTTCCTGGCGTGGATGCTCCAGCTGCTGACGGCACCAGTCAGCGCACACATGGTCGGTCGATCCGGATACCGGACCAGGCACCTCAAGAAGGAAACGCTGGTGCTGGACGACCTCGACGAGGTGGTGGCCCGGGCCGCCGACGGCAACGCCGGCGGCCGCGAGACCCCGCCGGGCAGCCCCTAGACGTCTTCTAGACCTCGTCGAGGGTGCGGTTGAACCGCGCGATGGCGCGTTGCGTCCCGCGGTTGGTCGCCACCTGGATCACGGCCGCGACCACGGAGGACATCACGGCGAAGCCCAGTGCCTGGCGCAGCGTCGCCTCCGCCTGCGTCTTGGGGTTCGTCGCCTTCGGCGGCTCGTTGCCCGTGAGCTTCGTCCAGACCGCGTCCACGACCTTGGCGCCGGCCAGCCCCGCGACCAGCGAAATGATGGTGCCGCCCACCCTCAGCAGAATGTTCACGTGCAGTGCTCCCGTCGTTCGGCGTGATTACCTGCCCAGCATAACGCGGGGCTAGACTGGGGACACTGAACAACCACGACAGGGGAGCGTCACGATCGGTGCCCAACGGCCCGGTCAACTGATGCTGAGAGTGCGCTTCGACGCAGACCCTCGAACCTGCTCCGGCTAGTACCGGCGAAGGGAGTCGAGATCTCAGGGTGAGCGCGCCGTCGACTCTTCCTCCCCTCCTTGCCCTCAAGGAGGAAAAACCATGACCACCCTGCAGAACCCCCGCAACGCGCGCGCCTCGTGGCGCGTCGTTGACATCGTCGTCGCGGCCGTGATCGCCGTCGCCTCCGGCGTCATCTTCTTCGGCTGGAACACCATCCACCACGCGCTGGACTTCCTCTTCGTCGCCTTCCCGCCGTCCTCGGCGCTCGTGGCCGGATTCTGGCTCTTCCCGGCCGTGCTGGGCGCGCTGATCATCCGCAAGCCGGGCGCGGCCCTGTTCTGCGAGACCGTCGCCGCCGTCGTGTCCGCGTTTCTCGGCTCCGAATACGGCTGGACCGTGCTGGTGTCCGGGCTTGTCCAGGGCCTCGGCGCCGAACTCGTGTTCGCCGCGTTCCTCTACCGGCGCTGGGGCCTGGTGACCGCGCTCCTCGCCGGCGCCGCGGCGGGCCTCTTCGGCGGAATCAACGACGCGTTCGTCTTCAACTGGTTCCCCGAATACACCGCCGCCATGAAGCTCGTCTACGTGGGCTGCATGACCGTCTCCGGGATCGTCATCGCCGGGCTGTTGTCCTGGCTGGCCACCCGGGCACTCGCCCGCACCGGTGCGCTGTCCGCCCTCGCCTCCCGCAAGGCCGGACAGGAACCGGCCCGGGGCTAGCCGGTAGGTCCCCTCATGGCCACCCACATGCACGACGCCGGTGCCGCCGGCCACGAAGCGGAGCGGCGTGGCGAACACGGCCCGTCGCCGGGCACGCGGCCCGTCGCCGGGCACGCGCCCGCCTCGGTGAGCGCCCGGGGCTGGGGCTGGCGGCATGCCGACCGCACCCGAGACGCCCTGCGTGGGCTCGACCTGGACATCCGGCCGGGGGAGCGGATCCTGCTCGCCGGGCCATCGGGCGCGGGCAAATCCACCCTGCTCCACGCCCTCGCCGGCGTGCTCCACGCGGACGAGGACACGGCATCCGCCGGGGAACTGCTGGTCGACGGCCGCCCGGCCCACGCGTCGACGGGCCGCGCAGGGCTAATGCAGCAGGACCCGGAGACGCAGGTCGTCCAGGCGCGCGTCGGCGACGACGTGGCGTTCGGCGCCGAAAACCTCGCCGTGCCGCGCGATGAGATCTGGCCCCGGGTCGCCGAGGCGCTGGACGCCGTCGGGCTGCGGGTCGGGCTCGACCATCCGTCGTCCTCCCTCTCCGGCGGCCAGAAGCAGCGGCTGGCGCTCGCCGGGATCCTGGCCATGCGGCCCGGTCTGGTGCTGCTCGACGAGCCCACGGCCAACCTGGATCCCGCGGGCGTCCGCGAGGTCCGCGACGCCGTGGTGGCGGCACTGGAACTCACCGGGGCGACGGCCGTCATCGTCGAGCACCGCCTGGATGCCTGGGCACCGCACGTGGACCGCGTGGTGGTCCTCGAGCCCGGGGGAGGCGTGGCGCACCAGGGCACTCCCGCCGAACTGTTCGCCCCCGGCCCCGTGCGCGAGGATCTCATCCGCGCCGGCGTGTGGGTTCCCGGCCACGTGCCGATCCTCCCGGCGCTCCCGGTGCTCCCGGCGATGGCGGACGACGCCGGCGCGCGCCCGGCCGGGGAGATGCTGCTGCGCACCGAGCTGCTGTCCGTGGCCCGGACCGCGGGCGCCCCTGTGGCACTGGCCGGAGTGGACCTGCGACTGGGCGCCGCGGAGGCCCTTTGCATCACCGGAGCGAACGGCTCCGGCAAGTCCACACTCGCCCTGACGCTCGCGGGGCTCCTTCCCGAACGCTCGGGACGCGTCGTCGCGACGCCGGCGCTCACCTCGCCCGGCGACCCGCCGGAGGGTTCGGCGAGGGCCAACTCCACCGTCCTCGCCGAGCGTCCCCACCGGTGGAAGGCAGCCGACTTGGTCAGCCGCATCGGCACCGTCTTCCAGGAGCCGGAACACCAGTTCGTGGCGGCCACGGTGCGCGAGGAGCTCGCGTTCGGTCCGCGGCAGGCGCGGGTGTCGGGGAGCCGGATTCCGCTGTTCGGCGACGATCAGATCGCCGAACGGGTCGATGGCTTGTTGGACCGCCTCGGGCTGCGGCACCTGGCCGACGCGAACCCCTTCACCCTGTCCGGCGGCGAAAAACGCCGGCTCTCGGTCGCCACCGTGCTCGCCGCGGGGCCGTCGGTGTTGATCGTGGACGAACCCACGTTCGGCCAGGACATGAACACGTGGTCCGAACTCGCGCTGTTGCTGCGCGAGCAGCTGGAGGCGGGAGCCTCGGTCGTCGCCGTGACCCACGACGAACACTTCGCCGCGGCACTCGGCGCACGCACGCTGGCCGTGGAGACCCTCGGCGCCGGTCCGCCCGCGGTGGAGGGGGGCGCCGACGTCGGACGACCCGGCCTGCTGGAGCCCACTGCGTCCGGCCGGACCAGTCTCCTCGGCCGCTCCAATCCGCTGGCGAAGCTCGGCGCCGTCGCGCTGGCGACCATCCCGCTGGTGGCGACCCTGGATTTCGTGAGCGCCGGACTCGTGGTGTTGGTGACGCTGTGCCTGCTGCCGCTCGCCGGCATCACCATCGCGCGCTTCCTCGCTCGGGCCTGGCCGCTGCTGGTCGCCGGGATGTTCGGCGCATGGGGCACCGCGCTGGTGGGCAACGACTCGGGCGCCGTGCTGTTGGACCTCGCAGTGTTCACGGTCACGGAGGGGTCGCTCGTCGCGGGTCTCGCGACGGGGCTGCGCGCGTTCGCCGTCGCGGTGCCGGCGGTCCTCGTCTTCTCCACGACGGACCCGACCGATCTGGCGAACGCCCTGGCGCAGAAGGCCCGGCTGCCGCACCGTTTCGTCCTCGGGGCGCTGGCCGGCATGCGGCTGCTCGGACTCCTCGTCGAGGAGTGGACGACCCTGGGCATGGCACGCCGCGCGCGCGGCGTGGGATCGCGCGGGTCGCTTGGCCAGCGCATCCTGGCGAACCTGGGCCAGGCTTTCGGCCTCTTGGTTCAGGCCATCCGCCGCGCGTCGCGGCTGGCCGTCACGATGGAGGCCAAGGGCTTCGGCGGCGCCGAAAGGTCCTGGGCGCGCGAATCCGTGTTCGCACGGCGGGACCTCGGCGTCGTGGCCGGTGGCGCGCTCCTGGGCGCGGCGGCCGTCTGGGCGTCCGTGGCCTCCGGCCAATGGAACCTCGTCTGGACTTAGCCGCCCGGCGCGCGGGCGGCGCGGCTAGCGGATGGCGTTGACCATCGCCGTGAGTTCCGCGTGCAGTTCCGGGTCGCGGGAGAGCTCGACGCCGTCGAGCGAGTTCACCGGCGCGAGGAGCCGGACGCTGGAAACCAGCCAGACGGCGTCGGCCTGGATCAGGTGCTGCGGCTCCAGCGGACCGTAGCCGAGCTCCCAACCCGCCGACTCGGCCGCTGCGAAGATGGCCCCCTGCGTGGTGCCGGGCAGGATTCCCGTTTCCAGCATCGGGGTGATCAGGCGCTTGCGCCCGCCCTCGCGCACGGCCAGGAGCACCGTCGACGTCGGGCCCTCCAGCACGCGGCCGTCGCTCGAGACGAAGATGACGTCGTCTGCGCCCTGCTTGCGGGCATGGCGCAGGGCGGCCATGTTGACGGCGTAGGACAGCGTCTTGGCGCCCATCAGCAGCCAGGGGGCGCGGTCGGCGATCGTGGAGTCGTAGCCGCGGTCCAGGAGCACGACGGCGATGCCCTCCGAGCGCTGCCGGCGTCCCAGCGCAGGGGCCGGCGAAACGGCCACCCAGGCGGTTCCGTGGCCGGCGCCCTCGGGTCCGCGCGTCGCGACGAGCTTCACCACGGCCTCGTCGTCCGAGGTGTCCGGCCCGCCGGTGCCCGCTGCGCGTTCGGCCTCGTAGGCCTGAACCGCCGTCGCGATCGCGGCCCGCCAGACGTCCTCCGCGGGCAGCGGCAGATCGCAGCTCGCGGCCGAAACGACCATGCGGGACAGGTGCGCGTCCAGCTTGCGCACCGCGCCGTCCGTGTACAGCGCGGACTCGAACACGCCGTCGCCCCGGGTGGCGCCCTGATCAAGTGCGGACAGCTGCGGAACGGACGCGTCGGCCACCCGGCCGGCCGGGTGGGAGGGGTCCACAAACACCAAGACAGTCATGGATAAACCCTACGCCCGGCGCACGCCGGATGCGGCTAGGCTTGAGGGCATTGTTCGGCGTGACTGGGAGGTTCCGTGTTCGACGCGCTCGCATTGTGGGAATCGCTTCCCGCATGGCTTCTCGTGACCGCCTGGGTCATCGATGCGGGCATCCGGTTGGTCATGATCGGCATCGTCCCCGGAAACCGCCGGCCGACCACGGCGATGGCCTGGCTTTTGACCATCTTCTTCATGCCGGTCGTCGGGCTGGTCCTGTTCCTCCTGTTGGGCAACTTCCGCCTGTCGGAGCGACGCATCCAGCGGCAGAAGGACGTCAACGACCGCGTCCTGGCGGCCACGCAGCACCTGGACATCGACGACAGCGAGTTCGACGCCCCCGACTGGGTCAGGTCCGCCGTCGAGCTGAACCGCAACCTCGGCGCCTTCCCGATGCAGGAGGGCAACGCGCTGGAGTTCATCACCGGCTACCGGGCGTCGCTGGAGGCGATGACCGCCGCGGTCAACGACGCCGAGCGCTACGTGCATGTCCAGTTCTACATCGTCGGCGACGACCCGGAGTTCGCGGGTCCGCTGCTGGACGCGCTGGACGCGGCCTCGGCCCGCGGCGTGAAGGTGCGCTTCCTCTTCGACCACCTGGGCACCGCCCGGATCAAGGGATTCCCGAAGCTCAAGAAGCGCCTGAACGACGCCGGCATCGAGTGGCGCGCCATGTTGCCCGTCTCGCTCCAGCGCAGGCGATGGCGCCGCCCCGACCTCCGCAACCACCGGAAGATCCTGGTCATCGACGGGGAGGTCGCGTTCACCGGCAGCCAGAACCTGATCGAGCCCGGATACAAGCGCGCGTCCGCGCACGCGGCCGGCCGCGAGTGGGTGGATCTGATGGCGCGCGTCCGCGGCCCCCTGGTGACCGGCCTGGACGTGGTGTTCGCCACCGACTGGTCGCAGGAGACCGACGAGAACCTGATGGAGGACCTCACCCGGGTCGTTCCCGAAGTGCCGCGCGGATCGATCACGGGCCAGATTGTCCCCAGCGGGCCCGGGTTCAAGCTGGAGAACAACCTGCGGCTCTTCACCACGCTGATCTACTCGGCGACCGAGAAGCTGACCATCACCAGCCCGTACTTCGTCCCTGACGATTCGCTGCTCTACGCCGTGACGACGGCGGCGCAACGCGGGGTCGACGTCGAACTGTTCGTCTCCGAAACGGGGGACCAGATGCTGGTGCACCACGCCCAGCAGTCCTACTACAAGCAACTCCTGTCCGCCGGCGTGAAGATCTACCGCTACCCGGCGCCGATGGTCCTGCATTCGAAGTGCTTCACCGTCGACGACGAGGTCGCCGTCTTCGGTTCGTCGAACATGGACATGCGCTCGTTCTCCCTGAACCTGGAGGTCTCCGTGATGCTGATCGGCGCCGAGGCCGTCGCCGAAGTGACGCAGGTCCAGGACGTCTACCGCGCCGCGTCCAGGCTGCTCACGCTCGAGGAATGGGAAGCGCGTCCGCCGCTGGCCCGGTGGGCGGACAACGCGGCCCGGCTGACCGCCACGCTGCAGTAGCCGAAACCGCGGCCCCGAAGGGAATCCCCGCGGCACGCCCCTACGGATCCGGGAACGTCGATCCCAAGGCGCTGAGGACCCCGTGGGCCTTGGCGACGACCTCGTCCCACTCCTCCGCCGGAACGGAATCGGCCGTGACGGCGCCGCCCACGCCCAGGGCCAGGCGCCACCCGCCGGAGGGCCCCGGGCACCGCTCCATGGTCAGCGTCCGGATGACCACCGAGAGGTCCGCGGCGCCCGTGTGGGAGAAGTAGCCGACCGCGCCGGAGTACACCCCGCGCGCCCGCCCGTCCTCCAACCGGTCCAGGATGGCCATCGTGGAGATCTTCGGGGCGCCCGTCATCGAACCCGGGGGGAAGGCCGCGGCCACGGCCTCGGCGCGGGAGGCGTCCGGGCGCAGACGGGCGTCGATCGTGGACACGAGCTGGTGGACGGTGGCGTAGGATTCCACCTCGCACAAGCGCGGCACCGAGAGCGTCGACGGGTCCGCGGACCGCACCAGGTCGTTGCGCAGCAGGTCGACGATCATCACGTTCTCGGCGCGGTCCTTGGGCGAGGTCGCGAGGTCCTCTTGCAGGCGCCGGTCCTCGACGGGGTCCGCGGAGCGTCGCCGGGTCCCCTTGATCGGCTCGGCCCGCATGAACCCGTCGGCGCCCACGCGCAGGAAGCGCTCCGGGGACGTTCCGGCGACCGCGGTGCGGCCGAACCGGACGTAGTTGGCGAACGGCGCCGGGTTGCGCAGGCGCAGGCGCCGATACACGTACCAGGGGTCCCAACCGGCGCCCGGTGTCCGGGCGGACAACGACGTCGTCAGGCAGACCTCGTAGCTGTTTCCCTCGTGGATTTCGCGCTGGGCCGCCCGCACCTTGTCAAGGTAGGCGCCGCGGGTGTCGGCGACCACGAAATCGGGTGCCGCGGGGGCGGCCGGGGAAACAGCGCCAAAGGACGGGGCCCCCGGAGATCCCAGAGCGTCGATGGCGGATGCAGCGGACCCCAGCCAGTCCTCGGCGTCGGGCGCGGCCAAGGCCAGCAGCCAGGCGGTGCCCGCCTCGTGGTCCAGGACCACGGCGCGCCCGGCGTGGATCAGCGCCGCGTCGGCGGGGCCGGATGCTTCGTCGTGCCCTGCGGAGGCAGCGAGGTCCGAACCGCCGCACTCGCGCTTGAGCTCGTAGCCCAGCCATCCGAGCCAGCCGAGGCAGAACCCGGCCTCCAGCCCGTCCGGCGCGCGAAGGCGGGGGGCGCCCCACGCCATGTCCAGCCACGCGAAAAAGGACCCGTCGACCCGCGCGCTCGCGCAGCCGTAGTCCAGCCGCGTGCTGCCGGACCGGTGCTCGGCCAGGGCGCCGGCCTCGCCGTCGGGCGCCGCCATGATGCTGAAGCGGTTGCGGCCGCCGGGGTCCGGGTCTCCGGTGTTGGATGAATCCAGCAACACCGCGTGCGTCGCACCGCCGTAGAGCGCCGCGAAGACGTCCGGCGCGGTGGCGTTCTTCGAGAGGGGCAGGTCGCGGGAGAGCAGGGTGGGGGACGCGGCCTGCGCAATCTCGGGATGCAAGGCGGCCCGCAGCGCCGGGAGCGCCAACAGCGCGCGCAGCGTGTCGGTCGGCGCGCGGCCGTCGGCGGCGTTGCGCACCACGACGTCCGCCGCCTCCGGCACGGCGTCGCGGCCGAGCCACGCGTCCTCCTGCCGGGCCCAGCGTTCCCAGTGCGGCGCGTAGGTCTCGCCGTCCCGGCCCAGGGCGCGCCGCCGCCGCTCGGCGTCGGGCACCTCCACCCAGACGACGGCGTCCAGGCGTTCCCGGGCCGCGGCGGCCGCGGCTCCGACTCCCTCGACGACGACGACGGGGGCCGCCGCCGTCGTGCGGCGTTCGCCTCCGGCGTTGGCGGCCCAGTCCCACGCGGTCCAGCGGGCGTCCTCGCCCCAGTGCAGGGGCTCCAAGACGTCGCGCAGGTAGGCGTCGATGCCGGCGTCGAGTCCGTCCCACCCGGGGTAGATGTCCTCCAGGTGGAACAGCGACACGGGGCGGTGGCGGCGCAACGCGGTGGCCAGTTCCAGCCCCAGGGTGCTCTTGCCGGCGCCGGAGCGGCCGTCGACGGCGATGATGACCGGCGCGCTACGCCCCACGCGCCCCCGCCGTCTCCTTGCGGACGTGCTCCACGAGTCCGGGGAGGGCGGCGCGGATCATGTCGCGGCACACCTCGAAGTCGGCCGCGTCCCCGAACCAGGGGTCGTAGATGCCCTGTTCGGCCGGCCCAACTCCGGAAAGAGCGGGGTCGAAGGACCGCAGCATGTGGATCTTCGCCTGGTCCGCGGGGGACTGCGCCAGGCGCCGCAGTTCCGTGAAGTGGTCGAGATCCAGGGCGAGGACCAGGTCCGTGGCCGCGAAGGACTCGCGGTCGAACTTCCGGGCGACGTGCGCGGCCGCATCGAGTCCGTCCGAGGCCAGCACGGTGCCGGCGCGTGGGTCCACCGGGTTTCCGGTTTCCCAGTCGCTGATGCCGGAGGAATCCACCTGCACGTCGGTGACCCCGGCGCCCTCCAGGGCCTGGCGGATCATGAATTCGGCCATGGGGGAGCGGCAGATGTTGCCCGTGCAGACGGCGGTGATCCGGTACATGTGTTCAGTCTAGGTTGGCGCCTAGTGCATCAGCAGCAACAGCACGGCGACGAAAATGAACAGGACGCCGAACACCAGATTCAGGATCCGTGCCCCGCGCGCGCCACGGGTGAAACGCCGGAAGGATTTGGCGGCGGCGGCGAAGAAGAACCACATGACCATGATGTCGACGGCCACCACCGTGCCGATGAAGACCAGGTACTGCGGCAACAGCGTCTGGTCGGGGCGGATGAACTGCGGAGTGAAGGCCAGGAAGAAGACGATGGCCTTCGGGTTCAGGAGGTTCACCCACACCCCCCGGCGGAACATCGACCAGGCGGGTTCGCCGCCGCGGACGTCCACCGCGGCGGTGTCGGCGTCGGGCTTGGCCAGGATGAGCCGCACGCCGAGGTAGACGAGGTAGGCCGCGCCCGCGTATCGGATGGCGGCGAATGCCACCGGCGAGTTGGCCACCAGCAGTCCCACGCCCGCGGCGACGATGACCACGTGCACCAGCAGGGCCGCCTGCTGCCCGAGGACACCCCAGAAGGAGCGGCGGAAACCGGCGTTGAGCGAGTTGGTCATGGTGTTGATCGCCCCGGCGCCGGGCGTGAAGCTGATCAGCACGCACGCGCCCAGAAGGGACAGCCACAGGGAGAGGGTCACCAGAAGAGTGTAGGGCGGCTCACGAGCCCTCGAGGACCGCCCGTGCGGCGGCCCAGCCACCCAGGCCGCTGACCCCGCCGCCGCGCCGGGAACCGGCACCGCAAACCAGGATGTTCCCCCACGCGCTGGCCACGCCCCACCGGGCGGCGGGGGACGCGAGCGGTTCATCGTCCTCGGCGAACGGCCACGAGAGCGGCCCGTGGAAGATGTTGCCGCCGGGCATGTTGAGCGACTCCTCGAGATCGGCCGTGGTCCGCGTCTCGATGTGCGGGGCACCATCGGGGCCGAGCGCGATGCAGTCCTCGATGGGTTCGGCCAAGACGGAGTTGAGGGACGCCAAGACGGCGGCCTGCATCGCTGCCCGGGTGGCCGCCAGATCCGTTCCGGCCACGAGCGAATGGGGCGTGTGCAGGGAGAACACCGTCAGGGTGTGGTGGCCGGAATCCCGGAGGTCCCGCCGGAGGATGGAGGGGTCCGCCAGCGAGTGGCAGTACGTCTCGAGGGGGAGCGGCTCGGGAATGCGGCCCGCGGCGGCCGTCGCCCGCGCCGCCTCCAGCTGCCCGTAGCCCTCGTTGACGTGGAACGTTCCGCCGAAGGCCGCCTCCGGCGACACGGCGGGATCCGGCAGGCGCGGCAGCCGGGTGAGCAGGAGGTTGACCTTCACCTGCGCGCCTGCCGGTGGCGGAACCCGCACCTCTCCCGCGCCGGCTGCGCCTCCGGGGCGGTCCGCGCCGCCGCCGCTCCGCGCGGGAACAACCAGCGCGTCGAGCGCCGCCGGGGCCACGTTCGCCAGAACCGTCCGCGCCTCGATCTCGTGGGAGCCGTGGGCCGTGCGGTAGCGCACGGACCCGCGGGGGTCCACGGCCGTGGCCTCGGCACCGGTGAGGATCTCCGCGCCCGCCCACCGCGCGGCATCGGCGAGGGCCTCGGAGAGGGCGCCCATGCCGCCGCGGGGCACGTCCCAGGCCCCGGTTCCGCGGCCGATCACGTGGTAGAGGAAGCAGCGGTTCTGTTCCAGCGACGGATCCAGCGCGCCGGCGAACGTTCCGATCAGGCCGTCGGTGAGCACGACGCCCCGCACGAGGTCCGAGCTGAGGGTCCGCTCGATCGCGGCGCCGAGGGGACGCTCGATGAAGTCGTCCCACGCGGCGGCGCCATCGGGCTGGGCGGACACCAGCGCACGCGCCTCGGAGCGGCGGGGGAGCGGGCCCATCACCGTGGGCCACAGGCCCGCCGCCAACGCCGCGGTGCGGCGCTGGAAGCCCTCGAGCCCCTGGGCGTCCTCCGCCGCGCCGACGGAGGCGAACGACGACGCCGTCGCACCGGCGTCGTGGTTGTCCACCAGCAGGCCGGACGAGGTCCCGGGAAGCGGCGTGTAGGAGGAGTAACGGCGCGGCACCAACTCGAGTTCGATGCCGAGTTCGTCCAGGAGTTCCTGGGGAAAGAGGCTGACCAGGTAGGAGTAGCGCGAGATCCGCGCCCCCGGAAAGACCTCCTCGGAGACCGCGGCGCCGCCGACGTGGTCCGCGCGCTCCAGCACCCTGACCGATCGGCCCGCCCGCGCCAGCAGGGTCGCGGCGACCAGCCCGTTGTGTCCGCCGCCGACGACGACCACGTCGCGGGGGGCTTCCATCCGGACCATGCCCTAGTCCGTGAGATCTTTCGCCGCGGCCTCCATAGCCGTGGCGGCTTCGGCTAGGAAGCGTTCGATGGTCTGGACCTCCTCCGCGGTGTAGCCGACAAACGCCGCCCCGAGCCGATGCGCCATGGGCCCGAACATCAGGCGCCCATCCTCCGCAGCCTTCGGCGTGGACGTCACGCGGACGACGCGCCGGTCCGCGTCCGTTCGCTCGCGCGCCACGTGGCCGGACCGCTCGAGCCGGTCCAGCATGGCCGTGGTCGCCGGCGAACTCAGGCTCAGATCGCGGCCGACCTGCGAGGCGGTCGGGGCCTCGCCCGCGAGTTCGTGACGCATCACCGCGGACAGCGCGTTGAGGTCGGTGCGGTGCATCCCGTTGAGCCCGGCGAGTCTGTCGATGAACCGGTCCGATGCCAGCGCGAACCGCTGAAGTCCCTGGACGAGTCTGTCGGCGTCGGTTTGTTCCATGCCGACATCCTAGTTCAGTGCTTGTGTTTCTCTATTATGGAACTAGTCTGTAGTGGAATTAGTTCACCCACGACTTACGACGAAGGAGCGGCATGGGCCGGCAGGGCAGGGGCGCGTCGACAACGCGGTGGACATCGGTGGCCTTCGTGTTGGTTCTGGCTTGGTTGGGGATCGCCGGCGTGGGCGGACCCGTCTTCGGTAAACTTGGAGACGTTCAGACCAGCGGGCAGGCGTCGTTCCTGCCCGCATCCGCCGAGGCCACGCAGGCACTCGAATGGCAACTACGCTTCGTCGGCACGGACGCAATACCCGCGGTCGTGCTGTTCGAGGCTAGAGACGCCGAGGCGATCCAATCGATCGACGCGGCGGGGCTGGCGACCGACATCGGGAAGGACGTCCCGGTTGCCGGGGATATCGCCGGCCCGTTCGTTTCGGAGGACGGGTTGGCGCTGGAACTGCTGGTGCCCCTCGATGCGGCGGCGGACGTAGAGGAATCGGTGCAAGGGCTCCGGACGCTGGTATCGGGCGTCGTGCCCGAGGGCGTCCAGGTGTACGTGACCGGCCCGGCAGGATTCAGTGCGGACCTGGTGGAGGCATTCGGCGGCATCGACGGCATTCTTCTGGGTGTCGCGCTGATCGCGGTGTTGTTGATCCTGTTGCTGGTCTACAAGTCCGTCCTGCTGCCACTGACTGTGCTGTTCACATCCGTTGCCGCGCTGTGCGCCGCGGTGCTGGCCGTGTACGGCATGGCGAAATGGGGCTGGATCAAGCTGGACGGGCAAGGGCAGGGGATCCTGTCCATCCTGGTGATCGGCGCCGCGACCGACTACGCGTTGCTCTTGGTGGCTCGGCACCGGGAGGGGCTGGCCGAGGGGCAAGGTCGCGTCGGTGCCGTGACCACTGCGTGGCGGGCGTCGGCGGAGCCGATCCTGGCGTCCGCCGGAACGGTGACGGTTGGCTTGCTGTGTCTCATGTTCTCCGATCTGAACTCCAACAAGGCACTGGGGCCCATCGGTGCTGCCGGAATTGTTTTCTCCGTGATCGCTGCCCTGACGTTCCTCCCCGCCGCGTTGTTGTTGTTGGGCCGCACGGCGTATTGGCCGTTCGCGCCGCGAGCGCGGGGGAACATGGAAGGGCGCGCCGTCAGGAGGGCGGGACTGTGGGGCGGCATCGCCGCATTCGTCGGCAGGCACCCCCGACCCATATGGGCACTGACCGCGCTGGTGCTCGTCGTCGGCTGCCTCGGCATCACGCAGCTGAAGGCCAGTGGCGTGCCGCAGAGCGAACTGGTGCTGGGTGAGACCGAGTCGGCAGCCGGCCAGCAGGCGCTCGCTCGGCACTTCGACGCCGGCACAGGCAGCCCGGCCTTCGTGGTGACGGCCGCCGCTGGCATGGACGATGTACTGGCGGACATCGATACGGTCGACGGCGTCGCTTCCGCCTATGTGCAGGCCGAGGACGGCGGACCCGCGGGTGTCGGCGCCCCGGGTCCGGAGCGACCGCCAGTGGAGGTCAATGGCAGGGTCCTGATTTCCGTTACCCTCTCCGATGCGGCAGATTCTCCGGAGGCCGAGGCCACCGTGGTGCGGCTGCGCGAGGCGGCGCAAGCCGTCGACGCCCAGGCCCTTGTCGGCGGAACCACCGCCACGTCGCTCGACACCAGCGCCACCGCCCAGGCGGACCTGGTGAAGATCATCCCGCTGATCCTTGGGGCCATCCTGCTGATCCTGATGTTCGTGCTGCGATCCGTCGTGGCGCCACTGTTGCTGATCGCCACCACGGTGCTCTCCTACGGAACTGCGCTGGGCGTCTCGGCGTTGGTTTTCAACGGGATATTCGGCTTCCCCGGGGCTGATCCGTCCGTGCCGCTGTTCGGATTCGTCTTCCTGGTTGCGTTGGGTGTGGACTACAACATCTTTCTGATGACGCGGGTTCGTGAGGAATCGCGCCGCCATGGGACGAGGGAAGGGGTCCTGCGTGGGCTTTCCGTCACCGGTGAGGTCATCACGTCCGCCGGGGTCGTGCTGGCGGCCACCTTCGCCGCCTTGGGCGTCATCCCCATCATGTTCCTGGTGCAGCTCGGCTTCATCGTCGCGTTCGGCGTGTTGCTGGACACCTTGGTGGTGCGGTCGCTGTTGGTGCCGGCACTGGCCTTGGACATCGGTAGAAACATCTGGTGGCCGGGACGGCTGCGTTTGGGAGCGAAATGACGTCGACCGCGACCCGTACTGGTACAGTTGAACATTGTGGCACCGCCAAACCGGCCAAAGAGTCGGTCCAGCGGGACCATGCGTCGACAGATTTGATCCTTTTCCCGCCGCGGAGCGCACCCCATCGTGCGCCGCCGTCGCGGCGGAAGGCCGGACGCCTTCGGGGCGGTTCGGCGGAGCCTGTGAACACGGGCCCAGGCATTCCTCTTCTTCGGCGACAACGCGCGCCGAACCCGGTTGCGCGCAGCAACGACCGAAAGCAGCCATGAGCGCTTCCTTCACTTCCCTCGGCGTGCCCGCCGAATTGGCCAACGTCCTCGCAAGCCAGGGCATCGAGTCCGCCTTCCCGATCCAGGAGGCGACCCTCCCGTCGACGCTGGCCGGCAAGGACGTCCTCGGACGCGGCCAGACCGGATCCGGCAAGACCCTCGCGTTCTCGCTTCCGCTGGTCGCTCGGCTCGTTGCCAACCCGAAGCAGCGCCGTGCCCGCTTCCCCCGCGCCCTCATCATGGCGCCGACGCGAGAGCTCGCCACACAGATCAGCCGAGTGGTCATCCCGCTCGCCGAATCCGCGAAGCTCCGCACCGCAGTCGTGTTTGGCGGAGTCTCCCAGTCGCGCCAGGAAAAGGAACTCAACGCCGGCGTCGACATCCTCATCGCGTGCCCCGGCCGCCTCGAGGACCTGATGAACCAGCGCTGCGTCGACCTCTCGCAGGTCGAGGTCTCCGTCCTGGACGAGGCCGATCACATGGCCGACCTCGGCTTCCTGCCGGTGGTCAAGCGCATCCTGGACAAGACCCCGCGCGGGATCCAGCACATGCTCTTCTCCGCGACCCTGGACAACGGCGTCGACAAGCTGGTCCAGCGCTACCTCGACAAGCCCGTGACGCACTCGGTGGACGCCCCGCAGGCGGCCGTGAACACCATGGAGCACCACGTGTTCCTCGTCGACAACGACCTGAAGAAGGAGCTCGTCCGCGAGCTCGCCTCGGGCAGCGGACGCCGCATCATGTTCATGCGCACCAAGCACCACGCCAAGAAGATGGCCGTGTGGCTGTCCAAGTCGGGCGTGCCCGCGGTCGACCTCCACGGCAACCTGTCGCAGAACGCCCGCGACCGCAACCTCGCGGCCTTCTCCGGGGGAACGGCGCGCGTCCTCGTCGCCACGGACGTCGCCGCCCGCGGCGTGCACGTCGACGGCGTCGAGCTGGTCGTCCACGTCGACCCGCCGGCCGAGCACAAGGCGTACCTGCACCGTTCGGGCCGCACGGCCCGCGCGGGCAGCGACGGCACCGTCGTGACCATCGCGACGCCGGACCAGCAGGGTGACGTGCGTTCGCTCCTGAAGGCCGCCGGCCTCAAGGTTCCGTTCGAGTCGGTGACCCCGGATTCCGAGGCCGTCGCCGCCGTCGTCGGCAACCGTGCGGCCGAGGTCGCCTACGTGGCGCCGCAGGCACCCGTGCAGCAGCGCCGCACCCGTGGCGGGAACGACGCCGGCGCCGGCGCCTCGGGCGAGCGCTCGGGCCGCGGACGCGGCGGCCGTGCCCGCCAGGGTGCCGCCGAGGGCGCGGGTGGACGCTCCGACGTCCGTTCCGGCGGACGCTCCGAGGGGCGTGGGGACCGCGACGTCGCCCGCCGCCAGGGAGCGCCGAAGTCCGGCCCCGCGGGCAACCGCGGGGGACAGAAGTCGGCCGGGGCCACGGGCGGACGCCCGGCGGGCACCCGCCACACGACGGCCTCGCAGGGGGCCGCAACGCACCGTCCCGCCGGTGCGGGCCCGAGCCGCGGCCTGGGCAACACCATCGGGGACGCGCTGGGGCAGAACGGTGCGGCCGCCGCGACCGGCGCCGCACGTTCGGGCCGCTCGCGCGGCGGCCGCCGCGCCACCGCGCCGCAGTCCAACCAGAAGGACTAGCAGTCCCCGCGGAGGGGGCGACCCCTCCGTGGCTCCGGCAACGCAGGGTCCGATCCATCCGGCCGAAAGCCATCGCACGGCTCCCGAGGGAGTCCGCGACTAGCCGGAACGGACCCGCACGCGACGGCGGGCGACACCATGAAGATGGTGCCGCCCGCCGTTTCCGCGTGCGGAGGGTGCCTTGGGTTAGCTGGAGGACGCGGTCTGGTACGTCGACTGGATCACGGAGCCCCAGTAGGGCCCGTACATGACGTCGGAGATGCTGTAGCCGTAGCTGTTCACGGAGTTCTGGTAGCCGTCCGAACCGGTGCCGATGAACCACGGACCGCCGGAGGATCCGCCGGTCATGTCGCAGGGAATGCCCTGCGAGTTGAATTGCGGGTTGTATGGGTCGTCGCTGGCCGCGCCGGTGCAGGAGACCAGCGACTGGCCGTCGAACGGGTTGGCGGCCGGGTAGCCGAATGCCTTGTACGTGAGGCCGCGGTCGGCGTTGAACTGCACGCCGGAGGCGCCGACCGTGTCCGTCAGGCTGGCGCCGTTGACGGGGGAGACCACGGCGAAACCGGTGTCGTACGCCATGTCCCCGGAGCCGCTCCACTGGCTCGGGGCGTGCAGCGATTCCGCGGCCCACTGGCCGTAGGGTGCGCGGCCGTCCTCGTAGGCGGGAACGAATGTGAACTTGGTGGCGAACTCGCCCGGTCCGGAGTTCAGGCAGTGGCCCGCGGTGGAGACGGTGCCTTCGTTGGCGGAGGCCACGGAGTTGCCGGAGCAGACGTAGTTCTGTCCGTCGAGCGTGAAGAAGACCTTGCCGATGTGGCTAACGGGGGTTTCGTCGGCGTGCAGGCTTTGCTTGCCCTTCCCGTTTCCGTTGCCGGGGCCACCCTTGGCCTTGAGGCCGCCCACGCGCTCCTCCAGGCCCTTGGCGACGTGCTCGGCCGCGGTCGCGGCCTTGCCGAGGGACTTCTGTGCAAGGACGTCGGCCGGAATGGCGTTGCGCATGCGCTCAGCGGTCCAGTACCCGCCGGCCTTCTCGGAGGGGGCGACCGTGTGGCTGACGACGTCGGACCCGCCGGACGGTGCGGCTTGCGCCGGAATGCCGGCGGCCAGCGAGGTGACGAGCGCGGCCACGGCGGCGATGCCGAGGCCCAAGTGTTGCTTTCCCATGGGAAACCCTTCTCGTATGCAGGCGGCGACGGAGGTTCCATCGCCGTGTGTGGTGAAGAACCTACCCAGTGGGACATTTGTTGTAAAGGCCTTGCTTGACAGTCAACATTCCGCCGGTTCTTGTGAAATAGCCGCCCGGGAAAACCCGGCCCTCCAAGCCCGGTGGGCCGCGTGGGCGCCGGGGCAGAAACGTACTTGAGTCGGGTTCACTCAAGTGCGAATTGACATCGAATGCGGCATGCGTAGACTTGAGTGCAGAACGCTCAAGCCAGAGGTTGGCCGGGCGGATACCAGCAAGTTTTCCAAGGAAAGAAGGAAACACCATGTCACGTGCCGTAGGCATCGACCTCGGAACCACCAACTCCGTCGTGTCCGTTCTGGAAGGCGGCGAGCCCACCGTGATCGCCAACGCGGAGGGCGCGCGCACCACCCCCTCGGTGGTCGCGTTCTCCAAGTCCGGCGAGGTTCTGGTCGGCGAAATCGCCAAGCGCCAGGCCGTCAACAACATCGACCGCACCATCGCCTCGGTCAAGCGCCACATGGGCACCGACTGGTCCGTCGAGATCGACGAGAAGAAGTACACCGCGCAGGAAATCTCCGCGCGCACACTGATGAAGCTCAAGCACGACGCCGAGTCGTACCTCGGCGAGAAGGTCACCGACGCCGTCGTCACCGTCCCGGCCTACTTCAACGACGCCGAGCGCCAGGCCACCAAGGAGGCCGGCGAGATCGCGGGCCTGAACGTGCTGCGCATCGTCAACGAGCCGACCGCGGCCGCCTTGGCCTACGGCCTGGACAAGGGCAAGGAAGACGAGCTCATCCTCGTGTTCGACCTCGGCGGCGGCACGTTCGACGTTTCCCTCCTCGAGGTGGGCAAGGACGAGGACGAGTTCTCCACCATCCAGGTCCGCTCCACCTCCGGCGACAACCGCCTCGGCGGCGACGACTGGGACCAGCGCGTCGTCGACTGGCTGCTCGCGCAGGCCAAGTCCAAGGGCGCCGACCTGTCCAAGGACAAGATCGCCCTCCAACGCCTCAAGGAGGCCGCCGAGCAGGCGAAGAAGGAGCTGTCCTCCGCGACCAGCACCAACATCTCGCTGCAGTACCTCTCCGTCACCGCGGACGGTCCGGTCCACCTGGACGAGCACCTCTCCCGCGCCAAGTTCCAGGACCTGACCAAGGACCTGCTGGAGCGCACCCGCAAGCCGTTCAAGGACGTCATCGCCGAGGCCGGCATCAACGTCTCCGACATCCACCACGTGGTTCTCGTCGGCGGCTCGACCCGCATGCCCGCCGTCGTCGAACTGGTCAAGGAGCTCGCCGGCAAGGAGCCCAACAAGGGCGTCAACCCGGACGAGGTCGTCGCCGTCGGCGCGGCGCTCCAGGCCGGTGTCCTCAAGGGCGAGCGCAAGGACGTCCTGCTCATCGACGTCACCCCGCTGTCCCTCGGCATCGAGACCAAGGGCGGCGTGATGACCAAGCTCATCGAGCGCAACACGGCCATCCCGACCAAGCGCAGCGAGACGTTCACCACGGCCGACGACAACCAGCCGTCGGTGTCCATCCAGGTGTTTCAGGGCGAGCGCGAGTTCACCCGCGACAACAAGCCGCTGGGCACGTTCGAGCTCACCGGCATCGCGCCGGCCCCGCGCGGCATCCCGCAGGTCGAGGTCACGTTCGACATCGACGCCAACGGCATCGTCCACGTGTCCGCCAAGGACAAGGGCACCGGCACCGAGCAGTCCATGACGATCACCGGCGGCTCGAGCCTGTCCAAGGAGGACATCGACCGCATGGTGCGCGAGGCCGAAGAGCACGCGGCCGAGGACAAGCAGCGCCGCGAGGCGGCGGAGACCCGCAACCACGCGGAGCAGACCGCGTACTCCGTGGACAAGCTGATCAAGGACAACGAGGACAAGCTGCCCGAGGACGTCAAGACCGAGGTCCAGACCGACGTCGACGCGCTGAAGGTCGCCCTCGAAAGCCAGGACAACGACGACGAGGTCAAGGTGGCGTACGAGAAGCTGCAGGCCTCGCAGACCAAGCTGGGCGAAGCCATCTACGCCCAGGCCCAGTCCGAGTCGCCCGCCGGCGAGCCCGGAGCCGAGTCCGGGGCCGGGGCGTCCGACGCCGCGGACGAGGACATCGTCGACGCCGAAGTGGTCGACGAAGAAGAGAAGAAGTAAGGCGGTAGTGCCCATGCCGCACCACGGCAACGAGGAGGAGCACGGCACCGAAGAACCCGTGCGCTTCACCGACAAGCGAAAGATCGACCCCGAGACCGGCCAGGTCCGCGGCCAGGACGACGCCGGTTCGCCTCAGGAGGGTGCCGAGGCACCCGTCGGGGGCCACCACGAGGACCTCACGCCGACCGACGAGGCCCACGACTCCGAGGACGCGCTCGCGCAGGCCGAAAGGATCCTGAACGAGGTGTCCGCGGAGGACGCGGAGGCCCCCGCCGAGTCCGGCGGCCTCGAGGCCGAGTTGCGCAACGACCTGCTGCGGCTGCAGGCCGAGTACGTGAACTACCGCAAGCGCGTCGAGCGCGACCGGGAAGCGGTTCGCGAACTCGCGGTCCAGTCCGTCCTGTCCGGGCTGTTGCCCGTGCTGGACGACCTGGACGCGGCACGGCAGCACGGCGACCTCGCGGACGGCCCGTTTGCGTCGATCGCGAACAAGCTGGACGGCATCCTCGCCGCCCAGGGGCTGGAGCGCATCGCCGAGGCCGGCGTGGCGTTCGACCCGCAGATCCACGAGGCGCTGATGCAGCAGCCGAACGCGGAGATCCCTGCCGAGCACGTCGGCATGGTCCTGCGTCCCGGCTACCGCAAGGGCGACCGCGTGATCCGCGCAGCCCAGGTGGTCGTGTCCACCGGCGAGTAGCGACGGCGGACAACAGATAGGGCCCGGGTGGGCCGGGGCACATGCCCCGGCCCGCCCGAACCGGCAGAAATGCACCAAGGATTTTGAGAGGAGGCGCCCGATGGCAAGTCAGGATTGGGCCGACAAGGACTTCTACGCCATTCTCGGCGTCTCCAAGGACGCGAGCGACGCCGACATCAAGAAGGCGTACCGCAAGCTGGCGCGCCAGCACCACCCGGACACGAACTCGGGGGAGGCGGCGTCCGAACTGCGGTTCAAGGACATCACGGAGGCGCACTCGGTGCTCTCCGACCCCGAGGAGCGCCAGCAGTACGACGCGATCCGAGCCATGGGATCCGGAGCCCGCTTCACGGCGGGCGGTCCCGGCGGGCACGGGCAGGGTGCGGGATTCGACGACATGTTCGGCAACCTCTTCGGGGGACCGGGCGGACCCGCGGGGGCCCGCGGTCGCGGTGGATTCCCGCAGGGCGGTTTTCAGTCCGGACAGGTGCCGCCGGAGTTCGCGGACCTCTTCGGCGGCGGCGGTTTCGGCGGCGCCGGCGGGTACCAGCAGGCCCCCCGCAAGGGCGCGGACCGCACGGCGAGCACGACCATCTCCTTCGCCGGCTCCGTCAACGGGACCACGATCGGGCTGCGCGAACCGAGCGGCGAGGTGATCGACGTCCGGGTTCCCGCGGGGATCAAGGACGGACAGACGGTCCGGGTCAAGGGCAAGGGCCAGCGCGGACAGGCCGGCTACGGCGACCTCATGGTGAAGGTCTCCGTCAGGCCGCACCCGTTCTTCATCCGCGAGGACGCCAACATCCGCATCCACGTGCCGGTGACGTTCCCCGAGGCCGCACTGGGCGGCCAGATCGAGGTGCCGACACTGACCGGCGAGACGGTCAAGGTCAAGGTTCCCGCCGGGTCCGCCTCCGGGCGCACGCTGCGCCTCAAGGGACGCGGGATCAAGACGTCCAAGGCCACCGGCGACCTGCTGGTGACGATCGACGTCGTCGTACCGCAAAAGCTCGGCGGCGAAGCCGAGGCGGCCGTCAAGGCGTTCGCCGAGGCCACCGCGGACGCCGATCCACGGGCCGGTCTGGCCGCCAAGGCGGTGCTGTAGCGCCCATGATGCCGGACCGGTTTGTGCCCATTTTCGTCATCTCCGTTGCCGCGGAGCTCGCCGAGATGCACCCGCAGACCCTCCGCCAGTACGACAGGATGGGCCTGGTCTCCCCGTCGCGGCAGCGCGGCAAGCAGCGTCGTTACAGCCAGCACGACGTCGACCTCCTCCGCGAGGTGCAGCGCCTTTCCAAGGACGGCGTCTCGTTGGAGGGCATCCGCCGCGTCCTCGAGCTCGAGAACCAGGTCGCGGCCCTGCGGGCCCGCGTGACCGAGCTGACCCAGGAACTGGACGCCACGCGGTCCGGCCGGCGCAACGCCGAACTCTTCCGGGTGTTCGCGGCGGGCGCGGGCGGCGACGTCGTCCCCCTGGCGCGCGGCAAGCGCCCCCGCGGACGCAGCCAGGCCGTGGTGGTCTGGCGGCCCCAGCAGTAGGGGGTCCGGCCGTGCCGGTGCCCACGGGCTACGCGGAGCTGTGCGACGCGGCGGAGGCGCGCCTGGACGTCCTCAAGGGGCGGCGGGACAGCCTGCCGCAACGGCACAAGGCCGCCATCGACGGGGTGGTCCACGCGTTGCGGCCCTCGTCCATGGACGCCGCGATTCCGCGCCGCCGGCTGCTCTACCTGGACCTCGCGGGGCCAGAGCCGCTGGCCGCCGTCGCGGTCGGCAACTTGGACACGGCCACCCATGTGACCTGGCAACTCTCCGGCGCGGGGATCCGGGCGACGACGGCGATGTGGGGCACCACGCGCGAGGCCGGGCAGCTCCTGCTCGAACAGCGGTTGGTGGGGGAGCCGGACCCGGCGGTCGTCGCCTGGCTCGCCTATCCCGCCCCGGGCCTGCTGCGGGCGGTTTTCAACCGGACGGCCCGCGCCGCCGTCGAACGTTTGGCCCACGATCTGCGCCGCTACGCCCGGCTGCGGCCCGACGCGCCGCGCACCGCCATCGAGGCACACTCCTACGGGGCCACCCTTGCCGCCCACGCCCTGGAGCGTCTGGCCGCGCAGCCGGACGGCCCCGGCACGCCCCGGATCCGGGTGGACGTCCTGGCGACGACCGGCTCCGCCGGAGTGCCGCGGCAGCTGGCCTTGGAACCGTCCCTGATGGGGCTCGCCGGCGATGCCGTGTTCGAAGGCGTCGCGGCAGACGACTGGCTGGCGCGCGCCGGGCGCGCTTTGAGCGGACGGGCCCTCGTGCCGGGCCGCGGTTTCGGCGTCGACGGCGCGGCGGACCTTGGCCTGTTGCCGGTCACCGGCCACAACACGTCGCGGTTCGTGCCCGGGGCGCACCGGGCCAGCCATGGTTACCGCGACCCGGGAACGCAGTCGTTGCGGAACCTGGCCCTGGTCACCACGGGCCGCGAACCGGTGGGCGCGCGGCCGGCCAGCCGTAGACTGTGGCCATGACGGGGTACGCAATGGACTTGGCCACCTTCGCGCCGGCGGGACAGCGCTGGGTGTTGACCTACGGAATCGACCTGCCGGTCAACCGCTGGGACGCCTGGATCGCGGTGACCACCCGGGACGGGCTGCGAGACTGGTTTCCGGCCGCCATCGTGGGCGAGTGGACGCCGGGGCGCGACCTCGTTTTCACGTTCCCCGCCGAACCCGACGCGGAGCCGATGCGCGGCGAGGTCGTCGACGTCGAATCCGGCAGCAGCCTGGCCTTCCGGTGGGAGACCGATTCCCTGCGCATCGCGCTTCAGGAGTACGACGCCGGAACGCGCCTCGTGTTCGCCGCCTCGCTCGACGATCGGGGACGGGGCGCGCGCGACGGCGCGGGATGGCACGTCTGCCTGGCCAACCTGCGCGAATCGGTCGGCGGATACGTCGAGGACGCCGACAAGGACTGGAAGCCGTTGTTCGACGCGTACGCGGCCAAATTCGGCCCGGAGGCCGCCACGGCGTTGCCCCCGCAAGCGGCCGGCTAACCTCGCGCGAGGCCGACGAGCGGAGGACCTAGGCCGTGCGCCGGTAGGCCAGGTCGAAGACCAGCCGTCCGGCCTTCAGCGCCTTCCCCTCGAAGCTGGTGAGGACGCGTTCGTCGAAGCGCGGAGCCCAGCCGCCGCGTTCGTCCGTGAACTCCGATTCGCCCTCGTGCCCTTCGAGTCCGCCGCGGCGCACCCGCGTCAGGGTTCCTTCCGGGCCGGCGTCGCCGCCCGGGTGGAGGTTCTCGAAATCCGCGGAGGAATCCAGCGTTTCGCGCATCTGTTCGGCGTAGTTGGACCAGTCGGTGGCCAGGCGCCACGTGCCGCCGGGCGCCAAGACGCGCGCAGCCTTGTCCGCGAACGACGCCTTCACCAGACGACGCTTGTGGTGCCGCACCTTGTGCCACGGGTCGGGGAAGAACACCCACAGTTCGTCAACGGAGCCGGGGCGCAGCATCACGTCCAGGACCTCCGGGGCGTTGGCCTGAACGGCCCGGACGTTGGTCAGGCCCTTTTGCTCGATCCGCACCATCAGTTGCGCGAGGCCGGGGCGGTACACCTCGACGGCCAGGAAGTCGCGTTCGGGATGCCGTTCGGCGGCGTCGGCCACGGCCTCCCCGAGCCCGGAACCGATCTCCACGGTCAGCGGCGCAACCCGTCCGAACGCCGCGGCGGCGTCGAAGCCGAAGTCCGCGTGGACCGAGGTGTCGGCGTGGTGGCGCGGGACCTCCAGCAGGAATCGGCCGGACTGGCGCTCCCAGGCCTCCTGGCGCCTGCCGTGCAGGCGCGTTCCGCGGCGCACGAACGAGACCGGTTCGGTGCGGTAGTAGCTCAGGTCGTCGACGGCGCGCCCGCTTTGCGGCGGCTTGGGGTCGTGGGTGTCCATTGGATCAAGATTAGCCGTCCGCGGCGGCGAGGACGTGCGCCCGGGTGAGGAACTCCTTGATCAACGGGCCGCCGGTTTCGGCCCCGGAGGTTCCCGTCTCGACGAAGGCGGCGACGGCCAGATCGCCTTGGACGGCGATGACCCAGGTGTGCCGGAGGTCCTCGGTCCCGTCGCCGTATTCGGCCGTTCCGGTCTTGGCGGCGACCGCCGGCCCTGGCACGTCCTGGAGTTCGGTGACGGTGCCGTGGTCTACGGTGCCGCCCATCATGTCCAGCAGTTGGGCGGCCTCGTCCTCGGTCAGGGGGGCGGACGGTTGCCTGGCGGCCGCGGGGGCGGGGTCCTCCACGATCCGCGGGGAGACGGTTGCTCCGTTCGCGACCGAGGCCGCCACCGTGGCCATGCCCAGCACGGAGGTCTCCACCACGCCCTGCCCGATCATGTTGGCGGCGTGCGTGGTGCCTGTGGAGTCCGCCGGAACGGACCCGAGGAAGGCCGGCGCGCCCGCGCTGGGTTCCTCCGCGAGGCCCAGCGATCCGGCCGCCTCGGCGACGGTTGCCATGTCCACCTTGTCGCTGGCCTGGATGAACACGGTGTTGCAGGACTGCGCAATGGCCTCGGACAGGGTGATGGTGCCCAAGCCCGCCTCCGGGTATCCCGTGTAGTTCTTGAAGCTCCGGCCATCCAGGACGGTGGTCTGCGGGCATTCGACCTTGCTTTGGGACGTGTAGCCGGAACGCAGCATCGCCAGCGCGGAAACCACCTTGAACGTGGACCCGGGGGCATACCGGCCGATCATGGCCGTGTTGTAGGAGTTGCTCTGGGGTCCGCTGGCGGCGGCCAGCACGGAGCCGTCCGACGGTCGCAGTGCGACGATCCCGCTGGGCGAGTCCGGCGCGGAGACGATGTCCTCCGCCACGCTCTGGAGGGACGGGTCGAGCGTTGTCTTGATGGCCTCGCCGTCCACCGCCGGTCGGCTGAACAGCTGGCGCGGTTCCCCGGCCGCGTCGGCGCCCTCGGCCGCATTCGGCTCCGCGCTGGTGTCGCCCCCGGAGTCCCCCGAAGGCGCCGGGGCCGTCCACACTGACAGGCCCGGTGTCCCGGCCAGACGCTCGTCGTAGGTCGATTGGATTCCCGACAGCCCGGCCGCGTCCCCGGCGGACAGCCTGCCCTCGGACTTCTCGACGAGCTCGGCCGACGCCGGGCCGACCGTGCCCAGAATGGCGCGGGCGAACGTCCGGCTCGGTGCGAGTGGCAGTTCGTCCGGAATGGCCCGGCCCCCCGGGATCTCCGCGACGTCGGCTTCGGTGATCGCCAGGGAGTCGTCATCCCGGAGCACAATGCCTTCGACGAACGCCCTGTCGCCAGCGGCCTCCACGCGCTGGGCGAAGTCCTGCGCGTCGATGTCCACGAGCCCGGCCAGGGCCTGGGCGCTGGCGGCGGCCGAGCCGCCGTCGAGCCGGCTCTTGTCGATGCCCAGGCGCAACACCGGGCGGTTGGTGACCAGGACGTCGTCGTCGGCGCCGAGGATGTCGCCGCGTTCGGCGGTCGCCGTGCGCAGCCGGAGCGTCTCGCCGTCGCGGAGCCCCTTCACGGCCACGTCCGGGGCGAAGCGCGTCTCCCAGGCTTCCGCCTCCGTGTTGTATTCCAGCGTGGCCTCCGTGGTGTAGGACCAGTCCTCCTCCGAATCGTCGACATCCCACACGCTGCGCAAAGTCGCCGTCGCGGTGGCCGGCCCGTCGTCGTCGGGCCGCCCGTCGATCGCCACCGATTCCACCGTTACCGTCCGGGGCACGTCGGTCAGTGGGCCGTAGGCGAGCTCGAGCGCGTCGGTCGCACCCGCGCCGTCCCCGCCCACGACCGGAACAGCCGACAGTTCCGCTTCGACCAGACCCTGTGCCAGTGCCGCTGCGGCGGGCGCGGGATCCGGCGCCTGCTCGCTGCATGCGGCCAGCGACGAGGCGAGGAGCAGGAGGACGACGGCGGTGATGGACCGGGGGGTGGGGGTCATGCACCCATTATGTCCATTAATTGGGGGGGACTTCCCGATGGCGGGTCCGCGGCGCATGCGGGAGGATGGTTCCATGAACGGACCGCTTGCCATCATCCTCAATGTCATCTGGCTGCTGTTCGGCGGAATCTGGTTGGCCCTCGGGTACTTCCTCGCCGGCATCGTGTGTTGCCTCCTGATCGTGACGATTCCGTTCGGGATCGCCTCGTTCCGCATCGCGAGTTACGCCCTCTGGCCGTTTGGCAGGACCATCGTGGACCGGGGCGGCCGGACCGGGGCCTTCTCCACGATAGGCAACGTCATCTGGATCCTCGTGGCGGGCCTCTGGATTGCCATCGGCCATGTGGTGACCGCCATCCCGATGTTCGTGAGCATCATCGGCATTCCGCTGGGCATCGCCAACCTCAAACTGATCCCCGTGTCGTTGGTGCCTCTCGGCAAGGAGATCGTTCCCTCGGTGCAAGGTCCCTTCGGGGCGCCGGCGATGGCACGGCGCCGCTGAGCGACGCCGGCCGCCACGATGTCCCGGCGCGTTCCGGAATAGTTTCACCATGCAGGACCTCGTCAATTGACATCCGGTGGCAATGAGAGCCGGTGCGGCTGGCTCAAGGACCGTTTCGGTGTGTCCTGGCAGGTGGTGCCGCGCCGGCTGACCGAGCTGCTCGCCGGCGGGGATCCCGAGGTGTCCCGCCGGGTCGTCGAGGCGTTCATGCCGATGCGCAAGCTGGATCTGGCAGTCATCGAGACCGCAGCGGCGGGATAAGCCACCGTGCGGCCCTTCGCCGTCGGAATAATCCGCGCTGCACTAAAGTTGAGCGATGTAGACTCAAGTCCGACACCGACTGTTAGCGCAGAGAAAGGGAACCGTCGTGGACTCCAAATTCACCACCCAAAGCCAAGAGGCGCTTTCGGCCGCCGGAATGAACGCCTCCACGGCCGGAAATCCGCAGATCGAGCCGGCGCACCTGCTCAAGGCGCTGATGGACAAGCGCGAATCCATCGCCGTGGCGCTCCTGCGGGCAGCCGGAGTTGATCCCGACGTCGTCTCCGCGCAGGCCAGCGCTGCCATCAAATCGCTGCCGGCGTCGTCGGGCACGTCCGTGGCACAGGCGCAGTTTTCGCGTGGGATGCTGCAGGTCATCGCTTCTGCCCAGCAGGAGACGGAACGGCTGGGCGACACCTATGTCTCGACCGAGCACCTGCTCCTGGGACTGGCCTCGGACACCGGGGCGGCGGGCTCCGCGCTCCGCGGGTCCGCGGCCAGTCCCGAGGCGCTCCGTGCGGGCCTGCCCGGCATCCGTGGAGACCGCAAGGTGGACAACCCGGATCCCGAAAACACGTTCCAGGCGCTGGAGAAGTACGGCACGGATCTCACGGCGATCGCCCGTTCAGGAAAGTTGGACCCGGTGATCGGCCGCGACGCCGAAATCCGCCGCGTGGTGCAGGTGCTTTCCCGCCGCACGAAGAACAACCCGGTACTCATCGGCGAGCCCGGCGTCGGCAAGACGGCCGTGGTGGAGGGGCTCGCCCAAAGGATGGTCGCCGGCGACGTTCCGGAGTCGCTGCGGGGGAAAACCCTCATCGCCCTGGACCTCGGCTCGATGATCGCCGGGGCCAAATACCGTGGCGAGTTCGAGGAGCGGCTCAAGGCCGTGCTGGAGGAGATCAAGGGATCCAACGGCCAGATTGTCACCTTCATCGACGAGATCCACACCGTCGTCGGCGCAGGGGCCTCCGAGGGGGCCATGGACGCCGGGAACATGCTCAAGCCCATGTTGGCGCGTGGCGAGCTCCGGCTCATCGGCGCCACGACCTTGGACGAGTACCGGAAGAACATCGAAAAAGACGCCGCCCTCGAGCGCCGCTTCCAACAGGTGTACGTCGGCGAGCCGTCGGTCGACGACACCATCGGTATCCTGCGCGGGCTCAAGGAGCGGTACGAGGCACACCACAAGGTCTCCATCGGGGACTCGGCGCTGGTGGCCGCCGCGACCCTGTCCAACCGCTACATCGCCGGGCGCCAGCTGCCGGACAAGGCGATCGACCTCGTCGACGAGGCCGCCTCCCGGCTGCGCATGGAAATCGACTCGGCACCCGAGGAGATCGACCAGCTCCGCCGGTCGGTCGACCGGTTGAAGATGGAGGAGTTGGCGCTCGCGAAGGCCACCGACGAGGCATCGGTCGACCGGCTGGAGGCGTTGCGGGCGGATATGGCGGACAAGACGGAGGCCCTTGACGGCCTCAATGCCCGCTGGGAGTCGGAGAAGGCCGGACTCAACCGCGTTGGCGACCTCAAGTCGCGTATCAAGGAGCTTCGTTCCGATGCCGAGGTCCTCCAGCGCGACGGCCATCTGGAGCAGGCTTCGCGCTTGTTGTATGGAGAGATCCCCGAGCTGCAGCGCGAGCTGGAGACCGCGCAGGCCGCGGAACAGCAGGGTGGGGACACGGAGCTGATGGTTTCGGAGGAGGTCACGGCCGACGACATCGCGGAAGTGATCTCCGCGTGGACCGGCATTCCGGCCGGTCGCATGTTGCAGGGCGAAAGCCAGAAGCTGCTGCACATGGAGGAGTTCCTCGGCAAGCGGTTGATCGGCCAGGAAAAGGCCGTCGGCGCGGTGTCCGACGCCGTCCGCCGGGCCCGCGCCGGGATCTCGGATCCGGACCGGCCCACCGGTTCGTTCATGTTCCTGGGGCCCACCGGCGTGGGAAAGACGGAACTGGCGAAGGCGCTCGCTGATTTCCTGTTCGACGACGACCGGGCGATGGTCCGCATCGACATGTCCGAATACTCCGAGAAGCACTCGGTTTCGCGGTTGGTCGGGGCCCCTCCCGGGTACGTGGGCTACGAGGAGGGCGGCCAGCTCACCGAGGCCGTCCGCCGCCGACCCTACTCCGTGGTGTTGCTGGACGAGGTCGAGAAGGCGCACCCGGAGGTCTTCGACATCCTGCTTCAGGTGCTCGACGACGGCCGGCTCACCGACGGCCAGGGCCGCACCGTGGACTTCCGCAACGCCATCCTCGTGCTGACGTCCAACCTCGGTTCGCAGTTCCTGGTGGATCCGGCGCTGGAGTCCGAACACAAGAGGAGCGCCGTCATGAACCTGGTCAACGCCTCTTTCAAGCCGGAGTTCCTCAACAGGCTCGACGACGTGGTGATGTTCGATCCACTGTCCCTCGACCAGCTGGGGAACATCGTGGACCTCCAGGTCGATGCGCTGGGCCGGCGGCTGGCTGCCCGTCGCCTGACGCTCAGCGTCACAGAGGCGGCCAGGGAGTGGCTGGCGTTGGCCGGCTACGATCCCGCCTTCGGCGCCCGGCCGCTGCGTCGCCTGGTGCAGCGCGAGATCGGCGACCGTCTGGCCAGGGAACTGCTGGCGGGGACGATTGCCGACGGGGACGGGGTACTGGTGGAAGCCGTGGACGGTGGAGGGCTCTCCGTCAGCCGGCAGTAGGTTCGGCCCGATGCTGCGGACGGACGGCTAGGTGCTCCGGGCGCCGTTCGGGAGCAGGGACTGGCTGACGGTGCCCTCGGACAGCGCCAGGAAACAGGCGACGCTCCGGTCCCCCTCGGACCACGTGCCTTGGGACGGACTGCTGAATTCGTAGTTCCATGCCCCGGCGGAGAGCGCGGCCGGGTCGAGGGTGATGGCCTTGCAGGCGGCCTCGGCCTTGGTCGCGGTGCGCTCGTCGCCGGGGTAGGGGGCGTCGTCGAGCTCCGCGACGCCGATGAGCTGGGCGGTGTGGGGAGTGCGACACGTGACAATGGTCGCCTGTTCTAGTGGGCCGGTGAAGCCCGTCAGGCAATCGCCGATCTCGAACTGGGACGCCGGTGCGTTGCGGGCGATGATTCCGTCGATGCCCGGATCCGAGTCCCGCACGACTTCCGACGGCGGTGCGGGCGTCGGCGTGGCGGCGTCCATGAGTTTTCCGGTGCCATAGACCAGCATCAGGACAATGCCGACGGCCCCGATGACCATCCACACCGGGGACAGGCCGAAGCGGTGGCGGGTCTCGGTGTTCGCCGATCGTGCGGGCTGGTACGGGGAGGGCTCCGGCGTCACTGGGTCGACCACAACGGCTCCCTGTCCTTGATGTCTCGTAGGGGGCATTTGCCTCAACTCTAGTCGTCCGCGGAGCCCCGCCCGCGGAGTGCGCCGAGACGGCGATTGGGGCCGAATCATGTTAACCTAGAAGCACGAAAGAATCAGTCGCATATTCCGGGGCCTCTACCTTGTAAAGGTGGACCACCTCCGGATCTACCGAAAAAGGGGGTCACGCCATGGGGCGCGGCCGTCAGAAGGCAAAAGCAACTCGGCAGGCCAGGGATATCAAGTACTATTCCCCGGCCACTGACTTGTCTGCCCTCCAGCGCGAGCTTGGGAACACCCGCGGACACGCCGGTACCCAGGCGACGCATGTCGAAGAACCGTTCGAGCCGGATTATTCGGACTACGGCGACAAATACTCGGATGACGACGACGAGGACGATCAGCGCCGCATCGGCTGATCACACCCGGACACTCCGAGCGTGGATTTCGCGGATCTTCCCATAGCCAACGCGCACCGCGCGGCCATTCGCTCCATCGAGCGCGTGGTGGGAGAGACCGCGGCGCCACAGGACCCGCTCACCGCCTTGGCCGGCATCGCATCGATGCTGTCCAACGGGCCGGTGCTGCTCCTGACCGGCGCCGGCGTCTCCACCGATTCGGGCATTCCGGACTACCGGGGACCCAACGGGTCCCTGCGCCGACACCGGCCGATGACGTTCCAAGAGTTCCAACACGATCCCGCGGCACGGCACCGCTATTGGGCGCGCAGCTTCGTCGGCTGGCGGCACATGGCCAAGTCGGAGCCGAATACCGCGCACCATTCGGTGGCCGAGTTGGAGCGCTTGGGGCTGCTCAGCGGCGTCGTGACGCAGAATGTCGATGGATTGCACGTCCGCGGCGGTTCCCGGGTCGTCGTCCCGCTGCACGGGGACCTGGACACCGTGATGTGCCTGAGCTGCGGTTTCGTCGAGGACCGTGCGGAGCTCGACACCCGGCTGGCCGTGGCGAATCCCGGTTTCGTCGAGCGCATCCGCCTGGATCCCGCGCTGGTCAACCCCGACGGCGACGTCACGCTGGACCAGGCCCACGTGGACGAATTCACCATGGTAGGCTGCCTGTCCTGCGGTAGCGTCGAACTGAAACCCGATGTGGTGTATTTCGGTGAGAGCGTCCCGGTTCAGCGGAAGGCCGACGTTCGTGAACTAGAAGACAAGTCCACCGGTCTGCTGGTGGTCGGCTCGAGTCTCGCGGTGATGAGCGGCTACCGCCTGGTGTTGGACGCGGAGAAGTCCGGCAAGCAGATCGGCATCATCAACGGCGGCCCCACACGCGGGGACGCCAAGGCGACGTGGCTGTGGCGCACGCGAGTCGGCCCCGCACTGGACCAATTGCTCTCCGTCGTCGAAGCCGGTCCGGCGAATCCCGCCGGCTAGGCCGCGGAGAGCTCCCACACGAGAACCACGCGCCGTCCCCGAGGGTCCCGGGCATCGCCACGTGCAGGTCCGCCAACCCCGAATCGCCGTCCACCAGGAACACGGGCACCATGCCATCTCGTCCGAATGCGGCGTCTTCGCCGATGTCCGCCGTGAAAGCGTGGTTCCCGGAGAGCGAGGTGCAGGTCCGGCGGCACAGCGTCCCCGTGTCCTCTTCGGACTCGAAGCGCAAAATCGTCGCGTGCAACGGCCGGCGGGTGCGCACAAACGCCGTTCCCTCCGTGAGCCGGGAGATGAAGACCACCAGAACGTAGCTTCCCATGTGCCTAGTCTGCCGCGGCGGATTCCGGCAGGACAGGCCGCGGGCCCGGCACCATCCAGGATGCCGGGCCAGTGGGGGACTGCGCTTGATTATCTAGGAGGCGTAGGCGCCCCGAAGCAGCACGGCGCCACCGTCGACGCCCTTGGCGCCCTGGACGAAGTCCGGCCCGGCCGAGGCGCCGGAGGGATCGACAGCGCCGACCGTGCCCATGACCCAGGAGGCGACTCCGCGTTCGTTCAGGCGTGCCAGCGCGGCGTCCGCGGCGGACGCCTCGACGATGGCGACCATGCCCACGCCCAGGTTCAGCGTGCGCTCCAGATCGGGTTGCGGAACCCCTCCGAGCTCGGCGACGAGCTTGAAGATGGCGGGCAGCTCCCACGTGGAGCGGTCGATCGTGGCCATGAGACCCTGCGGGAGAACGCGCGCCAGGTTGGCGGCCAGGCCGCCTCCGGTGACGTGGCTGAAGCCGTGCAGGGGGGCCGCGCCCGGGACATTCAGGGCGCGGATCAGGTCGAGGCAGTCCGCGGCGTAGACCTTGGTCGGCACCAGCAGTTCCTCGCCGAGCGTGCGCCCGAACTCGGAGACCTCGCGGTCAAGTGCCCATCCGGCGTGGTTGATGACGCGGCGGACCAGCGAATAGCCGTTGGAGTGGATTCCCGAGGAAGCCATCGCGATGACCACGTCCCCCGAGCGGACGCGTTCGGGGCCGAGCAGCGCGTCGGCCTCGACGACGCCCGTGGCGGCGCCGGCGACGTCGTACTCGTGTTCGCCGAGCAGGCCCGGGTGTTCGGCCGTCTCGCCGCCGACGAGTGCGGTGCCCGCGATGGTGCACGCCTCGGCAATTCCGCGCACGATGTCCGCGATGCGCTCCGGAACCACCTTGCCGCACGCGATGTAGTCGGTCATGAACAACGGTTCGGCGCCGACGACCACGATGTCGTCCACGACCATGCCCACCAGGTCGTGGCCGATGGTGTGGTGGATGTCCATGGCCTGCGCGATCGCGACCTTGGTGCCGACGCCGTCCGTCGAGGTGGCCAGCAGGGGTCTGGTGTACGTGAGCAGGCGGGACGCGTCGAACAGGCCGGCGAAGCCGCCGACGCCGCCGAGCACCGAGTCGTTGTGGGTGGCCTTGATGGCACCCTTCATGAGTTCGACGGCGCGGTCCCCGGCTTCGACGTCGACGCCGGCGGACGCGTAGGTGATGCCGGTCGGTTGCTCGGGCGTGGAGGAAGTCATGAGGCAGGCGTCCTTTACTTGGTGCTGGGGGTCTTGTCGGCGGGGGTGAGCGATGCCTCGAATTCGGCGTCCGGTCCCGGGTCGCAGCCGTCGCTGCTGTCCATCGACCGCTCCAGCAGGTTCTTTCCCAACCGGTCGGACGTGGGCAGCTTGATCGGGTACTCGCCGGTGAAGCACGCCGTGCACAAGCGCTCGCGCGGCTGTTCGGTGGCCTCGATCATGCCGTTTTGGGAGATGTAGGCCAGGGAATCGGCGCCGATCGACGCGGTGATCTCGTGCACGGCGGCACCGTTGGCGATCAGCTCCGCGCGGGAGGCGAAGTCGATGCCATAGAAGCACGGCCACTTGATCGGCGGCGAGGAGATTTTGACGTGTACCTCGGCCGCGCCGGCCTCGCGCAGCATCCGCACCACGGCGCGCTGCGTGTTGCCGCGCACAATCGAGTCGTCGACGACCACCACGCGCCTGCCCTTGATCACGGGCTCCAACGCGTTGAGCTTCAGCCGGATGCCGAGCTGGCGGAGCGTCTGCGAGGGCTGGATGAACGTGCGGCCCACGTAGGCGTTCTTCACGAAGCCGTGGGCGAAGGGAATGCCAGACTCCTCCGCGTAGCCGATCGCGGCGGGGGTCCCGGACTCCGGGACGGGGATGACGATATCGGCCTCTGCGCTGTTCTCGCGGGCCAGCTGGCGGCCCATCTCCACGCGGGACTCGTAGACGGATCTGCCGTTGATGGAGGCGTCCGGGCGGGCCAGATAGACGTATTCGAAGACGCAGTGCGCGGGGGTCGCCGGAGCGAAGTGGCGCGAGCGGATGCCGTCTTCGTCGATGGCGATGAGCTCGCCCGGCTCGATCTCGCGGATGTAGCTGGCGCCGACCGTGGCGAGGCCGGACTGCTCGGAGGCGACCACCCAGCCGCGCGAGAGCCGCCCGAGCACCAGGGGGCGGACGCCGTGGGGGTCGCGGGCCGCGTAGAGCGTTCCCTCGTTCATGAACACGAAGCAGAAGGCGCCCTGGAGCTTGGGCAGCAGTTCCATGGCGGTCTCTTCGAGGGAGGTGCCCTCCTCTCCGCGCATGAGCGCGGTGACCAACGCGGTGTCCGTGGTGTTGCCCTGCGCGAGCTCGCCGCGGAACTTGGCGCCCTGCTCGGCGACGACCATGTCCATGAGCTCGGCGGAGTTGATCAGGTTGCCGTTGTGGGCCAGGGCCACCGTTCCCTCGGACGTCGCGCCAAGGGTCGGCTGGGCGTTGGCCCAGTGGCTCGCCCCGGTGGTCGAGTAGCGGCAGTGGCCAACCGCGATGTGGCCGGTCATCGAGTTCAGCGTGTTCTCGTCGAAGACCTGGGAGACCAGGCCCATGTCCTTGTAGACGTTGATGCGCTGGCCGTCGGAGGTCGCGATGCCCGCGGACTCCTGCCCGCGGTGCTGCAGCGCATAGAGGCCGTAGTACGCCAATTTGGCGACGTCCTCGCCGGGGGCCCACACGCCAAAGACACCGCATTCGTCCTGCGGGCCCTTTTCGTTGGGCAAGAGATCATGAGAAAGCATTCCGTCACCACGCGCCATGGGGTCCATTCTCTCACGGGGCGACGGGGTGCGGCGCATTCGGGTAGGTCCTAGCGTTCCTCTGGTTCGTCCACCGGCACCGCGGTGGTTCGGCGGTCCCGCTTGGATGTCACGCGGTCCACGATGAGGTAGGTGACGCATCCCACCAGGACGCCCGCGATCCCGTAGTAGACGGAGAGGAAGCCGGCGACCGTGTTGCGCGTGAACTCGGCGCTCTCGGGGCCCGTGAAGGCGGAGACGATGGCGACCAGGATCCCGAGTGCGGCGCCCATTCCGACGAACGGCCAGAACTTCGGCGCGCGCCGCAGTCGGACCTCGACGGAGCCGTTCGGCGGGACCGGCCGGGGGGTGTGCTGGGGGTCCTGCTGCGGTGAATCCATGCCTAAAGTTTACCGAACAGGGGCAGGTGCGCGGACAGGTCCGCCCGGAGGCCGGAGGCGCCCACCGCGCCGGATCCGCGTGCGTCGTCCCACGACGCGGATCCCGTCGCCAGCGCCAGCCAGGTCTGGGCCGGCATCTCGACGACGTTGGGCGGCGTTCCGCGGGTGTGCCGCGGACCCTCCACGCACTGGGCGACGCCGAACGGCGGCACGCGGACCTCCACCGAATTCCCCTCCGCCACGGCCGAGAGCTCCTCGAGCGCGTACCGGACCGCCGTCGCGGTGACGTTCCGCGGAAGCGCCGGACGGTCCGCGGGCGCGGCCGCGAGCCAAACGCGGAGCGCCCCACGGCCCGCCTCGGCGGCGATCCGGCGTCGTACACCCATCCTGCGTCTCCCCGCCGCTAGTCCAGCAGTTCCATCACGGGGGCGGCCAGGCGGATGCTGCCCACGCGCACCCCGCCGCCGAGGATCGGCTTCACGACGGATTCGAGCACCGGAGCGACGCGACCGACGTCGATGGCGCCGGCGTTCGCCAGCAGGGTCAGGCCGACGAGCGTGGCGCCGCGGCCGTTGCCGTCGAGCATCTTGAGGGTGCAGGCGTGGCCGGACTCCGTGCCCAGCATCAGCACGCCCTCGGCGCCGAGCTTGGCGATGACGCCGAGCTCCTCCATGACCACCGTGTTTTCCTCGCCGTGGCCATGGACGGCCCACGGGTAGTCGAGCATGGCCGTGGCGATCGTCGCCGCGCGCGCATCGGCGTGCTTGTTGCCCGGGGACTTCGCGAGCCGCCCGGCGGCGCGCGCCAGGCCGCGCAGGGAGATCGCCGGGACCGGGGCTCCACAGCCGTCGACGGCCAGGTGGGCGATCTTTTCGCCGGCGTAGTCCTCGACGACCTCGACGACGCGGCGTTGCAGGGGGTGCTTGGGATCCAGGTAGGTGGTGGTGTCCCAGCCGTTCTCGGTACACGCCCACAGGAAGGCCGCGTGCTTGCCCGAGCAGTTGAAGGCCAGACGGGATTTGCCGTGCCCGCCGCGCACCAGCTCGTTGCGGGTTTCCTCGCGTCCGGGCCACGCCTCGGGGCATTGAAGGTCCGCCTCGGACAGCCCGGCCTTGGCCAGCATGGTCGCGGCCAGGTCCATGTGCTCGCGGCTGCCGACGTGGCTCGCGCAGGCCAGCGCCACCTCGGCGCCACGCAGCGGGACACCGGACTGCATCGAGGCGAGCGCCTGGAACGGCTTCAGCGAGGAGCGCGGCAACACCGGCGCGTCGATGTCCCCGAGGGCCGCGACCACGTCGCCGTCGCCGTCCAGCACGACGGCGGAGCCGCGGTGCCGCGACTCGATGAACCCGTTGCGCTCGACGAAGGCAAGGTCGACGGCGTCCGCCGAGGAAAAGGTTTCTGGCATGCCGACCAGTCTAGTGACTTCCGGGCTCCACGGGCTCGGCGGAGGGACCCCGGGACAGTATCGCGACCAGGAAATCGGAATCGGCAGCCAGCGGACGCAAGTCCCACGTCGAATACGTGGCGTCCACCGCCAGCGACGCGCGGGCGGCGTCGTCCAGGAACGCGTCGAAGTCGTAGCCGCGTCCGGCGCCGAACGCCACCACTGCGCGCCCGTCGACCGCCAAACGGGAGGCGAAGCCGGCGAGGACTTCGGGGGCCGACCCGGGGGCGAGGAACGCCATGACGTTGCCGGCGCAGACGATCAGGTCGAAGGGGCCGTGGGGATCCGCAACGGGGGGTTCGCCGGCGCGGTCCGCGGGGGAGCCGGCGGCCAGCACGGCGTCCAGCTCGGTGAGGTCGCCGACCAGCCAGCGTCCGTCGGGGTGGTCGCGTTCGGCGGCGGCGACCAGAGTGGGGTCGACGTCGACGCCCACCACCCGGTGCCCGCGCCGTGCCAGCTCCCCGCCGACGCGGCCGGGACCGCAGCCGGCGTCCAGGATGCGGCTCCCGCGGGCTGCCATCGCATCGATCAGCCGGGCTTCGCCGTGCAGGTCGGCGCCCTCGTCGCGCAGGGCCGCAAACCGGTCGATGTACCACTGGGAGTGCCCGGGATTCTCACGGACCTTGGCTTCCCACAACGTTTCCTTGCGCACGGGACCAGCGTAACGCCCCGGCGCCGGGCCGTGCGCCCCGGTAGGCTGGGGGATCGTGAAGGTACTCGTTATCGGCCCCGGTGGCCGCGAACACGCAATTGTCCGTGCGTTGCTGGCAGACCCCTATGTCTCCGAGGTGCACTGCGCACCCGGGAACGCCGGGATCGCCGCCGACGTCCCCGTGCACGCCATCGACGCCCAGGACCCCGCGGCCGTCGTCGCGTTGGCTCGCGGGCTCGGTTCCTCCCTGGTGGTGGTGGGCCCGGAGGCCCCGCTGGCCGCGGGCGTCGCCGACGCGGTGCGGGCGGCGGATATCCCGGTGTTCGGTCCGTCCCGGGCGGCCGCGCAGCTGGAGGCCTCGAAGGCGTTCGCCAAGGAGGTCATGGCCGAGGCCGGCGTGCCCACCGCCATGGCCCGTGTCGCCGAGAACGCGGGGGAGGCCGCCGACGCGCTGGATGCCTTCGGGCCCCCCTACGTCGTGAAGGACGACGGCCTGGCCGCCGGAAAGGGCGTGGTGGTCACACAGGACCGCGCCGAGGCGCTCGCCCACGCCCAGGCCTGCTTCGCCGCCGGCGGCACCGTGGTGATTGAGGAGTTCCTCGACGGACCGGAGGTGTCGCTGTTCGTCATCTCGGACGGCAAGCATGCCGTCCCGCTAGCGCCCGCGCAGGACTTCAAGCGCATCCACGACGGCGACGCCGGCCCGAACACCGGCGGCATGGGCGCCTACACGCCGCTTCCGTGGCTGCCGGAGGGATTCGTCGACGAGGTCATGGAACGCGTCGCGTACCCGACCATCCGTGAAATGGAGTCCCGCGGGACTCCGTTCGTGGGCGTGCTCTACTGCGGCTTGGCGATCACCGGTCGCGGCATCCGCGTCATCGAATTCAACGCGCGCTTCGGGGACCCGGAGACGCAGGCCGTTCTGGCCCGGCTCAAGACCCCGCTCGGCGGTCTGCTCATGGCCGCGTCAACGGCGTCGCTCGACGACGCCGAGACGTTGCGCTGGCGGACCGAGTCCGCCGTCGGCGTCGTCCTCGCGTCCGCGAACTATCCGGACAAGCCCGTGGTCGGGGACCCGATCTCCGGGCTCGAGGACGCCGCCGCGTTGGAGGGCGTCAGCGTCCTGCACGCCGGAACGGCAAGGAACGACGCCGGAGAGGTCGTCTCGGCGGGCGGTCGTGTCCTCGCCGTCGTCGGCCTGGGCACGGACCTGAACGCCGCGCGGGACGCAGCCTACGCGGGGATGGACCTGATCACCCTCGAGGGTGGCCAGCACCGCGGTGACATCGCGCTCAAGGCAGCGCGGGGCGGGGCGCTCTGATGGCCGGTCTCGACACGCAGACGCGCGAGTTGCCGGGCTGGACCCACGTCTACTCCGGCAAGGTGCGCGACCTCTACGTCCCGGCCGGCTCCACGCAGGCGGACGCGGATCGCGTGCTGGTGGTCGCCAGCGACCGGATCAGCGCCTACGATTACGTGCTCTCCTCCGAGATCCCGGACAAGGGCAAGGTCCTGACGCAGCTGAGCCTGTGGTGGTTCCGCCAACTGGAGGGGATCGCCAACCACGTGATCTCCACGGATGTTCCCGAGGCCGTCGCCGGCCGGGCGATGGTGTGCCGCAAGCTGGACATGTTCCCGATCGAATGCATCGCCCGCGGCTACCTGACCGGCACGGGCTTGCTGGAGTACCGCGAGTCCCGGACCGTGTGTTCCCTGCCGCTGCCCGAGGGCCTCGTCGACGGATCGCGCCTGCGGCCGGCGATTTTCACCCCTTCGGCCAAGGCGGAGGTGGGGGAGCACGACGAGAACATCTCCTACGCCCAAGTTCAGGAGCGCATCGGCGCCGACGCCGCCGGGGAACTGCGGCGGCTCACGCTGGCGCTCTACACACGGGCCGAGGAGATCGCCCGCGAACGCGGAGTGATCCTCGCCGACACGAAGGTGGAATTCGGGATCGACCCGGACAGCGGGAAGATCACGCTCGGCGACGAGGTCCTGACGCCGGACTCCTCGCGGTTCTGGGACGCGGAGGCCTACGCGCCGGGCCGCGCGCAGCCGTCCTTCGACAAGCAGTACGTTCGCGACTGGTTGACGGGTCCCGAGTCCGGTTGGGACAAGGCCTCCGGCCAGGAGCCGCCGGCTCTGCCCCCCGACGTCGTCCGGCGCACCCGAGCGCGCTACGTGGAGGCGTACGAACGCATCACCGGGGAGCGCTTCACGGCCTAACGCCAGGAGAGGCGCAGCCGGCGGTTCCTAGCGGTTCGCCGAGCGGATCTCGGTCGCGAGCTCGATCGCCAGCGAGGCGCGGTCCGGGGACCCCGCGGAGGCGAAGGCCGTCTGGGCGGTGGCCAGGTGCGCCAGCGCGTCCTTGCCCTTGCCGGTGGCGACGAGGCAGCGGGCCGTGAGCAGGTCGACTTCGCCCTGCAGGTGCTGCGAGAGGGCCCCGCGTTCCTCGTCCACCGGGCCGAGCTGCTCCAGCGCCTCGGTGGGTTGCCCGTTCAGGTGCAGCCAGCGGGCGCGGATCAGGCGCAGCTCCAAAGCTTCCGCCGGGTTGCCGCCGATGACGCTGAGGGCGAGTTCGGCCTTCTCGATGCACTCCAGCGTTTCCGCCTCCACCACGCCCGCGGACAGCCGCATGGAGGCGGACGCCTTGTTGAACCGGGCCCACAGTTCGATGTCGCTGGCCGGCAGCAGCCGCTGCGCCGCGAGTTGGTGGTTCGCCAGTCCGGAGGCGATGTCCTGGCGCTTGAACGCCACGTTGCCGATGGCCCAGTACGCGTTGCCGGCCGTCTGGCTCGGCGAGCCGGACGCGACCGCCTCGGAGAGCGTTTCGCAGGTCTTCCAGGCCTCGTCCAGTTGGCCCGATTCCGCCAGCGAGGCGATGAGCGAGAAGAGCCCGCCGATGTAGATGAGCGAGTCGCCGGGGAGGTCCTTCCCCAGTGCGACGGCGGTGAGCGCGTGGTCGACGGCGATGTGTAGCTTGCCCAGTCCCAGGTAGGCGTTGGCGACCAGCGTCTCGGCCCGGACCTTCAGGGCCAGCGACTCGTCCGTCAGCGGGTGCGCCAGGACCTCCTCCGCGGCGGCGCGGTATTCGTCGTGGCGGCCCTGGTCGCGGAGCGACTCGGCGCGGAGGAACATCATGTTCCACCACGCGCTGGAGTTCTTCAGGCGCAGGGCGACGGCGGCCGCCTCCGTGGCCGTGGCCTCGGCGTCGGTGTATTCGCGGGCCGTCCAGGACTGCCGCGCGCGGTGCTCCAGTAGCACGAATTCGGCCTCGTCGGCGGAGACCGGCGTGTTCCAGGACTCCATGACCTCGCGGTCGATCTCCAGCCGGCCGGACAACTCCGTGATGATGTCCGCGGTCGGTTCGCGGCTACCGGTTTCCAGAAGGGAAATGTAACTCGTCGAGTACTTGCCCGCGCCCAGCTGCGCCTGCGTCAGCTTCTGTTTCAGACGCGCGTGGCGGAGTTTCTCTCCGAATTTGATGCCCAATGGTTCCCCCTTGATTCATGTGGATTTCCAGTCAAATCCATCTTCGCTGAAAGCCGACCCTACCAGCCCTTGACGAAACGTGTTCGGGTCAATTTACAATGAATGTGAAGTGCTTCGCCACTTGATCGACCGAAACTCTGAGCTCCAGAAGGAGAACCATGAAAAAGTTCATCGCAGCGCTTGCCGCCGCAACCGCCTTGGCCGGGGTGGGCATCATGGCCGTTGGGGACTGGCCACACGACGCGCAGGCCGTGGGGGACTGGCCGCATACGGTTCAGTCGGTGGGGGACTGGCCGCACAAGTAGGCAAACCGGATCGGTGCCAGCGGGCACCGGGCACCGGATCAACCGACGAGAACCTCCCCGGACCACGTGGTCAGGGGAGGTTCTCCGCGTCTTGCGTTACACCAGGCTCTCGCGCCACGCGGCGTGGAGGGCGGCGAACCGTCCACCTGCGGCAACGAGCGCGTCCGGGGTGCCGTCCTCGACGATGCGCCCGTCGTGCACCACCAGCACGCGGTCGGCGATCTCCACGGTAGACAGGCGGTGCGCGATGATCACGGCCGTCCTTTCCCCGAGCAGCCGGTGCAGCCCGTCCTGCACCATCCGCTCGCTGGGGATGTCCAGCGAGGACGTCGCCTCGTCGAGGATGAGCACCGCCGGATCGGCGAGGAAAGCGCGGGCGAAGGAGATGAGCTGGCGCTGTCCCGCGGACACGCGGCCGCCGCGCTTGTTGACGTCGGTGTCGTAGCCGTCGGGCAGGGCCAGGATGAATTCGTGGGCCCCGACCGCGCGGGCGGCCAGTATGATCTCCTCGCGCGACGCCTCCGGCTTCCCGAGCGCGATGTTGTCCGCGACCGATCCCGAAAACAGGAACGCCTCCTGCGTCACCATCACCACGGCGCGGCGGAGGTCGGCGTTGGAGACGTCGCGCAACTCGACGCCGTCAAGCGTCAGCGATCCGGAGCTGAGGTCGTAGAAGCGCGCGATCAGCTTGGCGAGGGTCGACTTGCCCGCGCCCGTCTGCCCGACGACGGCGACCGTCTGGCCGGCGGGGATGTCCAGGCTGAACCGATGCATGACGAGCGGTCCGTCGCCGTAGCCGAACTCGGCGTCGGAGAATTCGATGTGGCCGCTCGCCGTCGCGAGCGGCACCGGCCGCTGGGGCTCGACGACTGTCGGTTCCTCCTCGAGCAGGCCCGAAACCTTCTCCAGCGCCGCCGTCGCGGCCTGCAGCGAGCTGTAGAACATGGCGATGGACTCGACGGGCTGGAAGACCCGCTTGGACGCGAGTAGCAGCGCCACCAGAGTCCCGACCGCGAGTGTGCCGTCGATGACCCGGAACCCACCCAGGAGCAGCACCACAGCGACCGTGAGGTTGCCGATCAGCACCAGACACGGCTGCAGGATGCCGAAGAGGTTGATGGAGCGGATCGAGTTGTCCCGGTACTCCTGGGCCACCGTGGTGTAGGCGGCGTCGTTGGCCGGCTCGCGGCGGAAGGCCTTGACGGCGCGGATGCCCGTCATGGTCTCCACGAACGACGTGATGAGCCTTGCCGACACGACACGCGACTGCCGGTAGACGAGCTCCGAGCGCCGTTGGTACCAGTTGAAGACGACGGAGATCGGTACGGCGGCGCAGAGCACCACGATTCCGCTGCGCCAGTCCAACAGGAACACGCTCGCGGCGGTGAAGACGACGAAGACGATCCCGGACACGAGTTGGGACACCCCCTGGTCCAACAGCTCGCGCAGTGTTTCGAGGTCCGAGGTCTGGCGCGAGATGATCCTGCCGGACGTGTACTTTTCGTGGAACTCGAGGCTGAGCCGCTGCGTATGCCGGAATACGCGCAGGCGCAGGTCCAGCAGCATCGCCTGGCTGACCTTGGCCGTGCAGAGGTTGTACCAGCCCAGCAGGACGCCCGCAAGCACGGCCGAGACCAGGTACATCCCGCCCGTGACGCCCAGGGCCAGGGGACGGTCCGCGAGAAGTTCGGGCAGCGCCCAGTTGATGGCCCAGGCGATGATGATGGGGAACGAGGCACGGGCCGCGTTGGACACGACGACCAGGGCGACCGTCAGGACCAGCATCCGGCGCAGGGGCGAGGCAAGGAGCCTCAGCAGGGCCCACGAACGGGACCGCACGCGCAGGCGGTCAGTCTTGTCCAAGTCGATCCGGTCCTCGTTGGCGACGCCGACGGGCTTGCTCATCGGGAGGCCTCCTCTTCGTCGCTGTCGATGGATTCGTCGAGCACGTCCTCGACGGTGGGCGGTTCGTCGAGGCTCGCGATGACGTACCTGTAGTGGTCGCTGCGATCGAGGAGTTCCGAGTGGGTGCCGACGTCGAGGATCCGGCCGTTCTCCAGCAGGGCGACCCGGTCCGCCAGCATCACCGTGGAGGGTCGGTGGGCGACGATGAGCGTCGTGGTGCCGGCCAGGACCAACCGCAGGGCCTCGGTCACCTTCTCCTCCGTGCGTACGTCCAGGGCGGAGAGCGGATCGTCGAGCACGAGGACCAGCGGGCGGGAAGCAATCGCCCGCGCCAGGGCGATGCGTTGGCGTTGGCCGCCCGAGAGGGAGAGTCCCTCCTCGCCGATGACGGTTTCGACGCCCAGGGGCAGGTCGCGGGTGAATCCCGCCTGAGCGACGTCGATGGCCTCCGCCAGCGCCTCGTCCGCGGTCTGTCCCGGGACGGGGCGCGCGCCCAGGAGGACGTTGTCCCGGATCGATGCCGAAAAGAGCGTGGTGTCCTCGAAGGCGACGGAGACGGCGGTCCGCAGGACGTCGAGGTCGTAGTCCCGCACGTCGACGTCGTCGATCTCCACCGAGCCGGCGGTGGCATCGTAGAGCCGCGGAACGAGCTGCAGGAGCGTCGATTTGCCGCTTCCGGTGGCGCCCACCAGGGCCATGGTTTCGCCGGGGCGGATCTCGAGGTCGATGCCAGCCAGAACGGGAGCCGTGCCCGGTTTCGCGTCCGGGTACCTGAATTCGACCCCGCTAAGCCGAACATGCCCACGCGGGTTCCGCGGCGTGGTGGGCCGCGCGGGGGCAACGATGTCGCTCCGGGTGTCGATGACCTCGAAGTGCCGGTCCAACGCGGTCTTGGTGGTCAGGGTCATGCCCAGCAGCATGCCGATGCCTTCGACCGGCTGGGCGAGGACCGCGGCCGTGGCGAAGAACGCCACGAGTTCCCCGACCGACAGCTGATCCTGGGCCGCCAGCCAGATCCCGACGAACAACCCGGCCCCGAGCGTCAGCTCCGGAACGGACACCACGAACATGAGGAAGCCGGAGAGCGAGCGGGCCTTCCGGATTTCCGTGTCCCGAAGCCGTTGGGCCTGGGTGCTGAACCCCTCGAGGGACTGCCTGCCGCGGCCGAAGGCCTTGATCACGCGGATGCCGTGCACGGATTCCTCGACGGCGGTCGCCAGATCTCCCGCCTGGTCCTGGCTGAGGCGGCTGGCGTCCCGGAACACGTTGCGGAAGTGGAAGGCCCGGATGGTGATGGGGAGGGCCCCGGCAAGGTAGATCAACCCCAGAAGCCAGTGGCTGCTGAACATCAGCGCCACGCCCACGACCACCGTGACGGTCGCGACGACCAGCATGATGGAGCCGAACGCGAGCCAGCGCCGCAGGAGGCTGAGATCCGCCATCGAGCGGGACAGGAGCTGGCCGGAACCCCACTTGTCGTGGAAGGAGACAGGCAGCTGCTGCAGGTGCCGGAAGAACCCGATGCGCAGCGACGATTCGATCCGGGCCGCCGGCGTGATGACGAAGACCCGCCTAAGGAAAAGCAGGCCCGCCTCCAGCAGTCCCAGTCCCGTGACGACCAGCGCGCTGATCCATACGGCACGTCCGGAGCCGCCGCTGTGCAGCACCGAGTTCACGAGTTCACGGAGGACCTGTGGGATGGCTAGGGCGACCAGTCCCGCGGTGAGGGCGCAGAGGAATCCCAGGACCAGGCGCGGCAGTATCGGTTTCAGCTGCGGTCCCAACCGGCGAAAGGTACTCAAGAGCGAAGACTGGCTGGAGTGGGCGGCATGGCCCACCTGGTGTTGCACCACGAGCGGCATCCCCGATTCGTCTTATTTGCCTGCAGCAATCATTTCAAGATTACCCCGACTGGTTGACGTTCATCAATCGACGTGCGGGGCGCAGGAACGGGGCGGGGAACTAGGCCCGGGATTCGCGCGCAGTCAGCGTCACGATGACGGCCTCGGGCGGGCAGGCGACGCGCACCGGCGCGAACCGGGAGGTTCCGATCCCGGCGGAGACGTTCAGGGGGACCGAACGTCCGTCGAGCTCCCACTGCGTCAGGCCGCGCGCACGCCAGGTCGGCAGGTCGCAATTGCTGACCAGCGCGCCATAGCCGGGTATGCAGACCTGGCCCCCGTGCGTGTGTCCGGCGAAGATGATATCCGCGCCGTCCGCGGTGAACGTGTCGAGGACCCGTTGGTACGGGGCGTGCGCGAGCGCGATGCGCACGTGCGGCGCCAGCGCGGAGGTGGCCGACCCATGGGGCCACCCGGCATAGCTGTCGAGCTCGAGGTGCGGGTCGTCGACGCCGGAGAAGTCCAGCCGGAGGGGCCCCCATGGAAGGGACAGGTTGCGGTTGGCGAGGTTCAGCCACCCGGCGGCGCCGAACGCGGCATGCATGTCCCGCCACGGCAGTTCGATGTTCGGGTTGTCCGACGGCGGCTTGGACGGGCCACGCAGGTAGCGCAAGGGATTCTTCGGGCGGGGGGCGAAATAGCAGTTCGAACCCGGAACGTAGACGCCGGGGAACTTCATCAGGGGCTCCAGGGCCTCGAGCAGAGGTGCCACGGCGGTCCGGTGGCTGAGGTTGTCCCCGGTGTTGACCACCAGATCCGGCTCCATGTCGGCCAGGGAGCGGAGCCAGCGGCGTTTTGCCTCCTGGCCCGGCACCATGTGGATGTCGGAGAGGTGGAGCACGCGCAGGTCCGACATCCCCGGGGGGAGGACAGCGACGGATTCGTGGCGGACTCCGAAGCGGTTGCGCTCCAGCAAGCCGTAGCCGGCGACGAGACCGCCTGCGGCGGCCGCCGCTCCGGCTCCCCATGCGGCCCGTCGAGCCAGGGCGCGCGCGTACGAACCGATGTCCCGCGTGGCCGGCATGCTAGTCGTCCTCGCCGTCCTGGCGGGGCGGTTCGGGCGTCGATCCCTGTCCGCCATTGCCGTTGCCGCGGCCGTTGCCCGGTCCGGAATTGCCGTCCGCCGGTGCGGAGGTCTCGGCCGGTGCGGTGGCCGCGGCCGGCGCGGAGGTCTCGACCGGGGCGGCAGCCTCCCCGTTGTCCTCCTCGGCGTCGCCGGCGTCGTCGTTCTGAATGTCGTTTTGCTCGTTGTTCTGGTCGTTGTTTTCCGGCGCCGGCGCGGGTTCCGGGGCGGACGGGCGGGCATCCGGGGTCCCGAAATCCTCAGCCGGGTAGTACTGCGCAACGTCCTGCATGTAGGCGAGCCACATGGGGGAGGCGAACGTCGCGGAGTCCGCGTAGTCGTAGATCTCGCCGTTGATGCGTTCGCCGAAGATGGCCTTGTTGCCGGTGTTGCGGCCCACCCATGCGGCCGTGGAGACGCCGGTGCTGTAGCCGACGAACCAGGTGGATGATGCCCCGTTGTTGGTGCCGGTCTTGCCGGCGATCGGCATGTCCATGGTTCCCTTGGCGATGCGTTCACCGGCGATCTTGGACAGCGTTCCGTTGAGGTTGGCCACGACCTGCGGGTCGATCTCCTGCGAGCAGGCCTCGGCCGGAACCTTGTAGCTGTTGCCGGCGGCGTCGGACACCGAGGTCAGGGCGCGGGGGGCGCACCATTCGCCCTTGTTGGCGAGTGCCGCGAACGCGGCCGCCTGGGCCAGCGGCGTCACGCTGGTGGTGCCGAGAACGAAGGCGGGGGTCGGCGTCTGGGTCTCGCCGGTCCGGCCGTCGACCAGGCGCAGCCGCTCGGTCGCGTCGACGATTTTGCACAGGTCCAGCTGCGCGGCCTGGGCGACCGTGGCCGTGTTGATGGACCAGTACAGCCCGTAGTCGACCGACATGGTGCGCTTGAAGCCGTCGGAGGCGTTGTTGACCTCCCACTGGCCGTCTTCCGTCACCGCCTGCGTGTATCCCTTGGGCAGGCACGAGGCCTTCCAGCGGTAGTCGTCCGGGTAGGAATCGCGCCGTGCGTCGACGTTGTCCCACATGTTCTTGCCCGACTCGAGCCAGGCCAGGGTGGTGTACGGCTTCATGGTCGAGCCGCCCTGGAAGCCGCCGGAGCCACCCATGCCGGACTCGACGTTGAAGTTGTATTCGGTGTATTGCGTCCCGTCCTGCGGGCCGTAGGTCTTGTTCTGCGCCATGGCCAGGATCTGTCCCGTGCCGGGTTGCACGGAAACAATGGACGTTCCGAGGTTGGACTCGTCCTTGGCGGGAATGGCCGCGGACGTTTCCTTTTCGGCTTCCTTCTGGAGGCGCGGATCAAGGGTGGTCTTGATCGTGAGGCCGCCGCGGTACAGCAAGGCCGTGCGATCCTCAGGCGTCTTGCCGTAAGCCGGGTCGGAAAGCACCAGATGCGTTACGTAGTCGCAGAAGTACGCGGCGCTGTTGGCCGAGATGCAGCCGGACTTGAGCTGCTTTTCCTTGAGGTTCAGGCCTGATTTGACGGCTTCCTGGTACTCCGCGTCGGTAATGGCGCCGGTCTTCTTCATCGCACCAAGGACCACGTTGCGGCGTTTGGTGCTGGCCTCGGGGTTGGTGCTGGGGTTGAACACGTTCGGCAACTGGACCATGCCGGCCAGCATCGCCGACTGCTGGATATCGAGCTTGGACGCCGGCACCGAGTAGAAGCGCTGCGCCGCGGCTTCCACGCCGTAGGTGGTTCCGGAGAAAAGCACGATGTTGAGGTAGCCCTGGAGGATCTCCTCCTTGCTGAACTCCTTCTCGACGGCGATGGCGAGTTTGGCTTCCCGCAGCTTGTCGCCGATGGACTTGGAACCGGAGATGGTCAGGTCGCTCTTGTCCACCCCGCGGAGGCTGTCGGCGTTGATCAGGGTGTTGTTCACATACTGCTGGGTCAGCGTCGACGCGCCCTGCTGCGTGGAACTGGTCAGGTTGTGCATGGCGGCGCGGGTGATGCCCCGCATGTCGACACCGTTGTGTTGGAAGAAACGTTCGTCCTCAATCGAGACGATGGCGTTGCGCATGTTCTCCGAGACATCGTCCAGCGTCACGGGAACGCGGTTCTCGGCATAGAACGAGGCGATGGTCGAGCCGTCCTTCGCCTGGATTCGGGAGGGCACCGACAGCGGCTCCTCCCTCAGCTCCGCCGGCAGCGCCTCGAAGAACTCGATGCCTGCCGTGGCGCTCGAGCCGGCAAAAGCGGCCGCGGGGACCAAGAGCCCGGCGGCGAGGACGCCACAGACGGCACTCACCCCGAAGAACGCGACGATCTTGCCCAGGGTGGTTGCTGTATCAAAAAAGGGTGACTTTCGACCTGCCATACACACCAGTTTAGCCGGAGCGGATAGCCTATCCGTTATGACCAAATGGGAGTACGCCACCTTACCGCTCATCATCCACGCCACGAAGCAGATTCTCGACCAATGGGGCGACGACGGCTGGGAGCTTGTCACCGTCATTTCCGGCCCCGACGGCAACTCGCCCGTGGCCTACCTCAAGCGTCCCAAGTCCTAGCCGCACAGATCCGGAGATACGGTGGATAACCAGCCAACATCAGCAGTCGAGCGTCGCCTCGCGGAACTCGGGATCGACCTGCCGCCGGTGGCCGCACCGGTGGCCGCATACGTCCCGGCCGTCGTCTCGGGCAACCACGTCTACACCTCGGGACAGCTGCCGTTTATTAACGGCGAACTCCCAGCAACCGGAAAGGTCGGCGCGGGCGTCGCTGCCGAGGACGCCGCGGCGCTGGCGGCCACCTGCGCCGTCAATGCGCTGGCAGCCGTCAAGAGCGTCATCGGCGATCTCGATCGGGTCACCCGGATCGTCAAGGTCGTGGGTTTCGTCGCCTCGGATCCCGCCTTCACCGGTCAGCCGGGCGTCATCAATGGCGCCTCGGAGCTCCTGGGCAAGGTCTTCGGCGACGCCGGCGTCCACTCGCGCTCCGCCGTCGGCGTGGCCGTTCTCCCGTTGGATTCCCCTGTCGAGGTTGAACTGGTTGCCGAATTCAGCTGATGCCGGACGCGCCGGGGCGGGACAGCGCCGTCGGCTCTTCCCGGTGCCGCCGGGGCAGCTAGGCGCCGCCGAGAGCTGGGTCGCCTACGGCGAACGCGCCCCGCGCAGCGCCCGACGGGCCTCGTCGGTCGTCCTGGTGCGGGACAGCCCCCGAGGCACCGAGACGTACCTCGGGTACCGGCCGGGGGGTTCCCCGCTGGGAGCCGTCGCCTTTCCCGGCGGAAGCGTCGAGCCTGGCGACGAGGACGCGGTGCAGTGGTTCGGACCCGACGTGGGCTTCTGGGCCAGACGCCTGGGCATCCTCGACCACCGGCTGGTTCGCAGCCACCTGATGTGCGCGGTGCGGGAACTCTTCGAGGAAACCGGCCTGCTGCTGGCCGGGGCGGACGAGCTCTCCATCGTCGAGAACTGCTCCACCCAGGAGTGGATGGACGTGCGCGAGGCGGTGGCGGTGCAGGACAAGTCCTTCACCAGCGTGCTGGCCAAGCGCGGACTCGGCCTCCGCACCGACCTGTTGCGTCCGCTGTCCCACTGGGTGAGTCCCGACTTCGCGCACCGACGGTTCGACACGTGGTATTTCGCCGCGGCGGTCCCGGTGAACCAGCGGGTCAGCCTCCTGCGAGGGAAGGGCCGGTGGGCCGAGTGGATGCCTGCGGCGGAGGTGCTCGCGGGTCGCGACGCGACGACGCTCGGAGACAGGGTCGGCCAGCCGGACACCGTCGGACTCACCCTGAGCGAGCTGACGACTCCCGCCGTCGAATGCATCCTCGAGAAGATCGCCACCACCCGGGGCACTGTCGCCTACCTGTCCCACCGGCGCGAACTGAAATACCACCACCCGACGCTCCTCGAGGCCGACGACGGAAAGTTCCTGGACGTCACGGTCGACACCGCCGCCGAGGGCGGGGCGACCCCGCGCGGCCGGTAGGGCCGGCGGGGCCGTTTCCGGCCTAGCGGGAACGCTGGCGAAGGCGCTGGATGTCGAGGATCACCACGGCACGCGCCTCAAGGCGCAGCCACCCGCGCTGCACGAACTCGGCCAGCGCCTTGTTCACGGTTTCACGGGACGCGCCGACCAGTTGTGCCAGCTCCTCCTGCGTGAGCTCGTGTGCCACGAGGATGCCGTCCGTCGCCGGGCGTCCGAAACGGTCGGCGAGGTCCAGCAGTGCCTTGGCCACGCGTCCGGGAACGTCGGAGAACACCAGGTCGGCCAGGGATTCGTTGGTGCGGCGCAGGCGCCTCGCCAACGCCTGCAGCAGCTGCACGGACACCTCGGGGCTGGACTGAATGACCTTGCGCAGGTTCTCGTGGCGCAGTCCGGCGAGCCGCGTCTCTGAAACGGCGGTCGCCGTGGCGTTGCGCGGGCTCGGATCGAACAGCGCCATCTCGCCGAAAAGCTCGCCCGGGCCGAGCACGGCCAAGAGGTTCTCGCGGCCGTCCGGGGCGGTGCGCCCCAGCTTGATCTTGCCGGAGACGATGAAGTACAGCTGGTCCCCTTGATCGCCCTCGCGGAAGACGGACGCCCCGCGGGACAAGTCGACCTCGGTCAGTTCCTCGGTCAGTGCCGAGAACACCTCGTCGCCCAACGTCGTGAAAAGTGGGGCCCGGCGAAGTACCTCGATGTCCATGAAATCTCCTGTCAAGTGTCGTTGGCGCTTTTACTTATTGTGCCGTAGTCAGAGGTCATGTGACACCTTCCACACGGTGAACGGCGGGTTTTGTGCGATCGGGGCGGGGCGGGGAAGGCGTTTCCGCATAGACTGAAGCCGTGGCGACCGCGCCGGCACGTGACCGGCCGGAGGGAAATCGCGGCCGCGGCGGGTTTGGAGTCTGAGCGTGTTTTACGGGATCAGTGGGTTGGATATCCTCCTGGCGGTGTCCCTCGTGACCTTCTTCGTCTCCGGCCTCCGCAAGGGGTTCTTCGTCACGCTCGGCGGCATCGCGGGACTGCTTGCCGGGGGAGTGGCCACCTTCTTCGCCATTCCGCTGGTATCCGGTTGGGTCCCGGAGACGGGCTGGCGGCTGTTCTGGGTCGTCACCACCGCCGTCGTCCTCATGTTGATGGGCCAGGGAATAGGCGTCGCCATCGGCGCGCGCATCCGCCTCGGCCTCAACTTCCAGGTCCTCAGATCCTTCGACCGCCTTCTGGGCGGCATCGCCAACGCGGCCGTCGCGGCGCTCGTGGTCTCCGCCATCGCCTTTTCCGCGGCCACGATGGGCGTGCCGGTGCTGTCCCAGGCAATCGCCTCGTCCGGCGTGATCCGTACCATCCGCACGTGGACGCCGGATCCGGTCGCCGCACTCATGGCCCAGGCCCGTTCCACCGTCATGGGACAAACCATCCCCGAACTGCTCGAACCGTTCGCGCCGACGGACCGGGACGTCGCCCCGGAGGCGGCGCCCGATTCCGCGGCGCTGGAGACGGCCGGCGATTCCGTCGTGAAGATCACCGGCACGGCGTTCGCCTGCGGTGTCAACCAAACCGGCACGGGTTTCGCCGCGGCCGACAACCGGGTCGTGACCAACGCCCACGTCGTCTCGGGCATCAGCGAGCCCGTCGTCAACACGCGCGACGGCCGCGCGCTCCCGGCGCGGGTCGTCTACTTCGACTCCGTCGCGGACCTTGCGGTGCTCGCGGTGGACGACCTGGAACTGAACCCGATCCCGGTCGGCGAGGACCTCTCCATGGGCGACACCGGCGCGTTCCTCGGCTATCCGGCCGGTGGACCCTTCACCAGCCAGGGCGCCACCGTCCAGTCGCTGCGCGAGGTCATGGTCCACAACATCTACGGCGCCGATCCCTCGCCGTTGGAGATCTACCAGCTGGGCGCCGACGTCGAACAGGGCAACTCGGGCGGTCCGCTGCTGGATGCGGACGGCGGGCTGTCCGGCGTCGTCTTCGCCAAGGCGAAGGGCGACCTCGACGTGGGCTACGCGCTCTCGCTGACCGAGGTCGAACCCGTGGTCGACGGCGCGGCCGGCTACATCGACACGGTTTCCACCGGGGCGTGCTCTAACAGCTAGCTGCCAGGTGGGCGATGGCCAGCCGGTAGCCGTTGGTGCCCGCGCCCACGATGACGGCGGCGGCGACCGGCGAAATGTAGGAGTGGTGGCGGAAGGCCTCGCGCTTGTGCACGTTGGAGATGTGCACCTCCACGACCGGCAGCTCGACGCCGGAAACCGCGTCGGCGAGCGCGATCGAGGTGTGCGTGAACGCGCCCGGATTGAACACGACGCCGGCGACCTGCCCGCGCGCGGCGTGGAGCGCGTCGATGAGCACGCCCTCGTGGTTGGACTGCAGGAAGTCGATCGCGAACCCCGCGTCCGAGGCTGCCGCCCGGCACAGCTCCTCGACGTCGGCGAGCGTCTGGTGCCCGTAGACTTCCGGCTCGCGCGTGCCGAGCAGGTTGAGGTTGGGCCCGTTGAGGACCAGGAGTTTGCGGGGAGCGGCGTTGGCTTCAGTCATGCCCCCATTAAACCCCGGGAGGGCCCCGCACCATGGTGCCGGGGCCCTCCGCGGGTTATGCGCGCTACTTGCGCAGCGACTCGGCGATCTGGGCCATCACGGTGTTGTCGGCCAGCGTTGACGCGTCTCCGACGTCGCGTCCCTCGGCGACGTCCTTGAGCAGGCGGCGCATGATCTTGCCCGAGCGCGTCTTCGGCAGCTCGGGGACGACGAGCACCACCTTCGGCTTGGCGATGGGGCCGATCTCCTTGGCGACGTGGTCGCGCAGGATCTGCACGACGTCGGGACCATCGGCCGGTTCTCCGCGCAGGATCACGAACGCGACGATTGCCTCGCCGGTCGTCTCGTCCTTGGCGCCGACGACGGCGGACTCGGCCACGAGCGGGTGGGACACGAGCGCGGATTCGATCTCCGTGGTGGAGAGGCGGTGCCCGGAGACGTTCATGACATCGTCGACGCGGCCGAGGAGCCAGATGTCGCCGTCCTCGTCCTTCTTGGCGCCGTCGCCGGCGAAGTACATGTTCTCGAAGCGCGACCAGTACGTCTCGCGGTAGCGGTCCATGTCGCCCCAGATGCCGCGCAGCATCGACGGCCACGGGTCGCGGATGACCAGGTAGCCGCCCTCGCCGTTGCCGACCGACGCCCCGGCCTCGTCGACGACGTCCACCGTGATACCGGGGACGGCAACCTGCGCGGAGCCCGGCTTCGTCTCGGTGACGCCCGGCAACGGGGCGATCATGTGTGCGCCGGTTTCGGTTTGCCACCACGTGTCCACGATAGGGGTGGGGTGTTCCTTGCGCTCGCCGTTCTTCCCGCCGTTGGTGCCGATGACGTCGCGGTACCACATCCATGCCTCGGGGTTGATGGGTTCCCCGACGGAACCGAGCACCCGCAGCGAGGAGAGATCGTAGCCGTCCGGTATCTCGCGTCCCCACTTCATCATGGTGCGGATGGCGGTGGGCGCCGTGTAGAGGATGGTGACGCCGTACTTCTCCACGATCTCCCACCAGCGGCCGCGGTGCGGCGCGTCCGGGGTTCCCTCGAAGATGACCTGGGTGGAACCGTTGACCAGGGGGGCGTAGGCGACGTACGAATGGCCGGTGACCCAGCCGATGTCCGCCGTGCACCAGTAGACGTCCGTCTCGGGGTGCAGGTCGAAGGTGTCCTTGTGGGTGGCCGCCGTCTGCGTCAGGAACCCGCCCGTCGTGTGCACGATGCCCTTGGGCTTGCCCGTGGTGCCCGAGGTGTAGAGGACAAAGAGCGGGTGCTCGGAATCGTGGGCCACCGCTGTGTGCTCTCTCGAGGCGGACCCCACGACGTCGTCCCACCACTTGTCCAGCCCGTCGTTCCAGGCGACGTCCTCGCCGTTGCGCTTGACCACCAGGACGTTGTCCACGCTGTGGCCGTCCGCGGCGAGGGATTCGTCCACGGCCGGCTTCAGCGGGCTCGGCTTGCCGCGGCGCCAAGTGCCGTCGGCGGTGACGACCAGCTTCGCCTCGGCGTCGTCGATGCGGGAGCGCAGGGCGTCGGCGGAGAACCCGCCGAACACCACGGAGTGGACGGCGCCGATGCGGGCGCAGGCCAGCATCGTGATGACCGCCTCCGGAATCATCGGAAGGTAGACGGCCACACGGTCTCCCTTGGAGACGCCGAGTGATTCGAACGCGTTGGCTGCCTTTTTCACCTCGTCCGTCAGCTCCGCGTATGTGTAGCTGCGGGTGTCTCCCATGGCGCCTTCGAAATGGATGGCCACGCGGTCGCCGTTCCCGGCCTCGACGTGGCGGTCCAGGGCGTTGTACGCGGCGTTGACCGTCCCGCCGACGAACCACTTGGCCACGGGTGCGCCGGACCAGTCGAGGGTCTCCGTGAATTCGGTGTCCCAGGTGAGCATTTCGCGGGCGCGGTCCGCCCAATAGCCGAGCCGGTCGGCTGCAGCACGCTCATAGAGGGACGCGCTGGCGACCGCGTTGCCTGCGAAGTCGGCGCTGGGCGCGAACCGGCGTTCCTCGTGCAGCAGGTTGTCCAGGGCTGAGGCATGTGTTTCAGACACGGGGGGTCCTTTCGGAACGGAATCTTGTGCTGTGATTCAGGTTACAGGCGTCCCGTGGCGTGTGGTGTCGTCGCTCACAGGCACGGCAGTGAAGCGCACCGATTCTGCGGTAAGCGGTCGGACGGGGCCCCTCGGGCGGACGCCACGGGCGGCGGCGGTGGTGCCGGGGCGCGCCCGCGCCGTTAAGCTGGGGCGAGAAGCCCTTATGTGGACCGCCGCGAGGCGGGAGAAGGAGTCACCATCGTGTACCAAACCGACCAGGACCACGCGTCCGCCACTGCGCTCGCCGGGCCGTTCACGCTGCGCGAGGTGGTGGTAATGGCCGGCGGCGTCCTGCTGTTGCTCGGGTCCGTCCTGCCCTTCCAGGTGGCGGGCACTTTCGTGAACCTGTGGCTATTCAGCTCCATGGTCTTCAATCAATTCCTCTCCCTGGCCCTGCCGATGCTGATCGCCGGCGCGTTCGCTTGGAGGCGTCTGAGTGGACGCCGGCGCGTGGTGGTGGGATCGCTGACGCTGGACCAGCTCGGCTCAGTCGTGGCCGTATTGACGGTCGTCTACTTTTTTCTCGGCACCGTGATGTCGATGAACGCGGGATTCCTGCTCGGCCTGGTCGGGGCCTTGGCGCTTCTGGCCGGAACGACGACGGCGCCGGTGATTCCCGGGTTCGCAGCCGACTTCGAGCCGGGCGACGGACCACTGCTGACGCGCCCGGTCCGCGCGGCGAGCCCGGCGACACCCCGGGCGGGCCGCGCGGATGCGCCGGCGACAGGTGCATCCGATCCGAAGGCGGCAGCCGCCACCTGGCCGCCCGCGGTCGACTCCACCGTGGGCACCGCGACCGAGCCCGTCGGGCCGTCCGCGGCCACCGGCCAGCACGAGGCGGTTCCGGCGTCGGCCCAACCGCGCCGCGAGGAGGTGGCGGCGTCCCCCGACGACGCGGCGCTCGCGTCCGCACCCGACGCGGCCGCTTCCCCTGACGACGACGAGCCGTTCGAGGCCAGCCGTGGTGCGGACGAGGAACACTCCTACCAGGCGTTCTGGTTCGCCGTCCCGCGGCCGCGGGAGGTCGTCGACGAGGACACCGGCAGAACGGTCTTCACGGCCGAACCCGGGTCGTGGATCCTGGCCCTGGAAGACCGCGGCCACGAGTATCTGATCCAAGACACCGATGGCAGGATCGGCGTGCTGCGGGATCTCGCGAACGTCGAACGTGCCTAGCGCGGAATCCACCCTCGCGCTCAAACGGCGGGCACGGCGGATCAACCGTCTTCTGGCGGACGCCTATCCGTACGCCGTTCCCGAGCTGGACTTCGACAACGCCTTCGAACTTCTCGTGGCGACCGTCCTCTCGGCACAGACCACGGACGTCCGCGTCAACGCCACGACGCCGGAGCTCTTCGGCCGCTATCCGGATGCCCGCGCACTGGCGGAGGCTGATTCGGCGGAGCTCCAGGACCTCATCCGGCCGACGGGATTCTTCCGGGCCAAGTCCGAGAACCTCCTGGCGCTCGCCCGCCGGGTCGTGGACGAGTACGACGGCGTCGTCCCGGGACGCCTCGAGGACCTGGTCACGCTGGCGGGCGTGGGCCGGAAGACCGCGAACGTGGTGCTTGGCAACGCCTTCGGTGTTCCGGGGATCACCGTGGACACGCACTTCGGCCGATTGGCCAGGCGCTTCGAATGGACCCGGGAGACCGATCCCGTGAAGGTCGAGCACGCCGTCGGGGCCTTGTTCGAACCGAAGGACTGGACCATGCTGTCCCACCGGGTGGTCTTCCACGGACGCCGCGTGTGCCATGCGCGCAAACCCGCCTGTGGGGCCTGCCCCGTCGCCAACCTTTGCCCCTCCTACGGCGAGGGTGAAACGGATCCCGTCGCAGCCGCGAAATTGCTGAAATACGAGCTGTCGCCGGCCCGCACCGAGTTACTCGAGTTGATGAGTGCCGGCAAGACGCGCCGGGAGTTGCGCGCGCTGGGCCACGGGCTGGACGCGTGAGCGCCCGCGCGGAGCTCGAAGCGGTGGTCGCACGGCGCCGACAGGCCCTGGATACCGGTGCCAAAGGGACCACCGCGATGCCGGACTCCTGGATATTCCGCGAGATGGACGTCGCCGAGGCTCGGCGGGCCGCCGTGCTGATCCTGTTCGGGCGGCTCGATGACGTGCCGGCCCGGCACGGATCGACGGCCGTCCCCGCCGATCTCGACGTGTTGTTCGTCCAGCGGGCCGACACCCTGCGCCAGCACCCCGGCCAGATTGCCTTCCCCGGCGGCGCCGTGGACGATACCGACGCCTCGCGGATCGCGGCGGCGCTCCGTGAGGCCGAGGAGGAGACGGGCCTTGATCCGGGGGGCGTGGAGGTTCTGGGGGTCCTGCCCGATGCCGAGCTGCCCGTCACCAATTTCCTGGTGACGCCCGTTGTCGGCTGGTGGGCCAGGCCGTCCGAGGTATTCGTGGTCGATCCCGGCGAGTCGGCCAAGGTGTTCCGTGTGCCCGTCGCGGACCTCCTCGACCCGGGGAAGCGGGGGACCGTGGTGTTGAGGAGGGACGGCCGGCGCCATTCGTCGCCGGCGTTCGTCGTGGACGGCGAACTGATCTGGGGGTTCACCGGCGTCGTGCTGTCCCGGCTGTTCGACGAACTCGGCTGGACGCAACCGTGGGACGAGAACGTGGAACTAGCGCCTCCCCGCATCTGAAATCCTGCGTTTCCCGGCGGCAGGCGCGCCCCCCGGCCCACCGAGGCGGGGCGTGGCGCCCGTCGCCTCCGCTGCGCCCCGGGCGGCGTCCAGCTTCGTGGCCATCCGGTCGTTCACCGCGGCGCGGCGATCCTTGACCCCGTCGGCATAACGGCGGCCGGAGATCAGGGCGTCGACGGCCGCGGCGGCTCCGTCCGCGGCCCCCTTGACGCCGACGAGCGCTGTGGCCGCCCTGGCCGCTGCCGGCGCCATCAGGCTCCCGCGCCGGGCAGCGAACCTGACTTCCGGGGACGTCGCCAAGCGCGCCCACGCCGCCCGAGCGGACGCCGACTGCCTGCCCGTCGCCATGCCCCGTCCGGCCAGCGCCGCCGCGCCGACGCCGACACGCCCCGCCAGCTGCCCGGCAACCGTGGCCGGAAGTCCCCCGCTGGCGAGGTCCCGGGTGAAGGCGAGGGCCTTCGCCGTCCGTGTGTCCGACAGTCGACCCACCCCGCGCGCGGCGGCATCAAGTTGCCGTGCCGCCGGGGCATGGCGCACGCGCGTTGCCGTGCCGCCAACCACGGCACGGACCGACCGGGTGGCCGGACGGCCGAGAGACCGGCATTGCGCGGCCAACGGCCGCAGACGCCCGGACGCCGCTGCGCCGAGCCGCGCCAAACGCTGCACTATGGCTCCGAGCCGGGCGGCGACGAATGTGAGGCGCGCGGCCGACACCACGGCGCCCACGCCGACCGAAACGCCGACGGTCAGTGGTGCGGCGAGGGCGGATACGCCCGAGACGGCGGCGCTCTCGACGGCCACCTGCAGCACTTCGTTTCTGACCTCCTGATGCGCCGCGTCCACGTGCCCGGCGAATTCCGCGCACGACTCCCCGAGAGCCTGGCAGACGTCGGCGAGCGTATGGATGTCCTCGGCCCCGAGCCGCAGGGCATCGGCGATCAATCTCGTATCGGCGGATGCGCAACCGGACAGCTGCCGGATGGCGCCGGGCGGGTGTGAGGAGGCCAGCGACCGAAGCCGGCCGCCCGCCTGTTCCCAGACATCGGCCGCGGCCCGCAGCAAGACCGGTGAGGCGCCGGGCCACACGACGCCGCACATGTCCAGCACCCACTGGTGCAGTACGGCTTCGCCGATCACCGGCGCCCCGGCGGCACGAGGTGGCGGGGAGGGTCGGGGTCCGGGGCGCCCCACGGCGGGCACTGACCGGGGGACCGGTTCGACGCCGGCGTTGGCGGCCTCGACCGCGGAGTACACCGCCGCGCAGAGGAATTGGGCCTCGGCCAGTCCCGCGAGGGTTGCCGTCGCGCGGTCCAGACCGGCGAACACCGCGGCCGCGGCGTCGTCGTAGGAAGTCGCAAAGTCGCGGCCGGTCTCGTCGGCACCCGCCATGCCGAGGGTGCCCCCAAGCCCGCCGAGGGACGCCGACGCCGCGGCGTCGAGCTCGCCGACCAGCCGCGCCGTCGTATTGCCGGCGTCGTACAAGGCCGCCGGATGGATCGCCAGTTGTGCCAATGCTTCCTCCCCACCGCGCCCGCCGTGGGCCCGGAACCGAGCCTAGGCGCATCGGTGGGGAGCGGCCGCCCCGGTCGTCGGGATTGTGGATAACCCGGCGCGGGACACTACTTGGCGTTCGCGTAGGACTCGACGACGGCCACGCCCACCGGGAACTCCACGGGCGTTCGGCCGAACATCAACTCCGCGGCGGCCGTGGCGGCGTCCTGGGCGATTCCGGCCGCGGCCTCGGCGCGACCGGTCGGAACATGCAGAACCACTTCGTCGTGCAGGAAGAAGGCCAGCCCGCCGGTGTCCCTCCCCGACAGGCGCTCGGCATGGAGGCGGCGGCGCAGCTCGCCCAGCCAGCACAGGGCCCATTCCGCGGCGGTGCCCTGGACCACGAAGTTGCGGGTGAAGCGTCCGCGGGTGCGTGCCATTTGGTCGGCACGCCGCTGCTCTTCGGCGTCGGACGTCCGTTGGGCGGCCAGCCACGCCTCGGACGCCGGCGGGGAACATCGGCCCAGAAACGTACAGACCGTCCCTCCAGCCTCGCCCACCCGGGCGGCGTGTTCGACCACCCCCACCGCCTTGGGGAACGTGCGCGTGAGCTGCGGCATCAGACGTCCGGCCTCTCCGGTCGTGGCACCGTACATCGCACCCAGCATGGCGACTTTTGCGCTGGCCCGGTCCCCGCCGAACCCGAGGTCGGCAATCCCCTGGTAGAGGTCCCGGCCGCGGGCCGCGTCCGCGAGCGCGTCGTCGTTGGCGAGGACCGCCAGGATACGCGGTTCCAGCTGCGCGGCGTCGGCCACCACCAACCGGTGGCCGGGGTCCGCGCGGGCCGCGTCGCGGACGGTGTGCGGTATCTGCATCGCACCGCCGCCACGCGATGACCAGCGGCCGGTCACGCCGCCGCCGACGACGTACTCGGGCCGGAACCGGCCGCCGGCGACCCACGCGTCCAGCCACGTCCATCCGTTCGCCGTGAGCAGCCGCGACAGCTTCTTGTACCGCGCCAGCGGACCGAGCGCGGGATGGCTGAACTCCTGAAGCTCCCACTGGCTGGTGCTCTTGGTATTGATTCCGGCCCGATGCAGTGCGCGGAGCAGCTCCTGGGACGAATCGGGATTCAGCGCCGGCGCGTTGAGCGAGGTCCTGAGTTCGCGGGCAGCATCCTCGAGCCGCGCGGGCCGGATGCCGGGCGCGGTCCGGGGTCCCAGCGCCTCCAGCAGGAGAGCCTCGTGGATGTCGCGCCTCCACGGGATGCCGTGGTGCTGCATCTCGGACGCGGCCAGCGCGCCTGCGGACTCCGCGGCAAGCAACAGTTGGAGCCGGCGTCCCCGGAGACTCCGCGGCACCGCGGCCAGCTGGTCCGCGAATTCTTGGGCGAGAGTCTCTGCGGACCCGCCGGCCGCTTTGGGCTCCTCGAACAGCGTGCCCTGGTTTTCCGGCGGACGGGGCGGCAGGAGGGCCTGCGGCGGCTCGGCGCCCGTGGCGGGGGCCGCTTCCCGGCGCAAGGCGCGAACATAGCCGGTGTCCAGTGTCGAGGTGGAGTGCCTGATGATGTTGCGGCAAAGCGTCAGGTCGTGGGCCCGTTCCACGCGGCTGCCCGCGGCGAGCAGCCGCGGGTACCAGTCCACGGTGCTTTCCCAGACCCAGCGCACGCCACGTGCCTCGATGTCGGCCACGACCGCCGGGAGCTGGCCGCGGAAAACCAATATGGCGGGCCCTTCCGGCTCCGCCTGAGCGTCGACGAATTGCACGACGGCGGTGGCCGCACCGGCCTCGGGGCCGGGCTGGCCGGTGGAATGGGTCGCCAGGAGGGCGTATCGGGGCACCGGCCCATTCTGTCAGCATCGCCACGGGACCCCGACCCGGCCTCCACAGGAACACGGAGGAACCCTGCCGGACGCGCGTTATCCACAACGCGCGAAGACGAACTTCCGGGCCAGGCAAACCGGGCGAGGCTGGATCCATGAGGGAACCGATGAGATTCGTGGCCAATCCGCACCCGCGCGGAGGCGGAGCGCAGGCCGGCGCATCGGCGTCGACGACGGGCCCGGGCCCTGGGGCCGGATCCAGACACGGAACCGGACACGGCGCAACCGTTGGTCCGTTTCCCGAACCCGATGCCGGCAGCGCGGATCAGCCCCCCTCGGACACCTCCGGTTCGGGCACGCGGACAGCCGGGGACTGCCTGCTCGTGACCCGTGACGAGGCACTGGCGGACCATGTGGCACTCGTCGCCGCGGCGGCCGGCGCAATCCTGCACGTCGCGCGCGCTCCTTCCTTGGGCCGGCCGGATCCCGGGGGCGTCATCCTTCTGGGTCCGGATGCCGCGGACGCTGAGACGGCTCAGCGAGGGGCCGGGACCGTCATCATGGTGGGTTATGCGGAATCTGAGGACGGTTTGTGGAAAGCGGCGGCGCGCCGGCCCGGGGCACGCGTGGCCGTCCTGCCGAGGGCAGCGGCGTGGCTGGGTGAGTTCCTGGGCGAACTTGGCCTACGTCGGGGTCCCGGTCGCGTGTTGCTGGTGGCCGGAACGGCCGGCGGGGCGGGCACGACCACAGTCGCGGCGCTGACCGCGGCCGCCGCCACGCTCGAGGGACAGCGCACGCTGCTCATCGACGCCGATCCACACAGCCCCGGTCTGTGGCCCATGCTCCGGCCCGCTGCGTCGGGCACGGTGGGGTGGGAGGACCTCGCGCTGTCGCGCGGCCAGGTGGCCCCTTCACAGTTGGCCGAGATCCTCCCCGTTGTCCAGGGCATGGCGGTGCTGACCTGGGCCGACCGCAGCCCCAGCGGTGAGCTTCCCGGCCGCGTGCTGGGGGAGGTGGTGGCCGCCTCGCGGCGAATCTTCGACGCGGTGGTGGTCGACGCCGGACGCGTGGCCGGCCTGGACGCCTCCCTCGTGGCCGTGGCCGACCTCGCGCTTGCCGTGGTGCCGAGCCGCTCGGTCGCGTCCCCGGGTTGGTTCCCCGACCCGGCCGTCGACGCGCTGCGGTGGCAGGCGGTCGTCACGGGTAGGCTCCCGGCGGGGGCCGACGCGGCGCGCATTGCCTCGGCGTCCGGACTCGAAGCGGCGGGTTTCCTTCCCGACCTGAGGGCGATCCGCAACGCAGCCGCGGACGGCCGGTTGTTGTCGTGCCTCGGACGACGGAATGTGCGCGCCATGCTCCGGCCGCTGGTGGCCGCATGCCGTGCATCGGCGGTCGCGCCGCGAAGGGGACTGGCGGCGTGATCCCCGACGGATCCGCCGACTCGCCGAAACCCGCCGGCGGGCCGCGCCGGCATGGCCGCCGGAGTTGGTCCGCGGGGCCGCACGCCGCCACGGAAGCCGTAGACGCACGCGTCTTGGAGGAAGTCAGGAACCGTGCACTGCGGGCACCGGGCGAGCTCTCCGGCGCCGACTTGGCCGGGGCGGTCCGGGCCTCCGGGCTGGTTGTCGGCAGCGGTAGCGCGGCGAGGGTCATCCAGCTCCTGCAGGAGGACCTCCGTGGACTCGGGCCGCTTCAGGAGGCCGCCGACGAGGATGGGACCACCGACGTCCTGGTCGATGCCCAAGGACTCGTCTGGTCCGACGGCACCAACGGCCTGGCTGCGACGGGCATGCGCTTCGCCGAGGCGGACGATGTCCGGCGGCTGGCGGTGCGTCTGGCCGCAGCCGGGGGCCGGCGACTGGACGATGCCCAGCCTTTTGCCGACGTCGTGGTGGGGCGGTACAGGATCCATGCGGTACTGCCCCCCGTGTCCACCGGAGGACCGCTGTTGTCCGTGCGCATCCGCAGTTCCGTTTCGCCGCGGCTGGACGCGCTGATGTCGGGGACGCGGGCGGACGCTTGGATCCCCGTGCTGCGCGCGATCGTCGCCGCGCGGCTCAACTTCCTGGTCAGCGGCGGCACCGGGTCCGGCAAGACCACACTGCTCGGTGCCATGCTCGCGGAGGCCGATCCGGCCGAGCGCCTGTTGATCGTTGAGGATTCGCAGGAGCTCGCACCGGCCCATCCGCATGTGGTGGGTCTGCAATGTCGGGCGGGGAACATCGAGGGAGCGGGCGAAGTCGGCATGGGGGACCTGGTGCGCCACGCCCTGCGCATGCGGCCGGACCGATTGGTCGTTGGCGAGTGCCGGGGCTCGGAGATCCGCGACTTTCTTGCCGCCATGAACACGGGTCACGACGGGGCGGGCGGAACCATCCATGCCAGCTCCACGGCAGCGGTTCCGGCGCGGCTCGCGGCCATGGGAGCGCTCGCCGGCATGAGCGCCGAGGCGGTGGCGGTGCAGGCATCAAGCGCGCTGGACCTGGTGGTGCACGTGGCCCGCACCGACGGGCAGCGGGGACCGGTCCGCCTGAGCCGCATCAAGCCGGCGCCGGGGCCGTCCCTGGACACCGAAGTGGTGGCGGAGGCGGACGACGCCTGCGGCATCCGCTACGGTCCGGCTGCGCCCTGGCTCCGCGACGAACTGATCGCGAGGTCCGTTCCGTGGAAGTGGTGATCGTGGCCGCGCTGCTGTCCGGCGTGGGCGTCTGGTGCGCGTTGCCAACCGCGACGCGGCGTTTCGAGGGAGGGCCGCGAGCGCGCGGAGTGGGCACCGGGCACACGCACGTTCACCGCACCGGGGGAGACGGGGAAACGGCGCGTTGGCGGAGGGTTGTCCGCGCGGTCGTCGACGGTCGCGGTCGTTGGCGAACGCCGGCGATGCCGGCCGACCAGCATGTTCGTGCTCTGCGCCAGTTGGCGTCCTTACTGCGTTCCGGCCGCACGCCCGCCGAAGCATGGGCGCTCCTCGGGGAGACGTGGGGTGGACTGTACCCGGATCCGCGACCAGCGGCGGAGGCCGGTCCGGCCGGGGACATACTCGCCGCCTGCCGCGCGGCACGCAGCGCCCATGAGATGGGTTTGGCCCCGTCCTCCGGAATAGAACGGCACGTCCGGGCGCAACCAGGGGGACACTCGCGCATCTGGGTTCGACTGCTTTGGTGCGTGCGCCTCTCGGAGACGACGGGGGCCGCGCTTTCGGACCTGCTCGAGCGTCTTGCGGGCCAACTCGAATCGAGCGAGGACCGGCGTTTGGCACTGGAATCGGCCCTGGCCGGACCGCGCGCGACGCAGCGCATGCTGGCCTGGCTGCCGGTGTTCGGATTGGGACTCGCACAGCTGGTCGGCGCGGAACCGTTGGCGGTTCTCACGCTGCATCCGGCCGGTCGTCTCTGTCTGGTCGCGGGCATGGCACTGTGGTGGGCAAACCGCGCCTGGGGCCGGCGCCTGGTCGCGGGCGCAGCGGTCTCCGGGGTCCGCAGGTGATGGTCTTGGTCGCGTCGCTCACCGCCGCGCTCGCGGTGTGGCTGGTGCTGGCCAACGGGATTGCTCGGCGTCGCCAAAGAAATGAGGCGCCGGCCCATCCTCTCGCCGGCGGAGTCGGCGGTCCATCGAGGACTGGCGTTCGCGGAGGCCGGCAGAGCGCCCCGGGCGAAGAGGTTTTGGCGGAGGACGACACAGCCCTCGTCCTGGATTTGAGCGCCATGCTGCTCCAGGCGGGGCTGCCCGTCACCGGCGTGCTGGCGGTGCTCGCCCGCGAGGTGCCGGGCTGTGGAGCCCTCCACATTGTCGTGCGCTCGCTGGACCTGTCCTTGCCGTGGGGAAGGGCATGGGCACAGGTACCGGAGCCGCTGGCGTCGTTGGGGGACGCGCTCGCGTTCTCGCACCTGACGGGCGCGGCCACCGCGGCGCTTTTGAGCGCCGCCGCCGATCAGCGACGCCGCTCCGACATCCGCGAAGCGGAACGTCGCGCTGCCGAGCTCGGCGTTCGACTCGTTCTGCCGCTGGGTGTGTGCGCGCTTCCGGCCTTTATCTGCCTGGGCATCGTTCCGGTGGTCATTTCCCTGCTCCCGGACCTCGGGTAGCGAACCGACTTTCCCCCAACATGCCCGCGACCTCCCTGCTCATCCAGAATTTGGCGGATGGACCGAAATGCCGGCGCACGCCCGCGGATGCTGGAGGAAGGTCCCGGTGCGGGACCGTGACGAACGACGAGGAGCACGCACATGGAGCACATCAGCCAGGAACACGACCAGCGGCCGCATGCCGCCGAGGCGAATGAGGAAGGTATTGCCACGGCCGAGTTCGCCATCGTCACATTGGCGGCGGTCGGGTTCGCCGGCCTGCTTGTCACCATTCTGAGCAGCGGCGACGTCCGCGAACTCCTGATGGGCCTGGTCCGCCAGGCACTGTCGTACTAGGTGCCGGCCCGGTGGACCACCGGAGGCAACGCGGGAGCAGCACGGCGGAGGTCGCCGTGCTGCTGCCCGCGGTCGCCGGCCTGTTGGTGCTTTCGCTGGGCGTCGGAGCCGCCGGCGCCACGCAGGTGCGCATCGAACAGGCGGCCCGCGCCGCTGCGCGTGAATTGGCACGAGGCGAAAGCGACGCGACCGCCGTCCGGACTGCCAGACGGCTGGCCGGAGACGGTGCGGCCGTCACCGTCGGCAGTGACACCGAGTTCCGCAGGGTTCGGGTGTCCGCGGATTCGTGGCTGCCCGTGCTCGGTGGAGGCGGAGTCTCGGGACTCCTCGTTCTGACCGCCGAGGCGGAAGCCCGAGCCGAAACGGGCGGGGACGTCGAGGGAGGACAGGGTGCGGGGCATGTGCTGCCGTAGCGCGCCCGAGGGACCCGTCCGCCCGGATGCCCGGACGGACGCGGCGGACAGCGCGGACGGCCCTGGCGAGAGGGGCGCGGGCACCGCCCTGGTGCTCGCTCTGGTGGCCGCGCTCTGCCTCGGACTCGTCGCGATCTTGGCTGTCACCCAGGCTGCCGCGGCGGCGGGTCGGGCCGCGACGGCGTCGGACCTGGCCGCGCTCGCTGCGGCCGACGCCGCCCGCGGACTCACCACGGGCGATCCTTGCGCCGTCGCCGCGCAGACGGCGGCGCGGAACGGGGCGCTTCTGATCCTGTGCCAGCGCACGGGGCCGACGGGCGACATCGTCGACATCCGCACGCGGGTCGAACCGGCAGCCGGCTGGGGATGGATGGAGCGGCTGGGTGTGCGCGCAGAGGGGAGGTCGCGGGCCGGCCCGCCACCGCAGCCCTGGCGTCCTCCCGCCAGCTAATGCGGGTTGCGGTCCCGCCGTGCCCCAAGGCTTCAGGCGCGTGGCGCGTTCTTGAGCAGGGATCCGATCAGCGACACGGCCCCGTTCTTGTCCAGCGGGTTGTTCTTGTTTCCGCATTTCGGCGACTGCACACAGGACGGACAGCCGGCGTCGCACTCGCATGCCGAGATCGCGTCGCGTGTCGCACCTAGCCACGTGGTGGCGCGCTCGTATCCGCGCTCGACGAATCCCGCACCGCCGGCGTGGCCGTCGTACACGAAGATGGTGGGCATCTCCGTGTCGGCGTGCAGGGCCGTGGACACGCCGCCGATGTCCCAGCGGTCGCTGGACGCGACCAGCGGCAACAGGCCGATCGCCGCGTGTTCGGCCGCATGAAGCGCGCCGGGGATCGAGCCGGGGACGATCCCGGCCGAAACCAGCCTCCTTTCGGGGACCGTGAACCACACCGCCTTAGTGAACAGGTCGCGGGCGCCGAGATCGAGCGGCTCCTCGCCCAGGATCTCGTTGCTGATCAGTGTCTTCCGCTGGAAGGAGACCACCTGCGTCGTCACCCGGACCTCGCCGAAGTGCGCGGTCACCTCTCCCCACTCCTGAGTCCGGAGCGTCTCCAGGACCTCGACGGTGGTGATGTCCCGGGCCTGCGTGTAGAAGTCCGGGGCCGCGCGGTGGACCAGGACGCAGTGGTCCTCCTCGTTCAGCTCGTCCACCAGGTAGCTGGCTCCCTGGTGCACGTAAATGGCCCCGGTGTGGGCCTGGTAGTGGGTTTGGGGGGAGTCCATGGTCCCCAGCAGCGATCCCGTTTCCGAATCGATGATGCTCATCGGCCCGCCGCCATCGGCGCGCAGGTTCACCATGGACGCGGCGCTCTCCGGATGGGTCCAGAACCAGCCGGAGGGCCTGCGCCGCAGGTAGCCCCGCTCGACCAGGGAATCCAGCAACCTCGCGGCGGTCGGGCCGAACAGCGCGGCCTCTTCGGGCCGCAGCGGTTGCTCCGCCGCCGCCGCGCACAGGTGCGGCCCCAGCACATACGGATTGGCGGGATCCAGCACCGTCGCCTCGACGCTGATGTCGAAGATCGCCTCGGGATGGTTGACGAGGTACGTGTCCAGCGGGTCGTCGCTGGCCACGAACGCCGCGAGAGCGTTCTGCCCGGCCCGACCGGCCCGTCCGATCTGCTGGAAGAAGGATGCGCGCGTGCCCGGCCAGCCGGCCACCAGAACCGCGTCGAGGCCCGCGATGTCGATGCCGAGCTCCAGTGCCGACGTCGAGGCGATGCCGAGAAGCTCGCCGTTGCGCAGCCGCCGCTCCAGTTCGCGGCGTTCCTCGGGCAGGTAACCGGAACGGTAGGCCGCGATGCGTCCCGGCAGGCTCGGGTGGACCTCGTCGACATGGCGCTGAGCCATGGTGGAGATCGTTTCGGCGCCCCGGCGCGACTTGATGAAGGCGATGGTGCGCACCTGCGAGCACACCAGGTTGGCCAGCAGGTTCGAGGTCTCGGCGATGGCCGTACGCCGGCGCGGCGCACCGTTTTCGCCGCGGGCCTCCGTCAGCGGCGGCTCCCACAGGGCGACGGCCGTCTCGCCGTGCGGCGAGAAGTCGGTGGTCACTGCCCGTACCGGCGCACCGATCAGACGGCCGAACGACTCCTCCGGATCGGCGCTCGTCGCCGAGGCTCCGATGAACACCGGATCCGCTCCGTAGTGCGTGCAGATACGGCGCAGCCTGCGGAGCAGGTTCGCCACATGGGCGCCGAAGACGCCGCGGTAGCTGTGCGCCTCGTCGATCACCACGTAGGAAAGCCGGCGGAAAAAGCGCGCCCACCACGGATGGTTGGGAAGGATGCCGAAGTGGAGCATGTCCGGGTTCGCGAGCACGAAGTTCGCGTTGTCCCGGATCCACCGGCGCTCGCCGGCTTCGGTGTCGCCGTCGTACGTCGAAGCCCTGACGCTTTTCAGCCCCAGCGCGTTGAGCGCGGTCAGTTGGTCCGCCGCGAGCGCCTTGGTCGGCGACAGATACAGGACGACGGCGCCGCTGGCCTCCAGCGTGACCGATCCCTCCAACACGGAGCGGTGGATGGCGTCGACCGCGGGGAGCTGGTAGGCCAGCGACTTCCCGGAGGCCGTGCCGGTCGAGACGATCGTGTGGTGCCCGTCGTGCGCCGACATCGCGGCCTGGACCTGGTGGAGCCACGGCTCCTGGACGCCCAGACGGCCGTAGGCCTCCACCACGTCCGGATGCACCCACTCGGGCCAGGGGCCGTGGACGGCGTCGCGGGCAGGCAGAATCCGCAGGTGGCGCAGGGCCTCGGGATCGGAACCCTGGCCGAGCAACGGGACCAGCGTGCGGAAATCTGTCACCGCATCATTCTGGCACCCGGTACGGACGCTCTAGGACCGCTTGCCCTCCAGCGTGACGACGGTGCCCAGCGGTGTCCATCCGAGGTACTGGTAGAGCGCCTGACCGTCGATGGAGGCGATCAGCAGCCCCTCGTCCACCTCGTGCTCGAGCGCGGCGGCCACCAGCGCCCGCATCACCAGGCTGCCGAGCCCGCGACGGCGGAACTCGGTGGCGGTGACGATCCGGTCGAACACGGCGTAGTCGCCGACGACGGAGACGTGTCCGCTGGCGGCGACCACGTCGGGATCGTCCTCCGTGTGGACCGAGACGAACGCGTGTTTCGCGTCCCGCTGAACGTCGATCGTGAAGCCTTCGGGCGCGCGCGGGTCCTCCACGTCCTGGCCGTCCATCTCGGCGACCATGAGGGCCTCCTCGGCGAACACGACGGACAGCCCGGCGGCGACGGCGGCGTCCGCGAGGGCCTGCGAATCTTCGGCGAAGGCCGTCAACCTCCGTGCCGGATGCTTGCCCAGGGTCTCGCCCACGGCCACGAGCTCCTCCGAGGTCGGCTCGTAGATGACGTATTCCCAATCGCCGGTGGTGTCATGGCGCAGGGCGGCGTGCACGCGACCCTCGTGGCGGCACTCGTAACCGCGGGCGCCGGCCCAGCCGGTGACCCAGTTGCCGATCAGTTCATCGCTCGCTGAGGATCCCATGGCACGACACTACCCCCAAGTCACGGAGGGTGTGGAGTGCCATGGGGCAACCGTTGCCGTTCCGAAAGAATCCGTTAACACGGCCGACACGCGGACCCGCGGCCGCGCTGCACGTACCCTTAAGCGGTGTCCCAAAACCGCATCGTACTCTTCTACGCCTTCACGCCACTGACCGATCCGGAGGCCGTGCGACTCTGGCAGCGCACCCTCTTGGAACGCTGGGACCTGCGCGGCCGGATCATCGTCTCCAAGGACGGAATCAACGGCACCGCGGGTGGCGACATCAAGAACGTCAAGGCCTACGTGAAGGCCACCCGCGAGTATCCCGCGTTCCACAAGATGGACATCAAATGGAGCGACGGCGGAGCCGAGGACTTCCCGAAGGTTTCCGTCCGCGTCAGGGACGAACTGGTCTCCTTCGGCGCGCCCGGCGAACTGCGCGTGGACTCCGACGGAGTGGTGGGCGGCGGAACGCATCTCAGGCCCGAGCAGGTGCACGAACTCGTGGACGCGAAGGCGCGCGACGGTCAGGACGTCGTGTTCTTCGACGGCCGCAACGCATTCGAGGCCCAGATCGGAAGGTTCCGCGACGCCATCGTGCCGGACGTAGCCACCACCCACGATTTCATCCGTGAACTCGATTCCGGAAAGTACGACGACCTCAAGGACAAGCCGATCGTGACGTACTGCACCGGCGGGATCCGCTGCGAGGTCCTCTCGTCGCTGATGGTGAACCGCGGGTTCAGCGAGGTCTACCAGTTGCAGGGCGGGATTGCGCGCTATGGGGAGAAATACGGCGACAAGGGCCTGTGGGACGGCTCGCTCTACGTCTTCGACCAGCGGATGCACGTCGAATTCAGCCCGGAGTCCAAAAGCCTCGGCCGCTGCGTGGCCTGCGACGCCGCCACCAACAAGTTCGAGAATTGCTCCAACCTCGCCTGCCGCAACCTGCGCCTGTTCTGCGCCGGTTGTGCGGCGGACGAGGCCCTGCGCGTCTGTCCGGACTGCGCATCGGCCGGCGCGACGGCGGTCTAGGGGTTCGGCAACGGCCACAGGCCGGCGGCCGCGTCCCCGGGCGTCAGGACCTCGGATTCCGTCCGCTGGATGCTGAAGCCGCGCGCCCGGTAGTTGGCCAGCGCGGCGGGCCCGTCCAGGGAACACGTGTGGACCCACACGCGCTCGACCGGCGCGAGCCCGGCCCAACGGGACGCCAGGTCCCAGGCGCGCCTCGTGGCCTCCTCCAGCAGCGGACCGCCCAGTCCCTGGCCGATGCGCTCCGGGAAGAGGCCGAAGTACACGATCTCCACCTCCGTGCCCGCTGTCGCATCCGGCGTCGACCCAGCCTGCCGCGCGCGTCCGGCCAACTCGACGTACCCCGCCGGGGCACCGCCGGCGTAGAGCACCCACGTCTCCGAGCCGCGCTCGTGCAACAGCGCGTCCCACTCGGCCCTGGCGAGCCCGAGGCGGTCCGTCCAGTTCCAGCCGCTGCCGACGCTCCGGTACAGGAACCTGCTGAAATCCGCGGTGATGCCCCCGGCCCGTTCGATCCGGCAACCCGGAGGCAGCGACCGCGACGCGGGGATCAGATCGCCCGGATCCAGCTGCTGCAGGTGGGTCGTGGTGACGCATACCGCCGGGGCCACGGGAGCCGGCCGGGAGTGCGTTCGCGTTTCGTCCGCGCGGGTCATGTGGTTTCGCTCTCCCTGATCACTTGACGGACAAATCCACGCGGCCCGCCAGCGCCAGGCCCGGGCTGGCGGAATCGAGCATGATGTTCACGCCCTCGGCGTCGAGGATGAAGTCCACGGCGTGTTCGCTGGATTCGGGGTGGACCGCGCATTCGCCCTCCTGCACCGCCACCACGTTCAGCTGCGGATCCTGCACCAGCGCCGTCACCACCGCGGTCTTGTCGGGCGAGGAGCAGGCGAAGGTCAGGGTGTATTGGCCGCCCTGGAGCGCCGGGCTGTCCATCGTCAGCGATGTCGACGTCGACGTCGGCCCCGTCAGGTCGTTGGCGCCGACCAGCAGCGGACCGCCGGCCGAGAAAGAGGATGCGATGGGTGGCGCGGGCTCCACGGGTTCGACGGAGGCCCTCGAAAAGCTCGGTGCCGGGGCCGCTTCGCCGTCAACTGTCGCCACACCCGGCTGCGGGGTCGGGGTGCAGGCGCTCGCCAGCACCACGCAGCATGCCAGGGCACTGGCTGTGGCGAATGCCCGGGGCGCGGCGGGGCGGAGATGGGCCGGACGGCGGGTGTGTGGCATGAGCCAATCCTATGACGGTGCCCCCGGACGGCGCTCCCCATGACGACGCCTCGGTAGAATCCTCGGGTGAACCCCACCGACGACTTCTCCCGCGTTCCGGATGCCCCGCAGAGCCACGACCAGACAGTGCTTGACGCGCTCGCCGGGGACCTCTTGGCCGCCGGATACCTCCACGACGCCGTGACGGAACTCGTCGGGGAGGAGGCCCATGCGGCGTTGAACCGCGACCAGGTGGTTCCGGCGCTCGTGGCGGTCCAGCGAAAACTCGCCCTGCCCGCGCCGCCGTCCCTGGCCGTGGTCGTGGGCCTGTGGATGCTGGGCCTGGAACAGCCGACCGCGGTCGTGGACCGGGCGTTCCCCCGGTGTGGCGCCGCCGGTCTCGTCGCGCTGGGCCTCGCCGCACCGGTGGAGGGCACCGACCTGATGCGGGCCACCGCGGACCTGCGCCCGCACGCGTCGGACGCCGATGCCGAGATCTGGGTCGCGAGCGACCTCGGCGCCCACCAGCGTCCCGGTCCGCTGCGACACGACCACGTGCTCGGCATCGGACGCGCTTCGCTGACGCTTGCCCAGACGACCATCCGGCGCGACGTCCGGCGGGCGCTGGACCTCGGCACCGGCTGCGGCATCCAAGCGTTCCACCTCCTCTCGCACGCGGACAGCGTCGTGGCCACGGACGTCTCCGAACGCGCGCTGGCGTTCACCCGCTTCAACCTGCTGCTGAACCACCGCGCGCTGGGCGTGGATCCCGCCGCCCCCGGGGACCGGGTGGACCTCCGGCTCGGCAGTCTGCTGGATCCGGTGGCCGGGGAACAGTTCGATCTCGTGGTGTCCAACCCGCCCTTCGTCATTACGCCGCATCCGGCCGGCGAATCCGACGCCGAGCGCTACACCTACCGCGACGGCGGCCTGCCGGGGGATAGGTTGGTGGCCGGGCTTGTCGCCGGGCTTCCCGCGGTGCTGGCGCCCGGTGGCACCGCGCAGTTGCTGGCCAACTGGGAGATTACGGCGGACGACGCCGGCGACCCGGATTGGGCGCGGCGGCCGCGCTCGTGGGTGCCCGAGGGGACGGAGGCGTGGTTCATCCAGCGGGAGACGGCCTCGCCCGAGGAATACGCCGAGACGTGGCTCCGCGATTCGTCTGAAGCGCGTGACCCGGATCGTTACCGGCGACGGTACGTCGAGTACCTGGAGGACTTCGCCTCGCGCTCGGTGCTCGCCGTCGGCTTCGGCATGGTCTGGCTGCGGCGGGCGCAGGATCCGGGCCGGATGCCCGTGGGACGGCGCTTCGAGGAGATCGGGTATCCGATCGAACAGCCGATCGGTCCGCACCTGGACGCAGCCGTCGAGGCGGCCGGGTTCGTGGCCGGCGCTCAGGTCGCGGATCTCCTGCTGGTCTGTGCCGAGGACGTGACGGAGGAGCGCCACCAGCGTCCCGGCGCGGAGCACCCCGGCGTCATCCTGCTGCGACAGGGGGCGGGTCTGCGGCGGACCACGCTTTTGAGTACGGAGGAGGCCGGGTTCGTCTCGGCCTGCGACGGCCAACTGACGGTCCGGCAGATCGCGCTGGCCATCGCGGCGCTGCTGGACCGCGACCCCGACGAGACGCTGCGGGACCTGAGTGCCAGTGTTGTCCGACTTGTTACCGGTGGCTTTCTGTGCGGGATGCGAAACAACGGCTAAAGTTTTTCGACATGACGCAGAACACAGTCCCACAAGAGTTGGCGGAACCGCGGGCAGTTCGGCGGCAGACGGCCAACCCCGTGGTCATCAGCGATCCACAGGCCATCCGGGCGCTGGCGCACGAGGCTCGGCTGGAGGTCCTGGAGGAGCTGTTCGCCTCCCAGTCCACCCGCACGGCCACCGAGTTGGCCTCGCGCTGCAACCTCACCCCCAGCGCCATGAGCTACCACCTGCGCGCCCTCGAGAAGTACGGCTACGTGGAGCGCGCCGCCAACGAGGGCGACGGCCGCGAACGCCGCTGGAAAGCCGCCGGCGACCAGCTCGTGGTCGGCTCCCTCAGCGGCTCGAGCGCGGCGAAAAACGCGTTCCTTAATGTCCAGCTCAACGCCTTCCGCGAGCGCCTCAGCGCCGAGATCGAACGCCGGGACATCGAGCGCAAGGCCGGCATCGAGCCGGCCCCGGGCCGCGCGCCCGTGCTCACCACGGGGATGGTGTTCCTGAAGGAGGACCAGCGCGAGGAGTTCGTCCAACGCGTCTACGCACTGGTCGACGAGTACGAGGCGTTGGCGGTGCCCGAGGACCGGGGCATCGACGGGGAACGCGTCTACTACATGCTGTCGTTCCTGCCCGAGATCCGGGCCCACTGATCCGTCCGCGCACCGCGACGCACCGCCGTCGTCGGCGCGGCATTCCCCACTCCTTTCGGCCCCGCTTGCTGGTGGGGTCCCGGATGCGGCTACCCTAGAGCAGGTATGAGCAGGCCGTCGTCGTGGCGCGCCACCGGTTGCAAATAGGAGTGTTGTGCCCCCGAAGGCCAAGGAAAAGACCGGCAAGAAACTCGTGATCGTGGAGTCTCCTGCTAAGAGCAAGTCGATCGCCAAGTACCTTGGCGACGGCTTTGTGGTGGACGCGTCGGTCGGTCACATCCGCGACCTGCCGCAGCCGAAGGAGCTCCCCGCGGAGCTCAAGAAGACCTCGGTCGGCAAGTTCGCCATCGATCTGGACAACGACTTCGAGCCCTATTACGTCGTCTACCCGGACAAAAAGAAACGGGTCGCCGACCTCAAGGCGCAGCTCAAGGACGCGGACGCCCTCTACCTCGCAACCGATGCGGACCGCGAGGGCGAGGCCATAGCGTGGCACCTGTTGCAGGTCCTGAAGCCCAAGGTTCCGGTGTATCGCATGGCGTTCACCGAGATCACCAAGGAAGGCATCGCCCGGGCGCTGGAGAACATCCGCGACCTGGACACCGATCTGGTGGACGCGCAGGAGACGCGGCGCGTGCTGGACCGCCTCTTCGGCTACGAGCTTTCGCCGGTCTTGTGGCGCAAGGTCGGTCCCGGCCTGTCCGCCGGACGCGTGCAGTCCGTGGCCACGCGGCTCGTGGTCGAGCGCGAGCGCGAGCGCATGGCCTTCCGCAGCGCCTCCTACTGGGACCTGACCGGCGAGTTCGCGACCGACGCCGGCGATTCCTTCCGCGCCAAGCTCGTCTCTGTCGACGGCTCTCGCGTCGCCACGGGACGCGACTTCGACGATCTCGGCCAGGTCAAGACGCTCAAGTCCGGCGCCGGCGTCGTGCCCCTGGACCAGGAATCCGCCACGTCGCTGGCCGAGGGGCTCGCCGACTCGGCGTTCGCTGTCGCGAGCGTCGACACCAAGCCGTACACCCGCCGCCCCGCGGCCCCGTTCACGACCTCGACGCTGCAGCAGGAGGCCTCCCGCAAGCTGCGCTGGTCGTCCAAGTCGACCATGCAGGTGGCCCAGCGACTGTACGAAAACGGGTACATCACCTATATGCGTACCGACTCGGTGTTCCTCTCCGGCGAGGCCGTCAACGCGGCGCGGAAGCAGGCGGCCGAGCTCTACGGAGCGGACTCCATCCCGGAGAAGATGCGCGTCTACAAGTCCAAGAACGACAACGCGCAGGAGGCCCACGAGGCCATCCGCCCCGCGGGCGATTCGTTCCGCCGACCGGTCGACGTGCGCAGCCAGCTCGGCGCGGACGAATTCAAGCTGTACGAACTGATCTGGAAGCGCACGGTCGCCTCCCAGATGGCCGACGCCAAGGGTTCGACGGCGTCCGTCCGCCTCACCGGCGACGCGACCGACGGCCGCACCGCCGAGTTCTCGGCCTCTGGCACCGTCATCACCTTCCGCGGCTTCCTCGCCGCCTACGAGGAGGGCAAGGACATCTCGCCGGAGCAAGAGGCGGAGAACGACGCCGAGCGCCGGCTCCCCGTCCTCAAAGTCGCCGACCCGTTGCAGGGTCGCCAGATCGAGGCCCAGGGCCACGAGACGTCCCCGCCACCGCGCTACACCGAGGCCTCGATCGTCGCGGAGCTCGAGGCGCGCGAGATCGGCCGGCCGTCGACCTACGCGCCGACGATCTCCACGATCATGGACCGCGGCTACGTGACGAAGCGGGGCGGCGCCCTGGTTCCCAGCTGGGTCGCCTTCTCCGTGGTCCGGCTGCTCGAGCAGCACTTCGGCCAGTACGTCGACTACGGCTTCACCGCCCGTCTCGAGGACGACCTCGACGAGATCGCCAAGGGACATCTGGCCCGCACGACGTGGCTGAGGAAGTTCTACTTCGGCGAGGGCCAGGAGGCGGACGGCCTGCAGGGTGTCGTGGAGAACCTGGGCGACATCGACGCCCGGGCCATCAACTCGGTGGAGATTGCGCCCGGCATCGTCCTGCGCGTGGGCAAGTTCGGCCCGTACCTGGAGAAGCCGCTGCCCACGGACGCGCCGGAGGGCACGGAGCCGCAGCGGGCCAACGTCCCCGAGGACCTGGCCCCGGACGAGCTCACCGCCGAGAAGGCACTCGAGCTGATGGAGGCGCCGGGCCCCGAGGAGCGCGTGCTCGGGACGGATCCTGAGACCGGACGCGAGATCGTGGCGAAGGATGGGCGCTACGGCGCCTACGTCACCGAGGTCATCACGGATCCGACGCCGGAGGAACTCGCCGCCCAGCCCGTCGAGTACTACAAGAACGGAAAGCCGAAGCCGCCGAAGAAGCCCGCCAAGGTGCGCCCCCGCACCGGATCGCTCTTCAAATCGATGTCCGTGGAAACGGTCACGCTGGAGGAGGCCCTGCGGCTGATCCGCCTGCCGCGGGTCCTCGGGCAGGATGCCGAGGGTGTGGAGATCACCGTTCAGAACGGACGCTTCGGCCCGTACCTGAAGAAGGGGACGGACTCCCGCTCGATCGGCACCGAAGAGGAGATCTTCACGATCACCCTCGAGCAGGCACTGGAAATCTACTCGCAGCCGAAGCAGCGTGGCGGGCGGACGGCCGCCCCGCCGCTGGCCGAGTTCGGCGCGGACCCGGTCTCGGAGAAGGCGATCGTCGTGAAGGAGGGCCGGTTCGGTCCCTACATCACGGACGGCATCACCAACATCACCGTCCCGCGCGACACCGCGATCGAGGAACTCACCCGCGAACGCGCCGTGGAGCTTCTCGCGGAGAAGCGCGCCAAGGGTCCGGTCAAGCGCGGTGCCGGCAAGACCCCGGCTCGGCGCGCTCCGGCCAAGAAGAAGTAGCGGGAGCGCGGACAACGGATGAGACTGGGCGTCCTGGACATCGGTTCGAATACGGTCCACTTGCTGTTGGTGGACGCGTACCCGGGCGCCCGTCCCGCGGCGTTCGCCACGCACAAGCGGCCGCTGTCCCTCGTCGCCTACCTCGACGGGGACGGAGCCATTACGGAGGCGGGCCAGCGGGAACTGTTGGACTTCGTCCACGAGGCCTCGCGCTTCGCGGTGCGGCACAACGCCCAGGACCTCTTGGCTTTCTGCACGTCGGCCATCCGCGAGGCCGCGAACGGCCAGGAGGTGCTGGACCGGGTCGTGGCGGAGACCGGCGTCCGCCTGACCGAGTTGACCGGAGAGCAGGAGGCCGGAATGACGTATTCGGCCGTCCGCCGCTGGTACGGCTGGTCGCACGAGACGATCCTGGACCTGGACATCGGTGGTGGATCGTTTGAAATGGCGATCGGTTCGGACGAGTTGCCGGCCGTGGCGCGATCCGTTCCCCTCGGCGCCGGCCGCCTCACGCGGGACCGGCTCTCCGGCGACCCGCCCGGCGTGAAGTCCGTCAAGGCACTGTCGGCCCACGTGGCTGAGACGCTGGCCGAGCCGGTCGGGGAGCTGGTCGCCTTCGGGCGCCCCACGCTCGTGGCCGGCACGTCGAAAACGTTCCGCTCGCTGGCCCGCGTCACCGGCGCGGCGCCGAGCGCCGACGGACCCTACGTCAAGCGCGTGCTCCGGCTGGCGGACCTGAAGCTGTGGCGCCACCGGTTGGGTGCCATGAGCGCGGACCAGCGCAGCGAACTGCCGGGGGTTTCCGAGGTCCGGGCGCCGCAGCTGCTTGCCGGCGCGGTCGTGGCGGAGGAGGCCATGAAGGCCTTCGGGATCAAGAGCCTGCGCATCTGCCCGTGGGCGCTGCGCGAGGGACTGATTCTCCGCCGCTTCGACCAATTGATGTTCGACAGTCCCGAGCCGCCGCGTAGTAGCGTGGGAGTCGGCCATGTGGAGCTCGGGCAACAGCCGGGCCTGCCCCAAAAGGATGCCCACCAGTGAGACGGGAAGCCGAGGAATGACCCAGGACAACATCCCAGTGGCGCTTTCCAGCGCGTCCGTCTACCCCCTGAACGTGCACGACGCGTTCGCCCTCGCCAGCGATCTGGGCTACGACGGGGTGGAGGTGCTCGTCACGGGCAACCAGATTTCCCAGCACCCGGGGAAGCTCATGGACCTCAGCGCCCGCTACGACCAGCCGATCATGGCCATCCACGCCCCAACCCTGCTGTTGACCCAGCAGGTGTGGGGCAACGCCTGGAACAAGATCGAGATGTCCGCCGCGATGGCCGAGGAGGTCGGCTGCGACGTGGTTGTGGTGCACCCGCCGTTCCGTTGGCAGGGTACCTATGCGACGGGCTTCGCCGAGGGCGTGGCGCGGATCATGGAGGAACACGGTGTGAAGATCGCCGTCGAGAACATGTACCCCTGGCGCGCCAGGGGCCGCGAGGCGCTGATGTACCTGCCGCACTGGGACCCCGTTCCGCAGCCGTACGACTACGTCACGTGGGACTTCTCGCATGCGGCCATCGCTGACATGGACTCGCACCGGGCGATGGTCGAGCTGGGGGAGCGGCTGAGCCACGTACACCTGTGCGACGGCCGCAACAACAGCAAGGACGAGCACCTCGTGCCGGGCCGCGGAACGCAGCCCGTCGCGGAGGCCATGACGCACCTGCGGGACAGCCGGTGGCAGGGCGTGGTGGCCGTGGAGGTGTCGACCCGACGGGCCAAGGGCGCCGGCGAACGCGAGGAATGGCTGGGCGAGACCCTGGAGTTCGCGCGCCGCCACCTCGCGCCGAACGACGACGCCGCGTCCGACGCGGAAGGGGCCGACGCGGTTCCGGGTGGCCAGGTCGCCGACGCGGACCAGGTGCCGCGGGCACCCTAGCGCCGCAACCCGTGGAACAATGGCGCCATGTCTGCCACGAACCACGAGTACCCCACAGAGACCTTTCCTCACCGCATTGCCTTCCTGGGCACCGGCTCGATGAACGGCGCCATCCTCCGCGGCCTCCTCGCATCCGGAGTGGATCCCACCCGCGTGGTCGCCACGGTGCGGGGCGCGGAGAAGGCCCGGGCCCTTGCCGCGGACACCGGGGTCCACACCCTGGCCACGTCCGAGGACCCCGACGCCAACACCAACGCCGTCCTGGGCGCCGACGTCGTCTTCCTCGGGGTGAAGCCCGTGGGCATCCAGGACCTCTGCCGAGAGATCTCGGGCGCCCTGCGCCCCGGCGCGGTCGTGGTCAGCGTCGCCGCCGCGGTGACCATCGACCTGATCGAGGGGTCGCTCGCCCCGGGACAGCCGGTGGTCCGCAGCATGCCGAACACGCCCATGACGGTCGGCCGCGGCGCGGTGGGCCTCAGCGGGGGCACCAGCGCCACCGACGAACACGTCGAGGTCGTCGTGGGGCTCCTGAAAGGCACCGGGCTGGTGCGTGTGGTTCCCGAATCCCAGTTGGATGCCGTTTCCGCCGTCAGCGGCTCCGGGCCCGCCTACGTCTTCTACCTGGCCGAGGCCATGGCGAAGGCGGGCGTGGATCTGGGGCTCGACGCGGACTTGGCGCGGGACCTGGCGCGCGCCACGGTGGCCGGGGCCGGACTGATGCTCGACGACGAGTCCGCCGACCCCGCGGCGCTGCGCAAGAGCGTCACCAGCCCCAACGGAACCACGGAAAAGGCCATCGCGACGTTCGAAGCGGAGGGTCTGCCGGCGATCGTCTCGCGCGGGGCCCGCGCGGCGTCCGAGCGCGCGGCGGAGATCAGCCGCGAACTGGCCGGCTAAGCCGGCCGGGCCGGACTGTCGGCCCGGCCAACGCCCCTACGGACGTGACGCGAAGCGCTCGAGCAAGTCCACGTGGCCGGAGACGATCAGGATGTCGCGCCGGGTCACCTTGGTGTCGGGCTGCGCGTAGGTGAAGTCCTCGCCCGGACTCTTGACCCCAACCACCGTGACGCCGTATTTGGAACGCACCTGCGATTCGCCCAGCGTGAACCCCTGCGTTTCCTTGGGCGGGTACATCTTCACGATCGCGAAGCCATCGTCGAACTCGATGAAGTCCAGCATCCGGCCGCCGACCAGGTGGGCAGCTCGGACACCGGCGTCGGCCTCGGGGTAGATGACGTGGTTGGCACCGATCCGGCTGAGGATCTTGCCGTGGGACGGCGTGATGGCCTTGACCCAAAGGTGCTCGATCCCCAGATCCACGAGGTTGACGGTGATCAGCACCGACGATTCGATCGAGGTGCCCACGCCGACAACGGCGGAGGTGAAGTCCTGGGCGCCGAGCTGGCGCAGGGCGTCGACGTTCGTCGCGTCCGCCTCCACCACGTGCGTCAGGGTCCCCGCCCACTTCTGGACCAGTTCGGCGTTGCGCTCGATGGCCAACACCTCGCGGCCCTGGCGAACCAGCTGCTCCGCGACGGCGGAACCGAACCGGCCCAGGCCGATCACCAGCACCGGGGCGTTGTGGTTCGTCTTGTTCTCAGCCAATGATCGGCCTCTCGTCGGGGAAGTGGTACAGCTGGTCGCGCTGGCGCAGCGTGAGCGCCGCGGCCAGTGTAATGGTGCCGATGCGCCCGGCGAACATCAGGGCGGAGAGCACGTACTTGCCCGACGGCGGGAGCTCCGCGCTGAGGTTGGTGCTGAGTCCCACGGTGGCGAACGCGGAGATGGTCTCGAACAGGACGCGGTCCAGCGGCTCGTCGGTGATGCCGAGGAGCAAGCCCGCCGCGACGCTGACGAGCGTGGCGCCCAACGCCACCACCGAGATCGCCACGCGCATGGTGCCCTCCGGAATGCGGCGGCCGAACGCCTTGACGTCCGTGTCGCCTCGCGCCTCCGCGGCGATCGCCAGGAACATGACGGCGATGGTCGTGACCTTGATGCCGCCCGCCGTGGACGCGGAACCGCCGCCGGCGAACATCAGTGCATCGGTGAAGAGCATGGTGGAGGATTCGAGCTGGTTCTGGTCCACGAGGTTGAAGCCCCCCGAGCGGGTCATCACCGAGGCGAAAACGGCGTTGATGACCTTGTCGCCGTCGTTCATCCCCCCGATGGTCGACGCGTTCTGCCACTCGAGAATGCCCCAGACCAGGGCACCGGCGGCGAAGAGGATGCCGGTGACCGTCAGCGTCAGCTTGGTGTGCAGGGTCCATTGCCGGATCTTGGGGCCGAACGTCACCAACACCATCAGCACGGGGAAGCCGAGGCTGCCGATCAGCACGCCGATCATCAGCGGGACCAGGATCCACAGGTCCGTCTCGTAGGGGATCAGTCCGTCGCTGTGTGGCGTGAATCCGCCGTTGTTGAAGGCCGAGATGGCATAGAAGGTTCCGTGCCACAGGGCCTGTCCAAACGGTTCGCCGAGGACCATGAAGCGCGGGGTGAGCATGGCGGCCAGCAAAAGCTCGATCACCACGGAGGTGGTGATGACGATGCGCAAGAGCGTGCCGACCTCGCCCAGGCGGCCGACGTTTTGCGTGTTCATCGACTGCTGCGCCAACAGTTTGCCGCGCACGCCCAGGCGCCTGCTGACCGCCAGGGACAGCAGCGACGCCAGCGTCATGATGCCCAGGCCGCCGACGAAGATGCCCACCAGGATGACCACCTGGCCGAAGAAGGACCAGTGGTCCGCGGTCGAGACCACGGTCAGGCCCGTGACGCAGACGGCGGAGACCGCCGTGAATAGCGCATCGTGGAGCGGCGTCATGTGGCCGTCGGCTGCGGACGCCGGCAAAGACAGCAGCAGCGTGAAGACCGTGATGACGAGGAAGAACACCGCGAGTGCCAAACGGGCCGGCGACGCGGCCGCGAGCGTATCGACGAAGTCCCGCGCGCCGGTCAGGGCGCGCGCGAACACGCCGAGGCCCGTGGGGCGTGACGTCTGTTGCGGTGCGGGCATGGTACCGGTCGGCTCCGTGGCGTGCTCGGGCGCAGGACCCTCCTGTCGCCAGCTCTCAGTAAACCACCTCGACGCCGCCCCGGCGGGAGTCCGCCCGTGACGACGGCCACGTCTCACTGGGCGCCCGGGGGCCGCATTCGCGTAGCCTGAGGTGTGATGAGCAACAACACGGTGCCGGCACCGCCCACGCGGATCGTCTGGAGTGCGGACATGATGGCCTATCACTTCGGGGACGGCCATCCCATGCACCCGGCGCGACTGGACCTGACGATGCGGCTCTCGCGGTCATTGGGACTCATCGATTTGCCAAACATCGGCCTCATCGAGCCCCGGGTTGCGGGCGACGACATCCTGGCCGGCGTCCACGACCGCGACTACATCCAAGCGGTCCGCCATGTCAGCGAACACCCCGACGAGCCGAACGAGGAACGCGGACTCGGGACCGACGACAATCCGCTGTTCGCGGGGATCCACGAGGCCAGCGCGAGGTTGGCCGGCGGATCGCTGGCGGCGGCCGAATCGGTTCTCGACGAAACGGCCGTGCACGCGGTCAACTTCGGGGGCGGCATGCACCACGCCGCCCGCGGGCGGGCCAGCGGATTCTGCATCTACAACGACACGGCGGTCGCCATCACACGGCTGCTCGATTCCGGGGTGTCGCGTGTCCTCTATGTCGATGTCGACGCGCACCACGGCGACGGGACGCAGAGCCTTTTCTGGAACGACCCGAGGGTCATGACCGTGTCGCTGCACGAATCGGGAATGTCCTTGTTCCCGGGTACCGGATTCGCCAATGAGACAGGTGGTCCCGGGGCGCCGGGCACGGCCGTGAACGTGGCGTTGCCGGCCCGCACGACCGACGCGGCGTGGTTGCGGGCCTTCCACGCCGTGGTCCCGCAGCTGACCGCGGCCTTTGCGCCGGAGGTGATTGTCAGCCAACACGGATGCGACGGCCACCGGGAGGACATGCTGAGCAACCTCCGGCTGAGCGTCGACGGGCAGCGCCAGAACATGCTGGACATCCGGGACCTCGCGGATCGTTTCTGCGGCGGTCGCTGGATCGCCACCGGCGGCGGCGGGTACAATCTCACGCACGTCGTTCCCAGGGCCTGGAGCCATCTGGTGGCCATCGCGGCGGGCAAGCCCGTGCCGCTGACGATGCGGGTTCCCGAACCCTGGCGCGAGTACGTTACCGATCGCTATGGCCTCGCCGCGCCGGTGACCATGGGCGACGACGCCGACGTCTGGTGGCGTTCGTGGGAGGTCGGCTACGATCCCGCCGATCCGGTGGACCGGACGATCATGGCCACCCGGAAGGAAATCTTCCCGCTGCACGGGCTGGATCCCTGGTTTGACTGACCCTTGGGCCGGATGCCTATTGCCCCCCGCGGCAAAATGCTTGCCAGCGTATATGCGGATAAGGTGATGGGATGGCCATCGACGATGTTTTCCCTGTTATCGCTGAACCCACGCGGCGCCGCATCCTGGACGCGCTGCGGCCGGGGGACCGCTCGGTAGGGGAGCTGGTCGACACCCTGGGCGTCAGCCAACCGACGGTTTCGAAGCACCTGAAAGTGCTGCGCGAGGCCGGACTGGTGACGACCCGTGCGGACGGCCAACGTCGGTTCTACGCCGTGGATCCCGGCGTGTTCCAGGATGCGGCGGCCTGGCTGACGTCGTTTGTTCCGGTAGCGGACGCCGCGGCCGACGTCGTTCCCGCCGTGCCGTTCGCGGCGCCCCGGGCGCGTCCCGGGACCGCGCGCGTACCCATGGTTGCATCGGCGCCGGGCGTACACGCCGAACTGGCCACGGTTCCGGCGATGCCGGGCCAGCCCGGCCAGCAACTTGGGCGGACCGTTGGCCGCACTGTTGAGCAGGTCACCGGCAGGGCGCAGGACCTCCTGGATCGGCTTCCGAAACCCAAGTTCGGGCGGAGGCGCTAGCGGCGAACATCTTCCGCGCCATGTGACGGTGGACTCAGAGTTACGCGTCGATCCGGCGTTTGTTGCCGCGCGTTGGCCGCGCCGGTGCCTTCCGTGGGAGGGTGTCGTGGCGAAAGAAACGCGCAGGCGCACAGCTTGCGTCGGGACCCACAACGTCGGGAGAACCACATGGAACAGCACCTAGCGAAGATCCGCGAAGAGGTTTTCTTCCGCAACCCGGGGGAAGCCGAGTTCCACCAGGCGGTCACCGAGGTGTTCGAGAGTCTGGACCCGGTGGTGGCACGCCATCCCGAATACGCCGACGCCGCCGTCCTCCAGCGCATGTGCGAGCCGGAACGCCAGATCATCTTCCGCGTCGCGTGGACCGACGACAACGGTCGGGTGCGGATCAACCGCGGATTCCGCGTCGAGTTCAACTCCGCACTGGGGCCGTTCAAGGGCGGACTGCGCTTCCACCCCTCCGTGTATCTGGGGATCGTGAAGTTCCTCGGCTTCGAGCAGATCTTCAAGAACGCGCTGACCGGCATGCCGATCGGTGGCGGCAAGGGCGGATCCGACTTCGACCCCCGCGGCAAGTCCGACGCGGAGGTCATGCGCTTCTGTCAGTCGTTCATGACCGAGCTCTACCGCCACATCGGCGAGTACACGGACGTCCCAGCCGGCGACATCGGCGTGGGCGGACGCGAGATCGGCTATCTCTTCGGCCAGTACAAACGCATCACCAACCGCTACGAGTCCGGCGTGCTCACGGGCAAGGGAACCGGCTGGGGCGGATCCCTGGTTCGACCCGAGGCAACGGGCTTCGGCGCCGTGCTCTTCGCCGAGGAGATGCTCAAGACCCGCGGGGCGAGCTTCGACGGACAGACCGTGCTGGTCTCCGGATCGGGCAACGTCGCGCTGAACGCCATCGGGAAGGCCCAGCAGTTGGGCGCCCGTGCCATCACCGCCTCGGACTCCTCCGGCTACATCGTCGACGAGGCCGGGATCGACTTGGCCCTGTTGCGGGAAATCAAGGAGGTCGAGCGCGGACGCGTCAGCGAATACGCCGCACGCCGCGGCGCCTCCGTGAAGTACGTCGAAGGCGGCAGCGTCTGGGACGTCGACGGAACCGTGGCACTGCCGTCGGCGACGCAGAACGAGCTCGACGACGTCGCCGCCAAGCGTCTGGTCGAACGCGGCGTCGTGGCCGTTGCCGAGGGTGCCAACATGCCGTGCACCGCCTCGGCCACCGCGATCTTCCAGGAAGCCGGCGTGCTCTTCGGCCCGGGCAAGGCCGCCAACGCAGGAGGCGTGGCAACCTCGGCGTTGGAGATGCAGCAGAACGCCAGCCGGGACTCGTGGAGCTTCGACTACACGGAGCAGCGGCTGGCCAACATCATGGTCGATATCCATGCTCGCTGTGCCGAGACGGCCGAGGAATACGGCATGCCGGGCAACTACGTCGCCGGAGCCAATATCGCCGGCTTCGTCAAGGTCGCCGACGCGATGCTGGCCCTCGGCGTCGTTTAGCGGCGCCGTCCGACGCCGCGGCGTGGGACGGCGCCGGAAACTACACGCCGATCCGCCGTCGGCGGTCACCCCTCCTGCGGAGGTCGCGGTTGAGCCGCCGGTCGCCCTGATACAGGATGGTGGTCCAATCCGCGGTCTCCGGTGTGGCCTCGGGCCGCTCGGCCGCCGGGGCGCTCCTTTTCCGCGGTGCCACGAAGAGCCAGGACACGAGTCCGAGCGACATGTCCGCGATGGAGTTCTTGATGCCGATGTAGGCGCGGATCGCGAAGGCGGCCAGTAGCGCGTTGATCCCCGCGAAGGCGGCGTTGCCCCAGTTTTCTCCCTCGATGTCGCGCCACAGCGTGAGTAGGGAGAACGCGACGATCAGGTACGGGACCAAGACGTAGACGCCGGGGGCCGCCGTGCGGTCGCGGACCTTGGGCGTGCGCGCGAAGGGGATTTTGGCGCCGGTGAAGGCCTGCTGGATGGACTTGGCGACACCGGCGATGTTCACGGGAAGGAGAACGAGGTTGAAGCCGTAGATCCGGAAGATGTCGCTGAAGCGGTGGCCGCAGTCCCGCAGGTCGCTCCCCATGCAGAGGAAGTAGGGAACGGCGGCCGCGAAGATCAGCGGGCTCAGCAGCCTGCTGTCGTAGGGGTAGGCCAGCAGGAAGACCAGTCCCAGGCTCGCCCAGGCGATCGAGGACATGTAGTTCGTCCGCAGGAGCACTTCCCTGAAGCCGAGGCGTTCGTGGCGGTGGCGGCGCTCCCGGAGTTGCGCCCAGAACTTGGGCATGATCAGCAGGCCGCCGTTCGCCCACCGCCGTCGCTGCACCACGAGGGACCCGAAGTCCGGTGGCGTGGCGCTGTAGCTGAGGCGCTCGGGATAGTTGGAAAGCCCCCAGCCGTGCGTGCCGAGGTCGATGCTGGACTCCGTGTCCTCGATGACGGTCCGGTCCTGGATGTAGGTCCGGATTTCGTGCCCGCCCACCGTGTTGACCTCGACGATGTCCATGAGGGCGCGCTTGCGGATGACGGCGTTGGCCCCCACCCAGAAGGTCGCGTTGTAGCGGGTCTTGCCCTGGTGCAGAATGTGCTGGATGTCCGTCGTCGCGCCGGCGATGCGCTCGATCCTCGTCGGTGCGCCGCGGAACGAGGAGTACGGCGTCTGCGTGACCGCGATGCGGGCGTTCTCCTCCGACTCCAGGAAGTACACCAGCCGCAGGCAGTAGTCGCGCAGCAGCAACGAATCGGCGTCGAGCGTCAACAGGTATTCGGAATCCGGCACCTGCAGGATCCCGTCGAGGGGGCCCTGGTCCGCGGCGTCGTCCGGTGCCTCGCGCAGCACCAGATTGTCCCCGAGCTGTTCCGACCGCCATGACTTGCCCATGAGTGAGATGTAGGAGTTCAGGTTCATGGCCTTGTTGGCTTCCTGGGACAGGCTGGCGAAACGCTTGCGCTCGAAGTGCCCGAGGTCCGCTTTGAAGATCCGGACCAGGCGGAGGTGGAGTTCCTCCATGCGGTCCGCCTCCGGCGCCTCCCGCTGGGCGGCCGCGGCCTCCAGGGCAAGCAGCGTCAACCGGAGTTCGCGGGACAGGCCCATGAGCACCGAGTCGACGAAGAACTCGTCCACATGGTCGTGGACCTGCTCGGTTTCCGCCATGGAGTCGATCCATTCGGCGGAGCGTCGGTAGCTGGCAGCCAACCCCTCCAAGAGGGTGGTGTCCTCCGCACCGGCGGAACGGCGAATGCGGAACGACTCGAGGGCCAGGGCGGCGGCGCGGTGGGGAGCGTCGAGCGCTGCCTGGATCTCGCCGCTCAACCGTCGCGTCTCCTCGAGCCGGAGGCGGACCTGCGGATCGTCGGGAAATGGCGCGTCGTCGATCAACAGGACGATCCGCAGTGACGGAAACTCCTGCAGGGCGGCGGACCACAGCGTTCCGCGGACCACCGATGGCTCCTCGGCGTAGCTGGGAACCAGGACCGTGATGCCCTGGTCGTGGTCGCGGAAGTGCCGGTCCAGCTCGCCGCGCGGAACCCGCCGGTGTTCGGCGAAGCGGTGCAGGGCGCCCTGCCGGGCCGTGAGGTACATCAGGGCGGAGAACGTCAGGAACGTGACCACCACCAGGTACAGCACGGCTTCGAACTGGAAGCGGAAGCCGACGTTGGGATTGTTGGCCAGCTGGCGCAGGATCGTGGAGACGACGTAGGCGATCCACGCGAGAATCGTGGAAACGATGGCTACGCGCCCCCAGGCCAGCTTCGCAGTGGAAGGCCGCGGGTGAACGAGCGAGAGCGGTTCCGACCGTTTCTCCGCTCCCCACTGGCGGCGGCGCGGTCCGGCGCCGGTGTCGGTCTCATCGCTGGTCGTGGCGGCATCGACAATCGTCTTGTTCATGGTTTCCCCAATTTCCCCCGAAATACGCGATCCCCATCGCGGTCACGCAACGAATGACGCGTGACTTGGGACAACCTTAGCGCAGGGGGCTAGTATGTCCATGGGTACGTGCCGGGAAGCGCGGACGACGGCCGGATGGGGATCCGACCGAAGCCGCGGCCGACACCGTACCCGCGTGGCGGAGGGGTTCCGTCACCGATACCTTGGGGGAAATATGGCATCGATATTCGAGGGCCGACGCCTGTCGCCGACCCGTCTCATCATCGTTCTCGCGGTCGTGTGTGGATTGGCTGCCGCCTCCGTTCTGGTCTGGGGCAAGGCGCAGGACTCAGCCGCCGCGGGGCAGGGCCGGCAGTGGTTCGGCTCCTACGTGGATGCGACCTCGACTCCGTTCTACGACATCGGCGGCAACGTGGCTCCGGGGGAGCGGGTCGTGCTGGCGTTCGCCGTCGCGGATCTGGAGGAGCCGTGCCAGCCATCGTGGGGAAGCTTCTACACAATGGATTCGGCGGCCGAGACTTTCGATCTGGACCGGCGTGCGGCCCGCGTGCGGGAGGCCGGGGGCGAGATCGTCGTCTCGACCGGGGGGCTGCTCAACGACGAACCGGCCACCGCGTGTTCGGACCCGGTGGCCCTGCGGGCGGCCTACGCGGCGTTGCTTGACCGCTACGAGTCGAAGACGCTGGACCTGGATATCGAAGGCGACGACCTGACGGACGCCGACGGCGGAGAACGCCGGGCATTGGCGGTCGCCGGGTTGCAGTCGGACCGCGCGGCAGGTGGCGAGCCCCTGGAGGTTTGGCTGACGCTGCCGGCCGCCACTTTCGGTCTGACGGCGGAGGGGCTTGCGGAGGTCGACCGCATGCTGGACGCAGGTCTCGACCTGGCTGGCGTCAATCTCATGACCATGAACTACGGCGAGTCCCGGGCGCCCGGCGATTCGATGGCCGACGCGGCGATCCAGACCGCCCGCAGCGCCCACGCCCAGCTGGCTCAGGCGTACGCCGAGCGCGACCAGCGGATCGGCGAACAGAGCCTCTGGCGCAAGATCGGCCTGACGCCCATGATCGGCCAGAACGACCTCCTGGGCGAAATACTCACGACCGACGACGCCGAGTCACTGAACCGGTTCGCCGTCGAGGTGAACGTGGGCAGGATGTCCTTCTGGTCCGCGAACCGCGACCAGGCCTGCGGCCCGAATTTCCCCGACGCCACCCGCGTTTCCAACAACTGCAGCGGCACCGCGCAGACCCCCGGGGAATTCGCACAGATTCTATCGCGTGGCATCGGGAAGGCCGCCCCCGAGAACCGCGCACCGGCGTCGTCCGCGCCGGCGCCCGCGCCCGTCGAATCGGCCATCGTCGACAACCCGGCCACCAGCCCCTACCCGGTCTGGAACCAGGAGGCGACCTTCGTCGAGGGCGACAGAGCCGTCTGGCGGGGCAATGTCTACGAGGCCAAGTGGTGGAACGAGGACGTGGCACCCGACGCGCCAGTGGGTAACGCGGGAGTCACGCCGTGGACATTGGTCGGTCCCGTGCTGCCCGGCGACAAGCCCCGTCCCGTTGTCGCGGCTCCCGCCGGGCTCTATCCCGAATGGTCGCCTACGGACGTGTACGTCAAGAGGGATCGGATCGTGTTCGACGGGCGCGTCATGGAATCCAAGTGGTGGAACACGGCGCAGAGTCCCGAGGCGGCCATGCAGGGCTCGCAGGACTCGCCGTGGAAACTCCTGAACAACGTCGAGGTGCAGGCCATCCTCGACGCGCAGGAGTCCGCTTCCGCTCCGGCCAAGAACCCCGTCCCCTCGAAGACACCCGCGCCGTCCAAGAAGCCCGCACCGGCGACCCCATCCAGTCCGGCCGGGAAGCCCGCCTCCACCACCCCTTCCCCGTGACGGTCGCCGCACGCCCGGACCGGGCGGTCTCGACCGGCGGCCGGGCCGCGGGTCTGCGACGATGAGGGCATGGAACTGACCGATCCGCCGGAAGCGCGCCTCGTGGGATCCGGCGATTCGCCGGAGGACGACGCGGACGCCTACCGGGAACTCGCGGCGGACATCGCCTCCGGCGTCGCCGTCGTGGCCACGCGGGAGCGCGGGCACGACGTCGCCGCGACGGTGACCGGCTACCTCGATGTCTCCTGCGACCCGCCGACCATGCTGGTGTCCCTGTACGGTGACGGGCGCATCGCCGACGCGGTCCAGTCCGCCGGCTACTGGACGCTGTCCTTGTTGGCGGCCGACCAGCAAGGCATCGCCAACTGGCTGGCAAGCCCCGGGAACCCGGTCTTCGGGCTGTTGAACCAGGTGCCCTTCCGGCGCGCCCCCGCCACCGGCGCAGCCGTCGTCGAGGGTGCCCTGGCGTGGTTCGAGCTCCGCACGGTGGACACGATGCAGGCCGCCACGCATCTGGTCATCGTGGGAGAGGTGGTGTCCATGGGGAGGGGCATGGAATCCGGACGGGCGGACGATCCGCTGGTGCACTTCGCGAGCGACTACCGTGGCCTGCGCCGCGCCCCGGGCATCTAGGGGTGGCGCGCCACAGCCGACCAGGACCCGAGCCCATGCTCGAGGTCCTTTGCCATTTCCAGGCGGCCCTGAAGGCGTGCGAACACCCGGTGACGGGAATCGGGCGGGGCGGCCGGAGTAGGCTCCGCACCGAAAGGGATCACCATGACCACCACGGCCGAGACCCGCGCCCTCCCCAACGCCAACGAACGGATCGATTCCTTCACCGAGACCCCCGGGCAGCTCGTGGACGAACTGCCCGCCACCGCGGCGAACTGGTCGTGGTCATGCGCACCTACTTCGAGAAGCCGCGGACCACCGTGGGCTGGAAGGGCCTGATCAACGACCCCGCCCTGGACGGCAGCCACGACATCGCCGGGGGTCTGCGCACCGCCCGCCGGTTCCTGCTCGACGTCGGCGCCCTCGGCTTGCCCGCCGCCACCGAGTTCCTCGAGCCGATGAGTCCGCAGTACCTCGCGGACCTCGTGCCCTGGGGAGCCATCGGCGCGCGGACGACGGAATGCCAGATCCGCCGCCAACTGGTGTCGGAGCTGTCCATGCCGGTGGGCTTCAAAAACGGCACCGACGGCGGACTGCAGGTCGCATTGGACGCGTGCTCGGCCGCCGCCGCAGAGCTTCCTGTGGATGGACGACGGCGGCCGCGCCAGTCTCGGCGCGACCCGCGGCAACCGGGATGCCCATGTGGTGCTGCGTGGCGGCGCGAACGGCCCCAACCACGGCGAAAGCGACGTTGCCGCGGCGTCCGCGCAACTGGGCGTCGCGAGGGGTGAATCCGCGCCTGGTGATCGACGCCAGCCACGCCAACTGCGGCAAGTCCCACGTACGCCATGCCACGGTACTCGGTGACTTGGCGCGACGAATCGGGACGGGAGAGCGAGGTATTGCCGGCGTGACGGCGGAGAGCTTCCTGGTCGACGGGACCCAAAAGTTGGCCCCGGGGGGGACCGACGGGCCACTCGTTTACGGGCAGTCGGTCCACGGACGCGTGCATGGGGTGGGACACCACCCGGGGGCTGCTGGCCGACCTGGCGAAGGCGATTCGTAGGCGGTCGTGAATCCCCTGACCAGGGGTTTCACTTTTGCCACACCAGCCACTACTGTGAGCATGGACGGCTCATGCCCACGGAGGCAATGAACGCGCCGCCATCAAACGATGGAATCTGCCCGGATCAGGAGACAATTGGGGATGGCTGACGCTAGGAACTTCTCGGACGCGCAATTCATGACGGTGGGCGAGGTCGCCGACGTGATGCGGGTTTCGAAGATGACGGTGTACCGGCTGGTGCACTCGGGGGAGCTCCCCGCCGTCCGGTTCGGCCGTTCGTACCGCGTTCCGGAGACGGCCGTCGGGGATTACCTGCGAACCGCCCGCGTCGAGGGGACCTCGGAGACCGCCTGAGTCCCGTGGTCCGAGACGCGCGCCGGAACAGGGTAATCTGTTAAGGAACGTTTAACGTCCATGTTGGTTGCGCCCGGTTGCCCCGCGGTCGGAAAGCAACCACCAACCAACAGTCTGTGAGGAACCAATGGGCTCTGTTATCAAGAAGCGCCGCAAGCGTATGGCCAAGAAGAAGCACCGCAAGTTGCTTCGCAAGACCCGCCACCAGCGCCGCAACAAGAAGTAGCGTTCCGTCGTTCTCAACGACGCGCGAACGACGGCGGGGCCGCACCGAATCGGTGCGGCCCCGCCGTCGTTCCATGTCCCGGACGTTCAGGACCGGCGCAGGACTGCCAGTGCGCGCCACAGACCGTAGGCGGCGCCGGAAACCGTGGCGGCCTTCAGGCCCAGGGTCGCGGCGGCCCGTCCGGTGCGGAAGTCGTAGACCGGCCAGCTGTGCCGCGCGGCGTGGCGGCGCAGGCGCCCGTCTGGATTGATGGCAACGGGATGACCCACGGCCTCAAGCAGCGGGACGTCGTTGTGGGAATCGCTGTAGGCCCAGCAGCGCCGCAGATCCAGGCCGTCGCGTAGCGCCAGATCGCGCACCGCCTCCGCTTTGGCCTCCCCGTGCAGGATTTCGCCCACCAGCCGTCCCGTGTAGACGCCCGCGTCCTGCTCCACGATGGTGCCCAATGCGCCGGTCAGGCCGAGGCGGCGCGAGATCACGGACGCGACCTCCAGTGGAGTCGCCGTCACCAGCCAGACGTTGCGTCCCGCGCGGAGGTGCTGGTCTGCCAGAGCGCGCGTACCCGGCCAGATGTTGGAGGCGATGAATTCGTCGAAGACCTCGTCGCCGAGCGCCGTCATGTCGTCGACCAGGAACCCGGCGGCCAGTGCGAGGGCCTCGTCGCGGATCTTATGGATTTCCATCAGGTTTTCGCCGGCGACGATGAACCGTGCCTGCCTGAACGCGAAGAGGGCGGCCTGCCGGAAGCTGAAGACGCCGCGCGCATGGAGTTTCCGGGCGACGGCGAAGAGACTGGCACCGCGCATCATGGTGTTGTCGACGTCGAAGAACGCCGCCTCCGCGCCGGACATGTGGCGCACCGGCGACGTCACGGCGCGGCCGGTCTTCGGCTGGGGCATGCCGCCAGTCTAAGGCAAACGGGAGCGCACGGATCGTGTCGGCGACCGTCACGCACGTGGGGCCCGGAGGGGAGCGGCGGTAGATTGGAACCATGGATCCTGCCACCAGTCCTCGCGTCGAATTGCTGACCCGCGAGGGATGCCACCTCTGCGAGGCGGCCCACGAAACCGTTGCCGCCGTCGCCGAGCGCCTTGGCGTCGAGTGGGCCGAGCGCCGCATCGACGACGATCCAGAGCTCGTGGCGCGGCACGGCGAGGAAATTCCGGTGCTGCTCATCGATGGCGTGCCTCGGGACTTCTGGGTCATCGACCCCGCGCGACTCGAACGGCTGCTGACCGCGTGAGGAAACCGGACAAGCCGCTTCCCGAAGCCACCTTGGGGCGTATGACCATGTACCTCCGGGCACTGGATGCCCTCGGCGCGGACGGAATCGAAACCGTGTCCTCCGAACGGCTCGGGGACGCAGCCGGCGTGAACTCGGCGATCCTCCGCAAGGACCTTTCCCTGCTCGGCACGTTCGGGACACGCGGCGTGGGCTACGAAGTGGGGGTGTTGGCCCGTTTCATCTCGGAGACCCTGGGGCTAACCCGCGACTGGCGCGTCGCAATCCTCGGAGCCGGTAACCTGGGCCGCGCGCTCACCGGTTATGCGGGATTCCGGAGCGCCGGCTTCAGCCTGGTGGCCGTGATGGATGGCGCGCCGGACCTGATCGGGCGGCCGATCGCCGACCTGACCGTCCTCGACTCCGCGGAGTTGGAAAACGTTTTTCCCGAACTCGGCGTCAACATGGCCGTCCTCGCCGTCCCAGGGCCCGCCGCCCAGGAACTTTGCGACCGCGTGGTGAGCGCCGGCGTCGTGAACATCCTGAACTTCGCGCCCGTTGTTCTCCAGGTTCCGGAGGGCGTGCGGATCCGCAAGGTGGACATGGCGCGAGAGTTGCAGATCCTCGCCTACCACGCGGTGAACGCCACCAGCCAGCCGTCGGTCTGAGCGGCCCGGGCGACTGCCCCCGCGAGCGGGCCATCCTGAGCGGCTTTGGCCCTCGCTGAACGGCTTTGCGGGAACCGGCCGGCCCTGACTAGGGAGTTTCCGGGGTAGGGCTTGCAAAGCCGCTCACGACGGTCCGAGCCGGATCCGGAGGCTACCGCCCGTAACCGCCGTAACCGCCGTAACCACCGTGTTGGGCCTTGCGCGCCGCGATATACGCGCTGGACGGCTTGAGCCAAGCGAAGACGATGCCGGCCGCGCCCAGCAGCACGGTGATCACACCGGTCCAGTCGCCGGTGGCCGCACCGGCGAGTCCAAACAGGGAGACCGCCGCGAAGACGGTGCCGGTAATCCGCGCGCCGTTGCTGCCCTTGCGGATGAAGAACGCGATCAACGCGTAGATCGCGGCACTGAGGATGATGGCGACCATGCCGATGGCCTTGACCACCGGCACCATCGCGGCGGTGTCGAACCCGGCCTCCTCTAGCTGAGCGCGCGTCGCCGGGTCCTGCGCCATCGCCTGCTCGATGATCGACTCCGCCATTCCCGGGATGAGGAGCAGCGCCAGGCCGGAGAGGAGCGTCAGGACGCCGGCGGCCAGAATGAGCCAGAACGAGATGTCCAGCTCCTTCGGCCGGACCAGCGGTTCCGAGGGTCCTCCCAAGCCGGCGCTGCCGGGCATCGGCTGTTGGTAACCGTAGGCCTGGCCCGGCTCACCGTAGGGCGAGGGGCCCACCGGAGGCACCTGCCCGTAGTGGCCGTACGACGACGGCGCGGCCGGGCCCTGCTGGCCGTACTGGCCGGGCTGTCCGCCGGGCGCCTGGCCCTCGGGAAGCCGCTGGCCGTAGCGCGGTGGTTCCGGAACTTCTGGGGTGTTGTCGGGGGTGCTCATGGTTCCTCCTGCGCGGAATGGATGCTGCTTCCCACGATATCCGCAGGCACACCGTCCGCCGCATCATCACGCCGGACGATTCGGACCAACCGACGGCGTGCCCAAGGCGCAGCAAAAGGTTCCCGGAACCGCCCGTGATGCTTGTCATGCGCTCGTTTTAGGCGACGGCCACATTGTTTGAGACACTGGATGCATGCCTACTGCGACGGTTCACCTTCTCCGCCACGGGGAAGTCCACAACCCGGACAAGGTGCTTTACGGGCGGCTTCCCGAGTTCCACCTGTCCGCGCTGGGCCGCGCCATGGCCGACCGCGTCGCCGGGCACTTCGCCGCCAGGCGCGACGCCGGTTCCAACATCGTGCGTCTTGTCGCGTCCCCGCTGACGCGCGCGCAGGAGACGGCCGCGCCGACGTCGTCCGCACTTGGCCTGGACATAGTCACCGAGCCGCGCATCATCGAGGCCGCCAACTACTTCGAGGGTCTGTCCGGCATCAAGGGCCAACTGCGCAATCCGCGGCATTGGCCGGCGCTGGTCAACCCCATCCGGCCCTCGTGGGGCGAGCCCTACGGCGAGCAGGTCGCCCGCGTGATGGAGGCCGTGCGGGAGCACCGCGACGCCGCTGTCGAACTCGGTGGACCCGGCGCGGAGGCGATTCTCGTGGCGCACCAGCTGCCCATCTGGGTGACGCGCCTCGCCGCGGAGAACCGACGCCTCTGGCACGACCCACGCAAGCGCGAGTGCACGCTTGCCTCCATCACCAGCCTGGAGTTCGACGGCGACCACCTCGCCGCCGTGCGCTACTCGGAGCCGTGCTTCGACCTGCTGGCCAACGCCGCGAACATCCCCGGAGCCTGACCATGCCCCTGCAGTCGTCCCTGTCCCCGCGCCCGAACCGCCGATCCATCCTGCGCGCGGCGGCACTCTTCGCGGCGGCTGTCCCGCTGGCGGCGTGTTCCGCTGTCGAGGACCCGCTGGCGGCGCAGGCCCGCGCAGGCAACAACAAGAACTACATCGCCGGCGACGGATCCGTGGAGGAGTACGCGGCCGAGTCCCGCGGCGAGGCCGTTCAGGTCACGGGCACGACGTACGACGGCGACGCGGTGGACTCCGCCGCCTGGGCCGGCCAGGTCACTGTCCTGAACTTCTGGTACGCGGCCTGCGCGCCGTGCCGCGTCGAGGCCCCCCACATGGCCGAACTCAGCAAGGAGTTCGCGGACCAGGGCGTCGAGTTCATCGGCGTGAACGTGCGCGACGAGGAACCGACCGCCTCGGCGTTCGAGCGGACCTTCGGCATCGAGTACCCCTCCATGCCGGACCGCGACGGCGCGATCCTTTTGGCCATGACGGAGTTCGTCCCCCCGCAGGCCGTTCCCACCACGTTGGTGATTGACAAGCGGGGCAGGGTCGCCGCCAGGATCCTCGGCGTCGCCGAGAAGAACACCCTGAAGACGCTGATCGCCGACCGGGTCGCCGAGACCTCGTGAGTCCACTTGTTTCCACTGGTTTGGGCGGCATCGCGGCCCAAGCCAACCCGTTCGCCGAGGTGGTCCAGGACGGCTCGCTGCTGCTTGCCGTCCCGGTGGCCATCCTCGCCGGGCTGGTCTCCTTCCTGTCGCCGTGCGTGCTGCCGCTCGTGCCCGGATACCTCGGGTACGTGACGGGGCTGACCGGGGCGGACCTCGAGGAGCAGAAGCGCGGGCGAATGGTGGCGGGGATCGGGTTGTTCATCCTCGGCTTCACCGCCGTGTTCATGCTGGCCGGCGTCCTCTTTGCGCAGCTCTCCATTTGGCTGCGGTTCCAGGGCGCGTGGGTCACGCAGCTGCTCGGCGTCGTCGTGATTGTGCTGGGAATCGTGTTTCTGGGCGGACTCGGCTGGCTGCAGAACGACCGCAAGATCCACGCGCGGCCACCCGCCGGGCTGTGGGGCGCCCCCGTGCTGGGGGTGACGTTCGGCCTCGGCTGGGCGCCCTGCATCGGTCCGACCCTCGCAGCGGTCCTGGCGCTCAGCAGCGGCGCCAACCCGGATCCCGCCAAGGCCGCGACCCTCACGTTCGCCTACTGCGTGGGACTGGGACTGCCGTTCCTGCTCATCGCCGTCGGCCTGCGCCGGGGCATGGGCGCGCTCGCGTTCTTCCGCCGCCACCAGCGCACCGTGATGCGCTTCGGCGGAGCCATGCTCATCCTGCTTGGCCTCCTGATGGCCACCGGGCTCTGGGGTACGTGGGTGACGCAGCTGCAGGACTGGTTCGCCAACGAGGTGAGGTTGCCGATTTGATGACCGAGACGAAGACCCCCAAAAAAGACGCCACGATGCCGGCGCTCGGCCTCGTCGGCATGCTCCGTTGGGCGTGGACCCAGCTCACCAGCATGCGGACCGCACTGTTCCTGCTGCTGCTGCTCGCCGTGGCCGCGGTGCCCGGCTCGCTTTTCCCGCAGCGTCCGGTGAACCCGGCACTGGTCTCCGACTACCTGGCCAACAACCCAGTCCTGGGGGAGTGGCTGGACCGGTTCCAGCTGTTCGACGTGTACTCGTCCGTCTGGTTCTCCGCGATCTACCTGCTGCTTTTCGCGTCGCTGATCGGCTGCGTCATCCCCCGCGCCAAGAAGCACTGGCAGGCGCTCAAGACGCCGCCGCCGCGTACGCCCGCGCGCCTGTCCCGCCTACCCGAGCACGGCACCGTCGCGCTCGGTCCGGAGGACGACGGCGGCCCGTCGTCCGCCGCCGTCGTCTCCCGCGTCGCCGCGCTGCTGAAAAAGCGCGGGTACCGCGTCCAGGAACGTCCCGACGGGGCCGTTCCCTCCATCGGTGCGGAGCGCGGCTACGTCCGCGAAATCGGCAATCTGGTGTTCCATACGTCTCTGATCGGCCTGCTCGCGTCCGTCGCGATCGGTGGCGCCTTCGGCTACAGCGGCCAGCGCCTGGTGGTGGAGGGCGAGTCGTTCGTCAACACGCTGGTCGCCTACGACGCGTTCTCGCCCGGGACGGCGTTCAACGAGGACGCGCTCCGTCCGTTCTCCGTGGTGTTGGACAAGTTCGAGGTCGAATTCGACCGCGAATCGAAAACCCACTACGGCCAGCCGATCGACTTCACCGCCAGCGTCACCACCCGGGAGCCCGGCGGCGAACCCACGCAGGAGGAACTGAAGGTCAACCACCCGCTGCGCATCGGAGGTTCCGACGTCTATCTGGTCGGCAACGGCTACGCGCCGGTGATGACCGTCAAGGACGGCAACGGCGACATCGCCTACCGGGGTCCGGTCATCGGCGTCCCGCAGGACGGCGTCTATACGTCCCTCGTGGTGCTCAAGGCGCCCGACGCGCGCCCGGAGCAGCTGGGGTTCGTCGGGTTGTTCCTGCCCACGGCGGGCGAGTCCAACGGCATCGGAATCTCCTTGGATCCCGCACCGGCCCTCCCGCAGCTGCAGCTCAACTCGTACTACGGCGACCTCGGGCTGGACGGTGGGGACCCGCAGAACGTCTACGTTCTGGACACCGACGAACTCACCGAACTGAACAGCCGCAACCTGGATGCCGGCGGGCTGGTGCTCAACGCCGGCCAGACGCTCCAGCTGCCCGACGGAAGGGGATCCATCTCCTTCGACGGACTCAAGCGCTACGTTGCGCTGGACATCCACCACGATCCCGGCAAGGTGCCCGTGGCCACCTTCGCGGCGCTGGCGCTCCTGGGGCTCGGCGTCTCGCTGTTCACCCCGCGCCGACGGCTTTGGGTCAAAGTGGTCCCGGCCGGACCGTCGGTCCCGGGTACCCCGGCCGACTCCGGCGTCGCCGCCGGCACAGACGCTCCGCGGGGCGGGCGTATCATCGAATACGGGCTCCTGGCCCGCGGCGAGGATCCGCGGGTATCGGTGGAAGCCAAGGAAATCCAGAAGATTCTCGAGCGTGAATGGTCCGGTTACGACCGGGCGAAAGTCTAGGAGACCGAAACCATGCCCTCCATCAACGCAGACCTTGGCGCCTACAGCGACCTCTTCATGCTGCTGGCCGCAATGGCCTACGCCGTCGCGTTCATTGCCTTCACGTGGGACCTCGCCAAGTCCAGCGCCACCATCCGCCAGCTCGAGTCGGAGGCCCTGGCCACCGAGGCGAGGCAGCTGGCCCACGCCGGCGCGGGCGCCTCCGGCGGTCGGCCCGGCGACGCGGGCACCGGCGCGCACGGCGGACACGGCGAACCGCTGGTTCACGAGTCCATGGAATACACCGCCGGATCCCGCAAGCGTTCCGCCGCTCGCATCGCGGTGTCCGTCGCGTGGATCGCCGTGGCCATCCACGCCTTCGCCGTCGTCAGCCGGGGAATCGCCGCCGCACGCGTGCCGTGGGGCAACATGTACGAGTTCCTCTCCACCGGCGCCCTGGTGGTCGCCGTCGTGTTCCTGCTGACCTTGATCCGCAAGGACCTGCGCTTCATGGGGACGTTCGTCATCGGACTCGTCGTCCTGATGCTGTGTGCCGCGACGATGGGTTTCCCGACGCCGGTCGCGCACTTGGTTCCGGCGCTGCAGAGCCCGTGGCTGGTCATCCACGTCTCCATCGCGGTCTTCGCCTCGGCACTGTTCACCATCACTTTCGCGATGGGGGTCCTGCAGCTGGTGCAGCACGAACGCCAGAGCCGGCTGGCTGCGGGCAAGCCCGACAAGCTCGCGTTCCTCCGTCTGGTGCCCAGCGCCGCGGCCCTGGAGAACTTCGCGTACCGGATCAACGCCGTCGCGTTCGTGATGTGGACGTTCACCGTGATGGCGGGCGCGGTGTGGGCGGAGGCGGCCTGGGGACGCTACTGGGGGTGGGACACCAAGGAGGTCTGGAGCTTCGTGATCTGGGTGGTCTACGCCGGCTACCTGCACGCCCGGGCCACGCGGGGCTGGACGGGTTCACGCTCGGCCTGGCTGAGCATCATCGGCTACCTGTGCCTGGTCTTCAACTTCACCGTCGTGAACATCTACTTCAACGGCCTGCACTCCTACGCCGGGGTCTAACCCGCACGGCCGCCCGCACCGGCCGCCCGCACCGGCCGCCGTCGTGCATTGTGGCGCCGCGGCCGTCGTGAGCGGCTTTGCGGGAGACCGGCCGCAGAAGGCCTAGTCAGGGCACCGGGTGCGTCCAAAGGTTGCTCAGGGAGGGTCAAACCCGCTCACGAAGGTCCGGGTGCGTGCCCGGGCCCGGCGCGTTCCAGGGTAATCGGGGTGGGCTACTTCTCGGCCGGGGGATCCTGCGGAGCGTCCTTGTCCCTGTCCTCGTGCTCCTTGGCTTCCGTCTCCTTGCGGCGCAACTCCTCGTCGCGGGCCCTCATGCGGCGCTGGCGTTCAAGGTCCCGGAGGAAGTCGGCGTCGTCGTCGGGATTCGAGGGACGGGGGGCGGGCCGCCCCGGATTCCGTCCCGGAACCCCGGGATCGCCGTACCGCGGTCGCCCCAGCCAAAACCACAGGCCGGCACCGATCAGGGGCAGCAGGATGATGGACAGGATCCAAGCGGGTTTTGAGATGCTCCGCACGTCGTGGGCGGGCGTGCGAATGCACTGGATGAGCGCGTAGATCGTGATGGCGAGTGCTACGAGAGCCGCCACGATGATGTTCCTGACCATCTTCACAGTCTAGTGAAGAACCTGGGAACCGGCTGCCCACCGTAGAATTGGCTCGTGCAGTTTCTCAAGTACACCGCCCTGCGGTTCGCCCTGTTTTTCATCGTCTTCGTCGCACTCGCGTGGGGCCTGGGCCAGAACGTGTGGCTCGCGGCCGCCGTCGCCATGGTCGTGGCCTTCTGCCTGGCGTATCTGTTCTTCAACAAGCTCCGCGTGGAGGCCGCCGCGGACCTTCGCTCCCTGCTGTCCGGACGGCGCCGCCGCAAGGGATCCGTGGAGTTGGACGACGAATCGGCGGAGGACCGCCTGCAATAGGCGTGGTCCGTCCTCACGACCGAACCACGTCCGAGCTATGGCCCGACCGAGCTACGGGCGCAGCACCACCGTGATGGCCAGCGCCACGGCGAAGAGCGCGGCGTACGCCAGGTTGATCATGCCCGTCTGCTTGAGCACGGGGATGAGCGACTTCCGGTCGCGCCCCCGCAGCATCGTCCAGGAGGGCATGAGGCACAGCGGGGCCACCAACAGCACCAGCATCAGCCACGGGTAGTCGGCCACCAGCAGCAGCGGCAACAGCAGCGCCAGCGTTAGCATGAGCACAAAGCCGATCCGGGCGCCGTCGTCCCCCAGCCGCACGGCGAGCGTCATCTTGCCGACCTCGCGGTCCGTGGGGATGTCGCGCACGTTGTTGGCCATCAGTAGCGCGGTGGCGATCAGCCCGGTCGCGCAGGCGCCCACCCAGGCGGGCGGGGAGAGTTGGAGCGCCTGCGTGAACGTGGTTCCCAGCGTGGCCACCAGCCCGAAGAACAGGAAAACGAAGATCTCGCCGAGCCCCAGGTAGCCGTATGGATGCCGGCCTCCGGTGTAGCCCCAGGCGGCGGCGACGGCGGCGATGCCCACCAGGATCAGCGGCCAGGCGCCGGACACCAGGATCAGAATCCCGCCCGCGACCACGGCCGCGCCGAAGCACAGGAACGCGGCCGCCTTCACCAGGGCCGGCTTCGCGGCTCCGGAGCCCGTGAGCCGCAACGGACCCACCCGCACGTCGTCGGTGCCGCGCACCCCGTCCGAGTAGTCGTTCGCGTAGTTCACGCCCACCTGCAGCAACAGTGCGACGGCGGCCGCCAGCAGTGCGCGCCCCCAGTGAACCTGGCCGTCGATCTCGAAGGCGGCCGCCGTGCCGATGACCACGGGCGCAACGGCCATGGGCAGCGTGCGCAGTCGTGCGCCTTCGAGCCATTGGGCGGCAGTGGCCACGGCGGCGTCCTCTCGGTGGGGATGGGGTCGCCCCCTATTCTTCCCCGGCACGGGCGCACGGGGAAATCAGGCGCCTGCCGACTCGCCCGTTCCGCCCAGGAGCCCAACGGCCCGACGGCGGTCCGGCTTGCCGTTGGTCAGCAGCGGGACGGCATCGGCGCGGTGGATCCGCCGCGGCACGGCGGCCGCGCCGAGCTCCGAGCGGACCGCATCCGCGATGGCCGCGTCCTCCGCGTCCCCCACGACCAGGGCCGCGACGGCGGCACCCCACTCGGCGTCCGGCACACCGACGACGAGGGCGTCCCGGACACCCGGAACGGCCTCGACGACCCGCTGCACGGCGCCGGCGGAAACCTTGATTCCCCCGGTGATGACGACGTCGTCCGCGCGCCCGTGCACCCTCACCCCCGCGGCGTCGACATCGCCGAGGTCCTCCGTGCGGAACCAGCGCACGCCGTCGTCGTCCGTGCGAAAACGGGCCGCGGTCAGCTCCGGGTCGCCGAGATAGCCGCCGGCCACGACGTCGCCGCCGAGCCACAGCCGGCCGTCCTCCTCGCGCGCCCGGACGCCCGGCAGCGGCACGCCGTCGTACACGCACCCGCCGCAGGTTTCGCTCATGCCGTAGGTCAGCCGCACGCGCAGTCCCTGCCGCCGCGCCTCCTCGCGCAGGGCGTCGGGGGCGCGTCCGCCGCCGAGCAGGATGGCGTCGAAGCGGCGCAGCGCGGCGAGCGTCCCCGGCTCGGGATCGGCGAGGAGCCGTCGCAGCTGCGTGGGCACCAGGGAGGTGAGGCGGACGCGGTCGGTCATCTCGCCCGCCGCGTCGGCGAACGCGCGCGCGGTGAACGACTCGCCGGCCGCCATGGCCCACGGACGCGTTCCGGCGTAGAGGCTCCGCGAGAGCACGGACAGGCCGGCCACGTAGTTCAGCGGGAGGGCGAGCAGCCACTGGCCCTCCACGCCCAGCTCCAGTGCGGTCGCCATGGAACTCGCCGCCAGCGCGTCCACGGGCAGGATGGTGCGCTTGGGCGTCCCGGTCGAACCGGACGTCCGCACGACGGCGGCCGTCTCCTGGGGCGCGTCGGCCGCGGTCTCCACGCGGTAGCCGTCGGGGCCGGCATCGGCCAGCAGTTCGACGCCGGGGCCGGCCCCGTTCAGCGCGGCCGAGAGCGCGGCCAGGGCGGGGTCGAGGTTCATGCCGGCCTAGAAGTAGTAGGGGTGGTTGGACCAGTCGGGATCGCGCTTCTGCAGGAACGCGTCGCGCCCCTCGACGGCCTCGTCGGTCATGTAGGCGAGCCGGGTGGCCTCGCCGGCGAAGACCTGCTGGCCAGCCAGGCCGTCGTCGGCCAGGTTGAAGGCGAACTTGAGCATGCGGATCGCCTGCGGGGACTGCCGCGCGATGTCCGCGGCGTATTCGAGGGCCACTTCCTCGAGGCGTTCGTGCTCCACCGCCTCGTTGACCGCCCCCATGCGGACCATGTCCTCGGCGGAGTGCTCGCGGGCGAGGAAGAAGATGGAGCGGGCGTTCTTCTGGCCCACCTGGCGGGCCAACAGGGCCGACCCGTAGCCGGCGTCGAACGATCCCACGGTGGCGTCGGTCTGCTTGAACCTGCCGTGTTCGCGCGAGGCGATGGTCAGGTCGGAGACCACATGCAGGGAGTGCCCGCCCCCGGCGGCCCACCCGTTGACGACGGCGATAACCACCTTGGGCATGGTGCGCATCAGCCGCTGAACCTCGAGGATGTGCAGGCGTCCGGCGCGGGCCGGGTCGATGGTCTCGGCCGTGTCGCCCTCGGCGTAGCGGTAGCCGTCGCGTCCGCGGATGCGCTGGTCGCCGCCGGAGCAGAAGCTGTGGCCGCCGTCCTTGGGCGAGGGACCGTTGCCCGTGAGCAGAACGGTCGCGACGTCGGGGGTCATGCGGGCGTGGTCCAGGGCCCGGTAGAGCTCGTCCACGGTGCCCGGGCGGAAGGCGTTGCGGATCTCCGGCCGGTCGAACGCGATGCGCACGGTGGGGAGGTCGCGGACGTGGCGCCCGTCGGCGTCGCGCTCCACCTGCCGGTGGTAGGTCATGTCTTCGAAGTCGAAGCCCTCGACGACCCGCCAACGGGTCGGATCGAAGATGTCGGATACCTGCTCGGGGAGGGTGTCTGCGCTCATCACCCTCCCGATGATAGCCGCGGCGGCCCCCTACGTGTCAGGCTGGAGCGGTACCAGGGTGACATAGCAAATCAGCTCGATCGCGTAGGGCGAGAATCAGGAAACCGATCAACGTGTCTAATCTAGTTCTGGCCGATGTGGGCCACGATGGATCCATGAGTAGTTCCGGACCGCGTGCCGGTGGACCGACCCCGCGACGGTCGTTCAGCCCCGCGCAGAAGCTCGAGTTTTTGACCCGGTACGAGGACGCCTGCACCCGTCAGGGAGGTGCTGCGTTCCTGCGTGAACAAGGTTTGTATTCCTCCCAGATCGCCGAGTGGCGCAGGCTGCGCGATGCTGGCGTGCTGGCCGGCAAGAAAGCTGGCGAAACCGTGGGGAAGCTCTCTGCGGAGCAGGTGGAGATCGCCAGATTGCGCCGCCAGTTGGGGGTGAGCGAGAGCCGGTTGAAGCAGACCGAGGCAGCCTTGGACGTGATGGGAAAACTCTCGGCGTTCTTCGAGAACGCCATCGCGGAATCGCCGGACGAACCGAAACCCAAGAAGAAATGACCGGGGCCTACCGACTGTTGGTGCAGACGGATATGCCGACGCGGCGGGCCGCGGCTCTGGTCGGGCTCTCGCGCACGACGATCTACCGCAAGCCCGCCGCACCGGTGGACCAGGCCCCGGTGGTGCCGCCGAACAGGCTCAGCGATGCGGAGCGCGCCGAGATTTTGGCGGCGTTGAATTCCCCACGGTTTGTGGACCTGGCACCCCTGCAGGTCTACGCGAAGCTGCTCGAGGAGGACATCTACCTCGGGTCGGTCTCCACGTTCTACCGGGTGCTCCGGGAGAACCGGCAGGTCGCCGAACGCCGCCGGCTGGCCAAGCACCCGGCCCGGGCCATCCCGGAACTGGTCGCCACCGCCCCTGGCCAGGTGCTCAGCTGGGACATCACGAAGCTAGCCGGACCGGTGAAGGGCAAGTACTTCGACTGCTACCTGATGGTGGACATCCATTCGAGGTTCATCGTCGGGGCGCATGTGCACGCCACCGAATCCGGGATCCTCGCGGTGGAGATGATGAAGGAGATCTTCGGTATCCACGGCGTCCCGGAGGTCGTGCATGCGGACCGCGGCACGTCCATGACCTCCAAAACGGTGGCCGCGCTGCTCTCGGACCTGGAGGTCACCCGATCCCACTCCAGGCCCCGGGTGAGCAACGACAACCCTTACTCGGAGTCGATTTTCAAGACCATGAAATACGGGCCGACGTTCCCCGAGCGCTTCGGCTCACTAGGCGATGCCCGGGCGTTCATCAGCGGCTTCGTGGATTGGTACAACCACCACCACCAGCACTCCGGGATCGGGCTCCACACCCCGGCGAACGTGCACTACGGCTTCGCCGACTCGGTCGCCGGGAAGCGTTCGCAGACACTGGCCGCGGCCCGGGCCAAACACCCACACCGATTCAACACCGCCACCGACCCCAAAATCCTAGCCCTGCCCGGGCCAGCATGGATCAACCAACCAACCGAAACCACCGAAAAGCCAGCAGCCTAACTCACCTTGGTACCGCTTGACTTGAAAAATTCCGGCCTAGCCGAAGCAGAACTCGTTGCCCTCCGGATCCCGCATGGTGTGCCAGTGGAACGGTCCCTGGCTCTCCTCGTAGGGGAACGTCGCCCCGCGGGACTCCAGCGCCGCCCGCAGCTCGTCCCTGTCCCCGCCTTCCAGGTTCATGTCCCAGTGGACGCGGTTCTTGACGGTCTTCGGTTCGGGGACCTCCTGGAAGAGGATGCGCTGGCGCGGCTTCCGGCCAAGCTGCTCCGTGGGGCAGATCGCCGTGCCGAGACGCCACACGAGTTTCCCGTTGTATTCGCGGGTGTCGGCATCGGTTGCGTGCCCCCGCGCGATCATGTCGCGGACGAACGACTCCTCGGTCGGTTCGACGCTCCACCCCAGCGTCTCGGCCCACCAGAAGGCCTGGACGTGCGGATCGCGGCAATCGACGGTCATCTGGATGTTGAGTCCCATGGGAAAACGCTACGCCCGAAATGGATGAAGATACCCAAAAAGGAGAGCCGCGTGGAGAACCCCCAACGCGCACTCGCGCCCGGGGCCGCCCCTCGGCACCACCATGTCTCCACGCCGGAGGCGCCGGTCAGCTCCCCGCGCTGATCCACTCCTACGCCGGCGCCGGTGTGATCGCGTACTTCCTGATGCCGGCGTTGGGCGAGCTCATCATGTACCGGCAGAGCTCCGGCTCCTTCGTCAGCTACGCGGGCGAGCTCTTCGGCGCCAAGGCCTTCGCCGAGTTCGAGTTCTGGGCCTCGTAGGTCGCGGACGTGATCTTCGCCTACAACGCGATCGAACTTGTCGGCATCACGGCCGGCGAAATTGAACACCCGGCCCGCGAGGTGCCGCGCGCATCGTCGTCTTCTACGTCGGCTCCGTCACCCTGCTGGCCACGCTGCTGCCCTGGGACCAGTACAAGGCGGGCGAAAGCCCGTTCGCGACCGTCTTCGACCAGCTGGGCTGGGCCTGGATCGGCGATGTCATCAACTCCGTGGTCACCGCGGCGCCCGGCGACCGGCGAGATCTTCCCGCTGGGCCCCTACACGGTCGTCTGCGTGCCGGTGATCGCCCTGGCCCTGTGGATCGGATGGCGCCGGGTGCGCGGCAACGCGCCGGCCAACGAGTTCTACTCCTAGCGGTCCCCGGGGTTCCGCAGCGCGAAGAGCGACGCCGTGGCGGTTGCGAGGATGCGGCCCTCGCCGTCGCGCACCTCGCCCGCGGAGACGGCGGTGGACCGGCCGTGGTGCTCCACGCGTCCGACGGCGGTGATGGTGCCGGATTGGGACGTCATCGGCCGCCGGAAGCGCACGTGCAGGCCGTGCATGGTCTCCACCTTGTTGCGGAGCTCCTTCGAGGCGGTTGACACGTCGTTCGCGGTAGCGGGTTCCATACGGACGATCGTAGCGGCGGGTAGGCTCCCGGCATGGAATCGTACGAAACGCGGCAGGACGTCGACGCCACTGCGGACACGGTGTGGGGAGTGCTGGTCGACGGCGCCCGGTACGACGAGTGGGTTCCGGGAGTGGTCGACGTCGAGGGCGACGTCGCCGACGGCCAGACCATCCGGCTGCTCACCGGCGATGACGCGCGTGACGTGACCGTGCGGATCTCCGCCGCGACCAACAGGCGACTGCTGCGGTGGGAATCGGGGGCCCCGCTGGGGATGTACACCGACCTTCACGCGTTCGAACTGGCCGAGACGCAGTTTGGTTGCACGGTGGTCCTGACCCGGGAGCTGCTGGGCCCGCTCGAGGGTCTCCTGGGCCGCGCGACGGAGGATGCGCAGGGGGAAACCGAGGAGCTGGCGAAGGCCCTGCGGGCCGCCGCGGAAGCGCGCGAGGGCGGATCGCCCGCGCCGGTCTCGGAAGGCGGGCCGGAGCCCATCACGGGCGAACCGCCGACCACGCCCGCATAGGAGCCGACCACGCCCGCGTAGGAACCGCGGGCGTGGATGGCGACGAAGCCGATCACGCAGGCAGCCATCATGTAGACGGCCGGGAACAGCAGGAAACCGGTGTCGGCGATGACGGCCTCGTTGACCATCGCCGCCGTGCCCCCGAACAGGGCCGTGGCGATGTTGCAGGTGATGGCGAAGCCCGCGAAGCGCACGTGGCACGCGCCAGCCCCAGGCCATCATGGCGTCGATCGGGGGAGTATTCGGCCATGAAGGTGGCCGCCCCGCCGTACTCGCCGCCGGTGGAGAAGCCCTGCACCATGCGCAGCAGGACCAGCAGGACGGGGGCCCAGAGCTCGATCTGGTCGAAGGTGGACAGGATGCCGATGGCGAACGTCGCGACGGACATCAACACGATGGTGGCGGCGAGGATCGTCTTTCGGCCCAGCCGATCGCCGAGCGGTCCCCAGACGAGCCCGCCCAGGGGGCGCACCAGGAAGGAGATCGCAAAGGTGGCGAGCGCGAATCGGTCAGCTGACTAGGTTACGGGGGGTGCCGCGGGAGGGTCAATTTGTGCGGCGGTCCGCCGCGTGGGTTGACCGGCGGGCGGGACGGTGGGAATGTATTAGTGACCGATTGGTCGGTAAATGGTCGCGTCGACGACACAAGAGGAGTTTCAATGACCGAGGCATTCCTGGTGGGCGGAGCCCGCACACCCGTCGGACGCTATGGCGGGTCCCTGAGTTCGGTACGCCCGGACGACCTTGCCGCGCTGGCCATCCGGGCCGCCGTCGAGCGGGCCGGCATCGACCCGGCGCTGGTCGACGAGGTCGTCTTCGGCAACGCCAACGGCGCCGGCGAGGAGAACCGCAACGTCGCACGCATGGGGTGGCTGCTCGCCGGATTCCCGGACAGCGTCCCCGGCATCACCGTCAACCGCCTGTGTGCCTCCGGGATGAGCGCGATCACGATGGCCAGCCACATGATCAAGGCGGGGGCGGCGGACATCGTCGTCGCCGGCGGCGTCGAATCCATGTCCCGCGCCCCGTGGGTCATGGAGAAGCCGGACAAGGCCTTCGCCAAGCCCGGCGCCACGTACGACACGTCCATCGGCTGGCGTTTCCCCAATCCCGCCTTCCTGTCCGGCGAGTACTCCCGCGACGGCAAGGCCACGTTCTCCATGCCGGAGACCGCCGAAGAGGTCGCCCGGGTCTTCAACACCTCCCGGGAAGACTGCGACGCCTTCGCCGTCCGGTCCCACGAGCGCGCGATCGCCGCCATCGAAGCCGGCCGTTTCGCGGAGGAGATCGTGCCCGTCACGGTCAAGGGGCGCAAGGGCGCCGAGACCGTCGTCGACACCGACGAGGGCCCGCGGGCGGGCACCACGCTGGAGGTCCTGTCCGGTCTGCGCCCGGTCGTCAAGGGCGGTTCCGTGGTCACCGCCGGCAACGCCTCCACGCTGAACGACGGCGCGTCCGCGATCATCGTGGCCTCCGAGGCCGCCGTGGAGAAGTACGGACTGCGGGCACGCGCCCGGATCCTCGACGGCGCCTCAGCCGGCGTCGCCCCCGAGATCATGGGCATCGGCCCCGTGCCCTCCTCGCGGAAGGTGCTGGAACGGACGGGCCGCGGCGTGGGCGAGCTCGCCGCCGTCGAACTCAACGAGGCTTTCGCCTCGCAGTCGCTCGCCTCGATGCGCGAGCTCGGGCTGGACCCGGACATCGTCAACAACGACGGCGGGGCGATCGCCCTCGGGCACCCGCTCGGCTCCTCGGGGTCCCGGATCGTCATCACCCTGCTCGGCCGCCTCGGGCGCGAGGCCCCGGGCGCCGGGCAACTGGGTCTGGCCACGATGTGCGTCGGCGTCGGGCAGGGCTCGGCGCTGCTCGTGGAGTCGGTCTAGGTGGCGGACGACGGCGGCGCCCGGCCGGAGCCTGGGCCGTTCACCACGCTGCTGGTGGAAGAACGCGAAGACCGGATGCTGGTGCGGCTGCACCGCCCCGAGGTCCGCAACGCGATCGACCAGGCGATGGTCGACGAGCTCCACGCGGTGTGCGCGCATCTCGAGCGGATTCCCAAGATCCTGATCCTCGCCGGCGCGCCCTCCGACGCGGACGCGGGGACGAAGGGGATCTTCGCGTCCGGCGCGGACATCGCCCAACTACGCGAGCGCCGCCGCGACGACGCGCTCGCCGGCATCAACTCCGGGATTTTCGAGCGGATCGCGAAGCTGCCGATGCCGGTGGTTGCGGCCCTGGACGGGTACGCGCTCGGCGGCGGCGCCGAGCTGGCCTACGCGGCCGACTTCCGGATCGGGACCCCGGAACTGCGGATGGGAAACCCGGAGACCAACCTCGGCATCATGGCCGCAGCCGGGGCGACCTGGCGGCTCAAGGAGCTCGTCGGGGAACCGCTGGCCAAGGAGATACTGCTGGCGGGCAAGGTCCTCAAGGGCGAGGACTGCCTGCGCGTCGGTCTCGTCACCGAGCTCGTCCCGGGCGACGCCCTGATGGACGCCGCGCACGCGCTCGCGGACCGGATCGCCGCCCAGGACCCGCTGGCCGTCAGGGTCTCCAAGGCGGTGTTCCACGCCCCCCGCGGGGCGCATCCCGTCATCGACACCCTGGCCCAGGGCATGCTCTTCGAGTCCCAGGCGAAGTTCGACCGCATGCAGGCGTTCCTGGACCGCAAAACCACCGACCGGAAGAAGAGCCAACCATGACCGACCACCGACGTTCCGCCGATCTCCCCGCCCGCGTCGGGGTCCTCGGAGGCGGGCGCATGGGCGCCGGCATCGCCCACGCCTTCCTGCTCAACGGATCGCACGTCCTCGTCGTCGAACGCGACGAGGCGGCGGCCGAGGCGGCGCGAGAGCGGGTCGAGTCCGCGGCCGCGAAGTCGATCGAGCGCGGTGCGACCGACGCGAACCTGGACGAGATGGTCTCGCGCCTCGAGGTCGGCGTGGACTACGCGGGCTTCGCCGACCGCCGGCTCGTCGTCGAAGCCGTGCCGGAGGACTGGGACCTGAAGGTCGCCGCGCTGCGCGGTGTCGAGGAACGCCTCGACGCCGACGCGTTTTTGGCCTCCAACACCTCGTCCCTCTCCGTGGACGGCCTGGCGGCGGAGCTGGCGCGTCCTGCCAATTTCCTGGGGCTGCACTTCTTCAACCCCGTCCCCGCGTCCACGCTGATCGAGGTGGTCCTCGGCAAGGCGACATCCGGTGTGCTCGCCGACGCGGCCCGCGGCTGGGTGGCCGCCTTGGGCAAGACCGCCGTCGTCGTCAACGACGCCCCCGGCTTCGCGTCCTCGCGCCTGGGCGTGGCGATCGCCCTGGAGGCCATGCGGATGGTCGAGGAGGGCGTCGCGTCCGCCGAGGACATCGACAACGCCATGGTCCTGGGCTACAAGCACCCCACCGGCCCGCTGCGGACCACGGACATCGTGGGCCTCGACGTGCGCCTGGGGATCGCCGAGTACCTGCACTCCACGCTCGGGGACCGTTTCGCGCCGCCACGGATCCTCCGGGACAAGGTCGCGCGCGGGGAGATCGGCCGGAAGGCCGGCAAGGGCTTCTTCGACTGGAGCTGAGCCTGCGTGGCACAGTAGCCCCATGGAACGGGTGGACTGGGACGGCGCGGTCAACGCGCGGCACGTGCTGGGCGACCTGTACCGGATGGGCCGGAGCGAATGGCTCACCGAGCGCGGGTGGCGACAGGCGTACGACGACGGGATCCGCACCGTCATCGACCTGCGCAACGCCGGCGAGCGGACGCGCCGCCCCACCGACCCGGCCGTGCCGGACACGGCGCGCGCCGGGATCACGGTCGTCCACGCGCCCACGGAGGAGCCGGGCCACGCGGAGTTCACGGCGCTCGCCGCGCCCTATCTGAACCATCCGCGGCACTACCCGGCCAACCTGCGCTTCTTTCCGGACAGGATCGCCGGCGTCGTCCGCGCGCTCGCCGCCGCGGAGGGCAACGTGGTCATCCACTGCTCGGCCGGCCGGGACCGCACGGGACTGGTCGTGACACTCCTGCTGCTGCTGGCGGGCCGCCGCGACCTCGTCGAGCCGCAGTACGACGCCGGTGCGCGCGGCATCAACGACTGGCACCGCGTCAGCCCGGTCAGGCATCCCCACGAACGTCATCTCGCCGAGGCGGAGTTCGAGCCGTTGCAGCGCGAGCGCGTCCGGGCGCTCGCCGATTTCGCCGACGGGCTCGCGGTGGAGGAGTTCCTCCTCGGGCAGGGCTGCACGACGGCGGAACTCGCCGCCGTGCGCCGACTCCTCGCAAGCCCGCCGGAACGCTAGGCTAACGTCACGAATCACCGCGCTACGGCCTGCCATCCAGGAGAGACCATGACATCGACCGCACCCGTTCAGATCAACAGGACCGAGATCGACGGTGTGCCGGTCTATTGGGCCGAAGCCCCGGGGCGGCTCGAGGCGTCCCTCTATTTCCGCGTCGGGGTGCGGGACGAGTCCTTCGCGACCGCGGGCCTTGCCCACCTGATCGAGCACCTTGCCTTCACCCGGCTACCCGCCATCAAACACGACCACAACGGCCAGGTGGAATTGGGTCTCACCACCTTCACGGCGGCTGGGCGCCCGGAAGCCATCGCCACGACCCTCGCGGATCTTTGCGGATCCTTGGCGGAGATCGCGGCCGGCGACATCGACCCGGCGGTACTCGCCAACGAGGTCCAGGTTCTGGCCGCCGAGGGGTCGCTTGCCGTGCCGCCGGCGATCGGCGAAGCGCTCACGCTACGTTACGGTCTCGCGGGACCAGGGCTGGCCTCGGCCGAGCCGGTGTTTGTGGAGCGCATACTCCCGGGTGAGGTGGCCGAGTATGCTTCGCGCTACTTCACGCGGGGCAATGCCGTGCTGGTTCTCTCCGGACCGCCTCCTGAGGGACTGCGGCTGCCCCTGCCCGAAGGCGGCCCCATGCCATGGGTGAGGACGCCGGTTGTCCCCCTCGCGTTCCCGGCGGAGTACATGTCCGGTGGTGACAACCTTGTGCTTTCGTTCGCCATCCCGGGTGCCGGGACGTCGCTGGTCGGCGCGACCACCGTGCTCGGCAAGGTGTGGGGCGACCGCGTCAGGACAACCTTGCGGCGCGGGCGGGGGCTCGTCTACGACGTGGAGATTGACTACGTCTCCCTGGACGCCGAGACGGCCGTCGCCATCGCCAGCTTTGAACTCAAGCCCGCAAACGCCGTGGTCGTCGCGCGCGAAGCCCTTGCCATGCTCCGGGACATCCGTGACAACGGCATGACCCCCGAGGAGCTTGCCGATGCGCTGGCGCCTCTAGTAGAGGCCGGCGAGGATCCGCAATTGGCGGTGTGGGACGCCACCGAAGAAGCGATGGTGCGGATCGGGGCAGGCTTCGGCCCGCCCCACGAGCAGCTTCTGGCCGGGGCCGGCTCCGTTACGGGCGGGGATCTGGCCCTCTGCCTGTCGGATTTGGAATCGACATTGCTCGTTGGTCTGCCCGAGGATTCCGTTCCCGAGGAGACAGGGCCGGAGGGGGTACTGTACCCGGTGACGCAGCACCGGCCGGCCGATATCGGCGCGGGGACGGAGTATCGCCGGGGCCTCCTGGGCGCGGTGGTCATGAAGGTGCCGCGCGACGTCCGCCTCACCGTGGCAGAGGAGGGCCTACGCATGTTCGGCGAGGACGAGGCCCGTGCGTATCGGTGGGAGGACATCGCCGGCATCGCGTGGGATGCCCCCTCGGAGCCGGGCGCGGAGCCGGACTCCTGCACCGTGATTGGTCGGGACGGCTTCATCGTGGCACTGGTGGCGGGATGGTTCCGCCGCGGAGACCGAGCGCTGAAGGAAATCGCGTCCAGCGTGCCCTCACGTGTGCAGTACACCGATTCTAAGGCCGCCGCGGAAGGACGGGGGACCGGCGGTTCCTAGCGGCCCAGCTTGCCGATGTTGACCTTGCTGCGCACCGCCGGAAGGTAGCCCTCGAGGTATCCCTCGCTCGTCGGGTGCAGGCTGTCCGGGTCTCCGGGGCCTTCGAAGGCGATCCACGGGTCCGCCGAGCCCAGCCCGTGTCCGGCGAAGCGGTGCGCCACCGGGACGAACTCGACGTTGTCGGGGCCCGAGACGCCGGCGCGGATCGCGGCGTTGAGGTTGTCCACGCCGCCGTTCACGATGGCCGCCGTCTGGGCATCCACGAGTCCCGGGACCCCAGACGGTGCGAAGAGCCGCGGATAGCCGAGAACCAGGACCTTGGCGCCGCCGCCGGTAGCGCCGGCCACGACCTCCACGGACTGTCTCACGTTGGAGCTCACCACCGGAAGCTGTGCCTCGGCCGCTCCGACCGCGGCGAAGCAGGTCGGGGTCGCGGCGGGGGTGCATGCCGCCAGCAAATCGCCGAGACGGAGGTCGTTGCCCCCGATGGTCAGCGTCACCGATTCGGCCTGCGACAGCGCTGCGGCAACCCCCGGGTCCTGGGCGACAGCCGCGAGCCCCGTGGTCGTCAGCCCGCCGCACGCGGCGTTGGCGAGCAGGTTCACGCGCGGCATGGCGTCCAGTCGGGACACGTGGTCCGGGCCAGGTCCCTTCAGGCACGGCGTGGCGGCAACGGACGGGAGGGCGTGGCGGAATGGTGACGGACGCATGGCGTGCCTTTCGTCGGGCGCCCGTGCGGTATCCGGTCTCGGTGGCGCCGTGTGCTGGCCGGATGCCCGGCGCGGCGGTGGAAGTGGCGCGCTTCGCCGTGCCTCCGGGGGCGGCGTGGCATCCGTCCCAATCGGCCCCCAATACGGCCGTTCCCAGCGCAGATCCCGTTCCCCACGGGGTCCCGTGCGCCCATGCTACGGCCGCCGGGCCGCGGGGGGGGGGGGGGGGGGGGGGGGGGGGGGGGGGGAAGTGCGCGGAGGGCCCGGCCGAGGCTGCATCCCGACGCCGGGTGAGGCTTCCGCGGATCGGAAGCGACTTGCCAGAACACGTGCCGGGGGAGTTGGCTGGAGCCTATGGCAAAAATCCTCATCCTCGGCGGAACCCAATGGCTCGGCCGAACCGTTGCGACGTTGGCACTGAACGACGGACACGAGGTTACCTGCCTGGCGCGCGGCATCTCGGGCGATTTCCCCTCCGGCGTCGAGGCCGTCGTCGCCGACCGCAACGAGGCGGACGCCTACGCGCAGCTGGCCGGACGGAGCTGGGACCTGGTCGTCGAACTCACCAGGCTCCCGTCCCACGCCCGGGCCGCCGTGGAGGCGCTTTCCCCGACAGCCGAGCACTGGGCGTTCGTCTCGTCCTGCTCGGTCTACGCCAGCCACGCCAAACCGGGCGTCACCGAGTCCGCACGATTGCTGCCCGCGCTGGAGTCCGGGGAACCCTACACGGACGAGAAGTACGGCGAGGCGAAGGTGGGCTGCGAATGGCTGACCGTCGCCAGCCGCGGAAACGCCGCCCTGCTGGTGCGGGCCGGACTCATCGGGGGGCCGGGCGACCCGTCCGGGCGAACCACGTATTGGCCCCTGCGCTTCGCGTCCGGACGCAATCCCGTCCTCGTGCCGGACGACACCGGGGACCAGCGGTACGTGCAGATCATCGACGTGCGCGACCTGGCGGCCTTCATCCTCGAGGCGGGTCTGGCGGGCCGGGGCGGACCGGTGAACGCGGTCGGCGCCGAAATGCCGTTGGGCGATGTCTTGGCCAGCGCGGAAAGCGCGGCGGGCTTCCACGGCGAGACCCGGGCCTACCCCCTCGCTTCCATGGAGGACGACGGCGTTGCCCCCTGGGCCGGTCCGCGCTCGCTTCCGCTGGTGCTGCCGGGCGGCAACGACTACGCGGGCTTCGCCCGCCGCGCCGACAAGCGCGCGCTGCGTTGGGGTCTGGTCCGGCGCCCCCTCGCCGCCACGTTCGCCGACGTCGTGGACGGGGAACCACGGTTGGACGACGTGGTTCCCCGCTCCGGGCTGACGGCGGAGCAAGAGGCCGAACTCATCGCCCGTCTCGGCTGATCGCCGGCGGCCGAACCACGGCCGCGGCGGGCCGCCGGGTCAGGAGCGGCGGCGCCCGGCCAGCGGGTTCTCCAGCGTCCCCGCGTAGATCAGTCCCGCCGCGGCGTCCGCGATGTCCAGCATGGCCTGGTTGTTGCGCAACTGCAGGCGGTTCAGGCAGGAGAGCCGGAACCGTTCGTCGAAGAGCCCGAGCGCGTCGAACTCGGCCTCCAAATCCGGATGCCGCGCGCGGTAGGCCTCCAGCCGCTCCGCGGCGGCGCCCCAGAACCCGTCGGCGTCGACGATCCCCTCGCGCTCCAGGAGCGGGGCCAGGAAACGCAGGAAGCAGTCGAACACGTCCGTGAAGATCGAGAGCGCCCGTTCCTCGTCGGCCACGTGGGCGCGGATCCGCGAGACGTTCTCCGGCAGCGGCGTCCGGTCTCCGAGCACGGCGGCCTCCTCCGCCAGGTCCTTGAGGAGCATCCGGTCCGGGACGCCGTCCCGCAGCACCATGATGACGTTCTCCCCGTGCGGCATGAACACGAGGTCGTGCGCCACGAGGCAGTGGACCAGCGGCACGAGGTAGGCGTCGAAATAGCGCTGAAGCCATTGCGGCCCCGTCAGCCCGGAACGCCGCACCAGCGCCGCCGCGTAGGAGCGGCCCTCGGCGTCGACGTGGAGCAGCGACGCCATGGTCGCGAGGGATTCGCCGTCGTCGATCCGGTCCGCGGGGGATTCGCGCCAGAGCGCGGCCAGCATCTTCCGGTACGCGGACGCGGGATCCGTGGCGGCGTGGAACAACGGGTTGAAGTACCCGACCGCGGCGACCTCCCGAAGCAGCTCGACCCGCCGTTCCCGCAGTTCGGGATCCCCGGCAACCAGGGCGTCGAGCCACTCGTTGATGGCCGGCGTCGCCTCCATGTACTTGGCCGAGAGTCCGCGCAGGAACCCCATGTTCAGGACCGACAGCGCGGTCTTCACGTAGCGGCGCCCGGGGGCGCTGCGGTTGAAGAACGTGCGGATGGACTGTTGGGGCTGGTACAGGTCCGCCCCGGGTCCCAGGTGGACGAGGTGCCCGTAGGCAAGGTCCCCCGCGAACGTCACCGCGAGCCGGTTCTCCCATTGCCACGGGTGCACCGGCAGGAACAGGTAGTCCGCGGGGTCCAGCCCCGTTCCGGCGCAGGCCGCGGCGAGCCGGTCCCGGAAGCCCCGGACAGCGTCGTCCCCGAGTTCCTCCTCCAGGAGCCGGGCGTTGTCCAGCCCGACGACGGAGGAATAGGCGGCGCGCGAGGCGTGCGCGGCGACCCACTCCAGACGCAGGGCCGAACCGGTTTCCGGAGCGAAGTCGAGGTAGTCTCCGGCGCCGAGCCCCAACCGCCCGTTGTTGGCCACGAAGCACGGGTGCCCCTCGGTCATGGCGGCCTCGATCCGCTGAAAATCAGCCAACGTATCTCCCGTTCCGGCGGCGAGTTCCGCCGCCGTGGCCGTGGAGTGCAACTGCTTGTAGCAGTGCCCGGCCAGGGTGCTGCCCAGTTCCTCGAGGTAGACGGGTAGCTGGTCGTCGGACAGGCCAAGGACCCCCCGGAAGTCGAGGATGAACTCCTGGACATCGGGGGTTGCGGCGGCGCCGCCGCGTTCGCAACGGATCGAGGCCGAATCGATGGCCCAGTGCCGCAGAGGATGGACCGTGGCGGCGAAGCGGTAGGCGGCGGGGCCAGCCTCGATCAGCCAGCTGCCGTCGGGCTGTTCGTCCGGCGACAGGAGGCGTTCGTGGCTGAACTCGGCGATGGCCTTGGCCAGCACGTGCCGGTTCGCCGCGGCCCAGCGTTCGGGGGAGAGGTGCGCCGCCACGGTGGACGGGCGGCCGGTGGCCTCGGAGAAGGAGCGGCGGTCGCAGAAGGACAGCTGCGCGGACTTCGCGGGCGTCCCGGGGCCGGCGGGAAGCTCGAGACGCCCCTGCGGCCGGAACCCGAGCCGGGCGTTCAGGGCCTGCACCGCGGAGTTGCGGACATCCGGCTCGACGACGACGCGCAGCACACCCGGGTCGGCGAACACGTGTGCCAGCGAGGCCTCCATGGCGGCCACCCCGAAGCCGGGTTTGCCGCCGTCGGCGCCGGGGTCCGGCAACAGCAGGTGGATGCCCGCGTCGCCGTCGCGCCAGGCATACAGGCCGGCGAGCGAGGAGTGCTGCGGAGCGTAGGTCTCCAGCAGGAAGGCCGGCCGGCCGCCGCGCAGGGCGATCAGCGCTTGGTGGTGCGGGTCGGCGTCCATGCGGCGGTGCTCGTCGCGGACGTCGTCCAGCGAGGCGTCGGGCATCCCCCAGAAGCGCGCGTGTTCCGTCGCGATCCAGGAGTGCAGCAGAGATGCGTCGGCGTCGGCGTCCACGGGTCGGAACGTGAACTCCGTGGCGGCAACGGCGTCCCGGGCGGGGCGGGTTTCGGTCTGGACGGTCATCGGGTGGCCTCCTGGAGGTCGGGTGTTGTGTGGTGTGGGCGGGCGGGCCCGTCCGTGGCGATCGACGGCGACCCGAACTCCTGGAAGCCGATCCGGCGTTCCACCCGGAAGTGTTCGCGCCCGGCCAGCCGGTTCAGGATGACCGCGTTGCGGTAGGCGCCCATCCCCAGATCCGGGGCGGTGAAGCCGTGGGTGTGCAGTTCCGCGTTCTGGACCATGATGTCGCCGTGCACTCCGGCGCCGTAGGCGCGGTCGATGTCCAGGCGGCCGTCCGGCAGGCGGCGGAGGCGCTCGCCGATTCCGTCGAGGAACTCCGGGTCGCGGTGGCGGTAGCCGGTGGCGAGGACCACGGCGTCGGCGTCGAGATGGTGCGCGCCGCCGTCGTCCGTGTTGCGCAGCCCCAGCCGCAGGGCGGGCGCGCACGCCGTCCCGGGACCGACGGGCTCCAGGGACTCGAGAGTGGTGGAGGCCATGATGCGCACCGGGGCCGCGCCGGAGACGCTGCGCTCGTACAGGAGGTCGTGGATGCGGTTGATCAGGTCCGCGTTGATGCCCTTGTAGAGGCCCTTCTGGCTGGCCGCCAACCGGTCGCGGGTGGGCTGCGGCAGCCCGTGGAAGTGGTCGATGTAGTCCGGGGACGTCATCTCGAGCGTCAGCTTCGTGTATTCGAGCGGGAAGAAACGGTCCGAGCGCGTCGCCCACGACAGTGTCTGCCCCTCGCCGAGGTTCTCCAGCAGGTCCACGAAAACCTCGGCGGCGCTCTGACCGCTGCCGACGACGGCGAGGCGGGACGCGGCACGAAGCCTCGTCCGGTGGCCGCGGAAGTCGGAGGAGTGGATGGCCGCACCGGAGTCGAGCGCGGCCGCCGGAACCGCGTCGGGAAGGTGCGGCGTGGTGCCCGTGCCGAGGACCAGGTTGCGGCAGCGGATGGTGTCCCATCCGTCGACGGTGCGGACACCCAGGCGGTACACGCCGGCGTCGTACGCGCAGGTCTCCACGCTGTGCCCGAAGCGCACGCCCGGAAGTTCCGCCGCCGCCCAGCGCAGGTAGGCGTCGTATTCCGCGCGCAGCGCGTAGAAGTCCTCGCGGATGTAGAACGGATAGAGCCGGCCGACGCGCTTGAGGTAGTTCAGGAAGGACAGGCGGTGTGTGGGGTCCGCGAGGGTCACCAGGTCCGCCATGAACGGGACCTGGAGGCGAGTCCCCTCCAGCATCATGCCGGGGTGCCAGGAGAACGATTCGCTGGCATCGAGCACCAGCACGTCGAGGTCGGGGACGTTCTCGGCCAGCGCGGCGAATCCCAGGTTGAAGGGGCCCGCGCCGATTCCGACGGCGTCGTAGACGCGGTCGGCGGCGCTCATGCCCGGTCTCCGGCCGTGGCGCCGGGAGCGGGCTGCTTCACTGCGGGCGCATCGGCCGCGGCTACCGTCGTTCGGCTGTTCCCGCACGCGACGACGGCCGCGAGGATAGCCTCCACGTCGGCGAGGGTGGTGCGCGGGTTCAACAGAGTCAGTTTGAGGTGCCGGCGCCCGGCAAGGGTGGTCGCGGCGACCATCGCCTCGCCGGAGGCGTGCAGATCGCGGCGAATGCCGTCGTTCAGCTCGTCGAGGGCGCGGGCATCGGCGTCGTTCGCCGGATCGTTGGTGCCGCCGCCCGCGGTCTCCCCACCGGCGGCGCACGGGGGCGCGAAGCGGAAGACGACCGTGCTCAGCTGGACAGGCGCCGCGAGTTCCAGCGAGGGGCTGGCCGCGACCAGCGTTGCCGCCTCGGCGGCGAGGTCGACCACCTCGTCGAACAGGGCGCCGATGCCCTCCGCGCCGATCGTCCGCAGCGTGACCCAGAGCTTGAGCGCGTCGAAACGCCGCGTGGTTTGCAGCGACTTGTCCACCTGATTGGGGACGGCGCCGGCCTGGGCGGCGGGGTTGAGGTAGTCCGCGTGGTGGGTGATGTGTGCGAAGGCGTCGCCGTTGCGCACCAGCAGGGCGCTGGAGCCGATCGGCTGGAAGAAGGACTTGTGGAAGTCGACCGTGACGGAGTCAGCCAGTTCGATTCCGTCCAACAGGTGGCGGCGTCGCCGGGAGACGAGGAGCCCGCAGCCGTAGGCCGCGTCCACATGGAACCAGGCCCCGTGTTCGGCGGCGAGGGCGGCGGCGGCGCCCAGGGGATCGATGGCTCCGAAGTCCGTCGTCCCGGCGGTCGCGACGATCGCCATGGCCCGGGTGCCCGCCGATCGTCCGGCGTCCAGCGCCGCCGCCAAGGAGCCGGCGTCCATGCGGTGCGCGTCGTCGACGGGCACGGAGACCACCGCGTCTTCGCCCAGGCCGAGCATGGAGGCCGCCCGGACGACGCTGAAGTGGCTTTCCTCCGACGCGTAGATGCGCAGGACGCCGAGCCGGGAGGGGAGCGGGCCGGTGCCGTCCGCCACCGCGTGGTTCCGTGCCAGCAGGAGCGCCTGCAGGTTGGACTGCGTGCCGCCGCCGGTGAAGATTCCGTCCGATTCGCCGCCGAAGCCGATGAGGCCAGCGGCCCAATCCACCAGGCGCCGCTCGATGAGCGTGGCGCCGGCGCTCTGGTCCCACGTGTCCATGGACGAGTTGATGCTGGTCACCAGCGCCTCCGCCGCGACCGCCGGAATGGCCACCGGGCAGTTCAGGTGGGCCGCGTAGCGCGGGTGGTGGAAATAGACGGCGTCGCGCAGGTAAAGCTCCGCGGTCTCGGTGAGGGCGTCGCCCGTGGAGCCGAGCGGATCCGCGAGGTCGACGGCGTCCACCAGTCGCTGCAGCTCAGGCGCCGTCCGGCCGGTGCTCGGGGCGGCGGCATCGGCGATGGCCCGGGCCGCCAGCAGCGTTGCCGCCTGCGCCTCGGCGACGTACGTGCCGGTGGTCTCGCCGGAGAGCAGGGCTTCGCTGGCGGTGAGGGTTTCCGTGGAGAGGAAACGGGCCTCGTCGCGACGCGTGGCCGTCGGGCCGCCGGTGTGGCCGCCCGAGGTGCGGTGGGCCGCGGTGGTGGAAGTCTTCATCCTGCTCCTCGTAGTAGGTTGATGAGGCTGGCCTAACAAGGAGTCATTAAAGGCACATAATCGGCACGTAATACAAACCGAGTCATGGGATCGACTCGAGTAGTCGCGGTGCACCAGGTCCCCGGCGTCGTGCGCCCGGCCCAAATATGTCTAGGGATGACGCGGAGCGGTCCGGGCGTGGGCTGTCCGCCGCACCCTCCCAACTGTTACTGTGGTGATGATTACCGACCGATCGTTCAGGAAGGACTTGTCGACGATGACGACGCAGACGGCGGAGCTTGTTCCCAGCTATGTTCAGGACGGTTGGTGGACGCCTGCCTCGGCCGACGGCGCCACGGCGGTCCTCGATGCGAACACGGGCGAGGAACTCGCCCGCGTGAGCACCGAAGGACTCGACCTGGCCGCCGTCGTCGAGCATGGGCGGACCGTGGGCCAGGCGGAGCTCGGGAAACTGACGCTCCACGAGCGTGCGTTGCGACTGCGCGATCTCGCGAAGTACCTCAACGAGCGGCGCGAGGAGCTCTACCGGATCTCCTACCGCACCGGCGCGACGAAGATCGACTCGATGGTGGACATCGACGGCGGCATCGGCGTGCTGTTCACGTTCTCCTCCAAGGGCCGCCGCGAACTGCCGAACGCCAACGTCATCCCCGACGGCCCGGTGGAGGTGCTTTCCAAGGACGGCTCGTTCATGGGGGAGCACATCTACACGCGGATCCCCGGCGTCGCCGCCCAGATCAACGCCTTCAACTTCGCCGTGTGGGGCATGCTGGAGAAGTTCGCGCCGGCCTTCGTGGCAGGGGTCCCGACGATCGTCAAGCCGGGCACGCCCACCGGATACCTCACCGAGGCCGTGGTCCGGATGATGGTCGAATCCGGGTTCCTGCCCGCCGGGTCGCTCCAGCTGATCTCCGGCTCCGCGCGCACGCTGTTGGATGTCCTGGACTACCGGGACATGGTCTCCTTCACGGGATCCGCCGGCACCGCCAACATGCTCAAGTCCCATCGCAACGTCGTCGAGGGCGGCGTCCGCTTCACCTCGGAGACCGACTCGCTGAACGCGGCGATCCTGGGGCCGGACGCCGTCGCCGGAACACCGGAGTTCGACGCCTTCGTCAAGGCGGTCACCACGGAGATCACCTCCAAGGCCGGCCAGAAGTGCACGGCCATCCGCCGCACCATCGTCCCCCAGGACCTCGTGGCCGCCGTCGTTGCCGCCGTCGGCAAGCGGATCACCGAGCGCGTGGTGGTCGGCGACCCGCGGGCCGAGGGCGTCACCATGGGCGCACTCGCGTCGCTGGAGCAGCTGCGCGACGTGCGCGGCGCCGTTGAGGAGATGCTCGCGGCCGGGGGCGAACTGGCCTACGGCACGCTGGACGCTCCCGTGGTCCGGACGGAAGCCGGGGGAGACGCCGTCGTCGATGCCGGCGCCTTCATGTCTCCGCTGCTGCTGACCTGGGACGATGTCGAGAACGAGTCCGTCCACAGCCGGGAGGCCTTCGGGCCGGTGACGTCCGTCATCGGCTACACGGACCTGGCCGACGCCGTCCGGCTCGCCGCCAAGGGTGCGGGATCGCTGGTGGCGACGGTGTGCAGCAACGATCCGGACACCGTCCGCAACCTGACCACCGGCATCTCCGGGCACCACGGCCGCGTCCACATCCTCAACCGCGAGACGGCCCGCAGCTCCACCGGGCACGGGTCCCCGGTGCCGCACCTCGTCCATGGCGGACCAGGGCGCGCCGGCGGCGGCGAGGAGCTCGGCGGCATCCGCTCCGTCAAGCACCACATGCAGCGCACCGCCATCCAGGGATCGCCGAACATGCTCACCGCGGTGACCGGGACATGGCACACCGGCGCCGCCCGAAACATCGCGGGAGCGACCGAGTTCGGCGGGGTCGAGGGCGCAACGCACCCGTTCCGGAAGTCGCTCGCCGAACTCCGCATCGGGGACGCCTTCGCCTCCGGTCTGCGGCAGGTGGCGCAGGAGGACCTCACCGCGTTCGCCAACACCACGGGCGACACGTTCTACGCGCACGTCGACCCCGCCGCGGCCGAGGCCAACCCGTTCTTCCCCGGCACGGTGGCCCACGGGTACCTGCTGGTGTCCTGGGGCGCCGGACTGTTCGTGGAGCCCGCGCCGGGACCGGTGCTGGCCAACTACGGGCTGGAAAACCTGCGTTTCCTGACCCCGGTTCCCGCCGGAGACTCCGTGCGCATCACGCTGACCGCCAAGAAGATCACCCCGCGCGTCACCGACGAGTACGGAGAGGTCTGCTGGGACGCCGTGATCCACAACCAGAACGGCGAGATCGTGGCCACCTACGACGTGCTGACCCTGGTGGAGAAGGAAGACACCATCTACCGCGACTGGGCTTCCAGGGGCTAGCCGGCGCCACATTGGCCGCAGCCCGATGAGCAGGCGCCACATTGGCCGCCGCCCCAGACGCCCCCGTCCGGTGCGCGGCCTCTGAGCTCAGTTGGCACGGAAAAGGCCCCGGAACCCGCCTCAATCAGGCGGGTTCCGGGCCCTTTCCGTGTCGCGCGGGGTGCCCGCGTGCCGGATGTGGCGCCGGCTGACCGGTGGCAGCGGGCGCAGGGAGGCTAGTAGGCCCTGACCCGCTGCTCCACGATCAGGTGGATGAGCGCGAACGTGCCGTTCTCGTCAATGGCCCGCAGCGCATCCGCCAGGGCTCCCGCGATGTCGCCGTCGCGCTCGACCCGCACGCCGAATCCACCGAACGCCTGCGCCATGAGGGCGAAGTCCGGGTTCTTCAGCTGCGTGCCGGAGATGCGCTCCGGGTAGTGCCGCTCCTGGTGGGTGCGGATGGTGCCGTACTCTTGGTTGTCCATGACGATGACCAGCGGGGTTGCGCCGTACTGGGCGGCGGTCGCCAGCTCCTGGCCGTTCATCAGGAACTCGCCGTCGCCGGCGATGGTGACCACACGGCGGCCGGGGTAGGCCAGCGACGCGGCGATGGCCGAGGGGACCGAGTAGCCCATGGATCCGTTTCGCGCGCTGATCATGGAGGCGTAGCGTTCAGTGGGGAAGTAGCGGTGCGCCCAGTTGGTGTGTTCGCCGGCGCCGAGGGTGACCATGGAGTCCTCCGGCAGGCTTGCCACCAGGGCGGCCATCATGGTGTCCATCTTCGCCGGGCGGTCGGGCTCGCCGGCCGGCTGCGGCGCGGAGAAAGCGACCTGTTCCTTGCGCATGCGCTCGGTGAAGGACTTCCATTCCGGACGGGTCGGCAGATCCATCTTCACCAGGTCGCGGACGAACACGTCGGGCTTTGCGACGATCTGGTGTGAGACGGCGCCGGAGCGGCCGCGCAGCGACGGGTCGATGGTGACCAGGAAGTTCTTCTTGCTCCAGTCCTGGCGGACCAGGAAGCCGTCGGTGATCACGTCGCCGGGGACGGTGCCCACGAAGACCAGCAGGTCGGTCTCCTCCAGGAGGTCGTAGGTCGGCTTGGGGCGGCCGTAACCGATCGGCCCCACGTAGGACGGGGAGCTGAACGGGATCGTTCCCTCGCAGCGCCATTCGACGGCCGCGGCGATGTCGTGTTCCTCGAGCCAGCCTGTCAGGGCCGTCGCGCCCTCTTGGGTCCAGTCGTTTCCGCCGAGGACGAAGAGCGGCTTCTCGGACTCCTTGAGCGCGGACTGCAGCGACTTCCAGTCCGTGACGGTCATGCCGCCGGAGGCGACGGGAATGCGCGGGTGCAGGGTCGCGTCGATCTCCTCGCGGATGATGTCCTCGGGCAGGCCGACGACGACGGGGCCTGGGCGGCCGCTCATGGCCGCAAACATGGCCTCGGCGACGATCTCGGATGCGCGCTCGGCGTGGTCGAGCACCATCACGCGCTTGGCGCCGGTGTCGAACCAGGCCTTGATGTCGAACTCCTGGAAGGCCTCGCGCTCGCGGTGCGCGAACGGGATCAGGCCGACGAACAGGACCATCGGGGTGGAGTCCTGCCACGCGGTGTGCAGGCCCACGTGGGCGTTCGCGGCGCCGGGCCCGCGGGTCACCATGGCGATGCCGGGGCGCTGGAACATCTTGCCGTCGGCCTCGGCCATGTATGCCGCGCCGCCCTCGTGGCGGCAGATGACGGTGTCGATCTCCGCCGCGTGGAGTCCGTCCAACACGTCCAGGTAGCTCTCGCCCGGCACCACGTAGGTGCGCTCGACGCCGTGCGCCGCCAGGGTGTCGACGATGACGTGGCCGGCGGACTTCATTGTCGCTGCCGATGCGGGGGCTGCCGTTGTAGTAGCCGTTTGCGTCACTGGGTGACCCTCTTTCGCCTTTGAAATCAAATGTCACTGTCCACGCGCTTCCGCACGCCGGCAGGTCCGGCGTCGAAAAGGTCGTGGTTGACCCAAAGTACAACCCCCGCGCCGTTACCGTGCAGTCGCCATGACGCGCGCCGGTCACGAACGCGACGGGAGTCACATTCGGTTGACGCGGCGGAAAAGAGGCGTTCCGAACGGTTGGTCTAGGTGGAGTAGGGGCTCGGCGGATACGCCTCGACGGGCCCGGCGGTCGCCTCGGCCGGCATCTGGCGCCAGACCCGCCAGCCGTACGCGGACGCTCCGAATTGGAAGACCAGTCCGGCGAGAGTCGCCAGGGCCGGTTGGCTGCCGAAGAAGAGGACGACGTAGGCCACCGAGGCGGCGGCGATGGCGAGCCACGCCCAACGCACGCCGTTGGCAAGACCGACGAGGCCCGCGGTGACCACCGCGCCGAAGACCATGCTCAACCAGATCGACGCCGTCCCGCCGGACAGTGCGAAGCCGCTGGTCAGCATCGGGCCGAGCCCGAGGACCGTAAAGACAGCCACGATCGCCGCGCCCCACAGCATCTGGGCGGGAGCGAATCCGCGCACCTGAACCGCGCGCCGGAACCGGCCTGCCATCGGGTACTTGCTGAAGCGCCACAAGCCGTACGCCGCGATCCCCATCGCGGGCAAAGAGGCGAGCAGGCCCGTGGCGTCGAACAGCAAGGCGGTCGCGAGGGGGCCCGCGAACACGGCGAGGATCTGTACCCACCAGCCCAGGTCGCTGCGCCGGGCCAGCAGCAGCAGTGCGACGCCGGTCAGGAGCGAGCCGAGCGCGCTGAGGGCGACGATGGTTGCGCTGGAACCGCCGGGCGCCTGCCCGAAGAGGTCGAAAAAGAGGTGGTCCAAGGGGGATATGCCTATCGAAAACGTGGTGTGGTCCGCCCGCGGCGGAGGGTCCGTGCCCCGCTGGGCACGCCTTCGATGGTATCGCCCCGGACCCGGCGGGCCTCAGTCGCGGCGGCTGAGCAGCCCGTCGAGCATCATCGCAATGGCGTTGTCCTCCACCTGCGCAGCGGTCACGGGGCCGTCCGGCCGGTACCACTCCACCATCGAGTTGATGGTGCCGAACAGCAGCCGGGTGGTGGTCCGCGGGTCGATGTCCGCCCGCAGCGTGCCCTCCACCTGGGCCTGCACGACGACGTCGGTCACCCGGCGGTCGACGGCGCGCCGGCGTTCCAGCGCGTCGCGCTCGACCTCGGTGTTCCCGCGCAGTCGCAGGAGCAGGGTCACGAATTGCTGGCGCTCGATCAGCACCCGGATCGTCGACCGCAGAATGAATTCCAGCCGCTCCCGGGACGTGCCGTTCAGCGCCCGATTGTCCTCGCCGATGGCCTCCAGCGGGACGAGAGCCTGGTCCAGCGCCAACCGGAGGAGGTCGCCCTTGGACGGCACGTGGTGGTAGATCGCGGACTTGCTGATGCCGAGGTTGTCGGCCAGTGTGCCCATCGAGGTCGCGTCGAACCCATGCCTGTTGAAGACCTGTACGGCGATCTCCAGCACGGAGCCCTGGTCGTAGCCGGGGCGTCCGCGCTTGGCGCCGGCGGTCTTGCTTACGGTGTTGGACATGGGCACGATACTTTCACGTTCCGGTGTCTACTTGTCGCGCAGGTCGTAGATGCGCCGCAGCTTGCCGGAGGAGCGGGCCAGGGTTCCGGGATCGACGATGTCGATCCGGCAGCTGGATCCGACGTTGATCTTGATCGCCTTCTGCAGTTCGGCGGCGGCGTCCCGGACCCGTTCGGGCGCGCAATCCTCGCGGCGTTCGATCTTCACCGCGAGTTCGTCCATGCGGTTCGGTCGGGTGATCTCCAGCTGGAAGTGCGGCGACAGTCCCGACACCTTCAGCGCAAGCTCCTCGATCTGCGACGGGAAGAGGTTCACCCCGCGCAGGATGATCATGTCGTCGCTGCGGCCGGTGATGCGGCCCATGCGGCGGTGCCCCGGTCGGGCGGTGCCGGGCAGGAGCCGGGTGAGGTCGTGCGTGCGGTATCGGATGATCGGCAGTGCCTGCTTGGTCAGCGAGGTGAAGACCAGCTCGCCGTGCTCGCCGTCGGCCAGCACCTTGGTGGGGTCGAACGCGTCGATGATCTCGGGGCGGAAGTGGTCTTCCCAGATGTGGCTGCCGTCCTTGGTCTGATTGGACTCGCCCGCGACTCCGGGGCCCATGACCTCCGACAGCCCGTAGATGTCGCATGCGTCGACGTCGAACATCACCTCGAGCTCGTGGCGCATCTCCTGGGTCCACGGCTCCGCACCGAGGACCGCGACCTTCAGCGACGTGGACCGCGGGTCGATGCCGGCCTTCTGCATGGCGTCGCCGATGGTGAGCAGGTAGGTCGGGGTGCAGAGGATCGCGTCCGGCTGGAAGTCCTGGATGAGCGTGATCTGCTTTTCGGTCTGGCCGCCGGACATGGGGATGACGGTGGTGCCGAGGCGCTCCGCCGCTGCGTGCGCGCCGAGGCCGCCGGTGAAGAGCCCGTAGCCGTAGGCGTTGTGGACCTTCCAGCCGGGCTTGACGCCGGACAGGCGCAGGCAGCGGGCGCCGAGCTTTGCCCAGTCGTCGAGGTCCGACTGGGTGTAGCCGACGACGGTGGCGCGGCCGGTCGTGCCGGAGGAGGCGTGGATGCGGGCGACTTCCCGTTGCGGGACCGCGAACATGCCGAACGGGTACGTCTTGCGCAGGTCCTCCTTCTCGGTGAAGGGGAACTTGGCGAGGTCGGCGAGTTCCTTGAGGTCGCTCGGGTGGACGCCGGCAGCGTCGTACTTCTCCTTGTAGAGGGGCACGCGGTCGTAGGCGTACGCGAGCGTCTCCTTCAGCCGGACGAGTTGGATCGACTCGATCTCGTCCCGGCTCATGGTCTCTTCCGGGTCCAGCGGGTTAGCGAGTTCCGGGGTGGCAAGCGTCTCGGTCATCATTGGCCTTTTCTCGTGCGTGGTGTGCGGGGGAGCGGCGCGTGTCAGCGCTTGGGGATGGTCCGGGAGCGGCCGCGGAATTCGGCGATGACCTCGTCCTCGCCGTCGGGCACCGACTGCCGCACCACGATGTCGTAGAGTCCGCTGCGGCCGGCTTGGCCGCGGCGGTCGGCGACGGCGGTGAGCGTGCGGCCGGGGATGCCGGCCTTCAGGAAGTTGATGTCGACGCCGGAGGCCACGGTGATCGTGTCCTCGGAGCCTTCGGCGGGGTTGCAGGCCATGGCGAACGCCGTGTCGGCGAGTGCGAAGACCATTCCGCCGTGCGCGATCCCGAAGCCGTTGAGCATCTCCTGGCGCAACGTCATCGAGATGGTCGCGTGTCCGTCCGCGACGCGGCGCACCTCGATGCCCATCCACCGCGCGGCGTGGTCGTTTTCGAGGATGGCGTGGCTCGGCCGTGCGCCCTCGGGGAGGGCGGCGGAGCCGCGGGATTCGACGTCTACGTCGGTCATGTGGTGCCCTCTTCGTTAGTTACCGAATGTTCATTAGGTAATCTTTAAAAGGGTCACAAGTCAAGGCTCTGGGCTGGGGGGAGGGGCTTAGGTGCCGAATGTGTCGTGCGGATTCCGGGGAGCTCCCCTAGGCGCTGTGCGACGACGTCAGTTCGGCGTAGACGACGATGTTGTCGGCGTGGCGTCCGGTCCGGTTGTCGAATTCGCCCCCGCACGTTATTAGTCTTAACTGCGCGTCTTCGGTGTTTCCGTAGGTTTCCATGCTCGAAAATTCGGGTTTCGGCGTTTGCACCAGTCGGTTCACGGTGAATACGGCCACCGTGTTGTCCGCCCGGGTCACGGAGATTTCATCGCCCTGACGCAAGGCGCCGAGCTTGAAGAAGATGGCCGGCCCTGCCTGGTTCAGCGCCGTGACGTGCCCCAGGATCACCGCCGGTCCCTGCTCGCCGGGGGTTGGCCCCCGGTCGTACCAGCCGGCGGGCGAATCGGCGAGCAGCGGCGGCACGCCGATGGTGCCATCGTCCTGAAGGCCCACGTTCATGAGATTCGTGTCCACGCCTATGGCGGGGATCTGGAGCCTGGTCGGCTGGGATGCCTCCATGAGCAGCGCCCGCTGGGCCGGTTCGGCATCCGCGGTGGTCGGATCCTCGATAGTCGGGCTCGGGGTGGGCGCTTCGGGCGACGCCTGAGGTGCGGAAGCGGCGTCCGGGTTCGGCGGCGTCGAAGGCTTCGCGTCGGCGACTGCCTCGGACGACGGGGGTGAGGGGGGAGCGTCCTCCCCCCTCACCCCCATTCCCACGAGCACCGTTCCGACGAGTCCTGCCAAGAGGCTGGCGACCACGGCGGATCGCGTGCCGAGACCTGCTGGCTTCTTGGCATGTTTCATCTGTATCAGTCCTTACGGGTGTCCGATGTCTGCTTGCTTAGTTCTGGTCCGCTTGGCGGCGGCGGACCAGGTAGAGGCCGGCTCCGGCGGCGGCCAGCATCAGGCCCCCGCCGAGGGCGATCTTCTCGGTGTCCATGCCGGCGGTGTTGCCGCCACCGGTTTCCGGGTTGCCGATGGGCATGTCCATCTGCGAGACGGCCAGCGTCCCGCACAGGGCCGGCGATGTTGCCGCCAGCGGCAGTGCCGGGTCCAGGTCCGATTCCGCTTCCGCCGCTTCGTCGCTGAGCGTTGCCGGATCCAAACCGTGCACGATCACCGTGCCGTTGCCGGCCTGGATCGCCTCGATGGTCTTGGGGTTCATCGTGAAGGTGCGCTCATAGGTGAAGCTGCCACCCATGCCGGCCAGCGTCAGGTCCAATGCGGTCTTGTCGCTGGTGTCCCCGCTGGTTGAGAGCGTGGTCCCGATCATGCCGTAGGACGGCACGCCCTCGGTGGTGCTGACGACCCCGTCGCCGTTCTCGTCCGCGTCCGGGGTGGGACAGGTCCCTTGGGTGTCGGTGGTGATGTGGATGTGCTGGACGTGGGGGTAGGGGTTCCCGTCGAAGGTCTCGGCGAGGCCGGTGACCTTCTGGGTCACGGTGGCCTGGTCTCCGGTGATGCTGATCATGCTGGAACCGGACCCGCCGCTTCCGTTCAGTTCCTTCAGCTCGGCCTGGTAGGTTTCGGTCTCGGTGCTGGCCGACGCGCCGGCTGCCGAGGCGGCAACCATGCCCAGTGCCAACGCCGGAACTGCGAGTAGTTGTAGTTTCCTCATTGAAATCTTTCCTCCTTTGGTGCGCCGCCAGAGACGGCAAGAGAGTTCCACGATCATTACTGTGATACGCATCTCATTCGGAGCGCACGGCAGGATTGGATTGGGAAGAAACCGAGAAAGTTTTTCAATTCCACACGGAATGGGGGACGGTCAGCGCTCCAGCCGCTCCGTCGCGCCGAGGGAATCGAGCGCGAAGGCATAGTCCCATGCGCGATCCTTCCACCCCTCGTACCGCCCGGACGCGCCGCCGTGGCCGCCGTCCATCTCGATCTTCATGACGATCGGCTCGGACCCGGTGGTGTGCTCCCGGAGCTTCTGCACCCACTTCGCGGGCTCCACGTACAGCACGCGCGTGTCGTTGAAACTGGTGACGGCGGCGATCCGCGGGTACGGGATATCCATGATGTTTTCGTACGGGCTGTAGGACCGCATGTACTCGTAGACCTCGGGGTCGGTGATCGGGTTTCCCCACTCCTCCCACTCGAGGGCGGACAGCGGCAACTCGGGATCCAGGATCGTGGTGAGCGCGTCCACGAACGGAACCTGCGCGACGATGGCGCGGTACAGCTGCGGGGCCAGGTTGGCGACGGCGCCCATCAGCAGGCCGCCGGCAGAGCCGCCCATCGCGGCGATCCGCCGCGGATTCGCCCACCCGGTGGCCGCCACGTGTTCGGTCACGGTGATGAAATCGCTGAAGGTGTGCTTCTTCGCGAGCTTCTTGCCGTCGTCGTACCACTGGCGCCCCAGCTCGCCGCCGCCGCGCACGTGCGCGACGACGAACACCACGCCGCGGTCCAGCAGGCTCAGCCGCCCGATGGAGAAGCCGGGGTCCATGCTGACCTCGTAGCTTCCGTAGCCGTAGACCAGTGCCGGGTTGGTCCCGTCCGGCCGGATGTCGCGGCGGCGCACTATGCTCACCGGGATGCGGGCACCGTCCGGGGCCGTGGCCCAATCCCGCTCGGCCACGTAGTCGGCGGGGTCGTAGCCACCCTTGACGGGCGTTTCCTTGCGCAACGCGAGTCCGCCGTCGGCCAGCGTGTAGTCGTAGACCCGCGGCGGAACCGTGTAGCTGGTGTAGCCCAGCCGGATCAGCGGCGAATCGAACTCGGCGTTGGCCAGCGAGCAGGTGTACAGCTCCTCGTCGAAGGCCGGCTCCGCGGGAGCCGCCTGGTCCCGCGTGCCGATGCCGGCAAGCGGCATGACCTGGATCCGCTCCGTGGTGTCCTTGCGGACGGAAACCACCACATGTGTCGACGTGACGGCGGTTCCCTCCACCTTCACGTCGTCGCGGTGCTCCAGCACGGTTGCCCAGTGCTGGTCGGTGAGGGGTTTGGCGAACTCCGCCCCGTGGACCAGCGACACCATGTTGTTCACCGCCCCGTGGTTGTGCGTCACGAGGTAGGAGCGTTCGGCGGTGCCGTCCAGGACCACCGGGTCCATGCCGTGGAGGATCCGCTCGTTGCGCGAGAGCAGCAGCCGCGGTGCCGCGGCGGGGTCCACCAGGTCCAAGGTGTGCGTCTCGCTGTACTCAGAGTTGCCGATGCCGATCAGCAGTTCGCGCCGGTCCGGCGCCAGGTCGAATCCGAGCCACATGCCCGGGTCGTCCTCCTGGAACAATACGACGTCGGCCTCCGGGGCCGTGCCGAGGACGTGCACCTTGATCTGGTGCGGGCGCCAGGAGTCGTCGACGACGGTGTAGAAGATTCGGTTTCCGTCGGGGGAGAAGGCCAGGCCGTAGAAGACGTCCTGGATGGTGTCCGGTAGGAGGTCGCCCGTGGAAAGGTCCTTGATCCGCAGGGTGAAGCGCTCGTCGCCGGCGTTGTCCTGCGTGTAGGCCAGCAGTGCGCCGTTCTCGGTGACGGCCATGCCGCCGAGCGAGAAGAACGGCTTGCCCTCCGCCTCGGCGTTGGAGTCGAGGATGACCTCCTCGCCGTCGAACGGCACGCCCGGCTCGACGACGGGCGGCGTCCAGTCGGCCGTGGCGTCGCCGGTGTCCGTGGCCGCGACGCGGCAGTGGGTGGCGTACTGCTTGCCCTCCTCGGTGCGGGTGAAGTACCACCAGCCGCGCTTGCGCGCGGGAACCGAGAGGTCCGTTTCCTCCGTGCGCTCCTTGATCTCGGCAAAGATCGCGTCCCGCAGCGGCTGCTGGTGGGCCGTGGCGGCCTCCATGTAGGCGTGTTCGGACTTCAGGTGCCCGACGACCTCGGGGCTTTCCTTCTCGCGCAGCCACTCGTAGTCGTCGACGAAGGTGTCGCCGTGGTGGCTGCGCCGCACGGGAACCTTCTTGGCGACCGGCGGCCGGGTGCCGTCCGTTGCCGTGTCCTGGGGCGTCTGGTGCTGTGCGGTCGTTTCGCTCATGGGCACCATTCAACCCGCATCGCATCTGCGTTCCCAGCCAGCCGGCGCCGTGTTCGCCGTCGGCGTGCGCCGCCCCGGTCAGCGTTCCGGGGCCAGCGTCCGGGTGTACTGCACGGCACCGTTGGCATTGATCAGGCGGACGGTGAACTCGGAACCGTCGCCCATGACGGCCACATGGCCGAAGTACTGGTGGTCGCCGGAGCGGGGGGAACCCATCGGGGGGCCGGCCTGCTGGAAGTCCACCCGTGGCCCGAACGTTGCGTCCAGCTTGTTGGGACCGAACGACCCTGCGTTGATGGGGCCGGCCACGAATTCCCAGAACGGCTTGAAGTCCGTGAACGCCGCGCGGTCCGGAGAATAGTGGTGCGCGGCGCAGTAGTGGACGTCGCCGGTCACGAAAAGGACGTTCTTGATGTCGTGGTCCTTGATCGCCTTCAGCAGGCGCGCGAGTTCGAGTTCGCGGCCCAGCGGAGCGCCGTCGTCGGCGTTGGAGATGGATTCCTGTGCCTTGCCATCGGGGACGATTAGCCCCAGGGGGAGGTCGTTGCCGATGACCTTCCACGTCGCTTTGGATGCGCGGAGGCCGCGGACCAGCCACCGAAGTTGTTCCTCGCCGAGCAGCGGGGTCTCCTTCGTCTCCATGCCGTCCGTATTTGCGCCTTTGTGGCTGCGCATGTCCAGCGCGAAGACCTCGAGGTGCGGCCCACGGTCGATGCTGCGGTAGATGCGCGCGGGCTCGAACCCGGTGCCCGGCCCGTTGGCGCGGGAGTCCGCGATCGGCATGTATTCCTGCCACGCCTGCCGTCCGCGCCGCGCCAGAGTGTCGACGTCGCGCACCGTGTAGCGCGTATCTTCGAGTGTTTCCCCGGGGTACCAGTTGTTGACCGTTTCGTGGTCGTCCCATTGGCCGATGACGGGCACCTCCGCATACATCGCGCGCAGGTTGGCGTCCATCATGTTGTAGCGGTGGCGTCCGCGGTACTCGTTGAGCGTCTCCGCGACTTTGGACACCTCCTCGGTGACCACGTTGCGCCAGATCTGCCCGTCCGGCTCCACCTGCGTGGCGGAGATCGGGCCGTCGGCGTAAACGGTGTCCCCGGAGTGGATGAAGAAGTCGGGCCGCGTGGCGTGCATGGCCGCGTAGCCGCGCATGCCGCCGATCTCCTCGTTGATTCCGTAGCCCTGGCCCGCGGTGTCGGCCGTCCATACGAAGCTCTGCGCACCGGCGTCGTCCCGGTTGCCCCGTGCCGCCCGGCCCGGCGCCGTGGCCAGGACACCGCGTCCGGCCTCACCGATGCGGCCGTCTTCGCCCTCGAACATCAGCGCGACGTCGAAGTGGCTTCCTGATGGAAGTCCCCGCGCCGCGATCTTGGCCGTGAAGTCGCTGGTCTCCGTGGCCCACCCGCCCGCGACCCTGAGGGTGCGCGCGTTCCGGCCGCGCAGGACCTCACCGTCAACCCCGAGCGGGCGAAGGACTGCGTGGAGGCGGCCGGGGCCGGACGCGCGGGACCAGAGCACGGCGGAATTCGGGGTGACGTCACCCATCGAGATGCCCGAGGGCAGTGTCAGGCGTCGGACCCCCAACGGTACGACGGCGGGGCGTCGCACCGTCGTCGCCGCGGCGGGCGAAGCGGCGGCCGTTAGCGTGGAGGCCGCGAGGGCGGACGCGCCCGCCGCTCCCGCGAGGAGTGTGCGGCGGGGCGGGTTTCCGTAGTCGGAGTTCATGCCACCAGTGGACCCCGGCCCGTCGACGCGGGTATGGCGTGGGCGTGAACGCGGACCGAACGTTTACGGCCGCTTGCGTTTGGCGACCATCGGTTGGGCATGCGTGGTGACGTCTTCGCGTTCCCAGCATTCGATGCCCTTGAGTTGGGGCAGGTCCGAGGCCACGAACACGGGGTCTTCTCCCCGCTTGTACTGCTCCATGTAGTGCTTGAGCAGCAGGATGGCCGGCTTGGCCAGCAGCGCGATGGCGATGAGGTTGACGAGGGCCATCAGGCCCATGATCGAGTCCGCGAAGTTCCAGATGGCGTTGACGGTGGCGAGTGATCCGACGAAGACGGCGGCCGTGGCCAGGGAGCGGTAGACGCCCATGGCCGTGGGGTTGTCCGTGATGAAACCGACGTTGGATTCGCCGTAGTAGTAGTTGCCGATGATGGAGCTGAAAGCCAGGAGGAAGATGATGACCGCCAGGAGGATCGAGGCCCAGTTGCCGAGTGAGGACGTGATCGCCGTCTGCGTCAGGGCGATGCCGCGGGATTCGCCGACCGGGTCGGGCACGGACACCAGGATGATGAAGGCCGTGACGGTGCAGATGATGAAGGTGTCGAAGTAGACGCCGAGCGTCTGCACCAGTCCCTGCTTCACCGGGTGGGTGACCGAGGCCGTGGCGCCTGCGTTGGGGGAGGAGCCCAGTCCGGCCTCGTTGGAGAACATGCCGCGCTTGATGCCGGTGAGGATGACGGTGCCGATGCCGCCGCCGATGGCGGACTGGAAGTTGAACGCCTCGCTGAAGATGAGTGCGAACACGCGGGGGAACTCGCTGATGTTGAGCGCGACGATCACGAGGCCGAGCAGGACGTAGAGCACGGCCATGGACGGTACGAGGGACTCGGTGACGAGCGCGATGCGGCGGATGCCGCCGAACACGACGAGCGCGGTGAGCACGGCGAGCGCGACGCCGACCACGATCGCCGTCGATGCGTTCGCCCCGTCCTGGCCGAGCGCACCGGCGACCGACTGGGCGATGGTGTTGGCCTGCAGGGAACTGAACGCGAACGGGAAGCAGATCACCAGGATCACCGCGAAGATGATGCCCATCCAGCGGGCCTTGAGGCCGCGTTGCATGTAGTAGGCCGGGCCGCCCCGATAGCCGTCCTTGGTGCGGACCTTGTAGAGCTGGCCGAGCGTGGACTCGATGAAGCTGGATGCGCCGCCTATGAAGGCCATGGCCCACATCCAGAAGATGGCGCCGGGGCCACCGACGGCGATGGCGGTGGCCACTCCGGCCACGTTGCCGACGCCGACGCGGGACGCCGCCGAGACCGTGAAGGCCTGGAAGGCGGAGATGGATTTCTTGTGGCCCTGCTCGTCGACCAGTGCCTTGTCGGTCAGCGACTTGAGCATGGCCGGGATCATCCGCAACTGGACCAGGCCGGTTCGGACGGAGAAATACAGGCCAACGGCGATGATGACCGGAAGCATGATGTACGTCCAGAGGATGTCGCCGTTGTCGGCGAGCCAGGTTTCGAGGGCTTCGTTCTCGAACAGTTCCATGCGGTGGAGCGTATCGCAGGCGGCGCGGCGGGTCACCGTCCCGCTCAGCGCCGGTGTTGACGCGTGGCCGCCGACCACATATTCTGAACGAACGGTCGGTAATTCAAACAAGCCACAGCGAGGTGAGCACGATGGGTGCACAGAACGACGCCGGCGGGCACCTTTCCGCCGTCCCGAATCCGGGGGAGCAGGAAGGCCAGGCGCACTTCGACGCCATCATCGCGCAGGACTCGCGCATCGAGCCGCGGGACTGGATGCCGGAGGGATACCGCAAGACGCTGACGCGCCAGATTTCCCAGCACGCGCACTCCGAGATCATCGGAATGCAGCCCGAGGCCAACTGGATCACCAGGGCGCCGTCGCTCAAGCGCAAGGCCATCCTCATGGCCAAGGTGCAGGACGAGGCCGGCCACGGCCTCTACCTCTACTCAGCCGCGGAGACCCTCGGAACCCCGCGGGACACGTTGAACGAGCAGTTGCTCTCCGGCAAGGCCAAGTACTCCTCGATCTTCAACTACCCGGCGCGCTCCTGGGCGGACATGGGGGCCATCGGGTGGCTCGTCGACGGTGCCGCCATCGCCAACCAGGTTCCGCTGTGCCGAGCCTCCTACGGTCCGTACGGCCGTGCGATGGTGCGCGTCTGCAAGGAGGAGTCCTTCCACCAGCGGCAGGGCTTCGAGATCCTCCTGGAGCTCGCCCACGGCACCGAGGCGCAGAAGAAGATGGCGCAGGACGCGGTCAACCGCTTCTACGCCCCCTCGCTGATGATGTTCGGGCCCCCGGACAGCGATTCGCCGAACTCCTCGCAGTCCATGCTCTGGAACATCAAGCGCTTCTCGAACGACGAGCTGCGCCAGCGTTTCGTGGGCATGATCGCCGAGCAGGTCAAGGTCCTGGGGCTCACGTTGCCGGACCCGGAGCTGCGCTTCGACGCCGAATCCGGCAAGTGGCTCCACATGGACCTGGACTGGGAGGAATTCTCCGCGGTCATCGCCGGCAACGGGCCGTGCAACGCCCAGCGCCTCGAGCACCGCCGCGAGGCGCACCGCGAGGGCGCATGGGTTCGCGAGGCCGCCGCGGCCTACGCCAAGAAGACTCGGGAAAGGGTCGCATAGCATGACTGAATCAAACAGTTGGCCTCTCTGGGAGGTCTTCGTCCGTTCCTCGCGCGGCCTGTCCCACGTTCACGCGGGCTCGTTGCACGCTCCGGATGCCGAGATGGCGGTGCGCAACGCGCGGGACCTCTACACACGCCGCAACGAGGGAGTCTCCCTCTGGGTCGTGGCCTCGGAGAACATCGTCGCCTCCGACCCCGACGCGAAGGGCCAGTACTTCGAATCGCCCCAAGGCAAGGACTACCGGCACGCGACGTACTACAAGAAGAGCGAAGGCGTGAAGCACCTGTGAGCGCATCGGAAGCCACCGACCACAGCCTCGACAGCTACGGCGACTCGTCCGCATCGGCCACCCGCGTCACCCCGGGCAACGCCCTGCGCCCCGAGGATATCCAGCTCCAGCGCGACAAGCCGTCCGACGCCGTGGCGCGGTACGCCGTCCGGCTCGGCGACGACGCGCTCATCCTGGCGCAGCGACTTTCCCACTGGATCTCGCGCGGACCGGAGATCGAGGAGGACATCGCCCTGGGGAACATCGCGTTGGACCAGCTCGGCCACGCGCGCTCGTTCCTGAGCTATGCCGCCCTGGCATGGGACCAGACCGAGGACGACCTCGCCTATTGGCGCGAGGAGGAGGAGTTCCGCTCCCTCCACATCGTTGAACAGCCCAATGGCGATTTCGCCGCCACGATCGTGCGCGGTCTGATCGTGTCCATCTACCAGCACCTGCTCTACACGCGACTGCTGGATTCATCCGACGCCACGATCGCCGCCGTCAGCGCGAAGGCCGTCAAGGAGGTCGACTACCACCGCGACCACGCGATCCAGTGGACCCTCCGCCTGGGCCAGGGGACCGAGGAGTCGGCCCGGCGCATGCGCGACGCGCTGGCCACGCTGTGGCCGTACGTCGACGAGATGTTCGCCGACGAGCCGCTGCACGACGAGCTCGGCGACGCGGGCGTCCGCCCGTCCTCGCTCCGCGGAGACTGGGAGCGCGAATTCGCCGACGCCTTGGACGCCGCCGGCCTCGAGGTCCCGAAACTGCCGTTCGCCATGTGCGGCGGCCGCAAGGGCGAACACTCGGAACACCTGGGCTTCATGCTCGCCGAGATGCAGGTCCTCGCGCGCAAGCATCCCGGCGCGAGCTGGTAGGAACCACCATGTCCACCACGGCACCCGAACTCCTGCGCATCGCCGCGTCGGTCACCGACCCGGAGATTCCGGTACTCACCATCGCGGACCTCGGCATCCTGCGCGGGGTCGAGGCGGATGGCGAGGACGGCGTCGTCGTCACCATTACGCCCACCTATTCCGGATGCCCGGCGATGGACGCCATCCGCCAGGATCTCGAGGCGGCCTTCGGCGCGGCCGGCTACGGCCGGGTCCGCGTGGACCTGGTCCTCTCGCCGGCCTGGTCCACGGACTGGATGAGCGATTCGGGCAAGGCCAAGCTGGAGGAGTACGGGATAGCCCCGCCGACCGGCAAGGGCCACCGCGGTACCGTGACGCTCGGGCTGACGGTCAAGTGCCCCCGGTGCCACTCCCTGGACACGCGCGAACTCTCCCGTTTCGGTTCCACGTCCTGCAAGGCCCTCTACCAGTGCAGGGACTGCCTGGAACCCTTCGACTACTTCAAGGTGCTCTCATGACGGAAACGACCACAACCGCGGGCGCGCGACGCCGGGCCGCCTTCCACACGCTGGAGGTCTCCGGGGTCCGCCGCCTCACCGCCGACGCCATCGAAGTCACCTTCGCGGTGCCGTCCGGCCTTCAGGACGAATACGACTACCTCCCCGGCCAGTACGTGGCGCTGCGCAAGGATCTCCGGCACGACGACGGGGAGGTCCGCGAGGTCCGGCGCAGCTACTCGATCTGCGCCGAGCCGCGGCCGGGCGAGATCAAGGTGGCCATCAAGCGCGACCTCGGCGGACTGTTCTCCACCTGGGCGAACGAGAGCCTGGCGGCCGGGGACACCATGGACGTGATGAGCCCGTCCGGGGCCTTCATCTCCAAGCACAAGATGACCGGCCTGAACAAGCCGGAATCGATCGACACCGACAAGGACCACGTGTTCGTCGCCGTCGCCGCCGGCTCCGGGATCACTCCGGTCCTGGCGATCGCCCGCACCGTGCTGGCCGCCAACGACAACGTGCGCTTCGACCTGGTCTACGCGAACAAGGCGGCCATGGACGTGATGTTCCTGGAGGAACTGGCGGACCTTAAGGACCGGTACCCGTCCCGCTTCGCGCTGCACCACGTGCTGTCGCGGGAACAGCGGATCTCGCCGTTGCTGTCCGGTCGGATCGATGCGGAGAAGTTGACCACGCTGCTGGGCTCCGTGATCCGAACCGACCAGGTCGACGAGTGGTTCCTCTGCGGCCCGTTCGAGTTGGTGCAGCTGGTCCGCGACAACCTTGCGGCGCAGAACGTGGACCCGGAGAAGGTCCGCTTCGAGCTGTTCACCACCGGCCAGCCGGCGCGCCCGGAGGGGCACACCGGCCGTCCCGTCGTCGACGACAAGGACGGTGGGGGCTACGAGATCGAGTTCCGACTCGACGGGCTGCAGGGCCAGGTCAAGAGCCCGGTTTCGGCGCGCGAAAGCATCCTCAACGCGGCGCTGCGCGTCCGGCCGGATGTCCCTTTCGCCTGCGCCGGAGGCGTCTGCGGCACGTGCCGGGCCAAGATCGTGACCGGGACCGTGGAGATGGACGAAAACTATGCGCTGGAGCCGGACGAGGTCGCCGACGGCTACGTGTTGACCTGCCAGTCCCACCCGACCAGCGACAAGGTCTCCGTCGACTTCGACGCGTAACACCCACGGAACGGCCGCGTAGCCCCAGAGGACAGGAGTCCCCCACATGATCGATCTGGTGATCGCCGACGGCGTTGCCGAGGTGGTGCTGAACGCCCCGCAGAAGATGAACGCGCTGGACGGCGACGCGCTCGCGGAGCTCTCCGCGGCGTACGACGACGCCGCCGCAGCCGCGGGTCGCGGCGAGGTGCGGTCGCTGCTCCTGCGCGGCGAGGGCCGGGGCTTTTGCGCCGGACGCGACATCTCCGGCGTCGTGCCGGCGGACGACGACGTCCAGGGGTACCTCGGCGGCCTGCTGGAACCGCTGCTGCGCAAGATGTCGGCCTTCCCCGCGCCGACCTTCGCCGCGGTCCAGGGCGCGTGCCTCGGCGTCGGCCTTGGGTTGGCGATCGCGACCGACGTCGTCTACGTGGCTGAGAACGCGAAGATCGGCTCGCCGTTCGCGAACCTCGGCGCGACACTCGACTCGGGCGGGCACTGGCTGTTCACGGAGCGACTCGGCGCGCACCGGACGCTGGACCTGATCTACACGGCCGAGCTCGTCTCCGGCGCCGAAGCCGTGCGCTCCGGGCTCTTCAGCCGCGCCATGCCGGCCGGGGAACTGCTCGATTCGACCCGTTCGACCGTCGCCCGCGTGGCACAGGGAGCGACCGGGGCGTTCGTTGCCTCGAAGGGCCTCGTGGCCTCCATCCGCGACCGGCGGCTGGGGCTGTGGGAGTCCATGGCGCAGGAGAATGCCGCGCAGGCGGAACTGTGCGCGACCCCCGACTACGAAGAGGGATTCGCCGCGTTCCGGGAAAAGCGCACCCCCACTTTTAGGGGTGCCGGGAACCCTGCCTCCTAGGTCCCCGCGGCTGCTACAGTCGGCGCCATGCGAACGAGCGCTAACCCCGAAGGCATGGACGCCGTGGAAATGGCGGGACGCTGGCGTCTCCGGGGGAGCGTGGAGCGGCTTGTCGACGCCGACGCGGAGGAGGTCTACGCGCGGATAACGGATGTGGCGTCCGTGGGCGAGCGGAGCAGCGAATGTCGTCACGCGGCGTGGCTTCCCAGCGGCTCTCGATGGCGGCCCGGCATGGACCCAACGCCCGCCACCGCGGAGCAGTCCCCCGTGGTGGGTGCCCGGTTCCGGGGGAGCAACCGGGCGGGATGGGCGCGCTGGTCGCGCGTGTGCGAGGTGGTTGAGGCCGACGCCGGCCGACGCTTCGCCTTCCGCACGGTGCCCGAGCGGTTCGACCCGAGCAGGGCGGACTCCACGACCTGGAGATACGAGCTGGTGCCGCAGGCCACGGGGACGCTGGTCCGCCATTCCTACGAGATCACCCGCCCGCCGGCGCCGCTGTTCCGCGCGGTCTTCGGCCGGTTGTTTCCGCACCACATGGACATGCGGCCGGCGATGGGCCACACCCTCGACCGTCTCGCGGAGACAACGGCTCCCGCAGCGCCGGGAAGCTAGCGGCGCGGCGCCTAACGGGTGTCCACGTCCTCGAAGATCAGGAACGTCTGCGTGTCCAGCACGCCCGGCATCGACTGGAGCTCGTCGAAGACGACGCGACGCAGGTCCACGTTGTCCCTCGCGCGCACCAGCAGGATGACGTCGAAGTTCCCGCCCACCAAGCCGATGTGGTGCACCGCCGGAATCGCGGCGAGGCGCTCCCGCATTTCGCGCCACGAATGCTGCCGCAGCTTCAGGGTCACGTAGGCGGAAGAGCGCAGTCCCGCGCGCACGGGATCGACCACGGCCGTGTAACGCGTGATGACCCCCTCGGTCTGGAGTCGGTTGATCCGCGAATAGGCGTGCGCGCGCGAGACGTGGACCGTATGGGCGATGGCAGTCACGGACTGGCGGCCGTCTCGCGTGAGCTCCGCGAGGATGCGACGGTCGACGTCGTCGAGCGGGACGGGTGTTGCTTCCATGGCTGCGGATCCAATCGTGGCGTCTACGAAAACGGGCGTGGCCCTGCTCACATTGTCAATTCGTCCAATTCAGAAGGGTTTCGATCACCAATTATCCATGATTCTCCCTGGAGGTGGATACGAATGGTGCGCGATCTCCATACTTGAGGCAAGAATTGCAGAACGGCGTGGTTCGGGTCACTCGGATCGCCGAGGCCCGCCGCCACCGAGAACAGGGGAGCACCATGAGCCATCCGGACCAGGTCGGCGAAGCGCCGGCGCAGGCGGTCCAGGCGCGTGCCGCGCACCATGCCGGCCACGCGCACGGATCCGCCCTCGACGAGGCCTGCCGAAACTTCGGCATCTCGGTCGAGGACTACCTCCTTCCGGCCCGCGGACAGATCCAAATCGTGGACGAGGCCGGCCGCCTCCGCGCGACGGAGGATCAGGGAACCGCGCCGGGGCACGAATACCCGGTGCCGTCGGACGAGGAGCTTGTCCGAGCCTACGAACGGCTCGTCGTCGGACGCCGGGTCAACGACCAGAATTCGGCCCTCGTCCGCCAGGGCCGGATGGCCGTCTACCCCTCGAGCCACGGCCAGGAGGCCTGCCAGGTGGCGGCCGCGCTCTGCTTGGCCGAGGGCGACTGGATGTTCCCGACCTACCGCGACTCCGTGGCCGTCATGACCAAGGGCGTGGACCCCGTCGAGACCATGACCCTCTTCCGTGGCGACTGGCACGGTGGATACGACCCCACCAAGTACAAGGTGGGCATTCAGTGCACCCCGCTGACCACACAGTTGCTTCACGCCGTAGGCGTCGCGCACGCAGCGAAGCTCCGTGGCGAGGACACCGTGGTGCTGGCCATGTGCGGCGACGGCGCGACCAGCGAGGGCGATTTCCACGAGGCCCTGAACTTCGCGGCCGTGTTCAACCTCCCGGTGGTGTTCTTCGTCCAGAACAACCAATACGCGATCTCCGTTCCGCTGGCACACCAGTCCGTCGCACCCTCGCTGGCGCATAAGGCCGTCGGTTATGGCATGGCGGGGGAGCGCGTGGACGGCAACGACCTGGTCGCGCTCCTGGCCGTGCTCAGGCGGGCCGTGCGGCTCGCCCGCGCGGGTTCGGGGCCCCTCCTGGTGGAGGCGCACACCTACCGGATGCAGGCACACACCAACGCCGACGACGCCACGCGGTACCGGCAGGACGCGGAGGTCCAGGCCTGGATGGCCAAGGACCCGGTCTCCCGCATGCAGGCCTACCTCGCCGACCGTGGCCTGCTGGACGACGCCGAATCGGAGCGCATCGCGGCGGCCGCCGAGGACGTGGCGACCGCCCTGCGCAACGGGCTGAACGAGGAAGTCGAAGTCGACCCGCTGGACCTGTTCCGCTATGTCTTCAGCAACCCCACCCCGCAGCTGACCGAGCAGTCCGCCCGGCTGGCCGATGAGCTCTCCCGAGAGGGGAACGCCAAGTGAGCGCGAACGTCACCACATCCTCCCTGGCCAACGGCAACGTCAGCGCGGCCACCGCGCGCGCCGCGGCCCGCGGCGCGGAAGCCGCCGAGGGTCCGGCGACCGTCACGTTCGGCAAGGCGCTCAACACGGCGCTCGCCGACGCGCTGGAGGCCGACTCCGGCGTCGTGCTCTTCGGGGAGGACATCGGCACGCTCGGTGGCGTCTTCCGCATCACCGACGGCCTGACCGAGCGGTTCGGCGAGCAGCGCTGCTTCGACACTCCGCTGGCCGAGTCCGGCATTGTCGGCATGGCGATCGGCATGGCCATGAATGGCATGCGTCCGGTTGTCGAAATGCAGTTCGACGCCTTCGCCTACCCTGCGCTCGAGCAGATCTTTTCGCACGTGGCCAAGATGCACAACCGAACGCGCGGCGCCGTCAAGATGCCCATGGTCATTCGCGTCCCGTACGCCGGCGGTATCGGCGGCGTCGAGCACCACTGCGACTCGTCCGAGAGCTACTATGCGCACACGCCCGGGCTCAAGGTGTTCGCGCCGGCCACGGTCGTGGACGCCTACCGCATGCTCCGCGAAGCCATCGACTCCGACGACCCCGTGCTGTTCATGGAGCCGAAAAAGCTGTACTGGTCCAAGGAGCTGTTGGACCTGCCAGCGCTGCGCGAGGAATACAACGCCGGCACCGCACGCACCGAGGGCCGCGCCGCCGTCGCCCGCACCGGGACGGACGCGACGCTGATCGCCTATGGGCCGTCGGTCCCCACGGCGCTCGCTGCCGCGGCGGCCGCAGCCGAGGAAGGGCGCTCGCTCGAGGTCATCGACGTGCGCAGCATCGTGCCGTTCGACGACGAGACCGTCTGCGCGTCCGTGCGCAAGACGGGCCGCGCCGTAGTGATCGCCGAGACGCCGGGATTCGCCTCGGTGGCCAGCGAGATCGTGGCCAGGGTGCAGGAGCGCTGCTTCCACTCGCTCGCGGCGCCGGTCCTGCGGGTCACGGGCTTCGATGTCCCGTTCCCCGCCCCCAAGCTCGAGCACTTTTTCCTTCCGAGCGTCGACCGGATCCTCGACGCCGTCGACGACCTGCAGTGGGAGAACTGACCATGCCCGTCAAAACCTTTCTGCTCCCCGACCTCGGCGAGGGCCTGACCGAGGCCGAGATTGTCTCGTGGCTGGTGGAGGTCGGGCAGACCGTTGCCGTCGACCAGCCGATCGTGGAGGTCGAAACCGCGAAGTCGATGGTCGAGGTTCCGAGCCCTTTCGCGGGGGTCGTGAGCGAGCTCTTCGGGTCCGCGGGGGACACCATGGACGTCGGCAAGCCGCTGGTTTCCATTTCCGATGGGGCGGGGGAGGCGTACCGCGAGGAGGAACGCGCCGGGACCACTGCGCCGGCCGCCGAGCCGGCGGCTCCCGCGGAGGCTTCGCCCAAGGAGGAGTCGGGGTCCGGCAATGTACTTATCGGTTACGGGACCCCCGGCGGGAGCGGTGCCACGGGGCGTACGCGTCGTCCGAAGGTCGCCGCCCCGGCTGCGATCGCGAATACTGAGGCCGCGCAGACGATGACGGCTCCGTTGGTTGTTTCGCCGCTGGTGCGCAAGTTGGCCCGGGAACACGGCATTGATGTGGCCCGCATCGCTGGTTCGGGTCCGCGCGGGCTCGTCCTCCGCCACGATGTGGAGTCAGCCATCGGTACTGCCACGGATACTGCGCCACCCACCGATGCCGCTCCGCCGACGAAGCAGTCGGGGGATCTCGATGCCCGCTCGGGCCTTGGAATGTCGCGTATCCCTGTCAAGGGTGTCCGGAAGTCGATCGCACAGGCCATGACGCGTTCCCGCGCGGAAATTCCCGAGGCCACGGTGTGGGTCGATGTGGATGCCACCGCGCTGGTTGAGATGCGGGGGGCGCTGAAGAAGGCGAACCCAACGGGGGCGCCAGGCCTTCTCGCGTTCATTGCGCGGTTTGTCCTTGCGGGGCTCGCCAAGTACCCGGAGTTGAATACGCGTGTCGAAACCGCTGCCGACGGTAGCCAGGAAATCGTTTCGTTCGATGGCGTGAATCTGGGCTTTGCGGCGCAAACCGACCGCGGCCTGATGGTGCCAAGCATCCGTCAGGCGGATCGGCTGAGCGCTCGCGAGCTCGACGCCGAACTGAAGCGACTGGCCGGCGTCGCGCGTGAGGGCAAGGCGACTCCCGCGGAACTGACCAGCGGAACGTTCACGCTGAATAACTATGGGGTGTTCGGGGTCGACGGGTCGGCCGCCATCATCAACTATCCCGAAGCGGCAATTCTCGGGGTGGGTCGGATCATTGACCGTCCTTGGGTAGTGGATGGGCAGTTGGCAATCCGCAAGGTGACTGAGTTGACCCTGACCTTCGACCACAGGGTGTGCGACGGCGGAACCGCCGGAGGATTCCTTCGCTACGTGGCTGACGCGATCGAGAACCCGGGATCGGTACTCGCGGATCTGTAGGGGTAAATCCGGCAGGCGTCTCATGCGGCTTTGCGTGGTTTGAGGTGTTGGAGGAGTCGTGTTCTGCGGTGTTGGCCGCGGTATTCGACGAGTTCGCCGGAGGGTTGTCCCGGGGCCGGTGTGCCCGGGAGGGCCGGTGCGGTGGAGGTGTAGGTGTGGCCGGTGGGCGTGGCGATTTGGACGGTGTGCCGTGCTCCGGGGACGGGGATCGCTGACCAGCCGGGGGCTTCCTTGGCGTAGTTGCATCTTTCGCAGAGCGCCTGGGAGTTCTCCAGGGTGGTGGGTCCGCCGGCGGCGGCGGGGACGATGTGGTCGTGGTGGCGGAAGGGGGCGTCGCACCAGGGGTTGGAGCAGTCCTGGTCGCGGGCGGCGACCATGCGGCGCATCCCGGCGGGGAAGATCCGCGCCCGGGAGTCCATCGCCTGCAGCTGCCCGGTGGTGGGGTGGGTGTAGAGCCGGCGCAGCCAGACCAGCGACCCCGGCGGCGGCGGGGCGGGTTGGACGTCGTTCCCCGGAGACCAGGTGACCGTCCCCTGCCCGGGATCCGGTGGGCGGGCCGGCCCGGGGTCGGGTGGGCGGTGGAACGCCGTTCCGGGCCGGGCCGCTGCTGCCGGGTCGGGGCCGCGTTCGCGTTCCCATGCCGATCCGCTTCCGGCGACCGCGTCGCCGGCCACCGCCTCGCCGTCCTCCGGGATGGCGCCTCCCGCGGCTTTGGTGGCGCCAACGGCATCGGCGGCATCAGGATCATCCGTGTCCGGGGTGTCCGGGGTGTCCGGGGTGTCCGGGGTGTCCTTGGGGTGGAGGCGGATGAGGTCGCGGGCATGTTGGGCGGGGATGGTTCCGTAGCCGGTCAGGTGCGCCGGTTCGGCGTCGGCCTGGAACAGGGCCCGGTCGGTCATGACGAGCTGGACCTGGACGTCGATGCCGTCGGCGACGGCCTTGCCGGTGGCGCGTTCGTAGAGGGTGTCCGCCATCCGCTGGCCCTGCCCGCGGGCATCCCCGGTGGCGCGGAGCCGGTCCGCCTCCTTCGTGAGGGCGGCCCGGACGGCGACGCCCTGGGCGACCGGCAGCAGCGCGGTGACGTAGACCATCGTCTCCGGCGCGGGGCGGAACGTGACGCGGCGTTCGCCTTCGGCCTTGCGCGAGCGCTTCACGACCGCGGCCGGGTCCACCGCGGCCGCGATGGCCCTGGCCTTGTTCCGCAGGGCCTTGTCCCCGACGCCTTCGAGCAGGTCCGGGTCCGCGCAGAGTTGTTCGTCGGCCGCGGCCCGGTCCTGGACGGACAGGCACGCGGTCTCGCGCACCAGCACCGTGGCCCGCCACTCGCTCAACGCCCCCGTCTCCAACGCGGCCAGGGTGTGGGGCATCTCCGAGACCAGGGCCTTCGCGAGGGCCAGGTGCGCGGCGCCCTGGTGCGGGGACTCCCGCCGGGCCAACCCGATCTGGTGCCCGATCCCGTCCCCGCGCCTGTCCGCCGGGATCCCGGCGTCCGCGCGGGCGGAGCGCGTCGAGGCATCCAACCCCGCGGCCAGGCGGGCCTGCGCCGCGCACACCGCGGACTTCACGACCTCCAACCCCCGGATCAGATCCACCACCGCCGCATCCCCGCGATCCACGGTCCCCCGCCGACGGATCACCGTCCCATCCGAAACATACGACCCCCCGCCCCGTTCGGCTGCCCGCGAAAGGACGGTAGGGCCGCCGGAACCGCCGGGATCGGCGGCGGACTCGGCCACCAGGTCCGCGTACCGCATCCCGGCCAGATACTCCGCCACCGCACCCACCGCACCCACCGCCGCCAGCTCCGCCGCGAAGCCACCCGGCCCACCCACGGTCTCGACGTCGGCCGGGGAACCCGCACCCGCGGATTCAACGCCGGGGAAATCCACGCCGGGCGACGGAGGCGATGGCGATGGCCCCGGTGGCACCGAAACCGAGGGCTCCGGCTGGGGCGGCGGACTTTGCGCCGAACCCGGCACGGCGTCCGACTCAGCCCCTCGCACGGAGCCCCGCTCGGCACCGGACCCGGCGCCCGGTCCGGCGCCCCGCTGGGGGCCCGGCTCCGGCTTCGACTGCGGTTCCTTGAACATGACTCCACGCTACCGACCACCACCGACAAAATGGGAACAAAGATTCGAATGGGAAGAAGAAGTTTTTCCGCCACCTGTGTAGGGACGGTCGTGCCGCCACAAACCGCCCGAAGCCGGGCCAGGACCGGGATGATCCGTGTAGCAAGCGCAACGGTCCAGGCCTTCCTGCATCCCGGCGACCGGGACTCCGGTAGCCGTCACCGCCCCGCACTCCCCACCGCGGCGCCGCGGGCCTATCCTTGCCCCATGGAGATCCTTCCTCAGAGCTACGAAAAGTACCTCGAGACGCTCGGTGCTTCGACGGCGCATGCACTGCGACCCGTATTCATGGAATCCGTGGCCGAAGGCGACCACGGCGTGCACGTCCGCGGCCTGGGCACGCACTACGAGCAGGCGTTCGTCGACGACAAGGTGCCCTTCGGCGAGGTGCGCGTCACCTGAGCCCGCGCGCGGGAACGCGCCGACGCGGCCCCAGAAGGCGGCGCCGGGGTAGGCGTTTGTGCGGACGGCGACCGCACCCGGTATTTTGATGGGTGGGCACGACCGTCCGGACATCTGCGAACAAGGGGCCACATGAGCAACGCAATCCCACCACCCGAGGTCAAGGAGGCGGCCGAGGCCGCCGGCTGGGAATACATCGGCGAAAAGTCGTGGGTGCTCGTCAACGCCGGATTCACCATGAACACCGGACTGATCGTCGGCGACGAGAAGGCGCTCGTCATCGATCCCGGCGCCGGCCCGCGCGAGGCCGCGCCGACGTACGACGCCATTCGCGCCGTCACGGATCTGCCCCTGGTCGTCGTCAATACCCATGCCCACGGCGACCACTACTTCGGCAACGACTACTTCCGCGCCCAGGGTGTCGAGACGATCTGGGCCCACCACCGCACCGCCGAAGAGATCGCGTCCAACGGCGAGTCCCAGCGCATGCTCGTTCGGGCCGCGGAACCCGAAATGGGTGAGGGGAAGGGCGCCTACACGCGCATCGTGGTGCCTGATTCCGTGGTCCGGGACAAGCCGGTGGACCTCGACCTGGGCGGCCACACGGTGACCCTGTTCCACCTCGGTAGGGGCCACACGGACGGCGACTTGTTGGTCTCCGCCGGGTCCGTGCTCTTTGCGGGCGACATCGTCGAGGAGGGAGCGCCGCCGAGCTTCGAGGACTCGTACCCGTTGGAGTGGCAGAAGGTGCTCGGCAAGCTGATCGCCATCGACGAGCTCTACACGGTGATCGTGCCCGGGCACGGGCGTCCGGTGGACCTCGAGTTCGTCCGCATGCAGTTCCACAAGCTGCGTCAGGCCATCCTCACGTGCACGGGAGCAATCGCCGAGCAGGTTAACGACTACACCAAGGCCGTCCCGGTGCTTCCGTACGGACCGATTCAGTCGCGCCACCTGCTGACGCGCATCAAGGAGACGGCCGGGCGCCGCATTCAGGGCGCGTCGCGCTGACCGTGGGCGACGACGGGTTCCGGCTCCGCGACATCGGAGTTCGGGTCTACGCCCCGTCGCTGCTATACGCCGTCGGCCTCGGCGCCGTCGTCCCCGTCATAGCGCTCAGCGCGCGCGGGCACGGCGCCAGCATCGCCACGGCGGCCCTGGTCATCACGCTCGTCGGCGTCGGCTCGCTCCTCACGAACGTTCCGGCGGCGTTGATCACCTCGCGCTTCGGCGAACGCTCCGCAATGATCGGGGCCGCGGCGTGGGCGACTACTGGCATGGCGCTTTCCCTGGTCGCGCCGGGCCTGGCGGTGTTCGGCGCGGGCATCCTGATAATCGGCATGGCCGGCTCGGTGTTCAACCTGGCGCGCCAAAGCTATTTGGCGGAGGCCGTGCCCATCAGCCACCGGGCGCGCGCCATGTCCACGCTCGGCGGCACCATGCGCATCGGGGTGTTCATCGGGCCCTTCGCGGCCGCGGCCGCGATGGTCTGGCTCGGGTTGGCGGGCGCCTACTGGGTGGGGCTGGCCGCCATGGTGGGCGCGGCGATCGTCAGTTTCCGCATCCCGGAGCTGGTGCCCGCCGGCGGTGCCCGAACAGGCGGAGCAATAGCGGCCGACGCCGTAGCGCGCGCCAACGTGAACGCACAGTCCAAGCAACGACGCCGGAGACCGACCATGCGCTCCATCGCCGCCGACCATTGGCGCACGCTCGCGACGCTGGGCATCGGCGTCGTGCTGATTTCCGCCGTTCGGTCCACCCGGCAGGCGGTGATTCCGCTGTGGTCGGAGCAGCTGGGGCTGGACCCGGCCGCCGCGTCCGTGGTCTACGGGATTTCCGGCGCCGTCGACATGCTGGTCTTCTACCCGGCCGGCAAGATCATGGACCGCAGGGGCCGTGCCTGGGTCGCGGTGCCGTGTCTGGCGATCATGGGCGCCGCGCTGGTGGTGCTGCCGTTCACCGGCCAGGCGTGGACGCTGCTGCTGGCCGCCATGCTGCTGGGCTTCGGCAACGGAATCGGCTCGGGCATCGTGATGACGCTCGGGGCCGACCACTCCCCGGCGGTCGGCCGGCCCCGATTCCTCGGGCTGTGGAGGCTTCTGTCCGACGCCGGTGTCATGACCGGGCCGGTGGTGCTGGCGGTGGTCACCGGATTCGCGTCGTTGGCGTCCGGAGTTTGGGCCGTGGCCGCACTCGCGTTCCTCGGATCCGCGGTTTTCGGCTACTTCATTCCGCGGACGCCGCCGCCGCGGTAGGTGAGGCCGCCGAGACACCCGCTGGGTTCGAACCCAGGGACGTCCGAACCGACGGACGCGGCGCGGACCTACGACGGCGAAGAACCGCGCGGCGCGAACATGATGACCGCGACCCCGATGAGGCACACCAACGATCCCGCGAGGTCCCAGCGGTCCGGGCGGAAGCCGTCGAACGCCATGCCCCAGGCCAGCGAACCGGCCACGAAGACGCCCCCGTAGGCGGCCAGGATACGTCCGAAGTTCGCGTCGGGCTGCAGCGTCGCCACGAAGCCGTAGAGGCCCAGCGCCATCACGCCCAATCCGGCCCACCACCACGAACGGTCCTCGCGGACCGCCTGCCAGATGAGCCATGCGCCGCCGATCTCGGCCGTCGCGGCGAGCGCGAACAACAGGACGGACTTGAGGATAGTCATGTCCCCATCTTCGTCCATGCCCGGGGGCAGGAGTGCCGGGGCCGCCGCTACGCGCCGGGCTTGTGGGCCCGTTCGTCGGCGACCCGTTCGACGGCGGCGAGGTGCTCCGGGCGCACGGGAAGCGAGTGCTCCTGGAGCTCCGGGTGCTTCCGCACATACGCTTTGATGTAGGGGCACACGGGAACCACCTGCAGTCCGGCCGCGACGGTGTCGTCGAGGGCGAACCGGGCGAGCTTCGACGCGAGGCCGCGTCCGCCGAACTCCTCGTCTACCACCGTGTGGAAGAAAATCCGCGCCGGCGCCGTCCCGTCGTCGAACGGGATCCAATGCGCCTTGCCGATCACCCGGTCGGCCTCGAGGAGCTCGTAGCGGCCGCGTTCGTCGTTTTGCCGCACGGTGATCTCCGAGTGGTTGTCCATGCGTTCCGCCTCTTTCCGTTCCGTTGGCGTGGTCCGAATATCACTCCCGCGCCCGGCGGCGGACCGGCCGCGTCTGCTGCGAGAAGAATACGCTTGCCAGTCCGAACAGGAACAAGGCGGAACCGAAGATCAGGAGGATCCCGCTGACCAGGAACCAGCCCAGCCCCTCGGTGCCGGTCGCCCCGCGTGCGTGCGCCACGAACCAGTAGGTGGCCCCCGCGCCGGACAGGCCCAGAAGGCCGGGCAGCCACAGGAGCACCACCCACACGCGTCCCGACGCCCAGTGCGCGGCGGATCCGCGCCAGACGTTCCAGGCCGGCTGGCCACGCAGGATGACCAGGCCGCCCAGCAGTCCCCAGAACACGGCCAGCAGGTACGCGGCCAGGATGTCGGCCGGCCGGTGCCAGCCCAGGACGAACGTCGCGCCGCCGGCGAGAGCCGCGTACAGGCCGCCGCACGCCGCCACGAACGGGCGCCAGCGCGGCGTCGTGACCAGGAACACGGCCACCATCGACGCCGCGGCGAACGTGGTGTGCCCGGAGGGGAAGGAATTGACGGTCGCCTCGGAGATGTTCTTGTCGGGGCGGTCCAAAACGAGGTGTTTCAGGACCTGGGAACTGAGCACGGCCGCGCCGAAGGCCAGCGCCGCCACGACCGGGGCGAACACGTTGCGGCGGACCACGGCGGCGGCGGCGAGGACCACCACGCCGATCCCGCCCGAGACGGCGGGCAGCTCGCCGAGGAACGCCAGCGCCGGGCGGCGGGCGGCGTCCGCCTTCAGGTAGCCGATGGCGCCCCGCAACGCGTTGTCGTCCGCCTGTTGTCCCGTCGCGGTGAGTACGAAGGCCCAGTAGGCGGCGCCGAACGCGGCGGCGATGCAGAGCATCCCGAGGATCCACAGCGCGGGACTCCGTGCCGCCCGGTGGGAACCCCTGCCGACGGCGGTGAGCACTCTGGTGTCGTTCATTCGCACCAGCGTGCCACAGCCGCATGGGAAAACGCTGGGGCGCGTGACCACCGGTGTATATACAGTTGCCCCATGAGCGCGCACGGTCAACACCGCATCGTTACGCCCGACGTCGGGGAGCTGCTGGCGCGGGCGCACGTCGTCTCGCTGCCGCTGCGCGTCCGCTTCCGGGGCGTGGTCCGGCGCGAGATCCTGCTGCTGGACGGTCCGGAGGGCTGGGCGGAGTTCTCGCCTTTCACGGAGTACGACGACGCCGAAGCCGCCTCCTGGTTGGCGTGCGCCGTCGAGGCGGGTTGGGTGGGCTTCCCGCCGCCCGTGCGCGACCGCGTGCCCGTGAACGCGACCGTGCCCGCCGTCGCGGCGTCCGGCGTCGGAGAGGTGCTCGTGGCCTTCGACGCGGCGCACACGGTCAAGATCAAGGTCGCCGAGCGCGGGCAGTCGCTGGCCGACGACGTCGCACGGGTCGCCGAGGTGCGCCGCCTCCTGCCGCACGCGGCGCTGCGCATCGACGCCAACGCGGGGTGGAACCACACGGACGCGCTGGCCGCGCTGGAGGAGCTCCTGCCCTATGGACTGGAATACGCGGAGCAGCCCGTTGCGGGCATCGACGGCCTGCGCCGGTTGCGGCTCGAGGTGATCCGCCGCGGCTGGGGCATCCCGATCGCCGCCGACGAATCGGTCCGCAAGGAGTCCGATCCGCTCGCCGTGGCCCGAGCCGACGCGGCGGACCTCATCGTGGTGAAGGCGCCGCCACTCGGTGGGATCCGCCGGGCACTGGACATCGTCGCCGAGGCCGGACTGCCCGCCGTCGTCAGTTCCGCGCTGGATTCCTCGATCGGAACGCGGGCCGGCGCAGCGCTGGCCGCGGCCCTGCCTGACCTTCCGTATGCGTGCGGCCTCGGCACCGTGTCGCTTTTCGCCGAGGACGTGTCCACGGAGCGCTACGAGGCGCGCGGCGGTGCGCTGGACCTCCGTCCGGTGGCGGCGGATCCGGAGCTGCTGCGGCGACACGCCGCGCCGCCGGAGCGCCGGGCGTGGTGGCTCGAGAGGCTACGGCGTTGCGGTGAACTTCTGGTGACATCCGCGTAGCGCCCCGTTCACCCGGTGGCAGACCGCGCGTCGACTGGGGGTGAAAGGGTTCCCACGGGAAACGCCCGAACAATTGGAGGACCACCACCATGACCGCCACCCGCAAGTTCCTGCCCATGCTGGGCCATACCCGCGGAAACCGTTCCGCCGCCACCTGCCACTTCAAGTGCGGCAACGCGTGCGCCAAGGACGTGTGCAACACCTCGGGGAACCAGTACTTCCGCGACGTCGCCGATTCGGCGCTGTCCCGCCGCGCCCTGCTGGGCATGTCGGGCGTGGCCGCAGCCGCAGTCGTGCTGGGAACGGACATCGCCTCCGCGCCGCGCGCGCGGGCCGACTTCGGCGGCTACGGCCAGGGCGGCGGCAAGCTGTCCTTCACCGCCATCGCCCCGGTCGAGCGGACCGTCGACACCATGACCGTGCCGCAAGGCTACGACTGGGCGCCGATCATCCGCTGGGGCGATCCGCTCTTCGCCGGCGCGCCGGACTTCGACATCGACAACCAGTCCGCGGCGGCCCAGACGGGCCAGTTCGGCTACAACAACGACTACCTGAACGTCATCGCCGACGGCGGCGGCAAGTCCGGGGTGCTGGTGGCCAACCACGAGTACACCAACGAAGAGATCATGTTCGACCAGGCCTGGTACGACGCGAACATCAACGAGGCCCGCCGGATCGCGCTGGCCGCCCACGGCTTCTCCGTGGTGGAGGTCAAGCGCAAGCGGGCCGGGCAGAAGTGGGAGTACGTCCGCGGCGCCGTGCGCAACCGGCGCATCACCGCGACCACGCCGTTCGCCGTCGACGGACCCGCCGCGGGCTCCGACCTGTTGAAGACGGCCGCGGACCCGACCGGCACGGTGGTCCTGGGAACCCTGAACAACTGCGCCGGCGGCACCACCCCGTGGGGCACCGTCCTGTCCGGCGAGGAGAACTTCAACCAGTACTTCCGGGGGACAGGTTCCGCCACCGACGCGCGCTACGGCGTTTCCGCGGACCCGACCGAGCGCGGCTGGGAGGAGATCGATCCGCGGTTCTCCGGCGCCAACACCGGGTATGAGAACGAGATCAACCGCTTCGGCTGGATCGTGGAGATCGACCCGCAGAACCCAGACTCCACGCCGGTCAAGCACACGGCGCTGGGGCGCTTCAAGCACGAGGGGGCAACCGTCGGCATCGCTGCGGACGGCCGCGTCGTGGCCTACTCCGGCGACGACGAGCGGTTCGACTACGTCTACAAGTTCGTCTCCAGGGACAAGTACCAGGAGGGCAACCGCCGACACAACATGACGCTGCTGTCGGATGGCGACCTGTACGTCGCGCGGTTCTCCGGCGATTCCCCGGCCGCCGAGATCGACGGCACGGGAGCGGTCCCGTCCGACGGCGCCTTCGACGGCTCCGGCGAGTGGCTGCCGCTCGTCGTCGACGGCGAGTCGAAGGTCGACGGCATGACCGTTGAGGAAGTCCTCGTCTACACTCGCCTGGCCGGCGACAAGGTGGGCGCAACGAAGATGGACCGCCCCGAGGACGTCGAGCCGAATCCGGCCACGGGTAAGCTCTACATCGCGCTGACCAACAACACCCGGCGCGGCACGGACGGCAAGGCCGGCGCGGACGAGGCCAACCCGCGGACGCGCAACCGCACCGGGCACGTGATCGAGTTGACCGAGGCCGGTAACGACGCCGCGGCGCTGACCTTCGGCTGGAACATCCTGTTGGTTGCCGGCGACCCCGCGAACGACACGTCCACCTACTTCGCTGGCTACCCGGCGGACAAGGTCTCCCCAATCTCCTGCCCGGACAACCTCGCGTTCGACTCCAAGGGCAACCTCTGGATCTCTACCGACGGCCAGCCGGGAACCATCGGCTACTGCGACGCGCTGCACAAGGTCACGCTGACGGGCGCCGAGCGCGGCCGCGTGGAGCAGTTCCTTGCCGTACCGGCAGGCGCGGAGACCTGCGGGCCAGTGATCCACGACCGCGAGGACTCGGTGTTCGTGGCCGTGCAGCACCCGGGGGACGGCGGAACGTTCGCCGAGCCGACCTCGCTGTTCCCGGACTACGTGTCCGCGAGGGGCCGGGAGAAGAAGGGCGAGGCGTACGCGCCGCGGCCCTCGGTCGTCCAGGTGTTCTCGACCAGCGGCAACCGCGGAAAGGGACGCGGCGGGCGCTAAGCACCCACCGCACGGGGCCGGGGACGGGCGGAGCCTAGGATGGATTCCATGAGCACTGCTAGCTTCCCGGCCCCGGCCGGCGGTCCCGTACTCACCTCGATCGAAACCGCGCGCCGCGTGCTGGACGCCCTGCACGACGCCGGTGCGCGGCACCTGGTGGTCAGTCCCGGTTCGCGCAGCGCACCGCTGGCCTACGCGGCGGCGGAGGCCGAGGCGTCCGGCCGGCTGACGCTGCATGTTCGCATCGACGAGCGCGACGCCGCGTTCACGGCGCTCGGCCTGTCCCTGGCCACGGAACGGCCCGTGGCCGTCCTGACCACGTCCGGCACCGCCGCGGGCGAGCTCCTGCCCGCCGTGATGGAGGCCCACCACGCAGGTGTCCCGCTCGTCGTCGTGACCGCGGACCGTCCGGCCGAGCTGCGCGGAACCGGCGCCAACCAGACCACCATTCAGCCAGGGCTCTTCGCCGGGCATGTGCTTGCCGCCGCCGAGATCGAGGCCGGAGCCGATCCGGCGGACGACGTGCGCCGCGTCCTGCTGGCGGCCGAGGGCATCTCCTCCCACGTGACGGGCGAGGGCGGATTCGCGAGCCCGGACGAACGCGGCTCGGCGGCCTCGGTGAACCTCCCGCTACCCGCGGGCATCGCCATCCACGACACCTCGCGCGGCCCCGTGCACCTCAACGTCGCCTTCCGCGATCCGCTGGTGCCCGGTCCCGCCGACCGGCTGCCGACCGCCGCGAACGACGGTGTGGTCCCACCCGCCGGCGACGCCCCGCCGTCGTCGTTCCGGGGACCCGAGGCGGCGGACCGCATGCCGACGGCACCCGTGGACGGTGCCGTCCTGCGCCGCACCGTGGTGGTCGCCGGGCACGGCGCGGGGCCGGCCGCCGAGGACTTCGCCCGCCGGCACGGACTGCCGCTGCTCGCCGAACCGAGCTCGAACGCGCGGTTCGGCGCCCACGCGATCGGACCCTACCGGCTGTTGCTTCCCGTGCTGGGACCGCTCGTGGAACGCGTCGTCGTCTTCGGGCGGCCCACGCTCAGTCGACCGGTCGCCCGGCTGCTCGCGGACCCGGAGGTCCCGGCCGCGCTGTACGTGCCCGAGCCCGTGTCCTGGTTCGAGCCCGGGCGCCGCGAGGAGCGGATCATCGAGGATCCGGCGGATCTCGAGGTGTTTGCCGGCCGGGGCGCCGACGGCTGGCTGCAGCTGTGGATCGATGCCGCCGCCGCCGCCATGCAGGCCATGGAGGACGTGCTGCGGGACGGCCCCCTGACCGGTCCGGAACTGGCGCGGGAGGTCTGGGCGCACGCCGCTGGCGCACTGGTGCTGGGTTCGTCCAATCCCGTGCGGGACGCCGATCTCCTGGCGGACCCGGCCGCCGTTCCCGGCGCTCGGGTGTTCGCCAACCGGGGGCTCGCGGGCATCGACGGCACGCTCGCCACGGCGTCGGGGGTAGCGCTGGGGACCGGGCTGCGGACCACGGTCCTGCTGGGCGACGTCACGTTCCTGCACGACGCCGGCGGCCTGCTGATCGGCCGCGGCGAACCCGAGCCCGAGCTGGACATCGTGGTGCTCAACGACGCCGGGGGAGCGATCTTCTCGCTGCTCGAGCATGGACACGTCGCGGAGTCGGGGCGCTACGGCGACGCCGTGGAACGGCTGTTCGGGACCCCGCACGACGTGGAACTCGTGAACCTCGCGGCGGCCTACGGCACGGACTACGTCCGGGTGTCGAGCCGCTCCGAGCTGCTGCTGGCGCTGGATCGCGGCGATGGGACGCGGGCGCGGCGGCCGCGCCGGATCATCGACGTGCGGATCGACCGCTCGGACATCCGCGTCCTCCACGAACGGCTGGCCGCGGCGGCGACCGACGCGGCCCGGGCTGCGACGCGGGACGCCGTTTCATAGGAGACCCCGCCGCCGGGCGGAACTACTCCCTGACGTCGATGTGCGTCGGGTCCAGGACGCGCTTGAGGAAGTCCTGGGTGCGCGGCTGTTGCGGGTTGCCGATGACTTCCCGTGCCGTGCCCTCCTCGACGACGACGCCGCCGTCCATGAACACGACGCGGTCCGCGACCTCCCGGGCGAACGCCATTTCGTGGGTGACCACCAGCATCGTCATGCCGGCCTTGGCCATCTGGCGCATGATCGAGAGCACCTCGCCGACCGTCTCCGGGTCCAGGGCCGAGGTGGGCTCGTCGAAGAGCATCAGCTGCGGGTCCATGGACAGCGCGCGGGCGATCGCGACGCGCTGCTGCTGGCCGCCGGAGAGCTGGTCCGGGTAGCGGTCGGAGAAGTCGCCGAGGCCGACGTTTTGGAGGTGCTTCAGGGCGGTCCGCTGCGCATCGGCGACGGGGCGCCGGAGGACCTTGGTCTGGGCCACGGTGCAGTTCTGCAGCACGGTCAGGTGCGGGAACAGGTTGAACTGCTGGAACACCATGCCGACGTTGCGGCGCATCTTGTCCAGCTCGATGTCCGGATCGGTGGCCTCGAATCCGGCCACGTGGATGGTGCCGCCGTTGGGCTGCTCCAGGAGGTTCACGCAGCGCAGGAGGGTGGACTTGCCGGAGCCGGAGGGCCCGATCAGGCACACCACCTCGCCGGGGGCGACCTCGAGGTCGATGCCCTTGAGCACCTCGTTGGAGCCGTAGGACTTGCGCAGGCCCACGACGCTGACGCCGGCGGCCTTGAAATCGGGCATGGACTCGGTGTTGGCCGTTTCGTTCATGTCTACGGTGCCTATCGCTTGGTCCGCGCGGTGCGGGCTTCGAACTTGCGAGCCAGCAGGCTCAGCGGAACGGTGATGACGAGGTACAGGGCTCCGGCCACGATCAGCGGCGTGATGCCGGCACCGAGGCTGGTGATGCCGTCGCGCCCGAACTTGGTGAGTTCGTACTGGCTGGCCGTGGCGCCCAGGATGAACGCCAGGGACGAGTCCTTGGTCAACAGGATGACCTCGTTCGTCAGCGGCGGCAGGACGATCTTGAACGCCTGCGGGATGATGATCGTGACCATCGCGCGCCAGGCGGGCATGCCCAGCGAACGCGCGGCCTCCATCTGTCCCTTCGGCACGGCCTGCAGGCCGGCGCGGAGGGTCTCGGCTATGTAGGCGGAGGCCACCATGCCGAGGGCCGTCATCACCACGACGGGCTGGGGCCAGATGGTTCCGGGGAACGCGCTGGGGATGCCGAAGCCGAACGCGATGAGCACCAGGATCGCGGGGACGCCGCGGAAGAATTCGATGTAGGCGGTGGCGAGCCAGCGGTAGGGGAGGAAGCTGGACATCTTCATCAGGGCCAGCAGCAGGCCCAGGCTCAGACCGAGCGCGAAGGAGATGACGGTGTAGAAGATCGTGTTCTTCAGACCGATCACGATCAGGTCCGGGAACATCGGGCCGAGGGCGCCGAAGTTGAAGAAGGAGCGGCTCATCACCTCCCAATCCAGCTTGAGCACCAACACCACGACGACGACGACGAGGATGGCGAGCTGGACGATTTGGCTGATCCGTGATCGTTGGCGGACGGTCAGGGCCATGGGAAATGCCTTCCATTAGGGTTGCCGGGCAGGGAATCGATCGCCGGCGCCGGGCATAAGACTGGTGCCGAGAGAACGGCCCGGGCATGGGTGCGGCGGCCGGACGGGGTGCGCCGGCCGCCGCGGGCGACTACTCGGTTTCGCCGAACCAGGTGGCGGAGAACTCCTCCATGGTGCCGTCGTCCGTGAGGCGCTTGAGCGTGCCGTTGATGGACTCAAGCAGCGCGGTGTTGCCCTTCTTCACGCCGACGCCCAGCTGCTCGCCGGTGGCGAAGTCCGCGACGCGCTTGTACTCGGCGTCGTCCTTGATGGCGTAGCCCAGGACGGACTGGTTTCCGACGGCCGCGTCGATCTGGCCGGACTTCAGCGCCTGCACCTGCAGGCCGGTGTCCTCGAACTGCACGGCCTCCAGACCCTGCTCCTGCGCGTACTTGGCGCCGGTGGTGGCCTGCTGCACTCCGACGCGCTTGCCCTTGGCGGACTCGACGTCGGTGATTCCGGAGCCGTCCTTGGCGACCAGCGTCAGGTCGTCGTCCATGTAGGGCTCGGAGAAGTCCATGTTCCCCTTGCGCTCCTCGGTGATGGAGATGGAGGAGATGGCGGCGTCGCACTGGGTCGCGAAGAGGCCGGACTCGATGGAGTCGAAGGAGGAGTCGACGACGTTGAGGTCGACCTCCAGGTCCTTGGCGATCTCGGCGGCGATGTCCATGTCGAAGCCGACGTTCTCGCCGTCCCTGACGAACTCGAACGGCTCGTAGGGGATGTCGGAGCACACGGTCAGCTTGCCGGTGTTGACCAGCGCGATGCCGGAGTCCGAACCGGCCGCGGCCGGTTCCTCGTTGCCGCCGCCGCAGGCGGTCAGGGACAGTCCGGCGATGGCGGTGATGGCCAGGGCCTTCAGGATGCGGGGAGAGTTCTGCATGGGGGAGTGCCAGTCTTTCGTGAGAACGGTACGGAGTCGCTGGTTAGCAGGGCAATTGTAGCCGTTGGGCCGCAGTGGCTTGAGATGTTCGTCACAGGCTACAGGAGTAGATCCCAAGTAAACAAGCGCTTCACGGCCCGCCATGAGCGGCTAGAGGTTCAACGCCTCGCGCATGGGCCGCATCTTGGCCCAGGACTCGGCGAGCTCGGCCTCGGGGTCGGACGCGCCGACGATCCCGCAACCCGCGTAGAGGCGAACGCGTGTGGGCGATTCGACGACGCCGCCGCGCAGCGCGATGCCGAACTCGCCGTTTCCGGCCGCGTCCACCCAGCCCACGGGGCCGGCGTACGGACCGCGGTCCATGCCCTCGAGTTCCCGGATCAGCGCCCCGGCGGCCTTCGTGGGCGTGCCGCACACGGCCGCCGTCGGATGCAGCACCTCCGCAAGGTCCAGCGCGCTCGGCGTCGCGCCGCCGTCGACGCGCAGTTGCGCCTCGACGTCGGAGGCCAGATGCCAGACGTTCGGCAGCTCCAGGACGAACGGCTCGTCCGGCGCGTCCATCCCCGTGACCAGCGGCCCCAGCTGCACGGTGAGGGAATCGATGGCGAGGCCGTGCTCGTGCCGCTGCTTCTCGTCGCCGGAGAGCAGGCGGTGGGCGTAGTCGGCGTCTCCGGCCGGCGCCGCCGCGCGGTCCAGCGTCCCGGCCAGGACCCGGGCGCGCGCCCGGGTGCCCTCGACCTGGATCAGCATCTCCGGCGTCGACCCGATCAGGCCGTCCATTGAGTACGTCCAGCAGTCCGCGTAGCGCAGCGCGAGTTCGCGCAGCACCTGCGCCACGGCGATCGGCGCGCCCAGCTCCGCGACCGCGTCGCGTGCGAGCACCAGCTTGGTGAGCCGCCCGTCGTTGATCGCCCGCACGCCGGCGGCCACGCGTTCGCGGTAGTCGTCCTCGGAGACCGCCCCGGCCACGAGCCGGTCGTCGCCCGGATAGAGCTCGTGTTCCTCGGAAACGTCGTCCAGCAGCAGCGCGAGGCGCTCCTCGGCCGCCTGGATGCTCAGTTCCGCGTGCGGATCCGCGGTCGTGTAGGTGAGCCAACTGGCGTCGTCGTGCCGGCCGACGACGATCTCGGGGACGACCATGCGCGAGGACCGCGCGCTGGTGAAGGAGAAGGAGAAGGAGGCGAAGGCGACGGGCCCCGTGCCGGGCAGGCCGACGTCGTTCGTCGTCCGCGCCGCCGCGACCGCCGCGCCCCACCAGGCGCGCGCCTCGGCGAACCGCTCCGGCCCGGTCGATTCGAAGCGGGCGGCCTCCCCGAAGCCGACCATGCCGTTGCCGCGCCGGCCCCACACCACGGAATCGTCGCGCACGACGTAGTCCAACAGTCCGTGTTCGCTCATCGGGGGGCGGGCGAAGGTGAGGGTGCGCAGCGCCGGGGCGGCGGAGGTGCCCGCGGAGGCGTCCGAAGACGGCGCGGGGAAGCCCGGAAAATCGATCGTCATGGTGCCCCCAGCCTACTCCGAACGCGCCGCCGGACGGTTTTTCCCACCGCGGCCGAACTTTGCGACAATGGGCTGGTGAGCCGTGCATCGCTGGAGAAGCGTCCCGAAGAAGTCCAAGCCATGTTCGACGACGTCGCGCCGCGGTACGACGTCGTGAACGACATCCTCTCCGTGGGGCAGACCCGCCGTTGGAGGCGCATCGTCGTCGACGCGGTCGGCGCCGAGCCGGGGCAAGCGGTCCTCGACCTCGCGGCCGGCACCGGGACGTCCTCCGAGCCGTACGCGGACGCCGGCATCAACGTGGTGGCGTGCGATTTCTCGCTGGGCATGCTGCGCGTGGGCAAGCGCCGGCGGCCGGACATCGATTTCGTCGCCGGCGACGCCACCAACCTCCCGTTCGGGGACGACTCCTTCGACGCGACGACCATCAGCTTCGGGCTGCGCAACGTCACGGACCCGAAGAAGGCGCTCTCCGAGATGCTGCGCGTGACCAAGCCCGGCGGGAAGCTGGTGGTCGCCGAGTTCTCGCACCCCACGTTCGCGCCGTGGCGCACGGTCTACACGGAGTACCTGATGCGGGCGCTGCCGACCATCGCGACCAAGGTGGCCTCCAACCCGACGGCGTACGTGTACCTCGCCGAATCGATCCGCGCGTGGCCCAACCAGGACGGGCTGGCCGCCTGGATCGCCGAGGCCGGCTGGGAGGACTGCCACTACCGCAACCTCTCCGGCGGGATCGTGGCCGTCCACCGCGCCGTGAAGCCCGGCGCTGGCGGCGGGGCGGAGGCGGACATCGACCCCGAACGCGCCGACAAGGCCTCCGCGTACCTGCGCCGGCACGCCTCCCGGCGCGTCCTCTAGGTGGCGGGATCCCCCACGTGTCTGTACTGATTGTCGGCGCCGGACCGGCGGGTGCGACGGCGGCGACGCACCTCGCGCGCGCCGGAATCGAGGTGACCGTCCTCGAGAAGACGGCCTTCCCGCGCGAGAAGGTCTGCGGGGACGGACTCACCCCGCGCGCCGTCCGGGAGATGCGGCTGCTCGGGCTCCCGCACGACCCGGCCGACGGCTGGCGGCGGAACAAGGGCCTGCGGCTCGTCTCCGGCGGACGGTCGATCGAACTGCCGTGGCCGGAACTCGGGGACTTCCCGGACTACGGGCTGATCCGCACGCGGCTCGGCTTCGACGAGGCCCTTGCCCGCCACGCCGAGGCCGCCGGCGCACGGCTCCACGAGGGGCATTCCGTGACGACGGCGATCCGCGACGCGACCGGACGCGTCGTCGGCGCCCGCGCCAACGTCCTGGACGGCGACGGCCGCAAAACGGGGCAGACCCGGGACTTCACCGCGGACGTCGTGCTGGCCGCCGACGGTAACTCGACCCGCACGGCGCTCAGCCTGGGCTACGAGAAGCGCGACGACCGCCCGCTCGGCGTCGCCTACCGCACGTACTTCACCTCCCCGCGGCACACCGACGAGTGGATGGAGGGCTGGCTTGAGCTCCCGGACGGCTCCGGGCGACCGCTGCCCGGCTACGGCTGGGTGTTCGGGGTCGGGGACGGGACGTCCAACGTGGGGCTCGGGATCCTCAATTCGTCGAAGCAGTTCGGCAAGCTGGACTACCGGCAGGTGCTGCGGGACTGGACCGCCGGCATGCCCGCGGAGTGGGGATTCACCGAGGCCAACCAGGTCGGCGCGATCCGCGGCGCGGCCCTGCCGATGGGGTTCAACCGGACGCCGCACTACTCGCCGGGGCTGTTGCTGCTCGGCGACGCCGCCGGGATGGTCTCGCCATTCAACGGCGAGGGGATCAGCTACGCCATGGAGTCCGCGCGCTACGCGGCAGAGCTGATCATCGACGCCGAGTCGGGCGCGCGCGGAACCACGCGGGCGGCGCGTGAGGCCGTCTACGCGTCATACGCCGACGTCGTGCGGGGAAAGTGGGGTAGCCACTTCACGCTCGGTGCCATGTTCGCCAAGCTGATCGGAAACCCCGTGGTGATGCGGCTGGCGCTGCGGGCCGGCATGGGCACGCCCGCGTTGATGCGCATGGTGGTGCGCCTGCTGGCCAATCTCACCGAGGAGGGCGGCAAGTCGTTTGAGGATAGAGTGATCCATGTACTGGAGAGGCTGGCTCCCCCCACCAGCAACCAGCGGCCGCCGCGCGCGGCCGACGGTGGCCACCTAGCACCGACGAAAAGTAAGTCTTAGAACCTTGACTGATTCCCAGACCAACTGGACCACCGCCGGACACGGCGTTCCCGACGACGTGGACCTGCATCCGGAAACCTCCGCGTTGGCCGCCGGCATCAGCCTGCCCCCGGGCTTCCGGGCCGTCGCGGAGGACCCGGAGTTCGGCCCGGCCATCTCCCAGGGCATGGCCCGCGTGGAGAAGCTGCTGCGCGGAGCCGTCGCGAACTCCGATCCGCTGATCGACGAGACCAGCCGCCACCTCGTCGAGGCCGGGGGCAAGCGCATCCGTCCGCTGCTCGTGATCCTCGCTTCGCTACTGGGTGAGGGCGTGTCCGCCGACGTCGTCAAGGCCGCCGCCGTCGTCGAACTCACGCACCTCGCGACGCTCTACCACGACGACGTGATGGACTCCGCGCCCTACCGCCGCGGCGCGCCCACCGCCCACGAGGTCTGGGGCAACTCCGTGGCGATCCTGACCGGGGACCTCATCTTCGCGCGCGCGTCCGTCATCGGCGCCGAACTGGGACCGGACGCCGTCAACATCCAAGCCCGCACGTTCGAGCGCCTGTGCCTGGGCCAGCTGCACGAGTCGGTCGGGCCGCGCGAGGGCGAGGACGCCGTCGAGCACCACCTCCAGGTCCTGGCCGACAAGACCGCCTCCCTGCTGGCGACCGCGGGCGTGTTCGGAGTGCTGTTCGGCGGGGCAGAGCAGTGGAGCCCGGTCTTGCGCGACTACGGCGAGAAGGTCGGGGTGGCCTTCCAGCTGGCCGACGACGTGATCGATGTGACCGGCGCTCAGGTGCGTTCCGGCAAGACGCCCGGAACCGACCTCCGTGAAGGCGTGCCGACCCTTCCCGTGTTGCTCCTGCGCCAGGACGCCGCCGCCGGGGACGCCGCGGCCGCCGGCGTGTTGGAGCTCGTGGACGGAAACCTCGAATCGGACGAGGCGCTGGCAGCGGCCGTCTCCGCGTTGGCCGCGCATCCGGCGACGAACCGCGCGTGGGCGGTGGCCCGGCAGTGGGCCGACGAAGCGCGGAACGCGCTGGATCCGCTTCCAGACGGACCGGTCAAGACGTCGCTCGCGGCGTTCGCCGACGCCGTGGTGACGCGCGAGCTTTAGGCCCCCACGACGACTGGCGCCCCGGAACCCCCAACCGCCCCAGCCGCTCCGGTCCGGAAGCTTTAGCCGGGTGCGCCCGTGAGCGTCTTTGGACCTTCCTGAGCGGGTTTGGACCAATCCGTGCCCGCTGACTAGTGCGTTTGCGCGGGCCTCCGCGCAAAACCGCTCACGATGGCCCACAAGGTTATCCACAATGGCCCCGCGCGCATCCCGATGCCGGTCCCGGGGCCCGATTCTGGTGTGCATGGACACTTCGCGCTCCGACGTCGCCGGCTACCTCGTCCGAATGGGCGGCACCGCCCGGACCGGTCAGCTCCTTGCCGCGGGACACAGCCGCCGGGCCGTGGGGCGCGCGCTGGATTCCGGCAGCGTCCTGCGTGCCGCACGAGGAGTCCTCACACTGCCCGACGCCGATGCCGACCACCGCGCCAACGTGGCGGCCGGGTGCCTCACCACGTGCGTGTCGGCCGCCGAGGGGATCGAGCTGTGGACGCTGCAGTCGCCCGCCGAACCCCACCTGTGGTCCGCGCACGGACGTTTCCCGGCGGCCGCCGTCGGACACCGGGGAACACTCCGCGGGAAGCCGTTGGCTGGTTCGACCGTCTCGGTGCTCGACGCCGTGGTGCACACCCTGCGCTGCCGGCCCGGGCTGGAGGCACTCGTCGTCGCCGAGTCCGCCGTGGTACAGCGGCGCGTGAGCGTGGCGGACCTGTTGGCGGCTTTGCCGGGAAACCGCAACGGCGCCGCGCGGACCGTCGTCGGCCGGATCGGTACCGGCGCCGAGTCCATATTGGAGCTCATCGCACGCGAGCTGTTCGTCGCCGTCGGGCTGTCCGTGCGGGCGCAGGTGGAGATCGACGGCGTCGGCCGGGTGGACCTGCTGGTGGAGGAGCGGGTCGTGGTTGAGCTCGATGGGTTCGCGTTCCACGGCGACCGGCGGGCGTTCGTGGCGGATCGGCGGCGAGGGAATGCGGCGACGCTGCGCTCCCTGCCAACCCTGCGGTTCACCTACGAGGACGTGATGGGGGAGCCGGACCGCGTGGTGGCCGACGTCGTCGCGCTGGTCCGCCGGACGGCCCGCGTACCAGCGTGAACGGTTTTGGACGTCCCTGAGCAGGATTGGCGAGGCAGGATGAGACCGACTAGGCCTGATGTGAACCAGCGGCGGCAAAGTTGCTCACGGCGGTACGGGGTTCGGAAGCGGCGGCGGGCGCCGGGGCCTACGGGACGCGGTCCAGGGCCGCCCGGAGTTCGACGGCCTTGCGGGCCCGGTCCCCGACGGACACCCGGTGCCGGAGCTGCCGGTAGAGGTCGTCGCCGTGGTAGCGCGGAAACACGTGTTGGTGGTAGTGCCACACATGTTGGTTTCCCGCGGGTTCGTTGTGCTGGCGCGTGGACGTTCCGTCGGGGGACCAGGCCAGTTTCATCGCGACGGCCACCCGCCGGCTGGCCAGCATGACGGCGGTCGCGATGGAATCGTCCAGTTCGTACAGGGTCTCCAGGTGAGGCACCGGGATGACCATCGCGTGGCCGCCGTGGTGGCCGAATCCGTCGCAGGCCATGATCACCGCCACGCGTTCGTCCCGGTAGACCAGGTCCGTTGGCGCGCACAGGTTGGACTCCGAGTACGGGCCGCCGGAGAGCAGCTCGCAGAACGGGCACGCGTAGTCCGCGGGAGCGTGGCTTGCCCAGGTCCCCGCGGCGGACACCGTGCTAGTTCTCCAGCTCGGGTTCGAGCTCGTCGAAGACCCACGAGTACATGTCCAGCATGTACTCGCTGAACGTGCCCTCTTCGCTTTTCCAGGTGCCTCGGACGTTGTGGCGGCGGTGCACGATCGGATCCGGGATGTCCAGGTGGTCCTCGCGGATGCCCCAGACGTACTCCTCCTCCTCGTCCTCCATGAACAGGAGGTAGCCGTCCTCGACTTCCAGCTCCTCGGGATCCCAGACGAAGTAGTACGCCTCCATCAGGTCCTCGCAGCCGCCCAGGGCCAGGTAGAACTCGCGCAGCGCCTGGGGGATCTCGACGCCGGCGTCGTCCAGGGCGTCGTCGAGCTCGCTTCCGGTCAACCCGTCCTCGGGCACCCAGACGTCGTCGAGGTACTGCGGGACCAGGGAACGGAACTTCTCAACGAACATCTCAGCCATGCCTGAATCCTATCGGTCTCCGGAGCGCGTCGGGCGCGTCCACCCCCGCACGGCAAGTGGCGCGCGCCACCTGTAGCGCAGGGCCAGCTCCCGGAACGTGAACACGACGATCGCGATGCCCGTCCCCACGCCGAGGTTGAACACTCCCAGCGACCACGCGAGCGCGGTCAGCCCGGCGCCCAGCATGGCCGGCAGGGCGTAGATGTCGCGGTGGTTGAACAGCTGCGGCACGTCGTTGGCGGCGATGTCCCGCAGGAGCCCGCCGCCGCAGGCCGTGGCCACGCCGAGCAGCGCGGCGACCACGGGGGAGAGCCCCGCACCGAGCGCCTTTTCCGTCCCCGCGATGCAGAACAGGGCCAGCCCGGCGGCGTCGAAGTGCAGGATCCAGCGGTTCAAGCGGTGCAGGCGCGAGGAGACCAGGTACACCGCGATGGTCGCCAGCACGGGTGGCACCAGGTACACCACGGAGGTGAACGACGTCGGAACGCCCTGCCCGATGATCAGGTCCCGCACGATTCCCCCGCCCAGGCCGGTCACGTGCGCCAGCGCCAGGGAGCCGACGATGTCGAAACCCTTGCGGGCGGCCAGCAGCGCCCCGGACACCGCGAAGGCGAAGATCCCGATCAGGTCCAGCCACAGCGCCAGGGCCAGCGGATCCACGGATGCCAAAAAGCCGCCCATCAGTGGACGTCCTTCGCGGAGAGTGCCAGCCAGAGTTGGACGCGGTCCGCGGTGGTCGAGGGGTCGTAGCCGCTGAGCTCGGTGATCTGCTGCAGGCGGTACCGCACGGTGTTCCGGTGGAGTCCGAGCTCGTCCGCGGTGGCCCCGACGCTCCCGTTGAGGTCCAGGAACGAGCGCAAGGTGGCCAACAACCCCGCCCCGTGGGCGGCGTCGAACCGCTCCAGGGGTTCCAACGCCTCGCCGGCAAGCGCCTCCAGGGGGACGTCGCGGGCTGCCAGCAGCAGCGACGTCAGGGACAGCCGGGACGGGGGGTTGACGCGTCCGCCGTGGCGCAGGGCCCCGATCGCCTCGAAGTAGCTCCAGCGCAGGCCCGATGCCTGGGCGTATGCGCCCCCGTAGGCGACGCGCGCCTCGATCCCCGCGCCCTCGAGGTAGTCGGCCAGCGCGGACGCGGCGGCGGCGCCGTCGTCGGCTTGGAGCACGACGGCGAGGCGGCCGTCCAGGAGCGCGCCGACGGTGTGGCCAAGGGGCGGCGGGAGCGGCAGGGTGCGCAGGCGGCGCCGGACGCCCTCCGCGGCCTCGGCCAGCAGGACGCAGTTCTGGCCGGTCGCCGCGATGCCGACGGCCTGAAGCCGCAGGGCGGCGTCCTGTCCCTCGATGTTCCCGTGGGCGAGGTCGCCAAGGACCTGCCCGGCGACCGTGCGCCGGGATTCGCGCAGGCGTGCCTGTCCGGCCAGCTCGACGCCGATCAAGGCCCGCGCGTAGTCCACCAGCCCGTCGCGGGCGAACGGCTCGGCGACGTACAGGGTGCAGCGGTCCTTGAGCCCGGTCGCGATCGGGGCCTCGTGCCAGTCGGCCGTCCCGGTGGACGGACCGTGGACGCGCGCACCGTAGTGGTCCAGCGCCACCGTGGTTCCGACCAGGCGCTCGAGCTCGCGCAGGAGGTCCTCCAGCCCGCCGCCACCGAGCAACGCGGCGGCCAACTGCTGGTGGCCGCGCAGCAGGCGCTGCATCCGCCCGAGGTGGTCCGCGGAGATGGCCTCGGCAATCATGCGCGTGATGGCCACGAACGGGGTGGCGTAGGGGACCTCGAACACCGGCAGCCCGACCTCGGCCGCTCGGAGCACGACGGCGGCGGGAACCTTGGCGTGCGTCAGCCCGGTACCGAATCCCAGGGCCAGCGCGCCGGCGTCGACCGCCCGGTCCACGAACGCGGACTGGGCGGCGGAGGTCTTCTGCCGCAGCCCGGTGGTGAGCAGGACCTCGCCACCGCCAAGGAAGGGTGAGGGATCCTGAAGCTCGGTCACGGCGGCCCATTTGATGGGCACGTCCGCGAGATCCCCCGGGCCGTTGAGCGGCCGCAGGCCAAGTTCGGGCGAGGCCAGCAGCCCGGCCAGTGTGATCGCCATGGGGCAATCGTAGGCGGCCTTGTGCATCGGACTCATATTCCACGCAACAAGAGGTCGCCATGACGACGGCGGTTCTCATTGTGACGCGTTGATGACGCGTCTACCCTAGTCACCATGAACTCTCCATCAAAAGGTGGCCCGGGTAACGCCCCTGCCACCGCCGCCGCGAGGGAAACCTTCTCCACGCGCCGGCTCTTCATCCTCTCGGCGATCGGGTCCGCCGTCGGCCTGGGAAACATTTGGCGCTTCCCGTACGTCGCCTATGAAAACGGAGGGGGAGCGTTCCTCATTCCGTATCTCGCCGCGCTGCTGACGGCCGGCATTCCGCTGTTGTTCCTCGACTACGCCGTGGGCCACAAGTTCCGCGGCTCGGCGCCGCTGGCCTACCGGCGCCTGCACCGCGGCGCGGAGGTCCTCGGCTGGTGGCAGGTTCTCGTCTGCTTTGTCATCGCCGTCTACTACGCGGTGATCATCGCGTGGGCCGCCATGTACACCTTCTTCTCCGTGACGCAGGCCTGGGGCGACGACGCCGAGGCCTTCCTGTTCGGTGAATTCCTCCAGGTGGCGGAGGTCCCGGCGCTCGGGTTCGACTTCGTGCCCGCGGTCCTGCTGCCGCTGCTTGCGGTGTGGGCCGTCGTCATCTGGATCATGGTCCGCGGCGTCCGCAAGGGCATTTCGAAGGCGAACGGCATCTTCCTGCCGCTGCTGGTGGTCATGTTCCTGACCCTGGTCATCAGCTCGCTCTTCCTCCCCGGCGCCGCGGAGGGACTGAACGCGTTCTTCACCCCGAACTGGGAGGCCCTGGCCAATCCCGCCGTCTGGGCCGCCGCGTACGGACACATCTTCTTCTCGCTGTCCGTCGCGTTCGGCATCATGGTGACGTACTCGTCCTACCTCAAGCGCAAGTCGGACCTCACCGGGTCCGGCTTCGTGGTGGCCTTCGCCAACTCCGGATTCGAGATCCTCGCCGGCATCGGCGTCTTCGCCGCGTTGGGTTTCATGGCCCAGGCCGCCGGCACGGGGGTCGACGAGGTGGCCGGGGCCGGCATCGGTCTGGCCTTCATCGCGTTCCCCACCATCGTCTCGCAGGCCCCGTTCGGCGCGGTGCTGGGCGTGCTGTTCTTCGGGGCACTGGTCTTCGCCGGCCTGACGTCGCTGATCTCGATTCTCGAGGTCATCGTCGCCGCCGTCCAGGACAAGCTCGGCTGGGCCCGCGCCAAGGCGAGCCTCGCCGTCACGGTTCCCATGGCGGCCATTTCGATCGCACTCTTCCCGACGGCGACGGGCCTGTACCTGCTCGACGTCTCCGACGCGTTCGTGAACAGCTTCGGCATCCTGGCGGGCGCGCTGGTCGCGGTCATCGTTGTCGCGTGGGTCTTCCGCAAGCTTCCGGTGCTCTCCGAGCACCTGAACAGGTTCTCGAGCGTGAAGATGCGCAGGGGGTGGATGGCGGTGGTGGCCGTGGTGGCCCCGCTCGCGCTGACGTACATGCTGGTCAGCGAACTCATCGCGAAGATCACGACGCCCTACGAGGGCTACCCGGCATGGTTCCTGAACGTCTTCGGGTGGGGCATGTCCGTGGGGCTGATCGTCGCGGCGGTCCTGCTCACGCTGATTCCGTGGAGCCGGAACTCCAAGCTCCACAACGATCCCGAATACGCGGCCATCTCGGCCGCCGAGAACAAGGAGGCAACCCGATGACCGGAATTGCCATCACGATGATGATCATCGCCATCCTCACCGTGTGGGGCGGGCTGGCGCTGGCGCTGGTCAACCTGTCGCGGAGGCCCGAGGCCGAGGAGGACCTGCCCGTGGAGGTTGCACCGGACCACTAGTCCGGCGGAGCGATCGGGCCCGCGGGCGGCCGTGCCAGTGCGTTATGCATTTGCACAGCCGCCCGCGGCCTTTTCTGTGCCGGGGGCCGTGGCGTCGCGCACGGCGCGCACATAGTCTCGGCGGAAGACATATTCGGCGCGAAAGGAACCCCGTGGACATCCAGTACCGGCTCGAGCAGAGGCGCAGCATCACCGGGCCGTTCCCCGGCCCTAAATCCCGGTCGCTGTCCGAGCGCCGCGCGGCCGTGGTCGCGGCGGGCGTCGCCTCCGCGGTCCCCGTGTACGCGGCCGACGCCGACGGCGGGGTGATCGTCGACGTCGACGGCAACTCGCTGGTGGACCTCGGGTCCGGAATCGCGGTCACTACGGTGGGCGCCGGAAACCAGAAGGTCGCCGCCGCGGTCGCCGAGCAGGCCGCCCGCTTCACCCACACCTGCTTCATGGTCACCCCGTACGAGGGGTACGTGGAATTGGCCGAGCGCCTCGCCGAGCTGACCCCCGGCAGCCACGCGAAGAAGTCCGTGTTCTTCAACTCGGGCGCCGAGGCCGTGGAGAACGCGATTAAAGTCGCGCGCGTCGCCACCGGGCGCACCGCCGTCGTCGCCTTCGACCACGCCTACCACGGCCGCACCAACCTGACGATGGGTCTGACCGCCAAGGCGGCCCCGTACAAGCGTGGATTCGGCCCGCTGGCCCCGGAGATCTACCGGATGCCGATGAGCTATCCGTTCCGCGAGGAGAACCCGAACATCTCGGGCAAGGAGGCGGCCGAGCGCGCCATCCTGGGCATGGAGAAGCAGATTGGCGGCGACCAGATCGCGGCGATCATCATCGAGCCGATCCAGGGTGAGGGCGGCTTCATCGTCCCCGCCGAGGGCTTCCTGCCGCGCCTCGCCGAGTGGGCGAAGGAGCAGGGGATCGTTTTCATCGCCGACGAGGTGCAGTCCGGATTCTGCCGGACGGGCGCATGGTTCGCCGTGGACCACGAGGGCGTCGTTCCCGACATCCTGACCCTCGCCAAGGGCATCGCCGGCGGCATGCCGCTCTCCGGGATCGTCGGACGCGCGGAGCTGCTCGACTCCGTCCACCCGGGCGGACTCGGCGGGACGTACGGCGGAAACCCCGTCGCGGTCGCCACGGCCCTGGCGGCCGTGGACTTCATGGCGGAACAGGACCTCAACGCCCGCGCCCGCGAGATCGAAGAGCGGTTCTACGCGCGCCTGCGGCCGCTGGCGTCCGAACTGCCCGCGATCGGCGACCTGCGCGGCCGCGGCGCGATGCTGGCCATCGAGTTCGTCAAGGCCGGCGGCACGGAGCCGGACGCCGAGCTGACGAAGCGGATCGCGGCCGACTGCCTGGCCCAGGGGGTCGTCATCCTCACCTGCGGCACCTACTCCAACGTGGTCCGCCTGCTGCCGCCGCTGGTCATCGGAGACGAGTTGTTCGACGACGCGCTGGACGTCCTCGAGGCGGCCATCCGCGCCAACGCTTGACCCGGAGGGCTAGCTGCGCACGCGCGGACGACGCGCGAGGTTCAGCGTCAGGAGCACGATCGCCACCCAGACCAGACCGAATCCGATCCACCGCTCCAGCGGCATCTCCTCGTTCAGGACGGTTAGCGCGATGATGAACTGGAGGACTGGCGCCAGGTACTGCAGCGTGCCGATCATGGTCAGCGGGAGCCGGCTGGCGGCCGCACCGAAGAGCAGCAGCGGCACGGCCGTGACGATCCCGGCCGAGACCATCAGCCAGAGGTGCGTCTGGCCGGAGGACAGCAGGGTCGCCTCGCCCCGGGACAGCAGCCAGGCCATGTAGCCCGCGGCCGGCAGTACCAGCACGGCGGTCTCGACGGACAGCGTGGTGACGGCTCCCGCGGTGCGGCCGACCCGGTTCTTCACGAAGCCGTACAGGCCGAAGGAGAACGCGAGCGTCAGCGCGATCACGGGGACGTTGCCGTGGGCGAACGTCAGCACCAGCACGGCGAGTAGCCCGAATCCCATGGCGGTCCACTGGATGCGGTTCAGCTTCTCTGTCAGCAGCAGCACCCCGAGCGCGGTGGAGACCAGCGGATTGATGAAGTAGCCCAGGGACGCCTCCACGGCATGGCCGTTGAGCACGGCGTAGGTGTAGGTCAGCCAGTTCACGGCGATCAGGCACCCGGCGGCGACCAGCCGCAGCATCGAGCCGCGGTCGCGCAGCAGGACCAGCAGCGGGTGCCAGTTGCGCGTGGCGGTAAGCAGCAGGCAGCAGAACACCAGGCTCCACACGATCCGGTTGGCCACGATTTCCGACGGGGCCGCGATGCCCACGGAGATGAAGTAGAGCGGCAGGATGCCCCAGATCCCGTAGGCACCGAGGCCGAACAGCAGCCCGGAACCGCGTCCGGCGGGTTGGTTATCCATGGAGGAACGTCTGCACCGTCTGCAGCGGCCTTCCCGTTTGCACCAGCTGGCCGCGCCCCGGGGGGAGCGCGCGTGCCCGGACGTTGTTGACCAGGCCGCCCTCGGCCCGGTCGCCGCTCATGATCAGGGTGGCGGAGCCGGAGTCCCGCAGCGCGGCGAAGAACGATTCGTACATGCCGCGGCCGGCTCCGCGCACCTTGCGCGTCAGGATGACGTTCAGGTCGAGCTCGGCGGCCATGGGCAGGTACGTGGCCATGCGTCCCATGGGGGAGCCCCCTCCGGCGGTCAGGACGTCGTAGTCGTCGACGACCACCACCAGGCGGGCGGTTCCGGGCTTCTCCCCGTCGGTTCCGCCGGTGGCGCGCAGCTGCAGTTCCTTGACCAGCGCGGCGGACAGCTGCTCCGCGACGGCGGCGCTCCCGGCGTAGCCGCCGAGGTAGTCGTCCGGCACCACGTTGTCCATCCCCTTGCGGGGGTCGTAGATGGCGAAGAGGAGTTCTTCGGGGGTGTGCTGGGCGACCATCGTCTGGATGTAGTTGCGCAGGATGTTGGACTTCCCGCACTCCTCGTCGCCCATCACGATCAGGTGGCGGTCCTTGGACGTGGTGTCCAGCAGGTGCGGCTCCAGGTCCACCTCCCGCAGCCCCAACGGGAAGACGCCCCGCGACCGCGGTGCGGGAACGGAGGAGAGGCCGACGGCGCCGGGCAGCACCCGCACGCGCATCGCCCGGGCGTGGGTGGACTCGGCGACCTGCCGCACGAGGTCGCGGAGGCCGCCGGACATGTCCTCCGCGTCGGCGGACCCGTCGATCCGCGGAAGCGCCACATGCCCGATCAGCTTGCGGTCGGACAGTCCCCGGCCGGGCGCGTCGGAGCTGACGCCGGCCGCGATCTTGCGGTCGATCGCGGAGTCGGCGGGATCGGTCAGGGCCATTTCCACGCGGTTGCCGAAGAATCCCTGCTGGGCCATGCGCAGCTCCGCGTTCCGGTTGAGCGTGGTGACCACGTGGATGCCGTAGCCGCCGCCGCGCATGATGAGGTTGTTGACGCTGTCCTGGATCTCCTCGAAGTCGTCGGCGATCTGTCCGTAGCCGTCGATGACCAGGAAGACGTCGGCGCTGGGGAGTTCGGGCAGCCCGCCCGCGGCGCACAGGCGGCGCATGGTGGCCAGCGAGTCGATCTGGTGCGCCTCGAAGACGCGCTCGCGCACCAGGAGCATGCCCATGACCTCCTCGACGGTGCGTCGGACGACCTCGCGGTTGGTGCGGATGGCGGTCCCTCCGACGTGCGGCAGACCCGCGAGGGGGAGCAGACCCGAGCCCAGCAGGTCGATGCAGTAGACGCCGACCTCGCGGGGGGAGTGCGTCAGCGCGAGGGAGGCCACCAGGGTGCGCAGCGCCGTGCTGCGGCCGGACTGCGGCCCGCCGACGATTGCGAGGTTCCCGCCGCCCGCGGTGAAGTCGATCTCCCAGAGACCCTGCCACTGCCGGGCAGGGTCGTCCAGCAGGCCGATCGGCACGCGCAGGTTCCCGCCGTGTTCGAGCCGCAGCCCGCGTTCGCCCGGGTGGATGGATCCGACCGCGGCGTCGAGCGAGACCGCCGAGGGGAGCGGCGGGAGCCAGATTTCCTGGACGGCGCGGGGGAAGGTGCGCAACGTGTCCATCAGGGTGGACATGACGGTGGGCCCGGTGGTGCGCCGGGCCGCCGTCGTCCGGGTCTTGGTCCCGGTGGCCGTCCCGGACGCAACCTCGCCCGCGTAGCGCGGGACGGGAACGACGGCGGGAGGCTCCGTGGCCGCGGAGAGCAGCTCCTCCGTGGACTCCTCCGCCTCCAGCGGGCCGGAGACGTAGCCGGACTTGAAGCGGGAGTAGACGGTGGTGTCCACCTTCAGGTACCCGTAGCCCGGCACCGGCGGCAGGTGGAAGGCGTCGGGGGTGTCCAGGACGGTTCGACTCTCCGACTCCGACAGGGTCCGCAGGCCGATCCGGTAGGACAGGTAGGTCTCGAGGCCGCGCAGCTTGCCGCCCTCGACCCGCTGGCTGCTGAGCAGGAGATGGACGCCGATCGAGCGCCCGATCCGGCCGATGGAAAGGAAGAGGTCGATGAAGTCCGGACGCGCCGTCAGCAGCTCGCCGAACTCGTCGATGATGATGACCAGGTGCGGCAGGGGGGCCATCGCCTCCCCGCGGGCCAGCCGCTCGGTCCGGTGGATCTGGTAGTCGGTGATGTTGGCGATGTTGCCGGCGGCCTTGAGGACCTCCTGCCTGCGCAGGATCTCCCCGCTGAGGCTCGCGTACACGCGCTCGACGAGGGAGAGGTCGTCGGAGAGGTTGGTGATGATGCCGGTGACCTGCGGCGCGCCCTCGAACGGGGCGAACGTCGCGCCGCCCTTGAAGTCCACGAGGACCATGGCGAGCGTGTCCGGGGAATGGGTGGCGAGTAGGCCGAACACCAGCGACCGGAGCATTTCCGACTTGCCGGAGCCGGTGGCCCCGATGCACAGGCCGTGCGGTCCCATGCCGAACTGGGCCGATTCCTTCAGGTCCAGCACGGTGGGCTTGCCCCGGTCGTCGGGTCCCAGCGGCACGCGCAGGAAGTCCGCCTCGCCGCGCGGTGCCCACGTGCGCTCTATGTCGTCCCGGTCCAGGCGGGGGGAGAGCCCCAGCATCCCGAGGAAGCTCTGGGCGCCCTCCACGGCGCCACCGTGCTCCAACGAGTCCGGGGAGAGGCGCAGCGGCGCCAGCTCGCGGGCGAGCGCGGACGCCGTCGCCTCGTCCAGTTCGTCCAGGGTTCCGGTGGTGGTCTCCGGGTGAACGGGGTCGTCGCGGTAGTTATGCACCTCGAAGCCGTCCGGCGTCTGGCTGATGCGCACGGAGACCTCGCCCGGCTCCTGGCCGCGGTCGTGGACCAGGTGCAGGACCGTCAGGCCCAGGCGGGCGGGCTCGACGAAGCGGTCCGTGAGCGGCAGCTCCGCGGACTGGCCGCCGTGCGCATCTGAGACCACGAGCAGACGGGAGAGGGCCTGCCCCAGCGGGGCGTCCGTCTTGCGCGCCTCGACGGCCAGCTTGGTGCGCCGCGCCAGGTCCGGGGCGAGCAGGGCGGCGAGGGCGCCCATGTCCGGGGCCATGCGCCGCACCAGGCCCGCGGAGTCGCTCTGGTCCTGGTCCGCGAGGTGTGGAAGCCAGGTGGCCCATTCCCAGTCGTCGCGGTGGTGTTCCGGCGTGCCGATGGCGATCCCGAGGTCCTCGGGGGAATGGAACGCGGCCGCCTCGGCCAGGATGTTCCGGGCCAGCGCCACCACGAACTCGCGGGAGCCCACGATGCTGACGTTCCCCGCCGAATCCAGCGGCACCGTGATGGGCATGTCCGGCGCCGCGGAGTAGCGGCGCTTGAGGATCTCCGCCTCGGCAACCATGAACGAATCGAGCTGCTGGGTGGATCCCGCGCCGTCGGTGATCTCGATCGACCGGCAGGGGCGCTCGCCGGTGCCGATGCGGACATCGAGGAAGTCCGTGTTGCCGCGGCGCCGTTCCCAGAGCCGCAGGGGGTTCCGCACGATGTCGAACAGGGCCCGCGGCGGCGGGCTGCCGATCCGCGCCGTGCGGACGGCCTCCTGTTCGTCGGCGCGGAGCCGCACGCGGGTGCGCTCGAGGTAGCGCATGTAGAGGTCGCGCGCCTGGGTGCGTGCCCGCGCCTGCTTGCCGCGTTGGCTGAACATCATGAAGACGGACATCACGACCGTCAGGATCATCATCATGGCACCGACGGCCGCGAACGGCGAATTGCGGAACATCATCATGACCGTCATCGAGACGGCGCCGCCGAGCATCGGGACGATCGCCATCAGATTCAGCCCGGGCGCTTCGCCGTCCACGGGGGGCGGCCCGTCGATGCCGAACGGCCGGAAGCCGCGCAGCGGGACCGAGGTCCTGGCGGGACGGTGGACGATCCTCTGCGACATGGCTAGCGCGCCCCGTTGGCGAGCCGCAGGACCTGGCCGGCGACGGTCGCCACTGCGACGCGGTGGTCGGGTCCGAGCAACCGCAGCACGACGTCGGCGCCGGCGGCCAGGTGCCGGTCGTAGCCGATCGCGTAGGCGTCGAAACCGAGACGCGAGAGCCGGGCGGCCTGGTCGAGCGCGGCGAGCGGGGAGGCCATGTCCTGCTGCAGGACGAGGACCACCAGCGGGATGCCGACCAGCCGGGGGTCCCTGCGCCAGCGGGCGAGCTGGCCCAGGGCGTCGTCCAGTCCGGACAGCGTCGACGGGACCACGTAGACGGCTGCGTGGGCGTCGGCCAGGGCGGCCTGCGTGGCGGGCGCCTCGAAACCGGTGGGGCAGTCCAGCAGCGTGATCGGGAAATAGCGCGAGACGGCCGAACACGTCGCCCGCAAGGCGGCGGCATCCGCCGGTTCGGATGAGCCCGCGGGGAAGGCATCGGCGTCGTAGCGGGGGCCCGTCGCGAAGAGGTTCGGCGCCGCATGCCCCAGGAGTCCGCCCAACGCGGCCGCCGAGGGCAGCTTGCCCCCGGTCGTGTGCCGGACCAGCGCGTCGACGGGAGCGGCGCCGTCCAGGCCAAGCCGCAGCGCCAGGCTTCCGCGGCCGGGATCCAGGTCCAGGACGGCGACCGTGTCCGGGCGGACGGCCGAATAAAGGCGGGAGAGCAGGGCCGCAGCCGTCGTCTTGCCCGCACCTCCACGCGTGGACAGGACGGCTATGCGCCGGCCGGTCGTCACGGGCGCCTGGGCGAGGGTCGCCTGTTGAACCATCTCGGCGGGTGTGCGGGCGGAGGAGAACAGGGAGCGCAGCACCCTGCGCACCGTGCCTCCGGTAGCGCCGGTTTTCGCGAGGCGCCTGCGGTCGCCGTCGAGCGGGGAGCCGATAGCGGACGACGCCGCCCCGGGCGTGTGGGAGGCGTAGGACGCGGGCGGTGTGGCGGGTGCCCAGGGGTCGTTACCGGTGGCCGCCCACGGGTCGACGGCGGTACGCCCGGCGGGCGGGCGGTGCGGCTGCTGGTGGGTGTTCATCCGTGTTTCCTTGGCCTAGAACGTCGCGAGCATCGTGGAGAAGACGCCGAAATAGCCGACGAGCAGCGGGACCGTGGCGAGGATCGCGAGGACCTCCACGCGTTCGGCGACCTGCCGCAGGCGCGCCCCTGTGTGTTCGGGCAGGGTCACGCCGAGTCCCAGAGCGATCAGCAGCGATACGGCGAGGACCCCGGCGCCGACGATCCAGACGGTGCCCGGGCTGAGTGCGGCGAGCGCCAGCGAACCGGCGGCGGCGCCGATGCCGGCCGCGGCGTAGAGCGCATGGCGTTCGATCGCCATGGGGAACGAACGTGCGCGCAGGAGCGTGGCGAGGGCCAACGCGAAGACCAGCGGAAGGGACCACGCCGGGCGCGAGGCGTCCGCGGCGACCATCCACATGGCGAGACCGGCGGAGACGGCGGTGGCCACCGTGGAGAGGGTCAGGCCGCGATGGGCCGCCCGGATGGCCGCCAGCGCGTCCCGGCGCCAGATGGCGGAACCGGTGGCGCGCCTGTCGTCCAGCGTCGCGAGGCCGGAAGCGGACAGCGCGATGCCCGGAAGGAGCCCGAGCGTCAGGACCGAGCAGATCCCCGCGAAGCCGCCGATGCCCGCGGCCTGGCCAGCAGGGTCGCCGGAGGCCGCCCACTCCGTGAGTGGCAGCGCGAGCGTCCAGACCCCGGTGAGCGCGGCCATGACCCCGGCGGCGGTGAGGGCGGACCTGGGCTGGCGCACCACGGTGGCCAGGCATGCGGTCAGCGCCGCCGTCGCGGCCGCGGCCAGCAACACGCGCGCCGGCCCCGCCGCGTCCCAGTGGAACAGCCCCAGCAGGGCCACGCCCCAGCCCGCCGTCATGAGGGTCGCCGCGACGGGCTTGGAGGCCGCCGCGACGGCCGCTCCCAGACCCAGGAGGACGGCGCCAAATCCCAGGTAGGACCACCAGCGCTGGTCCGGGAGGAGCGAGCCGAAGGTGATTTCAAGCGCCAGGAGCAGCCACAGCGCCGAGAAGACGCCGGAGGCGGCCGCGAGCTGTCTGCGCGTCCATTGTCCGCCGATGTCCTCCGCCTGCTCCACCACCGTGTCGGAGATGTCGTAGACCACCGCCGGAGGGGGCGCATCCTCGTGGCTGAAGAGTGTCAGGTGCGCGCCGTCCAGGACGCCGGCGTCGGCGAGCGTCGCGCCGGCGGGGATCGATTCCCCGGTTGAGGTGAGCAGGACCTTGGTCGCCACCCTCTCTCCCGGGGTGTCCCCGACCAGCTCCAGGATCCGCGGCATCAGGGTGCCGACCTCGGCGGTGGAGGGCAGCAGGAGATCGACGTGGCGGCGGGTTCCCTTGAGCGTCACCCGGGTGTGCGGCTGGGCCATGGCGCTAGTCACCGATCCAGCCGGCGCCCGCGGGCGCGTTCCCGGCGGCGGCGCGCGGTGACGGCGCACCACCGTCGTGCCGGATGGACCGAGGGGAACTGGTGGACTGTTCCCGTTCCGCCCGCTGGCGTTGCTGGTCCGCCATCAGGTTGGAGACGAAGGAGACCGCCACGCAGATCGCGGCGATCAGGGCGGCGGCGACGACGCTGAACAGGAATTGTCTGGTGGTCGCCTTCCAGCGGCGTTCGGTGGGGTTGCGGCCGTAGAGCAAGGCGTCCGTCATCCGGTTGCGGCGCACGGCGACTGATTCGATGAGCTGGCTGTCGAATTCCGTTGCCACTGTGGCCTTTCGGGCTGGAGGGTTGCGTTGGGTCCGCAACCATCATGTCATTCCAGTGGAGGAAAACGGCCACCTTCGCGCCGTGAGTGGGGAGTTCTCCCCATGGGCGGCGCTTGACCGGTTCGCGCCCCTGGCGTTCCATTGAGCGGGAGAGCCCCAACACCGACAGGCAGGAAAGCACATGAGCTTCAAAGGAAAGATGAACGTGCCCGCCATGGGAGACGCATCGACCCAGTCGGAGAACTCCGGCGCCGAGCTGGTCAAGCTCGTCGAGGAACTGGTGGACGGGGTGGAAGACCTGGAGACCACGTTCTCCGGCAACGGGGCGGCCGCCTACCGCAACTTCATGGTCGAGTCCCAGCGCGTCCAGAGCGAACTGATCTCCGCCCTCGCGTCGATCTCCGCCGGCCAGGCGGAGACCGCCAAGGCCTACATCACGATGGACGACACCATGCAGGACGAGGGCGCCTCGGCGGCCGGCCAGGCGTCCGGCACGACCGTCGCGGGCTTCAACCGCGGCGCCTAGCCCACCGCACCCCACCGAACCACCCGGCCCCGGGGCCGAACCGAAAGGACACGAGAATGGGCAAGGACAAGGACACGATCTCCTTCGATTCCGGCGCGGCGGCGCGGATCGAGGGCGACATCCTCCGCATCGCCGGTCGGATCGAAACCATCATCGGCGACCGCGAGCAGCAGAAGAACTTCGTCGCGGACAACTGGGAGGACGAGCAGAACCGCCAGGGCTACGACAAGAAGGAAGCGGACTGGATCACCGCGGCCAACGACACGCTGGAACTGGTGCGCCGGGCGCGCAGGCTCCTGGAGACCAACCAGACGACGGCGGCCGGCACCGGGCGCCAGGTCGGCGGCATCATCGACTCCATCTGACGGGCTTCCTCGAGGGGCCCGCGGGGCCCGCGGGGACGGGCGGTGGGGGGAGCCGTTCGTCCCTTTCGTTTTCGGTGCGGCCCGGGGCCAATTAGACTCGGTTGCCGTGCGCAATGTCGCCGCGCGCCCACTTCTCCCCGGAAGGAACACACGTGTCCAACCCAGCCGCCGACCGTCCCCTTCGCGTCGCCATCATTGGCGCGGGCCCCGCGGGCGTCTACGCCGCGGACATCCTCACCAAGGCGGAGCGCGAGTTCGACGTCAGCATCGACCTCTTCGACGCCTACCCGGCGCCCTACGGGCTGATCCGCTACGGGGTGGCCCCGGACCACCCGCGCATCAAGGGCATCGTCAACGCCCTCCACAAGGTCCTGGACCGCGGCGACATCCGGTTCCTGGGCAACGTCAGGTACGGGCGCGACCTCCTGCTCAGCGACATCCGTTCCATGTACGACGCCGTCATCTTCGCCACCGGGGCGATCAGGGACGCGGACCTGAACATCCCCGGCATCGAGCTGGAGGGGTCCCACGGCGCCGCGGACTTCGTGTCCTGGTACGACGGCCACCCCGACGTGCCGCGCGAATGGCCGCTGGAGGCCAGGGAGGTGGCGGTCATCGGCAACGGAAACGTCGCCCTCGACGTGGCCCGGGTGCTGTCCAAGCACGCCGAGGACCTGCTGGTCACCGAGATCCCCGACAACGTGTTCCGGGGCCTGGCCGCCTCGCCGGTCACCGACGTGCACGTCTTCGGCCGCCGCGGACCCGCTCAGGTGAAGTTCACCCCGCTGGAGCTGCGCGAACTCAGCCACAGCCGCGACGTGGACATCGTGCTCTATCCGGAGGACTTCGAGTTCGACGAGGGCTCAGACACCGCCATCAAGACCAACAACCAGGTCAAGACGATGGTCAACACGCTGACCAACTGGCTGGTCGAGGAACAGGATTCGGGCGCGTCCCGCCGCCTGCACCTGCACTTCCTGCACAATCCCATCGAGGTCCTGGGGGAGGACGGCAAGGTCTCCGGCATCCGCTTCGAGCGCCAGGAGCTCGACGGCACGGGCAACGTCCGCGGAACCGGCGAGATCCTGGACTACCCGTTCCAGGCCGTCTACCGCGCCATCGGATACTTCGGCTCCGAACTCGAGGAGGTCGGTTTCGACGCGAAACGCGGCGTGGTCCCGAACGAGGGCGGCCGCGTCGTGGACGAGGCGGGCAACCCCGTCCCCGGGATCTACGCCACGGGATGGATCAAGCGCGGCCCGGTCGGCCTCATCGGGCACACCAAGGGCGACGCGCTGGAGACGATTGGGAACCTGCTCGAGGACCGGCTCGACTTGCCGCCCGCCCAGAACCCGGAGGAGTCCGCGGTGATCGACCTCTTGGAGTCCCGGGGCATCGGGTACACCACGTGGGAGGGTTGGCTGAAGCTCGACGCGCACGAGAAGGCGCTGGGCGAGGCGGCCGGAAGCGTGGACACCGCCGGCGGACCCGTGACGCGGGAGCGCGTCAAGGTGGTGCCCCGCGAGGAGATGGTGAGAATCTCGCAGGATTAGCCCCCTGGCGTGCCCGGCGCCACCCATGCACCGAGAGCGACCTTCGACCCCCATCGAGAGACCATCTTGTGCCGCCATCGCGAAAACAAAAGCACACACCCGCCACCGTCTGGGCGGCCGCCGCCACGGTCGCTCTCGCGGCCGTCGGCTTTTCCGCGGCCGTAGCCATGCCGATGCTGTCGGGAACGCTGCCGGAGTCCGGCGCCGGCGCCGGCGACGGCGTCCCCGGCGGTCCCCGCGACGGGAGGGGCGGACCGACGTCGACAGCGTCGTCCCGAGCCACGGCCACCACGAGTCCGGCAACGCAATCGGCGGGCCGGACGGCGGACGCGGGCGCCGCGACGCCCGCCCCGGGAAAACCCTCTTCCACATCGACCGGTGCGGCGGGGGCCCGGGATGGCGACCCCGCCGTACGGGAAACCGGCGCGTCGTCTGCGGAACGCGGCCCAACGTCGAGCCCCGGCGAGGAACCGTCGGCCGTGCCGTCCGCGGCGCCGTCCGAAGTACCGTCCACCCCGCGTTCCGGTGGGCCGCCGCGGGACCCCACCACAACGCCGGCGTCGGAACCAGGCCCCTCGGATATGCCGCGGAGCCCCGATCCGTCCGTTCCGACGTCGTCGTCCAGCGGCGACCCGTCCGGTGCGGGCCCGTCGGAAACGACCAGCGCGGACCCGGCGGCTCCGACCAGCGGGACAGCCGAGCCGACGTCGTCCGCGCCCGCCCAGTCCCCGCCGGCAGGCAACGCGGCGGGAAGCCTGTCCGTCTCGCCGCAGGGCGACGGCTCCAACCTCGTGTTGCTGTCCGAGCCCGACGGTGGTTTCGCCGGCCCGGTGCGCGTCTCGCTGACCGTCGCCGACGGCACGCTGCTGGACCGGGCCGCCGAGGGGACCGACTGCGACCGGGTCGGAAGCTCCCTGTGGCGGTGCGACGTCGCAGACGCCCAGACGCTGCAGTTCCTGGTCCGGGCATCCGGCGCGTCCGACGGCGGTCCGGTGACCCTCCGCGTCGAGGCAACGGACGGGGCCGAGCGGACGTTCGCCGGGGACGCGACGCTGCCCTCCGGGGGCTGACCGGCGCCGCGGCAAACACCGCCGGCGCGCCGATGGCACAAAAGGGCCCCGCCCCATCGCCCGTCGGGGCGATGGGGCAGGGCCCTTGCTGTGTCCGTCCCGTGGGCGGACACCTGCGGGTGCCGCTAGCGGGCCGACATTTCGGCAGCGCCCTCGGTGACACCCTGGTCGCCGGCGGCGTAGCGCTCGCGCAGCAGGGCTCCGAGGTTCGCGTCGACGTTCGTCCAGTACTGGAAGAAGCGCTCGCGGATGTCCTCGATGGTGATGCCGCCGCACTGGCCCAGCAGGGTCTCGTGGAAACGCTCCTTGGCGGCGGCGTCGTAGACTTCGCGGTACAGCGTGCCGGCCTGGCCGAAGTCGTCGTCGTTCGCCCGCAGTGTCTGCGCGGCGCGCATCAGCTCGCCGTCGGAGGCCCAGCCGCCCTCGGCTGCGCGCAGCGGATCGGCTTCCGGTCCGCCGAAGGAGTTCGGCGTGTAGACGCGGTCCTCCGGGGCGTTGAACTTGTACTGCATGCTGCCCTGGTGCATGTAGTTGTTGACCGGGGCGGCGTGCGGCTGGTTGACCGGCAACTGGTTGTAGTTGGTGCCGATGCGGTGGCGCTGCGCGTCCGGGTACGAGAACACGCGGGCCATCAGCATCTTGTCCGGGCTGATGTCGGTGCCCGGAACCATGTTCGACGGCGAGAACGCGGCCTGCTCGATCTCCGCGAAGAAGTTGCGCGGGTTGCGGTTCAGCGTGAAGTGTCCAACGTGGATCAGCGGGTAGTCCGCGTGCGGCCATACCTTCGTCATGTCGAACGGGTTGAAGCGGTAGGTCTTGCCCTCTTCGTACGGCATGATCTGGACCTTGACGTCCCACTCGGGGAAGTTGCCGGCCGCGATGTTGTCGAACAGGTCGCGGCGGTAGAAGTCCGCGTCGGAGCCGGCGAGCTGCTCGGCCTCGTCGGCGCCGATGTTGTGCACGCCCTGGCGGGAGATGAAGTGGTACTTGACCCAGAAGCGCTCGCCCGCGGCGTTGATCCACTGGTAGGTGTGCGATCCGTAGCCGTTGAGCTCGCGCCAGGAGCGGGAGAGCCCGCGGTCCCCCATGAGGTAGGTGACCTGGTGGGCCGACTCGGGGGACAGGGTCCAGAAGTCCCACTGCATGTCCGCGTCGCGCAGGCCCGAGGCGCCGAGGCGCTTCTGGGAGTGGATGAAGTCCGGGAACTTCATGGCGTCGCGAAGGAAGAAGATCGGCGTGTTGTTGCCGACGACGTCGTAGTTGCCCTCGTTGGTGTAGAAGCGGAGCGCGAAGCCGCGCACGTCGCGCCAGGTGTCCGGGGAGCCCTGCTCGCCGGCGACGGAGGAGAAGCGCAACAGCGTCTCGCTCTTGGCGCCCGGCTGGAAGACCGCGGCGCGGGTGTACTTGGAGACGTCCTCGGTGACGGTGAACTCGCCGAAGGCGCCGCCGCCCTTGGCGTGCGGGTTGCGCTCCGGCACGCGTTCGCGGTTGAAGGAGGCGAGCTTCTCGACCAGGTAGCGGTCGTGCAGCGCGGTGAAGCCGTCGGGGCCGTTGGTCAACGAGTGCGCGTCGGAGGCAACGGGTGCCCCGGACTGGGTGGTGGTGAAGTTCTCAGACAAGAGATTCTCCTTCTTCATCGAATGGGTTCCCTGCGGGGAAGCGGTCCTGTGGCAACACCGGCCGCCTCGTTCCTGCAGTCTTCACAGACGCCCTGGTACAGGACGTCGGCAATCTGAATGGCCATGCCGTGGTCCTCGGACGGCGTCAGGCACGGGGCGTGGCCCACGGCGCAATCGACGTCCTCGACGCGTCCGCACCGGGTGCAGACGGCATGGTGGTGGTTGTCGTCCACACGGGTCTCGTAGAGGGCGGCGGAGTTCGGTGGGCTGAACCGGCGGAGTATGCCGAGCCCGGTCAGGTCGTTGAGCACGTTGTACACGGACTGGATCGACAGGTCCGGGAGCTCCTCGCGCACGGTGGCGACGACGGTGTCCGCGGACGAGTGCGGGTGGTTTTCCAGGACGGACAGCACGGCCAGGCGCTGGCGCGTGACGCGCAGCCCCTGTTCGCGTAGCCGTTCCGGGAAGTCCATACCCCTATTCTTCCCTCTAATTTGATCTTGTCAAAATAAGGTGGGCCTAACCCCGCTGTGGCTGCGCCTCGCTCCCCGCTGCCGCACCGCTAGAATCCAACGGTGCCCCGACTGTTTGCGGACCTGACGCCGCTGCGTATCAGCCCCGCGTTCCGCCGCCTGTGGATCGGCAACGCGCTCTCCGCCGTCGGCAGCCAGCTCACGCTGCTGGCCGTCAGCCTGGAGATCTACGCGCTGACGGGCTCCAGCTTCAATGTGGGGCTGCTCGGCCTGTTCGCCCTCGTTCCCCTGGTGCTGGCCGGGCTCTACGGCGGCGCGATCGCCGACGCGTACGACCGCCGAAAGGTGGCCCTCGGCTCCGCCGTCGTGCTGTGGGGAGCGACGGCCGCCATTGCGGCGCAGGCGTGGCTGGGCGCAGACAACGTCTGGCTGCTCTACGCGCTGGTCGCCGTCCATTCCGGCGCCGGCGGGATCAACCAGCCGACCCGCGGCGCCATCATCCCGGCGATCCTCGGCCTGAAGCTGCTCCCCGCGGCCAATTCCCTGAACATGGTCACCTTCGGCATCGCCCAGATGATCGGACCCCTGCTGGGTGGCGTGCTGGTGGCCCAGGTCGGTTTCGCGTGGACGTACACGATCGACGTCGTTACCTACACGGCGGCCATCTGGTCCGTGTACCGGCTTCCGTCGCTGCCGCCGACGGGCGGGGCGTCGCGGGCCGGACTGCGCTCGGTCGTCGAGGGATTCCGGTTCCTGGCGAACCAGCCGAACATCCGCATGACGTTCGTGATCGACCTTGATTTATGCGGACGTCCGCATAAGTCCAGGTACATGATCGGGTAGATCGCATCCAGCGGCCGGCTCTGCCAGGTGATCACCTCGTCCAGGACCTCGTCGGTGATCTTGGAGATCGTCTCGCGCGAGAGCTCGGTGCCGATCGTGGAGGCCAGGTGGTGTTCGATGTCGCGCACCGTCATGCCCCCGGCATAGAGGCTCACGATCATGTCGGCCAGCTCGCTGGTGCGCCGCGATCCCTTGGGAACCAGGCGGGGCACGAACGTGCCGGCCCGGTCCCTGGGCATGCCCAGTTCGACGTCCCCGGCACTGGTGGACACCGTCTTGGGGTAGGTGCCGTTGCGCGAGTTGGACACCGCGCGTCCGGCGTACTCGTTCTTCTCATACCCCAGATGCCCGGACAGTTCGGCCTTCAGGCCACGCTCCAAGCCGGCCTTGATGATCTGCCGGATGAACCCGTCCTTGCCGTCGAGCTCGATCTCCCCACGGTCGATCTGGCCCATCAACTCGTCAAAGGCCCCCGAAGACTTCAGCGCCTCCATGTCCCCCACCGCAGCCATCCGCTCGGCGGTTTTGGACGCGTCTACTTTCATCACCGAATTCTTGTGGTCAGTCACAGTCACAATCATGCTCCATTCCAAGGGTGACTAGGCTACTTACACACACCATCTGACACCCTCGAAAGCAAACCGTCCAAGCAGGTGTATTCCTTCGAGTTCAAGCTCGCGGTTGTCCGCCAGTTCCTCGACGGCGAGGGTTCCACGATGGACCTCGCACGGATACACCAGCTCAGTTCCCCGAAGCTGTTGGATTCGTGGGTCCGGATCTATCGAATCCATGGCGAGGACGGTTTGCGTCCCAGCGCCAAGGGCCGCCCGCGCGCTGCCGATGGCACCGAGCCGACTGTACCCACCGAGCTCGAGAAGCTGCGCCGCGAGAACCAGCGGCTACAGGCCGAGGTTGCATACCTAAAAAAAGTACGGGCCTTGAGGAACCAACCACCGCGCTGAAAATCAGCGCCGTGATCGCCCTCAAGGCCTCCCACCCCCTGCCCCTGCTCCTGGCCGCGGCAGGGCTGCCCCGCTCCACGTTCTTCCACCGCCAGGCCGCGCTCAAGGCACCGGACCGGCACGCGGAGCTCCGCGCCCGGATCCACGAGATCTTCACCAAGGCCATGGGCCGCTACGGGCACCGCCGCATCCACGCCGAGTTGTTGGGCGGCGGGTGGCAGGTGGCGAAGAAGACCGTACTGAAGCTGATGCGCGCCGAGGGCCTAGTCTGCAAGGTCCGCAGCAAGCGAAGGTACTCCTCCTACAAGGGCCAGATCGGCAAGGTCGCCGAAAACCTGCTGAAGCGCGAGTTCGACACCGAGGCACCGAACCTGAAGTGGGTGACCGACGTGACCGAATTCAAGATCGCCGAGCGCAAGGTCTACCTCTCGCCGGTGCTGGACCTGTTCGACCGCTCGATCGTTTCCTACTCGGTGTCGCAGTCCCCGACCGTGGCCTTCGCCAACCAATCGCTCAGCGAGGCCATCGGCACCCTGGCCGCGGGCGAGGCGCCGATGATGCACTCGGACCAGGGATTCCAGTACCAGCACGCCAGCTGGCAGAAGATGCTCGCCGACGCCGGCATGGCCCAATCCATGTCGCGCAAGGGCAACTGCCTGGACAACGCCGTGATGGAAAACTTCTTCGGGCACCTGAAGGAAGAGATGTTCCACCACCACGAATACACCAGCGTCGAGGCGTTCACCACAGAGCTCGACGACTACATCCAGTGGTACAACTATGACCGAATCTCGTTAACGCTCGAGTGCCTGAGCCCGATGGAATACCGGGCTCAGGCACTGGCTGCGTAGACTTTTACTTACAGGGTCCAACTTTCGGGGCCCAGTTCATGACCGAGGTTGTCACCCACCCCTTGGTCTCGCCTTTCAGCGACAGCTGCCACACCGCATCGCGAAACGGATCCAGATGCGGATCCTGCGGCCAATCCGTCTCGTCCATGCCAAACCACTTGCCAAACCATCCCATCGTTCATTTATAACAGCCCGGCCAATTCGAGCGGAGAAACATCCACGATCGCGCTGGCCGTCGGATAGTGTCCAAAACGACCGTTTGAGAACTGGTCATTGAACCTCACTCGGTGTCATTTTCCGAAGGCGACTGCACTGAGTGTCCGAAGTCCTCTGCACTGAGCTGGTGCGCCCGCAGGGGGAACCTTCACTGGGACGGTCCACTCTAAGCCCAATGCATTCGGTTGTGATACGTCGCAATTTATGACAATGAATGAGACGCCCGCGCATCAGCGGGCGTCTCATCTTAACCAGTATGGATCTGCGTCAGTCTGTGCGGATCAGGCACCAGGCTTTACTGAAGCGTTGCGCGTCAAGGTCGGACTGCCGCATCCAGACTTCAAGATTGCCGACATCACCGAACCAACCTTCCAGGAAAGTCCAGCTTTCAATGTCCAAAATCAATCGGTATTGATCTCCGTCGTCAAGCGGAAGCACATTTTCGAAGACCTCAACGGCGAGGGCACTGTTGCGATCCGGATGTCCATATACATGGCTGTAGGGAATGGGTTCCGAGATATCGGTGACCTGCCGTTGGTGCATCCATGTGCGTTGCAGGTCCGCGCCAGCTCTTTCGACCTGGGTGAAGAGCTTCTTGTCCGAATCCACAAAATTGTGGGCACCCGGAATCGTGTATCCCGGCATGGTCAGGGCCACTTGGCATACCTCGCTCGGTGTATCCAGGTCCTTCGGGGCATCAATCAGGACCGATCTGTCGGGTTCCGGAATCCAACGCACCACCCATCCACCGTTGGCCTTGTCCTCGGCTTCGAAACCGAAGGATTGAAGGTCGTGAAACACTTCGAGCACGCCTGTCTTGGGCAATCCCTCGCGCAGATCCGGCCACGTAGCCTTGTCGTCGGGGTGCGCGGTTCCATCGACCATGGCAAGATCCAGGGCAATCACGTGTGCCAGCGGTTCACCGTTGCTGTTCCGCGGCCACCCCTCCAGGGGTGCTGCGGCAGGTCCGCCAAACCAACACAGTTGGGCGCCTTCCGGCCAGACCTCGCGCAGTTCTTGATCGCCCGGTTCGAACGATTGCTCCGTAATGACAGGTGCGTAAGCGACGTCAACGGATTCGCCATTGACAATGCTTCTCAGCCATTCGTGTGCGCCCGGGTACGGGGCATGCACGGGAACCATGGAAAATTTCGACATATCCACCATCCAATCAAGTTTAGCGGCGGCTTGCGAGCTACCCCGCGGGAGCCCGCAAGCCGGCGACGCGTGTGTTTAGCCCAGCCGTTTCATGAGGTGATGGCAGACCGCTGATTCCGCATTGCGATGTGGAATCAGCGGTTTTGTTGTTTGCGGGCACGCTGACTGGTGGCCGTGTCGCCGGTCCGTGGCCTCGGGTTCCACGTCCCGAGCAGTGTGTTGTGTTCTTTCCTGGTGGTGGCGGATGGGTTGGTGCACCGGATTAGGTGACCATGACGCGGTCCTTGAAACGTTGCCGCAGGTGCTGGATGCTCTCGAATAGCTCAATGATCAGTGTTGCCTCCGGTGCCGTGTTGGGCAGCAACAGCCTGGTTTGCCGAGCGCCACGGACGACTTTCCCTGCCATGGAAAACAACCGGTAACGCCAGCGCTTCATATCCCAACACCCAGCCTCATGACCCGAAGGCAGAGCCGAAAGCTGAAGCCACGCAATAAGGTTCATCGCGAACATGGCGAGATTGGCCCACGCAGTATTGGCAACATACGAGTGGTAAGGAAATTTACCCAGGCCAGAATTTTTCAGCGTTTTGATCCGATTTTCGCACCGGCCACGGGCACGATGCCGGGCATCCAAAAACGCGACGTTGAACCGCGGCGCATTGGTCAGAAACGCGGTCACCCGGTTCCCATCGGCATCAAACAGGCTTGCCTTCGCTCCCGGGTGCAAGGGTTCGGCACGCAAATGCAGGCGTGTGCCCGGCGGGTAATTCTTCAACGAAATCACCTTGCTCGCATCAATGACCCAGGCGTCATGACGCTCCTTGCCCTGCTGATCCGTGGCCGGTTCCCAGTACTTTTTCTCATTGATCCACCCGATCAACCGCTCGTTGGCCACCGGCAGCGCGAAGGACGTGGAGAACTGCAGACCCAGGGAATGCAGGTGGTGAAGGAACTGCCGGGAAGCCCCGGCACTGTCGGTACGCACCAGGATCCTCTCGCCGATCAGTTCCCCGTGCTCGTCATAGAACTCATCGGGCAACTGAGCCAGGGCTTGGGAGAGCACCTCGATATGGTCACGCGCGCTATTGGCTCCCCGGTTACCCGGCCGCATCAAGATCGCCAGGACCTCACCGGTCCCGTTCCCGGCTCCGTAGTCGGCCATGGCAATCAGCGGAGAATACCCGTACCCACCCTTGTAGGTTGGTGCAGCATTCTCCTTCTCCGAGTGCACATGAACGAGGGACGCATCAAGTTATGTTGACCTTGCGATTATGCCGACCATGGCTCCAACATGGCGTTGGTTCCGGGGAATCGGCGAGAGATGGTCGGCATAATCGGGTGACTGTGCTTCCCTGATTTTCCAGGGTGCCCGTCCATTGGGCACCGGTTGATCGGAGGATCGTCATGAGTCTCGATGGGCAGAGTGTTCTCACCGAATTTGGGCAATGGCTGCATTTGGAACGGGGTTTGGCTGATGCCAGCGTCGAAACCGAAGTCTGGCATGCTGAAAAGTTCCTGCAGTGGTTGCCGGACCCGGTGGATTCGGCGTTGGAACGCCTCGATGCGGCCATGGTGCTTCGGTTTGTGGCTGCGAATGCCGAACACGGCTATTCACGCAACTACTTGAAGAACCGGCACCGGGCGTTGCGTTCATTTCTGCGTTTCCTGCATGTTCACGCGGTAACGACTCGGTCGTTGTCAGATGCCGTCCCTGCCGTGGCCGGCTGGAGACTGGCCAGCGTGCCTCGAGGCCTGAGCATTGAACAGGTGGACGCGCTTCTGGCCGGTTTTGACCGGGATACTGCCGTGGGGATCCGCGACCGTGCAATGGTGCTGTTCATGGCACGGCTGGGCATGCGGCGAATAGAAGTGTCCCGTCTGTCCCTCGAGGACATCGGCTGGCATTCCGGGACCTTTTCGGTCACCGGGAAAGGAAACCAGCGGGAGCAACTGCCCTTGTTGAGCGAGTTGGGGGAAGCACTGCGGGACTACTTGCTTCATGCGCGTCCCACATGCGATTGCCCATCATTGTTCATCACCATGCGCCGACCATACCGTCCGGTCACTCCCGGAGTTATCAGTGCTGTGATGAGCAGGGTCAGCGAACGGGCGGCCCTTCCCAAGGTTGGGGCTCACAGGCTGCGGCATACCGTGGCGATCCGAATGCTGGATTCCGGATCTGGCCTGGCCGACATCGGCAAAGTACTGCGCCACCACAGTTCCTTGTCCACCGCGATTTACGCCAAAACGGATCTGAAGCGCCTCTCGGCGCTGGCTCGCCCTTGGCCGGAGGTGAGGTCATGAACACGCCACAGTCCTTTGACCTGGCTGATCTTGCCGAGGACTACCTTCGGATGCGCCGACACCTGGGCTTCAAGTTGGTCTCATTCTCCACGGCCCTGCATAGCTTCGTGCGGTTCATGCAGGAACAGCATGAACCGGTGATCACCACGGCCTTGGCGGTGCAATGGGCGAAGGACGAGGCACCTCGCAGTGAACTCGCCTATACATGGGGGCGAAGATTGATGATTGTGCGGATCTTTGCCCGGCATGCAAACGCCCTTGATCCGAGGCATCAGATCCCGCCCTCTGACATTCTCCCGGCCCCAGCCCGGAGGTCGCTGCCATATATTTACGATGACGTCGAGGTGGATGCGCTGATGAGGGCAGCCTCCGCGCTGCTGCCGCCCTTCAGGGGCAAGACGATGTCAACGTTCATCGGGTTGCTGTCCGTGACCGGCATGCGAACCGGAGAGGTGCACCGCCTGAATCTGGAGGATGTGGACCTTGACCATGGCCTCATCCACGTCGTGGATTCCAAATTCAACAAGTCCCGGGAAGTCCCGCTGCATCCAAGCACCGTCAAGGCGCTGGCGCACTACCGCCAGGAACGCGACAGGTATCTGGGTGGCCAGGGAGAAACCACGGCGTTCTTTGTCAATGTCCGCAAGGTCCGGTTCAAGGAGCAATCCCCGACTCAGTGCTTCCCGGAGCTGCTCGCCATTGCAGGCATCACGGCACCTGGAAGGCCCCTGCCCCGTCTCCATGATTTTCGGCATACCTTTGCCACCCGAACACTCACCGAATGGTACCGAAACGGGGAAGACGTTGAAGCCTTGATGCCGGTGTTGAGCACCTATCTGGGGCATGTGGACCCGAAATCAACCTTCTGGTATCTGACCGGCACCCTTGAGCTGATGGGATTGGCCGCCGAACGGCTTAGCGCATCGTTGGGTTTTCAGGAGGAACACCAATGAACTCGTTTCCCGCACTGCTTCAAGCGTTCTTCACCGACAAGCTCATCGCCGAGCGACAGGCCAGCACCAATACCCTCGCCGCGTATCGTGACACGTTTGTCTTGTTGTTGCGCTACCTGGACGAGGTGGAGGGGCACCGCCCCGAAACGATCACTTTCGAGATCTGCAATGCCCGGGTCATCGCTTCCTTTCTGAACCATCTGGAAACCGAGCGAGGAAATAGCGTCAGCACCCGCAACGCCAGGCTGGCGGCGATCCGCTCCTTCTACCGGTACGCCTCATTTCGGGAACCGGCGCAGGCCTCGCGAATCGCAGAGGTCCTGTCGATCGGCACCAAACGGCGGACCAACTACCTGGTGGAGTATCTGGACCATGACGAAGTCCTGGCGCTCTTGGCGGCGCCGGACCAGACGCGGTGGCACGGGCGGCGCGATCACATCATGCTGTTCACGGCCATCCATACCGGGCTCAGGGTTTCCGAGCTGGCCGGCTTGAACGCCTGCGATGTCCACGTCCGGCCGACAGGATCCTACGTCCAATGCGTCGGGAAAGGACGCAAGACCAGAAGGACCCCGCTTGCCTCGCCAACACAAACGATGCTGGGCCGGTGGATCAGCGAATGCGCCCTGGCTGGTCAACAGCCTGTATTCGGGACGGTGACCGGGCACCGGCTCAGTCGCGACGCCATAGCGAAAATTCTGCGAGTCCATCTTCAGGTCGCTGCCCTGAAATGCCCGTCACTGGTGGGCAAGAACATCACCCCGCACTCCTTGCGGCATACATGCGCGATGCTGCTGCTCCAAGCCGGCGTTGATATCAACGTGATCGCCATGTGGTTGGGCCACCAATCACCTGAAACGACACAGATCTACCTCCATGCAGACCTCCGGGCCAAGGAGGAGGCCTTGGCAAAGATAGCCCTCGACCCAGGCCCGGCACCGGGCCGGTACCACGCAGACGGAGAACTCATGCGATTCCTCGCAAAGCTCTGAACATTATGCCGACCATCTCTCGCCGATTCCCCCGGAACCAAGGACCTGTCGGACCACCGGTCGGCATAATCGCAAGGTCAACATAACTCGTCGCCATGGTCACGGCGGCCCCGCGGGCCCTGCTGCCCGCCGTCGGGGCGGTCCTGATCGGCGGCGGGGAGACCACCGTGGGACTGATGCTGGCGTCCACGGCGCTCGGCTCGTTCCTCGTCGGGGTGTTCTCCGGGCCGCTGGGCCGCGTGCACCGGCAGGGCTTCGCCGTGTTCTGGTCCGTGGCCGCCTGGGGCGCGAGCGTCGGAGGATTCGGCGTCGTGGTTCTCCTCGCGGGGCGGGATCCGCTGCCCGACGACGGGTCGGCCACGCGCTGGGTCTGGGCCGCCGCCGCGTGCATGGCCGCGGCGGGCATAGCGGACGCGGTCAGCTCCGTCTTCCGGACCACGATCCTGCAGTCCGCGACTCCGGACCACCTGCGCGGACGCCTGCAGGGGGTGTTCATCGTGGTGGTGGCAGGCGGTCCCCGCATGGGGGAGCTGGTCTCCGGGGGCGTGGCCACCGGCATCGGCGAGGGGTGGACGCTCGTTGTGGGCGGCGTCGCCTGTATTGCGCTGGCCGCCGGGCTGATGCGCTGGCAGCCGGGATTCCTCGCCTACGATTCGCGCCGTCCGGTGCCGTAGCGGGACACCGTAGCTGGTGCCTGGCGGAACACCGCGGCCGGCGCCGGCGTTGACTAGATTAGATGTAGGCGGGTCCGCACGGTGCGGTGCCCCGCGCACGAACAGGGAGTGACGATCGGTGCATAACCACAACAACGGGCTGAAAACCGCCGGACTGCTGGGCGGCATGTTCGCGCTGCTGCTGGCGATCGGCGGGTTGATCGCCTCCGGAACGGGCAACTCGTCGTTCATCTGGATCTTCGCGCTCATCGGCGTCGCGACGACCGCCTACGGCTACTGGAACAGCGACAAGATCGCCATCCGCTCCATGCAGGCCCGCCCCGTCACCGAACTGGAGCAGCCCGCGATGTACCGGATCGTGCGGGAACTCTCCGTCGTGGCACAGCAACCGATGCCGCGGCTCTACATCTCGCCCACCGCCGCCCCGAACGCGTTCGCGACCGGACGCAATCCGCAGAACGCGGCGGTCTGCTGCACGGAAGGCATCCTGCAGCTGCTGGACGAGCGGGAACTCCGGGGAGTGCTGGGGCACGAACTGATGCACGTCTACAACCGCGACATCCTCACCTCGTCCGTCGCGGCCGCGGTAGCGGGCGTCATCACGTCCGTCGCCCAGTTCATGCTCTTCTTTGGCGGCGGCGACCGCCGCAACGTCAACCCGCTGGCCATGATCGCCACCGCGCTGCTCGCGCCACTGGCGGCGTCGCTGATCCAGATGGCGATCAGCCGCACCCGCGAGTACGACGCCGACGAGGACGGCGCGAAGCTGACCAACGATCCGCTGGCGCTGGCCTCGGCCCTGCGCAAGCTGGAGATGGGAGTCCAGCGCGCGCCGCTGCCCGAGGACCAGCGGCTCGTCAACACGTCGCACCTGATGATCGCGAACCCGTTCCTCGGCGGAGCCAAGAAGCTGTTCACTACCCACCCGCCGATGGCGGACCGGATCGCCCGCCTGGAGGGGATGGCCGGCCGCCCGCCGGGGCGCTGACCCGCGGGCGGCCGACGGCAGCCTAGCGCATGTTGACGAACTGCAGATCGGCCTCCTCGAAGCCGCGCAGCAGGGTCATGGTGGCCTGCAGGTCGTCGCGGGACTTCGAGGAGACGCGGAGCTCGTCGCCTTGGATGGTCGACTTGACGCCCTTGGGCCCCTCGTCGCGGATCAGCTTGTTGATCTTCTTCGCGACATCCTGGGCGATGCCCTCCTTGATGGTGGCCTCGATGCGGTACTCCTTGCCGGAGGCGTACGGCTCGCCGGCATCGAGGGACTTGAGGCTGATGTTGCGCTTCACGAGCTTGGTCTGGAACACGTCGAGGACGGCCTTGACGCGCTCCTCCGAGTTGGCCTTCATCAGGATCTTCTCGCCGCTGAAGTCGAGCTCGGCACCGACGCCCTTGAAGTCGTAGCGCTGGGCGATCTCCTTCTGCGCCTGGTTCAGGGCGTTGGACACCTCCTGGGTGTCGACCTTGCTGACAACATCGAATGTGGAATCGCTCGCCATGGAAGTCCTCCTGTTTTGGGTCGGTTTCTGCTGCGATCCAGCCTACCGGCAGGCGCGGTTCCCGGCCCGGCGGTCCCGCATCCGGGTCCGATTCGATTCTGCGCCGAATCTTAGGTAAAGTTTCTTCTCGTTCCATTACGGAGCGTTCGGCAGATTACCCGAGCGGCCAAAGGGGGCTGACTGTAAATCAGCTGGCATTGCCTTCACTGGTTCGAATCCAGTATCTGCCACCACCGTCCGGCAACGGACCACCGAAGAACCCCGGACCCCACGGTCCGGGGTTCTTCGCGTTCCGCGCGTGTTCCGGAAGGATCCGACCCCGGATTTCCCCGGATCCTCAGGCAGCCATCCGGTTCTCCTCCGCCCTCCAGCACAGGTCCCAAAGCAACAGGTGTGCCCCGGGGTCCGCGTCCATGACGGCGTTGTAGTGCGCCCATTGCCAGTCGGTCGCGCCGTTCGCGTCCGGCGGGGCGGGGGAGCATCCCGCGGGCGTCAGCCACTGTCCGCCGGCCCAGATGGCATGGATCGGACCCACCCCGGTCCCCGCGGGCGAGGGACTTGCGAGGGTGCGCGGCGGTTTGGTCCGACGCTGGATCCGCGCCGCCTCGCCGACGGCGTAGAGCTCGCTTTGGGTGCCCTCCGGGACCCCCGGGGGCAGTTCCCGGTAGCGTTCGGCCAACTCCAGGCCCTCGGAAATCGCGTCGCGCAGCAAGCGCTTCTCAAGGATGATCAACAGGGTGCGGCGCGGCATGGCCCGTTCCTCTCGTAGGTGCCTCTGGGATTCCGAGGCTAGGCGCCAAGGCGCGCCCGGAGGGGCCACCGCCGCCGAATGTGGATAACCCTGCACCGACCACCGTCCACATTCCACCGTCGGGCCAAGGGGAGAGACACGCGCCATGCGGAGCGGCTACCGTTGCCCTATGGCAACCATCGATATCACCGAGGCCCAATTCGCGCAGACGCTCGAGGAGAACGACATCGTGTTCGTTGACTTCTGGGCGGAGTGGTGCGGGCCATGCAAGCAGTTCGCTCCGGTTTTCCAATCCGCGTCGGAGCAGTTTCCCGACGTCGTGTTCGCCAAGGTGGACACCGAGGCCGAGCAGGGCCTGGCCGCCGCCGCGGGCATCACCTCGATCCCCACGCTGATGGCGTTCCGCGACAAGGTGCTGGTCTTCTCACAGCCCGGAGCCATGGGCTCTTCGCAGTTCACGGACCTGGTCGACGCGGTCAAGGGCATCGACATGCAGGAGGTGCACGCCCAGTTGGCGTCCCAGGAAACCGCCACAGAGGACGCCTCCGCTAAGTAGGGCGGCTTATTCGTCCCCCGCCGACAGCACGTGGTTAGGGAGACGGTTCCCGGGGGCGGCTCCCCGGATGGCGATCAGGTCGCGGGCGTGGCCGTGCAGCGCCCGGTCCTCCGCGGTCCGCGGGGTCCACGCCGGAACCGGGACGGCGGACCCGCGGTCGTCGCGCGCCACCATGACGGTCATGCAAGACGTGGTCAGTTCCAGTTCGCGCGCGGTGGGATCCCCCGAGCGCACGTGCACCGCGATGTGCATGCCCTTGTTGCCCGTGTAGACGAGCCGCGCCTCCACCTCGACCACGTGCCCGATGAACAGCGGGCGGTAGAACCTCACCCCGCCTGAGAAGACGGCCACCGTGTCGCGGCCGCAGTAGCGGGTGGCGCAGACGTACGCCGCCTCGTCGATCCACGCCATGACGATGCCGCCGTGGACCTTGCCGCCCCAGTTGACGTCCGACGGCGCGGCCAGGAACCGCAGCACGACGCGTTCCCCGGTCCCCTCCTCCGTGTAGGAGACGCGGCCCATCGCCTCCACGATCTTCTCGCGTACCCCGATCCGCGCGATCGCGTGTTCCTGCTGCTCGCGTTCGAGGGTAGTGCCGGGGACGAAAGGCGGAATCGCCGTCGGCCGGCCGTCCCCGTCCACCGCCACGAAGATGACCAGACACTGGCTGCGCGCGTCGGCGCGCACCCCGGCGTCCCCGAAGGTGCGCGGGTCCCCGGAGGTGACCGTCGTCAGGATGTGCATCGAGGATCGGCCGGTGTGCACGATCCGCGCCTCCAGCTCCACCATGTCCCCGATCTGCACGGGGTCCGCGAAGTGGATGTTGCCCACGTAGGCCGTGACGCAGTACGCCTTCGCCCAGGCCACCGCCGCGGCGTAGGCGGCCTTGTCGACCCACTCCAGGATCGTTCCGGCGTCGACCGTTCCGCTGTGTCCGACGTCCATGGGTGCGGCCAGGAACCGCAGCCTCGCGACGTTCCGTTCCTCGTTGTGCATGCTCTGTCCCTCCGCGGCGGCCCGGCCAGGCTGATGTGTGGCCCGGCTGATATGTTCTGAGTCACAGTCTGCCGCAGAATCCCGAGGAGTCGACGATGACCCAGCCCGAAGCTCACCGCCAGCAGGATTCCCACACCCGGGGAGGTGAGGGGATGGCCGTTTTGGAGGAAACCATTGGGGCCAACTTCCGGAGGGTCGCGGCGCTGCACGCCGATCGGGAGGCGATCGTCGAGGCGTCGACGGGACGCGTCTGGACCTACGCGCGGATGGACCGGGAAACGGACGCGATCGCCCGGGCGCTGATCGCTGCGGGCATCGGCCGCGGCGAGCGCGTGGGCATCTGGAGCCCCAACTGCGCCGAATGGACCCTGCTGCAGTACGCCACCGCGAAGGCCGGGGTCGTGCTGGTCAACGTCAACCCCGCCTACCGGATGCACGAACTCGCATTCGTCGCCGAACAGTGCGGGATGCGCGCCCTCGTCGTCGCGCCGGCGGACGCCAACAGCGACTACCCCGCGATGGCGCGGGAGGTCCGCGCCCGGACGGCGGGCCTGCGGGAACTGGTCCTCCTGCCCGGCCCCGGCGGGGTCCCGGCAACCGAGCCGTACGACGGCGACGTGCCCTGGGAATCGCTGCTGGACGGCGCGCGCGACGTCGGACAGGATGCGCTGGAGACCCTCATGTCCGCCCTGGCACCCGCGGACGCGATCAACCTGCAGTACACCTCGGGCACCACCGGCTTCCCGAAGGGCGCGACGCTCACGCACCACAACATCCTCAACAACGGGTTCCACATCGGGGAGCTGCTCTCCTACACGCCGGAGGACCGCGTGGTGTTGCCCGTCCCGTTCTTCCACTGCTTCGGAATGGTCATCGGGAACCTCGCCGCGCTCTCGCATGGAGCGGCGACCATCCTGCCCGGACGGACGTTCCGGCCCGCCGAGACCCTCGACGCCGTCCAGCGGCACGGCGGCACCAGCCTCTACGGGGTGCCGACGATGTTCATCGCCGAGCTCGCGCTGCCCGACTTCGGCGACTACGACCTCTCCACCCTGCGCACCGGCGTGATGGCCGGCTCCACGTGCCCCACCGAGGTCATGGAGCGCGTGGTCGGGGAGATGAACATGGCCGGTGTGGCCATTTGCTACGGCATGACCGAGACGTCGCCCGTCTCGACGATGACCCGCGCGGACGACTCGCTGGAACGCCGGACGCAGACGGTGGGGCGCACCATGCCGCACCTCGAGTCGAAGATCGTCGACCCCGGCACCGGCGCCGTGGTCCCGCGCGGCGAGGTCGGCGAACTGTGCACGCGCGGCTACGCGGTCATGCGCGGCTACTGGAACGACCCCGACAAGACGGCAGATGCGGTCGACCCCGAGGGCTGGATGCACACCGGGGACCTCGCGGCCATGGACGACGGCGGCTACGTCCGGATCGAGGGGCGCATCAAGGACATGGTGATCCGCGGTGGCGAGAACATCTCGCCCCGGGAGATCGAGGAGTTCCTCTACCGACACCCGGCCGTGCGCGACGTCCAGGTCATCGGCGTCCCGGACGAAAGGTACGGCGAGGAGCTCATGGCGTGCGTCATCCTGCACGAGGGTGCGGAGCCGCTCACGCTCGAGGCGCTGCGCGAATTCTGCGCGGGACGGATCGCCCACTACAAGATCCCGCGGTACCTGCAGGTGCGCGACGCCTTCCCGATGACCGTCTCCGGCAAGATCCGCAAGGTGGAGATGCGCGAGGAGGCGCTGGAACTGATCGGACGCTGACCCGCCCCCCTCAGCGGGGCCGGTGGTCCTCGGGCGCCAACCGGGGGCCGAAGGCGGGCTTGCGGAATCCGGACAGGCCGATCATCCGGACCACGCGCTGGCGGTGGCCGTTCCACGGGCGCAGCAGCTCCAGCATGCCGGCGTCGTCCGTCGTGCGTCCCGCGAGGGCATGGCCGACGTACGCGGCCAGGTGGTAGTCGCCCACCGAGACGGAATCCGGGTCGCCGTGGGTGCGCTGGAGGACCTCGGCCGCGGTCCACGGGCCGATGCCCGGCACGGTCTGCAGCTTGGCGGACGGACCGGCGGACAGCGGGAGGGCGCCGAGCCGGTTCAGCCCGGCGGCGGACTCCGCCGCGCGCAGGATGGTGGTGCGGCGGGAGATGTCCACGCGCGCGGCGTGCCAGTCCCAGCTGCCGATCCGGCGCAGCCCGTGCGGGCCGGGCGGTATGCGCATGTCCGCCGGAGCCGGCCCCGGCGCGCGGGTGCCGAACTTCCGGGCCAGGTAGCGCCACGCGTGGCGGGCCTCGATGGTGGTCACCTTCTGCTCGAGGATGACCGGCACCAGGGCGTCGAACACGCGCCCCGTCGCGGGCAGCCGGAGGCCCGGGTGGCGGCGCCGCGCCTCGGAGACCATCCGGGGCAGGCCATCCCGGTAGCGCGCATCGTCGAACGCGGTCCAGTCGTCGTCGGCGCCGAGTAGCCGCGGTGCCGCGGCGAGCGCCGCCCGGGCCCCGGGGCCCCACGCGCGGATGGCCACCGTCGTCGTGCCGGCGCCCGCCGCCGTCGTGCCCGCCTCCGTGGCCGACGCCGGAGGGTGCGTCGACGCCGCCAGGTGCAGCGATGCGGGCCCGGCGTCGGTGTCGAAGCACAACCAGGCCGCTTGGCCGGCGACGCGCACGCACGGATCGTGCGTTCCGCGCTGCAGGACACCGAGCGTCGACGCCAGCGAGTACGGCCCGGCGGCGGTCCACGTGGACGCGGCCTCGGCCGCGGCCGCGGGCAGGCGCGCATCGACGGCCGGGGCGTGGAGGGTCATCCCACCATGGTGCCACCCGGCGCCGACACCGCGGGAATGACGGCGGGTTTCGTCCGGTGGGGCGCCCGAGTTGACCCGCGGGTAGAGTCTTGGGCATGAAATACGCCAACTCCGTCTTGGATCTCATCGGCAAGACGCCCCTCGTCAAGCTCGCCCACGTCACCGGCGACATCAAGGCGACCGTCCTGGTCAAGCTCGAGTACCTCAACCCGGGCGGCAGCATCAAGGACCGGATCTCGCTGAAGATGGTCGAGAACGCGGAGGCGTCCGGCGCGCTGAAGCCGGGCGGCACCATCGTGGAGCCGACGTCGGGGAACACCGGCGTCGGACTGGCGATGGTGGGGCAGCTCAAGGGCTACAAGACGGTCTTCGTCACCCCGGACAAGGTCGGCGAGGAGAAGCGCGACGTGCTGCGCGCCTACGGCGCCGAGGTCGTGGTGACGCCCACCGCCGTCGCGCCGGATTCCCCCGAGTCCTACTACGGTGTCTCCGACCGGCTGGTCCGCGAGATCCCCGGGGCGTACAAGCCGGACCAGTTCTCCAACCCGGCGGCCCCCGAAAGCCACTACGAGACCACGGGCCCGGAGATCTGGCGCGACACCGACGGAACCGTGACCCACGTGGTCATCGGCGCCGGCACCGGCGGCACCATCACCGGCACCGGGCGGTACCTCAAGGAGGTCTCGAAGGACCGCGCGTCCGGACCGGTCCGCGTGATCGCCGCCGATCCCGACGGCTCCGTGTACTCCGGCGGCACCGGCCGCCCCTACTTCGTCGAGGGCGTCGGCGAGGACATGTGGCCGGGCAACTACGACCCGTCCGTCCCTGACGAGGTCCTCGCCGTCGGCGACGGCGAGTCCTTCGCCATGACGCGCCGGCTCGCCCGCGAGGAGGGCCTGCTGGTCGGCGGCTCGTCCGGCATGGCCGTGGTCGCCGCCCTGCGCGCGGCGCGGGACCTGCCCGAGGACGCCGTCGTCGTCGTGATCCTGCCCGACGGCGGGCGCGGCTACCTCGCGAAGATCTTCAACGACCAGTGGATGCGCTCCTACGGATTCGCCGAGGACGAGCGGCAGGACACCGTCGCCGCGCTACTGGCCAACAAGGCGGGCGACCTGCCCGACCTGGTGCACACGCACGCACAGGAATCCGTGCGGGACGTCATCGGGATCATGAACGAATACGGCGTCTCCACGCTGCCCGTGCTGTCCGCCGAACCTCCCGTGCGCATCGGCGAGGTGCGCGGGAGCATCGACGAGCGGACGCTCACGGCGGGCCTGTTCCGCGGCGACATCGCGCTCACGGACGCGATCGCCGACCTGGTGTCCTCTCCCATGGAGCTGATCGGGGCGCAGGAGTCCATCGCCGACGCGCGCGGCAAGCTCCAGCACCACGACGCCCTCCTGGTCACGCGAGACGGCGACGCGATCGGCGTGGTCACCCGCCACGACCTCCTGAACTACCTCACCCACTAAGGAGCAGACGATGAGCAACCCCACCACGGGCTTCAACACCCGCGCCGTCCACGCCGGGCAGGACTTCGAGCCGCGCACCGGCGCCGTCGTTCCCCCGGTGCACTTCTCCACCACCTACGCGCAGGACGGCATCGGCGGCCTGCGCGAGGGCTACGAGTACGGGCGCGGGACGAACCCGACGCGCGACTCGCTGCAGCAGCAGCTCGCGGGCGTCGAAAACGGCCGGCACGCGTTCTCCTTCTCCTCGGGGCTCGCCGCCGAGGACGCGATCATCCGCGCGCTGACCCGCCCCGGCGACCACATCGTGCTCGGCAACGACGCGTACGGCGGCACCTACCGGCTGATCAGCCGCGTTCTGGGGGAGTGGGGCATCGGCAACAAGCCGGTGGACATGTCCGACGTCGATGCCGTGCGGACCGCCGTCGAGGCGAACCCGACGAAGCTCGTGTGGCTGGAAACGCCGTCGAACCCGATGATGAAGATCAGCGACATCGACGCGATCGCCAAGATCACGCACGACGCCGGGGCCCTCCTGGTCGTGGACAACACCTTCGCGTCTCCGTACCTGCAGCAGCCGCTGGACCTCGGGGCGGACATCGTGGTGCACTCCACCACCAAGTACATCGGCGGGCACTCCGACGTCGTCGGCGGCGCCGTGGTGGTCAACGACGACGGGCTGGCGGAGAAGATCGGCTTCATCCAGTTCGCCGTCGGCGCCGTCTCGGGACCGCTGGACGCGTTCCTGACCACGCGCGGGCTCAAGACCCTGGGCGTGCGCATGGACCGCCACTCCGCGAACGGCCAGGCCGTCGCCGAGTGGCTGCTCACGCGGCCCGAGGTGGAGAAGGTGCTGTACCCGGGGCTGCCCGACCACCCCGGGCACGAACTGGCGAAGCGGCAGATGCGCGGCTTCGGCGGCATGGTCTCCGTGCAGTTCACCGGCGGCGAGGCCGCGGCGCGGAAGATCGCCGAGGCGACCCGCCTGTTCACGCTTGCAGAGTCCCTCGGCGGCATCGAATCACTGATGAACTACCCCTCGGAGATGACGCACGCGTCCGTCAAGGGCACCGAACTGGCCGTCCCGGTTAATCTGCTGCGCCTCTCCTGCGGCATCGAGGACGCCGAGGACCTCATCGCGGACCTCGAGCAGGCGTTTGCCCAGCTCTAACCCCCGCCCGCCCCGCCCGCCCCGCCCGCCCCGACTCACCCCGCCTCACCGCCACGCGAAGTGGACGGTTCCACGAGTTACAACGTGTGGAACCGTCCACTTCGCGTGGTTTAAGGGGCGCGAGAGGTTCGAAGGGCACGCGAATTGGGCCACGGCAGAACAAATGGTTGACGGTTCACTCGTCGTGAACTATGATAATTGAAAGTTCAATTATAAACTCCTAGGCCCCGGAGGTCGCGCATGTCCTGGTTCTCCAAGCTCTTCCGCAAGTCCATCCCTGCGGCCGGCGCCCACGCCGCCGGTGATCCCGCTCGTTCCGCGGCAGCCGACGTCGCTCCCGCTGCCCCCGTCGCCGCCGCGCCCGAGGCCGCAAGCCTGCCGCGCATCGCCGTCGTCACCGGTTCCACCCGCCCGAACCGGGTCAACCTCGGCGTGGCCGAATGGGTTCTCGCACAGGCCCGGCAGCGCGGGGACGCGACCTACGAGCTCGTGGACATCGCCGACTTCAAGCTGCCGCTGCTGGACGAGGCCTACCCTGCCGCCTACCAGAACTACGAGAAGGACCACACGATCGCCTTTGCCGCGAAGGTCGCCGAGTTCGACGGTTTCGTGTTCGTCACGCCGGAGTACAACCACTCCGTGTCGCCGGCCCTGGCCAACGCGCTGTCCTTCGTGAACGCCGAGTTCAACAACAAGGCCGCCGGCATCGTCGCGTACGGATCCGCCTTCGGCGCCCGCTCGGTGGAGCACCTCCGCCACGTGCTGTCCGAGCTGCAGGTCGCCCACGTCCAGAAGACCGGGATGTTCTCGCTCTTCACCGACTTCGAGGAGTTCACCACCTTCAAGCCGACCGAGCAGCAGGCCGCGTCCCTGGCTCCCGTCCTGGACCAGCTGGTTCCGTGGACCAAGAGCTTCGCCGAGGTCCGCGCCGCGCAGCTGGCCACCGCCGCGGCCTAGCCACTCCCACCCACAACGGAAGTGGACATTACCTCGGTTCGTTAGCCGAGGTAATGTCCACTTCCGTTGGTTAAGGCCGGGGCCGGTGTCTTACGCCGCGCTGCGGGGAACTACGCGGGGAAGGTGCGCCTCGCCGTCGTACTCCATGACCTGGCGGCCGCCGATCCAGACGCGCAGCGCACGCTGCATCACATCGAGCGGGTCCCCGGACCACAGAACCAGGTCCGCGTCCTTGCCCTCCTCGATCGACCCGATGCGGTCCGCAAGCCCCAACACCCGCGCCGGATTGATGGTGACGGAGCGCAGGGCCGTCACCGGGTCGAGGCCCTCCTTCACGGCCAGCGTGCACTGGTGGATGAGGAAGTGGATCGGGATGACCGGGTGGTCGGTGATGATCGAGATCTCGACGCCGGCGCGCGCGAGCTTGCCGGGGTTTGCCAGTGACCGGCCGCGCAGCTCCACCTTTGACTTCGTCGTGAACAGCGGGCCGATCAGCACCGGGACGCCGCGTTCGGCGAGGACGTCCCCGAGTACGTGCGCCTCCGTGCCGTGGTCCAGAACCAGCTCGTAGCCGAACTCGTCGGCGAGCCGCAGGGCCGTGGCGATGTCGTCCGCCCGGTGGCAGTGTTGGCGCCACGGGATCTCCCGGCGCAGGACCATGGCGAGCGCCTCGAGCTGGGGGTCGATGGCCTGCGTATCGGCCTTGGCCATGTAGTTCCGCGCGTCCATGAACGCCTTCCGGATGACCATCGCCGTGCCCAGCCGGGTGGACGGGGTCTGCTTGCGCTCGCCGTAGATTCGCTTCGGGTTCTCGCCGAGGGCCGACTTGAGGCCGCTGGGGGAGCGCAGGACCATTTCCTCGATGTACCGGCCGTGCGTGTGGAGCGCCACCGCCAGCCCGCCCACCGGGTTGCCCGATCCCGGGTTGACGTTCACGGTCGTCACGCCGCCTGCCAGGGCGTCGTCGAAGCCGATGTCGAAGGGGTCGACGGCGTCGATGGCCCGGACCGCGGCCATGATCGGGTCCGTCATCTCGTTCACGTCCGAGGTGGAGCCGTTTTCGCCCTCCGGATGCATGCCGAGGTGCACGTGAGCATCGATGAAGCCGGGCAGCAGCCACTGCCCGGCGGCGTCCAGCACGTCGGCGTCGTCCGGGATGCGGACGTCACGCCCGGCGGCGGAGATCTTCCCGTCGCGGACTACCACGGTCCCGTCGAACGGTTCCCCTTCGATGGGCACGACGTGGGCGTTGGTGATGGCAAACAGGGTCACTGTGCTGATCCTTTCGGTGGCTAAGGCGGTGGTTCGACCCTATCCCCGGAACGCGCGGACTGTGACCCGGGCCACCACGCTCAGGGTCGCTATTGCCAGCCTCCCCACCACGCGAAGTGGACAATTCCGCAGGTTGTTACCCCCCGGTGATGTCCACTTACGGAGGTTTGAAGGGCGGGTTGCCGAGCGGATTTGCCGTATCGGCGGCTTCCTGAAGCTACAGTCGGGGATACCCCGCCGAAGGAGGCTCACTTGACCTTCACCGATCCAACCGCACCGGTTCCCGCCGAGTTGAGGACCGAAGAGTTTTCCTTGCGTCCGATCACGGCCGACGACGCGGAGGCGGATTATGCCGCCGTGATGGAAACGCGCGGGCACCTGCGGGCCTGGGAACAGTCAACGTGGCCCGAAGACGACTTCACGGTTCTGGCAAACCGAGAAGACCTCGTCGAACTCGAACTGCGCCATGCCGCGCACCGCGCGTTCACGTACACCGTGCTCGACCCCTGTGGCGCCGAATGCCTGGGCTGCGTCTACGTCTTTCCCACCAGCGCCACATTCCTCGCGAAATCCACGGTGACTCCGGTCGGTGACGACGAGTGGGCGCACGTGGACGCGGTTGTCTACTTCTGGTGTCGCCTGTCACGGATGGAGAAGTCAATGGACGAACGCCTGCTCGCCGCGCTCCGCGCATGGTTCCACGGGGAATGGAGGCTCCCGCGAACCGTGTACGTCACCAACGAACGGTTCGAACAGCAAGTGGACCTCCTCAGCCGCACCGACCTGACCCTGAAGTTCGAGTTGCTCGAACCCGGAAAGCCGGGAAAATACCTCGCCTTTGGCTGAGCCGGCCCGGCGCGGAGGCCGACCGCCGCGAACGTCGCACGAAGGCCCCCGCGACGTCACCCCACCCCGCGAAGTGGACAATTCCGCGGGTTGTTAACCCCCGGTAATGTCCACTTCCGGAGGTCGGCGGCGCGGTTAGCGGCGCTGCGTGCGGCGGGCGGCGATCCGCTCGGCCTTGCGCTTGGCCCGGAGCGCCCGCGACTGGTCCTTGAAGTACGCGAGGCTCGGCGGCAACCAGAGCAGCAGCACCCCGATCAGCAGGCCGACGGCGAGCACCCCCAACCGGGGGCCGCGGAACAGCAGCGGCAGCCCTCCGATGAGCCCGAACGTCGTCAGCGTCCCGCGGCCGGCCAGCTTTCCGCGGTACAGCTGCCAGACGCCGTAGCCGACCAGTATCCCCAGCAGCGCGAGCACGGCGCCCAGCGCCACGAAGCCGAGCCGGTCGCCGTCGGAGGCGAGCTGCGCGTTGCCCACCGCGGCCACGGCGAAACCGAGGGCGACGACGGCCACGGCGGCCCACCAGACGACGGCGGCACGCAGGGTTCCCGGCAGTTTCTTCACGGTGCAGAGCCTAGCCGAGGCGCGGCCGTAGCATGGAGCCATGGAATCGACCCCGGGCGTCCTCAAGGCCGTGTGCCGCGTGCACCAGCTGATCCCGGACCGCGGTCCCGTGGGGATCAGCGCGATCGACAAGCGCCCGGTGGACGGACCGGTCAAGGTCGCGCGACTGGGGCTCTACGCGGACACGCAGACGGACCGCGCCCACCACGGCGGCGAGGACCAGGCCGTCTACGCGTATTCGGAGGCCGAAGCGCGGCGCTGGGCCGGGGAGCTGGGCCGCGGGATCGAACCGGGTCTCTTCGGCGAAAACCTCCGCGTCGACGGCGTCGAGACATCGGACGCCGTCGTGGGCGAGCGCTGGAGGATCGGGAACGACGTCGTCCTGGAGGTCACGCTGCCCCGCACCCCGTGCGCCACATTCGCGCGGCGCATGGGCGAGCCCCGGTGGGTGGCGCGCTTCGCCGAGCGCGGCGATATCGGCTGCTACCTGCGCGTGGCCCGCAAGGGCTCCATCCGCGCCGGCGAGGCGATCGCCGTCGAACACCGTCCGGAGCACGGAATCACCGTCCGGGACGTGTTCCGGGGCCTGGCGCCCGCGCAGGCGGCGGTCCTGCGGGAGGGGCACGACGCCGGTGCCTGGGCCTTGCCGCCCAAGCTCCTCGCGCTCGTCTAGGCCCCGCCTGCGCCCCGTGTGCGCAAGCGCACAGCACCCGCCCGCCCACCAGCGGGCGCCATCGGATAGACTTAGGTGTTCGCCGATATCCGGCTTCCCTCGCATCCTGCCCAATATTTGAGGCAAGAGCTATCGCATGTGAGCCCGTCAATCGGGCGGTTTTCATAGGGGAGCGCCGGACTTAGCAGGTGAAAAGTCCGAATGTGCCGCGGAAGCCACTCCTGAACGAGTGGCGCGAATCCGCCCCTATGAATGAGGTAGTTTCCTATGTCCTCCGACATGCCCGAAAACCACACCGCCGAAGCCGAAGCCCCCGCCGAGGAGACCGTGAAGTTCACGGACCTCGGCATCGACGCCCGCGTGCTCGCCGCCGTCACCGACCTCGGCTACGAGAAGCCGTCCCCGATCCAGGCCGCCACCATACCGCTGCTGCTCGAGGGCCGCGACGTCGTCGGCGTCGCCCAGACCGGCACCGGCAAGACCGCCGCGTTCGCCCTCCCGGCGCTGTCCAAGATGGCCGAACTCGCGGACCTCAACGGCACCGCCCGCAACACCCAGGTCCTCGTCCTCGCCCCGACCCGCGAGCTCGCGCTCCAGGTCGCAGAGGCCTTCACGTCCTACGCCAAGCACATGGGCGACTTCACCGTCCTGCCCGTCTACGGCGGCTCGGCCTACGGCCCGCAGCTCGCCGGCCTGCGCCGCGGCGCCCAGATTGTCGTCGGCACGCCCGGCCGCGTGATCGACCACATCAACAAGGGTTCGCTGGATCTCTCCGACCTGCAGTACGTCGTCCTGGACGAGGCCGACGAGATGCTCCGCATGGGCTTCGCCGAAGAGGTCGACAAGATCCTCGAGGCCACCCCCGAGGACAAGCAAGTGGTGCTGTTCTCCGCCACCATGCCGTCCTCGATCCGCCGCATCGCGAAGCAGTACCTGCGCAACCCGCAGGAGATCTCGGTCAAGTCCAGCACCTCCACGGGCACCAACATCCGCCAGCGCTACGTGCAGGTCATGGGCCCGCACAAGCTGGACGCGCTGACCCGCATCCTCGAGGCCGAGCCGTTCGACGGAGTCATCGCCTTCGTACGCACCAAGATGGCCACCGAGGACCTCGCCGACAAGCTCAAGGCCCGCGGCTTCCTGGCTGCCGCCATCAACGGCGACATCCCGCAGCAGCAGCGCGAGCGCACAGTCGAGAACCTTCGCTCGGGCAAGATCGACATCCTCGTCGCCACCGACGTCGCGGCCCGCGGCCTCGACGTCGAGCGCATCAGCCACGTCGTGAACTTCGACATCCCGCACGACACCGAGTCCTACGTGCACCGCATCGGCCGCACGGGCCGCGCCGGCCGCTCCGGCGACGCGATCCTGTTCATGACCCCGCGCGAGAAGTACCTGCTGCGCGCGATCGAGAAGGCCACGCGCCAGCCGGTCGAGCTCATGCACCTGCCCAGCGTCGACGTCGTCAACGACAAGCGGCTGGCCAAGTTCGCCGAGCGGATCACGGAAACCCTCGGTTCCGAGGACCTGACCGTCTTCCGCGGTCTCGTAGAGAAGTTCGAGGCCGACCACGACATCACGGCGACCGAGATCGCCGCGGCGCTGGCGCACATGGCGCAGGGCGGCCGTCCGCTCCTCATGGAGGAAATGCCGACGCCACCGGCCAAGCAGGCCCGCGCCATGAAGGGCGCCAAGGACGGCTTCGGTTCCCGGGGTCCGTCGCGCTCGCTCACCGAGGGCAATGCGACGTACCGCATCTCCGTCGGACGACGCCAGCGCGTGATGCCCGGCTCGATCGTCGGTGCGCTCGCCAACGAGGGTGGCTTCAGCTCCGCCGACATCGGCGGCATCGACATCCGGGCCGACCACACCCTGGTGGAGCTTCCGGCCGAGCTGTCCCAGGACCAGTGGCAGGCACTGTCCAAGACGCGTATCGGCGGCGAGCTGATACGCCTCGAATTGGACAACGGTCGCACCCCGCGCAGCGAGCGGGAGTCCGGCCCCCGTTCGGGCGGCTTCGGCGGCGGTCGCGGAGGCGGCGGCGGGTTCCGCAAGCGTGAAGAGGGCGGCACCGACCGCGGCGAGCGTCGGCAGGGCGAGCGCCCCGAACGCGGCGAGCGCTCCGGCGGCGGCGGCTTCGGCGGATCGCGCAAGCCCCGCACGGGTGCCCGCGGGTTCGACGGCGCCCGCGGCGGCCGCAGCTACTAGAAACATGCCCTAGGGTCCGGCCGGACACGTGCAGACGTGTCCGGCCGGACTTTTTTGCGCCTCTTGTCGAACATTAGACTCTTTTCGAACATTAGATGAGAACCTTTTCATCTGATGTTCATCTTCGACTCATCTTCCGTAGGCAGGCTGTTTCCCATGGCAAGTACCCAGCACCAACCTGGCCTCCGGGTGGCCCTCTATTCCCATGATTCCGTGGGGCTCGGGCACACCCGCCGCAACCTGGCCATCGCGCACGCGCTGAACGAGGCCCTGCCGGGCGCCACGGGACGCCGGGTCTCGGGGCTGCTCATGACCGGCGAACGGACCGCCACCGGCTATCCGACGCCGGAGGGCTGGGATTGGGTGCTGATGCCGGGCATCCACAAGCGCGACGGACGGTATGCCCCGCGTACGCTGAACGTGGGCATGGATCGTTTGATGGACGTGCGCTCGTCCGTGGTCGACGGCGTCCTGCAGTCCTTCCGTCCGCACGTCGTGGTGGTGGACCGGCACGCCTTCGGCGTCGATGGCGAACTCTCCGCGCCGCTGTCCAACCTGCGGCGCGACAATCCCGGCTGCCGCCTTGTCCTGGGGCTCCGCGAGGTTCTCGACGACCCGGCCACGGCCTCCGCGGAGTGGGCGCGCGTGGGTGTCGAGCGCGTCTGTGACACCTTCGACGAGGTTTGGGTCTACGGCGACGAGGGCATCCACGACCCCGTCGCGGCGGGCGAGGTCCCGCGGGCGCTGGCCGGTCGCATCCGGTACACCGGCTATCTGTCCGCCGGTCGCCACTGCTCCGAACCGGCCGACGCCGTGGACCGCCCCTATGTGCTGACCATGGCCGGCGGTGGTTCCGACGGTTACGGACTGACCGCCGCCGCGGCCGCCGCGGCCGTCCCCGACGGGCACCGGCACCTGGTGGTCACGGGGCCCCAGATGCCCAGGGCACAGCGCGAGAAGGTCCGGGCCGCGGCGGCGCCGGGAACCCGCGTCGTCGCCTCCGTTCCGGACGGGCTGTCCTACATCAGATCGGCGGCCGCCGTCGTCGTGATGGGCGGCTACAACACGGTGTGCGAGGTGCTGGGGTCCGCGACGCCCGCCCTCGTCGTCCCGCGGATTGCTCCGCGGACGGAGCAGCTGATCCGCGCCCGGTCCCTCGAACGCCGCGGGGCCGTGCGTTTACTGCCGCCCGACGTCGTGGACGCAGAGTCGATCGGCGGGTGGTTCGCCGACGCGGTCCCCGCCGGCCGCTCCGAGTCGGACAGGGGCCTCCGGCGGGAGGCCCCCGAACGGCACGAGGCCCGTGCACAGTCGGAGGCACGCGGCACGATCAGGCTGGACGGGCTGACCGCGATTGCCCGCCACGCCGTCCGCCTCGTCGCCGCGGCCACACCCCTTCCCGCCCCGGACGATTCCGGGACCACACGAGAGGAACTCGCCCATGTTGCCGTCTAACCCCCGGCGCACCGGATACGTGCTCAAGGTCTATCCGCGCTTCTCCGAAACGTTCATCGTGACCGAGATCCTGGCCAGGGAGGCCGCGGGGGAGCCCCTGCGGATCTTCGCACTCCGGCACAGCACGGACGCGCGGTTCCACCCCGAGCTGGCACGCGTCCTGGCACCCGTGGAGTTCGTTCCCAAACCGGTCAAGCTTTCCGAGGGGTGGGGGCTGGTGGCGGACGCCACGCGCACCGTTCCGGGCTTCGCGGACCGCTACGCCGCGTTGCTTCCCGAGCTGTCCGGCTACGATCCCACCGAGGTCCACCAGGGGATCGCGTTGGCGACCTCCGCCACCCGGGCCGGCCTGACGCACCTCCACGCCCACTTCGGGTCGGTCGCCGGCCGGACCGCGGAAATCGCCGCGGAACTGGCGGGCATCACATTCTCCGTGACGACCCACGCAAAGGACCTGTTCCACGATTCCGTCGACCCGGAGCGATTGGGGACGACCCTGCGCCGGGCGTCCCACACCGTGACCATCAGCCGATTCAATCTGGGGCACTTGGCGGGGCAGTATCCGGACCTCGCGGAGCGCACGCACCTGCTGTACAACGGGTTGGAGCTGGAACGGTTCCCCTTCCGCGAACCGCGGACCCCCGGCGGTCGCCTGCGGATCGCCGCCGTCGGACGTTTGGTCGAGAAGAAGGGCTTCTCCCGGCTCCTCGACGCCGTCGCCGCACTCGCCGAGCGCGGAGTCGCGGCCGACGTCCGGATCGCCGGGGACGGCGAGCTGGCCGCCGATCTCGCGGAGCACATTGCGCGCCGGGGACTCGGCGGCCCACCGCCGGCGGACGGCGGCGCCGCCCCGGACCCGGCAGCCGGCGCCTCCCCGGCGTCGGGTGTGCGGAACACCGCCCGACTGCTCGGTCCGCAGACCCAGGCGGAGGTGCGCGCCCTGCTTGAATGGGCCGATGTCTTCGCGGCGCCCTGCACCGTGGGCGCCGACGGCAACGCGGACGGCCTGCCGACCGTCCTGCTGGAGGCGATGGCCATGGGCGTCACCTGCGTCGCCACGGCGGTGACCGGCATCCCCGAAGCCATCCACGACGGCGACGGCGGTCCCGCCACCGGCGTCCTGCTCCCACCGGACGACGCCGAGGCGCTGGCCCGCGCGCTGGCCCGGACGGCGGAGCCCGGTTTTCCCCGCCGCGAGGTGGCGCGCGCGGCGCGGGACCTGGTGGAGCGACGGTTCGATTCCGCCGGACAGGCGCGCGCCCTGGCCGCATTGGAGGACCGCGCCGGCGCGCCCATCGGCGTCCCCGCCGCGCAGCCGTCTCCCCCCGCCGCGCTTTCCCCGTCTCCCGCACCGTCCCGCTCCGCACCCTCCGCGTCCTCAGCGGCGGACATCGCAGGGTTGCGCGTGGCCTATGCCTGCGTGGATCCCGGCATTCCGTTCTTCGGCACCAAGGGCGCGTCGGTGCACGTGCAGGAGATCGTCCGGGCCCTGCGAGCCCGTGGCGCGGACGTCCGCCTCTATTGCACGCGCACCGGCTCCCACGTCCCGGCGGACCTCGCGGACCTCGACGTCGTGGAGGTGCCGATTCGTTCCGGCACGGCGGCAGGGCGCGAGCACGCGCAGCTGGCCGCGTCGCGCCAGATGGCCGAGCGCATCGCGGCGGACGGCGCCGACCTTGTCTACGAGCGGTACAGCCTTTTCAGCACGGTCCTGGCTTCGCTCGCCGAAACCGACGGGATCCCGGGGATCCTCGAGGTCAACGCGCCGCTGATCGACGAGCAGCGGACACACCGTGAACTGGTGCTGGAGGACGAGGCGTGGGCGGCGCTGCGGCGCCAAGCCGGCGCCGCGGTCCGGACCGTGTGCGTCTCCGAACCGGTCGCCGCGTGGGTGCGCACCCATGTCGGCGAGTCCGCCGAGGACCGGGTCGCCGTCGTTTCCAACGGCGTGAACACGGACAGGATCCGCCCGCGCGGACCGCATCCGGAGAGCACCAACGCAGGACCAACCGTGGTGTTCGTCGGAACGCTCAAGCCGTGGCACGGTGTGGAGACGCTGGTGGATGCGGTCGCGTGTTCGGCGGGGCAGTGGCGGCTGGCCATCGTCGGAGACGGACCCCAGGCCGGCGAACTGCGCGACCGTGCCCGGGCGCACGGCCCCGCCGCCAACTCCCGGATCGATTTCGTCGGTGCCGTGGAACCGGGCTCCGTCGGCGGGCTGCTGTCGGGTGCCGACATCGCCGTCGCACCGTATCCCCAGGCGTCCGCGCAGGAGTCCTATTTCTCCCCGCTGAAGATCTACGAGTACCTGGCCGCCGGCCTGCCGGTCGTCGCCAGCAGGGTCGGTCAGGTGCCCGGCATCGTCCGCGACGGCCGCACCGGAGTGCTGGTCGAACCGTCCGACGCCGGTGCGCTCGCCCACGCGCTGGACGCGCTCGCCGCCGATCCCGGCCGGCGCGCGGAACTCGGCGGCAACGCGCGCCAAGAGGCGGTCGCCGAACACGGCTGGGAACGCGTGCTGGAGCGGACCCTCCAAGGAATCGAGCCGATCCCGACGGCGCGACGCGTCCCCGAGGGGGCCCTGACGTGAGCCCGCGCCAGCCCGGGCCGTTCCGCCGCACCCTGACCGTCCTGCGGCCGCACCTGCCGGGTCACCGGAAACTCATGGCGGGCGGCGTCGTCGCCCTGATCTTCGAGGTGGCCTTCCGGGTGCTCGAACCCTGGCCCACGAAGTTCGTCGTGGACGCCGTGTCGCAAAGCCTCGGCGCGGAACTCGGCGCCTCGGTCCCGGCCGCCACCCTGTCGCTGATGCTCACCTGCGGCGCCGCCGTCGTCGTGATCGTCGGCCTGCGGGCCCTGGCCAACTACCTGGCCACCGTGGCGTTCGCGCTCGCCGGGTCCCGGGTCGCCACGGCGCTGCGCCAACGCGTGTTCGCGCACGTGCAGTCGCTCTCCGGCACCTACCATTCCGGCGCGAAGACCGGAGACACCGTGCAGCGGCTCGTCGGCGACGTCGGGAAGCTCCAAGAGGTCGCGGTCACCGCCGGGCTGCCGATGCTGGCCAACATGCTGACGCTGGTGGCCATGGCCGGAGTGATGTTCTGGCTGGACCCGCTGTTGGCGCTCGTGGTCGTCGCCGCCGCCGCGGCGTACCTGCTCAGTTCGCGGGGAAGTACCGGAAAAATCACGGGGGCGTCCCGCAAGACCCGCAGGGGCGAGGGGCAACTGGCCAACATCGCGCACGAAAGCCTCGGTGCCATGCGCGTCGTCCACGCCTTCGGTTTGGAGAAGGAGCTGGAGGGCAGGTTCGCGGGCAGCAACAACAAGACGCTGCGCGATGGCGTCCGGGCCAAGAGGCTGTCGGCCGGACTCGAACGGCGGACGGACGTGATCGTCGGCGTGGCGACCGCCGTCGTCCTGGTGGGCGGCGGGTGGCGCGTGGTCCAGGGCGGCATGACGCCGGGCGACCTCGTCATCTTCCTGACCTACCTCAAGACGGCCATGAAGCCGCTGCGGGACATGGCCAAGTACACGGGCCGGATCGCCCGGGCCGCCGCCTCGGGCGAACGCGTGGCGGACCTGCTCGACGTGCCCGCGGGCATCGCCGACGCGCCCGGCGCCAAGGCGCTGGTCCGTGCCGACGGCGCCGTCTCGCTGCGGAACGTCACGGCCGGTTACGGCGGTGACAAGGTTCTGGAGGACCTGTCGCTGGACATTCCCGCCGGACAGAGGATCGCCGTCGTCGGGCCGTCGGGTTCGGGGAAATCGACGTTCTCGCTCCTGCTGTCGCGCCTGCTGGAGCCCTCCGCCGGCTCCGTCGCGCTGGACGGGCTGGACGTCCGGCGGATCACGCTGGCCTCGCTGCGGTCCCACGTCAGCCTGGTGCCGCAGGAATCCGTCCTGTTCAGCGGGACCATCCGCGAGAACATCCGCTACGGGCGCCTGGACGCCACGGACGAGGAGATCATGGACGCGGCCCGACGGGCCCAGGCCCACGACTTCATCCACGAGTTCCCGGAGGGATACGACACGGTGCTGGGCGAGCGCGGCGGGACCCTCTCCGGGGGCCAGCGCCAGCGCATCGCGATTGCCCGAGCCATGCTTCGCAACAGCGCGGTGGTGGTGTTGGACGAGGCCACCACGGGCCTGGATCCCGCCTCGGCAGGCCTGGTGCTCCGGGCTCTGTCTCGCCTCACCACGGGCCGCACCACCATCAGCATCACGCACGACGCCGCAACCGCCCTCGCCGCGGACCGGGTGGTCTGGCTCGACCGCGGACGGATTGTCCTGGACGGCACCCCGGCCGATTTGATGGCCGAGGGTTCCGGCACCTTCGCGGAGTGGGTATCGCGGGAGACCGCCGGACAGGAGGTGACCGCGTGAGCCGTGAGGCCGCGGAATCCGGGCTGTTGCCCGCGGCGCGGATCCTGCTCGGCGCCCACCCGGCGTCGGACGAGGTCCTGGACGCGCTCGGGTGCCGCGGCGTCGGCATCGACCACCTGCGCTACAAGCCGGGGTTCTCGACGATCGGCCGGGTCGGGGGTCCGGGCGGAGGCCGCTGGATCGCCGGTTTCGGCCCCGAGGCCCAGGTCAAGACGGCCAAACTCCGCCGCAAGGCGCGCGCCCGCGGATTCGAACTGCTCGAGGCCGCCGTGCCGGACGCCCCCGGACACGTCCTGATGTACGGCCCGGTAGGCCTGGACAACCGCCTGCGGGCAGGTCTGCGGGCCGCGCGGCTGCTACGGGCGGACGGCTCCCCGAACGGGACCGTGCTCAACTACAACCCGTGGCGGCGCCTGGTGATCGAGTTGCCGCGGACCGCGGACGGACGCCGCAGTGTCTCCAAGACCACCATCCACCCGCTCCACGGGCTCCCCGCGGTGCTGGCCGAGCTGCGGACCAAGGGGGTACCGGTACTCGTGCCCCGGCCCGGGCGGGACGCGCGGACGCTGGTCTATGCGCACTACGGATACGGGGACCTCGCCGGGGCGTGGGGCGCGGCCGAGCCTTCGTCGGCGGCTGGCCAGGCCGCCGCGGCGGGCCGCATCCTGGCGGGCCTCCACGGGAGCGGGGCGTGCCCGACGGGCAGGATCGACCCTGCGCGGAGCCTCAGGGCCGTGACCCGCGGCGTTGCCCACGTGCTCCCCGGAGCCGCATCGTTGGCACGGGCGACGGCAGCCGGGCTTCTTGGCGCCGTCGAATCCCTGGACGCGGACGACGTTCCGCTGCACGGCGACTTCTCCGCCGATCAGCTGCTGGACGGGTCGGACGGGCTGCGGCTGATCGACCTGGATCGGATGGCGATGGGACCCGCCGGATGGGACGCCGGGTCCTTTGCCGCCGTCGAACTGCTGGCCGGCCGCGGAGACGCGTGTGCCGCGGCGCTCGCCGACGCCTACGCACGGCAGCGCGGGGGTGTTTCGAACCTCGCGGCGTGGACGGGCGTGCACGTGATGATGCGGGCCCTGGAGCCTTTCCGCGCGGCCCGCCCGGGATGGGAGGAAGCGGTGCTCGCGCGCTTGGAGTTGGCTGAACGCATCGCCCGCGGCGGAGGGCCCCGCGCGTGGAGGACTTCCGCGCAGCCCGCTTCCGCGCAGCCCGTGCTGCCCGGCCGGGTGGAGGTCGCCGGGTGCGTGGTGGAGGTCCAACGCGCCTGGCCCAAGGCGGACGGGACGCAGACGTTCGAGGGGACCGACGCGGAGGGCCGTGTCCGCGCGGGACGCTGGAGAGGCGGCGCGGCCAAACTGCTCCCCCACGCCGCGGATCCAGCGCTGCCCGCACTCACGTCTCGGGGAACCCTGGTGGTGCACCGATACGGTCGCAGGGCCGTGGTGAGGGTGGACGGTCCGGGGGGAACCGGTTACCTGAAGGTCCTGCGGGCCGGGAAGGAAGCCGCCGTGGCTGGCGTGTCCCGCCGGCTCGGCCAGAAGGCCGCCGTGGCGGGATTGCGGGCGCCAGGGGTCGTGGCGGCCGGCGAGGGGTGCGTGGAATTCACCGCCGTGCCCGGTATGCCCCTGACCGCGCTGAACACGCACCAGTGGAATCGCGCCTGGGACGCGTGGGCGGAGGCCTGGCCGCGGCTGGTGCTCTCCGAGGCGGGAGGACTCCCCGCGCACGGGGTCGGCGACGAACGTTCCGTTCTGGCGACCTGGACCGGGCACCTCGTGGACCACGACCCGCTGCGGCTCTCGCCGACGTCGCGCCGGACATTTGAAGAACGCGCGGCGCGGGCCTCCGCGGCGCTCGGCGTGCGGGCGCCGCGGAGGGAAGTGGTGGCCCACCGGGACCTGCACGACAAGCAGTTGCTGTTCGATGAGGCGACGGGCCGGCTCGGCCTGCTGGACTTCGACACCGCCGCGCGCGCCGACGTTGAACTCGACCTCGGCAACCTGCTGGCGCATCTGGATCTGCGCCGCGACCAGGGAGTGGTCACGGAGGCGGCGCGGGACGCCGCCGTGATGCGTGTCCTGGGGACCGCCGAAGTGCTCGGTGCCGACCCCCGACTGCTGGACGCCTACACCGAATCCGCCCGGATCCGGCTGGTCTGCGTCTACGCTTTCCGTCCCGCCTGGCGCGGGTTGGCGGCGCATTGGCTGGACCGCTGACCCGCTGAATGTGGCCTCCGCCACGGAGGCGCATTCCGATTTCATTCGGCGGAAATTTGCTGGTAAAGTTTTTCTCCGTTGCCCCCCTAGCTCAGTGGTAGAGCGCGTTCTTGGTAAGAACGAGGTCACCGGATCGATTCCGGTGGGGGGCTCTGAATGACAAGGGCCCGCGTCGATGTCTCTCTCGGAGAAGATGTAGGCGCGGGTTCTTTCCCATTCGTGGCGGTGTAGCTCAGCTGGTTAGAGCGCACGACTCATAATCGTGAGGTCCCGGGATCGAGTCCCGGCACCGCTACCAACCCGATCCACACAGGATCCCGGACCCCCGGAGGCGCAAGCCGCCGGGGGTCTTTTGCGTGGCTCGGGGCGCCGCGCCAAGCCCATAAACTGGACGGGGACATCAGCGGCGACGGGTCGAAACGCGTGGGAGGACACCAGGAAATGGCAGTTGGGGTACCGAACGGAGATTATCCGTCGAGGGCGCAGTTGCGCCGGGCCAGGGCGGCCGAGGACGCCGCGCGGCGCGAGGTGGAACTCAAGGAAGCGTCGGCCCGGCAGCCGGTCCAGGGATCCGCGGCGGAATCCGTCGAGGAACCGGGCCCCGAAGCGCCGACCGAGCCACCGGCACCCGAGACGCCCGCACCCGCGAAGGAGCCCGCACCCGCGAAGGAGCCCGCACCTGCGACACGGCCCGCACCTGCGACACGGCCCGCGCCGAAGGCGGCCGCGCCGTCGTGCGCCGATCCCGGCACCGTCTTGACGCGTCCGCGCGTTCGCGCCGCCACGCAACAGGGCGCCCCGGACGCCGCCGGCGAGTTCGACGAGTTCGACGCCGTCGAGGAGAGCCGCGCGGACGATGCGGACATCGACGGAGCCCCCACGGCCACGGCCGAGGCAGAGGAGGCGCAGGCAACCGGGCCCGAAGCCGAGGCCAAGACAGCGCCCGAGACAGCGACCGGGCGGATCCCCGGTACCGCTGAGTCCGACACCCTCCTGACACCGCCGAACCAGCCCCGCGAGACGTTCCTGCGTCCCGACGACGGCTCCATGCTGCCCCCGGAGCAGGGCCTGCGCGGCGTGCTCGCGGGATTCGGTGTGCCCATCGAGCCCTCCAAGCGCGAACTGCGGGAACGCAAGTGGCGCGGCGCCGTCGCGAAGCGGCTGGAGCGTCCGCGCACCATCTCCGTGGTCAACGGCAAGGGCGGCGCCAACAAGACCCCGACGGCGGTGCTCCTGTCCGCCGTCTTCGGCCGCCACAGCGGCGACCCGGTCTTGGCGTGGGACAACAACGGCACCCGCGGGACGCTGGGCTGGCGGACCGGGCAAGGCGGCCACAACGCCCACTCGATGGATCTGCTGCGCGCCGCGCCGGACCTCGAGAACGCCCGGGCGGGGGACCGGGCCGTCAACGCCTTCGTCCACTACCAGCCGGAGGACCGCTTCAGCGTCCTGCGCACCGATCCCACCCTCCTGGCCTCGGAACAGCACCTGAACGCGGGCGACTTCGACGCGCTGCACGCCACGGTCGCGCGCTTCTTCCGGCTCACCGTTGTCGACTCGGGCAACGACGAATCGGCCGAACGCTGGATGCGGATGATCGACCACACGGACCAGCTGGTCATCGCCAGCACCACCGTCGAGGAGCACGCCGAGGCCGGCGCCCTGCTGCTCGAGGGCCTGGCGCAGCGGGGAGGCCACTACGCGGAGCTCGCGCGCAACGCCGTCGTGGTGGTCAGCCAGCACCAGCAGCGCGGCAGCAACGAACAGTTGCGTCGCGTCGCGCGGGGCTTCGCCCGGCTGGCCCGCGCCGTCGTCACCGTCCCGTACGATCCGGCCCTCGTCAAGGGGCCCATCCGGTTCGACGCGCTCCGTCCGGCCACCCGCCGCGCCTGGCTCGAGGCCGCAGCGGCCGTCTCCGGCGGCCTGTCGTAGGCACCGCCCGATGACCGTCCCCGCCGCGGCGCCTCCCGGAGACCTGTTGTGCCACGGAATCCGCTGGCCCTCGTCCGACGGCGTCCCGCGGCTCGCGCTGACGACGGCGGAAGGCGAGGCGGTCGACGTCGTGCTGGAATCCGGCTCGCGGTTGGCGTTCGCCGCGGCGGAAGACCGCTGGTGCCTGGGGCACACGAAGGTGCACGGGCGCCGCGAGCGGACCGCGGTGGCGTGTCCGGATGCGGCGCGGGCCGAGCGCGGCCACCAGTGCGGGCCGTGTTTCGCGCGGGACGAGACGCGGCACATGCACGATTTCCACCGTTCGGGGATCGCCCCGGCGGGCCTGCGGGACTATCTGGCCCAGGAGCATTGGCTCTACGTGGCGAGCTTCGCGAACGGCGCGTCCAAGGTCGGGACGGCCGCCGCCGGCGGCGAGTGGCGCCGGCTCGCCGAACAGGGTGCGGTCGCCGCGACCTATGTCGCGCTGGCCGCGGACGGCGCGGCCGTGCGCGTCCTGGAGGACCTCGTCACCGCCCGGTTGGGCCTCGGGCAGTCGGTGCGCGCGTCGGCGAAGGCCTCCGGGCTCGCCGGGACGGTGCACGACGCCGGCTCGCTCGCCGCGCTGAACCGCGGCCTCGCCGAAAGGGTGCGCGAATTCCTCGGGAATGCGGACGACGCGTCCGCCGCGGACTTCGTGCCGCAGGCCAAGGAGTGGTCCGCGCCCGGCGTCGCCGCGGAACTGTTGCGGGGCTGGGACGGGGGAGCGCTCCATGCGTATCCGAGCCGGCTGGACGGCGGCGCACACGGGTTTACGGTCGTCTCGGTCCTGGGCCAGGCGCTGGAGGCGCGGCTGGACGGGAGCGCGGAGAGGTTCGTCGCCGACGCCGCGGTGTTGAAGGGGCGGCGGATGGCCTTCGGCACACACTCGACGCCGGTTCCGCTGCTGCAGGACGCGCTCTTCTGACCGCGGGGCCGCCGATAGACTGGTGGGCATGATCAGCACGCCGTGGGAAGCCGCCTCGCCCCTCTACAAGCGACTCGTCGTGGTGTCCATGACGGTCTCCGCCCTCGGCATCGTCCTCGCGATCGTCGGGGCGGTCACCGAGACACGGCCCCTGATGTACACGGCAGTGGGCATCATCATGGCCGGCCTGCTCACGCACATGGCCGGACTCATGGTCCGCGGCCGGGACGTGCGCGCCTACCGGAAGCTCAACCCGCCGACGCCGCAGCCGCCGCGGCAGCCGAGGGCCGGAAAAAAGTCCCGCACCTAGCCGCGGGGCATAGCCGACGGGCCTGTGCATTCGCCGTCCTCCGACGCGGGCGTGGAGTTATGACTTCCTGTAGTTTCCATTCTTCCCGCGCCGTAGGCACTACCGGGAGCGTTCGCGCACCCGCTGCACGACCTGCTTCTCGGCGTCTGGGCCGGCGGCGATTCCGGCCGGGACCCGGAGGAAAAGGGCGAGGCCAACGACCCACCAGAGCCCGAACAGGATCCACGGTTCGACGCCGAGCTGCGCCGGCATTCCGGGCATGTAGAGACTGAACAGCGCCACCCCGAAGAACGCCGCGGCGACGCCGATGGCGAGCCCTCCGTTGCCGGCCCCGCCGATGCGCAGCGGCCGATCCATGTTCGGTTCCCGCCGGCGCAGGACCAGGAACGACACGGCCACCAGCGTGTAGGCCAGGACGATGCTGGGGGCGCCGGAATCGACCAGCCAGATCAGCATCTCGACTCCGAAGAACGGCGCGAGGAAACTCAGGGCACCGATGAACAGCAGGGCATTGTGCGGGGTGTGGTACTTCGGGTGCAGGCGTCCGAACAACGCTGGAAGCATGCCCGCGCGAGCCAGCGAAAACATCAGCCGCGACGCGCCCAGCAGCAGCGAGTTCCAGGACGTCAGGATTCCCGCGATGCCACCGGCGATCAGGACGTTGGCCATGATGGTGGAGCCGAACATGGCGCCGACGGCATCCGCGGTGGCGATGTCCGCGGCCGCGAGGTCCCCGACGGGCATGGCGGACGACGTCGTGAGGACCACCATGACATACCAGATCGTGGCGAGGACGACGGAGACGACCACCAGCTTGCCGATCTGGCGGGCCGGGATGTTGACCTCCTCGGCGGACTGCGGAATGACGTCGAACCCGACGAACAGGAACGGCACCACCACCAGGACGGCGAAGAACCCGTTGATGCCGCCGTTGAAGAGGGGCTCCATGTTCGCGACCTCGCCGCCGGTGAAGCTTCCCAGGATCATGACCAGGCCGATGGCCAGCAGAAACAGGACCACGAACGTCTGGACCACGCTGGCCTGCTTCACGCCGCGGATGTTGATCCAGGTGACGACGACGGCGGCCAAGGCGCCGACCAGCGCCCAGGTGAGGTGCACGTCGAAGCCCGCGACGGTCCAGAGCTTGACGTGGCTCAGGTTCGGCACGATGTACTCGACGGTCCGCGGCAGGGCAACCGCCTCGAAGGCGACAATCGTGATGTATCCGCCGATGATGCCCCACGATCCGATGAAGGAGGGCCGCGGCCCCATGGCGCGCATGATGTAGTTGTGCTCCCCGCCCGCCTTGGGCATCGCGGCGCAGAGCTCGGCGTAGGCGAGACCGACGACGGCCATGATGATGCCGCCGACAAGCATGGCGAGTGTGGCTCCCATGGTTCCCGCGGATTCGATCCAGCCGCCCGTGAGGACCACCCATCCGAAGCCGATCATGGCGCCGAAGCCGAGGGCGAGGACATCGAAGCGGCCCAGCACCTTCCTCAGGGAAGGTGCTGGCGGGGTGGTGGGGAGGGCCATGGCCCCTCCTTCGGGAACGGGCGGCGCCGCCCGACGGCCGTGGCCGGCGGGCATGCTGCCGCGAATAGCGGGACCCGTAAGTTCTACTCGGTGGCGGTTCGATCGGCAAGGGACCAATGCGGATCCGATCAGGCAAGGGGTCGTACGCCCTCGGACGGGTCGGTTCCCGGGGCCCGCCGGATAAGGTGGATACTGCCGGCGGAACGTCTGCCGCACCGAGCCAGGAGTGACATGAGCATCGATCCTGCCCTGCAGGGGCGCACCTACCCCGCCGGCGAGCCCTACGTCGTCGGCCGCGAGAAGATCCGCGAGTTCGCCGCGGCGGTCAAGGCCACCCATGCCGCGCACTTCAGCCCGGAGGCGGCCGCCGAGCTGGGATACGACGACGTCGTCGCGCCCCCTACGTTCGCCATCATCGTGGCGCAGAAGGCGGACGCCCAGCTGATCTCCGACCCGGAGTCCGGGATCGATTTCTCCCGCGTCGTCCACGCGGATCAGCGCTTCACGCACCACCGGCCCATCGTGGCCGGCGACGCACTCGTCGTCGAACTGAACGTGGACCAGGTCCGCGCCATGGGCGGCGGGGCCATGATCACCACCCGCTCCGAAATCGCCAACGCGGCCGGGGAACCGGTCGCCACCACCGTTTCGTCGCTGCTTGTGCGCGGAGAGGACAAGGCATGACCGCCATCGACTTCGACACCCTGGAAACCGGGCAGTCCATCGGCACCGCCACGGTCACCGTGAACCGCGCCGACCTGGTCCGCTACGCCGGGGCCAGCGGGGACCTGAACCCCATCCACTGGAACGAACGCTTCGCCCTCGAGGTGGGCCTGCCCGGCGTCATCGCCCACGGAATGTTCACCATGGGCGCCGCCGTGCAGCTGGTCACCGACTGGGTCGGCGACCCGGCGGCGATCGTCGACTACCAGACGCGCTTCACGAAGCCGGTCCCCGTCGAGGACCCGGCCGGCTCCAACCCGACGGACGCTGCGGGCACCGAGATCGCGGTCTCCGGCGCCATCGGAAAGCTCGACGCCGAGGCGCGCACCGCGCGCGTCGACCTGACCGTCGTCGTCGGCGGGCAGAAGGTCCTGGTCAAGGCGCAGGCCGTGGTGCGCTTCTGACACCCGGCGGAATCCCGACGCGACGCGCGTCGACCACCTCGTGGCGCAACGGCGTCGTGGCCGCGTATTTCGCCTCCGGCGTCGTGGTCGCCACGCTGGTGTCGCGCCTGCCGTCCGTCCGCGACGGGCTGGGCCTCACCCACGGACAGGTGGGCCTGCTGCTGCTGAGCCTGACGCTCGGCGCGTTCGTGAGCGTCTCCCTGTCCGGGCTGGTGGTCCTGCGCGTGGGGTCCGGCCACACCATCCGCGGCGGCGCCCTGCTGGTGTCCGTCGCGCTGGCGGCCGCCGGCATCGGAGTCGGGGCGCTCGGGAGCGTCCCGGCGACCGGATCAGCGCTTGCCCTCCTCGGCGCCGGAACCGCCTGTTGGAACGTCGCCTCCAACGTCCAGGGCGCCGCCATGGAAACGGAGCTCGGCCGGGCCATCATGCCCGTCCTGCACGGCTGCTTTAGCGTCGGGACCATCGTCGGGGCGGGCGCCGGAGCTCTGGCGTCGTGGCTGTCCGTGCCGGTCGGCTGGCACTACTCCGCGGCCGCCGCCGGCGTCGCCGCGCTGGTCCTTTGGGCCGCGCGGGCCTTCCGCGCCGACACCGGCGGCACGCCGGCCGCCGCGGCCGGCACGTCCGCCGGTTCGGGCTCGGTGATGGGCCGCACGTGGCGGGAACCGCGCACGGTGTTGCTCGGTGCCATGGTGCTGGGCATGGCACTGGCGGAGGGCGCCGCCGGGGACTGGGTGGCACTGGCGCTCGCGGACGGCTACGCGACGACCAACGCCGTCGGCGCGCTCGGCTACGGCGTGTTCGTCACCGCCATGGCCACCGCCCGGCTCGGCGGCGGACGCCTGCTCGAGCGAATCGGACCCGTGGCCGCCATGCGCGCCAGCGCCGTCGCGGCGCTCGCTGGCGTCCTCCTCTTCGTCGGCGCCGGTTCCGTGCCGCTCGCCTTCGCCGGACTGGCCTTGTGGGGACTCGGCGTCGCGCTGGTCTTCCCCGTGGCCATGACCGCCGCCTCCGACGACCCGCTCCGCGCCGCCGCGCGCGTCTCCGTCGTCTCGACGATCGGCTACGGCGCGTTCCTCTGCGGCCCGCCGCTGCTGGGGCTGCTGGCGGACCGGATCGGCCTGCTCAACGCGCTGGCGGCGCTCGCCGTCCTGGTGGTCGCCTCGTTCTTCCTCGCCGGCAACACGCGCCCGTCGGCGACCGCGGCCACGGGCGGGCACCGGGATTCCGATTAGGCTGGAGGGCGTGAGTGCCACCCTGTTGTCGTCCCTGACCACCACCGCCGTCGGTGGGCCCGCCGGCCGCTACCTCGAAGCGAGCAACGAGCGCGCCATCATCGACGCGGTCTCCGCGGCCGACGCCGCCGGCGAGGACCTGCTGATCGTCGCGGGGGGCTCCAACCTCGTGGTCGACGACGCCGGGTACCCCGGCACGGTGCTGCGCATCGCCTCGGAGGGCGTTGCCATTGACGATCCGGACGCTACCTGCGGCGGCGCGATCGTCACCGTCCAGGCCGGCCACCCCTGGGACGACGTCGTGGCGCGCACCCTCGACGCGGGCCTCGGCGGGCTCGAGGCCCTGTCAGGCATCCCCGGATCCACGGGAGCGACGCCGGTGCAGAACGTCGGCGCGTACGGCACCGACGTCTCCAAGACCATCTCCCGCGTCCGCACGTGGGACCGGACCACTGGGCGCGTGCGGAGCTTCGCGAACGCGGACCTGGGTTTCGGCTACCGCGACTCGGTCCTCAAGCGGACGACGACGAACGGCTCGCCCCGGTACGTGGTCCTGACGGTGGAGTTCCAGCTGGAGCCCGGCGGACTCGGCGCGCCGGTGGCGTACGCCGAGCTCGCCAAGGCGCTTGGATGCGCGGTCGGGGACCGCGTCGAGGCCACGCGGATCCGCACCGAGGTGCTGCGGCTTCGGGCAGGCAAGGGCATGGTGCTCGATCCGGGGGACCGGGACACGTTCAGCACCGGTTCCTTCTTCACCAACCCGATCGTCTCCGCGGAGACGGCCGCGTCGCTGCCCCAGGACGCGCCGCGCTTCCCGGTTGTCGGAACCGGCGGAACCGCCGCGGCCGACGGGCTGGTCAAGCTGTCGGCGGCCTGGCTGATCGACCGCGCCGGGTTCGGCAAGGGCTTCGGGCTCCCGGGCACTCCCGGGGAAGCGTTGGCCGGGGGCCGGGCCGCGTTGTCAACGAAGCACACGCTGGCCATCGCGAACCGGGGCGAGGCAACGGCGTCGGACATTCTGGCAGTCGCGCGCGCGGTCCGCGCCGGCGTCGTGGATGCGTTCGGGATCGAGCTTCACAACGAGCCGCTGCTGATCAACTGCGCCCTATAGCGGAGGTGGGGGACCGGAAGGGCCGGCTTCGTGAGCGGACGCGAGAGCCCGCCCCGCCGTGGACAGAACGCCCTAGTGAGGTGGATCATGGGGACATGGAACACACCACGAGTCTTGAGCACGCGATGGACATGGCGCAGGGCAACCTGAAGGAAGCCAAGCGGCTGTTGGACCACGGAACCAAGGCGCATGCCGCCGGGGAGATCGACGATGCGCGGTTGCAGCAGCTCCAGCGCCTCTACGACACCGCCAACGAGGATGTCCTGCGGGTCAGGCGCGAAAACTAGAAGGTCCGCGCCGTCCGGGCAAAACGGGAAAGCCCGCGCCGCCCGTCCCCAAGGGGAGGTCGACGCGGGTCCATGCCGGTATTCGGCGCCGTGATGCCCGGTACCGCTAGAGCCTGCCCTGCGCGATGGCCAGCATGCGGCGAAGCGGCTCGGCGGCGCCCCAGAGGAGCTGGTCGCCGACCGTGAACGCGGAGATGTACTCGGGGCCCATTTCGAGCTTGCGGATGCGGCCCACCGGGATGTCCAGGGTGCCGGAGGCGGAAACCGGGGTCAGCGCGTCGACCGTGGCCTCCTTGGTGTTCGGAACGACCTTCGCCCACTCGTTGTCGGCGTCGAGCAGTCTCTCGATCTCGGCTAGGGGGAGGTCCTCGCGCAGCTTGAGGGTGAGGGCCTGCGAGTGCGATCGCATCGCGCCGATGCGGACGCAGAGCCCGTCGACGGCGATGTGGTTGGAGTCGTCCGTGCCGAGGATCTTGTTGGTCTCGACCCCCGCCTTCCACTCCTCCTTGGACTGGCCGTTGCCGAGGTCGGCGTCGATCCACGGGATGAGGGAGCCCGCCAGCGGGACGCCGAACTGGGTCGCGTCGAGGCCGCTGCGCTGCGCGGCGAGGACCTTGTGGTCGATCTCGAGGATCGCGGACGCCGGGTCGGAGAGGTCGTCGGCGACGTGGGCATTGATGTCGCCGAACTGGGTCAGCAGTTCGCGCATGTGGCGCGCGCCGCCGCCGGAGGCCGCCTGGTAGGTCATGGCGGTGCCCCACTCGACCAGTCCGTTGCGGAACAGTCCGCCGAGGCCCATGAGCATGCAGGAGACCGTGCAATTGCCGCCGACGAAGTCGCGGGTGCCGTTGGCCAGACCGGCGTCGATGACGTTCCGGTTGACCGGGTCCAGGACGATGATCGAGTCGTCGTTCATGCGCAGCGTCGAGGCCGCGTCGATCCAGAGGCCGTCCCAGCCGCGGGCGCGCAGGTCGCCGTGCACGGCCTTGGTGTAGTCCCCGCCCTGCGCCGTGACGATGATCGGCAGCTTGGCCAACTCGTCCAGGTCGTGCGCGTTCTTCAGCACGGGGGCGCCCTCCGCGAACGCCGGGGCGGCGCCGCCGGGGTTCGAGGTGGAGAAGAACACGGGGTCGAGGTGGGCGAAGTCGCCCTCGTCCCGCATGCGCTGCATGAGGACGGAGCCGACCATGCCCCGGTAACCAACGAAACCAACTGAAGAAGTCATACCCACCATGGTAGGGCGGCGGCGCGAGGCGGGAAGAGTCGGTTACGGCCGACGGCCGGGCGTTCGGACCGGATTTGCGGGGCTATCGCCCGGTGGAATCCCCGTCCAACAGGCGACGACGCCGTCCGATCGCCCAGAAGGAACCGAAGGCGAAGGCCTGCGTAATGGTGAACAACACCACAAGCCCGCCGATAGTCTGGCCCATCACGATCATCCACAGTCCCAGCGCGGCGCAGATGAGCGCCAGCATTGGAAACAGCATGAAGCCGAGCGCGAAGAGCGGCTCGGGTTTGCCGGTCAGTTCCCTGAGTGCTTCTTTCACGGTGTCTTCTCCCAAAGCTCGAAGCGGTATTCCAGCCCGGTCGACGACGTCAGCCACCCCTCGCCGGGATCGGACATGGTTTTGCGCCAGGTCTGGCCCAGGCTCGGGGCGTGCGTGTCGCCGTCGATGGCGGAGTTGATGACGGTGACGACGGCGGTGTCGGCGAGGGGTTCGCACGCCTCGTACACCTTGCCCCCGCCACAGATCCAGATCTCCTCGGCGCCGTCGGCGGTGCGCGCGGTTTCGAGGGCTTCCTCGGGGGAATGCACGACGGCGCCGCCCGCCCCGCGCACGTCGGCGGAGGTTCCGGCGTCGGAAGTCAGGACGATGTTGGTGCGTCCGGCGAAGGGGCGGAAGCGCGGCGGGATGGACTCCCAGGTGCGCCGGCCCATGACGACGGGATGGCCCATGGTGGTCCGCTTGAAGTGCGCCATGTCCTCGGGCAAATGCCAAGGCATGGTGCCGTTGTTGCCGATGGTTCCGTCGATGGTCTGTGCCCAGACCATGCCGATCCGTGGCTCTCGTTCCGGGCGCGCGGAGTGGCCGGGGCCGTTAAGTTGTTCACTCATACGGCGATCGGGGCTTTGATCGCGGGGTGGTGGCGGTAGCCGAGCACCTCGAAGTCCTCAAGCGTGTAGTCGAAGATGCTCTCCGGGACGCGCGCGATCGCCAGCCGGGGGTATTCGTAGGGGTCGCGAGAGAGCTGCTCGGCGACCTGGTCCACGTGGTTGTCGTAGATGTGAACGTCGCCGCCGGTCCAGACGAATTCGCCGACCTCTAGCCCCGTCTGCTGCGCCACCATGTGGGTCAGCAGGGCGTAGGAGGCGATGTTGAAGGGGACACCGAGGAACATGTCGGCGCTGCGCTGGTACAGCTGGCAGGAGAGCTTGCCGTCGGCGACGTAGAACTGGAAGAAGGCATGGCACGGGGGCAGGGCCATGTTGTGCAGCTCGGAGACGTTCCAGGCGGAGACGATGTGCCGGCGCGAGTCCGGGTTGGACTTGATGGACTCGACGACCTGGGCGATCTGGTCGATGTGTCCGCCGTCCGGCGTGGGCCACGAGCGCCACTGGACGCCGTAGACCGGGCCGAGCTCTCCGGCGTCGTCCGCCCATTCGTTCCAGATCGTGACGCCCTGCTCGCGCAGCCAGGAGACGTTGGAATCGCCGCGCAGGAACCACAGGAGCTCGAGTGCCACCGATTTGAAGTGGACGCGCTTGGTGGTGATCAGGGGGAACGATTCGGCGAGGTCGAAGCGCAGTTGGCGCCCGAAAACGCTGCGCGTTCCGGTGCCGGTGCGGTCCGATTTCGTGGTGCCGTTGGCCAGCACGTCGCGGAGGAGATCCTCGTACGGGGTCGCAATAGTCACCGAGCCAGTCTAGCCGTCGTCCCCTGTGGCCCAGTCCAACCGTCGGCGCACGAGGGCGATGACCTCCGCGTCGGAGACGCTCACCTCACGGGCGGCGAGACGGTCCGACGAGTTCACGCAGCGGATAGCGATCTAGAACGGTGGTTCGTCGTCGTTGACGGCGCCGTTGGGTTGCCCGGGCCCCGGCTCCGGTTCTGGGTCCGGTGGTTGGGGTTGGCTGGTGTCGGTTTTTTGGCGGAGTTCGGCCAGTGATCGTCGCCAGGATTCTTCGGCTTCGGCTTCGGCTTGGTGCTCGGTTCGGATTCCGCCGTTGTGGGGGTCCGGGCCACGATCGCTTCGGCCGCCGGGCGGCGGCGGTGGTTTGGTGGTTTGCCAGGGGATTTCGGTGTCGGTGTTGTAGGTGAATCCGGCCGGCGAGGTGTGGGTGACGGAGCCGTTTCCGGTGGTGAGGGTTTGCCAGAGTCCGACGGTTTTCATCTTGTGGTGTTTGGGGCAGCGCGGGGCGAGGTTGTCCAGGTCGGTGGTTCCGCCGTCCTGCCATTCGGTGATGTGGTCGTTTTCGGAGTCCACGCGCGCGCAGCCGATGTGGGTGCAGTAGGGGTCCCGGGCGGTGAGCATCCGGCGCATCGGTTCGGTGGGTCGGTAGCGGGCCCGTCCCATGGCGACGATCGCGGTGCCGTCGGGGGAGGCGTAGAGCGTCGCCCACGTCGCGGCAAGCCGGGCCAGGTGCAGGGCGGCGGCGGGGTCGATCGGGCCGTATCCGGCCAGTTCGCACACCTCGGGACCGCCACCGGATCCCGCACCGGGTCCCGCGCCGGATCCCGCACCTGGTCCCGCGCCGGGTCCCGCGCCGGGTTTGGCGCCGTCCGCCGGGTCGGCGCCTGCGGCCGCGGCGTCCGGATCGCCGGTCTCGGTGGCCGCGGTGTCCGTGGTGGTTGTTTCGTTTGCCGGGACCGATCCGTCCGCGGTTTCGGCGTCCGGGGTCGTTTCAGACGCCCTGGCAGGGGCCGTGGCCGTGTCCGGACCGCTGTCCTGCGCCGGGCGGGTGCCCGCCGGGATGTCCGCGGCGCCACCCCCGCGGGTTCCTTCGCCGCCGACCGCCCCATCAGCCCCGCACGCCCCGACACCCCGCTCGTGGGCGACGGCAGCGCCGTCACCACCGTCGGCGGCCCTGTCGCCGGCGGCGTCTGCGCCATGGACGGCCCCGCCGCCGGCAGCGTCCCTGCCCCCGAACGACGCTCCGTCCCTGCCGCCTCGATCGCCAGGCGGGGCCGTCCCGGCCGTGCGGTGGGGAGGAAAGCCGGTGGGGCGGCCAGCGCCGCCTCCGCCGCCGGCGCCGGAGGGAGCGCCCGTGGCGTCCGCGCCGTCCGCGCCGTCCGCGCCGTCCGCGCCGTCCGCGTCGTCGGCGTCGTCGGTGGCGCCCGCGCTATCGGCGTTCCCGGCGTCGTCCGTGGCGTCCGTGGCGTCCATGGCGGCGAGGGTGGTTTCCAGGAGGGTGCCGGCGTCGCCGGTGAGGACGTCGTGCGGGAGCAGGACCATGATCTCGGCCTTGATGTTCGCCCACGTGTCCCCGTCCTCGGTGCCCAGCACCAGGGCGGCCAGGACGTCGGCGCGCAGCTGCGCCATGGTCCGCTCCTCGCCCTGGACGCGGTGCAGGGTCGTGGCGATGCGTTGGATCCGGTCCATCATCGCCACCGCGTCCACCGCGTGGAGCTCGGCGTGCATCCGAGACATCCCGTCCGTTCCGGGTTCGACCCAGACCCCGCGCTTTTCCCCGGCGGCCTTCACCCGCTCCCGCAGCACCCCCGGACCCATCTTCGCCTGCACCCGCCGGGCCTTCTTCCCCAAATCCGCCGGGGTGCGTCCGGGGGCGAAGGCCAGCAGCTCGGCCTCCAGCCAGTCCCGCTGCGCCTCCATCAACTCCACCTCCGCCGCCACGTCCCGCCGGTACCGCTCCAGCACGGCCGGGTCCGCCCCGTTCCCCGGAGGGGGGACCGCGGCGGGCTGGACGGCCTCGCAGGCCTCCAGGATCACCCGCAGGTGCCCGAACCCCAGCTCCCCGTTCCCCAGCGCGGTAAGGGACGCCTTCCGGTGGGTGGTGAGCTCGATCGCGTGGGCGACGCGCGCCTGCATCGTCGCCTCGGACGTTCCGGTCGCCGGGGCCAGTTCGGTCGCCGCGGCCGCCGTCGCCCACCAATCCACCTTCGGGTCCGTCTCGGCGAACTCCGCGCGCAACCGCTCCGCCCACGGCCGGTAGACGCCCCGGGAGGTCCTGGCCAGTTCGGTGAGCTCCGCCAACCGCTCGCGGTGGACCGCCTCCACGGCCGCGGCCCGCAACCGCACCTCGTCCGCGTCCAACCCCGCACGCCGCCGGGCGCCCTCGCGGGTCAGCAACACCGCCTCCTCCAACGTCAGCGCCCCCGGATCCACCACCCGCAACCGCCCACCCACGAACAACGCATGCTCCGCCGACACGCCCTCCACCGCCTCGACCGGCTCCACCAACCCCGTCCCGCCAGGCTCCCCGGCAGACCCCGAATGCCGGGCGGAACCGGAATCCGCGGAATCCGCCGCGCCACCCGCGGACCCGGTGGATGCGGAGCCTTCGGACCCGCCAGGGCCCGGGACCGCGCCCCGCGCGTCCCCCCGGCCACTCTCCGAATCCCGCTTCCCGTCCATACACCAACACTAGAAAACAGATACGACAGAATAGACCCCAAGACACCATTTGGGGAAAAGAGATGCTAATTTCCCACTCATTTGAAACCGTGGAGGAACAACCCCTGCCGCACCAAGGAATCGGGACTGGAGCCGACGGGCTCCGAACAGAAGTGCGCCGGCGCGCGTGTCCGAGCACCCCGCCCAACTTTCGGTGCTACGTGCCTACGCGCCTACGCGGCAACCAAACGGTTGTACTCCGGGTACCGACGCAGGTAGTCCTGCACATAAGTGCACTCGGGGATGATCCGTTTTCCGCGCGACTCCAAGTCTTCGAACACGAGGGTGACCAGTGCCCGCGCGTAGCCGCGGCGGCCGTACGCCTCGTTGATGATCGTGTGCTGGAGATCCACGACACCATCCTCGTCGCGGAAACCCACGAAGCCGATGTAGGTATCCGCGTGCCACAGGGAGTACCGCCCGCGGTCGTCGTCACGGTCGAGCCGCAGTCCCTCGTGGACAATCTTCGCGGGTTGTTTGGCCGGTTGGTGCTTCGTCATGTCAGGCTCCTCGGGCTGGTTGCTCACAAGGCTAGTCCTCGAAGGCCTCGTAGACCTCCACTGACACCAGTTTGCCGTCGCGGCCCGGGGTCCGTTGGACCACGATCATCGCCCCGGGGCGCAGGTAGGGGTCCGACGACGGCAGCAGCGCGGTGTGCTGGTTCGGCATCTTGGCAGCCAGCACAGAGAGGGCACTGGGCAGCACCGGCCGGTGCGTGCACACCACCGTCGGCTGTCCCTTGTCGAGGAGCTTCTGGATCGCGCGGCGGGCCTTCTCGGGGTTCCGCTTGTTCTCGCGCTCTGTGATGGACCCGACCGTTTTCATCGCCAGGCCGGTGACATGAAGATAAGGCATCACGGTCTGCGTGCACCGCGTCCACGGACTCGTCGCGACCTTCGTGGGCCTCCACGCGGCCAGCAGGCTGGACACGGCCAACGCCTGCCGCCGTCCGGTGGCGGCCAAGGGGCGTTTGCCCTCCTCCTTCGTCCAGCTCGAGCGGGGCTTCGCCTTGGCGTGCCGGACGATGATGAACGGAGTCGTCTCCAGCTTGCCCGCCTCGTAGGCGGCGACGAGGGCGTCCAAGGGCACGACGTCGGAGGGGTTGGTGAGCAGCCGGCGCGCCTCCTCGTGCGTCGCCCAGCGCACGGCGTCGACCTCGTCGCCGTCGGGAACGGCCTTGGCCCGCCCGACGTGCGCGGCCCAGTAGTAGACCACCTTCGCGCCGGATGCGACGTCGTAGCTGATGGCCGGCAGCGGAACCCCCAGCGCGACGTCGATGCCCACCTCTTCGCGGACCTCGCGGACCGCGCACTCGGGGACGGTTTCGCCGTCGTCCAGCTTGCCCTTGGGCCAGGACCAGTCGTCGTAGCGCTCGCGGTGGATCAGCAGGAGCTGCAGGCCCTCGCCGTTGACGCGCCAGGGCAGGACCCCGGCCGCGACGACTTTGAACGCGGAACCTGCGATCGACTCGTCGTCGCAGGAGCGCACGAGAGGCGCCATCAGAGCCGGACCGCGCCGCGCTGGCGACGGCGCGAATCCAGCAGCCAGCTCTGGATGTCGCGCAGCGCCGTGCCGTCCTCGGCCTCGTTGTGGCGTGCCCAGACGCCGTCCGAGTCGAGGTGCCAGCTGGCCGTGCGCTCGTCCATGTAGCGGTCCATCAGCGCCACGAGGTCCACGATGTCCTCGCGGTTGGACAGCCGCACGAGGGCCTCGACGCGGCGGTCGAGGTTGCGGTGCATCATGTCGGCGGACCCGATGAAGACCACGGGGCTGCCGGCGTTGGCGAACATGAAGACGCGCGAGTGCTCCAGGAAGCGGCCGAGGACCGAGCGCACGCGGATATTCTCACTCAATCCGGGCACCCCGGGACGCAGCGCGCAGATGCCGCGCACGATCACATCCACGTTCACGCCCGCCTGCGACGCGCGGTACAGGGCGTCGATGATGGCCTCGTCGACCATGGAGTTGACCTTGATGACCACGCGGGCGTCGAGGCCCGCGCGGCGGTTGGCGATCTCCTGCTCGATCCGGTCGATCAGACCCGAGCGCAGCGAACGCGGGGCCACGAGGAGCCGCTTGAACGTGGACCGCGGCGCGTACCCGGAAAGCTGGTTGAAGAGCTTGGACAGGTCCTCGCCGACCTGGTCGTCCGCGGTGAGCAGGCCGAGGTCCTCGTAGTAGCGGGCCGTCGCCGGGTGGTAGTTGCCCGTGCCGATGTGGCAGTAGCGCCGGAGCCTGTCGCCCTCGCGCCGCACGACCAGGGACAGCTTGCTGTGGGTCTTGAGGCCCACGATGCCGTAGACCACGTGCACGCCGGCCTGTTCCAGCTTCCGCGCCCAGGAGATGTTGGCCTGCTCGTCGAAGCGCGCCTTGATCTCCACCAGGGCCAGCACCTGCTTGCCGGCCTCCGCGGCGTCGATCAGCGCGTCCACGATCGGGGAGTCGCCCGAGGTGCGGTACAGCGTCTGCTTGATGGCCTGGACCTTGGGGTCCGCGGCCGCCTGCTCCAGGAAGGCCTGGACGGAGGTGGAGAACGAATCGTAGGGGTGGTGCAGCAGGATGTCGCGGCGGCGCATCGCGGCGAACATGTTCGCCGCCTTGGACGTCTCCGACTCGTTGAGGTATCGGCTGGTGTGGGCCAACTGTTTCGGGTAGCGGAGGTCCGCCCGGTCGATGCGGGAGATCTGGGTCAGTCCGCGCAGGTCCAGTGGCGCCGGCAGCTCGTAGACCTCGTCCTCCTCGACCCCCAGTTCGCGCACCAGCAGCGAGCGTACCGCGGGGTTGATGTCGTTCGCGACCTCGAGGCGCACGGGCGGGCCGAAGCGGCGGCGCAGGAGTTCCTTTTCGAGTGCCTGGAGGAGGTTCTCGGCGTCGTCCTCCTCCACCTCGAGGTCCTCGTTGCGGGTAACGCGGAAGGAGTGGTGCTCCACGATCTCCATGCCCGGGAACAGGAGGTCCAGATGTTGGGCGATGACATCCTCGAGCGTGATGAAGCGCGCCACGCGTCCGGGCGAGTTGCCCGCGCGGGGGCCGTCGACGGAGATCAGCCGCGGCAGCACGTCCGGGACCTTCAGGCGCGCGAAGAGCTCCTTGCCGCTGATCGGGTTGCGCACGATCACGGCCAAATTCAGCGACAGCCCCGAGATGTAGGGGAACGGGTGGGCTGGATCGACGGCCAGCGGCGTGAGGACGGGGAACACCTGGTCGGAGAACCAGCGGCGGAGTTCCTCCTTGGCCTGGTCGTCGAGCTCGTCCCAGCGGTTGATGAGGATCTGCTCCCGCGCAAGTGCAGGGCGCAGCTGCTCGGCGAAGACGTGGGCGTGGCGGAGCTGGAGTTCCTTGGCGGACTCCAGGATGTGGTCCAACTGGTCGATGGGGCTGATGCCGGCGGGGGAGGGCACGGCCAGGCCGGTGGCGATGCGGCGCTTGAGGCCGGCGACGCGCACCATGAAGAACTCGTCCAGGTTGGACGCGAAGATGGACAGGAAGCCGACCCGCTCCAGCAGGTAGAGGTCCTCGTCCTCGGCCAGTTCCAGGACACGCGCGTTGAAGTGCAGCCAGCTGAGCTCGCGGTCCAGGAAACGGTCCTGCGAGAAGTCGCCGTCGGGTAGCAGCGAGGGCCCGAAGTCCGGCAGTTCGATCCGGTCCTGGGTGGCCCGCGCGGATGGCATGTCGCTGTCGCCGAAGGTGGTGGAGACCACCGGTGTCGTGTCCATCGGGCGTGTCCTAACGGTTGCTGTTCTGTGGTGCGGACCGGGCCGGGTCCGGGCGCCGCCAAGTGCTCGCAGCCCCGGCCGGAGCCGCCGCTTCACTCTACCCGGCAGGGCCTAGGCGATGGGCTTGGTGGAAGCCGTTGCGGCATACATGACGTCGACGTCCCACCGGGTGAATCCGAGCTTGCGGTAGAGCTCGACGGCGGCCGTGTTGTCCGCATCGACGTAGAGCATGACCGCCTCCAACCCCCGGGTGTGCAGGTGTTCGATCCCGGCCAGCGTGAGCGCCTTGCCGAGGCCGGTGCCCTGGGCGGCGGGGACGACGCCGACGACGTACACCTCGCCGATTCCCTGGTGGTTTCCCGTGCGCGGGTTGACGACCGCCGGGTGCCGCTTGGTCCAGTGGAAGCCCAGGATGCGGTCCTCCGCATCGACGGCCAGCAGGAAGCCCTCCGGGTCGAACCAGTCCTCGGACATCCGCGCGTCGAGGTCGGAGCGCTTCATGGCGCCCTGCTCCGCGTGGTCGGCGAACGCCGCGGCGTTCGCCGCCAGCCAGGCCTCCTCGTCGCGGCCGGGAACGAACGGGCGCACGGTGACACCGTCCGGCGCCTTGGCCGATTCCAGGCCCTCCTTGTGCGTGAGGCGCATCCGCCAGAGTTCCCGAACGGGGACGAATCCGTTTTCCTCCGCGAGCCGGGCCGCGGCCTCGTGGTTGCCGTGGGACCAGGCGTGCAGGCGCGCCAGATCCGTCTGCGCGCCGACGATGGAAAGCAGGGCGGCGCCGATCCCGTCGTTGCGGTATTCGGGGTGCACCACCACCTCCAGGGTCCCGGCGGCGGCGTCGCGCGGTTGCAGCGCGACGGCCACGCCCAGGAGCTCGGCCGAGTCGTGTCCTTCGCCATCCGTCAGGTAGGCGTACGCGCCGAGCAGCGCGTCGGCGTCGTCGTTGGTGCGGAGTTCCACCAGCGTCTGCTCGCTCAGGGGAGGGTTGCCGTCGGAGTCCTCGGCGGCGGCGGCGAGTTTCCGGATGCGGTCGAACACTTCGGGCTCGGGCCGTCCCTTGAGGGTGCTGATGGTCCAGTCGGTGTTCACGGATGCGCTCATGGAACCAACATAGCGCCGTGCCGCGGGCTTTGGGGAGACGCTTTTATGCCTCGACGGTTTCGTCGGCCTCGCTGTGGCGGGTGTTGGTGAAGCGGTAGCCGACGTTGCGGACCGTCCCGATCAGCTGCTCGTGGTCCGTGCCGAGTTTGGCGCGCAGCCTCCGCACGTGGACGTCCACGGTCCGCGTGCCCCCGTAGTAGTCGTAGCCCCACACCTCGTGCAGGAGCTGGTCGCGTGTGAACACCCGTCCCGGGTGCTGCGCGAGGTACTTCAGCAGCTCGAATTCCTTGTAGGTCAGGTTCAGCGGTTCGCCGTGGACCTTGGCGGTGTAGCTGGATTCGTCGATGACGACGCCGGCCGCGCGGATCTCGGTCGATTCGTCGGTGGCGCCGGACGGGCGGACGGTCGCCAGGCGCAGCCGCGCCTCCACTTCCGCCGGTCCGGCGGTGTCCAGCACGACGTCGTCCGCCTGCCACAGGGAGGACACGGCCGCCATGCCGCCCTCGGTGAGGATCAGCATGATGGGGGCGGAGAGGCCGGTCGTGCGCAACAGCTGGCAGAGCGACCGGGACCCCGAGAGGTCCTTACGGGCGTCCACCATGACGACGTCGGCGGCCTCGGCGTTGAGCAAGGCGGTCGCCGCGGCGGGGAAGATGCGGACCTCGTGCGCCAGAAGCTCCAGTGCGGGGAGCACGTCGATGGATGGGCCGGACGCGTTCGTCAGAAGCATAATGCTGGCCATGTGCGGGCCTCCTCAAAGCCTATGGATCCGAGCGCGTCGTTGGGACCGGGTTCACACAAGTATAAATGTGCGTGCCGATCCGGCCGCGGGGCCGGCGTCACGAACACGCAACACGCATGGTTTGCGCCCGTCTGCGGCGCGTCAGCGCGATAGGGCAGGATGGAGGGGTGAGGACCAAAACCGCCGCAGGATCAGCACTGGCCGCCACCGCAGCCGTGGTCGCCGCCAGCTACGCGGACGCCGGCGCGTCGAACGCGCTGGTGTGGGCAGTCGTCACCGTGCTGGTCCTGCTGTTCGCCATCGGCTGGCCGCGGATGATGGACCTTCCCGCGGCCTCCTCCGCATCCGTGTTGGTGGCGCTGGCCGGTTGGGCGGCGGCGACCGTGGCGTCCGCGTCCAGCATGCCGGAGCCCATGAAGTGGATGGCGGCCTGCGCGGCAGTGGGTGTGATTGCCGTGTTCGTCGCGCAACTGATGCGCGGGACCGGCGAACGGCAGCGGTTGGAGTCCACGGTCACCGGGGCCGGCGGGATCGTCGTCGCCGTCTTCGGCTCGGGATGGGTCGCCGTCGACCGGCTGGCGCCCAACGCCTCCAACTCCTCCATGATGGTCGTCTCGGGGCTCAGCATCGCCGCGGCGGTGCTCGCGGGAACGATCCGCTGGCCGGACCGGGTCACGGCGCCCCTGGGATTGCTCGTGGCCGCCCTGGTCGGCGGCGTCGGAAGCGTCATCGGGACCGATATCCCCATCTTCGCCGGCGTCGCGGTCGGCGCCGTGGTGGGCGCCGTCGTCGTCGGTTGCCGTGTCCTTATGGTCGCCGAGCGCGGCGCCCGGGGAACGCTGGCCGCGATCGCCGCCGGGGTCGCGCCCGTCCTGGCGGCCGGCGCGCTGGCGTACTACGTCGAGCGGCTCCTGCTGCGCTGAGCCAGGCGTCCGCGCGCCGTCGCAATGTTGCGGCCGGTGCCGAAACCACCGCCGCCGTTGGATAGGATGGACGCATGGAATCCAATTACCTGGCGCTCGAAATCTTCTTCATCAGCCTCCTCGCGGTGGCCGGACTCGGCATGGCCGGCTTCGCCGCCCTGGTGGTTTCCCGCCTGTTCAAGGGCCAGAAGTAGGTCGGTACACCACCCATGCCGATTGAGATACCGACGGACCTGACGCCGGAACTCGTTCCGCTGTCCTGGCTGCTGGGCGAGTGGCAGGGGACCGGCCGGCTGGGCGAGGGGGAGGGCGACGACGCCCACTTCCACCAGCGGGTCGAGTTCACGCACAACGGGCTGCCGTATTTGCAGTACCGCGCCGAGAGCTGGCTCACCGACGAGGAGGGCAACCGGCTGCGGCCGCTGTCCATCGAAACCGGCTTCTGGGCCCTCGACCGGCCGCTTGTCGACGCGGACGGTGGTCCGGGCATGGCGCCCGCGGACATCGTTCCCGCATTCCGCACCGCGGACGACGTCGAGCGGCTGCGCAACGCGGACGGTGGCTTCGACCTGCAGGTCAACGTCGTCCACCCGGGCGGCATCAGTGAGCTGTACTACGGCTCCATCAAGGGCCCCCAGGTCCAGCTCGCCACCGATCTGGTGATGCGCGGCACCCATTCAAAGGACTACGCCTCGGCGACCCGGATCTACGGGCTCGTCAACGGCGACCTGTACTGGCGGTGGGACGTGGCGGCCAACGGCAAGGGGCTGGCGGCACACGCTTCCGCCGCCCTGAAGAAGAGCGAGTAGATGTCCCTCCCCTCACCCCTCCTTAACCGCCGTGCCGCCATCGAAGGCGCGGGCCTCGACGCCGGCGTCGCCGCACACTATGGCGAGCCGCTGCCGGAGCAGCGACGGTTGGCGGCCGGCGAAGCCGTCGCGGACCTGTCGCACCGCGGCGTCGTCACGATCACCGGACCGGATCGGCTCTCCTGGTTGAATACGCTGTCCTCCCAGCAACTCCTCGGCCTGGCGCCGGGTGGGTCGGGCGAGGCGCTGTTCCTGACGGTCCAGGGCCGAATCGAACACGTCTGCCATGTCGTGGACGACGGTGAGACGGCGTGGCTGCTGGTCGAGGGCTTCGAGGCCGCGCCGCTCGCCGCGTTCCTGGCGTCCATGCGCTTCATGCTCCGCGTCGAGGTCGCCGACGTCAGCGCCGATTGGGCCGTCGTCGGATCCTCCGTGGAGCTTCCGGGTTTCGCGGATCGCACCGTGTGGCGCGATCCGTGGCCCGGGGTGAACGAGGGTGGCTATGCGTATTCGGTCGGGGACCACCCGGCCGCGGACCGCACGTGGCTGGAGTACCTGGTTCCCGCGGCGGAGCTGGAATCCGCCGTGGACGGGCTGCGGCTCTCCGGCACCATGGCCGTGGAGGCGCTGCGGATCGCCGCGTGGCGTCCGCGCATGGGGGCCGAGACGGACGAGAAGACGATCCCGCACGAGCTGGACTTGATGCGCACCGCGGTACACATGTCCAAGGGTTGCTACAAGGGCCAGGAAACCGTCGCCCGAGTTCACAACCTGGGGCATCCGCCGCGCCGACTGGTGTTCCTGCACCTGGACGGGAGCCAGCACACGCTGCCCGCCCCGGGCAGCGAGGTCCGGTTGAGGGAGAAGTCCGTGGGCCGCGTGACGTCGGCCGCGTTGCACTACGAGGCCGGGCCGATCGCGCTGGCCGTGGTCAAACGCAACGTGGACCCGGCGGCCACACTGACCGTCGTCGACGGCGACGAGGGCTATGCCGCGGCACAGGAAACGATCGTGGCGACCGACGCCGGACAGGTCGTCGGGCGCCAGCAGGGCTTCCTGCGCGGGCCGCGCTAGGAACGCTCCTGCCCGGCCGGAGGCGCGGGCGGCAAGCCGATGCGCGCCCCGGTGACCGAACCGGCCAGGACGAATCCCAGGGAGTTGGCCGTCTGGTGCGCCGCGCGGTGGCTGAGTCCCGCGCGCCATTGCGGAACAAGGCCCTGCGTCAGCGCCTCGTCGGCGGCGACGGCGGAGATGTAGCTTCCCAGCCCGTGCCGGCGCAGTGAGGGAGCCGTGATGGCCGTGACGTCCGCGATCAGTCCCTCCCAGACGTCGTAGCCCGCGCCCGCCAATGGCGCGTGTCCGTCGTCGGCCAGCAGGGTGAAGGTGTGTCCGCGGCGGGAGAGTGCGACGCCGGCGAGGTCGTCGCTGGGGCATTTGTTCTCCAGTTCGGCCGCGTGCCCGGGCTCGAAGGAGACGACCGTGGACTCCGACGGCGCGACGTCGAGCGGTTCGTCGAGGTAGTAGAGCGAGTATTCGCCGGTGCCGCGGGCGTCGTGGCTGCCGATGTTGTCCCGGATGAGGCGGACCAGCGTGGATTCCTGCGCCAGCTCGTCGTCGCCGACGTCCTTCGCTGCGTCCAGGAACCAGGCCGGACCCGCCAGTGCGGAGCCGCGGAGCAACCGGAGGAAGACGACGGACTCCGCGTCGTCGTCGGGTGCCAGGACGCGCGCGGCAGACTCGCCCATCGCCGCGAAGTGCAGGGCGGAGTCGGGGAGGCCGAGCCTGCGCGCCCATGCCAGTGAAATGATCGCCCTCGTGCCCGTCTCCAGCTCCATGGACGCAAGCCTAGTGGCCGGGGGCCGCAGCCGGGCCAACGCCTCCTATCCGAAAAGGGTCACCGCTTCGTCGTAGCGGTGTTGCGGCACGCGCTTGAGGTTGTTCAGCGCCGCCTGGAACGGCACGCGGTGGACGCCGGTTCCGCGCAGGGCCACCATGTTGCCCCAGGCGCTGTCGTCCACGGCGTCGACCGCGGCCATGCCGAGCCGCGTGGCGAGCACGCGGTCGTAGGCCGTGGGGACGCCTCCGCGCTGGATGTGGCCGAGGACGGTCGCGCGCGTCTCGATGCCCGTGCCCTCTTCGATCCGCGCGGCCACCTGTTCGCCGATGCCGCCCAGCCGCGGGCGCCCGAACGTGTCGAGCCCGCGGTCCGAGTAGGCCTCGTCGGCGTCGTCGGGCACCCAGCCCTCGGCCACGACCACCAGGGGCGCGCGGCCGCGCTCGTGGGCCTCCAGGACCCATTCGTTGACCTGGCGCATGCTGACGCCCTGCTCGGGAATCAGGATCGCGTGGGCGCCGGCGGCCATGCCGCAGTGCAGTGCGATCCAGCCGACGTGCCGGCCCATGACCTCCGCGACCATGCAGCGGTGGTGGGATTCGCCCGTGGTGCGCAGCCGGTCGATGGCCTCGGTGGCGATTTCCACGGCGGTGTCGAACCCGAACGTGTAGTCGGTCGCGTCGAGGTCGTTGTCGATGGTCTTGGGGACGCCGACGATCTTCAGTCCGGCGTCGGTCAGGCGCTTCGCGGCGGCCAGGGTGCCTTCGCCTCCGATGGCGATGATCGCGTCGACGCCGATCCGCTCGAGCGTGGCCACGATCTTCTCCGGACCGCCGTTTTCTCCGTCGAAGGGATTCGTGCGGGAGGTGCCGATGATGGTGCCGCCCTGCTTGGAGATGCCGCGCACGCGCTCCCGGGGGAGCTCCACGGTGTCGCCCTCGACGACGCCGCGCCAGCCGTCAAGGAATCCGACGAACTCGTGGTCGTAGGTTTTGATCCCGTTGAGGACGGCGGCCCGGATCACCGCGTTGAGCCCGGGGCAGTCTCCGCCGCTGGTCAGGATTCCGATGCGCATGCGTGCTCAGCTTTCGTCGGGTGCTTGTCCCGTTTCGGTGGGACCTGGTTGAAGCACGACGCTGGGCTTGGGACTCGATGCTAGCAACTTCGGGACGTGACGGCCACCACGGACGGGTTGTCAGCGGCGGTCGCCGATGAGCCGTTCGAGCGCGATCGAATCGTCCTGCAGCGGGACGAGCAGCCACATCACGAGGTACAGCGCGACGCCGATGAACGGAAGCAGGAAGCTCAGCAGCACGGCGATGCGCACCAGCGTCACGTCCCAGCCGGTCTTCTCGGCGATCCCGCCGGCGATGCCGCCCAGCATGCGCTTGGGACCGCGGCGGAAGGGGATCGAACGGAGTGTGGAATAGAACGTGTCCATGGGTGAAGCCTTTCACGTGTTGCCTGCCGGCGACAGTAGCTGATGGGTGGGGTTAGGCGGGGGACCGGTGGGGGTTGGTGGAGCGGCGGCCGGCGACGAGCCCCCCGACGATCAGCAGCAGGCCCGCACCGACGACGATCCCGACGACGATGACCGCCGGGTCGAGTGTCAGGCCGTAGAGGATTCCCGCGAGCGTGATGAGGCCGACGGCGACGAGCACGAGCCCGAAGACAAGCGTGCCGACCGGAAACCGTTGGACGTCGGCGGTGTCCGCCTCGGTGGCGTCCCCGCCGTCGTAGTGGCTGGCGTCCCCGCCGTCGTAGTGGCTGTTGGGTTCGCTCATGGCGAGACCTCCTGGGTGGTTGCGTTGACGGAATGGAAGGCGCCGTCGATGGTGATCGAAAGGGTGGGACCGGTGGCGTCGGGGTTGAGACGGATCCCGCCGTCGTCGCCGCCGATGCCCGCGTAGTGGGACGTCTCGCCGTTGGCGGACACCTCCAGGGCGTAGAAGGCGCTGTCCCCGTGGATCACCACGGGAATGTCGTCCGGGACCGTCAGATCCAGGCTGCTGAAGACGTTGTTGACGGTCACCGCGGTGTCCGCCTCCAGGTCGCGGCCGAGCGGTCTGAGGTCCAGCTCCGCGGCGCTGAAGACGTAGGTGTATTCGTTGCCGTCGCGCGATTGGGCGGGGCCGAACGCGGGGCCGAACGCCGGGGCGTTGGCCGGGAGGTGGACGGTGGCGCCGCCTGCGAGCAGGGTGGGCACGAGCAGCGCGATCGCGAACCCGGTCAGGGCGCCGCCGCTGTGCCGCCGGAGGGACGCGCCGACCAGCCCGAAGCCGAGGACCGTCAGTGCCGCGGCCAACGCGACGGCGGGGGTGCCGGCGCCGAGGTCGAACCATCCCAGGATCGACGCGAGCGACGTCGTGCCGCCGACGAGGACGGCGATCCCGAGGACGATCGCGACGACGCTGCCCGGAAGGGGATTGCGGGTCGCCTCACGCGTGGATGGTGCGGGCGGCGCGGCCCCCGGTGCGGGGGCGGATGCCGGCGCATAGCCGGTCGAGGGCCCGTAGGTCGTGGGCACGGGTCCGTACGTGGTGGGGGATGCGTACGTCGAGGGGGACGCATGGAGCGGCCCCGTCGCGGTGGGGGGCTGCGGCGTCGTGGTGCGGGGTTCCTCGGCGGGTCCGAAGACCTCCGGGGGCGGGACGGCGTCGTCGCGCCGGCTGCCGCGGGTTGCCGCGAACCAGACCACGGCGCCGACGAGCACGAGCGTCCAGAGGGTGCCTCCCCACCAGCCGTTCCAGTCGCCGTCGCCGTCCCATCCGCCGAACGGCCCCGGGCTCCCGAGGGTGCCCAACACGAAGAATGCCAGCGCCCCGGTCATGCCGGTGCGCCAGCGGCCGCGTCCGGCTTCCTGGGCGTGGATCCGGCCGTCCGGCTCGGGCAGCAGCGCCCACGCCAGGCCGTACAGCAGCAGGCCGATGCCGGTGAAGACGACCAGGACCAGGACGATGCCGCGGGCCAGGACGGGGTCGATGCCGAAACGCCTGCCCAGGCCGCCGGCCACGCCGCCGATCCAGCGGTTTTCGCTGCGCCATACGCCGAGGCCGCGGACCCAGCGGAAAAAGGAACTCTCAAGAGGTGCGTTGTTCATACCCCCAATCCTTCCGTCGCGTCCGCCGCGCCGCCATGGGGGTCGACCCTGAACGGCCCCTGAACTGCGGCCGGTTCAACCCCGGTTCCCACCCGACGGCGCCCCTGGGCGTGTTTGGATGGGGGCATGACAGCCGAACCCCTTCGCCCGCCGCTGGTCCGCGGTGGCGCGCGCGTCCTGGCCGGCGTCTGCTCGGGCCTCGCGGTCCACCTGGGACTCGAGGTCCGCACGGTGCGCCTAGGAATGGCGCTCGCGGCGCTGCTCGGCGGGGCCGGGGTGTTGCTGTACGCGTGGCTGTGGATCTTCGTTCCGAACGAGGACGACGCCGCCCGCGCGGCCGCCAGGTCCGCCGCCGCCGATCCCGTGTCCATCACCCGCAACCTCCGCGCGAACCGGGCGGTCCGGACGCCTCCGCGCGAACGGATCCGGCTGGAGGGACGCGAAGTCCTGGCCGGCGTCGGACTGCTCGCGGTGGGGGTCCTGTTGGTCGCCCAGCTGCAGGGCGTCGGCATCGCATGGAACCTGGTCTGGCCCGCGCTCGTGATCGTGGCGGGCGCCGTCCTCGCATGGATCCAGCTCGACGCCGACCGCCGCGAGGGGCTCCGGCGCCGCGCCGGGGCGGACCGTGCCGCCGGCTTGGCGCGTCTGGCGGCCGGCACGGCGCTGGTGGTGACGGGTTTGGTGTTCCTGCTGTCCGGGGCGGTGCCCTGGGAGGCGATGTGGTCCGGGGCGCTCGTCTCGCTGGCGGTGCTGGCCGGCGTCGTACTGGTGTTGTTGCCCTGGGGCCTGCGCTTCTGGCGCGACTACGTCTCCGAACGCTCGTCGCGCGTGCGTGCCGCGGAACGGGCGGAGATCGCCGCGCACCTGCACGATTCCGTGCTGCAGACTCTGGCCCTGATCCAGCGGCGCGCCGACGACGAGGGGCAGGTCCTGCGGCTGGCGCGTGCCCAGGAACGCGAACTGCGGCGGTGGCTCTACCGCCAGGACGCGGTGGTGGAGGGCGAGATCGGCGAGGCGATCCGAGGAGAGGCGGCCCGGCTCGAGGACGCCCAGGACGCGGTGATCGAGGTGGTCTCCGTCGGGCGGTTGACGGGACTCGCCGGGCACGATCCCCTGCTGCAGGCCGCCCGTGAAGCGATGCTCAACGCGGCCAAGCACGCCGGCGGGACCGTGTCGGTGTACGTCGAGGCGCGCGGCGACGGCGTGGACGTGTTCGTCCGCGACCGCGGCGGGGGCTTTGTGCCCGCGGCGGTGGGCGAGGACCGCCTCGGGGTGCGCGAATCCATCGTGGGACGCATGCGCCGCAACGGTGGATCGGCCACGATCCGTTCCGGCCCGACCGGAACCGAGATCCATCTGGCCATGCCCCACGAGCCGCCCGAAGACCACGAGTAGGAGAGACCCCATGACAGAGCCGATCAGCGTCGTCGTCGTCGACGACCACGCGATTTTCCGGTCCGGCCTCAAGGCCGATCTGGACGAACGCATCCGCGTCGTCGGCGAGGCGGCGACCGTCGAGGGCGCGGTCCGGGCCGTGGGGGAACTTCGCCCGGCCGTGGTGCTGCTGGATGTGCACCTCCCCGGCGGGCGCGGCGGCGGGGGCGCCGAGGTCCTGGCCGAATGCGCCGGGATGCTCGGGGACGTGCGGTTCCTGGCGTTGAGCGTGTCCGACGCGGCCGAGGACGTGGTGACCGTCATCCGGGCCGGGGCCCGCGGATACATCACCAAGTCCGCGTCCGGCCGGGAGATCTCCGACGCGGTGGAGCGCGTGGCGGGTGGGGACGCGGTCTTTTCCCCGCGGCTGGCCGGGTTCGTGCTGGACGCCTTTGGAACGCGGGCCGCTGCCAGCGCGGAGCAGGAGTTGGATCTGTTGTCCGCCCGGGAGCTGGAGGTGATGAGGCTGATCGCCCGCGGCTACAGCTACAAGGAGGTCGCGCGGGACCTGTTCATTTCGGTCAAGACCGTGGAGACGCATGTTTCCTCGGTTCTGCGGAAGCTACAGCTCTCCAACCGGCACGAACTCACCCGCTGGGCCGTGGATCGCCGGATTCTGTAGCACCCGGGCTCTGGAGGGACGGGATTCTGTAGGCCGGGATTCTGTAGGCCGGGATTCTGTAGGCCGGGATTCTGGCGGCCTGGTGCGGTCCTGGTGGAGGGGTGCGGTCAGCGGGCGCCACATCGGTGCGGCCGGACCGTCTCCGGCGGACCGGCACGGTGCCCCGGTCTGGCCCGAGCCCCGCGATTCCGGGGCGGCCCTCCCGGTCAACGTGCGCCAACAGGATGCCGGCCGGTCCAATGTGGCGCCGGCTTGTCCACATTCCGGCGGCCGCCCCGCGCAAGGGCCACCTCACCGGGCCAGCATGGGGCCATGGAAGCCGAATTGGCGCTCGTCGAGGCAGGGGGTCTGGCCCGCTGGAAGGCCCTGACCGCCGCGGGCGTTGGCGCAAGTGAGCTCGGGAGGGCCGTACGTGCAGGAACCGTGGTGCGTCCCGGGCACGGGATCTATGCCCTGAGGGACTGCGCACCGGAACTGGCCCAGGCGCTCCGGGTCGGTGCCTCGCTGGGTTGTGTCAGCGCCGCCGGCGCGCATGGACTTTGGGTTCTGAGGAAACACGGACTTCACCTGAGTTCCCCGCGCGGCGCCGTCGTCCCGGCGCGGGGGAGAATACACCGGGTGCGGGCGCGGCACGGGCCCGTTGTTCCGGTTGAGGTCTGCCTGCGGCAGGTCGCGGCGTGTCTCCCCACGCGGGAGGCGCTGGTCGTCGTGGAGTCCGCCGTGGTCAAAGGCCTGGTGCAACTCGACGAACTCGAGTCGATCTTTGCGGGGCGGGGATCCAAGCGCTCGCGGGAGGTGTTGGTTCGCATCGACTGCGGATCGGAGTCGATTGCGGAGACGCTGGCTCGGGATGCACTGCGGTCGGCCGGACACGACGTGGTCTGCCAACGGCGGGTCCCGGGCGTGGGAAGGGTGGACTTGGAGGTGGACGGGACCCTGCTGGTGGAGGTCGACGGCCGCGCCTACCACTCGGACGAGCAGTCGTTCACCGAAGACCGGCGCCGCTGGAACGAACTGAGCATCGCGGGCAGATCCGTATTGGTTCTGCCCGCCAAGCCGATCCTGCGGGACCCGGACTCGGTCCTGGAACCGGTGGGGCGGTACTTCGCCGCTCGGCAGCGGAGAGTCGGCGCCACATTCGGCTTGGAGTGACGTGGCGCGGACAGTGGTGGTTTCCGCACGGTGCCCGCCGCGGCCCGGAACTCCGCCGAAAGACGGGGCCACCAGAGCCGAACATACAGAAGCCGGCGCCACACGCGCCCGCCGCGGAATCCCCGCGACGACCGATGTGGCGCCGGCTACCGAAGCCCGCGGACTACTTGGCGCGGCCGAGCAGTTCCTGGATGCGGCCAACGCCCTCGGCCAGGTCCGCGTCGCCCAGCGCGTAGGACAGCCGCACGTAACCGGACGGGCCGAAAGCCTCGCCGGGCACCACGGCAACCTCGGCCTTCTCGAGGATCAGCGAGGCCAGCTCCGCCGAGGTCTCCGGCCGGACTCCGTCGATCTCGCGGCCCAGGATGCCGCGCACGTCGGCGTACGCGTAGAACGCGCCCCGCGGCACGGGGCATTCGATGCCGTCGATGGAGTTCAGGGCATCGACCATCGTCCTGCGGCGGCGGTCGAACGCCGTGCGCATTTCGGCGACCGCGTCCAGCGGTCCCGAGACCGCGGCGAGGGCCGCCATCTGCGAGACGTTGGCGACGTTGGACGTGGCGTGCGACTGGAGGTTGGTCGCGGCCTTGATGACGTCTGCGGGGCCGGCCATCCAGCCCACGCGCCAACCGGTCATGGCGTAGGTCTTGGCGACGCCGTTCAGGATAACCACGCGGTCCCCGAGTTCGGGGGCGGCCGTCGCGATGGACGTGAATTCCGCGCCGTCGTAGGTAAGGTGCTCGTAGATCTCGTCGGTGACGACCCACAGGCCCTTTTCCGCGGCCCAGCGGCCGATCTCGGCAACCTGCTCCGGCGCGTAGACCGCGCCGGTGGGGTTGGACGGGGAGACGAAGATCAGGACCTTCGTCTTCTCGGTCACCGCCTGCTTCAGCTGCTCCACGGTGACCAGGTAGCCCTGCTCCGGGCCGGCGAAGACCTCCACGGGAACGCCACCGGCCAGTCGGATCGCCTCCGGGTAGGTGGTCCAGAATGGCGTGGGCATCAGGACCTCGTCGCCCGGATCCAGCAGCGTGGCGAACGTGTTGTAGACGGCCTGCTTGCCGCCGTTGGTGACCAGGACCTGCGACGCCTCGATGCCATAGCCCGAATCGCGCATCGTCTTCTCGGCGATGGCGGACTTGAGCTCGGGCAGCCCGGAGGCGGGGGAGTAGCGGTGGAAGCGGGGATCGCGGGCCGCGGCGATGGCGGCCTCGACGATGTAGTCGGGTGTCGGGAAGTCCGGTTCCCCCGCGCCGAAGCCGATCACCGGGCGCCCGGCGGCCTTCAGGGCCTTCGCTTTCGCGTCGACTGCGAGGGTGGCGGATTCTGCGATGGACCCGATGCGTCGGGAGATGCGTGGCATGGTGTCGCTTTCTGTGTGGGCGGGAGGACTGCGCCGGACCTCTCCAGCTTATCCATGGGGCGCCACGGGGCACCGCCGAGTCCGGAGTGTTTCGGCGGCCGGCGCCCCGCCACGCACGACGCCGGCACCCTCCCGGCCGGAGGGGAAACGTCCGCGAAAGGCCGGTTCGACTTGTGCGAATCGATTGCGTAGACTGTTTCCTCGGTGTTCGAATACGCCCCAATGAAGCGCGCTTGCCCGCAAGTTCGGTGATTTGGGAAGGATTCAGCCCCAAAGGGTAGTGGCGCAATTGGTAGCGCAGCGGTCTCCAAAACCGCAGGTTGCAGGTTCGAGTCCTGTCTGCCCTGCGCAGTGGCAATCCACGCAAACGGCGTGGCGTGCTCGGCGAAATCCACGTCACGGTGTGTTGCGGCCGAAAGGCTGCGGTGCACCGTGATTGTTTCCATATGGCAGAACGCGAAACGAGGCACAGTGACTGAAACGGCTGCTAGCAGCTCGCAGGGCTCGCCGAAGGGTGAGAAGCCCGCGAAGCGCGGCATCCTTGCCGGCCTCGCGCTGTTCTTCCGCCAGGTGATCGCCGAGCTGAAGAAGGTCGTCACCCCCACCCGCAGCGAATTGGTGAACTACACGCTGATGGTGCTCGGGTTCGTCATCCTGGTGATGCTGATCGTTAGCGCGCTGGACTTCGTGTTCGGAAACGGATCGATCTTCGTCTTCACGGACAAGCCGGAGCAGTAGCCCCGGCGCGCCGCCGACGTCAGGGATGGCCGCCGTTGAAAAGTTCTGGTGTACCAGTCAATGAAAGCAGGAACCGCAGTGTCCGATCAGGAACTCGAAGCGCAGGCCAACGACCAGGTCGTTGAGCAGGCAACCGAGGCCGACGCCGTAGAGGCGCCGGCCGATTCCGTCGTTTCCGAGGATGTCGCCTCCGCCGACGACGCGGGAACAGACGCCGCGGACACCGAGGCAGTCTCCGGAGCCGAAGAGGCCGACGCCGAGCAGGCCGACGCCGGAGCCGAGCAGGCCGACGATGCCGAGGCCTCCACCGACGCCGAGCAGGCCGACGACGACGATGATTACGACGACGACGACGAAGACGACGCCGCGGGATCCGACGACGCCGAGGCCTCCGCGGAGTCCGACGAGGAGCCGAAGGTCGACCCGCTGGAGGCCTTCCGCACCCAGCTCCGCCGCCAGCCCGGCGACTGGTACGTCATTCACTCCTACGCCGGGTACGAGAACCGCGTGAAGGTGAACCTCGAGACCCGCATCCAGACCCTCGGCATGGAGGATTTCATCTACGAAATCCAGGTGCCGATGGAAGAGGTCGTGGAGATCAAGAACACCACGCGCAAGATCGTCCGCCGCGTGCGCATCCCCGGCTATGTGCTGGTCCGCATGGAACTGACGGACGCCTCGTGGGGCGCCGTCCGCCACACGCCCGGCGTGACCGGGTTCGTTGGCAATGCGCACGATCCCGTGCCGTTGAGCCTGGACGAGGTCTACTCCATGCTGGAGCACACCGTGGTCCTTTCGGAGCCGTCCGAGTCCGGCAAGCCGGGCCGCGCCCCGATCACGCAGGTCGATGTCGACTTCACGGTCGGCGAGTCGGTGACCGTCAACGACGGTCCGTTCGAGACCCTGCCCGCCACGATCTCGGAGATCAAGCTCGATTCGCAGCAGCTGGTTGTCCTCGTCTCGATCTTCGAGCGCGAGACGCCGGTGACGCTGTCCTTCAGCCAGGTCACCAAGATCCAGTAGTTTCCCAGTCTTCGTTCTGCGCCGGCCGCTTTACCGGTGCGCAACGATCCGGTCGCCGCGCCACGGCGGCCAAACCCCCGGCGCACGCTCCTGTGCGACGGGAACCGCAATGAGAAGAAGGACCCGAAATGGCCCCGAAGAAAAAGGTCACCGGCCTCATCAAGCTGCAGATCCAGGCAGGCGCCGCCAACCCGGCCCCGCCGATCGGTCCCGCGCTTGGTCAGCACGGTGTCAACATCATGGAATTCTGCAAGGCCTACAACGCCGCCACCGAAGCACAGCGCGGCAATGTGATCCCTGTTGAAATCACGGTCTACGAGGACCGCTCCTTCACGTTCATCACCAAGACCCCGCCGGCTGCCGAGCTCATCAAGAAGGCCGCAGGCGTCGCCAAGGGTTCGCCCACTCCGCACACCGAGAAGGTTGCGAAGCTGACCCAGGCGCAGGTCGAGGAGATCGCGACGACGAAGATGGAAGACCTCAACGCCAACGACATCAAGGCCGCGGCCAAGATCATCGCCGGCACCGCCCGTTCCATGGGCATCACGGTCGAAGGCTAACCAGCAACACCGCCTCCCTTTCGGGGGGCACACCAAAATATCCAAGAACGACGGCGAAACGCACCGCCCGGTGCGCGCCACCGCCGTCGCAGTGGCAGGGTCGAGCGCGACCCATACGGACCACGACTGCATAAGGAGAACAAGCAGATGGCAAAGCGCAGCAAAGCATACGAGGCAGCTGTAGCCAAGATCGATGGCGACAAGCTCTACTCGCCGATCGAGGCAATCAACCTGGCCAAGGAATCCGGTTCGGCCAAGACGGATTCGACCGTCGAGGTCGCCTTCCGCCTGGGCGTCGACCCGCGCAAGGCGGACCAGATGGTCCGCGGCACGGTCAACCTCCCCAACGGCACGGGCAAGACCGCCCGCGTCGTGGTCTTCGCGAACGGCGACAAGGCAGAGGCCGCCATCGCGGCCGGCGCCGACTTCGTTGGCTCGGACGACCTGATCGAGAAGATCTCCGGCGGCTGGACCGACTTCGACGCCGCCGTGGCGACGCCGGACCTCATGGGTAAGGTAGGACGCCTGGGCAAGATCCTCGGCCCGCGCAACCTGATGCCGAACCCGAAGGTCGGAACGGTCACCATGGACGTGGCCAAGGCCGTCAACGACATCAAGGGTGGAAAGATCGACTTCCGCGTCGACAAGCACTCCAACCTCCACTTCATCATCGGCAAGGTCTCGTTCGACCAGAACAAGCTGGCCGAGAACTACGCCGCCGCGCTGGAAGAGGTGCTTCGCCTGAAGCCGTCCTCCTCCAAGGGCCGCTACATCCAGAAGGCCACCGTGGCCACCACGTTCGGTCCGGGCATCCCGGTCGACCCGAACGTCACGAAGGTCGTCATCGAGGGCTAGTCCGCCTCGTGTCAGTCAGTGGGTCCGTCCGGCGCAAGCCGGGCGGACCCACTGCCGTTAACGGTGTCGTATCGGTGCGCAACCGTGATCGCGGTAACCTACCGGCTTTACGGGGGCGGGAGTAGTGTGGGCGCACGATCTCCCCGGGGTTCGTGATTCCCGGGCGTGGAATGGGGGAGCCCCTCATGGAAAACCATCCTGTGGAAACCATTGTCATGGAACGGAGGGTCCCTTCCCGGCGCGCAGTGCTCTCCGCGGCCGTGGCCACCCTCGTCGCCGGAGCCGGCACCGGCGTCGTTTCCGTGTCGCGGGCCGGACCGGCCGCGGCCGCCGTCGTCAGGAACCGCGTCTACACCATTTCCGCGCGGAACACCGGGGTGTCGGCGACGTTTCCGCGCAACGAGTTCCGTGGTTTGTGGACCGCCAGCGTCGTGAACATCGATTGGCCTTCGCGGACCGGTCTGACGGTGGCCGCGCAGCAGACCGAATTGCGATCCATCCTGAATCTGGCGGTGGCGCGCAACCTCACCACGGTGATCCTGCAGGTACGCCCCGCGGCCGACCGCATGTGGGTTTCGACCCTGGGGGAGCCCTGGTCTAAGTACCTGACGGGGGTTCAGGGGCGCAGCCCCGGTTACGATCCCCTCGCCTACGCGGTCGCGCAGGCGCACGCCCGCGGGTTGGCCCTGCACGCGTGGATCAATCCGTTCCGGGTTTCCATGGAGGCGCCGTTGAGTTCCGTCATCCCCACGCACCCCGCCCGCACCAACCCGACGTGGAGTTTCGCCTACGGTGCCCGGCGGTACTACAACCCCGGCATCCCCGCGGTCCGGAATTACATCCGTTCGGTAGTCGTGGACCTCGTCAGGCGGTATGACGTCGACGGCATCCACTTCGACGACTACTTCTACCCTTATCCCATCGCCGGCGTCACGATTCCGGACTCGGCGGCCTACGCGGCCCATCGCGGTACGTTCACGTCCGTGGCGAACTGGCGCCGCAACAACATCAACGTTTTCATCCGCGACACCAAGGCGGCCATCCGGGCGGCGAAACCCCGGGTGGCATTCGGCGTGAGCCCGTTCGGGATCTGGCGCAACCGTTCCTCGAGCACGCTCGGTTCGGCGACTTCGGGGCTGGAAAGCTTCTCGGCGCTCTACGCCGACACGCGCCGGTGGGTGAAGGAGGGGTGGATCGACTACGTCGTGCCGCAGCTTTACTGGCACCAGGGCTTCGCCGTCGCGGACTACAACGTGTTGGTGAACTGGTGGGCGGCCCAGGTCGCGGGGACGCGCGTGCGCCTGTTCACCGGCGAGGCGGCGTACCGGGTGGGGGATCCGGCCACGCCCGCGTGGATGGACCCGAACGAGTTGCGCGACCACGTCACCAAGGGCCGCGCCGTGGCGGCAGTCACGGGCCAGGCTTTCTACAACACGACGGCGGTGCGCGCCAACAAACTGAACGCCATCGGCATCCTGCGCAGCGCCCGATACGCCCGCCCCGCCCTGCCGGTTCCCTTGACGCAGCTTTCGGTTCGGCGGCCGTACAAGCCACTGATCCGCAGCGCGGTGTGGGACGGGACGGGGATCCGGCTCACGTGGACGGCCAGCGCGTCCGGTGAGCCCGCGCGGTTGATTGCCATCTGGCGGTGGGAATCCACGGGATCCGTGTTGCCCAACATCCAATCGACGGCAACGTACCTGCGCGCCGTGAGGGCGAAGACCGGTGGGACACAAAGCTGGCTGGACACCGGTGTGACTAGGGGACATTTCTACTGGTTCGTGATTCAGACAATCAGCCAGACCGGTACGGATTCCGGAAACGCCACGGCCATCTTCGTCCGGGCATGAGGATGGAGGGACTGTCGACGCAGTGGTTGGCCCTCCCCGCGGCGCTCAATGCGCCCGGCGGTGTGGACTATGCCGCGGCGGCCACCCTGGAGGACGAGGCGCTGGCAGAGGTCCTTGGGCACCGGGACTTCTGTGAGGGCGCACGCCGGCGGCTGCCGGTTGCGCAGCCCGGCGACTATGGCATGGAGTTGCGCTGAGTGGCCCGCGCAATCGCCGGAGGCCCCGTCGTAGGGACGGCGTCGCTCTCGCTGCCGCTGGCCGAGAATACCGACATGGCCGTCGTCAACGTTTCCGTCGAGCCCGCGTACCGCCGGCGTGGCGTGCTATCCGCGCTGTTCGCCGAGGTGGATTCCGAGGTGGCCCGACGCGGACGAACCAAGATCAACGCCTGGGTCAAGTACGCACATCCGCCGGTTCCCGGGCGCGAAGCGGGAGTGCTGGGCGGGAATGGAGTCACGATGCCGTCGGAGGGTGATGGAGCCGTCCCCGCGGACGACCGCGCGTCGGGTTTCGCGCGCTCCATGGGCATGGACCTGTGGCAGGTGGAACGTGTCAGCCGCCTGGACGTCGAGTCCTGCGCGGGGGCGGTCGCCGCGCTGGGTGAGGCCGCGCGACTCGCCGCGGGAGAGGCGTACGGCGTCGTGGGCTGGGTGGGTGCGGTGCCAGATTGGGCGGTCGAAGGCTACTGTCGCATGATCGAGAAAATGGACACGGACACCCCTGCCGGGGGACTGGAGTGGGACGAGTCCGTCTGGGATGAATCGCGGCTGCGCGTCTCGGCTCGGAGGAGCGGCAATCCCTGCGGGGCTCGTTCTTGGTCCAAACCTGTGCCATCCACCGCCCCACCGGCGCCCCGGTGGCCTTCACGGAGTTGGTGGTGGTCCGTGAGGTTCTGGAAGCCGTCTTCCAGGAGGACACGCTCGTGGTCGCGGCGCACCGGGGCAACCGACTCGGCATGCTGGTCAAGACCGCAAACTTCGACAGGGTTCGCCGGGCCTGGCCGACCATGCGCCGCATCTACACCTGGAACGCGGACGAAAACGGGCACATGCTCGCCATTAACACGGACATGGGATTCCGGGGTGTTCAGTGCGAGGGGGCCTGGCAGAAAAAAACCCAAAAGAATCTACCGGATGTGCTTGCCCCAAAAAGCCGAAGGACTGCTAATCTTGAGTTATCGGCAGATGATTCTGTCGAGTGACGTGGCAACGCGTCGTCCGCGTCGGACATGTTCCCCAAGCAGATCCGGCGCGATGAACAGTTACGGTGCGTTCCCCCAAGTCGCACCGTAACGAATTGAAGCCGGGTCGCTCCCCGCCGTCCCCCAAGTGGCGCGGAGCGGCTCGGTTTCGCATTTAAGTTCCGATTTAGACCATGTAGGGTCCGATTTGGACTCGGTCCCCCCGCACGATAAGCTGGGTCTACCAAAGACCGTCGGTCGATGTACTTCCTCGCCTTACCGCAGGAAATCATCCGAAAGTCCCCGCAGGGGCGGCCCACGCAGGTGAACGAACTTGACCCAGGCAGCCGGCCATACCGGAAGCCAGCGGTAAAGCCCCGTGCATCTGCACGGGGCGTTTTTTGTGTGTAGGCCACCAGGCCTCGGGACCGGGATACCGGCTCAGAATCAATCCCCGGAAGGAGGGTTATGGCAACGCCGATCAAGGTTTCCGCAGTTGAGGAGATCGCCGCCGACTTCAAGGAGTCGACCGCCGCTGTCCTGACCGAATACCGTGGGCTTTCCGTTGCACAGCTCAAGGAGTTGCGCCGCTCGCTTGGTGAGGACACCAAGTACGCGGTTGTGAAGAACACTCTGACGGGCATCGCAGCCAAGGAAGCGGGCATCGACGCGTTCGATGGCCAGCTTGCCGGCCCGACCGCCATCGCCTTTATCAAGGGCGATGCTGTGGCCGCTGCCAAGAGCCTCACGGATTTCGCGAAGGCGAACAACCAGCTGGTCATCAAGACCGGCTTCTTCGAGGGCAAGGCCATGGACGCGTCCGGAGTGGCCGCCCTGGCCGCGCTGGAGTCCCGCGAGCACCAGCTGGCCCGCGTGGCCGGCATTCTCCAGGCCCCCGCCGCCGCCGCCATCCGCACCATCGATGCGCTGCGTATCAAGCTCGAAGAAGAAGGTGGCGCAGCCCCGGCCCCGGCCGAAGCTCCCGTCGCTGAGGCCGAGGAAGCACCCGCTGCCGAAGCTGCCACCGAAGAAGCCTAAGGGCTTTTTCACCCCACCTAAATTTCGCGGCGCCCCGTTGCGCCGCCCCACGGAAAGGACGCCACCCCATGGCGAAGCTCACGACTGACGAGCTCCTTGAGGCTTTCAAGGAAATGACCATCATCGAGCTCTCCGAGTTCGTTAAGACCTTCGAGGAGACCTTCGAGGTCACCGCCGCCGCCGTTGCCGTTGCAGGCCCCGCCGGTGGCGCAGCCGAGGCCGAGGAGGAGAAGACGGAATTCGACGTCATCCTCGAGGCCGCCGGCGACAAGAAGATCGCCGTCATCAAGGAGGTCCGCGCGCTGACCTCGCTGGGTCTGAAGGAAGCCAAGGACGTTGTCGACAGCGCTCCGAAGGCCGTCCTCGAAGGCGCCACGAAGGAAGCCGCAGAGAAGGCCAAGGAGGCCCTCGAGGCCGCCGGCGCCACGGTGACCGTCAAGTAGTCTTCGACTGCTTCGCGAAGGCCCCGTCCCACCACTCGGTGGACGGGGCCTTTTGCATGCCCGTCCGGTCCGCGCGGGGTGAATGCGTCGACCAGGTTGGGTTACTATTGAATGGTAACGAATAGGTAACGCACCCCAGGGTGTCCGGAGGGAGGGCGGAGCTATTACGAGCACCATCAGCACGGAGCGTCGCGTTCTCGGCTGCCGGCAGACTGCGAACCCCGCCGCCCGGGGCCCGCGCCTTGCCCTGCTCGACGGCCTGCGCCTGCTGGCGGCCGTCCTTGTGGTCCTCTACCACTACACGGCCTGGCACCACGGGAACTGGGGAATCGAACCCGCCAAGGACGCCTGGCCGTTGCTTTCCAAATTCACCGTTTTCGGGAACATGGGTGTTCAGCTCTTCTTCGTCATCAGCGGGTTCGTGATCCTGCTGTCCAGCTACGGCAAGAAACCGGCGCAGTTCATCGGATCCCGAGTCGGGCGGCTCTTCCCCGCCTATTGGGTCGCCGTTATCCTGACGGGCACATTGGTCTTCTTTATCTGGCCCGAGATCGGCAGCCGCCTGAGCCTCTGGGACTGGGCCGTGAACATGACCATGCTGCAGGGCGGAACCGGCAGCCCGCACATCGACGGTGTCTACTGGACGCTCTGGGCCGAACTGCGTTTCTACGCGCTGATCCTGGCCCTGATGCTTCTGGGGTGGCAAACCCCCGGACGGTTGCTGGCCTTCGCCGGAATCTGGCCCGTGGCCGCCCTCGCGGCCCCTCTGGTCCCGGGCAACTTCGTGGCGCAGGCCCTCATGGCCGAGTACGCGCCGCTGTTCGCCGGAGGCATGGCTTTGTTCCTGCTGTACCGCTTCGGCCATACGCCGCTGCGCTGGGCCGTTCTGTTGCTGAACGTCTGCCTGGCCGCCTACCATACGGGCAAGTCCGGCTCACGGGAGGCCCTTGAACTGGTCGGGTACAACATTCCCGAACAGGCATATTGGGTCATCGTCGCAGGGATTTTCGCCGCCATCGCGGTGCTGTCCCTGACCCCGCTGCGCCGGGTCAGTTTCCCGGGCCTGGCCCTGGCCGGCGCCCTGACTTATCCCCTCTACCTGTTGCATCAGGTGTGGGGCTGGTGGTTCATCAGCCTGCTCAGCCCGCTGCTTCCGGCACCGGTTGTCCTGACGCTCGTCTTGGGCATCGTCGGGCTGGCCGCGTACCTGGTGCACCGGTGCGTGGAACGCCGCTTTGGGCGGGTCCTGGGGCAGCGGACGACGGCGCTGGTGCAGGCCGCGGCCGACCTGCGCAGGCGTCCGGTCAAGTGGCGGAACAACGGGGGAGCGCGTTCGGACTCCCGGCGCGACGTCGCGGCGGGCTCGCGAGCCTAGGCACCGGGACCCCTGGCTCCGGGGCCCGGGTTAGGCCCGCAGCCTCCTCGAGACTTCGCGCGAGAGCAGCAGGGCCTCGCCTTGGCCGCCTCCGCCGCAGAGGCTGACGGCTGCCCGCCCGTTGCCCCGGCGTTGCAGCTCCAGTGCGGCATGGAGGGCCAGGCGCGCGCCGGATGCCCCGATGGGGTGCCCCAGAGCGATCGCGCCGCCGTGGATGTTCGCCCGCTCGTGGGGGTATTCCAAATCCTGCAGCGACTGCACGGCGACGGCCCCGAATGCCTCGTTGATCTCGATGAAGTCCAGTTCCGACGTCGTCCATCCGGCGCGCTTCAGTGCCGCGGCGATGGCGCGGGAGGGCTGGGAGTGCAGGGAGTTGTCCGGTCCGGCGACCTGACCCGGCTCGCCGACGTCGGCGAGGATGGCGAGCCCGTGCTCGCGGGCGTAAGCGCGGGACACCACGACGACGGCGGCGGCGCCGTCCGAGAGCGGTGAGGCGTTCCCTGCGGTGATGGTGCCCTGCTTGTCGAAAGCAGGCCGCAGCCCGGCCAGGGACTCGGCCGTGGTCTCGGGCCGTATACCCTCGTCGGCGGAGACGACCAGCGGGGCGCCTTTTCGCCGCGGCACTTCGACGGCCACGATTTCGTCGTCGAACACGCCCGAGTCGCGCGCGGCGGCCGCGCGGGCATGGGACGCAGCGGCCAGCTCGTCCTGTGCGTCGCGGGCAATTCCGAGTTCGGAGTTCTTGGCTTCGGTGCTGGCTCCCATGGAGATCCCGTCGAAGGCGTCGGTGAGGCCGTCGTGCGCGACCGAATCGATCGCGGTGAGGTTCCCGTAGGTCCATCCCTGGCGGCTGCCCGGAAGGAGGTGCGGGGCGTTCGTCATGGACTCCTGACCGCCGGCGACGGCAACCTCCGCTTCGCCGAGCCGGATCATCCGGGCGGCATCCGTGACGGCCGCCAGCCCGGAGAGGCACACCTTGTTGACCGTGACCGTCGGGACGTCCCAGCCGATCCCCGCGGCGATTGCCGCCTGCCTGGCCGGGTTCTGCCCGCAACCGGCCTGCACCACATGGCCCATCACGACGGCGTCGACGTCCGCGGCCGGCACCCCGGAGCGCTCGAGTGCGCCGGCGATGGCGTTCGCGCCGAGCTGGACCGCGGTGAGCGCCGCCAGCTGTCCGTTGAGGCGGCCGAAGGGTGTGCGGGCGCCGCCGACGATGACCGGATCGCGCTCTGATGACATGGTGGAAGGCCTACTTTCGGTGCTCTGGGGATTTTCCCCATTCTATCGTGGCGCCGGTCACATGCGGATCGGAGTGATGTCCCCGACGGCTCTATACCAATAATGACAAACTGCTTTACGTTCCGATCCGAAAATTCTTCTCATATGGCGTATCCAGAGGGTTCACTATCGTGCGGGCACATGCTTATAGTTCAGCCACGGATACCGACGGGGAATCGGAATCCGCAATATTGGGGAAATGGGGGGGACCGGGCGTGGGAACTCGGAAGTGCTGCCACACGCATCACCCGGCTACGGATCGTCGCTTGTCCGCGGGAGGACCGGGTTGCGGCCCGAGCAACCGTGACAAGAAATCGACGCCCGTGCATCCCTCCCGTCACACGTGCCTTGACAACATGACCCGCGCCTCGGCGCGGGTTTTCTCGTCTGACCGCCCCCGGGCCGTCGGCGGTGGGGAACACGCTCGGATATAAACGCCAGGGGGAGCGTGGAGGGCCGGGGATCTCGGGAGATCCCGGACCGCCTCGCGACGGGTGGTTAGTGGGGGTCTTGGGGACCGCCGGAATTGGGGAACGCCGTGCGCGAGCGCAGGTGGGGGTTTTTCGCTCCCAAAAGCGGAGCCTGGATCAGGGAGACGACGGCGGTGGCCGCCGTGTGTTCCCTGGTGCTAACCGGGCTCCTTGCCTCTGGCGCGGCCGCAGACGAACTGCCGCCCGCAAGCGAAAACGCGGCGGTGGAATCCGCACTGGCAACGGAAACGGGCACCGAGGGCGAATCCGAGCGCGAGCAAGAGCGCGAGACCGAGCCCAAACCCGAGCGCGGGCACGAGGCGCAGCCCGTCTCGACGGCAAAAACCGCCACCGGCCCGACCGCGTCGGCAGGCCCATCAAAGGGCGCGGCCGGCGCGTGCGATGCGAACCGGAACACCGGCAGGGTCGCCACGTTCATGCAGCGGTCCGACTCCACCGAGTTCGCGAACGGAAACCTGGCCGTCGGCCTGGTCGAGGGCGGGTTCGCCCACCAGCGCGTGCAGTTCAGTCACCTGCGGCCGGGCGACAACGAGCTCACCTTCACGTATCGCGTCAAGTACAAGGGCGTCTACGCCTACGACTACCTCGACCACTTCTCCATGACAGGGGCGTCGATGACCGCCGTGGAGACACGGGCGGGCTCCGGCGACAACCAGGTCAACACCGTCCGGCTGACGTTCGACGTGGCGGACACCGCGGCCTCCCTCGAAACCGCCGAACTGTTTTTCAGCGCACACATCGCCTCGTCGCTGGACCACGGCCCGGGGATGGGTGCGGGATCGATCAAGGGATCGGCGTACCATGTCACCCTGGGCAGCCTGAACTGCAAGACGGTGGGCAGCAAGGACAACCAGAACGCCGCGAAGCGCGTGCAGTACGGCAGCATCACGATCGTCAAAAAGGCCGTCCCCGCGGACGGCACCGACTTCGACTTCCACCTCGCCGTCCCGGCCACGGGAGACACCGTGGCGTTCCGGCTCGACGACAGCGCCGACGGTGACACCGGCTCCACCGGCCTGCCCTCCGCCACCACCTACACGTTGGCGCCGGGCACCGCCACGATCTCCGAGGGATCGCTGCCGTCGGGCTGGAAACTGACGGGCCTTGCCTGCAAGGGGGCCACCGCCACGATCGACACGGAACAACGGACGGCCACCGTCCCGGTCGCCGACGGCGCGGACATCAGGTGTACGTTCACCAACACCGGGGCCACCTACCGCAACCTCTCCGTGGCCACGACGGTGGAGCCCTCCTACGTCCGCGACTACGACTGGACCATCACCAAGGAGGCTTCCGCAGACCGGATCGAATCGGCCACGGGCAACGCGGCCTTCCAATACGACGTCGTTGTCGACGCCTCCGCGCCGAGGGATAGGGGCTTTGCGCTCTCCGGCGCCATTGCGGTGGGAAACCCCAACGAGGTGGCTATTGGCGGTGTTGTGCTCGCCAGCCCGCTGCCCGGCACGGCGGCCGCCGCCGACTGCGCGATCCGGAACGGCGGCGGCGACGCCGTCACCTCCCCGGTGACGATCCCGGCCGGCGGGGACGACTTCACCTATGCCTGTTCGCTCCCGGACGGCACCGCCGCCGACGCGGCAGGCACCCACACGGTGCGGGCCACGTGGGACTCCGCGGGCTACCCGGGCATGGACGGGACGGCGGACGGAACGGCGTCGTACGACTTCGCGGACGCCACGCCGATGGTGACCGACGGCTCGGTGACCGTCACCGACAGCGCCGCGGACCTGTCCGCACTGGCCGGCGGCAACGTCGTCGCGGCCTGGCAGGCGCCCCGGACGTTCCGTTACGACGTCGGATGGCCGGGGGTGGCCGGCCGGTGCACCGACTACGCCAACACCGCGACCTACACGGAGGCCGACGGCGGAACGGGCGCGGCCAGCGAGACGGTCACCCGCTGCCTGGGAGCCGATCTCGACGTCACCAAGAACGTCGTCTCGAGCTTCGACAGGACGTATCTGTGGGACATCGACAAGGACGCGGCCGGGCCGGGAACCCACGCGGCCGATCCGGAGACCGGAAGGGTCACGGTGGAGTACAAGGTCACCGTCAAACCACGCACCTCGAGCAAGGACAAGGGGTACCGCGACACCGACTGGGCCATGATCGGCACCATGAGCGTGCGCAACCCCAACACGTGGCAGGCGGTCGAGGCGACCGTCGCCGACTCCGCGGACATCGGCGGCGGCGCGGCCTGTCCGGTGGTGTCCGGCGCGCTCGCGCCACAGGGCACCGCGGTCGTCGACGCGTCGCCGGCTGCCGGCTTCCAGGCATCGATCCCGGCGGGCAGGACGGTCGATTTCGCCTACGTCTGCTCGTTCGACTCGCAACCGAACTACGCCGGAACCAACACCGCGACCGTGACGTGGGACGCCGCCCGGGCGAAGACGCCGTCGGGCACGGATTCGATCGGAACCGCCGTCACGCTGGGCACCTGGGGCAAGACGCCGGTGAACAGCACCGTGGTGGTGACGGACAGCGTCCACGACTTCGACCCGGTGTGGACGGTGGTCTGGGCCGAGGGCATGAAGCCCCAGACGCGGACCTACCGGCACACCTGGACCGTGGACCGGCCAGGGACCTGCGAGCGTTTCAAGAACATCGCCAACGTCTCGGCGGCCGGTAACGACGCCGGCCCGGGAGCGGTCCTGGACACCGAGGACGAGAAGATCACGGCCTGCCGCGAGGCGCCGCTCCAGGTGGCCACCACCGCCCACGCCACCTTCGACCGCACCTACCTGTGGGACATCGACAAGTCCGTCGACGCGGCGAAGGCCGAGGCAGGGGAGGACGGAAAGCACTCCTTCCGGTACGCGGTCGGCGCCGTCCCGGACGGATTCCGCGACGGGGGCTGGGCGCTTCGGGGCACCATCGCGCTCACCAACCCCAACTCCTACGCCGAAGGCGCCATCACGGCGTCCGTCGCTGACATGGCCCAGGTGGGGCGCGACGTCGAGTGCGACGTCGAGGGTGGGGCATCGGTCGCGGTGCGGCCCGGGACCACGAAAGTGCTGGCATACGCCTGCGGGTTCGGCGCGAAGCCGGACTACCGGGGCACCAACACCGTCGTCGTGGACTGGGGCCGCGGACGGTTGGAGTCGCGGTCGCCGGTGACGTTCGAGCTCGACAACGCATACGACAGGGGCGTCGAGGTCTTCGACGACATGGGAGGCGGGGAACCCCGACTGTTGGGCAGCGCGAGTTGGAACGACGCCGGCGAGCGGCGGGAGTTCGCCTACGACCTGGAGCTGGAGGGGGCCGCGGGAACCTGCGAGACGTTCGCCAACACGGCGTTCATCCGGCTCCGGTCGCCGCAGGGCCCGGGGAACGGCGAGCCGACGCCGGACCCCACCGCCGTCCGGACGGTCGAGCTGTGTGCCGAGGCGCCGCTGCGCGTGGAGAAGACCGCGGAGGCGGTCTTCGACCGGCAGTTCCTCTGGGAGCTCGGCAAGACGGCCGCCCGGGACCGCGTGGAGACGGCCGCCGGAACGCCCGCCGTCGCCGAATACTCGGTGGAGGCCACGCCGGCGGGCCACCGGGATTCCGCGTGGAGGATCTCCGGCGACATCACGGTGCGCAACCCCAACGACTACAAGGACGTCCTCGCGACGGTCACGGACGGGGCCGGGATGGGAGCGAGCGCGGACTGCACGGTCGACGGCGGCGGGAGCGTCCCGGTCGCCGCCGGAGCCGCCGTGCCCCTCGCCTACGAGTGTGTTTTCGCCGACGAGCCCGGCCGCAGCGGCAAGAGCATCGCCACGGCCCAGTGGCGGGCGCACGACGGCGGCGAGGCGGCCGCCGTCGCAACGGCCGGCGTCGAGTTCCAGGTGGGCACGGAAACCGATCGAACGGTCACGGTGCTCGACCATCTGGCGGAGCGCGATGCCGAGGTGGGAGCGGCGAAAGCGCGCGATGCCGAGCCGCGCGTCGCCGGGCCGCGCGTCCTCGGGACCGCCCGGTGGAACGCGGACCGGACGCCGGCGCGGTTCGACTACTCGGTCGAGCTGGACGGCACCGGCGGGACCTGCACCGCGTTCTCCAACGTCGCGAGCCTGCGCGAGACGGGCCAGACCGCGTCCGCCGACGTCCACGTCTGTGCCGAGGCGGCACCGGACGCCCGGCTCGAGGTCAGGGGCGTTCTGGAGCGCACGTACCTCTGGAACATCGACAAGAGCGCCGACGCGAAGACCGTGATGGTGGGATCCGGCAACAAGGGCGCCGCGTACACGGTGACCGTCACGCCCAACGGGCACGCCGATTCGGGGTGGGCGCTGGAGGGCACCGTCGCCGTGCGCAACCCGAACGACTACACCCCGATGGCGGTCGCTCTGGGCGTGGGTCTGGCTCTGGATCCGGACGTGGAGCCGGATCCGGCGCGGGGGTCCGAGTCCGGGGCCGCGTGCGAGGTCGGGGCAGGGGATACAGGGACGATCGTGGTGGCCCCGGGCAAGACAGTGGTCCTGCCGGTCGTCTGCGATCTCGCGGGCGAACCCCCGGCCGGCCACGCCGGCACGGCGGTACTCGCCTGGACCGACGCGCTGGGTGCGGAGCGGGAAACGACGGCCCGGGCCGGCGTCGTGTTCTCCGTGGACACCGAGCGGCACGCCACCGTCACCATCGGCGACGACCAGGGCGATCCGGACGCCGAGGCGCGGATCCTGGGCACGGCCGACTGGAACGCCGAGGGGACGCCCGCGGTGTTCGAATACCCGCTGCGGGTCGCCGCGCCGGTGGGCAAGTGCCTCGAGCACACCAACACGGCGACGATCGTGGAGACCGCCGACTCGGCCTCCGCCGTCGTACGCTTCTGCGGCGCGGCGGCGCCTCTCGTGCCGCTGGAACCACTGCCGTCGGTCGTTCCCGCCGGGGGACACCTTCCCGATACCGGTGCCGAGGTCCGGGCCATCGCCTGGGCCGGATTGGCACTGCTCCTGGCCGGAATCCTCGCACTCGGCGCGGGCCGGCGCAGGAGCCTCCAGACCTGAGGTGGAGTAGGTCGCAGTCCCCCCGCTGCCACCGAACACCCAGGAAAGGACGCGGAGAGTCTCCGCGTCCCAGGGGGAGGGCCCCGCCCGCGCGGCGGGGCCCTTCTTCGGTCACTCGTCCCGGCCCCTCCTTTCGGCCCGTGACACGCCGCTCCGCAGGCCCGTCTCGCGCTTGTCACCGCGGGTTAGACATGGTAGGTGCGCTTGTGTAGTATGAGAGTTTGCGTCTTCCCTCTTTACCTTCGGTCCTCATATAGCGGTGGGCTTGATTAAAACGGTGGTCTCCCGGGTTCCTCATCCCGGGTGGGGGTCGGCGCCGGAAACCTGACGGTCTGTGGAAGGATCCATCTTGGTCGCCTCGAGCACCTCTCATCAAGAAACCGCTAGTTCGGCCCGCACAGCGGAAGCTGCCGGCCGAATCTCATTCGCAAAGATCCACGAACCGCTGGACGTGCCCAACCTGCTGGCGCTCCAGACGGAGAGCTTCGACTGGCTCGTGGGCAACCAGCGCTGGAAGGCCCGCCTGGAGCAGGCCATCGCCGAAGGCATCCAGGGTGTTGCGTCCACCTCCGGCCTCGCCGAGATCTTCGAGGAGATCTCGCCGATCGAGGACTTCCAGGGCACCATGTCCCTGAGCTTCTCCGAGCCCGAGTTCGCGGACCCGAAGTACACCATGGCCGAGTGCAAGGACCGCGACGCCACGTACGCCGCGCCGCTGTACGTCAAGGCCGAGTTCATGAACAACAACACGGGCGAGATCAAGCAGCAGACCGTGTTCATGGGCGACTTCCCGCTGATGACGGACAAGGGCACGTTCATCATCAACGGCACCGAGCGCGTCGTCGTCTCGCAGCTGGTCCGCTCCCCGGGCGCCTACTTCGAGCGCACCCCGGACAAGACCAGCGACAAGGACATCTTCACCGCGAAGATCATCCCGTCGCGCGGCGCCTGGTTCGAGCTCGAGATCGACAAGCGCGACCAGGTCGGCGTCCGCCTCGACCGCAAGCGCAAGCAGTCCGTCACCGTGCTGCTGAAGGCCCTCGGCTGGTCCGAGAGCCGCATCCTTGAGGAGTTCGGCCAGTACGACTCCATCCGCGCCACCCTGGAGAAGGACGCGACGGAGACCAAGGAAGAAGCCCTGCTGGACATCTACCGCAAGCTCCGTCCGGGAGAGCCGCCGACGGTCGACGCGGCCGAGGCGCTGCTGGACAACCTCTACTTCAACTCCAAGCGCTACGACCTCGCGAAGGTCGGCCGCTACAAGATCAACCGCAAGCTCGGTGTCGACAAGCCGTTGTCCGCTCCGGATGCGTCCGTGCTCGACATCGACGACATCGTCGCGATGATCAAGTTCCTGGTTGCGCTGCACGCCGGCGAGAAGACCGTCCCGGGCACCCGGGACGGCTCCACCGTCGACCTGCGCGTCGAGGTCGACGACATCGACCACTTCGGCAACCGCCGCATCCGCGCGGTCGGCGAGCTCATCGAGAACCAGGTCCGCACCGGCCTGTCCCGCATGGAGCGCGTGGTCCGCGAGCGCATGACGACCCAGGACGTCGAGGCGATCACGCCGCAGACCCTGATCAACATCCGCCCGGTTGTGGCCGCGATCAAGGAGTTCTTCGGAACTTCCCAGCTCTCGCAGTTCATGGACCAGAACAACCCGCTCGCCGGACTGACGCACAAGCGTCGCCTGTCCGCGCTGGGCCCGGGTGGACTGTCCCGCGACCGCGCCGGCATGGAGGTCCGTGACGTCCACCCGTCGCACTACGGCCGCATGTGCCCCATCGAGACCCCTGAAGGCCCGAACATCGGCCTCATCGGCTCGCTGGCGACCTACGCGCGCATCAACGCGTTCGGCTTCATCGAGTCCCCGTACCGCAAGGTCGTCGACGGCAAGGTCACCGAGCAGGTCGACTACCTGACCGCCGACGAGGAACTCGAGAGCGTCATCGCCCAGGCGAACGCCCCGATGACGGACAACCACACGTTCATCGAGGACCTGGTCCTCTGCCGCGAGCGCGGCGGCGGCGGCGAGCCCGTGCTCGTTCCGCCGGCCGAGATCGACTACATGGACGTCTCCCCGCGCCAGATGGTCTCCGCGGCCACCGCGCTGATCCCGTTCCTGGAGCACGACGACGCCAACCGCGCGCTCATGGGCGCCAACATGCAGCGCCAGGCCGTGCCGCTGCTGGCCTCGGAGTCCCCGCTGGTCGGAACCGGCATGGAGAAGTACGTTGCCGTCGACGCCGGCGACTCGATCACCGCCGACCAGCCCGGCGTCGTGAACGAGGTCTCCGCCGACCTGGTCACCGTCCTGAACGACGACGGCACCGAGTCCGCGTACCCGATCATGAAGTTCGCCCGCTCCAACCAGGGCAACGCGTACAACCAGCGCGTCCTGGTGTCCGAGGGCGACCGCGTGGAGTACCAGAGCATCATTGCCGACGGTCCCTCCACGGACAACGGCGAGCTCGCGCTGGGCAAGAACCTCCTGGTCGCGTTCATGTCCTGGGAAGGCCACAACTTCGAGGATGCGATCATCCTCTCCCAGCGCATGGTCTCCGACGACGTCCTCACCTCGATCCACATCGAGGAGCACGAGGTCGACGCCCGCGACACCAAGCTCGGTGCCGAGGAAATCACCCGCGACATCCCGAACGTCTCCGAGGAGATCCTCGCCCAGCTCGACGAGCGCGGCATCATCCACATAGGCGCCGAGGTCGAGGCGGGCGACATCCTCGTCGGCCGCGTCACCCCGAAGGGCGAAACCGAGCTCACTCCGGAAGAGCGCCTGCTCCGCGCCATCTTCGGCGAGAAGTCGCGCGAAGTCCGCGACACCTCGCTGAAGGTGCCACACGGCGAGTCCGGCACGGTCATCGGCGTGCGCATCTTCGACCGCGACAACGACGACGAGCTGCCCCCGGGCGTCAACCAGCTGGTCCGCGTGTACGTGGCGCAGAAGCGCAAGATCACGGACGGCGACAAGCTGGCCGGCCGCCACGGAAACAAGGGCGTCATCTCCAAGATCCTCCCGATCGAGGACATGCCGTTCCTCGAGGACGGAACGCCGGTCGACGTCGTCCTGAACCCACTGGGTGTCCCGGGGCGAATGAACGTCGGACAGGTCCTGGAGATCCACCTCGCGTGGGCCGCCAAGCAGGGCTGGAAGATCGAGGGCGAGCCGGACTGGGTCAAGAACCTGCCGAATCTGCCCCGCGAATCCGGTTCGACCACCGTCGCGACGCCCGTCTTCGATGGCGCCGCGGAGGAGGAAATCCGAGGCCTGTTGGACCACACCGCCGTTACCCGCGACGGTGACCGGCTCATCGACAACTCGGGCAAGGCCCGCTTGTTCGACGGCCGCTCCGGCGAGCCGTTCCCGGACGCCGTGTCCGTCGGCTACATGTACATCCTGAAGCTCCACCACCTGGTGGACGACAAGATCCACGCCCGTTCCACCGGTCCGTACTCCATGATCACGCAGCAGCCGCTGGGTGGTAAGGCGCAGTTCGGCGGACAGCGCTTCGGCGAGATGGAAGTCTGGGCCCTGGAGGCCTACGGCGCCGCGTACACGCTGCAGGAACTGCTGACGATCAAGTCCGATGACATCCACGGCCGCGTGAAGGTCTACGAGGCCATCGTCAAGGGCGAGAACATCCCGGAGCCCGGCGTTCCGGAGTCGTTCAAGGTCCTCATCAAGGAAATGCAGTCGCTCTGCCTGAACGTGGAAGTTCTGTCCACCGACGGCACGACCATCGAAATGCGGGACTCGGACGAAGAGGTCTTCCGGGCTGCGGAGGAACTGGGCATCGACCTTTCACGGGCCGAGCCAAGCTCCGTCGACGAGGTCTAGCGCGGACGGCGGAGCCGGGCCCCACGGCCCGGCCCCGCCGCCCCTCCCGGACACGCACTAGACCACCGCGGCGGACCAGCGTCCGCCGCAGCACAGACTTCTTCTAAGAATTTTCACGAGAGAGACAGGGACCATATGTCCAGCGAATCCTCATTCGGCCACATGCGCATAGGCCTCGCAACCGCGGAAGAGATCCGTGGATGGAGCTTCGGCGAGGTTAAGAAGCCGGAAACCATCAACTACCGCACCCTGAAGCCGGAAAAGGACGGGCTCTTCTGCGAGAAGATCTTCGGCCCCTCCCGCGACTGGGAGTGCTACTGCGGCAAGTACAAGCGCGTGCGCTTCAAGGGCATCATCTGTGAGCGCTGCGGCGTCGAGGTGACCCGCGCCAAGGTGCGCCGCGAGCGGATGGGCCACATCGAGCTGGCCGCGCCCGTGACCCACATCTGGTACTTCAAGGGCGTTCCCTCGCGCTTGGGTTACCTGCTTGACCTGGCGCCGAAGGACCTCGAGAAGGTCATCTACTTCGCCGCCTACATGATCACGTCCGTCGACGAGGACCGCCGCCACGCGGAGCTCCCGAACCTGCAGGCGCAGCACGACCTGCAGCGCAAGACGCTGGTCGACAACCGCGACTCCGATATCGCGGCGATCGCCCGCGACCTGGAGAACGACCTCGGCAAGCTCGAGGCCGACGGCGCGAAGGCGGCCGAGAAGAAGAAGGCCCGCGACCTCGCCGACAAGACCATGGCCCAGGTGCGCAAGCGCGCCGACGCCGAGATCGAGCGCCTCGAGCAGGTCTGGGACCGGTTCAAGAACCTCAAGGTCGCTGACCTCGAGGGCGACGAGGGCCTGTTCCGCCAGCTGCGCGAGAAGTACGGACTGTTCTTCGAGGGTGCCATGGGCGCCGAGGCGATCAAGAAGCGCCTCGAGTCGTTCGACATGGAGGCCGAGGCAGAGCTGCTGCGCGACATCATCAAGAACGGCAAGGGCCAGCGCAAGACGCGTGCCCTGAAGCGTCTGAAGGTCGTCAACGCGTTCCTGACCACCACCAACAGCCCGCTGGGCATGGTGCTGGACGCCGTCCCGGTGATCCCGCCGGAGCTGCGCCCGATGGTCCAGCTGGACGGTGGCCGCTTCGCGACCTCCGACCTCAACGACCTCTACCGCCGCGTGATCAACCGCAACAACCGCCTGAAGCGCCTGCTGGATCTCGGTGCGCCCGAGATCATCGTGAACAACGAAAAGCGGATGCTCCAGGAGGCGGTCGACTCCCTGTTCGACAACGGCCGCCGCGGCCGCCCGGTCACCGGACCGGGCAACCGCCCGCTGAAGTCGCTCTCCGACATGCTCAAGGGCAAGCAGGGCCGGTTCCGCCAGAACCTGCTCGGCAAGCGCGTCGACTACTCCGGCCGTTCGGTCATCGTCGTCGGCCCGCAGCTGAAGCTGCACCAGTGTGGCCTGCCCAAGCAGATGGCGCTGGAGCTCTTCAAGCCGTTCGTGATGAAGCGCCTGGTTGACCTCAACCACGCGCAGAACATCAAGAGCGCCAAGCGCATGGTCGAGCGCTACCGTCCGCAGGTCTGGGACGTGCTCGAGGAGATCATCACGGAGCACCCGGTTCTGCTTAACCGCGCACCGACCCTGCACCGTTTGGGCATCCAGGCGTTCGAACCGCAGCTCGTCGAGGGCAAGGCCCTGCAGCTGCACCCGCTCGTCTGCGCCGCGTTCAACGCCGACTTCGACGGCGACCAGATGGCAGTGCACCTGCCGCTGTCGCCGGAGGCCCAGGCCGAGGCCCGCATCCTGATGCTGTCCTCGCACAACATCCTGAAGCCGTCGGACGGCCGCCCGGTGACCCTGCCCTCCCAGGACATGATCATCGGTCTGCACCACCTGACCACCAAGCGTCCCGGCGAGAAGGGCGAGGGCCGCGTGTTCTCGACCCCCGCCGAGGCGATCATGGCGCTCGACGCCGGTGTGCTGCACCTCAACTCGGTCGTCAAGATCCGCGTCGAGGGCTTCGTTCCGTCCGCCGAGATGCCGGCCCCCGAAGGCTGGGAAGAAGGCTCCCCGGCCCTCATCGAGACGTCGATCGGACAGGTGCTCTTCAACGAGACCCTGCCCGCCGACTACCCGTGGGTCGAGCGCGTTGCCGGCAAGGACACGCTCTCCGAGATCGTCAACGACCTGGCCGAGCGCTACCCGAAGGTCGTCACCGCGGCGACGCTGGACAACCTGAAGGACGCCGGCTTCAGCTGGGCGACCCGCTCGGGAGTGACCGTGGCCATCTCCGATATCACGTCGAACATGGACAAGGCCGCGATCCTGGCGCCGTACGAGGAGCAGGCACTGAAGGTGCAGGCCCAGTACGACAAGGGACTCATCGCCGACGAGGAGCGCCGCACGGAGCTCATCGACATCTGGAACAAGGCCACCGACGAGGTGGCCGAGGCCATGCGCGCCGGCATGGAGGAACTGAACACCATCAACCGCATGGTGACCTCCAAGGCCCGAGGCAACTGGCTGCAGCTGCGCCAGATCGCCGGTATCCGTGGCCTGGTGTCGAACCCCAAGGGTGAGATCATCCCGCGTCCGATCAAGTCCTCGTACCGCGAGGGCCTGTCCGTTCTCGAGTACTTCATCGCAACGCACGGTGCCCGTAAGGGCCTCGCCGACACCGCACTGAAGACCGCCAACTCGGGTTACCTGACCCGTCGTCTGGTGGACGTCTCGCAGGACGTCATCGTCCGCGAGCTCGACTGCGGCACCGAGCGCGGCCTGACCGTGCCGATCGCCTCGGTCGACGAGATCGGCACCGTGCGCATGCACGAGACCGTCGAGAACTCGGCGTACACCCGCACGCTGGCCACCGACGTCGTCGATTCCGACGGCAAGGTGCTGGCAGCGGGCGCGTCCGACGTCGGAGACGTTCTCATCGAGGAGCTCTTCAACGCCGGCATCTCCGAGATCAAGGTCCGCTCCGTGCTGACCTGCGAGTCTGTCGTCGGAACGTGTGCGCTGTGCTACGGCCGCTCCCTGGCCACGGGCAAGACCGTGGACATCGGCGAGGCCGTCGGCATCATCGCCGCGCAGTCCATCGGCGAGCCCGGCACGCAGCTCACCATGCGTACCTTCCACACCGGTGGTGTCGCCTCCGCGGACGACATCACGCAGGGTCTGCCTCGTATCCAGGAGCTCTTCGAGGCGCGTACCCCCAAGGGTGTCGCCCCGATCTCCGAGGTTGCCGGCCGCATCACCATCGAGGACGCCGAGAAGCAGCTGCGGATCGTCGTCACCCCGGACGACGGTTCGGAAGAGATCGCCTACCCGGTCCTGCGCCGTGCGCGCATGCTCGTGGCGGACGGGGACAGCGTGGCCGTTGGCCAGCAGCTCGTCTCCGGTGCGATCGACCCCAAGCAGGTGCTGCGGGTTCTCGGACCGCGCGAGGCCCAGAAGTTCCTGGTCCGCGAAGTCCAGGAGGTGTACCAGTCCCAGGGTGTGGGCATCCACGACAAGCACGTGGAGGTCATCGTCCGCCAGATGCTTCGCCGCATCACGGTCATCGAGTCCGGCGAGACCGGCTTGCTTCCGGGCGAGTTGGCCGAGCGTTCCCGCTTCACCAACGAGAACCGCAAGGCCGTGTCCGAGGGCAAGCAGCCCGCGTCCGGCCGCGACGAGCTCATGGGTATCACGAAGGCCTCGCTGGCCACGGATTCCTGGCTCTCGGCGGCATCCTTCCAGGAGACCACCCGCGTCCTGACGCAGGCGGCCATGGAAGGGAAGTCGGACCCGCTGCTGGGTCTGAAGGAGAACGTGATCATCGGTAAGCTGATCCCGGCCGGCACCGGCCTGGACCGCTACACCCAGGTCAACGTGGACCCGACGGAGGAGGCCAAGGCCAACCTCTTCACCGGTCCCAGCGCGTTCACCGGCTTCGACTACGAGGGTGTCGAGCCCGGCATGTCGCCGGAGTTCCACGCCATTCCGATGGATGACTATGACCTCGGGAACGATTTCCGCTAACCCCGGAACCCGACCCTGAGGGGGAGAGGGGCGGCACCGCATTCGCGGGGCCGCCCCTTTCCGCATTCCCGGGGTTTCCCCGGCCCGCCCGGCCAGCACTCCCGCCGGCATCGGTGTCGGGATACCTGCAGGAAAGCCGCCGTTTTGGATGCATGTACCCCGACACGGATGCGGTCCGTGAGCGCCCCGCGGCGAGCCCGCCGATTACCCGCCGCGAGCCCGCCGATTAACGGGGCGTCCCGGCCGCGTGCTAGGGTGGTGTTAATTGTTTTATGTGTGGCAAATGGACACGGTCCGGGTTGCGGGGAACTTGCGCAACAGATGCCACACTTTTGCACGCCTACGGTCGAATCCGCAGACGATGCGAGGAAACGACCAAAAGCGCAGCGTCCCGGCCAGCAGTGTGGCAACGGGGCGCGGCAGAACCAAGAAACCGGAGGACACGAAAGTGCCTACTATTCAGCAGCTGGTCCGCAAGGGCCGCTCGCCGAAGGTCAACAAGACCAAGGCCCCTGCCCTGAAGGGCAACCCCATGCGTCGTGGCGTGTGCACCCGTGTGTACACCACCACCCCGAAGAAGCCGAACTCCGCGCTCCGTAAGGTCGCCCGCGTTCGTCTTGCCGGTGGCATCGAGGTCACCGCATACATTCCCGGCGTCGGCCACAACCTGCAGGAGCACTCCATCGTGCTCGTTCGCGGCGGTCGCGTGAAGGACCTTCCGGGTGTCCGCTACAAGATCGTCCGTGGAGCCCTCGACACCCAGGGTGTCAAGAACCGTCAGCAGGCACGCTCCCGCTACGGCGCCAAGAAGGAGAAGAAGTAATGCCTCGTAAGGGTCCGGCGCCCAAGCGCCCCCTCGTTTCCGATCCGGTCTACGGATCCCCGCTCGTCACCCAGTTGATCAACAAGGTCCTGGTCGATGGCAAGAAGTCCACCGCCGAGCGCATCGTGTACGGCGCGCTCGAAGGTGCGTTGGCCAAGACCGGCGGCGATCCGGTTGCTACCCTCAAGAAGGCCATGGACAACGTCCGCCCGGCCCTCGAGGTCCGCTCCCGCCGCGTCGGTGGCGCCACCTACCAGGTTCCGGTCGAGGTCAAGCCGGGCCGCTCCACCGCGTTGGCCCTCCGCTGGCTCGTTGGCTACTCCAAGGCCCGCCGCGAGAAGACCATGATCGAGCGTCTCCAGAACGAGATCCTCGACGCATCGAACGGTCTCGGTGCCGCTGTGAAGCGTCGCGAAGACACGCACAAGATGGCCGAATCCAACAAGGCATTCGCCCACTACCGCTGGTAACCGTGATTTCCGTACGACGGCGGCCGCGCCGCCCAGGTGCCGCAGCCGCCGTCGTGCAGGATCAACAGACACAAGGGAGACACCGTGGCACTGGACGTGCTCACCGACCTCAAGAAGGTCCGGAACATCGGCATCATGGCGCACATCGATGCCGGTAAGACCACCACTACGGAACGCATCCTCTTCTACACGGGTGTGAACCACAAGATCGGCGAGACGCACGACGGCGCTTCGACGACCGACTGGATGGAGCAGGAGAAGGAACGCGGCATCACGATCACGTCCGCCGCCGTGACCTCCTTCTGGAACAACAACCAGATCAACATCATCGACACGCCGGGCCACGTCGACTTCACGGTCGAGGTCGAGCGCTCCCTGCGCGTGCTCGATGGCGCCGTAGCCGTCTTCGATGGCAAGGAAGGCGTCGAGCCGCAGTCGGAGACCGTCTGGCGCCAGGCGGACAAGTACGAGGTCCCGCGCATCTGCTTCGTCAACAAGATGGACAAGCTGGGCGCCGACTTCTACTACACCGTCGACACCATCATCAAGCGCCTCGGCGCCAAGCCGCTGGTCATGCAGCTGCCGATCGGCTCCGAGAGCGAATTCGTCGGCGTCGTCGACCTCATCGAAATGCGCGCGCTGGTCTGGCCCGGCGACTCCAAGGGCGACGTCACCATGGGTGCCGCCTACGAGACCCGCGAGATCCCCGAGGACCTCAAGGAAAAGGCCGTCGAGTACCGTGCGCAGCTGGTCGAGGCCGTTGCCGAGTCCTCCGACGAACTGATGGAGAAGTTCCTCGAGGGCGAAGAGCCCACGATCGAGGAGCTCAAGGTCGGCATCCGCAAGATGGTCATCGACTCCAGCGCCTACCCGGTGTTCTGCGGCTCCGCGTTCAAGAACCGTGGCGTCCAGCCGATGCTCGACGCCGTCATCGACTACCTGCCGTCCCCGCTGGACGTGCCGCCGATGATCGGTCACGATCCGAAGGACGAGGAGATCGAGCTCACCCGCGCGCCCTCCTCGGACGAGCCGTTCTCGGCCCTCGCCTTCAAGATCGCGACGCACCCGTTCTTCGGGCAGCTCACGTTCATCCGCGTGTACTCCGGCAAGGCGTCCTCGGGCCTCCAGGTGATCAACTCCACCAAGGGCAAGAAGGAGCGCATCGGAAAGCTCTTCCAGATGCACGCGAACAAGGAGAACCCCGTGGACGAGGCCTTCGCCGGCCACATCTACGCGGCCATCGGCCTCAAGGACACGACGACGGGCGACACGCTGTGCGCGACCGACGCCCCGATCGTCCTCGAGTCCATGTCCTTCCCGGACCCGGTGATCTTCGTGGCCATCGAGCCGAAGACGAAGGGTGACCAGGAGAAGCTCTCCACGGCCATCCAGAAGCTTTCCGCCGAGGACCCGACCTTCACCGTCTCCCTCAACGAGGACACCGGCCAGACCGAGATCGGCGGCATGGGCGAGCTCCACCTGGACATCCTGGTGGACCGCATGCGCCGCGAGTTCAAGGTCGAGGCCAACGTCGGCAAGCCGCAGGTGGCCTACCGCGAGACGATCAAGAAGAAGGTCGACAAGGTCGACTTCACCCACAAGAAGCAGACGGGTGGATCCGGCCAGTTCGCCAAGGTCCAGATGGCTTTCGAGCCGCTGGACACGACCGACGGCGCAACGTACGAGTTCGTCAACGCCGTCTCCGGTGGACGTATTCCGCGCGAGTACATCCCCTCGGTCGACGCGGGAATCCAGGCTGCGATGCAGTTCGGCATCCTGGCCGGCTACCCGATGGTGGGCGTCAAGGCGACACTGCTCGACGGTGCCTACCACGACGTCGACTCCTCGGAAATGGCGTTCAAGATCGCCGGTTCGCAGGTGTTCAAGGAGGGCGCACGCCGCGCCACCCCGATCATCCTCGAGCCGCTGATGGCCGTTGAGGTCCGTACTCCCGAGGAGTACATGGGCGACGTCATCGGTGACCTGAACTCGCGCCGCGGCCACATCCAGTCCATGGAGGACGCCGCCGGTGTGAAGGTCATCAAGGCATCCGTGCCGCTTTCGGAGATGTTCGGATACATTGGCGACCTGCGTTCCAAGACGCAGGGCCGCGCGGTGTACTCGATGAAGTTCGACAGCTACCAGGAGGTCCCCAAGGCCGTTGCCGAGGAGATCGTCCAGAAGAACCGCGGCGAGTAGTCGCCGCGACCAACAACTTGCCGCCAGTCTGGTTCCCCGGACGAGCGGCACCGTGGAGGCCGGTCGGCCGCCAGCCGGACGGCCGGCCTCCACGTGGCAGACTGAGGGGCCCGATAGCGGGGCCTGACGGAAACCGCAATTTCAGGAAAAATATCAGCCCACAGTAGACTTGCATGAGTTTCGCCCACGAACCGCGTGGACGAGGTAAGTCATCTGTATACGTTCTAGGAGGAACCCGTGGCGAAGGCAAAGTTCGAGCGGACTAAGCCGCACGTCAACATCGGCACCATCGGTCACGTTGACCATGGCAAGACGACGTTGACCGCTGCCATTTCCAAGGTGCTTGCTGACAAGTACCCCGATCTCAACGAGCAGCGCGATTTCGCGGCTATCGACTCCGCCCCGGAAGAGCGCCAGCGCGGCATCACCATCAACATCTCCCACATCGAGTACCAGACGGAGAAGCGCCACTACGCGCACGTTGATGCCCCGGGCCACGCTGACTACATCAAGAACATGATCACCGGTGCCGCACAGATGGACGGCGCGATCCTCGTGGTTGCCGCCACCGACGGCCCGATGGCCCAGACCCGCGAGCACGTTCTGCTTGCCCGCCAGGTTGGCGTTCCCTACCTGCTGGTCGCGCTGAACAAGTCGGACATGGTCGACGACGAAGAGCTCCTGGACCTGGTGGAAATGGAAGTTCGCGAACTTCTCTCCGCCCAGGGCTTCGACGGCGACGAGGCACCGGTTGTGCGCGTCTCCGGCCTGAAGGCCCTCGAAGGCGACGCCGAGTGGGTCAAGTCCGTTGCGGACCTCATGGACGCAGTCGACGAGCACGTTCCGGACCCGGTTCGTGACCGCGACAAGCCGTTCCTGATGCCGATCGAGGATGTCTTCACGATCACCGGTCGTGGAACCGTCGTCACCGGCCGCGCCGAGCGTGGCACGCTGCCTATCAACTCCGAGGTCGAGATCGTCGGCATCCGCCCGGTCCAGAAGACCACGGTGACCGGTATCGAGATGTTCCACAAGCAGCTCGACGAGGCATGGGCCGGCGAGAACTGTGGTCTGCTTCTCCGCGGCATCAAGCGCGAGGACGTGGAGCGTGGCCAGGTTATCGTGAAGCCGGGTTCCATCACCCCGCACACCGATTTCGAGGCCAACGTCTACATCCTTTCCAAGGACGAGGGCGGCCGCCACAACCCGTTCTACTCGAACTACCGCCCGCAGTTCTACTTCCGCACGACGGACGTGACTGGCGTTATCACCCTCCCCGAGGGCACGGAAATGGTGATGCCCGGTGACAACACCGAGATGACCGTTGCGCTGATCCAGCCGATCGCCATGGAAGACGGCCTCGGCTTCGCCATCCGCGAGGGTGGCCGCACCGTTGGCTCGGGCCGCGTCACCAAGATCATCAAGTAGTATTTGCTGATCTGACCTGACGGTCCACCGGAAGGACCCCGCTGCTTCGGCAGCGGGGTCCTTCCGTCTTTAAGCCCCCCACGCGCCGATCCTCGGCGGCGTTGTCCACAGGGCGGGCCATCCGCTAGGCGAATCGCGACGGTTTGGCTATTCTCGGGACTAACTCTTCTGGACGGCGGATGGCGTGGACTTGGTATCAACGGGCGTGGCCATGGTGCTGGTCTTGATTGTCGGCGCGGGGCTGGCCGGATGGTGGGCCGGTCGCCGCGCGCTACGCCGGCCGGCTGCCGGCGGGGTAGGCACGGGGGAGTCGTCTTCCGCGCAGCGTGCCGCCTTGGCACGTGCCTGGCAGGAGGGGTACGACGCCGGCAGCGGCACCTCCGCGCGGACTTTCCCCGTGACCGTCCCGGCAGCCGCCCCCGCAGCGGGTGCGCCGGCCGCGCCGGAAAGCCAGGGCACGGCGGGATTCGCGGGTGGGCCCGCCACGGCCTTGCTGGGCGATCCGTCCGGTCCGTCTGCGAATATCCACACGGGACCGCCGGAGACCGAGCCGGAAGTGGCTCCGGGGGTGCCACCGCTCGGCCCGCCCCGCGGGTCCTGGGAGCCTCGGCCCCGAGAGCACGACCCGGAGCGGCGCGCGCTGCGGAACATCAACATCACGCTCTACGTCGCCGCCATGCTGTTGGTCGCCGCGGCTTCCCTGTTCATAGGGATCTCGTTCCCGGCGGGCGCGAAGTTCGCCGGTCTGGCGCTGCTCACCGCCGGCTTCTATGCGGGCGGCCTCGTGGTGCACGCCCGGAGCGACCGGCTCAGGCCCGCGGCCACGGCCTTTACGGGCACCGGACTCGCACTGATTCCCGTGACCGGCCTGGCGTTCTATCTGCTGGTGAGCGGAAACGCGGCGACGACCTTGCTCACCACGTCCGTCGTCGGGACGGCCGCGTTCGTCTACGCCGCGGCGCGGCTCCAGAGCAGGGTGCTCGCGGCGTTGTCCCTCACGTTCCTCGTCTCCACCGCCTGGTCCGGGGGAGCCGTGCTGAACCGTGGACTCGTGTGGTACTTCATGTTCACCATGTTGCTGGCAGCGGCCGCCACGGCGGTCGCGTATGCCAGGCCACGCTGGCTCACCAACATCTACGTGCGCGCGTTCACCACGGCACACCGCTATGTCGTGCCCGCCACGCTCGCGGTCGCCCTCCTGCTCCCGGGCGTACTGCGCACCCGCGACTACCTGCTGCTCACGCTCGCGGCAACCGCGTACTACGCGGCGGTGTCCTTCGCCGGTCCGGCCCGGGAGCGGCTGGCGAACATGTACGCGGGCCGCGCCGGCGCGGTGGCCGCCACCGCGTATTTGACGGCCGAGCTCGGGGCCGACACCACCGGGGTAGCCCGGACCGTCGCCGTGTTGCTGCTTTTCCAGGGACTTGCGGTGGTGCTCTATAGGGGGCACTACACGCGATTGCTTTCCGCCGAACCGCGGCCCGGATGGACGCGGCCCGGATGGACACGGGCCGGGTGGATTCGTGCCGAAGCGCTGCTGCTCTTCGCAGCCGGCATGCTGTTCGCGCTCGCGGGCAACGAACGGGGGCTCGCGGATGCGGCATCCGACCCGGTCTGGTGGTCGTTTAACTGGACCCTGCTCGTGGCCGTGGCGCTGGGTGTAGTCGCCGGCGCGCGTGGCGGTGTTTCCTTCCTGTGGGTTCCTCTCGTCGCGGGCGCTGCTGTTCTGCTCGAACCGTGGGACCCCTTGCCGTGGAGGCAGTCGCTGGTTCTGTCGTTGGCCCTTGCCCTGACGGTCGGAGCGGTCGCACGGGTGCAGGACCGGGCAGAGGCTCGAACGCTCACCACCCAGGCCCAAAACGTCGTCGTGCGCGTGCTGTTGCCGGTCGCGCTCGCCAGCGTGGCCGCGTCCGCGGCGTGGGCGTGGGCGTGGGCGTCCGTCTCGACGGGTCGCGTGGGAGTGGCGGACGGCGAGTTGCGCTGGTGGTGGACGGCCTTCGGCGTGGCGTGGCTGGCCGGCTCGGTTGCCGCCGCGTTTCGGCTACGCGCGGCGCGGACCCGCGCGCCGTTTGTGGAGGCCGCCCTGCTGTCGGTGGGCGTGGCGGCGGCATTCGTCGCCGTCGTGATGCTGGCGCCCGGTCCGCAGGGAATGTTGCTGGGCACCGTGGTCGCCGTGGCACTGGTCTCGGCGACGCTGGTGTTGGGTGTCCGCGGACGGGTTGCGCCGGCGCGCCACGGAGGCACGGGTCGCGGTTGGGTGCGCGGAAGCGGGCACGCCGTCGGGGCGCTCGGACTTGCCGGCGCCGTGGCGCTGAGCGGCGGCTTCCGGACGGAATGGGCGTTGGAGGCCGTGTTCGCCGCCGGACTGGCGTATTGCTGTGTGCGCGCCGGCTCGCCCGGACGGCCTTGGGACCGTGGCGCTTACGCGGCGGCGGGCCAGCTCTTCCTCACGTTCTGCGCGCTTCACATCGCCGACCGGTTCGACGCCGACATCCACGCCACGGTGGCGATCGCCACCGTGACGCTGGCCGCCGGCCAGGTGGCGCGGTTGCAGCTCACCGGCGGTAGCGGATCCCGGGGCGGGGGAGCCCGGGGCGCGGGAGAGCAGGGCGCGGAAGCCCTAGGCGCGGGAGCCCGCGGGAGAGGACGTTTTGGCGGGGGAGCGGCTCGAGGGATCGGATTGAACAAGGTGATGGGGTGGTCCGCATTCGGCGTCCTGCTTCTGACGCCCTTCGCCTATTGGCTGGGCACCGGATCCTGGGGCGGCGGTGTCTTCGGCCGCCTCGTGGGCGGCGGTTCCGGCGCGGACCGGGCGTCCCTGCTGGTGCAGCTGCTCTGCCTTGGCGTGTTCGGAGTGTTCTGGTGGCTCCGCGGTGCCACGCCCCGCACTGCCGTCGCGCACCGCTGGACGGTGTTGGCCGTCCCCGTGGCGGCGGCCGGCATCGCGGTCGTGCCGTCCGCGAACACCGGCATGCGCGTCGGCGGCTGGCTTCCGGCCGACTTGTGGGGCCCGCAGGTCGCCATCGCGCTGTTGGTGGCGATGGGGGCCGCCGCCATCGTGCACGAGGGACGGGACCGCGGCGGATCGTACCGGTGGCAGCGGGCCGCGGCGGCCGCGGGTTTCCTCGCGACGGCCCTTGCGGTTGCCCCGACCGAACCCGGGTGGCGCGCCGCCACGCTTTTCGCGGTGGCGGCGGGCTTCGCGGTTTTCGCACACACTTCGGGGGCGGCGTGGCTGCTGTTGGGCACGGCCGCGGCCCTGCCCGCCGCCCTCAACGCCGGGACACTGCAGGTGCTGTGGTTGCCGGACAACGGTTCGGTGACCGACGAAGCCCTGGCGATGTCCGCGGCGCTCGTGGCGGCCGGGCTGTTCCTCTACGCGACGCGGTGGGCTTGGTCCGGCGGGCACGCACGGTACGCGGCGCTCGGCGGCCTGGCCGACGTCGTCCTCGGCGGCGCCCTCGCGCAGGGGGAGCCCTTCCCCCTTGACGTCATCGGCCTGGCGCTGATCTCGGCCGCGGCCGTCGCCGCCGTCTTCGAGGCGCCGGCGGGCCGCCGAGTGGCGCCCGCGGAGGCCGCGTTCCTGCTGGTCGCGGCGTGTGCGCAGCGTTCCTGGTGGATCGTCGACGGTCCCCTCGGCTACTTCTGGGTGGCGCAGTACTGGGTCGTGGTCCTGGCACTGGTGGCCGGATACCACTTCGCCGTCCGGGACGCCGGAAGAGGTAGGCGCGGAACGGCGTACCTGTGCGTGGCGGCGGCGGTGCTCACCGCCACCGGCCCGACGACGCTCTTCGCCGACGGTTTCGCGGAACAGGCGTGGACGATCTGCGGCCACGCGGCCCTGCTGGCATTCGGCCTGCTGTCCAACCGCCGGCTCTTCGTGGTGTGGGGCGCCGTCGGGGTCGGACTCGCCGTCCTCTGGTACCTCCGCGGCTTCACCTTCCTGCTGCTGTTGTTCGTGGCGCTCGCGCTGATCGCCACCGCCGTCTGGCGGTTGACGCGGATCGGCAGGGCCGCCCCATAACCGGCCGCCCGTATCCGCCCGGCGCGCCGCGGCGCGATTCGTCCGCGGCTACAACGGCTGGTGCAGGCAGAGGAGATTGCCCTCCGTGTCCGCGAACCACGCCGTCTTGTGGTGCGGGGTCGTGACGATGTGGTCTTCGGTCTTGAGCCCGGGCTCGTCGTAGTCACGGAATACGACGCCGGCGCCCTCCAGGTTCCCGATCGCGCCGGGCAGGTCGTCGACCTGGAAGCTCAGTGCCGTGACGTCGGTCGGAACGACGTCGGGGCGCAGCATCAACTCGATCGCGGTCGAACCGTCGCTGGAGAAGAGCTGGCTCCCGTCGTCGAGCTCAGCGGTCGGCTCGAGTCCGAGGGTGTCCCGGTAGAAGGCCTTGGCCCGTTCCATGTCCTGTACGGGCAGAATCGCGGTCAACTTGCTGGTGCTCAACAATGCGTGTCCTCCTTGGCTGGCTGCTTGGGTCGCGGTGCGCGCTCACCAACAGGCTAGGACGCGACTAGGCTCGTGGCCATGGAAACGATGCTCTGGGTCCTGATCGGCGTCGCCGTGGCGGGGGTCTCCGCCGTCGTCTGGGGTCGCCGATACTTCCGCCGCGAAATCGACCGTGCCCGGCGCATCAGGCGCGCCCACCGCGGCGGCCGCGGGGACGGCAACTAGCAGCGACTGGCGCGGGCCCGGAATCCCGGGCCCGATTGGCGTTTGGACGCCCGATCTGCCAGACTAGACAAGTTGTTCAAGCGCCTCTCCATGTCTTGCGCTCGCCGCTCGGTTTACCGATAGCGGAGTCAAGGCCGGTTTCGACAGAGATTGCGTCCCGCCCGGGATAATGCCCGGGGCGGGGGCGGATACGACCGAGACGGTGGGGACCAAAACGGCCCACCCCCAATTCTTTCGGTTTGTGTAGCGGACAATCCGCGACACGCCCGACCGCGGGGGTCGGAGCTCCGACGGGGTGAGGAACCCGGATTCATCCGGATTCAGCCCGTGCGGGGAAGTGCCGGTCCGCAAGGACCCGTAGGGCACAGAAATGTACGTGAAGAGTGCTATCGAGAAAGAGGCATGACGCCATGGCGGGACAGAAAATCCGCATCCGGCTGAAGTCGTATGACCACGAGGTCATTGACGTTTCAGCACGGAAGATCGTTGAGACGGTCACGCGCGCAGGCGCAACCGTAGTCGGCCCAGTGCCGCTGCCGACGGAGAAGAACGTGTACTGCGTTATCCGTTCGCCCCACAAGTACAAGGACAGCCGTGAGCACTTCGAAATGCGCACGCACAAGCGTCTGATCGACATCATCGATCCGACCCCGAAGGCCGTCGACTCGCTCATGCGTCTCGACCTGCCGGCGGACGTCAACATCGAAATCAAGCTCTAGGGGAGGTGCTGAGAGACTATGACCGCAACCCGTAACATCAAGGGCCTGTTGGGCACGAAGCTCGGCATGACCCAGGTCTGGGACGAGAACCACAAGCTCATCCCCGTCACCGTCGTGCAGGCAGACTCCAACGTTGTGACCCAGCTCCGCAACGCGGACCGCGACGGCTACACCGCCGTTCAGATCGGCTTCGGCCAGATCGACCCGCGCAAGGTCACCAAGCCGCTGGCCGGCCACTTCGAGGCCGCAGGGGTCACCCCGCGCCGCCACGTGGTCGAGCTGCGTACCGCCGACGCCGATTCCTACGCCCTGGGCCAGGAACTCTCCGTCGAGCTCTTCGAGGCCGGCCAGAAGGTCGACGTCGTGGGCAAGTCCAAGGGTAAGGGCTTCGCCGGTGTCATGAAGCGCCACGGCTTCCACGGTGCTCCGGCATCCCACGGTGCCCACAAGAACCACCGTAAGCCGGGTTCCATCGGTGGCGCGTCCACCCCGGGCCGCGTCTTCAAGGGCCTGCGCATGGCTGGCCGCATGGGCGCCGAGCGCACCACCACGATGAACCTCACGGTTCACGCTGTGGACGCCGAGAAGAACCTCCTGTTGATCAAGGGTGCCGTTCCCGGCGCCCGCGGCAAGGTCGTCCTCGTGCGCACCGCCGTGAAGGGAGCAAAGTAACATGGCTATCTCCGCACTGAAGGTCGAGCTTCCCGCCACGATCTTCGACGTTCAGACCAACGTCCCGCTGCTGCACCAGGTTGTCGTGGCCCAGCTGGCCGCGGCCCGCCAGGGTACGCACAAGACCAAGACCCGCGCCGAGGTTTCGGGCGCAGGCCGCAAGCCGTTCAAGCAGAAGGGCACGGGACGCGCCCGCCAGGGCTCGATCCGCGCTCCGCACATGACCGGCGGTGGCGTGGTCCACGGACCGACGCCGCGCGACTACAGCCAGCGGACGCCCAAGAAGATGAAGGCCGCCGCCCTGCGCGGAGCCCTCTCCGACCGCGCCCGCCACGATCGCGTCCACGTGATCGAGACCCTGGTTGCCGGCAACACGCCGTCGACCAAGGAGGCCTTGGCCACCCTGCGCGCTCTCACCGAGCGTAAGAACCTGCTCGTCGTCATCGAGCGCGCCAACGATGTTGCCGCACTGTCCGTGCGCAACCTCGAAGACGTCCACGTCATCTACGTTGACCAGCTGAACACCTACGATGTTCTGGTCTCCGACGAGGTCGTCTTCACCAAGGCCGCTTACGATGCCCTGGTCAACAAGGAGGACTCCAAGTGAGCGCCGCCCTCTCCAAGTCTCCGCACGACGTCGTCATTGCACCCGTCGTATCGGAAAAGAGCTACGGACTGATCGACGAAGGCAAGTACACCTTCCTGGTCGACCCGCGCTCCAACAAGACCGAGATCAAGCTGGCGGTGGAGAAGATCTTCTCCGTCAAGGTTGACTCCGTCAACACCATCAACCGTGTCGGTAAGCGCAAGCGCACCAAATTCGGATGGGGATCCCGCAAGGCTACCAAGCGTGCGATTGTCTCCCTCAAAGAAGGCACGATCGACATCTTCGGCGGTCCGCTTTCATAAGCGGAGACCACTTTAACGAGGAATTAAAAAATGGGAATCCGTAAGTACAAGCCGACTACGCCGGGCCTTCGTGGCTCCAGCGTCGCCGACTTCGCAGAAATCACCCGGTCTACGCCGGAGAAGTCGCTGGTTCGCCCCCTGACAAAGTCGGGCGGCCGCAACAACTCCGGCAAGATCACCACCCGACACAAGGGTGGTGGACACAAGCGCGCCTACCGTCTGATCGACTTCCGTCGCCACGACAAGGACGGCGTGCCCGCCAAGGTCGCTCACATCGAGTACGACCCCAACCGCACGGCGCGCATTGCGCTGCTGCACTACATCGATGGCACCAAGCGGTACATCATCGCCCCCAACAAGCTCAAGCAGGGCGACCAGATTGAGGCCGGCGCTGGCGCCGACATCAAGCCTGGCAACAACCTGCCGCTGCGCAACATCCCCGTGGGTACCGTTATCCACGCCGTGGAGCTGCGTCCGGGTGGCGGCGCCAAGATGGCCCGTTCCGCAGGTGCGTCGGTGCAGCTGGTGGCCCGCGAGGGCCGCTTCGCGCAGCTTCGCCTTCCGTCCGGTGAAATCCGCAACGTCGACGTCCGCTGCCGCGCGACGATCGGCGAGGTCGGCAACGCCGAGCAGTCGAACATCAACTGGGGAAAGGCCGGCCGCATGCGCTGGAAGGGCGTTCGCCCGACCGTCCGTGGTGTCGCCATGAACCCGGTCGACCACCCGCACGGTGGTGGCGAGGGCAAGACCTCCGGTGGACGTCACCCGGTCAACCCCAACGGCAAGCGCGAAGGCCGCACACGCCTCGCGAACAAGGAAAGCGACAAGCTCATTGTGCGTCGCCGTCGTACCGGCAAGAACAAGCGATAGGAGCCTGGAGACATGCCACGCAGCCTGAAGAAAGGCCCCTTCGTCGATCAGCACCTGTTCCTTAAGGTCGCTGCTGAGAACGAAAAGGGCACCAAGAACGTCATCAAGACGTGGTCCCGCCGTTCGATGATCGTGCCCGACATGCTCGGACACACGATCGCTGTTCACGACGGCCGCAAGCACATTCCGGTGTTTGTCACCGAGTCGATGGTCGGGCACAAGCTCGGCGAATTCGCTCTGACGCGGACTTTCCGCAGCCACGTGAAGGACGACAAGAAGGGCAAGCGCCGCTAACCCGCGAGGGTTAACGAGTGCTTAGCACTTCTTCGATAGACGAGAGAAGGAAAGCAATGGAAGCCAAGGCAATTGCGCGTCATATCCGCGTAACGCCTATGAAGGCCCGGCGCGTCGTCGACCTTGTTCGTGGCAAGCAAGCGAATGAGGCTCTGGCGATTCTGAAGTTTGCCCCACAGGCAGCTTCGGAGCCGGTTTTCAAGGTAGTAGCGTCGGCCGTGGCAAACGCCCGGGTCGCCGCAGACCGCGACGGTGTCGCGTTTAACGACGACGAACTGATCATTAGCGAGGCGTTTGTCGACGAGGGCGCGACCATGAAGCGGTTCCGTCCGCGGGCCCAGGGCCGCGCGTTCCGCATCAACAAGCGCACCAGCCACATCACCGTGGTCGTCGCAACCCCGGAGAAGGGTGGGGAAAAGTAATATGGGTCAGAAAGTCAACCCGAATGGGTTCCGACTCGGCATCACCACCGACCACGTTTCGCACTGGTTCGCCGACAGCAACAAGCCCGGTCAGCGCTACAAGGACTTCGTCCGCGAGGATGTCCGCATCCGCGAGCTCATGACCGTTGGCATGGAGCGCGCCGGCATCGCGAAGGTCGAGATCGAGCGCACCCGTGACCGCGTCCGCGTGGACATCCACACGGCCCGTCCGGGCATCGTGATCGGCCGCCGCGGCGCCGAGGCAGACCGCATCCGCGGCGAGCTGGAGAAGCTCACGGGCAAGCAGGTTCAGCTGAACATCCTCGAGGTCAAGAACCCCGAGATCGAAGCTCAGCTTGTGGCCCAGGGCATCGCGGAGCAGCTTGCTTCCCGCGTGGCGTTCCGCCGCGCGATGAAGAAGGCCATGCAGTCCGCGATGCGCGCCGGCGCCAAGGGCATCCGTGTCCAGTGCGCAGGCCGCCTCGGTGGCGCCGAAATGTCCCGTAAGGAGTTCTACCGCGAAGGCCGCGTGCCGCTGCACACCCTCCGCGCGAACATCGACTACGGCAAGTTCGAAGCCAAGACCACCTTCGGCCGCATCGGCGTGAAGGTCTGGATCTACAAGGGCGACGTGACCGCCAAGGAGCTCGCGGCGCAGGCCGCGGCAGCTCCGGCACGTGGCCGTGGCGACCGTCCCGGCGGCGGACGTCCGCCGGCGGCCGGCGGAGACCGCCGTCGTCGTAACGACCGCAACACCGGCGCTCCGGCAACCGAGGGCGCTCCGGCGACCGAGGCTCCGGCCGCGGCGGCCGCAGAAGGAGGACAGGCTTAAATGCTTATCCCACGCCGAGTCAAGTTCCGCAAGCAGCACCACCCGACCCGTTCGGGCGCAGCGACCGGCGGCACCACGGTTTCCTTCGGCGAGTACGGCATCCAGGCGCTTACACCGGCCTATGTGACGAACCGCCAGATCGAGGCCGCTCGTATCGCCATGACCCGCCACATCAAGCGTGGCGGCAAGGTCTGGATCAACATTTATCCGGACCGCCCGCTGACCAAGAAGCCTGCCGAAACCCGCATGGGTTCCGGTAAGGGTTCGCCGGAGTGGTGGGTTGCAAACGTGAAGCCGGGACGGGTTCTGTTCGAACTCTCCGGTGTCACTGATGAAGTGGCCCGCGAGGCATTGCGCCTGGCGATCCACAAGCTTCCGTTGAAGGCACGCATCGTGCGTCGTGAGGGTGGTGAATAGGGAATGGCAATCGGATCCAAGGATCACGCAACCGAGCAGCTCGACGGTTACGACAACGGCCGCCTGGTCGAGGAACTGAAGAAGGCCAAGGAGGAGCTGTTCAACCTCCGCTTCCAGTCGGCCACCGGCCAGCTGGAGTCCCACGGCCGCCTGAAGATCGTCAAGCGCGACATCGCCCGCATCTACACGGTGCTGCGCGAACGCGAGCTTGGCATTCGCCAGGAAGTCGTCGTGCCGGTCGAGGAGACCTCCAAGAAGACCAAGAAGTCTTCGAAGAAGGCCGACGACGCCGCCGCAACCGAAGCCGCTGACGCGACCGAGGAAGCCAAGTAATGACCGAGAAGGAGAACGCAGTGGCTGAAGCTACCGAAGCTCGCGGTGACCGCAAAACCCTTCGCGGGTACGTGGTTTCCGACAAGATGCAGAAGACCATCGTTGTCGACGTTGAGGACCGTGTGAAGCACGCCCTGTACGGCAAGGTCCTGCGCCGCAACAAGAAGATCAAGGCCCACGACGAGAACGGAATCGCCGGCATCGGCGACCTCGTGCTCATCGCGGAGACCCGCCCCTTGTCCAAGGACAAGAACTGGCGCCTGGTCGAGGTTATCGAGAAGGCCAAGTAGCCTTTCCGTAGCCAAGTAGGACAACGTGGGACCCGAAGGAATGTGCATAGCACAGGATTTCGGGTCCCGCTGTTTTTAACGTAGACTTAATGGTCTGTGCGCTCTGCATGTCGAGACTATCCACCTTGCATGCAGGCACTCGTGCGCGGCGATCGGGTCTGACCCTCGCCGGCGCGCGGCACGGCTCCTCGGCGCATCGCCTCGGCCCTGCCTCCCCAGCAGACGCGTAACCCTCGGGTTCCGCTCCGTTTGGAGGTGGGGGTAAGCGACAGCCGGGGGTGGACCATATCCGTTCCGCAAGGCTCCCAGAGAGAACCAGCGAGACGACAGGAGTTAATAGTGATTCAGCAGGAGTCGCGACTCAAGATCGCCGACAACACCGGTGCTAAGGAAATCCTTACCATCCGTGTTCTCGGTGGATCCGGACGTCGCTACGCAGGCATCGGCGACGTCATCGTCGCCACCGTCAAGGACGCGATCCCTGGCGGCAACGTCAAGAAGGGCGATGTCGTCAAGGCGGTCATCGTCCGCACCAAGAAGGAACGTCGCCGCGTCGACGGTTCCTACATCAAGTTCGACGAGAACGCAGCCGTCATCCTCAAGGCCGACGGCGAGCCGCGCGGTACCCGTATCTTCGGCCCGGTCGGACGCGAGCTTCGCGACAAGAAGTTCATGAAGATCGTTTCCCTGGCTCCGGAGGTGCTGTAACCATGGGTGCAAACATCAAGAAGGGTGACCTTGTTCAGGTCATCACCGGTTCCAAGCAGGACCGCGGCGGCGACCGCGGCAAGCAGGGCAAGGTCTTGAAGGTCTTCAAGGAGTCGGAGCGTGTCCTCGTCGAGGGCATCAACCGCGTCACGAAGCACACCAAGGCCGGCCAGACCGAGCGCGGCACGAAGACCGGCGGCATCGAAGTTGTCGAGGCCCCGATCCACGTGTCCAACGTTGCGATCGTCGATCCGGAATCGAAGAAGCCGACCCGCGTTGGCTTCCGCGTCGAGACCGCGACCAAGAACGGCGTCGAGAAGACCGTGCGTGTTCGCTACGCCAAGGCTTCCGGGAAGGCACTCTAATGACTGAAGCAGCTGTGAAGACCCTCCCGCGTCTGAAGGCCAAGTACAACGACGAGATCCGCGCGTCGCTGAAGTCCGACTTCTCCTACACCAACGTGATGCAGATCCCCGGTCTGGTCAAGGTTGTCGTGAACATGGGTGTCGGCGAGGCCGCCAAGGACTCGAAGCTCATCGAAGGCGCCGTCCGCGACCTGACGTCCATCACCGGCCAGAAGCCGTTGGTGACCAAGGCCCGCAAGTCGATCGCACAGTTCAAGCTGCGCGAGGGAATGCCCATCGGCACGCACGCCACACTTCGTGGCGACCGCATGTGGGAATTCGTCGACCGCCTGGTGTCGTTGGCTCTGCCGCGTATCCGCGACTTCCGGGGCCTCAGCCCCAAGCAGTTCGACGGAAACGGCAACTACACGTTCGGCCTCACGGAGCAGTCGATGTTCCACGAGATCGACCAGGACAAGATCGACCGCGTCCGCGGCATGGACATCACTGTGGTGACCACCGCCAAGACCGACGACGAAGGCCGCGCGCTGCTCAAGGCGCTGGGCTTCCCGTTCAAGACCGACAACTAGATCAACTACGTTACAGGTCCGCCGTCGTGCGGAAACCGTAGCGAGGAAGGGCAGAAGCCCACATGACAATGACAGATCCAGTCGCAGATATGCTGACTCGTCTGCGTAACGCCAACTCGGCATACCACGACACCGTGTCGATGCCGTCTTCGAAGCTGAAGGTTCGCGTTGCCCAGATCCTCAAGGCGGAAGGCTACATCGGCGACTTCGTCGAAGAGGCCGCCGAGGTAGGCAAGAAGCTGACCATCAACCTGAAGTTCGGCCCGAGCCGCGAGCGTTCGATCGCTGGCGTCCGCCGCATTTCCAAGCCCGGCCTCCGCGTTTACGCGAAGTCCACCAACCTGCCGCACGTCCTCGGGGGCCTCGGCATCGCCATCCTGTCCACGTCCTCCGGACTGCTGACAGACCGCCAGGCTGCCAAGAAGGGTGTAGGTGGGGAAGTCCTCGCCTACGTCTGGTAACGGGAAGGGAGAAGAAACCATGTCACGTATTGGACGTCTTCCAATCACCGTTCCCGCCGGCGTCGAGGTCAAGCTCGATGGTTCGGTTGTCTCCGTCAAGGGTTCCAAGGGCGAGCTGAGCCACTCCGTGGCCAGCCCGATCTCCGTGGCGCTCGAGGAGTCCACCCTCACCGTCACGCGTCCGAACGACGAGCGCGCCTCGCGTTCGCTGCACGGCCTGACCCGCACCCTGATCTCCAACATGATCCAGGGCGTCACCGAGGGCTACACCAAGAAGCTCGAGATCCACGGCACGGGTTACCGCGTTGTGGCGAAGGGATCGAACCTCGAGTTCGCCCTGGGCTACTCCCACCCGGTCTCGGTTGAGGCTCCGGAGGGCATCACCCTGACCGCCGAGGGCGCCAACAAGGTCGTCGTCGCCGGTATCAGCAAGCAGCAGGTTGGCGAAGTTGCCGCCAACATTCGCAAGCTCCGCAGGCCGGATCCCTATAAGGGCAAGGGCATCCGCTATGAAGGCGAAGTTATCCGCCGCAAGGTCGGAAAGGCTGGTAAGTAACCATGGCTCTCGGAATCAAGGGTAAGAGCAAGGCTGCCGCCCGCGGCCGCCGCCACCTCCGCGTCCGCAAGCGGATCGAAGGCACCGAGGCGCGTCCGCGCCTCGTCGTCAACCGTTCCGCCCGCCACATCTTCGTTCAGGTTGTCGACGACAGCAAGGGCCTCACCGTGGCCTACGCGTCGACGATGGAAGCCGACCTGCGCGCTTTCGACGGCGACAAGACCGCCAAGGCAAAGCGCGTCGGCGAGCTCGCCGCGGAGCGTGCCAAGGCCGCCGGCATCGAAGCCGTTGTCTTCGACCGCGGTGGCAACCGGTACCACGGCCGCGTGGCCGCGGTCGCCGACGGAGCACGTGAAGGTGGGCTGGCACTGTGAGCGAAGCTACTAACGAGAAGGAAACTCAGGTGTCTGAAGCTACCGAGGCCGCATCGTCGACCACGACGGCGACGGCTGACAACGCCGGCGCACGTCGCGGCGACAACCGCGGCGACAACCGTGGACGCGGCGAAGGCCGTGGACGCGGAGAGGGACGTGGCCGCGGTGGCCGCGACTCGAAGGACAGCCGCAACGACGACAAGGACAAGTTCCTTGAGCGCGTTGTGAACATCAACCGCGTGTCCAAGGTCGTCAAGGGTGGACGTCGCTTCAGCTTCACCGCCCTGGTTGTTGTCGGAGACGGCAACGGCATGGTCGGCGTCGGCTACGGCAAGGCCAAGGAAGTTCCCGCGGCCATTGCCAAGGGCGTTGAAGAGGCCAAGAAGTCGTTCTTCCGCGTTCCGCGCGTCGGTTCGACCATCCCGCACATGGTGACGGGCGAGGCCGCCGCGGGCGTTGTCCTGCTGCGTCCCGCGTCCCCGGGTACCGGCGTTATCGCCGGTGGTCCGGTCCGCGCCGTCCTCGAGTGCGCCGGCATCCACGATGTCCTGTCCAAGTCCATGGGTTCCTCGAACCAGATCAACATCGTCCACGGAACCGTGGCCGCGTTGAAGGCACTCGAAGAGCCGGCGTCGGTTGCCGCTCGCCGTGGTCTGCCCCTGGACCAAGTTGTTTCGCCGCAGATGCTGCGCAACATCCAGAACCAGAAGGTTGGTGCGTAGTTATGGCAAAGAATTTTGTCCCTAGCGACTCCCAGCTGGTTATCACCCAGATCCGGTCCACCATTGGTGGCAAGCAGAACCAGCGCGACACCCTGCGCTCGCTCGGACTCAAGCGCATCGGCCACACCGTGGTCCGTACCGCCGATCCGGTGACCGTGGGCATGGTCAACAAGGTTCCGCACCTCGTAACGGTTGAGGAGGCGAAGTAGACATGGCTATCAAGGAAACCGCACTCAAGGTGCACCACCTGCGACCGGCCCCCGGCGCCAAGACCACCAAGACCCGCGTGGGTCGCGGTGAAGGCTCCAAGGGCAAGACCGCCGGTCGCGGTATGAAGGGCACCAAGGCGCGCTACCAGGTCAAGGCCGGCTTCGCCGGTGGCCAGTTGCCGCTGCACATGCGCCTTCCGAAGCTTCGCGGCTTCAAGAACCCGTTCCGGGTCGAGTTCCAGGTTGTCAACCTGGACAAGCTCGGCGAGCTGTTCCCGGAAGGTGGCGACGTCACCGTCGACGCCCTGGTCGAGAAGGGCGCCGTTCGCAAGAACCAGCCCGTCAAGGTCCTGGGCACCGGCGACATCACCGTCAAGGTGAACGTGAAGGCCAACGCCTTCTCGGCGTCCGCCAAAGAGAAGATTGCCGCTGCCGGCGGATCGGCGACCGAGCTTTAAGGTCCCCGTGATCCCACGGTTTGGCTGAGGTCCCTGACGGGCCGGGTTCGTCCCGGTCCGTCGGGGACCTTTTCTTTTGTCCCGCACGTTCGTTTCCCCGGCCCGCCGCGCGGTTCTTCCTTTACCTGCCGCGCGCCACATGGTCGGCCCGCCGCGTACGACGCCGGCGCGGTGCACCTTGCGGTGGCGGGGTGGACACTTTCTACGGGTAGACTCACAGAAGCCAATCTCGGCCCTGTGGCCGGAACCACATCTTTCAGGAGGACGCTTGCTCAGCGCCATTGCCCGGGTCTTCCGGACGCCTGACTTGCGACGCAAGTTGCTGTTCACGCTCGCCATCATCGCGATTTATCGCCTCGGCGTGTTCATCCCGACCCCCGGCGTCGACTACGGGAACGTCCAGCAGTGTCTTGCCGCGGGCAACACCACCGGCGGCCTGTACCAGTTCGTGAACCTGTTCAGTGGCGGCGCCCTGTTGCAGGTCTCGATCTTCGCCCTGGGCATCATGCCCTACATCACGGCGTCGATCATCACGCAGCTGCTGCGCGTCGTGATTCCCCGCTTCGAGGAGCTGCACAAGGAGGGCTCGGCCGGACAGTCGACTCTCACCCAGTACACCCGTTACCTAACCATCGCGCTGGGCCTGTTGCAGGCGACCACGCTGGTCTCGCTCGCGCGCAGCGGCAACCTGTTCCAGGGTTGCGGGCTCCCGATCGTGCCGGACGAATCCGTCCTGAACATCATCCTGATGGTCGTCACCCTGACCGCGGGCACGGGCCTGATCATGTGGTTCGGCGAGCTCGTCACGGAGCGCGGCGTCGGCAACGGCATGTCCCTGATGATCTTCGTGTCCATCGCCGCCGGCTTCCCGGCGTCCATGGGCGCGATCGCCAATACGCAGGGCTGGGGCGTCTTCGCCGGAGTCATCCTGATCGGCCTCGTCGTCGTCGCCCTCGTGGTGTTCGTCGAGCAGTCCCAGCGCCGGGTGCCCGTGCAGTACGCCAAGCGGATGGTGGGGCGCCGGACCGTCGGCGGAACGTCCACCTACATCCCGATCAAGGTCAACATGGCCGGTGTCATCCCGGTCATCTTCTCCTCGTCGATGCTGGCCCTGCCGAGCATGCTGGTGCAGTTCAACGCGCGTCCGGACGGCTCGCTGCCGGGCTGGGCGCTGTGGCTCCAGACGAACTTCAGCGGCAGCAGCCCGCTCTACATGGCCGCGTACCTGATGCTGACCATCTTCTTCACGTACTTCTACGTCTCGATCACGTTCAACCCCACCGAGGTGGCGGACAACATGAAGAAGTATGGCGGGTTCATCCCGGGCATTCGTGCGGGCAAGCCGACCGCCGAGTACCTTCAGTATGTGTTGTCGCGCATCACGTTCCCGGGCGCCATCTACCTGGGACTGATCGCGCTGACCCCGTTGATCGCGTTCGTGCTCATCAACGCGGACCAGAACTTCCCGTTCGGCGGCGTCTCCGTCCTCATCATGGTTGGTGTGGGTCTGGAGACCGTCAAGCAAATCAATGCCCAAATGCAGCAGCGACACTACGAAGGACTTCTGCGATGACTCGATTGTTGATCATTGGCCCGCCGGGTTCCGGCAAGGGCACCCAGGCGACCCGCATCTCCGAGCGCCTCGGCGTCGTGGCGATCTCCACCGGAGACATCTTCCGCGCCAACGTGAAGGAAGAGACCCCGCTGGGCCTCGAGGCGAAGAAGTACATCGACGCCGGCAACTTCGTCCCCGACGAGGTCACGAACCGCATGGTCCGCGACCGCCTGCTCCAGGATGACGTCCGCGACGGCTTCCTCCTCGACGGCTACCCGCGCACCTCGGCCCAGGTCGACGAGCTGGACAGCATCCTCGGCGAGGGAGGCCAGGAGCTCGACGTCGTGCTCCAGCTGACCGCGGACGACGACGAGCTGGTCCAGCGCCTGCTCAAGCGCGCGCAGATCGAAGGCCGCGCCGACGACAACGAAGAGGTCATCCGCCACCGCCTCGGCCTGTACCACGAGCAGACCCAGGTGGTCGTCGACCGCTACCTTGACCGCGGCATCGTGAAGTCCGTGGACGGACTGGGCGACATCGACGAGGTCACCGAGCGGGTCATGTCCTCGCTCGAGTCCTCGGACGCCACGTAGCGCACTTCAGCAAAACGGTACGACGACGGCAGCCCCCGCCCCACCGGCGGGGGCTGCCGTCGTCGTACGGGATAATGGAACGAAGCCAACCCGAAGGAATGACCACATGCAGTTCGGCCAGCCGAAGATCGAATACAAGTCCAACGCGCAGATCCTGAAGATGCGCGAGGCCGGGCTGGTCCTGGCCGAGGCGCTGGACACCGCCGTGGCCGCGGCGCGGGTCGGCACCACCACGGCCGAGCTGGACGCGCTGTTCTCCGGCGTCCTGGACAAGCACGGCGCGACGAGCAACTTCAAGGGCTACCACGGGTTCCCCGCGACCATCTGCGCCTCCGTGAACGACGAGGTGGTCCACGGCTTCCCGAGCGACTACGTCCTAGCCGATGGCGACGTGCTGAAGATCGACGGCGGCGCGATCATCGAGGGGTGGCACGCGGACTCGGCGCGCACCGTGATCGTGGGAACCGCGGATCCGGCGGACCAGCGGTTGTCGGACGTCACGCAAGAGGCGATGTGGCGGGGGATCGCGGCGCTCGCCAACGCGCGCTTCGTCGGGCAGATCGGCGACGCGATCGACGATTTCGTCTCCGCGCAGGAGGGCGAGCCGCTTGCGATCCTCGAGGACTACGTCGGCCACGGGATCGGCAGCGAGATGCACATGGCGCCCGACGTCCTGAACTACCGCACCGGGCACCGCGGCGCGCGCGTGAAGCCGGGCATGTGCCTGGCGATCGAGCCGATGCTCGTCCGCGGGGCGCTGGAGACGAAGGTGCTCGACGACGAATGGACCGTGGCGACCGTCGACGGGGCCCGCGCCTCGCAGTGGGAGCACACCGTCGCGGTGCACCTTGGCGGCATCTGGGTCCTGACCGCGCACGACGGCGGCGCGGCCGGCCTGGCGCCGTTCGGCGTCACCCCCTCCCCGCTCCGGCCCTAGCCCGTCCCGCCCCCGCCGCCCCTGCATCGGTGTCGGGGTAAGTGTTGGAAAGCCTCTCGGATTCCGACATGTATCCCGACACGGCCGCCGTGGTTCCGGGGTTATGCCGCCGACGCCAGTCCCTGACGGACCAATACGATGGCGCGGCTGAAACCGTTGGATGCGTCGGACCAATCCAACTTGATGTAGTTCCAACCACCAGCGGTAAACGCGCGGTCCCGTCGGTTGTCCACGCGGAGCTGTTCCGCCGTGCGGTGGTGCGCTCCGTCGTACTGAATGGCTAGTCGAGCCGAGCGGTATCCAAGGTCGCACGACGCGGAGAAGGGGTCACCGGGCTCGGCACGGATTTGGAGGTCGGGCTCGGGAAGCCCTGCGCGGATCAGAGCCAGCCTGAGTTTGGTCTCCATCGCGGAGTCCGATCCAACACGGACAAGTTCCAGCGCGGCACGGGCATTCCCGGAGCCGGGGAAGCCACGGTATCGATCCAGCAGCAGGTGCAGTTGCTCGCGCGTCGCAAGCGGCTCCTGCCTCGCCTCGAACTGCGTGTAGGGCTGGCGGACCAGCTGGTCACCGATGGCGACTAGATCGTCCTGACGGAGGGTCTGGGCCAACTCGAGCCAGGTTCGGGCTGGCGTGGAGATCGGCAGGATGCTGTGCGGCGGACCGTCGCTGGGTGCCGGGATGGTTGTGGTCCCGCCCTTGAACTGGCGGATGCGGTGGCAGGCAACTCCTGTGATTTCGAGTGGCCGGCTCCGGTATCGCGTCAGATGGAGCGGCCCGCCGGACTGGAGGCGGCTTGGAAGCCAAAGCCCGTGAACGCGGCCCGCCGTCAGATGCGACGTGAAGGATCCGTCGTGGATGAGGCACAGACCCGCAGCGACGGCCGCCTCGGATGGTGTTCCGGACCCCTGGAAGTAGAGGCGTCGGTGGAGGAGATGGACGTCGCCGGCGCGCAAACGGTTTGCCGGCACGCCCAGATCCTTCGCCTGCGAGAGCGTAAAGACCCGGTCCATGAGTTCGGCCGGCAGGGGAGAGGCTGTACGCATTCTCCGATTGTCGACGTCGGTTGAGGTCGATGCGCGGTTGTCCACAGGGTTTGGCGGGAGAGTCAGCCAACGCCAGGGGCGAGGAAGCCGGTTGGACGCGCCAAGCCGCCCCCTGTCCTCGCATCGATGTCGGGGTACCTGCAGGAATCCGTTCCGCATTCCCACACTTACCCCGACACCGATAGGAGCGGCGACGGTGGGAGCTGAGGCGGGGGAGCGGGGCGGGGAGACGGCGGTGGCGACGGGAGACGGTAGCGGCGGACGACGGCGGACGACGGCGGACGACGGAGGTCGCGGCTTCGTCGCAACTGGGTCCCGGGAGGGGGTCCGGCCGATTCGCCATCAGGGACGTAACCGGGTAGGCTTGCTTGTTGGTTGTCTCTACGCCTATGCCCAAAACATCCGCTCCAAGTGAACGGCTGGGGCAGGCGTGCGGAACAACCGAAATCTATACAAGCCGGAAGCATTAGCGACCGGCACAAACGTTAGCGGAGGATATGGCCAAGAAAGAGGGTGTCATCGAGGTAGAAGGCACCGTGTCGGAGGCACTGCCCAATGCGATGTTCCGCGTTGAGCTTCCGAACGGACACGTGGTACTTGCCACTATCTCGGGAAAGATGCGTCAGCACTACATCAGGATCCTCCCGGAGGACCGCGTAGTGGTGGAACTCAGCCCGTACGACCTCAACCGCGGCCGTATCGTCTACCGCTACAAGTAAGGCCGGAGTCCCCGGATCCCCGGGCGACGAAGGTAGCCACAGCTCCACTGAAAACAGCAACCGCAAAGGAACAGTGCCTTGAAGGTCAACCCTAGCGTGAAGCCGATCTGCGAAAAGTGCAAGGTGATCCGCCGCAACGGTCGGGTCATGGTGATCTGCGAAAACCCACGCCACAAACAACGCCAGGGCTAATTTCCGCACGGAAATCCAGACCTGCGCGTAGTTGAGTAATTACGGCAGCACAGCGTCCACTACGCGGGACGCACACCCCCGGGCACGGAGGCCGGGGACCTGGAAACAGGGATTGTGCTGCTCCACACCTCCGCGAATAACGTAAGGAAGACAACCAATATGGCTCGTCTCGCTGGCGTAGACATCCCGCGCGAAAAGCGCGTGATCATCGCGCTCACCTACATCTACGGCGTGGGCAAGACCCGTGCAGAACAGACCATTGCCGAGACCGGGATCTCCCCGGACACTCGTGTCAAGGACCTCACCGACGCTGAGCTTCTCCAGCTGCGTGACTTCATCGAAGGCAGCTTCAAGGTCGAGGGTGACCTCCGTCGTGAAGTGGCTGCCGACATCCGCCGCAAGGTCGAGATCGGCTCCTACGAGGGCATTCGCCACCGCAAGGGCCTGCCGGTCCGCGGACAGCGCACCAAGACCAACGCCCGTACCCGCAAGGGTCCGAAGCGCACCGTCGCCGGTAAGAAGAAGACCCGCTAGAAATAGCGGATCCCATAGCCAATTCATTCGTAGGAGTAAGCAATGCCCCCAAAGACTCGTGGAGCGGTGCGCAAGCCGCGTCGCAAGGACAAGAAGAACATCGCGCTGGGCCAGGCGCACATCAAGAGCACGTTCAACAACACCATCGTGTCCATCACGGACCCGACCGGTGCCGTCATCGCCTGGGCTTCCTCGGGCGAGGTCGGATTCAAGGGCTCGCGCAAGTCGACCCCGTTCGCCGCTCAGATGGCCGCCGAGGCTGCCGCCAAGCGCGCCCAGGAACACGGCATGAAGAAGGTCGACGTGTTCGTCAAGGGACCGGGCTCCGGTCGCGAAACGGCCATCCGCTCGCTGCAGGCCACCGGCCTCGAGGTCGGGTCCATCCAGGACGTGTCCCCGAGCGCCCACAACGGCTGCCGCCCCTCGAAGCGTCGCCGCGTCTAAGTAGCCCACGTTCGGCGCGTGTTGCCGTCGTGTTCCAAGGAGCACGACGGCGGCGCGCGCCACACGCGGCCCACTGACCGACCAAGACGACCGCCTTCGCGGCAGACGTCGTTTCCACCCCCTGTGTTGCGTCATATAGCGGATGCTCGCTGAAAGGAAATGTAAGTGCTTATTGCACAGCGCCCCACCCTTACCGAAGAAGTAGTAGCGGAGAACCGGTCGCGGTTCATCATCGAACCGCTGGAGCCCGGCTTCGGCTACACCCTGGGCAACTCGCTTCGCCGCACGCTCCTGTCCTCCATTCCTGGTGCAGCTGTCACCAGCGTTCGGATCGACGGCGTGCTGCACGAGTTCACCACCGTTCAGGGTGTCAAGGAAGATGTCACCGAACTCATCCTGAACATCAAGAACCTGGCTGTGTCCTCCGAGCACGACGAGCCCGTCGTCGCCTACCTGCGCAAGCAGGGCCCCGGCGTCGTCACGGCCGCGGACATCACGCCGCCGGCCGGCGTCGAGTTCCACAACCCGGACCTGCACATCGCGACGCTGAACGCGAAGGGCAAGTTCGACATGGAGCTGACCATCGAGCGCGGCCGCGGCTACGTTTCCGCGGCGCAGAACAAGAGCTTCGATGCAGAGATCGGCCGCATCCCGGTCGACTCCATCTACTCGCCCGTTCTGAAGGTGACCTTCCGCGTGGAGGCCACCCGTGTCGAGCAGCGCACCGACTTCGACAAGCTGATCGTCGATGTCGAAACCAAGGATTCCATCGTGCCGCGCGACGCAGTCGCCTCCGCCGGAACCACCCTGGTCGAGCTGTTCGGTCTGGCCCGCGAGCTCAACTCGGCCGCCGAAGGCATCGAGATCGGCCCGTCCCCGACGGACGCCGCACTCGCCGCCGACATGGCGCTGCCGATCGAGGACCTGGAGCTGACGGTTCGCTCGTACAACTGCCTCAAGCGCGAGGGCATCCACACGGTGGGCGAGCTTGTTGCCCGCTCCGAGGCTGACCTCATGGACATCCGCAACTTCGGCGCGAAGTCCATCGACGAGGTGAAGGCAAAGCTGATCGAGCTGGGTCTTTCCCTGAAGGATTCCCCTCCAGGGTTCGATCTGGCCGCCCGTGCCGCAGCCATTGAAGAGGACGAAGCCGCCTACGGCGACGAAGAGGTCTAAAGCCGCCTTCGAAGTAATGTACTTTGCCCGTGTTCCCGCGCCGTGAGGCGCGGGGCGCGGGCACCATATGAGGAGAAAAACCAATGCCTACCCCCCCTAAGGGAAAGCGCCTCGGAGGCGGAGCTGCCCACGAGCGCCTCATGCTCGCCAACCTGGCCGCCCAGTTGTTCGAGCACAAGAGCATCACCACCACGGTCACGAAGGCCAAGCGCCTCCGTCCGTACGCCGAGCGCCTCGTCACCTTCGCCAAGCGCGGAGATCTGGCGTCGCGCCGTCGTGTCCAGGCCGAGATCGCGTCGCGCAGCCGCACCAACAAGAGCGTCGTCCACGAGCTGTTCGTGAACATCGCCCCGCTGGTCACCGAGCGCGACGGCGGCTACACCCGCATCACCAAGATCGGCAACCGCAAGGGCGACAACGCTCCCATGGCAGTCATCGAGCTGGTGCTGGAGCCCGTCTCCGCGAAGCAGGCAGTCGTGAAGGAAGCGGAGAAGGCAGCCGCGAAGTCCGCTCCGGTTCAGGAGGCGCCGGTCGAGGAGACCGAGGCCACCGAGGCTGAGGCAGTGGAGACCGAGGCCGCAACGGCCGAGGCCCCCGCAGCCGAGGAAACGGCAGCCGACGAGGACAAGACCGCCAAGTAGGCAGTCGCTTCCGTTCCTTTGTGAACGCATGATGGAACCCGTCGACCATTCGGTCGGCGGGTTCCTTTGCGTCCGGGCGGACCCGGGCGCCGCATAGAATCGGGGGCATGGACTTCTCCCCTTCCGAAGGCGTCGATCCCCATGCGCTGGCGGGGGTTTCGGTCCCGGACAGTACGACGCCGGAGCCCGCCACCGTCCGCATCCGCCTGACGCTGGCCTACGACGGCTCCGGGTTCTCCGGGTGGGCCGTCCAGCCCGGCCGCCGCACCGTGCAGGGCGCGCTCGAGGAGGCCCTCGCGCTCCTGTTCCGCCGGCCGGTCCGCACGGCCGTCGCCGGCAGGACCGATGCCGGCGTCCACGCCCGCGGGCAGGTGGTCCACTTCGACCTCACCCCGGCCGAGTTCGCCGGGCTGCCTCGGGGCAAGGACGTGGCGCCGGAGACCGCACTGCTGCGCCGCGTGCGCGGTGTGGTTTCGCGCATCGGGGGAGCCGTCGTCGTACATGCCGCCGGCGTGGCCCCCGCCGGGTTCGACGCCCGCTTCTCCGCGCTGTGGCGCCGCTACTCCTACCGGATCGCCGATGGCGAGGAGCGCTGGGATCCGCTCACGCGCAACGACACGCTGTGGCACCCGCGCGCCCTGGACGCGGATGTCCTCAACGCGGAGGCCCGCGCGATGACCGGCCGCCACGACTTCCTCAGCTTCTGCAAGCCGCGCGAGCGCGCCACCACCATCCGAACGCTCGAGGAGTTCGGCTTCGCCCGCGGGGCGGACGGGATCATCGTCGCCCACCTGCGCGCGGACGCGTTCTGCCACAACATGGTGCGCGCGCTGATCGGCGCCGCGCTCATGGTCGCGGACGGGCGGCAGCCGGTCGGCTGGATGGAGGCGCGCCTCGGGGAGCGGGTCCGCGACGCCAAATCGTTCCTGTCAGCGCCGCACCCCCTGGTCCTGGAGGAAGTCGCCTACCCGCACGACGCCGGGGTGGCGGACCGCGCGGAGCTCACCCGCGCGCGGCGTCAACCGGGCGACGTCGGACGGCTGGGCGACATCGCTTCGTGAGGCGACACGCCGAGTGCCGCGCCGCGCGACACGCCAGACGAAAAGCTGTCACAAGAGAAGCACGAGTCACATGAGTCCCTTCTAAAACGCCTGTTTCTGGGCGAGTCGCCTACGACACGCCGGATCATAGTGCATATGTAGTGCGCGATGGCGCATTTGCGGATATTCTTTTATTAGAAATCAATCGGGGGGAAGCCGTTTTGAAGTCGATGAACCATGCCGTGGCGCAGAGTGCCGCGACACGCCAACAGGCGGGCCCTGCGGGCCCGCGCACGCCCCGCAAGCGGGTGTTGGCTCTGGCCGTCCTCTCGGCTTCTGCGCTGGCGCTGACCGGCTGCGGCCTGGGCGCGTCCGATGCCGCCCCCGGCGGATCCGGCTCCGCCACCCAGACCGCGGCCACTCAGACCGCTGCACCATCGTCGTCAGCGGCGGCCTCCGGCCCGGCCGTCGGGTCGGAGCAGCCCACCGCCTCCGCCGCTTCCGAGACGCCCGCGGCATCGGCATCAGCGGAGACGTCCGCCCCCGCCTCCAGCTCTGAGTCCGCGGCGTCGTCCGCCCCGGCCGCGCCGGGAAGCGACTCCGACGCGCCGGCGTCGTTCTCGGCCCCGGCCTTCGGCGGGCCGGACGCGCTCGAGCCCGGCTTCGAGGACGGCCCCGACTACGTGCGCACCTACGCGCCGAACGAGCTCGGCGCCGCAGCTTTCGTCCGGGACCAGCTCGGACCCCTGGACCAGCACGCCACCTTCAAGATCGAGTCGGAGTTCGGTGGCGACGCCGCCGGCGGGCTGGCGGTCCTGAACGCGTCGCCCGAGGAGTTCCTGGCCACGGAGATAGGAACGCTCGCCGACGAGGTCCCGAGCCGCGACCCCGCCGTCGTCATCGCGTTCTACCAGGCCGTGGCGCCGTACGTCATCGAGGGCGCCAGCGAGACGCTGAACACCGACGTCCGCGGCCTCGGCACCGCCACCGTGGACACGGCGACCATCGACGCCGGACGCTTCTTCACCTACCGCGACGGGACGGACGCCTCGGCGCAGTCCGTCGCGCCGGGCACCACGGTCACGCTCACTTACGACGGCGGCTGGATCATCACCGCTTCCTCGGGCGCCACGGCCGGCTAAGGCTCAGAACACCACCGTGGCCGACGCATGGCCCCGAAACCACACCAGCACCTCAAGTCATCACTCAGCACAAGCAGAACTCGTGTCCGTTCGGCCACTCGCATCTCAAGGAGCAGCACCATGTACGCACCACGATCCACCGGACTGCTTTCCGCGGCCGCCACGGCGGCACTTGTTCTGGGCAGCGTCGCTGTGGTCCCGCAAGCGGCCATGGCGGCGCCGGCAGTTGGGATACCCGCCGTCGCGGCGGACGGATCCGTGCCGCGGGCCGGCCAGTGGGTCAACCCGCTGCAGGCGGAGACGTACCGCTACTCGTCGCCGTACGGGCCGCGCTGCATCCCCGTGATCGGCGGATCCACGCTGCACATGGGCCAGGACCTTGCGCTCGCTGACGGCTCGCCGATCTACGCGGTCGCCGACGGAAAGGTGGTCAAGGCCAGAAGCGGTACCACCAGCACCTCCGGCTACATCGTGATCGACCACAACGACAACGGCCGCAAGATCCAGACCGTGTACGTTCACATGTGGTCCGCCACGTCCCACGTGCAGGTTGGCCAGATGGTGAAGGCCGGACAGCAGATCGCCAAAGTCGGCAACTCCGGACCGTCCACCGCCCCGCACCTGCACTTCGAGGTCTGGGACGGGCAGTGGTACGTGCAGGACACCATCGAGCCGATCGACTTCATGAAGAAGAAGGGCGTCGACATCAGGGCCGGCGCGTACCTGGACTACAATCTGCGCCAGCACACCAGCTGCACCTACTACGCGAACAAGTCCACCTCCCTGAAGGCCACACCGTACGCGACGTCGACGACGCTGCGGACCGTCTCCAAGGGCTCGGCGATGACGTCCAAGCCCGGCACCATGGTCAACGGCTACGTCCCGGTGACTACCGGCGGCGTCTACGGCTGGGTCGAGCGCTACGCCGTGAGCCCGGGCCAGGTCTCGTTGGCGCCGGTGGCCAGCACCGTGGTCCCGGTGACCACCGACTCCTCCGTCGAGGGCACCGAATTCACCACGACGTCGACGCTGAACCTCCGCTCCCGCGCCGTCGACGGAAGCATCGTCAGGACCATGGCCAAGGGCGATTCCGTCACCGCGACCGGCAAGGTGACCACGGACAAGAAGTGGTACGAAGTCAAGCACGGGACCACGACGGGCTGGGCGGCGGTCGCGTTCCTGAACGAGGTGGTCGTTGAACCGAGCCCGGTGGATCCGTTCGCCACGACCAAGACTGTGGAGTCACTGAAGGACAAGGCATACACTGCCACGGCCAACTTGAACCTTCGAGGAGCGCCCGAAACGGGTAGCGTGTGGACCATCATGCCCAGCGGCACTGAGGTCACTGCTACGGGCATCGTTTCAGCCGATTCCACGTGGTATAAGGTACGGTATGGTGCCGTCGCCGGGTGGGTAGCGGCGTCTTTCTTGGCGGAGACGAAGCAGCCTGCCGTGCCGGAGGTGTTGCCGACTAAGTCTGTGTCCTATTTGGTGAACGATAGGTTCACGACGACTGCGAACCTTTATCTGCGCCAGACGGCCGCGACTGGCAAGCTGTTGACGATCATGAAGTCCGGTTCCGCGGTGACGGCCACTGGGCAGGTCACGACGGACATGAAGTGGTATCAGGTGAGGTTCGGGACGACGACGGGGTGGGTTTCGCGTTCGCGTCTGGCGGCCGTGCCGGCGGCGAAGCCGGAGGTGTTGCCGACTAAGTCTGTGTCCTATTTGGTGAACGATAGGTTCACGACGACTGCGAACCTTTATCTGCGCCAGACGGCCGCGACTGGCAAGCTGTTGACGATCATGAAGTCCGGTTCCGCGGTGACGGCCACTGGGCAGGTCACGACGGACATGAAGTGGTATCAGGTGAGGTTCGGGACGACGACGGGGTGGGTTTCGCGTTCGCGTCTGGCGGCCGTGCCGGCGGCGAAGCCGGAGGTGTTGCCGACCAAGTCTGTGTCCTATTTGGTGAACGATAGGTTCACGACGACTGCGAACCTTTATCTGCGCCAGACGGCCGCGACTGGCAAGCTGTTGACGATCATGAAGTCCGGTTCCGCGGTGACGGCCACTGGGCAGGTCACGACGGACATGAAGTGGTATCAGGTGAGGTTCGGGACGACGACGGGGTGGGTTTCGCGTTCGCGTCTGGCGGCCGTGCCGGCGGCGAAGCCGGAGGTGTTGCCGACCAAGTCTGTGTCCTATTTGGTGAACGATAGGTTCACGACGACTGCGAACCTTTATCTGCGCCAGACGGCCGCGACTGGCAAGCTGTTGACGATCATGAAGTCCGGTTCCGCGGTGACGGCCACTGGGCAGGTCACGACGGACATGAAGTGGTATCAGGTGAGGTTCGGGACGACGACGGGGTGGGTTTCGCGTTCGCGTCTGGCGGCCGTGCCGGCGGCGAAGCCGGAGGTGTTGCCGACTAAGTCTGTGTCCTATTTGGTGAACGATAGGTTCACGACGACTGCGAACCTTTATCTGCGCCAGACGGCCGCGACTGGCAAGCTGTTGACGATCATGAAGTCCGGTTCCGCGGTGACGGCCACTGGGCAGGTCACGACGGACATGAAGTGGTATCAGGTGAGGTTCGGGACGACGACGGGGTGGGTTTCGCGTTCGCGTCTGGCGGCCGTGCCGGCGATGGCGGCCCCGACGACGAAGACCATCGCCTCGCTTGCCGGCAAGCCGTACACCACCGCGGTCAACCTCTACCTGCGGCAGGCCCCGGTCTCCGGAACGGTCCTGACGACCATGACGAGCGGCTCGGCCGTCTCGGCGACCGGCGTCGTGAGCCTGGATTCGAAGTGGTACCAGGTGAAGTTCGGAACCCGGACCGGCTGGGTCATGGCCTCCTACCTGAAGCCGAAGGCCACCGCGCCGGTCACGGTCAAGGCCACAACCAAGACGACGACGGCGAACGTCAACCTGCGCACTGGCGCCAGCACCGCGGACGCGGTCGTTGTGCTGCTGAAGAAGGACCAGGTCGTCACCCTCACGGGTCAGCAGTCCGGGATCTGGGCCCAGGTCCGGGTCGGCACGCAGACCGGATGGGTCCACACCGACTACTTGCGGTAGTCGGAACGGCGCACCGGCGCCTTGCGGTAAGACGAACTTGAGCGGTAAGACGAAAGAGGGAAGGACGGCCACGGCCGTCCTTCCCTCTTTCGTCTGCGGGGAACGTCCTCGCCGCCTCCCCGCCGGGGAATCTTGCGCCAATCTTGCGTTGTCGCGCAGGCCGGCGCTTGGGCATTGCTATTAGCCTTGGGTAATCGGTTCCGAACCGATGCGCGGCTGACTGGCCGTGACACGGTTCGGCCGGGGGCGGGGAACCCTCCGGGACGAGGATTTGGGGGAACATCATCATGAGACAGGCAATCATGGGCAAGCTCGGCGCCGGGTACACCGGAGCGGGCGCAAGCGGGCGATCTGGCGCCGCACGCGTTCGCGGGCGGCACGCGCTGGAGCAGCCCTCGCGCTATTATCCGCCCCAGCCGCCGAAGCATGGGCTTTTCGGGCGGCTCATCAGGTTGGTGGCGCTGCTCTCCGTCGCGGCGGGGTCCTTCTACGTTATCGCGTCCGTCGCAGCGCCCCACGTGCAGCGCGTGTTCCCGTAGCCTACGAACCGCTGAACGTCTCGATGGCGTTGATGGCGGCCGGGCCCAGGATCGCGATGAAGAGCACCGGGAAGATGAAGAACAGCAGCGGGAAGAGGATCATCACGGGCAGTTTCATGGCCTTCTCCTCGGCCCGCTGGCGCCGCTTGACGCGCATCACCTTGGCCTGGATCCGCAGCACGCGGCTGATCGCGATCCCGTAGGCATCCGCCTGGACCACGGCCTGCACGAACCCGCGCAGCTCGGGGACGTTGGTCCGGTCCAGCAGGGCCAGATAGGACTCCTTGCGGCTCCGGCCCACCTGCATGTCCTGCAGGGTGCGGACGATCTCCTCGGCCAGGGGCCCCCTGCCGTTCTCGCCGGCGCGGGACATGGCGCCCTCGAAGCCGAGCCCGGCCTCCACGGAGATGAGCATCTGGTCCAGGGTGTTCGCCAGCTCCATCTGGATGGCCTTCTGCCGCTCCTGGCCCTTGCTGTAGAGCAGCAGGTCGGGAATGAAGTAGCCGAGGATGAGCACGAAGACGCCAACCAACTTGATGCCGGGGCTGGTCCCGGTGGAGACGAGGTAGAACCCGAGGCCGGCGCCGATCAGGCCCGTGAGGGGCTTCGTGGCCAGCACCTTCCCGAGGGGCATCGAGGCGGGGCGTCCCGCCAGCGAGAGCAGCCGGTCCAGCTTCTGGACGTAGGCGGGCGGAGTCAGCATGCGGCCGATCCGCTCCAGCAGCCCCACGGATTGTTCGTCGTCGATGGTCTCGGGGGCCTCGAACCCGCGGTTGAGCGAGACTTTGATGGCCGTGTTCGCGCCGCCGTCGACCGCCATCAGGGACCAGACCAGATAGGCGAGGGACAGCGAGACGAGCAGAGCCGCGAGCAGGACTAGTGATTCCATGGCCGCCTCAGAACTTCAGGTCGATGATCTTGCGGAGCCACAGGCTGCCGATGGTCATCAGGATGGCTGAGGCCGCGATCATGCCCCAACCCAGGGGGTGCGTGAACATGACGTCCATGTAGCCGGGGTTGGAGAGCATCAGCATGCCGACGATGCCGAAGGGCATGGCCATGAGGATGTAGGCGGAGAATTTTCCCTCGGCGGCCAGCGCCTTGATCTGTCCTTTGATCTCGCTGCGTTCGCGGATCGTCTCGCCGACCTGGTCCAGGACCTCGGCCAGGTTCCCGCCGACCTCGCGGTTGATCTGGATGGCTTGCGCGATCCAGACGAAGTCCTCGCTCCGCATGCGGGCGGCGGTATCGCTCAGGGAGGCCAGCAGGTCGCGGCCCAGGCTCGTTTCGGTGACGACGCGCCGCATCTCCTCCGACGTCGGTGCCTGGGATTCAGTCGCTGCGGCATCGATGGCCCGCAGGATGCTGTGCCCGGCGCGGAGGCCACCGGCCAGAAGTTGGAGGGTGTCGCCGAGTTGCGCGTCGAACTTCCCACGCCGCTTCCCGGCCTGCATGGTCACCACAACGTGCCCGGCCACGGGGGACAGCGGCACCATCAGCAGGCCCAGCGCGGGTCCGCCCACCACCCACCCGATCAGCGCGCCCATGAACGCGCCGGTGATGATCAACGTGAAGAACTCGGCCTGGCTCAGGCGCAGGCCGGCGTTCTCGAGGGTCTCCCGGTTGAACCAGCGGATATTGCGCGTGGACAGGAGCTTCTCCAGCGAGGCGACGGCGGAACTCGCGAATTTCGTCACCACGGATTCGGGTTCGGTGCGGAAGGGCTGGCGGCGGTCCAGCGGCAGCGACGGCGTCCCGGGAACCAGGACCAGGGCCAGGGCCACGGCCATGCCCAAACCCAGAAAGGCCAGCGCGGCGGCAAGCGTGGGGTGCACTAGGACGCACCCGTTCGCGCGAGCGGCGCCGCGAAGACGGCGGGGGAGACGTGGATGCCCATGTCCTCGAACCGGTCGATGAAGCGCGGGCGGATGCCGGTGGGGACCGGCCGGCCCAGGAAACGGCCGTGGTCGTCCACGCCGGCGGAGTAGTCGAAGACGAACGCGTCCTGGAGTGTGACGATGTCGCCCTCCATGCCCTGCACCTCGGTGACGTGGGTGATCCGCCGGGTGCCGTCGCGAAGCCGCGAGATCTGGATGATGAGGTCCACGGCGGAGGCGATCTGCTCGCGGATGGCGCGCAGGGGCAGTTCCATCCCGGCCATCAGGACCAGCGTCTCGAGACGTGCGACGGCGTCGCGCGGCGAGTTGGAGTGCACGGTGGACAGTGAGCCGTCGTGGCCGGTGTTCATGGCCTGCAGCATGTCCAGCGATTCGCCGCCACGGACCTCGCCCACTACGATGCGGTCGGGGCGCATACGCAGCGAGTTGCGCAGCAGTTCGCGGATGGTCACCTCGCCCTTGCCCTCGGTGTTCGAAGGGCGACTTTCCAACCGGACCACGTGTTCCTGCTGGATCTGCAGTTCGACGGCGTCCTCGATCGTGACGATGCGCTCGGTCTCCCCGATATAGGAGGAGAGGACGTTGAGCAGGGTGGTCTTGCCCGTGCCCGTGCCGCCGGACACGATGATGTTCAGTTTGGCCTTCACGCAGGCGTGCAGCAATTCGGCCATTTCGGGCGTGAGCGTGCCGAAGTCGATCAAATTCCGCACGGTCAACGGCACCTTGCTGAACTTACGGATGGTGAGTGAGGACCCACCGACGGCGAGCGGCGGGATGACGGCGTTGACGCGGGACCCGTCTTCCAGCCGCGCGTCAACCAGCGGCGACGATTCGTCGATGCGACGCCCGATGCGGGAAACGATGCGTTCGATGACCTTGCGCAGGTGTTCCTCGGAGCTGAAACGTGAATCCGTCAGGGTCAGCCGGCCCTTTCTCTCCACGTAGATCCGGTCCATGCGGTTGACCATGATCTCCGTGACGGCCTCGTCGTCGAGCAGGCGCTGCAGGGGGCCGTATCCCAGGACGTCGTCCGCCACGTCCCGGACCAGCCGCAGGCGCTCGTCGGGCGAGAGCGGGACCTGCTCGTCGTCGATGATGCGCGTGAGCTCCTCGCGCGCCGTCGTGCGCAGTTCCGCCTCGGTGAGGCTCGTGTCGTTGAAACGGGCACCCAGGCGCTCGAACAGTGCGGTGGCGGCCCGCTGCTTCAGCGAGGCCAGCGCGTCGACCGGCCGCGCCACCGGCTTGGCCGGCGCCGCGGGCGTGTGCCCGATGGACGGCTTCGATTCGGCGGGTGCGGCCGGAGCGAACGACGCCGGGGCGGCTGCCGGAGCGGGGTGGGGCGGCTGGGCCGCCGGGGCTGCGGCGGGGACGGCTTTCGCCTGCGCCGCGTTCAGGCGTTCGGACAGTTTCATCAGACCACGACCCTCCGGTGGACCTTTTTCTGCACTTTCGCGCGCCACGCGGGATTGAACCGCTCGACCAGTTGCTGGAGCCCCTTGAGGGAGGCGTCGCGCTTGCCGTCCTGCAACACCGGAACTCCGCGGTTGGTGGAGAAGGCCACGCCGCGGGACCGCGGAATGCTCACGTCCACCGGTGCCCCAAGCGTAGACTCGACGTCCTGGACGGATAGTCCGGACTTGCTGTCGGCCATGTTGAGGACCACGTGGCGGGTTTCGGGGAGGATATCGAGCTGCCGCAGCACGTCGAGGCCGGAACGCAGGCCGCGGACGCTCGGGATGTCCATGCCGCTGACCCACACCACATCGGTGCACTTCTCCATGGCGGCCAGGCCGAGCTCGGGCAGGCCGGGGGCGGTGTCCACCACGACGTACTGGAACTGCTGTGCCAGTTGGTCGAGCAGCCTCGAGACCTGCTCGGGGGTGACCTCGTCGGCCTGTTCCGGGCGCTTCGGCGCGCACAGCGCGTAGATGCCCGCGGGGTGGACGGTCAGGAAGGCCTTGAGCACCAGGGAGTCCTGCGCCGCCGAGGGCGCGACCGCGTCCATGACCGTGTGCTCGGGGTCGAGATACAGACCGGACGCCACGTCGCCGAACTGGAGGTCAAGGTCCACGATGACCACGCTCATCGGTGCGATCTTTCCGAGTCCGACCGCGATGTTCGTTGCCATGGTGGTCTTGCCGACGCCGCCCTTGGGCGAGAAGACGCCGATGACCAGGCCGCGGTTCTTTTGGGGTTCGATGAAGGCGGAACCGTGGGTCCGCTGGCGGGTCTCGGACGCCTGACAGGCCCGCTCTAGGATGATGCGGATCTGCCCCGCGTCCGAGGAGGGCGCCAGCACGTCCCTGATGCCGGCGCGCATGGCCAGCAGCACCAGCTCCGGATCGGGTTCGGCGACGAGAAGGACACTGATCTCGGGGTGCCGGATGTCGAAGATCGTGGCGAGGCGGAGGGCGTCGTCGGCAGGGATCTCCGGTCCCAGCAGCAAGACCTGGGGCTGCTCCTGGTTGAGTTGCGCGAAGAGGTCGGCGGGGTCGTTCGGCAACTCGGAGGTGGCGAAGGTCTGCATGCCGCCCGGCAGCCCTCCGACGGCCTCGCGGACGCGGTGGTCGAAGTCGGTGCTGGGCGTGATCAGGACGAAGCGGCTCACTTGTACACCTCCGTCTTGGTGATGGTGCGGGGATCGCTGTCCTCAGTGTTGTCCGTCTGCTTCGTCAGCCACATGCTGGCGTTTTCGGAGGCGAACGCGATCTTCACGGCGTCTTCGTCGCTGACAGCGACGGTCAGCATCAGGGACCCGGTCGGCAGGGCGGTGTCCTCCGCCGGGGCGGCGGATGGGTCCGCGGCGGGATCGACGGGAGCGGTGCCTTCGGCCGGTTGCGGCGCCCCCTGGACGTGTGTTACGAGCGTCTTCGGCAGCACCAGATCGGCGCTTGGTTCTTCGGGCTTGTCCTCGAGACCGCCGTCGGCCATGAGGATGATGATGCCTACGTGGTCGCCGGGGACGATCCGGCCGCCGACGACGCGCTGGGGCTCGAGTTGGAAGGAGATCTCCTGCAGTCCTTTGGGCACGTCGACGCTGCCCGTGGCCTCCACGTCCTCTGGTAGAACGAGTCGTTCCTCTACCAGCTGTTCCCCCACCACGAGGTTGGTCGAGGTGACCTTGCCGGTTACGTCGTCCAAGGTCGTCAATGTCGAGTCCGAGACGGCTGTGGACGGCAACTGTTGCGTCTTCACGGAAGCGGCCAGCGCCTCGACTGTGGTTCCCGCGGGCACGTCGGCGGTGACCACCAGAACTCCCACGGGCTCAAGGTCCCGCACGGCGCGCTGGTCGGCGCTGTTGGCGTAGGAGACCACCAGCACCACGCCGATGACGGCCAGGACGACCGCGGCGATGCCGGCCAACAATCGAGACTTCACGTGGTGCTCCTGATAACGCGGGGACTTAGGGTACGTATTGGACGATCGTGGCGCCGTGATCACTCACATCATCACTCACATCGCCCAGTTCGAATCCGTCGGCGAGCGACGTGTAGGTGATGAATTTGCCGATAATGCCGCGGCAGTCACCCCGACACTCGTTCGCTGTCGTCTGCGGCGGATTCCTGTTCTGGAAAGTATCGGGCAGCGTGCTGTTGCCACTGAACTTCCATCCGTGGACTTCCAGAGCGGCGAAGGAATTGACGTTATAGGTCGCTCCCGATCCTGTTCCGGTCACTGATGTGTAGACCGGAAGAAACACGACCACCTGCTTGCCGGCGTTCATGTCAGTTGCCCACCCATTGAGTCGGTCTGCGCAACCGGGTGGGGCGTTGTTGCCGGGGTCGCTGGCGCCTTCGTCGACCTCAAGGTCGACCAGCGCGCCGCAGATGCCGGGATCAGATGTGAGCCATGCGAACCCGCCCGGAACGGTTGATCCGGACTGTGTGTCGATGCAGTCCGGGTTCTTGTTCGCGCCGTGGCTTTGAAGCAACTGAACGCTGCCGTCGACCATGGTCTCAACCTGGCAGACCGAAATGGCCATAGGGAAGGGGGCGGTTCCCTTGATGGGGCTACCCCATTGGACGGTTGCCTTAGCCTGCACCTGCATTGACGGGATGCCAAGGGCGCCAGCGAAAAACGTCGTGACCTTATTAGCTTCCTTGCCGACCTCTTGGGCACCGGGAGTTACAGTGACGGTTCGGTTCGCAGTGTCGAGCGCTATCGGGCTGGGGATAGCCGGTGTGGGTTCCAAATTGACGAGGTTATCCAGCGCATTCGGATTGGCTAAAGACATAGCGAGCGGCTCTATCTCGGATTCGCTGCACTGAGCCGCGCGACCTCTCTTCGCACACGTCTGCGCCACGCCCATGGCGGCGGAGTCTGCGCCGTTTTGCAATTGGGCGCGCTCTGAGTAGACCATCCCCACGTCGACGGCGAATGCCGTAAATCCCAATAGCGCCACCATTGCAATAGCGAGAAGAATTGCGATGCCGCCGCGCTCGCCGCGCCGAAAGTCAACCACTACCCTCCGCACAACATCACGGCCTTTCCGGTCATGTTGAAAGGTCCGGCAATCCCGGTGATGGTGCTCAGCGTGTAGCTGATGGTGACCGTTTTTTGGGTACCGGCTGCACAGCCCGCGTCTGTGGGCGAGAACGTGATGTTGCTGTCCTGCAACGCAGGATTAAGAGTTACGGCAGCATTCTTCGCTGCGGTGCGCGCCGATGATTGGCTCTGGGTAATGGCCACGACCCTGACACCTTCTCGCGCGGAGTTTGTCAGGGTCACCTGGGCGTTGTAGGCCCGGCCGAATTCGATGATGCCAAACAACATCAAGATGAGGAGGGGAGCGATCAGGGCGAACTCGACTGCGACGGCGCCGCGTTCGTTGCTGGCCCTCATGCTTGTCCTCCCCGCCCCAACGTGGTGAATGAATGCGTTTGGGCGGTGCTGGCTATCGACCGCACCGCCCAAACTTTTAGTGGGAGGCCCGAACTAAACGCAGACGGCGGTGGGGTCCAGCTGAGTAACAATGCCGCAGAACGCGGTGTTAATCTGCCCACCGAGCGTAGATACTGCAACGATGATCACCACGGCGATGAGGGAGACCATGATGCCGTACTCGACGGCGGTGGCGCCCTTCTCCTCGCGGCGCAGCTTGCCGGCGACGGTTTCCATGGCGATGAAGATGTTTGCGAACAGAGTGTTCATTTCTAGACCCAACCTTTTTCTCAAGAATGATGCGAACGGTGACCGCGAAATGCGGGGATTTGCTCGGAGAAGTTTGTGAGGGAATGGTCGGTTCCTGGCTGGATCCCTTTTAGTGCCATACCGTCGCCGGCATTGCCCCCAAATGGTTCTCCAACCACTGGCACCTGTGAAAAGAGTAGGTTCCCTTCCGGTACCTGTCTATCGGGTCGGGGCCGTGGATCCCTGTCATGGCGGGCTTCCCGGGGCGGCCGAAGCGTCAACGGCGACATTTCAATCGGTATTTACTTCACATTCTTATCGTGCAAACCGATTTGTGTAAATCGGTGAAAGAGAATGGTCATGCGCCAATGACTTACGCACAATCCCGCGCCGCATATACGGCGCAATCCATCCATCGGATCGCCAGCGTGGAAACGTTGAGCGCCGTGTTCACGCCAGCACCGCCAACTAACATCCGTCACACGGGACCCGGCGCGCTTCGCGTTTCACATATCCAGGCACGCCAGAAATAATTATAACAATGCGGTAACGGACGTAACTTGGTCCCCCGAAGAGGCGATAACGCGTGTGCCGCGCGCAGTTGGATTCGTAGGGGGCGTCGGTGGCCATCGATCGCAAGCCGCCACGGCGGCGCGTCGTCGGCGTAGCCGCGCCGCAACCCTCTTTTGGAACCGGCCCCGCGTTGCTGTATCGTTGCAAGCTGTTGTGCGTGTCCTATGCCTGACACACCTCCTCCGCGTGACGGCCCAGTTGCAGGGCCCTGGTCTGCGGAGGCAGCGGGCAAATACGGGATGGCCGGTTGGAGTCAGTCCTCACCTGATGAACTGGTACAGCGCAGATCGATAACACAGTGCAAGCCCGTCGGTGGATCTCAACGCCGCCAGCCGGGGGAGTGCTTGACCAGTATCCAAGGAAACGAAGGCAATTAACGTGCGTACGTACTCACCGAAGCCCGGCGACGCAGATCGCCAGTGGCACGTCATTGACGCCACTGACATCGTTCTGGGCCGCCTCGCCAGCCAGACCGCAACGCTGCTGCGCGGCAAGCACAAGGCGACTTTCGCCCCCCACATGGACATGGGCGATTTTGTCATCATCATCAACGCCGAGAAGGTTGCCCTGACCGGCGCCAAGCTCGAAAAGAAGCGCGCCTACCGGCACTCCGGCTTCCCGGGCGGCCTCAAGTCCGTCAGCTACGCGGAACTGCTTGAGAAGAACCCGGTCGAGGCCGTGGAGAAGGCCGTCCGCGGCATGCTCCCCAAGAACTCGATCGCGGCGCAGCAGCTGCACAAGCTCAAGGTCTACCGTGGCGCCGAGCACCCGCACGCCGCCCAGCAGCCCAAGACGTTCGAAATCACCCAGGTCGCGCAGTAGCGCTGGGCCCCGAAACAACAGATTAGTTTTCAAGGAGAATCGTGGCTCAGAACACTGAAGAGCAGAATGAATTTGAAGGTGCCGCACCCGCTGCGTACACCTCGGAGTCTTCCGCGGCGGCCGAAGAGGCCGTCGTCAAGGAGCGTCCGGCACTGACCGTGCCCGGCGCCGCAGTTGGCCGCCGCAAGGAGGCCGTGGCACGCGTTCGCGTCGTTCCCGGCACCGGCAACTGGATCATCAACGGCCGCACGTTGGAGAACTACTTCCCCAACAAGCTGCACCAGCAGGAAGTCAACGAGCCGTTCAAGATCCTGGATCTCGACGGCGCGTACGACGTCATCGCCCGCATCCACGGCGGCGGCGACTCGGGCCAGGCCGGCGCACTGCGCCTCGGCATCGCCCGCTCGCTGAACGAGATCGACCGCGAGAACAACCGCGCGATCCTCAAGAAGGCCGGCTTCCTGACCCGCGACCCGCGCGCCGTCGAGCGCAAGAAGGCCGGACTCAAGAAGGCACGCAAGGCCCCGCAGTACTCGAAGCGCTAAACCCGCTTTCCCCGAAGGCCCCGCAGCGTTTCCTGCGGGGCCTTCGGGCGTTTAAGGACAATGAACGACGCCGGTGCTCACCTAGGGTTCGACGGGGTCCGCCGGTGCCAGTGCGGGCGGCACCAAACCGGGGGATGCGTCGTCGGGGCAAGTCGCGCCCAGCCAGCCGCCGCCGGAGAACACGAAGCAGACGCCCGGAAGGTCCGGCGGCGGCTCGACGATGGACGAGGCGGACGCGGAGGCCGTCCCGAACAGGATCAGGGCGGAGGTGGCCAGCGACGCCAGCGCGGTCGACTTCTTCATGGGATGCCTCCTCGAAAGCGGGGGACCGGATGGGTCCGTGGTGCCCATGATCCGCCCCGCCTGCGCCGGATTCTAGATGACTGACCAGATCGTGACATCCGATGCGGAGAGTCGCGGTCCCTCAGTCGCGACGGCCGGCTTCAGCGGGGCGAACGTCCCAGCGAAGGTCGAGTGCGGTCCGGCTGTCGTCCAGGCGATGGTTCAGATGGGACCACACCTCGGTGACGCCAGGGACGACTGTGCGCGCGGGGCCCGCATCCTGGATGGAACCAACGGGACGGACGACGACGGCGCCCGCACCCGTGTTGGTCACCGCGGCGGAATACGCGATGACGTCGCCCGGACCGACGCCGGTCCGCGGGGGACCGTAGTTGGCCCGGAAATCCCGCCGGGAGCCCAGGACCTGCGCGCCGGCCTGCCCGACCTCCTTGCCCTCGGACCCGAAGCCCGCATCGGCGCTCCCCAGCACGACATGCGGATCCCGGAACGACCATCGGGACGGCGGCGCGGGGGTGATTGACCGAGCCGCCACCTCCACGAGCAGCCCCGGTTGACCGGGAAGTCCGCGTCCACGGGACACGGCAGTCGGGACCATTGGCGCACCCGCCCGGAGAGCATCCAGGGGCACGGCGGCGAACACGATCTCCTCGTACGCGCCGCGCTCGTACAGCACGCCAATCCGCCCGTCCGGCAGCTCCACGGCGGTCGAATACGCCGACGCGCCGGCCTCGAGCACCCACTCGCCCGTCCAGTGGGCACCGCCGTCGGGCGAGTACCGCAGCACCGTGTTCCGGCGCAGATGCGGGTGTGCGTTGTGGCTGGCGACCAACCGGTCCGCGGTCCCGACCGTGCCGCCCGCGCGGTCCACCCCGGCCCCGGCCAACCGCAACACGGAGCCGTTGTCGCTCGGATCGGGCAGTCCGGGGTGGGGCCGGGGCACCGCGAACGTCTGCCCGCCGTCGGTCGAACGCGCCACGAGCCGATGGGGCGTCGCCCGGGAATGCAACAGCACCGATCCGTCCGCGAGCGCGGCCACGGAGCTTTCGTTGGTGTGCACCCCGCCGGCGCTCGGCGCCAATGGCTCACCCAGGGTCCACGAGTCGCCGTGGTCGTCGCTGTACGCGACGGCGGCGGCGATGCGCACACCGGATCCCGGGAGACCCGAACCCGGCGGCGCGGCCGAATCACCCAGGAGCACCACGCACGGTTGCAGGAGACGGCCAGCGTAGTCGCCGTCGTCGACCTGCGTCCCCGTCCCGGACGCCGCGAAGATCCCGCGGATCCCCGGCCGCTTCAACATGCCGGTCAGGCGCCGGTGCCGCCAAGTGGCGCCGTCGTCGTCGGACACGGAGACGTCCACGTGCTGCGTCCGCTCCGAGCCCTCCCCGGACTCGAAGAAGCCCCAGCGGGTCGTCGCCGCGTGGAAGCAGAACACCCGGCCGGCGGTCCGGTCCACCAGCAGGGACGGGTCGCCGAAGCCCTGCAGCCCGGTCCCCGTCCGGAGGACGCGCTGCGCATCCCAGGTCCGGCCGGCGTCCGGGCTGCGCCGGAGCACCAGATCCACGGGTGAGGGAAGGTCGTCGAGTGTGGGGCGGGCATCGTACGCGGCCAGGAGCGTCCCGGCGGGGGTGACGGCCAGCGCGGGGATGCGGTACTGCTGGTAGCCGCCCTCGCCGCGGCGGGCCAGCACGGTGGACACGACGGCGGCACCGGCGGACGGCGCCCGCCCGGGACGCGAGGGACGTCCGGGACGCGAGGGACCGCCCACCGCTAACCCTCCAGGGCGTCCACGAACCACCCGGTCAGCGTCGCCGGATGCGTGATCGCCGTCCCCACCACCACCGCGAACGCGCCGGCGTCCAGAGCGGCCCGGGCCTGGGCGGGGGAGTGGATGCGCCCCTCGGCGATGATGGGGCGTCCGAGGTCCGCGGCGGCCAGCTCGGCGATCAGCTCCAGGTCCGGACCGTCGGTCTTGGGCCGCTCGCCCGTGTACCCGGCGAGCGTGGTGCCGATCAGGTCGGCACCGGCCTCGGCGGCCGCCAGCGCGTCGGCCAACGAACCGCAGTCGGCCATCACCCGGGCGGAGGACCCGCCACGGACGGCGGCGATCGTCGCGGCGAGCGTTTCGCCGTCGGGCCGGGGGCGCCGCGTGCCGTCCAAGGCCACCACGTGGGCGCCGGCCTGGGCGACGGCGAGGGCGTGCCGGATGGTCGGGGTGATGAAGACGCCGTCGTGCCCGTCCTTGAACAGGCCGATCACCGGCACCTCCACGGCGGACCGCGCGGACTGGATGTCCGCCAACCCCTGCACCCGCACGGCCGAGGCCCCGCCGATCACGGCGGACGCGGCGACCTGCGCCATGGTGCGGGGATCGCGCATCGGCTCGCCGGGGTAGGCCTGCGCCGAGACGATCAGTTTTCGGCGCAGGGCTTCGAGTGCCTCATCGGTCAGCAACACGGGACGCTCCTTGGAATTGGACGGAGGGGGAGGACTGCCCTGGCGTGGCGGGTTGGGCGGATTGGCCTGACGGTCCCGCCGGCACGGACGCCGCGGGCGGCCGCAGCACCAGCGACGCCGCGCCGATCGTGGCGGCGTCGCCGCCCAGCAGCGCCGGAACGGGTTCCACGTGGCGCAGCGCGGGCACCAGTTCCTCGGCGAACGACTCGCGCACGGCGTCCCACCAGAGCGGACCCGCGTCGGCGAGCCCGCCGGAGAGCACCAGCGCCTCCGGATCCAGGCTGTTCGCGAACCCGCCCAGCGCGCTGCCGGCCGCGCGGGCCGCACGCCGGATCGCTCCGACGGCGGGGGCCTCGCCGGCGCGGGCTCGTTCGAACACGGCGCGCGTGTCCGCCGCCCGCGGATCACCGCCGAGCCGCTGGTAGAACCGGTGCAGCGCGGGACCGGACGCGATGGCCTCCAGATGGCCCATGGCCCCGCACGTGCACACCAGCCCGCCGGCCGCGGCCGAGGGCACGTGGCCGAAGTGCCCGGCCACGCTGCGCGCCCCGGACACCGGCCGTCCGTCCACCAGGAAGGAACCGCCGATCCCGGTCCCGAACGCCACCAGCAGCGCGGTCGACGTCCCGCGGGCGGCACCGAGCCACGCTTCGCCGAGGGCGTGTGCGTGGACGTCGTTCACGGCCTCCACGCGGCCGACGGCGCCGCCTGCGCCCCCCAGCCGCTCCAGCAGCCCGGCGCGCAGGTCCGTCCCCGCCCACCCGGTCAGGACGTCGGTCGCGGACACCACCTGGCACGTCGCCGGATCGATCACGCCGGCCGATCCCAGCCCCAACCCGGCCAAGGCCAAGCTTCGGCTCCGGGCCTCGGCGGCCAGCCGTTCGGCGAGGAACGCCACGGCGTCCAGGATGGCGGCGGGACCCTGCCGCGCGGGCGTCGACGTGGACAGCCGCCAAAGCACCGCGCCGTCCGCCCCGACCAGCGCGGCGGCGGTCTTCGTGCCGCCGAGGTCGACGCCGATCGCCGCGTCGTGGGTTGGAACCATGGCCTAGAGCAGCCCCGCGGTGTCGAGGATCCCGCGGATGGCGGACGCCTCGGCGTCGTTCAGCGACTCCATCGGCTCGCTCATGCGGTTGGAGGGGAAGACGCCGAGCTGCACCAGCGCGGTCTTGAACGCGCCGAGCCCGCCGGCGCCGCCGGAGACCCGTGCGGAGTCCGGGACATCGACGATCCGGAACAGCTCCGCGAGCCGGTCCTGTTCCTTGCGCGCGGTTTCCCAGTTGCCGGCGACGGCCGCGTCGTAGAGCCGCCGGTAGCCTGCCGGGTCCACGTTCGCCAGGCCCGGCACCAGGCCGGTGGCGCCGGACAGCATCGCCGCGTCGCACACCACCTCGTGCCCGCTGAACAGCGCGAACCCCTCGATGTCCTGCGTCAGCAGGCGCAGCTGCCGGAACGCGATGTCGTTCCCGGAGGAGTCCTTCACCCCGGCGATGGTGCCCTCGGCGGCCAGCTCGGCCAGCAGCGCCGGATCCAGCTTGAAGTGCGTGCGCACGGGGATGTCGTAGGCGAAGACCGGAAGGTCCACGGCGGCGCGAACGGCGCGGAAGTGCCGCACCACTTCGGCGCGGTCGAAGATCGCGTAGTACGGGGTGGTGATGACCACGGCGTCGGCGCCCCGCTCGGCCACCAGCTTCGCCTCCTCCACGGTGCGGGCGGTGGTCTGGTCGTTGGCGCCGACCAGCAGCGGCACGCGCCCGGCGTTGGCGGACACGACGGCGGCCAGCACCTCGCGGCGCTCGCCGTTGGTCAGATACGGCGTCTCTCCGGAGGAGCCCAGCGGGAACAGCCCGTGGACGCCGCCGGAGACGAGGTGTTCGACGACGGCCTCGACGCCGGGCAGATCGAGCGCCCCGTCCGCGTTGCGCGGCGTGACGACGGGCGGGATGACCCCGTGGAAGGGTGCGGTGGCGATGGTCATGAGTCCTCCGGTGTGGTGGTGTCGGTGGCCGGGTTGGCGGGCGCGGCCAGCAGGCTCGGCGCCGCGCCCAGCAGGGTGCGGGTGTAGTCGTTGGTGGGGTTGTCGAAGACCTGCGCGGCGTCGCCCTGTTCGACAATCTCGCCGTCGTTCATGACGCAGATCCGGTCCGAGACGTAGCGGACGGTCTGGATGTCGTGGGAGATGAAGACCATCCCCAGGTTCAGGCGGGCCTTCAGGTCGGTGAGCAGGTTCAGCACCTGCGCGCGGACGGAGACGTCGAGGGCCGACGTCGGCTCGTCCGCCACGATGATGTCCGGGTCCAGCGCCAGGGCCCGGGCGATCGCCACGCGCTGGCGCTGCCCGCCGGAGATCTGCGTGGGGGAGACCTCCGCCGCGGAGCGCGGCAGGCCCACGAGCTCGAGCAGCTCGTACACCTTCTTCGTGCGCGAGGCCGCGTTGCCGATCCCGTGGACCAGCAGCGGGTCCGTCAGGATGTCGTGCACCGTCATGCGCGGGTTCAGGGCCGTCGCCGGATCCTGGAACACGATCGAGACCGCGCGGCCGAACTCCTTGCGCTCCGCGGCCCGGCCGGTGAGCTTGCGCCCATTGAACAGCCGGGTGCCGTGGGTCGGTTCCTGCAGCCCCACCAGCACGGAGGCCAGCGTGGACTTCCCGCAGCCGGACTCACCGACGATCCCGACCGTCTCCCCTCGGCTGACCGCGAAGTCGATCCCATTGACCGCCCGGATGATGGTGGGGCGGAAGATGGTTCCGCTGCGCGCGCGGTGGTGCACGTGCAGCCCGCGCAGCTCAATGACCGGGACGTCCCCGGGAACCGGCGCGCCGGGGGTTCCGCGCTCGCCGGGCTCGCCGGTGGGACGCACCGCGCCGGTCGCGCCGGCGTCGTCGTGCCTGGTCGTGGCGATCATGCCTTGCCTCCTTCGGCGGTGGTGGCCCAGTGGTGGTCGGTGTCCCCGACGCGGACCAGCTCCAGCTCGCGGTCCGGATCCGCGGCCGGGTTCAGGGAGCGCACGGCGAACCGGTCGCCGGCGGAGAAGTCGCGCGGGCTGGGCACGGTGCCCGGGATCTGGTGCAGGCGCTCGGCGCCGGATTCGATGGAGAGCACGGCCCCCAGCAGGCCGCGGGTGTATTCGTGGCGGGGATCGGCCAGCAGGGCGCCGGTGGAACCGGATTCCACCACCTGCCCGGCGTACATCACCGTGACGCGGTGGGCCAGCGAGGCCACCAGGGCCAGGTCGTGGCTGACGAACACCATCGCGAAACCGAGCTTGTGCCGGAGCTCGTTGAGGAGGTCCACCACCTGCTTCTGCACCGTCACGTCCAGGGCGGTGGTCGGCTCGTCCGCCACCACCAGCTTGGGCGAGCGGGAGAGCGCCATGGCGATCAGCACGCGCTGGCGCTGCCCGCCGGAGAGCTCGTGCGGGTAGGACTTGAGCGTCCGCTTCGGGTCCAGCTTCACCAGGCGCAGCAGCTCGTCCGGGGCCATCCGGCCGCCGCGGCGGGTCAGCTGCTCCATCTGGTCCTTGATCAGCATGGACGGGTTCAGCGAGCTGAGCGCGTCCTGGTAGACCATCGCGATCTGGTGGCCGCGCAGCCCCGCGTAGAGCTTCTCGCGGGTCGCGGGCCGGTTGTCGGCCGGGACCAGCTCGCGGCCGCCGAAGCGGATGGAGCCGGAGACCACGGCGTTGGGCGCCAGCAGGCCCATGATGGCCAGCGAGGTGATGGACTTGCCGCAGCCGGACTCGCCGACCAGGCCCATCGTCTCGCCCTCGCCGACGGAGAAGGAGACCCGGTCCACGATCGGCATGTCGCCGTAGCGGTCCGGGAAGCGGATGGACAGGTCGCGGACCTCGAGGATCGGTTCGGCTCCGGAGGAGCTGGAGAGCCGGTCCGTCCGCGTGGACTCCACGGCGCGCAGGAGCCGGAGCTGGGCGGCGAGCAGCGGCGGGGTCGTGGGGTCGGCGGGGTCGGCGGGGTCGGCGCCGTCTTCGTCCACGGCGGAGGCGTCCGCGGGGGCGGCGTCGGACTCGGGGACGACGGCGGTGCCGACGCCGCCGATCGACGTGCGCTCGGAGGCCAGCACGGCCTCGGCCGTGTTGTCCTTCTCGACCAGGTTCACCTTGCGCAGGCGGGGGTTGACCATGGCGTCGGTGAGGCCCTCGGCCAGCACGTTCAGCGCCAGGACGGTGGCCAGGATGCAGATGCCAGCGAACGTGGTGGCCCACCAGGCGCCGTTCAGGACCAGCGTGCGGCCGTAGGAGATCACGTTGCCCCAGCTGGGCTCAGGGTCCTGGACGCCCGCGCCCAGGAAGGAGAGCGAGGCCTCGAAGATGATGGCGTCGGCCACCATGACGGTCGCGAAGACCAGCACCGGGGCGGCGGTGTTGCGCACGATGTGCCGTCCGAGGATGTGGAAACGGCCGGCCCCGAGCACGCGCTCGGCGCGGACGTAGTCCTCGCCCCATTGGGACAGCACGTTGGCGCGGACCACGCGGGCCAGCTGCGGGATGTAGATGATGGCGATCGCCACGATGATGACCGGGACGGTGTTGCCCAGCGTCGCCAGCAGCACGGCGGCCAGCGCGATGCCGGGGAAGGCCATGATGACGTCCATGACGCGCATGGTGCCCTCGTCCACCCACTTGCGGCTGGTGGCGGCGATGGCGCCGAGCAGCGCCCCGACGGCGATGGCCAGCGCCACGGCGCCGAGCCCGATCACCAGGGAGGTGCGTGCGCCGAAGAGCACGCGGGAGAGGATGTCCCGGCCCAGCCGGTCGGTGCCGAACGGGTGCTCGGCCCCCGGCGGCTGGGCGGGGATACCCGTGGCCAGGGGGTTGTGCGGGGCCAGCACCGGCGCGAAGAGCGCGGCGAGGGCCACCAGCGCCAGGAACGCGAGGGCGAGCTTGGATCCGAGGGGGAGCGTCTTGAGGGCGAGCCCCGGGCGGCTGAGGCGGTCTGCGAGTCCGTACCGCATGGTCACACCGTCCTGATTCGTGGGTTGATGAGCAGGTAGAGGAGGTCTACGGCGATGTTCACCAGCACGAACGTGATGGCGATGGTCAGGGTGACGCCCTGGACCAGGTTGACGTCGTTGTTGGTGATGCCGTTGAGGATCAGTTGGCCCATGCCGGGCAGCGAGAAGATCATTTCGATCACGACGGCGCCGCCGAGCAGGTAGCCGATGCGCAGGCCCAGCACGGTCACCGGGGTGATCAGGGCGTTGCGCAGCACGTTGCGGCGGATGGCCTCGGCGCGCGGGACGCCGTTGCCGATCGCGGTGCGGACGTAGTCCTTGTCCATCTCCTCCACCATCGAGGTGCGCACCACGCGGATCAGCGAGGCGCAGACGGGGATGGCAAGGGCCAGGGCGGGCAGGGCGAGCGAACGGAAGTACCCGGCGGGGTCCTCGGAGAACGGGACGAACCCGCCGGAGGGGAACAGCGGGACGCCCAGGGCCAGCCACTGGATGAGCAGGATGCCCAGCCAGAACGACGGCGTCGCGACGGCGGCGATGGAGAAGACCCGGATCAGCTGGTCCGGCCAGCGGTCGCGGTAGAGGGCGCCGGCCACGCCGAGGACCAGCGACAGCGCGACGGCGATGAACACGCCCCAGAACGTGAGCTGCAGCGTTAGCGGGAAGGCGCCCGCGACGATGCCGGTGATCGGCTGCGCCGGAGGGGTGGTGGATCCGAGGTCCAGGACCAGCAGGCGGGCCAGGAAGGACAGGTATTGGATGGGCAGCGGGTCGTTGAGACCGCGCTCCTCGCGGTAGTTCTCCTTGGCGGTCTCGCTGGCGCCCTCGCCGAGGGCGGTGGTGGCCTGGTCGCCGGGGGAGAACTGGAGGACCAGGAAGACCAGGAGGGTGATCCCCAGGATCATGAACGGGAGGGCGGCCAGGCGTCGGCCCAGCAGCCTTAGGATGTTGGCCACGTCAGCGGTGCTCCCTTGCGGCGTCGTGGTGGATGGGTTGGAGGGGGACGGGGGCCGCCGGCCGCGCCCGGGGGCGGCCGGCGGCGGGTGGCGCTACTTGCGCCCGGCGTCCAGGAAGGAGATGCCGGTGGTCGGCAGCGGCTGGAAGTTGTTCAGCTCGTCCGGGTTCCAGGCGGTCGGCAGCTGGCGGTGGAAGATCGGGTACAGCGCCGCCTCCTCGGCCACGATGTCCAGGATCTGGTTCCAGGCCGCGGTGGCGACCTTCGGGTCCGAGGCGCGGACGGCCTCGTCCAGCTTCGTCTGGACCGTCTTGTACTCGGGCGTATCGTTCCAGCGGAAGCGGTCCTTCGGCCAGACGTCGCCGCGGTACCACCAGGACAGCAGCAGGTCCAGGTCGTTGCCGAACACGGACGGATCTCCGGGGGCCGCGACCACCTTGAACGTGCCGGTGTCCACGTTGTCCGCGTACAGCGCGCCGGACTGCAGGTTCTGCAGGGTGACCTTGACGCCCGGGAGCTTGTTCCAGGACTCCACCATGACCGGGGCGACGTCCTTGACCCACGAGGTGTCCGTGGTGAGCAGCTCGAAGCTCAGGGAGTCGACGCCGGCCTCCTTCAGGAGCGCCTCGGCCTTCTCCAGGTCCAGGCTGTAGACCGTGGAGGCCTCCTGGTAGTTCGGGTGCTCCTTGTGGACGAAGGACGTGGCGGCCGTGGCGTTGCCCAGCAGCGCGCGGTCGATCACGGCCTGGGTGTCCAGGGCGTAGTGCAGGGCCTGGCGGACGCGCTTGTCGTCGAACGGCGCCTCCTGGCAGTTGAACATCAGGAAGAGCAGCCCGAAGGACTGCACCGACTCTACCTCGACCGAGCCGGCGAGGCGGTCGACGTCGAGGTACGGAACGTCCTCGATCGCCTGGACGCGGCCGGACTCGACCGCGCTGACGCGGGCGGCGGCGTCGGAGAGCAGGAACCAGGTCATGCCCGGGGCCAGCGCCGGCATCGGGCCGTTGTATTCCTCGAACTTCTCGAAGACGATCTTGTCGTCCTTGACCGCGGAGACCAGCTTGTACGGGCCGGAGCCCACCGGTGCGGCGTCGAACGCGGCCTGGTCGGCGGCGAGCTTCTTCGGGACGATCTTCACGATGCTCAGGCGGTCCGCGAACAGCGCGAACGGGTACTTGAGCTTGAATGTGACGGTCTTCTCGTCCTTGGCCTCCACCGAGTCGATGAACGGGATGAACTGCGCGAACAGGGACGCGTTCTCCGTGTCCATGACGCGCTCGAAGGAGAACACCACGTCCTCCGCGGTGACCGGGTCGCCGTTGTGGAAGGTGGCGCCGTCGCGCAGCGTGATCTCGTAGGTGGTGTCGTCGACCTGCGTCGGCTCCGCCGCGGCCAGGGCCAGGTAGCGTTCCCGGGTGGCCGGGTGGAGCTCGGTGAGCCCCTCGAAGGTGTGGATGTTGGCGGCCATCGGCGTGGCGCCGGTGGACGTCATCGGGTCGAAACCGGTGGAGAGGGCGTAGGACATGCCCGCCTCGATGGGCTTGGTCCCGGCCGTGGCGCTTCCGGACGCGCCGCCGGCGGCGGTGCCCGTGGAGCCGCAGGCGGAAAGCGTGGCGGCGAAAGCGCCGGCGGCGCCCATGGCGCCGGCGATCCGCAGGAAGTTGCGGCGCGAGCTGGTGTGGTTCATGATCGCGGGAGATTTCATTGGTGTCACCTCAGGGTTGTCGATGCGGGCATTGTCGGATGTAGGATGTCCTATGCCTCGGGTTAGAATGTAGGCGACATCACACGGTGACGTCAACCACAGATCCGTAACGGTCGATGGAGGGACGGAAAGTACATGGAGACACAGGTGCCGCCGGCGCGCAGGGTGCGGGCGAACGCGTCCGCGCGGATGCATGCGCTGCAACACGACATCACGGAGCTCATCCTCGAGCGCGGCCTGGCCCCGGGGGATCCGCTCCCCACGGAACACGAACTCGTGGAGGTCCTCGGAGTCGGCCGGAACACCGTGCGGGAGGCGCTGAAGGTCCTCCAGGCCATGGGGATCGTCGACGTGCGGCACGGCTACGGCATGTTCGTGGCCATCAAGAACATGGACGCGCTCGCCGCGGCCCTGGAGTTCCACGCCCGGCTTTCCCTCAGGAGCAGCGGGCACGAAGCCGTGGAACTCGTCGACGTGCGCCAGGCGCTGGAGTCCGGCCTGATCGGCTCCGCCATGGACGCCATGACGGAGGATGCGCTGGCCGCCGTCCGCACCGCCGTGGAGGACATGGAGCGCCTCGCCGAGGCCGGGCAGATGCTCACCGAGGCGGACGAGCGCTTCCACCGCAGCCTGTTCGAGCCCCTCGAGAACGGCATGCTCACCAACCTGCTCTCCGTGTTCTGGTCCGCCTACAGCCGGATGCACGAGCAGATGGACGGCAGTGGCGCGGAGCTGGCGGAGACCGCCCGCCTGCACCGCGAGATCTACGAGGCCGTCGCCGCCGGGGACAAGGCCGCCGCGACCGTGCTGGTCGGCGGGCACTTCGACGGCATCCGCCGGCTCATCGCGGACACCGTGGGGTCCTGAGCGTGGAGATCATCGTCCTGCCGGACGCCGCCGCCGTCGGCCGCCGCGCCGCCGCGATCCTCGCCTCCGCCATCGCGGGCAGCGGCGCCCCGGTCATCGGCGTGGCCACCGGTTCCAGCCCGTTGGCGACGTACGGCGAGCTCGCGGTCCTCGTGGCGGACGGCCTGGACGTCTCCGGGGCGACCGTGTTCGCCCTCGACGAGTACGTGGGCCTGGACCCGGCGCACCCGCAGAGCTACCGCAGTGTGATCGACCGCGAGGTGACCCGGCGGATCGGGCTGGACCCGGACCGCGTGCACGTCCCGAACGGCGCCGCGGAGGACCCGTCCGCGGCGGGCGAGGCGTACGAGGCCGCGATCGCCGACGCCGGGGGAGTGGACGTCCAGTTGCTGGGCATCGGCGCCAACGGTCACATCGGCTTCAACGAACCCGGGTCCTCCCTGGGCAGCTCCACGCGCGTGAAGACGCTGGCACCGCAGACGCGCCGGGACAACGCGCGCTTCTTCGGCGGCGACGCCGACGCCGTCCCGATCCACTGCCTGACCCAGGGCATCGGCACCATCCTGCGCGCGCGCAGGCTCCTGCTGGTGGCCACCGGCGCGGGCAAGGCGGACGCGGTCGCGGCCATGGCGGAGGGCCCGCTCGGCGCGCATTGCCCGGCGTCGGCGCTGCAGCTCCACCCGGACGCCACCGTGCTGCTGGACGAGTCCGCGGCCGCGAAGCTGCGCCTGCGCGAGTACTACGACTTCGCCCGGGACAACGCCGCGCAACTGCCCGGCTGAAAGGCTGTCCAAAACGCCGCCCGGGGCTTATCTTTTGTGTATCCATTGGGGACGTGTTGGGGAACACGTGGAGCATCGAGGGGGATGCCATGCGCAAGGAAGAAGAGGGGAAGACACCGGCCGCCGAAACGACCACGGTCTGCCTGTGCATTTGGGACGGCGGACGCGAGCCCGTGGTCGTCGATCCGGAGTGCCGGCGCCACCCCGACTAGGGGGAACGCCGCAATCCGGTGACCTAGCCATATGATGGAGCGACTATGGCTAGGTTATTTGGCACGGACGGGGTCCGTGGAAAAGCGAATGTTCTGATCACACCGCAACTGGCCATGCGCCTGGCGGAGGCCGCGGCCGTCGTGCTGGGCTTCAATCAGGTGCCCGCCGGCAAGCGGCCCGTCGCCGTCGTGGCACGGGATCCGCGGATCAGCGGGGACTTCATTTCCGCGGCCATCGAGGCGGGGCTCGCCGCGTCCGGCGTCGACGTGTTCGACGCCGGCGTGCTCCCGACCCCTGCCGCCGCCTACCTGGTCGCGGACCTGGACGCCGACTTCGGCGTGATGATCTCCGCCTCGCACAACGCGGCCCCGGACAACGGCATCAAGTTCCTGGCCCGCGGCGGGCATAAGCTTGACGACGCGCTCGAGGACGCCATCGAGGCGGCCATGGAGACCGAGCCGCTGCGTCCGGTCGCCGGGGACGTCGGCCGCGTGCAGCGCTTCGCCGACGCCGAGGACCGCTACGTGGTCCACCTGCTGGGCACGCTGCCCAACCGCCTGGACGGACTCAAGGTGGTCCTGGACTGCGCCCACGGCGCCGCCAGCGGCTGCTCGCCCCAGGTCTTTTCCGACGCCGGCGCGGAGATCGTGGTCATCGGCGCGGACCCGGACGGCATCAACATCAACGACGGCTACGGCTCCACGCACCTGGGGAACCTGCAGGCCGCGGTCCTGGCGCACGGGGCGGACCTGGGGATCGCGCACGACGGCGACGCGGACCGCTGCCTCGCGGTGGACCACGAGGGCACGGTTGTCGACGGCGACCAGATCATGGCCGTCATGGCCACCGCGCTGAAGGACCAGGGCAAGCTGACGGACAACACCCTCGTGGCCACCGTGATGAGCAACCTGGGCCTGAAGATCGCCATGGGCGAGGCCGGCATCGAGATCCGCGAGACCGGGGTGGGGGACCGCTACGTCCTGGAGGCCATGCGCTCCGGCGGCCTGAACCTCGGCGGCGAGCAGTCCGGCCACGTGATCTTCGCCGACCACGCCACCACCGGCGACGGCGTCCTGACCGGCCTGCAGCTGGCGGCCCGGGTCGCGGCCACGGGCAAGACGCTCAAGGAACTCGCGTCCATGATGACCGTCCTGCCGCAGGTGCTGATCAACGTCAAGGGCGTGGACCGCGCCGCGGTCAAGCTGAACCCCGCCATCGCCGACGCCGTCCGCGACGCGGAGACCGAACTCGGCGACGCCGGCCGCGTCCTGCTCCGCCCCTCCGGAACGGAGCCGGTGGTCCGCGTCATGGTGGAGGCCACGGATCAGGCGACCGCGGAAGCCATCGCCCGGCGCCTCGCCGCCGTCGTGCAGGAAGCCGTCGCGCTGGTCTGAGGCGCACCGCTTTCGGAATCACCCCTGCGACACCCGGGAGGGACGCCCACGTGACATTCCTGGCCGACGCACGCCGGATCCTGGATCTCATCAACCTGCGCGGGGAGCCCGGGAACCTCCATCCGCGCACCGCGCTGGTGTTCAACCAGACACCGGCGGCCGTCGCCACGCTCGTGGTCCTGGCGCTGATCGCGCTGGTCCACCCGAACCCCACGCTGGGCAACCCGTTGCTGTGGGCCGGGGTCGCCGTGGTCGCCGCGGCGACGGCCGCCGCGTTCCTGCTGCCCGTGCGGGACACGGAGGACAGGCTCCAGCTCGCGGTCCCGCTGGCGGACATCGTGGGGCTCAGCCTGCTGGCGATCGCCGGGCATGACTCCCTGTCCGGGCTGTCCATCCTGTTGGGCCTGCCGTTCTTCTGGCTGGCGTGGACGCATCTCCGGCCCGGCTGGGTGCGGCTGGCCTCCTTCGCGGTCCCCGCGGCCGTCGTCGTGTTCCGGGATTTGGACGCGGGGGACAGCGCCGACCGCCTGTTGCGTGCACTGCTGATTCCCATCATGATCCTGGCGTTCACCGTGTCCGTGTCCGTGGTTTCCGCGATCGTCGCGGACACGGAACGCCAGCTGGCCAGAGCGCTCCGGGAGTCGGAGCGGCGTAGCCTGCTGCTGGACGAGGTGTTGAACGCCGCACACGTGGGCCTCGTCGTCGTGGACGAGGATGGACACGACGTCCTCAGGAACGCCCGCCAGGAGGACATCCACCGGATCGCTATGCCCGCGGACAACCCGGACCCCGACGAGGGCCAACTGCTGGTCTTCGGGGCGGACCGCGCTACGCCGCTCGCGCGCGACGATCGACCTGTCCGCCGCGCCGTATTCGGCGAGGAGTTCTCCGGGCAGCTGGTGTGGATCGGGGAGGGCCCGCGCCAAGGCGCCTTCGCGGTGTCCTCCCGGAGGATGGTGGACGACGCCGGCGCGCACCGGGGAGCGGTGGTGGTGTTCCACGAGGTCACGGACCTGATGGACGCGCTGGCCGCCAAGGACCAGTTCCTCGCGCACGTGAACCACGAGTTGCGCACCCCGTTGACCTCGATCATCGGCTACCTGGAACTGGCGCAGGACACCCCGGGCCTCCCCCCGGAAGTCGCAGGCTACGTGGGCGTCGCCCGCCGCAACGCCGAGCGGCTGCTGGGACTGGTGGCGGACCTGCTGGACGCGGCCACGGGGCAGTTGACCGTCGACGCGATGCCGATGGACCTGGCCGGGATCGTCGGCGCGCGGGTGCGGGCGCAGGCCGAACGCGCCCGGCGGGCCGGAATCGAGCTGGTCAGCGACATCCGGGGCCCGCTGTGGGTCGACGGGGACCGGTGCCGGATCGGGCAGATCGTCGACAACCTCCTCTCCAACGCGCTGAAGTACACGAAGGCCGGCGGTACCGTCACGGTCTCCGCCGTCCGGCGCGACGCCGAGGCGGTGCTCGAGGTCGCGGACACGGGCATCGGGATGGAGGCCGCGGAGGTAGACGGGCTCTTCACGCGTTTCTACCGGACCGCCTCGGTCCGCCAGGCCGCGATCGCCGGGGCCGGACTCGGGCTCGCGATCAGCAAGGAACTGGTCGACGCCCACGGCGGGACGATCGAGGTGGACAGCACCCCGGGCAGGGGCAGCACCTTCCGCGTGCGGTTGCCCGCCATACCGGAACCGGGAAGGTAAGCGGGCCGGATCCGGAACGGAACCGCGAACCGCCATAACCGCTTTATGACAAAGAATCGGGCACATATGTACATGCCCGTCAGTCTTGTTTACCTTTGCAGTGCGATCCGGTTTTTCGCGTAGCTGCGGCCGGACCGCTCGAAAGCACCCCCACGGGACGCCTTACGGTGCTCCCCAGCAGAAAGGAACCGAAATCATGGGCAAGTTCCTCGCAACGATCGCGATCACCGGACTACTGCTCGGCGGCTCGGCGGCTTCGGCCGGCGCGGCGCCCCTGCCGGACGACTGCACCAAGACGCAAGGCACCGTCACCTGCACAACCTTCGAGGGGCCGGGCAATAACCAGGGTGGCGTGGGATCCACCACCACGGAAGAGACCCAGGGCAACACCTCGAACAAGAACCCGCGGCCCCAGGATCTCCAGGAGGATTGCGAGACCAACCCGGAGAACAGCCAGGGAGCACCGAACACCTGCGGCTGACCCGACCCCAGGCCTCCGGCCCGAATAGCGCGGCGGAGAAATGCGAAGAGGGACCCCGCCGATGGCGGGGTCCCTCTTCGCATTCGTCGGTGCGGTGGGGTGCTGCGTGGCTAGGCGCGGTTCCGGAGGGAATCGCGGATTTCGGTGAGCAGGAGAACCTGCGCGTCGACTTCCTCTTCCGCCGGGACCTCGCCGGCGGCGAGGCGGGCGTTGCGGCGTTCGATCATCTTGTTCATCGGCATGACGACGACGAAGTAGATGGCGGCGGCCACGAGCAGGAAGTTGACGATTGCGGTGAGCAGGACGCCGATCTTGATGGCACCCTCCGGGCCGACGGCCAGGAAGTTGTCGAAGTTCGGGGTGCCGACCAGCACGGAGATCAGCGGCATGAGCACGCTTTCAACCAGTGCGTTGACGACCGCGCCGAAGGCGCCGGCCATGACGACTGCGACGGCAAGGTCAACGACATTGCCCTTCATGATGAAGTCTTTGAATCCCTGGATCATGATCCGTAGCGTACAGCGGTCAGATCTTGCGGAGCAACATCCGCCGGATCGAATGGTCCGCGTCCTTGCTCAGCACCAGTTGGGCGCGCCCGCGGGTGGGCAGGACGTTCTCGCGCAGGTTGGGTTCGTTGATGCTCCGCCAGATGCCCAGTGCGGTCTCGCGGGCCTCGATGTCGCTGAGCGCGGCGTACCGGTGGAAGTAGGAGGCGGGGTCCGCGAACGCCCCACCACGCAGGCGCATGAAGCGGTTGACGTACCACTCCTCGATGTCGCTGGTCCGGGCGTCGACGTAGATGGAGAAGTCGAAGAAGTCGCTCAGGGCCAGGCCGGCGGTCCCGTCCGAGCGCACGCGGGCCGGCGCCAGCACGTTCAGCCCCTCGACGATCAGGACGTCGGGGCTGCTCACCACCACCTCCTTTTCCGGCACGATGTCGTAGGTCAGGTGGGAGTACCAAGGGGCGCGGACCTCATCGGCTCCGGACTTCACCTCGGAGACGAACCGCAGGAGCCGGCGGCGGTCGTAGGACTCCGGGAATCCCTTGCGCTGCATCAGCCCGCGGCGGTGAAGGGACTCGTTCGGGTAGAGGAAACCGTCGGTGGTGATCAACTGCACGTTGGGGGTGTCCGGCCAGCGGCGCAGGAGCTCCTGCAGCACGCGGGCGGTGGTCGACTTGCCGACGGCCACGGAGCCGGCGACGCCGATGACGAACGGCGTGCGCTGCGTGGCCTCGCCCAGGAACGTGGTGGTGGCCTGGTGGATCTGCCAGGCGCCCTGCACGTAGAGGTTCAGCAGCCGGGACAGCGGGAGGTAGACCTCGCGGATCTCCTCGAGGTCCAACTGCTCGCCGAGCCCGCGCAGGCGTTCGAGGTCCGCCTCGTCGAGGGGCTGTTCGATCTCGTCGGCGAGGCGGGCCCACGTCTGCCGTTCCAGTTCGACGTACGGGGAGACTCCGGCGTCGTGCACTCGCTGACCATTCACCCACCGCATTCTGCCAACAGTCCGGGTTGATTCCTAAAACACGGTAATCTGGTGCGCATGTGTGGAATTGTTGGCTACGTAGGCCTCGCAACGAAAACCTCCGGCACCCATGGCGCCCTGGACGTGGTCCTCGAGGGACTGCGCCGCCTCGAATACCGTGGATACGACTCCGCCGGCGTGGCGGTACTGACGGACGGCGGCGTCGAGTCGCGCAAGAAGTCCGGCAAGCTGACCAACCTGGTGGAGCTGCTCGAGACGGACCCGCTGCCGGAGTCCATGACCGGGATCGGGCACACCCGCTGGGCCACGCACGGCGGGCCGACGGACCGCAACGCGCACCCGCACCTGGCCGACGGCGGCAACCTCGCCGTGATCCACAACGGCATCATCGAGAACTTCTCCGAGATCAAGCGGGAGCTGCAGGCCAAGGGCCACACCTTCCTCTCCGAGACGGACACCGAGGTCGCCGCGGTTCTGCTGGGCGAGATCTACCACGGCACCGGCAAGGGCGACCTGACGCTGACCATGCAGGAGGCCTCGCGCCGGCTCGAGGGCGCTTTCACGCTCCTCGCCGTGCACAAGGACCAGCCCGGCGTCGTGGTGGCCGCCCGCCGGAACTCCCCGCTCGTCGTCGGACTCGGCGACGGCGAGAACTTCCTGGGCTCGGACGTCTCCGGCTTCATCGACTTCACGCGCCGCGCCGTGGAGCTGGGACAGGACCAGATCGTCACCATCACCCCCGAGTCCCACACCATCACCGACTTCTTCGGGAACCCGGCCGAGGGCAAGGAGTTCCACGTCGACTGGGACGCCGCCGCCGCGGAGAAGGGCGGATACCCGTCCTTCATGGAGAAGGAGATCCACGACCAGCCGGCCGCGGTCGCGGACACCCTGCTGGGCCGTTCGGATTCGCAGGGCCGGCTGACGCTCGACGAGCTGCGCATCGACGCGGCGGACCTGAAGAACATCAGCAAGATCATCGTCCTGGCCTGCGGTACCTCGGCGTACGCCGGCTCCGTGGCGAAGTACGCGATCGAACACTGGTGCCGCATCCCCGTGGAGGTGGAGCTCTCCCACGAGTTCCGCTACCGCGACCCGATCGTGGACGCCAGCACGCTGATCGTGTCCATCTCCCAGTCCGGCGAGACCATGGACACGCTCATGGCCGTGCGCTACGCCAAGGAGCAGGGCGCCAAGACGCTCTCCATCTGCAACACCAACGGGTCCACCATCCCGCGGGAGTCCGACGCCGTGCTCTACACGCACGCCGGTCCGGAGATCGCGGTCGCCTCCACCAAGGCGTTCCTGGCCCAGATCACCGCCACCTACCTGCTGGGCCTGTACCTGGCGCAGCTGCGCGGGAACCTGTTCACCGGCCAGATCAAGGACATCCTCGCGGACCTGCAGGCCATCCCGGCGAAGATCCAGGAGATCCTGGACCGGGCCGAGGACGTCAAGGAGCTGGCGCGCTCGATGTCCGAGGCGGATTCGGTGCTGTTCCTGGGCCGCCACGTGGGCTTCCCGGTGGCGATGGAGGGCGCGCTGAAGCTCAAGGAGATCGCCTACATCCACGCCGAGGGATTCGCGGCCGGGGAGCTGAAGCACGGTCCGATCGCGCTGATCGACGAGGGCAAGCCGGTGTTCGTGGTGGTCCCGTCCCCGCGCGGGCGGCACTCGCTGCACTCCAAGGTGGTCTCCAATATCCAGGAGGTCCGCGCCCGCGGCGCCAAGACCCTGGTGATTTCCGAGGAGGGCGACGACACGGTGGGCGAGTACGCGGAGTGGGTGTTCCCGGTCCCGCAGACCCCGACGCTGCTGATGCCGCTGCTGGCCACGGTGCCGCTGCAGCTGTTCGCGTGCGAGCTGGCCTCGGCCAAGGGCTTCGACGTCGACCAGCCGCGCAACCTCGCGAAGTCCGTCACCGTCGAGTAGTCACGGGCGCCCGGGGTTTCGCCCGGCGTTTTGCCCGTTCGGCCAGGCCGCGTACGTACGCGGCCTGGCCGATGTGCTGTGTGGCGTCGTCCAGCACGCTCATCAGGCGCACCGCGGCGGTGACCGGAGGGTCCCAGCGCCGGTCGACGACGCTCGTGTACGCGCCGCTGTCCATGCCGCCGAGCAGGTCCAGCGTCCGCCGGTGCGCCTCCGCCTGGTATCCGCCGAGCACGGCGGGATCGGCAACGCCGAACCGCGCCACGTCGTCCGGATCCTGGCCGTAGCCCGTGGCCTCGGGGCCGTAGTGGAGGGCGAAGCGTTCGGCCCAGCCGCCGTCGTGCCAGGCCTGGCCGCCCGGGGTGTGGCCGGATCCGCGTTCGGGCGGCCGCGCGCCGGCGAGGACCTCGGCGATCCCCGCGACGTGGTCGTCCTGGATGCGCGCCAGGTGCCAAACGAGCCAGGCGATGGAGTTGGCCTCCGAGTCCGGGCGGTACAGGAGGGCGTCGCCGTCCAGTCCGTCCAGGACGGCGGCGACGTTTCCCCGCACGCGTTCGAATCCGTCGGTGAGCAGGTCACGTGCCAGTTCGGCGTCCATGCGCACCAGTGTGGAGCCGGGGCCGACGGCGGACAAGCCCACGGAGGCGGCCAATCCAGCAGGGCGTCCAAGATCGTGCTGGTGGTCCACGATGTCACCGGCGAACCGGATCGTCCCCGCGGTGCGCTGGCCGTCCAGGGGGCGTCGCTCTCCGGCGCCGCGCCGGCCGGTGCATAGCGTGGGCGAACTGCACTATCTGGACGCCCTCGCCTCCGCGCGGCTGGCCGAGGCGCGCTACGCGCGGTCGGCGGACGACGCCGGGGAGCCCCTGGGTGCGCTGCTGGGGCCTCCGGTGGCGACGAAGGAGAAGCACATGCTAGCCGGCCGCACGCTGGAGCAGGGCCTCGGCGCGCACCGCGGCCGGATCGCCCCCGGCGACCATCCGGTGGTGGAGCGGATTCGCGCCGCGGGCGGGATCGTCCACGTGCGCACCGCGTCGCCGGAGTTCAGTTGCGCCACCGTCACGCACAGCCCCATGTGGGGCGTGACGCGGAACCCGTGGAACCTGGAGTGCTCGCCGGGCGGGTCCTCCGGGGGAGCGGGCGCCGCGCTCGCCGCGGGGATGGCGCCGCTGGCGACGGCGAGCGACATCGCCGGTTCCATGCGCATCCCGGCGGGGTTCACCGGGACGGTCGGCTATAAGGCCCCCTACGGCCGGATCCCCGGTGCCGCGCCGCTCTCGGCGGATTGGTACCGCGGGGACGGGCCGATGGCGAGGACCGTCGCGGACGCGGCACTCCTCGCCAACGTGATGTCCGGCCCGCACGCGGCCGACCACTTCACCATTCCGGCCGGGCCGCCCATCGATCTGGAGCACGCACCGGTCGCCGGCGTGCGGATCGCGCTCAGCACCACACTCGGCGACTATCCGGTGGACGCGGCAGTGGAGGCCAAAACCCGCGCCGTCGCGGAGGCGTTGAGGGGTGCCGCAGCCGAGGTGGTGGAGATCGGCCTCCCGTGGACCACGGAGCGGATCCGCGAAACCATCTTCACGCACTTCGGCCACATCCTGGCCCCCGCCATGCTTGCCGAGACCGGGGACAGCGATGCGCCCGCAGCCGCCTACACGGCGCGCTTCATCGCGGACGCCGCCGCCGAGGCCGAACGCCACACGCTGGCCGAGGGCCTGGCGATGGACGCCAGGCTGCAGGCGGAGCTGGCCGGCGATGGACGGGTTCGACGCGTTGCTCTGCCCGACGTCGGCGGTGGCCTGGCGCGACGCGGACGGCGACTACCTGGACGGGATCGACGCCGGCGGCAGGCACCTGGGGCACTACTGGGAGGCGCACCTGACAAGCCCGTTCAACGTCGCTAACCGCTGCCCCGTCCTGGCGGTACCCAGCGGCCTGGCCCCGAACGGCGTCCCCACCGGCGCGCAGGTGGTCGGCCACCCCTTCGCCGAGAACACGGTTTTCCGCATCGGTGCGGCCATCGAGGAACTGCTGCCGTGGGCCGAGCGCCGGCCGCCGGTGTAGACCCGTTCGGGCTAGTCCGCGCCGACGGATAGACTCGCTTCATGATCGTCGGCATTGGTGTGGACGTAGTCCAGGTTTCCCGTTTCAAGGCGCAGCTCGAACGCACGCCTGCCCTCCGCGAACGGCTGTTCGTCCCGGCCGAACGGGAACTGAACACACGCTCTTTGGCCGCCCGGTTCGCCGCCAAGGAAGCCGTCGCCAAGGCCCTCGGCGCCCCCGTGGGAATGAACTGGCAGCACTGCCAAGTGGTGGTCGACGCAGCGGGGGACCCGCACGTGATGGTGGACGGCACGGTGGCCAAGGCCGCAACGAAGAAGGGCGTGCTCTATTGGCACCTGTCCCTCAGCCACGATGGCGACCTGGCCACGGCCATGGTCGTCGCGGAGAAGTAGACATGATCCCCGCATACACCGGCACGCAGATCCGTGCCGCGGAAGAGCCGCTACTTGAGCGCGGCATGGGCCCCGAACTGATGCGCCGTGCGTCCTACGGCCTGGCCCAGCACACCATGGAGCTGCTCCGGCGCGAGCGGGGACGTGTCTACGGCACACGCGCCGCCGCACTCGTGGGCACGGGGAACAACGGGGGAGACGCGCTCTTCGCCATGGCCATCCTGGTTCGCCGGGGGGTCGCCTGCACCGCTGTGCTTCTGGGCAGGAAAGCGCACGACGCGGGACTGGCCGCCTTCGTGAAGGCTGGCGGACGGGTCGTCGACGGACGGCGCAAGGGTGGAAAGGCGTCGCGCGGCGACAGCAGGCGCTGGCGTGCCGCCGCCGAGGCGCTGGACGGGGTGGACCTGGTAATCGACGCGGTGCTCGGCACCGGAGCGAAGGGCGCAGTGGAACTGCCGGAGATTCCCGAAGGTGTGCTCGTCGTGGCCTGCGACCTTCCCTCCGGCGTGGACGCAACCACCGGCGACGCACCCGACTCCGCGATCGAGGCCGACCTCACCGTGACCTTCGGCGCACTCAAGACCGGGCTCGCAGTCGGCCGGGGGCACCTGCTAGCCGGCCGAATCGAGGTCGTCGACATCGGACTGGGACAACATCTGGGCGACCCCGACCTTCACGTCATCGAGTCCGCGGACGCCGAACGGCTTCAACCGCGCCCGCGTCCGGGGGACCACAAGTACACCCGCGGCGTGCTGGGCCTCGTCGCCGGGTCAGCCCAGTATCCCGGCGCGGCGGTGCTGTCGGCGACGGCGGCCGTGAACGCCGGCCTGGGCATGCTGCGCACCGTGGCGCCCGACACTGTTCGACCGTTCCTGACGCAGGCCGTGCCCGAGGCCGTGCCGTCGGACGACGCCGGCGCCCACGTCCAGGCGTGGGCCGTCGGTCCGGGCATTGGGGACGACAAGGTACAGCTTGAGGCAGCCCGGGCCGCCATCCGTGCCGGTTTGCCGTGCGTCGTGGACGCCAGCGCGTTGGCCGGGCTTGAACCACAGGACGGACACGGAAAACTGGTCCTGACGCCGCACGCGGGAGAGTTGCAGGACCTGCTGTCCCGGGTGGGAATGCGGGTCGACCGTTCCGGCATCGAAAGGGACCCCGTCCGCTGGGCCCGATGGGCGGCCGTCGGCTACGGCTCCGTGGTGTTGCTCAAGGGGCCGGCGACCGTATGTGCTTCCCCCGATGGGTACACGGTGGTTTTCAACGCCGGGCGACCGGAACTAGCGACCGCCGGAAGCGGCGACCGGCTAACTGGAATATTGGGGGCTTTTTTGGCAACCGGAGACCCCGGCGGGGAACCACGGAGCCGAGCGGATCTCATCGCTGCCGCTGCCGTGACGCATGCCGGCGAGGCCTAAAAGGCGCCTTTTTCGGCGACGGTAAGCTTCACCGGTTGGAAGAAGGATCGCGGGACTTGCATGAGTGGTCGGTTCCAACCTGCGCAGGGACGACGTGCACTTCTTCGCCCTCCCCACCGAGGGGGTCGGCCGCTCCGCCGACGGCCAGTCGATCGTCCTGCCGGACATCGCCGCGATCAACGACCTCGGGGAGGCGCTCTCCAACGACGATGTCGCCGCCTATGTGGAGTTCAACGGGTCGCGGCCGAGCGCGGGCGGGTAATGTTCACTAAGTGATGAGCACCACGGGGGGAACGGGGGCGGTCTGGCGGCACCTCGGCTTCGCCGTGGCGCTCGCCGCCAGCGCCATGCTGGGGCGCTCCACCACGCTGGAGGGCACCGGGTTCGCCCTCATCTGGCCCGCCGCCGGGATCGGCGCCCTCTGGTACCTCTGGGCGGCCCGTGGCCGGGCCGGCCGCTACTGGGCCCTCGCCGGCATCGCCGCCGTCTCCGGGAGCCTCAACTACCTGACCGGCCTGCCGCCGCAGCGGGCCGCGCTGTTCGGCCTGGCGCTCGCCGTGCAGGCCGCCGTCGTCCACCTGCTCATGACGCGGGTCCAGGCCGGCCGGGACACCGGCGTCCGCTCGTTCTTCGTCACCCTGTCCGCCTCCGTGGCCGCCGCGGCCGTCGGCGCCGGGATGGTGACGGCCGCCCTCGTGCTGGTCGGCGGGGCCGACCCGCTGGTCGCGTTCTCCGCATGGCTGATCCGCAACGGCATCGGGATGTCCATGCTGGTCAGCTTCGGCCTGCTGCTGGCCCCGGGGAGCTTCCTGCCCGCGACCGAGGGCACGCCCGCGGACGCGCGGCGCGACTTCCTGCAATGGCACGCGCCGGTCCGCTCCCGGTCCTCGCGCGTCCTGGAGGCACTGGCGCTGACCCTTTCCACCGCCGTGGCCTGCCTGGTGGGGTACGTGCTCAACGCTGGGCTCCCGCTGTTCTTCATCACCCTCCCGTTCGGCTTCTGGGCCGCCATGCGCTTCCGGAGCCCGTGGGCGTACGCGCATGCCTTCACGGTCGGCGGCCTGCTCCTGACCGTCACCCTCTTCGGCGGCGGGCCGTTCAGCGGCCTGGCGCCCGCCACCGCCGCCTACGTGGCGCAGCTCTACGCCTTCGCATCCTTTGTGGTCACCGCCCTCCTGGCGCTCCACCGCGACGAGACCACGCGCCTGCTCGCCGAACTCCAGCGCGCGGGGGAGGAGGCGCAGCAGTCCGCGCAGCTGCGGGACGTGGTCCTCTCCGGCATGAGCGAGGGGATCCTCGTCGCGGACGAATCCGGCGAATACATGCTGCAGAACGACGTGGCCCGGAAGATGCTGGCGGCCCTCGACACCGACCCGGACGACGGATCCGGGTACGCGCAGGTCTACGCCGCCACCGGGGAGCGGCTTACCCGCGAGCAGTTTCCCATGGCGCGCGCCCTGCGCGGGGAGACCGTGCTGGGCTACGAGGTCTCCCTGCACCTGGGGGGACGGGACCTGCGCCGCCTGCGCGTGGACGCGTTCCCCCTGGAGCTGCCCCGCGGGGACCGCCCCGGCGCGGTGGCCGTGGTCCGCGACGTCACCGACGACAACCGCCAGCGCGAACAGCTGAACCGCTTCGCGTCCGTGGTTGCCCACGACCTCAAGACGCCGCTGACCGTCTTCGATGGCTGGCTGGAGCTCCTGGAGGAGGAGGGCGGCAACGAGTCCGCGCGCACGCGGGCCGTGGCCAGCATGCAGAGCGCCAGCACCAAGATGAACCGGCTGATCAAGGACCTGCTCGCCTACAGTTCCGCCAAGGACGGCCAGCAGGACCCCACGGTGATCGACGTCGGGGCGCTGGCCTACGCGGTCGGGGAACCGCTCGTGGCGCTCGCCGAGCGGCGCGGCTCGGGAACCGTGGAGCTGGACATCACCGCGGAGGACCTGGTGTACGCGGACCGGAAGCGGATGGAGCAGGTGCTCGCGAACTTGCTGGGCAACGCCGTGAAGTACGCCGACGCCCGGCGCCCGCTGCGCATCACCGTGTCCTCGCGCCCGGACGACGACGGCGCGTGGGTGGTCGTCGAGGTCGCCGACAACGGCATCGGCATCCCGGAGGCCGAGCTGGGGGACATCTTCACCGAGTTCCGCCGCGCGTCCAACGGCTGGTCCCGCGCCGAGGGCAACGGACTGGGCCTGGCGATCTGCCGGCGGATCGTGGAGGCGCACGGCGGCACGATCTCCGCCCGCCGGGGCGACGGGCACGGGACGGTGTTCGCGTTCACGCTGCCCGCGGAGCCCGACGGCGACGACGCCGCCTGAGGCGCGCTACGCCGTCGGGCGCTGGTGTCCCTTGAGCGCGGGCTCGAGGTCGGTCGCCGGCACGGGGCGGCAGTAGTAGTACCCCTGGGCGCTCGCGAAGCCCATGCGCAGCAGCGCCTCGTGCTGCTCGGCGGTCTCGACGCCCTCCACGATGCACTCCAGCCCGCACGCGGTGATGAGCCCGGACACGGCATTCACGAGGGCCACCTGCCGGGCGTCCGCCGGGATGCCCTCGATGATCGAGCGGTCCAGCTTCACGCCGTCGACCGGGAGCTTGTTCAGGTAGCTGATGGAGGAGTACCCGGTGCCGAAGTCGTCGATGTTGGTGTGCACGCCCATGCGGGAGAGCGCCAGCAGGGAGTAGCGGTCCAGCGAGTCCCCGGAGAGCATGTTGTGCTCGGTGATCTCGATGCCCAGGCACGCGGCGGGCATCCGGTGGCGGCGCAGGGCGGCCCGGATCAGGTCCGGGAAGTCCAGCATGTGCAGCTCGGCCGGGGTGACGTTGATGTGGACCGTGAACGACTCGTCGACGAGCCCGCCCTCGCGCCACGCGGAGAGGTCCCCCAGGGCGGCCTCGAGGATCTGCGTGGTCAGGCGCGGCAGGAGGCGGCCCTCCTCCGCCAGCTCCAGGAACTGCCCGGGCATGACCACCCCGCGCTCGGGGTGCCGCCAGCGGACCAGCGCCTCCGCGCCGATCCACGCGCCCGTGGGGATGTCCACGATCGGCTGGTACACCGGGTAGATCTGCTCGGTGCCCAGCGCGCCGCGGAGGTCCGTGAGCAGGACCGCGCGCTGCTGGCGCTCGTAGAGCATGAACGGCTCGAACTCCCGGACCTTGTCCCGGGTGAGCTGCTTGGCCACGTACATGGCCGTGTCCGCCTCCTGCAGCAGCATGTCGGCGTCGTGTGCCGTGGTGGCCTCCGCGATACCCATGCTGGCGCCGGGGGAGACGGGGACGCCGGAGATGGTGGTCTCCGCGTTGATCAGCGCGATGAGCCGGCGGCCCAGCTCCAGCGGGCGCGGGGCCCCTTGGGGGAGGAGGACGGCGAACTCGTCGCCGCCGAGCCGGGCGATCAGGTCGCCGTCGCGCATGCCGGAGCGGAGGCGGTCCGCGACGAGGCAGAGCACGTCGTCTCCCGTGGAGTGGCCGTGGGTGTCGTTGATGTCCTTGAACGCGTCAAGGTCCAGCAGCATCAGTACCGGGGCGGGCTCGCCGCGGCGGTGCCGGTCCATGGCGTGCTCCAGCTGGCGCAGCAGCGCGGAGCGGTTGGCGAGGCCGGTGAGGGGATCGGAGAACGCGAGGACCTGCATCTTGTCCCGCGCCTCCTCCAGCAGCGTGGTGCGCTCGGCGACGCGCTGGTCCAGGTCCCGGTAGATGCGCGCGATCTCCGCGGCCATGGAGTTGATGCCCACGATGATGGCGTCGATCTCGTCCCGCCGGCCGCTGGGCTCCATGCCCGTCTCGAACTTGCCGTCGGCGATGCCGAGGATGGCCGCGACGATCCGTTCGATCCGGGAGTCGGCCTCCGGGGGCAGGGCAATGTCAGCCATGACCGCCGAGGTACTCGAACGCGGCCGCGCGCTCCTCGACGTACCGCATCTCTGCGGTGGCGCTCTCCGACGTCGCCGTCATGAAGAAACGCGCCAGCACGCGGTCCGCCGGGCCGAAGCCGAGGATCGCCACGCGGCCGAGGGAATCGAAGGTCCGGAAGGCCTCGGCTGCGAGCGGATCGACGCGCGTCAGCGAGGAGATGTCCACCAGGACGTGAACGGGCGCGTGCTCGAACAGGGTCGCCGCGCCCTGGGCCACCTGCTGGAGCAGGGCGGAGTTCAGGGCGCAGCCGGGCACGAAGGCCACCTCGAGGACGTTCTGCGGGTGTTTCCACAGGCTTGCGCATTTCGAGGCCCAGTCCGCGGCACCGCGCGGCGGTGCGGGGACCGCGTTGTGTGGATTGACGGTTTCGTTGTTCTTCACGGTTTCGCTCCCGCGGCCATCTGCTGGCGGGGCCAGTTCAGCAATGCCCATCGAAGTGCCTCCCAGCACGTTTCGTGCCGCCGGCCTGAGCGCCTGCCAACCCCTGGTGATCCATGGAATTCCCCCCCGGAAAAGACGGTTTCAATGCCTGCGTGGGCAATGAGCCTTAAGTGATTCGAGTCTAGACCAGAATCGTGAAACGCATGTGTTTGGGGTCACTGGAATTCAGGTGCGGGCAGATCACCGGCCACGTCGCCGGGCACCGCATGTTCCATGCCGGCGGCCTCGACGACCGCGGACGTGTTCCGGATGAAGACCACCAGCCAGGCGAAGACGATGCCGGCCGCGCCGAGCTCGAGCGCGGTGAGGTTGTAGTAGCGCAGCGGGTGCCAGAGCACGGCGGCGCCGGCGAGGGCGGCCACGGCGATGACGCTCAGCAGGTAGAACGCGCCCGGGAAGCCGGGGAGCCAGAGTGGAACCCCGAGCAGGAGGACCACCAGGATGAGCGCCAGCACGCGGACGAAGCCGGTGTGGATCGGCTCGAACGTGTTGACGGGGAAGAGCCCGATCCCGGCCATGCACGCGCCGCTGGCGACGAGGCAGGCGCGGACCACGTTGGGCCGGGGGCGCAGGAACCGGCGCCGCGGCCGGCCGTTGCGTTCGTCGCGGACGTCGAGCAGCTCGGTCCACCGGCGCAGGTCGCGGGTGATGAAGGAGGACAGGGTCGTGAGGATGACGCCGGAGGTGGTGATGGTGGTGTTGAAGGTCCAGAAGGAGGTCACGCCCGCCTGGCCGGTGCCGAGCTCGCTGAACATGCTGTGCCACCAGAGCGGGTTCTCGGCGAGGAGCATGCTGATCAGCATGCCGGAGGCCATGAACACGGCGAGGAGGACCGACAGGGTGGCCGCGGTGATCCGCGCGCCCGAGGTGTAGGCGAAGTAGCCGGCCACACCCGCGGAGACGGCCAGCATCGTGGAGCCCGCGACCGTGTCCACCGTGAGGCCGAAGAACGCCTGCTGGAAAAGCCGGAACAGCACGAGCGAGGTCATCACGGCGATCGAGGCGTGGACCACCAGGAGGGCCGCGACGTCCAGCATCTGCCGCGCCACGGGCCGGGCGCCCAGCCACAGGTGCACGGTGCGGACGTTCTGGACGTATCCGGCGACGAAGGAGAGTCCCGCCGCGGCGCCGCAGACCACGGACGCGTGGCTGGCGACGGACCCGTCGCCGGCCAGCGGCGGCCGGTAGCCGCTGAAGGCGATCAGTCCCACGACCATGGCGGCCGCGCCCGTCAGGACCGCGGCCCAAATGGAGCGCGATTCGATTTCGACGGCGTGGGACTGCGTCTCCGGCCGGTGCTCCGGGGGTCGCTGCACAATGCCTTCCTGTTCCGCGTTGACGTGGGGAGCCGGGCGGCGGCCCCGCCACGATTCTGCCACGGGGCCCGAGGGGGGTCGGTCAGCCTTTACGCGTCGGTGCAGAGGGAGCGGGCCCGTGCGATGCTTTCCAACGCGTTGGCCCGGTCGTGTTCGGTGAGCGATGCCGCGTCGACGGAGCCCTGGAGGTTGCGGAGGAATTCCAGGAGCGTGGCGCCGTGCCGGTGGGCGGCGTCGTTGGCCGCGATGCCGCCGACGGCCGCTGCCAGCGCGCGGGCGACCTCCGGGTCCTGCTGTCCGTAGGTGCGCACCGGGGTGAAGGTCTTGTCCAGGAGTTCGGCGAAGTCCGGGAGCGGCAGGGTGGCGCCGGTGCCGGACTCGGCGTCGATTCGGGAGATGGGGCCGCAGTCGCGGCGCAGCGCCCTGACCAGGACGGCGGAGCCGTGGTGGATGGCGTGGATCGCCGTGGTGGGGTCGTTGGTGCCGGGAGACAGGGCGCGTGCGGCGACGTCCGCCAGCTGGGTGAGCGCGAAGGAGGTGTCCATCAGCTGCGTTCGTTCCGGGCCGAGCTTAACCGAGTCGTTGACCCGGGATGCGAGCCGGGCCGTCTCGTCTTCGGGGAGTGCGGGCCCGTCGGCGATCGCGAGGGTGGTTCCCTCCAGCACGTAGTCGCCGGGCTGGGCCACGAAGTGGATGGTCCGGCCGAGGCTGGTTCCCACCTCAGCGACCTCGGCCAGCTCGACCGAGGTGAGGAAGCCGCTGCCGTGGGAGCGGATGAGGACCCGGGGCCGGTCCGGCAGCTCCCGCGTGGCGCCGGACCCGGCCGGCGGGTAGTGCCGTTCGATGCCGGCGATGCCGTTTTTCCGGAGCTGGTCGAGGATGTTTTCCGCGCGGATCTCGCGGGCGAGGTGCGCCAGGAACAGCACCAGCGCGGCGATGCTGCCGAGCCCCAGGACGAAGGCGAAGGTCACGGCGAGGTGCGGGACGAATTCGTCGCCGGTGTCCCGGGACCGCACGGTGCGCAGGACCACGATGGAGTACGTGAACGTGCCGAGGAAAGCGGCCAGCGTCCAGTGGACCACGCGGTCCGAGGAGAACGTCCGGAGCATGCGGGGCGTGTACTGGCTGCTGGCCAGCTGGAGCGTGACCACCGTCAGGGAGAAGGTCAGCGACGTGACGGTCATGATGCTGCTGGCGATCGTGGTCAGGAGGCTTCGGGCGGCGTCCGCGCCTCCGCCGACGGTGAGCGTCGCCCACGGTTCCGCGGGATCGCCCAGCCTGCCGTCCAACCACGGCAGGAGGACGCCCGCAACGATCCCGACGGCCACGGCAAACAGTGGCAGGGGCCACAACTCGTGCCGGAGGGCGTCGCGGATCCGCAGCCAGGAGCCCCTCACCGGTCTGCCCGGCCCGGCCGTGGTGCATGCATTTGGATCTCGCTTTCCTCAGGTGGCGGGGTTCGTCCAAACTATCCGGTGAGCCGCTGGATACGGTTCGCCGTGGCACGTTTCGCCGGGGCGCCGTCGGGCCTTACGGTGTCGAGGACCTCGGCCCACAGGTGGTAAGCGGGAACCAAGTGCGCGGCGTTCGGGTCCGCCAACCCCGACAGCGCGTCCGCTAGGATCCGGTCCGCCTCCTCGGGGCGCTCCCGGGCGACGTTCCAGCGGGCATTCGTGACCGCCAGCCCCACGCGGTCCACTTCCGTCGCATCCATGACCTCGTGGGCCAGGCTGGCCCTCTCGATGCAGTCGCGCGTCTGTTCGATGGCGATTCCGGCGCGTAGCTGGAGGTCGGCGGACGCCTTGTTGAATCTCGCCCACAGGGGAATGTCGTTGGCAGGGGACAAGAGTTCCGCGGCCTGCGCGTGGTAGCTGAGCCCGTCCTGGGCGCTTCCCACCATGAAGGCCACGTTGCCCAGGGTCCAGAAGCCCTTGCCGGCGGACTGGTTGTCCATGGATTCCAGAAGGCAGGCCAAGTCCATGTGGTGCCGCCAGGCCTCGTGTGCCCGGTCCGCCTCCACGAGCCCGGCGATGAGGGTCTGGAGCACCTCGGCGCGGAGCGCGTCGTGGCCCGGCAGCGCGCCGGTCAGCGCCAGCGCCTCGTCGGCCGTGGCGATGGCCACCGATTCCTGGCCGAGGCACCGTTCGGCGATCGAACGCAATATCAGACTGCGAACCTGGAGCACGGCATCCTGACGGGCTGCGGGGAGGGAAAGCATCCCATCCGCCACCTCACGGAGTTCGGCATAGGCGTCCATCGCCAAATGGGCATCCGCGACCTCGAACGTGAATTGCCACAGCGCGCGCTCGTTGTCAGCCTTGCGAGCGGCCGCGACGCCCCCGCGGGCGAACTGGAGGGTTACCGACCGGTTCCCGGCGGCTTTTGCCCGGCGCACGGCGGATTCGTAGCCGTGGAGGTCGGGTGTGGACGCGTGCGGGAGCATACTGACAAGTATGCGGCACCGGCTTCCTCCACCCCACGAGCCACCCGCGTCAAAGCGCGCAGTATTATTTCCTCGTTCCACTTCCGCATCATTGGCAACAGGTGCCATACTCACATCGGGGCATCCTTCCGGGCGGGACCCCGCACCACATTGGCCCGGACCACCAACACCGTTTGCCCAGGGGGAACCATGAAGAAGTACATGATGAAGGCGGCCGCAGCGCTGGCCATCACCGCAGCAGCGACTCTGGCCATCGGTGGAGCTGTCGTTGCCGACAGCACCGACGCGACCGCCGCCGGAAACTGGCCGTACTCCAGCACGGACGCCGGCAACTGGCCGTACTAGACCACGGACCAGCCGACCATCGGCTAGAGGCGGCCGCCATCCCCACGGGATGGCGGCCGCTTGACTTAGCGCCGGGTGAAAGAATGGTGTGGTGACTTCACAGACCGAGCCAGCGAACGACGTCGGACTCCCCGTCGACCCACAGGCCGCACCGCGGTGGGAAAAGCGCGCGGAGATCGACCTCTCCGCGATCCGCCACAACGTCCGCCAAGTGGCCGAACTCGCCGCACCCGCCCGGGTCATGGCCGTGCTCAAGGCGGACGCCTACGGCCACGGTACGCTGCCCGTTGCCCGCGCCGCCCTCGAAGGCGGGGCCACGTGGCTCGGATTCGCCCACGTGAGCGAGGCGCTCGCCGTCCGCGACGCCGGCATCGAGGCGCCAGCACTCGCCTGGCTGCACACGCCGGACACCGACTTCGCCGCGGCCATCGCCCGCAACATCGACCTCGGCGTCTCCGGGTGGGAACTGGACCTCGTCGCGGCGGCCGCCAAAAGCGCCGAGCGCCCCGCGCGCGTCCACCTCAAGATCGACACCGGCCTGGGCCGCAACGGCTGCACGCCGGAGAAGTGGGAGGACCTGCTCGACGCCGCCATGGCCCACCAGGAGGACGGGCTGCTGCGCATCGTCGGCGTGTTCACGCACCTGGCCGTCGCGGACGAGCCCGACCGCCCCGAGACAGACGAGCAGCTCGAGGCGTTCCGCTCCGCCGTCGCGCTGGCCGAAAACGCCGGGTTCGACCTCGAGGTCCGGCACGCCGCGAACACCCCCGCGATCCTGTCCCGACCCGACGCGCACTTCGACCTGGTGCGGCTTGGGCTGGGGATGTACGGGCTGAGCCCGTTCCGCGACCAGACGTCCGAGGACCTGAACCTGCGCCCGGCCATGCGGCTGATGGCCCGGGTGGCCAACGCCAAGCGCGTGCCCGCCGGGCAGGGAGTCTCCTACGGGCTGACGTACCGGACGCCGTCGGCCGGGGTGCTGGCCCTGGTCCCGCTCGGCTACGCGGACGGCGTCCCACGCTCCGCCGTGGACGCCCCCGTGGCGATCTCGGGGCACATCGCGCGGACCAGCGGCCGGGTGGCCATGGACCAGTTCGTGGTGGACCTGGGCCCGGACGCCGACGCCGACACGCTGGTCGGGACCGAGGCCGTGCTGTTCGGAGGCGACGGCCCGTCCGCGACGGACTGGGCCGAGGCCGCGGGGACCATCAACTACGAGATCGTCACCCGCGTCTCCCCGCGCGTGCCGCGGCACTACATCGAGGGCAGCTGGGGCCAGGCCGGTGAGTGAGGTCCCCGCGGCCGACGCCCCGGTGTGGACGGCGGAACTGGCGGCCGTCGACGCCGAATCCACCCAAGCGCTGGCCGCACGGCTCGGCGCGGCGCTGCGGGCGGGGGACCTGCTGGTGCTCAGCGGCGAGCTCGGGGCCGGGAAGACGACGTTCACGCAGGGGCTGGGGATGGGACTGGGCGTGCGCCCGGGGATCATCTCCCCGACGTTCGTGCTGGTGCGCATCCACCCCTCGCTGGCCGACGGGCCGGAGCTGGTGCACGTGGACGCCTACCGGCTCGCGACCGCCGCCGAACTGGACGACATCGACCTGGAGTCCACGCTGGCCACGTCCGTCACGGTGGTGGAGTGGGGCCGCGGCAAGGTGGAGCACCTGGCCGAATCGCGCCTGGAGGTCTCGCTGGAGCGCGCCGTCGGGGCCGACGCCGGGGAGGAGCTGGTGTTCGACTTCGACGACACGGGCGCCGACGAGCCCCGGACGGTGCGGATCGCCGCGTTCGGGCCGCGCTGGGTGGGCGCGCGGGGCTTCTAGGACGGGACCGGATGGTTCCGGAAACTCTTCGCGAGGGGCTATTGGCTCCCACTAGGGGTTTCCCGGCGACGGGGCGTGGGGCGGACGGGTGGCCGGGGATTGCGTCCCGTGCGGCGTGTTTACGCGGGGATTTCGGGCCTATCCTTGATCTCAGCAGACACATCGGCACCCCAAGCCACGCTTTCCCCACCCCCAAGCAGGAGATATCATGCGCCGCATCGCCGCCGCCCTCGCACTACTCGCCGTTGCCCCGCTGACGCTGGCCGGAGCCGCGCAAGCCAACAGCACCTGCGAGGTGTACTCCGGGGGCGGATGGCTGACCGCGCCTTGCCCCACGAGCACCTCCGCGCCGGCCTCGCCGACGTCCTCCGCCCCGACGTCGTCGGCGCCGACCTCCGCCGCGCCCACGTCGGAAGCGCCGGCCCGGCTCTCGGTGGAGCGCATCGCCGGAATCGACCGCTACGCGACCGCGGCGGCGATCAGCGCGGCGCACTTCGCGCCCGGCGTCGCCGCCGTGTATTTGGCCAACGGCAACGGGATCGACGCGCTGGCCGCGGGCCCCGCGGTGGACGGACCCATCCTGACCGTCCCCGCCAGCGGGACGCTCCCGGCGGCCGTCGCGGCAGAGCTTGCGCGCCTGGACCCGGGCAAGGTCGTTGTCCTCGGCGGCACCATGTCCGTCGGCGACGCCATGGTGGAGCAGGCGGTGGACGCGGCCGCGCGCTGACCCGGATTTCCGCCGTCCGGTAGCATGGCGGCCACGCAGACGGACGGCTGGAGGCGCGATGGCGGGCAGGCGGGGATGGATGGCGGCCGGCGTCGTTGCCGTGTTGGTGCTCGCCGCCGCCGTCGTGGTGTGGGGCGGAACGCGCGCGGTCGGACCGGCGCCCGCCGGGCAGAACGTCACGTTCGCCGCCGTCGGGGATTCCCTGACCGAGGCCGACAGCCCGAACTTCGCCGCCGGCCGGATCGGCGAGCAGTCGTGGATCCTGCACGCGGAGGCCGCCGGCCTGGACTTCGCCGGCGGCTGGGCGCGCTGGGGAGCGCCGACCTCGCTGATGGCCGCGAACGTCCGTCCCGTGGACGCCGACGTGCTGGTGGTGCTGGCCGGTACCAACGACGTGGCCCGCGGGGTGCCGTTCGCGGAGACCGCGGCCAACATCGCCTCGATCGTCGCCGCGGCCGGCCCGGAGCGGGTGGTCGTCTCGGCCGTTCTGCCGGTTGGACGGCACCGCTGGACCCGGGGCGCCCGACGACTACGCGGACTTCAACGCGCGGCTCGAGGACTTCGTGCGCGACCGCGGCTGGGAATGGACCGACGCCGCGGCCGGCCTGCGCGACGGCGGACGGTTCCGTCCCGGCATGTCCTACGACGGCGTCCACCCGACCGAGGCCGGGGCGAAGGTGTTGGGGGAGGCGTTGGCCGAGGCGATCCTGCGGCCCCGGTGAAACGCCCCCGGTGAGGCGCCGCTAGCGGAACTTCCGGCCGAGCGCGGCCACGGTCCAGCCGGCGTCTTCCCACTCGTCGTGGGGCAGCACGTTGCGCCCGTCGATGATTCGCCTTCCGGCCACACCAGCCAGATCGTCCGGCTGCAATGCGCGGAACTCCTTCCACTCCGTCAGAAGCAGGACCAGCTCGGCACCCTCAGTCGCCGCCTGGGTGGAGCCGACATAGAGCAGGCGGGGGAAGCGGCGCTTCGCGTTGGCGTTCGCCTCCGGGTCGTACACCACCACGTCCGCGCCCTGGTTGTAGAGCTGGCCGGCGATGTCCAGCGCGGGGGAGTCGCGGACGTCATCGCTGTCCGGCTTGAAGGCCACGCCGAGGACGGCGATCCGCTTGTTGGCCACCGAGTTGTCCAGGATCTGGTGGGCGAGCGTGACCACGCGGCCGCGGCGGCGGAGGTTGATGTCGTCGATGTCGTCCAGGAAGCCCATGGTGCGGTGCAGGCCCAGCTCGCTGGTCCGCGCCTGCAGCGCCCGGATGTCCTTGGGCAGGCAGCCGCCGCCGAAGCCGACGCCCGCGTTGAGGAACTTGCGGCCGATGCGCTCGTCGTAGCCGATGGCGTCCGCCAGCGTGCGGATGTCGCCGCCGACCGTCTCGGTGATCTCCGAGAAGGCGTTGATGAAAGAGATCTTCGTGGCCAGGAACGCGTTGGCGGCCACCTTGACCAGCTCGGCGGTCTCGAAGTCGGTGACCACCAGCGGGGTGTCCCGCCCCAGGGCCGAGGCGTAGACCTCGCGGAGCGTCGCCTCCGCGCGCTCGGATTCGACGCCAATCACGAGGCGGTCCGGGGTCAGCGTGTCCTTGACGGCGAAGCCCTCGCGCAGGAACTCCGGGTTCCACGCGAGTTCCAGGTCCACGCCCGGCTGCGCGTTTTCGGTCAGCAGATCCTTCAGCCGGCGGGCCGTGCCGACCGGAACCGTCGACTTCCCCACGACGAGGGCGTCCCTGGTGATGTGCCGGGCGAGGCTCGTGACGGCCGCGTCCACGTAGCGCAGGTCCGCGCCGCCGTCCTCCGAGCGCTGCGGCGTGCCGACGCCGATGAAGTGGACGTCCGCCCACGCGCCGACCTCCTCGTAGGAGGTGGTGAAGCGCAGTTTGCCGGATGCGACGTGCTTGACCAGCAGTTCCGGCAGGCCGGGTTCGTGGAACGGAAGCTTGCCCTCGGAAAGCCGGGCGATCTTGACGGGATCGACATCCAGTCCCACGACGTCGAAACCCAATTCGGCCATGCAGGCCGCGTGCGTCGCGCCCAGGTAGCCGGTTCCCACGACGGAAATTCTTGGAGGCATTCGTTGTCTCATCTTTCGGCTCGGAGTCTGGCTTGGGGGCAACGCTACTGGCGGTTGGTGAGATGTAGATGAGAAGCGCGTGAACTCTTTGGGACAATGCAGTCATGACCAATAAGGGGCCGGATGCTTCATCGCCGTGGCGTGCCCGGCGCGGTTGGCTGGCGGGAGGCATCGCCGTCGTGCTGTTGCTCGTCGGCGCACTCGTGTGGGGCGAGACGAGGCCCCAGGATCCGGCGCCGCGCGGGCTATCCCCGGAGGGTGGGGCCGTGACTTTCGCCGCCGTCGGGGACTCGCTGACCGAGGCGCGCAGCGCGGACTTCGCCAACGGCGACATCGGTTCCGACTCCTGGGTGTGGCACGCCGCCACGGACGGGCTGGGGTTCGCCGGCGGTTGGGCGGTGTGGGGCGCGCCGACGTCCATGATGGCCGCGAACGTCCAACCGGTGGATGCGGATGTGCTGGTGGTCCTGGCCGGGACCAACGACGTCTCGCTCGGGGTGCCGTTCGAGCAGACGGCCGCGAACATCGCCGCAGTGGTGGCCGTCGCCGGACCGGAGCGGGTCCTCGTGTCCGCGGTGCCGCCGGTCGATCGCGCCGCGGGCTTCGAGGCTCCGACCTACACGCACTCGGATTACAACGCGCTACTCGAGGAGTTCGTGCGGGACCGGGGCTGGGAGTGGACGGACGCCGCCGCTGGACTGCGCGACGGCGGACGCTTCCTCCCCGGCATGTCCTACGACGGCGTCCACCTCACCGAGGCCGGTGCGAAGGTGATGGGCGAGGCGATCTTGGGGGAGTGACACGGTCCCGTTAGTCCCGGCGGACCGGGACCGCGGGAACTACGCCGACTGACGGTGGCCCATTGCGCGGCTGATGGCGTCCGCCGGGACGCGCGCGGGGACATCCGCGCCGCGCCTCAGGACACCGCGACACCCAGCGTGAAGTAGCCGGCGACCCGAGGAATGCCCGGATGGTAGAAGGCCTCGCACTCGTGCACCGTGAAACCGGCCCCGCGCAGCAGGTCCGCCGGCGAGCGGGTCAGGTGGCAACCGCCGGCCACCGTGCGCTGGACCGGCTCGAGGCGGTGCTGCCATCGGCGCACGGCCGGCGCCGGGGCCAGCCCGTGTTCCAGGAAATGCACCGAGCCGCCGGGCCGGAGCACGCGCCGCAGTTCGGAAAGCGCAACCGAAGCGTCCGGAATCGTGCACAGGGTCCAGCTGACCAAGGCGTGGTCGAACACGCCGTCCGCGGCGTGGAGGCGCTGTCCGTCCAGGTCCCCGCGCACCACCCGGACCGGGGAGGCCTCCACGGCGGGTGCCGCGAGGCGCCAGGCCGTGTCCGAGGGTTCCACGGCCCAGACGCCGCCCACTGCCGCCGGGTAGAACGGCACGTTGGCGCCGGAGCCGAAGCCCAGCTCGACCACGCCTCCCGCCAGCCCCGCACACAGCCGGCGGCGCAGCGGGTCCAGCCCCTCCCACGCCATGGCCCGATGCATCAGATGTGGCAGAACGCGGTCGGTGTAGAAACCCATGAGGCTTTCCCCTTCGTTGCGCCCAGTATCGTTCGCGCTCCGGCCCCCGGCAACCGGGCGGACCCGCCTCCGTCCCATAGGCTGGCGGAATGGGCGCAAACACTGCCGCGGGACGGCCCGCCGGGCCGGGACTGCTGGCGGTGCTGCTCGGCGCCGTGGGGATCGGCCCGCTGCTGACGTACGGCCTGAGCGCCACCAGCGAACTCGTCATCCGGGACCTGGGCATCAGCGAGGTGGAGTTCGGGTTCCTGGCGACCGCGTGCTTCGCGGCCGGCGCGCTCGGCAACGCCGCGCTGGGCCGGTTCTCCGACGGGAAATCGGACCGCTTCCTGATGGTGGCGGTCTACGCGCTGGCCGCCCTGGCGCTGGCGGCCGCGGCCGTCCCCGGCGGCTACCTCCTGTTGCTGATCGCGGCGTCGTTGGCCGGGCTGGCCCAGTCCTTCCCCAACGGCGTGACCAACCGGATCCTGCTGCGGCGGGTGCCCGCGGCCAAGCGCATCGGCTGGACCGGGATCAAGCAGTCCGGCGTCCAGGCCAGCCAGCTCGCCGCCAGCCTGACGTTCCCCGCGCTGGCCCTGTGGATCGGCTGGCGCGGGGCGTCCGCCGCCGGCGCCGTCCTCGCCCTGGCGCTGCTGGCCGTGACGCTGCGGCAGCTCGCGATGGTGCGGCCGCTGGATCCGTATGCGCCGCCGGAACCCTTTGCGCCGCCGGAACCGGCCGGTCCGGCGTCGTCCGGGGTTCCGAGCGTTGCGCCGGTCCCGGGGCCGGCGCGCGCCGCCCGCGCGCGGCAGCCGTTCCTGGTGTGGGCGCTGGCCGCGTTCGGGTTCCTGAACGGCCTCGGCGTCCAGGCCACCAACATCTACCTCCCGCTGTTCGCGGTGCGGGAGATGGGCTTCAGCCTGGTCCTCGGTGGGATCGTGGCCGCGACCGCCGGGGCGGTCGGCGTCGTCGCGCGCGTCGGCTGGGCCCGCGCCATGTCCCGCGGCGTCTCCGCCAGGGCGCTGCTCGTGGCGCTCGGCTCGATCGCGCTCGCCGGCGCCGGGGTGTTCCTCGCGGCCGGCGCGACCGGGCACGCCGCCCTGCTCTGGACCGCGGTGGCGCTCCACGGCATCTCCGCGCTGGGGGTCAGCGTGGTCATCATGGCCGCTCTGCTGCGGAACATCCCGGCCGCCTCCATGGGATCCGCGGCCGGCATCGTGACGGCCGGCCTCTTCGCGGGATTCGCGATCGGCCCGCTGCTGATGGGAGCGTCCATCGCCGGGACCGGCGGGTTCGCGGCCGGCTGGATGGTGGTCGCGGGGACCTACGCGTGCTGCGTGCTGCTCGCGGTGTACCTGGTGCGGCGCGCCCGGAAGGCCCGGGGCTAGATACGGCTCGTCGCGGCTAGTTGCGGCGCCGCGGGGCGACCACGCGAATGACGGCGGAATCGTCGGCGGCGCCCAGGCCCAGGGCCTGGCCCTGCAGGTAGAGCTGTTCGGCGGCGGCGGCCACCGGCGTCGGCAGGCCCACCTCGCGGGCGGCCGTGGTGACGATGCCCATGTCCTTGACGAAGATGTCCAGGCGGCTGAGCACCTCGGCGCCGGCGCCGTCGTACGCCTGCAGCGAGCGCGGGCCGCGGTTGCCCAGCATGAACGACGCCGCCGCGCCGGACTGCAGCGCCTCGAGCGTTCCGGCCGGGTCCAGGCCGAGGGCGTCGGCGAGGGCGAGCGCCTCGCCGGCGGCGGCGATGTGGATGCCGCAGAGCAGCTGGTTCACGGTCTTCAGCGTCTGGCCGTCGCCGGGCTTGTCGCCCACCACGGTCAGCGTGGAGGCCAGCAGGTCCAGCGCCGGGGCGGCCTTCGCGCGGGCGGCGGGGGTGGCGCCCACGACGATCAGCAGGTCGCCCTCGCCGACGCGGACCGGTCCGCCGGAGAGCGGGGCGTCGACGAGTTCGACGCCGGATGAGCGCAGGCGGTCCGCGACCCCCGTGACGGCCGCGACGCCGACGGTACTGGTCATGATGACCACGGCGCCGTCCTTGAGCGAGGGGGCGATCCCGGCGTCGCCGAAGAGGACGTCGGTGAGCTGTTCGCCGTTGCGCACGGCCAGCAGCACGGCGTCGACGCCGTCGACTGCCTCCGCGGCGGACTTGAACGTCTCGATGCCGGCATCCGCGGCCAGCGCGATGCGCTCGGCGGCGATGTCGAAGCCGTGGACGGTCAGGCCGGAGGCCAGGCGCGTGGCCATGGGCAGGCCCATGGCGCCGAGGCCGAGGACGGCGATGCTGTAGTTGGAGCTCACTGTTGGCTCTCCTTAATCGGTTGCCGAGAGTTTGACGGCGACGTCCGTCAGGGAGGAATCCGCGCCCACGTTGCCGGCGAAGACGATGTAGGGGATGCCGCGGGCGGGCCCGTCCTGGGGCTCCCACAGGGAGACGATGCCCGGCAGCATGGGGCCGCGGACCATCGCGTGGCGGATTTCGAGGCCGTGCGCGGCGACGTCGGAGGACGTGATGCCGCCCTTGGCGATGACGAAGCGCGGGGGAGCGTGCGCCAGGGTGCGCTGGACGACGTCGACGACGGCGGCGGACACGCGCCGCGAGATGTCCAGGGACTCGTCGCCGTCGTCCGTCTTAACCAGTTCGCGCGAGGTGTGGACCACCACGTTGCCGCGGGTCAGCGCCGCCGTGATGTCCTGGACAAGTTCGGTCAGGTGCGCCTCGGCGCGCGCGGGGTCGATGACGCGGGCGACGTCGATCTCCGCGGTGAGCGCCACCGGGAGGTTGGTGCCGAGGTGGTTGAGCTGGCGGGTGGTGACGCCGACGTGGGATCCGACGACGATCAGCCCGCCGCGCGTGGCCGGCTCGCCGGCGCCGAAGATCTCCGCGGCCTCCAGCGGCGGGTGCGGGTCCTGGCCGATGACGCCGCGGACGAACGGGGGACCGGCGCGGAAGAGGTAGGTTCCCCCGCGCGCCTCCGCCAGGGCCAGGCCGAGGGCAACCTGGCGCAGGTCCTCCTCCACGACGTGGTCGACCGCGATCGGCGCGGCGTCGCTGGCGCCCAGGAGGAGTTCCGCGATGGCCTCCGGGCCGCCGGAGCGGATGGTGTGCAGGTCCAGGACCAGGACGTCCGCGGCGGCGACGGCGCCTCCGGTCTTTTCCTCCACATACCCGGGCAGGTCCGAATGCGTGTAGCCGAAGGTGGCGTCGCGGGCGAACTCCGTGTCCGCGACCGGCACCGCCTCGCCGTCGAGCACGAAGTAGTGCACGCCGCCGATGGTGACGCGGCCGGCCTCGGGGAACGCGAACGCCAGCAGCACGCCGTCCACGGGGCGGGAGGTGTGCGCGGTGAATTCGCGGCCCAGCACGTCCGTCTCCAGCGGGAAGTGCCCGCGCAGGGTGGAGTCGCTGCGGGAGACGAAGGAGACGGCGACGCCGACCTCCGCGGCGGCCGCGAGGGCGGCGCGGGCCACCTCGCGGTTGCGCTGTGCCGCCGCGGCGGGGTCCAGGCTGCGCGTGTTCGTCAGCACGTAGACGGCCGGGACGTCCTGGGACAGTCCCCAGGCCAGGTCGGCGGTTTCCCAATGGGTCAGGACCGGGAGGTTGGCGACGGACTGCGTCCCGGTGGGGTCGTCGTCCAGGACCACGAACACCCGGCGGGGGCCGGATGCCATGGCGGCGCGGACGGTCCCGGCGGAGACGTCCGGCGCGGGCGGGTAGGTCGCGAGAAGTTCTGCAAGAGATGCCACGTTGAATCCTTGGGTTTAGCTCAGATGTCAGACATCTTAAGCGAAAAGTTCGGGTAAGGGAAGGGCTAGTCGGTTGCCAGGACGAACTTGCGCAGGTCGTCCAGCGTCTGGTCCATGTGCTCGAGCATCGCCGTCCGCGATGCCTCCGGGCTTCCGGACTCCAGCGCGGCGAGGACGTTGCGGTGCATCCGGATCGCGTGCTCCTGGATCGCGGGAACGGCCGAGGTCTCGCGGCGCCCGGCGCTGAGCATCTTGCCCAGCGGTTCGTACAGCACCGGAACCATGAGGTTTCCCGAGGCGCGCAGGATGACGTCGTGGAAGGCGATGTCCTCCGTGACGAAGCGGTCGACGTCGGATGCGGCATGGGCGGACACCATCCCGGCGAGGTGGCCGCGCAACAGATCCACGTCCCGCCCGGTGCGGCGGGTGGCCGCGAGTTCGGCGGCGCCGACCTCGATCATGCGGCGGACCTCCAGCAGTTGGACGGAGACCTGCGACGCGCTGCCGGCGGCGGACATCGCGCGGAGCACGGCCTCGAGCGACGTCCACGCGGAGACCGGATTGACGTAGGTGCCGCGCCCCCGGACCGCGTTGAGCACGTTCTTGGCGCGCAGTTCCTTCAGGCCCTCGCGGACGGTGAGGCGGCTGACGTCCAGCTGCGCCCCGATCTCCGCCTCCGAGGGGAGGGCGGCACCTTCGGGGAGCTCTCCGTCGATGACCCTGCGGAGGATCTCGTCGGCCACCATGTCCACCAGTGTTGCGCGTGCCATGGTTCCTTCCGGGCGGGGCCAACGTTGTTGCCCTTACAGTAGCGTGCCCCGGGCATCCGCCCGGGGCCACCATGCCGCTGCCCGCGCCCGTCGGCGGCTATGCCGTCAACGTGTAGCCGACGGCCACGACCACCGCGAGGGCGAGAAGGACGACGGCCGCCGTCCCCAGTTTCCGCCGCAGCCGCAGGGCCGCCTCGCGTTGTGCGTATCGAGATTCATAGCGTGCCACGATGGCACCTCCCAGCTTTTTAGGGCACGTCGGGCATTGCTGCCCGACGTGCCATCCCCCAAACGTGCGGCCAAATCCCCGCACCCGAGATCAATAGTCGCATGAACAATCCGACATTTCGAGCGGCTGGGCCAACAGGTTTACAAAATGTCCACCTCGTCGGGCTTGTTACGCGCCGACCTCAATTTTCGCTCAAGATTTGCCCTCGACTCTTGCGCAAATCTTTCGTTAAAGCTGTGCACGAGTTGCTGTCGTTCTTGATGTTGCTCCTGAACAGTGATTCCCATTGCCGGGACGCACAACGTCCCGCACCGAAAACTCGTAAGGGACTCAACGATGAACAAGATGACCAAAGGCGCGCTCGCCACGGGACTAGGTGTCGCGATGTTGCTCGGCGGCGGGGGGACCCTGGCCGTCTGGAACGACGCCGCAGGCGCGAACGCCGGGACCATCGTGGCCGGGAACCTCGATCTGAAAGCCGGCACGGGATCCTGGACCAACGGGACGGGCACCGCCGTCACCGCGGACTACCGTGTGGTCCCGGGCGATGACCTCACCTACACCCAGCCCGTGATGGTGACGCTGTCCGGCGATCTCATGAAAGCCACGCTCACCGTCACCGGCGCCACCGACAGCGGGTTCTACGCGAATGACGTGATCGTGGGCCCTGTGACGCTCACGGATGCCAACGGTGGTGCCGTATCGGACGCCCTCACCGAGTCCGGCACGTACACGGCGTCGACGACGTTCACGTTCAAGGAATCCACCGACGCGAAATCCAGCACCAACGCACAGATCGACTTCGGCGGAATCGGGTACAAGCTGGCGCAGGTCGCACCGCAGCCGCCGGCCGCGCCGTAGCGAGCCCGCAACCACGAAGAAAGCGCAGCGCATGCAGGCCACGGCCACGCTGAAGGCCGCCGCGCTGTGCGGCACCGCCGTGGTCCTCGGGCTGCTGACGGTGCAGGGGTCGCTGGCACTCTGGACGCAGACGGCGGCGTCGGCGGCCGGCTCGGTGCGGGCCGCCGATTTCGCGGTGACGGTCATCGCGGACAACGGCCAGCAGCAGCGCCTCTCCGCCAGCGGGACGCCCCGGACGGTCACCGTCGCCGGCGTCCCGGCGCTGGAGCGCGACAAGCCGGTGGTGGTCCCGGTGACGGTCACCAACGCCACCAACGCCGGCAGCGGGACCTTCACCCTCCGCACGACGGCGGGCGCGCCGACCGTCACCGGGGCGCTCGCAGGATATGTCGACGCCGCCGTCGCCCTGGCGTCCGGCGGCACCTGCGCCACGCGAACCGCGGGCAACGCCCGAGACATCGCCCAGGGCGCGGCCGGCACGTTCTGCCTCACCCTCACCCTCAAAAGCACGACGCCGGCCACGCTCAGCGGCGCGGCAGCGACGGTCGACGTCGGGATCTCCGCGCTGCAGCTCGCCCCGTAGCTGCCCCACAGACCGGAGCCCGCCCAACAGAAAGGGACACGCGCCATGGGAATGTCCGCCGTTCGCGGCCGCCTCGGCGAGGCCTTGGGGTTCGTGGCCCTCGTGATCGCGTCGCTGGCCGCCGTCGTACTGATCGTTGTTCCGTTGTTGAGCGGGTCCACCCAGTATTCGGTGCTCACCAGTTCGATGAAGCCCGGCTACCCGCCGGGAACGCTGCTGGTCGTGAAGCCCGTCGACGTCGCCGAGGTGGCACCCGGGGACGTGGTGACGTACCAGATCGCATCCGGCGAGGCCGCCGTCGTGACGCACCGGGTGGTGTCCACCGGTGTGGACCGGCAGGGCGAACGCGTGCTCTTCACGCAGGGCGACAACAACGACGTCGCGGACCCGGACCCGGTCCGCGCGGTGCAAGTGCGCGGAAGAGTCTTCTACGCGGTGCCCTACGCGGGATTCGCGGCGAACTGGCTCGGCAACCGGGACCGCGGGCTCCTCGGCCAGGCCGCCGCGTTCGGCCTGATCGGTTACGGCCTCATCAGCCTCGCCCGCGGAATCGGTGCCCGCGCCGTGCGCCGCCGGGAGGCCGAAGCCGCCGAGGCGGCGGCGGGCGTGACGGGGGAGTGACGGTGCCTGGGCTGCGCGCCGCCGTCGTGCTCTATGTGATGATCGTGGCCGGCCTGCTGGGAGGGGGCGCGGCGTTCGCGCTTTGGAGCCAGTCGGGAACCGCGGCCGTCAACGCGACGGCCGCGCCCATGACGCCGGCGACCATCGGACGGTCGATCACCTGCTCGCGCCAGGACACGACGGCGGCGTACGTCACCATGGAATGGGGTGCGTCCGACGCCTCCGGCTACCAGGTGACCATCACCGACAAGAACGGCGTGGCCGTGGTGCCGGCGGCGATCGTCCGGGGCGGCGTGCCGGCGACGCACACGGCCGTCCTCGAGGGCAACCTGAACCGCCCGGCGGACTACACGCTGGGCATCCTGCCGTTCGTCGGCGACCCGGACGCGCCGAACACGTGGATCCGCGGCCAGGCCACCACGTGGACGCTCTCGCTGGCCAAAACCGCGCAGAGGCCAACCGCGACCTGCGTCTGAGGCCAAAGTGTCCGCCCGCGCGGCTAGGATGTGGGAAACATTTCAGACACGAGGGGGAACGCGTGGACCAGCGCCGCGTAGCCGTGGTCATCGAGGACGACGACGATATCCGCGGGCTCCTGGAGGCCGTGCTGCAAAGCTCGGGATTCGTGGTGCACCCGGCGCGGACCGGCGTCGCGGGGGTTGAGCTGGCATTCAAGGTGGACGCGAACCTGGTGACGTTGGACCTCGGCCTGCCGGACATCGACGGCTTCGAGGTGGCGCACCGCATCCGGCGTTTTTCCGAGGCGCACATCATCATGCTCACCGCGAGGTCGGAGGAGATCGACGCCGTCATGGGCCTGGAATCCGGCGCCGACGACTATCTGACCAAACCCTTCAGCCCGCGGGAACTCCGAGCCCGCGTCGATGCCGTCATCCGCCGCCGCGTCCGCGAGAAACGGCAGGGTCCGGGGGTGGCGCACACCGGCGCGATCCAGACCGTTTCCCCCGGGCACGGTGGCGCGGCGGGGACGGCGGGCGCCGTCCCGGCGCCCACGGAGGCGCCGGCCGTGCGCTGCCTGACGCTCAACGGCCTGGTTCTGGAGCCGGCGACGCACGTGGTGCGGCTGGGGGAGAAGGAACCGGCGTTGACGCCCACGGAGTTCACGCTGCTGAAGTCGGTCATGGAAAGCGGCCGCAACGTCCGCACGAAGGCGGACCTGGTCCGCATCCTGCGCGAGGAGGACCTGGACTCGGGGACGTTCGTCTCCGCGGCCGACGAGCGCACCATCGAGGTCCACCTCGGCAACGTGCGCCGCAAGCTCGGCGAGGACGCCCGGGCGCCGCGCTGGGTGGAGACCGTCCGCGGCGTCGGATACCGGAGCGCGAAGGCGCGGTAGCGGCCGTTGAACGCCTCCGCCGCCCGTGTGGCGGAACCCCCAAGGTTCCCGTCGGCGAGCGGCGGTTCAGCTGACCGGCCTCCGGAAACCCCCAAGATCCCCCGTGGCTGGATGATGCTGCGGCATTGGGCCCTTCGTCGGCGCCCCCCGGCCGCCCCGTCCTGCCCTTGCGGCAAGCATGCCGTCCGATGCTCAACGGGTGGTGTGGCAAAGTCAGAAGTTTCCCTCAAGGTTTGCTCAAGATTGGCCGTGCCCGTAACTTTTCGGGCTGGCTGGTCGGCTTTTCAGTCGGGCTGGTCGGCGCACAGCACCGCGGCGAGCGCGGCGAGCGCCTCGACGGACAGCCCGCCGAGGCGTTCGAGGTCCGCCATCGCCTCCCGGGCGCGGGCGCACGCGTCCGGCGCGTCCGGGTCGCTGGCAATCCGGTGGAGTCGGTCGCCGAGCGCGGCCAAGGCGGTGGCTCCCGCCATCGATGCCCCGGACTTGAGCGAGAGCGAAGCGTCCCGGAACGTCTCGCAGTCGCCCTGGACCACCGCCTCCATGAGGCGCTCCAGACGCGAGGGCCACAAGGAGACGAACCGGTTGACGAATTCGCGCGTGGCCTCGGCGCCGACATGGCGGACCATCGCCCGCAGCTCCCCGTCGTCGACCAGAGCGGGCGCACCGCCGGCGTTGGCCGTGGGCGCATCGGTTCTCATGCCCATCATCATCCGCTTCCCGAGCGCGCAAGCCGTGCAAGATCCGCGCAAGATCGGCGCAATATACTGGGCCGCATGCTTGTCCTAGCCATCGACACCTCCGCCATTGCCTCCGCCGCCCTGCTGCGGGCCCACGGTGCCGCCGGCCCGGCCGAGGTCCTCAAGTCCTTCGCATCCGAGGAGACGAACACGCACGCCGAGGTCCTCGCGCCCGCGATCGAGGGGATCCTGGCGCAGGCCGGCGTCGCGGGGAGGGACCTGGACCGGATCGTCGTCGGCGTCGGTCCCGGTCCGTTCACCGGGTTGCGCGTCGGCATCGCGACGGCACGCACGCTCGGCTTCGCCTGGGGCGTGCCCGTGGACGGGGCGATGAGCCTGGACGCCGTCGCCTGGGACGTGCTGGCCGGCACCGATTCCGCCGGGGTGCCCGACGGCGGCTTCACGGTCGCGATCGACGCTCGCCGGAAGGAACTGTACTGGGCGCGCTATCTGCCCGACGGCACGCTGGCGGAAGGCCCGCACGTCTCCGCCGCGGAGGGGCTGCCGCCCGTGCCCGTCTACGGGACGGGCGCCGGCCTCTACGCCGAACGTTTGGCGGCGGTCGGGGCGTACGGCGTTCCCGCGTTCGCCTCCCGGCACCCGAACGCGGCGTCGCTCGGCGCGTTCGCCCTGGCCTCGCTGGCCCGCGGAAGGGAACCGCTCTCCACCGCGCCTCTGTATTTGCGCGAATCCGACGCGAAGGTCCCGGCCGCGATGAACCGCCCGTCGGGGTTCGGAAAGTGAGCGCCGATTCGGACAGCGGCTGGTGCATCCGGGAGATGACCGCCGAGGACGTCCCCGCGGTCTACGCCCTGGAGGCGGCGCTGTTCCCGCGGGACGCCTGGCCCGAACGGATGTTCCGCGAGGAGCTGGCGCAGGCCGACACCCGGCGCTACTGGGTGGTCGAGGACGGCGGGAGCATCGTCGCCTACTGCGGCATGATGTGTGTGCTGCCGCTGGCCGACGTGCAGACCATCGCCGTCGTTCCCGGGCACGAGGGCCGGGGCATCGGCTCCGCCCTGCTGACCGGCCTGATCGGGGAGGCGCGCGGGCGTGGGGCCCGGGACGTCATGTTGGAGGTCCGGGCCGACAACCCGCGCGCGCAGGCGCTGTACGTGCGGTTCGGGTTCGAGCCGATCCACGTGCGCAGGGGCTACTACCCCGGCGGAACCGACGCCGTGATCATGCGCCTGATGCTGCAGCCGGGCCCGCGCTAGGGGTTATCCGCACAACAGCCGACGACAGAAACGACGTGCACATGTTGCGCAACCAACGACCGGCGGCGGTCCTCGCGGCACTCTCACTCGCGTTCGCCGCGGCACTGGGTGCGGCGCCCGCGGCAGTGGCCGCGCCCGCCGTCGTGCCCTATTCCGCCGCTACGGCCCCGCTGGCCGTGCCCGCCGCGAAGAAGGCGGCGCCGCGCAATCCCGCCCGGGCCGACGTGCTGGTCAACAAGTCCCACCCGCTGGTGCCCCGGACCTATGTCCCGCGCCTGGTCACGGTCAAGGGCGTGGCCGGCGTCCCCGTGAAACTGCAGCCCGGCGCGGCCGCCGCCTACGCGAAGATGGCCGCCGGAGCCCGGAAGGGCGGCGTGGTGCTGCGGGCGACCTCGAGCTACCGCTCGTACAAGACCCAGGCCACGCTGATGGCCAACTACACGCGCTGGTACGGCGCGGCGTACGCCAAACGCGTGGTCGCCCCGGCGGGCACCTCCGAACACCAGACCGGGCTCGCCGTCGACGTCTCCACCGCGGCGGGCGCGGGCGGCTGGATGGCCCGGAACGCCTACCGCTACGGGTACATCCTGCGCTACCCGCCGGGCCGGGGCGCGGTCACCGGGTACGGGTACGAGCCCTGGCACTACCGCTACGTCGGCACCGCGATCGCTTCCTCCATGCGCGGGAGCGGGACGCCGACGCTCGAGCACCACCTTGGCGCCGTGGCCCAGGCGTCCGCCGCGAGGGCGGGTACGAAGACCACCACCGCGAACCTCAACCTGCGCGCTGGCGCCGGGACCGGCCACCGCATCCTGGCGACGGTGCCGAAGGGCAAGACGGTCGCCACCACGGGCAAGCGCAGCGGGTCCTGGCACCAGGTGAAGTACGGCGCCCGAACGGGATGGATGTCCGGGACGTACCTCAGGTAGCGGGGGCGCCGGGGGCGGCGAACGCGCGTGCGGCGCGCAGGACCAGTTCCAGCTCGAACCGCGCCCGCGGGTCCTCCAGGTCGTCGCCGAAGAGCTCGCGCAGCTGCGCCACCCGGTAGCCGACCGTCTGCGCGTGGATACCCAGCTCCGCGGCGACCGGCGCGCGCTGCCCCCAGTGCCGCAGCCAGCTCAGGAGGGTCTCCTCCAGCCGCTCGCGCTGGGCCGGGCGCAGCGACTCCAGCGGCGCCAGCCGGTGGGCGGCCAACTCGTCGACGGCGAGCGGCTCGGCGCCGAGGACGATCCGCGAGAGGTGCTCGTCCGCCCACAGCGGGAGGTCGTCCGCGCGTTCGTCGGCGGGCAGCGCGGCGGCGGCCAGCACCGCCAATCGCAGCGACCCGCCCGCCCGCTCCCAACCCCCGGCCGGCCCGACAACGGCCTCCCGGCCGCTCAGCGTTCCGGCCAGCGCGTTCCGCTCGGTGGCGCCGGACGGCGCGGGCAGCACGACGACGGAGTCGGTCTCGCGTTCGACGACCAGGGCGCGCGACCCCAGCCGCAGCCGCAGCCCCGCCGTGTTGCCGAGCGGCAGCGTCACCACGCACAGGCGTTGGGGGAGCACCCAGTCGGCCATCGCCGCGGCCTGCCGCAGCGAGCCCTCGTCCGTCCGGCCGAGCAGCAGGAGCTGGACCAGGTCCGTGCGGCGCCGCTCCAGTTCCCCCGCGCGCTCGGACTGCTCGAACGCGTAGGCCTCCACGCTGACCGCCGAGAGCTCGTCGATGTACGCGAGGACCGATTCGCCCAGGTTCACCACCACCTCGGACCCCAGCCCCATGTCCATGGAGACCTTCGACAGCTCGCGGAACGTCACGCGCGCCCCGGAACGGTAGGCGCCCAGCAGTGCGTCCATGCTGCGGCCCTGGCGGAACTCGCCGCTGCCCAGGCCCGCCACCAGCTCGCGTGTCTCCGCCGACAGCGCCGGTCCCGAGGTGCCGGGGAGGTCGAGGAACCGGTCCAGCGCGCCGGCGACGCCGCGGCGCAGGCCCCGGCCGAATCGACCCTCGATGGGGCGCGCGTAGGCGGGGACCAGCTGCGGCACGGCGTTGATGATCGCCTCGACGACATGCGGGAGGTGCGGCCGCAGGGCCTCGCCGACCTCGCGGGGGACCGCGAGCCACGGCGGATCGGTGTGCTGCCCCGAAGGGTCGGTGGGAGCGACCTCTGACATGCGAAGACTCGCGTTCTTTAGTGCGTGGAGACAGTTTCCTGCCGCCAATCGTATGCCTTGCATGGAGAAATGTTGCCCTGGTCGCCATAGACTGGTGTCATGATTCGGCTCCGTTCGCTGGCACAGGCCGCATCCGTACTGACCCACCCGCTGACCGCGGAGGATGTCCTCTCGCTGTTCGATCCGGTGTTCTCCCACCGGCAACTCCGGGGCGTGGTCACGTCCGTGGTGCGCGAGAACGCCAACTCCACCACCATCCATTTCCGCCCGGGACGCGGCTGGAAGGCGCACGCCGCCGGCCAGTGGGCGCGCATCGGCGTCGAACTGGACGGGGTGCGCCACTGGCGCTCCTACTCCCTCAGCGCGGCCGCCGGCCAGGACCCCGCGATCACCGTGACCGACGTCGGCTCCGTCTCCGGCACGCTGGTCCGCGAAACCAAGCCCGGGGACGTCCTGTTCCTCGCGCCTCCGCAGGGCGACTTCACGCTCCCCGAGCACCCGCGCCCGCTGCTGATGCTCACGGCCGGCAGCGGCATCACCCCGGTGATGTCCATGATCCGCACGCTGGTCCCGCGAAGGCCCGACGCCGACGTCGTGCTGGTGCACTCGGCCCGCAGCTCCGCGGACAGCCTGTTCCTCGAGGAGCTGCGCGAGCTCGCCGACCAGTTCCCCAACCTGCGCGTCGTGGAGCACTTCACGTCCGAGTCCGGGCGGCTGAACCTCGCCGACGCCGCCGCGGTCGACGCCGTGTGCCCCGACTGGCGCGAGCGCGCCGCCTACGCCTGCGGCCCGACGGGGTTCCTGGACGACGCCGAGAAGCTCTGGTCCGAGTCCATGGGCGTCGAGGGCGGCGCCGAGGACCTGATCATCGAGCGCTTCACCACCGACCTCGCCGGCGGCGAGGGCGAGGAGGGCGGCCTCGTGACGTTCGAGACGTCCGACCGCGAGATCGAGGCGCCCGGCGACGAACCCCTGCTCGACGTCGGCGAGGACGCCGGGGTCCTCATGCCCAGCGGGTGCCGCATGGGCATCTGCCACAGCTGCCTCACCCCCCTGCGCGCCGGCAAGGTCCGCGACCTGCGCACCGGCGAAGTCCACGGCGAACCCGGCCAACTGATCCAAACGTGTGTCTCGGCTGCCGCCGGACCCGTCAACCTCGACCTCTAGTCAACCTCGACCTCTAAGGAGAGAACCGATGACGACAACGACCACCAGGCCCACCGAGGCGGACGACACCAAGTCGTACGCCCCGGAAACCACCGTCCGCAAGCGCAAGCCCGGAATCCTCCCCGAAACCGGCTCCCCGGCGGTCCGACCGCCGTCGGCCGCGCACCTCTCCGACGAGCAGGTGGCGGAGCTGTGCCGGGAGCTGGACGCGATCAAGGACGACGTGCTGGCCAAGCGCGGGTCCGCGGACGCCGCCTACATCCGACGCGTCATCAAGGTGCAGCGCACCCTGGAGATCGCCGGCCGCGCGGCCCTGATCGGCGCCGGGCGCAACAAGTACGCCTGGGTCGCCGGGACCGCGATGCTCTCCGCGTCGAAGATCATCGAGAACATGGAGATCGGGCACAACATCCTGCACGGCCAGTGGGACTGGATGCGCGACCCGGACATCCACTCCACCACCTGGCAGTGGGACTTCATGACGCCGGCCCGCTCGTGGCAGCACACCCACAACGACCAGCACCACCGGTGGACCAACGTCCTGGGCAAGGACAAGGACGTGGGCTACAACCTGCTGCGCATGGACCCGGACCAGCAGTGGAAGCCGGTCAACGTCCTGAACCCGGTGTTCAACGCGATCCTGGCGCCGGTGTTCGACTGGGGCATCGCCCTGTACGACCTGGAGATCACCGAGCTCAAGGCGGGGGAGAAGTCCAAGGAGGACTTCATCCGCGACCTGAAGGCGTTCGGCAAGTCCGCCATGAACCAGGTGACCAAGGACTTCCTGGCCACCCCGGCGCTGGGCATGCTCAGCGGATCGGGCAAGCAGGCGCTGATGGGCACGCTGGTGGCCACCGCCACCCGCAACATCTGGGCGCACGCCGTCATCTTCTGCGGGCACTTCCCCGAGGGGGCCGAGACGTTCTCCGAGGAGATGGTCGACGGCGAGACGCGCGGCGACTGGTACGTGCGGCAGATGATCGGGTCCTCCAACATCTCCGGGTCCAAGCTGATGCACTTCATGACCGGCAACCTGTCCCACCAGGTGGAGCACCACCTGTTCCCGGACCTGCCGTCCAACCGCTACGCCGAGGTGGCCCCGAAGGTCAGGGAAATCTGCCGCCGCTACGGCCTCCCGTACAACACGGGCCCGCTCTACAAGCAGGTCGGCTCGGCCTGGGCCAAGGTCTTCCGCCTGGCCCTGCCGTAGCCCCGTAGCGCCGTAGCCCCGTAATCTCGACGAACGCAGATGCCCACCCCCCGCGTTTCGACGAAGGTAGATGTCCGTTTTCCTCGGAATCCGGGCATCTACCTTTGTCGAAACGGGAGGGGCGGGCATCTGGCGTCGTCGAAACGAAGGCACCGCAAACCCGGCGCCTCGCCCAGACCCTAAACTGGACAGCATGACTCCCTCCGCCGCGCCGCTGGTCCTCGGCATCGAATCCTCCTGCGACGAGACCGGCGTCGGAATCGTCCGCGGCACGGAGCTGCTGGCCAACGCCGTCAGCTCCTCGATGGACGAACACGTCCGCTTCGGCGGGGTCATCCCCGAAATCGCCTCGCGGGCGCACCTGGACGCCATGGTCCCCACGCTCCGCGCCGCGCTGGACACCGCGGGGGTCACCCTGGACGAGGTCGACGCGCTCGCCGTCACCTCCGGCCCGGGGCTCTCCGGCGCCCTCATGGTCGGCGTCGCCGCCGCGAAGGCGCTCTCCCTCGCCACCGGCAAGCCTCTCTACGCGATCAACCACCTCGTGGCCCACGTCGGCGTCGGGGTGCTCGACGGCGGCGCGCTGCCTTCCAGCCTCGGCGCGCTGCTGGTCTCCGGCGGCCACACGGAGATCCTCAAGGTTGATTCGCTGGCCACCGACGTCGTCCTGCTCGGGGCGACGATCGACGACGCCGCCGGCGAGGCGTACGACAAGGTGGCCCGGCTGCTCGGCCTCGGCTACCCGGGCGGGCCGGCCATCGACGCGATCGCCAGGCAGGGCGACCCGAAGGCGATCCGTTTCCCGCGCGGGCTGACGCTGCCCAAGTTCACCGGCACCGCGGAGATCCCCGGCAGGCACCGCTACGACTTCTCCTTCTCCGGGCTCAAGACCGCGGTCGCCCGCTGCGTGGAGCAGTACGAGGCGCGCGGCGAGCAGCCCCCGGTGGCGGACATCGCGGCGTCGTTCCAGGAGGCCGTCGTCGACGTCGTCACGTCCAAGGCCGTGCTGGCCTGCCGCGAACACGGGCTGGAGAACCTGCTGCTCGGCGGGGGGGTGGCGGCCAATACGCGGCTGCGCGAGCTGCTCGCGGCCCGGTGCGCGTCCGCCGGCATCTCCCTGCGCATCCCGAAGCCGAGCCTCTGCACGGACAACGGTGCCATGGTCGCGGCGCTGGCCGCGCAGCTGGTGATGGCCGGCGTCGCCCCGTCAGGGATCGCGTTCGGCACCGACTCCGGTCAGCCCGTCGGCGCGATTTCGCTGTAGGCCGCCATGGAATCCACCCTGTTGATGAGCGCGCTGCTGGGCCTCGGCATGGCCGGGCTGTACTTCGGCATCTGGGCGTACGACGGCATCTGGCGCTCGTGGGCCGGATCCGCCTGGGGGCGCCACTGCCCGCACCTCGGCATCGGGATCCTCTGGGCCGGGGCGGGCCTGACGATGGCGTCCTTCGCGTTCGCGATGGACGAGCTGTTCGAGTCGCCCGGAACCGCGCGCGCGGCCTTCGCCGTCTGCGCGGTCGGGGGTTCCGGCGTCGTGCTGGTTTCCGTGGTCCTCGGGCTGACCAGGTTCCCGCGCTTCATGGTCCCGGCGTGGCTGCGGGCGTACCTGGACGGGAAGTGACATCCGGCGCCGTTTCGCCGAAGCCAACCCCCGCTCCCTCCCGTTTCGACGAAGGCAGATGTCCCTTTTCGGGCCGAAACGAGCATCTGCCTTCGTCGAAACGAGGGGGGAGGGCATCTGGCTTGGGCGAAAGCGGGGCGGGTCAGGCGATGTGCATCCGCGCGACGTTGTCCGCGACGACGGCGCGCAGGTCGCCGTCGTGCGCCTTCGCCACCCGCCGCTGCCACTGGTAGCCGGCACCGCCGCGGATGATCCGCTCGACGTCCACCAGCTCGTCGGAGCAGCCCAGCTTCTTCGCGACCGGCTCCAGCCGGTTGAGCTCCCGCTCCAGGTGCTCGGTGACCAGCATCTCGTCCCCCGCGGCGTTGAGGATGATGATGGCGTCCAGCCCGTAGCGGGCCGCGCGCCACTTGTTCTCCACGCGGTACCACGGCGGCATGACCGGGATGGTCCCGCCGTTGTCCAAGGTGGTGGACATGTCATCCACTAGACATTGCGTCAGGGCGGCGATCGCGCCGATGTCCTGCAGCGAGGACAAGCCGTCGGCGATGCGCATCTCCACGGTCCCGAACCGCGGCACCGGGCGGATGTCCCAGCGGATCTCGGTGATGTCGTCGATGACGCCGGTGTGGACCATGTCCCGCACGTACCCCTCGAAGCCCTCCCACGTCTCGAAGTGGTAGGGGAGCCCGGCGGTCGGCAGCTGCTGGAACATGAGGGCGCGCTGCGAGGCGTACCCGGTGTCCTCGCCGCCCCAGAACGGGCTCGACGCCGACAACGCCTGGAAGTGCGGCTGGTAGTTGACCAGGCCGTCGACGATCGGCAGCGCCTTGTCCCGGCGGTCCAGCCCCACGTGGACGTGCACCCCGTAGATGACCATCTGCTGGCCCCACCACTGCGTGCGGTCGATCAGCTTCGCGTAGCGCTCCTTGTTGGTCACCGGCTGCAGCTTCGGCGGCGCGAACGGGTGCGACCCGGCGCAGTACAGGTCCACGCCCATGGGGTCGGTGACGTCGCGGATGGCCTTGATGTTCGTGTGGAGCTGCCTCTTCGCCTCGTCGACCGTGTCGCAGACCCCGGTGACGATCTCCACCGTGTTCAGCAGGAGCTCCTGCTTGATGTGCGGATGCTCCTCGTCCTCGTCGAGTTCGCCGTGGAGGGTGTGGACCCCGAGCAGCACCTCCTGCGCGACCGAACGCAGGTCGCCGGTCTCGCTGTCCACGAGCGCGATCTCCCATTCGACGCCGAGGGTGGACTGCCGGGACTCGGCGAAATCGATCTGCATCCAGGCTCCTGAAAATCGTGCGGGTGGGACGGCTGACAGTCTATCGGCACCGGTACCCTTGGACCCGTGGCCCTGCGCATGAGAACCCTGACCGTGACGGTACTCACCGCCACCCTCGCCCTGGCGGCGTGCACCCCGACGCCGGCGCCGCCCTCGGGCACGACGCCGGGTGCGCCGGGCGCGGGCGGCGACGTACCGGCGTCGTCCTCCAGTGCGCCGGAGCCCGAACGCACGTCCTGGGGGCCGCTGGCGTCCGACGTCGAGGCGGCCGCCGACGCCGTCGCAGCCATGGGCACCGCGGAGAAGGCGGGGCAGGTGCTCGTTGACCACTACACCGGGACCGATCCCGCCGCCGAGCTGGCCAAGGTCGACGAGCTGCACCTGGGCGGCGTGATCGTGATGGGCGACAACGTGCCGCTGGCCGCGGGCGGAAACGCGGGCGGCGCCGCGGCCGGCGAGGGCGCCGCCGGCGGAGCGAGCGGAGTCGACACCGAGGCCCTGGCGGCGACGACCGCGAGGTTCCAAGAGACGCTCGGCTCCGGCCGCGACTGGCCCGGCATCGTCGCCGTCGACCAGGAGGGCGGGGCCGTGGCGCGCGTCAAGGCGCCGCTGACCGAATGGCCCGCGCCGATGGCGTACGGCGCGGCGGACGACGCCGGACTGACCGCCCGGGCGCACGAGGCCATGGCCACCGAACTCGCCGCGCTGGGATTCACGATCGACTTCGCGCCCGACGCCGACGTGACGCTCGGCCCCGCCGACCCGGTGATCGGGGCGCGATCGTTCTCCTCGGATCCGGAGTTCGTCGGCGAGCACGCCGCGGCGGGGATCGAGGGCATGCTCGACGCCGGGGTGCTGCCGTCCGCGAAACACTTCCCCGGGCACGGCTCGGTGACCACGGATTCCCACGTGGGGCTGCCCGTGCAGGACGCCTCCCTGGAGGAGCTGCGGACGCGGGACTGGGCGCCGTTCTCCCGGACGATCGAGGCGGGGGCGCCGATGGTGATGGTGGGGCACATCGCCGTCGAGGCGCTGGAGCCCGGCGTCCCGTCGTCGCTCTCCTCCGCGACGTACGACGCGCTGCGGGACCTCGGATTCGAGGGCGTGGCCGTGACCGACGCGCTGAACATGGGCGCGGTGGAGCAGTCCGCGCCGGGCGGCGGGGCGGCGGTGGACGCGCTGGCGGCCGGTGCCGACCTGCTGCTGATGCCGACGTCGGTCGAAGAGGCCCACGCGGCGGTGGTCGCGGCGGTGGACTCCGGAGAGGTGCCCGCGGAGCGGCTGGACGAGGCGGCGACGCGGGTCGTGGCGATGATGATGTGGCAGGGGCGGCTGGCGTCCGAGCTGGACGACGGCGGACGGTCGCTGTCCGCGGCGGACCCGGCGTCCTCCGGGGAGGGCGCGGGGGTCGAGCTGGGTGCGGAGCTGGCCCGGGCGTCCGTGACCGTGGTGGACGGGGAGTGTTCCGGGGCGCTGGTCGGGGCCGGAATCCGGATCGCCGGCGGGACCGCGGAGGACCGCGCGCGGCTTGCGGAGGCCGCGGGGAAGGCCGGGTTGGCCGTGGGATCGGGGGAACTCGTGACGCTGCTGGGCGGATCCCACGGGGCCGGCGCGGGCGACGTGGTGGTGTCCCTGGATGCGCCGTGGGGGCTGGCGGGGTCCGCCGCGGGGACGAAGATCGCGCTCTACGGGCGGACGGCGGAATCCTTTGGGGCCCTGGTGGCGGTGCTGAAGGGCGAATCCGGGGCTCCGGGGCGGCTCCCGGTCGCGGTAGGGGAGTACCCGGCCGGAACGGGCTGCTAAGGCCCCCTCTCCCTCCCTCTCGTTTCGACGAAGGTAGATGTCCATTTCGGGGCCGAAACCGACATCTACCTCCGTCGAAACGGAGGGGTGCGACATCTGGTTTCGTCGAAAATGGGGAGGGCGGCGGCGGTGTCCGAGGGCGCCCCCCCGTGGGTGCGACGGCGGGTGGCGCGGCCCCGGCGTCGTGCCTGTGGATATCGCCTGCGGCGATTCGCCCTTTTAGGCACCATGGGGTCATGGAGAATCCGGACCCCGCGAAACCCCCGCCCGAGCCGCCGGGCATATTCGTGTTCGCGGACGGCCTCGCGCGGGGGATGACGCCGGGGAAGCTGCGCTCGTCCCGGTTCGAGGCGCCGACGCGAGGGCTGCGGCAGGTGCCCGACAACGGGGAGCCGCGGCTCGACGTCCTACGCGCATACATGCGGCTGGACCGCGGGACGTACCTCAGCCACCGGAGCGCCGCGCAGGCCTGGGGCATGTGGGCGCCGGACCGGGACGGCGTGTTTCCGATCCACGTCACGCGCGTCAGGGGCAGGGGTGGGCACGCGCGGCGGCCGAACGTCGTCGGACACGTGGCGCCGCTGCTGGAACGCGACCGGCGCGTGGTGGAGCGGATCGCGCTGACGTCGCCCGCCTGGACGTGGGCGGATCTGGCCGGGACGGGGCTGAGCCTGGGTGACCTGGTGGCCGCGGGCGACTCGCTGCTCCAACCCGAGGACGGGCCGCCGCGGCCGGACGATGTCCTCGGAACGCACCCGCTCGCCACGCTGGCCGAGATCGACGACGTCCTCGACCGCCGTTGCTCCGTCCCCGGCGTGCGGCTGGCGCGCGAGGCCCGCGAGCTGCTGCGGCCCGGTTTCTATTCGCCGATGGAGTCGCGGCTGCGGGGGATGCTGGTCGCGGAGGGCATCGGGGACCTGGAGGTCAACGTCCGGCTCGAGTTCCCGGACGGGTGGTCCGTGGTGCCGGATCTGGTGATCCGGTGGGCGCGCATCGCGATCGAGTACGACGGCGAGCACCACCGCCTGGACCGGAAGCAGTACGAGCACGACATCGACCGCGACGCCGGGCTGCGCGATCGCGGATGGAAGGTGCTGAAGGTGACGAAGACCGTGTTCACGCCCGCGGGCAGGGACAAGTTCCTCGGCCGGCTGCGACGCGAACTGCTGCTGGCCGAGGACGCCTGACGCGGGCCAGCACGGATTTCGACGGAGGTAGATGCCCCGTTCATCCGTTTCGACGAGGGCAGATGTCGGATTCGCGCCCGAAACCGACATCTGCCTTCGTCGAAACGGGGAGGGAGGGCGCGCCGGTCCGGACTACGCTGGAGCCATGCCCATCTTGAACAAGGACATGACCCTCTGCATCTCGCTGTCCGCGCGCCCGAGCAACAACGGCACCCGGTTCCACAACCACCTCTACGGGCAGCTCGACCTCAACTGGATCTACAAGTCCTTCGCCCCGACCGACCTCGCCCAGGCCATCGCCGGCGTGCGCGGCCTCGGCATCCGCGGCTGCGCCGTCTCCATGCCCTACAAGGAGGAGGTCATCGCGCTCGTCGACAAGGTGGCCCCGTCTGCCGCCGCGATCGACTCGGTCAACACCATCGTGAACGACGACGGCGTCCTCACCGCCCACAACACCGACTACTCCGCCGTCGCGGCGCTCCTGGCGAGCCACGCCGTCGACCCGTCCTCGACCGTCGCGCTGCGCGGCGCGGGCGGCATGGCCAAGGCAACCGCCGCCGCCCTGCGCGACGCCGGATTCACACGCGTCACGATCGTCGCCCGCAACGAGGAAGCGGGCCGCGCGCTCGCCGGCCTGTACGGATTCGAGTGGGCCGCCAAGCACGACGGCGCCACGGACGTCCTCGTCAACGTCACCCCGATCGGCATGGCCGGAGGGGACGAGGAGACGCAGCTTTCGTTCACCGAGGAGCAGGTGGAGGCGGCCCACACGGTGTTCGACGTCGTCGCGGTCCCCGCCGAGACGCCCCTAATCCAGGCGGCGCGCCTCCTGGGCAAGAACGTCATCACCGGCGCCGAGGTCATGACGCTGCAGGCGCTGGAGCAGTTTGTCCTCTACACGGGCATCACCCCGACGCGCGAGCAGGTCGCCGCCGCCGAGGGGTTCATGCGCGCCGGGTAGTCCGGCCGCCGAGGAAGGGAAACGCGCCATGAGGCTGACGCTGATGCAATTCGTGACGTTGGACGGCGTCTCGCAGGGGCCCGGCGCCCCCGACGAGGACACCAGCGGCGGCTTCGGGCGGGGCGGATGGTTCGTGCCGTTCCTCGACGAGCGCTTCATCCAGCTGGCCGCGGCGTGGCTCGGGGAGGCCGACGGGCTCCTCCTCGGGCGCCGCACCTACGAGAACTTCGCGCGCGACTGGCCGCAGATGGACGATCCGGACGACCCCTTCGGACCGAGGATGAACAGCCTGCCGAAGTACGTCGCGTCGCACACCCTGAAATCCGCCGACTGGAGTCCTTCGACCCTTCTGGACGGCGACGTCGTCGCGCAGGTCGCCGCGCTCAAGAGGCAGCACGGGCGGGAACTGCAGATCCACGGCAGCGCGACGCTGGCCCAGTCGCTGCTCGCCGCCGGTCTGATCGACTTGGTCCGGCTGGTGGTCGCCCCGGTGGTCGTCGGCACGGGCCGGAGGCTGTTCCCGGAGGGCGGCGCGCCCGCGGGGTTCCAACTGGTCGGGTCCGAGTCCACACCGGCCGGACTCTCCATCCACACCCTCGAGGCCGCCGGCACGCCCACGTTCGGCACCTACGAGGGGCAGCACCCCCCGGCGAACGACGCCGCAGCCTAACCCCGCCGGCCGGAGCCTGCCCCCGCCTGCCCCGCCCATTTTCGGCGTTCCGCCCAATTTCGCCGCCCCGCCCAATTTCGACGAAGCCAGATGCTCCCGCCTCCCGTTTCGACGAAGGTAGATGCTCGGATTCGGCCCAAAAGCAGCATCTACCTTCGTCGAAACGCAAGGGGGGGCGAAACGGGGGAGGCGAGGGGGTTAGGCCGGGGCTACCTCTATGGCCACTCGGGTGTCGCCGATCCGGGTCAGGACCAGCGTCGCCTTCTTCTTCGCCGACTTGCCCGCGCCCGCCAGCAGCACCTTGCGGAGCTCCTCCGGGGTCATGTCCAGCCCGCGCTTCTTGATGTCCAGCACGCCGATCCCCTCCGCCTTCGCCCACGTCCGCAGGGCCTTGACGTTGTAGGGCCGCACGTTCAGCACCCGGTAGGGCCGCGCGAACGGCGTCCGAACCAGCGTCGGCGCGCAGAAGTACGCGATGTGCGGGTCCACCAGATGCCCGCCCACGGTCGCCAGTGCCTCCGCCACCAACCCGGCGCGGATGACCGCCCCGTCCGGCTCGTACAGGAACCCCGCCACGTCCCCGACCGGGACCTCGCCGCGGAGGGAGGCGCCGGCGTCGTACTCCACGGCGCTGGTCAGTTCGTCGGAGGTGCCGTCCGGGCCGACCACCAGGGCCGCGCGCCGCACGCCGGGCCGGGCCAGCGGGCCGAACCACAGCGCGGCCTCGGTGACGTCGCCGTCGACGGACACCCACTGCGCCTCGCACCCGGCGGGCAGCGACTCGTGCGGGATGCCCGGCCCGAGCTTCACGCCGACGGCCAGCCCGCGACCCGCCAGCGTTTCGACGAAGGACAACGGCGGGCTGAACGCCTCCGGGTCGAAGATCCGCGAGGTCCCGGAGCTCGACGTCGTGCGGCGCGCCGGGTCGAGCCAGACGCCGTCGAACCCGTCGAGGGCGAACCCGGTCGCGTCCGCGTTGACCACGCGCGCGTTCCGCCACGGCATGAGGTTCACCATCGCCGCGGCCGCGGTGGTCTCGTCCAGCTCGACGGCTGTGACCTCCAGGTCCAGCGCGGCCATCGCCATCGCGTCCGACCCCAGCCCGCACCCCAAATCCGCCACCCGGGCGACGCCGGCGCGCACGTAGCGGCGGGCGTGCATCGCGGCGACGTTCAGGCGCGTCGCCTGCTCCAGTCCGGCGCGGGTGAAGATCATGTGCGCGGCGAACGGCCCGAGCTTGGCCGCGGCGCGGGCGCGCATCCGGGCCTGGTGCACGACGGCGGCGACCAACTCCGCGGGGTGCCCGTCCTTGCGCAGGCGCAGGTTGAGCTCCAGCGCCGCGCGGTCCGTGGCCGCGGCGTCCGGGCTAAGCGAATTGAGCAGGCCGAAGCCCTCCGGGGACAGCACGGGCGCGAGGTTTTCCACGGCGGGGGAGGGGGAAGCCATGGGACAACCCTAGTTGCCCGCGCCCAGTGGACCGGGCCGCGCGGTACCGTGGAACCGTGCCGAAGAACGAGGAACCCAACCCCGCACCCCCCGCGCCCGCCGCACCCGAAGCCGGCTTCCTGTCCCGCTTTCCCGAGGCGGTCGACGCGGCCCGCGCCACGGACGACGCCGGTGCGCCGCCGCTTGGCCGCGCGGGGCTGGCCTACCGGATCCTGCTGTACGCGGGAATGGCGGTCGGCGTGGTCGCCGCGCTCGCCCTGATCGCGTCCGTGGTGCTGCAGGCCCTGCTCGCCGGCAGCTACATCCAGGCGGGCGGGGACTACTTCGGGTCCGGGATCGACGGCCGCGCCGCCCGCGAGCTGCTCGGTGTTCCGCTGGGTGGCTTCATCGCCGCCGTCGTGCTGTCCCTGGCCGCCATCTGCATCGGCGCGCTCGGCGTCTTCCGCGCCAAGGCCCAGCCCGTCCAGCGCAGCGAGCGCGACCAGGCCGCGTAGGGCGGCCTCCTGCGTCGTACGTTTTGGCACTCGCCTTGACCGAGTGCCAGCCACCTCATAGAGTCTTCATTAGCACTCGAAACCGTCGGGTGCTAAAGCCCGAGGTACTTGCCAGCTGGCACCGCGACGACGGTTGGCGCATGTCCAACGGCCCTTCAACCATTGGCACTTACGCAAAGGAGAGATCCGCATGTCGGTCTCCATCAAGCCTCTCGAGGATCGCATCGTTGTTCAGCCGCTCGAGGCCGAACAGACCACGGCTTCCGGCCTGGTCATCCCTGACACCGCGAAGGAAAAGCCCCAGGAGGGCAAGGTTGTCGCAGTGGGCCCCGGCCGCGTCGACGACAACGGCAACCGCGTTCCCGTCGACGTCGCCGAGGGCGACATCGTCATCTACTCGAAGTACGGCGGCACCGAGGTCAAGTTCGGCGGCCAGGAGTACCTGGTGCTCTCGGCACGCGACGTGCTGGCCATCGTCGTCAAGTAGTTTTCCCGTGTGAAGCCCCGGCCCAGGCCGGGGCTTTACGCAATCCCAAGGAGCAGCAGCATGGCTAAACAACTTATTTTCAACGACGACGCACGCAAGGCGCTCGAGGCCGGCATCGACAAGCTCGCCAACACCGTCCGCGTCACGCTCGGCCCGCGCGGCCGCAACGTGGTCCTGGCCAAGGCCTGGGGCGCGCCGACCATCACGAACGACGGCGTCACGATCGCCCGCGAGGTCGAACTCGAGGACGCGTACGAGAACCTCGGCGCACAGCTCGCCAAGGAGGTCGCGACCAAGACCAACGACGTCGCCGGCGACGGAACCACCACCGCCACCGTGCTCGCGCAGGCCCTCGTCAAGGAAGGCCTGCGCAACGTCGCGGCCGGCGCCGCGCCGGGCGAGATCAAGCGCGGCATCGAGACCGCCGTCGAGGCCGTGGCCACGCGCCTGGCCGAGATCGCCCGCCCGGTCGAGGGCCAGGACGTCGCCAACGTCGCCGCCATCTCCGCGCAGAGCGACGAGATCGGCGACCTGCTCGCCGAGGCGTTCGGCAAGGTCGGCGCCGAGGGCGTCATCACCATCGAGGAATCCAACACGACGACGACCGAGCTGGTCCTCACCGAGGGCATGCAGTTCGACAAGGGATACCTGTCCCCGCACTTCGTCACCGACCCGGAGCGCCAGGAGGCCGTCCTCGAGGACGCGCTGATCCTGGTCAACTCCGGCAAGATCTCCACCGTGGCCGAGTTCCTGCCGCTGCTGGAGAAGGCGCTGCAGGCCGGCAAGCCGCTGTTCGTCATCGCCGAGGACATCGAGGGCGAGGCCCTGTCCACGCTGGTCGTCAACAAGCTGCGCGGCACGCTCAGCGTCGTCGCCGTCAAGGCGCCGGGCTTCGGCGACCGCCGCAAGGCCATGCTGCAGGACATCGCGATCCTCACCGGCGCGCAGGTCGTGTCCCCCGACCTGGGCCTGAAGCTGGACCAGGTCGGCCTGGAGGTCCTGGGTTCCGCCCGCCGGATCACCATCACCAAGGACCTGACCACCATCGTGGACGGCTCCGGCTCCCACGAGGACGTCGCGGACCGCGTCTCCCAGCTGAAGGCCGAGCTCACCCGCACGGACTCCGACTGGGACAAGGAGAAGCTGCAGGAGCGCCTCGCGAAGCTCTCCGGCGGCATCGGCGTCATCAAGGTCGGCGCGGCCACCGAGGTCGAGCTCAAGGAGCGCAAGCACCGCATCGAGGACGCCGTCTCCGCGACGCGCGCCGCGATGGAGGAGGGCATTGTCGCCGGCGGCGGCTCCGCCCTCGTCGACGCGCTCTCCGTGCTGGACACCGACCCCGCGGTGGTGGCGCTCGAGGGCGACGCCGCGGCGGCCGTCGGCATCGTCCGCCGCGCCCTGGTCCAGCCGCTGCGCTGGATCGCCCAGAACGCCGGGCACGACGGCTACGTGGTGGCCTCCAAGGTCGCCACCTCGCCGGTCAACCACGGCTTCAACGCCAAGACCGGCGTCTACGAGGACCTGCTCGCCGCGGGCATCATCGACCCGGTCAAGGTCACGCGCTCCGCGCTGCGCAACGCGGCGTCGATCGCCGCCCTGGTCCTGACGACGGAGACCCTGGTCGCCGAGAAGCAGGCCGACGAGGACGAGCACGCGGGCCACGGACACTAGTCCAAAGCACCAACCGCCCCCTGCCAGGGGGCCGGGCCGCCCACGGCGGCCGCACGACGGCGCCGGATCCCTTCGGGGGTCCGGCGCCGTCGTCGTTTGCCCGCCCGAACGCCATCCGCCGTCCCCGCCGGAACGCCGTCCCCGCTCCCGCCAGATCACCGTTCGGTAACGCTGCTGGTAGGATGGAGGGTTGAGGGTGGCTGACCGCGCCACCCCGCACGACGCCAGAGGCGTCCGCGCGACCTCACCGCGACCGTCCACACAGTCCACCGAAGGGACGCCGCCAGCGATGGCCCTAGACCTGAACACCCGCCAGGGGAGGCCCGGCGCCGCCAGCAAGCCCGCCTACCGCCCCGAGGTGCAGGGACTGCGCGCCTTCGCCGTCCTCATGGTGGTCGTCTACCACGTGTGGCTGGGCCGCGTCTCCGGCGGCGTGGACGTTTTCCTGCTGATCTCTGCTTTCCTGCTCACAGCCTCGTTCACCCACAAGGTGGAATCCGGGAAGCCGCTGAAACTGGTGTCCTACTGGCTCCAGCGGTTCCGCGGGCTGCTGCCGGCCGCCGTCGTGGTGTTGCTGGCGATCCTCGCCGCGACCGCCTCGCTGCTGCCGCGCACCCGCTGGCACGACGTCTTCACGCAGACCTGGTCCAGCCTGTTCTACACGCAGAACTGGACGCTCGCCCGCGAGTCGGTGGACTACTATGCCGCGAACCACGCGACGGCCAGCCCGCTGCAGCACTTCTGGTCGCTGTCCATCCAGGGCCAGGTGTTCATCCTCTGGCCGCTGATCCTCGCCGCCTGCGCGCTGGCCTGGCGCGCCCTGCGCGGACGCTTCCCGCGCCTGGGGTACCGCGCTCTGGTGGGCGCCGCGTTCGGCGTTGTGTTCGCCGTGTCCCTGGCGTACTCCGTCCACGCGACCGCCACCAACCAGGCGTACGCCTACTTCGACACCCGCGCCCGCCTGTGGGAGTTCGCGCTCGGCTCGCTGCTGGTGCTGGCCGTCCCGTACGCCGCGAAGCTCTCCGTCCGGATCCGCGTGGTGCTGGGCTGGGTGGGCCTGGCCGCCATGCTCTCCTGCGGCCTGATCCTGCAGGTGCAGGCGCAGTTCCCCGGCTACATCGCCCTCTGGCCCACGCTGGCCGCGGCCGCGATCATCGCCGCCGGCGACACCCGGACCCCGGCGTCCGACGGCGGGGCGCCGGCCGATGCCGACCGTCGCCGCGGCGTCGACCGACTCCTGGCCGCCAAGCCGCTGGTGGCCCTCGGCGGCATCTCCTACGCGCTGTACCTGTGGCACTGGCCGATCCTGGTGATCTTCCTGACCGTGCGGGAACTGCACAACCCGGGGATCCTCGGCGGCCTGGCCGTGATCGGGCTCTCCCTCGCCCTGGCGTGGGCCACCACCCGCGTCGTCGAGACCCCGTTCCACGCCTGGCACTGGCCCACCCAACGCCGCCGCCGCCTGAGCCTGGTGCTGGCCGTGATGGTCGGCATCGTCGCCATGCCGCTGAGCGGCTGGGAGTCGCGGGTCGCCGCGTTCGAGACGGCCGCGAAGCAGCAGGCCCCCGCGGACAACCCGGGCGCCCAGGCGCTGGCGCCGGACTTCGAGTACGACGGCGACCCGGCCGCCGTCGTGCGCCCCCTCGCCAGCGACGCCGGCGCCGAATGGGCCAACTACGGCGGCGACTGCACGGGCGACTACCGGCTCACGGACCCGCGCACGGAGTTCTGCCAGATCGGCGGGGACCCGGCCACCGCGCAGAAGACCGTGATGGTGGTCGGCGATTCGCACGCGCAGCACTGGACGTCCGCGCTGTCCGTCGCCGCGGAGAAGAACGACTGGGCCTGGGTGCTGGTCACCCAGCCCGGCTGCCGCTTCGGCGGCCCGACCGACGAGCGCTCGGCCGAGTGCAACGGGTTCAGCGAGGCGGCCACGCAGTACGCCGTGGACCACCGGCCCGACGCCGTCGTGACCCTCGGGACGCTGACCGCCTTCACCGAGGGCGAGGACACCGAGACCCGCGGCGACGAGGAGCGGATCGTCCCCGCCTACGAGGAGGGGATCCGCCCGTTCCTGGAGGCCGGAATCGACGTCGTGGCCCTGCGCGACACCCCGCGCTACCCCTTCAACGTGCCCGAATGCGTGGACCGCAAGGGGGCCGACTCCACGGAGTGCTCCGCGCCGACCGAGGAGATCGTTGCACCGGTCTCGCCGCTGGAGGAGCTGGAGCGCCGGATGGCCCCGGAGACCGCGCGGCCGGGCTCGGGGAAGCTGGGGTTCATGGACATGACCGACCAGCTCTGCGTCGACGGGACGTGCCGCCCGGTGATCGGCAACGTCCTGGCGTACATGGACGGCTCCCACCTCACCCGGACGTACGTGGAGACGACCGCGCCGGTGTTCGAGCGGCGCCTGAAGGATTCGCTCGGCTGGTAGGGCGGTTGCCGGCCCTGTTCCCTTGGACACATCCGGCGTGAGGAATGGGGAACGGCACGCTCGCGTTCTAGGATGTAGGAAATCCCCCGTCGGCTCGCGAAAGGCTCCCCATGTCCGAGTTCAATCCCTTCGCCCTCGAAGGCCTCACGTACGACGACGTCCTGCTGCTCCCCGGCCCGACGGACGTCATCCCCTCCGAGGCGGACACCGCGACCCGCTTCACGAAGCGCATCACGCTGAACATCCCCCTGGCCTCCGCCGCCATGGACACCGTCACCGAGGCCTCGATGGCGATCGCGTTGGCCCGGCAGGGTGGAATCGGGATCATCCACCGCAACCTCTCGATCGACGACCAGGCCAAGCAGGTGGACCAGGTCAAGCGCAGCGAGTCCGGCATGATCACCGACCCGGTGACCGTGGGCCCCGACGCCACGCTGCAGGAACTCGACGACCTCTGCTTCCACTACCGCGTCTCGGGCCTGCCCGTGGTCGACGGCGGGAAGAAGCTGCTGGGCATCATCACCAACCGCGACACCCGCTTCATCCCGCGCGAGCGGTTCATGACCACCAAGGTCTACGAGGCGATGACGGCGATGCCGTTGGTCACCGCGCGCGTCGGCGTGCCGCGCGAGGAGGTCATCGCGCTGCTGAGCAAGCACCGCATCGAAAAGCTCCCGCTGGTCGACGACCACGACATCCTGCAGGGCCTGATCACGGTCAAGGACTTCGACAAGGCCGAGCAGTACCCGATCGCCACCAAGGACGACGAGGGCCGCCTGCGCGTCGGCGCCGCCGTCGGCTTCTTCGGCGAGGGCTACGACCGCGCGATGGCGCTCATCGACGCGGGCGTGGACGTGCTGGTCGTCGACACGGCCAACGGCCACAGCCAGGGCGTGTTGGACATGATCGCGCGCCTGAAGAAGGACCCCGCGGCCGCGCACGTCGACGTCGTCGGCGGCCAGGCCGCGACCCGCGAGGGCGCGCAGGCGCTGATCGACGCCGGTGCCGACGCCATCAAGGTCGGCGTGGGACCGGGTTCCATCTGCACCACCCGCATCGTCGCCGGCGTGGGCGTGCCGCAGGTCACCGCCATCTACGAATCCGCCAAGGCCGCCATCCCGGCCGGCGTGCCGCTGATCGCCGACGGCGGCCTGCAGCACTCGGGCGACATCGGCAAGGCGCTGGTCGCCGGCGCCGACTCCGTGATGCTGGGCTCGCTGCTGGCGGGCACGGCGGAGTCCCCGGGCGACCTGGTGTTCATGAACGGCAAGCAGTTCAAGGCATACCGCGGCATGGGCTCCCTCGGCGCCATGCAGACGCGCGGCAAGAACACGTCCTACTCCAAGGACCGCTACTTCCAGGCCGACGTCCCCACCGACGAGAAGCTGATCCCCGAGGGCATCGAGGGCCAGGTCCCGTACCGCGGACCCCTCTCCGCGGTGGCCCACCAGCTGGTCGGCGGGCTGCGCCAGACCATGTTCTACGTCGGCGGGCACACCATCGGCGAGCTCAAGGCGAAGGGCAAGTTCGTGCGCATCACGGCGGCCGGGCTCAAGGAGTCCCACCCGCACGACATCATGATGACGGTCGAGGCCCCCAACTACCGCTCCCGCTAGCCCCCTCCCCGCCCCGCGAAGTGGACATTACCCCGGTTAACAAACCCGGGTAATGTCCACTTCGCGGGGTTTTTGGGGCGGGGCTACTGGTCCTTATCCGGGTGGTGCGGAGCGGCGGCGTGCTGCTCGGCGAGGAGGTACTCCTCGACGGCGCGCTCCGGCACCCGGTATGACCTCCCGAAGCGCACCGCGGGCAGCTCGCCCGCGTGCACCAGGCGGTACACGGTCATCTTCGACACGCGCATCGCGTCCGCGACTTCCGCCACGGTCAGGTAATGGGCATTCTCGAACTTCTGCAACTCGACCATTTGGTCCCCAATCAAAGATTCCAATCGTCCCCACGATGGAGCGAGAACCACGCCAGCAACCTCTGGCTACTGCAGCACCGCTAATCGCAAGGTAACCACAAACGGTAGCCGGGGGCCATAGTTGTTTCCGCGCGGCCCCGCACGTGTCGCGGTCACGGATCGGCCACAAGTCCATCGAATGGATATGCTCAACGGATGCTTCACGACGGCGGCGCCCGCCGGCCCGTTTACGGGCCGCGACGTAGACTGTTTCCCGTGCCCGGCGACGCCCGCCGCCCGCCCCGCGGCAGCCGCTCCGGCCCGCCCACCCCGCGACAGAAAAGACCCCGATGTCCCAGCCAAAACAGCTGAAGAAACTCGCCCGCGACCGCATGGAACGCACGGGGGAGACCTACACGCTGGCACGCAAGAACATCCTGGCGGGCAAGCCGGAGCGCGGGGGCGGACCGGACGCCGCGCCCGGCGCCGGAAGTGCCGCAGACGCCGCCAACCGCACCGCAGACCCTTCGGACGAGGCGGAACTGCCCGAATACCCGGCCCCCGCCGGAGTCGTGCAGTACGACGCCGGCCTCTGGCACCGCGTGCTGACCCAGGCCGGCGTGACGCATCCGCTGACCGGCATGCCGCTGAGCGAGGCGCTGCTGGCCGGGCTCGCCGGCGGCATCGGCTTCATGGTCTTCGCGTTCGAGTACGAGGAGACGACGACGGCGACCGTCGTCACCCGCTCCCACCCCGAGCCCTACGTGGCCAGCCTGCTGGCGCGCTGCGGCGCGCGCGTCCGCGAACAGACCACCAGCAGCGCCAAGGTGGCCCAGGCGAACCTGGACGCCGCGCTGGACGAGGGCCGCGCCGCCGTCGTGCGCGTGTCCGAGTCCCTGCTGCCGTTCGCCCTCGTCGCCGGCGCCGAGGAGGACGAGTCGGTCGACGTCGTGGTGGTCGGCGAGCACGACGACGGCAGCTACCTGATCGACGACGGCGACGGCGAGCTCCAGCTCATCTCGCCCTCCGACCTGGCCGCCGCGCGCGGCCGCCGGAAGAAGGACCGCCGCTGGCTGGCGTGGGTGCCCGAGCCCGCCGTTCCGGACGCGTCGGTGCTGGGCGCGAATGCCGCCGAGGCCATCGCGGCGACCGCCGCGCGGCTCCTCGGGGAGTCCGAACTGGTCGGGATCCCCGTCCACTTCGCCAAGAACTTCGGCGTCGCCGGCATGCGCACGTGGGTCGAGAAGCTGCGGGACACCCGGACGCGGAAGGGCTGGCCGGCCCTGTTCGCGGATCCGGACCGCCTCTACTCCGGCCTCGCGCAGGTGAAGGACTTCCTGGAATCCCCGCGCTACGGGGGTGCCGGGGGACTGCGGGCGCAGTACGCCGACTTCCTGGACGAGGCCGCCCGGCTGCCCGTGGCGTCCGAGGTCGCCGGACTCGCCGCGGCAGCCGAGGCCTACCGCGCGCTCGCCCCGCGATGGACGGAACTGGCGGACGCCGTGGACCCGGAGGTGGACCCCGAGGGGCGCGCCGCGCACTTCGCCGGGCTCGCGGACCTGCTGGAGGCCATCGCCGACGCCGAGGAGGCGGCCGCCCGGCTGCTCCGCCCGGCGGAGTAGCCGGGCGGAGTAGCCCGGCGGAGTAGCCGGGCGGCCGGCGGCCCCACAGCCCGTCCCCGGGCAGGGCCGCAGCCCGTCCCGGCGCCAAGCCGTCGGGGGTGCGCTGATAGGCTTGCCCGGTGACTTACGAGATTGAAATCGGCCGCGGCAAGCGCGGGGCGCGTGCCTATTCGCTGGACGACGTGGCCATTGCCCCCAACCGCCGCACCCGGGACCCGCAGGACGTTTCCGTGGGCTGGCAGATCGACGCCTACCAGTTCGCGACCCCGATCCTCGGGGCGCCGATGGACTCGGTGATGAGTCCGGAGACGGCCATCGCCCTGGGGCGGCTCGGCGGCCTCGGGGTGCTGAACCTCGAGGGCCTCTGGACCCGCTACGAGGACCCGGCCCCGGTGCTCGCGGAGATCATCGACATCAAGGACGACACCCCGCTGGGCAAGAACGTCAGCCCGGCCGTCACGAAACGCCTGCAGGAGCTCTACGAGGCGCCCATCCAGCCCGAGCTCATCACGTCCCGGCTCGCGGAGATCCGCGACGCCGGCGTCACCGTGGCCGGCGCCCTGACGCCGCAGCGTACGCAGGAGCACTACAAGACGGTGGTCGCCGCCGGCGTCGACATCTTCGTCATCCGCGGCACCACGGTCTCCGCCGAGCACGTCTCGCAGAACCAGGAGCCGCTGAACCTCAAGCAGTTCATCTACGAGCTCGACGTCCCCGTGATCGTCGGCGGAGCCGCCGGCTACACCCCGGCGCTGCACCTGATGCGCACCGGAGCGGCCGGCGTCCTCGTGGGCTTCGGCGGGGGAGCCAGCGGCACCACCCGCCGCGCGCTGGGCATCCACGCGCCGATGGCCACCGCCATCTCCGACGTCGCCGCGGCCCGCCGCGACTACCTCGACGAGTCCGGCGGACGCTACGTCCACGTCATCGCCGACGGCGGCCTGGGCAGCAGCGGCGATATCGTCAAGGCGATCGCCATGGGCGCGGACGCCGTCATGCTCGGCAGTGCGCTGGCCCGCGCGGCCGAGTCGCCGGGCAACGGCTGGCACTGGGGCGGGGAGGCGCACCACCCCACGGACCCGCGCGGGGACCGCGTCCACGTGGGCACCGTCGGGCCGATGGAACAGGTCCTCTTCGGTCCGTCGCACCACACCAACGGCACCTCGAACCTGATCGGCGCCCTGCGCCGCTCGATGGCGACCACGGGGTACTCCGACCTCAAGGAATTCCAGCGCGTCGACGTCGTCATCTCGCCCTACCAGGTGGGTTGAGGATGCGGGCGGACGCTTCGGAGGACCGTGGACACGTCCTCGCCACGACCGGCGGGGCGCTGAGCCCCGGGTTCCGCGAGGAGTCGCTCGACGCGATGCGAGCCACCGCGTCCCCGGGCGAGCCGGAGTTGGACCTGCTGATCGTCGGCGGCGGAATCGTCGGCACCGGCGCGGCGCTCGACGCCGCCACGCGCGGGCTGCGCGTCGGGATCGTCGAGGCGCGCGACTGGGCGGCCGGCACGTCCTCGCGCTCGTCCAAGCTGATCCACGGCGGCCTGCGCTACCTGGAGATGCTGGACTTCGCCCTGGTCCGCGAGGCGCTGCAGGAGCGCGGGCTGCTGATCGACAGGATCGCCCCGCACCTGGTCCGGCCCGTGCCGTTCCTCTACCCGCTGACCAAGCGTTTCGTCGAGCGCCCGTACGTCGGCGCCGGCATCGCGATGTACGACGCCATGTCCCTCGCCTCCGGGCACAGCCGCGGTGTCCCCTTCCACAAGCACCTCTCGCGCCGGGGCACGCTCCGCAGCGCGCCCAGCCTTCGGGACGACGCGTTCGTCGGTTCCATCCGCTACTACGACGCGCAGGTCGACGACGCGAGGCTGGTGGTCGACGTCGTCCGCACCGCCGCGAAGTACGGGGCGCTGGCCGCCAACCGGGTGAAGGTCGTGGACTTCGTCCGCGCCGGCGAGCGGGTGGTCGGGGCCCGCATGGAGGACCAGGAGACCGGCGAGGTGTTCGAGGTCCGCGCCAAGCAGGTGGTCAACGCCACCGGCGTCTGGACCGACGAGACACAGGCCATGGTCACGGACCGTGGGCAGCTGAAGGTGCGCGCGTCCAAGGGCATCCACTTGGTGGTCCCGCGGGACCGGTTCCAGTCGACGGTCGGGATGATCCTGCGCACGGAGAAGTCCGTGCTGTTCGTGATTCCGTGGGGCCGGCACTGGATCATCGGGACCACGGACACGGAGTGGACCCTGGACAAGGCCCACCCGGCGGCGTCCAGCAAGGACATCGACTACATCCTCGAGCACGTGAACAAGGTGCTCAAGCGCCCTCTGACGCGCGAGGACGTCGAGGGCGTTTACGCCGGCCTGCGTCCGCTGCTCGCGGGGGAAAACGACTCGACGGCGAAGCTCAGCCGCGAACACGTCGTGGCGCACCCGGTCCCGGGGCTCGTCGTGGTGGCCGGCGGAAAGTACACCACCTACCGCGTGATGGCACGCGATGCGGTCGACGAGGCCGTGCGCGCCATGGACGAGGGTGTTCCGGCGTCGTGCACCGAGACCATCCCGCTGCTCGGCGCCGAGGGCTACCAGGCCTCGTGGAACGCGCGGCACCGGATGGCGCGGGCCGCCGGCGTGCACGTGGCCCGCGTGGAGCACCTGCTGGGCCGCTACGGATCGCTCACCCGGGACATCCTGGCGCTGATCAGCGAGCGTCCCGAGCTGGCCGAGCCGCTGCCCGACGCCGACGACTACGTGGCCGCCGAGGTGGTCTACGCGACCACGCACGAGGGCGCCCGGCACATCCACGACGTCCTGACCCGGCGCACCCGCATCTCCATAGAGGCGTGGGACCGCGGCGTTTCGGCGGCCCCGGAGGTGGCGCGGCTGATGGCGCCGCTGCTGGGATGGAGCGACGCGCAGGTCGAGCGCGAGGTGCGGCACTACGTCGCGCGTGTCGAGGCCGAGCGCGCAAGCCAGGAGGAGCCGGACGACGTTTCGGCAGACAAGACACGAATGAATGTGGAAGACATTGTCCCAGTCAGAGATTAGCCACCTCGGGGAGCTGACGACGCCGGAACTGGTCGTTCTGGACCTCGACGTCCCGGACCGCCGGGCCGCCGTCGACGTGCTCGCCCGCAAGATGTACGACGCCGGCCGGATCGGCGACCTCGACGGTTTCCTGAGTCAGGTCGGGAGCCGCGAGCACCAGTTGGCCACGGGCCTGCCCGGCGGGATCGGGATGCCGCATGCCCGCACGGAGCACACGGACCGCGTGAGCATCGCCGTGGGCGTGACGGCCTTCGGGCACTCGCTGGACTTCGGAGCGTCCGACGGCCCGGCGACCGTGGTGCTGTTGCTCGCGACCCCGGCGACGAGCTATTCGCTGCACCTCGGCGTCCTCGCGACGCTGGCGCGCAGCCTGTCCCGGCAGACGTTCCGCGAGTCGCTCCGCCGGGCCTACGACCCGGAGGTCATCGCGGAGCTCATCAACTCGACGGTCGACTTCTCCGATCTCTGAGCCGGCGGGCCGCGGGGGCGTTGCCGGGATCGGGATCGGCGGAACGAACCGAAGGCCGAAATGGTTCCATTCGTTGTTCTACAAGCAATCGAAGTAGTGTTAAACGGTGCTGAAAACCGCCCTTAAACCACAGTGGATCCTCGCGTTGGCGGGGGCGATCCTTGTGGCGTCGGGGTTCGTCTGGCTGAGCCAGTGGCAATTCGACCGCTCCCGGGAGGCCGCCCCGCCGCCGGCGAGCCAGACCGAAACGGCCGTGCCGCTGACCGAACACTTCCGCCCCGGCGTCGACATGCTCGCGGCCGACGCGGACCAGATCGTCACCGCCTCCGGGGAGTTCCTGCCCGGGAAACAGGTGCTGGTCGCGGACCGTATCCACGCGGGGGAAACGGGCTACTGGGTGGTCGCCGCGTTCGCAGTCGACGGCGCCGAAGACGATGCCACCATCCCCGTCGTGCGGGGGTGGCAGCCCGACGCCACCGAAGCCCCGGCCGTGCCCGAGGGCGAGGTCGAACTCGCCGGACGCCTGCTGCCCACCGAATCGCCCATCGACGGGCCGACGCAGGGGCCCGGCCTGGGCTCGCTCTCGGTGGCCCAGCTGATCAACCTTTGGGACGTTCCGTCCTACAGCGGTTTCGTCGTGGCCTTCGAGGCGCTCGACGACGCCGGGGACGACGTCGGCGCCGCGGCCTCCGGTCTCGCGGAGGTGGAGATTGGGCCGCAGCCGCAGGAGCGGGAAATCAACTGGCTCAACATCTTCTACGGCATCGAATGGGTGGTCTTCGCCGGTTTCGCCGTGTTCCTCTGGTGGAGGCTGGTCGCCGACGATTACCGCCGCGAACAGGAGGACCTGGCCGACGCGGCGGAAGCCGAAGCGGAGGCAGAGGCACAAGCCGCCGCCGCGCAAGCCCCCGCCGATCACGAGAGCAGCCCGCAAGCCCCCGGTGCGAACTCCACCGGCACCCAACCCACCGGCACCCAACCCGCCGACACCGAGAGCAAGGACCAGAAGTGAGCAACGAGCCCGCATCCGCCCGAGCGTCGAAGCGCCGATTCGCCGGCACGCCGTCGCAAATCCGCAGCGCGGCCTCCTTCTACAAGGTCCTGGCGTACGCAACCGGCGTGATGCTGCTCTTCGTCGTCGTGGAGATGGTGGCCAAGTACGGCTTCGGCGCGGAGATCGTCGCCGGCGGCACGCTCGCCGACGGGACGGACAACACCCTGGGGCTGTTGCCCGACGGTTCCTTCGAGGGCGGCGTCAACCTGTCCAAGGTGGTGCTGATCGTCCACGGCTGGATGTATGTGGTGTATCTCATTGCGGACTTCCGCCTCTGGTCCCTGATGCGCTGGCCGTTCACCCGCTTCATCACCATCGCGCTGGGCGGAGTGGTGCCGCTGCTGTCCTTCTTCATGGAAAAGCGCGTGCACGGCGAGGTGGAGCGCGAACTCGCGAACCACCCGGAGGCCGCCAGGCGCTACTGAGGCGCACGGCCCGGCGCCCGCCGTCGACTAAGCTGGACTCCGTGACCAACGCAGCCCCCACCCCAGAGCACAAGCCGGTTCTGGTCGTCGACTACGGTGCCCAGTACGCGCAGCTGATTGCCCGCCGCGTACGCGAGGCCAACGTGTATTCGGAGATCGTCCCGCACACCTTCACCACCGAGCAGATCATGGCCAAGAACCCGGCGGCCATCATCCTCTCCGGCGGCCCGGCCAGCGTCTACGCGGAGAACGCGCCGTTCGTCGGACCCGACCTGTTCGAGGCCGGCGTCCCCGTCCTGGGGATCTGCTACGGATTCCAGGCGATGGCGAACGCCCTCGGCGGCAAGGTCGCGCAGACCGGCCTGCGAGAATACGGCGCGACCGACGCCACCGCCGTGCTGGAGAAGCCCGAATCGATCCTCAAGGGCCTGCCCGGCATCCAGAACGTGTGGATGAGCCACGGGGACTCCGTGCAGGAGGCCCCGGAGGGCTTCGAGGTCCTCGCGACCACGGCCGGAGCGCCCGTCGCGGCGTTCGCCAACGAGGACAAGCGCCTCTACGGCGTCCAGTGGCACCCCGAGGTCAAGCACTCCGTGTACGGCCAGCGCGTGCTGGAGAACTTCCTGTTCAACGGCGCCGGCCTGGAGCCGGACTGGACCACGGGCAACATCCTCGAAGAGCAGGTCGACCGGATCCGCGAGCAGGTCGGCACCGGCCGCGCCATCTGCGGCCTGTCCGGTGGGGTCGACTCCGCCGTCGCGGCCGCGCTGGTCCAGCGCGCCATCGGCGACCAGCTCACCTGCGTTTTCGTCAACCACGGGTTGCTGCGCGAGGGCGAGGCCGAGCAGGTGGAACGAGACTTCGTCGCCGCGACCGGCGCCAAGCTCTACATCGCCGACGAGCGCGAGCGCTTCCTGACCGCCCTGGCGGACGTCACCGACCCGGAGACGAAGCGCAAGATCATCGGGCGCGAGTTCATCCGCGCTTTCGAGGCCGCCGAGGCCGCGATCATGGCCGAGGCCGCCGACTCCGGAGAGCCCGTGCGCTTCCTGGTGCAGGGAACGCTGTACCCGGACGTCGTGGAGTCCGGCGGCGGAGAGGGTGCCGCGAACATCAAGAGCCACCACAACGTGGGCGGACTGCCGGAGGACCTGCAGTTCGAGCTCGTTGAGCCGTTGCGCGCGCTGTTCAAGGACGAGGTCCGGTCGGTGGGGGCGCAGCTCGGCCTGCCGGCGGAGATCGTCCAGCGACAGCCGTTCCCCGGACCCGGCCTGGGCATCCGCATCATCGGCGCGGTCAACGAGGAGCGCCTCGAGCTGCTCCGCAAGGCCGACGCCATCGCCCGCGCGGAGCTGACCGCGGCCGGACTGGACCAGGAGGTCTGGCAGATGCCGGTCGTGCTTCTGGCCGACGTCCGCTCCGTGGGCGTCCAGGGCGACGGCCGGACCTACGGCCACCCGATCGTGCTGCGGCCCGTCTCCTCCGAGGACGCGATGACGGCGGACTGGTCGCGGCTGCCGTACGACCTGCTGGCGCGGATCTCCAACCGCATCACCAACGAGGTCGACGGCGTGAACCGCGTGGTCCTGGACGTGACCAGCAAGCCGCCAGGCACCATCGAATGGGAGTAGGCGCCGCGCGCGGACTGCCGCGGCGACGCTGAACGGGGAGGAGGGGCCTTGGCGCCCCTCCTTTCCGCATTCAGCGCCGTTGGACAGTGTTTCGGTCAACGAACGGCGCGGGCGAGTCCAGTAGTTTAGAGGGAGCCCCGCGTGCCCGACCGCGCGCGGGAGTGTCACGGCCCTGCGCCGACGGACAGCGGCACGGCGCGACGGCGCCGAACGGACCGCACGACGGCGGCGCAACAGCAAGGAAGGCGGGTGTTCCGGTGGTAGGGACTCAGGAGAGCGGGGCGGCGTTGGCCGGCTGGCTGGAGAAGCTGGGCCCCGGTGCCGGGACGGATACCCTGCTGCGGTTCGCCGGGTCGGGGTCCAACAGCATCGACCTCACCCACGCGCACCCCTCCGGTCTCGCGCAGTTCCTGGCCGGCCGCCGCACGCGCCTGTCCATGCTGCTGCGGGACGCGGACACCTACACTTCGGGGCGCCGCACCGCCCGTGCCCTGCGCGCCAAGATCCAGGAACTCTCCGAGGACCGCGGCATCGACGTCGGCTACCTCGCCTCGGGAATCGCCACCTGGCGGGCCACGCAGGACGGCCGCAGCGAACAGTTCAGCGCGCCGATCATGCTGGGGCGCGTGGCTCTGACCCTCCGCGAGGGCCAAGACGACCACGAGGTCCAGCTCTTGGGGCGCGCACAGGTCAACCCGGCGCTGGTCCGCTACTTCTCCGAGACCCACGGGCTGGAGATCGACGCCGCGGCGCTGAGCGGCGCCGCGTACATGACCGCCCGGTTCGACCCGCGCCAGGCCATGGACACGCTGCGCGAGCAGGTGGCGGACATTCCCGGAACCGTGATCGAACACCGGTTGCTCGTCTCCACGTTCGCCGACCTGGCGGACCCCGCGGATCCCGCGCGGCTCGACCCGGAACACCCCGTGATCGCCCGTCTGCTGGCCGCCGACGCGGGGGAGGACGTCGTCGTTCCCGAGCCCCAGGTCACGGTGCTCAGCAGCGACGAGCGCGACCCGGCCGACGAGATCCTGGTGCTGGATGCCGACGCCAGCCAGCAGGAGGCCCTCGACCTCGTGGAGGCAGGGGAGTCCGTCGTGGTGTCCAGCCCTCCCGGAACCGGACAGACGCAGACCGCCATCAACGCGGCCGCCATCCTCGCCGGGCAGGGCAAGCGCATCCTCGTCGTGGCCGAGCGCCAGGCCACGGCGCTGGGATTCGCCGAGCGCCTCGAGGAGCTGGAGCTGGGCAGCCTGGCCCTGCGCATGTCGCCGGAGACCGGCCCCGAGGAGCTGCGCGTGCAGATCACCCGCGCCATCCTGCGCAACGAGCGGGCCACCCAGCCGCAGCTCGAAAAGCTGCACAAGACGCTGACCAGCCACCGCCACGCGCTGCTGGACCACGTCCGTTCGCTGCACAACGTGCGCAGCCGGTGGGGATGCTCGCCCTACCAGGCCATGCAGGAGCTCGCGCGGCTCACCTCGCTCGAGCCGGCCCCGGCCACAACGGTCCGGCTCAAGCGCAGCGTCTTGGACAGCATCACCAGCCGGCACGAGACGGCGGCCAAGCTGCGCCGCGCGGCCGAGGTCGGCAGCTTCAGCCGGGCCGTCACCGATAGCCCCTGGTACGGGGCGCGGCTGCGCAACCGCAAGGAGACGGCCCAGGCCCTCGAACTCGCGACCAGCCTCGCGTCCGACCTTCCCCGGCTGCGCGAGAACATGCTCAAGGTCGCGGCCCACTCGGAAATCAAGCTCGGCACCACGTTCGTCGAATGGGGAGAGCAGCTCGAGCTCCTGGTCGCCGTCCGCGGTAGCCTCGACAAGTTCGAGGCCGACATCTTCGACCGGTCGGTCGAGGACCTCATCAGCGCCACCGCGCCGTCGTCGTGGCGCCGCGAGCGGGGCATCGAGATGAGTTCGATGACGCGTTCCAGGCTCCGTCGCGTCGCCAAGGAGTACGTCCGGCCCGGCGTCCACATCGCGGACCTCCACGAATCGCTCGTGGACGTCCAGCGCCAGCGCGGCATGTGGACCCGCTACGCCACCAGCCAGCGCCATCCGCTGGTTCCCACGGGCCTGCTCGAGCTGAACGCCGCCTACCGCGACGCGGACGCCAGGCTTGGCAAGCTCGTGGACGCGCTCGCCCGCACGGACCACAAGGACGCGCTGCAGCGTCTGCCCGTCGACACGCTCGTGGGACGGCTGGCCCGGCTCGTCGAGGACCGCGGCGCGCTCGAGGTCCTTCCCGAGCGCACGCTTCTCCAGGAGCAGCTGCGGGAGCAGGGACTCGCGGACCTGCTGGCCGACCTGGCCGAGCGCGAGGTCGCGGCCGAGGACGTCGCGGCCGAATTGGACCTGGCGTGGTGGCAGTCCGCACTGGAGGCGATGATCAGCGGTGACGAATACCTCGCGATGGCCGACGGCGCCAAGCTGCGCCGGCTCGAGGCGGAGTACCGGCTGGCCGACAACACCCACATCGGCTCCGGCGCCGGCCGTTTGCGGTGGCTGATGACCCAGCGCTGGAAGGCGGCTCTCGCGGACCACCGCGCGGCGTCCCGCGAGCTGCGGACCATCCTCAAGGACGGGGAACCGACCATGGAGGCGCTCTCCCGCCTCGGCGTCCCGCTCGTCAATTCGCTGGTGCCCATCTGGATCGGCTCGCCGCTGCTGATCCCCGCGGCGGTGCCGTCCGACGTCGAATTCGACGCCGTCATCCTGCTCGACTCCGATTCGCTGTCGCTGCGCGGGGCGATCGGATCCATCAGCCGCTCCAGGCAGGTGGTCGCGTTCGGCGACGCCATGCTCGGTTCGCCGCGGAGCTTCCACGTCTCCGTCGATCCGACCGCGTCCAACCGCGAGCCCGCCGAGCCCGTGAGCACCTTCGGCGCCCTGTCCACGGTGTTGCCCGTGCGCCGGCTCGACACCGTCTACCGCGGGGTCGACGAGGGCCTCACCGAGGCGCTCGGGCAGGCGTACTACGACGGGAACCTGCGTCGGCTTCCCGCGGCACGCGCCATGGCCGGCGGCACTCCGTCGCTGTCCGTCGACTACGTCGAGGACGGCATGGGCATGCCCGGCCCGTCGGGCGAAGCGGTGGAGACGACCGTCGCCGAGGTCAACCGCGTCGTGGACCTCGTCTTCGGGCACATCCGCCGCCGGCCGAACCGTTCGCTGGCCGTGATCGCCGCCAACCAGCGGCACGCCGCGCGGATCGCCGAGGCGATCGCGCTGCAGCTGCCCAACTACCCTTGGGCGGCCGACTTCTTCAAGCGGTCCACCGAGCGCTTCCAGGTCTCGTCCGTGGAGCGCGCCCACGGACTGGTCCGCGATGCGGTCATCTTCGCCCTCGGGTTCGGACGCACCCCGCACGGCAAGGCGGTACACGACTTCGGCGCGCTGTCCGGGGAGCGGGGAGACGAGTTCTTCGTCACCGGCGTCACCCGGTCCCGCGACCTGCTCCACCTGGTCACTTCCGTGCGGCCGGAGGACCTGGACGAAACCCGCCTCAACGGCGGCGCGAAGCGCTTCGTGGAACTCGTGGGCAGGGTCCTGTCCGGGCATTCGGGCGTTCGGAACGAGGGGGGAGAGCTCGAGGATCCGCTGGTGGCGGACCTCATGTCCCGCCTGGCCGAGCGCGGGGGCATCGTCAAGCCGCGCTACCGGGGCGTGTTGGACCTCGCCGTTCAGTCGCCGGATGCCGACGGCAAGGGGGAGCCGCCGCTCGCGGTGATTTCCGACGGAACCGAGGACTACCGCCGGATGACGGTGCGGGCCCGCAGCCGTTTGCGGCCGCAGCTGCTCGAATCCATGGGATGGCGTTACGTGCCGTTGTGGACGATAGACGTCTTCAGCGACCCGGCGTCGATCGCCGACACGCTGGCGGATCAAGTCGGCTTGGAGCCGGCGGACCACCACACCGAGGCGGGGGAGAACCACGTGTCCGACGACGAAAGCCGGCCTTCCCAGGCGGCCGACCAGGATCCGACCGACGACGCCCCGACGAGGGGACGCCGTTCCGGCGACAGCGTGATACCGCGGTTGGCAGCTGAGGACGACCCCCGTTCCTGGGGCGACAGCGTGGAGGACCGGGACAGCTGGCTGCGCGAACAGCGGCCGCCGCACTGGAACTAGCTCCCGGCACCGGTTCACGGCGACCCCACCATCAGGAGGAAGATCCGGCCGCGGCTGGCCGCGCCGGCGAGCTCGGCGGAGTCCTCCTGGGGTGCGGCGACGACGACCATGCCCCGCGACGCGCCGGATCCGGGCCAGGCTCCGGAGTCGTCCCCGGTGGGGACCCACAGCACGGGGACGGAGCGGGCGATCACCCGCGACTCGACGGGTTGTTCGTACCCGTTTCCCTCACTGAGGACCACATCGACGAGCTGGCCCGGACGCAGTAGCCCCACGGTGTCCGGATCCGCCGGGCGGATCGGGACCGCCACGGTCCCTGGCGCGGTCCCCGTCAGCAGCCCCGGTCCCACCAACGACGCCGCCGGGACCGGCGATCCGGCGGCCAGCGGCACGGCCAATTGGCTCCCGGACACCTCCGCGATGCTGGTGCCGGCGTCCGGCGGCACGGCTCCGGACGCCAGCTCACGCAGCTCCAGGGCGTCCGATCCCAGCACGGAACCGGCGGGCAGGTCGCGGCTCGCGACCACCACGTCGACGACGGGCGAATGCGCGGGAGCCAGCGCGGAAAGCGCCGCCGCGACCGACAGCGCGGCGAGGCAGGCAGCCATCGGACGCCGGTAGAGAGCCAGCAGTTCGCGCCAGGAGCGACGGTAGCCGGTTCCGTTCCGGCCCGGGGCGGAACGTGCTGCCGGGCTCTGTAACGCGAAGGGGATCCTCATGGATCCAGTAGGCCACGGACCAACGCAAAGGGCCGCCCGCGATCCGAAGACTGTGGACGGCCCGGCCCCCACGGGGCGAAGACTGGTGCTGTGCGGGGCGGGTGCCCGCGCGGGGGAAGCGCTAGACCGAGGCGCCGGAAGTGGCGGCGGCGGGCACGGCGGGTGCCGGCTTGGAGGCCTCGGACGCGCCCTTGGTGTCGCCGGTTCCGGATGCCGCGGGTGCCGTCGCGGTGGATCCGCTGCGTGAATCCGTGCGGTAGAAACCCGATCCCTTGAACACGACGCCCACGCTGTTGAACTTCTTGCGCAGGGTCCCGGCGCACTCGGGGCAGGACGAGAGGGAATCGTCGGTGAAGGACTGGACGATCTCGAACGCGTGGGTGCAGTCCTTGCAGGCGTAGGCGTAGGTCGGCATGGGTTTCCTTCCGGTGTGGCGGGGTCGGGGATGGTCCGTGGCCGGAACCGCCGCCGCCCGCGGGCTGGCAGTCGAATCCCCAGACTGCCAATTCTACATCACCGAGCGGCGTCGTCCCCGAACCACGTGATGCCGGAGGGGGTCAGCACGGCGTCCACCCTGCGGTCCAGGGCGTTGTAGACGAAGGAGTCCGCGGGCAGGAACTCGTGTTCGTAGACCATCGAGAGCAGCAGCGGACGCGGGGTGAATTCGTCCAATGACGCAATGAAACGGTCGTAGTAGCCGCCGCCCTGGCCGAGCCGCGCGCCCGTGGTGTCGATTGCCTGGGCGGGCACCAGCACGACGTCGACGCCGGCCATCACGTCGCTCCCGTGCCGGTCCCCCATGGGTTCGGCGATAGGCGCCACGGCGCTGCGGCTGGTGGCTATGCCCGGGTGCCAGTCGGTCCAGCTCAGCCGCCTGCCGGGTTCGCAGATGGGCACGAGGATGCGGTATCCCTGAGCGTGGAGGGCGTCCATGAGCCTTCCCGTGGGTGGCTCCGCCCCGTAGGACAGCACACACGTGAGCGTGCGGCGGGGCGCCTTGGCATCCAGCCACGGGAGCAGGTGTGCCTGCATCGCATCCGCTTGGGCCTGGCGCGCCTCGGGCGTCAACGCGCGGCGAAGTGCCCGGTACCGTTCGCGGGCCGTCTCCTTGTTCAGTGTGTCCACCAAGCCATCCTAGGGAGATGGACACGGATAAGCTTCCCCCATGGACTACGGCGCGCGGTTTTGGCCGGTCACCCTGCAAAGCGGTGACCTGTTGTTGCGTCCGCTGCGCCACCGCGACCGACGCGCATGGACCGATCTGCGCCGGGACAACGCCGAGTGGCTCCGCGCGTGGGAAGCGACCCAGCCCAACCCCGGCGGCCGGATGCCGACGTTCCGCGAGATGGTCTCCTCGCTGAACCGCCAGGCGCGCTCGGCGCAGTCGTTGCCCTGGGTGATCGCCGTCAGGGAACCGCCCGTCCGCGAACCTGTCATGGCCGGGCAGTTGACGGTTGCCGGCATCATGTGGGGCTCGGCGATGACGGCGTCGCTGGGATACTGGGTGGACCAGGCCCGCGCCGGGCAGGGGCTCGTTCCCACGGCCGTGGCCCTCGCCGGCGACCACTGCTTCGGCACCCTCGGGTTGCACCGCCTGGAGATCAACATCCGTCCGGAGAACTCCGCCAGTCTTCGGGTGGTGGAGAAGCTCGGGTTCCGCGACGAGGGCATCCGGCGGAACTACCTGCATATTGACGGCCGCTGGGCCGACCACAGGACGTTCGCGCTCACGTCCGAGGAGGTCCCCGGGGGACTGATGAAGCGCTGGCTCGAGACGCGCTGAAACGATCCGCCGCGGCGCGCCGGGGAACGAATCGCCGCAGATCAGCGGACACACCGCGCCCAATGCCGGTCCTGCGTGTCGCGTGCCAGTAGCGTCGAACCTGTGGACGTCCAAGTCGAGAGCTCTGCGGTCCTGGTGGCCATGGTTGGAGTGATGCTCGCGTTCGTCGTCCCGGGTCTTTTGCGTCGGGGCAAGGACGCGCCCCGCAGTGCCCGCCCAGTCCGCAACGACAGTCCACGGAGGAAAACGATGGCAACACGAGCACCCCAGGCCGCCGCGCCGCGCACTCCGCTGCGGATCCGCACTGGCCCCGCCGCCGTCGCCGCCGCGGGTGCGCTTGCCGCCGTCGTACTGGTCGTCGGGGGAGCGCTGGCGCCCTTCGGCGTCGTCTCCGCGATGGTGCCCCTCCTTGCTGCCTTGGTGCTCGTCGCGAGTTTCGCGGGCCTGCGCGTGCTCGCGGTGGCCGGCCGTCGTCGCCGGGCCCTGGCCCGCATGGAGGCCGCCTTCGCGGAAGCCATGCAGGCCCCACGCACCGAATCCAACGCGCCCCGCCGCGAAACGAAGCTCTTCGACGCGCAGCCCGCGCAGCAGGTCGAGCCCGCTTCGCTGACGGTCCACGAACTGCGGGCGGCGGCGCGCCGCGTGGCGGCGGACGCAGGCCCCCGGTCCGTGAAACCGCCGACCTGGGATCCCGTGGAGGTCCCGAAGCCCACCTACGTCGACGCGGCCAAGGCCGAGCGCCCGGCGCCGGCAGCGTTGCCGCAGCCCGAGGAGAAGAAGGCCACGGGCGTCACGAGCATCCTTCAGGACACGCGGGTGCTCGCCGCCGCGGAGGCCCGGGACGCCGCGCCGGACGGCGTCGTCACCGGACCGGGGGAGCGCACCGGCGCGGCCCGCGGAAGCGTCGCGGAAAGCGTCCCGTTGGACACTGGCCGCATCAACCTCGACGCCGTCCTGCAGCGCCGCCGCGCCTAGTTCCGCGACGTGTCCGCGACGTCCGGATGGCCCGAGGAGCTCCACGTGGGCTTTCTCGAAGCCCACGCCGCCGAACTGATCGAGGCGGCCACCGGCACCGAAGTGGCCCGGCCGCCCCGGCAACTCCAGCTCCAGCACCGTCCGGGCGCCGGGGTCAGCGCCCTCTACGAACTACCCGCCGCCGCGGGCTTCATCGGCATGACCACCGAAACCATGCCCGCGACGGAGGGCACGGTCCGCGTCGAGATCCCGGCGGACGCCGCGCCCAGTTCGAGCGGCAAGCCGGTGACCGGACCCTTGGTGGTCTCCATGTGGCGGCATCCCCACGACCCGAAACTGCCCGGACTGAGGTCCGCCACCGTGGAGCAGGAGGTGTGGCGGATCTGGGGCCGGGACGATACGCTGCGCCGGCTCGAGACCGTCACCTACCGCCCGCTGCGCCGGGCGGTGGTCCGCGCCGAATTCGCCACGGCCGCACCCGTCGTCCACACCCGCCGCCTGTACCTGAAGGTCATGCGCGCCGGGCTGGCCGAGGGCCTGCACCGGCGCCACCGCGTGCTGCACGACGCCGGACTGCCGGTGCCGCGCCCCGTTGGCGAGCCAGTGGACGACGTCGTTGCCCTCGCCGAGGTCACGGGGGACCCAATGTCGAAACTGATTCTGCAGGACGGCGCCACCTCCCTGGCCCCGGGCGACCTGTTGGAGCTCCTGGACCGGCTCCCGGAAGAGGCATTGGGCTTCCCCCGCAGACCCGCGTGGTCGGACCGGCTGGGTCGCTACGCATCGGCGGCGGCCGTGGCGCTACCCGAGCACGGGGAGCGCATCGGACGTCTGGAACGGCACCTCGCTCGGTTGCTGGGCTCAACGGACCGCGGGCCCGTTGTGCCCACGCACGGCGATTTCTACGAGGCCAACCTCCTCATGGAAGGCAACCGGATTTCGGCGCTCCTGGATGTGGACGGGGTGGGCCCCGGACACCGCGTCGACGACCTGGCATGTCTGCTGGGACACCTCGGTGTCCTGCCTGCGGTGGACATTCGCTACACGCGGATAACGGAGGCCCTCGACCACTTTGGTGGGGCGTTCGCCGCCCACGTGGACCCGGGAGCCCTCTGGGCCCGGTCCGCCGCCGTGGCGGTGTCGCTGGTCGCCGGGGCACGGACTGCCGGCGCCTCCGGCTGGAACCGCCAGGCGCTGGCGCGGCTGGTCGCGGCCGAGGAGCTCGCAGACCGGGCAAACTGAGTCGAACCCGTAGATGAGGGTTTTCTCATGTGTTTCTCCTCTGCCTCTCATCAGGCGTGCGCACACTGGGGTGGAAGGCAAACACCGGACCCGGTCACACGGTCCCCGCATGAGGAGCAACGACAATGATGAATCACAGATTCTGGACCATCACCGGGTCCCTCGGCGTCGTTGCCGTCGGCGCCGGAGCGGCTGTCGCAGACAACCACGTCTTCGACGACTCGTCCGATCGCGGAACCGGCATCCACTCGACGGCGGCAACCCAGGGCGCCCGCACGGCCGTAGCGCCGGAGCCGGCCGTTGCCAGCGTCAGCCCATCCGCCATCAACGACGACAACTTCACGCAGCGCGGCCTCTCCGCCGCTTCCACGGACACCTCGGGTTCGGCCAACACCTCCGGTTCGGCGAACACGTCGGGCTCTGCGAATACCTCGGGTTCGGCCGATACGTCGGGTTCCCCCAACACGGCGGCCACGCCGCCGACGCCCCCCACCCCGCCGACACCCGCTTCCGCCCCGTCGCCCGTGTCGGCGGCAACCCCCGCCACGCCGCCGACCCCGATGTCGCCGGCGTCTCCCGCCTCGCCGGTTTCGCCGGCGTCCCCCGTCAGCCCGGTGAGTGCGGCATCTGCCGACTAGCCTCCTGACGGTACCCCCAAGCGATGGCGTTGCCGGCCCCCCACGGCAACGCCATCGTTCTGTGTTTTGATGCCTTGCCAGTCTCTGTCGGCATAGTCGCCGTCGTCGTGCGCGGTGCGCTCGCGGAGGCCAGCGCACGCGAACAGCCCAGCGTTCCGGCCGTCTACCCGTCGCGCGACAGCCTGTAGCCCATGCCGCGGACGGTCTCGAAGCGGTGGGCACCCAGCTTGTTGCGCAGGTAGCGCACGTAGACGTCCACGACATTCGATGACGGATCGAAGTCGTAGCCCCAGACGCGCGAGAGCAATTGCTCCCGGCTGAGCACCTGGCCGGGGTTGCGCAGGAACGCCTCGGCCAGCGCGAATTCGCGGGCGGAGAGGTCGATTCCGTGTCCACCCACGGTGGCCCGGCGTGAGCGGAGGTCCAGGGAGAGGCCGTTGTGTTCGATGACCTCCTGGTGCGCGCCGTTCGCCTCCGGGCGCAGCCGCAGCCGGACACGCGCCAGCAGTTCCTCGAAGCGGAAGGGCTTGGCCATGTAGTCGTCCGCCCCGTTTTCCAGGCCCTCGACGGTGTGCTCGATTCCGGACCGCGCGGTGAGGATGATGACCGGCACGTCGTTCTTTCCTTGGCGCAGCGACCGCAGGACCTCGAATCCGTCCATGTCCGGCAGGCCGAGGTCGAGGACGACCAGTTCGAAGTCGCCGGTTTGGGCCAGATGGAGGCCGGCGGTTCCGCTGGCCGTCACCGTTGGCAGGAAGCCCGCGGAGCGCAGCCCCTTGGAGACGAACGCGCTGATGCGTTCTTCGTCCTCAATAATCAGGATCTGGCTCATGCGTTCCCCTTTCTTCCGGCGGGGGCACGAAGCCCCGCAACGGTAGGTCCAAGTAGAAGGTCGATCCAACGTCCGGTGTGGACTGCACGCGCACGTCTCCCCGGTGGCCGGCGGCGATGGCACGCACGATTGTCAGCCCGAGCCCGGATCCCTCCGCGCGGCTGCCGTTGCTGCCCCGGGCGAACCGGCTGAAGATCTCTTCGCGGTCCTCCGGCCGGATGCCCACGCCCTCGTCGCGCACCCAGAGGCGCAGGTGGTCGTCCAACAGCGTGGAACCGAGCGCCACCGTGGATCCCGGCGCGGAAAACTTCACCGCGTTCTGGCACAACTGGAGCATGGCCTGGGTGATGCGCCGCGGATCCAGCTCCAACGAGCCGTGCGCGCGCCGTTCGATGATCCAGTGGCGGTCCCCCAGCGCGCGTGCCTTGTCCAGCACGTCGTCGAGGAGGTGGTCCAGCTCCACCGCCACGGGCGCCACGAAGTCGGCCCTGTCGGACTTGGCCAGCGTGACGAGGTCGTCCACGAGCAGCGTCATGCGGTCGAGCTCGTCGAGGGCAACGGCGCGCGTCTGGGTCACGTCGTCGAGGTCCGTGTTGTCCTGCAGCTCGAGGTGGCCCTGGATGATCGTGATGGGGGTGCGCAATTCGTGCCCGACGTCGTCCAGCAGCTGGCGCTGCGAGCGCAGCGCGAGCTGGAGCCGGTCCAGCATGTTGTTGAACGTGCGCGACAGGTCGGCGAGATCGTCGGTGCCGGCGACCGCCAGCCGCTCGTCGAGATCGTGTTCGGTGATCTTGTCCGCGGTCCGCCTCAGGTCGCGCAGTGGCCGCAGCAACCGGGAAACCAGCACCCCGCCGAGCAGGGCCGCCAGGAGGAGTGACCCCAACCCGGCGGCGAAGAAGACGGCGTACGTCTGGTTGAGTTCCTTCAGGGCCGCGGTGGAGTCGTAGGCGAGCACGAACAGCATGGGCTGCTGGTCCGACGCGAGTTGGACCGGGACCACCACCAACCGGTAGGTGGTCGAGCCGGTCTCGAAGTTGCGCAGCACCACTCGCTCCGGAGGGCCCTCGGCGACGAGGGCCCTGACCAGATCGCCGTCCTGCTCCAGGCGCAGCTCGACCGACTCGGGCGCCTGCCACCGCACCCCGCCCGGCTCCAGGGCCATGAGGCCCTCGTTCGTGGAGGGCAGCGTGCGCTGCATGGCCACGTAGACGAGCGACTCCGCCGATGAGAACGGCCGTCCGGTCTCCAGATCCACGCCGCCCTCGGCCAGGACGCGGAATTCCCGAACCGAACGGGTGAGCGAGTCGTCGATCCGGTCGGCCACCTGACCGCGCTGCACGCCGTATGACGTCGTCCCGGCGACCAGCAGCGTGAGCAGCGCCAGCAGCACCATCGAGGTGAGGATGCGCGCACCGACGGAGCCGTGGCCGCGGAGCCAGTCGAGCCGGCGCCCGTCCTCCATCAGCCGTCGTCCCGGTCGTCCCGGTCGTCCCGGTCGTCGTCATCGTCGTCGTCCGATTCGTCGTCGGGGCGGTCCCCGCCGTGGTCGTCGTATTCGACGGGCGGGGCGGGCGCCACGGGCTGCGGCGAACGGGTCGCCGAGCGGCTCGGACGCGGGGACGCGGACGACGACGGCGCCGCGGACGGCCTGGTCGACGACGGCGTGGCGGACGACGTCGGCGCGGAAGACGGTGTGGAGGACGGGGACGCGGACGACGACGGCGCGGTGGGGCCGGGCGCACCGCTTCCGGCGGGAGTCGTGGACGTCAGTCCGGGGCCCAGATCCACCGGCTGCGGCGCGCCCAGGGCGACGCCGAGCATCGCGCCGATGGTGAGCAGCGAGGCGGCTACGGCCGCCACGAGGAGCGGCCGGATGGTCCGGGGAAGCATGGGATCCATTATCCGCGAACCACATGAGACGGGAATGAGAAGACCGCGCCCATGCCCGCCACCGGATCCACGCTAGTCCCCGTGTGGCCCGGGAGCGCCGGGCCCACGATCCGGCGGCGGAGTCTCCGGTTCCCCGTCCGACGGCGGAGCCTCCGGTTCGTCATCCGACGACGGCGCGCCCGGGTCGTCCGCTCCGTCGGCGTTCTGGAGGGCCTCCTCAGCGAGATGCCTGGCTTCTTCGGCCTGGGCCGGCAGCCCTTGCGCCGCCAGGACATCCGCGAGACCACGCTGCGCCGCGTAGAAGTGGGCGACGCTGTCCCGGTGCTCCGAGGCGATCAACCTGTAGAGCGGCACCGCTTCGTCGCCGCGGTCGGTCTCCGCAAGAACGTGGGCCGCGAACAGTTCGGCGTTGCCGCCGGCGTCGTCGTCCTTGGCCGCGCGGAAGAGATCCGCCGCCTCGAGCGCGCCGGCCACGGCCTCCGGACCGTGGCCGAGGGCCCACAGGCTGCGTGCGCGGGTGTCGCGGAAGTCCGCGGAGTGCCATTCGGCGTCGTGTTCGTCTGCGAGGCGGATCGCCTCGTCCAGCACGGTCAGGCCCGCGGCGTCGCCGGCCTCGCACATGGCGTGTCCGAGCGCGTGGAGGGACTGCGGCAGGACGCCCGGATCCGTCTGGCCGGACCGCCGGGAGAGCGAGACGGAACGCTCGAAGTAGGGCAGCGGCAAGCCGGGGTCCTCGCCGCCGGAGACCAGGGTCCCGGCCGCGAGCAGCGCGCGCGCCGCGTCGCCGGGGAGGTCCTGCTCCTCGAAGAGCCGCGCCGCCCGCTCCCACGCCGCGAGCGCCTCGTCCAGGCGTTCCTGGTGGCGGAGGCAGTGGCCGAGCGACATCAGCGTCCGCGCCTGGTCGGAATGGTCGCCGACCTGTTCGAGGGAGGCGGCCAGGTGCTCCAGCACCTCTTCGGCCAGCAGGAATTCCTCGGCCTCCAAGAGCTGGTTGCCGAGCGCCAGGCGAACCGCCCAGGTCTCGCCGAACTCCCCGCGCTCCGCCTGTTCGACGGCGATGCGCCACGCGGTCACGGCGGAATCCTGGTCCATGGACAGCGACGACAGGTTGGCGACCAACGCGGCGGCCGAGACGGCGCCGCGGCGCACCCCCGCGCCGGCGTAGAGCTCCAGCGCGCGCACGGCGCAGCCCTCCGCCTCCAGCGGTTGGTCGAGGTCGGCGTTGGCGGCGGCCTTGACCATCCACACCGCCGCGCGCATCGCCTTGTTGACCGGTAGCTCCAGCAACCGGTCCGCCTTCAGGAGCGCGTCCTGGGGGCGGCCGGCCTTGGCGTAGCCGTGCGCGAGGTAGAGCAGGGCGCCCGCTTCGCTTTCGCTGCGGCCGCCCTCGCGGTATGCGGCCGCACAGGCCTCCAGGTCGTCCATGGCCGACTCCTCGCCGGCCTCGTAGCGGCAGACCGCCAGCGGCAACCGCACGTCCGCGAGGACGGACTCCGGTGCGCCGGAGGCGGCGTGGGTGGCGAGGGCTGCCTCGAGCACCGGTGCCTCCTCGGGGCGCGGCTCGCGGAAGAGGAGCGGGCCGAGGTGCTCCTCGAGGTCCGCCTGGTGGGGGCGCCCGAGCGCGCGCAGCAGTGAGACGCGGGCGGCGGCGGCCTCCGCGGCCGCGTCCTCCTCGCCGGAGAGGTGGCGGACGGAGGCGGCGACTCCCCACAGGGAGAGTGTGGTCTCCGGATCCGAAACGTCCCCGGCCGTTAGATCCCCGGCCGTCGGGTCACCGGCCACCACCGCCCCGGAGTCCCCGCCCGCGGAGGGTCCGCCGCCGCAGAGCGCCAGACCGGCCTCGGCGGCGCGGACGGCGCCGTCGTGGTCCTCGCCGTAGGCACGCTCGTAGGCGAGCTCCAGCCATCCCTGGGCGTCGGTGGGGGATGCGAGGGGGTTGGGCTGTGGTTCCGTCAGTATGCCGCGCAAACGCTCGGCCAGGGCTGACAATCGAGGCGCCTCCTTATGGGTCGCCGGGTGCGGCGTGACTGGTTCCAGCCTAATGCCTGCCTCCGTCAACTAGCTTGCCGAGCAGGGGTTGCGCCCGGTAGGGAATGTGTTCGCTCAACGCCAGGGAGGTTTCGGTGCGGATGACCCCGCGCATGCGCAGGATCGCCCGCAGAACGGCCTGCAGGTTGTGCGTGTCGCGCGCGGCGACCCGGCACCAGATGTCGCCGCGGCCGGAGATCTCGTGGACCTCGAGCACCTGTTCGTGCCGGCGCAGGGACGCGATGACGCCGTCGAGCTCCCGGTGCGAGACCTCGATGGTGATGAACGCCAGCACGTCGAAGCCCAGGGCCTGCAGGTCGACGTCGCGTCCGCCGTTGCGGACCAGCCCCGCGCGGTCCAGCCGCCGCAGCCGGGACTGCACGGTGTTGCGTGCCACGCCCAGCGACTCCGCCAGCTCGCCGATCTGCGCGCGGGGGTTCTCCAAGAGAGCCAGAAGCAGGCGGATCTCCAGGTCGTCGAGGTTGGCCATTTTGTGTCCCGTCCGGTCACATGGGAGGTGAATGTTGATAATGGTGATCAATTCTGCACCATGAAGGGCATCACCATGCGCGTTGCGGTCCCACACTGGTTGCATCATGACTGTTATCAACGAATTGCGCATGCGCGCAGCCGGGGACGTCGCCGCCAGGAACGGCTGGGACGCCTCGGTGCGCACCCGCCTGATCCTGACCGGAACCGTCATGACGCTCCTGCTGGTCGGGGCGAACCTGGCCACGCCGCTCTACCCGTTGCTCCAGGAGCGCCTCTCCCTGGGACCGTTCGCCGTCACGATCGCCTTTTCCGCCTACGTCCTGGCCCTGATCGCCGGGCTGGTCCTCTACGGGCACTGGTCGGACCACATCGGCCGCCGCGCCGCGCTGGTCGTGGCCGTCTGTGTGGGCCTCGCGGGGGGACTGGTCTTCGCCTTCGCGCCGTCGCTGCCCGTGCTCGTGGCCGGACGCGCGCTCCATGGCGCCGCGATCGCGCTCGCCACCGGCGCCAGCAGCGCGGCGCTGCGCGAGCTCCTGCCGCTGCACCCGGAGTGGGCCAGCCGCTTCACCCTGCTGGCCTCCGCCGGGGGAGTCGCCGCGGGGCCGGTCGCCGGCGGACTGCTCAGCGGGCTTCCGGCACCGACGTCCACCCCGTTCCTCGTGCACGGCGCCCTGCTCGCCGCGGTGCTGGTCCCGCTGTGGGTCCTGCGCGCCCGTCCCGCGCTCGCCCCCGCACCGGGACGCCGGGCGCCCCGCGCGCTGCGGCCGCGCCGGCTCCGGCTCGGCGGGGAGGCGCTGCCGCAGTTCCGGACGGCGGCCGCCGTCGGCTTCCTCAGCTTCGCCCTGTTCGGCTTCGGGCTGTCCCTCGCGCCGACGTATTTCACGCAGGTGTTCGCCATCGAATCCCGCGTGCTGACCGGCGCCCTCGCGGCCCTGACCCTCGGGGCCTCGGCGCTGAGCCAGCTGTTCGGCCGGGCCCGCCGCCGGCTGCTGCCCGGCGCGCTCACCGTGATGGCGGCCGGGGTCGTGCTGGTTGCCGTCGCGGGGCACGTGCGCAGCCTGGAACTCCTGGTCGCCGCCAGCATCCTGGCCGGGCTGGCGCAGGGCTCCGCGTTCCGTTCCGCGTTCAACGACGTGACCGCGGCCGTCGCACCCGCCCAGCACGCGCAGGTGGTCAGCACGGTCTATGTGGTCACGTACCTGGGCAGCGCCGTGCCGGTGCTCGGACTGGGACTGGCCGCCGCCGCCTTCGGGTTGCCGATGGCGGTCAACGCCTTCGCCGCGTGCTGCGCGGCCGCCTGCCTGGCGGTCGCGGCCGCCACGCTGGCCCCGCGGATCAGGGCCGGAGCGGTCCCGTCTGCCCCTTGACGTGGTTGAACACCAGCGTCGTTTCCGTGTGTCCCACGGCCGGGTCCGTCGCGAGGTTGTCCAGCACCCAGTCGCGCAGCGCGTCCGTGGAAGCGACCGCCACGTGGAGCAGGTAGTCCGTCCCGCCCGAGACGTGGAACATCGAGAGCACCTCGGGCAGGCCGGGGACCCGTCCGGTGAACCGGTCGATCTCCACGCGGTCGTGGACGCGCAGCTTCACGGCGATCAGGGCCTGGACGCCGCGCCCCACGGCGGGTAGCGAAAGCTCGGCGTGGTAGCCGAGGATGACGCCGCGCTCCACCAGCTGCCGCGTGCGCAGCAGGGCGGTCGACGGCGCGATGCCCACGCGCTCGGCCAGCGCCGCGTTGCTGATCCGCGCGTCGGCCAGCAGCTCCGCGATGATGCGCCGGTCGACGTCGTCGAGCGCTGCGGGGGCCGGGTTCTGCGGTGCGGCGGGCATGGGAACATTCCACCACAGTCCGCGCCGCGCCGCTCCCCGTCGGCGGGGCCTGACAGTAGGCTGGTTCAATGAGCAGCCCCGAGCCGGCCCGGCACCGCGGATTCGACACGCGGCTGGCCGCATACTGCGTGGTGGTTCGGGAGGGCAGGATCCTGCTGGCCCTCTGGGACATGCGCGCGAGCGCCCCGGACTTCCTCCCGCGCTGGACCCTGCCGGGCGGGGGAATGGAACTCGGCGAGGCGATCGAGGACGCCGCCGTGCGCGAGGTCGCGGAGGAGACCGGCTACGACGTCCGGCTGAGCGGCCTGCTCGGGGTCGACTCCGGGCACGTCCCCCCGGAACTGCGGCTGCATGGGGCGGCGCGTCCGCTGCAGACCGTCGCCGTCGTCTACGGCGCGGAGATCGTCGGCGGCGTCCTCGCCAACGAATCGGACGGCACCACCACCGAGGCCGCCTGGTTCGACCTCGCCGATGTGGCCCGGCTAGAACGCACCACCCGCGTGGACCACGCGCTGGGACTCTTCCACGCCAAACAGCAGGAGGGCGCCGTATGATCCGGTTCCGCGAGATCGAAAAGCGGTACGACGGCGGTGCGCCCGCCGTCAGCGGGCTGAACCTCGACGTCCCCGCCGGGAAGGTCACCGTTTTCGTCGGCCCGTCCGGTTGCGGCAAGACCACGTCGCTGCGGATGATCAACCGCATGGTGGACCCGACGTCCGGACGGATCGAGGTGGACGGGCGCGACGTCTCCGGCGTTCCTCCCCACGAGCTGCGGCGCTCCATGGGCTACGTCATGCAGCAGGGCGGGCTGATGCCGCACCGCACCGTGGCGGACAACGTGGGGACCGTGCCGCGGCTCAACGGGGCGTCCAAGTCGGCCGCCCGGGCGGCGGCGGGGGAGCTGCTGGAGCGCGTCGGGCTGGATCCCGGGCTGGCGTCGCGGTACCCGGGACAGCTCTCCGGCGGGCAGCAGCAGCGGGTCGGGGTGGCCCGCGCGCTCGCCGCCGACCCGCCGATCCTGCTGATGGACGAGCCGTTCAGCGCCGTGGATCCCGTGGTGCGCGGCGAGCTGCAGAACGAGCTGCTGCGGCTCCAGTCCGAGCTCTCCAAGACCATTGTCTTCGTCACGCACGACATCGACGAGGCCGTCCTGCTCGGGGACCGGGTGGCGGTGTTCGGCACCGGGGGAGTGCTCCACCAGTTCGCGCCGCCGCCGGAGCTCCTCACGGCCCCGGCGAACGACTTCGTCGCCCGCTTCGTCGGGCGGGACCGCGGGTTCCGCGCCCTGTCCTTCCTCGACGCGGCCGGCGTCGAGCTGCGCCCGCTGGACAAGTACGACGCCGGCGCGCTCGCCGGCGCGCTGCGGTTTCCGGCGGCGGGTTCGCTGCGGTCGGCGCTGGACGCCGCGCTCGCCTCGCCCGGGCGGATCGCGGTCGCGACCGACGCGGACGGCCGGGACGCCGGGGTGGCCCGCGCGTCCGACGTCGTCGCGGCGATCGAACGGGGCGATTCCCGGCAGCCGGCGCGGGACGGGGCGGCCGCGATCACGGCGGACCGGGCCACGGCGGAACCGGGTTCCCGTGGAATGGCTTAGCCGCAACCTGGACCGGGTGTTCGAACTCGCCGGTTCGCACCTGGTCCAGTCCATCCTGCCGCTGTTGCTCGCCACGCTGATCTCGATTCCGCTGGCCCGGGCCGTGCGCGCCAACGGAACGCGCCGGCGTCGTGCGGTGCGCGGGACGGTGATCCAGCTCAGCGCCCTGCTCTACACGATCCCGTCGCTGGCGCTGTTCGTCGCGCTGCCCGCCGTGCTGGGCACGCAGATCCTGGACCCGGCCAACGTGATCGTCGCGCTGACCATGTACGCGGTGGCGCTGCTGGTGCGCAGCGCGGCCGACGCGCTGGAGTCCGTGGACCCGGCCATCCTGCGCGCCGCGGACGCCATGGGATACCGGCCGCTGCGGCGCTTCTTCGCCGTGGACCTCCCGCTGTCCCTGCCGGTGATGTTCCCCGCGCTGCGCGTGGTCTCCGTCAGCAACATCTCCCTGGTCAGCGTCGGCGCGCTGATCGGGATCGAGAACCTCGGAACGCTGTTCATGGACGGGCTGCGCCGCGACTTCCCCTTCGAGATCATGGTCGGCATCGTCGCGACGCTCCTCCTCGCGCTGGCCATGGACCTCGCGCTGGTCGGCCTGCAGCGCCTGACGACGCCGTGGACGCGGCCGTCGGTGCCCGTGGCGGTCGCCGCCGTCGTTGTTCCGGCCCACATCGGGGACGCACCGTGACGGCCGCGCGGCTCGCGGCCGGACCCGTGGACCAGTTCGCCGAGTGGCTCTCCCGCCCGGGGACGCTGTCCGGGCCGGGCGGCATCTGGGACCGGACCGTCGAGCACCTGGCCTACACGGGCCTCACGCTGGCGATCTCCCTGGCGATCGCCGTGCCGATCGGCTTCTACGTGGGGCACACGGGCAGGGGACGGGTCGTCGTCGTCGCCGCCGCCGGCATGCTGCGCGCGCTGCCGACCCTCGGCATGGTCACGCTGTTCATCCTGCTCTCCGGGACGCTCGGGGTGATGCCGCCGATCTGGGCGCTGGTGCTGCTGGCGGTGCCGCCGCTCCTAGCGGGAACGGCCGCGGGAATCGGCGCGGTGCCCCGGCAGGTGGTGGACGGCGCGCGCGCCGTGGGGATGACCGAGACACAGGTGCTTTTCGGCGTCGAGGTGCCCAACGCCCTGCCCGTGCTGATGGGCGCGCTGCGCCTGGCGGTGCTGCAGATCGTGGCGACCGTCGCCGTCGTCGCGGTCATCAACCTCGGGGGACTGGGCCGCTTTCTTATGGACGGCATCGCCGTGAGGGACTACGGTCAGGTTCTCGGCGGCGCCCTAGTCATCGCCGTCTTGGCTATTGTTGTTGATGCGGTGCTGGCGGTGGTTCAGAAGTTCGCCGTCTCGCCGGGCCTTGCCACCCATTCCGGAGGAAAACCATGAACCGCAAGACCCCCAGTCCCACCCCCCGCTCCCGCACGCGACTGGCCCTGTCCGTCGCCGCCGGGCTGGCGGCCACGCTGGCCCTCGCGTCCTGCGGCGGCGGCGACCCGCTGGCCGACGACGAGCCGCAGGCCACCGCGTCCGGCGTCGACCGGCCGTTGGTGATCGGGTCCGCTGACTTCCCCGAGAGCCAGATCATCGCCGAGCTCTACGCCGGGGCGCTCAACGCCGCGGACATCGAGGCCACGACGACGCCCGGCATCGGCGCCCGCGAGGCGTACGTCGAGGCCGTCAAGGACGGCTCCGCGGACGTCGTCCCGGACTACTCCGGCAACCTGCTGCTGTTCTTCGACGCCGAGGCCACCGCCGTCTCCGCGGGGGACATCCGCACCGCGCTGGACGAGGCGCTCCCGGAGGGGCTCGGCGTGCTCGAGGCGTCCTCGGCCGAGGACAAGGACTCGCTGGTCGTCACGTCCGCCACGGCCACCGAGTACTCGCTCACGAGCATCGAGGACCTGGCGGAGGTCTGCGACGAGCTGGTCTTCGGCGCGCCCCCGGAGTTCAAGACCCGCGCCTACGGACTGCCCGGGCTGGAAGAGAAGTACGGCTGCACGCCGAAGTCGTTCGAGCCGATCGCCGACGGCGGGGGCCCGCTGACCATCAAGGCGCTCATCAGCGACCAGGTGCAGGTCGCGGACGTGTTCACCACCAGCCCGTCCATCGCGGACAACTCGCTGGTGGTGCTGGAGGACCCGAAGGACAACTTCATCGCCCAGCAGGTGCTGCCGCTGGTGAACACCGAGGTGGTCGACGAGGCCGCGGCCGAGCAGCTGAACCGCGTCTCCGCGGAGCTGACCACGGAGGACCTGATCGACCTCAACCGCTCCGTCTCCGGCGACGCCAAGCTGGAGCCGGCCGAGGCCGCCGCCGAATGGCTGCAGGAAAAGGGCTTCACCGAGTAGCAAGGCGGGCCCGTCGCGCGGGCCGGCCGGGCGCGGCCCGGCTGCGCGGCACCCGGCGGGGGCGCCGCCGTCGAATGCCTTCGGGCGCGGCGGCGGCGCCCCGCGTTGTTTTGCTCACAATTCCGTGCCCCGTCGCGACGCTGTGAGAAGCTTGGCAAATGCCAGAATTCAAGCAGTCGTCCAAGCTCCACAACGTCCTCTATGACATCCGTGGACCACTGCTTGAGCACGCCCAGCGCATGGAGGCCGAGGGGCACCGCATCCTGAAGCTGAACATCGGTAACCCGGCGCCGTTCGGTTTCGAGGCGCCGGACGCCATCCTGGTGGACATCATCCGGAACCTCCCCACCGCCCAGGGCTACAGCGACTCCCGCGGGATTTTCTCCGCCCGGACGGCCGTCTCGCAGTACTACCAGACGCGCGGTATCCAGACCATCGGCGTGGACGACATCTACCTCGGCAACGGCGTGTCCGAACTGATCACGCTCAGCCTCAACGCCCTGTTGAACAACGGCGACGAGATCCTGATCCCCGCGCCCGACTACCCGCTCTGGACCGCGTCGGTCTCGCTGGCCGGCGGAACCCCCGTGCACTACCTCAACGTGGAGGAGGAGGGGTGGCTGCCGGACTTGGAGGACATCGCGGCCAAGATCACCCCGCGCACCAAGGGCATGGTCATCATCAACCCGAACAACCCCACCGGGGCCGTCTACCCCAGTCACATCCTCGACGGGATGCTGGAGCTGGCACGCAAACACAACCTGGTGGTGTTCTCCGACGAGATCTACGAAAAGATCCTGTACGGCGACGCCGTTCACCTCAACACCGCCTCCCTCGCGGACGACGTCCTGATCCTGACGTTCTCCGGCCTGTCCAAGGCGTACCGCGTCTGCGGATTCCGCGCCGGGTGGATGGCCATCTCCGGGCCCAAGCACCTGGCCAGCGACTACATCGAGGGCATCAACCTGCTCACGAACATGCGGCTCTGCGCGAACGTCCCGGCGCAGCACGCCATCCAGACCGCACTCGGCGGCTACCAGTCGATCGACGACCTGATCCTGCCCGGCGGACGCCTGAAGGAGCAGACGGACACGGCGCACCGGCTGCTCAACGAGATCCCCGGCGTCAGCTGCCAGCCGGCCCGCGGCGCCCTATACCTGTTCCCGAAGCTCGACCCCGAGGCCTACCGCATCCGCGACGACGAGCAGTTCGCGCTGGAACTCCTCAAGCAGCAGAAGATCCTCGTCTCCCACGGCCGCGCGTTCAACTGGGTCGCGCCGGACCACTTCCGGCTGGTCACCCTGCCAAACGTCCGCGACATCGAGGAAGCGGTGGGCCGGATCGCCACCTACCTGGAGGATATCCGCGTCTGACTACCTCCCGCACTGCGGGCCGGCGGTGGCATAGTGGGCGCATGGGCGACAAAAAGCGGGACAAGGGCAAAAGCAGAAACAAGGGCGGGAAGGGTTCGAAGCCCACGGTCGTGGAGGACGCGGCCGCCGCTGACGGGCCGGGAGTCGACTTCGCGGTGGCACCGTCCCAGACGCTGCGGGCCGGCCCCGACGTCCGCCTGGCGGACATCGACCCCCGGTCCACGCCCGGCTACCCGGGCGACAAGGACGACGGCGTCGCGGCCCTCGCGCGGGCCGACGGCGAGCTCAGCGAGCTCCAGGAGCGTTTCTTCGCGGCCTCCCGTGGAGGGCAGAAAACGGGCGGTGTCCTGCTGATCCTGCAGGCGATGGACACCGCCGGCAAGGGCGGAATCGTCCGGCACGTGATCGGTGCGGTGGATCCGCAGGGGGTGGCGCACCGGGCGTTCAAGGCCCCCACGGAGGAGGAGAAGTCCCACGACTTCCTCTGGCGGATCGAGCGCGAACTGCCCGAGGCGGGGATCATCGGCGTGTTCGACCGGTCGCACTACGAGGACGTCCTGATCCACCGGGTGCGCGCGCTTTCGCCGGCGGAGGAGATCGAGCGGCGCTACGGGGCCATCCGCCAGTTCGAGGCGCGCGTCGCCGCGTCCGGCACCCGGCTGATCAAGGTCATGTTGCACATTTCGAAGGAAGAGCAGCACGGGCGCCTGTCCGAGCGGCTGGAGCGTCCGGACAAGTACTGGAAGTTCAATCCGGGCGACATCGACGAGCGGGAGCTGTGGGACAGCTACATGGATGCCTACGAGACCGCGATCCGGCGCACGGACTCCGACGAGGCGCCCTGGTTCGTGGTCCCCGCGGACCGGAAGTGGTACGCGCGCATCGCCGTGCAGCAGCTGGTGATCGACGCACTCAAGGACATGGGTCCGCAGTGGCCGCCGGCCGACTTCGACATCGAGGAGCAGAAGCGGCGCCTCGCCGAGTCGGGAAGCTGACCCCACGCACCTTCCGCCCCGCGGGCTACCGCCACTGTTCTCCGTCCGGCTGCCCGTCGGAAGCTTTCCGGGCAGCCTCCAGGCGCTGCCGCGCGCCCTCCAGCCACGCCTCGCACCGGGCGGCGAGCGCCTCGCCGCGCTCCCACAGGGTGAGCGATTGCTCCAGGCTCGCGCCTCCGGCTTCCAGCTGGGCGACGACGGCGACGAGCTCCTCGCGTGCCTGCTCGTAGCTCAGCTCGGCGATGTCCGCGTTGGTCTGGGTCTCAGGCATGGGAGGTCCCTTCGGTGGTGGTGTCCTCGGTCGTGGTGTGCGCGTTGGACGCGTTCTCGAGTACGACGGCGGCAAGCCGGCCGCTAGCGACCCGCACCGTGAGTTCGGTGCCGGCCGGAGCGTCGGCGGGATCCCGGACGACGGCGCCGCCGGGGCGTTGGACCACCGCGTAGCCGCGGTCCAGGGTCTGTTGCGGCGAGAGGGCCCGGACCTGAGCGCGCAGGTGCGTGACGGCGTCGAATCCCCGGGCGAGCGCGGAGCGCATCGATTGGAGCGACCGGACGCGCAGGCGGTCCACGTCCTCCGCGCGCACGTCCACCATGCCCGCGGGATGGGCCATGACGGGACGGGTGCGCAGCGATTCGATCCGGTGGGACTCGCGTTCGACGAACTGGTGGACGGCCCGGTCCAGCCGGACACGGGCCTGTTCGATCCGCTGGCGCTCCTCCCCGACCTCGGGAACGATCCGCTTGGCCGCGTCCGTGGGGGTGGAGGCGCGAACGTCCGCGACGTCGTCGAGGAGGGGGCGGTCGGCCTCGTGCCCGATGGCGCTGACCACGGGCGTGGTGGCGGCGGAGACGGCGCGGACCAGCTCCTCGGCACTGAACGGCAACAGGTCCTCGAGCGCGCCCCCGCCGCGGGCGATGACGATGACGTCCACCGTCTCCATCGCGTCGAGTTCACGCAGCGCGGCAACGACCTCGCGGACGGCATTGACGCCCTGGACCGCGGTGTTGCGGATCTCGAACTCGACGCCGGGCCAGCGCAGGGACGCGTTGCGCACCACGTCCTTTTCCGCATCAGAATTTCGGCCGGTGATCAGCCCCACACGGTGCGGCAGGACCGGAAGCGGCAGCTTCCGCGAGGCGTCGAAGAGCCCCTCCGCGCCCAGGGACTGGCGCAGGCGCTCCAGCCGGGCCAACAGGTCCCCGAGGCCGACGGGACGCAGATCCGACGCCGTCATGGAGAGCCGGCCGGTCTTCAGGTAGAGGTTGGGGCGGACACGGGCCACCACGCGGGCTCCGACTTCCGGCCGCGAGTCGAGGTTCCGCATCACGGGCGCCCACACGTTGACGGACAGGGAGTATTCGACGTCCACGTCCCGCATGGTCAGGTAGGCGTGCCCGTTGCGGAGGTTGGCCTCGAGGAGCTGGCCCTCGATCCAGACGTCGGGGGAGCGCTCGATGTGCGCCTTGAGCTTTTCCGAGAAGACGCGGAGCGGCCAGGGGGAGTCGGGGGAGGTTTCCGCGGCGGTCGCGGGCAGCGACGAAACGTCCGCGCGTTGCTCGTCCACGGTGGTCCTTCCCGTTGCTCGTTTCGGTCCGGTCCGGAGCGGTCCGACCCCTCAATCAATATCAGTAAGGTGGGACAAAATGGGCCAGCCACTCCCCGGCGGCCCGGGAGGGGCCCGGATGAGGACGTTCTTGGCTGTGCCGTTGATCCTGTTGGCTGCCGCGCTCGCGTGCCTCGCCATCGCCGGTTCGTACCTGGAGCGACTGGCCGAGACGCCGGAGCAGGCCCGGGCGGTGGCCGGCCCGCTGTCCGGCGACCCAGCCTTCCTCGAGGCGCTGGCTCCGCGGCTCGCGGCGGTAATCACCGATCGGTTGCCCGATGAGGTCGCCATCCCCGACGCGCTGGAGCCCGTTATCGAGCAGGCGGCGGTCCAGGCACTCGACACGATCGTCACGGATCCCGGATTCGAGGCCGCGTGGCTGAAGACCATCGACCTCACCAGGGAGGACTACGTCGCGCAGCTCCGCGCGGTCCATGCGGGGGAAGCGGAGAACGCGGGCGTGGGGCTGGACATCGGCCCGGTGGCCGCACTCGGATACGCCAAGCTGACCGAATCGGCCGGCTCGATCGGCCTCGGTGGGATGGTGGAGGGCCTCCGGCCGGAGGCGTCCGTGGTGTTCGATCTCGGCGTTCCGCCCGACGGGCACCCGATCCAGGGGCCCCTTGCCGCCGCCGTCGCGCAGGCAGGGCTGTGGATCTGGGGCGCGGCAGGATCCGGCGTCGCCACGCTGCTCGCGCTCGCCGTCGCCGGCCGGGGCCGTTGGATGGTTCTGGCGCTCGGCGGGGCGGTCCTGGCCGTGGCGGGCTTTGCCGCGCGAGTGGCGGCCGGGGACCTGGCCACCGGTGCCGCGGCGCCCGGAGGTTCGGGCGCGACGCTGGAGGCCATCGTGACGGACACCCTCGTGTCCGGCCTCGAAGGCCAGCTGGTCCCGGTCGCGACGGGGACGCTGGCGGGCGGCGCGGCCGTGATGGTTGTCTCCCTTGTGGCCCATGCCCTGAGCCGCCGCCGTTAGACCGGCTAGAATTGGCCCCATGCCTACCACCGCCATCGCTCCGGTCTCCGTGCCCATGCCGCAGGTCCCACGCCGGCGGCGCAGCCCCGAGGACGTCGCGGCCGCGGCTCCGGTCGAGGGACCCAAGCGCGTCCTGCTTGCCGCCCCCCGCGGCTACTGCGCCGGCGTCGACCGGGCCGTCATCGCCGTGGAGAAGGCGCTGGAGCACTACGGGCCGCCGGTCTACGTCCGCAAGCAGATTGTGCACAACCTGCACGTCGTGACGACGCTCGAGGAGCGCGGGGCGATCTTCGTGGAGGAGACCGACGAGGTCCCCGAGGGCGCGCTGGTGATCTTCTCCGCGCACGGCGTCAGCCCCGCCGTCGTGCAGTCCGCGGACGACCGCAACCTCCGCACCATCGACGCGACCTGCCCGCTGGTGACCAAGGTCCACCGCGAGGCCGTGCGGTTCGCGAAGGACGACTACGAGATCCTGCTGATCGGCCACGAAGGCCACGAAGAGGTTGAAGGCACCTACGGCGAGGCGCCCGAGCACACGCAGATCGTCAACAACCCCGAGGAAGCGGCGACCATCGAGGTCCGCGACCCGGACAGGCTGATCTGGCTTTCGCAGACCACGCTGTCCGTGGACGAGACCATGGAAACCGTCCGCATTCTCCGGGGCCGCTTCCCGAACCTGCAGGATCCGCCCAGCGACGACATCTGCTACGCGACATCCAACCGACAGGTGGCCATCAAGAAGATCGCCCCGGATGCCGATCTCGTCCTCGTGGTGGGATCCTCGAACTCGTCGAACTCCGTGCGGCTTGTCGAGGTGGCGCTGGAGTACGGCGCCCAGGCGGCGTACCGGGTGGACTACGCGAACGAGATCGACGAAACCTGGTTCGAGGGCGTCTCGACGGTCGGCGTGACCTCCGGGGCCTCCGTGCCCGAGGTGCTGGTGCGCGACGTTCTGCACCTGCTGTCCGAATACGGCTTCGGCCCGGCCGAGGAAATCGTGACGGCCGAGGAGGACATCCTGTTCTCACTGCCGAAGGAGTTGCGCGCCAAGCTCAAGGAGGCCGGCGACGGCTCCGTGGGACTCGGCGGCCGCGGAGCGCGACCGGCGAACTAGCGTCCGCCGCGCCGGGCCCGCGACGCTAGCCAGCCGCGCGGGTATCCCGACCTTGTCCGGAGCTCGCGTTTTCCTCCGACTGCCGCTCGTCGAGCAGCTCGGTCGCGCTGAGCACCCGTGGTGTCGCCTCCAGCGGAACGGCCTCGAGCGTTGTTCTGGTGGCCGGGTCCGAGCCCAGCCCCGGATCGAGTTCCTGAATCCGCCGCGCGGACGGCAGCACACGGGACTCCAGCGCGCCGACGAACGAGTTGTACTTCTCCACGCTGGACTTCAGGGAATTGCCCAACCGCGTCACGTGCCCGCCCATGGTGCCGAGCCGTTCGTAGAGCTCCCGGGACTGTTCGAAGAGCGCCTTGGCGTTCTCCGTCAGCAATTCCTGCCGCCAGGCGAACGCCAGCCCCTTGAGGATGGATAGGAGCGTGGCGGGCGAGGCCAGCGCGACGTTCTTGGAGAACGCGTAGTCCATCAGTCCGGCGTCGGCGGACAGGGCCGCGGCCAGGAACGACTCGGCCGGCAGGAAGCAGACCACAAGCTCGGGGCTGCCGGGCACGGATTCCCAGTACTTTTTCGAGCCCAGTGCGTCCACATGTGCGCGTAGCGCCTTGGCGTGGGCGACGAGTAGTTCGGTCTGGCGGGAGCGCAGGGACGGATCCGCGTCCGTGTCCAGCTCCTGGGCCTGCAGGTAGGCCGCCAGCGGAACCTTCGAATCCACGGCGACGGACTTGCCGCCCGGCAGTGACACGACGAGGTCGGGCCGTTGGCCGGTGTGGGTGGTGGTCTGTTCCGAGAAATCCACGTGGTTGAGCATGCCGGCGGCCTCGACCACCCGCCGCAGCTGAACCTCGCCCCACGTGCCGCGCGCCGCGTTGTTGCGCAGCGCGCCCGCCAGCGAAGCGGTTGTGCGCAGCAAGGCGGCATCCTGTTCGGCGGCCATCGCCAACTGCTGGCTGAGCTGCCCGAACTGCTCGACGCGGTCCCGTTCCAGGATCGAAACCTGTGTCTGCACCTGGTGGAGCTTTTCCGCGACCGGGGCCAGCGCCTGGAGCACGGACTGGTCCCGGCGGCCGCGCTCGCGGTCCTCGTCCACGCGTCCCTGGAGCATGTGTTTCTCCGCTTGGACCGCCGCGAGGGCCGTGGTCGCGTCGCCCAGGCGCCGCGCCGCGTCGTCGTTCTCCTGGCGAAGGCCCGCGAGCGTGCCCCTGATACCGAACCACCACAGGGCGGCGGCGCCCGCGAGCGCCCCGACGATCAGGGTGAGACCTGCCACTATCCAGCCGATTGCGTCCATGTCTCCACTGTGCCAGCCGCCACCGACGGAATGGGGCAGGTAGACTCTTCTCCCGTGGCTCTTACTATTGGAATCGTCGGACTGCCCAATGTCGGCAAGTCAACCATGTTCAACGCACTGACCCGCGCGCAGGTTCTGGCGGCGAACTACCCGTTCGCGACCATCGAACCCAATGTCGGCGTCGTGCCCCTGCCCGACTCGAGGCTGAAGGTGCTGGCCGGGATCTTCTCCTCCGACCGCATCCTGCCCGCGACCGTGTCCTTCGTCGACATCGCGGGCATCGTCAAGGGCGCCTCCGAGGGCGAGGGCCTGGGGAACAAGTTCCTGGCGAACATCCGCGAGGCGGACGCCATCTGCCAGGTGACCCGCGTTTTCGAGGACTCCGACGTGGTCCACGTCGACGGCGAGGTGAATCCGGCGTCGGACATCGAGACCATCGCCACCGAGCTGATCCTGGCCGACCTGCAGACCATCGAGAACCAGCTTCCGCGCCTGGACAAGGAACTCCGCGCCAAGAAGATCGAGGCGTCGTTCATCGAAACGGTCAAGTCCGCGCAGAGGGTGCTCGAAGAGGGGACAACACTTTTCGCCGGCGCCGCCGCCGCGAAGGTCGATCTCGAGGAGCTCGCGCCGCTGCAGCTCATGACCACCAAGCCGTTCATCTACGTCTTCAACACCGACGAGGCCGGGCTGGCCGACGAGGAAATGAAGGCCAAGCTCTCCGCCCTCGTCGCGCCGGCCGAGGCGATCTTCCTGGACGCGCAGTTCGAGTCCGAGCTCGCCGAGCTGACCGAGGAGGAGGCCGCCGAGATGCTCGAGGACGCCGGCTACCAGGAGTCGGGCCTGGACAAGCTGGCCCGCGTCGGCTTCGAGACGCTCGGGCTGCAGACCTACCTGACGGCCGGCCCCAAGGAAACGCGCGCGTGGACCATCCACAAGGGCGACACCGCACCGCAGGCCGCCGGCGTCATCCACACCGACTTCCAGCGAGGCTTCATCAAGGCCGAGGTCATCGGCTTCGACGATCTTGTTGCCGCCGGATCCGTTGCCGCCGCGAAGTCCGCGGGCAAGGCCCGGATCGAGGGCAAGGAATACGTGATGAAGGACGGCGACGTCGTGGAGTTCCGTTTCAACGTCTAGTTTTTCGTCTTGAGAAATGGCGCAATTCGAAAGGGTTGCGCCATTTCTGCATTCAGGCGCTCTCCCACTTCGGATGTCCCCTCAAGGCTGCTGCTAATGTTGGCGGGCGTGGGGAGAATACGACGATTCTGCCTTGCCGCCGCGCTGCTCGTGATTATGTCGGTGACGGGGTGCTCCACCGGCACGGCCTGCCCTGCCATCGGCTGGATCAATACAGTGGGCATTCACCTCAACGGGAACATGGGCGATGTAGCAGCTGTCGAGTTGTGTGCGTACGGCGAGTGCGCCTCGTCGGCTCCTATGCAGCCGGAATCTGAGAAGCCGTTGCAGGTCTTGACGCCGGGAGAACTGACTGCCGTCCCACCGACCCACCATGCCGTTGCCTCGCCATTCTCCATTTCTCGTGTCGATGAAAGGAACTGGCAAGCCTCGGTTGCGATGACGACGCCGGAAAGGGCCACGCTTCGTGTGTTGTCCTCAACAGGCCAAGTGCTCGTCGAACGGGACGTCGCACTCGAATGGCGGCGTGTCGGCGGAAGTGGGCAATGCGGGGGCCCTGGCGAAGCCGGGCCTGTCAACCTCGACATCCCGTCCTGATACGGTGCGAATGTCGTGCCGCATTTGTACCGCCGTGCCGGTTCAGCTCCTCGAGTACATCTATCGCACCGGGTGCTGCCCAGATGCGGTCGCGCTTGCGTCCGGTGATCTCCGTGATCACTCCGGCACCCGTCAACTGTTCGATAACACTGTATAACGTCTGGCGTTATTGACGCGATGCGTTATAGACTGGTCGAGTGATCAGATCGTTCGGCAGCAGAGATACCGAACGGTTGTGGCGTCGTGAGCGCGTACGGTCGCTGGATCCCCGGATCCAGCGGGTTGCGCTGCGGAAGCTTCGCCAGGTCGGCTCGGCTGAGGCGCTCGACGAACTTCGAGTGCCGCCTGGTAACAGGCTCGAGCAGTTGAAGGGCGATCGGTCCGGCCAGCACAGCATCAGAATCAACGACCAGTGGCGAATCTGTTTCGTATGGACCGACGCTGGCCCCGAGGAGGTCGAGATCGTTGACTACCATTGAGATGAACGACAAGCTCGCGCCGATCCACCCGGGCGAGGTCCTCATGGAGGATTTCCTTGAGGGGTTCAGCATCACGCAGAACAAGCTCGCAGTTTCGATCGGTGTTCCGCCGCGTCGCATCAATGAGATCGTGCACGGAAAGCGCGCGATCTCTGCGGATACCGCGCTGCGCCTTGGCAAGTATTTCGGTACAACTGCGCAGTTCTGGCTCAACCTTCAGGCACACTATGATCTCGACGTCGCAGAGGATCGCGTGTCGGAGCAGATCGACGCCATTACACCCCTGAAAGTCGCGTGAGGAAACGCTCGTTGAGTCGAATGCGCGATGTGGTGGGGTCCCACCTTAACGTGTGGCGGACACGGCTTTGGCGGCAAGCGGTACGGGCCGACAGTACGGAGGCTGGCTGCTGGCGCGCGGCGCGGGCGCCAAGCGCTGCGTAGAGCTGGACCGGCGACCTGCACCGGGTCCGTGGCGGCGGACGAACTCACTCGGGCGGCCCGGGCACCTGAGCCTGAGCAACGTGCCGCACTGATCGAGGACCTGTGTGCGACGCTGGAACTAGCTGCGGCTCACCCGTCTGCCGAGGCGGAGTTCGACTGGGAGGTCGACGCGGAACCTGCCAAGGAAGGGCTCACCCGTCGGCCGAGGATCGCCGGCCATCGACGAACCGCGTGAAGAGGTCCTTGACAGGTCCTTGACTATGCGCGGGAAATGGTGGCGCTATGTTGCTGATCGGTGGTGCCGCATCTTCTCGAAACGATGTGGCATGTGTCAGAGTGAAGACCGGTCCGCGTGGGGCCGGGATCGAGTCGATGCTGATGCAGCGCGGAGCACCTGTCAGTGTAGCGGCGTTTATCGGTCGCGCCCGTGAGCGTGCCAAGTTGGCGGAATTGCTCGCGGAGACCCGTGTAGTGACGTTGACCGGTTCGGGTGGTTGCGGAAAGACGCGGCTGGCAATGGTCGTCAGCGGAGATGTAGCGGCACGCTTTGCCGACGGGGTCCGTTGGGTCGACCTGCAGGCCGTGAGCGAACCCGGCCGGGTGGCACCGGCCGTCGCCGAGGCGGTGGGCGTTCGCGAACGGCCCGGGCAGGCACTGACGGACACGCTCGTCGAACAGCTCCAGGAACAACACCTGCTCCTGGTGCTGGATAACTGCGAGCATCTGGTTCAGGGGTGCTCGGAGCTGGTCGGCAACCTTTTGGCGGCGTGTCCGCAGGTGCACCTGTTGGCAACCAGCCGTGTGCCGCTGCTCGTCGATGGTGAGGCGTCCTTCGAGGTGGCTCCGCTGCCGGGTGTTAGCGGCCATGAAAAACTGCCCATAGGCGGCCACGGAACTGCCCACTGACGGCCATGGAAACTGCCCGTTGGTGGCCGTGAGATCTGCCCACTTCTTTGACGTAGCCCTGCTGCTTAAGCGGCGGGAGCCTCTTCCCGGGGTTTGATAACGGTGTCTAGTCGCACCAAAGTCGCCCGGGAAGAGGCCCTAATGAAGTTTGACGGAGAAATCATGGAAATACTTGCTGCGTATGATCTGACGGGTTCGTTGCGCGCCGCCGCGGAACTCACCGGCTGCTCGCACCACACGGTCGCCCGGCACGTCGCTGCCCGGGACGCCGGTCAGCCGATCGCCGAGCCGGCCTACCGGGGCCGGGTCACTGATGCGTTCCTGCCCAAGATCGAGGAATGGATCGAGGCTTCCAAGGGCAAGATCCGAGCCGATAAAGCCCACGAGAAACTCCGTGCCCTCGGTTACGAGGGTTCGGAACGCTCGACCCGCCGGGCAGTCGCGCAGGTCCGCGCCGCCTGGCGGCTCGGCCACGTCCGGGTGCACCGCCCCTGGGTGACCGAACCTGGTCAGTGGATCCAGTACGATTTCGGCGACGGCCCAGTGATCGAGGGCAAGAAGACCGTGTTGTTCGTGGCATGGCTGGCGTGGTCCCGGTTCCGGGTCGTGATCGTCCTGCGGGACCGGACGGCGCCGAGTGTGTTCGCGGCGCTGGACCGCACGTTCCGTGTCGTGGGCGGCGCCCCAACCTACGTCCTCACCGACAACGAGAAAGCGGTCACCGTTTCCCACGTCGCCGGGGTCCCTGTCCGTAACCAGCAGACGGTCGAGTTCGCCCGCCATTACGGCGTGACGGTCCTGACCTGCCAGCCGGCTGATCCCGCGTCCAAGGGCGGCGTGGAGTCCTCGGTGAAACTCGCCAAGGCCGACATCGTGCCCAAGGACACCAACCTGCGCCCCGAATACGCTTCCTTCGCCGAGATCGAGGCGGCGTGCCAGGGCTTCATGGATGAGGTCAACCACCGTGAGCACCGCGCTACCCGCCGAAAACCCGCCGCGATGCTGACCGAGGAAGCGCCACGGTTGCACCGCATCCCGGACACCGCGCACACGGTCGCGTTCGGCCTCTCCCGGTCCGTCCCGGAGAACACGCCGATGGTCACCTTCGAGAACGGTCAGTACTCCGTCCCGGCGTATCTGCTCGGCGCGGGGGTGTTCGTCCGATCCCACGGCGCCGGACCCGATGAACAGGTCATCGTCGTCCACCACGGCAGCCAGGGCCCGGTGGAAGTCGCCCGGCACCGGCGCGCCCGGCCCGGCAGCCCGGCGATCAACGACGCCCACTTCCCGGACCACCGGCCCAGGATCCCTGGCGACTACACAGCGAAGGCCCGGACGGCCGCGGAGGCGGAGTTCCTCGCGATCGGGGACGGCGCCCGGACCTGGCTGCTCGAGGCCGCAGCCGCCGGGACGGCACGGATGAACGTGAAGATGGCCGAAGCCGTCGCCCTGGCCAAGATCGCCGGGCAGTCCGAAGTCGATCACGCGTTGGGAACCGCGGCCATCCATGGCCGCTTCGCGAACAAGGACCTCACCTCGATCCTGAACGCAGCGGGTTCACGCACCACCACCCATGCCGCCAGGGAAACCCAGTCCCTCACCCAAGGCACCGCAGGGTGGGCAGCCATCGGCCAGCCACCCGCAACCGCCGAGGCCGCCGCCGTTCTGGAGGAAAGCGCATGAGTCCGGTCCCGGTCACCGCACCGGCCTTGCCGGCGGAGCTGGAGGCGCTGATGCGGCAGCTGAAGATGCCCCACGCGCGGGCTTTGGCGCCGGAGCTGATCGCGACTGCCCGCGCCCAGCGCTGGGAACCGGCCGAGGTCGTCAAGGCCCTGTTCGTCGAGGAAGTCGCCGGTCGATCCCGCTCCATGCTTGCCGCCAGGCGCAAGGCCGCGGGCTTCCCGACCGGGAAAACCTTCGACACCTGGGACCCCGCCGCATCCTCGATCCCCACGCCGACGCAGCAGGCGCTGCGGACGCTGGAATGGATCGGAAGGAAGGAGAACGTCGTGATCTGCGGCCCCTCCGGCACGGGCAAGACATTCTTCCTCGAAGCCCTCGGGCAGCAGGCCGTCGAAGCCGGACTGCGGGTCGCTTGGTTCCGCCTCGAGGACCTCGGCGCTCTCATGCGCGCCCACCGTTCCGATGACAGCGTCACCAAAGTCGTCGCCCGGATCCTGCGCGCAGATCTGGTGGTGGTCGATGACATAGGCCTCTTGCCGGTCGGCGTTGACGCGGCGGAGGGACTCTACCGTCTCGTCGACGCCGCTTATGAGAAACGGTCTATCGCGGTGTCCTCAAACTTGCATCCTGCCGGCTTTGACGAGCTCATGCCTAAAACCCTGGCAACGGCAACCGTGGACCGGCTGCTGCACCACGCCCACGTCTGCCAGACATCAGGAGATTCAATCCGACTCAGCCAGGCCTTGGCCGGAAAAGGAGTCACGCCAATGAACTAAACCCCGACCCCAACATGGCCAACGCCACCGAACATCAGGTGGGCAGATCTGGTGGCCATGAGTGGGCAGTTTTCATGGCCACCAGCGGGCATTTCTGCTGGCCGCCCATGGGCACAAACTATTGGCCATTGACAGGCCTTCGACCCGACGCTGATCGGCCGGCCGGTGATCGTCCTGTCCAACAACGACGGCTGCGCCGTCGCCCGGTCGGACGAAGCCAAGGCCCTAGGCATCGAAATGGGCGCCCCCTGGTTCAAGCTCGCCCCCACCGCCGAACGTGGCACCTAGCGCTTGGTGGTAGCGGTAGTCCGTCGAGTTGGTAGCACGTTTCCGGGTACACGGTAGCGCTGGCGGTTGATGTACTGCTCTGCTGTGAAGGGACAACGCATTCGGCGTTGTCGTTTCATTGTTAAGGGCGGGTTCATGGTGGACTATCGGAAAATATTGGGGCTGTTGCTGGAGGGGCGGAGTTACCGCGAAGTCGTCGAGATCGCGGGGTGCTCGCATCGCGACGTGGCCCGGGTTCGGCAGGAGATCCAGGGCCGGGGTGTCACTTCGGTGGGTGCGATCACCGACACTGAGCTCGCGAAGTGGTTCCCCGACGGGCGCCGGAAGGTATCAGAGGAGTACGTCCAGCCCGACCTGTCGCAGGTGCTGGCGTCGATGAAACAGAACCGGCACTTCACTCTGCTGTTGGCTTGGCGCCGTTACGTCGATACCAAGGACGCGGGCAAGAAGTACGGGTATTCGCAGTTCTGCGCCCTGTTCACCGATTATCTCCGCACCCACGATTTGGTGGCGGTGCTCCGGCACGAGCCGGGCCGGGCGATGCTGGTGGACTGGGCCGGCGACACGATGGACGTCGTTGACACGATCACCGGCGAGGTGGTCAGGGCGGTGTTGTTCGTTGCTGTGCTGCCTTTCTCGGGCGTGATCTTCTGCCGCGCCTACGCGGATATGAAGTCCCCGGCCTGGCTCGACGCTCACGTTCAGGCGTTCACGTTCTTCGGCGGCGTTCCGCAGATCGTCGTTCCGGACAACCCGACGACCTCGACCCACCAAGTCCACAAGGGTGACGCGGAGCGGGTTGTGAATACTCGGTATCAGCAGCTCGCCGACCATTACCAGTGCGCGATCGTTCCGGCACGCGTTAAGCGCCCGCGTGACAAGGCCGCAGCCGAGAACGCGGTGAACGTCGTGAACAAGCGCGTCATCGGTTACCTCGACGACGATGTCTTCACGACCGTGGCCGAGTTGAATGCTGCGATCGAGGAGCGGGTGCGGGAGATCAACCACGACATCCGCCGCGCTGACGATACGACCAGGTGGGAGAGGTTCGACACCGAGGAACGGGAGTTCCTCGAGCCGTTGCCGGACGCTGCGTTCGAAGACGTCTCCTGGAAGGAACTGAAGGCCGGCCGTAATTACCACGTCACCGCCGAAACGCAGCGGTATTCGGTGCCGTTCGCTTTGGCGGGGAAGCTGTTGCGGGTGAGGCTGACCTCGTCCCGGGTGACGGTCTTCGATGGGCACGAGATGCTCTGCGAACACCCGCGGTTGACCGGCCGAAAGGGCCAGTACTCGACCCTGCCCGGCCATGTCCCGCCGCAGCACCGCAATATCGATGGGCTGTGGTCCAGGCGGTGGTTCACCGATCGGGCGCGCAGCGTCGGGCCGGCAACCGTCACGGTGATCGAGCAGATTCTCGACGGCCAGGTGATTGAGGCGCAGGGCTACCTGTCCTGCCAGAACGTCCTGGACGGGCTCGGCAAAAACAACCGGGAACGGCTGGAGGCGGCCTGCCAGGAACTCGTGAACCGCAGCGCCCATCCGACCTACTCGACACTGAAACGTCTGATGGCGGCGATCGACAGCGACGCGAAGAAGCCTCGGCCGCAGGTCCCGGCGGCCTCGACACGCAAACGCGTCAGCACCGTCGTTTTCCGCGACACCATGCCAGACGTCTATGTTCGCGATGCCTCCCACTATGCACGCGACGAGGAGGGGAAGTGATGTTCACCAGCATCGATTATGACAAGTTCCGGGCCCTGCGCGTGACCCACGTCGCGACCCGGCTGGAAGAGCTCATCCAAGACGAAGGCAACGACACCCTCACCCCCGAGCAGCTGTTCCTAACCGCCGTCGACGACGCCCTTGAGTCCCGGCGCATCAACAAGGTCGACAAACTCATCCGCCAGGCCGCCTTCCCGATCCCGGGCGCGACCGTCGCCGAGGTCGACTACCGCGACGGGCGCGGCATCACCCCCATTCGGATGCGACGCTATGCCGCCCACGACTGGCGCTCCGACGCGACGAACCTGCTCATCATCTCGCCCACCGGCGGCGGGAAAACCTACCTCGCCTGCGCGCTGGCCATCGGCGCCTGCCAGAGCGAACACTCGGTTCTCTACTTCCGGATGGACGACCTCGCCCGTCGGCTCGTCATCGCACGCGGCGACGGCATCGCCCACCAGAAACTGCTGAACGAGCTCTCCAACATCGACCTGCTGATCATCGACGACTTCCTCACCGTCGGCATCGACAGCGACGCCGCCAGCGACCTGTTCGCGATCCTCGCGAACCGCGAACACCGGCTGCCGACGATGATCGCCTCGCAGACCGGGCCGGCGCATTGGATCGCCGAACTGCCCGATCGGGTCGCGGCGGACTCGATCGTGAACCGCCTCGCCAACAACGCCCGGATCATCAACCTCGGCCAGATCGATATGCGAAGGCACCAAAACGACCAGGCCCGCGCCCACCAGGACTACTGGGAATAACACCGGAGCGGCCCGGGTACACAGCGCCCGGGCCGCTACCACCTCGCCAGAACCGCGCTACCGACTAAATGGACTACCGCTACCAGCAAGCGCTACTCGCCAAACGCATGGGGCTGGTCGCCAAATCCAGCAACTATGAGCTCTACGGGGACCTTTCCGCCCGAACCATGCAACTGCTGGGCCGGCACTCGGCCTGGGTCGAGGTCTACAGCATTGACGAGGCATTCCTGGGCGTCCGCGGGACCCTGCCGGAACTGCGAGCCCTGGCCCGACGGATGAAGCAGGATGTGATGGACCACCTTGGACTGCCGGTTTGCGTGGGGATCGCCATGCTTACCGGTACAGCCGAGTATTCGTTAGTGGCCTATTGGACCCGATCCATTCGGGTTCCGTCGTGGAATATGAATTTCGTTTTCAGGACTCGTCGGCACAGTCCTTCCGTGACCGGAAGGGAACCTTGAGTGGGACAGTCCAACCCGAGCCGGGGTTTCATCAGAGAAAGCTGCATCTGGCCCAAGCAATTCCAGAATTACTCGGGATCCCAGTCAGGGGAATCATTGGGCTCGCTGAAAAAATGATTCGTCTCCGTTGCCGAGTACCAACGTATATGCATTGGAGCCATGGCATCCAATAGTTCTGGCAGAGTTCGGTAGTAGAACTCATCTTCCTCGAACGGCACAGGCTTTTGACGCTCGTTGCGCCTAATAATTGCCACCCAATATTCTTCAATCCCCACGGATAGGTCAGCACAGGAAAGCCACAAATCCGACTCGGTTCTCGCCGGATCTTGGGTCAGCATTCCCATGGAATCAACAACAACGAGGTAGCCCGAATAGTCGCCGCTGGTTACCTCGCCCAGATACTCCGCCTGCCCACGCCTGAGGTTTTCAGGTGTTGGACCTCGCATGTCCGCTGACTGATTGGACTCTTCAATTTCCTGCAACCGCCGAATATAGGCTCGTTCCAGCTCTACTGACTTCTCTTTGTTCTTCCTTCCCCACATGCGCTGACCTTTCCCGAGGAGGCTTGTTGCTTACATTAATAGACTCATTTTCCGAAGCCCTATGGGAACCCTCTGCGGGTCGGTTTCCCCGACCGCAAGTGGAATGAGTCTGGCTACAAGAGTTACGGCCAAGGTTCCAGCTATATCTTCAAGGTATCTGTGGTCAAGAACCTAGGTCAGGTAGTTATTTTTCAGCATCTCGGAATGTTCAAAACCGACGATCCCAGTCGTTAGTCCGATGTGTTCCGGCTATTCGCAGGACCCACCGGGAGCGCATCCGCTGCCAGAGCCACTGCTCGCGCCGTCAGGAGTGAGCAGGCCAATCGTGAGGTACATTGTCGCACCAGCTAAGACTGCGATGCCGAATATCAGAAGGACTCGGCTCCATCGACCACCGCCAGATATTCCGGCACCTCCGATAATTGCTAAGGCGGCACCAATCGCCATCGGATAGTAGGGCCCGAAAATTGAACCGAAGAGTCCGAGCAGCAGGCCGATGACCGCGCCCAGCACCACGACTACGATGCTCGGCGCTGCAGCGTTCCGAGATTGCCCTTCGAGTGCAGTCATATAGTCATTATGCACGGCGTGGGTTCTAGGCAGTAGAGCTTGGTTGTCCGATACTCCCGCCGACGATATGGCCTGCTTTTTGCGCTAAACGCCGCATCACCAAACACCAAGGTCTGCGCTGCGCAGGGTTTCACAGGGGAACGGCTACCGGGACACCGGAGGGAATGGCTGGGAGACCATGGGGAAGGGCGATCCCGCCGTGAACTTATTTCGCGGTAGTGGACACTACTAGATATGAACCAGTTACCGGGCAACGATCAGGACCTTTGGGACCGATGTGCAGCAGGCAACGCCAATGCCTTCGGGACGTTGTTCGATCGGCACGCCGATGCACTGTTCAAGTTCTGCTTGAGCGCCTGCGGGTCATGGCATGATGCCGAGGAACTGGTCTCAATCGCTTTTATGGAAGCGTGGCGAAAACGGGGAACGATCAGGCTGGAGCACGACTCCCTACTGCCGTGGCTGATCGGGGTCGCCGCCAAGTCCAACCTCAATCGTGCACGTACGGCAAAACGCTATCGAGCCCTTATTGAAAGACTGCCGCACGGCGAGGAAACCACGGCATTCGAACCGCAGGTTGCCGAGGTGCTGGATGCACAAGCCCTCTCAGGCAAGCTTCTCGACGGGGCGGGACTAAGCGCGACCGAACGAGCCGTGGCAGTCCTGTGCCTGATGTTCGATTTCACATACATCGATGCGGCCCGCGCACTAGGCACACCCGTGGGGACCATTCGATCACGGCTCAACCGCGCACGAAAGAAGCTGAAAGCCTTTTCCGAGCCAAACCCCGAACATTCGTTGAAACTCTCTCCAGAAACGAGTCGGCCATGAATCCCGAAGAACCGCGTTTCTCAGCGGCACGTCGCACCCAAGTGCGCTCAGTGTTGGTCAATGAAATTTCTCAGGCACAAGGCAGGCCCCGGCGTCACCGGAAACCCCTCATCCTGGCTTCTGCCGGCGCGTTGGTGTTCGCGGCAACCGGATCGGCGTACTACATCGCCACCAAGCCCGTTGAAGACAAACGCGAAATCCGCTGCTACTACAACGCGGACCTCAAGGCTTCGCAGTTCGTGATCAGCGAAGACGAGGGCGATCCCGGCTATCAACTGGGTCCCTACATGGGAGCGGGATATGAGGCCAAGCCCGGCGAATCCGATCAGGTCGAAGACGGGGTCGCCCTGTGTTCCAAGTACTGGGATATGGGGATGATGAACCCCGAAGGCATAACCAGCCATCTAGTTCCCAAGGATTTCAAGCAGCCGGCTCCCGCTCAGCCGGAAAACGCTATCAGTAAAGACGAGAACGGGCAGATCTACACACCTGCCAACGAAAGCGGGCTGGGCCCAGGTCATTATGTACCGGAGCTGGCTTCTTGCGTCGTTGAGAATGCGGTGGCGGTTATCCCTGGCGACAAGAACGTCTGCGCAAGGCTCCAGATACCTTCCCTCGAAAACTAGGAACCCAGGGAACAGGAATCGAGGCCCCTGCCGCGGTGCCATTTTCCTCTAATAGCCACTGCACAGAGTGCCCGAAGTCCTCTGCCCTGCGCTAGGGCGTCCGTAAGCCGAACCCTCACCTGGACAGCGCCCTGCAACTCGAACTTGCTCGCCGCTCTGGCGCAGTGCAGGGTTGGTGTGGCGGAGGGGCCGGTCAGCTGCAAAGCCGCCAATTCACTTATGTCCTCTAGAGAAGCGGTCCCTAATCGATTGCCACCAAGGGTGGCCGGGGTCGCCTTTGCCGTCGAGGACGTCGAAGATGAAGAAGCCCTTCTCAGCAAACCACGCGAGGTCTTCTGCCGGCCGTGTAATTTCCCCTTCCCACCCAGGGACACCCACGTTCGCGGATTCCAGGTTCAGCTCGCAAGCTCGTCTATTGGCTTGGTCAAGCACTCTGGAGTCGGTGACCCCAGCGTTGCCTTCCGATACGTCCCAGAGGCGGTGCAGGATCGCGTAGCGCCCTGCCTTGTTGGTGGGTAGATCTGCAGGCGCAACAGGCTCGTAGTAGTACCCTTCGGTCATCTTCTAGACCCCTTCCGTACTTTTGAATCAAAACCTGCGTGGCCTGAGCCTACGGCACATTCAAACCCGATACGGGTTCGGCCCGAAATCACACAGTCGGGTCCGCGGGAAGAATGACAAATGGGCTCATCCCGGCACATGGTTCGGTCTGGCCACGGTGGCGGTTTTAGCTTGAGTCGCGGTCACCTTGAAGCCGGATCATCATGCGGGTAAGCCGCGAGGGTGGTCTTGAAGGGGAAGCGGGCCACGGGTGGGCTTCGATGATGTGCTGCACCGAATCCATGGCAGCGTCGTATTCGGCAGCGGGGAATTCCAGCTTGGGCGGGAACCAGGTGAGGGGATCATCGTTTCCCTCCGGTATCACCAGGTCCTCGCGGCCCAGGATTTCCGCTGCAATGGCGTCTCCTGCCCAATGAGGTCCATGCCAGATAATGCGATCATCGGTGCGCGCCAGCCAGACGGCGAAGGTTCCGCACAGGATGTCCGCATCGTAGGGGCACACCGTAAGTTCCAGCTCACCAGGTGTCAGCTCCGTGGTCGCCCCGCGCAGCTCTGGATCCCGGTAGCCTGCCAGCCACTCGTCCACCGAGGATTGGGGAAAGCGATGCGCGAAGGGCGATATGCCTACGTTTCGTTTCTTGTTGACGATTGCCGGGACGGGGGTGCCGTCCACGACAAGTTCCACCGTCTCCTCAACCGTGTTCCACCGGGCAGTGATGGAAGAAAGCGCGTCTTTGTGGAGTTCGGGCATGCGTTCAGTATTCCAGTGCCCGAGTGGTTTAAAGGCGGCTTTGGCCAATTCTTCTATTCAAGGCCTCCGATTCCGGGTTCACGCGTCTTCCCAAAGCAACCCGGACGGGCATTTCTTGGCCACCGAAACAGTCGCGTCGTCCCGTAAGGGGTCTGTCCGGATTGGCAATCCGGACAGTTCCGTATGGGGGTGGGCTTGCGGAACGCACCCCGCACTGACCTGTGACTTAAGAAATTCCGGGATTCACAGGAAAGTCGACCGTCCCGCAAGACCTGTCCGGTGATCCGAACCGGTGACGGGGCGTGAAACGGAACGCTGTAGCGGGTGGCTGGACACCAGGCTGGGGATGTCTGGAATTTGGCATGGAAGCCTAGATAGGTCCTGTCGTGAGGCGTACGCGGGGGTAGTCGGTCCAGTCGTGGCCGCTGTGGGCGCTCCAGCGTTCCGCGGCATAGACGGAGATGCCCAAGAGTTCAGCCAAGACCGAGGGCGGAAGGTCGCGGGCGAGGCTCATGAGTGCAACGTTCCTGGCGGCGCGAAGGCTGATGCCTCTGCGCGCGAGTGGTCCCCTGATCGTCGCGGTCGTGAGGTGGCGGCCTGCTCGCCGACCCTTGAAGATCCAGATGTTGCTCTCCCGGCCCGAGGTGGTTCCGGAGTCCAGAAGCCGCCGTAGCAACGCGCCCAATGCTGAGGGAAGCTTGATCGGTTCGGTTCCCAGCGAGAGATAGATCGTGTCGCCCTCCAACGTGACGGCATCGCGTCGAAGCGAGACGACGCGGGTCAGAGCCGTTCCGTAGATGATGGCAAGCAGCCCGCCGACGCGCACCTCCAACCGAAGGTCCTCGGAGGTGAGCAGATCCTTTGCCCAGGCCCATCGTTCGTCCTCGGTAGCACCCGAGGTTCCCAAGCTGCTTTTCAGGTATTCGCTGCGCAGGCGCGTCAATCCCTGGGCGCCCGCCCAACGGATGAACGGCGTGAGTTGTTTGCCGGCCCTGCCGCGTGTTGCCACATAGTCGTCGAAGGTGCGCTGGGGCACGGTGCCCAGATCGAGACCGCGGTCATTGAGCGTGTCGAGCAGATTACAGACCGCGATCAGGTGGGCCTTGGATTGCCTGTGGCGGAGGCTTTCGTCCGTGGTGCCTAGATGCGCGGCATCGACAAACCGCGGATTGACGATCCACGCGGCATATTGCTTGAGAAGCGATCGGTTGGCTAGGTTGGGCAGGGCGGCGAAGTATTCCTCTTCCCACACTTCGAGCCGAATGCGGTCGAAATTTTCGGTGGGGACGACCCCGGATTCCATGAGCAGGGCGGCGAGATACCCGGTCGCACCCCCTGCTCGGTGTCCGGCTATCGCGCGCAGCGAGATGGGGGCGTGGCCGGTGGCCATGTCGTGGACGACGCGCGCCATCGGGCTGCGTCGGATCCAACTGATCACCGCGTCGGCGTTCTCCGGGTTCCTGAGCAGGTAGTGCTCAAGGGCCGTCAGCTGGGGATGAGTGGTGCCCTCGTCATCGGAGATGAGAATTCGAAGAAGCCGAGGTGCAACGCAAATGGTGCAGTAGTTTCCTTGGAGTGGTCGTTGGTCGTTGCCGCATCCGGCACATTGGCCCAGGTCGAATTGGTTCGCGCAGTGAGGGCAGACGGGTCCCTCTTGGCGGAGGTAGGGGGCGATGCGGTATTCCCCGCAGCGGGAGCAAGTGCGGGGGCGTTTGCGCAGCGACTGGTAGCAACGCATGCACAGTGGTGTGTCTTCCTTCCGTGTCATGGTGGGGCGGATTTCTCCGCAATGGGAGCATGCCGTGGAGGGGGAGGTATAGCATCCCTTGCAGACCGGCCCGGAGGCGCTTCGGACGACGGCGGTTCCGGGTCTTGCGCAGATGCTGCAGATTTCCCGGCTGCGGGGATCACGTCGCCAACAGGGCGCGCAATAGGGTTTGCCATCGATCATTCGGTGTCCGCCGCGGCGCACCTGATGGCAGGAGGTGCAATCCGGGGTGGTGGCGGGACGGTTGCACGATCCGCATCGCTTCCCTCCCTGGCCGTCCCGGTGTGGAAGGTTCTTGGCCAGCCCGCAGGAGGAACAGCGGGGCAGCTGGATGTTTTCGTAGCCTCGCGCGCGCAGGTCCTTGATCAGGCGGTACGCCGTCGGGGAGGCATCCGAGCGGCCCGAGGTGAGCAGGTCGGGTTTTAATGCCAGTTCGCGGGCGAAGCGGGTGCGGGCCTTCGCCCCGCCCGCCAGGAGAGCAGCCGAGGCAATGACCGAATCGGGCAACTCCGGCGCCTCTTTCCTGCACGCGTGGACAATCTGGGCAAGGGCCACGTCGGGGTCCACCGGCAGCGAATTCATGCGCCCTGCGGGGCCTGTGGCGGGCGGTGGATCCTGGCAGGCTTCGGCCGCAGGTTTCCGATGGAACCACGGGTCGGTTCACCGGAGACGGCAACGGATTTCTCCTCCACGACGCGGACCTCGATCAGGTCCGAGACCGTGCAGTTCAGCGCGGCACACACCGCGCCGATGAAGCTCAGGTTCGCCCGCTCGGGTGTCTGGGTCACGAGCCTGAACACCTGTTCGCGGGAGAGGCTGACGCCGTACTCCTCGAGCAGGGGGATCAACTCGGTGGTCTTGAAGAGCCCTTGGTCCGCCATGATGCGGCGCAAGTTCCAGGTGGTCTCAACATGTTTGGTCATGTCAGCTCCAGGGTGTTGAAGCGGCCCAAGGCGTCCGCCAGGATTCGGTTCTTGTAGTCGCCGCTGACGGAGGTGTAGATGGCCGTCGTTGAGGAGTGCTGGTGGCCGACCTGCTCTTGGACGAATCGATCGGCATAGCCGTATTCGATCAGATGCGTGACATAGGAATGGCGTAGGCAGTGCAGCGTCAGGGCGGGGTCGAGGCCGGCTTCGCGCCGCAGGGCGGTGAACCGCCGGTCAATGTACTCCAGGGAGACACGGGTTTTCCGTTCGGTGGGCCAGAGCGCCGGCAGGTCGCCGGGTGAGAACAGTGCCCTGCCTTCGTCGACCCATTGCCTCATGCCGTCTATCCACCATGACAGTTCCGGGACGAGCAAGACGGTCCGGCGTTTCGGCACGCTTCCCTTGCTCGCCTTGCCCCATCGAACATGCATGGCGGCGTACCGTTCCCACTCGGGGACACGGGCATTGCGGTGAAGGTCGTGGAGGTCCAGGCCCCGAAGTTCGGCCCGTCGCAGTCCGAAGGCATAGGCGGTCTTGAACATCTGAGCGTCCCGCAGTGCTGCCAGCGCGCCCTTCCGTCCTTCACGGATCGAGGATTCAACCCGTGAATCCGCATAGTCGAACAATGTCTGTATCTCATCGAATGTCAGTGCCCGCCGTGCCGGGCGCCCTTCGTAGTCCGCCACGTGTTTCGTCGTGTTCCATGGCAGGCAGATCTGGGAGGGCGTGTTCCCGAATTGGGACTCGCAGATCTCCACCCAGTCATAGTCGGGGCTGATCAGGTAGTTGCAGAAAACCTGCAGGATCCCTTGCCGTTGCCTGATGGTCGAAAGCGCAAGTCTCTTGGAACGCATGGAGCTGGTGTATTCTTCCAGGTCGGAGGCTTGCCACTGCCACGGGTAGGTCCCTGCATACTCGCCGAAGTTCCTGACGGTGGAGGTTCGGCTTTCAATGGTGGCGTCGGCCAGGCTTCGGCTTCGTTGCTGTTGCTCCCAGGAACCGAGCATGGATTCGTAGACCGCTTCATCTGGATGAAGGGCCGCGGTCCCGGAATCGAGGGATAGCACGTTCCGGAGGTTGCTGACGTCCAAGAATTGTTGCATCTAATCGATGACTGTATGAATAGATGCAACAACTGTCAATGGCCAATTCAACAGGTCAATGGTTAGGCTGAAGTCCCCGGCGCTGCTTCCCGAGCTCTTGGGCTATTGGCTACGGGTGAATACGTATCCAGTTGCATTTTATGCAACAGTCCATGCTTAAAGACCCTAGCCAAGCTGGCCAACAAGGCCGCCAAGAAGAATGCCCACCTGGGTGGGGTCTGCGTGTGGGATGCCGTCACCCGGGAAGACAGAGAACAACTCCTGGGCCGGCTGCCGACGGTGGAAATCTGGGGCATCGGCCCCCGCCTGGCCAAGCGCCTGATGGGCCTAGGGATCCGGACCATGAAAGACCTCCGCGACGCCGACGCGGTGATGCTGCGCAACCGCTTCTCCATTGTCATAATGCGCACCATCCTCGAGCTTCGAGGAACCCCCTGTATTCCTCTGGAGGAAGAGCACGAAATCAAGGGTCAGCTGATATTCAGCCGCTCCTTCTCCACTCCCATCACCGACACGCACAGCATGGAGCAGGTGTTGGGGATATACGCGCAGCAGGCCTCCGCACGCCTGCACAAGCACCAGCGGCAGGCCAAGGTGCTCACCGCCTGGGCGATGACCAGCTACTACAACACCAACGACTCCCACCAGCCTTCGGTGACGGTCGCACTTCCGGGCCCGACCGCAGACCCGCTGCTGCTGACGCGCGCGGCCAAGGCGTTGCTTCCCAAGATCCTGGATGGGGTGAAGTATGCCCGGGCAGGAATCGTGGTGACCGATATCCGACCTACCGGCGCCCAAGAGACTTTCGAGCCGTTCGTGAACCCCCACGAGGCCAAGGAAATTGGACCCCTGATCCAGAAGATCAAGCAGCGCCACGGAGTGAACGCGGTCGGGCTCGGCCTGGCGGGAATGAAAGCCGGCCCCGAATGGACGATGCGCCGGGACATGATGTCACCGCGTTACACCACCCACTGGGACGAACTGCTGACCGTCTACGCCAGCTGATTCAACTCCATTGAATCCTTGCTGCCGGCCCTGGGCTGTCATCGGCTAGGAGAATAATGGAGTGCGTCTTTTACCCACGCACTTATTTGAGTGAATGAGTAATGCATCATCTACTCCCCGCGGAATGGCGGGGGTTTGAGGGAGTCCTGGGTACTCGCTCGCTCGCACCCAGGAAACGGGCGTCCGCTGCGCGGCCGACTCTTGACCTGATTCCCCTCCGGTGAATCAGGTGCCGGCCTGGCGGCCGTCCCCTTTTTTTGGTTGCTGTCCTTCGGAGTTTATGGCCCGACACCAAGGGCACAAGCCCCATCGCAAGCTCCGGGGCCAGCACGACCAATTCTTTGTCCGGCGCTTCGCTTATTTCCGGACAAACAAGTGGTCGAGCTGCCCTACGGGTTGATGCTCCTTGGTGCTCGGTCCGCTCATTGCATATCGCCAGCAACCAAAAAAACGCGGGGGAGAGACAAAGCGCGGGGCTGGTTCCGCGATCCCCCTCACCTACAGATTGAGAAAAACAACCATGGGCCACTTGAACATTACCCACACCCACGAAGCCGGAACTCTGATAGAAGGAACCGCCAAGGGCGACGGAACCGCCGAAGTCCTCAAAGCCAACGGCTGGCGTTGGGGACGTAGCATCGCCAGCTGGTTTGTCCCCATGAGCCGCGACCGGATGCCCAAGTTTTACAAGATCGAGGGCACGGCAACCGCGCTCAGGGCGGCAGGGTTTGCTGTTGAAACGGATATCGACGAAACGACCCGTTCAACGGCCGAAGTTGAAACGGCAAAGATCGAACGTCAAGCACAACGCGTCGAAGCACTGGAGGCCAAAGCCCAGCGCAAGAGCACCACAGCCGACGAGGCCGAGCGTCGCGCCCGTGCGGCAGGCGACGCCCTACCCTGGGGAGGCGAGCCAATCAAGATCGGCCACCACAGCGAGAACCGCCACCGCAACGCCATCGACAAGGCACACCGCGCCATGGGTGCATCGGTCGCCGCCGACCGTGACGCCACCGAAGCGGCCGAACGCGCCGCGACGGCAGCCCACACGACCGGCGCACGCTACAGCGTGCAAACCGTCGCGAACCGCATCAAGAAGCTGGAAGCCGACACCCGAGGAACCCAGCGCAACATCGACGGCCGCCGTGAGTGGATCAAGGACGAGGCCGGCCGGGACATGCTCAGCAACGAACCCATCGGCGCCACCGGCGCATACCGTGAGCGCCTGCTCACGCGGTTAGTTGAACAAAACGATCAGCTCACCTACTGGAAGCAGGTCCGCGCCGAACAGATCGTCACGGGCAAGGCCACCAACTACAGCCGAGAAAACATCAACAAGGGCGACTACGTGCGTTACCGGTTCGGATGGGTCGAAGTGGTGCGAGCCAACGCCAAAACGGTATCGGTCAAAACTGAATACACCTGGACGGACAAAATCGAATATGAGGCATTGACCGACCACAGGACAGCTGCCGAATACGCAGAGGCTCTGGCGGCCACCAGCTAGCTATAAGGAAATGGGGGAGGGGGACACCGTGTGGGTGTGCCCCCCCCTTTTCGTGGTGGTGCGGACGGCCTCCGCCGCCAGCTCCCCCGGCCGCCGACGCTGCGCGATGGACAGAGCGCGCTGAATATCGTCTTTTACTCACTCACTCGTTTGAGTGAATGAGTAATGCATCATCTACTCCGTGCGGGATTCCGGGGGTTTGAGGGCCCCTGGGTACTCGCTCGCTCGCACCCAGGAACCGGACGTCCCGCTGGCGCGGTGCGGCTGTTGACCTGATTCCCCTTCGGTGAATCAGGTGCCGGCCTGGCGGCCGTCCCCTTTTTTTGGTTGCTGTCCTTCGGAGTTTATGGCCCGACACCAAGGGCACAAGCCCCATCGCAAGCTCCGGGGCCAGCACGACCAATTCTTTGTCCGGCGCTTCGCTTATTTCCGGACAAACAAGTGGTCGAGCTGCCCTACGGGTTGATGCTCCTTGGTGCTCGGTCCGCTCATTGCATATCGCCAGCAACCAAAAAAACGCGGGGGAGAGACAAAGCGCGGGGCTGGTTCCGCGATCCCCCTCACCTACAGAACGAGGAAAACAACCATGAACAACATCAAAGCAACCACCATGGCCGAAGTCACGGCAGTCGCCATTCACGGAATCGGCTTCATCCCTACTTCGTCATTGGTTCTCATGCTGATGAATGAGAACGGACTGGTGGCCACCCTGCGAGTAGACGCCAGCCCCGAAGCCCCGGCCGAGGGATGGGCACAGCAGATCACCACGTACGTTCACCGCGTGAGTGATGCAAACGGCGTCATCCTGTTGAGCTTCGAGAACGAAAAGGCCATGACCATCCCGCAGTTCCGTGCATTGGGCGACACCTTGGCTCACGCGGGATGCCCCATCAAGAACTCGGTGCTCGTCACCGATGGATGGGTCATGGACTACGACGGAGATTCAACCGACGCCGTGAAATTCTCCACCGTGGCAGAATCCAACGCGGCACTAGCCTTGATGTTCAGCACCAACAAGGCCGCCAAGATGGCCGCAGACATTCCATCCTGCACCATGCCGGCAAGCATCAACGACCTGCACAAATTCATCAACGACGCCCAAAACATGAGCTTCGAGGACGAAGAAACCCGCAACCTTGTACGCGGCACGCTCACCGACATGGTGGACCGTTACCGCAAAAATGGAAAGGTCACCCCCGCTCACGCCGCATGGTTGGCAGGAACGTGCACCAACAAGAGCGTGCGCGATCTAATGTTCGCATCACTTGCCACCACCAGCGACGACACCGAAACGATTAGCGCCGTACTGCTGGGGGAAACCCCACCGGAAGATTTGGAATTCTTCCAAGCCGGTGCCGATGCACTCTACACCGCGCTGGAATTCATCCCCGAAGCCAGCCGCACCGACCTACTAGCCGGAATCGGATGGACACGCTGGATCGACGGGAAGGGAAGCGAGGCCATGAAATTCCTGGGCCTCGCACTTGAATCCAACCCCGAGCACCGCCTCACCACCCTGCTGATCAAAATGATCAACACCGGCAACCTCCCGACGTCGGCCAGCACCAAGCACTAACCAAACCACCAGCTAGGTGGGGCGACGTTCCAAAACGTCGCCCCACCTAGCTACACTCACACCCAAAAGGGAGTCCACACATGAGCACCGACCTGACTTTTACCCACCACCCCACGCAGGTCCGCGACGAATCACCATGGGAGCCGCGGCTACAGATTTCGGCGGCGGCCTCCTCCGCAAGCTCCCCCGGCCGCCGCCCCAGGGCGCTGCGCGCCCCGGACACCCCGGCACGGGGGAACCGCGATCATTTCACCCACCAAAACGTGTCTTACGTACTCATGCGCTTTTACCCCGGCGACGAGCCGGCCCAAGCTGTACCGCACCACCGGGCGACCGCAGAGATCCCCACAACCAACGGAAGCCTGATTCTTCCGGTCGAAGTCACCGCCCAAACCACGCGCCTGGTGCACATCGCATGGATCGACGACACCGGGGAACTGATAGGCACATGGTGTCCCACCACCATGATCACCCCTGTGCTCCGCCCGGAGAGTCCATAACCATGGGCACCATGGACCCCGACGAGTACCAGGAACTACTCGATGGGCGGGACGAAGTGGATAACGTCCCTGTCGGTATGACCCGGTACCAGGCACAGAAATGTGCCGCCATCATCATGGCCGGCCTTGCCGGCCACACCAGCTACGCCGAAGCCGCCGCCACAGTGGCCCAGTACCTCCAGGCCATCGCCTTAGACGCGTTGCCAGGAAACACCCACCGCACGGCCCCGACCTCCGACCAGCTCTGGCAGCTCCTCGATGACCTGCCGTGGCCAGCACCCGGCCAGCCAGCCAAGCAACCTGACTAACATGGGCCGTTCCCGGGGCGCCGACGATCACGCGCATCGCGTGGATCAGTGACTTGCCTGTCCTGCTTGCAGCGTCAGGGTTGCTCGTTACCTCGCCATCCTCGTGCGCGACACCCAAGCCACAATCGGTCGCCCCGGGACTCGGCGCAGCGGCGGTGACGTCCGCTGTATCGGGCGGATTCCAGCAAGTTCCGGCACGGCTGGCGGGGCCGCGCCGAACCGGCCACACCCGGTCCGCATACCCAGGGTTGGACACCCAGACTAAAAGTAGTAATAATAGTAACGCAACTATTATTCCTACCTCAGAGGAGTTCTCCATGGAGCAGCACCCGACATCATCACCATCTCCGGTGCAGCGCGCCGCCGACGCCAGCGCTGAGATGGACGCCGCCGGGGTGAAAGTCACCGTCTCGGCCGTCCGCGCCCGCGCCGGGGTCTCCATGGAAGCGGCCCGTCTCGGTGTCGAGCAATGGCGTACCCAGTCCCGGCAGCCCGAGATCCCAATGCCCGACACCGTCCAACGGATCTTCGCCAGCGCCTGGGCCACCGCCGTCACCGACGCCGATGCCCGCTACCAATCGGACCGCGACGCCGCCCGGGAACTGGTCGCCGCGGCCGCGGCGGAGGCCCAAGAGGCCGGGAAGTTGGTGGACACCGAGGCGGCGCGCGCCACCGCCGCGGAGGAAGTGGTGGCCAAGCTGCGGGACCAACTCACCGAAGAAGCCGCCCGGCATCAGGGGGAGCGCCGGTTGGCGGCCGAAGCCCTGGAAGCCGAGCAGGCCCGCACCCAGGAGGCCCGGGAGGCCCTGGCCGAGGCCCGCGGGGCATTGGCCGTCCTGCAGGAACATGCCGCGCTGTACTGGAACAAAACCGACACACCAAAGAACCAGGGCACCGCGAAGCAGGAGGAAGACATGGGAGGTCGATGAGGCTGGATTTCCCTGGTTGAAGGACGGATGCATCCGCCCCCGGATTTCCCGGTCTTGGATCGGCATTGAAGGAACAGTGATCACACCCCTGGTGGCGGGTGGACCCCTGCTCCCTGGTGCTGGCTCCCTGGTGTGTCATTGCCGTGACATGCCCCTACTTGCCTTGACTTGCCTTGACGGTGGGTGGCATGGTGGGAGGAAGGGAAAAGAGGTAAGCATCATGAGTGATGTCATTGATCGTCCGCACGGCGGGGCGTCCACCGCCGAGCAATGGCGCGAGCGCGTGCTTGATGGCGTCGGGCGCCGGCTAGAGCAAATGGTGGCCTCCCACGAGGTCACAGATTTTTCCGGCGAGGCCGAGCGTGCCACCGTCAACGCGATGGCCGATGCCGTCCTGGTGGCCAACAGGATCAATGACCGCCTCGGCGCCTTTTACACGACCGACCGCGTGCGCAAGGTCCTGGGTGGTGTCTCGCGCCAGGCCGTGAGCGAACGCGTGAAAAATGGCCGCCTCTTGCGGGTCACCACTGCCGACGGGGTCATCCTCTTCCCGGCCTTCCAGTTCGCCCATGGTTCGGTGGTGCCGGGCCTGCAGAAGCTGCTTAAGGTGCTTCTAGGCACCGGCGTGGACGGCTGGACCGTCGCCTACTGGCTCACTGCCCGCCTGGCCCAACTGGGGGAGACGACTGCACTGGATGTCCTGGCCTCGGGCGATGCCGATCGGATCGCCGAACTTCAGAAGCTTGCGGCCGATGACGCCGCCGGCTGGCACGCTGCCGCATGAGCCGGGCATCAACTACGCTGCGTGCCCCGAACCCTGCCAAGGACTACACGGGATTCCCCGCCTACCACCACCGTGCGCGCGTGCACCGCTACCGCGCGCACGGCCTGCACAACCCGTGGTACTTCTCCAACAGTGCGGGCCGCTTCAACCTGGAAGCACCGAAGGGCACACTGAATTCCGCCTCCACCGAGGAAGTCGCCGTGCGTGAGTTCCTCGGCCTGGCCATGGTGGGGGACCCTGCGATCCCTGCCTCCATGATTGCCGACCGGTGGATCTCCCAGCTGGAAATCCCTGGCATCAGGGCCGCTGATTTCACCGCCGGTGCGGCAGCGGCGTTTGGGATCGTTCCGGGTGACGTCACCGCCCCCATGGATGACGGCTACGTGTTGACACGTGCCTGGGCCGCGGCCATGGACGCAGCCGGCTTCGAGGGGATCCAATCGCGTTCCCGCTTCGGTGCGGGCACGAACCCCACCTGCCTCTACATCTTTGGCCCGGCAGGCGAAAAGACCCTGGGAAGCGCCACCGCGAAAGTCACGATGCGTTCGGTGATCGAAACGATGCCCGGATACACCATCGATCGCATCCCCACCTCCGATGTGCTCGTCGTGGACCCCTAGAACCATCCCGGGCACACCCGCCGTACCAGGCTTCCACCACCGGCGGTGCCACACCCCGAACGGGGTGAATGCCTTGTCAGCGGGTCCCGTTCCGCGAATCCTGCAACAGGATCATTTCGGTATGGCATTTGTGCTGTTATCGGCGATTGGGGTACCACAGTTGAAATTGCGGGGGAGGGGAAGCCCCTACTCTATAGGTGCATCCCGGCCGCCGCCCTGGTGCTCCGCGCCGTCACACCCCGGCACGGGCGAACCCTGACAGATTCACTCGCCAATGCATGGCGTACGACGTCCCAGACAGAGTTTTGCGCCGCCGATGCTGATCAAAGCAGGAGAAAAGCATTCAGTTGAAAATGCACGCAGATCTAAGTCCAAAGTACTTGGGAATAGTCCTGGCGTCGGCCTCCTATATTGTTTGAGTAACAGGGGAGAGGACTCTAGTGACTAGTACCGCGGAATTTGTTAAAGCACTCAATGAGACGTTGGCGGGGGGTGATTCAACGGAGCATTCACACAGACCCGCCTTGAAGGCGTGGATAGAGTCCTTTAAGGTAGGAATCACCGCGACCAATGAGCCGAAAAAATCTAGCTCGAATGCCCCCGACTTCGACATAAAGACGAAGCGAAAGCACGGCTGGCTTTCCCTTGGAAAGATTGAAGCCAAGGACATTGGCATCTCACCAGGCCTAGCCCAAATCGAAGCTGACTCCGAACGAGAACGTCCTCGATCCGAGAACGGCAAACAACTTAAGCGATATCGGCTCGCGTTTGGAAACCTCTTGTTCACTGACCAAGTGGAGTTTCGCTGGTATCAGGGTGGAGATCTGAAACTTACGGCGAAGCTGGGAGGGAGGATCAAAGGGGAGATCGTCCCAGCGGAAAATGGCCCCGAAGAATGCGAATCCATCGTTAGAGCGTTCCTAGCAACAGAACCGCAGAAAGTCGGATCTGCTCGCGCATTGGCAGAACGGTTGGCCGCCTTGGCAGCCATTATCAATGATGTACTGCGCCAATCACTGGCATCTGGAACCGCATCGGATCATACGGTGGGACTAAAGAACGCTTTCCGAGACACTCTCGTTCCGGACCTTTCAGACCCCGGCTTCGCGGACATGTTGGCACAGACCATCGCGTACGGGCTATTTGCGGCACGCGTACAGCATGCCGGCGATGAAACATTCACACGTCAAGCGGCGGCAAGATACATACCTAAGACCAATCCATTTCTGCGTGGGCTCTTCGGACACGTTACGGGTGCCTCACTTGATGACGAGCCCTACGCGGGTGTTGTAGACGATTTGGCACAACTCCTAAATGACGCGGACATGAACAAGATTCTTAGGAACTTTGGACAAGATCGTCGCGATCCCATCGTCCATTTCTACGAAACTTTCTTGAAAGCCTACGATCCCGATCTGCGGGATATACGAGGGGTCTACTACACTCCGTTGCCTGTCGTCGATTTTATCGTCGCTTCGGTAGATCAAGTCCTCAAACAAGATTTCGGCCTGAAGGATGGCATTTCCGATACCACCCGCACCAATTCAGACGGTGAGCACAAAGTCCTCCTCTTAGATCCGGCAACAGGAACAGGAACCTTCCTGTATGCAACGGTGGCCCGCATTCGTCAGACCTTCATAGACAAGAAGAAGACCGCGCTGTGGGGACAATATGTGTCAGAGCACCTGCTACCCCGCCTTTTTGGGTTTGAACTCATGGTGGCCCCATACGCAATAGCTCATCTGAAACTTGCTTTACAGCTGGCTGGAAAGGACCTCCCAGAAGAACAACGCCAAGAGATCGCGTACGACTTTGAAAAAGATGAACGCATCGGCGTCTACCTAACGAACGCGCTGGATCCTGGTGAAGCACATTCAACTCTCGATCTCGGAAAATTCATTTCTGATGAGGCGAATGCGGCCTCGGGGGTCAAAACAGACAAACCAATTATGGTGGTTTTCGGCAACCCTCCGTATCAAGGGCAGTCTGCGAACGAATCTACACGCCGGATTTTCTCGCGCAAGGTAAAGGGGCGCGACCAATACCGAACTGTCAAGACGGCAATCGGGGAGCTTTTGGATGACTATTACTCAGTGGACGGAAAGCCAATGGGTGAGATCAATCCGAAATGGTTGCAGGATGACTACGTGAAGTTTATCCGTTCGGGCCAAGCACGGATAGAAGGAACAGGGCAAGGAGTCCTCGCTTACGTAACTAACCATACCTATCTCGATGCGCCTACATTTCGGGGAATGCGCCAAAGTCTGTTGCAAACCTTTAACGATATCTACGTATTGGATCTCCACGGCTCTACCCGACGACGCGAAGTGCACCCACAAGGGGGGACGGATGACAACGTCTTTGACCAAATTCAGCAAGGCGTATGTGTCACTATTTTCGTCAAGAGAATGGGCGAAACGGGCCCGGCCACAGTCCATTATTCCGACCTCTGGGGATCGAGACTAGAAAAGTACGAGTGGCTCGACTCCCACACGGTCAACGACGTTGAGTGGGAGGAGGTGGTACCAGCTAGTCCTTTTTACACATTCCGGCCGGAAGATGCAGATATTAGAGAAGAGTGGGGTACCGCGGTATCACTGAACCGTCCCTGATTTGATGCCGTTGTCTTTCGAGAGAAAGATAGCAACCATGCCCAAGAAATACCCAGCCGAAGCCCGTGACCGCGCCGTACGTATGGTCATTGACCGGCTCTCCGAATACCCCTCCGTGTTTGCAGCGTGCAAGGCCCTGGCCCCGAAGCTCGACGTCGGTCCCGAATCATTGCGTCGCTGGGTGCTCCAAGCCCAAGTCGATACCGGCGTGAAGGACGGACCAACGACCACCGAACTTGATGAGCTCAAGGCGTTGCGGGCGGAAAATCGGGATCTGAAGGAAGCGAACGAGATCCTGAAAGCGGCATCGATTTTCTTCGCGAGGGAACTCGACCCTCGCCGCCGCTAGTATGCCGATTCGTTGACGAGCAGCGGGCCGAAGGTCATGCGGTCGAGTCGATCTGCACTGTCCTGCGAGAGCAGGGCGTGCAGGTCGCCGCACGAACCTACCGGGCCTGGAAAACACGGTTGCCGGCTCTGCGCGCCGTTGAAGATGCGAAGGTCATTGACACGTTACGCAGCCTCAAGGATCAAGACAGCAAGGGAAGGCCGAGGCCGGAAATCCTTTACGGTCGTCGGAAAATGACAGCCTGGCTGCGCCGCAACGGCTTCCCCGAGGTCTCTAAACACACCGTGGACCGACTCATGCGTGACGAGGGTATGAATGGCTTGATCCGGGGCCGTAAGATCCGCACGACCATCCCTGGCAAGGACGGCAAACGTGCTGGAGACCTGCTGAATCGGAACTTCAGTGCCAGTGCCCCCAACCGTATTTGGGTCACGGATTTCACGTACGTGCCGGTGTATTCCGGATTCGTATACGTGGCGTTGGTGATTGACCTGTATTCGCGGGCCATCGTCGGGTGGGAAACCTCCACCGTCAAGGACACTGCGTTCGTGGAGCAGTGCCTGAAAATGGCGCTGTGGCGCCGAAAACACAGCAATAGGCCAGTTGACAAGGGGCTTCTCCACCATAGTGATGCGGGAAGCCAATACACCTCGATCCGGTACACCGACACCTTGGAAATTGAGGGGCTGATTCCTTCGATCGGCAGCGTCGGCGACGCTTACGATAATGCCGCCGCGGAGACCGTGATGGGCTTGTTCAAGAACGAGGCCGTGGCCAAAGGTTCCCCCTTCCGCCATGGTGCATTGAAGACCGAATCCGACGTCGTAGAGGTCGTCTTCGACTGGGTCTTTTGGTACAACAATGACCGCTTGCATTCCTCGCTGGATCACCAAACTCCAGAGGAATTTGAGCGAGCCTACTATGATGAAATGACAGGCTCGTTACCCGACGCTGCCGCACACAAGACGGCGGCATGATTTCCGGGACGGTTCATACTACCTGCGGAATCCGCCTCGTCGCACAAGCTACGGACATACGTTTCATGGGCGGCATTCAGGCGCATCAAATCGGTAAACCGCTCACCAACTATCGGAGGAGCGAACTCCGCGGGCGTACCTTTTTGAACGTGGGCTAGCCCCTTTAGGGACCGCATGTATGCGGTCATTGCAGCTAGTTCTTCACTCGTCTTCTGCCCCTGGACCGTGGCCAATGCCGCCGTCCATGCTTTCCACGCGAAATATGCCAGAACGAATGTCCCTACAGCGGTTGCTAACCCCGAAACGACGGCCCAATCCGTTGCTCTGGGAGGGCAGCTGTTGAGCCATCCGAAGATGGCACCCACCGCAACCAGAAACAAGAAGAGTGCAGCCCAGACCAAGCGCTTTTCATTAGCTGTTAATCGTTTCCATGTTTTCATTTATCTGCCCCATTGGTTTTGCCAGCGTCACTGCATCTCATATTGTTCGTTTCACAATGCGGTACACCGTGCTGCGGGCGACCCCGAAGAGTTCGGCGATTTCGGCGCTGGTGTGCTTGCCGCCGTGGTGGAGGGCGACGAGGTGTTTTTCCTGGGCGGGGGAGAGCTTGGGTTGCTTGCCGCGGAGCCGGCCCTTGGCCTTGGCGATCTGCATCCCTTCGCGAGTGCGGGCACGGATGAGGTCGGATTCGAATTCCGCGACCATCGCCAAGACATTGAACAGCAGCCGGCCCACGGGGTCGGTGGGGTCGTGCACGTTGCCGCCGAGGCTCAGCTTGATGTTGCGCTTGGTGAGGTCCTCGACGATGTCCCGGGCGTCGGGCAGGGAGCGGGCGAGGCGGTCGAGCTTGGTGACCACCAGGGTGTCCCCGGCCCGGCACGCCGCCAAGGCTTGGTTCAGTCCGGGGCGTTCGCGGTTCCGTCCCGTGAGCCCGTGGTCGACATAGACCAGATCCTCGGGCACGCCGAGTGACTTGAGGCCTGCCTGCTGCGATGCGAGGTCTTGTTGATTGGTGGAGACGCGGGCGTACCCGACCAGGTGTGTTGACATGGAATCAGTGTAGCGTTTAGGCCACCTTCACCGGGCTTTATTGCGGGCGGACTATACGCGAATCCGGTTCCCTTGAGTTTTCACTGTTTTTGAGGACGGGATTTTTTGGGTCCGGGGTGTCGCGGTGGGGGATCGGCTTATGCGGTACCGAAACCACCGGGAGAGTCGGATCCGATCACCGGACGGAGCCGGCCCCCGGTCCCCTGCACGAGCACCTCGTGCAGGGGACCGCACCTCCCCGCCCAGCAAAGCGGGAAGGGATCCGAGGGGTGGGGGTTGGTACCCGGCTCGTACGGCGGCCGCCATGGCGCGGAGCACCCGGCACAGGCCGGGGTATTCCGGGCCCATCCGCATCGTGCTGACCGCGCTCGAATTGCCAGCATGCCGCGAGCGTGCGGTAGGCCAGCTGCTGCGTCGCGGCCACCAGCGGCCAGATGTTCTCCGCGGCCGCACACTGAGCGGCGGAGCCGTCGGCTGCCCCGCCGATGAGCGCGTTGATGCCCAACATCAGGATGGTCCGGTCTTTAAGGTGCCGGGACAGCACGATGGCCAGCGCGGCCGGGGCATACAGGCACAGCAGGGCCAGGCCCCCGAGCAGGGGTGAGGTGATGCTTCGCGCCAGGGCTGGCCCCCACGACAGATACAGACCGCCCAACGCCCAGATCGCCCCGACAACCGGCATGCCGATCGCCATCGCGCCGCGGGCGGGGATCCCTGAGGACCCCCGGCCCGCACGAAGGAGTCACCGCTTGACGTTGAGGACCCGCAGGTTGGTGTAGGCGAGAAGTCCGAGGATGGACCCCTCGACACCCACTCCGGATTGTTTGATGCCACCGAAGGGGATCGACGCCGTCACCACCGGATGCTGGTTGATCCAGACCGAGCCTGCTTCGAGGCGTTCGGCCACTTCCATGGCGCCATCGGGGTCGGAGGTCCAGACCGAAGCGCCGAGCCCATAGTCGGTGTTGTTCGCCCTCGTAATGGCATCATCCAGGTCATGGTACGTGAGGATCGGCAGGATCGGACCGAACGGTTCCTCATCAACTAGAGGGTTTCCCTCGGAAAGACCTCGGACCAGGGTCGTCGGGAACCAGTAGCCGGGACCTTCCGGCACCTCGCCCTGGAAGAAGACATCACCACCGCCGTCGCGGGCGGCCTGGGCCAAGCGAGTCACTTGTGTCAGCTGCGCGGCATTCTGCAGCGGCCCGGCGTGCACGCCCTCCTTGTCGCCCGGACCCACGACTACCTTGGCTGCTTCGCGTGCCAACACCTCGCAGTAGGCGTCCAACTTGCTTTCGGGTACATACAGGCGTTTGAGCGCTGCGCAGACTTGGCCGGAGTTAGAGAAGGCGGCCCAGAAGAGGTCCGGGCCAATGACTTCGGGGTCGGCGTCCTCGAGCACGATGCCGGCGTCATTTCCGCCTAGCTCGAGCGTCACACGCTTGAGAGTACCGGCGGCGGCCGCCATGATCGCCTTGCCCGTCGGGATTGAACCCGTGAACGAGATCTTGTGGATGCCCGGATGCGTGGTGAACGCCCGGCCGAGTTCGTCGTCGCCGGCAAGTACCTGCAGGACTCCTGCCGGCAGCACCTCCTGCAACAATTCGCCCAGGCGCAGGGTGGCCACGGGGGCGTAGGGCGAGGGCTTGAGGATGACCGTGTTGCCGGCGGCAAGCGCCGGGACAAGCTTGAACATCGCGGACAGGAACGGGTAGTTCCACACGGTGATGCCGCCGACAACACCAATGGGCTCGTGGCGCAGTTCCACACGCCCGCCTTCATCATCGCGCAGGACCTCGGGTTCCAGGGTCAGTGAGCCGAACACTGCGATCTGGCGCAGTGATGCCATGATTTCGCCGCGCGCATTGCCCAGGGGCTTGCCCTGCTCCCGCATGACCAGCTCGGCGAGTTCATCGATGTTGGCCTTGACCACTTCTTCGATCTTGCGCAGCGCATCCTGGCGTTCGGCCAGCGGCACCTGGCGCCAGGAGGCAAAGGCCTTGGTCGCGGCGGCAACGGCCTCGTCAAGCTGTGCCGTGGTCGCGCTGGGTACCTCCATGAACGGCTCCGCGGTCGACGGGTCAATCACCACAATGCTCTGGATGGATGACTGGGTCTTGCCGTCGATTGTCAGCTGCGGAATGGCTTGGTCGGTGGTCGTGGTGGTCATGATGAACCTTTCTGGCGTTCGGCTGGTGATGGGGACGGAACAGCGGCATAACTGGGATCGACACCGAACAGGGACTTGAAGGCCTCCGGGGAAAGACCCTTCGGTGGGCCGACGTCATGATCAGGTTTCTCGACCTTCGCACGGGCTGAAGGACGGGACGCCAGTTTGGCAGACCAACGCTTGACATTGGGGAACTGCGCGATATCGACTCTTTGGCCTTTGAGCACCCTCGTCCACGGGAAGCAGATGAGATCGGCGATGGTGAGCTGCTCTCCGACGAGGAACTCGCGGTCCTCGAGCCTGGCGTCGAGGACCGCGCAGCAACGCTCGGTCTCGGTGACGTAGCGCAGCGAGGCGTATTCGTCGATGATTCCGGCTGATGGGGCGTACTGCACGAAGTGGGCGGCGTTCCCGCCGGCAGGGCCCTGGTTGGCGACCTGCCAGTAGACCCAGCAGATCGCTTCCCACCTTTCGCGGGAATCGGTAGGCAACAGCCGACCGGACTTCTCCGCGAGATATTGCATGATGGCCCCGGACTCGAACAAGGCCATGGGCATTTCCCCGGGACCGTTGCGGTCGATGATGGCCGGGATCTTGTTGTTGGGGTTGATGGCGGCGTACTCGGGGGTGAACTGGTCGCCTTTCTTCACATCGATCCAGTGCACGGTGTACGGCAGGTCGAGCTCCTCAAGGAGCATGTGGATCTTGCGCCCGTTCGGCGTCAGATCGTAATACAAGTCGATCATGGTCATCTCACCGGCTCAGATGGCGTAACGATCACGCATGCGCGTGTTGTACGCCGTGAGGTTCTTCTTGGTCCGGGCGTAATTGCGTCCGTCCCAATCGAAGCTGACATCGGTGGTATGGCGCAGCGCCGCATAGAGCGTGGCGTCGTATGAGGACGGTTCGTCGCCCAAGAGATAAGACCGGCCCTCCAGGTGGGCGTCGAATCCGTCGATGTCGGCCTTGAAGCGTTCGAGGACCAGATCATCGGGCAGCAGCCCGGTGCCCTGCTTGACCTGTTCTTCGGCGATCTTCTGGCGGTATTGTTCCAGGAATCCGGCAAGTTCAGGGGTCACGTTGACGCCGGGGGCCAGGATCGGGACGTAGTCTTTCTCGAAAACTTCCTTGTAGCGCCAGCGCGACTGCAGGATGTTGACAAAGTAGAAGTGCTCTTCGATCTGGCGTTGGAAGGCCAGCCCGATCGCGTGCTGTGCCGGGGTCAGGCCAGAGTCGAGCTTGTCACCGTATTTTTCTTTCAGGTAGGTGACGATCCGCGAGGAATCGTTCAGCTCGGTACCGTCCTCATCGATGATGCGAGGCAGTTTGGCGGTGGGTGAGTCCTGTCCGAGGGTCATCAGGTCCTGCTCCACCATGGTGTAGGTCTGATTGGTCATCGTGAGGTAGTTCGCAATCTTGGTCACGAAAGGACTGATGCAGGGCAGGTCCCAAGCGGGGATGAAGCGGTAGAGGGTAATCATGGTGCAGACTCCTTGGATGGTGTTCTGTTCGTGACAATTCGAAGTTTGGCGTGCACGTTTCAGGATGGACGGTAAATCACCAGGGCAGGATATCGCCGTTGCCGTGTTGGAATTGTCCAGCGTTTTCGAGCGCCAGTCCGCTGAGCACCGAGATGATTCCGGCGGCCGCAACCTCGGGAGTCGAAAGGATGGCGGCAGCCTTTTCCTTGTCCTCGGCCTCCATGACGTCCAGCAGGTTGGTATTGACCATGCCCGGGTGCAGCGCCTGGACCGCGATGCCGCGCTTGCCTAGGTCGATGGAGAGGTTGCGGGCAACCATGTTGGCTGCGGCCTTTGAAATGCGGTAGGCGTAGTCGCCTCCGCTCGAGTTGTCGTTCATGGAGCCCACCCGACTGGTGAAGATGCCAACCTTGCTGCCCTCCGAGAGGCGGTCCCGGAGGGCTCGAACCACACGCAGCGGGCCGAGGGTATTGATCTCGAACTGGCGGCGGACGTCGTCGTAGTCCACGGTATCTATGGTGTCTAGGAACATCACTCCGGCGACGTTGACGAGCCACTCGAGTTGCATGCCATCATTGCGCACGCGCTTGGCCAGACGGTCCACCGCATCCTGGGAGGTGACGTCCATGTTTGGCTCGACAGCAATTCCGAGCGCTGCGAGATCGGCTCCGTCACCCATCGTTGCCGCGAGGACATCATCCCCTCGTTCATGCAGGATGGTGGCAATCGCGTGGGCGATGCCCCGGTCGGCTCCGATAACTAGCTTGGTCCCCATGTTCATGCTCCTTCGGTGACGAGGATGGATTCATTTTCTGAGGCCGCAGGTTCGGTGGATTCCTGGCCCACAGTTCCCTCGACGATGAGCCGGTTGATCATCGTCCGGTCCAGGCCGATCGACTCCAGGACTTCGACCGAGTGCTCTCCCAGTCGCGGTGCGCCCCGGGGCGGAGCGACGGGAGTCGAGGAGAATTGCGCGGCAGTCCGCGCCTGGCGCAGTCGGCCGGCCACGGGGTGTTTTGTCTCGATGATTGAGCCAGAGGCCTGGACCTGCGGGTGGTCAATCACTTCGAAGCGGCGCAGAGCCGGAGCGCATGGAACGTCGTGGTCCGTCAGGAGGGTCAGCCATTCTTCCGCAGTGCGCTCGAGCAGGATTTTCTGGATCTCGACCAGGCGCTCGTTGACATTGGCGTCACGTTTGGCCGGTGTGTTGAATCGATCGTCGTCAAGCAGGTCGGGGCGCTCGGCCGCCATGCAGAAGGCTTCCCATTCCCGGTTGCTCATCGTGGAGACGGTGATATATCCATCAGCCGTCTCGTAGATCAGATCGATGAAGCTGGCGGCCTTCTCCGGCGTCACCGGGCGGTCAACGAAGGTATAGGCGTTCATGTCACTGGCCCACATGAACGAAAGCACACTGTCGAGCATCGAGAGCCGGATATGCTGCCCTTCACCGGTTTGGGATCGCCCCACGAGAGCGGCACAGACCGCCTGCGCCCCCATCACCGCGGTGAGCTTATCGGGCAGCACGGTTCGGATCAACCGAGGGCGGTCCTCGTCGGATCCGGCCTGGATCGAAGTGAGGCCCGATACGGCCTGAACGATCGGGTCGTAGGCCCGCCGGTTGGCATAGGGGCCGTCCTCGCCGAATCCGCTAATGGACAGGTAGACGAGTCTCGGATTGATCTTGCGCAGGTCCTCATAAGAGATCCCAAGGCGTTCGACGACTCCTGGCCGGAAGTTCTGCACCAGAACGTCGGACTCCGCCACCAGCTTGTACAGGACCTCCAGCCCGTCGGGGCTTTTCAGATTAAGTGTCAGCGAACGCTTGGAACGATTGACGTTGAGGAACATCGAAGCAAGGCCTCCCACACGGTTCGGGAGGGACCGCACATGGTCTCCCGTCTTGGGTGGTTCAACCTTGATGACGTCTGCGCCCTGGTCTCCGAGCAGGTCCGCGGCCCAAGGGCCCGACAGCATGGCGGAGAGATCTACGACTTTGATTCCTTGGAGTGGACCGCTCATTGTTACCTCACTGGAGTGTCATTGAAAAGTGATCTAGATTACATCAACCACCGTACCGAGATTTATCTTAGTAGTCAATTACTTTTTGCTAAACAACACGTTGGGTCGGGGCCAGGGGCTTGGATCTATCGGCGCAATGAAAGTCAGGCGGGTTCCGCTGCCGACCGGAGCCAAAAAAACATTGGGGCCGGACGCAGTGGTCACTGCGTCCGGCCCCAGAAGGCTTCAAGAGCTCTTTTTCACGTCTCTAGACGCTCGTCTCATCGAGGGGTTCGAAGGAGAGCAGGAGCTTTCGCAACAGTCGCTGAAGCTCTTCCTGCTCCTCGGCCTTGAGTGCGAAGGCCAAGGTCTCCGAGTCCCGGCGCATGATGTCGACGAACACTGCGTCTAATAGCTTGATGCCTTCCTCGGTGAGTTGGACATCGACACGGCGGCGATCAGCCGTGTCGACATGGCGGGTGACGAGGCCGGCCCGCTCGAGCTTCTCCAGCCGTTGGGAAACGCCACCGGAGGTTATCAGTGAGTGCCGTGTCAGGTCCCCGGCTGAGCGGCGGAACGGCTTTCCGGACCGCCTGAGCATACTGAGGATGTCGACCGTCCCGCGGTCGGCGTCCCACTCGGACAGGTATCCGTTGCGACGCCGCTCTAGGTGGCGCGATACACGCCAAATCCGTGAGACGATCCCCATGGATCCGACGTCTATGTCCGGCCGCTCACGAAGCCAGTTAGCGATGACCCGATCGACACCATCCTCGGTTCCCGCAGTTGCCTCATCTTGCTCTTGGCTAAGCCTGGCCGGATACTTTTTCATACCACTAAGAATCTCACACCCTAAGCCTTATCGGGCCGAAGGTGCTTTCGCGCGCGAGGAGTGGTACTTGCTGGCGAAGAAAATCAACGGGTTCCCCTCGGTACTGCCACAGGCCGTCACCCGCGCCGGAAGCAACACATGGTCATTTATCGTGATCGATTCGGTTACCTCGCATTCGAACCAGGCGAGGGTTTGCCCCAACGTTGGCACCCGCTCACGAGTCAGGAACTGCGGCGGTTCACGCCGGTCTCGGTTGCCGGCAAAGTGCTGCGACCAGTGTTGCTGTCCTTCGGAAAGGATGCTTGCTCCATACCGTCCAGTTTCCTGAATGATCTCCAACGCCCGTCCGGGCCGCAAGGAGACCATCACCGTCGGAGGCTCCAGGCTAATCGATCCGAAGCTGTTGACCGTGACACCGTGAATTTGGCCGGCGTCGTCCTCTGCACTAATGACGGCCACACCCGTGGCGAAGAATGAGACGTGGCTACGGAAGTCCATATCCGTCATTTGTGCTGCCTCCGGGATGGTCAATTCTTGCTGTTTCATGATGCGTTCTCCAATCCGCAGAACGTGCCGATTCGTTCCGGAGAAGAGAAGATATCCCACTGCCGGTCCGGGTAGTTGAAGTTGTCGGTGAAGGTGTCCGCCAGTCCGCGGTCGGCGTTCAATGCACCAATGAAGGCGCCAAACTCGGCAGGGAAAGTTTCCAAGGAGTTCAACATGAAATTGGTCCACTTGGTGGCCGAGTGGAGTCGGTGGTTGCGCCGCGCGTCCACATGCTCGACGAATCGGGCATCGAAAACACTGCTGGCGACGATCTCCTCGCCGAGCACCTGTGCGGCGTGGGCTGCGGCATTGGCGCCCTGGCCAAGCAGCGGATCGACGGTGGCTTGGACATCCCCGAGGGCCAACGCGATGGTGCCGCCTTCCAAGGTGACAGAGGACTGGCGTACGGCCGGGGTGACGCCTCCCTGCAAGATGTCCATCGGCCCGTTGGCGAGGTCGAACTCATCCAGGTTGATGCGTTCGTAGCAGGTGGGGTAGTGCTTCTTGAGCTTCTCCAGCAGTAGGGCCTTGAACGCAGCCGGGTCGTCGTCGTATCTGGTATGGGCGAGGATCTCTAAGTCGCCGCCAGGGATGTTTTCCATGACGAGTGCGTTCTGCAGGCCATTGAAGGTCAGCGTCGGGATCTCGATCATTTCCCCGGCACCGGGCGAGAAATACATGGTGACCGAGCGACTTTCGAGCTGCTCGATTCCCTTGTAGAGGCCAACGCAGAGCTGGCGCAGTGGCTTGTCATGCGGTGAGAGTTCCGGGATCTTGGGGAACATGTCCCCGGTGCCCTTGCCCGTGCAGACAACAAGGAGATCGAATTCCTTGGCCAGTTCGGGGTAGTCGGCCTTGGCGATGCTGCGGTTTTCGATGCGACCGCCGCGCTCGGCGAAGTCGTTCATGAGCTGGGGCAGGTACATGCGGTAGTCCACGGCGCGGCTCGGTGCGTGCAGATCACCGTAGAAACGCATCGGTTCCGGGGTGCCGATGTAGTAGTGGTGACCGAAGTACCCCACCTCCTTGGAATCCCAATGGTTCACTCCTAGGGCTTCCTCGCGGGCAATGGTGACCGCGAAATGGGCGACGGTGTTAGGCAATCGCATGGAGGCGTAGTCTTCCGGCTTGCGGTCCGCGAACATGGTGACGTCGATGTCGTGCTGGCGCAGATAGAGGCCGAGGTGGAGACCTGCTGTCCCCGCTCCAATAATTCCGATCTTCTTGCTCATCATGACTCCTTTATGGCCTCGCTCGACCTGGCGAATGATCATGAAACACCTGGCAGCGGATGCTGAGGTGTTTTGTTGCTGCACAGTCGGCTGCGACCCTTCCGGGGAGATGCGAAGACTGCTTCAAATTAACATAGCGCTAAGAAGCTTATTTGTCACCTACTTTTTATGCCCTGGGTCACATGTCCTGGTTTCCTTGGATCTTCGACCGGGCAAATCAAAGGACCCCGGCACATTGCTGATCCAGGGGTCAGGGCGCGTAAATACCTTGGCACGACGCGGGATTGTGGAGAGTTCCGTAGGCCAAATCGGGGATTTATGGATGCTCCATGATCGAGGACAGGGGTCCCCGACCAGCGCGCTTGGACAAAGGGCCTCCGGCTGGGCCGGTGCGGTCGTTGCCGGTGAATGGAGTCCGATGCGCGAAGGCCAGCGCGGCGGCGTCCCCATGCGCTGGAATTGAGCAGAACTGCAATCAGGCAGAACTGGAATCGAGCATAAGGGGGCCTGCCGCTACCGACCGCTCAGGCCACGGTGGATACAAAAATCGCTACGGCGCTTGCCGGGGGTCGCTGGCAACCACGACTCACCGGGGAAACATGTGACCCGCGCTTGTCACGCGGGTGACCGCACGCGACTTCCTCGTCCTTGCCCTGCGGCGAACGCCCGGCCTTGACCGGCCGCCGGAGGGGGTGTGGATGGCACGTCAGCATCCCCGCCTGTGCCCGAGCGGGGGCCCCAGGGCACGGAGAGAGTGAGATGCCATCCGTTCAGCACGACACGCAGACGCCACACGAGTGCCCGGAGGCGTTTGTCCGGGCGCGGGGCAATGTCGTTAAGCTGGGGTGCGGGTGCCGAGACCTTCATGGTGGGCGATTGCGGGCAAGCGTGGCGGTCAATGTTCCGGGTCGTGGCACGGTACTGGGGGATCGCGCGCTTGACCATTTCGGGCCGGGTGCGTATTCGGTGGACTGGCATCGGCTCGTCCAGGATCGGTGCCCCGATGTGCCCGCCCCAGTCGATCGTTGCCGCCCCTAAACCGCGCAGACATGCCGCCCTTCATATACCGCTTCGCCTGTCAGCCGCACGGAACCGCGGCTATAGGCGGTCCGCCAATCGGCGGGCCGCGAGCTGCACGGCCTCCCACACGGTCGCGAATGGCGGGGCGTAGGACAAGTCCATGCGGGCCAAGTCGTCAACGAGCATTCCGCCCCATAGTGCGGCCGCCACGGTGTCGATCCGCTTTCCTGCGCCCTTTCCGCCGACGATCTGTGCGCCGAGAAGCCGCCGGGTTCCGCGTTCGGCCACGATCCTTGTGGAAATGCGTGTGGATTCGGGCATGTACCCGCTGGCGGTGCGACCGTCGGTGGTCAAGGACACCGCTTCGATGCCCGCGGCGGAGGCTTCCGCGCTGCCCAGGCCGGTGCGCGAGATCTCAAGGTAGGTCTGCGCGTGGGTGTACCGGGTGATCGCAGTACCCAGCACCCCGTCGAAACTCAGGCCACCTCCGAAGAGGTTGGCGCCCACAGTCCGTCCCATTTTGTTTGCGTGCGTTCCCAGCGGCAAGAAGCCCCATGAGTCGCTGACCCGATGACGCACTTCGCAGCAGTCACCGGCGGCCCACACCTGGGGCGCCAGTGAACCGTCGGCGTTGGCCTGCAAGCCGCCCGAGGTCCCGATCGGTAGGCCCGCACCGGAGAGGAATCCGGTGGCGGGGGCGACCCCGATGGCCGAAACGACCAAGTTGCACGGGTAGAGATTGCCATCGCTGGCTCTCACTCCGGTGACCCAGTCCGCCTCGTTCACCGCCAGGGACTCGACCGCCACGCCGCGCACCACTTTGACGCCAGAGTCGGTCAGAGCGCTCTCGATGCGTTCGCTCATGTCGGGGTCGAGGCTGCTCATCACGCGAGAGCGGGCGAGCAATGTGACGTCGAAGCCCCGTCTTTGTGCCGCCTCCACCATTTCCAAGCCGATATAGCCGGCTCCGACCACGACCATCGATCCGTGGTGGTCCGCGGTCCCCGGGAAGCGCCGGGCCAACCGTTGGATCCATTCCTCGCCGTCGACCAAGGTTTTCACGGGTGCCACCCCGCCGTACAGGCTGCCATCTGGGTGATGCATCCAGTTGGCGGACACGGGGCTGGCGCCCGTGGCGATCACCAAGTCGTCGTACCCGATGCTCCCGGCCGCCCCGCCCGGTCCGGTGAAGGTGACTGTGCGCCGCTCAACGTTTAGGCCGGTGGCAGTTATCCCGGTCTTCAGGTCGACACCCATTTCGCGGTGCCGTGCCGGGGTGCGGGCGATTAGTTCCTCGGAGCTGTCAACTTCGCCGGAGATCCAGTAGGGAAGCCCGCACGCTGAATACGAGGTGTGCCCGGATTTCTCCAGTGCCACCACATGGATTTCTTCCCCCGTCGTCTTGGCGGAGCGGATGGCCTGATGGGCGGCACTCATGCCTGCGGCGTCCGCCCCCAGGACCAGGATGCGACGTGCGGCCCCCATCAGGTGCCCGCCACCAGTTGGGCCGGGCAGCGGGATTCAACCCATGCCATGAGGTCCCCCGCCAGGTCGGTGCCGCTGAGGGCATCGATTTCACGGATTCCCGTGGGGCTGGTGACGTTGACTTCCGTGAGCAGGTCACCGATCACGTCGATCCCCACAAAATGCAGTCCGTGTTCGCGCAGGTGGGGGGCCAGCTGCTCGCAGATCCGCCGATCCGCCTCGGTGACGGTGTCGGACACGGTGCCGGCACCTGTGGCCATGTTGCAGCGGAAGTCTCCACCTTGGGCCACACGGCGGACCGAACCGACCGGCACGCCGTCGAACACGATGACCCGTCGGTCTCCCTCGGTGGCGGCGTTAATCCACTTCTGGACCACGACCTGCACCGTTCCGCGCTCGGTCGCACCCTCGATGATCGACTGGAGGTTGACGTCATTCGGGTCCAGGACCAGCACCCCGCGTCCGGCCATGGCGTCGGTCGGTTTCAGTACCGCCTTGCCCCAGCCGTGCACGTAGCGGACGATGTCCTCGGCGTCGGCGGAGATCATGGTTTCCGGGCCGAGTTGCGGGACGCGCAGGCCGAACAGTTTTTCGTTCGCGTTGCGCAGGCCTGCGGGATCGTTGACCATGAGCGTCTTGCGCTGGTCAACGAGATCGAGAATAAAGGTCGCGCGCAGGTAATTTGCGTCCACCGGTGGGTCGGTGCGCATGAAGATTGCGTCGAACTCATCCAGGCGCTGCGGGCGGCGTTCCCCGACGGTGTACCACTGCTGGGCGGCAACCCATCTGCCGTTCTCCAGCTCGGCCGGGACGAGGGCAACTTCCCGGCATGTCGCGTGGGCGGCGGCATCCACGATAGCCAGCTCGCGCACCGTGGTGACGCTCACGCCGTGACCGCGACGCTGGGCAGCCTCCATGATGGCCACGCTGGTGTCGTGGCCCGGTCGCAGGCCCGCCAGCTCGTCGATAATCAAGAGGACCCGCAAGGACCTGCCGGAATATTCTTCGGACACAACTGAAGAGGGGATGATGGCCATGACGGTCCTTCCATGCAGACCCGCAGCACGGGGAGATGAGTACTTGGAAACTTTGGTGCTGCTCTTGAAACTTGTGATCTAGCTCATGCTAGTGTCTAAGAAATCAACGTAGTTCTAATTTTCTTAGTAGTCAACTATTTTGCGAAGGGTTCCCCCCCATGCCTTATCACCGCCGAAACGTGACGGTTTCCCAGTTGCTCGAGATCAGCGCGTCCATGTTCAGGCCCACGGGTGAGGACCTCTTTGGCATCGAATGCGAGTGGCCGGTCACCGACGAACTCGACCAGCGCGCGCGCGCCGACATGGACCGGCTCGCTGCTGTTTCGCAAGATCCACTGCCTGCGGGCGGGCGCATCACCATTGAACCCGGCGGGCAGATCGAGCTCTCCTCCTTTCCTGCCTCCTGCGTGAGCAATGCAATCGACGCAACCGCCATGGACGCCGGCATACTGCACAACCGGCTGCGGTCCGTAGGCTTGCACCGCCACGAGACGGCTTTGGACGCGGCCCGCCCGCCACAGCGGGTATTGGTGCACCCGCGCTACGCGGCCATGCAGGAGTTCTTCGACTCCGAGGGGCCCGCGGGCCGCTGGATGATGTGCAATACCGCTTCCGTCCAGATCAACGTGAGCAATGACAATGTGGAGCCGCTGGCACGTTGGGAGATCCTGAACCGAATCGCCCCGGCACTGCTGGCAGCCTTCGCCAACTCACGCGGAGTGGATGCCAGCGGCACGCAGTGGGCGTCCCTGCGTCAAGGCATTTGGAACCGGATCGACCCAGGGCGCACCCGGCCGGTGGACCTGGGCAAACCGGCCGCTGAAGCCTGGCTGCAATACGCCCTGGACGCCAACGTCCTCTATGTGCTTGACGAAGGATCCAACGGAGCCAGCGGAACGGGGATCCTGCCCGGTATGACCTTCGGGCACTGGATGCGCTACGGCTCGGCCTTTGGATGGCCCACCGTGGAGGACTTCCGCTATCACCTCACGACCCTGTTCCCACCCATCCGGCCGCGCGGCTGGATGGAGGTGCGGGTCCTTGACGGTCTGCCGACACGCTGGATCACCGCCGCGACTGTCGCGGTGGCAGTCGCCAGCCAAACCCACGTCATGCAGGAACTACGCGAAAACGTGCCGGATGTTTCACACCTCTACAACGAGGCAGCCCAACAGGGCTTGAAGCACCCCACCCTCTTGCTGGCGGCACGTTCGATCATGGACATCCTGGTGCGCAACGTGCGCAGCGTCAGCGACCGGACTGAGCACACCGATGCCTTGGTTGATTTTGCCGAGAGGTACACCTCGCGCGGCCGGTGCCCCGGCGACGAGAATTGGCATGAACTTCCCATAGCACTTTCAGGGTCAAATCAGCGCCCGGCGGGTGCCGGAGGCCGGGGAAACACCCGTGCGGGGGCTGGCCATCGGCGATGAACCCCTAGGCGAGCAGATCGTGATGTGGAGGAATTTCATCGGCAGGACGCACGAGGAAATTCTGGCCTACCGTGCGCCTGGAAGGCGGAAATCGGTGCCGAGCCGGCGGACCCGCCCGTCGAAGGGACCTATTCCGACGGCGCGCCCTACCCGCGCTTTGGACCCTATCCCGAGGGATGCCGGCCCCCTTGCCGGATCCCGTGCTGCCCAACGTCCAGCTGCGCCCACGCGGCTGACCCCCAACCCAGGAGGAACCATGGACCAAGAACCAACCATCACCGTGCGTGCGAACACCGAGCGCCGCCGCTACGAACTCGTGGACGGCGACCGGGTCATCGGCAAGGCGCACTGGCTGGCCTTTGAAGCGGCCCCGCACTCCGAGCTCATCTTCTTCCACACGACCGTCAACGAGGATTACGGCGGACAGGGGCTGGCCGCTAGGCTTGCCCGGTTCGCCCTGGAGGACACTATCGCTGCCGGGGTGTCCGTGGTGAGCGTGTGCACGTATTTCGCCTCTTACGTCCGCAAGCACCCGGAGTTTTTGGAGCACACCGCGCCGATCCGCCCGGAACACCTGGCCGCCGTCGATGCAGCGGCCCAGTAGGCCCGACCCTAGGACCCCCGCCGGAACCGGCGTCATGGCAGCCGGCGCTTCACCGCCGCGCAGCGGAGGCTACCGGGATGCCGTCCTTGCGACGTGAGCGGCTCCGCCTGTCCACAAGAAGCGGGTGACGGGGTTGCCAGACTGACCCGGCCCTGGCGGGCCTCGGGTGGTTTCCGGCGGGTTCGCCCGATCCCTGGGAGCAACGGGCTTCGTGCGCTTTTGCGTCTCTACCGTTAGGGTATGTCCTCGGCCTGCGCGGGGGCCCGGTGTTCGAGCGCCACATCGCTGATTGTGAGGTTGCGCTCCAGTTCGCAGCGGAACCATGTTGGCGTGATTTCACCGCCGATGTCGGTGCAGTAGCCGTAGAGCGGGCCCCCGGGGTCACGGTGGTCGGCCCCGCCCTTTAACAACGATGCCCTCAAATAGGAGCCCATTCACATGCGTGCAGCCGATGAACGATTCTGGGCCAAGGTCATCAAAGGTCCGCGTCCGGAGGACTGCTGGTTTTGGGTCGGAGCGATCAGTGATGATGGCTACGGCCGGTTCACCTTGAACCAGGACGGACACACCAGGGCGGTACGCCCACACCGCTACGCCTACTATCTGGCGACCGGTGTCTGGCTCGAGGATATGCCCTCGTTGATGCATGACTGCGACGAACCAACCTGCGTACATGCCACCGACAATTCCAGTTCGCATTTGATGATCGGGAATCACCGGGAGAACATGCTCGATCGGAGCCGGAAGCGGCGCCACAGCAACGGAACGGGATTGCGCTATTGGGGCGTTGGCCGTGCCGCCCAGGCAGAGCGGTCACGCCGCTTGCGTGACGAATTGCTGGCCAACGGGTGGAACCAAGAACGGATCGCGGCAATACGTTTCAACCACGACCCGGACACCCCCACCCTGTTTTAGGCCTCGACGGTTTCGGAATTCGTAGCGGCGGAATCAGGGACCGGAAGATACTTCTTCAACGTCGCGGAGCTGATACCCAGACGCGCTGCGACCGCACTCTTAGACTCGCCCGTTTCGATCATCTGGGTGATGACCCGACCGGATTCCTTGCGCGCTGCTTCGGCGTCGGCCTTGCCCTGGGCAATGAGTCTCTGCGCCTTTTCCTGCGCTGCCGTCTCGGTGTCGTTGGCCGCCTCATCGAGTTCAATGAACTTCGCGGCGAGTTCGATCAGTTCTTCGTGGCGTGCGGTGAAGTCGGCTGCCTTCTGGCGCGCCTTCTCCCGTGCCGCAACCTGCTGTGCTGATTTGCGTTGCGCTGCCATGTCATCCCTCTTTTCGTGAAACCTAACGGTCAGTGAAAACGACCCCGCGCAGGGCGCGGGCGTGCCATCTTCGACGGCGGGGCGGACCGTTCTTCACCCGGACTATTTTGTGACGTCTTGTCCACAGGTGCACGGCAAAAGATAAACCCCAAGGTCTTTTCCCGCACACATGTGGACAACCCACCACCTGCGCTTCTACACAATCGAAATGAACGGTGGATAACGAAGTGCATGTTACCCACCGCCCATTCTCATGTGCAGAACCGCATCAAAAACTTGATGGCCCGATCATAGCGCGAATCCTGCTGTTTTTCATCGTACCTCGAATCAGGAATCCCCCTAATATCTGTCACACCTTTTGCATCATCGATAAATTAGGGGGTCCGAGCTAAGATGACTGCATGATGACCCTCCACAAGCTCAGCGCTGGGGACGGGTATCAGTACTACACCAAGGAGGTCGCCAGCGCGGACGAATACCGCGCCGCCGACCGCCAGCTTGGCGATTACTACACCGCGGACGGAAACCCGCCAGGCCAATGGGGCGGCGCCGGTATCTCGCATCTTGGTGTTGAAGGTGTTGTGACCGAGGCACAGATGGCAGCGCTATTCGGTGAGGGCCTCCACCCCAATGCGGAAGCCATGTTGGCCACCGACCCGAAGGCCGATGTTCGTTTGGGACAGCGCTACAAGCGCTTCAAGCAGGGCGATAATGTTCTTTCGGCGCGCATCAAGATCGCCATGGGCGACTTCGAACGCTTGGAAAAGGGCGCACCGGGGCCTGATGATCGCCGTCTGATACGGTCCCGCGTGGGTGCCGTCTACTTCCGTGAGATCAACGCCAGAAACCCCAAGGACAAGGAAGAGTTGGGCAGGTTCATCACCGCCCAGACGAAGCCTGCATCACAGGCCGTGGCAGGTTATGACCTCGTGTTTGCCCCCGCAAAATCCGCCTCCGTGCTGTGGGCCGTGGGTGGCGACGAAGCCCGTAAGGCCATCGAGGCCGCCCACCACGAAGCCATTGAAGAGGCCATGGCATTCCTTGAATCCGAGGCCGTTTACACCCGGCGCGGGCGAAACGGGGTTCGCCAGGAAGAGGTTGACGGCGGCTTGGTTTACACGAAATTCCGCCACTATGACTCGCGCAACGGGGACCCACAGCTGCATGACCACGTGGTGGTCTCCAACAAGGTTATGGGCAAGGACGGCAAGTGGTCATCCCTCGATGGACAACCGTTGCATCAGTACGGGGTCGCCGTGTCGGAGTTCTACAATCGCCGGGTCATGGAGAAGATCACCGAGTCCTTAGGTCTGGGTTTGGTGGAACGTCAGGTCGCTGGCAAGCGTCCGATCATGGAGATTGCCGGGGTCGATATTGCGGCCATTGAGGCGGCTTCCTCGCGGCGCACGGCGATCAAGCCGGCGCTTGATGAACTGGTGGAGAAGTTCACCGAGGAGCACGGTTATGCTCCCAACAGCAAGCAGATGATCGACCTGGCCCAGCAGGCAACGCTAAGCACGCGGCCGGTGAAGAAGGAAGCCCGACAGCTCTCCGTCTTGGTGGAGGAATGGACCCGGGACCTGGGCAAGGTTCAGGGTGTGACCGTGGGGCCGAAGGCCTTGATCGTGGCCAGGGAACACCGCTTCGAGGCACGGATCAAGGCCGAGCAAGAGAACCCGGGGTGGATGGTCACCACCGCCGATGAGATCGATCCGGAGCAGGCAGCCCAGCATGTGATCAATGTGCTGGAGCGTTCCCGAGGCTCCTGGGGAGAGCACCACATCGATGCCGAAACCCGCCGCCTGCTCGGTTCCCGGTTCGGGGATGTGACCATCCCGGCGCACCTTCTGGAGCAGGTCAAGGCCCGCGCCATCGATCAGTATTCATTGCTGCTAACCCCCGGAGAACGGGCACCCTTGGTGGACTCGTTGACCCGCTTGGATGGGTCCTCCAAGTACGCCAAGGCGCACCGTGAGGTATACACGTCTGCCGGTGTCCTGCACAGCGAAGACCGCTTGCTGGAGGCAGCACAGAAGCAGGTAATCCCAGCCGCGACAGGTGAAGCCTTTGAGCGCGCCCTGGCCATGCAGGGCAAGACGTTCGACGCCGGACAGTTGGCCATGGCACGTGAATTCGCGTGCTCGGACAAGCTGCTGCGGGTGGGTGTCGGCCCGGCAGGTGCAGGCAAGACCACCGCGTTGCGGTTGGCAGCCGACACCATCACCGAGGCCGGCGGCAAGGTCATCGGCTTAGCCCCGACCGCTGCGGCGGCCGCGGTGATGTCCGGCGAACTCGGAGCCGCGGCAACCACCATTGATTCCTTTGTCATGGCACACCGGAGCGGATCGGCTGATGCGATCATCCCCGCGCCCGGGGACGTGATCGTGATCGACGAAGCCGGAATGGTCGGCACCGGGCTCTTCGCCCAGGCGGTGACCATTGCCGAGCAACACGGGGCCGTGGTCCGTGCGCTGGGTGATGACCAACAGCTCTCCGCCGTGGGGTCCGGTGGTGCGCTGCGCCTGATCCGCAACGAGGCCGGGGCCGTGCACCTGGAGGATCTGCACCGCTTCCGCAACCCGGACGGGACCGCGAACGAGGAAGAAGCAGCGGCAACCCTGGCACTGCGCGAACCACCGAGCATCGGGGACGATGACCCGTGGACGTTCTACCGCAAAAACGGCCGCATCGTTGGCGGGGACGTGGAAACCATGACGGCCGCGGTGTTCGAGGCCTGGCAGAAAGACACCAACGCCGGAAAAAATTCGGTGATGATGGCCTTCGACAACACCACCGTGACCGAGCTGAACGCCCGCGCCCAGTCGTACCGCCTGGCCACCGGGCAGATCAGCGAAGGCACCGGCGCCACCCTGCGCGACGGGCTCACCGCCCACGTCGGGGACGTGGTGGTAACCCGAAAGAACAACCGCCGCATGTCCCTGAACCAGGGCAAAGACTTCGTGAAAAACAACGACGTGTGGACCGTGACCGGCGTCCATACGGACGGCAGCCTCTCGGTGAAGCACCGTGACCACGCAGGGGCCACCACCCTCCCGGGTGCCTACGTGCAGGAATCAACCATGCTGGGCTACGCCTCAACGATCCACCGCACCCAGGGCATGACGTCTGACACCACCCACGCGATGCTTTCCTCCGGGCTCACCCGATCCCTGGCCTACGTAGCCGCCTCCCGCGGCCGGGAATCCAACCACCTCTACGGGGCCTTGGCGGAGGACGAAACACTCGACGGGCTGCTGGAAGCCGTGGCAGCGAACCACGACACCAACCTCACCGCGCACGAGCTCGCGGCCGCCGCCCGCGCCCAGGCGCGTTCGATCCCGCAGAAGTCGGCTGCGTATATCGATATCGATGAGCAAGCCAACATGGAACGGATGAAGACCCTGGCCCGCCGCTGTCTGGGCGACGGGGACGCGCAGGCACTCGTTGAGGAACCCGCCTGGGAAGCGTTGGCTCGGACCATGGTCACCGCCGAAAAGGCCGGGGTCAACGTCTCAGACGCGCTGGCCAACGCATACGCCGAACGGGATTTCGACGATGCCCAGGACAGCTGCGCCGTGATGGTCTGGCGGCTCGAAGCAGAGACCGCCGGCACCCTGGATCTGGCAGGCGGTGAACGGCCCCTGGCCAACGTGTCCGATGACCACCTGGCCACCTTGGCCCAGCGGGCGGCCGAGCACAAGATCCGCGCCGGCAAGATCCTGGCCCAGGACCCCGGCAACACAGGAAACATTGGCGACGCCGGACAGAAGCCCTGGACCCAGCGCCTCTACGGGCACCTGACCGACAATGCCCTGGAGGCACGGATCAAGGCCGCGGCCGATGCCCGCGACCGCCAGATCCCTTCGGATCCCGACAACCAATCCGTGGCCCTGTCCTGGCAGCTGTGGAAGCTGATCAGTGAGAAGCAGGTCCGCGAGCAACTGCCCGAGGCAGCCTTGCTGCGCGAGACGCTACAGCGCGGCGGCACCGACCGCGACGACCAAGCCGGCCACATCGTGGAGAGGATCGAGCGCGAACAACTCATCCGCCAACGCCTCCTGCCCGAACGTCCGGCCCCTCTCATCCCGGACGGGTTGCCCGACTGGGTGGCCCCCGCCGATGCCGCCGCGCACTGGGACACCCCGGGCCTGTGGAGGCAGGAACTTTTGGCACGCCGTGCGGAAATGGTGCCCCAGTTCAACCGGCTCGGCTCCGAACTCGCCGCCGAGCCACCGGCCTGGGCCCAAGCTCTGGGTCCGGTGCCCTCCGACACGCAACGCCAGGAGCAGTGGCGTCAGCTGGCCGCCGAAGTCGCCGTGTATCGCCAGACCTACCGCATCCCCGTCACCGAGGCAACAGCGATCCCGGCCGATCACCGGGACAAGGAACTAGGTGCCGATTTGAACGAGAGGATCACCGCCATGCACAAGTACACGCAGCAGACCGCTCGGGAACCACTCTCGGGTGACGATGCACGGTTGATGCACGAGGCGGCCGAGGTGGAGACCCGGCTGCTGGAGGAACAAGCACCGGCCGAACAGGTCATCGACCACCTGCGGACCGAACGTGCCCAGGATTCCACCCTGACGGCCGAACAGGCCCGAGCCGAACGCATTGCCGAACTCTCCCGCCGCCTCAAGGCCTCGCGGCAAGCCCCGGTCGAGAAGTCCCAGGCCTACCAGGAAGCCGTGGAGGCCATCAGGAAGGCACGCCAGGCCGACGGCCCGGCGCGCAAGTTAGATGGGCAGGAACAGGAACCGGTGAACCAGGCAACGGAGACCCGCCGCAAGCTGCGCGCCTACCAAGAAGCGGCCGAACGGAAACGGCAGCAGCGAAGCGACACGGACGACGGGCCGACGCAAGGGGATGACCGAGGCCCCCGCTACAGCCGCTAGACAAGGTTCTTGATCTCCTGGCGAGGGGAATTGCGCAGCGAGTTTCCCGAACTCTGCCACGCCACGCAGGCCGGCTCGGGATACACAGCCCATGTCCCGGCCAGTCAACAGGAACGAAAAAGAGACCGGGACAAGGGGATGAAAATTTAGTAGTGGAGCAACTATTTAGCTACTCCACTAAAAATTTCTTGACGGGGTGGTTAGGAAGCAGCCGGGAAAAGCTGCTGGATGATCCCGCTTGCCGCAGCCGAAGATGCTGAATTTGTAGCGGCCGTGAGCACCCCACGGAGGGTTGCGAGTGCTCCTTTGAGCTTGCTCGGATTCGGATCATCTTTAATGATCTCCTGGAGAACATCGGAGCTTGCCTGTTTAGCGATTTCCCGCTCATCACCATCAAAGCTGCTCTCGTTTTGAATCAGTTCTAGAGCTAGTTTTACCGCCTTGGCTAATTCGTTAAACTCCGGAGGGACGGATTTCCCTTGATCGATGCTTCCCCCATGAGTGGCGATTGTGACATGGCTTCCGCCTGAAACAACGATGGCGTAATCACCGTAAGTAGTTTGAGGAGATTTCGTAACGTCTGGCATTTCAGATGCCTGATCGCTGATTGCGGCTTTGATATGGCTCATCCCTGAAGGCATCTGCCCCCCGGCTTGGTTGATTTTTACATTCGTTACCCAGACTTCTCGAGTCCCTCCGCGAGGGTCTCCCATTTCAATCCTGTCGCCTCGATAGATAGGCACATTGACATCAAAGAACGCTGCCTCTGATTGCACCTGAGATTCAGCTTCGAAGCGCTCATCAGTTTCTCCCTCTACAGGGTGGATGACAGTCACCTTCTGGGTGCCGAAGCTTTTTCGCATCTGAGTAATGAACGTACCGTCATAGCCGGGAAGGGGTGTCATCTTGCTCCTGGATCCTAATGATTATCTGAAAGTTGCTAGATACTCTGGTTCTTCAACAAGCATGTCACGGGCGGTCAGGGATTCAATGATGCTTCCAGTCAACGTGTAAAAGGGAAACCTCCTACTACTGCTTGGGGGGATGTTAGCGGCCATGAAAAACTGCCCATAGGCGGCCACGGAACTGCCCACTGACGGCCATGGAAACTGCCCGTTGGTGGCCGTGAGATCTGCCCACTTCTTTGACGTAGCCCTGCTGCTTAAGCGGCGGGAGCCTCTTCCCGGGGTTTGATAACGGTGTCTAGTCGCACCAAAGTCGCCCGGGAAGAGGCCCTAATGAAGTTTGACGGAGAAATCATGGAAATACTTGCTGCGTATGATCTGACGGGTTCGTTGCGCGCCGCCGCGGAACTCACCGGCTGCTCGCACCACACGGTCGCCCGGCACGTCGCTGCCCGGGACGCCGGTCAGCCGATCGCCGAGCCGGCCTACCGGGGCCGGGTCACTGATGCGTTCCTGCCCAAGATCGAGGAATGGATCGAGGCTTCCAAGGGCAAGATCCGAGCCGATAAAGCCCACGAGAAACTCCGTGCCCTCGGTTACGAGGGTTCGGAACGCTCGACCCGCCGGGCAGTCGCGCAGGTCCGCGCCGCCTGGCGGCTCGGCCACGTCCGGGTGCACCGCCCCTGGGTGACCGAACCTGGTCAGTGGATCCAGTACGATTTCGGCGACGGCCCAGTGATCGAGGGCAAGAAGACCGTGTTGTTCGTGGCATGGCTGGCGTGGTCCCGGTTCCGGGTCGTGATCGTCCTGCGGGACCGGACGGCGCCGAGTGTGTTCGCGGCGCTGGACCGCACGTTCCGTGTCGTGGGCGGCGCCCCAACCTACGTCCTCACCGACAACGAGAAAGCGGTCACCGTTTCCCACGTCGCCGGGGTCCCTGTCCGTAACCAGCAGACGGTCGAGTTCGCCCGCCATTACGGCGTGACGGTCCTGACCTGCCAGCCGGCTGATCCCGCGTCCAAGGGCGGCGTGGAGTCCTCGGTGAAACTCGCCAAGGCCGACATCGTGCCCAAGGACACCAACCTGCGCCCCGAATACGCTTCCTTCGCCGAGATCGAGGCGGCGTGCCAGGGCTTCATGGATGAGGTCAACCACCGTGAGCACCGCGCTACCCGCCGAAAACCCGCCGCGATGCTGACCGAGGAAGCGCCACGGTTGCACCGCATCCCGGACACCGCGCACACGGTCGCGTTCGGCCTCTCCCGGTCCGTCCCGGAGAACACGCCGATGGTCACCTTCGAGAACGGTCAGTACTCCGTCCCGGCGTATCTGCTCGGCGCGGGGGTGTTCGTCCGATCCCACGGCGCCGGACCCGATGAACAGGTCATCGTCGTCCACCACGGCAGCCAGGGCCCGGTGGAAGTCGCCCGGCACCGGCGCGCCCGGCCCGGCAGCCCGGCGATCAACGACGCCCACTTCCCGGACCACCGGCCCAGGATCCCTGGCGACTACACAGCGAAGGCCCGGACGGCCGCGGAGGCGGAGTTCCTCGCGATCGGGGACGGCGCCCGGACCTGGCTGCTCGAGGCCGCAGCCGCCGGGACGGCACGGATGAACGTGAAGATGGCCGAAGCCGTCGCCCTGGCCAAGATCGCCGGGCAGTCCGAAGTCGATCACGCGTTGGGAACCGCGGCCATCCATGGCCGCTTCGCGAACAAGGACCTCACCTCGATCCTGAACGCAGCGGGTTCACGCACCACCACCCATGCCGCCAGGGAAACCCAGTCCCTCACCCAAGGCACCGCAGGGTGGGCAGCCATCGGCCAGCCACCCGCAACCGCCGAGGCCGCCGCCGTTCTGGAGGAAAGCGCATGAGTCCGGTCCCGGTCACCGCACCGGCCTTGCCGGCGGAGCTGGAGGCGCTGATGCGGCAGCTGAAGATGCCCCACGCGCGGGCTTTGGCGCCGGAGCTGATCGCGACTGCCCGCGCCCAGCGCTGGGAACCGGCCGAGGTCGTCAAGGCCCTGTTCGTCGAGGAAGTCGCCGGTCGATCCCGCTCCATGCTTGCCGCCAGGCGCAAGGCCGCGGGCTTCCCGACCGGGAAAACCTTCGACACCTGGGACCCCGCCGCATCCTCGATCCCCACGCCGACGCAGCAGGCGCTGCGGACGCTGGAATGGATCGGAAGGAAGGAGAACGTCGTGATCTGCGGCCCCTCCGGCACGGGCAAGACATTCTTCCTCGAAGCCCTCGGGCAGCAGGCCGTCGAAGCCGGACTGCGGGTCGCTTGGTTCCGCCTCGAGGACCTCGGCGCTCTCATGCGCGCCCACCGTTCCGATGACAGCGTCACCAAAGTCGTCGCCCGGATCCTGCGCGCAGATCTGGTGGTGGTCGATGACATAGGCCTCTTGCCGGTCGGCGTTGACGCGGCGGAGGGACTCTACCGTCTCGTCGACGCCGCTTATGAGAAACGGTCTATCGCGGTGTCCTCAAACTTGCATCCTGCCGGCTTTGACGAGCTCATGCCTAAAACCCTGGCAACGGCAACCGTGGACCGGCTGCTGCACCACGCCCACGTCTGCCAGACATCAGGAGATTCAATCCGACTCAGCCAGGCCTTGGCCGGAAAAGGAGTCACGCCAATGAACTAAACCCCGACCCCAACATGGCCAACGCCACCGAACATCAGGTGGGCAGATCTGGTGGCCATGAGTGGGCAGTTTTCATGGCCACCAGCGGGCATTTCTGCTGGCCGCCCATGGGCACAAACTATTGGCCATTGACACACCGATTCTGAACGCACCATTGCCTACGATCCCGAGAACCGGCCCGAGGTTGCTGGCCTTCTCTCAACAGCGGCGATCGTGCTCAGCCGAACTCCGGAGGACATCGCCGCCGAGATCGGAAGTGCTGGTGCGGGCGCGTTGAAGGAGTTCACGATCGAGGCGGTGAACGAGTTCTTGCGGGAACACCGAGCACGCCGCGCTGCCCTCACGTACGCCGACGCTGCAACGGCGCTCCGCGAGGGCAACGCCCGTGCCCAATCGATCGCACAGAGCACTCTCGACGAGGTACGAGCGGTGATGGGGATGCTGTACTGAACCGGCCGCGCCTCGAATCTGCTCGCCGTCCTCGGTGAGTCCCCGACCGGGCGCATGTGTCTCGTAACCTCCCTGTCGCATAACCCATGGGTTTCGCGAACCGGTTAGATGGTCGGTTCCACTGCCCCTACGCGCATGGGGTGTGTTACCGCCGCCGCATGGAGACGACACCTGAGGCGTCTAGGCAAGCGCGGTTGGTGTCAAAGGGGTCCGCGCTGGCCGTTGCGGCACTCTTGGCACCACTCCCAGTCTTCATATTTCTGGTGAAGTGGAGCGTTTAGTGCTGGGGCATACCGGACGGATGGATCATCCTGGTTAGCTTCATCTGCCTTCCGCTGTACATCAGCTATGTAGCTTTCGTCGCGCTGAGGATGCGCAAGTGGTCCGACGATAGCGACGTAGATCGCGTCTGGTGGATGGACGGTATGCCCTGTTCGAGCGCCTCCGCCACCCCGCTCCAGACGAACCGGGGTACGTGAAGCTACCGTCAGCTGGCGGGCGGGCAAGACGAGAGGACGCTCCCCGGGGACTAGTCGAGTCAGTGCGGCCGGTGAGATATCTCTAGATTCATGGGTTTCGCGAGCTTGTTTCCAGTGCAACGCGCAGGGGTACTGGCACTGCTTTCGATCCAGAGACGCCTCAGAGTCGCAAGCCCGCCGCGATCACGTCATCGATCCCGCGATGACGGAACGACTCCCATACCTGGATGCCATCCTGTGCCTCGACGGGTTGGGAGCCCCGTACGGCGATCACGCGGAGACCCGCGCCTCGCGCGCTCTGCACCCCAACGGTGGAGTCTTCTATTGCCACGGATTGCGAGCCAGAGACGCGTAAGTTGCGGAGAGCTGTCCGGTAGGCCTCTGGGTCGGGTTTTGGACGGGTGACCATATCTGCCGTCGTTACGTCGGCGAAGTATGGGTGAGGTAGCTGTTCGAGGACGGTGGCTGCGGTGCGCGAGGGGGACATCGTGACGAGTCCTTGGCAAACGCCCGCACGCTGCAGGGTCTCCAGCAGGTCGAGCGCCCCCGGGCGCCACAAGACTCCGTCGCGACGATTGAGATCCTCCATTCGTTCCGCCAGCAGTTTCACGACCACACGGCGTTCACTACGAGCTCCACGCTCACGGAGGAGATCCGCAAGACCAGGAATGGAGATGCCCGAGATCTCTGCCGGTTCAGGATCCCAGGGATGCGCTCCAAGCTCGCGCGAGAGCTGGGCGCACGCGTGCGCCCAGCTCGCCTCGCTGTCGATGAGCGTGCCATCGAGATCCCACAGGACGGCGCCGCCCCTACTCGGCATGAGCACCGTCGCGTGGCAATCGGGCACCCGTCTCGGCGTCGAACAGCAGAATGTCCGATGCGTTGAAGCCAATCGATACGGACTCGCCGCGATGAACCGAGACGCCGCGATCCGTGCGAACCGCGGCGGGGACGCCATCCACCGTGATTTCAAGGACCTGCGTCTCCCCCTCGAAGATCACTGTATGGACGAGGCCGGTCGCTCGGTAATCTGCGGCCTCTCGGAGGCGAAGACGCTCCGGCCGCACTCCGACCAGGACGCTGCGGGAGGCGGGCGGTGAGGCGATCACACCGAAGACGGTGCGATACCCCCCGTCCCTGCGCTCTCCGTCGAAGAGGTTCATGGGTGGCGACCCGATGAAACCAGCGACGAATGACGTCGCGGGATCGTGGTAGATCTCTTCCGGAGTACCTATCTGCTCGATTCGACCCGCGCGGATGACAGCAATGCGATCGGCCAGCGCCATCGCGTCGCTCTGATCATGGGTGACGTGGATGGACGTCGCACCGGTCGCGCGCATCAGATCGGCGATTTCCTGGCGCAGCGCGACGTGGAGCTGGGCGTCAAGTCCCGAGAGCGGCTCGTCGAGCAGAACGACGCGCGCGTTGCGCGCGAGCGCCCGCGCGAGTGCAACACGCTGACGCTGTCCGCCGGACATCTGTCGCGGCTTCCGGGACAGCAGCTCTCCAATACCCATGCGCCGCGCCAGGTCGATTGCCCGCGCCCGTGCCTCTTCGCGGGTGAGGCGCAGGCCGTGTCGCAGGCCGAGCGTGATGTTCTCAAGCGCACTGAGATGGGGATAAAGCGCGAAGTGTTGGAAGACGATCGCGACGTCTCTTCTGTGGGGAGGCAAGTCTTGCTGCGGTGTGCCCCCGATGACGACTTCTCCGGTGTCCAGCGAATCGAGCCCCGCAACGATCCTCAAGAGGGTCGACTTCCCCGAGCCGGAAGGGCCGAGGACGACAAGCGATTCGCCCGCGGCGACGTCCAGATGGATATCGCCGATGGCGGTGACGTCGCCGAAACGCTTAGACAGATGCCGGAGGGATACTTCAGCAGACATGACGGAGCTTCTTCCCTGGCTAGTTCGACAGTGCGTCGATGCGGCTGACGGTTTCGGGAACGATCTCTTTGGAAGGCTGAGCCTGGTCGATCATCCCCTGCACCATGTCCTGCAAGTATTGATTCGTGCGCGCGAGGCTCTCTCCGGGCCAACCGCCTCCGGCAACAGGAACTCCCTCATAGCGCCATGCGTATCCGAGCGGTCCCTGTGCTTCCGCCAGCTCCAGCAGCTCGGTCTTCGCGGCGACATCCACAGGGATATAGCTGTTTGCTTTCGAGCTCTCCACGATGACCGTGGGGTCCAACATCGCGCCGATGAGCTCTCCGGCGTATGCCGAGCGGCACTCATCGTCGGACAGGGTCATCCACCCGTTACCCCCAGCGGGGAGCACAGCACTTCCGCCATCGGGGATCGGCATGTCGGAAATGGTCCACTCGAAGGAGTCGCCGACGGCGGCGTCCACGGTGGCCCCCACGGCGGGTGTGCCGAAGAAGTAGGCAGCTTCTCCACGGGAGAAGACTGAGATCGAGTCCTGCCAGCTCACAGGGTCTTGAAGCTTCTCTGCACCGATGGTTTCGTAGATCTTCAGCGCCTCGTAACCCTCCTCGTTGTCAAAGCCAGCGGTGCCATCCTCGTTTGCGTACTCGGCCCCGCCGCTGCCGACGAAAGCCTGCACGAACCACCAGGCAATGTTGTCGCGAGGAATCTGGATCGGCGTCGTCACATCTGTCTTCTCTTGGACCTGCCGAGCGCCGTCGAGCACCTCAGAATGCGTGGTCGGGAGCTCGGAGACGCCCGCAGATTCCGTGAGCGTCGTGTTCGTATAAAGCACAGGAACAGAGATCTGGAAGGGTGCGACGTAAGTTTTCCCGTTGAGCGTGCCGACATCCAGGTAGTCGTCGATGTAGGTGTCTCTTAGCGAGGACCGGTCGATTTCGCGAGGGCTGTATTTCTCGACCCAGAATCGGAGTTGATCGAGCCCTAGCATGATGACGTCCGGGCGGGATCCCGCAGCGATATCTGCGACGATTTGCTGAGTGAGCTCGTCATAGCTCGTTCCCTCGGGAGCGGCCTTGAGGTCAACTGTGAGGCCGGGGTACGTCTCCTCCATCGACTTCTTGCCGAGCTCAGCCGCGGCTTGGCCCTGGTTGGCGTACTGAGCGGTGATGGTGACGCCGTCCGGTGAGCATTCCCCGATGTCAGCCTGCGTCGCAGGCGCAGCTTCTTCCGCGGGAGCGGAACACCCGGAGAGCAGGAGCACGGAGCTGATGAGGCCGGCGCCCAATGCGCTCATTCGTGTGATGCGTGAGTGGGACATGATTTCGCCTTCGTAGATAGGAAGTGGGATTGAGGAGGTGAAACTGTGGAGTCGGGTTGACTGTCATCACCCGGGCAGTTCGCCACCGGCGATGCCCGTGACGAACTTGCGTTGAGCGACGATGAACAGCACCACGATGGGGAGGGTGACGAGCATGGCTGCGGCAGCGAGCTCGCCGTACGCGGTGCCGGTCTCCGCCTGCTGGAAGATCGAAAGAGCCAGCGGCGGTGTGTACAGCGAAGGGTCGCGGGCGACTAGTAGCGGCCACAAATAGTCGTTCCAGTGCGTGAAGACGGACAAAACTGCGAACGCGGCGATCGTCGGCATCGACGACGGGACGACGACGTGCACGAGCGTGCGGAGGGTGCCGAGGCCGTCCGCCTTCGCGGCCTCAAGGAGCGAGTCGGGAATCGTGATCATGTGCTGACGGAGCATAAAGATCCCGATCGCGCTGGTCATGAACGGGAGCACCAAGGCCGCAAAGGTATTCGCAAGTCCGATGGAGCCGATGCCCAGGTACAACGGCAGCGCTGTAGCCTGCGTCGGCACCAGAAGACACGCGAGGATGACAGCGAAGGCTGCGTCGCGACCTCGGAATCGGAGCTTTGCGAACGCATAGCCCGCGGGGATCACGGTGATGATCTGGATGATCAGGATGCTGCCCGTGACCAGCGCTCCGTTGAGCATTGCGTGGCCGAGATCCGCACTCTCCCACGCTCGTGCGTAGTTGCCCCAGTCCAAAGAACTCGGCAGGAGCTGGATACCGTCGAGTACTGCTTCGTCAGCCGGAGACAGCGACAAGCGAAGCATCCACAGCACTGGGAAAACCGAGATCGTGATGGCAACGAGAGCCAGCAGCCACCGAAGAGAATGGGACAGGGAGCGGCGGAGCGAGATTTTGGTGGTCATACGGTTTCCTTATCTCCAGTAAATGCCCGTCGCCGAATCACTCCGATGAGAACCAGGACGACAAGGAGCATTGATGCGAGCGCCGCCGCCTGGCCGAGGTCGAAGTAGACGAACCCAAGCCGCCAGGTCATCGTGAGCACCGTCTCGGTGGAACCGAGCGGGCCACCTTCCGTCATGACGTTGATGGTGTCGAACACCTGGACCGACTGCAGGACGGCCATAACCGTCGCGAACACGGTCATGGGGCGCAGCAGGGGAAGGGTGACCCGTCGGAACTTCGCCCACGAGCCCAGTCCGTCGGCGGCGGCGGCCTCGTGCAACGCCGTTGGAATACTTGTTAGGCCGGCGAGATAGAAGATCATCACGAAGGATGTCAGGCGCCAGATGCCCACCAGAGCCACAGTGAACAGCGCCGTCGAGGTATCGCCGAGGAAGTTGACGGGTCCGATGCCGACGACGGCGAAGACCTCGTTGACGAAGCCTCCTCTCGACGCGAAGATCCAGCGGAAGACGACGGCCATCGCGACCATATTGGTGGCGAAGGGGAGAAAGAGCAGAACTTGGAGCGCGGGTCGACCTCGAGTAAACGAGTGCGCAAGCATGGCGGTGCCGAGTCCGAGCACGAGGCTGGGAACAATGGTGAGGACTGAGTAGACGACCGTGTTCCACAGTGCCTGCTGTACCGCAGGGTCGGTGAGGATCGCCGTGTAGTTCGCGATACCGGCCCAGGTCCATACGGTGCGGTCGCCGAGATCGATGCGGAAGAGGCTGCCGACGAGCGCAAGCACGCCCGGCAAGAGCACGAACAATCCGATGAGTGCGAGCGCGGGTGCTACGAGCACCCAACCGATACTCCGGTGCTTCACGACTCCTCCCCCTGCACGATTGCGCTCGGGTAGGCGCAGAGTGTGCCGTCGGCGTGGAGCACGACGGTCGTATCCTCGAAGCGCTGCACGGAGACGAGGATTGGGATGCCGGTGGCGAACCGTGAGCGCAGGGCGCCATCACCGAGATCGAGGGTGATGATGTCACCGTCGAGGGCTGGGAGGATGACCTGCTTGTCCAAGATCGTCGGCGCCGCGAAGAGCGGATGAGGAGTGCGCCTGTACGTGAGTAGGCAGGCATTACTTCGAGCCGCGACCTCTGCGTGCCAGCGTGTCTCGCCGCTCGCCGCGTCTCTGAGATAGACGCTGCCTCCCGCGTCGGAGAACAGAACTCCTTCCAGCGTCCAGTACGGCGGCGTCGGGTTCCACGGAATCGAGCTCGCTTGGAACCAGCTCACCGCGTCGTTGTTCGTGGGACGTCGGAACACTCCAGTGATCCCGGTCGCAATCAGATCACCCGTAGCAGGTTCGATGAGCGGCGTGCGGATCGGGAGGGGGGACGAACCGCGCAACGATTCGAGGAGATCTGTGTTGCTCTCCGCAAGTCGGTCCCCGAACGTTTCGCCCGTCTCCGGATCCAGGAGGACAGGGACTCGCGGCTCAGGGAATCCGCTCCAGACGATGAGAGCCGACGCGTCGTCGGCTGCCCGTCGCTCCCAGAAGACGGGCGCGGCGAGGAGGGCGAAGATCTGGTACGGCGCTATGTCCCGTCGCTCCCAGATCGTGTGTCCGTCGTCGATGTCGAGCGCGCGCAAGGTGGAGTGATCGCCCACGAGGACGAGATTCTCGTGAATTGCTGGCGGAGTGAACCCGAAGAGCCTGAGTGGGTCGGGGGTGTGCTTCCGCCATAGCTGTCGCCCCGTGGAGATTTCGAACGCCGCTGTCGTTCCGGATACCGATGTGCACAGGACCGTGCCGCTCGCGCCGTGCACCACGGGGGCCGAACGCACGGGAGCATCAAGGTCGGCGTGCCAGAGCAGCCCGCCCGTCGCGGCGTCGACCGCGAAGAGACCCCCCGAAGCGTGGTCGTCATCGGCGAGGGGAAGAACGATGACGCCCTTGGCGATCGCGAAAGGGGCACGCTGGCCGGGCGTCCCGACGCTCCGGCGCCAGCGCGCCGCTTCGGCCGCGGCTGGGAGGAGTACCGCGGGGGTCTGGGCAGGATCCGGATCGGTAGGGAGCGTCTCGACGCCGATCGTTACGCCGTCCCACGTGATAAGGCGGTAGGTCGCCGGAGAAAGATCGACGCCACCGAAGAGCGCAGGTGGAGTGTTGACGTGCAGCGTGTCCGCAGTACGTACGACCCGCGACGTATGGCGATGCCCCGAGAATGTAGCGATGGGGGGCCTCGGGAGCCCAGAGAGAATCGAGGAGCCTGGCTGATCATGCGACAGTAGGATCCAGGGAATGTCCTCGTCGAGTGCTTCGAGGTCGGCCCTCAGCCAGGCATTCTGCTGTTCGTGATCCCGGCCGAGCTCGTGCGTGAACCAGTCGATGGCGACGACGTGCAGTGCGGGAAGATCGTACGAATACCACCGCGGGCCGAGAAATGCTTCGTAGTGGCGCGGTTCTCCGGAGTGGATTGCGTAGCCGTTGCGGCTGACGACATCGCTCGTCTGTTCCGTCATGTGATCGTGGTTGCCGGGAATTACATGCACGGGGATTGGTGTGTCGAAAATTGCTTCGCGGAACTCGCGGTATTGCTCGCGGAGGCCGTGGTCGGTCAGGTCACCGGTGATGATCGCGGAATGCAGGTCCGGTTGGTCTTCGACGATCTTGGTCAGCAATGTAGACAAACGTTCACCCGTGCCAAGTTCCGCGGGCTGCGGATAGTTGCCGCCATCACCGATGTGCGTGTCCGTGAGATGAGCGAAGCGAAGCGGAAGCGTTACTGGGGACGCCTGCAGGGTGAAGGTCACCTCGGATTCGCGACCGTCGAAGTACCATTGGTTGCATCGCCAACCCACCGGACGCACCACAAACACGAAACGCGCGTCCGTCTCCAGCTGGAACCTCCCGTCGGCCGCAGTATGCACGACGGTGTTCCCGTCGCTTACCCGGATGTCCGCCAGCGGGTTGCCGTCGGTGTCGGTGACCTGTCCGTTCACGATCTTCGCTCTCTGTCTATGGGGCTCGAGCCGGATCAGATCCGGTGGGAGTTGACGAGTTTCTCGGCCTCGTCACGCCGTTCCGTCGCGCCGCTGACTCGGATCGTGAGCACGCTGTAGATGGCATCGAGAAGTGAGAGATGCACGATTCTGCTGGTCATCGCCTCCACTCGATGCCGCGTCTCCGAGCTCCCCGCGACGATCAGCGCGTGTGCGATCTCTGTGAGCGGGGATGTGAGGAAGCTCGTGATGCCGATGACTTTCGCTCCTGAATTGGCAGCGGTGCGCGCCGCCTCGAGCGTCGTTTTCGTCGATCCCGTGTGGCTGATGACAAAGCAGACGTCGCGCTCATCAAGGCCCTGGACGGCGACGTGTTGGGCGATGAAGTCGGGGGTGAACGTCGCGTCGAGTCCGAGGGCCGTAAGTCGATAGGCTGCGTCTGAGGCAAGCGGAGCGGACGTGCCCACTGCTACGAACCGAATGCGTCGGGCCGATGCTAGGGCGTCGACGATGGTCGTCACGTCGCTGAGGTCGATGTGAGTGGCGGTTGCTTCCAGTGCGTCCGCGCTTTCACGCAGAGTCCCCCGCACAGTGCTCATGAGTGGATCCTCTGCATCGGTCGGGCCCGGGCTATCGGGCGGGGTTTCGCGCGAGAGTAGGAGCTTGAACTCTTGGAAGCCATGCAGACCGAACCTCTGGCAGAACCGCACAACTGACCCGACCGACGTTCCAGATATCTGGGCGAACTCCGTCACGGAGCTCGTCATGACGACACGCGGATCGGCGTGGATCGAGCGCGCAACTCGCTTCTCCGATTCGGAGAACGATGCACTTGCAAGGCGGATCTGCTCGAGCAGAGGTTGTCCGTCGCCGCGCCAAAGGCGTGAGGATGAAAGATCGGTTCTGGTCACGTCGCCCATATTAGGAGGACCAGATGTCGCATCGGTGGCGTCCGACCAAACCGTGGATGAACACTCCACGCCAAAACTGTGATGGAAATTTCATCCAGTGCGACGCGTCAACCGCCGCTTTCCGGGTGCTTCTCGCCTCCCCAGCTTTCCTGCACCACACCCCCGAATGTCCGGGATCCAAGGCATGACGGACATCGACATGCGTTGACAATCAAAAGCTTTTCGAGACACGCGAAGCCTCCCTCGAGCCTCAGGAACTAACGGTGGAATTCCGGGTCACATTTGTCTTGGAAACATGTCTCACCGCGAAGTGTCTTTGCGTCGACGTTTCTAGCTATTTCCAAGGCAGAATGGAGCCGTGAGACATCTTGGATATACGCGGGTCAGCACCAGAAGCCAAGACGCAAAGTTGCAGGTTGAGGCTCTGGTCAAATCGGGCGTGCAGGAGCGGGACATTTTTGCCGACGTCACCTCGGGCAGTCGGACCGCGATCTCACGCCCCGGGATGAAGAAGCTCCTCGAGCACGCCCAGCCCGGCGACACCGTCGTCGTGTGGCGAGTCGATCGCCTCGGAAGATCCTTGATCGATGTGCTGAACACGGTGAAGCTGCTCCGAGGGCGTGACATACAGGTGAAGAGCATCTCGGATGGGATTGACCCGTCGACGACGTCGGGCCGGCTGATGCTGAACATGCTTGCCACCTTGGCCGAGTATGAACGCGAGCTGATCACCGAGCGTGTGAACGCAGGAATCACAGCCGCTCGAAATGGGGGCACCAAGTTTGGTCGGCCTTTGTCCGATCCTGTGGTTGTAGCGGACAAACTCAAGCTCGTCTCCGAGGCCCGGGCGAAGGGCCGCACCGCGGAGGATGCGGCAAAGCTCGTCGGGTGGAGCCGAGCCACTTTGTACCGGCATCAGCAAGCCTCTGCGGCCCGCGAGAGCACCACCGTGTAGGTGACTCGTGGATGCGGCCGAGCGGTGGCGTGTTCTTCGGCTGCATGTCGAAGACCAGATCCCGCTCGCCGTCCTCGCTCGGGAAACAGGGATCTCCGCTCGGACTCTGCAGCGTTGGAACCAGCTCTATCGAGCAGGCGGCGTCGCATCCCTCGACCCTCATGCGCGTATGGACAAAGGTGTCCGCCGAACCTCAGCAGAGACGGTCGCGTTCATCGAACAGCTGGCACTCACTCGGCCGCGCCCGAGTGTCGCCACGCTGCATCGTCTCGCCGTCACTGATGCGCAGGCGCGTGAGCTGCGGGCTCCGAGCTATGCGACCGTGCGGCAGATCGTCCAGGCCCTCGATCCGGCTCTTGTCACTTTGGCGCTGGAGGGGCCGGCCTCGTACCGAGACAAGCACGAGCTCGTCTTCCGGCGCCGTGCTGAACACCCGAACCAAACTTGGCAGTCCGACCACACTGAACTCGACATCCTCATCGTCGGCGCTGACGGTAAACCTGACCGGCCGTGGCTGACGACCGTGATGGACGACTACTCCCGTGCGATCTGCGGGTTCATGGTGTTCAGCGGTGCACCCTCAGCTATCAACACAGCCCTCGCCCTCCGGCAGGCGATCTGGCGGAAGACCGACCCCGCGTGGGCGATGTGCGGCATCCCCGACATCCTGCACGTCGACCACGGCTCCGACTTCATCAGCCACCACCTCGAACGAACCGCGATCGCCCTGCATGTCAGGATCATCCACTCAACCGTCGGCAGGCCTCAGGGGCGCGGCAAGATCGAGAGGTTCTTCGGCACGATCAACACGGAACTCCTGAGCGCACTACCTGGCTACCTTGGACCCGGCAGTCGGGCACCTACGCCTGTCCTCGACCTTGCCGGTCTCGATCGTGCTATCGGCCAGTTTATTGGCACCTACAACGACCGGCCCCATAGTGAGCTGGGGATCTCGCCGCGGGACGCTTGGGTTGCAGACGGATGGCTGCCACGGATGCCCGACAGCTTCCAAGAGCTCGACGGACTTCTCCTCACTGTTCCGAAGAACCGAGTCGTGCAACGCGACGGTATCCACTTCCAAGGCCAGCGCTACCTCGCCCCCACTCTTGCCCCGTTCGTCGGCCACACCATCACGATCCGGTACGACCCCCGCGACATCTCCGAGATCCGGGTCTATGACCGGGACACGTTCATCTGTACCGCTATCGATGAAGCCCACCCCAACCTGCGCCTCAGTCTTCGCGACATCGAAACGGCTCGCCGCGCCCGTCGCAAGCAGCTGCGGCGAGCCATCAACGACCGCATCCCGACCGTTGCCACCCGTGAGGAACCTCGCATCCCCGAACCCACAAAGCGGCGGCCGAAGCTGCGCACCTACGAAGAGGACGAGTGATGAACCAAGCATTTATCGTCACCAAAGAACACCGACGTTTCACCGAGTTCGCCAACGCCGTGCGGAAAGAGAAGACCATCGGGATCTGCCACGGCGCTGCAGGCGTGGGAAAGACCAACTCCGCTCGTCGGTACGCGAATTGGGACGCGCTCGAGGCGTACATCAACGAGTGGGGTCCGCGTGGGGAGCACGACGCGAAGCACTACGCCCTCGCGAACCGATTTCGAACGGTCTTCTACACGCCAGAAGTCCTCTGCCGACCAAAGGACCTCATGAGGGCTCTGTTGCAAAGATTGGCGGCAGTCAGAGGTAGGCTGTCGCTCTGCGCCGATCAGGCGGCTGCTGCGAAATGGTGGTTGAGCATGCCCATGGCCTCCGTCAGCGCCGAGGGCCCAATGCCAAAAGCTCTCTCCACAAGGCGCACCTCGCCCCTGATGCCGGGCTGCAGGCACCAGGGGCGAGCCTGTCCTTTGCGCAGGGCTCGCATGACTTCGAATCCCTTGATCGTGGCATAGGCCGTGGGGATCGATTTGAAACCGCGCACCGGCTTGATCAGTATCTTGAGCTTTCCGTGATCGGCCTCGATCACGTTATTGAGATACTTCACCTGCCGGTGGGCCGTCTCCCGGTCCAGCTTTCCTTCGCGCTTCAATTCGGTGATCGCTGCACCATAGCTCGGCGCTTTGTCGGTATTGAGCGTGGCAGGCTTTTCCCAGTGCTTCAGGCCTCGCAGGGCCTTGCCCAGGAACCGCTTCGCTGCCTTGGCGCTGCGGGTCGGCGACAGGTAGAAATCGATCGTGTCGCCCCGCTTGTCGACTGCCCGGTACAGGTAGGTCCACTTGCCCCGCACCTTGACGTAGGTTTCATCCAGGCGCCAGCTCGGATCAAAGCCACGCCGCCAGAACCAGCGCAGCCGCTTCTCCATCTCCGGGGCGTAGCACTGGACCCAGCGATAGATCGTCGTATGGTCGACCGAAATGCCGCGTTCCGCCAGCATTTCCTCAAGGTCGCGATAGCTGATCGGATAGCGACAATACCAGCGCACCGCCCACAGGATCACATCACCCTGGAAATGGCGCCACTTGAAATCCGTCATCGTTCCGTCCGTCCAATCTCCGCCAAGCATGCTCAAGCTTCACGATTTTTGCAACAGAGCCGATCTGCCCACTTCCTTTTCGGAACCCCGCCCGGTTATGCGGCGGGAGCCTCTTCCCGGGGTTTGATTGCGGTGTCTAGACGCACCAAAGTCACCCAGGAAGAGGTCCTGTAATGAAGTTAGACGGAGAAGTCATGGAAATACTTGAGGCATACGATCTGACTGGATCGTTGCGCGCGACCGCGGAGCTGACCGGTTGCTCGCACCACACCGTTGCGCGGCATGTTGCCGCTCGCGATGCCGGGAGACCGATCGCCGAGCCGGCGTTCCGGGGCCGGGTCACGGACCCGTTCCTGCCTAAGATCGAGGAATGGGTCGAGAAGTCTCTGGGCAAGATCCGGGCTGATAAGGCTCACGACAGGCTCGTCGCGCTGGGCTATGAGGGCTCTGAACGCTCGACCCGCCGGGCGGTCGCGCAGGTCCGCGCCGCTTACCGGCTCGGCCACGTCCGGGTGCACCGCCCCTGGATAACGGAGCCGGGGATGTGGTTACAGTACGACTTTGGCGACGGCCCGGTGATCGACGGGAAGAAGACGGTGTTGTTCGTGGCGTGGTTGGCGTGGTGTCGGTTCCGGATCGTCATTCCGCTGCGGGACCGGACCGCGCCGAGCGTGTTCGCGGCGTTGGATCGCACGTTTAGGACCGCTGGCGGCGCCCCGACCTATGTGCTGACCGACAACGAGAAAACGGTCACCGTGTCGCACATCGCCGGGGTCCCGGTGCGGAACCAGCAGACGGTGGACTTCGCCCGCCACTACGGGGTGACAGTGTTGACCTGTCAGCCGGCGGATCCGGCGTCCAAGGGCGGGGTGGAGTCCTCGGTGAAGCTCGCCAAGGCCGACATCGTCCCCAAGGACACGAACCTGTTACCCGAGTACGCCTCGTTCGCCGAGGTGGAAGCGGCGTGCGACGCGTTCATGGACCACGTCAACAACCGGGAACACCGCGCCACCCGGCGGAAGCCCGCGGCGATGCTCGAGGAAGAACAGCTCCGGCTGCACCGGGTCCCCGACACCGCGCACACGGTCGCGTTCGGGCTCTCGCGCAGCGTCCCGGACAACACCCCGATGGTCACGTTCGAGAATGGCCAGTACTCCGTCCCCGCTCACCTGCTCGGCGGCCGCGTGTTCGTCCGCTCCCACGGTGTCGGCACCGACGAGCAGGTCATCGTCGTGCACGTCGGCTCCGACGGCCCCGTCGAAGTCGCGCGGCATAACCGGGCCCGGCCGGGCAGTCCCGCGATCGATGACGCGCACTTCCCCGACCATCGGGAGAAGGTCCCGGGCGATTACACGATCAAGGCCAGGAGCGCCGCGGAGGCCGAGTTCCTCGGCATCGGCGCCGGCGCTCACGCCTGGCTGCTGGAAGCGGCCGCGGTGGGCACGGCGCGGATGAACGTGAAGATGGCCGAAGCGGTCGCGGTGGCGAAGATCAGCGGCACAGCCCAGGTCGACGCTGCGTTGGGTGAGGCGGCCACCTACGGGCGGTTCGCGACCGGTGACCTCGCGTCGATCCTCAACGCGGCCGTCTCCAAGGGCAAGGCGCACCGAGCCGATGAGAAAGCGTCGCTGGCGCAGGGCACCGCCGGCTGGGCGGCGATCGGGCAGCCCGTCACGCCCGGGGTCGACCTTGCCGTCACGGATGATCTGGAGGAGAGCGCGTGAGCGTCACCCAGGCTGCCGCGCCCGTCCTCCCCGCTGACCTCGAAGCGTTGATGCGGCAGTTAAAGATGCCCTACGCTCGCGCGTTGGCGCCGGAGCTGATCGCGACCGCGAAGTCCCAGCGGTGGGAACCGGCCGAGGTCATCAAGGCCCTCTTCGTCGAGGAGGTCACCGGCCGGGCCCGGTCCATGCTCGCCACGAGGCGCAAGGCCGCCGGGTTCCCGACCGGGAAGACCTTCGACACCTGGGACGAGTCCGCGTCCTCGATCCCGGTCCCGACGCAACAGGCACTGCGGACCCTGGAATGGATCGGCCGGAAGGAGAACGTCGTCGTCTGCGGGCCATCGGGCACGGGGAAGACGTTCTTCCTCGAGGCCCTCGGGCAACAGGTTGTCGAGGCCGGGATGCGGGTCGCGTGGTTCCGGCTCGAGGATCTCGGCGCGTTGGTCCGCGCGCACCGCTCCGATGACTCCGTCAGCCGGGTCGTGGCCCGGATCCTCCGCGCGGATCTGATCGTCGTCGATGACATCGGGCTACTCGAAGTCGGTGCGGACGCCGCCGAGGGCCTCTATCGACTCGTCGATGCCGCCTACGAGAAACGTTCCATCGCGGTGTCCTCGAACCTGCACCCCGCTGGGTTCGACGAACTCATGCCCAAGACCCTCGCGACGGCGACCGTCGACCGGCTGTTGCACCACGCGCACGTCTGCCAGACATCGGGCGACTCCATCCGGCTGACCCAGGCCCTCGCCGGGAAAGGAGTCACCGCGATGAACTAAACGACGACGCCCTCGACATGGCCAACGCCACCAACACCCTGGTGGGCAGATCTGTTGGCCATGAGTGGGCAGTTTCCGTGGCCACCAGCGGGCATTTCTGCTGGCCGCCCACGGGCAGTTCCTATTGGCCATTGACACCCGCTAGTGGGCGAGGCGATGATCTCTCTCGTGGCAGGCTCCGGAGAGACGCGGTTCCAGCTCGAAGCGACGATGAGCCGGTTCATCCATCTCGCGGTGCTGGATGCTCTGTGCTCGGCGCTCGCGGCGGAAGACCCCGGTCGGACGCGACGTGGTTCGGAGTTGTCGGCCAAGGCGAAGCAGATCCACGGGGTGTAATCGCGGTGCGGGCCAACGGATTCCCCGCATGACAGAAGCGGCGCAACCCGAAGGTTGCGCCGCTTCTGTCATGCGGGATGCGTGGGGCCTCAGGGTAAGACGGCGGTCGGCTCTGACAGTGCTTTGAGGCTGATGTCGCTGAGGACGCCGTAGTGGTCGCTCGCGGTGGGGTACTCCGCGAACACCACCTTGCTGTTCGTGATCACACTCTCCACGAGTCCGTGATTCTCGGTCGACCCGGCGAAGACGTAGTCGATACGGCGGTGGTGCGGTTCCTGCACCAAGTAGTTCGGGACGATGCCCTGGCCGTCGACGACGCTGCGTGCGACCCACGGGCTGTCCGTGGTCCAGGTGTAGCCGGGAGTGCCGTCGCCCGCGATGGCGAAGGTGTCGCGGAACGCGGCACTGCGGCCGTTGACCGCGGACTTCCCTGTGTAGAAGCGGATGCAGTCCTGGTCGGGCGCCGCGTCGAAGTCGCCGGCGAGGATGGTCGGCGCGACCTGGCGGCGGCGCTCTTCGAGCTCTGTCACGAATAGCGCCTGCTCGACGCGGGCTGCCTCATCGGTGAACTTCCAGCTCGGACGTGCGCCGAGGAAGAGCATGTCGACGCCGATGGGGAGCGGGAGCACCATCTCCCAGACGTGCGGTCCGTTCGCTGCCGGGAGCGTGTGGATGTCGACGCTCTTCGGCTCCCACCGTGTGCCGACGGCGGTGCCCCAGGGGAGCCAACCGATCTCGCGGTAGTCCGAGGCGTGGTGCCAGTGCAGGGGGGAGCTGTCCTTAACGATCTGGTAGGCGTCACGCTCCGGGGTGCGCAGGACCTCCTGCAGGAAGACGATGTCGGCGTCGTGCTCCTCGAGGCCCTGGAGCAGGAGTGCGTCGCGTTCGGCGCGATCACGCGGGTCCATCCAGATGTTCAGGGTGAGCACGCGGAGATTCATGGTGTCGGTCATGCTTCCACGCTAACCATCATCCGTGAACGAAGTTCCACATCGAAGTGAACAGTGGAAGTTGCGTCAATCCTCCGCATGCAGGTCGGCCTGCACGTCGAGTTCCACACGGTCAGCGCGGAAGCGCGCGAGGCTGTACTGCAGCGGCGTCCCATCCGGAAGCGTGTCGAGCGAACGGACGACGAGGACCGTCGACCCGGGAGGGAGGCCGAGATCCGTGTTTTCCGCGCCTGTCGCGACTCGAGCGCTGACGCGGCTCCAGGAGCGGACGTAGTCGTCGACGCCGACGGCCCTCAGGGCGCGGGTCACCGAACCGGTGGAGGCGAGCTGTGTCTCGAATCCTGGGACCAGGCCGGGCGCCATCCACGCTGTTGAGCGGGCGATGGTGCTTCCTCGGAGATCGGTCGCCGCGTCGACGCGCAGGGCCCCTCCCGCGCCGAGCCGAAGTCGCTCGCGAGCGTCGTCCGGAACCTCGCGCACCAGCTCTGCGGCAAGGAGTCTCCGCGTGGAGACATCGTGGTCGCCGATGCTCTCACTGAGCCTGGTGCGCAGGCGGATCCGGTGGACGAGGACGGTGTGAGGCACGACGAACGTGCCGACGCCTTGTCTCGTCACGATCAGCTCTTCGCCGGCGAGGGTCGACAGCGCCTGGCGCACGGTATTGCGGTTCACGCCGAAACGTGCGGCCATCTCGGCCTCAGTTGGCAGTCGAGCGTCCGGTGACAGGGTGCCGTCGAGGATCTCGCTGCGCAGCTGATCGGCGATCAGGCGCCACGTCGCGTATCCGGTCGAAGAGCGGTGAGAGATGGTCATCGTCTCCGTACATTACCGTCCGCATCGCTCGCTTCCGATCCGTACCACTGACATTCATGTTTCGGACATCTACTGGTCATCTAGAAAACTAGACAACATTGCGGTGTCGCTTCTAGGCTCGAATCATCCAGAAACCTGGACAACCAAGGAGGCAGTAGTGACGAGTCCAACTGATCACGTCGCGGAGCGACAGAGGTGGATGCGAGTACTCGCACTCGCTAGCACCTCTCAGCTCTCCGATGCCTGGGCGGCCCAGCCGATCACACCGAAGGTGGACACGGTCCGCGGGCCGGAGGCGGGGCTCGTCATGGTGCGCGGCCGTGCCGGCGCCGGCGGGGACCGATTCAACCTCGGCGAAGCCACTGTCGTCCGCGCGACTCTCCGCGTGCACGGAGCGCCGCTCGAGCACGAGCGAGTCGGCACGTCCTACGCGCTGGGAACCGACGTCGACCACGCGTGGTTCGCTGCCGCCTTCGACGGACTCCTCCAGGACGCAGGGCAGCGAGAGCGAGTCCTTGCCGACGTCATCACCCCGCTGGCTCAGGCGCAGCGGCGCGAAGACGACGCGCGGGCGGCCGACGCGCGCAGCACCAAGGTCGACTTCTTCACCGTCGCAAGGGAGCACGCATGATCACCTCATCGGAGAGCGGCACGGCCGCCCCTGCCCCGGGCTTCGCTGACCCGACCCGCGAGGCGCAGAGCGTTTTCCGGGCGATCCTCGACGCGCTGGCTCACCCGGGCCAGCGATACTCCATCCAAGGCCCGGCCAAGGCGCCTGCCTCTCTGGGCCCGGGCCTGGCGGCCGTCGCGATGACGATCCTGGACGAGCAGTCTCCGGTCGCCCTCCATGAGGCGCTCGCTCACGACGCTTCCGCAGTGCACTACTTGTCGTTCCACACGGGTGCACGTCTCGCCACCTCCATCGGTGCCGCTGACTTCGTCTTCGCCACCCCGGACTCCTTCCCGGACCTGGAGGCGCTCGCTCACGGAAGCGACGAAGCGCCCCATCGCTCGGCGACCATCATCCTCGACGCTCGCGCCCGCGGGGAGGGTGATCGGTTCACGGGCGTGGGCCCGGGTATTGACGGCATCGTCGAGATCGATGCTCCATGGGTGCCCACGGGATTCGCAGACGTCTGGGCGAAGAACGCGTCGCTCTTCCCCCGCGGTGTCGACCTGCTGGTCGTCGATGACAACTCGGTTGTCGCTCTTCCCCGCACCACGCGGCTTATCGCCGCATCCATCCCTGGATCGGAGGCCTGATGTACGTCGCAGTCAAGGGCGGGGAGAAGGCCATCGCCAACGCTCACGCTCTCCTCGCCAAAGAGGGCCGTGGCAGTCACGACATTCCTCGCATCACCAAGGACGCTGTCGCCGGCCAGCTGCCCGTGCTGGTATCGCGGGTGATGACGGAGGGGTCGCTGTACGACCCGTCCCTCGCCGCCCGCGCGATCATCCAGTGCCAGGGCGACGTCGTCGAGGCCGTCACTCTGGTCCGCTCCTATCGCACCACCCTTCCTCGGTTCGGCTACTCGGAGCCCGTCGACACGGCGGCACTCACCCCTCAACGACGGGTGTCAGCAACGTTCAAGGACATCCCCGGTGGACAGCAGCTCGGTGCCACCTTCGACTACACGCATCGGCTCTTCGCTGAGCCGGGAACCGCGGGACCCGCGCTGGGAGATGAGCAGCACACGCCGATGCCCAGGGTCTCCGACCTGCTGGGCGCCGACGCCCTGCTGGAACCGGACCACCCGGCCGACTGGAACGACCCCGAGCCCGCCGACCTCACTCGCGAGCCGACGGTCTACCCGATGAGCCGCGCCGAGCGCCTGCAGGGGCTGGCGCGCGGCGATGAAGGGTTCCTTCTCGCTCTCGGATACTCCACTCAGCGCGGATTCGGCAACACCCACCCGTTCGCGGGCGAGATCCGGGTCGGAGAAGTCGAACTCGAGTTCGACGCACCGGAGCTCGGATTCCCCGTGCCGCTCGGCCGGGTGGAGATGACCGAATGTCAGATGATCGGCTCTGTTGCAAAGATTGGCGGCAGTCAGAGGTAGGCTGTCGCTCTGCGCCGATCAGGCGGCTGCTGCGAAATGGTGGTTGAGCATGCCCATGGCCTCCGTCAGCGCCGAGGGCCCAATGCCAAAAGCTCTCTCCACAAGGCGCACCTCGCCCCTGATGCCGGGCTGCAGGCACCAGGGGCGAGCCTGTCCTTTGCGCAGGGCTCGCATGACTTCGAATCCCTTGATCGTGGCATAGGCCGTGGGGATCGATTTGAAACCGCGCACCGGCTTGATCAGTATCTTGAGCTTTCCGTGATCGGCCTCGATCACGTTATTGAGATACTTCACCTGCCGGTGGGCCGTCTCCCGGTCCAGCTTTCCTTCGCGCTTCAATTCGGTGATCGCTGCACCATAGCTCGGCGCTTTGTCGGTATTGAGCGTGGCAGGCTTTTCCCAGTGCTTCAGGCCTCGCAGGGCCTTGCCCAGGAACCGCTTCGCTGCCTTGGCGCTGCGGGTCGGCGACAGGTAGAAATCGATCGTGTCGCCCCGCTTGTCGACTGCCCGGTACAGGTAGGTCCACTTGCCCCGCACCTTGACGTAGGTTTCATCCAGGCGCCAGCTCGGATCAAAGCCACGCCGCCAGAACCAGCGCAGCCGCTTCTCCATCTCCGGGGCGTAGCACTGGACCCAGCGATAGATCGTCGTATGGTCGACCGAAATGCCGCGTTCCGCCAGCATTTCCTCAAGGTCGCGATAGCTGATCGGATAGCGACAATACCAGCGCACCGCCCACAGGATCACATCACCCTGGAAATGGCGCCACTTGAAATCCGTCATCGTTCCGTCCGTCCAATCTCCGCCAAGCATGCTCAAGCTTCACGATTTTTGCAACAGAGCCGATCTGCCCACTTCCTTTTCGGAACCCCGCCCGGTTATGCGGCGGGAGCCTCTTCCCGGGGTTTGATTGCGGTGTCTAGACGCACCAAAGTCACCCAGGAAGAGGTCCTGTAATGAAGTTAGACGGAGAAGTCATGGAAATACTTGAGGCATACGATCTGACTGGATCGTTGCGCGCGACCGCGGAGCTGACCGGTTGCTCGCACCACACCGTTGCGCGGCATGTTGCCGCTCGCGATGCCGGGAGACCGATCGCCGAGCCGGCGTTCCGGGGCCGGGTCACGGACCCGTTCCTGCCTAAGATCGAGGAATGGGTCGAGAAGTCTCTGGGCAAGATCCGGGCTGATAAGGCTCACGACAGGCTCGTCGCGCTGGGCTATGAGGGCTCTGAACGCTCGACCCGCCGGGCGGTCGCGCAGGTCCGCGCCGCTTACCGGCTCGGCCACGTCCGGGTGCACCGCCCCTGGATAACGGAGCCGGGGATGTGGTTACAGTACGACTTTGGCGACGGCCCGGTGATCGACGGGAAGAAGACGGTGTTGTTCGTGGCGTGGTTGGCGTGGTGTCGGTTCCGGATCGTCATTCCGCTGCGGGACCGGACCGCGCCGAGCGTGTTCGCGGCGTTGGATCGCACGTTTAGGACCGCTGGCGGCGCCCCGACCTATGTGCTGACCGACAACGAGAAAACGGTCACCGTGTCGCACATCGCCGGGGTCCCGGTGCGGAACCAGCAGACGGTGGACTTCGCCCGCCACTACGGGGTGACAGTGTTGACCTGTCAGCCGGCGGATCCGGCGTCCAAGGGCGGGGTGGAGTCCTCGGTGAAGCTCGCCAAGGCCGACATCGTCCCCAAGGACACGAACCTGTTACCCGAGTACGCCTCGTTCGCCGAGGTGGAAGCGGCGTGCGACGCGTTCATGGACCACGTCAACAACCGGGAACACCGCGCCACCCGGCGGAAGCCCGCGGCGATGCTCGAGGAAGAACAGCTCCGGCTGCACCGGGTCCCCGACACCGCGCACACGGTCGCGTTCGGGCTCTCGCGCAGCGTCCCGGACAACACCCCGATGGTCACGTTCGAGAATGGCCAGTACTCCGTCCCCGCTCACCTGCTCGGCGGCCGCGTGTTCGTCCGCTCCCACGGTGTCGGCACCGACGAGCAGGTCATCGTCGTGCACGTCGGCTCCGACGGCCCCGTCGAAGTCGCGCGGCATAACCGGGCCCGGCCGGGCAGTCCCGCGATCGATGACGCGCACTTCCCCGACCATCGGGAGAAGGTCCCGGGCGATTACACGATCAAGGCCAGGAGCGCCGCGGAGGCCGAGTTCCTCGGCATCGGCGCCGGCGCTCACGCCTGGCTGCTGGAAGCGGCCGCGGTGGGCACGGCGCGGATGAACGTGAAGATGGCCGAAGCGGTCGCGGTGGCGAAGATCAGCGGCACAGCCCAGGTCGACGCTGCGTTGGGTGAGGCGGCCACCTACGGGCGGTTCGCGACCGGTGACCTCGCGTCGATCCTCAACGCGGCCGTCTCCAAGGGCAAGGCGCACCGAGCCGATGAGAAAGCGTCGCTGGCGCAGGGCACCGCCGGCTGGGCGGCGATCGGGCAGCCCGTCACGCCCGGGGTCGACCTTGCCGTCACGGATGATCTGGAGGAGAGCGCGTGAGCGTCACCCAGGCTGCCGCGCCCGTCCTCCCCGCTGACCTCGAAGCGTTGATGCGGCAGTTAAAGATGCCCTACGCTCGCGCGTTGGCGCCGGAGCTGATCGCGACCGCGAAGTCCCAGCGGTGGGAACCGGCCGAGGTCATCAAGGCCCTCTTCGTCGAGGAGGTCACCGGCCGGGCCCGGTCCATGCTCGCCACGAGGCGCAAGGCCGCCGGGTTCCCGACCGGGAAGACCTTCGACACCTGGGACGAGTCCGCGTCCTCGATCCCGGTCCCGACGCAACAGGCACTGCGGACCCTGGAATGGATCGGCCGGAAGGAGAACGTCGTCGTCTGCGGGCCATCGGGCACGGGGAAGACGTTCTTCCTCGAGGCCCTCGGGCAACAGGTTGTCGAGGCCGGGATGCGGGTCGCGTGGTTCCGGCTCGAGGATCTCGGCGCGTTGGTCCGCGCGCACCGCTCCGATGACTCCGTCAGCCGGGTCGTGGCCCGGATCCTCCGCGCGGATCTGATCGTCGTCGATGACATCGGGCTACTCGAAGTCGGTGCGGACGCCGCCGAGGGCCTCTATCGACTCGTCGATGCCGCCTACGAGAAACGTTCCATCGCGGTGTCCTCGAACCTGCACCCCGCTGGGTTCGACGAACTCATGCCCAAGACCCTCGCGACGGCGACCGTCGACCGGCTGTTGCACCACGCGCACGTCTGCCAGACATCGGGCGACTCCATCCGGCTGACCCAGGCCCTCGCCGGGAAAGGAGTCACCGCGATGAACTAAACGACGACGCCCTCGACATGGCCAACGCCACCAACACCCTGGTGGGCAGATCTGTTGGCCATGAGTGGGCAGTTTCCGTGGCCACCAGCGGGCATTTCTGCTGGCCGCCCACGGGCAGTTCCTATTGGCCATTGACAGCCGGTGCCTGCCCCGGATGCCCGCTCAGGCTCCATGGTTGCCTCCGCGGAAGCGGCGCGGCTGTTCGAGGTGCGAGCCAGGCAAGTGGACGTGGACTTTCGGATCGATGATGGCAATGCTCGTGCGGTGGCCGAGATCTGCCGACATCTGGATGGGGTCCCGTTGGCGATCGAACTGGCAGCGGCGCGCGTGCGGGTGCTCACACCAAGCCAGATTGCGGCAGGGTTGTCTGACCGGTTCGGGCTGCTGACCAGCGGGTTGCGAGGAGCCCCGGCTCGGCAGCGAACGCTGGAGGCGTCACTGGACTGGAGCTACGACCTGCTCGACGACGTTCAGCGGCTGGCACTGGCGCGGCTGTCGGTGTTCGCCGGATCGTTCGAACTCGATGCCGCCGAGGCGGTCGTTAGCGGGGAAGGGATCGGCAACAGCGACGTGCTGGATCTGGTCACGGGTCTGGTCGAACAATCACTCCTGCAGGTCGTCGAGCGCCAGGGCAGAGCCCGCTACCGGCTGCTGGAGACGATCCGCTTCTACGCCCGTCAGCGGCTGTCGGAGCTTGACGACGACGATCGCGTGCGTGGCCGCCATCTGGCGTTTCAGCTTGAGCTGGCAGCGCGAGCGCAGACGGGTCTCGCCAGCGGACAGCCTGAGCCCTGGGTTGCGCGGCTCACGGCCGATCAAGACGACCTACGTGCAGCAATAGACCGTGCGGTCGACTCTCGCGATTTGTCGGCGCTCGTAGGTCTCACCGAGCCGATCTACAGGTTTTGGTTCGATCGCGCCGGGTCCACCGACGTGTACCACCGGCTGCACGATGCAGTTACCGGCGCAACCGCAAGTGAAGACGAGCGAGTGCGTGGGCTCACGACGGCTGCGCTCCTGGCGGTGGCCGGCGGTAGGCCGCATGACGCCCATCGATCAGCGAGCATGGCCGTCGATGCGGCAAATGCCGCGAACGCGGACATATCGCTGGCGCTGGCGCTGAGCGTCCGTGCGCAGGCAGGGTCCGTTTCCGGGCTGTCGACCAACGAGCAGATTTTCGCCGACGTGGCAGGCGCGATCGAGCACGCCGAACGGTGCGGTGATCCGCCGGCCCTGACATCCGCCCTGACGATGGGTGGCTGGACGTTGTTGCACAGCGCGGCGATCAATGCCGCGCAGCGCCCACTTGAGCGGGCCATCGATGTCTGCGACATCACGGGGTACCGGTTTCATCTGCCCGCAGCCCACGCGGTCCTCGGGCTGTGGCCGGTGTTTTCCGGGGAGCTGGACCGGGCACGCCGGCATGCCCGTCGTTGCCGGGAGGTCGCCGGCGAAGTTGGACGACCCGCGTGGGAGGCGATCGGGCTCGCGGGCCTGGGCGCGGCAGACATTCTCCATGGTGACCACGGACTGGCCCGGGACTGGCTGTCCCAGGCACAGGAGGTCCTGCGGCGACCCACCCAGGAAGGGAACCTGTATCGCGACGAGTTCCTCCGTCCGTGGCTCGCGCTGTCCGCCTATGCAGCGGGCGATCTGGAAGGTGCGCATGCCACCGCTGAGACGATCGTGCGGATCGCCCGTGGTTGGGGCAGCCGCTGGAACGAATCCCTCGGCGAATGGCTTCTCGCCCTGGTCGAGCTTGCCCGGGACGACTACGAGCGGGCGCGCCCACATCTGGAGGCCTGCCGGGCGCTGTCGACCGACCCGCGCCTCCCGTTCCCGCTGGGTCGGTCGTTGCTCGGTCTCGCGGAGATGGCCACGAAGGACGGGGACTTCGCCGAGGCATGGGAGCTTGCCCATGACGGGCTGGAAATCCTCAACGACTACGGTGACCGGGTCGGGACCGCCGGGACGCTGGAGCAGATCGCCGGCCTGGCGGCCACCCTCGGTGAGCCAGCATGGGCGCTGCGCCTGCTCGCGGCATCCGAACGGTTTCACACCGAGTCTGGCATCGTCCGCTTTTCGGCGGGGGCGGTCTGCTTCGGTCGCGCCCGCGACGCTGCGCACGCAGCGCTGGAGCCCGCCGACGCGACTGCCTGCTGGGATGCCGGTGGCGCGCTGTCATTGGCCGACGCTGTCTCCTACGCGCGCCGCGGGCGGGGTGAGCGCCAACGCCCGAAGATCGGTTGGGCGTCACTGACTCCCATCGAATGCGACGTCGTACGCCTGGTCGCGGACGGCCACGCAAACGCCGAGATCGGCCGCCGCCTGTTCATCTCGGTCAACACGGTCAAGAAGCACCTGTCCCACGTTTATGAAAAGGTGGAGGTTGAAGGACGCGCCGATCTCGCCGCGCAGGTCGCCCGCCGGGGCTTATAGCACCCCGGCGCGCGCCGCCGGTGGACTCGGCACTCGGTCAGCGCCGGAATGTGGCGAGCCGTTCCATCCGGGTGGCACCGACCTGGTCGAGCAGCGCGTTGACACCCGGATGATCCGTCGGCGTCAGCAAGAAGATACCCTCGATGTTCTGAACCGAGTTGATCTCGTCGGACAGCCCCTTCTTCTGCATCTGCGCAAAGTGGGTAATCAGGGCGTCGCCGTCGGCCCATTCCTCGTCGAAGTACACCGTGCCACTCTCGCGATCGGCGTAGCAATCGACGCGCACGGCCCCCGGTGTCTGTCGGATATGGTCCTCCCACTTCCTGACGACGCCGAGGTATTCGTCGTCGTTGGAGATCTTGCATTGGACGAGCAGTCCAATGGCCATGGCCGGTTCCCTTCGTTGGTCTCGATGCTACGCGGGAGAGACCGCATGTCATCGGTAGAAATGCCGATCTTGGCGCAGGCCCCTCGGCACTCCTACCGATGGCCCGCGAGCTCCTCGTTGTAGTAAAGCGGTGACGGCCGCCCGGTTCGCAACGTCCAACTTGGCGAAGATGTGGCTGAGGTGGCTGGCAACCGTCTTCTCGCTGATGTGCAACTGGTGGGCGACGGCCCGGTTGCCCAGGCCGGCAGCCACCTTGCGCACGACTTCGATCTCCCGTTCGCTCAGTGGGCTCCGTGCCCGTCGGTCTCCGGTGAGCCCGGCGAGGTCGTCCTTCGCGCCGATGGCCTCGAACACCTTGCGCGCACACGTCCGTTCCGGCTCGGCACGAGCCGGCCAGCCGATAGTTCTGTTCGGCTCCCGGAGGGTCGCCGCGCAAGCGCAGGATCTCGCCTCGCTGGTAGTGCGCGTCGCCGAGGAAGAAGTGGATCCGTCCCTCCGACAGCCTCGCGCACGCACGATCGATGTCTTGAAGGGCCTCGCACCGCAAACCCAACATGCGGTGGATCCGTGACCGGTGCACGAGGCAGACTTCGGTGTAGGTCTCCAGGGCGCCCTGCTCCTGCAGCTCACCCGCACCCAGTTCGGACGAAGGCCCCTGCCCCTGCCCCTGCCCCTGCCCCTGCCCCTGTCGCTCCCGGTCCGGGTTCCATTGAATCATGCAGCCATCCACGCCTGGCGGTAACGTGGTACCCACCCTCTTGCCGGAACGTAGCCGGGCGGGTGACGTTTTCCTACGTCTCCGGGGTGATCGTTGGATGCATAGCCGCAGAAACGCACAACAGGCCAGGAGGCACCCCATGAGCAACCAACGCACCCACTACGTGACCACGACCGACGGAGTCACCATCGGCGGCACTGTGCACGGTCAGGGACCTGCCCTGGTGTTCCTGCAGGGGATCATCGGGGACTCCGACCTCGACTGGGACGCCACGATCGGACACCTCACCGACCGATTCACCTGCCATCTGCCGAGCATGCGGGGTCGGGGCCTCAGCGGCGATCACTTCGACCTTGGATTGGATCGCCTCGTTGCCGACTTCGTCACCTACGTCGAGAGCATCGGGGAACCGACGGGCCTGGTGGGCTGGTCCGGCGGTGGCGCCTGGGCGCTCTACGTCGCTGCGCAGTCAGATGCGGTGTACGCCGTCGCACCCTTTGAGCCGGGGATGCTGTACCTGTTGGACGAGCCGGAGCAGGCTGCCTTGGGCGGCGCACTCGCGCGGACGGGCGAACTGGCCGCCGAGGGCAAGCTGCCCGAGGCTTCTCGAGCGTTCGCCGAATGGCCCTTCAACGAGGAGGAAGTCGATGCCGCCCAGACCGCCGGCTACTTCGCCGCCGCAGGGCGCTACGTCCCAAACATGCTTAAGGTCATCCAGCAGGCGGTCCAGTCCCCGCCCGCCGGTGACCCTGCTGCACCGCTCGGCGCGATCTCGGTGCCGGTGACGGTCCTCCTGGGAGCGGAGTCCAAACCCTTCTTCACCGTAAGCGCACAACACGTGGTTGACCACGTCCAGGACGCCCGGATCCAGGAGATCCCCGGTGCCGGGCACGCCGCCCCGCTGACGCACCCCGAGGCACTTGCCGAGGCACTCATCGGATTCTTCTCGCGAACCCGGCAGGACGCGTAAATCAGGGATCCCGGCATCCTGCCCCGCCGGGTACCGGGCGAGCCCGTCGAAATGAGTCGAGCGAACACCGATCCCACAGCGCTACATCCATCATGGCCCAGGTGCATTTCGGGCGCGTTTCCGGGTGGAAACTGCGAACTGCCCACAGCCCCGGCCAGCCGAACAATTGAGAGTGGTCCCCATGCGCGAACGTCACATCACGGTGCAACGTCACATGTCTGCGTCCACGGAGTCCGTATGGGCCCTGTACGCCGACTACCCGAATCTCGCGAGCCATTGGAGTGGACTCAGGGCGTCGAGGGCCATCGGGGACCTGACCAGCGGTGTGGGCGCTCGCCGCCGCGTCGAGCTGAAGCCGATCGGCAGCCTGGACGAAACCGTCACGACCTGGGAGCAGGGAAGCAGGATCGACACACGGAACCAGCCCAGCGCGTCGGTGCCATTCAAGCAGGCCTTCTCCGCGCTTACGCTCGAGCCCGACGACAACGGGACCTTGGCCATGTTCGATTATCGATATGTACCCAGGGGCGGCCCAATCGGCCGAGTCACCGGCCCATTGTTGGACAAGATGCTGACAGCCACCTTCACGGACATGCTGGCCGCCACCGAGGAGGCCGCACTCGGGAACGGGTAGCCGGTGAGCAGGACCCATCGACCCGCGTTCGCGGCGGTGCGCCGCGCGATCAGTCCCTTCCGAGTCTCGGCACGCGTCCCGTGGTTGAAAATATCCGCAATGCCCAGGTGCGAACACGCCGAACGAGCCATCGCCGGATCACGTTGTGGTGCGGACGTAGACCTCGGGACACCACTGACTCACGCGGTTGAGGCGGCCGAGTTCTGGTCCGGTACGACCAGAGCGTCTCGGGGTCATCGACCGCGATGCCACGGAATTCTCGGGTTTCACCTCGGGGTTCTGGACCTGATCGCCGTGGATCTACATCTGCTCGGTGTTGCCAGTACCCGCTGCGAAGCTGCGCACGCCCGACAAGCGTTTGCCGCCTGCTAGTCGGGAACTCGACGTCGGCCATGTCGAGGAGCAGTAAGCATGCACGGGCCGGGCTTGCCGGAAACCTGCAGATCCCGAAACGTTGATCGGCGATGGAACGTCGTCGAATTTAGATTCAATGTCTAATTGAGTTCCGGTTCAACGTCTGCGATCCGAGTTCGTGTGGTCTGCAACCCTCCCGGCGACAGCCCAAGGAGTAAAGCTCCAAATTAGAGTGCGTAGAGCTGTGTGGTATTCAGGTTGGCTTGTTCGCGCAGGTACAGGCGATGGGAGAGGCAACGGCTCCTAGCTTTAGCGAGTCCAATCCATATGACGAGCAGCTTGCGGCCGCGAAGATCAGGCGGCAGTATGAGACGAACGCCGAGTTGAGCACGGACAGCGACGCCCTCTTTCAGCAGCGCGCGGTCGCCGAATGGTTCGAGGCGCAGAAGCCCGAACGCGGCAACACCTACCGGGTCGCGAGGGAACTGTTAGGCGAGGCACCGGATCCCGGTTATGAACGAACCCGGGTTCTCCTGATATGCCACTCCGTGAGGGAGGTGATCAATCGCCTGCCTACCGCAGTGATGCTCGGTCGCGGAAGCCTTGATCGTAGTGCCGTAGCGAACCACAGGGACTCATCGGAACTGGTGCGTAGTCTTCCGAAGCTCCGCGTCGAGTACCCGGAAATGGACTTGTCGCAGGAGGTTGAAAATGTTCCAGTCCCGCGCGACCTTGCGCTCGCTTTCAACTGCCTCATCGATGCCTCGGTGAACGAGGATCAGCGGCGCCTGAGCGATCTAGCCGCGTTTCTGACCACGATGCCAATCGCGAGCATCCCGCCGTGCGCGAGCGGCGCAGCTTGAGTAAGCGCTCCGACCGCTAACTGTTTCGTGTGGCATTGTCACCCCGAAACGGACGAGCTGATCCTGGTCGCGAGCGGCGAGCTCACGATCCTGTTGCGTGGTGGCAACGTCGTCCTCGGCCCTGGTCACTTGTATGTCGTTCCGTGGGGTACCGAGCACTGCCCGATGGTGGACGGTGAGGTGCACGCGGTCCTTCTCGAACCGAGGGGACGATGAGTACGGTGAGGTGCACGCGGTCCTTCTCGAACCGAGGGGACGATGAGTACGGTGACGCCAGTGGGGAGATGACGGCGGACCTGCGAGAATTTGCGTAGGAAGCCGGTCAAAGACGTGTGGCCCAAGGCTGATAACTGCCGGAACTAGGTGGCATTGAGGTTCGCACCCTAACGTCCGACTGCCTAATTCGCGGACTCTTGAGTACAACTTGTACAAGTTGTACTATGGTTCATGACTTCCGTGACCTTGTCCCAGTTCCGTAACCAGCAAAGTGACTACATTGCTGCGGCCCAGCGTGAACCGGTTGAGATCACCTCGCGCGGGGTCGGGCGTCGTGCCGTCGTCGTCTCGCCCGAGTTCTTCGATCGTGCGCTACAGGCGCTGGAGGACCAGGCTGACATCCATGGTGCCGCGGAGGCCCGCACCGACATGGAGCGGGTCTCCCACGAGGAGCTCGTGCGTGAGCTTGGCTTCTGATCCGGTTCGGTGCCGTATTCGATCAGTTATGTCCCCTCAGTAGCGAAGACCATCCGGAAACTCGACAAGCCCACGGCCCGGCGATTGCTTGATGCGATCGGGGGACTCGCCAGCGACCCGCGCCCTCCTGGTTGCATTCAACTCAAGGGAGGCGACGGCGAATTCCGTATTCGCGTCGGCGACTACCGAATCGTCTACGATGTCCAAGATGATGAGCTGGTCGTCCTGGTGCTGCGGGTCGGCCATCGCCGAGAGGTGTACCGGTGAGATGGTGTCGGCTGTCGGGCAGGGAAGGGAGTTTTTTTGACGTGCTTGTGGAAACCGAACCAGCACACGGGTCTATGGCCACCTGCCAATGGCGTTAGACCCGGCGTCCAGTAGGGTTAGCTCGCACAGCGAGCGGGACATTCATAGGTTATTTAGGTGCTGAACGTGGTGGAGTTCCGCTTCAACGTCTGATCGACAGCGTCTTAACCACACTGCGCACACGCCAACGAGTGTGCCGGGGCCGGTGGCCCGGGCACCCTCGTTTTTGCCCGCGCTAGTTCTTGGTGACGGCTCCGATGGTGTTGGTCGACGGCCTGGTGAACCAGACGGAGGCGCTTTCCTTGCCAGCACCGTCAGGATCGGGCCGAACAACGACGCCGAGCGCGTCCTCCAGCCCACCGTCCTGCGGCGCGTCCTTACCCGCCGCGGTCATCACGCCGTCCGGGGTGATGTTGACGACGTTGCCGCCTTCGGCCCGCGTGAACCACATGCTGCCGTCGTCGTCCGCCTTGATGTCCTGTGGCCCGGACGGATCCCCGCTGTTGAACAACTGAACGGCGAGGGCGAGCGGGTCGACATACCCCACGTCGTCGCCGAACCGGCTGGTGAACCAGACCTTGCCGTCGGAACCGACCCCCCACATGGCCTGCCCGGCCGCCGGCGACCGTCGGCGTGGCCATGCCGACCGAACCAGTGTCCGGATCGAAGCTGCCGATCGCGTTTCCGTCGTCGGCGACGTACCAGACGGTACCGTTCTCGTCGACGGCCAATTCTCCGGTCACGTTGGATACAGGGCACTCCGCGAAGTGTCCGGCCAGGACGTGGTAACGCCATAGCGCCCCGCTGCCCGACCCCCACAGCTCGTTGCCGTGGCGGACGATGCCGGTTCCGCAATTGGTCGTGAGCTGGTTGCCGTCGGCTCCGTCGACGATATCGATGGGGGCACAGCCGCAGGTGAAGGGAAACATCGGTGATGTCGCCTCTCGGCGTGATGCGTCCGATGTGGTTCGTCTCCTCGAACGTCTCCGAGTTGAACTCCGTCGCGCCTTCCGTGAACCACACATTGCCGTCCGGCCCCGGGTGATGCCATGAGGGGCGCTGTTCCGAAGATGTGACGACATGGCTACCGCCCCCTGTACTGACGCCCCCATGGGTGATGTGCGTCACCTCACTCCCGCATGACCTCCTTGTCGTCAATAGGAAGTCAAGTCTTGACCTGTCGTGAGCGGAAGGTCAGTACTCGCCTTTGATGACGAGGTACGAACCACGGTGACCCCGGCCAGCTTCGACTTCTGGCGCGCGAACTTGAAGCGCGACGCCAACTCCTCGGGAATCTCCATGCCCTCGGACAGCTTGAATCCGACTGCCCGAATTCGGTGGCCGCGGGGGGAGGGGATTCGGCGACGATGTCGCGTTCCTCCTCGAGGATGCGATGTACCCATGCGACGACGTGGGAAACGTCGGACGCGCGGCTGACCGTGAAGTCGTGCGGGGCCGTCCAGCGGGCGCGGCGACGCGTAGGCGGTAGGCATAGTCTGACCTCCATGGAGACTGCCAAGGACACGTTGCACAGGTACCTGCAGAGCCAGCGCGATGCCCTGATCTGGAAGCTCGATGGGCTGGGGGAGCGGGAGATGCGCGGGCCCGCGACCTCCACGGGGACCAATCTGCTCGGGCTTGTCAAGCATCTCGGCGCGGTCGAGTTCGGCTACTTCGGCGAGGTGTTTGGACGCCCCGTCCCCGAAACCATCCACTGGGTCGGCGACGCCGCCGAGGACAACGCCGACATGTGGGCAACGGCGGAGGAGGCCTCGGCGGACATCGTCGCCTTCTACCGCCGTGCTTGGGCCTTCGCCGACGAGACCATCAACGATGTGGATCTCGAACACGTCGGGCACGTGCCGTGGTGGGGCGAGCGGGGCGCGGTCACGCTGCACACGGTGCTGATCCACATGATCGCCGAGACCGCGCGCCATGCCGGGCACGCCGACGTCGTGCGCGAATCCCTGGACGGCGCCGCTGGCCTGCGCGACGGCGTCAGCAATCTCCCGGAGCAAGGGGCCGGTTGGTGGGCGCGCTACCGAGCGCGACTCGAGACCGTCGCGACGGACGCCGATAATAGTGGATCGGCGGCTCGCCCATCGAAGCCGTGACACGCCCGATCGGTTCCACAATTTTTACTATTTTCGGCCAAATGCTTCCCCGCCCGGGGGGAACTAATTGGTAAAACCCAATGTGAAGCAAATCCTTGATTTCCCGGGGATCCGCGCCAGTCCGCGGCTGCAGAGGGGTGAAAGTGACGCGACGGGCCAAAAGTTGCGACTCCATAACATCGCATTCTGAAACGAGATTTTTATATCCAAAACCGCGGGGCCGGTCTAAAGTTTCTGCTTGTGAGACGCGCCACGTTTAGCGGGGACGTCGGGGGCAAGTGCAGAGCTTGGCTTGAAAACACACCTAAAAACAAGGAGGCGGAATGCGTTTGAAGCGTATTTCCAAGGCTGTTGCCGTAGGCGCCGCCCTCGGGCTGGTTCTCAGTGCGTGTGCACCAGGCGGCGAGGGCAACACGGACGCGTCGCCCTCGAGCGAATCGACCGGCAAATTCACCGTTGAGCCGACCAACACCGGTCTGGCGGATCTCGGTGACATCGAGACCAAGGACGGATCGATCAGTTACTCGGTTGGTGCGGAGGACTTCATCAGCTACAACGGGTTGACGCCGGAAAGCTACAGCACGTACAACTCGGCCGTTGTCGACCGCATGCTCGTGGGCTTCTCCTACTTCGGCACCGATGGCGCGATCTACCCGAACGAGGACCTCGGCACCTACGAGGTGGTCAGCGAAGATCCCATGACCGTCAAGTACACGATCAACCCGGAGGCCAAATGGTCCGACGGGACGGACATCACCGTGGCCGATGCGGTGCTCGCGTGGGCCACGCAGAACGTCAACCTGGCCAAGGGGGATACCCCGCTCTTCAACTCCGTCTCCCAGGACCTGGGCGACACGGTACCGAAGGGGCCCGAGGGTGATCCGATGGGCAAGGAATTCACCCTCACCTACGCGAACCCGGAGCCGGACTACGCGATCAAGGTCCTGATGGCACAGCCGGCACACGTCGTTGCCGAACAGGGTGGACTCTCGGTCGAGGAATTCGTCGAAGCCGCCCGCGCAGGCGATTCGGCCAAGCTGGAAAAGGCGGCCGAATTCTGGAACACGGGTTGGACCACCAGCCCCGGAACCCTGCCGGACGAGGAACTCATCCCGGTCAACGGCCCCTACAAGCTGTCTTCGTGGGAGCCCGGCCAGTCGGTGACACTTGTCGCCAACGAGAACTACTACGGCACCCCGGCGGCAACCAAGGAACTGGTGATTCGGTTCACCGCGCCGGACACCATGGTCCAGGCCCTGCAGAACGGCGACATCGACGTCATTGAACCGCAGGCAACGGTGGACACGCTGGCCCAGTTGGAGGGACTGGGGGAGGAAAACGTCCAGGTCCACACCGGTGACTCGCTGACGTGGGAGCACCTCGACTTCAACTTCGGTGACGGTGCGCTCTTCGCCGACAACCTGGAACTGCGCAAGGCCTTCGCCATGTGTGTTCCTCGCCAGCAGATCGTCGACAACCTCATCAAACCGCTGAACCCCGAGGCCGAGGTTATGAACGCCCGCGAGGTGTTCACTTTCCAGGAGAAGTACGACGAGATCGTCGGGGAGGCCTATTCGGGCCAGTACGACGAAGTCGACATCGAAGGTGCCAAGGCCATCGTCGATGAGGAGGGCGCCACCGGCAAGAAGGTCCGGATCGGCTACTCCTCTCCCAACCCGCGCCGTACAGAGCAGGTCGCCATGATCAAGTCCTCATGCGACCAGGCCGGCTTTGAGATCGTCGACGGCGGAGACGCCAAGTTCTTCGCACCCGGCGGAAGTCTGGAGCGCGGTGACTTCGAAGTGGCACTCTTCGCCTGGGCAGGTTCCGGCCAGATCACCTCGGGCCAGAACATCTACGCCACGGGCAAGCCGCAGAACTACGGTCAGTACTCCAACGAGGAAGTCGACGCCGCCTGGCAGCGTCTGGCGACCTCGCTGGACACCGAGGTTCACCTAGAGGAGACCAAGAACATCGAGAAGCTGCTCTGGGATGACCTGTTTGGCATCCCCGTGTTCGCTCACCCGGGTCTTGGAGCATCCGCTGCGGACGTCTTGAACGTCCGTGACACCGCCGCTCAGGGTGGGATTGTCTGGAACGCGGAACAGTGGGTTCGCGCCGAGTAACTCTCTAACGGCAACAGCGCACTCGTGGGGTCTGGCGCAACCAGCGTCAGGCCCCACCTGCACGCCGCCCACAGGCGCCGTGCACCCGGGTTAGGAAAGGTAGTTTCTTGCAGTGTTGAGATTCATTCTGCGAAGGCTCGCCGCGTCGATAGGGATCCTGTTCGCGGCCTCGCTTTTGCTCTATGTCCTAGTGGTAAACTCCGGCGACCCACTCGCTGAGCTCAGGGAAAGCAACGCGGAAAACCGCGAGAACCTGATGCGGCAACGCAGCGAATTCATGAACCTCGACCAGCCGTGGTATCAGCGGTACTGGACCTGGCTCGTCGGCGTCGGCCAATGTTTCAAGCTGGAGTGCGACCTCGGAACCAACCGGCAGGGCATCGAAGTTGTCGATCTGCTCGCGCTTGCGGCCGGGTCGACCCTGCGGCTGGTCCTGCTGGCGACAGTGCTCGCGGCGGTGCTTGGGATCGCCATCGGCGTGCTGACCGCGGTGCGTCAGTATTCCGGTTTGGATTACGGCGTCACGTTTCTCACATTTCTCTTCTTCTCCCTGCCCGTGTTCTGGGCCGCCGTGCTTCTCAAGGAGTACATGGCCATCGGCTACAACGACTGGATCAGGGAACCTCAATTCAGCGTTCCCCAGATCGTGGTGATTGCGGTGGTGGTCGGCTTCCTGATGCAGGTCTTCCTAGCGGGAAACCGGACCCGGCGGATTGTCACTTTCCTGGTCTCCGCGGGTTTCGTCGCCCTCGTCATTCCCTACCTGACGTGGTTGAACTTCTTCCGGTTTCCGCAGCTGGGATTCGGTGCGGTCATGTTGCTCACGCTCGGCGTGGCACTGTCCGGTACGGCAATGAGCGTCGGACTGCGGAACACGAAAGTCCTCTATCCCGCACTGGCCACTGCTGCGCTGGGCGCGATCCTCTACTTCGTGACCTTCGGCCTCCTGGAGGAACCGAATGTGTGGATCCTCGCGGGAGGCGGCGCCCTTGCTGTCGCTCTTCCGGCCTTGCTGGGTCACTTCATGGGGGGATGGCTCCGGACACAGGCCATCGGCGTCAGCGTGGCCACCGGGCTGGTGGCTGCTACCTTCACGACGGTGGATCACATTTTCCGGGCATGGCCCGGATTCCTCGCCATCAAGCCCCGGCCGATCGCAACGATCGGTTCGCAGACCCCGAACTTCGCCGGGACGTTCTGGGAGGACTTCCTGGACAAGGGCGCACAGCTGCTGCTTCCCACCATCCTCCTAGCCATCATTTCCCTCGCCAGCTACAGCAGGTACACGAGATCCTCGATGCTAGAGGTCGGCCAGCAGGACTACATCCGAACGGCACGCTCGAAGGGGCTCTCCGAGCGAACGGTGATCTTTCGCCATGCGTTCCGCAACGCCATGATCCCCATCGCCACCATCGCCGCGTTCGACTTCGCGGGCCTGATCGGCGGCGCTGTGATCACCGAGTCGGTCTTCGGGTGGAAGGGTATGGGCGAACTTTTCCGCACGGGTCTCACCCAGGTGGATCCGGCGCCAGTCATGGCCTTCTTCCTTGTGACTGGTACGGCGGCGGTGTTGTTCAACATGCTCGCCGACATCTTCTACGCAATCTTGGATCCGAGGATCAGGGTATGAGTATCGAAACTGCAGAAACCACGACGAGGAAGGCAACGGCATGACGGTCAACAAGGAGCCAACCGACGTCGACATCGTTTCCCTTGCCGACGCCGAGGACGCGGCACTGCTGCGCAAGACCGACGTTTCCCTGAGCCAGGGGCAGTTGGTTCGGCGCCGATTCCTTGCCCACAAGGCAGCAATGGTTTCAGCGGTGACCTTGGTCTTCATCGCCATCATGGCGTTCACGTCCATCGGTTTCGGCGGCGTTCCGGGTTGGTGGGACAAAAGCTACATCCTCGCCGGCACGGTGGTCGATGGCGGGCGTCCCACCCTCTCCCTGGTCCCCTCAATACTTGGGGGAGACGGCATCCGCTGGGGCGAAAACCCCTTCGGGCAGGACAGCACCGGCAAGGACTATTTCGCCCTGGTCATGCGTGGAACGCAGCAATCGATCATCATCGCCATCATCGTCGGAATCGTTGCCACCGTGATAGGCGCTCTGGTGGGAGCGGTCGCCGGGTACTTCCGTGGATGGGTCGATTCGATTCTCATGCGCATCACCGATCTCTTTATCGTCATTCCGTTGCTGGTGTTGGCCGCCGTTCTCGGCCAGTTCGCCAGCCGTTCCGGCAATTCCACCGTCACGCTGGCCCTGGTGCTCGGCTTGGTCACGTGGACGGGACTCGCGCGTTTGGTGCGGGGAGAGGTCCTGTCGCTCAGGGAGAGGGAGTTTGTCGCGGCTGCCCAAGCCATGGGTGCGAAGACCGGCCGCATCATCATCAGACACCTTTTGCCGAACACGATCGGCGTGATCGTCGTGAACGCCACCTTCGCCATCGCCGGAGCCATCCTGTTGGAAACCGCCCTCAGCTACCTCGGGTTCGGCGTCAAGGCACCCGATTCGTCGCTGGGTTTGCTCATCAGCCAATACCAGAACGCCTTCACCAACCGGCCCTGGCTCTTCTGGTGGCCCGGCATGATCATCCTGGCCATCGCCCTCAGCGTGAACTTCCTCGGCGACGGGCTGCGCGATGCGTTCGACCCAAGGCAAACCAAGTCCGTTCGGCGGCAAAAGAAGGGAGCGGTCAAGAAATGAGCGCCTCAACCGACGTACGCCTGGACCAGGCGCCCGTCCTCAGTTTCAAAGACCTGAACGTCGTCTTCGAGACGGAATTCGCGGATGTCCATGCAGTCAAGGGGCTGTCGCTGGAAGTACGTCCCGGCGAGGTGGTGGCGCTTGTCGGCGAATCGGGTTCGGGCAAGTCCGTCACATCGACGGCCGCCATGGGCCTGCTGCCCGGCAACGCTCGGATCACGGGCATGGCCGAGGTCGGGGGCGTGAACGTTGTTGGCATGGATCAGAACAAGATCCGCAAGCTGCGTGCCACGGACATCGCCATGGTCTTCCAGGAGCCCATGACCGCGTTGAACCCCGTCTTGACTATCGAGCGCCAGCTGACCGAGGCGCTGGAACTCCACGGCCTTGCCTACGGCAAGGAAGCCGCGCAGCGGGCACTCGAACTGCTCAAGCTCGTGGGAATCCCGAACGCCGAGAAGCGGATCCGCCAGTACCCGCACCAGTTCTCGGGCGGGCAGCGGCAACGCATCGTCATCGCCATGGCCATATCCTGCGGGCCAAAGGTCATCATTGCCGACGAGCCCACCACGGCACTGGACGTGACCGTGCAGGCGGAAATCCTCGACTTGTTGCGTGACCTCAAGGACAAGCTGGATACCGGCATCCTCCTCATCACGCACAACATGGGTGTCGTCGCCGACCTGGCCGACCGCGTCGCTGTCATGTTCCGGGGCGAGTTGGTCGAGACTGGAACCGTCTCGGACGTGCTGAACCGCCCGCAGCACCCCTATACGCAGAAGCTTCTCGAGTCCGTTCCCCGCCTCAGCCATGTTGACGTACTCGCCGGTGACGAAGCGCTTCACGCCCTCCCCCCGGCTCCGGAGCGCCGGCTGGTGCTCGAGGCGAAAGACCTGGTCCTCGAGTACGACATGCGTGGAAAGCAGTTCCGTGCCGTCGACGGCGTGTCCTTCGAACTCGCTTCCAACGAGATCCTGGGGATCGTCGGCGAGTCCGGTTCGGGCAAATCGACGGTTGCCAAGGCCGTGCTGGGACTCATCCCCGTCGCAGCCGGTAAACTGGCCGTCAAGGGAGTCGACCTCGCGAAGATCTCGACCAGGGAAGCCAGGCAAGTGCGCTCGAAGATCGGCGTGGTCTTTCAGGATCCCGCCGCGTCGCTCAACCCCCGTTTCCCCATTGGCGATTGCATCACCGAACCGATGGTTATCCACAAGGCGGGAGACAGGAAAGCGCGATTGGCTCGGGCGTACGAGCTCTTGGACGCGGTCCGCCTCCCGAGGTCAGTGATCAACAGATACCCGCACGAACTGTCGGGCGGGCAACGGCAGCGGATCTCGATCGCGAGGGCGCTGACACTGGATCCCGAACTCCTGATCGCAGACGAGCCGACATCCGCCCTGGACGTCTCCGTGCAGGCCGCCGTTCTGGAAATGCTGGCGGAACTTCAGCAGCGCTACGAGTTCGCGTGCCTTTTCGTCAGCCACGACCTTGCCGTCGTGGACATGCTCTCGCACTCCGTCGTCGTGATGAAGGACGGAAAGACCGTCGAGATGGGGCGCACGAAGGATGTGCTGCACCATCCGCAGGCGGACTACACGAGACGCCTGCTGGCGGCCGCTCCCGTGCCCGAACCGGGGGAGCAGCGCGAACGGCGCGACGCCCGGCATGCGCTCATCCGGCTCGATGAGGACGTCGCCTAACCAGCTACCCCCCCCGGCTGCCGAATCTGGGCCTCCACCGCAAGCGGGTCGCACGTGGCATCGGACAAATGTGCCGCTGAATCCGGCGCCGCGCCATGGCGGCGCGCCCTCTGGTTTGGGTTGATTTTTCCCAGCGGTTAGAATGGTTGATTGGGTCAGCCGTGGCCCCACCGCACTGACCCCAAACCCCAAATGAAGCGAGCCTGAGAACGCATGTCAGATTTCACCTCGGCAAACAACACCGCACGTCGCGACGACCTGCGCAACGTAGCCATCGTCGCCCACGTCGACCATGGCAAGACCACGCTGGTGGATGCCATGCTGGGGCAGACGGGCGCCTTCTCGTCCCACGGAGAGACCGAAGACCGCGTCATGGACTCCGGCGAGCTGGAGCGCGAAAAGGGCATCACCATCCTCGCGAAGAACACCACGGTGTTCTACCAGGGCCCGTCGGCCCAGGGCAAGGACGTCACCATCAGCGTCATCGACACCCCGGGCCACGCCGACTTCGGTGGCGAGGTCGAGCGCGGCCTGTCCATGGTCGACGGCGTCGTCCTCCTCGTCGACGCGTCCGAGGGTCCGCTGCCACAGACCCGCTTCGTGCTGCGCAAGGCGCTCACGGCCAAGCTGCCCGTCATCCTGGTCGTCAACAAGACCGACCGCCCCGACGCGCGCATCGACGGGGTCGTCTCCGACTCCATGGACCTGCTGCTCGGCCTGGCCTCCGACCTCTCCGACGAGGTGCCGGACCTGGACCTGGACTCCGTGCTGAATGTCCCCGTGGTGTACGCCTCCGGCAAGGCCGGCCGCGCGTCCACCAACAAGCCCGAGGACGGGACGCTGCCGGACTCCGAGGACCTCGAGCCGCTGTTCGCCGCCATCATGGAGCACGTGCCGGCGCCGTCCTACAACCCGGAGGAAGTCCTCCAGGCGCACGTCACCAACCTTGACGCGTCCCCGTTCCTGGGCCGCCTCGCACTCCTGCGTATTTTCAACGGCACCCTCCGCAAGGGCCAGCAGGTCGCTTGGGCCCGCCAGGACGGCCAGCTCAAGACGGTCAAGATCACCGAACTGCTGGCCACCAAGGGCCTGACCCGCGTTCCGGCCGAATCGGCCGGACCCGGCGAGATCGTCGCCGTCGCCGGCATCGAGGACATCATGATCGGCGAGACGCTCACCGACCTCGACAACCCGAAGCCGCTCCCGCTGATCACCGTGGACGATCCCGCGATCTCCATGACCATCGGCATCAACACGTCCCCGCTGGCCGGCCGCGTCAAGGGCGCCAAGGTCACCGCCCGACAGGTCAAGGACCGCCTCGACAAGGAGCTCGTCGGCAACGTCTCGCTCAAGGTCCTCCCGACCGAGCGTCCCGACGCCTGGGAGGTCCAGGGCCGTGGCGAACTCGCGCTCGCCATCCTGGTGGAGCAGATGCGCCGCGAGGGCTTCGAGCTCACCGTCGGCAAGCCGCAGGTCGTCACCAAGACCGTCGACGGCAAGCTGCACGAGCCGATGGAGCACATGACCATCGACGTGCCCGAGGAATACCTCGGCGCCGTCACGCAGCTGCTGGCCGCTCGCAAGGGCCGCATGACCAACATGTCCAACCACGGCACCGGCTGGGTCCGCATGGAGTTCATCGTCCCGGCCCGCGGCCTGATCGGTTTCCGCACCCGGTTCCTGACGGACACCCGCGGCGCCGGCATCGCCGCCTCGATCGCGGAGGGCTACGAGCCGTGGGCCGGTGACATCGAGTACCGCACCAACGGTTCGATGATCGCCGACCGGGCCGGCGTAGTCACCCCGTTCGCCATGATCAACCTGCAGGAGCGCGGCTCGTTCTTCGTCCAGCCGACCTCCGAGGTCTACGAGGGCATGATCGTCGGCGAGAACTCGCGCGCCGACGACATGGACGTGAACATCACGAAGGAAAAGAAGCTCACCAACATGCGCGCGGCCTCCTCGGACTCCTTCGAGAACCTCACCCCGCCGCGCCAGCTGACGCTGGAGGAGTCGCTCGAGTTCGCCCGCGAGGACGAGTGCGTGGAGGTCACTCCGGAGGCCATCCGGATCCGCAAGCTGATCCTGAACGTGAGCGAGCGCCAGAAGTCGCAGCGCGCACGTGCCCGCTCCTAGCGAGGCACGCACGGGTTCCCTGGCGACCGCCACAGCCGTCATCGCCGCCCTGGTGGCGGGCGGGCTGGCGGCGGTCGTCGGGACCCTCCTGCACGCGCAATTGCACTACGCCGGCGACACGCCCCTTCCGTGGGGTGCGCTGCTGGCGCTTGTCTTCGCGGGGAGTCTGTTCACGGCCGCCGGTATCTACGCCGAACGTGTCTGGGCCGCGGCCCTGGCCGGCATCGCGGCCTACGCGCTGGTCGCGTGGGTGTCCCTGGACGAGCGGAATCGGCTCATCCTCTCGTGGGCCAACCACGAGGCGCTCCCGGGCCCGGCCCTTGCCGGAGTCGTGTGGATGTACGGCATCGTCGCGGCGACCGTCCTCGCACTGCTGGTCTGCGCCCGGGCCATGAGCAAACACTAGCCCCCCAACCAGCACCCCCACCCCCCGAAGTGGACATTACCTACCGGAATAACCGGCGGTAATGTCCACTTCGGGGGGGGTGCGTTTTTTGAGGGGGCGGGAGCGCTAATTCGCGGTCTGGTCCAGGTGGTGCGCAAGGAACAGGGAAGTGGCCACGCCGTCATCGCCGACGGTGCGCAGGGCGTAGTCGGAGACGATCTCGCGGATGCGATCCAGCATCTCGCGCTGGTCTTCCTCGGTGAGTTTCAGCCCGACGCGTAGCACCTGGATTTCGTTGGGAGAGAGGCCGTCGATCTCCTGCAGGAACGTCTCCACCAGCACGGGGGCCGCGTCCGGGAGCTTGGTGCCCCAGGACATTCGCGTGCTGCGGTAGGGGACTTCCTTGGCCCCGCGGTTGCCGCGGCGGGCGGCCTCGGCCTCGAGGAATCCGGTGGCCAGCAGCGTTCGAACATGGTGCAGCGAGGTGGCCGGATTGATGTCCAGCAGATCGGCGATTTCCTTGTTGGTCCTAGATTTATGCAGGCAAAGGCGTAGGATTCGTAGCCTGATGGGGGAACTCAGGGCCCGTGCTCGTGCTTGCAGCTCCTCGTCGGTTGCCATATGTTCAGCATACGGTAAATATCCGCACTGATTGACTTCCTCAAATCGCATAGCAAGGTTCGTATGACCTCCTCTAGGCACCAGTCTCAGCCGGCGCCGGATGGGACGGGGGGATCCGCTGGGGGCGGTCCCACCGACTTTCACGAAGCTGTGAGCCAACCGGTGAAGCCCCTTCTGCGTGATGGCAACTTCCTGGTTTTCTGGCTCGGGCAGACGCTCAGCCAGCTCGGGGCCCAGCTCGGCGCCGTCGCCTTGCCCGTCCTGGCGGTGTCCCTCCTGCATGCCACCGAGTGGGAAGTGGGCGTGCTCAACGCCGCCAACACCGCCGCGTTCCTCCTCGTGGGACTGCCGGTCGGGGCGTGGGTGGACCGATGGTTCAAGCGCCGCATCATGATCCGGGCGGACCTGGCCCGCGTGGTGGCCATGCTTGCCATCCCGGCGCTGTGGTTCTCCGGCGTGATGGAGATGTGGCACCTCTGGGTGATCGCGGCGGCCATCGGCGTGGCCAACGTGTTCTTCGACGTGTCCTACCAGTCCTACATTCCGGCGCTGGTGGCGCGCGACCAGATCTCCGAGGCGAACGCCAAGCTGGAGACCACGGGGCAGGTGTCGCGGCTGGCCGGGCCGGCGCTCGGGGGAGGGCTGCTGGTCGTCATCTCGGCGCCGGTGCTCTTCATCGGCGAAGCGATCGGTTATCTGATCTCGGCGCTGTGCCTCTGGCGGGTGCGCGACAACGAAAAACCCGCCCCGGAGACGGCGACCCGCAACCTGGCCGACGAAATCCGGGAGGGACTGGCGTACGTGGTGCGCCATCCGCTGATCGGCAGGATCGCCCTGACGACCGCGATCACGAACTTCTTCAGCACCATCGTTTTCACGCTCCTTCCGATCCTGGTCCTGCGCACCCTCGGACTCGACACCGTGCAGCTCGGCCTGATCTACTCCGTGGGCGCCGTGGGCGGGCTGATCGCGGCCTCGGTGACCCCGCAGGTGGCGAAGTGGATCGGCGAGGGAACGTCCCTGCCCGTCAGCTGCCTCCTCACAGCGGTCGGGATGGCGGGCTTCCCGCTGTCCACGATGGTCGAGGGCAAGGTCGCCGCCTTCCTCGTCCTTGCGGCGTCGATGTTCGTGCTCACGGTCGGGGTGCTGATCTACAACATCATCCAGGTGAGCATGCGCCAGCGCATCTGCCCGCCCCGCCTGCTGGGGAGGATGAACGCATCGATCCGCTTCCTGGTCTGGGGCGTCATGCCGTTCGCGGCGCTGCTCGCGGGGGTTCTCGGCGAATGGACGGGCCTCGTCACGGCCCTGTGGGTCGGCGTGGTCGGCTGCGCCGCGGCCGTCCTGCCGTTGCTCTTCTCGCCGCTGCCGCGCATGCGCACCCTGCCCGAATCGGTCGAGCGCGACGCCCGCGGCCCGGACGGCCGCAGCTAGGACGCCGGCTACGCGCGGGGGCGCCGTCGTTCGGGGGCAGGGGGGACGAGCTTGGCGTGCGTGACAGCGCTGCGCGGCACCGGCACGTCGCCGGACCTGGTCCGCACGACGACGGCGTCGCCTGCCGTCTCGCCCGCGGCGTCGGCTTCGGTGGCCGCCGCGCGCACCCCGACGAACGTTCCCAGGGCGTCGCTCGACATCGCGCCGCGGGGGCCTTCGAGGCGGTAGCGTACGACGATCCGGTCGCCGGGGGAAAGTGTGTCGAAGAAGTCGATCGGCATGACCCGATCGTAGCGGTCCGTGACGACACCTGAGAGCGGGCGGGCGCACGGGCGTACTAAGCTGGGGGTACGTGGTCGAACGCTGACCGCCGCACCGGAACATCCCACTCCATAGGAAGGCCTCGGGTACCGTGACCTACATCATCGCCCAGCCGTGCGTCGACGTTAAGGACAAGGCCTGCATCGAGGAGTGTCCCGTCGACTGCATCTACGAGGGCGAGCGCTCGCTGTACATCCACCCGGACGAGTGCGTCGACTGCGGTGCGTGCGAGCCGGTGTGCCCCGTCGAGGCCATCTACTACGAGGACGACACCCCAGAGCAGTGGGCGGAGTACTACAAGGCCAACGTCGAGTTCTTCGACGAGATCGGATCGCCCGGCGGCGCCGCCAAGCTCGGCAACACGGGCACCGACCACCCGATCATTTCCGTCCTTCCGCCGCAGAACCAGGGCTAGCGGCGGTCGCCGCGCACCGGAGATGCTGAAGCTCCCCGACTACCCCTGGGATTCGCTCGCCCCGTACCTGGCTACGGCCGCACGGCACGACGGCGGAGCGGTCAACCTCTCGATCGGCACGCCGGTGGACCCGACCCCGCGCATCGTCCAGGACGCGCTGCGCGCCGCCGCCGACGCCCCCGGCTACCCGACGACCCACGGCACCGAGTCGCTGCGGCGCGCGATCTCCGACTGGTACGCGCGACGCCGCGGCACGCCCGGGATCGACCCGGCGAACATCATGCCCACAGTCGGATCCAAGGAACTGGTGGCGTGGTTGCCTCTGCTGCTCGGCGTTGGCCCGGGAGACGTCGTCGTGCGTCCCGAGGTCGCGTACCCGACGTACGACATCGGCGCCAGGCTCGCCGGCGCCGAGGCGGTCGCCGCGGACCGACTGTCCGACCTCCCCGCCGACGTCCGGGCGCGCGTGCGCCTGGTGTGGGTGAACTCGCCCGGCAACCCGACCGGAATCGTCCGCGATGTCGACGAACTGGCCGAACTGGTGCGCGACGCCCGATCGCTGGGCGCCGTCGTCGCCTCCGACGAGTGCTACGCGGAGCTGGGCTGGGACCGTTGGGAGGCCGGTGTTCCCGGTGTCCTGGACCCGCGCGTCAGCGGCGGGGACCATTCGTCCCTGCTTTCCGTCTATTCGCTCTCCAAGCAGTCCAATGTCGCGGGATACCGCGCCGCGTTCGTTGCGGGCGCCCCCGAGCTGATGCCAACGCTGATCAACAACCGCAAGCACGCCGGCATGATCGTGCCGCACCCCGTCCAGGAGGCCATGCGCGTGGCCCTGGGCGACGACGCGCACGTGGCCGCGCAGAAGGACCTCTACCGCGGACGCCGAGAGCGCCTGATCCCGGCTTTGGGCGCGTTCGGGCTGCGGATCGAGCACTCGGAGGCCGGGCTGTACCTGTGGGCCACGGCGGGCGAGGACACGTGGGACACGGTCGGACGCCTTGCCGACCTGGGAATCGTGGTGGGCCCGGGCAGCTTCTACGGCACGGCCGGCGAAGGTTACGTTCGGGTGGCGCTCACGGCCGCCGACGAGCGCATCGATGCCGCCGTCCATCGCCTGCATGCGGGCTAGCGTGGCCGAAACGTGACCGCCGGATTAGTTGTCGGCGCCGGGTTGCCGGTAGCGTGAGCCGTGATTAATGCCCTTTGGAACCATCTGTACTCCGGTGAGGAAAAGCCATGACGGATCAGAATTCTGCCCGCTTAGCGTTTGCGGGTGCGGAGCTCGAGCTCCCTGTTGTCCCCGCCGTTGAGGGCAACAATGGCTTCGACGTTGCGAAGCTCCTCAAGTCGACCGGCGCCGTCACGTACGACCCCGGCTTCATGAACACCGCGGCCACGAAGTCCGCCATCACCTACATCGACGGTGACGCCGGCATCCTGCGCTACCGCGGCTACCCGATCGAGCAGCTGGCCCAGAAGTCCACCTTCCTGGAGACCTCCTACCTGCTCATCTACGGGAACCTTCCCTCGAATACGGAGCTGGAGGAGTTCGACCAGAAGATCCGCCGCCACACGCTCCTGCATGAAGAGCTCAAGGGCTTCTTCGGCGGTTTCCCGCGCGACGCGCACCCGATGCCGGTGCTCTCCTCGGCCGTGTCCGCCCTGTCCACCTGGTATCAGGACTCGCTGGATCCGTTCAACGAGGAGCAGGTGGAGCTCTCCACCATCCGCCTGCTCGCGAAGATGCCCGTCATCGCGGCCTACGCGCACAAGAAGTCGATCGGCCAGGCGCTGCTCTACCCGGACAACTCCATGAACCTCGTGGAGAACTTCATGCGCCTGAGCTTCGGCCTCGCCGCCGAGCCGTACGACCTCGACCCAGATCTGGTGAAGGCGCTGGACCAGCTCCTGATCCTCCACGCGGACCACGAACAGAACTGTTCGACGTCCACCGTCCGACTGGTCGGCTCCTCCAACGCGAACATGTTCGCGTCCGTCTCCGCCGGCATCAACGCCCTGTTCGGCCCGGCCCACGGCGGCGCCAACGAGGCCGTGCTGAAGATGCTGCGCCAGATCCAGGCCGACGGCATCAAGCCCGAGGACTACATGGAGAAGGTCAAGAACAAGGAGGACGGCGTCCGGCTCATGGGCTTCGGACACCGCGTCTACAAGAACTACGACCCGCGCGCCAAGATCATCAAGGCGACGGCCCACGACATCCTGGGCAAGCTTGGCGGCAACGACGAGCTTCTGGACATCGCGATGCGGCTCGAGGAGCGCGCGCTGGCGGACGACTACTTCATCGAGCGCAAGCTGTACCCGAACGTCGACTTCTACACGGGCCTGATCTACAAGGCCATGGGCTTCCCGGAGAAGATGTTCACGGTGCTGTTCGCGATCGGCCGCCTGCCGGGTTGGATCGCGCAGTGGCGCGAGATGATCCAGGATCCGCAGCTGAAGATCGGCCGTCCGCGCCAGCTCTACATCGGCGAGGGCGAGCGCACCTACCCGGGCAACTAGCGCGGCGGAACAACGAACGACGGCGGCGGCCGGCTCCCAGCGGGCCGGCCGCCGCCGTCGTCGTTGGCGTTCAGGGGCAAAACGCGGTTTTCGGTGCCCGCGGGGCCAAACGGGTTTACTCTGGTGGGGGAAACCTTCACGAGGAAGGCCGTGGATGTACGAACGATCCGGTGACGGTTGGCGGGTGTCCGCGGACACGCACGAACAGGTCCTCCTTGCCCTGTACTTCCGCGACCTGGCGGGGATCCCCCATGCCGATCAGCCGATGCTCTGTCCGTTGTCGCCCCCGGTGCGTCCCGTCGCCGCGCCCGAGGTGCCCCGGCACGGGGCCGCGGAGTTGCGGCAGGAGTGGCAGCAGTGGTGGCGCCGGTTGCTGCGGCACGATCTCCAGGAGCACGATGGCGGTCCCGCTGGACACCCGCGCCCGGGACTGGACGCCCTGCTGGATCCGCCGCGCTTTCCGGCGTTCGACGACTCGCCGACCCTGCAGCGGCTGATGCGCGCCCACTACGGCGCCGCGTTCAGCTGGGTGGAGGCGCGGCTTCTGGAATACGGAGAGGTCTCCCGTGAGCACACGGCCTCCGGGCGCAGGGCCGCGCTGGAGCGGTTGGTCCAGGACCGCGAACTCGAATCGGACCTCCCGGCCGCCTCGATCAGCCTCAACCTGGTCGAGCTGCCGCTGGCCGAGCCCCGCGCGTGGTTCGTGGAGCCGCGGACCGTGATCATGAGCCAGGAACTGCCGCGGCACGAGGAACTGTTCCGCAGCTACCTCCAGCCGATCGTCGGCATGCTGCAGCCCTGAGCCCTGAGCGCGCCCGGCTATCCCTCGCCCTCGGCGGCGGCGACGGTGACGACGACGCGGCCATCCGTGGTGGACGCCGGAACCCAGCCATCCTCGGCGCGGTTCCAGAGAAGTCCCGCGTGTCCCACGGACGTGGTTTGCTGCGCCGCGGCGTTGGCCACCGCCCACTGGGCAACGGCCCACCCCCGCGTGCCACGCGCCTCGAAGGCTACGGTGCGGCCCTCGACGGTGGCGGAGAGGCCGCCGAACGCGGCCTCCGCGGCATCGGCCACCTCCTGCGGGTCTCCGGACGCCGTCGCCTTGCGCAGCACGCAGTTCAGGGCGGCGGGGGACTGGCCGGTGAGCGCCGACGCGTAGGCGCGCCCTTCCGGCTCGTGGTCGGCATAGGCATCCGGGTAGGCGCTTCGCTGGACCTTCTGGGCGGCCTCGGTCACCGGCATGTCCACGTAGTCGAACGTGTCCAGCTCCTCGTAGAACCGGTTCGCGGCGTAGAGCGGATCCATGACCTGCGCCTGCGTCCCCCAGCCCTGCGACGGGCGCTGCTGGAAGAGGCCGCGCGAATCGGGGCCGGCGGTGTCGCCGTAGTCGATGTTGCGCAGCTTGGATTCCTGGACCCCGGTGGCGATCGCGATCGTCGCCGCCCGGGCGGGCATCCCGCGCCGGACGGAGACCGCGGCGATCAGCGCCGCGTTGCCCGCCTGTTCCGGATCCAGCTCGTGCCGGTCGGAACCGACGACGGCGTCGCAGCGCTCGCGCACCAGCGTCTGCTCGTCCTCGAGGTACGCGTAGGCCATGTAGATTCCGCCCCCGACGACGGCGACGCCGAGCAGGAGCGCCATCACCGACCGGGCGCGCCGTCGCCTGCGGTGCGCCAGCTGTCCGGACCTCCCGCGGCGGGACGGCGTCCGGCCGCGTTCCGCCCCGAGGGCTAGAACCCGGCGGTGGGGGTCAGTTGGCATGCAGCGCCGAGTTCAGCTCCACCGTCTGTCCCTGGCGGGGGAGGGCCTCGACGGCGCCGGAGGACGAGTTGCGGCGGAAGAGCAGGTTCGGCACGCCGGAGAGCTCCAGCGCCTTGACCGTCCGGTCCCCGAGCTGGACGCGCGTTCCCGCGGTGACGTACAGGCCGGCCTCCACGACGCAGTCGTCGCCGATGGAGATGCCGACGCCGGAGTTCGCGCCCAGCAGGACGCGCTGTCCGATCACGATGCGTTCCTTGCCGCCGCCGGAGAGCGTCCCCATGATCGAGGCGCCGCCGCCGACGTCGGAGCCGTCGCCGACGACCACGGAGGCCGAGATGCGGCCCTCGACCATCGAGGAGCCGAGCGTTCCGGCGTTGAAGTTCACGAAGCCCTCGTGCATCACCGTGGTCCCGGCTGCGAGGTGCGCTCCCAGGCGGACGCGGTCGGCGTCTGCGATGCGGACCCCCGCCGGCAGGACGTAGTCGACCATGCGGGGGAACTTGTCCACGCCGTACACGGAGACGGCGCCGCGGCGGCGGAGCTTCAGGCGGGTGGTCTCGAACCCGTCGACCGAACACGGCCCGAAGTTCGTCCAGACGACGTTTGAGAGCAGGCCGAACACGCCGTCGAGGTTCTGTTCGTTCGGGGCGACGAGGCGGTGCGAGAGCAGGTGGAGGCGGAGCCAGGCGTCGACGGCGTCGGCCGGTGCGACGTCGAGGTCGGCCTCGATCTCCACCACTTCCTGTGTGGTTCCGCGGTCGGCGTCGTCTGCCACGACCGCGGCCAGTTCGCCGGAGACCTGGGGAGCGCGTTCGAGCGGGCCGAGGGAGGGGGCCGGGAACCACACGTCCAGGACCGAACCGTCCGCCGCGCGGGTGGCGAGGCCGTATCCGGACGCGACGCGAACGGTGGAGTCGGCGGGGTTTTGGACAAGACCGGGCTGGGCATCTGCGGAAGTCATGCCTCCATGTTAGCCGCGGTGGCGGGGTTACGCTGGACGGGTGACTTCAGCCCAGCACGCGCGCCCGCGCACACCGCAGCCTGCCGCCCTCGACCCGCGCGGCGACGTCGCCGCCCTGACGGCGGCCCTGATCGACGTCGAATCCGTCTCCGGGAACGAGCGCGCCGTCGCCGATCTCGTCGAGTACGCGCTCCGGGACCTGGCGCACCTGGAGGTCCACCGTGACGGCGACGCGATCGTCGCCCGCACTCGCCTGGGCCTGCCCGAGCGCGTCGTGTTGGCCGGGCACCTGGACACCGTGCCGCTGCCCACCACCGGGGGCGCCCGCGGGACGGTCCCCTCCGCCTGGGACGGCGAGACGTTGTTCGGGCGCGGCGCGACGGACATGAAGGGAGGCGTCGCCGTCCAGCTGGCGCTGGCCGCGGGCCTCGCCGCACCCAACCGGGACGTGACGTACGTGTTCTACGACCATGAGGAAGTCGAGGGCAGCAAGTCCGGTCTGGGGCGGCTGGTGCGCAACAGCCCGGAGCTGCTGGAGGCCGACTTCGCGATCCTGCTGGAGCCCACGAACGGCACCGTCGAGGGCGGCTGCAACGGAACGTCCCGCTTCCGCGTGACCACCCGGGGCGTCGCCGCGCATTCGGCCCGCGCGTGGATGGGTCGGAACGCCATCCACGGCGCGGCGGACATTCTGGCCCGGCTGGCCGGGCACGAGCCGGCGACCGTGGACGTCGACGGGCTTCAGTACCGGGAATCGCTGAACGCCGTCCGGATCTCCGGAGGCATCGCCGGCAACGTGATCCCGGACCACTGCGAGGTGGAGATCAACTACCGGTTCGCGCCGGACAAGGGCATCGATGAGGCCGAGACCTACGTGCGCCGGCTGATGGACGGCTTCGACGTGGTGCGGACCGACGCCGCGCCCGGTGCCCGTCCGGGACTGAGCCACCCGGCGGCGGCCTCGTTCGTGGAGGCCGTGGGAGCAGTGCCCCTGCCCAAGTACGGCTGGACGGACGTGGCTCGCTTCTCGGAACTGGGCATCCCGGCCGTGAACTTCGGCCCGGGCGATGCGCTGCTGGCCCACACGGACAACGAGCACGTGGAGGCGGACGCGGTCCGCGAATGCCTGGCCGCGCTGACGCGCTGGCTGACCGCCTGACGCAGGACGCCTGACGCAGGACGCCTGACACGCAAGCGGCGCCGCCACCCCGTGATGGTTACGTGTGTGGCGGCGCCGCTGCCTCGTTGGCCCGAACGCGGAACGTCCGGTCTATTTCTTGTCCCTCGGGTCATCCGGGTCCTTCGGCGCGGTCGCCGCGCCGGCGGCCGGTGGGAGGCCCGCCGGAACGCCGACGGGTTCTTCGGCCTTTGACTTGACCTTGCCGGGCCCCCGGCTGCTGAGCCGGCTGGAGACGAACTCCGCCAGGCGCGAAAGCGAGAAGTTGATGAGGATGAAGATGGCCGCCACCACTATCAGCGCTTGCAGGACGTTGCCGTTCGGGGACGAGTACGTGCGACCGAAGAACAGCAGCTCGTTGAAGCTGATGATGTAGCCCAGCGCGGAGTCCTTCAGGATCACGACGAACTGCCCGATCAGGGCCGGCAGCATCGCGATCAGGGCCTGCGGGATCTCGATCAGGCGCAACGACTGCTGCCGGGTGAGCCCGATCGCGATGCCCGCCTCGCGCTGGCCCTTGGGCAGGTTGTGCACGCCGGACCGGACGAGTTCGGCCACCACGGATCCGTTGTAGAAGACCAGTGCGGCGACCACGGCCCACAGCGCGCTGTCGTTGGAGATCTGCAGGGTGCGGGCGAAGAAGACGTTGAAGAAGACGATCATCAGCAGCACCGGCACCGCGCGGAAGAACTCCACGACCACGGAGCTGATCCCGTTGATCAGCTTGTTGTGCGAGAGCCGGCCCATGCCGAAGATCAGGCCGAACACCACGGATCCGACGATGCCCAGCGCGGCGGCCTTGAGGGTGTTGACGAGGCCGGGCAGCAGGTAGTTGGTCCAGGTGCTTGCCTCCAGGAAGTCGTCCCACTGCGAGGCCTGCATCTGGTTCTTCGCGGCGAGGCCGGCGATGATCCACCAGAGGAGACCAGCGATGACGGCCACGCCAACGATGTTGATGGCGAGGATGGTCCGGCGGGACTTGGGCCCGGGTGCGTCGAAGATTACCGATGCGCTCATCGGGACACCGCCAGTTTCTTGGAGAGCCAGGTGGTCAGGAGTCCGACGGGGATCACGATGATCACGAACCCGGCGGCGAAGGTGAGGAAGATCGGGATGACGATGTCGGACCGGAACTCGATCATCGTCTTCATGACGGATGACGCCTCGATGGCAACGGAACCGACTGCGGCCACCGTGGAGTTCTTGATCAGGGCGATCAGCACGTTGCCCAGCGGCACGATGGCGCCCCGGAACGCCTGCGGAAGGATCACGAGGCGGGCCGCCGGCATGAATCCGAGCCCGATGGCGCGGGCGGCCTCGGCCTGCCCGAGCGGGACGGTGTTCACGCCGGACCTGATGGCCTCGCAGACGAATGCCGCGTGGTAGACCGCGAGTCCCATGACAGCCAGACGGAAGAAGTTCTCCTGGAAGCCGCCGCCCAGACTGACGCCCAGCTGGCCGTTGAGGGCAAGAACGCCAAACAGGATGATGATGGTCAGCGGCGTGTTGCGGATGATGTTGACGTAGGAGGTGCCGATGGCGCGGAAGCTGGGGACCGGCGAGATCCGCATCATGGCCAGGAAGGTCCCCAGAACGAGCGATCCGATGGCGGCCCAGAAAGTCAGCTTGATGTTGACCCAGAACGCGGCCGGGATGTCGTATTCCGTGAAGATCGATAGGTAGTTGTCCACTGCCTGCCTCTATACTTGGTGGCCGCGCGGACGCGGCCCAGTGGGAAAGCGGTCCCCGGCGGGACGGCTCCATCACTGGAGCCGTCCCGCCGGGTGTGGCTCGTCGGCTAGGCGCAGGGTGCGGGCGTCGGCGGGTTGAGCTCCGCGTTCGGCTCGTAGCCCGTGCCCTCGGTGTTGGTCTCGAGCGCCGTCTTCCAATCGCCGGAGTCGACCATCTTGGTGATGGCCTCGTTGATGGCCTCGCACTGGTCGGATCCCTTGGGCAGTCCGACGCCGTAGTTCTCCTCCGAGAACGGCTGGCCCAGAACCTTGAACTTGCCCTGGTAGGCCGGCTGCGCAGCCAGGCCGGCCAGGATGATGTCGTCGGTGGTGACGGCGTCGATGGTGCCGCCGGACATCTGTGTGGTGCACTCGGCGTAGCCCGGGAGCTCCTGCAGGTTCACGTCCGTGGCCAGGGTGTCCTTGACCTTCTGCGCGGACGTGGAACCGGTGACGGAACACAGGTTCTTGCCGTTGAGGTCCTCCGGGGACGTGATGTCGGAGTCGACGCTGATCAACAGGTCCTGGCCGGCGACGAAATACGGTCCCGCGAAGTCGACGACCTCCTTGCGCGTGTCGGTGATGGAATACGTCGCGAAGATCATGTCGACCTGGTTGTTCTGCAGCATGGTCTCGCGGTTCGCGGACGGAGCCGAGACGAATTCGATCTGGTCCTCGGCATAGCCGAGTTCGTTGGCCACGTACTTGGCGACGTCGACGTCGAAACCCTTGTAGGTGTCGCCGTCCTTGAAGCCGAGACCGGGCTGGTCGAACTTGATGCCGATCTTGATCGAGTCCTCGGACTCGCCGGCGTCGCCACCGCCGCCGCAGGCGGAAAGGGTCAGTGCCGCCACGGCCGTGACGGCGGCGAGCGCGATGCGGTTCTTGCGCATGTCATTCTCCTTGGTATGTGGCCGCCCTGTGGGGCGGCCGCGAGTGGTGGTGCTAGTGGGTGATCAGTTTGCCGAGGAAGTCCTTGGCACGGTCGGTGCTGGGGTTCGTGAAGAAATCGTGGGGAGTCGACTGCTCCACGATCTGGCCGTCGGCCATGAAAACCACGCGGTCCGCGGCCTTCCGGGCGAAGCCCATCTCGTGGGTCACCACGATCATGGTCATGCCCTCCTTCGCCAGGCCCACCATGGTGTCCAGCACCTCCTGGATCATCTCCGGGTCCAAGGCGGAGGTGGGCTCGTCGAACAGCATGACCTTGGGGCGCATGGCGAGCGCGCGGGCGATGGCCACGCGCTGCTGCTGGCCGCCGGAAAGCTGGGCGGGGAGCTTGTCCTTCTGGTTGGCGACCCCGACCCGCTCGAGCAGCTCCATGGCTAGCTTGTTGGCGTCCGCCTTCTTCATGCCCTTGACCTGGATCGGGCCGAGCGTCACGTTTTCCAGGATGGACTTGTGGGCGAACAGGTTGAAGGACTGGAAGACCATCCCCACGTCCGCCCGCAGGCCAGCCAGCTGCTTGCCCTCTTCGGGAAGCAGCTTGCCGTCGATGTAGATTTCGCCGTCGTCGATCGTCTCCAAGCGGTTGATGGCACGGCACAGTGTCGACTTGCCGGAACCGGACGGCCCCAGCACCACCACCACTTCGCCCTTGGCCACCTCGAGCTCGATGTTCTGCAGAACGTGAAGCGGCCCATAGTGCTTGTTGACCTTCGCCAAGCGGACGACCGGTCCGGTCGCCGTGGCGTTGCCGGTCTGGGGATCAGTGCTCATAGGGACGAGACTAGCGGATGTAAGGCGCGCCACAATGTACCCGCGGGCACTTCGGGCCGGATCGTCGCGGAATCTTTATTTTGCCGAGTCACCCCGGGATTGACCGGGCCTGTTCGGAACCCGGACCGGGCGTGCTCGCTATAGGGTGGAAACATGTCCAGCAGCAACTCCTCCGGCCCGGCCTTCGACCCCCTGCCGTACCCGGCACGACGCAAGGGATCCGTGGTTCTGCGGCACCAACAAGCCCAGACCCAGCAGGCGGACGCCCAACTGCTGGATTCCCCCAAGGGGATCGACTTCACCCACACCGATCCGTGGCGCGTGCTGCGGATCCAAAGCGAATTCGTCGAGGGGTTCGGCACCCTCTCCGAGCTTGGCCCGGCCGTCAGCGTGTTCGGATCCGCCCGCACGGAACGGAACTCCGAACGGTATCTCCTGGCCGAACGGATCGGCTCGCTGTTGGTGGAGGCCGGCTACGCCGTGATCACCGGCGGCGGGCCGGGGACCATGGAGGCCGCCAACAAGGGCGCGATCGAGATGGACGGCACCTCGGTGGGGCTGGGCATCGAGCTGCCCTTCGAAACCGGCCTCAACGAGTTCGTCGACCTGGGCATCAACTTCCGGTATTTTTTCGCGCGGAAAACCATGTTTGTCAAGTACTCGCAGGGATTCATCGTCCTCCCCGGTGGCTTCGGCACGCTGGACGAGCTCTTCGAGGCCCTGACGCTGGTTCAGACGGAGAAGGTGACGAGCTTTCCCATCGTCCTGGTTGGCACGGAGTATTGGGAACCGCTGGTGGCCTGGCTGCGCGCAACCGTCGCGGGCGAGGGCGCGATCTCCGAGCGGGACCTGGACCTGATCCGGATGACCGACGACCCGGAGGTGGCGGTGCGCCTGATCGCGTCCCACGACTCCCAGGGGCGCGCGGACCCCGCGGGCCGCGCGGACTAGGGCCGGCCATGGAGTTCGTGCTGGTCTTCGTGGCCGTGGTGGTGGCGGGCCTCGCCGTGCTCCTCGCGGTCGGCGGCCGGCGCGGGGGGCGTGCGCCCGGCCCCGCGCCCTTCTCCGATGGAGAGCTCCTCGGCCTGGCCGAGCCCCTGCCCAACCTTCCGCCGGTGCTCCTTCCCGAGCGTCCGACGGCGGTGGACGTCGCCCGGGTGCGTTTCGGCGTCGGGTTGCGGGGGTACCGATGTGAACAGGTCGACGCGGTGCTCGAGGCACTGGCGGACGAAATCACGCGGCTCGAAACTGAGCTCGGCGACGCGCGGCGCGGGCCTGTGATTAGCACCACGAACCAATCTCCGGAATAATATGAAATGCAGGTTGAACGCCTTTCCGCTCCGGCGGATGCGTTCGACGTTCGAGCGGCGGGGCCAGGGGGTTCCGTGACACCTAGGAAGGAACACAGCGCCAATGGCTGCGATGAAACCGCGTACCGGGGATGGCCCCATGGAGGTCACGAAGGAAGGCCGTAGCCTGATCATGCGAGTGCCGATCGACGGCGGTGGGCGCCTTGTGGTGGAGCTCAACGGCGCCGAGGCGGCCGAGCTGAAGGAGTGCCTCGTCGGCGTCACGGAATAAGACCCCTCGGGATGCCTCGACCCGATGCGCCACCGACGCGTCGGATTCACGCGAAAGGGTTCGGACGGCCGCCGCCGTCCGAACCCTTTCGCATCACCCGCACTATGGGTGGACGTTCGGTTCCGACTACGCGGTCTTGACCGCCAGCAGCAGGCCGCTGCCCGTCGGCACCATCGATGTCACCAGGTCTTCGCGCTCGCGCAGGAAGCGCCCCATCTGGCGCGCCGCGACCGTGGTCGGTTGGCGCACGGCCGGTTGCGGGACGCGGTCCGCATCGAGGGCGTCATGGACCATGAGCATGCCCCCGCGGCGCAGGAGGCGCACGCCGTGATCCACGTAGTCGGCCAGGTGCGTCTTGTCGGCGTCGATGAAGACGAGGTCGTAGGCGGCGTCGGTCAACCGGGGCAGGACGTCGCGCGCGCGGCCGCAGATGGTGCGGGTGCGGTTCGGGGCGACGCCGGCGTCGAGATACGCCTCGCGCGCCGCATTGAGGTGGTCGACGTCGATGTCGATGGTCGTGAAGACGGACTGGCGGTCCAGGCCGCGCAGGAGGCTGACCCCGGATACCCCGACGCCGGAACCGATCTCCACCGCGGTCCGCGCCTTGGAGGCGGCGGCGAGCACCGTGAGCAGCGCCGCGGTGCCGGACCCCACGGGCCAGACCCCGAGTTCGTGTCCGCGCTCGCGGGCTCGCGTGACGACCTCGTCCTCGACCGGCAAGGCCTCGGTGTAGGACCAGCTGCTCTGCTTGTCGGAGCTCATGGCGGGGAAGTTCCTTCGGTGTGCTGGGGGAGTGGGGGCCGGACGGCCGATTCCATCCTAGCGCCAGCCATTCCCCAGCAATCTCACAGCCTCTTCGGCCAGAATGGATACGTGAACGCAACACCATCGAACCGCGCAACCGGCCTGGCCCCCGAACCCGAAGAGACCGTGGTTCCGGGTTGGGACGAAATCGTCGAGGTCCATTCGCCCCGGGTCTACCGCTTGGCGTACCGACTGACGGGCAACAGGTTCGACGCCGAGGACCTCACCCAGGAGACGTTCGTCCGGGTGTTCCGTTCGCTGCACAATTTCACGCCGGGCACGGTCGGCGGGTGGCTGCACCGCATCACCACCAACCTCTTCCTGGACCAGGCGAGGCGCCGGAACCGCATCCGCTTCGATTCCCTGGGCGAGGACGCGGAGAACCGCGTCGAGGGCAAGGACCCCGGACCGGAGCGGAGCTTCGAGCACAACAACCTGGACATCGACGTCCAGGCGGCACTCGACGGGTTGCCGCCGGACTTCCGCGCCGCCGTCGTCCTGTGCGACCTCGAGGGACTTTCCTACGAGGAGGTGGCCGCGGCGTTGGGCGTCAAGCTGGGAACGGTCCGTTCGCGCATCCACCGAGGACGTACGCTCCTGCGCGAGAAGCTCGCCCACCGCAACCCCTCCCGGACCGCGGCGAGCGGCATGGTCTTGCCGAAGGTGGGTCCCGCCGTCTCGGAGGCGCACTAGGTGATGCACCGACAGGAGCGCTGGCTCGACGCCTACATCGACGGCGACCTGTCCGCCGAGCGCGTCGTCGCCCTCGAGGAGCACGTGCGCACGTGCTCGGATTGCCGCACCAGCCTGGCCGACCGCCAGCGACTGCTCGGGCGGCTGCGCGCCTTCTCATCGGCGCCTCACTCGGGTCCGACGCCCGATCAGGCGCTGCTGGACCGGCTCTGCCAGCCCCATTCCGCGGCGGCGGATTCCGACTGGGCGGCGTTCATCGACGCCTACAGCGAGGGCTCCCGGTTGCGCCGCGTGGCCCCGGCCCTCGCCTCCGTCGCCGCCATGGTCCTGGTCGTGGGGGTGCTCGGTGCCGCGTGGCTGCTGGGCGGCACGGACCGCTCAAACCCCGCCGCGGACGTGGTGTCCGCAGCCTGGACCGGAGACAGCACCGAGCTGACCGGCGGCGACATCGAACGCCTCCGTGGTGCCGGATGGAACTGTCCCGAATTCACCGACATGGGTTTGGCGCTCGTCGGCGCGAAAGGCCAACGGGTCGACGGGGCCGCGCGGCTGGTCCTCGACTTCTCCGGCGCGGCGGGCGACGTTCGTGTGGTCGAGAGCGGCAAGTCCCTGATGCCGTCGCTCATCGGCGGACCGGACGGCAACAGCCAGTCGGCCGCGCCGACGGAGGCCGGGAGCACTCAGCGGCCGGAAACGCGGCTGGTTGCCGGCGAACAGGTCTCCCTGCGGACCGCGCAGGATCCAGGTACTCCGCACCGGGCGACGGTGGAGATGGACGCGACCCGGTACGAAGTCGAATCCACGCTCGGGGAGCAGGTGACCGTGGCCGTGCTCAGGCGGATCGTCGTCAGCGAGCACTCCAAGTTGGCCCCCGACGGCGTGCGGGAAGCCGAGGGCTGGGAGCGCATCGGCCGCGGCATGGCACGGCTCATGGTCCTGGACACCGGCCGGTGACGCGTGGCTCGCCGTGCGGCACCGCGGAAAATACGGTGTTGCACCGCCTAGCGGGTAATCTCTAAGCGTGTTCGGAATTAATGGTGGCGAGTTCCTCATCCTCGCGGTGCTTGCGGTCCTCGTGCTGGGCCCCGACAAACTTCCCGAATACGCCGCACAACTTGCCCGGCTGGTGAAGGAAGTCCGCCGGATGGCCACGGGTGCCAAGGAACAGCTGCGCGAGGAGGTCGGCGACGAGATCGCCGACATCGATTGGCGCAAGCTGGACCCGCGGCAGTACGACCCGCGCAAGATCATCAAGGACGCGTTGCTAGACGATTTCGACGACGCCGTCTCGGCCGCCAGGGAAGCGCCCGCCAAGGCGATTTCGCCGTCGGGCCCCACGACGCCGAAGCGTTCGGCTGAACCGCCGCTGACCGACGGCGAAGCGGCTCCCTTCGATTCCGAGGCGACCTAGGCGTTCGCCTTCGACAGGGTGAATATCCCATAGCGCATCGCGCCGGTGCGGTAGGCCAGAATCAGGCGGGGGATGGATAGCATGAAGATGCGATTGCGTGCGCCCAGGGCGAGGCGACGGGTCTCTCGATCGACGGCCAAGGCCTTCCCCAGTCGAAGGGCGCAGATTGTCCAGGTGCGTCCGACGCGGCGGCTCACGTCCTCATAGCCGTCGATCGAAAAGCCCGCCGCCCTTGCCATCGACTCATACTCCTCGCGCGTGCCCATCGAGGGCAGGCGCCCTTCGCGGCAAATTGGCTCGAGCAGGTGGCGAACCTTCCAACCGCTGGCTCCTGTCTCTGCGAGCCACGCGCAGACGACGAGGCGGCCCCCGGGCGACAGCACGCGATGCGCCTCGGCGAAAAACGCCGGCTTGTCGACCATGTGCTCGCTCGACTCGATGGCCCATGCGGCATCGGCCGAGCCATCGGGCAGCCCGTTGGCGAGCCAGTCGCGGAGATGGATGTCCACGTCGGATGCGGGACGTGCGGCGGCGTAGTGGGCCTGCTCGGTGGATAGCGTGAAGCCGGTAACGCGAACCGAGCGTGTCGCCGCGAGCCGCCTCGCGGTGGAGCCGTAGCCGCAGCCGATGTCGACACACGCTTCTCCGGGCATAAGACCCAGCCGGTCGCCCACCGTGTCGACCAGCGCCTCGACGGCCTCGGCGGGCGTCTCGCGACCCGTCGCCCAGAACCCGTGATGGACATGCTCGCCCCACACGCGACGATAAACCGGATCGAGTTCGTCGTAGTGGTCGGCGACCGCCACTGCGGTCTGGGGAATGTCGGGGACAATCACGCCGTCACACTACAACGCCGATCCATGCGATCAGAAGGTCTCCGCCCCAAGAACGTCCTGGCGCCGGCGGCGCCTAGGCGAGGCTGACGCCGAGCGGCTTGCCGGCGAGTCCCCGGGGTTTGCGCGCCAGCGTTCCGGCGATCCTCGCGATCTCGCGCGACGCGGCCGCATCCGGGGTGGACAGCACCAGCGGGACGCCCGAGTCCCCGCCCTCGCGTAGTCGGGGATCCAGCGGGACTCCTCCGAGGAGCGGCACGTCCGCGTCCAGCGTTTGCGACAGGCGGCGGGCCAACAACTCGCCGCCCCCGGAGCCGAAGGGCTCCATGCGGCTGCCGTCCGGCAGTTCCAGCCAGGACATGTTCTCCACGACGCCGAGAACCTCTTGGCCGGTCTGCTTCGCCACGGCCCCGGCGCGTTCGGCCACCTCGGCGGCGGCGGACTGCGGCGTGGTGACCACCAGCAGCCCGGATCCCGGGAGCAGCTGCGCGACGGAGATGGCGATGTCGCCCGTGCCCGGCGGAAGATCCAGCAGCAGCACGTCGAGGTCGCCGAAGTGCACGTCGGTCAGGAACTGCTCGAGCGCTCGGTGCAGCATCGGACCGCGCCACACCACCGGCTGGTTGCCCTCCACGAACATGCCGATGGAGATGACCTTCACGCCGTGCGCGACCGGAGGAAGGATCAGCTCGTCCACCCGCGTCGGCGGCTGCGTGATGCCCATGAGCGAGGGGACGGAGAAGCCGTGCACGTCGGCGTCGATGATGCCCACGCGCAGACCGTCCGCGGCCATGGCGCACGCCAGGTTGACCGTGAGGCTGGACTTGCCGACTCCGCCCTTGCCGCTGGCGACGGCGATGACGCGCGTCAGCGAGCCGGGAGAGCTGAAGGGAACCGCACGGACCTTGAGCCCCTCCTTGAGCTCGGCCCGCTGCCCGGGCGTCATCACGCCGACGTGGACGGCGACCGAGCCGACGCCGTCGACCCCCGAGGCCGCGGCCGTGACGTCGTCGACGATGGAGTTCCGCAGCGGACAGGCGGCGATGGTGAGCAGGACGCGCACGCGGGCGGCACCGTCGTCGTCGACCTCGACGGAGTCGACCATCCCGAGCTCCGTGATGGGGCGGCGCAGTTCCGGGTCCTGGACCCCGGACAGGGCGGCCAGGACGGCGTCGGTCCTCGCGGTGTTCTCTCCCACGGGCTCAACCACCCCGCTTCGGGTCGATGCGGGGAAGCTGGGTCGTGGCGTCGGAGACCCGCTCCTTCTTCTTCTTGGGCGACTTGCCGCGCAGGCGGATCTCCTCGCCGTCGTTGGATTCCAGCAGGTCCTCGAGCGCGGAGCGCAGCTCGCTGCGGACGTAGTCGCGGGTGGCGACGTCGCGCAGGGCGATGCGCAGCGCGGCGAGTTCGCGCGTGAGGTATTCGGTGTCGTGCAGGTTCCGCTCGGCGCGCTGGCGGTCCTCGGTCACGGAGACCTTGTCGCGGTCGTCCTGGCGGTTCTGGGCCAGTAGCAACAGCGGCGCCGCGTAGGAGGCCTGCAGCGAGAGCATGAGCGTCAGCGCCGTGAAACCAATGGCCGCGTCGTCGAACCGCAGGGTCGACGGCCCCCACGTGTTCCAGGCGAGCCAGAATACGCAGAAGACCGACATGTAGAGCAGGAAGGTCGGCGTCCCCATGAAGCGGGCGAAACCCTCGGTGGCGCTGCCGAACGCGTCCGGGTTGGGCGACAGGCGCGGCCAGAAGCGGTCCCTCGCCGGAAGCGGCGTGTCGAGGCCGGTGGTCGGATTGTTCTTCTCAGCCATGGGCGCTTTCCCCCTTCGGTTCCTTGTCGTCGTGCGTTCGCCAGTCGTCCGGCAGCAGATGGTCGAGGACGTCGTCCACGGTCACGGCCCCGACCAGGCGGCCGGCGGTGTTGACGACGGGTAGCGACGTGAGGTTGTAGGCCGCCAGCATGCGGGCCACTTCGCTGATGCCGGCGAAGTCGTGCACCGGTTCCAGATCGGTGTCCAGGATGTTGCCCAGCGGCTCCGGCGGCGGGCAGCGCAGCAGGGCCTGGACGTGCACGACGCCGAGGTAGCGGCCGGTAGGAGTCTCGGAGGGGGGCCTGCAGACGAAGACGGACGACGCCAGTGCGGGGCTGAGCTCCTCCCGCCGGACGTAGGCGAGGGCCTCGGCGACGGTGGCTTCCGGGGGCAGGATGATGGGCACCGTGGTCATCATCGACCCGGCCGTGTTCTCCTCGTACTCGAGCAGGCGGCGTACGTCCTTCGCCTCCTCGGGTTTCATCAGGCCCAGGAGCGCCTCCTGTTGTTCCTCGGACAGTTCGGCGAGGAGATCGGCGGCGTCGTCGGGATCCATCTCCTCCAGGACGTCCGCTGCCCGCTCCATGTCCAGCGAGGAGAGGATCTGGACCTGCTCGTCGTCGGGGAGTTCCTGCAGCACGTCGGCGAGCCTGTCGTCCTGCAATTCGGTGGCGACCTCGACGCGGCGCTTGTCGTTCATCTCGTGGAGCGCCTCGGCGAAGTCCGCGGGCTTGAGCTCCTCGTGCGCGGCGACGAACTGGGCGGCGGCCTGCGGTTCCTCCAGGTCGCCGTGCACGACCTCGCTGCGCGGGACGAGCAGCCGCTCCCCGCGGGCCAGGCGGCGCAGGGCGCGGAAGCCGCCGGCCTCGCCGCGCCGGACGTAGTAGTCGGAAATGATCCAGTCCCCGTGCCGCTGGAGCTCCAGGCCGATGTCCTCGACGACGCCGTTGCTCGAGCCGTCCTTGAACGTCACCTTGCGGTCGAACAGCTCGGCGGCGGCCAGGCGCTCCGCGCCGCGTTGCTGGAAGCGGCGGAGGTTGACCAGTCCGGAGCAGATGATCTGGCTGGATTCGATGGCGTGCACCCGCGTCATCGGGACGAAGACGCGCTTCTTTCCGGGCACCTCGACGACGAGGCCGACGCACTGCGCGGGTTTCGACGGTCCGTGGTCGAGCACGACGACATCCCGCAGCCGGCCCAGGCGGTCGCCCAAGGGGTCGAAGACGTCGAGGCCGAGCAGGCGGGCAATAAAGACCTTGTTCAGGGAGCTGCTCACCTCCTTAGGCTACTGCCTGGGGGTCGGCCGGACGTCGAGGCCCGCCCTCCGGTTCACCCGCAGCGATAACCGTCCCGGCGGACGCGCGAGCGGGGCAGAATGAAGGCATGTCTTTTCCCTTTGGCTCGAAACAGTCCGATCCGACCCTGCTGGGCCTTCCGCGCGGCGAGGTCCTCGGGCGCTACCAGTCCTACCTCGACGCCCAAAAGGTTGTGGACTACCTCGCGGACAACGACTTTCCCGTGGCCAACGTGAGCATCATCGGGAACGACCTGAAGTCCGTGGAGCGCGTGACGGCGAAGCTGAGCTACCCCAAGGTCGCCCTCGCCGGCGCGGCGCAGGGCGCCATGTTCGGCATTTTCGTCGGGCTGCTGTTGAGCATCTTCACGCCGTCCGGAGGGATGGCCCAGATCGTCTCCTCCGTCGGACTCGGCATGGCAATTTGGATGATCGTCGGCGTCGTCGGCTACTCGTTCCGCAAGGGAAAGCGCGACTTCGCGTCCTCCAGCCAGGTCATGGCGGGCTATTACGACGTCGTTGTCGGCTTCGAGCACTCGGCCGCGGCCCGGCAACTGGCCGCCAAGCTGCCGATGAGCGCGGGCGAGGCCCAACGACCGGCCTCCGCCTGGGGCCAGGGCAACGGCTCGGCCAAGCCGTCCCGTCCCGCCGAGCCCGCGGCGCACCGGCCGCAGGACGGAGCCGCCGGGACCCCGGCTTCCGCCGGGGCGCAGGGCGCGACCGGCGCACAGCGTCCGGGAACGGGGGACCTGCCCGACGGGCGGCCGCAGTACGGCGTCCGCGTCGACCCGGCGGAAACGCGGCAGTCTGAATCCCCGCAGCCGGAGACCCCGGAGGCGGAAGCCCCTCGGCCGGACTCGCCGGAACGCCCCGAGCGCCCCGACGAAAACCGCTAGCGGGGCCCTCCGGCGACGATGCCCGCCATCCAGGATTCGACGTCGTCGGGGGTGCGCGGCAGGGCCGCGCTGAGGTTCTCGACGCCGTCGGCGGTGACCAGGACGTCGTCCTCGAGGCGCACGCCGATCCCGCGGTATTCCTCCGGAACGGCCAGGTCCTCGTTCTTGAAATAGAGCCCGGGCTCGATCGTGAAGACCATGCCCTCCTCGAGGATTCCGTTCAGGTACAGCTCCCGCTTGGCCTGCGCGCAGTCGTGGACGTCGAGTCCCAGGTGGTGGCTGGTCCCGTGCGGCATCCACCGCCGATGGTGCTGGCCCTCGTCGGACAGCGCCTCCGCCAGCGGCACCGGCAGCAGGCCCCACTGCGACAGCCGTTCCGCGAGCACCTCGATGGCCGCGGTGTGCACGTCGCGGAACCTGACACCGGGACGGGCGACCGCGAACGCGGCATCGGCGGCATCGAGCACGGCCTGGTAGATCTTGCGTTGGATCTCGGAGTACTTGCCGTTGACCGGCAGCGTGCGGGTGATGTCGGCCGTGTACAGCGAGTCCGCCTCGACGCCGGCGTCGAGCAGGAGCAGATCCCCGGTGTCGACCCGCCCGTTGTTGCGGATCCAATGCAGGATCGTGGCGTTGTTGCCCGCCGCGGCGATCGTGTCGTACCCCAGGTCGTTGCCCTCCTCGCGCGCCCGGGCGAAGAACGCGCCCTCGACGACTCGTTCGCCGCGGGCGTGGGTGATGGCGCGGGGCAGCTCCTTGACCACCTCGTGGAAGCCGTTGACGGTGGCCTCCACCGCGATGCGCATCTGCGCGATTTCCCATTCGTCCTTGACGAGCCGCAGCTCGGACAGGGCCTCGGACAGTTCGCCGTCGAGGCGGTCGGAGACCTCCAGGTCCACGCCGGTGTTGATGCGTGAGGTATCTACGAGGGCATCGCAGTTCAGGTCGACGTCGCGCACCAAACGGATGCGCATGCCACCGAACTCCACGGCGCCGGCGTCCTTGGTCACCGCGACCTCCAATTCGCCGAGGTCGGCGGTCGGGATGGCCAGTCGCGCCGCGAGGTCCCCGAGGGTGGGGCGGGAACCGATCCAGAATTCGCCCGAGCGCGCGTTGGAGTAGAACTCCTCGGTGTCGCGGCCGGCGGGCGGACGGAAGTACAGCGTGGCGGTGTGGTTGCCGCCGTCGTCCCCGGCGCCGTCGTCCGTGGGCTCCATGACCAGCACGGCCTCCGGCTCGTGGTCGATTCCGAGCCCCGTGAGGTGCGCGAAGCCGGAGTGCGGGCGGAAGCGGTAGTCCGTGTCGTTCGAGCGGACCTTCAGCGGCCCGGCCGGCAGGACCAGACGCTCGCCCGGGAAGCGGGCGGACAGCGCGCGGCGCCGGCGCGCGGCGTAGGGGGCGACGACGTCGGGCCCCGGCTTCACTGCCGTGTCCGGCGCCCACTGGGAGGCCATGAACTCCTTGAAGGCGTCTGAACTCGGTCGCTGGGAACGGTTGTTCACGCGTTCGCCGAGGGGCTGGTTGCTGCCGGGGGCGTCGTTAGATTCGGTCATCACCCCTCCATCGTCTCAAAGCCCGTCTCATCCACCAAGGCGCCCGGCTAGGCTTGGGCCATGCTGATCGACCTCCACACGCATTCGAATGTCTCGGACGGCACGGAACCGCCGGCCGGCGTCATGGCGGCGGCGGCCGCCGCCGGCGTCGATGTGGTGGCGCTGACCGACCACGACCAGACCAGCGGCTGGGCCGAGGCGGCCGAGGAGGCCGCCCGCCTCGGGATGGGTCTGGTTCCGGGCATGGAGGTCTCGTGCAAGACCCGCGAGGGCGTGAGCGTCCACCTGCTCAGCTACCTGCACGATCCGGAACACGCGGGTCTCGCGGAGGAGATCGACAAGGCTCGCGACGCCCGCCTGCACCGCGCCCGTCGCATGGTCGCGCTGTTGTCGGAGGACTTCCCGGTGGACTGGGACCTGGTCAACCGCCATCGGGCGCCCGGAGCCACGATCGGGCGCCCGCACATCGCCGATGCGCTCGTCGCGGCCGGCGTCGCGGCGGATCGTTCCGAGGCCTTCGCCACCGTGTTGACCTCCCATTCGCGTTACTACGTGGGGCACTACGCGGTGGATCCGGTCACGGCCGTGCGGCTGGTCCGCGACGCCGGTGGAGTACCGGTGTTCGCCCACCCGGTCGCCTCGGCGCGCGGCCGCGTGGTCGACGAGTCCGTCTTCGACGACCTGATCGCCGCGGGGCTGATGGGCGTGGAGATCGACCACCGGGACAACCCCGAGGATGGGAGGGCGTTCCTGCGTTCGCTGGCCGCGCGACACGACCTGATCGTCACGGGATCCAGTGACTACCACGGCACCGGAAAGCCCAACAGGCTGGGGGAAAACGGCACGACGCCACAGATGCTTGCGAGGATCCTCGAGGCCGGCACGGGCTCGATGCCGATTGGCGTCTCCGGCCTTTAGCGGGTGGCCTGCGACGCCTCACCAGGGGGCCCTCAGGGGAGCGCCCCCCCGATTCCTGTTAGTATCAAGTGTTCGGTGTTGCCCTGAGCAACTACTCGTAGAGCCCGGTTCCGAGTGGATCCAGGCCAACATCGGCTTCCACTGCAGGTTGCAAGACAGCCTCTGCCCTAGACGTGGACTAGGCCCGCGGACCGCGGGTTCCACGTGCTTGCCGCGCTGTGCGCGGCCCGATTGGTCCGGTGTACGTGCCGGGTGGAAAGCGCGCCTTTAATGCGTCCCACACCGGATGCGGTTCGCCCTCACGGCGGCCAGGTAGTCGAGCCCTGACAGGCCGGCGCGCTCGCACGGGGGAGTGTTGCCGGTGGCTTCCCCCACTTGAGAGGAGAATTATGTCACCGGATGGCAACAGCCCAGCGCTGATGTCCGGCTGGATCATCATCGCCCTGCTGGTGGTGTTCTACGGAGGCACGTTCGTGATGAGCGTGGTGATCGGCAAGAAGAAGGAAAACGCCGACGGCTACATGACCGCGGGAAACAAGATCGGCTTCGGCATCTCCGCGGCCAGCATGACCGCAACCTGGATCTGGGCCGCATCGATGTACGCGTCGGCGACCTCGGGATACACGTACGGCATTTCCGGCCCGGTCCACTACGGGCTCTGGGGCGCGTTGATGATCCTGTTCATCTACCCGTTCGGCAAGCGGATCCGCCAGGTGGCGCCGAAGGCGCACACGCTTGCCGAGGTCATGTACGCGCGCCACGGCCGTTCCAGCCAGCTGATGCTGGCCGGCTCCAACATCCTCGGCTCCGTCATCAGTCTGACCTCCAACCTCATCGCGGGCGGCGCGCTGGTCGCGCTGCTGTCGCCGTTCAGCTTCCAGCAGGGCATTCTCGCCATCGCGGCCGGTGTGCTTCTCTACACGCTCTGGTCCGGTTTCCGAGCGTCCGTGCTCACCGATTTCGCCCAGGTCATGGCGATGCTCGGCGCGGTGGTCATCATCATCCCCGTGGTGTTCTTCGCCGCCGGCGGTTCCGCGATGTTCGAGGCCGGTGCGGCCAACCTCACACCGCAGCAGGGCAACTTCTTCTCCTCCGAGGCCTTCATGAACCAGGGCGCGCCGTATATCGCGGCCGTGCTGGCCTACGCGATCGGCAACCAGACCATCGCGCAGCGGCTCTTCTCCGTCCGCGAGGACCTGATCAAGCCCACGTTCGTCACCGCGACCATCGGCTACGGAGCCACCATCATCGGCGTCGGGATGCTCGGCGTCATGGCGCTGTACCTGGGCGTCGAACCGCTCAACGGCGACACGAACAACCTGATCCCGCAGATGGCGGCCACCTACCTCGGCCCCGTCCTGCTGTGCCTGTTCTTCGTCATGATCATCGGCGCGCTGTCCTCCACGGCGGACTCCGACCTGGCGGCCCTGTCTTCGATCGCGATGGCAGACCTCTACGGACAGGCCAAGGGCAAGGCCAACGCCAACCCGAAGACGATGCTGATGGTGGGCCGCCTCACCATGGTCCTCGCGACCGGCACCGCGTTGTACTTCGCCAGCGGGCAGATGAACATCCTGGACCTGCTGGTCTTCGTCGGCGCGCTCTGGGGCTGCCTCGTCTTCCCGGTGCTGGCCAGTTTCTACTGGAACAAGGTCACGAACGCGGCCTTCACCGTAGGCGTCCTCGCCGCGATGGTCGTGTTCCTGCCGGTTCGGTTCGGCTGGATCACGATGGACGGCGTCGTCGGCTACGCGGTCGACGTCCTGTCCATCGTGGGCATCGGCGTGGTGATCGGGCTGATGGCCTTCGGGTTCTTCGGCACCCGGATCGCCCGGATCGCGGGAGCGGCGTCGGCCGCCGTCGCGGCTCCGTTCGCGTTCGGCACGCTGCACGAGTACGCCGTGCTGAGCGGCTCGTTGGTGGCGTACGCCGTCTCCACGCTGGTCTGCTACTTCATGTCGGTCCGGTCCAAGCGCGAGTTCGACTTCGACTCGATCAAGGACACGGTCGGCAACTTCGACACCCCGGAAGCCGCCACCGTCGGCGCGCCGGCAACCACCAAGTAGGGAGACCCGTGGAAACGTTTTTCTTGACCCTGTACGTCCTTATCTGGCCGGTCGTCGTGGCGGGCACGCTGTTCGTGATTGCCCGGGCCTTCTTCCGGGAATGGGCCCAGGCCCGCCGCGACGGTCGAAACCTGATCTAGCGCGCAGGCGGTTGCCGGGCGGGCCGGGTGACACCGCGTCCGTCCCGGCATCGCCCGGCAGCCGCGTCCGTCCGGGCCCGGCAAGCGACATTTCGCCCCCAGGCCTCGATGAACTCCGTCTCATTTGCTTGGTACTACGTACCGTAGGGTGCGCAGGGACACATTGCCTCCCAGGGACGCCGTCGAGGATGGAGGACCATGAACATCGAGCAGGCCGCCAACCACAGCGAGCTGACCCCCTTGCCCTTCCTCCAGCGTTCGGCGGAGGTCTACCCGGACAAGCCCGCGGTCATTCACGGAAGCCTGACGTGGACCTACCGGAGGTTCGCAGAGGAGGTCCAGCGCACCGCGAAGGCGTTGGCCGCGCGGATCGACACGGGGGACACGGTTGCCTATCTTGCCCCGAACATTCCTGAACTCCTGGTGGCACACTACGCGGTGCCGCTGGCTGGCGGCGTGCTCCTGGCGCTGAACACGCGCCTCTCCCGCCGCGAGTTGGAGGACATCCTGGGGCACGCCGAGGTCTGCGAGCGGCAGGACGGTTGGGACGCACCGGCCGACGGGGAGATGCGCGACGTACCGGCGGACGGACGCACCATGGGGGAGATCGTCCTGCGCGGAAACAACGTCATGATCGGTTATTTCAAGGACCCGGAGGCGACGGCGCGCGCTTTCGCCGGCGGCTGGTTCCACACCGGCGACCTGGGGTCATGCACCCCGACGGCTACCTACAGGTTCGCGACCGGGCCAAGGACATCGTCATCAGCAGCGGGGTCCCGGATGAAGAGCACTTGTCGGACGCGTTGCCGCGGACGTCAACGGGCAAGGTCCAAAAGCACGTGCTGCGCGCGGATGCGGTAGAGCGGCGGACTATTCGGCGCCGACGACGGCCGCGCGTGGAATCCGTTTCCGCATGACCTCGATCGCCTCGGCGTTGGCGTCGACGCACACGAACCGCCGGCCCAGTGCCGAGGCAACGGCGCCGGTGGTGCCGGACCCGGCGAAGAAGTCCAGGACCCAGTCGCCGGGGCGGCTGCTGGCTGCGACGATCCGGCGCAGGATGCCCTCGGGCTTCTGCGTCGGATAGCCGGTCTTTTCCTTGCCGGTGGGGGAGACGATCGTGTGCCACCAGACGTCCGTGGGCAGTTTCCCGCGGGCTACTTTTTCGGGGGTCACCAGCCCGGGGGCCATGTAGGGCTCCCGGTCCACCTCGGCGGAGTCGAAGTGGTAGGCTGCCGGGTCCTTGACGTAGACGAGGATGTTGTCGTGCTTGGCGGGCCAGCGGCTCTTCGCCCGCGCGCCGTAGTCGTAGGCCCAGACGATCTCGTTCAGGAACGAGTCCCGACCGAAGATCGCGTCGAGCATGACCTTGGCGTAGTGCACCTCGCGGTAGTCCAGGTGCACGTACAGGGTGCCGTCGTCGGCCAGCAGCCTCCAGGCCTCGCGCAGCCGCGGCTCCAGGAACGACCAGTAGTCCGCGAACGCGTCGTCGTAGCTGCTCAGTGCCCCGCGCACGGTGGAGTAGCTGGCACCCTTGAACCCGAGCCTGTCGCCGGTGCCCGGCTCGGCCCGCACCATCTTCGTCTGCTGCCGGCTCTGCTTGCGGCCGGTGTTGAACGGCGGGTCCACATAGATGAGCGTGAACGCGCCGTCGGGCAGGGCGGGCAGGTAGTCGGCGTTCTCGGCATGGACCACGAGGTCGGGGCCGTCGGGCGTCCAGACGGTCGCGCCGGGCTCGCGGGCGAAAGCCCCGACCGTGTGGTCGGGGCCTCCGGTGTCGACGCGGTGGGGATCCATTCCCGCTATTCGGACTCGGTGCGGTCCACGGCCTCGCCGTTGCGGCGGCGCGTGCGCGAACGACGCCGGCGCGTCGGCTCGACGGCATCGGACGCGGGGTTGACTTCGACGGCGGGGCCGGTGGCTCGGACCGCATCCGCGTCTTCGGCGCGGCGGCCGCGGCCTTCGCCGGTCGCCTCCTTGTTCGGGCGGTCCGCGCGGCCGTGGCTGTGTCCGTGGCGGCCACCGGATCCGCGCTCGGCGCGGTCTCCGCGGCCCTCGCGACCACGTCCACCGCGGTCCCCGCGTGAGTCGCGGTCCCCGCGTCCTCCCCGGGCGTCGCGGTCGCCCCGGACCGCCGGCTTCTTGCCGGTCTCCCCGAGATCCTCGAGCTTCTCGCCGGACAGTCCCTCGAGCACGCGCTTGTTGCGCGGCAGGCGGCCCTTGGTCCCGGCGGGAATGTGCAGATCCTCGTACAGGTGCGGCGAGGACGAGTAGGTCTCCACCGGCTCGGGCTGGTCGAGGCCGAGCGCCTTGTTGATCAGACCCCAGCGCGGGACGTCCTCCCAGTCCACGAACGTGACGGCGGTGCCCTTGTTTCCCGCGCGGCCGGTGCGGCCCACGCGGTGGAGGTAGGTCTTCTCGTCCTCGGGGCACTGCAGGTTGATGACGTGGGTGACGTCGTCGACGTCGATGCCGCGGGCGGCCACGTCGGTGGCGACGAGTACGTCGACCTTGTTGTTGCGGAACGCGCGCAGGGCCTGCTCGCGCGCGCCCTGCCCGAGGTCTCCGTGGATGGAACCGGCGGCGAAGCCGCGGTCCATCAGTTCCTCGCTGAGCTTGGCGGCCGACCGCTTGGTCTTGGTGAAGATGATCGTGCGTCCGCGGCCCTCGGACTGCAGGATGCGGGAGACGACCTCGTCCTTGTCCAACTGGTGAGCCCGGTAGATGACCTGGCGGATGTCCTTCTTGGTGATGCCGTCGTCCTCGGGATCCGCGGCGCGGATGTGCGTGGGGTGGCTCATGTAGCGGCGGGCCATGGCGACGACCGGGCCGGGCATCGTGGCGGAGAAGAGCATTGTCTGACGGACCGACGGCGTCGCGCCCAGCAGGGTCTCGACGTCGGGCAGGAACCCGAGGTCCAACATCTCGTCGGCCTCGTCCAGCACCACGACGCGCACGTTCTTCAGGTTCAGGTGCTTCTGCTTGAACAGGTCGATCAGGCGCCCCGGGGTGCCGACGACGATCTCGACGCCGGACTGCAGCTGCTCGATCTGCGGCTCGTACGCGCGGCCGCCGTAGATCGTTGCGATGCGCGCGTTGCGCTGCGTGGATGCCTTGGCGATGTCCGCGGCGACCTGCACGGCGAGTTCGCGCGTCGGGGCGACGATGAGTGCCTGCGGGGCGCCCGGAACCGGGAGCTGGTCGTAGCCGGCGTCGTCCGGACCCACCACGCGCTGCAGCGCGGGGATGCCGAAGCCGAACGTCTTGCCGGTGCCCGTCTTGGCCTGGCCTATGATGTCGTGGCCGCCGAGGGCGATCGGCAGGGTCATGGACTGGATGGGGAAGGGATGCAGGATCCCAGCGGCGGCGAGCGAGTCCACGATGTCCTGGCGGACTCCGAAGTCGGCGAACGTCTGCTCGGGGATCTCGTGGGGGACCTCGTCGGTCGCGAGTACTTCCTCGACCTCCATCTCCTCGGCGCCGCCGTCGGCCGTCAAATGCTGTTCATTGCTCAATTGGTTCTCAGTTCTTTAAGGCACCGGCCACGGGCGTGCTCGACGTGCACCGCCGTTGTGGGCGGGACGGAGTCCACCGCGAAAGCGGCGCATCCAGCGGAGCCGATCGCGGGCTTGCAAGCGCGGTGTTCGCGCCGGGGTGCAGGTTCGCTGGGAATCGCTGCCAAGAAAATGCGTATGGGTACGACCGGGCATCCTTGTCTACGCGACCCAGTCTAGCGCGCCGCGGCAAAACCCCGGGGCAGTGACGGTAGCCGGCCCCGCCGCGCCTAGACTGGTGGGGAACCACGGGAGCCCGCCAACGGGCTGAGAGGGCACTGCCGGGCACACTCCGGCACCGGTGCCGACCGCTTAACCTGATCCGGATCATGCCGGCGGAGGGAGGGAACGCCGCGATGCGCTGCGTAGTTGTCGGTGCGGGAATCATCGGATTGTCGATCGCCTGGGAGTTGACCCGCCGCGGCGCCGAGGTGGTCGTCCTCGACCCCGCGCCGGCGTCGGGCGCCACCCGCGCCGCCGCCGGGATGCTGGCGGCCGTTAGCGAATTCCATTACCAGGAGCTCGATCTCCTGAACCTGTCCGTACCCGCGGCGCGGCGTTGGCCGGGATGGGCGGCCGAGTTGTCCGACGCCTCCGGGGTGGAGCCCGGCTTCGTGGCCCGCGGGACAATCGCCGTGGCGGCCGATTCCGCCGACCGCGAGACGCTGGCGGACCTTCGGCGGGCACAGTCGGCGGCCGGGATGGACGTCGAGGAACTCACCGTGCGCGGTGCCCGCACGGCCGAACCCATGCTTTCCCCGCGGCTCGCTGGCGCGTTTGTGGCGCAGTCGGACGGCCAGACGGATCCCCGGCGCACGGCGGCTGCCCTGCGCGAGGCGCTGGCGCGATCACCGGGCGCGCGGTTTCTGTCCGGCACGGCGCTGCGCTGCGTGGCCGGAGCCAATCCGGCCGTGGAGTACGACGGCGGTCGGCTCGCCTGCGACGAAATCGTCCTGGCCGCCGGACTGGGCCTGCGCGGCGCGGGGCGCGGAGCGGCCCCGGGCGCGGAAGCGAACGGAACGTGGGCCGGACCGTTGCTGGAGGGCCTGCCGACGACGCTGCGCCTGCCGGTGCGCCCCGTGTACGGCGACGTGCTGCGGCTGGGCACGCCCCACGGCGGTCCCCGATTGGCCGGCACGACGATCCGCGGGCTGGTGGGAGGCCACGGCGTGTACGTCGTCCCCCGCGACTCCGGCGAGGTGGTCGTCGGCGCCACCGAGCGGGAGGACGGCCGGGCGGCGGTCAGCGCCGGGGGAGTCCAGCGACTCCTCCGCGACGCGCTCCGGTTGGTTCCGGTCCTCGGGGAGTTCGACCTCGTGGAATCCATTGCCCGCGCGCGCCCCGGGACGCCGGACAACCTGCCGCTGCTGGGCCGGGCCGCTCCCGGACTGGTGGTCGCCACCGGCTTCCACCGCCACGGCGTTCTCCTGAGTCCGCAGGCGGCGGCCGTCGTCGCGGAACTCGTGGGTGGGCAACGCGCCGAGGACCCGCCGGGAGGCTCCGGCGTCGGGCCGTCAGGCCCTGGGCCAACCCGCCCCGCCGCTTTTGACCCCGCACCATTCGACCCCGCACCATTCGACCCTTGGAGGTTCTCGTGACTACCACCCGACCCGCACCCGCACCCGTCACCGTCAACGGTTCGCCGGTTACGGATGCCCCCGAAAACGTCCTCGTTCTCGTGGCCAGGCACACCGGGCGCGCCCTGCTGCCCGACGGGCATCCAGAGGACGGCGGAAAGCTGGGCCTCGCGGTGGCGCTCAACGGCACCGTGGTGCCGCGGTCCATGTGGGGATCGACGCCGCTGGCCGCGGGCGACCGCGCAGAACTGCTTTCGGCGGTGCAGGGTGGATAGCGCGGTCACCGGGGTCACCACACCCGCCGCCCCGGACACCGACGCCCTGACGATCGACGGCGTGGGGCTGGGTTCGCGGCTCATCACCGGCACGGGAGGCGCGCCGAGCCAGGTGGTGCTCGAGGACGCGCTCGTCGCATCGGGAACGGAGCTCACCACGGTGGCGATGCGCCGGCACCAGGCCGCCGCCGGGGAATCCATCTATTCGATGCTGCTCCGCCTCGGCATCAGGGTGCTCCCGAACACCGCCGGATGCCACACCGCCGGAGAGGCCATCCTCACCGCCGAGCTTGCGCGCGAGGCGCTGGATACGAACTGGATCAAGTTGGAGGTCGTGGCCGACGACGAGACCCTCCTACCGGACGCCGTCGAGCTCCTGGACGCGGCCGAACGGCTGGTGGCGCGCGGCTTCACGGTGTTCGCGTACACCAACGACGACCCGGCCACCGCCCTGCGTTTGGAGGACGTCGGCTGCGCCGCCGTCATGCCGCTGGGCGCACCGATCGGCACCGGACTCGGCATCCTGAATCCCCACAACATCGAGTTCATCGCCTCCCGCGCGAACGTGCCGGTGGTGCTCGACGCCGGCGTGGGCACTGCGTCTGACGCCGCGCTGGCCATGGAGCTCGGCTGCGACGCCGTGTTGCTGGCCACCGCGGTGACCCGAGCGCAGGATCCCGCACGGATGGCCGCGGCGTTCCGCCACGCGGTGGTGGCCGGGCGGCTGGCACGCGGGGCGGGTCGAATCCCCAAGCGGCGGCTGGCCCAGGCGTCGTCGTCGCTGGAGGGCCGCGGCGACTTCGGCTAGCTGGTCCGGAATCCGTGGGAGGCCGTTCCCCGTTCGACTTGGCGAATGGGGGGGCTACGCCGTGGCCGTTTGCGACAGGCCGGGGACGATGCGGAAAACGACGGATCGGCTTTCGACGTCTGCCTCCACGAGTTCGGCGACCACGTGCTCGCCGGCGGGGGCGTCTCCCTCGTATCGGGCGGTGATGGCCGGTTCCGCCACCAGAAGCGTCCCCGAGGGGGCCTTGCCATTCGCGGGGGTCTTGCCCGATTGGTGAGGTGCCGGTCCGGTGACGGTCACGGCGTCGAATCTTTCGCCGATGCGCCCGTGCAACAGGGCGGCCTCGACCGCGTTGAGGGCCTCGCGTTCCGCCTGGCCGGCGGTCCTGTTGGAGGCGTTCATCAAATCCGGTAGCAGCGGGAGCGTCGCGCGGATCCCGGGCGGAACGTCGGCCCCGCGCACCAGGTGTTCGCAGACAACCAGGACGAACCGATCGACCAGCCGGCGAAGGGGAGCGGTCGTGTGGGCGTAGGGCGCGGCGATGGCCGCCTGATCCGTCTCGGCGGGAGCTTCGCCGTCGAAGGCCGTGTATCCCGCGCCGCGGAACAGGGACGTGGCCGCGTGCATCACGGCCATCTGCCGTGGGTCCGAGACGTCCAAGCTGCGCAGGAAGTCTCCGTAGTGCACCCCATCCGCCCACTCGGATCCAAGGGCGGCCGCCTGGCGCCGGAAGATCTTCTCGCTGCCTGTTTCCGGTGCCGGCATGGTGCGCAGGATGCCGACACCGCCGTCGAGCATGATCCGGGCGGCTTCCATCCCGGTCATCAGGGAAATCTGCGCATTCCAGTCCTCAACGGGAAGCGGCGCCCGAGCGGTCAGGCGGTAGCCGCCGTAGTCGACCTCGACGTCCTGTTCCGGCAGACGCAGGCTCGCCCCGCCGCGCTGGTGCTCCAGATCGATGCGTTTCAGACCCACCTCGCACAAAAGCGACAGGGAGTGGCTCGCGGTTCCGGCGTCGATGGATTCCTGTACCTCCGAGTAAGCGAGCTTCTCCCGGCTCTCGACCGCGGCCCTGACCAAGGACGTCTGCACCACGTTGCCATCCGCATCGAGCGAAAAGGTCCAGACGTAGGCGCCGCGGCGCTGGCCCGGTAGCAGGCTCCCGGCGTCCTCGCTGATGACCTCCGGGTGGAGGGCGATGCGGCGATGCGGCAGGTAGAGGGTTTGTCCGCGGCGGCGCGTCTCGGCGTCGAGGTCACCGTCTTCGGGGACGAAGGTGGGGACATCGGCGATGGCGTAGCGCACCGTGTACCCGTCGCCCTCGCGTTCGATGTGCACCGCCTGGTCGAGGTCGGTCGAGGTCGGCGGGTCGATGGTGACGAAGCCGATGTGCGTCATGTCCTCGTCGGGCAGTGCGTATTCCTCGACGACGCGCACCGCCTCCGCGGTCACCTCCGGCGGGAAACCGCCGGGCAAACCGAGTTCATCCTCGAGCGCGGACATCGCAGCCGCGAGGACGGTGTTGCGGGCACTGGTGCTGAGATTCATCTGCTGGTACGCCACAGCCACAGCCTACCCACACACGGCACAGATGCGCCCGGAAGGTAGGGTTGGGCCATGACCGAGAAGCCCCTGACCGCACTGGACGAGGCCACCCGCGAGCGTTTCGACGCGGCCCTCTATGGGCTCATGGCCTACCGCGAATTAACGGCCTTCGAACGACTCTCCTCGGACGCCCGCTTTTCCCCGACGCTCGCCGATCGACACGCGCTCGCGCAGCTTGCCGTCGCGGAATTCGGGCACCACGAGTTGGTCCGCGAATACGTCGAATCACGTGGCCAGGATCTTGAGCGGTCCATGGAACCGTTCGTCGCGTCAATTGATGCCCTGCATGACCGTACGCGGCCCGCGGACTGGTTCGAGTCCCTGATGAAGGCGTATGTCATCGACTCCGTGTCCGGAGATTTCTACCAAGCCATCGCCATGTCCCTCGACGACGAGGCCAGGGTGCTGGTGGCGGAGGTACAGTCCACGGACACGCAGACGAAGTGGTTGCGCGAGAGGCTCCATGGTGCGCTTTCGGAGGACCCGCGGCTGGCTTCGAGACTGGCCCTCTGGGGACGGAGACTCGTCGGGGAGGCCCTGACCCAGGCGCGTCGAATAGGAGACGAACACGACTTCTGGCGGAACCTGCTGTCCCTCTCGGAGGGTGAGGAACGCGAGGCGGGGATCAATCGGCTTTTCGCCAAGCTCGTGGAAAACCATTCCCGGCGGATGAGCGATCTGGGGTTGACGGCCTAGCCGCCGGCGCCGAACACCTTAATCAAAAGCTGCCCGACAGGCCGCCCCGTGTGGGGCGCTGGTTCGGGCAGCTTTCGTTTGTCGGCGGTGAGCGACTCGGCGGACCACCCTACAGTGACTAGTGGGCGAAGCCCACGCGGCGCGGTTCGTCGGCGCCGATCTCGACATAGCCGATGGAAGCGGCGGGAATGATCACCACACGCCCCTTCACGTCGGTCAACTGCAACTCGTCTCCGGCGTGAAGTGCCTTGGTCACCTGCTCCGAGACCTTGTCCGGAGAGTCCGCGGACTCGACAACGACTTCACGGGCGACGTTCTGGATTCCGATGCGCACGTCCATGTGGCGGCTCCTTCTCTGGCGGGGCGATATTCAAGCTGTCAGCTACGAATCTACTTCAGGACTCCTTGGGAAACCGACCGATTCCGCGCCAAGCTAAACGAGAGACGAGTTCCGAGGCGTCGTCCAGGTTGACGTCGTCCTCCAACTCCAACCAGTAGCGCGCCGACACCTGCGCCATCCCAGACATGCCCCGCCCGAGAAGGAGCGCCTGTGCCCGCGGCAGCTTCGTGTCTTCCGCGATGACGTCGGCGATGGCCGATGCGAACCGGGCGTTGAAGTCCTCGAGCCGCTTGCTGACTTCCGGGTCGTTCATGAGGTCGGATTCGAAGACCATGCGGTGCGCTTGGCTGTCGTGGGCGATGAACTCGAAGTAGGCCTTTATGGTAGCCTGGACGCGCAGCTTGTTGTCCGTGGTCGAAGAGATCGCCGCCAGCATGCGTTCGGTGAGGTCCGCGAGATGCGCTTCGAGCAACGCGAGGTACAGTTCGCGCTTGCCCGGAAAGTGTTGATAGAGAACCGGTTTGCTCACCATGGCAACATCTGCGATCTCGTCCATCGAGGCACCGTGGTAGCCGTTCGATACGAAGACCTGGTGGGCTGCGCGCAGAAGCTGTCGACGGCGCTGCTCACGGGGCATGCGTTGGGTCTTCGACGCCCGATCCGGGGTGCTGTCCACATCCTGCCTTTCCATGGAGCCGCAGCCAACGTAGGGCCGGCTGAGTTACGTCATTCTATGCCCGGGTAAACTCGTTATGCCCACCAGAAAGCCTAACTTCGCGGTATTTCCCGAGCTCTCGGTAACAGTGGGTCACCGAGGCGCCGCAGTGTGCGGCTAGCAGGGCAAAATGCCGTGCTTGAGGTCATACGGGAACTACTGACTTAGGGTTGTTGCATGGAAACCGAACGTAGGGGTCCCGGAGTCCCGCTTGTCGACCTTGCACCGGAACTCACCGCGGCGGAACTACGCCGTTACTCGAGGCACCTCATCATTCCCGAGGTGGGGATGGATGGACAGCGTCGCCTGAAGCAGGCACGGATATTGGTGGTAGGTGCCGGTGGACTTGGCTCGCCCGCCCTGCTCTACTTTGCGGCAGCCGGCATCGGCACGCTGGGGATCGTGGACGACGACACGGTCGACGAGTCGAACCTCCAGCGGCAGGTCATTCACGGCGTTTCCGACCTCGGCAAGTCCAAGGCCGAGTCCGCACGAGATTCGATTCACGACCTCAATCCGCATGTGTCCGTAGTCCTCCACCAGGAACGCCTCGACGCCGGAAACGCCCTGGAGATTTTTGCGGGCTACGACTTGGTCCTGGATGGAACGGACAATTTCGCGACACGCTATCTGGTCAACGACGCGGCGGCGATCGTAGGGATCCCCTACATCTGGGGCTCGATCCTGCGTTTCGACGGCCAAGTCAGCGTCTTCTGGAACGGCCATGGCCCCACCTACCGCGACCTCTATCCGGAGGCGCCGCCCGCCGGCACCGTCCCCTCCTGTGCGGAGGGGGGTGTGTTCGGCGTGCTGTGCGCACAGATCGGATCCGTCATGGTGGCCGAGGCGATCAAACTGGTCACCGGTATGGGAGACCCCCTTTTGGGTCGGGTACTGATCCTGGATTCCCTCGCCATGACGTGGCAGGAGATCCGGCTGAAGCCCGATCCCGAGACGGTGCAGCCCGCGGCCCTGCTGGACGACTATCCCGCATTCTGCGGGATGCCGACGCAGGGCGCCGATTCGGAGCTTCCCACGGTGGGGGCGAAGGAACTCCAGGCCATGCTGGCCGCCAGGGCGGAGGGGCGGTCCGACTTCCGACTCATCGACGTGCGGGAACCGGGCGAGGCCGACATCGTGGCCATCGATGGTGCCGAGCTGGCTCCCCGAGGCCAAATACTCGGCGGCGACATCGATCTTCCGCGCGACGTGCCGCTGGTGCTGCACTGCAAATCAGGTGGCCGTTCCGGTGAAGTGCTGGCTTATCTCCTCGAACGCGGCTACCCGGACGCAAGGCATCTGGCCGGCGGTATCCTGGCCTGGGTTGAGGACGTGGAGCCCGGCAAGCCCGTCTACTGAGCAAGCCCGTGTGCCGTACAAGCCCGCGTGCGCAGAGTTGGTGTGCTCGGCCCCCTCGTCCTGAGGGAACCGGCCTACTCAGGAGTGCAGGCGCCCTTAGCCGGCGTCGCGGACGGAACCGCCAGCGGCAGACTCTGAAATCGGGCAGGTGTCGGCGTCGGTCGCCGCGGAAGTCCCCGGATGGGCCGAGCCGCGCCGGCCGACGGACTGCCCGCCAATGCTGATGCCGAAGAGGGTCTCCAGTGCGGACTCGACCTCCGCCTGCCGACCCTCGGAAGCGAGCTCGCGGGCGCGGACGGTGGGGGCGTGCAGCAGTTGGCGCATCATGCGACGCATGGCGAACTCGACTTCCTCCGCTGCGGCGGTGCAGCCGTGTTGGGCGCGGACCTTCTCCACCTCGGTCTCCAGAACGCGCTGGGTGTGGCGCCGCAGTGCCACGATGGCGGCGTCCGCGGACCGCTCCATCTGTTCGTTCACGAAACTCTCGGCGGCCGAACTGACAATCGTCCGGGCCTCGCGCAAAGCCTGCGCCTGCTCGGCGGGAGCCGCCATCCGCACCGACTCGAGCGTGATCAGGTCGACGTTCTCCAGCTCTTCGACGGACTGGTCGAAGTCGCGGGTCAGCGCCAGGTCGATGGCAACCAGCTGGCGGTCGCCGCGTTCGAGGCCAGCGAGATCGGAAGCGGTGATTCGCTGCCCGCCGCCGCTGCAGCCGATCAGGACGTCGGCCGCCTCAAGGGCACTGCCCAGTGAAGCTTCGTCCAGGGCCGTGCCGCCGCGCGTCGCGACAAACGATTCGGCTCGACCGGAGGCGGAATAAACCGAAATATCGGTGGCGCCGCGTTCCTTCAGCAGTGCCATGGTGGCGCCGGCGTAGGCGCCGGTTCCGAACACGACGATCGACTTGGACGACCAGTTGGCATCCGTGGCGATGTCCGTGGCCAGGTCCAGGGCGACCGAGACGATGGAAAGGCCGCGACCGCCCAAAGCGGTCCGTGTGCCGACGTCCTTGGCGGTGCGGGACGCCGTTTGGAAGAGTCGCACGAGTGGGCCCGAAGCGGTTCCGCCCTGCTGGGCCTCGATCAGCGCGCGGCGAACCTGGCCCGCGATCTCGCGTTCGCCCGTCACCGCCGAGTCGAGTCCGGCGCCCACGGCGAAGAGGTGGTCGACGGCGTCCTGCCCCGTCTTGGTCGACAGCGCCGCGGAGACATGTTGCTCGGCCAGGCCAGAGGCGTCCGCGATCTGCGAAATGATGGCTGCCCGGGCGGCCTCGACGTCCTGGTCGGAGGTCGCCTCGCAATAGACCTCGTAGCGGTTGCACGTGGAGAGGACCACCGCTCCGGACAAGGGCGTGGTTCCATCGAGCACGGCGGAGGCGACCCCGGAGGCCGCGGCACTCAGCCGGGCGACGGTCTCGAGGTCGATGTCCGAGTGGGAGGCGACGAGCGATAGGTAAACCACAGTGGATCCATCCTACCGCCAGAGCAGGGGGTATTCTCCGCCGGATTACGGCATGTGTTCGTGTCTTATCCCACCTTCCGGGCCTTTCCGCGGCGGGGGATTAGCGGTTACGACACCACCTTGGCAGAATCATCACCATGACGTTGAGCGCAAGCCACCCGCTGAAGGATGGCCGAACTGCCGGATCCCCCCTGATCACCGCCTACCGAGGCGGGGAGCCGAGTCGCCGTCCCGTGTGGTTCATGCGCCAGGCGGGCCGATCCCTGCCGGAGTACCGTTCGCTGCGCGAGGGGATTCCGATGCTGGAGTCGTGCCTGAGGCCCGAGCTGGCGTCGGAGATCACCCTGCAGCCCGTGAGGCGCCACGACGTCGACGCCGCGATCTTCTTCTCCGACATCGTGATCCCCCTGAAGCTCGCCGGCGTCGAGGTGGACATCGTTCCGGGCGTCGGGCCAGTGCTCGCGAAGCCCGTGCGGACCGCCGCGGACGTGGCGGCCCTGCCGCGGCTCGACGACGCCGCCCTGGATCCGATTCGCGAGGCCGTCGCGCTGACGGTGGAACAGCTGGGGTCCACCCCGCTGATCGGCTTCGCCGGTGCGCCGTTCACGCTGGCCGCGTACATGGTGGAGGGCCGCCCGTCGCGCGACCACTTGGGCCCGCGCACCATGATGCACGCCGACCCTGAAACCTGGCGGGCGCTCGCGGAATGGGCCGCCGACGCTTCGGGCGAGTTCCTCCGCGCCCAGCTGGAGGCCGGCGCCAGCGCCGGCCAGCTCTTCGACTCCTGGGCCGGCAGCCTGGGACTGGCCGACTACGAGCGGCACGTCGCGTCGTCGTCGTCCCGGGCCCTGGACCACGTCCGCGACCTGGGCGCACCGCTGGTCCATTTCGGGACCGGCACCTCCGAACTTCTCCCCGCCATGCGCGACGTCGGCGTGGACGTCGTCGGCGTCGACTACCGGCTCCCGCTGGACGAGGCCAACCGCCGGCTCGGCGGCACGGTCCCGCTGCAGGGCAACATCGATCCCGCGTTGCTTCCCGCGCCGTGGGAGGTCCTCGAGGAACATGTGCGCGGCGTCCTTGCCGCGGGGGAGTCCGCGCCCGGCCACGTGGTGAACCTGGGACACGGAGTCCCGCCGGAAACCGACCCGGACGTCCTCACACGGGTCGTCGAACTGGTGCACTCCGTAGCCCCGACCGCGAAGGCCTAGCAGGAAAGAGAAGCCGAGATGCCACACCGGAACGCACGCCAGACACACCCCGCCGCCGACCAGGGCGCGCCCGTGCCCGTTCCGGTGCGGGCCGTCGTCGTCGGCGGGGGTGTGGCCGGACTGGTGGCAGCGCGGGAACTCGCGATCTCGGGGCACGAGGTGGAGGTGTTCGAGGCGTCGCCCGCGTTCGGCGGCTGCGTCGCGCCCCATACCGTCGCCGGGCTCCTGCTCGACGCCGGGGCGGAATCCTTCGCCACCCGCAACACCGCCGTCGCGGACTTGATGGCCGAACTCGGACTCGTCGGCGACATCGCCGTGCCGCGCCCCGGAGGCGCCTGGTTGTACTTCGATCGGGACGGCGGCCGCGGCGGCACCGCCCTGCCGATGCCGCAGACCGGCATCCTCGGCATCCCCGGTGACCCCGGGGCGGACGACGTCAAACGCGCCATCGGTGCGGCGGCGGCGCTGCGGGCCACGACCGACCTCGCCATGCCCGTCTCGCGCCACGTGGCCCAGGGGCCGCTCAGCATCGGGGAACTGGTCCGCTCCCGCATGGGCCGGGCCGTGTTGGACACGCTGGTGGCGCCGGTCGTCTCGGGGGTCCACTCCGCGGACCCGGACACGCTCGACGTCGACACGGTCGCCCCCGGGTTGCGCGCCGCCGTCGTCAAGCACGGTTCGCTGGCCCGGGCGGTGTCCTCGATGCGTGCCGCGGCGCCCGCGGGATCGGCCGTCGCCGGGTTGAAGGGGGGCATGCACCGCCTCGTGGCCGCGCTGGTCCAGGACCTGCGCGAGCGCGGCGCAACCCTGCACGTGGGCACGTCCGCCACGGGCATCGAAAGCACGACGGCGGGGCCCGCACCGTTCGCGCGCCCGTGGGCCGTCGCGGTGCGCGGCCCCGGCGCCGCGGCGGCGCACACGGTCGACGCCGACCGGGTTGTCGTCGCCACCACGGGACCGGCCGCCGTCGACCTGCTCGCGGGCCTGCGTCCCGAACTCGGGCGGCACCGTCCCGAAGCGGGCGCGGGCGTCTCCCTGGTCACCCTGGTCGTGGACAAGCCCGAACTCGACGACGCTCCGCGCGGGACCGGGATGCTGGTCGCCCCGGGCGCCGCAAACGTCGGCGCGAAGGCCATCACCCATGCGTCCGCCAAGTGGGGATGGCTCGGCGAGGAGGCGGGCCCCGGCACGCACGTGCTCCGGCTTTCCTACGGCCGCGTCTCCGAGGCGACGTCGCGGATCTCCGACGCAGCCGACGGGGAGCTGCGCCACACGGCAGTGCTCGACGCCGGCCGGCTGCTGGGCGTGGACCTCCAGGACACCGACGTCCTCGGGTGGGACGTGGTCCGCTACGTCGGCGCGCTGCCCTTCGCGACCACGGGCCACCGGGACCGCGCGGAGGAGTTCCGGCGGGACCTCGCGCCCCTGGACGGCATCGACGTCGTCGGCGCGTGGCTTTCCGGAACCGGACTCGCGGCCGTCGTCGCCGACACCCGCACCCGCATCGGCATCACCGCCAGCTGACCCCCTGAACACAGCATGCCCCACGCAGAGAAACACGTAGAGAAAGAGGCCACCATGAGCGAGAACCCCTACAGCAGTCCCGTGCTTGCCGACCGCGAGCGCGAGGGCGACACGCTGCACTTCACCCTCTGGACCGTGTTCAAGCGCGACTCCGACCTCGACCGGTCCGAGGGCGTCGCGGCCTTCGACGCGCTCGTCGCCGAGCTCGCCGCGGACGGCGTGACGATGCGCGGGGCCTACGACGTCTCCGGCATGCGCGACGACGCCGACGTCATGGTGTGGTTGCACGGCCCCGCCGCCGAGACCCTGCAGGAGGCCGTGCGCAAGATCCGGCGCAGCTTCCTGTTCGCCGAGACGTCCATCGCGTGGTCGTCCATGGGCGTGCACCGCGAGGCCGAGTTCGCCAAGGACCACTCGCCGGCGTTCGCGCGCGGCAAGGAGCCGAGCACGTGGATGACGGTCTACCCGTTCGTGCGCTCCTACGACTGGTACCTGCTGGACCCCAAGGACCGCGGAAAGATGCTTCGAGACCACGGCGTGCTCGGCCGCCAGTTCCCGCAGGTCCTCGCCAACACGGTCGCCTCGTTCGCCCTGAACGACTTCGAGTGGATGATCTGCCTCGAGGCGCCGGAACTGATCGACCTGGTGGACATGATGCGGCACCTCCGGTACTCCGAGGCGCGCCTCCACGTGCGCGACGAGCTCCCGTTCTACACCGGCCGCCGCGTCGACACCGCCGGGATCGCCGAGGTGCTCCGGTGACCGGCCGGCTGATCTTCGATCCCCGCGAGGGATACGACGCAGACGGGCGCATGGCCCCCAAGCCGTACGACGCCGTCCTGCTCGCCTCGTTCGGCGGCCCCGAGGGCCAGGACGATGTGATTCCGTTCCTGCGCAACGTCACCCGCGGGCGGGGCATCCCGGACGAGCGCTTGGAGGAGGTGGCCACCCACTACCGCGCCAACGGCGGCATCAGCCCCATCAACGCGCAGAACCGCGCACTGAAGGCGGCCATCGAGGCGGAGTTCGAGGCCCGCGGGATCGCCCTGCCCGTCTACTGGGGCAACCGCAACTGGGCGCCGTACATCCCGGACACGCTCCGCGAGATGCACGACGCCGGCCACCAGCGGGTGCTCATGTTCAGCACCAGCGCCTACTCGTCCTATTCCAGCTGCCGGCAGTACCGCGAGGACCTCGGCGTCGCCCTGCGCGAGACCGGCCTCGAGGGTCGGATGGAGGTGGACAAGGTCCGCCAGTACTTCGACCACCCGGGCTTTGTCGAGCCGTTCGTCGAAGGCGTCGCGGCCGGCCTGGCCGACGTGCGCGCCGGCCTCGCTCAGGCGGGGGAGGACGGCGCCGGGGTGCGCATCGTCTTCGTCACCCACTCCATCCCGACGTCCGACGCCGAGGCGGCCGGCCCGCGCGACGTGGCCGCAGCGCTGGAAACGGACGTCTACTCGGCCCAGCACCTGGCCGTGGGGCGCGCCATCCTGGACCGCGTTCCGGAGTCCGCCGGCCTGGAGACGTCGCTGGTGTTCCAGTCGCGCTCCGGGGGGCCGCACGTGCCGTGGCTCGAGCCGGACATCAACGACGCCTTGTCCGAATACGCCGCCGCGGGCACCCGCGGGGTGCTGGTGGTCCCGATCGGGTTCGTCAGCGACCACATGGAGGTCCTGTGGGACCTGGACACGGAGGCCAAGGAAACCTGCGCCGAGCTCGGCCTGGTCTTCCACCGCGTGCCTACCCCAGGCACCCACCGCAAGTACGTCGAGGGCATCGTGGACATGGTCTCGGAGCGCCTCCTCGGCACCAACGGCAAGGCGCTGCTCGACGGCCGGGCGTCGGAGGCCGAACTGGGCCCGTGGTACGACGTCTGCCGGCCGAACTGCTGTTCCAAGACCATGCGGGACGGAACGGTGAAGCCGACCATCGCGGCCGTCGACTCCGAGGTGGGGGTGCCGCGCCCGTGACCGGATTCGTGGTGGGCACCCGCGGAAGCGCGCTTGCCGTGACCCAAACGACGACGGTCGCGGAGCACCTCGCCGCCGCCGGCGCCCCGGACTACAAGATCGTGCGCATCAAGACGGAGGGCGACGTGACCGCCGGGCCGCTGTCCCAACTGGGTGGCACCGGGGTCTTCGCCGCCGCACTGCGCATGGCGCTCCTCAACGGGGAGTGCGACGTCGCCATCCACTCCCTCAAGGACCTGCCCAGCAAGCAGCCGGAGGGACTGGTCATCGCCGCCATCCCCGAACGCGTCGACGTGCGCGACGCCCTCTGCGCGCGCGACGGGCTCACGCTCGCGGAGCTGCCCGAAGGCTCCAGCATCGGCACCGGGTCCCCGCGGCGGGCCGCGCAACTGCGCGGGGCACGCCCGGACCTGGTGGTCGTCGACATCCGCGGGAACGTCGGCACGCGCCTCGGCAGGATCGCCGGGTCGCCGGCCCCGGCGAACGACGGCGGCGTGGGGCACGGCAGGCACGGCGACCTCGACGCCGTCGTGCTCGCCGCCGCCGGACTGCGGCGCCTGGGCCTGGAGGGCCACGTCACCGAGTTCATGGATCCCTCGATCATGCTGCCGGCGCCGGGACAGGGCGCGCTCGCCGTCGAGTGCCGGCCCGAAACCGTCGTCGACGGAAACCTCGCGGACGCGCTCGCCGGGATCGACCACGCGACGTCGCGGCTGGGCGTCACCGCCGAGCGCGGACTGTTGGCGCGGCTCGAGGCCGGCTGCAGCGCCCCGATCGGCGCGCTGGCGCACCTCGACGGGGAGGCGCTGGTGCTGGAGGCGGCCGTCTGCAGCACCGACGGCTCCCGCATGCTGCGGCGCGCCCTGTCCACCGCGGACCTCAGCCTCGACGGCGCGGAGGCGCTCGGGCGCGACCTCGCCGACGAGCTCCTGGGCCTGGGCGCCGCCGAACTCGCGGACCTGGGCTGAGCATGGTCGGCGGCGGCGTCCTCGCCGGCCGGACCGCGGCGGTGCTCCGCGCGCCCGGCCGGGCCGGCGGCATCGTCGCGGAACTGCGGTCCCGCGGCGCATCGGCCGTTCTCTGCCCGCTGATCGACTTCGAACTGCCAGCCGACACGGTGGCCCTGGACGACTCGGTCCGCGCGCTCCTGGGCGGGGAATTCACGTGGATGGTGTTGACCAGCCGCACCACGGTGGCAGCGCTGCTGCACCGTTGCCGGGCGCTGGGACTGTCGCTGTCCGTGCCGGCGCACACGCGGATCGCCGTGGTGGGCGACGCGACCCGCCGGGCCGCCGAGGACGCCGGTCTGCGCGTGGACCTCGTGCCCGACGCCGACCATTCGGCCGAGGGCATTCTCGAGGCGTGGCCCTCCGGGACGGGCGGCGTGGCCTATCTGCCGCAGGCGGACATCGCCGCCCCGACGCTGGTCGACGGCCTCGGGGCCCACGGTTGGCGAACCCGACCGGTCACGGCCTACCGGACGGTCGACGCGCCGGCCGATCCGACCCGGCGGCTCGCGGACGAGGCGGCGCCCGATCGCGACGGAGCGGTCGGAAGCGACACGGCGACCCCGAATGCCGCCGCCCCGCCGGACGGCCCGGCCGCCGTTGTTCTGGATCCCGGGCGGCTGGCCGAACTGTTGTCCGGGGCCCCGGAATCCGGCCTCGGAGCGGTGTTCCTGACCTCGCCCAGCATCGCGCGGCGGTTCCGCACACTGGTCCCCGCGCCGAACGGATCGGTCGCCGTCGTCGCGATCGGCCGCAGCACCGCGGCCGAGGCGCACCGGCTGGGCCTGCCGGTCTCGGCCACCGCCGAACTGCCCACTCCGGTGGGACTGTGCGACGCTTGGGAGGGTGCCCTGCGCGGCTTCGTGCCCGCGATGGACTGCGCACCCGCCCCCGTTCCCCAGCCCGCCCCGATCCCACCGAAGAAGGAGCCGATGTGAGCTTTCCCCATCGCCGACCGCGCCGCCTGCGCACCACCCCGGCGCTGCGCCGGCTCGTCGCGGAGACCAGCCTGTCCGCCGGGCAGCTGATCCTGCCCGCGTTCATCCGCGAGGGCATCGCCGATCCGAATCCGATCTCGTCCATGCCCGGCGTCGTGCAGCACACCACCGAAACCCTCAAGCGCGCCGCCGCCGAAGCGGTGGAGCTGGGGCTGGGCGGCATCATGCTCTTCGGCATCCCCGAAACCCGCGACGCCACGGGCAGCGCGGGACTGGACCCCGACGGCGTGCTCAACAGGGCCATCCGCGACGTGCGCGCCGAGGTCGGCGACGAGCTGGTGGTGATGGGCGACGTCTGCCTGGACGAGTTCACCGACCACGGGCACTGCGGTGTGCTCGACGTCCGCGGGCGGGTGGACAACGACGCGACACTGGAGATCTACGCCGAGATGGCGGTCGCGCAGGCCGAGGCGGGGGCGCACGTTTTGGGCCCCTCCGGGATGATGGACGGCCAGGTCGCCGTCATCCGGCAGGCGCTCGATGCCGCCGGCCACCAGGACACCGCCGTCCTGGCCTACGCCGCGAAGTACGCCTCCGCGTTCTACGGCCCGTTCCGCGAGGCCGTCGATTCGCAGTTGACGGGGGACCGGCGGACCTACCAGATGGATGCCGCCAATCGGCGCGAGGCCATCATCGAGGTGGAACTGGACCTGGCCGAGGGAGCGGACATGGTGATGGTGAAGCCGGCCATGAGCTACCTGGACATCCTGGCCGACGTCGCGGCGATGTCGCCCGTGCCGGTGTCCGCCTACCAGATCTCCGGTGAGTACGCGATGATCGAGGCCGCCGCGGCGAACGGCTGGATCGACCGCCGCGCCGCCATCACCGAATCCGTCCTCGGCATCCGCCGGGCCGGCGCGGACACCGTTTTGACCTACTGGGCCGCGGAACTCGCGGGCTGGCTGAAAGAAGGAAAGTAGACCATGGCCTCCTCAGAGGAACTCTTCGACCGCGCACGGCACCTGATGCCGGGCGGAGTGAACTCGCCTGTCCGCGCCTTCGGCTCCGTCGGCGGGACGCCGCGCTTCATGGTGGACGCGCACGGACCGCACCTCACGGACGCGGACGGACGGCGCTATGTGGACCTGGTCTGCTCGTGGGGCCCGGCCCTGCTGGGGCACGCCCACCCCGAGGTTCTCGCCGCCGTGCACGCCGCGGTCGACCACGGGCTTTCCTTCGGGGCCTCGACGCCCGACGAAGGGCGGCTCGCCGAACTCGTCATGGAACGCGTCCCCGGCGTGGAGCGCATCCGCATGGTCTCCACCGGCACGGAGGCGACCATGACGGCCGTTCGCCTGGCTCGCGGATTCACGGGGCGGGACCTGATCGTCAAGTTCGCCGGCTGCTACCACGGGCACCTCGACGGCCTGCTGGCGGCCGCCGGTTCCGGTTTGGCAACGCTGGCGCTGCCCGGGTCCGCCGGGGTCACGGCGGCCACGGCCGCAGAGACGCTGGTCCTGCCCTACAACGACCCCGCCGCCGTCGAGGCGGCCTTCGCGGAGCACGGCGAGCGGATCGCCGCGGTCATCACCGAGGCCGCGCCCGCGAACATGGGGGTGGTCGCGCCGGCGGACGGCTTCAACGCGTTCCTTTCCCGCACGACGGCGGCGCACGGCGCCCTGCTGATCCTGGACGAGGTGCTGACCGGATTCCGCACGGGCTACTCCGGCTACTGGGGCCTCACGGGCCGTGACGAGGGCTGGACGCCGGACCTCTTCACGTTCGGCAAGGTCATCGGCGGCGGCCTGCCGACCGCGGCGCTCGGCGGCCGCGCCGAAGTCATGGAGCACCTGGCCCCCACCGGCCCGGTGTACCAGGCGGGGACCCTGTCCGGGAACCCGGTCGCCATGGCCGCCGGCGTCGCCACGCTGACCCACGCGACCCACGCCGTGTACGAGCAGATCGACGCGGCCAGCCTCGAGCTTTCCTCCGCGGTCTCCTCCGCCCTGGAGGCCGAGGGCGTGGACCACTCGGTCCAGCGGGCCGGGAACCTGTTCTCCATCGCCTTCGGGACCTCGGCGACCGGCGTCCACAACTACGCGCAGGCTCAGGCCCAGGAGGCCTTCCGCTACGCGCCGTTCTTCCATTCCATGCTGGAGTCCGGCGTCTACCTGCCGCCGAGCGTTTTCGAGGCGTGGTTCCTGTCCTCGGCACACGACGACGCTGCGATGAGCCAGATCCTCGAGGCCCTGCCGGACGCCGCGCGGGCCGCCGCGGGGGCCACGGCACACTAGCGGGCCGACTTAGACGACCTTCGACAGCCTGTCGTAAGGCGTCGAGGGGAAGACCAGCTCGGTGAACGTCACCAGCCCTCCGTCTACGTAGACCTCCACGACGCTCGCGTCGACGACGATCTCCAGTTGCACATCGCCGTCCACGTCCGGCAGGGGCGCCCGGTCGACGGAGGCATACCGCGGGTGGAAGGAGGTGTCGCCGGCGCGGGTGCGGTCGCACAGCACCTGCCCCGCCGCCGCGTCCACCGTGATGCGCAGTTCCTCTCCGGTGTCCGCGCCGCCGTCGAGTACGAACGTCGACGAGCCGGGGCCGGTACGGGGTGCGCTTGCCGTGAAGACGAGGACTCCGGGGAGCGCCGCCGGACCGTCGCCCGTGCGGTGTCGCCGGGCGTCGGGGGGCAGGACGGGCCGCTGTTTCAGGCGGTGGCCGTCCCGGCCGGACCGGACGAGCCCGAGTTCCCTCACGAGGGACATCGACGAGCGCCACGGGTACGTCGGGGTGTCTGCCGCGTATTCCCAGTTGCTGGCCCATCCCACCATCAGGCGACGGCCGTCCGGCGCGTTGGAGAACGAGACGGCGGCGTAGTAGTCGCGGCCGTAGTCCAGCCAGTCGTAGTCCGCGAGGTCCTCGGAGGCGCTGAGTCGTTCGGCCGTGAAACGCCGGCCGTCGAAATCGCCGACGAAGTACTGGGTTCCCGAACCACCGGCAATGGAGCCGGGATTGAGGCTCACGATCAGTACCCACCGGGTGTCGCCGGTCGCGTCCACGCGAAGCGGGAAGAGGTCCGGGCATTCCCAGACCCCGCCCGTCGCGTGTGCCGGACCGAAGGACGAGGCCTTGAGCCACGTCTTCAGATCGGCAGAGGTGTAGACGGCGACTCGGTGGTCGGTTGCCTCGACGACGACCATGACCCAATGGCCTGCCTCGCCTCCGTACCAGAACACCTTCGGGTCGCGGAACTCGGAGGATCCGATGTCCAGCACCGGGTTTCCCGAATACCTGGCCCAGGTGGCGCCGTCGTCGACGCTGAACGCCAACGCCTGGGCCTGCCGCATCGATCCGTCCCGCTGCGTCGTGGCGCTGGTGTAGACCGCCACCAGGGCCGTCTCGCCGGGGCGGGCGAACCCCGCCGTGTTCCGGTGGTCCACCACCGCGCTGCCGGAGAACACCATCTCGTCTTCCGTGCTCTCGATGGCCACCGCGTGTTCCGTCCACGTCACCAGATCCGTGGACGTCGCATGGCCCCAGGAGATGTTCCCCCACACGTTGCCGTGCGGGTTGTTCTGGAAGAAGAGATGGTACGTACCGTCGTGGTGGACGAGCCCGTTCGGATCGTTGAGCCACGTGTCGCGTGCGCTGAAATGGGCGCTGGGGCGCCACTGGTCCGGCGCGGTCTGGGGCCTGCCGACGGCGAGGCGCATGTCAGTCAAAAGTTACTCCTGAATCGAGGCGGGAAGGCTGCGGGGGAACGGGTGTCATTCGCCACCGGCTGCAAAGCGGTCGTAAGCCGTCTGGTAAACGCCGGTGATCCCTTCGATGCCGAGCTGGTCGAGCTGCTGGAGGTAGGTATCCCAATCGGATTCCACGGTGTCCTTGACGACCCACGAGGCGAACTTCTCCAGCACGAGGGTGTTGATGTCTGCCTGGGGGAAGGAAACCTGGTCCAGTTCCTCGTTGGAAAGCATCACCGGCGGGTAGGCCTCGTTGGCGCGGTGCGGCTCGTAGAAGTCCCTCACCAGATCCTGCCGCTCCTTGGCTCGCGGTTCCGGGGCAACGACGGTCTCGAAGTCCTCCGCCGTGGTGATCTTCGGGCCTCCGGGGGCCACACGCTGGCGGCGTTCGCCCTCGGATTCTCCGGCCGCAGCGGGTATTTGGACCAGAACGCCGTCCGCGTCCTCCTTGAGGGTGACTCCAATCGGACCCCAGTTCGCCTGGGCGGACATTGCCGGTTCGAAGAGGCGGTCCGCCCAGCGCATCGTCGCGGCGGGGTACTCGTTGGCGCGCGTGATCGCCATGGCACCGCGGCTGATCTCCTGGTTGTTGGACACGCTGGCCATCCGTTCGCCGTCGACGCCTTCGAGGACGCCCACGAGCTCGTAGTCCCCGAGCCGGTCCTCACCCACCATTTCCTTGGCCTCCCACCAGAAGAACGAACCGAGGATCGGGGTGTTCGACTTTCCCTTGGAAAGGTAGGCGACATCGTCCTGCGAGAAGGACTCCGGATCGATCAGGCCATCGGCGTACCAATCGCCGAGTTCGTCCACGGCCTTCTTGTAGCCTTCGGTGTTCGCCGTGAATTCGACGGTGCCGTCCCGAACGATGCGGTGGTCGTTGTTTTCCGGCTGGCCACCAAGGGCGGCCACCAGATCGTGTGGGTTGGCCGCGAACGAATCCGTGCGGAACGACAGGGGGATCTCATCGGCCTTGCCGTTGCCGTTGGGGTCCTTTTCCTTGAAGGCGCGCAGCGCGTCCCGGTACTCGGAGATGGTCTTGGGCATGTCCAGGCCCAGCTCGTCGAGCCAGGCCCGATTGATGTAGAGGAAGTTGGGGTGGGAGAGGATCCTCAATTCCTCGACCGACGGAAGGGTGTAGATGTGGCCGTCCGAGGCGGTGATGGCCGCACGGATGTCGGGTCGCTCCTCGAGGATGCCTGAAAGCGTGGGCGCGTGTTCGGCGATGAGTTCCTCCAATGGCAGCAGGGTCCCGTTGCTGCCGTTGGTCACGACCTCGGCATCCGTGAGACCGGTGTTGAAGAGGACGTCCGGCAGGGCATCGCTCGCCAGCATCAGGTTCTTCTTCTCCGCGTAGACCTGATCGGTGAGGTTTTCCCAATCAATGGCGATGTTGGTGTCTTTTTCCCACTGCTGGACAAGCTCCATTTCGGAGTAGTCGGGGGAGAGCGCGGATTTGGTGCCGCCGAACGTCAGACTCAGGGTTTCGTCGACGATGGGCAGGCCCTCGGCGTTGAAACCGTATTTCTCCGAGCTGTCTTCTACGGATGTCCCGCCGCCGGATCCGCAGGCGGTGAGCGCGAGACCAGTCGCGAGCGTCAGGGCGGTGAGGGTCAGGTGCCGATGTGAGCGCATGGGTGCTTCCTTTGTTCGGTGGTGGTGGGGGCGTAGGGGGGCTGTTAGCTTTTGACGGCGCCGAGCATGGCGCCCTTGGTGAAGTGCTTCTGCATGAAGGGCAGGATGATCAGCAGCGGGAGCGTGGAAACGACGATCATGCCGTACTTGATCAATTCGCCGAGCCGTTGCGCCGCGGCATATGAGTCCAGCGCTCCGGCCCCGCCGGCCGAGGAGACCTCCGACTGGATGAGGACGTTGCGCAGCACGAGCTGGAGCGGGTATTTCTCTTCGCTGTCCAGGAAGATCAGGGCGTCGAAGAACGCATTCCAATTCGCGACCAGGTGGATCATGATCATCAGGAAAATGAGCGGCTTGGACAGCGGCAGGACGACGCTGAAGAAGAACCGGAAGTCGCTCGCTCCGTCCATCTGGGCGGCGTCACGCAGTTCGCCCGGGACGTTGTTCTCAAAGAAGGCGCGGGCAATGATCAGGTTCCAGACTCCCACCGCTCCGGGAAGGACCACGGCCCACATGGTGTCCAGCATCCCGAGGTCGCGGACCACCAGATAACGGGCGATCAGGCCGCCGTCGATGAACATGGTGATGATGAACATCAGCAGCAGCGGAGTCCGGCCGTACAGGTCTTTCCTGGAGAGCGCGTACGCCGCGCACAGGATCATAGCGACGCTGACGACGGTTCCGACCACGGTGTAGAGGACGGAGTTGGCGAAGCCGCGCAGGATGCTGTCGTCGGAGATGATCCGCAGGTAGCCCTCGAGCGTGAAGCCCCGCGGCACCAGCCAGACATTGCCGTTGAGGATCTCGGAAGGTTCGCTCACCGACGCGATGACGATGAAGTACATCGGGTAGATGATGGCAACGATCGCGGTCACGAGCAGGCCGATGGAGAAGAAGTTGAATACCGGATCGGACCAGCGGCCCACGGTGCCACGTGCGCGGCTTGTCCGGCGTCGTTCCTGGGGCTGCTTCGGGTCGGCCGGAGCGGCGGGGGAACGGGGAATTGTTTCGGTCATGGCTTCCTCTCTCACCACAGGCTCGACTGGTTGGCGCGGCGCGCGATCCAGTTGAAGATCAGCAACAGCAACAGGTTGATCAGTGAATTGAAGAGGCCGATGGCGGCGGAGTAACTGAACTGCGCCTGTTGGAGCCCGGCCTTGTAGACGTAGGTCTGGATGACCTCCGATGTCTGGAGGTTCAGGTCCGTCTGCATGAGCAGGACCTTTTCGAACCCGAGGTTGAATAGGTTGCCGATGGCCAGGATGAAGAGGATTGTCACGACGGGCAGGATGCCGGGGATGTCGATATGCCAGATCCGTTGCCACTTGTTGGCCCCGTCAACTCGCGCGGCCTCGTGGAGCGCGGGGTCGATCGCCGTGAGCGCGGCCAGGTAGACGATCATCGAGAACCCGGCGTTCTGCCAAATGTCGGAACCGATGTAGAGCGGCCTGAACCACTCGGGCATGCCCATGAAGAACACCGGTTGGCCGTTGAACAGCTCGATCGCGTTGTTCACGATTCCGGAACGGGGCGAGAAGAGGAGGTGGATCATGCCGACGATCACGACGACCGATATGAACGAGGGTGCGTACAGGACGGTCTGCGTGAACTTCTTGAACCGTTCGCTCTGCAACTGATTGACGATGAGGGCCAGGACGATCGGGACCGGAAAAGCGATGAGCAGGCCCAACGCGTTGACGCTCAGGGTGTTCGCGATCAGCCGTTCGAACTGGAAAGAACCCACGAACCGGATGAAGTGGTCGAGCCCGACCCACTGACTGCCGGCAAAGCCGTCGGCAGGGTTGTAATTGCGGAACGCGATCTGCGCGCCGTACATAGGCCAGTACTTGAAGACGAGTACATAGATCGCCGCCGGCAGTAGTAATACGTATAACTGCCAAGAGCGAAGGGCCCTGTTCAGGGGCGACGTGGTGCGCCTGCGGGGTGTTTGGCCAGCCTGTTTGAGGGCAGTGTCAACGGTCTGTGGCCTATTCATGGGGGGCCTTTGCGGTGCGTTGGGCGGGGGCAGCGACCGAGGAGCGCTCGACCAGTCTGCCGTGGACGGGGATCTGTTTCGTGGTGTCCGCAGGGGACAAGAGGAGGTCGATGGCGTGTCGCGCCATGTCCTCGAACGGCAGCTCGACGGTGGTCAGGCCTGGATCGAGGTGCGGAGCCGTCGTCTCTTGGTTGTCGAAGCCGACGATCGAACAGTCGTCGGGGATGCGCAGTCCACGAGCTTCGAGTGCACGGTAGGCACCCCAGGCGGTGCGGTCGTTTCCGCAGAAGATCGCGGTCGGCGGGTCGTCGAGGCCAACGAGGGCCGCGCCGTGCTCCAAGCCATCCTCGACCGTTCCGTATCCGGGGCGCACCAGCGAAGCGTCGAAGGCAATGCCGGCTTCGGCCAAGGCGGCCCGGTATCCCGCAAGCCGGCCGATACCTGCGGGCAGGTTGCTGTCCGGCTGCTGGATGTTGATCATGCCGATGCGCTGGTGTCCGGATTCGATCAGGTGGGATGTCGCACGGAACCCGCCGTGGCGCTCGTCGGGGAAGACGCTGCTGTGCGTTCCGTCGATGTCGAAGGCGTTCAGGACGACGACTGGGATCCCGGAGAGCGCGGCCGGAACCTCGACATGGCGGTGATACATGGTCGCGTAAATGACCCCGCGCACCCGGTATGACTGCATCATCTCGATCGCTGCCGTCTCTAGTTCCAGGGAGCCGAACGTCTCGACGCTGAGGATGACGTTTTCCGACTCCCAGGCACGCATCTGCGCCCCCTTGAGCAGGCCGCCCGAGAACGGCGCACTGGCGACCTCATCGGAGATGAAACCGATCATCCCGGATTCCCCGCTCCTCAGGGACTTTGCGAAGGCATTCGTTCGGTATCCGAGTTCGTCCACTGCCTTGTGGACCCGTTCCTGGGTGGCTTGGGCGACCCGACCGCCGCCGGCCTTGTTCAGGACGAGGGACACCGTCGCCTGGGACACGCCCGCCCGCTCGGCGACTTGCCACATCGTCGGCAACTGCTTTTTGGCGACCACGGATTGTTCCTTTCGAGTGCAGGCGAGGCGGTGGGGGATTTGGGGGGAGCGCTGGTTATTCGTATAACTAGATAGACAATAAAGCCCGTTCGAGAATGTGTCAACCATCACAAGCGAGAAGGGGTGCGTCCGTCGCCTTGGCCCCGCATCGGCGGGTTTGCCCGTACAGGGGGCGGTCGATGTGAGGGCCATGCCGGTGCCGGATGCGGAAGAGGGGCGTTGGCCGGAAGCCAACACCCCTCTGCTCTTAGCACGCGATAGCTAGTGGGCTACGCCGGCGGGCGCGTCCTAGAACGCGGGGATGACATCGCCGTCCGGCCACGTCTCCTCGATGTAGCCGGCGACCTCCTCGCTGTGGAGCAGCTCGTCCAGCTTGGTGATTGCCGCGGTCTCCTCGCCTGCGCGCCAGGCGAGGAAGTTGGCGTACGGGTTCTCCTCGACGGACTCGACGGCCAGGGCGTCGGCGCTCTTCAGGCCTGCCTGCAGGATGAAGTTGCCGTTGATCATGGCGATGTCGAACGACGGGTCCTGCTTGAAGACCTGGACGGCCTGCTCCGGCGGAACCTCGGAGAACTTGAGCCTCTTGGGGTTCTGCTCGTCGGATAGCGTCAGGACCGCCGAATCGTCTTCGATGCCGGACAGCAGGCCCGCGGCCTCGAGCACCTTCAGGGCGCGCAGCTGGTTAGCCGGGTCGTTGGTCAAAACGACCTTGGCGCCTTCCGGGACCTTTGCGGCGTCGTCGTACTTGTCCGAGAACGCGGCGAACGGCTCGATGTGGACACCTTCGCCGTGCTCGAACTCGTATCCCTTGGTCTCGACCTGATCCTCGAACCAGGGGAGGTGCTGGTAGTAGTTGGCGTCAAGGCTGCCCTCGTCCAGCGCGGTGTTCGGGGTCTGGAAGTCGTCGATCTCCTGGATTTCCAGGTCGATGCCAGCTTCCTCCGCCAGGTTCTCGTCGATAAACTCGAGCACCCGGGCGTGGGGAACGGGGCTGGCGCCGACCTTGATGACGGTCGGGTTCGCCGGATCCAGGGTCGCGTCTGCGCTGGGCGTGGTGCTGCTGCCGCCACCGCAGGCCGCGAGGGCGAACAACGTGGCAGTGCCGGTGAGGGCAAGTGCGATTTTCGTACGCATGGTCTGCGTTCCTTATCTTGTGGGCCGGGCCGCCGAAACGGCTCCGGAGGTGTTCGCAGCTGGCGGCTACCGGCTGCGTTCCGCCGCCCGGGGCGGGGAAGAATGTGGGTGTCGGTCAGCGGTGGTCGACGCGCCGGGCGATCAGGTCGCCGACGATCTGGATGAGCTGCACCAGGACGACCATCACCACGAGGATGACGATCATGACCGCGTACTCGAAGCGCTGGAATCCGTAGTTGTACGCCAGTCGCCCGAGCCCGTCGCCGCCGACGAGACCCGCCATGGCCGAGTAGCCAACGAGCGTGACGAGCGTGGTGGTGAGGGACGCGACCAGCCCGGGCATGGCCTCGGGTACCAGCACCTTGCGGACCACTTGCAGCTTCGTCGATCCCATGACCAGGGAGGCATCGACCTTGCCGGTGTTGACGTCGCGCAGCGAAGTCTCGACGAGCCGGGCAAAGAACGGGATGGTCCCGATGGTCAGCGGAACGGAAGCGGAGATGGGCCCCAGGGAGCTGCCGGTGATGAGTACCGAAAGCGGGATCAGCGAGAGCATCAGGATGGCAAACGGGATCGAGCGGGTGATGTTCACGACGATGCCGGACAGGAAGAAGCTCAGCCAACGGATCGGAGTCAGGCCGCCCTGGGAGGTCGCGTGCAGGACGATTCCGAGCGGCAATCCGATCAGGACGGTGAAGAATCCGGAGATGCCCACCATCTGCAGGGTCTCGAGGGTGGCCTCGGGGATGGCCCGGGTGATGGCCGGGTTGGTGGAGAGTTCGCTGAAGAAATCCACGTCTAGGCCTCCTTCGAGGACACGGCGATGCCGCTGGTTTTGAGGTGGTCGGTGATGGCGGCGATGTCGCTTCCGGCCGGAAGGTGGATCCGCAGGTGGGCGAACTGGGCCCCGCCGAGCGATTCGACCGAACCGGCCAGGACGTTCACGTCTGTGTCGAACCGTCGGGCGATTCCGGAGATGACCGGTTCCACGGCCTGGTCGCCGGAGTAGAGAAGTTCGAGGACCGTGCCCGCCGGGAGGTCCTCGGGGATTTCGCCCGGTAGCGGCAGGAGCGCCTCCGAGAGGCGGCCGTCCAGCCGGGAGACGACCTCGGTCAGGTTGCCGTGCTCCACGATGCGCCCGGTCTCCAGGAGCGAGACGGAGTCACACGCCCGCTTCACCACGTGCATCTCGTGCGTGATGATCAGGACCGTAAGTTGGAGGCGGTCGCGGACCGCCTTGATGAGATCGAGGATCTCGTCCGTGGTGCGGGGGTCCAGCGCGGACGTCGGCTCGTCGCACAGGAGCACGTCCGGATCCGTTGCCAGCGCGCGGGCGATGCCCACGCGCTGTTTCTGGCCCCCGGAGAGCTGCGACGGGTACGCATCGGCGAACTTGTCCAGGCCCACGAGCTTCAGGAGTTCGGCGACACGCTCCTCCACCCGCTTGCGCGGCGTTCCCACAAGCTCCAGCGGGAAGGCGACGTTCTGGGCCGTCGTCCGCGAGTCCATAAGGTTGGCGTGCTGGAAGACCATTCCGATCCGGCGTCGGGCCGATCGCAGGTCGCTGTCGCCGACGTTGGAGAGTTCCTTGCCGTCGATGGCCACCGAGCCTGACGTGGGACGGTCCAGCAGCGTCAGACACCGGACGAGCGTGGATTTGCCGGCGCCGGAGTGGCCGATGATGCCGTGGACCGAGCCCTTGGGGACGCTGAGCGTGACGCCATCGAGGGCGACGACGTCCCGATCCCCTTGGCGGTACACCTTGCGCAGGTCGGTGACTGTGATCAAGTGAAACCTCTAGAGCTGGGGGCGAAAAACCTTACCCCATATTCAACCACCGCCGAATAAACGGTCCCTAAACTGCGTCACATTCCAGTATCGTCGACGAAATAGGCCTGAACGAACAAATTCGTCGAACGCCACCCCGCATTTTAGGGGGATGCGCCGAACGACAGCCTGTGACGTGAGTGCCGCGGGGAGTCGAATGTTGCGGCGCTACCCAGTGTTCTAGGACACAGTCGCTACCGGGGCGGCCACCTTGCGCAGTGGCCAGGACCCGTCGACCTCGGCGTCGGGATCCTTGCGGCGGAAGTACTCCTGGAGGCTGGCGGCCTGATGAGCGGCCCAACCAACCTGTGCGTCATGGAGCTCCGTCGGATCCATCTGGAGCTGCGGGTACTTCAGCGCCTGGGCGTGCGCAACGGCGACCGTTGCGGCGGCGTCGGCGACAGACGTGTGGGCGTTGCGCAGTGGAATGCCATAGAACTCGCACACCGCGGTCAGCGTCCGCTTGCCGCGCCGGTACTTGTCGACGTGTTTGTCGATGACGAACGGATCGACGACGGGACCGGGCTCGACCGGCTCCACGCCATGGCGGGCGCACTCGCGGGCCAGGACGGTGAAGTCGTAGCTGGCGTTGAAGGCAAGAACGGGCATGGTCTGGAAGAGGTCGCGCAGGTGCGCGGCGATCTCGACGGTCGCCTGCGCCGCGTCCATGCCCTCGGCGGCGGCACGGTCCGTGGTCACACCGTGGATCGCCGAGGCTTCCTCGGGAATCGGCACCCCGGGGTCGACGAGCCACTCGCGGTGGTTGACGATCTCCTGGCGTCCGTTCACAACCACGACGGACGCAGTGACGATGCGCGCCTGAAGCGGGTCGCGGCCCGTGGTTTCTAGATCGAACGCGGCCCGGGGAAGTTCATGCCAGTTACTCATGCTCACCACGCTACCGTCGGGCCCCGACGGGTTGGCGCATGCCGGACGGCGTGTGGATAAGTGATCCGCGGCGCACCCTAGGCTGGGGAGATGCAGAACGACTATGTCGAGGCGGTCCTCGAACTGGCCTGCCTGGTCGCGCGCGGGAGCGTCGTCAGTTACGGGGATGTCGCCGAGCTTCTCGGAGCGGGCGGACCGCGGCAGGTGGGATCCGCGATGTCCCGCGGCGCGGAGCACGGACCGGGGCCAGTCCCCTGGTGGAGGGTGGTCCGCGCCGACGGGACCCTGCCGCAAGGACTGGCCGTGGAGGCGGAGGCCCGGTGGGCCGAGGAGGGCACACCCAGACGCGGCGGACGCGTGGCGATGGGGGAGGCCCGATGGCGTCCCTCCGAATCGGACTTCGAGGCCATCGACACGTTGGCCGGACGCCTGCGTGCGCCGGAACCAAAGTGTCGGGACCCCCTGATCTAATGTTCCGGGTGACCCAACAACAAGCCCCGGCATCCGACGTCGTCCGTCCCTCGGGATCGGAATTGGTGCCCAGCGAGCAGCAGGCGCGCATCGAGGACCTGCGGTCCGGGCACGGAACCGTGCTCATCCTGGGGGCGCCCGGAACCGGCAAGACGACCGCGCTGCTCGACGCCATTGCTTGTCGCCTGCGGGACGGGCTCCCCCCGGAGGCGCTTTTGGTGGTGGCCCCCTCCCGTGCGGCGGCGGCCGGCCTTCGCAGCGGGCTCGCGGCTCGCACGGACCGGACATTTTCCGAACCGGCCGTCAGGACCTGGGCGGCCTACGCGTTCGACCTCATCCGGCGTGCGCGGCTGCAGGGCTACCTCCCGCACGTCGAACGGCCGCCCCGGCTGTTGTCGGGGCCCGAACAGGACACGCTCATCGGCCAGTTGCTGGCCGGCCACGAGACGGGGCTGACGCATGGCCCGGCTTGGCCGGAGTCGTTGGGCGAGGCCGTGGCCACCCGGGGCTTCCGCCAAGAGATCCGCGAACTTTTCGACCGGCTCTCCGAACACGGGCTGGAGGCCGGCGACCTCCAGGACCTCGGTCGGACCTGCGGCAAGCCGGAATGGACGGCCGCCGCATCCCTGTATCAGGAATACCGGGACCTGCTGGACTTGGGCAGCGCCGAGGCGTTCGATCCGGCCGGACTGATCACCGCGGCCGCGGACCTCCTTTACGCCAACCCCGGCCTGCTGGCGGACGAACGCAAGAGGCTGGGGCTCGTGGCGGTGGATGACCTTCAGGAGGCCAACCCGGCCCAACACCGGTTGCTCTCCGCGTTGTGCTCGGGTTCGGACCTTCTCGCCTTCGCGGCGCCCGACAACGCTGTACAGGGTTTCCGCGGTGCGCGCCCGGACCTCCTGTCGAGGTTCGATTCCCTCTACGGATCGGCCGAGCGGCCCGCCGTGGTGATCGAACTGACGCGGTCTTTCCGGATGGCGCCCGCGGTCGCCCGTTCGTGGGAGCGCATCGCGCGCCGCGTACCGGTCGCGGCCGGCGCCGCCGGAAGGCGCCTCGACGGCCCGGAGGATGTCAACGGAACCGCCCGTGCAGGCAACGTGGAAGTGCAACTGGTCGAATCTCCCATCCACGAGCTCCGGCTCGTCGCACAGCGGATCCTCGAGGAGCACCTCATGGATGGCCGTCCCCTTCAGGACATGGCCGTCGTCGTGCGCAACGGAGGCCAGGTGCGGACGGTGGCCCGGCACCTGGCACACCAGGGAATCGCCGTGTCCGTGCCCGCGGCGGACGTCGCGCTGCGCGACGAGCCGGCCGTGCGTCCCCTGCTCGACCTGCTTCGGTTGGCCCTCGCGTTGGAGGCATGCAGTGAAGAGAACCCCGATGCGGACGGCGAAGCCGGGCCGGGGGATCCGGGCACGCCGGAACTGCCCGGCGCCGCGGAGATCGAAACCCTCCTGACCTCGCGGTATGGGCAATCGAACGCCCTCGACGTCCGCCGGCTGCGTCAGGCGCTGCGACGCGAGGAACGGCTGTCCGGAGGCACACGCGGCAGCAGCGAACTGCTGACCGGAATGTTCCAGGATCTGCCGCTGCTCGGCACGCTCGGCCGCGAGGGTCGCGGCGCCCGGCGGCTTGGCGGCATGCTGACGGCCGCCCGCGCCGAGGTTTCGCGGCCGGAGGCCAACGCGGAGACCGCGTTGTGGGCGTTGTGGGACAGCTCCGGCATGGCGGCGAAATGGAGCGAGGCCGCGCTGGCGGGGGGATCAGCGGGGGCGCGCGCCGACGCGGACCTGGATGCCGTGTTGGCGCTGTTCCAGGCGGCGGAACGCTTTGTGGACCAGCTGCCGGGCTCGACCGTCGGCCAGTTCGTGGACCACGTCCTCGGTCAGGAGCTGCCGATGGATTCCCTGGCCGGCCGCGGTGGAACGGGTCCCGCTGTGGAGGTCCTCACGCCAGCCGCGGCCGTAGGGAGGGAATGGGACCTGGTCGTCGTCCCCGGCCTGCAGGAGGGCATCTGGCCAAACACGCGGCTCCGCGGCGAGCTGCTCGGCAGCGGCGCCCTCGGCGACGTCGTCGAACATGGCACGCGCGCCCTCGCGGAACGCGATGCGGCGTCGAGGTTGCGGGCCGTGCGGGCCGACGAATTGCGCACTTTTGCCGCGGCATGCTCCCGGGCCAGGGATTCCCTGGTCTGCATCGCCGTCGAATCCGAGGACCACCAGCCGTCCGGGTTCCTGGACCTGGTGCTGCCCTGGGAGGACCGGGAGCGTCCGCGGCCCTTGACCCAGGTGCCCCGGCCCCGGACGCTGGCCGCACTAGTGGCCATGCTGCGGCAGCGAGCCGAGGACGGCGGCCGCAACCCGGCCGAGCAGGCCGACGCCGCCGCCGTCCTGGCACGGCTGGCGACCAGCGAACGGGCCGTACGTGGTGCGGCCCCGGAATCCTGGTGGGGTTTGCTGCCCCCGACGACGGACGCACCCGTTGCCCCCGCCGGCCACGCGGTCCGCGTATCACCCTCTCGGGTGGAAACGGCCCTTGAGTCGCCCCTGAACTGGTTTGTGCAGGCGGCGGGGGGCGAGGCGGCCACGGACTTCGCACGAAGCTTGGGCACGCTGGTGCATGCCATCGCCGAAGACCACCCCGACGCCACCGGGGACCAGTACCGGGAAGAGCTCGACCGCCGCTGGCCGGAACTGGACCTTCCCGAGAACTGGGAAACATCCCGCGATAGGGAGCGCGCCGAAGCGATGCTGCGCAAACTCGCGCAGTACGGGTTGCTGATGCGTCAGGGTGGCCGCCGCCTGGTGGGGCGCGAGGTTGACTTCGACGTCGAAGTGACGGCCGATGGCCGTACCGCAAGGCTGCGGGGGGTGATCGACCGCCTGGAGGTGGACGAATCCGGACGACCCTATGTCGTGGACCTGAAGACCGGGAAGTCCCAACCCGCCGCCAAGGACGTGGACCGCAACGCCCAGTTGGGCAGCTACCAGGCGGCCGTGCTCGCCGGGGCGCTCGGAGACAAACTGCCGTCGCGTCCCTCGGGGGCGGCCCTGGTGCAGCTGGGCACCGCGACGAAGTCGCCACGCGAGCAGGCGCAGCCACCGGTCGGGACGGAGGACTGGGCGACGCCCATGGTCCTCGAGGCCGCCGGGCTGATGGGGGCCGCCGACTTTCTGGCCCGGCACGACCCGGGAAAGGGGAGGGCCGGCTCGTGCAGGCTTCCCGGCGTTTGCCCGCTATGCACCGAAGGAAGGCAGGTCACCGAACCGTGAGCAACCCCATCGCCCACACGCCGGAAGAGCTGGCCGATCTGCTCGGCCAGCACCAGCCGACGCCTGAACAGTCCCGGATCATCAGTTCCCCCCTGGCGCCGATGCTGGTTATCGCCGGCGCGGGATCGGGCAAAACGGCCACGATGGCAGACCGCGTCGTCTGGCTGGTGGCCAACGGGCTGGTAGCCGCCGATGAGATTCTCGGGGTCACCTTCACACGCAAGGCCGCCGGTGAGCTGGCCCAGCGCATCCGGCAACAGCTGGCCACCCTGGCCGCGAGCGGCTTGGTCCCGTCGTCGGACGATCGGGGAGAGGCCCCGTTGGAGCCAACCGTCTCGACCTACCACTCCTATGCGAACACCCTCGTTCAGGACCACGGACTGCGCATCGGCGTCGAGAGCGACACAACGCTGCTCGGTGGAGCGCAGGCCTGGCAACTGGCGGCGACGGTCGTAGAGGAGTACAACGGCACCCACGGTCACCTCATTGCCTCGAAATCCACGCTCATCGACGCCGTGGTGACGTTCGCCGGGGAATGCGCCGAACACCTGGTGGAGCGTGCCGACGCCCGCGGGCACTTGGACGGCCTCATCGCGCAGTTGGAGACCCTTCCGTATCGCGAGGGGAAACAGGCCGCGAGATCCCAGAAGGGAACCGAGCTTCTCAACAAGTTGCGGACCCGCGCGACGGTCGCAGAGCTGGCAGCCCGGTACGCCGAGGCGAAACAGCTGCGCGGCGTGCTGGACTACGGGGACCTCGTTGCCCTGGCCGCGCGGATCGCACGCAACGTGCCAGCCGCCGGAGAGGCGGAGCGCCAACGCTACAAGGTGGTGCTGCTCGACGAATTCCAGGACACGTCCCATGCACAGATGGTCCTCTTCGCCAATCTCTTCCGCGGCGGACACGCCATTACCGCCGTCGGAGACCCGAACCAATCGATCTACGGGTTCCGCGGCGCGTCGGCCGGCCAACTCTTTCGTTTTCCGCAGGAATTCCCCGAGGTCTTGGCCGACGGCTCCCGGAAGCCGTCGGACGTCGCCTTCCTGACGACCGCCTGGCGGAACTCCGTCAACGTCCTCCAGGCGGCGAACGCAGTCTCCGCCGCCCTGAACAAGGCCGACCCGAACCGGGCCGCGGGGCGGATCGAGGTCCCACCGCTGGTGGCCAGCCCGTTCGCCGGTCCCGGTCGCGTCGAGCTCCGCCGCCACGCCACGAGCGGGGACGAGGCGAAGCACCTTGCCAGAAGGTTGCTCACGGAACACCACGACTTCCGCTCCGCACACGGCCGCGCTCCCACCATGGCGGTGCTCTGCCGCACACGCGGACAGTTGGCCGGGATTGCGGATGCGCTGGTGGAGCAGAGCATCCCGTACGAAATCGTCGGACTCGGAGGCCTCCTCGGGATGCCGGAGGTCACGGATCTGGTCGCGACCCTGCGCGTTCTCGTGGACCCCTCGCGTTCGGATGCGCTCGTGCGGCTGCTGGCCGGGGCGCGCTGGCGTATTGGACCTGCCGACCTGATGGCGTTCGCCGACTGGTCCCGATTCCTCGCCCGTCGCCGCGAGGCCGCCATCCGCAACCGGCGTCCGCTCGACGTGGAGTCGCCCGACGAAGTCGGGGACGCGAACCGCGCCGAGGCGCGGGCGGAACTGTCGGAGGCGGCGAGTCTCGTGGAGGCGCTGGACTGGCTGCCCCAACCCGGTTGGACGAGCCAGGACGGACGATCGCTGACCGATGCGGCCCATGAACGCCTGACCCGGCTACAGCACGAGATCCGGCATCTGCGGACCTTTGTGGACGACGATCTGCCCACCCTGCTCCATGAGATCGAGCACGCCCTCCAACTGGATATCGAAGTGGCCGCAAAGCCCGGCGTCGGCATCCATGCGGCGCGGCGGCACCTGGATGCCTTCGCCGATGTCGCAGCCGGGTATTCGGACTCCGCATTGCGCACCGACCTCGCGGGATTCTTGGCCTGGCTCGACGCCGCCGCGGCCAAGGAAGGCGGACTGGAGGTCGTTCAGCAGGAGGCCACGGAGGAGGCCGTGCAACTCCTGACGATCCACGCGTCCAAGGGCCTCGAATGGGATGTCGTAGCGGTAACTGGACTGAACGAGGGCGTCTTCCCCTCGGCGCGCGATTCCCGATGGACATCGGGGGACAGCGCGTTGCCTTGGCCGCTGCGCGGGGACCGGCACGACCTCCCGCAGTGGGACACCGATCAGCCCAGTCTGTTCGAGGCACTCGAAGCCGAGCAGGAGTTCCGATCACGGGTGATCGGCCATGGCGAGGCCGAGGAGCGGCGGCTGGCGTACGTTGCGCTGACGCGTGCCCGTGACCTCCTGCTCTGTTCGGCGACCGTGTGGACCGGAACGCGCTCCAGGCCCACCCGGCCGTCCATGTTCTTCAACGACTTGCTGCCTTTGACGGACGGGCCGACGCCGTCGGCCTCTTGTGGACACTGGGTCGGGGACGACGACGCGCCGGCTGAGAACCCGTTCCGCGAGGAACCGGTGCAGGCGGTATGGCCCTACGATCCGCTCGAAGGCCCCATAAGGATCCGCGGCTCCGTGGAGGAGCCGGTGCGTGCGGGCCGTCGGCGGGCGATGGAGGCCGCGGCCGCGGCCGTCCGCTCAGCCATGGACGAGCTCTCGGCCGGCGACTCCGGAGAATCGGCGGCCATTGACGCGCAGCAGGCGATCCAAACAGACGTGGGCCGGGCTTGGGCCGACGAGGCCTCCCTGCTACTAGCCGTCCACGAGGGTGGGTTGGAGCAGCCGAACAATGCCGCCGTTCCGCGGCACGTGCGGGCGTCGCTGTTCGTGGAAATCGCCACCGATACGGATGCCGTGCTCCGCCAAATGCGCCGTCCCGTGCCCCGCCGGCCCGGTATCGCAGCCCGCAAGGGCACGGCGTTCCACGCCTGGGTCGAGGAGCACTACGGGACCACCGGCATGCTGGACCTCGGGGAATTCCCGGGTTCGGCGGACGCGTACGTCGAGGACATGTACGGACTCGACGACATGAAGGCGGCTTTCCTCGCCTCCGAATGGGCCGAGCGGCAACCGGCCTTCGTGGAGGTGCCGTTGGAGACGCCCGTGGGACCGGTGACGGTGCGCGGCAGGATCGACGCGGTGTTCAGCGAGCGGCGGTCCGATGGGACCACGCTCTGGACGCTCGTCGACTGGAAGACCGGGCGGGTGCCCTCCGGCCGTGAAATAGCGATCAAATCCCTGCAGCTGGCTGTGTACCGACTCGGGTGGGCTCGGTTGCAGAACATCGACGTCGAACAGGTCCAAGCTGCCTTCTACTACGTCGGGGAGGGGCGGACTGTTCGTCCACACGACCTCGCCGACGAAGCCGCACTGGTGCGACTGATTTCCGACGCGTTGGGGACTACTGCCGGTCCGCCTCCCTCTGATCCACGATGATCACGGGGATGGCCGACGTGGGGATCTCCGAGGCGGACAGGTCCTTGGTGTCGGTTGCCTCGGTTGCCTCGGTGGTTTCGGATTCGGTGGTTGCATCCGCTTCAGCAGTGGGATCGGCGTCGGGAACGGAAACGGGTGCGACGTTAGGGGTCGGCGGCACGTTGCCGACGCGGGGACTCACCGTGCGCTCCGGGCGCGAGATAATCACGGCGTCGTCCAGGTCGTCCAGGTCGTCCAGGTCGTCCACGGCATCCGCGTTGACGGCGGGGTCCGAGCCGTCTGCGGCGTGCCCTTCATCGGTACCTGCGCCGGCGGCATCGGCATCGGCGTTTCCGTCGACTTCCGCGGGCGAAGCAGCATCGGCCCGGGGCGGCTCGACGATGCTGATGGGCTGTCCGCCGTATTCGGCCACGTCCTCATCCAGTTCGCGCAGCATCTCCTCCGCCTCGACGATGCGCTCGGGGTCCTCGCTCGCAATGCCCTTGGCAAGCCACTGTGCGAGCGCGAATTCGGCCGCCAGAGCGGCGCGGCGCATCAGATGCGGGTCGGCGCGCTCCCCCCGCACGGCCACATAGGCCTCGAGCACCGCATCCGCGAACGACTGTTCGTGGGCGGCGGCCAGCCATGCCAAATCGTCGGCCGGATCCCCGATCCGCAGGTCGGTCCAGCCGGTCACCGTAGTGACTTTGCCGTCCTCCAGAAGCAGGTTCTCCTCGTGGAGGTCGCCATGGACGACAGTTGGGTTGAAGCGCCACAGGGCGACGTCTTCCAAGGCGTGTTCCCATCGGCGCAGCAGACGCGCCGGGATGCGCCCGGTCGTCGCCGCCTGGTCCAGCTCGTTGAGCCGGCGTTGGCGGAATTCGTTCGCCGTGTAGATGGGGAGGTCGGCGCGGTCCACGACTTCCTCCGGCAATCCGTGGATGGCGGCGAGGGCGCGGCCGATGTCCTCCGCGGTTCGGCCGCCGGCGGCTATCAGGTCCTCGAGGGACAGGGCAGAACCGGGAAGATGGTTGTAGACGAATGTCCTGAGTGCCCCTTGGCGGACCGTGCCCGCGACGGACGGCAGGCGGAACGGCAACTCCGCCCGGATGCCCGGGGTGAAGGACCGCAACGCCGTGAGTTCGGTCTCCAACCGCATGCTCGCCTCGTCGTGGCGCGGGGAGCGCACCCGCCAACGGTTCTGCTGGGCGTCGACGATGACGGCCGAGTCGAAATCGTGCGCATCATCCGCCACGGCGGCGACGCCAACCGGCGTCAGCCCCGGGACGGCGGCGGTCGCGATGGCGGCAAGTTCCATGGGAGAGCGTTTCACGTCTCCCACCGTATGCGCAGGAGCGGCCGAGCGGTGCCGTGGAACGGCGGCGAGTCGCGGGAAGGAGCATCGTTCCACAGGATGCGGACCGGTGTGCGGACCGCCTGCCCGTGTCAGTACGGTAGGTACATGACTTTTCGCCAAGCCGACTCCGTCGACAGCGCCACGGTACCCGCACGGGCCGCCGGCGTCGTGGACGCCGGAGCATTTCCACCGCTGGGCGAACTGCCCTTGACCCGCGGAACCGTGGACCGCGGCTGCGAGCGGCGCGCTGACGAGGAATGGCTACCGGGTCTGCTGGAGGATCCGCGCACCCGCGTCCTGCGGCTGGTCGGCGGCAAGGCCCCCGTCGGAGAAGGTGCCCTGCTTCTGGGTGGTCCGGAGGCCGCCGCCGAAGCCGAACTCGTCGTTTACCTCGGCCGTGTGTCCGGCGAGGAAGTCGTGTTGGCCGTCCTGCCCGAGATTCCGGAACGGGCCGGAGGCGGAACGGAATGGCAGGGTCTGCGCGACGTCGCCGCGGGGCTGGCCGCGCACGAGGGCGCGCTGTTCGTCGAGGCGTTGGCGATCGCCAATTGGCATGCCAATCACCGGCACTGCCCGCGCTGCGGCGCGGCGACAGGCGTCGTGCAAAGCGGTTGGGTGCGGAAGTGCCCGCAGGACGGTTCCCTGCACTTCCCGCGCACTGATCCCGCCATCATCGTGGCCATCACCGACGAACTGGACCGCCTGTTGCTGGGCGCCAACGCGCAGTGGGGAGGGCAACGGTTTTCGACCCTCGCCGGATTCGTCGAGCCGGGCGAAACGCTCGAGGCCGCCGTGGTACGCGAGGTCGCCGAGGAGGCGGGTGTGTCGGTGCACTCGCCGCGCTATGTCGGTTCCCAGCCGTGGCCGTTCCCCGCGTCGCTGATGTGCGGCTTCACCGCCAAGTCGGCATCCACCGCCACGGTCCCCGACGGCGAGGAGATCGTCGCGCTGCGTTGGTTCACGCGGGAGGAGCTCGCCCGCGAGGTGGAGGAGGGCGCGATTACGGTGCCCTCGGGAGTGTCCATCGCCAGCGCGCTCGTCGAGCAGTGGTACGGCGCGCCACTTCCCGAACCGCGCCGTCTGGAGAACTAGGAGCCATGCCCACCACCCTCGAAGAGAAGATCCTGGGCGGACTCGACGACGAGCAGCGGGAGGTCGCCACCACGCTCGGCGGTCCTCTCTGCGTGCTCGCCGGCGCCGGAACCGGCAAGACCCGCGCCATCACGCACCGGATCGCCTATGGAGTCCACTCCGGTGTCTACAAGCCGAACCAGGTCTTGGCGGTGACCTTCACCGCGCGCGCCGCCAGCGAAATGCGCACCCGACTGCGGGACCTCGAGGCCGGCGGTGTCCAGGCCCGGACGTTCCACGCGGCCGCCCTGCGCCAGCTCCAGTACTTCTGGCCCCAGGCCATCGGAGGCCAGCTGCCCGCGATCGTCGACCACAAGGCGCAGCTGGTCGCGGAGGCGGCCCGGCGCCTGCGGATCAGCACGGATCGGGCCGCCATCCGCGACCTCGCCGCGGAGATCGAGTGGGCCAAGGTCTCCATGCACACGCCGGAGGGCTACACCGCCGCGGCCGCCTCCCGCGTGCCGCCCGCCGGTCTGGACCTCACCACGGTCTCGCGGCTCTTCCAGTCCTACGAGGACGTGAAGACCGACCGGAACATGATCGACTTCGAGGACGTCCTACTGCTGACGGTCGGGATTCTGGACGAGGACCCCAAGGTGGGCGCCGCGGTCCGCGAACAGTACCGCCACTTCGTGGTCGACGAGTACCAGGACGTTTCTCCGCTGCAACAGCGTCTCCTGGACCTTTGGCTCGGCGGGCGCGAGGAGCTGTGCGTCGTCGGCGACTCCAGCCAGACCATCTACTCCTTCACCGGCGCCACGCCGGCGCACCTGCTGGATTTCACCCTGCGCTATCCCGAGGCGCCCGTGGTCAAGCTCGTCCGCGACTACCGGTCCACCCCTCAGGTGGTCCACCTCGCCAACCGGTTGCTGGCCGGACGGCGCCTGGAGCCGGGGGTGCCCGCCGGGACGGCGACGTGGCCCGAGCCCTTGGAGCTCATGGCGCAAAGGGAAACCGGCCCCGATCCGGAATTCATCGAATGCAGCGACGACGAGGCGGAGGCGGCCCACGTCGCCCAGCGGATCCGCGCGCTCGTCGAATCGGGTGTGCAGGCCGCGCAGATCGCGGTCTTGTTCCGCACCAACGGGCAGTCGGAGGCGTACGAACAGGCCCTCGCCTCGGCCGGCATCGGCTACCAGCTGCGCGGCGGTGAGCGGTTCTTCCAACGCCGCGAGGTGCGCGACGCCATCCTGCAGCTTCGGGCGGCCTCCCGCACCCCAACGGACGACGCCGTCCCCCAGCTGTGCAGAGACGTCCTGGCCTCGCTCGGCTACTCCAGCGAGGCTCCGGCCGGCGGCGGGGCGGTCCGCGAACGCTGGGAATCCCTGAATGCGCTCGTCGCGCTCGCCGGGGAACTGGCCACCGCACGCGCGGGGCGTGAGACACCTTTTACGCTGACCGAATTCGTGACCGAACTCGACGAGCGTGCGGCCACCCAGCACGCGCCGACGGTCCAGGGAGTCACCCTCGCCTCGTTGCACTCCGCCAAGGGGCTGGAATGGGACGCGGTGTTCCTGGTCGGGTTGAGCGAGGGGCTCATGCCGATCTCCTTCGCGGACGACCAGGCCGATTACGACGAGGAACGGCGCCTGCTCTACGTCGGAATCACCCGTGCGCGCATCCACTTGTCCCTGAGCTGGTCGCTCTCCCGGACCCCGGGCGGGCGGGCGGGCAGGCGTCCGTCGCGTTTCCTCGACGGGCTGCGGCCCGCGGCCGCCGGCAGGGCTGGACGGGAAGCGGCCCGCCCGGCCAGGCGCCGGAAGGCGGCCGGCCCGCCCACGTGCCGTGTCTGTGGGTCCATGCTGTCATCCGCCGCCGAACGCAAGCTCGGCCGTTGCGGCGGCTGCCCGCCGGGATACGACGAGGCCGTCTTCGATGGGCTCCGAGCTTGGCGCCTCAGGGTGTCCCAGGAGGCCGAGGTGCCGGCCTTCGTGGTGTTCACCGACGCCACGCTGATGGCGATCGCGGAGGCGATGCCGGAAAACGCGACCGGGCTCGCCAAGGTCGTCGGCGTGGGCGCCAGCAAGCTCGAACGCTACGGACAGGACGTATTGGACATCATCAACGCGGGCGCCGAATCCGCCTGAGACCGCTAGGCGGCGCGCGCTAGGCAGAGGCACCCGGGGCGCGCAACCACCGGCTCGTGCGTCGCCGCGCCGGTCCCGAGGTCCAGACACAACACCGATCCCGCGGCCGCCGGAACGTTGACGCCGTCCACAAGCATCAGGAGCTGCATCACGGCCATGCCCGCCGCCGCCGCCGCGATCGAGATCTCGGGCGACGTCGGTGAGACGGCGCATGCGGGGGCCACGGGCGCCGGCATCGTGTGGGACGGCGCGCAATCTAGGCAGGGCGTGAGACCCGGAATGACCAACGGACCCACCCGGGCACCTGCATCCGTGAACAGCACGCGCAGATGTGGAATCGGACTCTGCGCCAGATGGCCGGCGACATCCTCGCGCAACCAATCACGGGCGACGGCCACCGTGGCGTCCGCCTCTTGCGGCGTGCCCCCGAAGCGGGGGGCCCATTCCGGAAAGCGGGTGTGCGGCCAAGCGCGCGCCAGACTCCGCGACAGCGCCCGCGTGCGCGGCATGCCGAGGTCGGCCAATCGGAACGGGCCCGATCCCAGGTCCCCGGGATCGACGATTCCGGGGTCGCACAGCGCAACGGTGCCGACACCGGCGGCGGCCAGCAACGAAGCCACGGTCTGTCCGCAGCGGTCCAGCCCGTGAAGCCGAACCACGGCGCGGGCGCGGCGCTGCACGGACGAGCCTGCATGCCTTCCATAGGCCGCCGACCACTGGGCGATGTCCGGCGCCAGCGTCGACGCCCGCGTTCCAGGAAGCCGAAAGTCATCCTCCGGCACCAACACCGGAGTGAGCACCGCGAGCAACTCTTGCTCGCGTTCCGGCGCGAGCCCGGACGGCAGCCTGTCGGACGTCCCGGAATCTTTGGCAAAGCGGGCGATGAAAGCACGATCGGCATCGTCCAAACCGTCTATCCACAGCCCCCCGGCTCCGGAACCTATACAGACGGATCCGTCCGTTAGGCTGATGACCCGAAGTCCGGGATTGATTCTCATGTGAGCCTCCTCGCAAGGCGTGGATCGACGGTTTCGGGAGTGTCATCCTGACACGGGATTTCCCTCCGACCGGCGCTTTCCACAGCTTTTTGGGGGAGAGTCGCCCACAACATTCGAGTACGAAAGAGCGGAGTGACCATGCCGGCCTCGCCCAGGGAACGAGAGTTCACCGCACCCGACGGATTGCGCGTGCGCGTGGTGCGATCGGCCCGTCGGACGCGCACGGTTTCCGCCGCGTGGCGTGACGGAGCGGCCGTGGTGTCGGTCCCGGCCCGCCTCAGCGCCGCGCAGGAGGAGCAGTGGGTCCTCGACATGGTGGAACGTCTCCGCGACGGCCGCACGCGTCGGCGCAAGCGCGGTGCCAAAAGCGACGCCGAGCTCATGGACCGCGCCACCCGGTTGAGCGCGCGGTACCTCGCTGGCCGCGCGGAACCGGAATCCGTCCGATGGGTGTCGAACCAGCAGTCGCGCTGGGGATCGGCCACTCCCGAGGAGGGGAGCATCCGGCTGTCGAACCGCCTGATGGAGATGCCGGAGTGGGTCAGCGACTACGTCTTGGTGCACGAACTCGCACACCTCGCCGAACCGGGCGGGCACGGCCCCCGGTTCAAGGCACTCGAGGCAACCTATCCGCGGATGGCCGAGGCGAAGGCGTACCTTGAGGGCGTCACCTTCGCCCTTAATCGGCTCGGGGGCAACGAGTCCCCCGATGCGCCGGAATGGGACGCGCGAGAACCGGCGGCGGGGGAGTAGGGCGCCCTATGACTGTCCGGGCTTGTCGCCCGAGCCGTCCAGACCGGTTGTGTCGTCCCCACCTTCCGCGTCGCGGCCATCCTCGGTCTTGTCCGGGCCGTCGGTGTCGCCCGTTTCGGGGTCCGGAACGTCGTATCCGCCCGACAGCAGACGGTTGAGCGCCTCGTCCATTTCGCCGTCGGAAGCCTCGGCAAGGGCCCGGCGTTTGCCGAAACCCTCCGGGTCGTCGAGGTCCTCGGCCGTTGGCATCAGGTCCGGATGGGACCACACGTCCTCGCGACCCTCCTGCCCCCGGTCCTGAAGCAGCAGGGCCCACAGGCGGGCCGCGTCGCGCAGACGGCGCGGACGCAGTTCGAGACCCACGAGGGAGGCGAAAGCCTGCTCGGCCGGTCCCCCCGACGCCCGGCGCCGACGCACGGTCTCGCGCAGGGCGGCAGCCGACGGGAGGTTGGCGGCCGCCGTGGCGACAACCTCGTCCACCCAGCCCTCGATCAGGGCGAGGGCCGTTTCGAGCCGACCCAGCGCGGCGTCCTGGGCTCCGGTCCGCTGCGGCGTGAACAGCCCCTCGGTGACGGCTCCCTGAAGGGACTCGGGGTTGGACGGATCGATGTCGCGCACGGCCTCTTCGATACGGGACATATCGATGTGGATGCCCTTGGCATAGTCCTCGATGGCGCCCAGCACGTGGGCCTTAAGCCAGGGAGCGCGGAGGAAGAGCCGGGCGTGCGCCGACTCGCGTAGCGCCGCGAACAGGAGCACCTCCTGCTCGGGGATGTCGAGCCCATCGCCGAAGGCGGTGATGTTGGCGGGAACGAGCGACGGTGTTGACCCAGCCAACGGGAGTCCGATGTCGCTGGAACCGAGGACGTCCTTGGCCAGACCGCCCACCGCCGTACCCAACTGCATGCCGAACATGGCGCCACCCAGATTCTGGAACATGCCCTGCGCGTTGCCCAGCATGGGCTTGAGCTGTTCCGGAAGCTGGTCTCGCATCGCGGTGCTGAGCGCCTGCGCGACGCTGATGGCCACGGGTTCCGTCAGGGTCTTCCAGGTTGGCATGGTCTTGTCGATCCATTCGGCGCGCGTCAGGGCGGCGAACCCCGTCCCGCCGCTGGTGAAGGCGGTCGCCTGGTCCAGCCACAGGTCCGCCAGGCGTCCCGCATCGGCGACGGCTCCGGCGCGCGACGGGGTGACGCTGGGATCGGACCCCGCGGCGGCCTGCCGGGCGGAGTCCTGGGCCAGCTTCCAGTTCACCGGGCCGCCGTCCCCCGACGCCATGGCGCCCATCATCGACTGCACCTGGCGGAACATGGCGGAGAGCGCCTCGGGATCGTTGGGCGCGCCCATAGCGGCGCCGAATCCCGCGGGAAGGTTCTTCGGGTCGAAGCCCTCCGGACCGCCGCCGAAAAGACCGGCGAACATCTCCGCGAACGGATCCTTGCCGGAATCCTCCGGCTCATCGGAGTCGTCGGGACGGTTGTCTGGGGGTGTGTCAGCCATGGCTCAACGTTACCCCCGGCGCCCACGGCGTTCCCATGCGACGGGCCCCGGTTCGCTGACGGCAAAGCCGGAACATCGCAGGAGACCTTGTAGCCTTGGTGGGGCCGCTTCGGCCCAGCCGGACACGCCAGAGGGCACCGGCGGAAGGGAAACACCAGGTGACGGAAACGCAGCAGTTCCCGCCCGTGCGGAACGACGCCGTGGATCCGGGGCCGAGACGTCGGCTCAGGATGCATCGCACATTCATCGGGGCGACCAGCGCCGCCGTCGTGATCGGGTTGGCCGCGCTGGCCCTGCCCGCGCCGTATGTCGTGGAGTCGCCGGGGCCCGCCATCAACACCATCGGGGTCGTCGACGGGAAGCCGGTGATCAAGGTGGCCGGTCGGGAAACGTTCGAGCCCACGGGAAACCTCGATCTCACGACGGTCTACGTCCGGGGCGGGGCCGACCGGCGTCTGCCGCTCTTCCAGGTCCTCCAGGGATGGGCCGACCCCGAACAGGACATCTACCCCGAGGAGTCCGTCTACCCGCGCGGCGTGACCGGCGACGAGGTCAGTGACCAGAACGCGTCCCTGATGGACAACTCGCAGCAGACGTCCGTCGCGGCGGCACTGACCAGTCTGGGCATCGAGTACGGACAGACGCTGGCGGTGGCCGGAATGGCGACGGAAACCAATGCCGCGGTGCTGGCCGAAGGCGACCTGCTCAGGACAGTCAACGGCGAGCCCATCACCGACCTCGCGATGCTTCGCGGCTCGCTGCAAGACGCGGGCGACGCCCCGGTCCGGCTGGGCATCGAACGCGACGGCGGTGCGGAGACCGTGCGGGCGAGCACCACGGCCGGGGACGACGGCCAGCGGCAGCTCGGGGTGTTCCTGCAAACCGAATTCACGTTCCCCTTCGATGTCGACTTCACGCTCGCCAACGTCGGCGGCCCCAGCGCCGGAATGATGTTCTCGCTGGGTCTGGTGGACACGCTCACCGAGGGCGACCTCACCGGCGGACGACACGTCGCCGGCACCGGAACCATCACCCCGAACGGCGACGTCGGCCCCATCGGGGGAATCGCCCAGAAGCTGGTGGGCGCGAGGGAGGCCGGAGCCGAGGTGTTCCTTGCCCCCGCGGGGAACTGCGCGGAGGTCGACGGGCGAATTCCCGAGGGACTGAGCGTTATTAAGGTAGCGACCCTCGACGAGGCCAGATCGGCCCTCGAGGACATCGCGGCCGGCGACGATCCGGCGTCGCTGGCATCCTGCGGCGCCTGAACGTCACGATCGTCCATCGATGCCCGGCGGGCGGGCCTCCCGGTTCGCCGCGCCGACCGCATCAAGGCAGAATGATAGATAAACCGTCCCGAATTCGCGTGGGCGGCACATAGCCAGACCCCGATGATGAGGTTTTACAGTGACATTCGGTGCTGACAATCCGTTCGGCGGGCGCCCCCAAGGCCCCGGCGAGCCCAATGGTGGAGCACGACCACCGCAGGGACAACCGCGCAAGCCCTCCGCCCTGATGCCCACGATCGTGATCGTGGGCGCGGTCGTGGCCGTGTTCGTGTTCTTCGCGAACATCTACGCGGACGTCCTCTGGTACAACCAGTTGGGTTTCTCCGAGGTGTTCTGGAAGGAGAACCTGTCCAAGGCGGCCATCTTCGCGGTGTCGTTCGTCGTGATGGCCGCGGCGACTTGGATCAGCCTGATGCTCGCCCACCGTAGCCGGCCGGTCTACGCGCCCGATGCCCAGATGCGCGACAGCCTCCACCGGTACCAGTCGCAAATCGAACCCATCCGCCGCCTGGTGATGATCGGGGTCCCCGTCGTCATCGGCGCGTTCGCCGCCACTGCGGCCACCTCGCAGTGGCAAAAGGTGCTGCTGTTCTTCAACCAGGTTCCCTACGGCGAGGTCGACCCCAGGTTCGGGCTGGACCTTTCGTTCTACATGAACACGCTGCCGTTCCTCTCCTTCCTCGTCGGCTTCCTTGTCAGCGTGGTCCTCATCGCCGGCATCGCCGGCATCCTGACCCATTACCTGTATGGCGGCATCCGGGTCGAGGAGCGCGGAGGCGTCGTCGTCTCCCGCGCGGCACGCGTCCACGTCAGCATCGCGGCGGGCCTGTTCCTGCTGCTGCAGGCGGCGAACTACTGGCTGGACCGCTATGCGACCCTGGTTTCGCAGGACGGCCGCGCCGCGGGCGCCCTGTACACGGACGTCAACGCCGTGATCCCGACCAAGACCATTCTCGCGATCGCCGCCATTTTGGTGGCGCTGCTCTTCGTGGCGGGCGCCATCGCCGGACGCTGGAAGCTTCCAGTCGTCGGCGCGGCCATGCTCGTGGTAACCGCCGTGGTCGCCGGCGGGGTTTACCCGTTGATCGTCCAGCAGTACCAGGTGGTCCCGTCCGAGAAGACGCTGGAGCAGCAGTACATCCAGGACAACATCGACATGACCCGGTCGGCCTACGGCCTGGAGGACATCGACTCGATGCCCTACGACGCGACCACCGACACGGCGAAGAACGCGCTGGCCAAGGACAGCGCGACCACCGCGAACATCCGCCTGCTGGACCCGAACCTGATCTCCGACGCGTTCGCCCAGCTGCAGCAGTTCCGCACCTACTACAAGTTCGCTCCGACTCTCAACGTCGACCGCTACGAGGTCGACGGGAAGGTCGAGGACACGGTCATCGCAGTCCGCGAGGTGAACGTCGACCAGACGGACAGCTGGGTCAACCAACACATCACCTACACCCACGGCTACGGCGTGGTCGCCGCCTACGGGTCCAAGGTCGCCGCCGGCGGACGCCCGGACTTCATGCTGGAGGGCATCCCCACCGAGGGCGTTCTCGGCGACGACTCCACCTACCAGCCGCGGATCTACTTCGGCGAGTTCTCGCCCGAGTACTCCGTGGTCGGCGGCCCGGAGGGATGGGCACCGCGCGAGCTCGACCGTCCCCAGGGCGAAGACGGTGAGGACGGCGAGGGAGACGCGAAGACCACCTTCAGTGGCAACGGCGGTCCCAGCGTGGGGAACTTCTTCAACCGACTCGTTTACTCGCTGAAGTTTGGCTCCACCGACCTCATGCTTTCCGACGCCATCAACTCCGAGTCGCAGATCCTCTACGAGCGCTCTCCCAAGGAGCGCGTAGAGAAGGTCGCTCCGTACCTGACCGTCGATTCGAACGCCTACCCGGCGATCGTCGACGGCCGCGTGAAGTGGATCGTGGACGCCTACACCACCAACGACAGCTACCCCTACTCGACGGCACAGCAGCTGGAGTCGGCCGTCCGGGACTCGTTGACGGGGGAGAACCGCATCAACGCGCTCACCGGTCAGGTCAACTACATCCGCAACTCCGTGAAGGCGACCGTGGATGCCTACGATGGCTCGGTCGACCTGTACGCGTGGGAGCCGGACGAGCCCCTGCTGCAGGCCTGGCAGAAGGTGTTCCCGACGACGCTGAAGCCTTTCAGCGAGATGAGCGCGGACCTGATGGCGCACGTGCGCTACCCGGAGGACCTGTTCAAGGTGCAACGGGAACTCTTGGGCCAGTACCACGTCACCGACGCCGACGACTTCTACGAGTCCAACGATGCGTGGTCAGTCCCCAACGACCCCACGGCGCCCACCGCCGCGGTGAAGCAGCCCCCGTACTACCTGTCGCTGCGCATGCCCAACCAGGACGACGAGACGTTCTCGCTCACGTCGACGTTCATACCGGCCACCAGCGCCGGAAGCCAGCAGCGCAACGTGCTCTACGGCTTCTTGTCCGCCGAGGCGGACGCGGGCACCGAGGCGGGAGTGAAGTCGGAGGGCTACGGCACGCTGCGGCTGCTCGAGCTGCCCCGCAACACGGTGGTGCCCGGCCCCGGCCAGGCGCAGCAGAACTTCGACTCCAACACCGAGGTTTCGACCCAGTTGAACCTGCTTCGCCAGGGCGCTTCCGAGGTCATCAACGGCAACCTGCTCTCGCTGCCCGTCGGTGGCGGCATCCTGCACGTGCAGCCCGTCTACGTCCAATCGACCGGTCAGACGTCCTACCCGACACTGCGCAAGGTGCTGGTCTCCTTCGGCGATAAGGTCGGCTTCGCCGACACGCTCGCTGAGGCGCTCGACCAGCTCTTCGAGGGATCGTCCGGCGCAGTGACCAACGAGGGCGAGGGAGGCACCCCGGCCCCCGACGCCGAGGATCCGGATGCGGAGACGGCGTCCGCCGAGCAGCGGCTGAAGGACGCGCTGGCGGACGCGAACGCCGCCATCACCGCCGGACAGACCGCACTCGCCGAGGGCGACTTCGGCGCGTACGGTGCGGAGCAGACCAAGCTCCAGGAGGCCCTCCAGAGGGCGATCGACGCCGAGGCGACGATCACCGGCGAATCGGCCGTCCCGCCCGCAGAGGAAGGCGGCGCCGAGGACGCAGAACAGCCCTCCGATCCCGCCCCGGCCGAAGACAACGGCTAGCTCAATCGGGGCGCACCAACCCCGCCGGAGCCCGGCGGCCGGACCTTCGTCCGGCCGCCGGATGGCCCGATTTGTGGTTGGGCGGCAAAGATGCGAAGCTTGTGTCTTGCGGCGCGGGGTGGAGCAGTTCGGTAGCTCGCCGGGCTCATAACCCGGAGGTCACAGGTTCAAATCCTGTCCCCGCAACAAGGAGAAAGAACTAGGCCCCGGCCGGTGGAGACACCGGCCGGGGCCTTTTTGTCCGTGATGTGTCTTTGGGTTTCCCCTTGCGTCCCTTAACCCCGACGGGTGCCCGGCGGTGAGGCAGCCGTCACGTGGACCCGGTCGGGCCTAGTAGTCTGTCAGTTGAAATCCGCTGCCCGAGAGGAACCCACGTGACGTCCCCCGCCAACAAAACGGCCCGACCCGAACAGGCCGCTTGGGTGCGCTTCCTCCTGATCGCCGCCGGCGCCGTCGTGTTGCTGGCCGTTGTCGTACTCGTCTCGTGCTGGCTCGTAACGCTTGAGGGCGTGCAGCGGTTCCTGACCGCCTACCCGGGACACACCGAGCTGCCCGAGGGCACGCCGACGGGCCTGCCCGCCTGGCTGGGGTGGCAGCACTTCCTGAACGCCTTCTTCCTCGTGCTGATCATCCGCACGGGCTGGCTCGTGCGGACGACGACGCGGCCCCCGGCCAACTGGACCCGAAATAACAAGGGGCTCATCAAGACCAAGAACCCCCCGAAGAAGATCAGCATTGACCTGTGGTTCCACCTCACGCTCGATGCGCTGTGGGTGCTCAACGGCATCGTCTTCATCGTCCTGCTGTTCGCCACCGGGCACTGGGCCCGCATCGTCCCCACCGGGTGGGACATCGTGCCGAACGCGGCCTCCGCGGCGCTCCAGTACGCGTCGCTCAATTGGCCGTTGGAGAACGGGTGGGTCAACTACAACAGCCTCCAGCTGCTGACGTACTTCGCCACGGTCTTCATCGCCGCCCCACTGGCCATCGTCACCGGCCTGCGGATGTCGGAGGCCTGGCCCAAGAAGGCGGCCGTCAACAAGGCGTTCCCGATCGAAGCCGCCCGGGCCGTGCACTTCCCGGTCATGCTCTACTTCGTGTTCTTCATCGTCGTGCACGTGGCACTGGTGCTGGCCACGGGAGCCCTGCGGAACCTCAACCACATGTACGCCGCGCGCGACGACGGCGGGTGGACGGGATTCTGGATCTTCGCCGCCTCGCTCGTGGTGATGGTCGGGGCGTGGTTCCTGGCCAAGCCGGTTTTCCTCGCCCCGATCGCGTCCCTGACCGGCAAGGTCAGCCGCTAGGCGGCATTTCCCACCGGACGAGGCGAAGGGGCCACGGATGAGTGAATCAGCCGAAGAACGCGAGGCCATCCTCGGCGTCGTCCGGGAGTTCGCGGCCGAGCGCATCGCCCCGCACGCCGACGCGTGGGACCGCGACCACCACTTCCCCGTCGACGTGCTGCGCGAGGCGGGTGGCCTCGGCCTGGGCGGGATCTACGCGCGGGAGCAGTTCGGGGGTTCCGGGCTCGGCCGCGGGGACGCGGTGCGCATCTTCGAAGAGCTCGCCAAGGCGGATCCCAGCATTTCCGCCTACATCTCGATCCACAACATGGTCGCCTGGATGCTCGACGCGTTCGGCGACGACGCGCAACGCGCGCGCTGGCTCCCGAGCCTCGCCACCATGGAGGACCTCGCGAGCTACTGCCTCACGGAGCCCGGCGCCGGGTCCGACGCCGCGGCACTGGCCACCCGCGCGAAACGGGACGGGGACGACTACGTCCTCACGGGAGTCAAGCAGTTCATCTCCGGCGCCGGGGCATCCGCCGTTTACCTGGTCATGGCGCGGACCGCCGACACGGGCAGCCACGGGATCAGCGCCTTCATCGTTCCCGCGGGAGCGGAGGGACTCTCCTACGGTTCCCTCGAGCGGAAAATGGGGTGGAACGCGCAACCCACCCGACAAGTGGTGCTCGACGGGGTGCGCGTCCCGAAGGCAAGCCGCCTGGGTGAGGAGGGTGAGGGGTTCGGCATCGCCATGAAGGGACTCAACGGGGGCCGGATCAACATCGGGGCCTGCTCGCTGGGCGGGGGACAGGCAGCGCTGGACAAGTCGGTGACCCATCTGCACCAGCGCAACGCCTTCGGGAGGCCGCTGATCGACCAGCAGTCGCTGCTGTTCACGCTGGCCGACATGGAGACGGACCTGGAGGTGGCGCGCACGTTCCTGTGGCGCGCCGCCGACGCGCTGGACGAGGGGTCCGCCGATGCCGTGCGCCTGTGTGCCATGGCCAAACGCGTCGCGACCGACGCCGGCTTCGGCGTGGCCAACGCCGCACTGCAACTCCACGGCGGCTACGGCTACCTGGCCGAGTACGGACTGGAGAAGATTGTCCGCGACCTGCGCGTCCACCAGATCCTGGAGGGGAGCAACGAGATCATGCGCCTCGTCGTCGGCCGGATGATCGCCGAACGGTAGCCGCGACCCCCTCGGGCAGCACCGATTTGGCGGTGCGGCGAACCTCCGCTAGAGTTGATGATGCGCCGCGGGGTGGAGCAGTTCGGTAGCTCGCCGGGCTCATAACCCGGAGGTCACAGGTTCAAATCCTGTCCCCGCAACAAAATAAACGGTTCCGACCGTGGAGAAATCCACGGCCGGAACCGTTTTTTCGTTAATCCGGATCAGGCGCCATGGTAAGTGGTTTCCTCCGTGGCCGACGCGGCATCCGATGCTGCCGACCCGAGCGCCGCGGGGGACTGGCCCGCCTTGAGCGCGGCCAGGCGCGCCTCGACCTCGGTCTGCTCACCCAGATCCTCGAGTGATTCGAACTGGCTGTCCAGGGACGAGGCGGCCAACTCGTTGGCGCCGATCACGCGGGCCTCCTCGCGGCGGATCTTCTCCTCGAAACGCGACACCTCCGACGTCGGGTCCATGATGTCGATGCTCTTGATGGCATCGTTCACCTGGTTCTGGGCCTGGGCGGATTTCGCCCGCGCGACGAGCTCGTCCCGCTTGGAAACGAGCTCCTGGCGCTTGCCCTTCATCGCCTCGAGGCCGGACTTCAGCTTGGAGACGATCTCCTCCTGCGATGCGATGGTCGGCTCGACACCCGTCGCCTCGCGCTCCGACTGCATCTGCCGCTGAAGGGCTACCTTGGCGAGGTTGTCGAACTTCGCCGCGTTCCCGGCGTCGCCCGACGAGCGGTATTCATCCGCCTTTTGCGACGCCGCCAGCGCCTTGGTGCCCCAGTCGCGGGCGTTGTCCTGGTCCTCGCGGTGGTCCTGCTCGAGCATGCGCAGGTTGCCGATCGTCTGCGCGACGGCGGTTTCGGCCTCCGCGATGTTGTTCGTGTAGTCGCGGACCATCTGGTCCAGCATCTTCTGCGGGTCCTCCGCCGAATCGAGAATCGCGTTGATGTTGGCCTTGGCCAATTGCGCGACCCGACCAAAGATCGATTGTTTTACCACGGTGTCACCCTCCATTTGTCATCGATACAACCTTGAAAAAACGCCGCGGTCCCGGGCCTAGAAGTTGCCGCCTCCGCCGTCGCCGAAACCGCCGAAGCCACCGCCACCGCCGCCGCCGAAACCGCCGAAGCCGCCGCCACCGAAGACGCCGCCGCCGGAGTGGCCGCCGCCACCGCCTCCCCGCAGGATGGAGTCGATCAGGATCCCGCCGAGGATGGCGCCCCCGAGCCCGTTGCCGCCGCCACCGCCGAATCCGCCTCCGAACCCTCCGCCGCCGCCGAAGCCGCTGACGTCGTTCTCGGCCTCCCGCGCGGCCTGGTCGGCGAGGTGCGCGGCCTGGTTCGCGTATTGGAGGGCCGCCACGGGATCGTGGTTGCCCATGCGCAGTGCCTCGTCCAGGTTGCGCTCGGCCTCGGCCAGCCGTGTGCGTGCCGTGGATCCGACGCCGCCGCGCCGTGCGCGGATGAAGTCTCCGGTTCCCTCGATCTTCACCTGCGCCGTCCGAACTGCGGCCTGGAGCTGTTCCGCTGCCCGGGCCGCCTGCTGCTGCTGGTCGCGGATGGCGGAGAGCGGCGCGTCGAGCTGGGCGTGCGCGTCCTCGACGGCACCGAGCAGGGCGACGGGGTCGATGCGACCAGCTTGCACTTGCGACTTGACTCGGCCCAACGCCTGCTCGACCGCGGCGGCTGGCCCGGCCAACTCGGGCCTCCGACCGCCGGAAACCATGGCCCGAGCCTGCGCGAGATCCCGGGCGGTAGTCGCGACCGCCGACTCCAGGTCCCGGCGCGCACGGGAGAGATCATCCCCCGTCTTGTCGATGGCCTCGAGCAGCACGCGGGCCTGGTGGAGGCTCTCTTCTCCGGCACGGACGGCCACGGCCGCCTCGCTGGTGGACTGTTCCTGGATCTTCGCCTCTGCAGTGGTGATGGCGTTGTCCACGAAGTCGAGGCGTTCCGTTGCCTGGACGATGTTGTCGCGGACCTGGGTCAGCGCGGAATCGGCGTAGGAACCGGTCAGTGTCTCCAGTGCCGACTGCGCGGAGACGAGGCGTTCGCGCTGTGCCGGGGCGTCCTGACGGAGCCTGGCCACCGCCTGCGGCGCGTTGCGCTCGAGCTCGCGGAGGGCGTCGAATTCGGCGTGGTGCTCTTCGAGGGTGTCGCTCACGGCCTCGCACCGGCGGATGATGTCGCCGAGCCACGTGCGTTGCTGTTCTTCGGTGTCCGGGATGTGGTCATCCAGCTGCTGCTGGAGCTTGAAGGATTCGGTCAGGTGCGCCTTAGCCGCCTGGATGTCCTCGGCGAAGGGCTTGACGGCGCCTTCGCCGTATTGTGCCAGGGCGAAGCCCACCTCCTGCTCGCTGGACTTGATCGCGTCGTCGGCCGCGATGAGCAGGCTTCCGGCACGCTGCCGAAGCTCCTCGACGCCCAGGCCGGCCAACGGATCAACCGGCTGCCCATCGGGACCGGAGAGCGGTCCCTGTGCCGGGCCGGCCGGTGGCATCTTCCGGCGCCGCGAGAGGGCGAGCGCGGTCGCCCCGCCGGCGACGACCACGCCCCCGACGATCCACGGCGCCGCCGAACCCCCGCCGGAGTCGCCGGTTCCCGCGCCCGAATCCCCGGGATCCCCACCGGAGCCCGCGCCCAGTTCGCCGTTGACCGCCGCCTCGATACCCTCGGCGGCGCCGACCGCGGCGTTGGCCCAGTCCGCGGAGCCGATCGTACCCGATGGCAGTTCCGGGACCACATACCGCGTCCAGATCTCGTTGTCCAAGGGCGCGACCTGCTCCGTGTCGCCGGAGTCGAGGCGGCCTTGGCGCGCGTCCACGGCGATGGCCAGGATCGAGTCGCTGGCGCCCATACCCTTGGTGCCCGCCACCTCCTCGACCCAAGCGCCGGCGTCGGACGGCTGTTCGAAAGTGTCCACGAACACCACGAAGAGGGTGCGGCCCGTGTTTTCCCGAAGTTCCTGTACCGCGTCTTCGACCCGCGAGGCCTCGGAACCGAGGGCGCCGGCGCTGTCCACGACGAATTCCCCTGGCGGGATGTCGACGGGCGGTTCTGCGGCGGCGGGGCCAGCCCACGCCAGAACGGTAAACATGGCGATGCCGGCTGCCGCCGACGCCCGCCCGGGAATGGATCTCATGGATCACCCTTCGGCATCGTGGACCGCCCTCGCCGCGAATGTGGCCCGACTTTTTTTGCGGGTCACCGGCGGGGGCAGTCGCTGTTGATTCTATGGTTGCAGTGTGGGGGCGTCCACCGAGGCCGAATGCGCCGACAGCGAAAGCCCGGGCGTCCATTCGGCCAAAACACAGGCTTCGCTCAGGAAAACCTTTCGGGGAACACAGCACGGGTTGCCATAGTTGTTCCAAGGGAACCCAGAAAGGAACCAGCGATGAGCGAGCACAGGTACAACCCGGGGGACAACGCGCCCGACGGCCACGACGCCGACGCGGACGGGTCCGTGGCTGGATCCGACGTGCCGCCGCGCCCGCAGGCCCCGCCGCAGGCGCCCTACTCCTCGTGGAACGCGACCGCGCCCATCGACAGGGCGGCAAGCGGGGGAGCCGCTCCCGGTGATGCCGGCGGCCCGCCTCCGGCGTTCGGCCCGGGAAGCCACTACCCGCCGTACGGTGCGCCGCAGGCGACAGGGTCCGCCTTCGCGTCGGCCCCCGCGCAGCGCCGGAAATCCCCCAAGCGTTTCGGCGCCCCGACGCTCATCGCCGGCATGCTCGCCGCCGCGCTGGTCGGGGGCGGCTCGGCGGTGGGCGCCAACTACCTCATCGTCGGGGACGAAACGCCGGCGTCGACGTCCACCGCCCAGCCGGGCGGCGCCGTCGTCATCAACAACCCGGAGAACGTGACCGCGGTGACGGCGGCCGCGGCGAAGGCCTCGCCCAGCGTGGTCACCATCGAGGTCAACGACGGCGGACAGGGCGGATCCGGTTCCGGCATCATCCTGGACGGCGAGGGGCACATCCTCACCAACACCCACGTGGTGACGCTGGGAGGAGCCTCCGCCTCGCCCACGGTGAATGTGCGCACCAGCGACGGCACCGTGCACAAGGCCGAGATCGTTGGCACCGACCCGCTTTCCGACTTGGCCGTCATCAAGATCGACGCCGACAACCTCACCCCGGCGACCCTCGGGGAATCCGGAAAGCTCAACGTCGGCGACACCGCGATCGCCATCGGCGCGCCGCTGGGGCTCAGCGGCACCGTCACCGACGGCATCATCTCCACGCTCAACCGGACCATCAGCGTGGCGTCGTCGGCCGTGCCCGACAGCCCCGCCGAGGGGGACGCCGAAGAGGACGACGGCGGCGGTGAATTCAACTTCCAGTTCCCCGGCGAGTCGGGACAGCAGGACTCCAACTCGGGCTCCATCTACGTCAACGTCCTGCAGACGGACGCCGCCATCAACCACGGCAATTCAGGTGGTGCCCTGGTCGACGTCGAGGGCAGGATCATCGGCGTGAACGTCGCGATCGCCTCCGCCGGGAGCGGCGGCGCGGGCGGGGAGGGCGGCAGCATCGGCGTCGGCTTCGCCATCCCCATCGACTACGCCAAGCGCGTCGCCAACGACCTCATTTCCGACGGCGAGGCGTCCCACGGGCTCCTTGGTGTGACCGTGCAGGCCCAGGCGGCCGGCGACGGGGACGCCAGGACGTCGTTCAGCGTCGGCGCCGCGGTCCGCGACGTCGTTCCGGATTCGCCCGCCGAGGCCGCCGGCCTGCAGCCGGGGGACATCATCACCGGTGTCGGCGACCGGCCCATCGACGACAGCCTCTCGCTGACCGCCGCGGTCCGCGAGTACGCCGCCGGGACGAAGGCGATCGTGCACTACACGCGCGATGGCCAGGAGAACAGCGTCGAGGTCACGGTCGGGGCGTCCGAGGGCTGATTCGCCCGTGGTGCCGGCAACGAGGCGCGCGGCCCGACGATGCCGCGCGCCGCGCCACGGTTAACCACCATTAACCGAAATGGCCGTCTGGCGCGAACCTGCGGCTAGCATGGGGGAGGGCCGTATCCGGCCACACTTCCGCAGAGGAAAGGCAGCAATGAGCGAGGCAAGCGGGCCATTGAAGGTCCTGGTGCTGGTCAAGCATGTTCCCGACGCGCAGTTCGACAGGCACCTGAGCGGTCCGGGGAACACCACGGACCGCTCCGAGAGCATCCTGTCGGAGCTGGACGAATACGCGATCGAGACGGCACTGCAGCTGACGGAGTCCCGTGGCGGACCGAAGGCCGGAAACACCGTGACGGCGCTGACGATGGGCCCGGAGGCGGCCGTGAGCGCGGTGAAGAAGTCGTTGCAGATGGGCGCCACCGACGGCGTGCACCTGTGCGACCCGGCGCTCGCCGGCTCGGACGCGGCCGCGACCTCGCTCTCCCTGGCCCGCACGGTCGAGCACCTCGGCGGCTTCGACCTCGTGGTCGCCGGCATGTCCTCCACGGAGGGCGAAACGTCCCTGGTGCCGTCCCAGCTTGCGGAACGCCTCTCGCTGCCGCAGTTGACGCTGGTGTCCTCGCTGGAGCTCGCCGCCGACGGCACCCTCGTGGGCCGCCGCGACAACGGAACGGCGACACAGACGGTTCAGACGTCCCTGCCCGCGCTCGTGTCGGTCACCGACCAGTCCGAGGAGCCGCGCTACCCGAACTTCAAGGGCATCATCGGCGCCAAGAAGAAGAAAACGACCGTGCTTTCGCTCGCCGACATCGGGGTTTCCCCGGAAGAGGTCGGCCGCGCGGGGTCCTGGACCGAGGTCGTCACCGCAGATGCCCGGCCGCCACGCCAGGGCGGGACCGTCATCACGGACGAGGGGGACGCCGGCATTCAGCTGGTCGACTTCCTGGCCGCACAGAAACTGCTGTAGGAGCGAGGGGACCAACATGGCCAACATCCTGGTATTCATCGACACGCCCTCGGCTCGCCCGGGCAAGGCGCAGCGCGAGTTGCTGACGATCGCCGCGCGGCTGGGCACGCCCGTCGCCGCCATCGCCGAACCCGCGAACGACGACGCCGTTGCCGCGCTCGGCGCCCTCGGGACGCCCACCGTGTACACGGCCGCGACGAACCTCGACACCGAGCTGGTCGCGGGCAAGGCGTCCTTCGTGGCGGCCGCCGCGCGGGCCTCCGCCGCGCGGGCCGTGCTGTTGCCGAACACCGGCGAGGGCAAGGAGATCGCCGCCCGCGTGGGCATCAAGCTCGGCTCCGGCGTGATCACCGACGTCGTCGACGTCGCGGCCGACCTCACCGCCACCAAGTCGGTTCTCGCCGGCTCCTACACGGTCACGGCCCGTGTGACCCGCGGTGTTCCCGTGCTCACGGTCAAGCCCAACAGCGTGGAACCGGCGGAGGCCGTTGCGGCGCCGGCGGAGCGCGTGGAGCTGGATGCCGGCGCCGCCGGACCGGCCGCCGTGGTCACCGCCACCGAGGCCAAGGCCTCCACCGGCCGCCCGGGACTGCAGGACGCGCGCATCGTCGTGTCCGGCGGGCGCGGGTTGGACGGCGACTTCTCAACCGTGGAGCAGCTGGCCGACGCGCTCGGCGCCGCTGTCGGCGCCTCTCGGGCCGCGACGGACGCCGGGTGGATCGATCATTCGTACCAGGTGGGCCAGACCGGCCAGACGGTCTCCCCGCAGCTCTACATCTGCGCGGGCATCTCCGGAGCGGTCCAGCACAAGGCCGGGATGCAGACCTCGCAGACCATCGTGGCGATCAACAACGACCCGGACGCGCCGATCTTCGAGATCGCCGACTTCGGCATCGTGGGCGACCTGTCCAGCGTGCTGCCGCAGGCCGCCGCCGAAATCCTTCGCCGCAAGGCCTAGGCGTGCCCGTGTTCGACCCGGGGACCCAGCCGATCCGCCGGGTCCTGTGTTTCGCCGCGCACCCGGACGACCTCGACTTCGGGGCGTCCGGGACCGTGGCCGCGTGGACGGCCTCCGGCGTCGACGTCCAGTACTGCATCATGACCGACGGCGACGCCGGCGGGTTCGATCCGGCGCACCGAGAGCGGATCATCGCCACGCGCCGCGAGGAGCAGCGGCTGGCCGCCGGAATCGTCGGGGTCGAGACGGTCCATTTCCTCGGCGAACGCGACGGCTACCTGGAACCGTCCCACGAGGTGCAGCGGAAGGTCGTGGCGCTGATCAGGCGGCTGCGCCCCGACGTCGTGCTGGCCATGCACCCCGAACGGGATTGGGACCGGCTGCAACGTTCGCACCCGGACCACCTCGCGTGCGGCGAGGCCGTGACCCGGGCCGTGTACCCCGCGGCCGAGAACCCCTACGCCTACCCGGAACTCGAGGCAGAGGGTCTGGCCGCGTACAAACTCGGCTGGCTCTGGCTCTATGGTGGACCAGTGTCCCGCGACAACCACTGGGTCGACGTCACGGACACGTTCGCCCAGAAGCTCTCGGCGCTGCGCCAGCACCTGACCCAGCACCCGGACGTGGCCCGGATGGAGGCCTTCGTCGAAACGAACTCGCGCCGCAAGGCGGCCGCCGGCTCGCTGCCGGAGGGGCGGCTGGCCGAGGCCTTCCACACCGTCGCCGTCAACGCGGCGGACACCATCGCGGGGTTCTAGCCCGGTTCCGGCGGGACGCCGACGAAATCCGGCCGGCGGCTACCGCGTGGGCAGATCCACGGTCACCACGGGGTCCGAACTCGGCTTGTCCGAGCCGCCCTCGGGCTCCGACGTCAGGGCCACCCCCTGGACGTCGTCCAGCCCGCGGAATCCGGCCGTGGCCTCGACGCCCTCGACCACCTCCAAGGAGCTGAGGGCGCCCGTCTCCGCGGACACGACCCACAACTGGTACGTGGTTCCCTGCGACGGCGCGGGAAGCCCGGACACGGCGACCGAACCGGCGTCGTTGGAGGGCGAGACCGCGACGGTTGCCATCCCGCCGCCGGGGACTTCCACGGTGCGTTCGGCGCGGTCGGACGCACCGTCGACCTCGGAGGCCATGTCGCGCGGGGCGAGCGCCGAGAACAGGCTGACCACCCCGATGACGGCGACGACGGCGGCCGCGACGAGGAGCATCCACTTGCGCACCGGTGCCGCCCGGCGCTGCGGCCGGTGCTCGGCCACCTCGTCCACCAGATTCAGGCCCAGGTTCTCCTCGGGCTCGTCGTCGAAGTCGCGGGCGTCGGCGGAATCGCTCTGGCGCATGGTCCTCAATCCTTGGTTTTGCGGTGGGGGTGAATCCGGGTCCAGCTTAGGCCAGGGTGGCCGGCGGATCCGTTGGGCGTGCCGGTGGCACGGCTAGTGGGGTTTGGGGGCCGAACCGTCGAAACCGTTCTGCCGCCAGGCCTCGAACAGTGCGATGGAAGCCGCATTCGCCAGGTTCAGCGAGCGGCGGGACGGCTGCATGGGCAGTCGCACCCGCCGCGTCACGCGGGCGTCCGCCTTGACCTCCTCGGGAAGTCCCACGGACTCCGGGCCGAACAACAGGATGTCGCCGGGGCGGTAGGAGATGTCCGTGTACAGCTCTTCGCCGTCGGACGTGAAGGCGAAGACGCGCCCCGGCAGCAGGGCCTCCCAGGCGGAGGCGAGGTCGGCGTGGACGGTGACGTGGGCCAGGTCGTGGTAGTCGAGTCCGGCCCTCCGGAGCTTCGCGTCGCCGAAGTCGAAGCCCAGCGGCTCGACCAGATGCAGCTCCGCCCCCGTCACGGCGGCCAAACGGATGGCGTTGCCGGTGTTGCCGGGGATCTCGGGCGCGAAGAACAGGATGCGAAACACGGTTGCCATCCTATGCCCAGCGGCCGGTGGCCCCGAGGAGGCCGTCCTAGTACATGCCGCCGAGGAGCCGGGCCAGGACGGGCACATCGACGACGTTGGGCGTGGGCCCGGTCCCGAGGAACATCTTCAGCTCGCGCACCAGGTTCGCCGCGTTGACCACGTGCACGCTCGCCGACGACGACGGATCCGCGCCGCGGGCGTAGTCGATCACCGGTTCGTGGAGGTTGCCGTCGGGGGCGTGGATGACCGTCCATCCGGTCACGTTTAGCTCCGGGAAGAGCTCCTGCATCCTGCGCACCGACGGTGCCAGCCGGGGCGGGGTGATCCCCTTGCCGTCGCGCAGCAGGCTCTCGCCGTCCCAGCGGTAGACGCCGCGGGGGAGGAGCATCGAGTCCACGAGGGCCAGCCGGTATCCGGCGAGCACGGCGTGGTCCAGGTGCCCGTTGTCGGCAGGGGAATGCAACCCGTTCACGAGGCGGGCCGCGGGCAGCACCTCGAGCACGTTGCCGGAGAGTAGCTGGACCGTGCGGGCCTCGCGGGCCAGCCGGGCCTGCGCGCCGAAGATGCCGCGCTTGCGCGGCGCGCCGTGGATGCGTTGTGCGGCGACCGCCCGTTCGAGCACGGGCACCGTCCCGGGCTCGAACGCCGGGACGTACCGCGGCGGGGCGGTTGCGGAGGTCTTCTGCGGGGCGGGCCCGGCTGTCGGGGCGGGATCGCCGCGGTAGGAGGCGGCGTCGTCGGACGACGGCCGGCGGTAGGCGGAGGCGCCGCCGTAGCTGCGGTCGTAGGCGGCCCGTGCCGCGGTGTCGGAGAGGGTCTCGTACGCCAGCGACACCAGGCGGAATTCGGCGACGTCGCCGCCGTGGTCGGGGTGCGTGGCGCGCGCCGCCCGCCGGAAGGCGGACTTGACCTCGGCCACGCTGGCGGTCCGGGAGATGCCCAGAACCTCGTAGTGCGTGCGTTCCTGCCCCAACGGCTGCCTTTCGCTTGCGTGGCCACGCGGGTGCCCCGGCTTGGGCCGACCCGCCGAACGAATCCTACCCAAGCCCCGGTATGTGTCGATCCGGGCGTCGTGCCTCCGGGGTTAACGACGCGCCGGCCGGCAACGTTCCGGCCTCAGGCGCGGAGCCCCGGATCCGAGGGCGTGGCGGCGCCCGCCTTGCGGTACTCGAGGAAGAGCGCGCCGTCCTCCTCCAGCAGGACGTTCAGCGACATCCGCCGCGGCGCATGGCCGGACGCGCCGTCGGCGATTCGGCGGGAATCCCCTCCGACCAGCAGCGGGCTGAGCGTCAGGCACAGGCTGTCCACGAGGTCCGCGTCCTGGAAGTCGGCGAACAGCGTGGGCCCGCCCTCGGAATGGATGCACCGGTGTCCGCGACGGAGCAGTTCGGCCGCCGCGAGCCGGGGGTCCACGCGTCCGGAGCCGCAGGGCACGACGTCGGCGACCCGCTCCAGCGCCGCCTTGCGGTCCGCGGGCGCTTCCCCTGCGGTCAGGACGACCGGGCGCACCGGAGCCTCCGTGAAGAACGGCGCCGCTGGATCGAGCCCGAGGCCGGCGGAGACGACGGCGATGCCCGGGTGGGCGGGCATGCCCCGCCGACGCCGCCAGGACTGCCCCGCGGCGTCGACCAATTCGCCCGCGTAGCCTTCCGCGCGGACCGTGCCGGCGCCGACGAGGATCGTGTCCGCATGCCGGCGCAACAGGGCGAAGATCCGCTGGTCCGCGGGCGTGCCGAGTTCCCCGGACGTGCCGTCGTGCGTGGCCGCGCCGTCGAGCGTGGACACGAAGTTGAAACGCGTCCAGATCTCGCCGCCCGGTGGCGGGGCGTAGAGGGCGAGAAGCGCGTCGTCGTCCAGTGGGGCGGAGCCCGGAGTCGGCTGGTGAACCATGGGGCCAACCTAGCCCAAACGCGGGGCGCTTGGCGCCGGGTGGGCCGGATCGTTGAGCTCACCCATGTTGTGCCGGAGGTAGGCGGGCTCACGCCACCCCATGGCCGCCTCGACCAGGCGGACCGCGGAGGCCGCCTCCGGTACGTTGTGCATCCGGATGATCCGCGCCCCGTTGAGCATGCACATGGTGGCGGCCGCGAGGGACCCGGCGAGCCGTTCCGTCTTGGGGAGGTCCAGCGTCTCGCCGATGAAGTCCTTGTTGGAGACCGCCGCGAGCGACGGGTAGCCCAGGGCCGCGATCTCCTCGTACCGCCGGGTGATCTCCAGCGTGTGCCGGGTGTTCTTGTTCAGGTCGTGGCCCGGATCGATGATCAGCCTGTCGGCCGCGACGCCGAGGCCCAGCGCCGCGTCCACCTTCTCCGCGAGGTAGTCGCGGACCTCCGTGACGACGTCCCCGTAGGTCGGTCGCGGGAAGACCGTCCGTGGCGCGGCGAGGGAGTGCGTGAGCACCAGGTGCACGCCGCGTTCGGCGACCACCGAACCCAGCTCCGGGTGGCTCAGGCCCGTGGTGTCGTTGATGACGTCCGCGCCTGCTTCGATGGCTGCGGCGGCGACGCCCGGAAGGAACGTGTCCGCCGAGATCACGACGTCGGAGCGGGAACGGACCGCTTCGATGACCGGAACCACGCGTTCCGCCTCCTCTTCCCAGCCCAGCGCGGGGCCGGGGGCGAACGGGACGCCGCCGATGTCCAGCCAGTCCGCCCCGTCGTCGACCGCCTTCAGGCACGCGCGGACGGCGGCGTCGAGCGCGAAGGTGGCCCCGCCGTCGTAGAAGCTGTCCGGTGTGCGGTTGACGATCGCCATGAGCGCGACCCGGCGCGAAAAGTCGATGGTGCGGTGCGCGAAGTGGTGCACGGGGTGCAACAGTTGCGGCAGGTACATGCTCACGGCGTGGCTCCTTCGGGCGGATTACTCCATTCATACCAGCAGCCGCCGCCAACCGGCGGCCGCTAGGGTGGATGCATGGCATTGGACTTTGCCGGGCCCGGGCCCGGACGCTGGATCGTGGACGCGCTGGCCGGAACGGCGGGGGATCCGCACGCGGGGGACACGGTGGCCGGCCAGGTCCCCGCAGTCTTCGAGGCCTACGCAAGGATCTTCCACCCGGCGCTCGACGGCGACGGCCGCCCCGTGCGATGGGCGGCAATAGCCGAGCGCCGGGGCACGCGGCTCCACGGTGAGGCGCAGTTCGCGTCCGTCTCGGGCCTGGACGAATCCGGGCACCCCTGGGCGGAAGACGCGTGGGAGGGCGATCCGCCCTCCGGCGACGGCCTGCCCCAGCCGGATCTGGCCGCGCTCGCCGGCGTCCTGGCCGGACACACCGAAACGCCCGCGGAGATCTACCTGGCCCTGTGGAACGGATACGCGTTCATCCACGGCGGCGAGGCGATCTCCATCCTCTCCGCGGAGGAAGGCGCGGAAGCGACCGACGGCGATGCGCAGGCGCGCCTGGAACACCACCGGGCGCTGGAGGCGGAGGCCAAGCGGCCCGCCTTCGGCCCCGACGTGCTGGGCGGCCCCCTCCTGGAGTTGGGGCCGGCCGGGTACCGTGCGTTCTTCGTCTTCTCCGGGACCGCCGAAGACCTTGCGCGGCCCCTGTGGAAACGCGGAACGGCCTTCGAGGAGCGGCAGGCGCCGAACCTGGCCTGGCCGGCCGACCACGCCTGGCTGGTGTCGACCGAACTCTACGAGGACAGCACCGTCGTGGGCGGCAGCGCCGCGCTGGTGGCGGCGCTCGCCGAACATCCGGAACTCGAGGTGCGTGCCGTGGAGGCGGGATCGCGGCTCGACGCCGACGGGGACGCCCTTAATCCGAAACCCGAGTTGCCGATGCTGTAGTCCCGGCGGCGCCGCGGGGGACAGTCCGCCGGGAAGACGGCGCCGCCGGTCAGTCGGTAGAATCGGGGGATGCCCACCAACCAGCCCGTCTACGTGGACCATGCCGCGACCACGCCCATGGCGGCGTCCGCGCTCGCCGCGATGACGCGCGAGTTGGGCAGCACCGGCAACCCCTCGTCCCTGCACGGCGCGGGCCGGCGGGCGCACCGGGTGGTCGAGGACGCGCGGGAACGGCTCGCTGCCGCTGCCGGCGCGCACTCCTCGGAGGTGGTCTTCACCTCCGGCGGGACCGAGGCGGACAACCTGGCGATCAAGGGACTTTTCTGGAACCGCTCCGGCGCGGACGGTCGGCGCGTGCGCATCCTGTGCTCCGCCGTCGAACACCACGCGGTCCTGGATACGGTCGAATGGCTCCAGGCGCACGAGGGCGCCGAGGCGGTGTGGCTGCCCGTCGACGGTGAGGGACGCGTCGACGTGGACGTCTTGCGCGCGGAAATCGACCGGGATCCGGCGTCCGTCGCGCTGGTCGCGGTGATGTGGGCCAACAACGAGGTGGGGACCGTGCAACCCATCGACGAGGTCGTGGGCGCGGCGGCCGAGCATGGCATCCCCGTGCATTCCGACGCGGTGCAGGCCTTCACTGCGGTGCCCGTCGACTTCAGGCGCAGCGGCCTGGCGACCATGGCGGTCAGCGGGCACAAGATCGGGGGACCCGTCGGCATCGGTGCGCTGTTCGTGCGCCGCGACGTGGTCCTGACGCCCGTGCAGCACGGCGGCGGGCACGAACGCGCACTGCGTTCGGGAACGCTGAATTCAGCGGCGGCGGCGGCGTTCGCGGAGGCCGCGCGGGGCGCCGCCGCGGAACTCGACACGGAGTCCGAGCGGCTGGCCGGGCTGCGCGACCGGCTGATCGACGGCGTCCTGGCGGCCGTTCCGGAGGCACGGCTCAGCGGCGTCCGGGACCCGGGGCATGCCGGGGCGCGACTCCCGGGAAACGCCCACTTCACGTTCCCCGGGTGCGAGGGCGATTCACTGCTGTTCGTGCTGGATATGCTCGGCGTGGAGTCCTCCACGGGGTCCGCTTGCACGGCCGGGGTCCCGCGCCCGAGCCACGTCCTGTTGGCCATGGGGTTGGAAGAGGCCGTCGCGCGCGGGGCGCAGCGTTTCTCGCTCGGGCATACAACGACGGCGGCGGACGTTGATACCGTGGTGGCCGCCGTGCCCGAGGCATACGCACGGGCCCAACGGGCAGGCATGGCGGCACGACCGAGCAGCATACAAACGGCGGGAACGGGATTTACGGCATGAGGGTATTGGCAGCGATGAGCGGCGGAGTCGACTCCGCGGTGGCGGCGGCGCGCGCCGTTGATGCCGGACACGACGTCGTCGGCGTCCACCTGGCGTTGAGCCGCATGCCGGGCACCCTGCGCACCGGCAGCCGCGGCTGCTGCACGGTGGAGGACTCCAACGACGCGTGGCGCGCGTGCGACGTCCTGGGCATCCCGTACTACGTTTGGGACTTCTCCGAGCGGTTCAAGGAGGACGTCGTCGACGACTTCATCAGCGAGTACGCCGCCGGCCGGACGCCGAATCCCTGCATGCGCTGCAACGAGCGCATCAAGTTCGCCGCCCTGCTGGAGAAGGCGATCGCCCTCGGTTTCGACGCTGTCTGCACCGGGCACTACGCCAAGGTCGTCGAGGACGCGGACGGAAACCGCGAGCTCCACCGCGCCGCGGACTGGGCGAAGGACCAGTCCTACGTGTTGGGCGTACTGACCCACGAGCAGCTCAGGCATTCGCTGTTCCCGCTGGCCGAGACGCCCTCCAAGGCCGAGGTTCGCGCCGAGGCGGAAAGCCGGGGGCTGTCCGTGGCCAACAAGCCGGACAGCCACGACATCTGCTTCATCCCGGACGGGGACACGCGCGGCTGGCTCGAGGAGCGGATCGACCTCAGCGAGGGCGAAATACTCGACCACGAGGGCAATGCGTTGGGGAGCCATCCGGGGGCCAACGCATTCACGGTCGGACAGCGCAAGGGACTCAAGATCGGCCGCCCGGCGGCCGACGGGAAGCCGCGCTTCGTGCTGGAGATCCGGCCCAAGGAGAACCAGGTCATCGTGGGGCCGGAGGCGCTGTTGGAGGTCGACCGGTTGCGCGGCATCAAGGTCAGCTGGGCCGGACTGCCCATCGACGCCGCGGTGTCTGGCGACAGGTTCGAATGCATGGTGCAGGTCCGCGCCCACGCGGACCCCGTCCCGGCCACCGCGGTGGTCGAGGGCGCGGAACTGGTGGTGGACCTCAACGGACCGCTACGCGGAGTGGCGCCGGGACAAACCATGGTCCTCTACCAGGGGACGCGGGTCCTGGGCCAGGCGACGATCGACACCGCGCGCAGTCTGGCGTGGGATCCCGCGGCCGTCTCCTAACGCGGTTCGCGCGCGGGGAACCCCGTTAGACGGATTCGTCGACCACGCCGGTCATGCGGGTGCCGATCTCTTCGTATTCGCAGCGCACGCGGCCTTCCGCGACGGCGGGCAGTTCCCGCGGCGAGTGGTCCGCGCAGTGGACGAAATCGAATTCGGGCCACCATTTCTTGGGCCGCGCCGCCTCCGAATAGCCGCACACCTCACAGGTCAGATGGACCCACACCGGGCGCTTTCCCTGGCGGTTGGCACGCGACTGGACAAGCCACGCGGGCGGTTCCGCCAGAATGGCCGCGAGCTCGTCCTCGCCCAGCCGCGAGGGGATTCCGTGGCGCTGGGCCATTTCCAGCGGTATATCGAGGGCAATGGCCGCGTCGCGTCGAGTCATCATGGCCCTTAACCATAGGCGACGCGCGGCGTCGGGACGTCATGCCCGGCGGCGTAACAGGGGTCGGGACGGTCCGGGGCGGCCACTAGACTTGCAGGCATGAGCGACCAGCTGGAAACGGGCGACGCCGCGGACACCGCCGCCGCCGCGACGCCCGACTACGATCCGTCCGCGAGCTCCCTCCGGGGCGACATCGACCAGGCCGTGATGGAGGAGCTGTTGTCCGTCCGCGGCAGCATCGACAACATCGACGCCACACTCGTGTATTTGCTGGCCGAGCGGTTCAAGGCGACGCAGCGGGTGGGCTACCTCAAGGCCCGACACCAGCTTCCCGCGGCGGATCCCGGCCGGGAGGTCGCGCAGATCGCCCGCCTGCGACGGCTGGCCGAGGAGGCGCAGCTCGATCCCGCATTCGCCGAGAAGTTCCTGAACTTCATCATCAGCGAGGTCATCAGGCACCACCAGGCGATCTCGGAGTCGCATGCGCCGGATCGGGGCGAGGCATCCTGACCGGCGTCCGCGCCACCGCCCACGGGCCCATGCCCGGCGTCGACCCGGTGGAGGCGACGCGGATCGTGCGCGGCGAACTGGGGGAGCCGAACCTTCCGCACCTTGTCCAGCTCCCGGATCGCGGCGTCGGATCGGACGACGTCGGACGCAGCGCGGCCATGCTTGAGGGGCTATACGTCGACGTCCAGCCCTTCGGCTGGAGAATCGTGGATCGTCCGGGACAGGACCACCGACGGGCCGTCTCGGCTCTGTCCACGGACCTCAACGTGCTGGCGGACGTGGTGGGCGCGGAGGAAAACCCCGGGCAGGGCCTCAAGATCCAGATCCGCGGTCCGTTGGCCATGGCCAGGGACCTCTACCTGCACCACGGCGAACGCGCGCTCTCGGATGCGGGCGCACGCCGCGATGTCGCCGAGTCGCTGGCGGCGGGATCCGCCGACCACGTCCGCGACGTCATGAGGACCAGCGGCCGCCGGAAGATCACGGTCGTCATGGAGGAGCCGGGCATCTCGGATGTCCTGAACGGATCGGTCCGGACCGCAAGCGGATACCGGACGCTCCGCTCGGTGCCGCGCAACGAGGTGACGAACGCATGGTCGCTCCTCGTCGAGTCGCTCCGCGGCGCCGGCGCGTCCGCCGTCGTCCTCAAGGCGGAACCGCGCTCCGCTGATGTCAACACCGTGTTCGACGCCGTGGCGGCGGCCGCATCGGATGGCATCTGCCTGCCCATCGGCACCCTGGACGGACGCGCGTGGGAGCGCGCGGCGGGACTCGTCGAATCCGGCGGCCAACTTTGGCTGGGATTGCTGGATCCATCGAAGGAACCGCCCATGGTGGTTCGGGCGGTGGAGCGCATCCTCCGTCCCTGGCGCGAACTCGGCCTCGAGCAGGGAACCCTGGAGACGTTGACACTCTTGCCCACCGGCGGACTGGCCGACGCGAAACCCGCCGCGGTGCGGACGATCCTCACGCGGCTGACGCAGACGGCGGACGCCCTCAACCAGGTGCTCGCGGAGGCTTAGCCACCAAACGGCGCAGCCTTAGCCACCAAACCGCGCAGCCTACAGCCGTCCCGTGGCCTTGAGGCGGATATACGTGTCCGCCAGAGCCGGCGGCAGTTCGAGCGGTCCCGCGTCCACCACCTCGGCGCCGTGGGAACGCAGCTCCTCCTTGAGGGCTTCGCGCTGCTGCAGGGCGCGTTCCGCCGCGGCCGCGCGGTAGACGCCGGGTGCGGAGCCCAGCTCCGCGCGCCGGTGCTCCAGCTCCGGATCCCTGACCGCGGCGATGACCACCACGTGCTGCGCCGTCAACGCGGGCAACACCGGCAGCAGGCCCTCCTCGACGGCCCCCGAGTCCAGCGAGGTCAGCAGCACCACCAGTGAGCGGTGGCTGGAGACCAGGCGAATCTGGCCCGGAATCCGGGACCAGTCGGCCTCGATCAGTTCGGGCTCCAGCGCCGCCATGGCGTCCACCAGCTGGGTCAGCAGGTTTCCCCGGGCCGCCGACTCGACGCGGGCCCGCACGCGGCGGTCGTAGGCCAGGAAATCCACCCGGTCGCCGCCGCGCTCGGCGAGCACCGCCAGCAGCAGGGCCGCCTCGATGCCGGTGTCCAGCCTCGGTTCGTCGGCGATGCGGGCGGCAGATGTCCTGGAGGTGTCCAGCACGATCACGACGCGGCGGTCGCGTTCCGGACGCCACGTCCGCACGACGACGTTCTGCCGCCGCGCGCTCGCCCGCCAGTCGATGGATCGCACGTCGTCCCCCCGCACGTAGTCGCGCAGCGAATCGAACTCGGTGCCGGCCCCGCGGACCTGGATGGCGGCGCGGCCGTCCAGTTCCCGCAGGCGGCGGAGCTTGGAGGGGAGGTGCCGCTTTGCGTGGAAGGGCGGCAGCACGCGTAGCGTGCCCGGGGTCGGGTGCGTGAGTTGGCGCCAGGCCAGCCCCAGCGGTCCCCGGCTGCGGATGGTGGTGTGGTGGACGGACAGGTCGCCGCGGCGCCGCGGCAGCAGCCCGGTCTCGAAGACCCGCCGCTCGCCCGGCGGCAGGACCAGTTCGAAGCGCGCGGGCGCCGCCCCCGCGGACGGCTGCCACCCCTCGCGCACCTGCCCGCGCATCCGGCGTCGTCCGTTGTTCGTCACCAGCAGCCGCGAAGCGGCCGCCTCGCCGAGGCGCACGCTGCGCGGAAGGGAACGCTCGATCGTCACCCGGCGCGGCGACGGCGCCAGCAGCACGTCGGCCAGTGCCAGCGCCGCGAGGCAGCATGCGACCAGCACCACCGTCCCGGACGACGGGAACAGCACCACGGGCACCAGCCCGGCGAGGAAGAGCCAGACGAAACGCGGGGTCAGGGCCACGGTGGGCGCTCCTAGCGCGGAACCGGGACGGTCGCGAGTATCGACCGGAGGACGTCGTCCGCGGCGACGCCGTCCATCTGGGCCTCGGGCCGGAGGGCCACGCGGTGGCGAAGGCACGGCAGCGCGAGCACCTTGACGTCGTCGGGCGACACGAAATCGCGTCCGCTCAACCACGCCCAGGCGCGTGAGGTGTTCAGCAGCGCCGTGGCGCCGCGTGGGGAGACCCCCAAATGGAAGCTGGGGGCGTTCCGGGTCGCCCGGACAAGGTCCACGATGTAGCCGAGGACCTCGGGGGAGACGGTGACCCCGCGGACTGCCGCGCGGGCCTCGCCGAGGTCGGCGGCGGACGCCACCGGGGTCACGCCGGCTCCGCGCAGATCGCGCGGGTCGAACCCCTCGCTGTGCCGGCGGACGATCTCGATCTCGTCCTCGCGGGGCGGAAGGTCCATGGTCAGTTTCAGCAGGAAGCGATCCAGCTGGGCCTCGGGCAGCGGATAGGTCCCCTCGTACTCCACGGGGTTCTGCGTGGCGGCCACGATGAACGGTTCCGGGAGTGGACGGGTGACCCCGTCGGCGCTGACCTGCCGCTCCTCCATGGCTTCCAGGAGCGAGGCCTGGGTTTTCGGGGGAGTCCGGTTGATCTCGTCTGCCAGCAGGATGTTCGTGAACACCGGGCCTTCCCGGAAGCTGAAGTCCGCGGAGTTCTGGTCGTAGACCAGGGAGCCGGTGACGTCGCCGGGCATCAGGTCCGGCGTGAACTGCACGCGCTTGGTGTCCAGGCCCAAGGCGGCGGACAGAGAACGGACCAGGAGCGTCTTGGCCACCCCGGGTACGCCCTCCAACAGGACGTGGCCCTGGGCCAGGAGCGCGATGAGCAGCCCCGTGACGGTGGCGTCCTGACCGACGACGGCCTTGGCGACCTCGCCGCGGACGTCGAGGAGGGCCTGGCGTGCACGGACGGGGTCTTGGACTTGCTGGCTCACGGGATTCCGATCTCCTGTTCGAGGGTGTGTAGTTCGTTGGCCCACGCGACGAGTTGCCTCTCGGTGGTGACGGCGGAGGGGCGGAGGAGCCGGTGGAGTTCCGCGTCGGTGCGATGGCCGGCCCGGGCCAGCGTGGCGACCACCATTTCCGTGGTGGCGCCGCGGCCCAGTCCGAGGTGGTGGGACATCCGGGTGAGCGAGGCCGAACGCAGGCTGGCCGTGGCCGCGGCGACGGCGCGGGAGTCCTGGTAGAGGCGCGCGCGCCCCTCGGCCGTCTCGGCGGCCGGCACGACGACGGGGAGCGGCTCCACCACCAGCGGCCCGTCGCGCCGGGCCCGCCACAGCACGGCGACGACGCCGAACAGCATCAGCCAGGTCGCCGCGGGCCCGAACCAGCCGGGGAGGAGTTCAAAGGGCGACGCCGGGGTCCCGTGGGTCGCCAGGTCGGTCACGGTGGGCTGGTACCAGACGAGAGTCGGCTCGGCACCGAGCGTCCAGAGTGCCAGTGCCGCATGCCCCTGCGCCAAGACGTTGGCGTTGTCCAGGAACGCCGTGTGCCCAAGGACGGTGGTGCGGCCGTCCGAGGCCACCGAGTGCGCCGTGCCGCCCGCCCGCGCATGGCCGTAGCAGCCCGAACCGCCCGTGTAGGTCCTTCCGCCCGCGGCCACGCCCGCCGCCTGCGCGGCGAAGGGCGCCGCGCAACTCGCCTCCACGGGCGATGGCGTGCCGTCGCGGACCGGTCCAGCGGGGCGGATGCGGTCGGTGAAGGGACGCAGTTGTTCGAACCCCGGCTCGACGAGCACGGTGCGGTCGGCCGCGGCCGACAACCGGCCGAGTTGCCCGGCGTCGAGGATGGACTCCGGATCGTGGAGCAGCAGCGTGGCGCCTGCGCCGTCGGCGGCCATGGCGAGGGCGGCATCGAGCGAATCGGGAACCGCCACGTGGACTCCGTTTCCCGCCAGGACGCGAACCACGGCCAGGGCCCCCTCGGGGGCCGCGTTGTCCGGACCGAGGACACGGCGGTCCCCGTCGTGCCCGGACACGGCGTAGAACACCCCGACGAGGCATGCGACGGCGCCGATGGCCAGCCAGAGCCGCCAGCGCAGCCAGAGCCGACGCCACATGCGGGAGGCGCTCTCCGGCGTGGCGGCGCGCTCGGTGCGCCTGCCGTCCGCGGCCGCGCCGGTCACGGCGGCGCTCACCGCGGAGCCTGCAGGGGGTGGGGCTGCGTCCCGTCGCCGGATCCCGCGGCCGTGGCGGCGGCGAGCCGGCGCTCGAGCTCGTCGATCCTGCGCCAGTCGCCGATATCGGCTCCATGGTTTCCGTAGTGGATGGCATTGAACAGGCCGGCGGCCCATCCCAGTGCGTCCGCCTCGGTGGGAAAGAGAAGTCCCAGGCGGTCCGAAGCCTCGTACGCGGTGCGTCCGGGGTTTTCGTCCAGGAACGTCCGTTCCTCGACCCGCCTGACCATCGCACGGAAACGCTGCAGGCAGGCGGTCGCCCACTCGCGGTTCCCGGCCGCCACGGCGGCGAGTTCCCGATAGTCCCGGGCCGACATCGCACTGTCCAGGCCGAGCTCGACGTCGGCGTCGACCGGAGTCGCCCGGCCTGCCAGGCGTGGCCGCGCCAGTAGCACGGAGGCGATCGCGACGGCCACGCCCGCCACCATCAAAACGGTGACGCCCAGGCCTGGCCGGAGCGACTCGAGGCCCGCGAGCCAGTCCGTGAACGACCGCCATGCCGACTCGAGGAACTCAAGGACCGGGGTCGGAAGCGCGTCCGAGTATTCGCGGCGCGCCAGCTCGCGGGCCAACTCGCCGCGCGCCTCGTCGAGGGTAGGTTCGTAGGCACCGGTCGGCGTGGTCCCGCTGGCAGGCACGTGCGTGTCCCTAACGCGCGCCGGGTCCGGCGGCCGCCGCGCCGCCGCCGGGCAGACCGTGGTCGGTGCCCGATTCGAATTCGTCCAGCAGGGCAAGGTCGAATCCCTCGCCCCTGATGCGCAGGTCGGTGTAGAGCAGGGACGAAACGGCGCACTGGTACGCGAACCCCAGGCCGGCCGCCACGGCGCCGAGCAGCGTCATGACGACGGTTAGGTTTCCGACCAGGGCGGACAGCGCACCGGGGTCCTCCGGGGAGACGATGCCACCGGTCAGGCCGGTCGCGAAACTGACCGGCGTCGTGATCAGGCTGGTCGCGATGCTCACGATCAATCCGGTCAGCAGCAGGATGCCGAGGCAGCGCCACCAGCTGGACCGGACCAGGTTCCAGGAGCGACCCATCGAAGCGAACACGCCCAGGTTCTCGATGACCAGCGCATGGGCGGACAGCGAGAGCCGGACGGTGATCCAGATTCCCGTCGCCAGCAGGCCGAGCAGCACCAGGACGACGATCGGGATGCCGATGGCCGCGTCGCCCACCGCGACGGCCAGGACGACCACCCCCACGAAAAGCGCGGTGGCGACGAGGCCGGCCGCCGCCCAGAGCAGGCCGAGGACGACGAGCCTGCCGAGCGCCGGCCGGGCCAACGCCAACGCGCGGCCCAGGGGCGTCCGAAGGTTCAGCGTGGCACGCAGCACCGGAACGGTCACCATGCCCTGGATAAACACGAGGAAAGCCCCGGACAGGATCCCCGCCGCCAGGATTCCGACCACGAACAGGATCAGTGGTCCCACCAGCGCCGCGTCGTCGGGAGCGGCTCCGGCGAGCGCCTCCGGAGCCATCATCACGGAAAAGAGGGGTGCGCCCAGCGCCGCGATGAACACGCCGCACAGTAACTGGAGCAGGACGGACGGACCCAGAGTGGCGCCGGCGTTCCGCCGGACCGACCGGAAGGCTCCGTCCAGCATGTCGCCGAGGCCCAACGGACGCAACGGCACCACGCCCGGCTTCGGCGGCGGCGAATAGCCGTGGCGCCCGGGCGGGGGACCGCCCGGGTGCGCCGCGTGGGGATCGGCAAACGGCCGGCCCCACGCATTCGGGGCGGGCGGCGCCCAGCCCTGCTGCGGCGTGGACTCGCCGTAGGGGTTGGTCGGTTGCTGCGTCATGGCTCTGGTTCCCCCATTGTCACGAGTCGACAAGTCACGAGTCGATCTTGGACCAGCCTAGTGCCCGCGGTGCGCCGCGCGGCCCTGCCGCGCCATGGCCTCCTATAGTGTTGTTGGACGACGGCGGCCGCTCGCCGTCGTCGTGGGAAAGGGGGAGCCATGAAGGCTCGAGTACTGGTGGTTGACGACGACGAGGCGTTGGCCGAGATGATCGGCATCGTCCTTCGCAACGACGACTTCGATCCCGTGTTCTGCTACGACGGCGCCAAGGCGCTGGAGGCGTTCCGCAACGCCAAGCCGGACCTGGTGCTGCTGGACCTGATGCTGCCCGGCATGGATGGAATCGAAGTCTGCCGGCTCATCCGCGCCGAGGCAGACGTCCCGATCGTGATGCTGACAGCCAAATCGGACACGGCCGACGTCGTGCGCGGCCTGGAGTCCGGCGCGGACGACTACGTGCCCAAACCCTTCAAGCCCGCGGAACTCATCGCCCGCGTCCGGGCCCGCCTGCGCATCGGCGAGAAACACGCGCCTGAGACCCTCAAGATCGCCGACCTCACCATCGACGTGGCCGGCCACTCCGTCACGCGCGGCTCCGAACACCTCTCGCTGACGCCCCTGGAATTCGACCTGCTCGTGGCCTTGGCGCGCAAGCCCTGGCAGGTGTTCACCCGCGAGCTTCTGCTGGAACAGGTCTGGGGCTACCGGCACGCCGCCGACACGCGATTGGTGAACGTTCACGTCCAGCGGCTGCGGTCCAAGGTCGAACGTGATCCGGAGAACCCTGAAGTGGTGCTGACCGTCCGCGGTGTCGGCTACAAGGCCGGCCAAGGCTGACCTTGGGATCCGTCGCGGCGCCGGAGGAGGCGGCGGGAACCGGCGACGGAACACCGACCGTCCAGAAGCCGCGCCGCCGGGTGGCCGCTTTCCGCAACAACCGGCGCATCCAACGCGTCTCCAACGCCTGGCGCCGCTCCCTGCAGCTGCGCGCGGTTGCCGCCACCGTCCTGCTCTCGGCCTTGGCACTGGCCGGAACCGGCGCGTTCCTGTCCAACCAGATCGCCGCCGGTTTGTTCGAGGAGCGGTTCCGGCAGGTTGAAGACGAATCCGTGCGCGGGCTGAACCGGGTCAAGTCCAATTTCGAGTCGGCGGCGACCACGGACCGGTCCAGCACCGTGGCCTTCGTCAACGACACGCTGAAACTGGTCCAGGGGGACGGCGCAACCGTCCAACGGGATTTCGTGCTGACGCCCCTTCCGAGTTCCGAGAACATCTACGTCACGAACACTGCCAGTGGAGGACTCACCACCGGCGTCATTCCCGATGCGCTCGCCACGACCGTCCGGGAAAACTCGGGCGTCTTCTGGCAGTCCATCGAATACCCGCGGAATAACATCGACGTCCCCGGCCTGGCCTTCGGGACGCAGGTATCGCTCCCGCCGGGACGCGCCTACGCGTTGTATCTGGTCTACGACCTGTCCTCCGTCCAGGAAACGCTCGACCTGATCCACCGTGTGATGGGGATCGGCGGGATCGTGCTGCTCGTGGTGACCGGTGGCATCGCCTGGTACACCACGCGGCTGGTGGTCCGACCGGTCTCCAACGCGGCGCTCGTGTCCGAGAAGCTGGCCGACGGGGAACTCCAGGAACGCATGGAGGTCCACGGGGAAGACGAGATCGCCAGGCTGGGGACATCGTTCAACCGCATGGCCGCGAACCTCCAGGACCAGATCACGCAGCTGGCCAGGCTGTCGCGGATGCAGCAGCGTTTCGTCTCCGACGTGTCCCACGAACTGCGCACCCCGCTCACGACGGTGCGCATGGCGGCGGAGGTGCTCCACGACGCGCGCGCGGACTTCGACCCGGTCAACAGGCGCTCCGCGGAACTGCTCTACAACCAGGTCGAGCGTTTCCAGAACCTGCTGAACGACCTGCTGGAGGTCTCGCGGTTCGACGCCGGCGTCGCGGTGCTCGACGCCGAGGCCCTCGACATCGTCCCCATCGTCCGACGCGTCGTCGATTCCGCCCAGATGCACGCGGAGACCGCGGGCACTCCGCTGCGCATCCACGCGCCGTCGGACGGGTGCGTCGTGGAGATGGATCCGCGGCGCATCGAACGCGTCGTCCGGAACCTGGTCATGAACGCCGTGGAACACGGCGAGGGCCGCCCCATTGACATCACGGTGGCCGGGGACGACCACTCCGTCGCCGTCGTGGTGAGGGACCACGGCATCGGCATGTCGCCCGCCGACGCCGCCCGTGTCTTCGACAGGTTTTGGCGGGCGGATCCGGCACGGGCGCGGACCACCGGCGGCAGCGGCCTGGGCCTCTCGATCGCCACGGAGGACACGCGGCTCCACGGCGGCTGGCTGCAGGCATGGGGCGAGCAGGGCCACGGCGCCTCGTTCCGCCTCACGCTGCCGTGTCGGTCGGGGGGCACGGTGGAGGCCTCGCCACTGCCGCTGGTGCCGAAGGACAACACGGTCGAAAATGGGGAGAGGGATGCGACGGGAGGACAGGATGCCTAGAACGCAGGACGAGCGTAGGGGTGGTGGAAGGTTCCACGGCGTGCCGGTGCGGGCGCTGGTCGCCATGCTGGCCGCCGTCGTGCTCCTCGCCGCCGGCTGTGGCTCCATACCCGTCCGCGGGGCGGTGGGCACCATCGGACCCGAGGGCCAGACGGAGTCCGAATTCCAGTACGCCTTCACGCCGCCCGGTCCGGAAGACGGTGCCGGCCCCGTCGAGATCATCGCGGGCTTCTACCGTGCGGGCATCTCGCCGCAGGACGACTACAAGGTGGCCCGCGAATACCTGGCTCCCGAACTGGCGCGCTCCTGGCAGAGCACGGCACGAACCCTGGTCTACGACTCCGAGCCGAACGTCGTCTCCAATGTCGAGGAGGGCAGCTACACGATCGAATTGGCCGTCGTCGCGACCATCGACGAGCACGGCATCCTGACCCGCAGCCCCGAGAACGCCACCGAATCCGTGGAGGTTGCCCTGACCGAAGTGGAAGACGAATGGCGCATCTCCGCCGCGCCGGACGGAACGCTGGTGGAGCAGGGGAACTTCCCGGTGTTGTTCTCGCCCTACGCCCTGTACTTCTACGATTCGACGCTGGCCTACGCCATTCCCGACTACCGGTGGTTCGCCAACCGGCAGTCCCTTGCCGCGCCCCTTGTCGAATCCATGTTGGCGGGTCCCGCGCCTTATCTGCGCAACGCGGTGCGCACCGCGTTCCCGGAGGACAGCGAGTTGGCCCGGGCGGCCGTGCCCGTGGAGGCCCGGCACGCGACGGTGGACTTCGCGGACGGCGTGTTCGCCGACACCACGGAACTGCACCGCCAGCAGATGCAGCAGCAACTGGAGCTCACGCTGGCCGGCGTCGGGAACATCTCCTCCGTCACGATGACGGTCGGACAGCGTGCGGTCAGTCTGGGGGACACGTCGCCCGACTTCGTCAACGCCGTCGTCAACCCCGCGGTTCCGGACACGCAGGTGGCGGTTGCGGACAAGCAGTTGGTCTACTACCAGGGGAACGGCGTCCAGGCAGTGGTCGGTGTCGGGGACATCTCCGGGCACGATCCCCGCGACCCGGCCATGTCCCCGGCCGGCAACCGCTTCGCCTTCCTCAACGGCGACCGGAGCCGGCTGTTCACGGTCGGTGAGGGCGGCGCCGTCCGGCGCGGCGCATCGGGAAAAAGCCTGTTGGCGCCCAGCATCGATATCCATGGATGGACCTGGACGGTGGATCCCACCGACCGGACCCACGTGTATGCGGTGCCGGAGGACAGGGCGCGCCACGGCGAGGTCCGTGAGGTTGCGGCCGCCTGGATGGATAATGCGGTGGTCTCGTCACTGCGGATCTCCCGGGATGGCGCCCGCGCCGTCGTGGTCGCCGAAATCGATGGCGAGGCGGGCGTGTACGTCTCCGGAGTGATCAGGGACACCGAAGGCGTGCCGCGCGGATTCATCGAGCCGTCGCGCCTACCCTCGACCGTCCCCGTGGGCAAGGCCGTCTGGGACTCGGCGACCTCCGTGATCGTCATGGCGCCCGACAACGAGCAGCCGGTCGAGGCCGAACGCATCCCGCTGGCAGGGGACAGCGAAGTCTTCCAGCCGCTGCTGGGCATGACGGGAATATCGGCCGCGCCGGGCGAGCAGCGCACCGTCTACGCGGAAACGCCCGAGGGAGTCTACTCGCGGGTGAGCAACCTGTGGAAGAAGCAGGCGGGACAGGCCCGCTATTTGGCCTACCCCGGCTGACGCCCGCCTCCACGCCGAAGTCCTTCCACACGTTCCGGTCCGCGCCGCCGGTCCACAGTCCGGCGTCGCCCGAGCGCGGCACGGCCCCGCGTCGGCGACGATGGGGCCATGGACCGCCCCTTCGCACCCCACATCGCAGCGACAGTGGACGCCTGGCTTTTCCACCCCCGGGCACTCTCGGCCGTGGCGGCCTTGCGCGACTTGGCCTCGGTCCTCTCCCCGTCCGACTGCGTCGGGTGCGGGGCGTCGGACGCGGTGCTCTGCCCGCGCTGCCGGGCGGTGATCCGCGCCGCCACGGTGCGTCCCTTTCCCGCGCACGACGGCGCGGAGTCGCTACCGCTGCGGGAAGCCCTCTCACCCGTACGCGCCACCGCCCCGCCCGTGGGAGCCGGCATCGACGCCGGCGGGACGCCGGGGGGATTCCTCGAGCCGCTTCCGGCCGTCGCCGCGGGGATCTACCGGAACGAATTGGCGGCGGCGTTGTTGGCGTTCAAGAACAAACAACGCACGGGACTCGTATCCGTGTTGGGACCGGCGCTCGCCGGTGCCCTGAGAACAGCGCGCCCGGCCTGGGAACGTGACGGGCCGTCGTCCGGAGACGGAGGCGCAGACTCGGAGGTGCTGCTGGTCCCCGTTCCCTCCCGCTTCGCCGCGCGCACGCGTCGTGGATACGCCCCCGTTGACGTCCTTGCCGGGTGGGTGTCCGCGCGGGGGTTGCTTCCACGCGGAACACGGGTGGAGGGGTTGCTCGTCCAGCGCGACCTCCTTGGCCTCGGCCACGGGGCGCAGAAGGGCAAGGGGCGCCGTGCACGGGGGCAGGCCAGGGGATCCATGTCGGTGCGACGCGGCAAGGTCGCGAAAGGCCGGACCTGCGTGATTGTGGATGACGTGCTGACCACCGGCGCGACGGTTGCAGAGGCGTACCGGTGCCTTACGGAGGCCGGTGCACGGGTCGAGGCGGCCGTCTTCGTCGCCGCGACGCGTCCGCCCCGACACGCCGACTCCGCGGATGCACAGGACGGTTCAGCGGACGGTGAACGAGAAACATTTGGCAACTCCATTGAAACCGGCTAGGGGTGAACTACGGTGAGTTATGGGCACCTCGCCAGGAGGATAAGAACCCATCTTCAGCGGCTGGAAGGAGCACCCCTTTTGGCCGCTGATGTGTCACCCGAGGCAAGTAGTAGGAGGACACCATGGAGATGATGATCACCGGACGCAACCTGACGGTTTCCGACAGGTTCCGGGAGTACGCGGACGAAAAGGTCGCGAAGATCGAGCAACTGGCAACGAAGGTCCAGCGCCTCGACGTCAAGGTGACCAAGGAGCCCAACGCACGCCAGACCGACACGCAGCTCACCGTTGAGATCAGTGTCGTCGGCCGGGGACCTGCCATCCGCGCGGAGGCCAAGGCGGCGGACAAGTTCGCGGCATTCGACATCGCTTTCTCCAAACTGCTCGAGCGTCTGCGGCGCGCAAGGGACCGCAAGAAGGTCCACCACGGACGCCAGACGCCGCAGGCGGTTTTCCAGGCCACGTCCACACTCGAACCGGCGAGTTCGACCGTGCCCCTCCACGAGGAGGCCGCAAGGGACCAGGCCGAAGCAGCGGCTCCCGTGGCGGAGGCCCCCGCCGAAAACCCGGTGGAGATCCGCCGGAAGGTCTTTCCCGCGGCTTCCATGAGCGTCGACGACGCCGTCGACCGCATGGAGCTGGTGGGACACCCCTTTTACCTGTTCGTCGACGACACCACGGGCCAGCCGTCGGTGGTCTACCGCCGGAAGGGCTGGGCCTACGGCATCATCTCCCTGGACGGCGAATGCAACGACGAGGAAACGGTGGAGGTTCGCCACTACCGCGGCGCCGAGGCGGCAAACGCCTAGGACGCGGATGGCCGGTCCTAGACTGGCCGCATGACACCACGGATGACCTTGGAACAGGCACGGCGCATCGCGCTGGCGGCCCAGGGCCTATCCACACGGAGGCCCACCGGCCGGGCGAGTGCCCGACGGGTGGGCCTTGCCGTGGAGAGGCTACAACTCCTGCAGATCGACTCGGTCAATGTCCTCAGCCGCGCGCACTACCTGCCGCTCTATTCCCGCCTCGGGGACTACGACCGCGACGTGTTGGACCGGCTCGCGTCACGGCAGCCCCGGCGATTCGTGGAGTACTGGGCGCACGAGGCAAGTTTTGTCCGCCCGGAGCACTTCGCTGACCTGCGGGTTTGGCAGCGCCGCAACTGGATGGGCGAGTTCTCCAGCGACTCCGGCGAGCTCCGGCGGACCGCCGACCTGGTGCTGGAGACCCTGCACGCGTCGAGGCCCCTGACGGCCCGCCAGGTGCAGGCGCGCCTCGGACACGTGGAGGACCCGCATCCGGACAACTGGGGCTGGAACTGGTCTGCGGTCAAGAGGTCGCTCGAGGTGCTGTTTGCGGCCGGCGATGTGGGATCCGCCGGCCGCACCCAGCAGTTCGAGCGGCGCTACGCTCCCATCGCCAGCGTGCTGCCGGGTGGTTTCCCGGCCGATCCGAACCCGGACCCGGACGAAGCCATGCTGCGCTTGATCGCTGCGGCGGCGCGGGCGCACGGAATCGGCACGGTGCGCTGCTTCGCCGACTATTTCCGGGTTCCCCTGAAGCCGGCCGCGCGCGCGGTTGACCGGCTGGTGGGGCGGGGCGAGCTGGAGCCCGTCCACGTCGACGGTTGGCGCGGCGACCAATACGTGCACGTCGCTGCCGCGGTGCCGCGAACGGCGTCGGGTCGGGCTCTCCTGGGTCCCTTTGACTCCATGGTGTTCGAACGCCGGCGGCTCGAGGAGCTCTTCGGCTTCCGCTACCGGATCGAGATCTACACGCCCGAACCGAAGCGGCAGTTCGGCTACTACGTCCTGCCGTTCCTTTTGGGCCAGCGAATGGCGGCCCGCGTGGACCTGAAATCGGATCGGGCGAACGGGAAGCTGCTGGTCCGTGCCAGCCACGCGGAGACCGACGCACCACGGGAGACGGCCGGCGAGTTGGCCCGGGAACTGCGCCTGATGGCCGGGTGGCTGGGGCTCGGCGAGGTGGTGGTTGAACCGCGCGGCGACCTGGCCCCGGAACTCGCGGCGGAGGTGCGAAACGACGGCGCGGGAACCATCCCCTGAGGTCGATCGTGTCTCACGTAGACTGGCCTAGCCAGAATTCCTGTGCCTGAGATTTGGGAGCTGCCACGTGGCATCACTGCTAGAACGCGTCCTGCGAACCGGCGACAAGAAGACCTTGAAGCGCTTGCGCGGCTACGCCGACGCCGTCAACGTGCTCGACGAGGAATTCAGGTCGCTCACCGATGCCGAGCTGCGCGGTGAAACGGACAAGTTCAAGCAGCGCTACCAGGATGGCGCCACGCTGGACTCCCTGCTTCCCGAGGCGTTCGCGGCGGTACGCGAGGCCGCAGGCCGTACCCTCGGAATGCGCCACTTCGACGTCCAGCTGATGGGTGGAGCCGCGCTGCACTTGGGCAACATCGCCGAGATGAAGACCGGCGAGGGCAAGACGCTCGTGGCCACCGGTCCCGCCTACCTCAACGCGATCACCGGCGCGGGCGTGCACGTGGTGACCACGAACGACTACCTGGCGCAATACCAGTCGGACCTGATGGGCCGCGTGTACCGTTTCCTCGGCCTGACCAGCGGCTGCATCCTGTCCAACCAGGACCCCTCCGTCCGCCGCGAGCAGTACCTTGCGGACGTCACCTACGGCACGAACAACGAGTTCGGCTTCGACTACCTGCGCGACAACATGGCGTGGTCCAAGGACGAACTCGTCCAGCGCGGGCACAACTTCGCCATCGTCGACGAGGTCGACTCGATTCTCATCGACGAGGCCCGCACCCCGCTGATCATCTCCGGGCAGGCTACCGGCGACGTGAATCGTTGGTTCGGGGAGTTCGCCCGCCTCGTCACCCGGCTGAAGCTCGACGAAGACTACGAGGTCGATGAGAAGAAGCGCACTATCGGTGTCCTCGAATCCGGTATCGAGAAGGTCGAGGACTACCTCGGCATCCACAATCTCTACGAGTCCGCCAACACGCCGCTCATCGGTTTCCTGAACAACGCCATCAAGGCCAAGGAACTCTTCAAGAAGGACAAGGACTACGTCGTGATGAACGGCGATGTGATGATCGTCGACGAGCACACGGGGCGCACCCTGGCCGGACGCCGCTACAACGAGGGCATGCACCAGGCCATCGAAGCCAAAGAGGGCGTGGAAATCAAGGCCGAGAACCAGACCATGGCCACCGTCACGCTCCAGAACTACTTCCGTCTGTACTCCAAGTTGTCGGGAATGACCGGTACCGCCCAGACCGAGGCCGCCGAGTTCATGGGAACCTACAAGCTCGGTGTGGTGGAGATTCCGACGAACAAGCCGATGCAGCGCCAGGACCAGTCGGACCTCATTTATAAGAATGAAATCGCGAAGTTCGAGGCAGTGGTCAAGGACATCGCCGAACGCCACGCGGCCGGACAGCCGGTCCTGGTCGGAACGACCAGCGTCGAGAAGAGCGAGTACCTCTCCCGCAAGCTGGCGAAGGAAGGCGTCCGGCACGAGGTGCTGAACGCGAAACAGCATGCGCGCGAGGCCGCGATCATTGCACAGGCGGGCAAGAGGGCCGCCGTGACCGTGGCCACCAACATGGCCGGACGCGGAACCGACATCATGCTTGGAGGCAACGCCGAGTTCCTTGCGGTTGCCGAGATGGAACGGCGCGGTCTTGACCCGGCCACCGATTCGGAGCAGTACGAACGCGTCTGGGACGAGGTTTTCGCGGCATCGACCATGCAGGTCGAGTCCGAGGCAGAGGAGGTCCGCAAGCAGGGCGGGCTGTATGTGCTCGGCACCGAGCGCCACGAGTCCCGCCGCATCGACAATCAGCTGCGTGGACGTTCCGGCCGACAGGGCGACCCGGGCGAATCGCGGTTCTACCTGTCCATGACCGATGAGCTGATGCGCAGGTTCAACGCCAACGCGGCGCAGCGGATCATGAACAACCCGTCCATGCCGGACGATATGGCCCTGGAGTCGAAAATTGTCTCGAAGGCCATCGAAACGGCGCAGGGCCAGGTGGAATCAACGAACGCCGAGCAGCGCAAGAACGTCTTGAAGTACGACGACGTCATGAACCGCCAGCGTGAGGCCATCTATGGCGACCGGCGCCGGATTCTCGAAGGCGGCGACCTGCACGAGAAGGTCGGGCATTTCCTGGAGGATGTCGTCACCGCCATGGTCACCGAAACCACGGCCGAGGGCCACGGGGACGATTGGGACCTGGAGCGGCTCTGGACGAACCTGAAGCAGATCTATCCCGTGTCCCTCACGATCGACGAGGTGCTGGAGGAGGCCGGCGGCAAGGGAAAGCTCACCTCCGAGTTCCTCCACGAGGAGATCCTGTCCGACGCCCGGGTGCAGTACCAGATGCGCGAGGAGGCCGTGGGCGAACCGAACATGCGCGAGCTGGAGCGTCGGGTCGTGCTGAGTGTCATTGGCCGCAAGTGGCAGGAGCACCTGTATGAGATGGACTACCTCAAGGAAGGCATCGGATTGCGGGCTATGGCCCAGCGTGACCCGCTGGTCGAGTACCAGCGCGAGGGCTACACGATGTTCCAGACCATGATGGAGTCCATCCGCGAAGAAAGCATCGGTTTCCTCTTCAACGTGGAGGTCGAGGTTGCGAAGCCCGCACGGGTGACGTTGCCCGGCGTCACTGACGGCCGCGGAGCGACTCTTGCCCCCGTTCTGTCCACGCCCGGCCTCGACGCACCGGACAAGCCGGCGACCTTGCAGTACACGGCCCCCTCGGAAGACGGGGGCGCCAGTACCCACGTCGAACGCACCGCTGCGGAGGACGCGGAGTCGGCCAACCGGGCAGAACGCCGCGGCAAGAAGGGCAAGCGCAGCTAGCCGATTTCCAGGGCGGAAACCTTCCACTGTCCGCGCCGCAGCTCGATCCTCAGAGCGGCGGCGCGGACCCGTGTCTGGTCCACCACGACAAGTGACGCCTCGTAGACCCCTTCGCCGACCCGGCACAGGCGGGTCCGCCGGACCGCGGTGTTCCGGTAGAGACGTGTCCCTGCGGACTGATGCGCCGTCGTCGTGAGCTGGACGCGGTCGCAGATCTTCTCGAAGCTCTCGGGGTCCAGCCACCGGGCCAGCTGGTGGACCGGCCGGATGCCGGCCATCGATTCAAATGCGGCCTGGCCTACGACACGGGCTATCGACGCTATGTGGCGGTGTTCTGCCCGCAGGTCGATCGGCTCCGGGGGATTTGGCGACCGTACCGGCGGTTCGCGTCGGTCGCCCGCGGACGGTGAGGCGCCGGCGGAGCCTCCTGTGGATGAGCCGTATGACGGCATCACGTCGGCGAAGCGTCGGACGGCGTGGGGTTGATCGCCGCCGCTGGCTGGGCCGTGGAGTGGTCGGGACGTGATGGGGCGGGGTTCCGGCGTGGTGGTCATGATGTCCTCCCGAGACGGTTCGTTGGATTGGGTGCTTGTTGGTTATCCGGCAGGCGGAATGAGTATCGACCCGACCGACAGGTGGTCGGGGTCGGAACCGATGGTGTGGCGATTCGCGCCATACCAGCGCGGCCATTCGCGCGCGATCTCGGCCTCCGTGGCGTCGCCTCCGAGGCTCCGGGCCGCAATGGACCAGAGCGAATCGCCACGGGTCACGACGACGTCCCGTCCGGAATCCGACGGTGCGGATCCGCCGAGTACGCGGTCCATGGGTGCGGCCGGTTTCTCCGCACGCCAGCCCGGATCCGGGGCGCCTGCCGTAGCCCGCGGATTTACCGCCGATTCGGCTACCGTGTCCCTTGTTCCGACGTCGGTCGCCCAGTAGGGGACGGGGACCCCGGTGGCCTTCGCCGCCACGATCGGGGCGGACGCGGGCGCCGATGCCGCATGGGCAGCGGGCGACAGCAGCAGATTCGCGCCGAGCAGCGCCGCGACGAGGCGACGCATGAATGCGGGACTGAGGCGCGCCGTCCGACGCGCCGCCTCCGTGTGCCCCGAACGTGCCATCACGCTGGCAGCGAGCGCGGCCGCCAGCCCCACGGCCCACCAGCCCAGCACCAGCAGGCCGAGGACCATGAGTGCCAAGGCGCTCAGGCTCTCGAACTCGCTGGACGAAGCGGGAACGGCCAAGAGCGCGCGAGCACCGCCGTCCAGGGGTCCCAAGCCGCACCAGAGGAGAAACGTGCCGAGTGCGGCGATGGTAAGGCACCAGGCATAGTCGAGAGATTCGGCTCTCATTGCATTCACCGTTCTTTGGGGGATTAGAAGCTATTTGATGTCGTTTAGTATCGCTTGTGCCCATATCGTGCCATTTGTCGTGCGGGGTGTCCAGAGTGTGTCGAGTGTTCGCTAGGCTGGCGTGCATGAGATGGGATGCCCTGTTTGCCGACCTCGAAGCGCAGATGAACGGCGAAGCCGCCCGTGACCGCGTGGTCGAAATCCAGGAAATGGTCCGCATTGAGCGTTCCCAACTTCCTTTGGCTAGACGACTGGGCGGCCACCTTGGCGGGGAAGTGACCCTGCTGCTCTTGGGTGGGCTTCTGCTGCGCGGACGCCTGCAGCGGGTGGGGGCGGGGTGGCTGGGACTGGTGTCCGGAGGAGCCGAGTACGTCGTGCCGGTTGCGGCCCTCCGTTCGGTAGAGGGTGTGGGTGTCAGGGTCGCACCGGAAGAAAACGGGGGACGCCGGCTGCCGAGCCTCGGTGCCGCACTGAGGGCGCTGGTGCGGGACCGGGCACGCGTCACGCTGCATGCCCGGGACGGAGCCGTTCTCGGGACGGGGACGTTGGACCACGCTGGAGCCGATCACCTCCAGCTTGCGGCCCATCCCCTCGGTGAATTCCGGCGGGGCTCGTCCGTCCGGTCGCTCCTTCTGGTGCCGTTCGACGCCGTCGCCGCCGTCCAGCGCGACCCCTAGGTCCGCAGGGCGTGCCCTGTCCACAGGTTTGCGGTTCGCTTTTCCGTGACGGGCGTTTAACCAATAGTGTGGAATCGTGCCCTCCGCGCAGGCGGCGGTGCCGAATCATGCGGCGGGCGAGGGCCCGGAAGGCGGGGGACGACTCATGGAACCGAATACGAGCGACGGCGAGCTGCGCCGCCTGCGGAAGCCGGGGTGGAAAGATCCGCGTCTTCTGGTCGGGATCCTGCTGATGGTCGCGTCGGTTGCCGGTGTGGTGGCGTTGATCTCCAGTCTGGACAAGTCCGTGGCAATGTACGTCGCCAAGGAAGACATCTCGCTGGGAGAGAAGGTGGAAGCGTCCCGGCTGTCCGTGGTCGAGGTTCGCCTCGACGGCACCGCCGACCGCTACGCCGTCGCCGGTGGTATTCCGGAAGGGGCCCAGGCGAACACGTTGATCCGGGCTGGCGAACTTGTCCCGATGCGCGCGTTGGGGGTGCCGGATGCCACCGGACGCAAACCGGTGACGATCGAATTGCAGCAGGCCCTACCGCAGGCTGTCGTCGTCGGAACGCGCGTTGACATCTGGTCGGGCGCGAAGACGGCAGCGACGAACTCGTACGAGCAGCCCGAGCTTCTCCTCCCAGGTGCCGAGGTTTCCGCGCTACGGCCGATGGAAACCGGATTCGGCGGAACCGCCGGCATCGTGGTCGAGGTCCTTGTGGAGGACGGCAAACTCGCGCAGTTGCTCAATGCCCTGGCAAACGACGCGCGCATCACAGTGGTCCACAATCCGTCCGGTGGCACGCCGTGACGGTGTCCGCCGTGGTGTGGGCCGACACGGCCGGCGTCACGGACGCGTTGGAGCGCCTCCGCGGCGCCGTGACCGTCGTGCGGCGTTGCGACGAACTCACGGAGATCGTTGCCTTGGCGGAATCGGGCTTGGCGGATGCGGCGCTCTTGGCGGGGGATCCCCTCGATGTGGACGCGGCAACGCTGGACAGCCTTGCGCGACTCGGTGTCCCGGCGCTCGTCCTGACCGATGACGGGGCGGCTACGGAACGACTGGCCGGTTTGGGCGCCAGCGTCGAGTCGCCGAGCGCGCCGGCGCAATCGATATCGGATCTACTGGAACTGCTCTGCGGCGGCGCGGTGCGCGGAAGGATGCCGACGCCCGCCGCCGGCCCACCGGTGCAACGAGAACCTTGGGAGGATCGCGCACCCGGACGCATCACCGCAGTGTGGGGACCTCCAGGCAGCTCGGGCAGGACGACCGTAGCGGTGAACATGGCCGTCGAGGCCGCCCTCGATGGCAAGAACGTCGTGCTGGTCGACGCCGATACCTACGGCGCCAGCGTTGCCGTCCACCTCGGATTGTTGGACGAATCCGCGGGTCTCGCGCAATTATGCCGACTGGCCGACCAGGGCGTATTGGACCGGTCTGGATTCGAACGCGGGTGTTCCGTACTTGCCGTCGCCGGTGCAAGGTTGCGCGTGGCCACGGGGCTTCCGCGGCCCAGTCGGTGGCCGGAACTCCGAGCAGAGTCGATGGCCCGCGTTCTCGACTTCGCCCGCCGGCAATCGGACCTTGTCGTCGTCGACGTGGCGCCCGCCATCGAATTCGACGAGGACCTCAGCTTCGACACGTCTGCACCCCAGCGCAACGCGGCCACGGCGGCGGCCCTCGAAGCCGCCGACGAGGTCCTGGCCGTCGGAGCGGCGGACAGCGTGGGGGTTCCACGACTGGTCAAGGCCGTCGAGGAACTTGGGGACCGATTTCCGGATATCGAGCCGCGCATCGTCTTCAACAAGGTCAGGTCGGCTTCCATCGGGGCATCGCCGGAACGCCAGCTACGTGAAACCTGGGCGCGGTTCGGCCCGGACCGCCCGGTGGCGGCGTTTCTGCCCTGGGATCCGGAGGCCGCCGACGGGGCGTTACTGGCTGGCAGTCCGCTTGCCGAATCGGCGCCGGCCAGCGGCTTGAGAACCTCTGTCGCGGGCCTCGTAGGAGTGGGAATTCCGCGAAGGAAGAGCCTCTTCCGGCGGTAACCGAGACTCGATGTGAACTTGCCTGTAGACGGGATAGGCTGGACGGCATAAGACCGCAATGGCGCGGTATACACCATCACACGGAGGCTTACATTGAAGTCGTCGGGGTCCGGCATGCCCTCTGGGTTCATTGCTGACACGCTCACGCCCGCATTCGTCGAAACCTACTACGGACACGTGGCAAGGGAAGACACGGAGGGATATTCCGCGCAGGAACTGGAGGCGAGGGTGGGGGCCCACCTCTCAGTCGGACAGACGCGCGGCGCCGGGGAAGCCAAGGTTTCCGTTGGCGGGCACGCCGGAACGGCGGTGGTGTACGTCGTCACGGACGACATGCCCTTCCTCGTGGACTCCGTGACGGCGGAAGTCAGCCGCCAGCGGCAGGCCATCAACCTCGTGGTCCACCCGACATTCATCGCGCATCGCGCCGCGGACGGCACGCTGACCGACCTGGAACCCGTGTCCACAGCGGTTCCGATCTCCAGCGGTGACACCGCATCGCTCCCCAATCTCGCCCGTTTCCTGTTGCAGTCCGAGGGGCAGACTCGCGTCGAATCCTGGATATCCATCGAAATCGGCGGACAGCCATCGGACGACGCCGTCGTGGCGCTTGTCGAAGGACTCGAAAAGGTCCTGGCGGACGTGCGCGACTCCGTCGAGGACTGGCCCGCCATGCGGGCCAAGGCACACGACATCGCCGATTCGCTTGGTTCGGTGGTCAACGGACACGAAGTGCCGGACCTCCACGGCGCGAGCGAACTGCTGCGGTGGCTCGACGACGGGAACTTCACGTTTCTTGGCTACCGGGAGTACGACCTGGCAACGCAGGACGGCGAGGACGTGCTGCGCGTCCGAGCCGAGAGCGGCCTGGGCCTGTTGCGTCAGCCGTCCGTGGCCGGACAGGTCCAGATGCTGACCGCGTCGGGGAGGGCCAAGGCACGCGAAAAGCGGGCCTTGGTGATCACCAAGGCAAACTCCCGTTCCACCGTGCACAGGGCGGTCTACCTGGACTACATCGGAGTGAAGAGCTTCGACCCGCAGGGCAACGTCAACGGCGAGCGTCGATTCATCGGTCTGTTCGCCTCGAGCGCCTACACGAGGTCGGTGCGCAGCATCCCGGTGGTCCGCGAGAAGGTCGACGCCGTGATGAAACGCTCGGGTTTCGCCTCGGACTCCCATTCCGGCAAGGACGTCCTGACCATTCTCGAGTCGTACCCGCGCGACGAGCTGTTCCAGATCGAGCCGGTCGACCTGCTCGAAACAGTCCTGGGCATCCTCCGGCTTCAGGAACGACGGCGCACCAGTATTTTCCTTCGGCCGGACATCTACGGGCGCTTCATGTCGGCCCTGGTGTTCCTGCCCCGCGACAGGTACACCACGGGCGTGCGCCTGCGTATCGAGGACGAGCTCAAGAAGGCCTTCGCCGCAGACGCCATGGACTTCGAGGTCCGCATGAGCGAATCCGCACTCGTCCGACTCTTCTACCGGATCAGGCTGCCCAAGGGTGGTGACGTCCCCGCCGTCGACAGGTTGGATCTCGAGCAGCGTCTCGTGCTCGCCGTGCGGTCGTGGCCCGAGGGCATCGACCAGGCGGTCCGGGGAAAATTCGCGGACGGCGAGGCCGGCGCCCTGTCATCGCAGTGGGCCGAGGCGTTCCCGCCGGCGTATCGCGTGGACTTCGAGATCGAGGATGCGCTGGAGGACATTGAACACTTCCGCCGCCACGACGAACCAAACCACGAAGGTCCCGTCGTCAAGGTCTACGTTCCCGCCGCAACCGACGGCGAACACAACGTCGATGCGCGGCTCAAGCTCTATCTGACGGAGCCGTTGTCCCTGAGCCGCATCCTGCCCGTCCTGACGAACCTGGGACTCGAGGTGGTGGACGAGAAGCCGTTCGCGATTTCACGGGGGGACGGCAGGGACTTCTTCCTCTACGACCTCGGTCTGACCTACCCGGTCGGGGCCGACCCGCTGAGGACGAGCGACCTGGTTGCGGAGGCGTACGCCGCCGTGTCCCTGGGGAAGTCGGAGTCCGATTCGTTCGACCGGTTGATCCTGCGCGAGGGCATGCGTTGGCGCCAGGTGGCCATCCTGCGCAGCTACGCCAAGTACCTCCGGCAATTGGGCATCCCGAACTCCTACGGTTTCATCAGCGACACGCTGCTGACCAACCCCGAAGTGGCCAAGGCGCTGATCGAACTCTTCGAGGGCAGCTTCGATCCCGCACTGAGCGATGCGGCGCGTGTCCAGCGGACCGCGGAAACACGCGCCGCGCTGACCTCGGCGCTGGAGCGGGTCCCGACGCTCGACGCAGACCGGCTCCTGAGGCGCTTCGTCAACGTCATCGACTCCACGTTGCGCACCAACTACTTCCAGGGCGCGGAGCACTTGGCGTTCAAGCTGTTCCCACGGACCATCGACGGGGCACCCTACCCGCGTCCGAAGTACGAGATCTGGGTCTACTCGCCGCGCGTAGAGGGGGTTCACCTCCGCTTCGGCGAGGTGGCCCGCGGCGGATTGCGCTGGTCCGATCGCCGCGAAGATTTCAGGACCGAGATCTTGGGACTGGTCAAGGCACAGATGGTCAAGAACGCCGTGATCGTCCCGACGGGGGCCAAGGGCGGATTCTTCGCCAAGAAGCTGCCTGACCCGATGCTCGACCGGAACGCCTGGATGGAGGAGGGTAAAGCCGCCTACCGCATCTTCATCCGTTCGCTCCTGGAAATCACGGACAATCTGGTCACCACGGCGGCGGGCCAGGAGGTTGTGCCCCCGCGCGACGTCGTCCGGCTGGATGGAGACGACACGTACCTCGTCGTCGCCGCGGACAAGGGGACGGCCAGCTTCTCCGACATCGCCAACGAAATTTCGCTGGAGCGCGGACACTGGCTCGGCGACGCCTTCGCATCGGGCGGTTCCGTGGGGTATGACCACAAGGCCATGGGAATCACGGCCCGCGGCGCCTGGGAATCGGTCAAGCGGCACTTCACCGAGCTGGACCTGGATACGCAAACGCAGGACTTCACGGTGGTGGCCGTGGGGGACATGAGCGGAGACGTGTTCGGAAACGGCATGCTGTGCTCGCGGCACATCAGGTTGGTGGCCGCCTTCGACCACCGACACATCTTCCTGGATCCCAACCCGGATTCGGGGGCATCGTTCGACGAGCGCCGGCGGTTGTTCGGGTTGGCGCGCTCCAGCTGGGCGGATTACGACGCCTCGCTGATCAGCGAGGGAGGAGGCGTCCACCCGCGGGAGTCCAAGAGCATCGACATCACTCCCCAGGTCAGGGACGCCCTCGCCCTTCCAGCCGGCACCACGCGACTTTCCCCGCCGGAGCTGCTGCGCGCGATCCTCATGGCGCCGGCGGACCTGTTCTACAACGGCGGGATCGGCACATACGTCAAGTCGTCCGACGAAACCCATACCGAAGTCGGCGACCGGGCCAACGACGCGATACGCGTCGATGGAAGCGAGCTGCGCGTCAGGGTGGTCGGCGAGGGCGGCAACCTCGGCATGACCCAGTTGGGCCGCATCGAGGCCGGACTCAACGGCGTCCTGCTGAACACGGACGCCATCGACAACTCCGCCGGCGTCGACTGTTCGGACCATGAGGTAAATATCAAGATCCTGGTTGACCGCCTGGTCGCGACCGGCAAGCTGGACGCGGGGGAACGAACGGCATTCCTGCATTCCATGACCGAGGAGGTCGCCGATCTGGTGCTCAAGACGAACGTCGACCAGAACGTCCTGCTCCTTAACGACAAGCAGCGTCTGACCGAGTGGAGCCCGAGTTTCGAGCGCATGATGGATTGGCTCGAGGAGAGCGCCGACCTCAACCGCGAGATCGAGTTCCTTCCGTCGAACAAGGAGCTGGAGACCAGGCTTGAACGCGGACAGGGCCTGACCTCGCCGGAGCTCTCGGTGCTCGTCGCCTACGCCAAGATCCAGTTGGCCACGGCGCTCACGGCGACGGAACTCGCCGACGATCCGTATTTCGACGGGACGCTCCGGGACTACTTCCCGCGGCAGCTGTCGGAACGGTTCCCCGAGGAGGTCCTGATCCATCCGCTGCGCAGGGAAATCATCTCCACGGTGGTCGCCAACGACATCGTGAACATGGGTGGAATCAACTACGCGTTCCGGGTGATGGAGGAGACGGGTGCCCCGGAGTCGGTTGTGGCACGCGCTTTCGTGGCGCTGCGAGAGATCTACGCGCTGGACGGCTTCGTCTCCAGCGTGGTCGCGCTGCCGGCCGATTTCCCGACCGAGCACTGGTGCCGGCTCCAGCTCGACATGCGCCGTCTACTGGACCGCGCCACGCGCTGGTTCATCGCGCACGTCGGTCGCGGCACGTCCGTCCAGAAGGACGTCGACGCCTTCAAGGACACCGTCCTTTCCCTGCGCGACCGCCTCGGTGAGTTCCTGCGGGGCCGGGACGCGGAGCGCGTGGGGGAGTGGGAAGCCCGGGCACTGGCCTGGGGCCTCCCGCAAACTCTGGCGGAGCGCTATGCGCAGCAGTTCGAAAGTTTCGTCCTGTTGGACATCGCTCTGACAACCGCGGAAACGGGCATAGCGGCCGAGGACGTCGCCAGGACGTACTACGTCGTCTTCGACCGCTTCGGCATCGATGATCTCCTGGAGCGGATCACTAAGCTGCCCCGCGACGACCGGTGGCAGGCGCTGGCCCGCGCGGCGTTGCGCGACGACCTGTACGCAACGGTCATCGACATCACGCGTTCCGCCATCGCCGCGGCGCCGGAGCAAAACGATCCCGTGGCGCGATTGGACGCCTGGGAGGCGCTGAACGCCGACAACCTCGAACGGGTACGCAATATGTTCGACGAGGTCAACAGCCTGGAGCGCGACGACATGGCGTCTCTGTCCGTCGCCCTGCGCCTCCTGCGTTCCACGGTTCGGCGGTAGGGGTTGGCGATCTTCACCGACACGGTCCGCGAATTCGCGGACTTCGGGCCCGGGGACGAGGAGTGGCTCCACCTGCTGGTGGGGGACTGGCAGCTGGTGGCCGACTTGGCCTTTGCGGATCTGGTCCTCTGGCACCCCGCCCCGGGTGGGACGTTCGTCGCGCTGGCGCACGTTCGTCCCTCCACCAGCCACACGGTCTTCCACACGGACTTCGTGGGCGAACGCATACGCATGGACCTCAAACCGCTGGTCGAAAGCGCTTGGAGCACCCAGTCGATCCAGCGCGCGGACGAGGAACACTGGACACGGGACGCCGCCATGCGGATCGAAGCCGTTCCGATGGTCCGCAATTCACGGACGCTGGCTGTGGTGACGAGCCACATGGATCTCTCCAGTTCGCGGATGCCGTCCCGACTCGAGCTGACCTACCGCCAATGCGCGCAGGATCTCCTGAAGATGTGCAACCAGGGCCTATGGCCGGATTTCGCGACGCCGACAGGGTCCCGCCGGGGCGCGCCGCGTGTCGGCGACGGACTGATCCGGTTGGACGCGGAGGGGATCGTCCAGTACGCGAGCCCCAACGGCGTGTCCGCCTATCGGCGCCTGGGCGGGGTGGACAGCCTCGAGGGCCGCTCCTTGGCGGAGGTCACGACGGGACTGATCAAGGACCGCCGCTTGGTGGACGAGTCGCTGCCGTTGGTGGTGACCGGAAGGATGCCGTGGCGCACCGAAGTGGAATCGCGGGGCGTGAGCCTGTCCCTGCGCGCCATTCCACTGCGCGACGGCGGACACCGGTACGGCGCGTTGGTGCTGTGCCGCGACGTGACCGAACTGCGGCGGCGCGAGATGGAGCTCGTGTCCAAGGACGCGACAATCCGCGAGATCCACCACCGCGTGAAAAACAACCTGCAGACGGTCGCCGCACTCCTGCGGATGCAGTCGCGCCGGATGCAGAGCGAGGAAGGCAAGCTCGGCCTGGAACAGGCCATGCGGCGCGTCGCGACAATCGCGTTGGTCCACGACACCCTGTCGCAGGGGCTCACCCAAAACGTCGCCTTCGACGAGATGATCGACCGCCAGTTCCGGTTGGCCGCGGAGGTCGCTTCCCCGGGCCAGGTCGTGCGCACCGAACGGAAGGGATCCTTCGGGGACCTTCCCAGCGAACTGGCGACCCCGCTGTCGCTGGTGATCAACGAGTTGGTCGCCAACGCCGTCGAGCACGGGTTGGGCGAGCGGAACGGGACGGTCGCGCTGGGCGTCGAGCGCAGTACCGACCACGCCGGATCGGCACGGCTGCGCGTGACCGTATCCGACGACGGGGTCGGACTTCCAGGGGGCCCGCCGGCTGGCGGGTTGGGGCTCCAGATCGTGCGGACCCTTGTCAACAGCGAACTCTGCGGCGACATCGCCTGGGAAGCGCGGGCAGGCGGCGGCACACGCGTGGTGCTGGACCTGCCCGTCGTGGCACCCTAGCCGAAGCGGGGAACGACGACGAAGGGCCCCGGGAGCGCTCGATGCTTCCGGGGCCCTTCGGCCTTGCCCTACTTGAAGCTCTTCTGGTGTGCCAGAATGCTCCGCACGTAGCGCTTGGTGTCGTTGTACATTCCGTTGCGTTTCACGGAACCCGCTCCCTGGTAATAGCCGGCAATCGCGTCCGACTTTGAGGGGCTTGTCCGGTGCAGCGAACGGATGATCGCCACACCCGCTGTGGCGTTGTCATAGGGATTGAGTAGGTCCAGGTCGCGTCCGACCAATTGCGAGGCCCACTCTCCGGAGGACGGGATCACCTGCATCGCGCCGATGGCGTTCGCCGGGGAGACCGCGGCCATGTTGAACCCGGACTCCTGGTAGGCGTGCGCCAGGGCGAGCGAAGGATCGACGCCCATCTTGGTCGCGGTGTCGGCCACGATCCGCTTCATCGCCGCGCGGGTCGGGAGATCGCGGGACAACAGGGTGTGCTTGTTCTCGTTTGCGGACGCGACGGTCGCCTTGGGGTAGGTGTAGTGCAGGAACGTGCTGGGCACCAGCTGCTTGCGGGCCGACGACGTCGAGGAGACCGACGAGGTGCCGGAAACCTTGAGCTTCTGGCCGGGGTGGATCACCGAGGTGGATTTGATGCCGTTGGCGGACAACAGCGCGGAGAGCGGCATGTTCTTCTTGGCGGCGATACCGGAGAGCGTGTCCCCGGAGGCCACCGTGTACGATCCGGACGCGGATTTCGTGGACGTGGCCGCCCTCGGCGCGGACGAGGCGGGCTTGGCCGCGGTCGATCCGGAGAGCGTGAGCTTCTGGCCCGGGTGGATCGTGGAGCCACTGCCGATCCTGTTGGTCTTGAGCAACACGGACAGTCCCATGCCGTGGCGCTGGGCGATGCCGGAAAGGGTGTCCCCGGCGGCCACGGTGTAGGTCTTCGTGGACTTGGAGGCGCTGGAGGCGGAAGCCTTGGGCGAGGTCGAGGTCGAGGGTGACGATTCCGACGGGCCCGCGCCACTGACGCGGAGCTTCTGTCCGGGGTGGATGACCGAGCGCATGTTCAGCCCGTTGGCCTTGAGCAACACTGAGAGACCCATTCCCCGTCGCATTGCGACACCCGAGAGCGTATCGCCGGAAACCACCGTGTACCGGCCGGCGGTCGAGGACGCTCCGGAGGACGACGACTTCTTGGATGCCGTGGACTTGGTGGTCGAGCCGGTAGACAGCTTGATCTTCTGGCCCGGGTGGATCACGGAGGTGGACTTGAGGTTGTTGGCCTTCAGCAGCGTGGACAGGGCCACGTCGTGCCGGATGGAGATGTGGGAGAGCGTGTCTCCACTGCGAACGGCGACGGATTTCTGCGCGGACGCCACCACGGTCAGGCGGGAGGGAACCTGCGCGGCCACCAGATGGGCGGCGATGCGCTGCTGGGCGGCCTGCACGTTGGCGTGTGTGGCCAGCTTCGGGGTCAGCGTGGTTCCGAGTGCGGGAACCTCGGCAGCCGCGGCGGGCGCCGCGGCTCCGAAACCGGTGAGTACGACGGCGGGAATCGCCGCTGCGGCGACGGCGCCGGACAGTGCGCGGTTGCGGGGCTCGGGCATGAATCATCCTCCGGTTGGGCCGGCGCTTTAGCCGGCACACAGTGAAAGCGGGGAGCCAGGCAGGGCTCCTCGTTTCATTTGTGACGTGTGGTGCAAGTGTGACTCAAGTGAATTTACACCATGAGGTGGGCAACACGACAGCCCGTATTGGCGTCCCATCGCGGTTTAGCGCTCCGTTAACCTCGTGTTTATGGCACGCTGGTGCCGTGAGTACTATCGAAAACCTTGTCCCCGAGTGGTTGCCACTACCCGATGTTGCGGAATACCTCGGCGTTTCCATTAAGAAGGTCCACAGCCTGCTCGATGAGCGGGCGCTCGTGGAGGCACGGATTGGCGACCGCGGCATCCGGTCCGTCCCCGCCGCGTTCTTCCTCGACGGACACGTGGTCGACAGTCTCAAGGGCACCATCTCGGTTCTCATCGACGCGGGCTTCTCCGACGAGGAGCTGTTGGTCTGGTTGTTCAGCGAGGACGAATCGCTCCCGGGTACGCCTGTGCAAGCCCTTCGCGAGGGACGTAAGACGGAGATCAGGCGTCGGGCGCAGGCGCTCGCCTGGTAGCGACCCTGCTGGGACCGCCGCCCGCGTCAGGCGCGGCGCGCGATCGCGTCGAGACCGAGCCCGTGGAGTGCATCACGCACCGACGCCTCGATGGGAAGGCGGTCCAGGGCCTCGAACGCACTGTCGGACAACTCGTCGATGGCGGCCTCGGTGGCCGCGAGCGCGCCGCAGGAGCCAATGATCGAACGCATGCGATCGATGTCCGCGACCCCCAACTCGGCCGAACCGAGGCGGGCTTGGATGAAGGATCCGTCTTCCGGCTGGGCAAGCAACAGCGCATGGGCGACCAGCTCGGTCCTTTTCCCTTCGCGCAGGTCGTCTCCGGCCGGCTTGCCGGTCTCGACCGGGTCCCCGAAAACCCCGAGGACGTCGTCGCGCAGTTGGAAGGCCTTGCCGAGCGGTAGCGCGAACTCCGTGTAGCCGTCCAGCAAATCGCCCGCCGCCTCCGCGAGCGCGCCACCGATCAGCAGTGGGTTTTCCGTCGAGTACTTGGCGGACTTGTATGTGAGGATGGTCCTGGCCCGGTCCAGCGCGTTTCCGGCGCCGTACGATCTGCCGGCCGATTCCTCCAGGACATCGAGGTATTGGCCCGCCATCACCTGAGTACGCATGCGGTCGAAGACCGCGCGCGCGGACCTGTGCTCCCCGGGGATCCCGGCGAACATCTGCTCGCTATACGAGAGGCACAGGTCTCCGGCCAGCACCGAGGCAGCCTCTCCGAATCGCGACGCCACCCGGTCCCAGCCGTTCCGCTCATGGATCGACTCGAATCGCTTGTGCACGCTGGGCCGCCCGCGGCGGGTGTCGGAGCGGTCGATCAGGTCGTCGTGGATCAACGCCGCGGCCTGGAAAAGCTCCAGGGACGCTCCCGCGCGGACCACGACTTCACTGGTCGGATCGCCGCCGGCACCCACGAATCCCCAAAACGCGAACCGCGGCCGCATTCTCTTGCCCCCGCGGACAAGGTCCTGGATGCTTGCGACCAGTTCGGCGGCGTGTGGCGAGATCCCGGCAACCACCTCGTGTTGCTCCCGAAGGAAATCGGCCAGAACGGCATTCACCTCGGCGGTAAACGTGTCGGCGTCGGCGGGCTTCGCCGCCGTAGCGGGCTGCGCGGAAGGCGAATCGGTCATGCGGACCACTCTATCGGCGAAGCTCCGGAGCGCGGCCAAAGGGTCGGCGGAGGCGCCTAGGATAAAGGCATGATCGACGCTTCCGTGCCGCGCACCGTGCTCCACGTGGACATGGATGCCTTCTACGTCTCCGTCGAGCTGCTGGTGCGTCCCGAACTGGCGGGACGGGAAATCATCGTTGGCCACAAGGGGGAGCGCTCCGTCGTCCTCTCCGCCTCCTACGAGTGCCGGAGGTTGGGAGTGCGCTCGGCCATGCCCATGTCGACGGCCTTGCGCCTGGCGCCGCGCGCGACGGTGATCGAACCGGCGATGGCGAGTTACCGGCACTACTCCGCTCGCATGATGGATGTCTTCCACGACATCACGCCACTCGTGGAGCAGGTCAGTGTCGACGAGGCCTTCCTGGACGTGACCGGGAGCCTGCGCCGGCTCGGTGGCCCAGTGCAGATCGGGACGCTGATCCGTCGTCGCCTGCGCGGGGAATTGGGGCTTCCGGCAAGTGTGGGGATCGCCCGGAACAAATTCGTGGCCAAGGTCGCCTCGACACGGTCAAAGCCGGATGGGCTGCTGCGGGTGGCGCCGGAAGACACGGTGGGCTTTCTGCACGGGCTTCCCGTGGGGGCCCTATGGGGCGTGGGCGGGAAGACGTCCGAGGTGCTGGCCCGCGCCGGGATCTCCTCCGTTGCAGATCTTGCGCAGACGCCGCGGGGGACGCTGGAACGCATGTTGGGTGCGCACGGTACGGCACTGCACGCATTGGCGTGGGGCATCGACTGCAGGCCCGTGGAGCCGGTACGGGAGGAGAAGAGCATCGGCGCCGAGGAGACGTTCGCGCGGGATACCGCGGACACGGAAGTGCTGCGCCGGGAACTGCTCCGCCTGTCCTTCCGCGTCGCGGAGCGCCTCCGCGGAGCCGGCAGGGAGGCGCAGACGGTCGCCCTCAAACTTCGCTACGCGGATTTTTCCACCATCAGCCGCAGTCGCCGCCTGGGTCAGCCCGTCAACTCGGCCGCGGCCATCGGGAAGGCCGCGGAGTCTCTTCTGGATTCCCTGGGCGACCGGCCGCAATCGGTGCGGCTCCTGGGAGTCCGCGCGGAGCAGCTCGTCGATGCGGACAGCGGCTACCAGCTCAGCTTCGATCGGGCGGATGGCAATTGGAGGCAGGCCGAGGAGGCGATGGACCGGATCCGCGCAAAGTTCCCGGCTGGCACCATCCTGCCCGCCACCCTCCTGCCACCTCGGGGCGACTCTTGAACTACCTTCTGCGGGCGCCGCGGACTATCCTTTAGGTACTGGACAACGCGGGACTGCGCAGTCCTAGTTTTCGGCAGCAACAGGGAACGTTTCCGTTGAAGCTGGCGTTGATACACGTAAGGGCCACATGGCCTACGCACTAGGGGATCGGGGAAGGGAAGATGCCGCTTTCCGAACACGAGCAACGTTTGCTCGAGCAACTGGAGAAGCAATTGCATGAGGACCACAAGTTCGCGTCCTCGATGAAGTCCAGTGCGTCGCCTGGTGGGTATTCAACCCGGAACATAGCCATCGGCGCACTGGTCGGGGTCGTGGGGATCGTGGTCCTGCTGCTCGGGATATCGAGCCAGTGGATCCCGGTCGGCGTCGTGGGATTCGCGCTGATGTGTGTCGGCGTCTACATCGCGGTCTCGAAGTCTTCCCTTGGCCGCCTGGGAAAGCAGGAATCCGGCAAGGCCGCCCGACCGCGCAGCTCCTTCATGTCCGACCTCGAGTCCAAGTGGGACGCTCGACGCCGCGACGACGAGTAGCGGCGCCCTCCCCCCACTTCGCCCCACCGGGGCTCAAAGCCGACGAACGGACCCGTGATTTTCACGGGTCCAGTCGTTTTTAAGCCCTCTTTCCGGCCCGCGGGCCCCAAAACTCCTCCACGTCCCTCCATCCCCGCCCATCCCTTGTGGGGCCGGCGTTTTTTTGTGGACAGGAAACACGAATGCACCCCCGTTGCGTTGACAGTGGGGCCAAGTGGAGTAAAGTGGTGGATAGAAGAGGGCATTGGAGAATTAGGGGTGCGGGTAGCTCCTCGAATCGAGAAGGCGGTGCGCATGTTCCTCGGGACATACACTCCGCGACTCGACGAGAAGGGCCGCTTGATTCTCCCGGCGAAATACCGCGACGAACTGGGCGATGGCCTGGTTCTGACACGGGGCCAGGAGCGTTGCATCTACGTTTTCAGCCAGCAGGAGTTCGGGCGGGTCCACGAGAAAATGCGTGAAGCCCCCCTGTCCTCCCGTCAGGCGCGGGACTACACCCGCGTGTTCCTTTCAGGGGCCTCGGACGAGGTTCCCGACAAGCAGGGGCGGGTCACGATTCCGCCCTCGTTGCGTTCGTACGCCGGGCTCGACCGCGAGGTCACGGTCATCGGGGCGGGGACGCGGGCCGAGATCTGGGACACCAGCGCTTGGAACGCCTACCTGGAGGAGAAGGAAAGCACCTTCTCCGAGACGGACGAGGAAATCATTCCGGGACTCTTCTAGGGAACCGGAGGGCTTGGACGAGATCTCCAGCCGCCCGATACGCAACAACCTGGCTCACCTTCCCCGGAGCCAGGCGGGGCGAGTCGGCGCGGAGGGGGCTCTGGTCCAAGCACAGGGCATGTATAGCAGGCAGTGACACGCTGAAAGGGGAACGGTGACGACGGACGACGCGACGCCGCGACCCACCCACGAACGCCACGTACCGGTGCTGCTCGACCGCTGCGTCGGGCTGTTGGCGCCGGCGATCCAGGCAGGGATCGCCGAACGCGGCAGCGCCGTGGTGGTCGATTGCACCCTTGGGATGGGGGGCCATTCGGAGGCGATGCTGGCACGTTTCCCCGAGGTGCACCTGATCGGCCTGGACAGGGACGAACAGGCGCTCGCGCTGGCAGGAGAGCGTCTCGCGCGCTTCGCGGAACGGATTGATCTAGTCCACGCGGTCTACGACGAGATCGCCGACGTCGTCGACGATCTGGGGTTTCCCGGTGTCGACGGGATCCTCTTCGACCTCGGGGTCTCCTCGCTCCAGCTCGACGAGCGCGAGCGCGGATTCGCCTATTCCTACGATGCACCGTTGGACATGCGTATGGACACGTCCACGGGGCCGACCGCCGCGGACATCGTCAACCAGTACACCGAGGCGGATCTGATTCGGATCATCCGCGGTTGGGGCGAGGAGAAGTTCGCCGGCAGGATCGCCTCAGCGATCGTCAAAACCCGCGACGAAGCCCCCATCGAGACCACCGGGAGGCTGGTCGAGGCCATCCGTTCCGTGGTTCCGGCCGCGGCGGCCCGAACGGGCGGGCATCCGGCCAAACGCACCTTCCAAGCGTTGCGCATCGAGGTCAACGAGGAACTCGACGTGCTCGACCGCGCGGTACCGGCTGCCATGGGGACGCTCGGTGTCGCCGGTCGGGTCGTGGTCATGAGCTACCACTCGCTTGAGGACAAGATCACCAAACGCCATTTCGCCGCCGGTTCCAAGTCGTCGGCCCCCGTCGGATTCCCGGTCGAGTTGGAAGAGCACAAGGCGCAGTACCGCACGCTGACCAAGGGCACGGAAAAGCCCACGGAGCAGGAAATCAATGATAACCCCCGCGCGGCCTCGGCAAAGTTGAGGGCCGTCGAACGAATCCTGAAGAGGAGATGACCATGAGCACCCGTACTCAGACGCGTGTTCACGCGCGCGGCCCCGGCACCGAGGCCATTGACGGCGCAAATGCCCGCGCACTGTCGGCGGAGCCGGTCCGGCACGCCATCCCGGGGCGTGAGCGCACTCCGCTCTCGGTGGTCCCCTCCGTCGCGCGCAATCGGAGGGCGCACTTCGCGGTCTTCTGCTTCGCCGTCATGCTGGCCGCGTTGGCTGGCGTGCTGGTCCTCAACGTCCAGGTCTCGAGCGCGCAGTACGAGCTCGTTGGGCTCCGCAACACGGAGCGGGCCCTGGCCCAGGAGAACGAGGCGCTGACTCAGCGCGCCCAGAATCTCGAGGCTCCACAGAATGTGGCCGCCAAGGCGGCAGAATTGGGAATGGTCGTTCCCGGTTCGGTGGCCTCCATCGACCTGGGAACGCTCAAGGTCGCGGGCGTGTCGACCCCGGCCGAGAAGGAAACGACGCCGACGTCCCTTGTCGCCGCTCCGCAAGCGCCGTATGTGGCGCCGCAGGCGAAGACCGTTCCGGCCGCGCCCCAGGCGCCGGAACGGCCAGCCGCAGGGAAAGAGGCGACACGGGGGGAAACCCCCAACACCAAAACGGACAGCAAGCCGGCGGAAGCCGAACGGCAGAAGGAATCGACAAAGCCGGCGGATGCCGCTACCGGCCAACGGCCTTCCTTCTCCGAGAAGGAACTCAACGGGGGCACCATCCCGGCGCCGTCGCAGCGGGGCACGGACGGCTAGGTTTCCCGGCGGCGGTCCGGCTCGACATCACCCAACCACTCGCGACCCAGACAACCGCAACCCAAGGACGTAAACATGGTGGGCAACCGCAACGGCACCAACGGGCAGGCTCCGCGCCAGACCGCGCAGGGTCTGCCCGCCCGGCTGAGGATCGGCCTCAGCATCGCACTGGTGATGCTCGTGCTGTTAGGCGGACGCCTCTTTCTCGTTCAGGGGTTGGACCCGGAGGGCATCGCACAGGCGGCGGTGAACAACCGCATCCGCGTCGAGAACGTGGCACCGCAGCGCGGGGACATCATCGATTCCGAAAACAGGGTGCTGGCGACCAGTGTCGAGCGGTTCGACCTGGTGGTCAACCAGAAGCTCGTCAAGGACGAGTTCACCCGGAAGAACAAGGAGACCGGCGACCGCGAAAAAGTCTCCATAGATGACGCCATCGCGGAACTGAGCGCCGTCGTTGGACTCGATGTCGAGACGCTCAACTCCTCCGTCGTCGGCAAAGAGGGCGCCGAGAAGCGCGGTTATGTGCACGTGGCCAAGAACGTGACACCGGACGTGCGCAACGCCGCCATCGACGTGGGGATCCCCGCCTTGACCAGCGAGCGGAACATCGAGCGGAACTATCCGAACGGATCGGTCGCGGGAACGGTACTCGGATTCCTCAGCGCGGCGGACAAGGCGACGTCCGGCGTCGAATCGGGCGCGGAGGGCCTCGAGCTGAGCCAGGAGGGTTTGCTGCGCGGCACTCCGGGAAAGAAAACCTACGAGGTCGGCGCGGATGGCATCCGCATCCCGATGGCCACCATGCAGGAAGAGCCCGCCGTCGACGGCCAGGATGTCCGGCTGACCCTCAACAGCGACATCCAGTGGGCCGCGCAGGAAGCCGTGATGGCGAAGCAAAAGCAGTTCAACGCCGAGTGGGTCAACGCGGTCGTCGTCGAGATGAAGACGGGCAAGATCCGCGCCCTGGCGGATTCGACGTCCGTGGACCCGTCCGACCCCGGCGCCACCGATCCGCAGTACCGCACGTCGACCACCGTCACGCAGGCCTTCGAGCCGGGGTCCACGGGCAAGCTCGCCACCTTCGCGGCCGCCGTCGACGAGGGCGTCGTCAAACCCACGGACGAGTTCAAGGTTCCCAACTCCTACAAGGTCCAAAACGAGACGATCAACGACTCGCTCAAGCACGCCACATACGAGATGACAACCGCCGGGATCTTCGCCCGCTCCTACAACACCGGCACGGTGATGGTCGGCGAGAAGCTGAGCAACGAGCAGCGCCACGCGTCGATGAAGAAGCTCGGCATCGGCGAGTCGATCAACGTTGGGCTGCCCTTCAACGAGGGCATCTTCGCGCCGCCGGAGACGTGGGAACGCCGGCAGCAGTTCACGACCATGTTCGGGCAGTCCTATACCCAGACGGCGCTGCACACGGCGAAGATCTTCCAGTCGATCGGAAACGGCGGGCTTCAGGTCGAGCCCTCGCTCATCGAGGCGTACATCGACCCGGATGGGACCGAACACCCGGTCGAGGCGGCGGCGCCGAAGCGCGTCGTGTCCGAGAAGACATCCGCTCAAATGCGCCGCATGATGGAGACGGTCGTCGAAGAGGGCACCGCCGGAGGCGCCGCGATCGAGGGATACCGGGTGGGCGGCAAGACCGGTACCGCGCAGGCGGCCGGAAAGAGCGGCGGCTATGACGGCTACACCAGCTCCTTCGCCGGCATGGTGCCCATCGACGATCCCGAGTACCTCGTGGTCGTCACGATGCACCGCCCGCAGGGCAACTGGAGGAGTTGGACGGTGGCTGATACGTTCAAGCGCATCATGAACCAGACGCTAAACACCTACAATATCCCGCCGTCGTCCACCGAGCCGAACCCGTACAAGGTCTTCGTCGGGGACGAGCAGAAGTACGGCTGGGACTAATGGCGCACTCCACCCCGCGGGAGGCCGAACTGTCCTTCCGACCGTCGTCGCGCCCCGCCGTCGCGCTCCGGTCCCTGGCGGACGCCGCGTCGGGCACGGGCCTGTCCACCGCAGTGGAGGGCGACGGGTCCGTCTCGGTCCACGGCGTGTGCATGGACTCACGAGCCGTCCAACCGGGCGACCTCTACGCGGCGGCGCCCGGCGCCAACCGCCACGGCGCGGACTTCGCCTCCGCGGCGGCCGAGGCGGGAGCCGCGGCCATCCTGACCGATTCCGAGGGCGCGACTGCCGCCCGCTTGGCCGGCCTGCCCGTGTTGCTCGTGGACTCGGTCCGGGAGGCCGTGGGCGTCCTGGCCGGAATCGTCTACGGCACGGCCGGCAATGCGCCGCGGCTGCTGGGCGTCACCGGGACCAACGGGAAAACGACCACCACCTACTTCGTCCGCTCCTTGCTTAACGCCCTCGGGCACGCGACGGGTCTGATCGGCACCATCGAAATCGTCGCCGGCGACACCCCCGTCCCGAGCGTGCTCACGACGCCCGAAGCGCCACAGCTCCATGCGCTGATGGCCCGCATGCGGGAATCCGGGATCAGCGCGACGGCCATGGAGGTTTCCTCGCACTCCGTAGACTACCGCCGGATCGGCGGCCTGCACTTCGCCGTCGCCGGTTTCACCAACCTCACGCAGGACCACCTCGACCTGCACGGCAGCATGGAGGCCTACTTCGCCTCCAAGGCGGAGCTGTTCACGCCCGAGCGCACCCGGCGCGCCGTCGTCACGGTCGACGACGAGTGGGGACGCCGCTTGGCCAAAGCCCGCGGAGCAGGGGTCTGGACGCTCGCCACGGATCCCGGAAGCCAAACGGACGGGGACGACGGCGCGGACGACGCCGGAGCCGGGCACTGGCGCGTGGGCTCCGTTGCGCCGGACGGCTTGGGCCACTCCTTCGAGCTCCACGGTCCAGACGGGGCCCGGTTGCGCGCGCGCACCGGCCTGCCCGGTCTGTTCAACGTCTCCAACGCGGCCCTGGCCGTCCTGATGGTGTTGGCCTCGGGAGCCGACGCGTCGGCGCTGCAACGCGCCCTGGACGAGGCCGACCCGCTGACCGTTTCCGTGCCGGGGCGAATGCAGGTGGTCTGCGAAAGCCCCGCCGGGATCGTGGACTTCGCACACAACGCCGACGCGCTTCAGCGCGCGATCGACGCCGTCCGGGGCCCGGCGAAGGGCTCCCGCGTCATCCTGGTGTTCGGCGCCACCGGTCAGCGGGACGCAACGAAACGGCCCGTCATGGGCGCCGTCGCCGCGCGTCATGCGGATGTGGTCATCGTTACCGACGACGATCCGCACGACGAGGAGCCGGCGGGCATTCGGCGGGCCGTACTCCGCGGCGCCCGCGACGCCATCGACTCCGAGGGACTGTCCAGCGTGGTCCACGAGGAATTTCCGCGGGCCCGCGCCATCGCCGCGGCGGCGGCCATGGCGTCGCCGGAGGACACCATCCTCGTCGCCGGCCGGGGCCACGAGGTGTGGCAGGAGGTCATGGGGGAGAACCTCCCCCTCGACGACCGCGTGGAGCTGCGCAACGCGCTCGCGGAGCGTGGTTTCAAAGTCATTCCCGCGTCGGCGGATTCATCCGGCACGGCGGCCAGGGAGTAAAGTCCACTAAGCCATGATTGAACTTAACGCAGCCGAAATTGCCGCCATCACCGGTGGGCGCGCCACCACGACGGTCTCCCCCGAGACCGTCGTCGCGGGTGTCGACACCGACTCCCGCGAGTGCCGCCCGGGGTGGTTGTTCGTCGCCAAGCCCGGAGAGGCGTCCGACGGGCACCACTTCGTCGGCCAGGCCTTCGCTGCCGGCGCCGTCCTGGTGCTCGCGGAGCGCGAGACGCACGACGACGACGGCGGGGTCCACCCGGCCGTCATCGTCGACGACGCCGTGCTGGCCATGGGCCGCCTCGCCGCGCACATCGTGGCTCGGTTGCGCGACGGAGGCCTGCGGGTGGTCGGGATCACGGGGTCCGCCGGCAAGACGACGACCAAGGACCTACTGGCGGCCATCCTCGCGAAGGTGGGGGAGACGGTCGCACCCGTCGGTTCCTACAACGGCGAGGTCGGCGTCCCGCTGACCGTCTTCCGGGCGACGTCCTCGACGCGCTTCCTGGTGGTCGAGATGGGTGCCACGGGAATCGGCCACATCGAGTACCTCGCGGACATGGTGCGTCCCGAAGTCGGCGTGGTGCTCTGCGTGGGCACGGCGCACGCCGGCGAGTTCGGTGGCGTGGAGAACATCGCCCGCGCCAAGGGCGAACTCGTCGAGGCGCTGCCGGCCACGGGCACCGCCGTGCTGAATTTCGACGACCCCCAGGTCCGCGCGATGGCCGGCCGGACGGCGGCGACGGTCCTGGGCTTCGGGCCGGAATCGGAGGCCGACGGCGTCTTTGCCGCGGCTCGGGACCTGTCCGTCGACGCGGACGGGCACCCCCGGTTCACGCTGGTGATGCCCGACGGCTCGGCGCATCCGGTCCGCAGCGGACTCATCGGGCGGCACCACGTCTCCAACGTCCTGGCCGCCGCCTCGGCGGCCCACGCCCTGGGCATCGACCCGGGCACCATCGCGGGCACGCTGACGGGTCTGGGGCCCGCCAGCCGTTGGCGCATGGAGCGGACGGAACGCCCCGATGGAGTCACCGTCATCAATGACGCCTACAACGCCAACCCCGAATCCATGCGGGCAGCCCTGCGCACGCTTGCCGAACTGGGCCAGGTCGACGCCGCCGGTGGCGCGGCGCGCAGGACATGGGCCGTGCTCGGCGAAATGCTCGAGCTGGGCGACCAGTCGATCTTCGAACACGACCTCCTCGGACGCGTGGTGGTCCGCCTGAACATCAAGAAGCTGGTCGTCGTGGGCGCCGGCGCCAAGCCCCTGCACACGGCGGCGGTCCTCGAGGGCAGCTGGGGCGACGAAGCAACGTTTGTCGAAACCATCGACGACGCAGAACGGCTGCTTAACGAGCGGCTCGAACCGGGAGACATCGTGTTGTTCAAGTCCTCCAATGGGGCCGGGCTGAGGCATCTCGGCGATCGGATCGCCCTGGCGTCGTCCGAAGCAACTGTTGCCGGAGAGGGGCCGAACCGGTGATCGCACTGCTCACGGGCGCGTCCATCGCGCTGTTCCTGACCTTGGTCGGTACGCCGTTGTTCATCAAGCTCCTGGTTCGCCGCAGCTACGGCCAGTTCGTCCGCGACGACGGGCCGACGACGCACCACACCAAGCGCGGCACACCCACGATGGGCGGGGCGATCATCGTCTTCGCCGTCATCGTCGCCTACTTCGGAACGCACGCAATGCTGCGGATGTTCAGCGAGCACGCCGAGGGCCCGACGGCCAGTGGCCTCGTCCTCCTGTTCCTCATGGTCGGCATGGGGCTCGTCGGCTTCCTGGACGATTTCATCAAAATCTCGAAGCAGCGCAGCCTGGGCCTGCGCGCGTGGCAGAAGATCACCCTTCAGGCCATCGTCGGCGTGGCCTTCGCCCTTCTGGCACTGCAGTTCCCGAACGCAAAGGGGCTGGCTCCGGCATCGACGAAGATCTCGTTCATCCGGGACACGGGGTTCGACCTCGCCTTCGCCGGTCCGCTGCTCGGGGCACTGCTCTTCATCCTGTGGTCGAATCTGATCGTCACGGCCGCAACCAACGGCGTCAACGTCACCGACGGCCTGGACGGCCTGGCAACCGGCGCGTCCATCATGGTCTTCGGGGCATACACACTCATCGGCATCTGGCAGTTCAACCAAGCCTGCGGATCATCGCGCTCGATCGGTTCGGTCTGCTACGAGGTCAGGGATCCCATGGACCTGGCGTTGTTGGGCGCGATCCTGTCCGGGGCGCTGGTCGGCTTCCTCTGGTGGAACACCTCGCCAGCGGCGATCTTTATGGGCGACACCGGATCTCTGGCCATCGGCGGCGCCATCGCGGCCTTCGCCATCCTCTCCCGCACCGAACTGCTGCTCGTGGTGCTGGCCGGCCTCTTCGTCATCATCACCCTGTCTGTCATCATCCAGGTCGGCTTCTTCAAGCTCAGCGGCGGCAAGCGGGTCTTCCTCATGGCTCCCCTGCAGCACCACTTCGAGCTCAAAGGCTGGGCCGAGGTCACGGTGGTCGTGCGCTTCTGGATTGTGGCCGGGTTGTTCGTCGCCGCGGCTCTGGGCATCTTCTACGCCGAATGGGTCGTCGGGCTGTGACGCACGCACACTTGGACGAACTGACCACCTGGGACGCCGACTGGGCGGGCCTGCGCGTGGTGGTCGCCGGGCTCGGACTGTCCGGGTTCTCCGCCGCCGACACCCTGATCGAGCTGGGCGCCCGGGTTGTCGTCGTCGACGGCGCCGACACCGACGAGAACCGCTCGCGCGCGGACACGCTCCGGATCGTGGGCGCGGCCGACGTCCTGCTGGGCGCCGCAGGCGCCTCCGCCCTGCCGCCGGTCGACGGACTGCCGCCCGAACTCGTGGTGGCCTCACCCGGATGGAACCCGCGGCATCCCGTGCTCGTGGCGGCCGAGGCGAGCGGCATCCCCATTTGGGGCGACGTGGAACTCGCCTGGCGCGTGCGCGAGCGCCGGGGGCGCAAGACGGCGGAATGGCTGGTCATCACCGGAACCAACGGCAAGACAACGACGGTCGGGATGGCCGAATCGATGCTGCGGGCCGCCGGCCTGCGGGCGATCGCGGCCGGCAACGTGGGTACGCCGATCCTGGACGCGATCCGCGATCCGGAGGGGTACGACGCCATCGCCGTCGAGCTCTCCAGCTTCCAACTGCACACCACACACACGATGTCCCCGCTTGCCTCGGTGGTGCTCAACGTGGCGGAGGACCACGTCGACTGGCACGGATCGTACGCCGAGTACCTGGGCGCCAAGGCCAGGATCTATTCGCGCACCCGGGTCGCGGCGATCTACAACGCGGACCAGGCCGAGACGGAACGCATGGTGGAGGACGCGGACGTCGTCGAGGGCTGCCGTGCCATCGGGTTTACCACCGACGTGCCCGGGCTCAGCATGGTGGGCGTCGTCGAGGGCCTGCTGGTGGACCGCGCCTACGGCGAGGATCGGAAGACCTCCGCAGCGGAGTTGGCCGCCCTGACCGACCTGGGCGATATCGCGCCGAGGCACACCGTGGCGAACGCCTTGGCCGCCGCGGCGCTGGTGCGGGCGTACGGCGTCGAACCCCGCGCCATTCGCGACGGTCTGCGCGCCTTCGACCCCGGGGAACACCGGATCCAAGCCGTGGCCCGTCGCGACGACGTCCTGTGGATCAATGACTCCAAAGCCACCAACCCGCACGCCGCGGACGCGTCGCTTGCGTCGTTCTCCTCGGTCGTGTGGATCGCCGGGGGTCTGTCCAAGGGCGTCGACTACGACGAGCTCGTTGCGCGCCACGCCGGGCGGCTCGCCGCGGTGGTCCTGATTGGCGCGGACAGTGCGTCACTCCGCGGCTCGTTACGGCGACACGCGCCGGACGTGCCGCTGATCGAGCCCGGGGTGCGGGAAACTGGAGGCGGGACACCGCCGGCAGACGGAGAGACCGGTTGGACCATCATGGCGGAAGCCGTCGCCGCGGCGGCCGGCCTCGCCAAGGCGGGCGACACGGTGCTGATGGCGCCGGCGGCCGCCTCGATGGACCAGTTCTCTTCATATGCCCACCGCGGAAACGCCTTCATCCAGGCCGTCCGCGGGCTGATGGAGGACACCACTACGTAAAGGAGTACCCGTGCCAGCCCCCACCTCGCCGCCGCGCGGCAGCGATGGCCGCAAACCCCGGGTACGCTCCTCAGGTCCCCGCGGCGGTCCAGGGAATGCCACGACAGCCTCCCGGGCCACGGCAACGACTCCGACCATGGGCCGCGCCGAGGTTGCGGCCTCCGACGCCGACGCCCGTCCCATGGCGAGGCTGTGGCGGATGGTCGAGGGGGACGCGGGTTCCGGGGCCAACACCGGCTACTACATGATCCTGGGCAGCGCCCTGGCCTTGACACTGATCGGCCTGCTGATGGTGCTGTCCTCCTCCGCGGTCGAAGCCATCACGCGGGAGACCTCCTCCTACCTGCTGTTCATGAAGCAAGGTGTTTGGGCCCTTGCCGGTTGCGCCCTGATGGTCACCATGTCGCGGCTGTCCGTGGCGACAATGAAGAAGCTCGCCGGGCCGGCCATCCTGCTGGCCCTGTTCCTGTTGCTGCTCGTGTTCACGCCGCTGGGCGTCGAGGTCTACGGCAACCGCAACTGGATCGGGATCGGCGGTTTCACGGCTCAGCCCTCGGAGGCGGCGAAGCTGGCGCTGGCGGTGTGGGCGGCGAAGATGCTCGCCAAAAAGGCGCCGTTGATACACCGCACCGGACACGCACTCATTCCGGTCGTCTTCCCGGGCGGCTTGGCGGTGCTGGCACTGGTCCTCGCGGGGCGGGACCTGGGCACCGGGCTCGTCCTGATCCTGATCATCGTCGCCACGCTGTTCTTCGGAGGGGCGCGGCTGAGGATCTTCGGCATCGCCGCTGCGGTCGCGGCCGTGGGCGCCGTGCTCCTGGTGCTGCTCTCCGGAAACCGCATGGGGCGCATCAACGCCTGGCTGGGCATCGACTGCGGCGCCAACGACGCCTGCTACCAGTCCCGCCAGGGCCTCTACGCGCTGGCCTCGGGCGGATGGTGGGGCGTGGGGCTCGGCCAGTCGAGGCAGAAATGGAACTACATCCCCGAGGCGGAGAACGACTTCATCTTCGCCATCATCGGCGAGGAGCTGGGCCTGATCGGGACCACGGTCATCATCGCCCTGTTCGGCATCATGGCGGTTGCCATGTACCGCGTGGCCGTCCGGCACTCGGATCCGTTCGTCCGGATCGCCACCGGTGGCATCATGGCGTGGTTGATCGGGCAGGCGTTCGTGAACATCGGCATGGTCACGGGCCTGCTTCCGGTCATCGGCGTCCCGCTGCCCTTCATCTCCTACGGAGGTTCCGCGCTCACCTTCGCCCTGATGGCCGTGGGCGTGGTGCTCTGCTTCGCACGCCAACATACGGACCCACCCGCCGCCGCATGACCAGCCCACCGACGACTCCCGAAAGCCGTGAAGACATGAACCCTGGACCCTCGATCGTGTTGGCCGGTGGCGGCACCGCCGGCCACATCTCGCCACTGTTGGCCATCGCCGACGCCCTCCGCACACAGGCGCCCGAGGCGGGCATCGTCGCCGTGGGAACGGCTTCCGGCATGGAAACCCGCCTGGTCCCGGCTGCCGGGTACACCCTGGAGACCATCGAGCGCGTGCCGATGCCGCGGCGACCATCCGCCGACCTGGTGAAGTTGCCGTTCCGCATGGTCCAGGCGGTCCGGCACGCCGGCGCCATCCTGGACCGCGCGCGGGCCGACGTCGTCGTGGGCGTCGGAGGATACGTCTGCACCCCCGTCTACCTCGCCGCGCGCAAGCGGCGGATTCCGGTGGTGATCCACGAGGCCAACGCGCGCGCCGGACTCGCGAACAAGCTGGGCGCACGGTTCGCGGCCCGCATCGCCACCGCGTTCCCGAACACGGAACTCGCCGGTGCCGAACTGGTCGGCATGCCGATGCGGTCGGCCATCGCCGCTTTGGACCGGGCCGCCGACCGGCGGTCGGCGCGCGAGTCGCTGAGTCTCGAACCCGGCGTTCCGACGCTGGTCGTGACCGGCGGGTCGTCCGGTGCCGTGTCCATCAACCACACCATTCGCACGTCGCTGCCGCTGCTGGCCGATTTGGCCGCCGCCGGCAATCCCGTCCAAGTCCTGCATGTCACCGGGCGGGGGAAGCAGATGCTCGACGACGACGGCGTCGTGTTCGCCGCTCCGGGCTATGTCCAGGTCGAATACGTGGACGGCATGGAATCGGCCTATGCCGCCGCCGACCTGATCGTCGCCAGGGCGGGCGCGGGAACGGTGTGTGAGATCGCCGCGGTGGGGCTGCCTTCCATCCTGGTTCCCCTGCCGATCGGCAACGGTGAACAGCGGCTGAATGCCGGACCCCTCGGCGACGCGGGTGCCGCCGTGGTCGTCGACAACGACTCGTTCACTCCGAGGTTCTTCGCGGGAACCGTCCTGCCGCTGCTCTCCAGCCCGGACAGGTTGGACATCATGGGCCGCGCGGCACACGCGCTGGGCAACCGGGACGCCGCGCGCCGCATGGCCCAGATTGTTCTCGAGACGGCGGGCCGCGCGCCGGCCCCCGGCGTGGGAAGGTAGAGGCATGCAGCAGAACCCGAGACTTTCCGAGCTGGGCCGCGTACACCTGATGGGGATCGGCGGCGTTGGTGTCTCCGCGGTCGCCCGGTTGATGCTGGCCCGCGGGGTCGCCGTCTCCGGCAGCGACGCCAAGGATCTGCCCGTGCTCCACGAGCTTCGCGCTCTCGGGGCACGGATCCACGTGGGCTACGCACCCGAAAACCTCGGCGATGCCGACACCTTGGTGGTCTCGTCTGTCATCAAGGCCGGCAATCCGGAGTTCGACGCCGCCCAACGCAACGGCCTACGGATCCTGCACCGTTCGGAAGGGCTCGCCGCCACGATGGAGGGCCACCACGTGGTGGCCGTCTGCGGCACCCACGGAAAGACCACCACGACGTCGTTGATCGCGGTGATGCTCCGGCACGCGGGCTTGTCGCCGTCCTTCGCCATAGGTGCGAACGTCGCGGGCCTCGGTGTCAACGCAGAGCAGGGGGCGGGACGGATTTTCGTGGCCGAGGCCGACGAATCCGACGCGTCGTTCATGAACTACCGCCCCGACGTCGTGGTCGTCACGAATGTCGAGGCGGACCACCTGGACCACTACGGCACCGCCGAGGCCGTTCACGAAAGCTTCCGCCGGTTCGTGTCCCTGCTGCCGGAGGACGGGCTCCTGATCTGCTGCGCGGACGACGCCGGGTCCAACGCGCTGGCTGTCCGGACGCGGCGCGAGCGACCCGACGTGCGGGTGCAGACGTACGGATTCAGCGAGACGGCCGACCGGCGCCTCCTGGATCCCACACCGTTGGCCGGCCAGCGCTACGGCTGCTCGCTCGAGTGGGGGAGCGGCGAGGAGGGACGGCTGGATCTCGCGGTCCCCGGCGACCACAACCTGCTGAACGCGGCAGCCGCCTTCGCGGTGGGTCTCGACTGCGGCCTGGAACCGGAGTCGGCGACATCGGGGCTCGCCGCCTTTGCCGGGGCCGCGCGACGGTTCGAATACCGCGGAGAGGCCTCGGGCGTCCGGGTCTACGACGACTACGCCCACCACCCCACGGAGGTGCTGGCCGCGCTCAAGGCCGCCCGGGCCGTCGCCGGCGAGGGACGCGTCCACGTCCTGTTTCAGCCGCACTTGTTTTCGCGGACGCGCGAGTTCTGGCGCGAGTTCGCCGACGCGCTGTCGCTGGCGGACACGGCGTTGGTCCTGGGGATCTATCCCGCGCGCGAGCTGCCCATCGAGGGCGTGACCAGCGAACTGGTCGCCGACGCGCTCAACACCGACGGGGGAACCGCGACGCGCTTCGACGCGCCCGGTAGGATCGCGGCCGCGGCGCGGCCCGGCGACCTCGTGATGACCATCGGCGCGGGGGACGTGACGGAAGCCGGCGTGGACATCCTGGCGGCTTTGGCGGCGGGTCGGTGAGCCACCTCGACACCGTGCCGGAGACCAACGTCGTTTCGCTGCCGGAGCCGCCCGCAAAGCGCCGTCGGCGCATGGTTCTCGTGGGCGTCGGTTCCGTGGTCGGTCTCATCGTCGCTCTGATCCTGGTGCTCCTGTACTCCCCGCTGCTGGCCGTGAAGAACATCGAGGTTCAAGGGATCGAGCTGACTCGGGAAGCGGCGGTGCGCGAGGCGCTGGAGCCCCTGGTGGGGACGCCGTTGCCGGGCATCGGCCCGGCGTCGGTCCAGCGGTTGCTGGAGGGCCAGCCGGCGGTCAAGGACGTGGTGGTCCAAGCGGAGGCGCCGTCGACCCTGCGGGTTGAAGTGATCGAACACGCGCCGGTGGCCATCGTCGAATCCAAGGGCAAGTTCCGGCTGGTGTCGGAGGACGGACGCACCCTCGCGCCCTTGGCCAAGCGCGACGGGGCCGACCTCCCGGTCATCGACGCCGGCGTGTCGGCGGCGGATCCGAAGGTCTTCGCGACGGTGACGAAGGTTCTGGCTTCCCTGCCGGAATCCGTCCTGAACCGCATGGACAAGGCCGGGGCCAAGACGATCGATTCCGTGGAGCTGCGACTGGTCAACGGCCAGACCGTGCTCTGGGGCAACGCCGAAAGAAACGCGGACAAGGCGCGGGTCGTCGAGGCGCTGCTGAAAATCAAGAACGAACCCGACGCCGCCGCGGTGAAGGTCTACGACGTCACGAGCCCGGACCATCCCGTGACGCGCTAGGGGAGCGGCGCCGGGAACCACGGCACGCAACTTTCCTGAAGGCAAAGGGGCGACACGCGGCCTAGGTCGTTGCATGGGGGATGGGCACCCCATAGCGTTTCAGTAGCAGGTACTTGACATAACTATAACCCTCAAGCTGAAGGTTAATGTTAGTCCGGTTGAAGCTTCCTAGATCAGCAGCACATCGAACAAGGGAACCAGGACGTGGCAGCTCCACAGAACTACCTCGCCGTCATCAAGGTCGTCGGCATCGGCGGTGGCGGCGTGAACGCCGTCAACCGCATGATCGAGGTCGGCCTCCGCGGCGTCGAATTCATCGCGATCAACACAGATGCGCAGGCGCTGCTCATGAGCGACGCCGACGTCAAGCTCGACGTGGGTCGGGAACTCACCCGCGGCCTGGGCGCGGGGGCGAACCCGGAGGTGGGCCGCCAGGCCGCCGAAGACCACGCCGAGGAAATCGAAGAGGTCATGCGCGGGGCCGACATGGTCTTCGTGACGGCGGGCGAAGGCGGCGGCACCGGCACCGGCGGCGCGCCCGTCGTGGCTCGGATCGCCCGATCGCTGGGTGCGCTGACGATTGGTGTCGTCACGCGCCCGTTCACCTTCGAGGGCCGCCGGCGCGCGAGCTCGGCGGAGGCCGGCATCGAGGCACTGCGCGACGAGGTCGACACGCTGATCGTCATCCCGAACGACCGGCTCCTGTCGATCAGCGACCGCAACGTCTCCGTACTCGACGCCTTCCGTTCCGCCGACCAGGTGCTGCTGTCCGGCGTCCAGGGCATCACGGACCTCATCACCACCCCGGGTCTGATCAACCTGGACTTCGCCGACGTCAAGTCCGTCATGCAGGGAGCAGGCTCGGCGCTGATGGGCATCGGTTCCGCCCGCGGCGAGGACCGGGCCGTCAAGGCCGCGGAACTCGCGATCGCCTCGCCCCTGCTTGAGGCGTCCATCGACGGCGCCCACGGTGTCCTGCTCTCGATCCAGGGCGGATCCGACCTGGGTCTGTTCGAGATCAACGAGGCCGCTCGGCTGGTGCAGGAGGTGGCGCACCCGGAGGCAAACATCATCTTCGGCGCCGTCATCGACGACGCGCTCGGCGACGAGGCCCGCGTGACCGTGATCGCCGCCGGATTCGACCAGGTCGACGTCACCTCGGCACCCGCCCAGCCGCAGCAGATCCCGCAGGTGCTGCCGCAGTCCCAGCCGGCCTCGGTGCCGGGTACGATTCCTCTGGCACCGGCGCAGTCGACTGCGGTTCCCGCCCACGCCTCCGCGCAGTCGGCCCCGGAGGCCGCACGCCCGGCGCAGCCGCGCTACGAGGAACTTCCGGCCATCGTGGAACAGGACCTCTCCGGTTCCTCCCACGACGACCTCGACGTGCCCGACTTCCTGAAGTAGGGAGAAAGCAGCGAGCGGTCGCGAACGCGAGGTTGCCCAAGATGATTCGTTTTGAACCGGTGGGACTGTCCGGGACCCGCGTTGGTTTCACCTCGATGACCGAGGGCAACCTCGCGTTGCATGTCGGGGACAACCCCGAAGCGGTCGCGGACCGCCGCAGGGAACTCGAGTCCCGGCTGGGCGTTCGGGACGGGTCGCTGCGCTTCATGAACCAGATCCACTCGGCCGACGTGCACGTGGTCGGGGACGAGTCGGGAAGCGCGAAGGCCCCAACGGCGGATGCCCTTGTATCCGTCGACGGAACCGTACCGCTGGCAGTCATGGTGGCGGACTGCGTGCCGGTGGTCTTCGCCGGGGTCGCCGGCGGTTTCGTGGCGACCGCCGTGGCGCACGCGGGGCGGGCAGGTCTGTTGGACGGCGTCCTCGAGGCTACGGTGCGCGCGCTGCGGAACGCGGGCGCCGTCGACATTCAGGCATGGATCGGCCCCGCGGTCTGCGGCTCCTGCTACGAGGTGCCCACGGAGATGGCGGAGACAGCGGAGAAACGACTCCCGGGGATCCGCACCACGACGCGTCGCGGCACCAGCGGGCTGGATCTTCCCGGAACCGCGCGCAGGCTGCTCGAGGCTGAGGGGATCGACGTCGTCCGCGTCGACATCTGCACCATTGAGGACACCCACTACTACTCGCATCGCCGGGATCCGCGTTCCGGAAGGTTCGCCGGCCTGGTGTGGGGCACTACCGCCGGCGGGGCGGGAGAGGAACGGACACCGTGAACACCACCGAAAATGGGGGCGGCACGGTTGCCCGGCGAGACGAACTCGAGCGTCGGCTCGCGGACGTGCAGCGGAGGATCTCCAAGGCCTGTCGTGATGCCGGGAGGACCGAGGAACCCGGGTTGGTCGTGGTGACCAAGTTCTTCCCTGCCTCCGACGTCCGGTTGCTCGCCGAGCTCGGGGTGCTCGAAGTCGGCGAGAACCGCGACCAGGAGGCCGCCGCCAAGGCCGCCGAACTCGACGGCGTCGACGTGGCTTGGAACTTCATAGGACAACTCCAGACGAACAAGGCAAAATCCGTGGCCCGCTACGCGGCCGCCGTGCAATCCGTCGACCGCATCTCGCTGGTATCCGCCTTGGACAAGGCCGTGGCACGCGAAAACGAACGCCTGGCGGAGGGCGGAAAGCCTCCGCGGGCGGCCCTGCGCTGCCTGATCCAAGTTGATCTGCGGGAACCTCCCGGCGAGGACGGCGGGCAGGCCGGCGCGGCCGGCCGCGGCGGTGCCCTGCCCGGCGACGTGCCCGCCATCGCCGACGCCATCGACGCGGCTGCCCTGTTGGAACTCGGCGGCGTCATGGCAGTCGCGCCGCTGGACGCCGACGCGGCGGAGGCATTCGACCGGCTCATGGAAGTTTCGCGCCAACTGCGCGCATCCTACCCCGGGGCCGATACGGTTTCCGCGGGCATGAGCCAGGATTTGGAGCAGGCTGTTGCCGCCGGTGCGACACACCTGCGTGTCGGTTCCGATGTGCTCGGGCCGCGACCGCCCTTGCGGTAGCGTCGTCATTGCGGAGACTCTTGCGGAACAGACCCTTGGACCGCGCACGATCATAAGGAGAAGACCATGGCTGGCGCGCTGCGCAAGACAATGATCTACCTGGGGCTCGCCGACGGTGACGAGCACTATGCCTCGGACAACTACGGCGTCGACGAGCATGAGGAGGCGCGGCGCACGGAGCCGGTTCGCGAGGATCGCACGCACCAGCCGGTGGCCGCGGTTCCGGAGACGGACACGGAGTACCGGGCACCGGTGACCCCCATCAAGCGGGCGCCATCTTCCAGGGACGAGGATTCTTCATTGCGGCAGATCACAACGGTCCACCCCCGCTCGTACAACGACGCCAAGATCATCGGCGAGAGTTTTCGCGAGGGCATTCCGGTCATCATGAACGTGACGGACATGGGCGAGGGCGACGCCAAGCGGCTCGTGGACTTCTCCGCGGGACTGGTGTTTGGGCTTCACGGAAGCATCGAGCGCGTCACCAACAAGGTGTTCCTCCTGTCGCCGTCATCGGTTGAGGTGCTTGGCGAGGACAAGAAGTCCTCCGAGGGCCAAGCGACCTTCTTCAACCAGAGCTAGCCGGACCGCGCCCCGCCGTGTCACTGCTCCTCGGTCTCCTGTATGTAGCGCTGACCATTGTCCAGGTCCTCCTGATGATCAGGATCGTGTTCGACGTCGTCCAGATGTTCGCCCGTTCCTGGCGGCCCCGCGGCCTCGCCCTTGTCGCCGCCAGCGTGGTCTACCGCGTGACCGATCCGCCGATGCGGTGGCTGAGGTCCAAGGTCAAGCCCGTCGACCTCGGCGGCATGAGGCTGGATCTCGCCTTCCTTATCCTCTATTTCGCCGTGATCATAGCCAAGATTGTGGTCCAATCCCTAGCGTAGGCCGGACGGCGAGACGGCTTCCGTAGTCAGGTTAGTTTTCCCGTACCGAAACGTTATAGTCTTGACGCAGAGGGCGCCGCAGCTGTGGCGTGTGCGCCCAAAGTGAATCAGCGTACGCGGGCCGCACCAGCGGTCGGTGGAAGAACCAAAGCAACTGAGGTGACCAGATGGCACTTACGCCAGAAGACGTAGTCAACAAACGCTTCCAGCCGACGAAGTTCCGCGAAGGCTACGACCAGGACGAAGTTGACGACTTCCTGGACGAGATCGTCGTCGAACTGCGTCGTCTGAACCAGGAGAACGACGAGCTCCGCCGTCGTGTCAGCGAACTGCAGTCCGGTGACTCGGAGTCCGACTCCGGCGCCGTACCGGCTCCCGTGGCGGCGGCCCCCGCCACCGAAGCGACCCCGGTTGCGGCCGACAAGTCCCAGGTTGTCGACAAGACCCCGAAGGACGAGCCCGCAAAGGGCGCCCCGGCTTCCGCCGCCGCCCCGTCCGCTTCCGCAGGCGCGGCCGCTCCGTCGGCGTCGGCAGGCGCAGCGGCGCCGTCCGCGCCCGCAGCCCCGGCCGGCCCCGCGGCCTCCGGCGGAACCGCCGAGTCGGCCGCCGGCGTCCTGGCGATGGCGCAGCGACTGCACGACGAATACGTCGGCGCCGGTGTGGAACAGCGGGACAAGATCATCGCCGAGGCGCAGATCGAAGCCAACGCCATGGTCAGCGACGCCGAGGAGAAAAGCCGCAAGACGCTCAGCTCCCTGGAGCAGCAGAAGTCGGTGCTCGAGCGCAAGATCGAACAGCTCCGTGGCTTCGAGCGCGACTACCGCGGCCGTCTGAAGGCGTACATCGAGGGCCAGCTGCGCGACTTGGATTCGAAGGGATCCGTCGCCACGCCGGAGTCGAAGGAAAACGCCTAGGCATAGGTAGCTGCCCCGACCGGGGAAAAGCAAGCCGTAGATCGTCGGCGGCCGGGTCTTCCGGCCGCCGACGTCACGTTAAGGGAGACCATGGAGCACGAAGCGACGGACCAGTCGGCCACCGGGCATTCGACGCGCGGCAACCGCGCCCTTCTCGGCCTCGCGGCCGCGGTCGCCGTGGCGGGCTATGCACTGGACCAGGTGACCAAATGGCTGGTCCAGGCCAACATGGAACTGGGCGAGAGCATCGAGGTCCTGCCGCCGGTGTTGAGCTGGCACTACATCCTCAACCCCGGGGCCGCCTTCTCGATCGGCACGAGCGTCACCTGGATCTTCACGATCGTGCAGGCCGCCGTGGTGCTTTACGTGCTGTTCATCCTGCGCAGGGTCGGCTCCAAGGTCTGGGCCGCGGGGCTCGGGGGATTGCTCGCCGGGGCGGCGGGGAACCTCACCGACAGGTTGTTCCGGGAACCGTCCTTCGGGATGGGACACGTCGTGGACTTCATTGCCTTGCCCAATTTCGCGATCTTCAACATCGCGGATTCCCTCGTTGTCTGCTCCATGGCAGTGATCTGCGTGCTGATTTTCCGTGGTCTACGAATCGACGGATCCCGCGAAACAACGGGGGACAAGCCCTGATGCCCGGCTTCACCGTCGCCGCCGAGCAAGACGGTTCGCGGCTGGACGCCGTCGTCGCCGCCCAGCTGGGGCTATCGAGGACACACGCAGCCCAGCTCTGCGCCGACGGGCATGTCCTCTTGAATGGGCGGGCCGCGGGAAAATCCCGCCGTGCCGCCGTCGGCGAGCAGATAGATGTCACCATTCCGGAGCGTCCGGATCCGTTGGAAGTGAGAGTCGAACCCGTGGAAGACCTGAGGATCCTCGGCGAGGACGAAGACTATGTGGTCATCGACAAGCCCGTCGGAGTCGCCGCCCATCCCTCGCCCGGCTGGGTGGGGCCCACGGTCGTCGGGGCGCTGGCCGCCGCCGGCTACCGCATCTCGACGTCGGGTGCGGCCGAACGGCAGGGCATCGTGCACCGGTTGGACGTCGGGACGTCCGGGGTGATGGTGGTGGCCACGTCCGAGCGCGCCTACACCGCCCTGAAACGAGCCTTCAAGGAGCGGACACCCGCGAAGACGTACCACGCGGTGGTCCAGGGCCTCCCCGATCCGCTGGAGGGTACGATCGACGCCCCCATCGGGCGGCACCCGGGGCACGACTGGAAATTCGCCGTCGTCGAGGATGGCCGGGACTCGGTCACGCACTACAAGGTCATGGAGGCGTTCGGCCGCGCGTCGCTGGTGGAGGTCAGGCTGGAGACCGGTAGAACGCACCAGATCCGCGTCCACTTTGCCGCACTGCGCCATCCGTGCGCCGGAGACCAGACCTATGGCGCGGATCCGCGCCTCGCCGCGGCGCTGGGTCTCACGCGGCAATGGTTGCACGCACACCGGCTCGGGTTTCCGCACCCGGTCAGCGGCGAGTGGGTCGAATACGCGAGCGATTACCCGGCCGACCTGTCCCAGTCCCTGGAACTGCTCCGCGACGGCGCCTTCTGAGGCCGCCGTCCGGGCGGGCAGGGCACGGCTCGCCCCGTGCGCGGGACCTCGACTTCGTCGGGTCTCCGGGCACCTAGAATTGATGGGTGGCTAGCTCAACTTCAGGCGGATTCGTCCATCTTCACAACCATACGGAATACTCCATGCTGGACGGCGCCGCCCGGCTGACCGACCTCTTCGCGGAGACGGACCGGCTCGGCATGACGGCCCTGGCCACGACCGACCACGGCTACCTGTTCGGCGCCTTCGACTTCTGGAAGAAGGCCACCGACGCCGGCATCAAGCCGATCATCGGCGTGGAGGCGTACGTGACCCCGGGCACCGCGCGCAATGACAAGACGCGCGTTCGCTGGGGCGAGGAGAACCAGCGCCGGGACGATGTCTCCGGCGGCGGCAGCTACACCCACATGACGCTGCTCAGCTACAACAACCAGGGCATGCGCAACCTCTTCCGCGCGTCTTCAATCGGTTCCCTGGACTCCGCGTTCGGGAAGTATCCGCGTCTGGACCGCAACCTCCTCGAGACGTACAGCCCGGGCCTGATCGCGACCACGGGGTGTCCCTCGGGCGAGGTGCAGACCCGACTCCGCCTCGGCCACTACCAGGAGGCAAAGCAGGCCGCGTCCGAATACCAGGACATCTTCGGCAAGGAGAACTACTTCTGCGAGCTGATGGACCACGGACTGGACATCGAACGGCGAGTCACGAAGGACCTCGTCCGGCTCGCCCACGAGTTGGAGATCCCGCTCGTCGCGACCAACGACCTGCACTACACCCACGAACACGACGCGAAGGCCCACGAGGCCCTGCTGGCCATCCAGTCCGGTTCCACGCTGCTCGAGCCGACCTACGACCAGGGAGGCTCGCGGTTCGCGTTCTCCGGCAGCGGCTACTACCTGAAGTCCCCCGCGGACATGCGCCGGCTTTTCGCCGACTTCCCCCAGGCCTGCGACAACACGCTGCTCATCGCCGAGCGTTGTGAGGTCTCGTTCAACACCAACGCGAACTACATGCCCAACTTCCCCTGCCCGGCGGGCGAGGACGAGACGTCCTGGCTGGTGAAGGAAGTCGACGCCGGCCTGGCCTACCGCTATCCCGCCGGCATCCCGGACGATGTCCGCAAACAGGCGGACTACGAGCTGGACGTCATCAATTCCATGGGATTCCCGGGATACTTCCTGGTCGTGGCCGACTTCATCAACTGGTCCAAGGACAACGGCATCCGGGTGGGTCCCGGCCGCGGCTCGGGCGCCGGTTCGATGGTCGCCTACGCGCTGCGCATCACCGACCTGGATCCGCTCCGGCACGGACTGATCTTCGAGCGCTTCCTAAACCCGGAACGCGTCTCCATGCCCGACTTCGACGTCGACTTCGATGACCGTCGCCGCTCCGAGGTCATCGACTACGTCACGCGGAAGTACGGCGACGAACGCGTGGCGATGATTGTCACCTACGGCACCATCAAATCGAAGCAGGCGCTCAAGGACTCCTCGCGGGTGTTGGGCTATCCGTTCAGCATGGGCGAGCAGCTCACCAAGGCGCTACCGCCGGCTGTCATGGCCAAGGACATCCCGCTGGGGGACATCGACGACCCGAAGTCCAAGCGCTACGGCGAGGCGGGGGAGTTCCGCGAGCTGGTCGCCACCAACCCGGAGGCCGCGAAGGTCTTCGAAACCGCCAAGGGCATCGAGGGCCTCAAACGCCAGTGGGGCGTGCACGCGGCCGGCGTCATCATGAGCTCCGACCCGATCATCGACGTCGTGCCCATCATGCGGCGGTTCCAGGACGGCCAGGTCATCACCCAGTTCGACTACCCGACCTGCGAGGGCCTGGGGCTGATCAAGATGGACTTCCTCGGGCTGCGGAACCTCACGATCATTTCGGACGCCATCGAGAACATCGCGGCGAACCGGAACGTCGAGCTGGACCTGGAGCGGCTGGAGGTCGACGACGCCGAGTCCTACAAGCTCCTGGCCCGTGGCGACACGCTGGGCGTGTTCCAGCTCGACGGCGGCCCCATGCGGTCTCTGCTCAAGCTCATGCGGCCCGACAACTTCGAGGACATCTCCGCCGTCATCGCGCTGTACCGCCCGGGCCCCATGGGCGCGAACTCGCACAACAACTACGCGCTGCGCAAGAACGGCCTGCAGGACGTCACTCCGATCCACGCTGAGCTCGAGGAACCGCTGCAGGAGATCCTGGGCACGACCTACGGCCTGATCGTGTACCAGGAGCAGGTCATGGCCATCGCGCAGAAGGTCGCCGGCTTCACGCTGGGCCAGGCGGACATTCTCCGTCGCGCGATGGGCAAGAAGAAGAAGTCCGAACTGGACAAGCAGTACGCCGGATTCCGCCAGGGCATGGTGGACAACGGGTTCTCGGAGGCGGCCGTGAAGTCGCTGTGGGACATCCTGCTTCCGTTCTCCGACTACGCGTTCAACAAGGCCCACTCCGCCGCCTACGGCATGGTGTCCTATTGGACCGCCTACCTCAAGGCGCACTACCCCGCGGAATACATGGCTGCCCTGTTGACGTCCGTCGCGGACGACAAGGACAAGTCCGCCATGTACCTGAACGAGTGCCGCCACATGGGCATTACGGTGCTGCCGCCGGACGTCAACGAGTCCGCGCTGAACTTCACGCCCGTCGGGGACGACATCCGCTTCGGCATGGGAGCCATCCGGAACGTGGGCACGAACGCCGTCCACGCGATGGTCGCCGCGCGCGAGGAAAAGGGCGCCTTCGAGAACTTCAGCGACTTCCTGCAGAAGGTGCCGGCCGTGGTCTGCAACAAGCGCACCATCGAGTCCCTCGTGAAGGCCGGGGCGTTCGACTCCATGGGCCACCCGCGCCGGTCGCTGGCGATGATCCACGAAGAGGCCGTCGACTCGGTGATCGTGCTCAAGCGCAACGAGGCCGCCAACCAGTTCGACCTGTTCAGCGCCTTCGACGACCCCGCCGTGGGGTCGGGGCTGGCCGTCGAGGTACCCGATCTGCCCGAGTGGGAGAAGAAGGACAAGCTCGCGTTCGAGCGGGACATGCTGGGCCTGTACGTCTCGGACCACCCCCTGAAGGGGTTGGGCGGGCTGCTCGACCAGCACGCCGAGCTGTCCATCACCCAAGTGCTGTCCGACGACGGCCCGCAGGACGGCCATACCGTCAAGATCGCCGGAATGATCACGTCCCTTCAGCGCCGCATCGCGAAGAACAGCGGCAATGCCTACGCCAAGTGCGAGGTGGAGGACCTCGGCGGCTCCATGGAGGTCATGTTCTTCGGCCAGGTGTACGGCCCCATCGCGACACTTCTGGCGGAGGACCTGATCGTGGTGGTGAAGGGTCGGGTCCAGCGGCGCGACGACGGTGCCATCAGCCTCAACGCGCAGGAACTGACGATTCCGGAGATCAGCGAGGACGGGCTGGCCGGCCCCGTGGTCATCAGCCTGCCGGGACACAAGGCCACGGAGGACGTGGTCTCCGCGCTGGGGGACGTCTTGCGCACCCATGCGGGCAACACGGAGGTGCGCGTGAAGCTGTCCAACACGAGAAGCGTCCAGTTGATGCGCCTGGGCATGGAGTTCCGCGTCAATCCGAACCCGGCGCTGTTCGGTGACCTCAAGGTGCTCCTCGGGCCCGCCTGCCTGGACGTGTAGGAGGGCGGGGCAACGTAAACTTGGGGTGTGACTTCCCCAGCATCCCAGACACCCGGACCCGACGCGCCGCGCGGCGTTGACCTGCGAGCGCTTGAGCTGCGCACCATCGACCTGCGGGGCGCGAGCCTGGATCACGCCGGTTTGAGGGCGGCACTGCCGCGGCCCGAACTCGACTTCAACACCGCGGCGTCCGCGGTCGAGGCGATTATCGAGCAGGTCCGCCGCGACGGCTTCGCCGCGCTGACCGAACTCGCGGCCCGCTTCGACGGCGTGGAGCGGGAACACACGCTGGTCCCGCGGTCCGCCCTCGTCGAGGCGCTGGAGCGTATCGACCCCGCCGTGCGCGCCGGCCTGGAGGAATCCATTCTGCGTGCCCGCGAATTCGCCACCGCCCAGGTCCCCGCCGACACCACCGTTTCCTACCCGCACGGTGCCACCGTCACGCAGCGCTGGGCACCCGTGCGGCGCGTCGGACTGTACGTGCCCGGCGGGCTCGCGGTCTATCCCAGCTCGGTCGTCATGAATGTGGTGCCCGCACAGGCCGCCGGGGTTCGTTCGCTGGCCATCGCCTCTCCTCCGCAGAAGGAATTCGGTGGACTGCCGCACCCCACGATCCTCGCCGCCGCGGAACTCCTCGGCGTTCACGAGGTGCACGCCATCGGCGGCGCCCAGGCCATCGCAGCCTTCGCCTACGGCGTGTCGGCCCCGGAGGGATCGGGTCTGGGTGCCATCGAGCCGGTCGATGTGATCACTGGCCCGGGGAACCTGTACGTGGCCACGGCGAAGCGTCTGGTGAAGGGAATCGTCGGTATCGACGCGGAAGCCGGGCCAACGGAGATCGCGATCCTGGCCGACGAGACGGCGGATCCCAGGTTCGTCGCGGCGGACATGGTCAGCCAGGCCGAACACGACCCGAACGCCGCGGCCGTCCTCGTGACGGATTCGGAAATCCTCGCCGACGCCGTCCGGGGGGAACTGCTCCGGCAGGTGGCAACCACGAAGCACGCGGACCGGGTCGCGGCCGCGCTGTCCGGACCGCAATCGGCCGTGGTGCTCGTGGACGGGCTGGACGAGGGGATCCGCGTGTGCGACGCCTACGCCGCCGAGCACCTGGAGATCCTCACGAAGGACGCCGCCGGTGTCGCCGCCCGCATCACCGCCGCGGGCGCGATCTTCGTAGGGCCGGACAGCCCGGTCAGTCTGGGGGACTACTGTGCGGGGTCCAACCACGTCCTGCCGACCAGCGGAACCGCTGCGTTCGCGTCCGGGCTCAACGTGTCCACCTTCCTGAAGGCGATCCAGGTGATCGACTACCCCCGCGAGGCACTCTTGGAGGTGGGCGGGCACGTCGTGGCTCTTTCGCGGGCCGAGGATCTTCCGGCGCACGGCGACGCGGTGCTGGTCCGAACCCAGGGACGGTCGTCGTGATCTGTCCCTTCTGCCGGAACTCGGATTCCCGCGTCGTCGATTCGAGGCTCACCGACGACGGCTCCGCCATTCGGCGGCGGCGACAGTGCGGCTCGTGCGGACGGCGCTTCACGACCGTTGAAACGGCCAGCCTCAGCGTCCTGAAGCGCTCGGGCGTGGCCGAGCCCTTCAGCCGGAGCAAGGTCATCAACGGCGTGCGCAAGGCCTGCCAGGGACGCCCCGTCACCGACGACGACCTGGCCGTTCTGGCACAGGAGGTCGAAGAGGCGGTGCGCGCTTCCGGAAGCGCCGAAATCAACGCCCACGAGGTGGGCCTGGCGATCCTCGGCCCGCTCCAGAAGCTGGACCAGGTGGCCTACCTCCGCTTCGCCAGCGTCTACCAGGGCTTCGAATCCCTGGAGGACTTCGAGACGGCCATCGGCAAGCTGCGGCGCGAGTCCGGCCTCTAGGAGGCGAAGCCGAAGTGGATGGCCGCCTGGAGCGCGCCGCCGACGATCCCGGCGTTGTTCTTCAGCGCGGCCGGAACGATCTCCGTGCGCAGGTCCAGCAACGGCAGGAAGTCCTCGCTGCGCTTGGAGATGCCGCCGCCCACGACGAACAGATTCGGTGAAAACAGGAACTCGACGTGGGAGAAATAGCGCTGCAGCCGGACGCCGTACTCGTCCCACGGCAGGTCTTCGCGTTCGCGGGCGGAGGCGGACGCGCGGGATTCCGCGTTGGCTCCGTCGATCTCCAGGTGGCCCAGCTCCGCGTTCGGAACCAGCACGCCGTCGTGGATGAGCGCCGAGCCGATCCCTGTGCCCAGCGTGATGACGAGCACCGTTCCGCCGACGTTCTTGCCGGCGCCGTAGCGGACCTCCGCCAGGCCGGCCGCGTCGGCGTCGTTCATGACCTGGACCGGGCGGGCGAGCTTCTCGGTGAGCAGCGTGTCCACGTCCGTGTCGATCCAGGACTTGTCGACGTTGGCGGCGGACAGCGCAATGCCCTTGTGGATGATTGCGGGGAACGTGACGCCGACGGGGACCTCGGCGGACGGGGCGCCGTCCTTCGTGGACAGCTCGGCCACGATGGCCGCGACGACGTCGGCCACGGCCTCGGGCGTGGAGGGCTTGGGAGTGTCGATGCGGAAGCGGTCACCGACGAGTTTGCCCTTCTTCAGGTCGACGATGCCGCCCTTGATTCCCGTGCCGCCGATATCGATCCCGATGGCGGTGGGGTGCTTGGTCTTGTTCTTGTCGGTCTTCGACATCGGGCTCCTCGGAAGATGGATGGTGCACAGCGGATGAAAGGGGGTGGCGCCTACGCCGCGGTGAGGACTTCGGCCCCGTCGTCGGTCACGAGCAGGGTGTGTTCGAACTGGGCGGTCCGCTTGCGGTCGCGTGTCACCGCTGTCCAGTCGTCGTCCCACATGTCCCAGTCGATCGTGCCCAACGTGAGCATGGGTTCAATGGTAAACACCATTCCCGTTTCAATGACGCGGCTGTACGCCGGTGCGGCGTCATAATGCGGAATGATCAGCCCGGTGTGGAAGGCCTCGCCGACCCCGTGTCCGGTGAAGTCCCGCACCACGCCGTACCCGAACCGCTTCGCGTACGCCGAGATCGCGCGGCCGATGACGTTGATCTCGCGCCCGGGCGCCACTGCCCGGATCGCCCTGCGCAGCGACTCCTCGGTGCGTTCCACCAACAGTCGCGACTCCTCGTCCACGTCGCCGGCCAGGAAAGTCGCGTTCGTGTCGCCGTGGACGCCGCCGGTGAAGGCCGTGATGTCGATGTTCACGATGTCGCCGTCCCGCACTTCGGTGGTGTCGGGGATTCCGTGGCAAATGACCTCGTTGATGGACGCGCAGAGCGACTTGGGGAAACCGCGGTAGCCCAACGTGGACGGATACGCGCCGTGGTCCAGGAGGAACTCGTGGCCGATCCGATCCAGCTCGTCGGTGGTCACGCCCGGGACGACCGCCCGCCCGACCTCTCGGAGGGCGCGCGCGGCGATGCCGGACGCGACCCGGATCCGTTCGATGGTCTCCGAGTCCTTGACCTCCGAACCCTCGAACTTCGCGGGCGCCGGCTTGCCCACATACTCCGGCCGGGCGATGGACGAGGGCACGTGGCGCGGGGGAGTGGGCGTGCCGGGGACGAGGTTTCCGACGGGCGCGGTGGTGGTGCTTGGCATGCGATTCATCCTATCGCCATCGTTCTTCGCACGAGTAGGGTGGCCCCATGAGCGAGAACACGGAAACGGGCCAGGGCGACTTCTGGTTCAACGTCAACACGAAGCAGGTCGAAACCGGTGCGCAGTCGGACTGGACCCAACTGCTGGGTCCCTACGCGACGCGCGCCGAGGCGGAAAAGGCGTTGGAGACGGTGGAGCGCCGCAACCAGGCGTGGGACGCCGAGGACGACGCCTAGTCTCGCGGTGGCTCCAGGGACGCCCTCGGTCATCGGGCTTCCGAGCCTTAGCTACTGCTGGAATCCGTGCTCGGCGGCCGGGAACGTTCCCGACAGCACATCGTCGTGGTAGGTGCGGGCGGCTCGCGAGATTTCCGTACCGAGGTCGGCGTAGCGTTTGACGAACTTCGCGACCTTCTCCGTGCGCAGCCCCAGCATGTCCTGCCAGACGAGCACCTGTCCCGTGGTGCCCGCCCCGGCGCCGATCCCGATCGTCGGGATCCTCAGCGCGGCGTCGACTTCGGCGGCGACATCCGCGGGGACCATTTCCATCAGTACGCAAAAGGCCCCGGCCTCCTCGAGCGCGAGTGCGTCGGCAACGAGCGCGGCCGCGGCCTCGCCCCGGCCCTGCACGCGGTACCCGCCGAGGGCGTGTTCGCTCTGCGGGGTGAATCCGATGTGGCCCATGGCAGGGATGCCCGCGGCCGCCAGGGCGCGGACGTGCCCCGCGTAATGGGCGCCGCCCTCCAACTTGACGGCGTGGACGAGTCCTTCCTTCAACAGGCGTACGGACGACTCCACCGCCTGCGCGGGCGAGACCTCGTAGCTTCCGAACGGCAGGTCGCAGACCACCAGCGGCCGGTTCGCGCCGGCGGTGACGGATTTGGCGAACACGATCATCTCGTCGAGCGTGATGGGCAGGGTCGTCGCGTAGCCCATGACGTTGTTGGCGGCGGAATCGCCAACGAGCAGGACCTCGATGCCGGCTTCGTCGAAGATCCGTGCCATGTACTGGTCGTAGGCGGTGAGCATCGCGAACCGGCGCCCCTCCGCCTTGGCCTGGGCCAGGTGGTGGGTCCTGATGCGGGCGATGGGCTTCGGCCCCGGAACCGGCTGCGCGGCACTGGCGGAACCGGGCCCGTAGGGGGCGTTCTCTTCGGGGCTCATGGCCGACAGCCTACTTCAACACCGGGCCGCACGGCGGGGTCCGCACGCTCGTCAACGCCGTAATGCGGGTCCTTCCGAGTAGAGTGGAAAACGGTGGCCGGAGCCATCGCCGCCGTATGCATTCCACCGTGGAAGGAGTCCCGCACGTGGACCGTCAGCAGGAGTTTGTCCTCAGGACCATCGAGGAGCGGGACGTGCGGTTCGTCCGCCTCTGGTTCACCGACGTCGTCGGATCCCTTAAATCCGTCGCCCTGGCGCCGGCCGAGGTGGAGGGTGCCTTCGAGGAGGGGCTCGGCTTCGACGGCTCGTCCATCGAGGGGCTCTCGCGCATCTTCGAGTCCGACATGCTCGCGCAGCCGGACCCGTCCACGTTCCAGATCCTCCCGTGGCGCGGGGACACGGAGCCGACGTCGCGCATGTTCTGCGACATCCTGACGCCCGACGGCGCGCCGTCGCCCGCCGACCCGCGCAACGTCCTCAAGCGACAGCTCGCCGCCGCCGCGGACATGGGGTTCACGTGCTACACGCACCCGGAAATCGAGTTCTACCTCCTGGAGTCCTCGGACATCGGAGCGGCCGGACCCGTGCCGGTGGACTACGGGGGATACTTCGACCACGTCACCGGAGGCGTCGGCCAGGACTTCCGCCGTAAGGCCGTGACCATGCTCGAGGCCGTCGGCATCTCCGTGGAGTTCAGCCACCACGAGAACGGACCGGGCCAGAACGAGATCGACCTGCGCTATGCGGACGCTCTGCAGACGGCGGACAACGTCATGACGTTCCGCACCGTGATCAAGGAAGTGGCCCTGCAACAGGGCATCTACGCCACGTTCATGCCCAAGCCGTTCTCGGACCACCCGGGCTCCGGGATGCACACGCACTTTTCCCTGTTCGAGGGGGACAGCAACGCGTTCTTCGAGGCGGGCCAGGAATACCAGCTCTCCACCACGGCCCGGCAGTTCATCGCCGGCCTGCTGCACCACGCGCCCGAGTTCACCGCCATCACGAACCAGTTCGTGAACTCCTACAAGCGCATGTGGGGCGGGGGCGAGGCCCCCAGCCACCTGTCCTGGGGCCACAACAACCGTTCCGCCCTGGTGCGCGTGCCCCTATACAAGCCCAACAAGGGCCAGTCCGCGCGCGTCGAATACCGCGGTCTGGACTCCGCGGTGAACCCCTACCTCGCCTACGCCGTCCTGCTGGGCGCCGGGCTCAAGGGCATCCAGGAGGGCTATGAGCTGCCCCCGGGGGCCGAGGACGACGTCTGGAGCCTGTCTTCGGCCGAACGCCGCGCCATGGGCCACGACCCGCTTCCCGGCAGCCTGCACGACGCCATCCGCAGCATGGAGGACTCGGAGCTGGTGGCCGGGATCCTCGGCGAGCAGGTCTTCGAGAGTTTCCTGCGCAACAAGCAGGACGAATGGCATGCCTACCGGCAGAATGTCAGTCCGTTCGAGATCAACCGCTATCTGGGCATCCTCTAGGAAAACACCATGAGCCTCACGCGCCGCCTGATCGCAGCGGGGTTCGACGACGTCGCCCGCGCCAAGCGCTTCATGGAGGCGCCCGAGCTCGCCGGCGTCGACCACGATGCGCTGCTGAGGGGGTTCGCCCTGTCCGCAGACCCGGACCAGGCGCTGCTGGCGCTCGTGCGGTTGGCCGAACAGTCCCCGCAGGCCGCCTCGCTGGTGGCCCGGGGAGAGGGGGCCGTGCCGCTGTTCCGCCTCCTGGGCGCGTCCGAGGCGCTGGCGGAGTTCCTGGTCCGGCACCCGGAGCACGTCGGTCTCCTGGACCGCGCGCCCGATCCGAGCCCCGAGGCCACGCCCGCCGAACGCCTGCGCGCGGAACTGATGGAAGCGGTCGGGGCCGATCCGGCGTCGGACCGTCCGCTCGTCCCCACCGCCGGAAAGGAAGCATACGCGGCCCTGCGCGTAGCCTACCGAAGGTGCCTCACCGACCTCGCCATCCGCGACGTGTGCGCCGCCGACCCCCTTGCCGTCATGCCCTTGGTGGGCCGCGAGCTGGCCGACCTCGCGGCCGCCGCCGTCGACGCCGCGCTGGCCGTTTCGCGCACCGAGGCCCAGGAGCGTTTCGGGGCGGCCGACGTCGCGGCAGTGCGGCTGGCCGTCATCGGCATGGGCAAGTGCGGTGCCGGCGAGCTGAACTACATTTCCGACGTCGACGTCGTCTACGTCCACGCGGCCGACGGGCTCGACGAGAACACCGCCGCGAGCATAGCGGCGGCGCTCGCGTCGGGGATCGCCCGGGCCGTTGGAACGGCCGGCATCGAGCCCGGCCTGTGGGAGGTGGACGCCAACCTGCGGCCCGAGGGCAAGGACGGCGCGCTGTCCCGGACCCTGGAATCGCACGTCGCCTACTACCGGCGCTGGGCGCAGAGCTGGGAGTTCCAGGCGCTGCTCAAGGCCCGGCGCATCGCGGGCGACGCCGAACTCGGACGCGCCTACGAGGAGGCCGTCGCGCCGATGATCTGGGCGTCGTCGGAACGCGACAATTTCGTGGAGTCCGTGCAGGCCATGCGCCGGCGGGTCACCGACAACATCCCCGACCACGAGGCGGGACGGCAGCTCAAGCTCGGACCGGGAGGCCTGCGGGACGTCGAGTTCACCGTCCAGCTGCTGCAACTCGTCCACGGGCGCGTGGACGAGGACATCCGCGTGCGGGACACGACGACGGCCATCGCCGCGCTGAGCGACGCGGGCTACATCGGCCGGTCCGACGCCGCGGAGTTCGACGCGGCCTACCGCTATCTCCGCGTGCTCGAGCACCGCATCCAGCTGGTGCAGCTGCGGAGAACCCACCTGATGCCGGTCCGGGACCCCGCGCTCCGGGCGCTGGCCCGCGCGTCGCAGGGCGCCGCCGCGCGGACCCGGCCCACCGCGGCAGAACTGCAGGAGCAGTGGCAGCGCACGAAGAAGTCCGTGCGGAGGCTGCACGAGCGCATCTTCTACCGGCCGCTGCTGGCGACGGCCGCGAACCTGAGCACCGACGAGGTGCGCCTGACCGCGGGCGCCGCCGAGGCGAGGCTCAAGGCCCTGGGATACGTCGATCCACGGGGCGCCATGCGGCATATCGAATCGCTGACTTCAGGGGTCCGCCGTCGCGCGTCCCTGCAGCGCCAACTGCTGCCGATCCTGCTCGGCTGGATCGCGGACGGCGTCGACCCCGACGCCGGCCTGCTCGGTTTCCGCCGACTGAGCGAGGCGTTGGGGGAGACCCACTGGTATCTGGGGATGCTGCGTGATTCGAGCGCCGGCGCCGAGCGGCTGTGCCATGTGCTGTCCAACAGCCGGTTCATCACCGACCTGTTGGAGGTGTCTCCGGAGTCGGCCGCCTGGCTGGGCGACGACAAGGAACTCAAGCCCATGCCCTTCGAACAGCTCTGGCAGGAAAACGCGGCCAAGATGCGGCGCAATCCGCGTCCCGATGCCGCCATGCGGCTGGTGCGGCTGAACCGGCGCCGCGAGATGCTGCGCGTGGCGCTGGCCGATTCGGCCGGCATGGTCGACGTCGACACGGTGGGCAGGGCCCTCTCGGACGCGGACCGGGCGGCTGTCCTCGGAGCGTTGCGGGTGGCGGAAACGGAGGAGTTCGAGACCACACCGCGACGGACGGATCTGCTGGTGGTGGCCATGGGACGCCAAGGTGGCAGGGAAATCGGCTACGGCTCCGACGCCGACGTGATGTTCGTCCACCGCCCCCGCGACGGCGCGGGTGCGCAGGAGGCCCAGGAGCAGGCGCTGCGTGTCGTCACACGGCTCGGCCAACTGCTCACCCAGCCTCTGAAGCCCGCCGTACAGGCCGAACCCAAGCTGGTCGTCGACGCCGCCCTGCGGCCGGAGGGCAAGCAGGGTCCCCTGGTCCGCTCGCTGGAGGCATACCGCGAGTACTACGAACGCTGGGTCCTGGTCTGGGAAAAACAGGCACTGCTGCGCGCCCGGCCGATCGCCGGCGACGACGCGCTGGCCGAGGACTTCATGGCGCTCGTCGACGGCGTGCGCTACGGATCGGATATCGGGGAGCTGGAAGTGCGGGAGATCCGGCGGATCAAGGCGCGCGTCGAAGCCGAGCGGCTTCCGCGCGGGGCGGATCCCGCCCGGCACGTGAAACTGGGACGTGGCGGCCTCAGCGACGTCGAGTGGCTGGTCCAGCTGCTGCAGCTGCAGCACGCCGGCGAGCACCCGGCCCTGCGCACGACCGGGACCCGCGAGGCGCTGCGCGCCATCGCCGCGGCCGGAATCCTGCCGCTGGAGGACGTGGAACTTCTGGACCGCGCCTGGGTGCTGGCGACGCGGATCAGGAGCGCCACCCTCGTCTGCACAGGCCGCGCATCGGACGTGCTGCCGCGCTCTGGACTGGAGCTCGAGGCCGTGGCACGCTGGTGCGGCTACCCGCGGGGCGATGCAGGCCGGATGGAGGACGACTACCGGAAGGCGGCCCGCCGCGCGCGGCAGGTCTTCGAGAAGCATTTCTACGGATTCTGACAGGCGGCACACGTCGCCGCGGACACGAGGAGCGCACATGCACGTCACCAAGGCAGAACTGGACGATCTCGCGCGCGAGCACCTGGCGAAGGCCGCGACGGCCGCGCACGGGCGCAGCGCCCACGCCGTGTTGAGGGACGGACGCCTGCGGCACACGCTGATGGCCCTCGACACCGGCGCCGTGCTCGGCGACCACGACAAGCCCGAGTCCGCGACGCTGCTGGTGCTCCAGGGGAGCGTCACCGTGTCATGGGACGGCGGCGAGCAGCGAGTCGACCACGGCGGTCTGTTCGTGCTGCCGAACGCGGTCCACAGCGCGAGGGCCGAGTCCCCGGCGGTGTTCCTGCTCAGCACGATCGCCGGATAAACGACGGTGGGGCCGCACCTTCGTGGAGAAGGTGCGGCCCCGCCGTCGTGCCGGTGGTGACTAGCAGCCGTAGTAGAGCTCGAACTCGTACGGGTTCGGGCGCAGCGACAGCGGCTTGATCTCGTTCTCGCGCTTGTACTCGATCCAGGTCCGGATCAGGTCCTCGGTGAAGACATCGCCGGCGAGCAGGAATTCGAAGTCCTCCTCGAGGGCCTCCAGCGCCTCCTCGAGGGACCCGGGGGCCTTCTGGATGTCCTTGGCCTCTTCGGCCGGGAGCTCGTAGAGGTCCTTGTCGATCGGGTCGGACGGCTCGATGCGGTTCTTGATTCCGTCCAGGCCGGCCATCAGCTGCGCGGCGAACGCCAGGTACGGGTTGGCCGAGGCGTCCGGGGCGCGGAACTCGATGCGCTTGGCCTTGGGGTTCGAGCCGGTGATCGGGATGCGGATGCCGGCGGAGCGGTTGCCCTGCGAGTACACCATGTTGACCGGGGCCTCGTAGCCCTTGACCAGGCGCTTGTAGGAGTTCACGGTCGGGTTGGTGAAGGCCAGGACGGCGGAGGCGTGCTTAAGCAGGCCGCCGATGTACCAGCGCGCGACGTCGGACAGGCCGGCGTAGCCCTTCTCGTCGTAGAACAGCGGGTCGCCGTTGGACCACAGTGACTGGTGGCAGTGCATGCCCGAGCCGTTGTCGCCGAAGATCGGCTTCGGCATGAACGTTGCGGACTTGCCCCAGGCGTCGGCGACGTTCTTGACGATGTACTTGAACTTCAGCAGGTCGTCGGCCGAGTGTGTCAGGGTGTTGAACCTGTAGTTGATCTCCGCCTGGCCGGCGGCGCCGACCTCGTGGTGGGAGCGTTCGACCTCGAGGCCGGCGGCATCCAACTCGACGCACATGGCATCGCGCAGGTCGGCCTGCTTGTCGGTCGGGGAGACGGGGAAGTAGCCGCCCTTGAAGGGGGTCTTGTAGCCCTGGTTACCGCCCTCTTCCTTGCGGCCGGTGTTCCACGGCGCCTCGTCCGAATCGACCTTGTAGAACGAACCCTCCGGCTTGGACTCGTACTGCACGTTCTCGAAGACGAAGAACTCGGCCTCGGGGGCGAAGAATGCGGTGTCGGCGATGCCGGTGGACGCGAGGTAGGCCTCGGCGCGTTCGGCGACGCCGCGCGGGTCGCGGTGGTACGGCTCTCCGGTGCGCGGGTTCACGATGGAGAAGTTGAAGGCCAGCGTCTTCTCGATGCGGAACGGGTCGAGGAAGCCCGTCGTCACGTCCGGGATCAACTGCATGTCGGAATCGGCAATGCCCTGGAAGCCCTTGATGGATGAACCGTCGAACAGCTGGCCGTTCACGAAGAAGTCGGCGTCCACCGTCTTGGCCGGGACATTGAAGTGCTGCTGGACACCCGGGAGGTCGGTGAACCGGATGTCGACGAACTTCACGTCTTCGTCGGCAATGTACTGGAGGACTTCGTCCGTAGTCTTGAACATCTAAAACTGCTCCTAATGGGGGCGTTAGATCCGGGCCGCGGGAGACCTGGGATCGGGCGATCGGTACCCGAAGTTGTGTCAACAATAACGAATCGGCGTTACCCGACCATGACACAATTGTTTCCGGCACGTTACACAACGCTTTTCCATCCCGCAATGCCGTGTCCGCGCTCACGCGTGGATGTGGCGGCGGGCCGGGGTGCGACGGCGCCCCGGCGGTAGTCTGGAGCGGTGGACAGAAAAGACTTTGGATCCTGGCTCGAGGGCCCGCCGCAACTCAATTCGGAGGCCTGGCCGGGCCGACGGTTGGGGCGACCCGAGTCCGGACAGGGGAGCGTCGCCCGGCTCGGGCGGCGGATCGGCGCCCTGAGCATCGACTGGGTTCTGGCGATGGCCCTGTCCTTCGTGTTCTTCGGCGGGGACCCGGGCGCCAATTTGGCGTTCTTCGCCGGCATGCAGATCCTGTTCGTCGGCGTGACGGGCCACTCGATCGGCCACCGCACCCTGGGCATGCAGGTCCAGCGCCTCGACGGGACGGCCGCGCGGCCGCTCGACGGCCTGTTGCGCACGGTCCTTCTTTGCCTGGTCGTCCCGCCGCTGCTCGGCGACGCGGACCAGCGGGGGCTGCACGACCGGGCGACTAAAACCATTCTCGTGCGTATCTGACGGCCACCGCCGCACTTCTCGAGCGGACGTCGGACGCGAATGGCCCGGACCAAGCGGTCCGGGCCATTCGTCTTGTGGCGGGCAGGCGTCCTAGCGTCCGCGCATTGAACGGCGGTCGGGACGGGCCTTCATGGGATCGATGCCCTTGGGAATCGGCAGCTTGGCGCTTCCGAGCGTCGTCAGCCGCAGGTCCACGGCATGGACCTCCTGCTTGTTGAGCGCCTTCGGCAGCTTTTTCATCTTCTTGGCGACGTCGCCCAGGGCGGTCTGCCCCTCGGCGCTGCCGGCGTTGATCACGTGCATCGGAACGTTGGGGAGCACGCGAGACATGCGGCGGCGTTCGGCATCCACCAGGGGACGCACGCGCGCCGTCGGACCCTCGGCCACAAGCACGACGCCGGCGCGCCCGATCGCGAGGAACACCAGGTCCTGCGTCCGCGGGCTCACGGCCACGGGCTGGTCCTTCAGGATCCAGCCCCGGCGCAGCACGCTCATCGACGCGCCGGCCGCGCCAGGGCGGCCCTCGAGCTGCGCGAACGCCGCCTTCTCCGCCCTGCGCGAGAGGATGAAGGTCGCCGCAAGGAGACCCAGCGGGATGGAGATCAGCAACAGGGTAATCCAGTTGTTGATCAGGAGGCCGATCACCAGACCCACCGCGACGGTTCCCAGGAAGGCCAACAGCATGAGCCAAACAACGTTCGGATCGTTGCGCCGGGTCATCTGGAAGACCTGGCCGAGCTGCTTCAGCCGACCGGGTTTCTTCGGGGCCGAGTCGGCCTTGGGCTTGCGGGAAAAGAGCCTGCGTTTGGGCTTCGCGTCGTCCACTGGGGAGCTATCGGGGGTCTTGGCCATAGTGAGTCGATTCTACGCGATGGAGGCGTCTCAGCGTGCCGAGAGAAGGCTGGATGCTTCCTGGCGCGTGCTGCCGGAGCTTTCGATGTGTGCCAGTGCCTCCGGAATCGGCAGGCCCTTCTTTCGCATGGCCCCGGCCCACAGGCGGCCGGCGCGGTAGGAGGATCGCACCAGCGGACCGCTCATGACGCCGAGGAAGCCGATTTCCTCGGCCTCCTTCTGCAGGTCGACGAACTCCTGCGGCTTAACCCAGCGCTCCACCGGGTGGTGGCGTTCGGTGGGGCGCAGGTACTGGGTGATGGTCAGCAGGTCGCAGCCGGCGTCGTGCAGGTCGCGCATCGCCTCGGAAACCTCCGCCAGGGTCTCGCCCATGCCGAGGATGAGGTTCGATTTGGTGATCATGCCGTTGTTGCGGCCCTGCGTCAGCACGTCGAGCGAGCGTTCGTAGCGGAACGCCGGGCGGATGCTCTTGAACAGCCGCGGCACGGTTTCGACGTTGTGTGCGTAAACCTCGGGGGCGGACGCGCAGATCTCGTCGAGGTACTCCGGCTTGCCGGAGAAGTCCGGGATGAGCAGCTCGACGCCGGTCCCCGGGTTCAGCTGGTGGATGCGGCGGACGGTTTCCGCGTACAGCCACGTGCCCTCGTCCTCGAGGTCGTCGCGCGCCACGCCCGTGACGGTGGCGTAGCGCAGATCCATCTTCTTGACGCTCATGGCGACCTTGAAGGGCTCGGCGCGGTCCAGGGCGGCCGGCTTTCCCGTGTCGATCTGGCAGAAGTCGCACCGGCGCGTGCATTCGGAGCCGCCGATCAGGAACGTCGCCTCGCGGTCCTCCCAGCACTCGAAGATGTTCGGGCAGCCCGCCTCCTCGCAGACGGTGTGCAGGCCTTCGGACTTGACCAGCTTCTTCAATTCAACGTATTCGGGGCCGATCTCGACCTTGGCCTTGATCCACTCGGGCTTGCGCTCCACGGGAGTCGCGGAATTGCGCTGTTCGATCCGCAGCATGCGGCGGCCTTCGGGTGCGAGGGTCATGAGAGGGCTCCTTCGGTGGCTGTTGTCTTCACGGCGGGCAGCAGTTGTGCCGCCAGTTCCTCTTCGACGCGGTCGAGCACATCGGACGGCTCCACGGTCCTGCCGGCCTCGGCCGAGATCGTGGTGACGCCGGCGTCGGTGATGCCGCAGGGGATGATCTGGCCGTACGGGGCCAGATCGTTGGAGCAGTTCAGGGCGAAGCCGTGCATGGTGACGCCGTGGTCGACGCGGATCCCGATGGCGGCGATCTTGCGGTCCGGCGCGACGCCGTCGCCGAGGACCCACACGCCGGAGCGGCCCTGGACGCTGACCGCTTCGATGCCGAATCCGGCCACGACGCGAATCAACGCCTCCTCCAGGCGGTTGACGTAGTCGCGGATGCCCGCGCGGTTGCCCAGCTCGACAATCGGATAGCCGACCAGCTGGCCCGGGCCGTGCCAGGTGAGCTTGCCGCCGCGGTCCACGTCGACCACGGGCGTGCCGTCCAGCGGCAGGTCCTCGGGCTCGGTGCGTTTACCGGCCGTGTAGACGGGCGCGTGCTCGAGGAGCAGGACCTGTGGCTCGCTCGTGCCGGCGGCCACCTCCGCGTGGATCGCACGCTGGAGGTCCCATCCCGTCACATAGTCGACGAAGGAGGGAGCGAAACCAACGCGCCGGAAGTTGATGGTCATGGCGTCAAGGTTACGCTTCGGGGCCGGGAGGTTCGAATTACGTGAACGGCCCCCGGTTGTGGATAACCTCTGCGGGCTTTCGGCGGCTCCGGTAGAAATGAACCATGGACTCGACACCGGTGACCCAGCGGCCCCCGATCATCGACGGCTATGTCGTGGAGCGCGAACTCGGGCGCGGCGGCACGGCGAGCGTCTACGAGGTGCGCCGCGAGAGAACGGGGGCGCTGTTCGCCCTCAAAATCGGCACGGGCACCGGCACCCGTTCCGCGGAGCTCCTGGCTCGGGAAGTGGAGGTGTTGCGCGGCATGGCACACCGGCATCTGGTGGGCGTCGAGGGAACCGCGCAGACGTCGCGCGGAGCAGGCATCCTGATGGAATACATGCCCGGTGGTTCGGTGGCCGATCTGGTGGCCGCCCGCGGGCCGGTACCGCTGGGGGAAGCCATCACCATCCTCGCACCGGTGGCGCAGGCGCTCGCGGCGCTGCACGGGGCCGGGGCCGTCCACGGCGACGTCGCCCCGGGCAACATCCTGTTCACCTCCGAGGGCATGCCGAAGCTGGGGGACCTCGGTCTGGCCTCGCTCGTGGGCCGCCCGGGAACATCGGGCGGTACGCCCGGGTTTTCCGCGCCGGTGGATCCGGGCGAGGGCAACAAATCGATCCACCCGGCGCGGGACGTCTTTTCGATCGGCGCGGTCGGTTGGTATCTGCTCACGGGGCGCACCGCCGCAAGCACCCCTCACCGCCCGCCGCTGGGCAGCCTGGATCCGACCGTTCCCGACGAGTTCGCGCGGCTCCTCGAGGACTGCCTTCAGGAGGACGAATCATTGCGGCCCTCGGCCGAGGAAGTCGCCCGGCGCGTGTTCTGCGGGACCGCCCCCGAACCGGTCGGGCTGACGGAGTCCGTGCATCCGGAAGCCATGGGGCACATGGTGACGCAGATGGCCGACCGCGGGAAGCGTGTGACCAGGCGCTCCCGTTTAAGCCGCCGGGCGGCACCCACGCCGGTCTGGGTGCGGAAGGCGAGCGGCGGTCCCCGGCCGTCGAACGGTCTCGGGGTCCGGCTGGGCGTGGCCGTGGCGGTGACTCTTCTCCTGCTGGCGGGCGCCGCGACGTGGTGGGTTGGCCGGCCGGGGCCCACCGAGGGCACGGTGTCCGGCGAAGGGCCGGCGCCGACCGCGTCGCCGGCTGCCGGAACGGGGACCCCTCCGGCGGGTGACGCCGCGGCCTCCGGCACCGTCCGTGCCTCGCCGTCACCCGGTACGACCCCGGGCGTCCCGGAGGATCCGGCACGTGCCGCCGTCGCGCTGGCCGCCCAGAGGGACGCCGCGCTGTCCCGCGCGGACGGGGCGGCACTGCGCCGGATCCACCATCCCGACGGAACGTCGCTGGCGGCCGACTCCGAGACCGTTAGCGCGCTGGAGGCCGACGGCATCCGGTACGACGGGCTGGTGACCGAGCTGACCGACGTCGAACCCGGTTCCGGAGCCGCGTCCGGGACGGTGGAGGTCGCGGCGACCAGCACCATGTCGCCGTACCGCGTCGTCGACGCGGAGGGCCGTACCGTGGCCACGGAGACGCGGGAAAAGGTGCAGCATGTGGTGCTGGAACTGCGGAGGTCCCAGGGGCGTTGGATGATCTTCCGCGTGGTGCGGGACACCGGCGGCGCGTAGGCCGGCCGCTGGCTGGATAGGATCGGAGAATGGAGCCCACTAGCTATCTGCGCTACCCGCACATTGCCAACGACCTGGTCACGTTCGTCGCCGAAAACGACGTCTGGATCGCCCCGCTGACCGGCGCCCGCGCGTGGCGCATTTCCGGGATGGGCCTGCCGGCGCGCGGTCCGCGGTTCACCCCGGACGGATCCGCCCTTGTCTGGAGCGTCCTGCAGGGCAGCGCCCCGGAGATCGTCACGGCAGGCACCGACGGTGGGGGATACCGCCAGCTCACCCACTGGGGACACCCCAGCACGCGTGTGCGTGGCTTCACCCCCGAAGGCGACGTCCTGGCCGTCAGCGCCCACGGACAGGCGGACGGCCGGCACACCTGGGCGCGCGCGCTCCCGCTCGACGGCGGTCCCTCCCGTATCCTGCCCCTCGGTCCGGTGGACTCCGTGGTCTGGGGGCCCAGCGTCGGCGACGACCGGCCTGTTGTCCTGGGCACGGCGCTGAGCCGGGAACCCGCGTACTGGAAGCGGTACCGGGGCGGTGCCGCCGGCAAGATCTGGATAGACCGCGACGGCGGCGGAGATTTCGGGCGACTCGTCCCGGAACTGGACGGCAACCTGTGCGATCCGGTCTGGGTGGGTGGGCGGATCGCGTTCCTCTCGGACCACGAGGGCTACGGGAATGTCTACTCCGTGTTCCCGGACGGCTCGGACCTGCGGCGGCACACGGACCACGAGCAGTTCTACGCGCGGCACCTTTCCAGCGACGGCGAGCGCGTGGTGTACGAGCACCGCGGTCGGCTTTTTGTCTTGGACACTCTGGACGGCGAGGCCCGCCGCCTGGAGATCGCGCTGGGATCCGCCGGCCATGGGCGGCGCCGGAAGGCGCTGGCTCCGGCGCGGCACCTCAACGCGGCCGTCCCGGACAGGGAGGGCGTCGCGAGCGTTGTGGAAACCCACGGCACGCTTCACCTGCTTAAGCACCGCGACGGACCGTCGCACGCCATCGAGGCGACCCCGGGCGTCCGCGGACGTTTGGGGCGGATGCTCGGCGGCGGACACGTTGGCTACATCGCGGACCGCGGCGGGGAGGAAGCCCTGTTCGTTCGCGATGTCGCGACCGACGCCTTCTTCGGCGCCCACGGACCCATCCCCAGCGCGCTCGAGGACGACTCCGCGCCCGGCGCCTCCGATGCGCCCGGTGCCCGAGCGATGTCCCGCGGCACCGAGGGCCACGAGCCGGTGGAGCCCCATGGATCCGATACCTTGGCCGCGGCCGACGACGAGGATGCCGGGGTCCTGCCCCAACCGGTCAGCGCCATGGCGGTCACCGGCGCGGATGCCGGCAGGCCGGCACCGGCGCGGGTACCAGATGTCGAAGCCCCCTCCGGCGACGGCGACGAGGGACAGGGCCACGAGGGAGACGGCGCGGGGGAACACGGCGACGGCGGCCGGTCCGCGACCACGCCGACGGAACACGACGGCGAAGCCGTCCCGGCTGACGGCCTCCGCCGGATCCAGCTGCCCTGCCGCGGTCGGGTGCGCAGCATGGAGTCGAGTCCGGACGGCCGGTGGCTGGCGATCGGCTCCGAATACGGGGAGGCCTATCTGCTGGACGTCGATGGCGGGCAGTGGCGGGAACTGTGCGCCACCGATTTCGGCGGCATCACTGACCTGAGCTTTTCCCCGGACTCCGGATGGTTGGCGTGGATCGAACCCGTGACCGCGTTCGAGGGCCGGAGCCGCATCATGCTGGCGTCCACCACCGATCCGGAACGTGGATCCATCCAGGTCACGGATGCGCGCTTCCACGACCACTCGCCGTCGTTCACGCACGACGGCCGCTACCTGGCGTTCCTGTCGGAGCGCAGTTTCGACCCGGTGTACGACACCCATAGTTTCGACCTGAGCTTCCCGGCGTCGACCAAGCCGTTCATGGTCGCCCTGTCCGACGCCACACCCAGCTTGTTCGGACCGTCCGTGTACGCGGCGGACGCGGGCCCGGACGACGCGCGGGGCGGAACCGCACCCGTGGACGCCAAGCCGGCTGCGGAAGGCGCCGCGGACGGGCCGGCGAGGACCGTCGTCGTGGAAGACGGGATCGGCCAGCGGCTGTTTGCGGTGCCGGTGGCCCAGGGCCGCTACAGCCGACTCGTGGCCGTGGAGAAGGGGCTGCTCTGGCTGGTCGACGAGTCCACCGGCGTGACCGGTGACGGACGCGGTCCCGACGCAGAGGCCCCCGCCCTGCGGCTCGAGCGTTTCGCGTATGCGGACCGGAGCGTCAACACCCTGGTGCCCCGGCTGAAGCAATACCGCGTGAGCGGCGACAAGCGCCGGCTCGTGTTCGTCGACGGGCAGCAGGTGCGCAGCGTGCCGGTGGACCGCTCGCTGGACCCGTCGTCGCCCGATGCGCACACGCTGGACCTGAACCGCATCCGTGTGGAACTCGATCCGGCCAAGGTCTGGGAGCAGGCGTTCACCGAGGCCTGGCGGCTGCAGCGCGACTTCTTCTGGACCGCCGACATGGCCGGGCTGGACTGGCCCGGTATCGCGGAGAAATACCGGCCGCTCATCGCGCGTCTGGGCAGCCACGACGACCTCGTCGACATCCTGTTGGAGATGCACGGCGAGCTGGGCACGTCCCACGCCTACGTCTCGCCGTTCGCCGCCACCGAGCCCGGGGCCGGGCGCCAGGGTCTGCTCGGTGCGGACCTGGAGCGCGTGGACGGGGTCTGGCGCATCGCCAAGGTGCTGGAGGGGGAGACCTCCGATCCGCAGGCGTACTCCCCGTTGACGGCACCGGGTGTTGCGGTGCGCGCCGGTGACGCCATACTTGCCGTCGACGGGCAGCGGACCCCGCACGACGGCGGTCCGGACCTCCTGCTCAGGGACGCAGCGGGACGCACGGTGGAGCTGACCGTCGAGGGTGGACCGGACAGCCGCAGGCCGGGCGAGGTGCGCCGCGTCGCCGTCGTGCCCGTGCGCGACGAACAGCGCCTGCGCTACCAGAATTGGGTCGCGGGAAACCGGCGCACCGTCCGGACGGCGTCGCAGGACGCGTTCGGGTATCTGCACATCCCAGATATGGCGGCGCACGGATGGGCCCAACTGCATCGGGATCTGGACACCGAGACCGAGCGCGACGCGCTGATCGTGGACGTCCGGCGCAACCGCGGCGGGCATACCTCGCAACTCGTCGCCGAGCTCATCGGGCGCAAGGTGACGGCATGGACCATGGCCCGGGAAACTCGCACGGGCACCTACCCCTCCAGCGCCCCGCGCGGACCGGTGGTGGTCATCGCCGACGAATGGGCTGGCTCCGACGGAGACATCATCACTCAGGTCGCAAAGCTGCGCGCCATCGGACCGGTGGTCGGGATGCGCACGTGGGGCGGGGTGGTGGGGATCGACAACCTGTTCGACCTGGCCGACGGCACCAAGGTGACACAGCCGCGGTATGCGACGTGGTTCGTTGGGGGCGTGGGCTGGGGTCTGGAGAACCGCGGGGTCGATCCGGACATCGAGGTCCCCTACCCGCCGCACGCCTACGCGGCCGGGGAGGACCCCCAGCTGGAGCAGGGCGTCGCCGTGCTCAAGGAGATGCTCCGCGAGATTCCCACCCAGCAGCCGCCGCGGCTCGCGGGATACCGTTCCCTGCAGCCGGCGCCGCTCCCGCCCCGCCCGCAGGACGTCCAGCCGACGACCGCCGCCGACGTGCCGTAACGGCACAGTCGACGCGAAGGAGCCCGTCCCGGCACGTGGCCGGAGGCGGGCTCCTGGTCCTTTTTGCCTCCTAGGAGGCGAGTTTCGCGTCGAGGGTGATGCTGGGGACCGACGCGAGCGCCTTCGACACCGGGCAGCCTTCCTTGGCAGCCTGTGCGCTCTTCTGGAAGGTCTCCTCGTCGATTCCCGGGACCGTCGCGACGACTATCAGCCTGATTTCGGAGACGAGCGGCCCGTCGGTGGTGTCGAAGTCGACCTCCGCGGTGGTGCGGATGCTGTCGGCGACGTGGCCCGCCTCCTTGAGGATGTTGCTGAAGGCCATCGAGAAGCACGAGGCGTGCGCGGCGGCGATCAGTTCCTCGGGGCTCGTCTTGCCCTCCGCCTGTTCCGCACGGGCCTTCCAGGTCACGTCGAAGGTGCCGATCCCGGACGTCTCGAAGGTGGTCCGGCCGCTGCCGGTGAGATCCCCGCTCCATTCGGTGCGCGCGGTACGAGTTGTAGCCATCGTGACTCCTCCATGGTTGCTCTTCGGCCGCCCGGTCGACGGCCCACTGGCCATCCTAGGACGGCGGGCCGGACGGGCGACACCCATCGCGTCGGCCAGTGGCGGTCCGTTGGCCCCGAAAGACCGCGACTAGCCCCAGAAGACCGCCACGGCGATGTTGATCAGTGCCATGCCGCCGACCGCGTGGGCCAATCCCTTCGGTACCTTGTCGCCCGCCTTGACCTTGCGCCGGCCGAGGAACGCGGCCACGGCGACCACGAGCGCGAGGACGAGCTTGACGGCGACCTTGACGTTGTTCACCTCGCCGTCCTGCATCTCCAGCAACCCCACCATCAAAAGGCCGGTGAGGAGCTGCGTCAGCGCCCCGATCCACTGCCAGAGGCCGACGGTTGGCGTCTTGAAGCGGGCGAGCCAGCCCCCGACGATGGCGGCGGCACCGAGAATGTGGAGGAACAGAAGCAGAGTGAAAAGAAAGTCCATGTCAACAGTCTATTGGGGTTGCGGTGGCGGAACGCGCCAACGCGGAAAGCGCCCGCGGCCGATCCCTGGGGACCGGCCGCGGGCGCCGCCGTGTGGTGCCTAGAGGCCGAGGTCGGCCTCGAACGCCCCGTCTTCGAGCCGCGTCCGCAGAGACTGCAGGAAGCGCCCCGCGTCCGCCCCGTCCACCAGACGGTGATCGTACGTGAGCGACAGGTACATCATGTGGCGGATGGCGATCGTGTCGTCGCCGTCGGCGTCCGTGACCACCACGGCGCGCTTGACGATGGCGCCGGTTCCCAGGATCGCGACCTGCGGCTGGTTGATGATCGGCGTGTCGAACAGCGCCCCGACCGAGCCGATGTTGGTGATGGAGAACGTTCCACCGGAGAGCTCGTCGGGGGAGATCTTGTTGCTGCGCGTGCGCGCGGCGACGTCGGCGATCTTGCCGGCGATGCCGGCCAGGTTGAGGCTGCCCGCGTCGTTGATGACCGGAACCAGGAGACCCTTGTCGGTGTCCACGGCGATCGCCAGGTGCTCGGCGTCGTAGTAGGTGATCTCCTGCCTGGACTCGTCGTAGGACGCGTTGAGCTTCGGGTGCTGCTTCAGCGCCTCCGCCACGGCCTTGGCAATGAACGGCAGGAACGTCAGCTTGGTGCCGTTGGTCGCCTGGAAGGAGTCCTTGGCCTTGGTGCGCAGCTTGGCCACGCGGGTCATGTCGACCTCGTGCACCTGGGTGAGCTGCGTGGAGACATCCAGCGACTCGCGCATGCGGCGGGCGATGACCTGACGGATGCGCGGGGCCTTCTCAACGGTGCCCCGCAGGTTGGAGGCGGGAGCGGCGGCCTTCGCCGGCGCCGCGGCGGCTGGCGCTGCGGAACCCGTCTGCGCGGCGGGGGCGGCCGGGGCCGTGGAGGATGCCTCTACGGCGTCGAGCACGTCCTGCTTGCGGATGCGCCCGCCGACCCCGGTCCCCGTCACGGTGGACAGGTCGATGTCGTTCTGCGAGGCGAGCCGGCGCACCAGCGGGGTGACGTAGCCGTCGCCCGATGCGGCGGACGCCGGGGCGGCCTCCGACTTCGGGGCTTCGGCCTTGGGAGCTTCGTGCTTGGGCGCTTCCTGATTCGGCGCCTCGGCCTCCGCTGCCGGAGCCTCTTCCCGAGGCGCCTCCTGCTTCGGCTCCTTCAGCTTCGGTGCCTCCTCCGCGGGAGCGTCCTGTTTCGGGTCTTGCTGGGCGGCGGGGGCCGCGCCGGAACCGATCACCGCGAGCACGGAACCGACCTCTGCGGTCTCGTCCTCGCCCACCCGGATCTCCTGCAGGGTGCCCGCGACGGGCGAGGGGATCTCGGTATCGACCTTGTCCGTGGACACTTCCAGCAGGGGCTCGTCGACGGCAACCTCGTCGCCGACCTGCTTCAGCCAGCGCGTCACGGTTCCCTCGGTGACACTCTCGCCCAGCGCGGGAAGGGTGACCTCGCTGGTCTCGCCGGAATCGGATGCGGGCGCCGCGGCCTCTTCCGTCTCCGGTTCCTTCTCGGTGGAGGGCTCGGCTGCCGGCTTTTCGGCCGCGGCATCCTCCGCCTCGGCCTGGGCGGGTTCGGAATCGGAAGCGGTCTCCTCGGCGGGGACCTCTTCGGCAGGGGCGTCCTCGGACGGCGATTCTGATCCCGAACCGTCGCCAATGCGCACCAGCGGCGCCCCGACGTCGGCCGTCTCGTCCTCGGCGACGAGGATTTCCTCGATGACGCCGGCGACGGGGGACGGAATCTCGGTGTCGACCTTGTCGGTCGAAACCTCCAGCAGCGGCTCGTCGACCTCGACGCGGTCTCCGACCTGCTTCAGCCAGCGCGTCACGGTGCCTTCGGTGACACTTTCACCGAGGGCGGGCAAGTTCACGGTTTCAGACATGGCGTCCCCGTTCTCCTTCAAAACTATGTATCTTCATGTGGCGGCCGGCCGGAGCGGCCCAATATGGCGTCTTTCGAGCTTAGTGCACCCCGGTCCGCGCCAGCGGAGGCGCGGACCGGGGTGTCCGGTAGCTAGCCGTGGAGCGGCTTGCCCGCCAGGGCGAGCGCGGTCTCGCCCAGGGATTCGTTTTGCGTCGGGTGCGCGTGGATCAGCTGCGCGACGTCCTCGGGGTAGGCCTCCCAGTTGACGATCAGCTGGGCCTCGCCGATCTGTTCGCCGATGCGCCCACCGATGCCGTGGACGCCGACGATCGGACCGTTCTTGACGCGGACCATCTTGATGATGCCGGAGGTGCCCAGGATCGATGACTTGCCGTTGCCGGCGAGGTTGTACTCCTGTACCTCGACCTGGTCCTCGCCGAACTTCTCCTTGGCCTTGGGCTCGGAGTAGCCCACGGATGCGATCTCCGGTTCGCAGAAGGTGACCTTCGGGATGTTGATGTCCTCGATGACTACCGGGTTCTGGCCGGCGATCTCCTCGGCGACGAAGATGCCGTGCTGGTAGCCGCGGTGGGCCAGCTGGACGCCGGGGACGATGTCGCCGATGGCATAGATGTTTCCGACGCCGGTGTGCTGGCGCTCGTTGGTGATGACGAACCCGCGGTCCGTCGTGATTCCCTGCTCCTCGTAGCCGAGTCCCTCGGAGACCGGGCCGCGTCCCACGGCCACCAGGACGATGTCCGCCTCGAACGTCTTGCCGTCGGCCAGGGTGACTTTGGCGGCGTCGTCGGTCTGCTCGACCTTCTCGAAGAAGGTGCCGGTGTTGAACTTGATGCCGCGTTTCTTGAACGCACGCTCGAGGTTCTTGATGATCGAGGGGTCCTCGTTCGGGACCAGCGAGGGGAGGCCCTCGATGATTGTGACGTCCACGCCGAAGGACTTCCAGACGGAGGCGAACTCCACGCCGATCACGCCGCCGCCGAGCACGATCGCGCTCTTCGGGATGGTGTCCAGCTCCAGGGCCTCGGTGGAGGTCAAGATGCGGCCGCCGATCTCGATGCCCATGGTCTTCGCGAAGGAACCCGTGGCCAGAACGATGTTCTTGCCCTTGTACTGAACGCCGTCCACGTCGATGGTGTCCTGGCCGACGAGCCGGCCGTTGCCCTCGATGACCGAGATCTTCTTCATCTTCAGAAGACCGGTCAGGCCCTTGTACTTTCCGGCGACGACGCCGTCCTTGTACTTGCGCACGGCGGCCATGTCGATGGACTCGAGCGTGGTGTTGATGCCGTACTTGGCCCCCTCGCGGGCGTTCTCCGCCAGCTCGGCCGAGTGCAGGAACGCCTTCGTGGGGATGCATCCCCAGTGCAGGCAGGTGCCGCCGAGCTTGGCCTTCTCCACCAAGCCGACGGTGAAGCCCAGCTGCACGGCCCGCAGAGCGGTCGAGTAGCCGGCGCTGCCGCCGCCGAGGATCAGGACGTCGAATTCTTGCGTTGTTGCCGTATCGGCCACGTGAACGCTCCCTCGCGTGTGTTTGGCCGTCGCGTGGCGGCGGCCGTCCTTTGGGTGCTCCGTCGCGGCGGGTACTCCGCGACGGTGATGCTGGTGATGTTTCAGGTTTACCTTAGCCCCATGGCTGGTGCGGAGCCACACGAGGTGACGAGGCCATCGCCGCCACGTGACGCCGTTCACCGTGGCCCGCCGCCGCGCCGCCGCCCGTCCGGCGGTGACGCGGCCCGTGGGCCGTGACTAGCGGTCCGCGAGTTCCTCGGCGTAGGCCAGCAGGGTCCGCAGGCTGCAGCCGGTGGCGTTCTTCGGCGTGTAGCCGTACGCCGCGCCGTTGTTGAAGGACGGCCCGGCGATGTCGATGTGTGCCCACGGGATGGGTCGCCCGTCGGTTTCCCCGACAAACTCGCGGAGGAAGACGGCGGCCGTCATCATGCCGCCGTGGCGTTCGCCGATGTTGGCGAGATCCGCGACCTCCGAGTCGATCGACGGGCGCAGTTCCTCCGGCAGCGGCATGGGCCAGGCGGATTCGCCCGACCTGTCGGCCGCCGACTTGAGCGCGTCGCGGACTTCGTCGTCGCCCATGATGCCGGCCGTTCGGTTGCCGAGCGCAATCAGCTGGGCGCCCGTGAGCGTCGCGATGTCGATGATCGCGTCCGGCTTCTCCAGTCCCGCCGCGACGATGCCGTCCGCCATGACAAGACGGCCCTCGGCATCGGTGTTCAGGATTTCCACGGTCTTGCCGCCGAACATGGTGACGACGTCGCCGGGCCGGGTCGCGGCGCCGGAGGGCATGTTTTCGGCGAGGCAGAGCCACGCGGTGGCCCGGACCGGCAGGCCGAGCTCCGCAATGGCGAGGACGGTCTGCAGTGCCGTGGCGGCGCCCGCCATGTCCGACTTCATGTGGTGCATGTTTGCCGGTGGTTTCAGTGAGATTCCGCCGGTATCGAAGGTGATGCCCTTGCCGACGATGGCCACGTGGGCGGAGGATTTGGCGGGGGAGTAGTCGACTTTGACCAGGCGGGGCGGGCGCTCCGAGCCGCGTCCCACGCCGATCAGCCCGCCGTAGCCGTCCTTCTCCAGCCGCTTCTCGTCCAGCACGGTGACCTTGATGGGGTGTGGCTTGGCCGCATCGCGTGCCGCCTGGGCGAAGGACTCGGGGTAGAGGACGTTGGGGGCGGTGTTCACGAGGTCGCGGACGCCGCGGACCGCGCGACCCACGATGGCCGCGCGCTTCAGCGAGGCGGGCAGGGCCCGGTCCGCGGAGGCGGCCGTCGCCACGACCGCCTCGCTGAGCGGCCGCTTCGCGTCGTCCACTGCGCTGGAGCGGTGGTTGCCGAAGGCGTAGGCGCCCAGGGCCGCGCCCTCGGCCACGGCGGCGGCCGCAGCGACCGTGGGCGCAGGAAGGGCGAACACGACCCTGCGCAGTCCACCCGATTCCCGTGCCGCTGCGCCCGCCGCGCGCCGCAGCGCCTCGTGTTCAACGACCTCCCCGTCCACGCGTCCGAGGCCGGTCAGGACCAGCACGTCGGCCCTGATGCCGTCCGTCGCGGGCAACCGCCGCACGTTGTCGGCCGCGCCGGTGACGCCGAGCGCGGAGAGCGACGCCTCCAATGCGGACGTCTCGTTCGCCGTCAGCGGCGAGGAGACCAGCCGCGCCGCGGTGGACCCCGGGGGAGCCTGGGCTACGCCGACGACGACCGCGTCGGCGGCGAGCCGCTTGATGTCGGCGGAAACGGCGGTCAGCTTGAGATCGCTGGCGTTGATCACGGAACCTGTCCTTAATGTGCGCCGGCCGCGGTGGCGGGCGGGCACGGTTGGCGGAATGTAGCGGGCGTAACAGTGCTTTCGATCGTAGCCGCAGGCGCCCACGGCGGCGGGCCACGGCGCCCCGGGGGCGCCCACGGATTAGAGTGGAGTCGACCCGGGGAAGAAAACCGGGCACGCGCGCCGTTAACGCCTTCGGACCGTCCGTAGACCTGGAAGGAGACGCCCATGCTTGATCCGCTGTCCCTCGTCAGGCTGAACCACGACGTCATTGACGACATCCGCCTTCAGGGCCTCGGCCTGATCGTTGCGATCGATGGGCAGGTCGACGCCGGACAAGCCGTTGCGCAGGTCAGGTCCCAACTCATGGACGCTCTGGAGCCGCAACTGGTCGCGACGTTCGACGCCGACCAGCTCGTCAACTACCGCGAGCGGCGTCCGCAGGTGTCGTTCCTGGGGGACCACTTTGCCGCCTACCAGACGCCGCGGATCGAGTTGTACCGCTTGACGGACGGGCTGGGCAGGGATTTCCTGTTGCTGGCGGGGCCCGAACCCGACCTGCAGTGGGAACGGTTCGCCACCGCCGTCGTCCGGTTGGCTCAGGCGCTCAACGTGCGCCTGAGCGCCTCGTTCACTGCGGTGCCCATGCCGGTGCCGCACACGCGTCGGCTCGGCGTTACCGTCCATGGAAATCGACCCGACCTCGGCGAGGGCATCTCCACCTGGAACCCCACGGCCGAACTCCCCGCATCCGCATCCCAGCTTATTGAGATCAAGCTTGCCGAAGCCGGGCGCGACGCCGTCGGCTACTCGATCCACGTTCCGCACTACCTCGCCGAGGCGGAGTACCCCCAGGCTGCCGTGGCGGCACTGGAGTTCCTCGGCGCGGCGCTGGGACTGGGCCTGCCCACGGACAGGCTCCGCGAATCCGCGCGGCGGGTCGAGGGCCAGATCGACGAACAGGTGGCCGGATCCCCGGACATCTCCCGCATGGTGTCCAGGTTCGAGGAGCGCTTCGACGAGCACGTGCCCGACGCCGACCGGCGATCGCTTCTGCTGGACCCCAATGACGCCATGCCGGATGGCGAGGACCTCGCTTCGGCCGCGGAGGCCTTCCTGATCGGGCAGGCCGGCGACTCCTCCGACGAGACCGGGCGGTGACCGCCAGAACCGGCGGATTGGACACCGCGGCTTCGTGGTGGGTGTGGGGTGCGGCCGTCTTCGCCTATCTGACGGCCGTGACCCAACGGACCAGCTTCGGCGTGGCCGGGCTGGAGGCGACTGAGCGCTTTGGCGCGACCGCCTCGGTGCTGGCCGCGTTCAGCGTGGTGCAGCTGGTGGTCTACGCCGGTCTGCAGATCCCGGTCGGGGTTCTGGTGGATCGGCTCGGCCCGCGCACCATGATCGCGGGCGGCGCGGTTCTCATGGTGGTGGGCCAAGGTTTGCTGGCCATCGCGGATTCGGTGGCCGCCGGAATCGTGGGACGTTTTTTCGTGGGTGCGGGCGACGCCATGACCTTCGTGTCGGTCATGAGGCTCCTGCCGGCGTGGTTCTCCGGCTACCGGGTTCCGATGCTGACCCAGTTCACCGGGATGCTCGGCCAACTCGGGCAGCTCGTCAGCCTTGTTCCCTTCGTGGCGTTCCTGCGACTCAGCGGCTGGACCACGTCCTTCCTGTCACTCGCGGCCTTGGGGGTCCTTTCGTTCGCGCTGGCCGTCATCATGGTCCGCAACCAGCCGGACGCCGCTGTTCGCCCGGATGTCGGCGCGCGCCCCAAGAGCCTGGCCATGCTGGCCGGCGCGTGGCGCGAGCCGGGAACCCGGCTGGGCTTCTGGACGCACTTCTCCACCCAGTTCAGCACCAACGTCTTCCTACTGGCTTGGGGCTATCCGTTCCTGGTCTCGGGCCAAGGCCTCGCGCCGGCACAGGCGTCCGGGTTGATGTCTATTTTCGTGGTGGTTGCCCTCGTGGCGGGGCCGCTGTTCGGCGGGGCCGTGGCCCGGCATCCTCTGCGGCGCTCGACGCTGGCCTTCGGCATCATCGCGGGTGTAGCCATCGCGTGGGGAACCGTGCTGTTGTGGCCCGGTCCGGCGCCGGTGTGGGTTCTGGCCATCATGATCGTGCTGGTGGCCCTGGGTGGCCCGGGATCGATGATCGGCTTCGACTTTGCCCGGACCTTCAACCCGCCGAACATCACCGGAACCGCCACGGGACTCGTCAACGTCGGGGGTTTCCTCGCCGCTTTGGTGACGGTGTACGCGGTGGGCGCTATCCTGGACGTCCGGTACGAGGCGGCGGGGGGCACGGGGCAGCTCTACAACCTGGATGCCTTCCGGTGGGCGCTGGCCTTCCAGTTCGTTCCCCTCCTGCTCGGGACCCTCGGGATGGTTCTCTCCCGTCGCAAGGCGCGGAGCCGCATGGCAGAACGCGGCATCGTGGTGCCGCGGTGGCGCGACGCGATTGCGAGGAGGCGGCGCAAAGACCGGGGTCTTGACGGCCGAGAGCGCTGAGACGGCCGGAAGCTCCTCCACAGTTTCGCCCGGCCACACAGCCGGGATCGTTGTCCACAGCGCGCGACGTCGGGCCCCACCGCGGGGGATTCCCGGCGGAGGGTGGGTCCATGGACACCTCAACGAACCAGCTTTCCGTCGCCGACGCAGAGGGCGTTCTCGCTCTTGTGCCCCACATGCTGGGGTTCCACCCCGAGCACAGCCTGGTCCTTCTGATCACGTCGGGCTCCAAACTCGTTGCCGCCTTGCGGGTCGACCTGCCGCCCGGGGGCGCCTCGCCTTTCGAGGAGCGTGCCCACGCGGTGAGGGTCGGCGAATACCTCGAGGACATGCAGGACGCCACCGGTGCTTTTCTGGTGACCTATTCGGCTTCGCCCGCCTCCCGCTTGGCCGGGCGTACGCGTTCGTCCCATCGGCGCGTGGTCAAGACCGTGGCGGAAGAGCTCGGGGCGCGATCCGTCGCGGTGCCGGACGCCTGGCATGTGGGTCCGGACGGTTGGCGGTCGCACTACTGCACCGATGAATCGTGCTGCCCCGAACAGGGGCACCCGTTGGAGAGCATTTGGCTCTCGGACGCCAACCTCGAATTGCAATTCGCCGGGAGCGCCCCCGGCTCCCGCCTTTGGGACGGCACGCCGTCGTCTCCATGGCCGGCGGCTGCCACGGTCCGCGACATGGTGGGTTCGATCCTGGGTGGCGTGCTGGGCGCTCCGGACGCCACGGGTTTCCTTCGGCGGTGGTGTGAGGCCATCGAGAGGGAACCCGCGGACGCGCTCGCGCGATTGCGGTCGGAACCGCTGGAGACGGGGATTCTGCTGGCGGGGTTGCACGATTACTCCGTGCGCGATGTGCTGCCTTTCGCGGCCGCCACAGCCACCGCGGACGGGATCGCCGTCGCCGGGGAACTCGACGCGGGAGGGGAGGCTCCGCGCCAACTGGCCGAAGTGTTGCTGGGCAGCGCCGAGTCTGCGCCGGACTGGGACCGCCTGGACCGACTCTGGAACATCGGTGCGGAGCTCGTCGCCGCCGCGGACGGGGAGGATCGTTGCGCCCTGCTGTGCGTGCTCGGGTGGATCGAATGGGCCAGGGGGCGCAGCAGCGCCGCGGCGGCGCTGCTGGACGGATGCCTCGCGGCCAACCCCGCCTATGCGCTGGCCGGGAAGCTGAAGACGTTTCTGGATCAGGGGCGGCTTCCCCGGTGGGCCCGGGATCCCGCGACGGCGTGGAGGCGCGGCACGGGTCCGGGTGCCATGCCTGGCCGGGAAACGTGAGAGACTGTAAGTCGCAGACCCGGTTGGGTCCGTGTCCTTGGGCCGCTCCGGCGGATTCCGGTTCAGCCCCCGCGGGGGTGGGAACAAATAGGTCGGCTGCAGGCGTTGAGGTTACGAGACCCTGCATCCGAACCGTCGTGTGACGGTACCCGGACTTGACAGGGTCATAGTGGTGTTACCCGTGTGGTTGCACCGCGGACATCCGTGAGAAAGGTATTTCGTGCCAGCTTCCGATTCGAGCTCCAAGGCAGCAGAACGTCCGGGCACCGCGCCTGCGGCCGACGTCGACGGCGCCGCCGTGGAAACAACGCAGCAGAAGTCCGCGAGGACGCGTGCCCGCAACAAGGCCGCGAAGGAGGCGGCAGCAGCAGCCGGAGGCTCGCCGGCCGAAGGCGCCGCCGCGGACAAGCGGCCCTCGAAGGCATCGGCCCCCGCGGCCGAGAGCCCGGCAGAGGGCGCCGACTCGGAGGAGTCGCCGGCACCGGCTGCCGCCGAGCCCGAGGAGGAGACCCGCGGGTTCATCATCACGACCGACGAGGACGACGCCCCCCAGCAGCAGGTCCTTGTTGCCGGCGCCACGGCCGACCCCGTCAAGGACTACCTGAAGCAAATCGGCAAGGTCGCCCTGCTCAACGCCGAGCAGGAAGTCGACCTGGCCTTGCGCATCGAGGCGGGCCTGTTCGCCACGGAGAAGCTGAAAACCGCTGACGACTCGATGGACAAGCGGCTGAAGTGGGACCTCGAGCAGGTCGTCCACGACGGCAAGATCGCCAAGAACCACCTGCTTGAGGCCAACCTCCGGCTCGTCGTGTCGCTGGCCAAGCGCTACACCGGACGCGGCATGCTCTTCCTGGACCTCATCCAGGAGGGAAACCTAGGCCTGATCCGCGCGGTCGAGAAGTTCGACTACACCAAGGGTTTCAAATTCTCCACCTACGCGACGTGGTGGATCCGCCAGGCCATCACTCGTGCCATGGCCGATCAGGCGCGCACCATCCGCATCCCCGTCCATATGGTCGAGGTCATCAACAAGCTTGCGCGCGTACAGCGGCAGATGCTGCAGGATCTGGGCCGCGAGCCGACCCCGGACGAGCTGGCGCAGGAACTGGACATGACTCCGGAAAAGGTCGTCGAGGTGCAGAAGTACGGCCGCGAGCCCATTTCGCTGCATACGCCGTTGGGCGAGGACGGGGACTCCGAGTTCGGTGACCTGATCGAGGACTCCGAGGCAGTTGTCCCTGCCGACGCCGTTAGCTTCACACTGCTCCAGGAACAGCTGCACTCCGTCCTGGACACGTTGTCCGAGCGGGAGGCCGGCGTTGTCGCCATGCGGTTCGGCCTGACGGACGGGCAGCCGAAGACGTTAGACGAAATAGGAAAGGTCTACGGCGTGACGCGCGAGCGCATCCGCCAGATCGAATCGAAGACGATGTCCAAGCTGCGCCACCCCTCGCGGTCCCAGGTCCTGCGGGACTACCTGGACTAAATCCGGTGCGCCGGGCCACTGGTCCGGCGCACGCGGCGGCATGGACGGACAAAAGGGGCGGGCCCCGGCGATATTCGCCGGGGCCCGCCCCTTACGTTTGCGCGTTGTCCGAGCGGACTAGTCCTCGTCGCTGTACGAGGGCTTCTCGTGCAGCCGGTTCGTTTCGTCCTGCCACTCGGCGGTCAGGGGGCGGAGTTTGGGCTCCACCGCGCGGGCATGGTGTCCGCAGAAGAGAAGCTCTCCACCCGAGGTCCCCAAGACCGCACGAACGTAAGCCTGTGCCCCGCAGCGGTCGCAGCGATCCAGGGAAGTAAGTCCGCGTGTTGCCACTGATGTTGCCGTCATGACGACCTCCTTAGTTCTCGTACGCTCCATACAACCAGCCGGGGCCGACATTCCATCGCATATTCCGCCCCCTTTCGCTCACCGCGTAGCCACGAGTGGATCACGGCCCGGACTCGTTTTGGCATCCCGGTGCCCCGTCGCTCGGCGGGGGAACCGGAGTTGCGCGGATTTTCGGACTAACCTTGGGACGGTCAGATTTTCCCGACGACGAGGAGCGCACGCGCGTGGCACCGAGTTCTGAGTACAACGCCCGGCACCTCTCCGTGCTCGAGGGCCTGGAGGCCGTGCGGAAGCGTCCGGGGATGTACATCGGATCGACGGACTCGCGCGGGCTCATGCACTGCCTGTGGGAGATCATCGACAACTCGGTGGACGAGGCACTCGCCGGGCACGGACAGAATATCAAGGTGATCCTGCACCCGGACGGCTCCGTGGAAATCCACGACGACGGCCGCGGCATCCCCGTCGACGCCGAACCGAAGACGGGGCTCTCCGGAGTCGAGGTCGTCTTCACGAAGCTCCACGCGGGCGGGAAGTTCGGCGGCGGGTCGTACACCGCCTCGGGAGGCCTCCACGGCGTCGGCGCGAGCGTCGTCAACGCGCTGTCGGCCCGGCTGGACGTCGAGGTGGACCGTGGTGGCAAGACCTACCGCATGCAGTTCCGCAGGGGCGAACCGGGGCGCTTCACCGACACCGGCAAGGCCAAGCCGGATGCCCCGTTCACCGCGTTTGTGGAGAACTCTGTCCTGGATGTCGTGGGCAAGGCCAAGCGGGGTGTGACGGGAACGCGCATCCGTTACTGGTCCGACCGCCAGATCTTCACGAAAGACGCCCGGTTCTCCCACGAGGAACTCCAGGCGCGCGCCCGGCAGACCTCGTTCCTGGTGCCGGGGCTCAAGATCGATGTCCGCGACGACCGGCGATTGCCCGGAACGCCGGGCGAGGCCGGCCCGGTGGAGGAGACGTTCCACCACGACGGCGGCATTTCCGAGTTCGTCGACTACCTGGCCAACGACTCCTCGGTCACCGACATCTGGCGGCTGCAGGGTTCGGGCACCTTCAAGGAATCGGTCCCCGTTTTCGACGACGACGGACGCAGCCACATCAGGGACGTCGAGCGCGTGTGCGAGGTGGATATCGCGCTGCGGTGGGGGATCGGCTACGACACGACCCTGCGCAGCTACGTGAACATCATCGCCACGCCCAAGGGCGGCACCCACCAGTCCGGCTTCGAGCAGGCGCTGCTGAAGACCTTCCGCAAATCGGTCGAGGCGAACTCGCGCAAGCTGAGGGCGGGCAACGACAAGATCGAGAAGGACGATGTCATGGCCGGCATGACGGCGGTCCTGACGGTGCGACTTGCCGAACCGCAGTTCGAGGGCCAGACCAAGGAGATCCTCGGTACGTCCGCGGTCCGGCAGATTGTCACGCGAGTCGTCGAGAAGGAGCTGGCCGCGCGGCTGGGATCGTCGGCGCGGGCGGACAAGGCCCAGTCGGCCCAACTTCTCGAGAAGATCGTCAGCGAGATGAAGTCGCGCATTTCGGCGCGCGTGCACAAGGAGACGCAGCGGCGCAAGAGCGCGCTGGAAACCTCCTCGCTGCCCACGAAGCTCGCGGACTGCCGAAGCGACGACGTTGCGCGCTCAGAGCTGTTCATCGTGGAGGGAGACAGCGCGCTCGGGACGGCCAAGTTGGCCCGGTCCTCGGACTTCCAGGCGCTCCTGCCGATCCGCGGCAAGATCCTCAACGTGCAGAAGGCATCGGTCGGGGACATGCTCTCCAACGCCGAGTGCGCTGCGCTCATCCAGGTGGTGGGGGCGGGTTCCGGGCGCAGCTTCGACCTCTCGGCGGCCCGCTACGGCAAGGTGGTTTTGATGACGGACGCGGATGTCGACGGCGCACACATCCGGACGCTCCTGCTGACCCTCTTCTTCCGCTACATGCGTCCCATGGTGGAGAACGGCCGCGTGTATGCCGCCGTTCCACCGCTCCACCGCGTCGAGGTGATCAACCCGGGCGCGAAGCAGAACGAGATGGTCTACACCTACTCCGACGCCGAGTTGACGCGGGTGCTGAAGGCACTGGAGGCATCCGGGAAGAAGCACAAGGAGCCCATCCAGCGCTACAAGGGTCTGGGTGAGATGGATGCCGGGCAGTTGGCCGAGACCACCATGGACCCGCGGCACCGTACGCTCAGGCGGGTCAACATCGCGGACGCGGAGCGCGCCGAGCAGGTCTTCGATCTGTTGATGGGCAGCGACGTTGCCCCGCGCAAGGAGTTCATTGTCTCGGGCGCCGAGCGACTGGACCGGGAACAGATCGACGCCTGAGCGAGTCCGCGCCCGGCATCCGGGTCGCTAGGCGAGCAGCCAGGGTGCGACCAGCAGCGTGGTCGGGAGGACGATCAGCAGTGCGGATGAGCCCAGCACCGCGGCGCGGCCGGCCAGCGGCAGGGGTCCCACGGAGGGCGACAGCAGGCGCTTGAGGCGCATCGAGGAAAGCTCCTCGCTGGGCAGTCCCGATTCGGAGCCCGGTGATACCTTCGTCCCGGACGCGACCGCAACCAGGGACCGCAGGAGCGTATCGGCGGAGACGTGCCGCAAGGCGGTGTCGTCGGCCAGCATCTCGATGAGTTCCTGCACCGCGTCGCGCGCCAAGCGCGAGGTGGGCAGCCACGGCAGCGCGTTGTGCCACGATTCGAAGGCGAGTACCAGCAAATCGTGCCGCTGGTCCAGGTGCGCGCGTTCGTGGGCGATGACCCCGCGCAGCCCCTCGTCGTCGAGGGCGTCCAGGAGACCCCGCGAAAGCACCGTCAGGGAACCGTTGAATCCTGGCAGGCAGTAGGCCACGGGAGCGCCGTGGGCCAGGACCACGGTGCCTGGCGTGGTGGGCGAGGGATCGCTGAGCAGGGCAAGCAGCCGGCGGTGCCTCTGCCGCTGGCGGGCGACGCGGTACGTGGACAACAGCAGCGTGAAGACCAGATGCGAGCCGAGCAACAGGGCGGTGCTGAGGGCAAAAACGTGAACCGGCTCCAGGGAAGGCGCGGAGGGGCCGGCGGTGAGGACCTGCCAGAGACCGGCGAGGGCCGCTATGAGGTTGGCGCCCAGCGGTTCCAGGCCCCACACTAGCATTGCCCCGATCATGGACAGCCCACCGGCGAGGGCTATGGCCTGCCAGAGGAAAAGGGCGGTAAACGGGGAGCGCGAGGTCCATGCCATCCGTGACAGCAATACCGGGGCGGGCCACGCCAAGATCACGGCGAGGCCTGCGAGGAGATAGGAGGCGATTAGCACGGGCGCCGCATGGTGTGGTCCCGGCCGGCTACGCGGTCTGGTTGCCGTTCAGGATGCGACGGAGGGCGGCTGCCTCGTCGCCGGAAATCCCGCCGATGAAGCGGGTCAACACGGCCTCGCGGTCCAGCACGGTGCCCAGTGCCTCGTTCATGAGTTCGACCGTGTGTTCCTCGCGGCTGGTGACGGCGTGGTAGCGGTGCGGTCGTGTGTCGCGTTCCCTGGTGACCAGGTGCTTCTTCTCAAGCCGCGCAAGGACGGTGAGAACCGTGGTAACGGCGAGTTCCTTGCCGTCGAGATCGCCCGTGGACTGCGCCAGCAGGTCGCGCAGATCGTTGGCCGTGCGGGCCTCCACGCTGTCCCACAGCAAATCCATTACCGAACGTTCGAGTTCGCCGAGAGTGGCCAATGCTGATCCTTAAGGTTTCACCGGTCGTCTGGGCGGCCCTTACCGGGGCGGGACCGCTTCCGGTTCCTAATTTACACCGATTCCCGGCAATTTTCTACATCCGGTAGAACTTAGGATATTCTACCGAGCGTAGAAGTACTTCTACGAACGGTAGAAAATATGCCGACGGGGCGGAAGCACCGCCCCTGCGGGAAGGGGAAGCAATGGATCCGCTCGAAATAGCACGGTGGCAGTTCGGGATCACCACCGTGTACCACTTCCTCATGGTTCCCCTCACCATCGGGCTCGGCCTGACCGTCGCGGTGCTGCAGACCGTCTGGCACCGCACCGGCGCGCCCGAGTACCTTCGGATGACCAAGTTCTGGGGCAAGCTCTTCCTCATCAACTTCGTGATGGGGGTCGCCACCGGCATCGTCCAGGAATTCCAGTTCGGCATGGCCTGGAGCGAGTACAGCCGGTTCGTCGGGGACGTGTTCGGGGCGCCGCTGGCCATGGAGGCGCTGTTGGCCTTCTTCGTCGAGTCGACGTTCCTGGGGCTGTGGATCTTCGGGTGGGACCGCCTGCCACGGCGGATCCACCTGCTCTGCATCTGGTGCGCCTCGCTGGCAACGATCTTCTCCGCTTACTTCATCCTGGTGGCGAATTCCTGGATGCAGCACCCGGTCGGCGTCGAGATCGTCGACGGGCGCGCCGTGATGAACGACGTCTGGGCAGTGTTCACGAACAACACCGCCTTGGTGACCTTCCCGCACACCATCTTCGGCGCCTTCTCCGTCGCCGGGGGATTCCTGCTGGGTATTTCCTGGTACCACCTGCACAAGCGCCGCACTGCCGGGATCGACACCGTGGACACCGCCGGCCGTGTGGTGGTGGGGGAGGACCCCCGCTGGGGTGCCGGCCGCGACGCCACCGACCATGCCGTGTGGATCAAATCCCTACGCATCGGGGCGGTCGTCGCGATGGTCTCCTTCGCCGGCGTCGGCATCACCGGCCACGCCCAGGCGCAGCTGATGTTCGAGCAGCAGCCCATGAAGATGGCCGCGGCCGAGGCCGCCTGCCACGACGGCACCGGCTTCTCCGTGCTGGCCATAGGCGACCTCACCAGCGGCGGCGCCACCACGTGCGACGACGTCGTCGGCGTCTACGAGATCCCCGGCCTGCTCTCGTTCCTGGCCAACGACGACTTCACCACCGAGGTGCGCGGGGTGAACACGCTGCTGCCGGAGTACGCGGAGAAGTACGGCAGCCACTACCCGGACCAGCCGGAGATCTACGGCGAACTGGCCGGGCAGGAGATCAACTACCTCCCGTTGATGGAGGTCACCTACTGGGGCTTCCGGCTCATGATCACGTTCGGCGGTCTGGCCGCGTTCGCCGCGGCCGTTGCGTTGTGGATGACGCGCAAGGGCACGGTCCCGGACAACCAGTGGATCTCCCGCCTCGCCGTCGTCGGCATCCTGGCACCCTTCGGCGCCAACTCCGCGGGCTGGATCTTCACCGAGATGGGCCGCCAGCCGTTCTCCGTGGTCCCCAACCCCACCTACGACGGCATCGACCAGGTCTTCCTCTACACGGCGGCGTCTGTCTCGCCGGGCGTCGGCGCAGGGGAACTGCTGTTCTCGCTGATCGCTCTGACCCTCGTCTACGCGCTCCTGCTCGTGGTCGAACTCGTCATGCTCTTTCGGTACGTGCGCGGCGGCGTGGCGTCCGCGATGCCGGAACTCGATCCCGCCGAACACCACGACGCCGGGCGGGACGACGGCGACGTGCTCGCCTTCGCCTACTGAACCGGCACGAGAAAGGACACGCCATGGATTCCCTGCCCACCCTGTGGTTCACACTGATTGCCGTCCTGTGGATCGGCTACCTTTTCCTGGAGGGCTTCGACCTCGGCGTCGGAATGCTGATGCGGACCTTCGCGCGGGACGACCGGCAGCGCCGCGTCCTGCTCAACACCATCGGTCCCGTCTGGGACGGCAACGAGGTGTGGCTGATCACCGCGGCCGGCGCCATGTTCGCCGCGTTCCCGCACTGGTACGCCTCGCTTTTCGCCGCGCTTTACGTGCCCATGGTGCTGGTCCTCCTGGCATTGATCTTCCGGGCTGTCGCCTTCGAATACCGGGGCAAGTCCCACTCCGCGCGCGCCCGCGGCCTGTGGGACGCCGCCATCGCCGGGGGATCGTTCGTGGCCGCCTTCGGCGTCGGAGCCCTGCTCGCCCTCACCACCACGGGACTGCCGCTGAACGCGAACGGCGACCGGGTCGGAGGGGCGTTTGCCTGGTTCAACGGCTACGCGGTGCTCGGTGGGCTGGCTGTCGTAGCGTTCTGCCTCATCCACGCGCTGGCCTTCCTAACCCTCAAGACCGACGGCGGAATCCGGACCCGGGCGCGGGGGCTGCTGGTGCGGTGGATGCCGCTGGGCCTGCTGCCCATGGCCGGCTGGGCGATCGCCGTCGTCGTGCCCGCGGCCGAAACCGTCCCGGCCCTGCTGCTGGCGCTCGGCCTCGGCGCGGCCGCCTTCGCCTGGAGCGCGTCGCGGGCCGGCCGCGAGGGACGCTGCTTCATCGGGTTGGGAACGTTCCTGGTGCTGGCGGTGGCGGCGATCTTCACGGCCGCCTACCCCGACGTGTTGCCGTCGACCCTGGACGATTCGTTCAACCTGACCGTCGCCAACGCCTCCTCGTCCCCGTACACCCTCGGGGTGATGAGCGTCGTCGCGGCGTTCGCCCTCCCGGTGGTGCTCGCCTACCAGGCGTGGACCTACTGGGTCTTCCGCAAGCGCATCACCGAATCCCACATCCCGGAAGCCCACCGGGTCACCCCGATTGTTTAGGACGCCATGAAACCCGCGCTTCCCGGCGGCACCGGAGGCCGCGCCGCTCTGGCCGTCCTGGCGGGCTGGGCCGCCGTCAAGGCCCTCGGCATGCTGCTGCTGGCCGACGCCCTCGCCACGGCGATCGCCGAACTGGCGGCCGGGGGAGGGGCCGATACGCGCCGGCTGCTCGTCCTCGGCGTCGCCGGTGCCCTGCTGCGCGCCGGCGGCGCATGGGCCACGGCGCACGCGGCAACACGCGCGGGACTCGGCGCCAAGGAGCGGCTCCGTGCCGAGCTGGTCACGGACGCCCTCGCGGGAAACGGGCCCACCAGCCCGGCGGATGCATGCGGCCTCGGCCACGGTGCGTTGTCGGCACTGGCGAGCCGCGGCCTGGACGGGCTGGACAACTACTACTCCAAATACCTGCCAGCACTCGTCGCCGCCGCGGTCATTCCGCCGGTGCTGGGGGTGCGCATCCTGGCTGCGGATTGGGTGTCCGCGCTCATCGTGGCGCTCACGGTGCCCCTCGTCCCGATCTTCATGGTGCTGATCGGCCTGCACACCCGGGACCGCATGCACCAGGCGGCCGTCGGTCTTGATGCGTTGGCGAACCAGCTGCTCGAACTGGCCCAGGGACTCCCGGCCCTCATCGGTCTGCGCCGCGCGGACGGCAAGGGCTCGGCGCTGCGCCGGGTATCGGAGGACTACCGCGCCTCCACAATGGGCACCCTGCGCACGGCCTTCCTTTCGGGGCTGGCGCTGGAACTGGTGGCGACGATCTCGGTCGCCGTGGTGGCCGTGTTCATCGGTCTCCGCCTGGTGTACGGGGACATGGCGCTGGGTGCCGGCCTCCTGGCCCTGATTCTCGCACCCGACTGCTTCGCCCCGCTGCGCGAGCTGGGATCAGCCCACCACGCATCCGAGGACGGCGTCAAGGCACTCGAGCGCAGCCGTGCCGTGTTGGACGCCCCGCGGGGAGTCCGGACGCCGGCCGTCGCCCCCGCACCGGGAACGGTGTTGGACGTCGGCCACCTGACGGTCACGCATGCGGGCAACGCGACCCCGACGGTGACGGGTTGGTCGCTGCGACTCGAACCGGGCGCGGCCGCGGTCCTCGACGGTCCGAGCGGCACCGGCAAGACCACGATCCTGCGGGTCCTTGCCGGTATCGCGGACGCCGATGGCGCCGATGCCCCACGGGTGTCCGGACGCCTGGGAATCGACCGGGGGAGCATTGCCTGGGTTCCGCAGCACCCGGTGTTCTCCGAGGAGACGGTCGACGCCGAACTGGCCCTGCACGCAGGGGTCGGCTCCACACCGGCCACGCGTGCGGTCGTCCTGGAGCGGGTCAATGCCGGCGCACTGGGCGGACGCCGCCCCACGGACTGCAGCCCCGGGGAGCTGCGCCGCGTCGCCGTGGCCCGTGCCTTGCTGCGCATCGAGACGGCGCCGGATGTCGTCCTGCTCCTTGCCGACGAGCCGACGGCCCACCTCGATCCGGTGAGTGCGGACGCGGTTCGCGCGGCCTTGTCCGGTCTGCGCGGAAGCGTCGGGATCCTCGTTGCCAGCCATGACCGCGAGCTTGCCCGGCAACTCGCCGCAGCCCCGGCCGGGGGTCCACGCGGCAGCGTCATGACAGCAGATACATCCCAAACCGGTACGTCGGCGTCCGCGGGCACAGTCCGGGAACCCGTCGCAGCGCCCGACGTGAAGCCCGCCTCGCCGTCCCGCGCGCCGTCCCGGCCACGGCGGAGTCTCGCCCACTGGGCACTCCTTCGCACACTGCCCTGGGGGAAGGGAGGCCTGGGTCTCGGCATTCTCTTCGCGGTCCTCGCACTCGCCGCCGGGGCCGCGCTGACCGGAATCTCCGGTTGGCTGATCGTTAGCGCCAGCCACCAACCCCATGTACTGCACCTGATGGTCGCGATTGTGGGTGTCCGCGCGTTCGGCCTCGGCCGCTCGCTCCTGCGCTACGTGGAGCGTTTGCGCGTGCACGACGCCGTCCTGTGGTGGGCGGGCGCCCTGCGCGAACGGACGTGGGACGCGCTGGCCGCGCGTCCCGAACACTGGGGCCGGATCACACGGTCCGGCGCCGCGCTGGGGCACCTCGTCGCCGAGATCGACGAGGTCCGCGACACCGTTCCGCGCGTGCTCGTCGCACCGGCGGCCGGCGTACTGACATGGGCCGCCATCGGCCTGGCCGTCGGACTCTGGGCACCGGACGCGCTGTGGGTCGCGCTGTCCGTCGGTGTCGGAGCATGGGTGTTGCTGCCCGCGGCTGTGCTGGCCGTCGAACGCCGCGCGACCATCGAGGCAGCACGGCACAGGATCTGGCTGGGACACCGTGTCCCCGCATTGTTCGCCGCGGCGCGGGACCTGCGCGCGAACGGCGTGGCATCCGCCGCCGCGGAGTCGTTTGCGAGCCACGACGCCGGGGCGACGCTCGCCATGCGACGGACTGCGTGGGGTGCGGGGATCGGACAGGCCGGCGCGGCCCTGCTCTCGTCCGCGGCCGCCGTGCTCGCGGTGGCCGGGACGGCGGGCGGCGCGGGAGAGGCCGCGGCCGTCGGGGGCCTGCTGATGCTGGCGCTCGCCGAACCGATAACGGACGCCTCGGCGGCGGTCCAGCGGATTCCCCAGCTCGACGACGGTCTGCGGCGCCTGCATAACAACCTGGGCGGCATGGCCGCCGAACGCGCGCTCCGGCCTCCCGCCCCGCACACCGCGGAACCGGACAATCGTCTTTCCATCCGGCTCCGCGGCGTCAGCGCCGGCTGGGGCGCCGGACCGGATGTGGTGGTCGGAGCCGACCTGGCGGTAGGCCCCGGGCAGTGGGTCGCGGTCACGGGGCCTTCTGGCGCGGGGAAGTCCACGCTGCTTGCCGTGCTTTTGGGTGCCCTGGAGCCCCGCTCCGGGCGGTTGGAGGCGCGAACCGGCGGCGGGGCGTGGCGCGGGGCGGCTCTTGCGGACCTGGGCCGCATCGCCTGGTGCCCGCAGGAGGGACACCTCTTCGACTCGACCGTGCGCCGGAACCTCTGCCTCGGACGCGACCTCGACGACCAGCCGACCGACGCCGAACTCGCCGACGCGGTGCGCGCAGTGGGACTGGGGGATTGGCTCGCGGGAACCCCGCGCGGCCTGGAGACGCGGATCGGCCCCGGAGGGCACCGGCTCTCCGGAGGCCAACGCCAAAGGCTGGCCGTCGCGCGCGCGCTCGTCGCCCGGGCGGACGTCCTGCTGCTGGACGAGCCGACCGCCCACCTGGGCGAGGACGAGGCAGGGGAACTCGTGGCGGACCTGCGGGCGGGCCTGCCGGAGAAGGCCGTGGTCCTCGTGACCCACGATGCACGCCTCGAGGCCACCGCCGACGACGTTCTGCGATTGGGCCCGCCCCACGCGGCAGGGCACCGCTAGGGCGCGGTCAGCGGGGAGGCACCGACGTCGTTCCGGTGGGATCGACCTCGACGACGTCACCGTCGGAGAACGGCAACGAATCCGCAATCGGCGCGGCCAGGGGCGCGCGGGCGGCCGGCTCCGTGGGCAACTCCGGATGGATCGGCAACTCCGGCACGGAGCCGGCGGAAGGTTCGGCGGCCGGGCCGTCGGCCAACAGCGATCCGCCGAGTGCCTCGACCGTCTGCGCCAGTGGCACGCCGGAGCCGTCGCGGCGCCCGTGCTCGGTGGGCAAGGAGCGGGCAACACCGGCCGCGGACGCGGCCTTCGCGGGACCGTGCCCCGCCCAGGCGAGGACCAGCGAGTCCTCGCCCTTGAGGAACCGGTGGGCCCGAACGCCGCCGGTGGCGCGTCCCTTGACCGGGTACTCCTCGAGCGCCGTGACCTTCACGGTTCCGGAACCTGTGCCGGGCAACGTGCCGGCGGCGGTCGCGATGGTCACGACGACGGCGGCGGGATCCGCGCCCGGGGCCACGCCGAAGAACACCACGGAATCGTCCGCGGCCAGTTTGATGCCGGCCATCCCGCCGGCGCCGCGACCCTGCGGGCGCACCCCGGCCGCCGGGAAACGCAGCAGTCGCGCCTGGGCTGAGATGAATACCAAATCGTCCCCGTCCGCCGGGACGCCCGCTCCCACGACCCGGTCCTTCGGCTTGAGGGCGATGGCTTCCCACTCGTCGCGGTTCAGCGGATATTCCGGCGTCACCCGCTTGACGATTCCCTGTTCGGTCCCGAGGGCGAACACGGCGTCCAGGGGCACCAGCGCGACGACGGATTCCTTGCGGTCCAGCTGGACGAATTCGGACACGGGTACGCCCCCGGTCAACTGCGGAAAGCCCGATGTGGCGGGCAGTGCCGGCATGTCCACCACCTGAAGCCGCAGCATGCGGCCGGCGGACGTGACGACCCCGAGCTCGCCCCGGGCCGTCGCGGCCACGCGCGAGGCGAGGACGTCGTGCTTGGCCCGGGGACCGTCGTCGCGCAGCGGGGAGCGGTCGGACGTCCTGGCTAGCTGGCCGGACTTCGACAGGAGCACCCAGCACGGGTCGTCGGCGACTTCCAGGGACAGCGGCGCCTTGGCGCCCTTGCCCTCGAGGGTGGGCATCACCGTGCCCTTCAGCGGCGTCGCGCCCTCGGCCTTGAGCAGGACGGTCCGGCGCGGGGTCGCGAAGCGCTCGGCGGCGTCGGCCAGTTCGGTGGATACGACCTCGCGCAGGAGGGAATCCGAGCCCAGGATCGACTCGAGGTGCTCGATCTCGCGCTTGAGTTCGTCCTGCTCCTTCTCGAGCTCGATCCGCGAGTACTTCGTCAGCTGGCGCAGGCGGAGTTCGAGGATGTGGTTGGCCTGGATCTCGGACAGGTCGTAGACGGCCATCAGCCTCTGCCGCGCGGACGCGGTCTCCTCCGAGGTGCGGATGATTTGGATGACTTCGTCGATGTCGACGATTGCCACGAGGAGGCCCTCCACGAGGTGGAGCCGGTCCCGCTTGCGGCCCAACCGGTAGGTGGTCCGGCGCCGGACCACCTCGAGACGGTGCCCCACATACACCTGCAGCAGCTCGAGCAGGCCCAGGGTCCGGGGCTGCCCGTCCACGAGGGCGACGTTGTTGATGCCGAACGAGTCCTCCATCGGCGTGAACTTGTAGAGCTGCTGCAGCACGGCGTTGGGGTTGAAGCCGTTCTTGAGCTCGATCACCAGGCGCATGCCGTGGGTGCGGTCCGTGAGGTCGATGACGTCGGCGACACCGAGCAGCTTCTTGGCGGTGACGGCGTCCTTGATCTTCTCGATCACCTTTTCCGGGCCCACCATGTACGGCAGTTCGGTGACGACCAGGCCGCTGCGCCGCGCGCTGATCTGCTCGAGCTCGACCTTGGCGCGGGTCTTGAAGGATCCGCGCCCGGTGGCGTAGGCGTCCGCGATCCCGTCGAGGCCGACGATCCGGCCGCCGCTGGGGAGGTCCGGCCCCGGCACGAACCGCATGACGTCCTGAAGCGTCGCGTCCGGATTGTCCACGAGGTGGCGAGCCGCGGCGACCACCTCGCCGAGGTTGTGCGGAGCCATGTTGGTCGCCATGCCCACGGCGATGCCGGTGGTCCCGTTGACCAGGAGGTTCGGGAAGGCCGCCGGGAGAACCTCCGGCTGGAGGAGCTGGTTGTCGTAGTTCGGGATGAAGTCCACGACGTCCTCGTCGAGGAAGTCCGTCATCGCCACGGCCGGCGCCGCCATCCGCGCCTCCGTGTAGCGCGGAGCCGCGGGGCCGTCGTCGAGTGAGCCGAAGTTCCCGTGCCCGTCGATCAGGGGCAGCCGCAGCGCGAATCCCTGGGCCATGCGCACCATGGCGTCGTAGATCGCAGTGTCGCCGTGCGGGTGCAGCTTCCCCATCACCTCGCCGACGACGCGCGCGCTCTTGACGTGGCCGCGGTCCGGGCGCAGGCCCATGTCCGTCATCATGTAGAGGATGCGCCGCTGGACGGGCTTGAGGCCGTCGCGGGCGTCCGGAAGGGCACGCGAGTAGATCACCGAGTAGGCGTACTCCAGGAAGGAACCCTCCATCTCGGAGGTCACGTCGATGTCGACGATGTTCTCGGTGAAGTCTTCCGGGGGTGCGGGAGTCGTCCGACGGGCCATGTTGTGTCCGGGTCCTCTTTTCCTTCTTGTCCTCGGCAACGCAGGCCGTAGGCTAAGCCTATGGTGGAGCAGCGTGAAATCGGGGAATATCCGGCCCATTGGGAAGCCGATGTCGTGCTCCGGGACGGATCGACGGCCCACCTGAGGCCGATTTCCGTCGACGACTCCGACGCGCTGCAGCGGTTGCACACCAGCCAGTCCGAGGCCTCGGTGTACCTGCGGTTCTTCACGTACAAGTCCAAGCTGACCCCGCGCGAACTCGAGCGGTTCACCCGCGTCGACCACCGTGACCGGGTGGCGCTGGTCGTGGTGCGCGGTGGCGCCATCATCGGCGTCGGACGCTACGACCGCCTCGACGATCCGCAGGACGCCGAGGTCGCGTTCAACATCGCCGACGCGTCCCAGGGCAAGGGCGTCGGGTCCATCCTGCTCGAGCACCTCGCGGCCGCCGCCCGGGAGCACGGCATCGAACGCTTCAGCGCCGAGGTCCTGCCCGAGAACCGCAAGATGCTGACCGTGTTCGCGGAGGCGGGCTACGAGGTCAAGCGCAAGTTCGACGACGGCGTCGTCATGCTGGAATTCCCCATCGACCCGACCGACAAGTCGCGCGCCGTGATGGAGGCGCGGGAACACCGCGCGGAGGCCCGCAGCCTCGCGGACCTGCTGGCGCCGGGGTCGGTCGCCGTCATCGGCGCCAGCAGGGAGTGGGGCTCGGTCGGGTACACGCTGCTGGAGAACATCATCGAGGGCGGCTACCGGGGCGCCGTCTACGGCATCAACCCGGAGGCCCTGGAACTGGCCGGCATGATCTCCCACGCGAGTCTCGCCGACGTCCCCGGGGCGGTCGATCTCGCGGTCGTCGCCGTTCCCCGCAAGGAATTGCGTGGCGTCGTGGAAGACTGCGCCGCCAACGGCGTCCGGGGCCTGTTGGTGGTCACCGGCGGGTTCTCGAACGACGGCGGGGACGGACTTCGAAGCCAGCGCGAACTCGTGCAGCTGGCCCGAAGCAACGGGATGCGGCTGATCGGTCCGGCCTCGCTCGGCGTCGTCAACACCGATCCGGAAGTCAACCTCAACGCGTCCATGGCCCCAGAGATGCCCCTGCGGGGAACCCTCGGCCTGTTTAGCCAGTCCGCGGCCATCGGGGTGCTGCTGTATGCCGCGGCGAGTCGCAGGGGCGTCGGGGTCTCCAGCATCGTCTCCGCGGGCAACCGGGCCGACGTCTCCGGGAACGACGCCATGCAGTACTGGGAAGACGACCCGAACACGTCCGCCGTGGGACTGTACCTGGAGAGTTTCGGCAACCCGCGCAAGTTCTCGCGGATCGCGCGGCGCCTGTCGCGCAGCAAACCGGTGATCGTCGCCAAGTCGGACGTGATGGGCCTGCGGCTACCACCCGGGCATGCCGTCCGCACCACCCAGGCGCCGCACGGAGCGGTCGACGCGATGCTCCGCCAATCCGGCGTCATCCGGGTGACGACCAACGGGGAGCTGATGGACGTCGCCCAGATCGTCGCCAGCCAGCCGCTGCCCGGCGGCGCGGGCCTCGCCGTCGTCTCCAACTCCGACGCCCTCGCCCGCGTCGTGGCGGACAGTGCCATCCAGCACGGACTGACGGTCGCCACGCAGGAGGACGGACTGGCCCTCGATGACGGGCAGTCCAAGGCCCTGCCCCGCCTGCGGGACGCGCTTCTGCGGGCACTCGCCGACCCCGGCACGCATGCCGCGGTGGTGGCGCTATTGCCGTCTCGCGGACTCACGGTCGAGGCGATGTCCTCCGTCATCAAAGACTGCGCGCTGGAAACGGGCAAGCCCGTGATCGTCTCCTTCGCCGGCGTCGTGGATCCGGCCGTTCCCACTGATGGCCTGTTGGCCGGGCTGCCGGGATTCTCCAGCCCCGGCCGCGCCGTGTCCGCGCTGGCCGCCGTCGTGCGCTATTCGGAGTGGACCCGGCGTGACTTCGGCGAGCCGCTGGCAGCCGAAGGCATCGATCGGGACCGCGCCGAGCGGTTGGTCGAGTCGCACCTCCGACGGGTCGGCGGGACGGAACTGCTGCGGCTGGGGAGCGCGGAGACCGCCGAGCTTCTGGGCTGCTACGGGATCGATGTGCTCGAATCGGTGGCGTTCGAGTCCGACGACGAGGCCGTGGCGGCGGCCGAACGGCTCGGCTGGCCGGTGGCGCTCAAGGCCACCGACGAGAACCTCCGCCACCGGCTGGACCTCGGCGGCGTCCGGCTGAACATCTTCGATGCCGATTCCCTGCGCGGGAACATCCGGCACATGCGGGAGATGCTGCGCCCCTTCGGCGCGGAGCGCCTCGAGTTGCAGGCCATGGCGCCGTCCGGCCAGGGGTGCGTGGTCCGGGCACTGGAGGACCCTTTGCTGGGCCCACTGCTGTCCTTCGGATTGGCCGGCGACGCGGTCAACCTGCTGGACGATTGGGCACACGCCATCCCGCCGCTGACCAACACGGACCTTGCCGAATTGGTGCGTTCGCCGAGGGCCTCGCGGAAGCTTTTCGGCTACCAGGGTCTCCCTGCCGTGGACGTGCGCAGCCTCGAGGACCTGCTGAACCGCGTGGCCACGCTCAAGGACGATCATCCGGCCGTGGCGCTGCTGGAATTCAATCCCGTGCTGGTTTCCGTCCGCGGCGTCACGGTCCTGTCCGCCGACGTCAGGTTGGGCAACCCGGACCAGCGCACGGACAGCGCCCGGCGGGCGATGTCCCGGTAGGGACCACCGGTAGACTTGCCCCATGATCTCCCGAAGCTCGGCCGCCGGCCGCGACCTGAACAGCGCACTGGAGCGGGCGGGCTTCTACCCCCGGCTGGTGGCGGACGTGGTCGATGACGCACTGGACAGCATGGAGCCGGTGGCGCACCTGATCCACCTCGAGACGCATATCGAGCACAACGAGGTGCATCGGCATGTGACGGCGCTGGTCCTGACGGACGAGGTCATGGTCGTGGTCCACGTCGACGACCAGCAACTCGACGAGCGCGGCGACAAGGCGATGGCCCAGGTCTCGACGGAGACCGTCGCGGTCCCCAAAATCGGCTCCGTGGTGCTCAGCTACGTCTACCAGCAACCGCAGGACTACCGTTCCGGCGACGCCGTGCGCGAACTGACGCTGGGTATCGCCTGGTCGGGCGGCCAGCGGGTGGACCTCACGCCTGCCGGCTGCGAAGACCCGCAGTGCGAGGCCGACCACGGCTACACGGGCACCATGCAGGAGGAGGACCTGATCCTGCGGGTCAGCGCCGAAGCCGACGGCAAGCAGGCCGTGGAGGACGCACGGAAGTTCGCCCGCGTGCTGCGCAAGCTCAACACCGCCGCGTCGCTCGCCCAGCGACCGCTGCCCAGCGTCGAGAATCGCACCGGTTGGGTTGGCGGCCGGTTCGTCCGCGGACACCACCAGGCCTAACGGGTTTGACCAGCGCAAACGGCCCCGTCCCGCCCCAGCCCCTGCCCGCGGCGCCGCGCTACGGGAGCGCGAGCCTCGCCGAACTGTTGCCCAGCGCCGCCGCCGTGCTCGGCGTGCCGGGGTACACCAACGTCCTGGGCCTGCCGGAGGCCCGTCGCGTCTGCATTGTCATGGCGGACGGACTCGGCAAGTCACTGCTCGCCTCCCGCGGGGGACACGCGCCGTTCCTGCGCCAGCGGATGAAGGGGGCGGCCACGCTCGACGCGGCCTTTCCGACGACGACGGCGGCCTCGCTGGCCAGCCTAGGCACCGGGCTGCCCCCGGGGCGCCACGGGATCGTGGGATACGACGCCGTCGACCCGGCCCGGCGGCGCACGGTCAACATGCTGGGCGGTTGGCCGACGGACCTGGACCCCGCATCGTGGCAGCCGCACCGCACGGTGCTCGAGGCGGCCGCCGAACACGTGCACGTCTCCACCGTGAGTCTTCCGCAGTTCGCCGACAGCTCACTGACCGCGGCGGCCCTGCGCGGGGGCGAATTCCGGCCGGCGCGAAGCGCCCAGGCACGCGTGCGGGAGGCTTCGGAAACCCTGGCCCGCCACGAGCGCATCCTGATGTACTGCTATTGGAACGAGCTGGACAAGGCCGGCCACCGCTACGGTAGCTCGTCGAGGCAGTGGGGCGAAGAGCTCGAGGAGCTGGACGCGGCCATGCGGACGCTGGCGGGCCGATTGCCGCCGGGCACCCTACTGCTGCTCACCGCGGACCACGGAATGGTCGACGTGCCCGAAGCCCAAAGGTACGACTACTCGGCCTTCCCGGAACTCGTCGAAGGCGTGGACCTGACCGCGGGGGAGCCCCGCGCCGTGCAATTGCACGTGGATCCGGACGCTCCGGCCGGCACCCGAGACCGGCTCGTCGCAAGCTGGAGGGCCGCGTTCGGGACGAAGGCGTGGGTCCTGACGCGCGACGAGGCCGTCGACCACGGCTTGTTCGGGGTCGTCGACGAGTCGGTGTTGCCGCGCATCGGGGACGTGATCGTCCTGCCGGCCCAGCCGATGGCCTTCTTCGACGGGAGGCGCGTGGCTCCGCAGGCCTTCGCCATGGTCGGACAACACGGGTCGCTGACCCGGGCTGAACGCGAAGTGCCGCTGCTGACCCTGGCCTCGCCCTGACGGACGGTTAGCTAGTCGTTCTTGCGCCCGAAGACGATTTCGTCCCAGCTGGGCACCGAGGAGCGCTTCTGCTTCGCCTTGCGCGGCTGTGACTCGTCGTCGGTTGCCTTCGTCGCTTCGTCGGAACCCTCGGCATCGTCCTGATCGTGGTCGAAGCGCATGGCCCGGAGGCCGGGAACCACGGAGAATTCACTGGTCTGCGTGCTGACGCCGTCGTGGAGATGCGGGATGTCGTCGTCGTCCACATTGGCTTCCGGGACCATGCCCAACCGCCGGGCCTCCGATGCGTCGAAAAACTCCTCATCGCGCGGGTGGGCCGCGGGAATGGAACCCTTGGTCAGCATTTCGGCCAAGGCGTCATCCCCTTCCTCGTCGGTTCCGAGGCGCTGTCCGCGGCGGGACCGTAGAATATCGAGGAAATCGTCGCGTTCCCGGTCGCGGTTCGACGCCGCGCCGGCCTCGGCGTCGGCCTCGGCGGCGTTCTGGGCGGCGTCGGCGTCCGTCTCGAAGTCGAAGGGGCGGTCGGCGACTGCCGTCAACCGGCGGCCGGCGACGGGCGTGTCCATCGGCTCCAGCTCACTGAGCACCTGGGCCCAGCGGTTGGAGTTCACAAGCGACTTGCGCACGGGGTGGTAGACCCACTTCGCGGGAGGCTCTTCCCCGATATTCGAACGCTGGTTGGCCGCGGCGACCTCGAAGCGGGCCTCGACGTCCCACGAACCGTCGGAGCGCCGCCACGCGTCCCACTCCACCGCGGCCGGGTCGACGCCGAAGTTGTTGAGGCGGACGTCTACCATCTCGCCCAGGCTGGCCGGCTCCTCACCGAAGGCCGAGCGGTATACGTCATTGGCCTGGGGTCCGGAGACCTCGACGGCGCGCGCCTGACGGGCTATGTGGTCTCGCTCGGCCCGGACGGGACCCTCGTAGCGCAGGACATTGGCCAGCGGGACGCCGAACTGCTCGGCGACCTCTTCGGCGGTTGATCCGGAGCGGATCCGTGCCTGGATTTCGCGCGGGGACAGCGTTGCCGCCTGGTCCGCCTGCGCAGCCGCCGGTCGCCCGATGGGTCGTGTCGTCGCGGCGCGCAACGCCTCGTCGAGGCGCAACGTAAAGCTCGAGCCGTCGTCACTGCCCAACAGCAGGTGCTCGCCGTCCTCGTGGACACCCACCAGCCTGAGTTCCCGCATGAAATCCCTCCGCAAAACCGTCACGTTCTCTGTGGGCACTCTGCCATCGAGACCGTTGTTTTCCTACGATATGCCTTGGTGTGGCGTGGATCGGTAGGCGGCTCCCGAAGGCACCGTGTCGCGCGGTCGCAGCTCGCCATCCGGAGCGATTGGATTTTTTGGCCCCCATGGTGAACAATCTGTGCGTCACGGGCGCAAACGGGCCCGTTGCGGCGTTGTACACCGCGGTACCTTGGGGACCGGATGCGCCGGGCTCGCCGGACCATCCCGGACCACGCGCCAGTCCACCTCCCGCATCCCGATCCTTGAGCGGGCGGGGGATGGTGCGGATCCACAGCTGCTAAACACGGGAGTGTGATTGAGAGACTATGGCGACCGACTACGATGCGCCGCGCAAGAATGAGGAAGAAACCCGCGAAGACTCCATCGAGGAGCTGAAAGGCCGCCGCACGGACAAGCAGTCCGCTGTGGTCGACGAGGACGAGGCGGAGACCGCCGACAGCTACGAGCTGCCCGGGGCGGACCTCTCCGGCGAAGAGCTGCTGGTGCGGGTCCTGCCCGCCCAAGCCGACGAGTTCACCTGCGCCTCGTGTTTCCTGGTGCGCCACCGTTCCCAGGTGGCCAAGGAAAAGGGCGGATTGCTCTACTGCCGTGACTGCGAGGGCTAGCTCTCGCGCCCGCGGAGCGCGGCAACGAGTTCCTCAGGACGCCGGGTGGCCGTCAGCCAGTAGGGCGTGATGTCGCGCTCGTCTGTGACCTCCACGCGCACCACCGGGTCGATCCACCCACGGAGGCACATGAACGCCGTGCCGTTGAGGCCCCGGCCGCGCTGGTACGTTGCGTCTTCTCCGCGGAAACCCTGAACCTCGCCGATGTGTGTGCGCTCGATCGTCGCGCGGCCCACGCTAAGGGACTCCGGGGTGACCACGATCGCGGGCGTCCCCACGAGGAACAGCACGACCAGGGCGGCGATGACCAGCACCGCCGCGACCGCGCCGGCGGCGATGCTCACGGGCGCCAGCGCCACGAACCCGGCGCCGCCGGTGCCGACCACCAGGAGCCAGATCCACCAGGCGGGCCACAGCTTTTCTCGGAACATCACGGCATGGGCGTCTGGAGCAGGGGTTTCAGGCATGGACCCAGCTTATTCTGCTTCGGCGCCCCCGTTCGGCGTTGGGTGTCCGGGCCGGGGCCGCTAGAGTGAAGTCGACCATCCACCGAACCATGGAGACCGCGGCGATCATGCCCGAGCAGTCGAACACCACGCTGGACGTCCAGCTGAAAATGTTGGATCCATCACTTCAGGCGCCTTCCTATGCGCACCCCGGCGACGCCGGGGCAGACCTTCGGACCAGAGAGGACGTCACGCTGGCCCCGGGGGAGCGCCGGCTGGTCCCCACGGGAGTGTCCATCGCGCTGCCTTTCGGATACGTCGCCTTGATCCATCCGCGGTCCGGGTTGGCGACCAAACACGGCCTGACCATCGTCAACGCGCCCGGCACCGTCGACGCCGGCTACCGCGGCGAGATCGCGGTCACCCTGCTCAACACCGACCGTCAGACTCCCGTCGTTCTTGCCCGAGGCGACCGGATCGCCCAACTGGTGATTCAGCGCGTGGAAACCGCACGGTTCGTGGCCGTGGAAGAACTGCCGGACTCGGTGCGCGGCGCCGGTGGTTTCGGCTCGACCGGCGGTTTCGCCACCGCGGCGACCTCCCAGTAGTCCGCCAAACGACGACGGCGATGCGGCCGGCCGCCGCGACGGCCCAAGAAGGAGCAACAATGATCTTCAAACGCAAGAAAACAAACGACGAAGCCCAGGGCGCTCAGGACGAATCCACGATGCCGGAGACGCCTGGATCCGAGGGCGCCGCGGGCGCCGGAGAACACGTCGAGGGACCCTTCGACGCGGACGACCACCCGGAGCGGGAAGGCTACATCGACCTTGGCTCCCTGCTGGTCGAGCCTGTGGAGGGGCTGCAACTGCGCCTCGAAGTGGAGGACCGTACGCAACGCGTGATCGCCGTCGCGTTGGAACTCGACGGCTCGCGCTTGCAGCTCCAGGTCTTCGCCGCACCCAAAACGGACTCCGTGTGGCCGGGGATCTCGCAGCAGATCGCAGAGGGCATCACGGAACAGGGCGGAAAAACCGACCGCGTCCAGGGGCGCTTCGGCGAAGAACTCATCGCCCGCGTTCCCACCAAGGGAGCGGACGGAACGGACGGCTACATGGTCGCCCGGTTCATCGGAATCGACGGGCCGCGTTGGTTCGTGCGCGGCGTCGTGGGAGGACCGGCGACCCTGGACCGAGCCGCAGCCGAGCGACTAGAGGACCGCATAGCCCGTTTGGTGGTGGTGCGCGGCGACAAGCCCATGCCGCCGGCGGAACTGCTGCCGCTCAGCATGCCGGCCGGCGCGGTCGCCCGCCCGGACGACGCACCCGCCCCGCAGATCCCGCTTCCCGATGCCAACCCGGTGCCGAAGGGCCCGGAACGGGGTCCGGAGACCACAGCCATTGGCTGACCACCCTCGGCTGGCGATCCGCTGCCCCAAACTGGCGCAGTTGCCGGAGCGCGGCCGCGTCGTTTCCTCGGGCTTCGTGGAGCACATCCGCATCATGCCGGCTGATCAGGCACCCGTGTTTTCGGCCAGCGTCGTCGATGCCCCGGCGCCGCCGGGAGGGCGGCGCAAGCCGGCGCCACGGGTTCGGCTTGTCTGGAACGGGCAGCGCAGGGTGCCCGGTGTGGATGCCGGCACCAGGCTCCGCTTCGAAGGCATGATTGCCGCGGTCGACGGTATTCCCACTATTTTCAACCCGCGCTACGAGATCCTTCCCAGCAGCGAGCAAGATGCGGAGCCAACGCCATGACCCATCCCGAACCCGAACCGGACCCGCGGGGCGAATTCGAACGTCGAGTGGCGGAAGGATCGGGAATCCATCGCGGTGCGGACGGTCAGGTGGACGTCCTCCGGACCGTAGGGGGCGTCCGTGGGCTGGCGGAGGGGCTTCTGCCCGGTATCGTTTTTTTGGTGGTTTTCACCGCCACCCAGGCGCTGAACCCAGCGTTGATCGCGTCTCTGGCGATGGCCGCCGTTTTCACGGTCGCGCGGCTCATCCAGCGCACCCCGCTGACCCAAGCCCTTGCCGGACTCATCGGCGTCGCGGTCTGCGCACTTGTTTCCCGTACCACCGGAGAAGCCAAGGACTATTACGTGCCAGGCTTCTATACGAACCTTGCGTACGGCGTGGCTTTGGTGGTCTCCATTCTGGCGCGGTGGCCGGTCTTCGGGCTGGTCTTCGGATTCATTCGCGGCGAGGGAACCGAATGGCGGGCGGACAGGGCACGCCTGCGCGTTTACGCACTGGCGACGTGGATCATCGTGGCCGTGTTCGTCGCGCGACTAGTGGTACAGGTGCCGCTGTACCTCGCGGACAATGTCCCGGCACTCGGTGCGGCCCGGCTCGTGATGGGGCTTCCTCTATATGCCATGGGATTGTGGCTCGCATGGTCTGTCTCGCGGCCGGTCGCCGCAGTCGGGCCGGACGCCGAAGAAGGGGAAGCCGGCACGCGCGCCTAAGCACAGGCATCCGTCACCTTCGGCGCCGCGGCTAGCAACGCTTCACGGGAGCCCGGTAGCTCGTCCTTGTGGCGGGGTACCGGGCTCCTTTTCTCTCTTGCCACGTCTTGCCCTCCTCGTTTTGTTGGTTGGCTTCGGGGGTGGGGTGTTGTCCACTGGCTGGTGGGCGGTTCCCAAAGTGTCGGGGGTCTCTTCTAGTGTGGCTGCATGGATACGAACATGGATTCGGTAGTGGTGGGGGGATGGGTCCTCACCCCGGATCCTGGCTTGCGTGGGGTGAACGCGGGGCGCAGGTTCGAGCTCGCGGAGGAGCTGCGGCGGTTCGCCGAGGCCCAGGCCTACCGGGCGATGGTGATCCTGCACGACGACGCCCAGCGCAAGACCCCCGCCCACCTGGAGGCGTTGGAGTCCGGGCCCGGGATGGGGATCTCCGCGCGGTCCGGGAACCTGGTCACCCGGCCGGGTTTCGCGGCGGCCGTCACCCAGATCGCGCTGGTCCGGGCGGTGCCCTCCGAGGTCGCCCAGCAGTGCCTGAACCACGCCGAGGTCCTGTCCACCGACCTGCCCGAAACCCTCCACGCCCTCACCGGGGGGACCGTGGATCCCTCCCACGTCGCGGTGATCGCCGAGCAGGTCCTGCGCATCGTCCCGCGGACCATCCCGGTCCCGGAGTCGAAGGACCCGGCGGCGCGGGAGGAATGGATGCGTCGGGTCGACGCGGAGGAACGCGCGGTGCACGCGGGCCGGAACGAGCTCGGGGGCAGGCTCCTGGACTACGCCGCGGGCCGCAGCCCGGCGTCGGTGCGGCAAAAGGGCAAGGCCCTGTTGGAGAAGTACGATCCCGTGTCGTTCGGGAAGCGGTCCAAGAAGGCCAAGGACGACCGGTGGGTGCGCGTGGAGCCCGGGAACAGAGGGTGTCAGATGGTGTGTGTAAGTAGCCTAGTCACCCTTGGAATGGAGCATGATTGTGACTGTGACTGACCACAAGAATCCGGTGATGAAAGTAGACGCGTCCAAAACCGCCGAGCGGATGGCTGCGGTGGGGGACATGGAGGCGCTGAAGTCTTCGGGGGCCTTTGACGAGTTGATGGGCCAGATCGACCGTGGGGAGATCGAGCTCGACGGCAAGGACGGGTTCATCCGGCAGATCATCAAGGCCGGCTTGGAGCGTGGCCTGAAGGCCGAACTGTCCGGGCATCTGGGGTATGAGAAGAACGAGTACGCCGGACGCGCGGTGTCCAACTCGCGCAACGGCACCTATCCCAAGACGGTGTCCACCAGTGCCGGGGACGTGGAGCTGGGCATGCCCAGGGACCGGGCCGGCACGTTCGTGCCCCGCCTGGTTCCCAAGGGATCGCGGCGCACCAGCGAGCTGGCCGACATGATCGTGAGCCTCTATGCCGGGGGCATGACGGTGCGCGACATCGAACACCACCTGGCCTCCACGATCGGCACCGAGCTCTCGCGCGAGACGATCTCCAAGATCACCGACGAGGTCCTGGACGAGGTGATCACCTGGCAGAGCCGGCCGCTGGATGCGATCTACCCGATCATGTACCTGGACGCGATCGTGGTGAAGATCCGCGACGGGCACCACGTGAAGAACAAGGCCGCCCACATCGCCGTGGGCGTGGACATGGAGGGCATCAAACACGTGCTGGGCATCTGGATCGCCGAGACGGAAGGCGCCAAGTTCTGGGCCGGGGTCTGCGCGGAGCTGGCCAACAGGGGCGTGAAGGACGTGCTGATCGTGTGCTGCGACGGCCTGACCGGGTTCCCCGAGGCGATCGGCGCGACATGGCCCCACGCCACCGTGCAGACCTGCGTCGTGCACCTGATCCGAGCCTCCACCCGCTTCGTGTCCTACGGAGACCGCAAGCAGGTCGCCGCGTCCCTGCGCACCATCTACACGGCCCCGACCCAGGAAGCCGCCCGGGAGGCCCTGGATGAGTTCGCGGCCGGGAAATGGGGGGTCAAGTACCCCGCGGCGGTGAAGACATGGGAGCACGCCTGGGAGCGCTTCACGCCGTTCCTCGGCTTCCCGCCGGCGCTGCGGAAGGTCGTCTACAGAGGGTGTTTCATTGTCTGTGTAAGGGTCCGGTCTCTAACTGGGGTGTGACCTGAGGTTTTACCCTGTGAAAGGACGGGCCGTTTTGGCCAAGAACACCATGATTGAGAATCCGTTGGATGGCGTTTTGAGCGCCGATCAGATCGACGCATTGGTGAGCGCCGCCGAGGACCTCGGTGAGGGCCGGCACGGGGTCGAGGAGCTGCTGTCCCGGATGACCAAGGCGGTCCTGGAACGGTCTTTGGAGACCGAGCTCAGCGACCACCTCGGCTACGAGTCCGGGGACCCCGCCGGAGCCGGGACGGGCAACTCCCGCAACGGAAAAACCACCAAGAGCGTGCAGACCCTGCAGGGCCCCTTGCAGATCACCGTGCCGCGGGACCGGAACAGCTCCTTCGAGCCGGTCATCGTCCCCAAGGGAGCCCGCCGGCTGGGCAAGGTCTAGGACATGGTCCTGTCCCTCTACGCCCGGGGGATGAGCACCCGCGATATCGGTTCCCATCTGGAGGAGATCTACGGATCGCGCGTCTCGGCCGCGACGATCTCCCGCGTCACCGACGTCATCGCCGACGAGATCACCCACTGGCAGTCCCGGCCCTTGGAGGAGGTCTACCCGATCGTCTATATCGACGCCATCTGGCTGAAGATCCGGGACGGCGGCGTCGTGGTCAACAAGGCCTGCCACGTGGCCGTGGGCGTTGATTTGGAGGGCCGCAAGCAGGTCCTGGGACTCTGGCTCGGCGCCTCGGAGGGGGCGAAGTTCTGGGCGAACGTCCTGACCGAAATCCGCAACCGCGGAACCCGCGACATCCTCATCCTGTGCTGCGACGGGCTGACCGGATTGCCGACCGCGGTCAACAGCGTCTACCCCGAAACCGTGGTCCAGACCTGCGTGGTCCACCTGCTGCGCACTGCCATGAAATACGCCTCCTACAAGGACCGTAAAACGATGGCCAGGGACATGCGCCCGATCTACACCGCAGCGACCGTGGAGGCAGCCCAGCTGGCCATGGAGCACTTCGCCGAGGCCTGGGGCACCAAGGCCCCCGGTGCGGTGCTGGCGTGGCGGAACGCGTGGGAGGACTTCACGCCGTTCCTGGCGTTCACCCCCGAGATCCGCAAGGTCATCTACACCACCAACCAGATCGAATCGATCAACTACCAGCTGCGCAAAATCACCAAAACCAGAGGTTCGTTCCCCTCGGACGAGGCCGCGATCAAACTGGTCTATCTGGGGATCCGCAACATCGAAACGACCAGGGGCGGAGAACTCGGAACCGGCACCGCCGGATGGCACCAAGCACTCAACGCATTCGCCATCCAATTCCCCAACAGACTCCCGATCTGACCACCTGGCAGACCGGATAACCGACCGGCCCCTTACACAGCAAACTTGACAGGCCCCATCTACACGACCAACGCGATCGAGTCGCTGAACTACCAGCTGCGCAAGGTCACCAAGACCCGCGGGCACTTCCCCAACGACCAGGCCGCCACCAAACTGCTCTGGCTGGCGATCTGCAACATCGAGGACAAACGCGCCCGCGAAAGGGCCAAGGCCCGCACCACCACCCGGGAATCGACCAGCGGAGGCCTCGTCGAAGGAGCCGGAACCATGGGCTGGAACCAGGCCCTCCAGCACCTGATGCTCACCTACCCCGAACGCCTCGAACAACACCTCGCATAACACCAAAACGGACCAGAAGACGCCAAGTCGTCCACCTCTGAAACGACTAAAACCACTAACTGACTAGTTCACTTACACAAACAGCTTGACAGGCCCCCGTGTCATACTTCTTGCTGTCCACACCGTGGTCACACAGGTGGGCTATCGTTGTCGCCCAACCGGCGCGGACTGGGCGGTCAAGTAGAACAGCCACAGGGAACCAGAGCATGAAAAGGGCCGAGGAATTGATGGACGACACATCGTTAGATGTGCGGCGAACGGGGGCCGCGGATCCGCAGTTGCTGTGGGCGGCTGTGCCCCTGGCCGAGGGCAACGGGTTACCTGATTCCTGGCTGGGACCGCAAGAGCGTGCGCGCGCGGCGGCCCACCTCCCCGGTGCCCCGCGACAGCACTTCGTAGCCGGCCGGCTGCTGGTGCGTCAGCTCGTCTCCCGGCTGTTGGACGGGCCGCTTCCCGGGTCGTTCCTTGGTGTCTCCGGAACTCTCGGGTGCACCGCCGCGGAGTTTTCGCTGGTCCAGCGGTGTCCCGTATGCGGGGGCTCGGCACATGGTCGTCCCGCACTGCTCTGGCGCGACCGCCCGATTCCCGTCTCGTTGTCCTACGCCCGCGCCGGTGGCCACTTGCTTGTGGGGGTGGCCCCCGGAGGCGGCATTCTCGGCGTCGACCTGGCCGACGCAGAAGCTCCGGCGTTCGCCGGAGCAACCGGTTCGATTCCGCTGGATGAATACGCCTATTCGCTGGCCGAGCGCTCCGTCTTGGCCGAGCTCCCGCCACCAGCGCGAGGCCGCCAGCGTGCGGCGTGGTGGGTATTGAAGGAAGCGGTGGGTAAAGCGACCGGACAGGGCATCACCGGTCCGGATGGTCTGCCGGTCGTTGTCGGAAACCCTCGACACCCGCTACTCGACGCGCCAGGAACCCTTGTTCTGACGACGACGACTGCGTCAGGGCCGGCGCTGACGCCGCAGGGTCTTCCGCGCGGCTTCCTTGCGGCGGCCGTGCTGGCTAGGCCGTAGTCTCGTGCGTGCCGGTCGGGCTGCCCGCGCCAGCCAGCGGCAGGAGGGGTAGCTCGGTGCGGTGCAACCACGGCTTCAGGAACGACTTCGCCGAGAGCCCTTCCGCCCCGTACCGGTCCACATGTTCGGAGAACCCGGTAGCGGACACGGTCGAATGCCGCATCAGCCGCGTCCAATCGCGGAGCATCGGGAAGAACGTCGCGTCTCCCAGCTGTAGGCGTAGCGCGTGCAGCGCCAGCGCGCCGCGCTTGTAAACGCGGTCGTCGAACATGTAGTCCGGGCCCGGGTCGCCGACGATAATGTCCTGTGCCAGGCCCTGCAGCCGCCTCCACGCCGCCCGCGCCCGCGCGTCCGCGGATGGGCCGCCGGAGGCCTCGGACCAGATCCATTCCGCGTAGCAGGCGAAGCCCTCGTGAAGCCAGATGTCGCTCCAAGACCCCAGCGTGAGCGAGTTCCCAAACCACTGGTGCGAGAGCTCGTGGGCGATCAGCCGCTGTTGCTCCCACCCCGTGTCCAAGTGGTTTCGGCCAAGGATGGATAGCCCCTGCGCCTCCAAGGGAATCTCCAGTTCGTCCTCCGTCACCACGACCACGTAGTCGCCGAACGGGTACGGGCCGAAAGCCCGGGAGAAGACCTCCATCATGCGCGGCTGGTCGGCCAAAGCCGCGAGTGCCGCGGAGGCCAGCGACGCGGGGACGGCCATGCGCTGCGACGGATGGGGACAGACCGGTGGCGCAGGCGGGGAGTCCGGTGGGCCCGACGCGGCGTCCGGCAATGCGGGCAGGTCCAGCCACTCGTAGCGGCCGATCTGCAGCGTGGCGAGGTACGTCGCCATGGGTTCGCGCTGTTCGTAAGTCCACGATTCGCGGCTGGAACGCCGCCCGTGGTCCACCAGAGCACCGTTGGACACGGCGCGGTATCCGGCGTCGGTTTCGACGCTGATGCGGAACGACGCCTTCCGGCTGGGATGGTCGTTGCATGGGAACCAGGTCGGCGCGCCGTGTGGCTGCCCCGCCACCAGAACGCCATCCTGCAGTTCCTCCCAGCCGACCTCGCCCCAGCTGCTGTCGCGCGGGCCCGGCGTCCCCCCGTAGCGCACGTCCAGCTCGAACCCGGCGCCGGCGTCGACGTGCGTCGGCAGAACGATCGCCAGACGGTTGCCGCGGTGGACGAACTTGCCGGCCTTCTTGCCGTTCACGGAAACCTTGGTGGCACGCAGGCCGGCGAGGTCCAGTTCGACCCGGTCCAGGTCCGTCAACGCCGTGGCTCGGATTCGTGCCCGGCCGTCGAGGCGGTTGCCGCCGAGTTTGCACTCGAGGTCCAGGTCGTAGTGCTCCACGGTGTAGTCGGCACTGCCGGACTGCGGAAGGTAGGGATCCGGAAGCGGACCGGCGGGGGCCGCTTTTCTTTTTGGACTCATGAAGTGGGGCGTTTCCAGGGTTTGACGGGATTGCCCATCCAGTAGCTGGAGGGCGGGACGGTTTCGCCACGCATGACAAGGGACGCGGGTCCCACGGTGGCGCCGGCGGCGAGGGATGCGGCGGGAAGGATGACGCCGTGCGGGCCCATGGTGGAGCCCGCGCCGAGTTCCACGGTGTCGATGGCCATCACCCTGTCGTGGAACAAATGGGTCTGTACGACGCAGCCGCGGTTGACGGTGGACGAATCACCCAGACGCACCAAGTCCGCCTCGGGCAGCCAATAGCTTTCGCACCAGACGCCGTGTCCGATTTTCGCGCCGAGCGCGCGCAGCCACCAGACCAGGGCGGGCGTGCCGGAGGCACTGCGTGCGAACCACGGGGCGCAGACCATCTCGATGAACGTGTCCACCACCTCGTTTCGCCAGATGAACGAACTCCACAGGGGGTGCTCGCCGGCCCGGATCGGACCGACGAGGATCCACTTCGCGGCCACGGCGCTCACGGCGGCGGCTGCCCCCGCCGACAACATGACGACGCCGCTGAGCAGCGCCGCAGGTACGTAGCCAAGGCCGACCGCGATGGCATCGAGCAAGGCCAGCACGAGGACCGCCAGGGCGACGGTGACCATCACGGGCAAGAATCGGCAGAGTTCCCACAGCGTCCGCGCCGCCTTGAGTCGCAGGGGCGGCTGGAACGTGAGCGACTCGTCGGACACGACGGCGGTGCGCCGCAGCCTGACGGGCGGGCTGCCCAGCCACGAAGAGCCGGACTTCGCATTGGCCGGTGTCGCTGACAGGACGGCGACGAGCCCGTTCTTGGGAACCCGACGGCCGGCGCCGGCCATGCCGGAGTTGCCGAGGAAGGCGCGCTTGCCGATCTTGGCGGGCGCAATATGCATCCATCCGCCGCCGAGCTCGTAGGACGCCACCATCGTGTCGTCCGCGAGGAACGCGCCGCTGCCGATGGTGGTCATCTTCGGCAGCAGCAGGACGGTGGAGGCTTCCACGTTGCGGCCCACCTTCGCGCCGAGGATACGGAGCCAAACCGGCGTGAACAGGCTGGCGTAGAGCGGAAACAACAGGTCCCGCGCCATGTCCAGAAGCCGTTCCGTGGCCCAGACCTGCCAGCCGATCCGGCCGCGGACGGGATGCCAACCCTCGCTGATTCCGATGGACAGCAGCCGGACCGATCCGGCGATCGTGGCCATGTTCACGAGGAACCAGATGGCGGCGGCCAGCGGAACCGTGGCCAGCAGCGTCGGAACGGCGGCGAACAGGGATGACTTTCCGTCCGCGGCCAAGGCGACGATGACGACCGCGACCGCCACGCTGACATACGGAATGGTGGCCAAGACGGCCGCGGCGACGCCGAAGCCGATGGTCTGCAGCGGGCCGGAGCGGGCACTGGCGTCGGGCCAGACGCGTTTGGCCCGACCGATGCGTTCGGCGGGCGAGCCGGCGTAGGCGACGTTTGCCTTGGTGCTTCCGGACACCGCGGAGCCGGGGGCCACATGGGCGCCGTCGGCGACCGTGGAGCCCGGAAGCAGGGTGCACCGTGCGCCGACGGTTGCCTCCGATCCGATCCGGACGGTTCCCACATGAACCCGGTCGCCGTCGAGCCAGACGCCACTGAGGTCGACCTCGGGTTCGATCGATGCGCCGCGCCCCAACTCCAGCATCCCGGTCACGGGGGGAACGGAGTGCAGATCGACGTCGCGTCCGACCTTCGCGCCGAGGGCCCGGGCGTAGTACGGCACCCACGCCGCGCTGGCGAGGCTGACCGGATCCACCAGGTCGGCGATGTGCTGGGCCAGCCACAGGCGCAGATGGACCTTGCCGGAGCGCGGATACGAGCCCGGCTTCAGCCCGCGCAGCAGCAGGCGCGCACTGGCGACGGAGATCCCCATCCGACCGACCGGGCTGACGAAGGCCAGCCAGGAAACCAGGACCCACCACCAGGACACGGTGGGGGCCGCCGTCAGCACGCCGAGGGCGCCGAGGACGTTGTTCAGCGCCATCAGGTACGTCAGCCAACGCATGCCAACGAGAATAAAGAGCGGAACGCCCAGAAGCGTCTGGAACACCTGTGCCCTGCGGGTGGTCCGCGCGACAGTCCGCGGCTCGGCCTCGAAATCTATACGGACGGTACCGGTCACCGCCGAGACGAGCGCGCCCACCCGCGGATGGGAATAGATGTCTCCGACCGTCACGGTGGGATAGCGCTGCCTCAGAGCGGAGACCAGTTGCGCGGCCGCAAGGGAACCGCCGCCGCTGGCGAAGAAATCGGTGTCGAGGCTGGAGACCGGCGCGCCCAGCACCGCGGACCACTGGTCTACGATCCACTGCGCCTCGGGCGGGAGCTCTGAGAGCACGCCAGAGTCGTTTGGTCCGGATCCCGGCAGCGGCCAGGGGAGGGCATTGCGGTCCACTTTGCCGCTGGTCTTGGTCGGCAGGTCGTGGACCACGGCCAGCAGCGGGATCAATGCCGCGGGCAGCTCGTCGCCGAGGGCGGTGCGTGCGCCGTCCACGTCGAAGCCGGCGGGCGCGGCGAGATAGCCGACGAGGATCTGGTTTCCGGCCGCCGTGGTCTTCACGGCTGCCGCGGCACCGGAGACGCCCGGAAGCGCCTGCAGCGCGGCGTCGATTTCGCCGAGTTCGATCCGTCGGCCACCAAGCTTGACCTGCTCGTCTGCCCGGCCCACGAACAGCAGCCCGGCGGGGTCGAACACCACGAGATCACCCGAGCGGTATGCCCTGTCCCAGCCGAGGGTTTCCATTGGCGCGTACTTTTCCGCGTCCTTGGCCGGATCGAGATAGCGGGCCAGGCCGACGCCCCCGATGATCAGCTGACCTGTTTCGCCCTCGGCGACGGGCACCCCCGCGTCGTCGACGACCGCCAGGTCCCAGCCGTCCAGCGGCAGGCCGATGCGCACCGGGCCCTCGCCCGTGAGCGGGGCGGCGCAGGCCACGACCGTGGCCTCGGTGGGTCCGTAGGTGTTCCACACCTCGCGTCCCTCGACGGCCAGGCGGGCGGCGAGTTCCGGCGGGCAAGCCTCGCCGCCGAAGATCAGCAGACGCACGTTTTCCAAGGCCTCGGCGGGCCACATGGCGGCAAGGGTCGGCACCGTGGACACCGCGGTGATGCCGCGCATCACCAGCCAGGGACCCAGGTCGACGCCGGAGCGCACCAGCGAGCGGGGCGCCGGCACCAGGCAGGCGCCGTGGCGCCACGCCAGCCACATCTCCTCGCACGACGCGTCGAAGGCCACGGACAATCCGGCCAGCACCCGGTCCTCCGGGCCGAGGGGTTCCCCGGCGAGGAAGATCCGAGCCTCGGCGTCAACGAAGGCGGCGGCCGATCGGTGGGTGACGGCGACGCCCTTGGGCGTACCAGTGGAACCCGAGGTGAAGATGATCCACGCGTCGTCGTCCGGGGAGGGGTTGCGCGGCGCCGGGTGGGGAGTGGGGCGCTTCTTGCCGACCACCATCTTGCCGCCACCCCGGAGGATGCCGGCCACCTTCGCCTCCGAAAAGACAAGGCGGGCACGCTCGTCGGGATCGTCGGCGTCCACCGGCACGTACGCGGCACCGACCGCGAGGGTGGCGAGAATGGCGATGTAGAGGTCACGGGTCCCGGACGGTATGCGGATTCCGATGCGATCGCCGGCCCCGAGGCCTGCCTGGTGCAGGGTCAGCGCCCGCGCCTTGACCTCGTCCAGGAGTTCCGCGTAGCTGAGCGAGACCTCTCCGTCGTCGATCGCGGGCGCATCGGGATGGAGCGCGGCCGTGGCGTTCAAGACGTCCAGCAGCGTGCGGGACCACGGCGTGCGGGCGGCGCCGGGCAATTGGGGGAGATAGGCGGAGGCGGCCGCGCCGGCCAGGGAGTTCAGGGGTTGAGCCACGTTAGGAGAGGCCTCCGGCGAGGCGCGAGCCGCCCGGAACCAGCAGCGTTTTCCCGGTCGTTGCACGGGATTCGAGGTCCGAGTGCGCGCGGCCGACATCCGCCAGCGGGTAGAGGCCGCCGATCCGGACGTCCAGCCGGCCATCGGCGGCAAGGGACATGATTTCCCCTGAACGCCACCGCACCTCGTCGGCGTCGCGTGTGAAGTCGGCGAGCTTGGGACGGGTGACCGTGAGGGATCCGAGGCCGTTCAGCCGCTGCAGGTCGAAGGGCGGCACCTGGCCGGAGGCACCGCCGAAGAGGACCACCGTGCCGCGGGTCCGCAGGGCCGCCAGGGAAGACTCGAAGGTGTCCTTGCCGATGCCGTCGTACACGACGTCGACGCCGCGCCCGCCCGTGACGGAACGGATGGCGTCCGGAACCTCCTCGTACCCCAGCACGTGGTCGGCGCCGGCGGCACGCGCAAGGGCGGCCTTCTCCGGAGTCGACGTGGTGGTGATGACGGTGGCTCCGCGCAGCTTCAGCAGCTGTGTCAGGAGCAGGCCCACCCCGCCGGCGCCGGCGTACGTGAGGACCTTGTCCCCGGGTGACACCTTGAAACTGGAGTTGATGAGGTAATGCGCCGTCATGCCCTGCAGCGGAAGCGCGGCAGCGGCGTCGTCGGACACGGCGTCCGGCACATGGAACGTCTTGCCGGCCGGCATGAGCGTGTAGTCGGCATACGTGCCGTTGCCGTCGCTGCCGGCGACCCGGTCACCGGGCGCGAAACCCTCGACGCCGGGACCGACCTCCACTACCGTCCCCGCGGCCTCGGAGCCCGGGATGAAGGGGTAGTCGACGGGGTAGACTCCGGCGCGCTGGTACGTCTCGATGAAGTTCACGCCCGCCGCGGCGACCTTGACCAACAGTTGGCCCGGGCCCGGAACGGGACGGGGGACCTCGACGGATTCGAAGACCTCCGGCCCACCCGCGCGGACCGCCTGGACTGCATACGGCATGAATCTCTCCTTGAACCTCGGTGGCGCTTGGGGACAACCTTAGACCGCCAGGGTGAACGGGTGGGGTGACCGCCGCGCTCGGCGACGCGTCCGGACACAGGACACCCATGTGTGAATATTTATTAGCCATCATGCATAAACCGGTTGTACGCTGGTCGACATGACCATCTCAGTAGCCGTATCCGGAGCCAGCGGATACGCAGGCGGCGAACTCCTGCGTCTGCTGGCTCACCATCCGAACGTCGAGATCGGGGCCATCACGGCCCACAGCAACGCCGGCCAGCCGCTCGGCGCGCTCCAGCCGCACCTGCGGACGTTGGCCCACCGCGTGCTGGTCGACACCACGGCGGAGAACCTGTCCGGGCACGACGTCGTTTTCCTGGCCCTTCCGCACGGCGCCAGCGCGGAACTGGCGGCAGCGTTGCCGGAGGGCACGCTGGTCATCGACGCAGGGGCTGACCACCGTCTCGAATCGGCCGCGGCGTGGGAAAAGTTCTACGGGTCTGAGCACGCCGGGACGTGGCCCTACGGCCTCCCCGAGCTTCCCGGCGCGCGGGACGCGTTGCGCGGAGCGAGGCGGGTGGCCGTTCCCGGCTGCTATCCCACGTCGGCGCAGTTGGCGCTGGTGCCCGGCTTCACGGCGGACCTGTTGGAGCCGGAGGACGTCGTCATCGTCGCCGCCTCCGGCACCTCGGGCGCTGGCAAGTCCGTCAAGCCCCACCTCCTGGGATCCGAGGTGATGGGCGGAATGGGCCCCTATGGGGTCGGCGGCGGACACCGCCACACGCCCGAGATGGAGCAGGGATTCTCCCGCGCGGCCGGCCGCCCCGTCACGGTTTCCTTCACGCCGACGCTGGCCCCGATGCCGCGCGGCATTCTCACCACGGCCACCGCCCGGGTGAAGCCGGGTGTGGACGCGACGATGCTCCGCACGGCGTGGGAGTCGGCGTATGCGAACGAGCCGTTCGTGCATCTCCTCCCCGAGGGCCAATGGCCACACACCAAGCAGGTCCAGGCGTCCAACCACGTGACCCTCCAGGTGGCGTTCGACCAGCACGCCGGCCGTGTGATTGTGGTCTGCGCGATCGACAACCTCACCAAAGGCACCGCCGGCGGCGCCATTCAGTCCATGAACATCGCGCTCGGGCTTCCCGAGGATGCGGGCCTGACCCTCGAAGGAGTATCCCCGTGACCAGCAATCCCACCACCGGCGCCCAAGCGTCCTCCGGCGTGACCGCCCCGAGGGGATTCCGGGCTTCCGGAGTCACCGCCGGCCTGAAGGCCTCCGGCAAGCCGGATGTCGCCCTTGTGGTCAACGACGGTCCGCTGAAGCACGCCGCGGCCGTCTTCACCTCCAACCGCGTCGCCGCGGCGCCGGTCCACTGGTCCCGCCAAGCGGTGTCCGACGGGCGCGCCGACGCCGTCGTGCTCAATTCCGGTGGCGCCAACGCCTGCACCGGGCCCCAGGGGTTCCAAAACACCCACGCGACCGCCGAGCATGTTGCCGCAACCCTTGGAGTCAGCGCGGGCGACGTCCTGGTCTGCTCGACCGGCCTGATCGGCGAGCAGCTGCCGATGGACAAGCTGCTTCCGGGAATCGACGCAGCGACGCGCGTCCTCGGCGACGGCGGCCCGAACGACGGCGGCGCCGCCGCGGCGACGGCCATCATGACCACGGACTCCGTGTCCAAGGAGGCCGGCTTCGCCGGGACCGGCTATGCGATCGGCGGCATGGCCAAGGGCGCAGGAATGCTGGCCCCGGGCTTGGCGACCATGCTGGTGGTGCTCACCACCGACGCCGTCGTCGAGCCGGCCGAGCTCGATGCGGCCCTGCGCGCGGCGACGCGCGTCAGCTTCGACCGCGCGGATTCGGACGGCTGCATGTCCACCAACGACACCGTGGTCCTTTTGGCATCGGGCGCGTCCGGTACCTCGCCGGACCCCGCGGAGTTCGCCGCCGGGCTCGCCGGGGTCTGCACCGACCTGGCCACCCAGCTCATCCACGATGCCGAGGGCGCGGCCCACGACATCACGATCCGCACGTTCAACGCCGCCACCGAGGCCGACGCCGAGGAGGCCGGTCGCGCCGTCGCGCGCTCCAACCTCTTCAAGACGGCCATCTTCGGCCGCGACCCCAACTGGGGCCGCGTCCTCTCCGCCGTCGGGACCACCGGGGCGGCCTTCGAGCCGGACCGGCTCAACGTCGCCATCAACGGCGTGCAGGTCTGCCGCGACGGCGGCATCGGCGAGGACCGTTCGCTGGTGGACCTCGCCGGCCGTGGGGTGCTCGTCGAGATCGACCTGAACGCGGGCACGGCCGAGGCGTCCATCTGGACGAACGACCTCACGCACGACTATGTCCACGAGAACTCCGCGTACAGCAGCTAGGAACGGTTAGTCATGAGCACCAGCGAGACCAGCGCGCCGGACCCCGGCAACCGGGCGGACGCCGAACGCAAGGCGGAGGCCCTGATCGAGGCCCTCCCGTGGATCCAACGCTTCGCCGGCACCACGATGGTTGTCAAATACGGCGGCAACGCCATGGTCAACGAGGACCTGCGCCGCGCCTTCGCCGAAGACATCGTGTTCCTCCACCACGCGGGAATCCATCCCGTGGTGGTCCACGGCGGAGGACCGCAGATCAACTCGATGCTCTCCCGCCTCGGCATCGAATCCGAGTTCAAGGGCGGCCTGCGCGTGACGACGCCGGAGGCCATGGACGTGGTCCGCATGGTGCTCACCGGCCAGGTCGGCCGCGAGCTGGTCGGCCTCATCAACTCCCACGGCCCCTACGCCGTGGGGCTCTCGGGTGAGGACGGGGCACTGCTGCGCGCCGAGCGCACGGGCACCGTCGTCGACGGGGAGGACGTGGACCTCGGGCTCGTCGGCGAGGTCACCGGCGTCGAGCCGCGGGCGATCCTGGACCTGCTCGAGGCCGGACGCATCCCGGTCATCTCCACCATCGCACCCGAGGTGGGGGCCGACGGCGAGACGACGGGCCAGGTGCTGAACGTCAACGCGGACACGGCGGCGGCCGCTCTGGCCGCGGCGCTGGGCGCCTCGAAGATGGTGATCCTGACGGACGTCGAGGGCCTGTACGCCGCGTGGCCGGACAAGTCGACGCTCATCTCCTCGCTCACGACGGCGGAACTCCGCGAAATCCTGCCTGGCCTGCAGTCGGGGATGATCCCGAAGATGGCCGCATGCCTCAAGGCCGTCGAAGAGGGCGTGGAGCGCGCCCACATCGTGGACGGACGGCAACCGCACTCGATGCTGTTGGAGGTCTTCACCTCGGCCGGAGTCGGCACGCAGGTTGTTCCGGAGGAGGAAAAGTGAACGAATCGGCGATCACCGAGGCGTTGGGACCGCTGGCGCAGTTGCACGGTCCCGAGCTCCTCGAGCGGTACAACGAGTCCCTGCTCGGCGTGTTCGGCACCCCGCAGCGCGTCCTGGTCCGGGGGGCCGGCTGCACCGTGTGGGACGCGGACGGGAAAGAGTACCTGGACCTGCTCGGCGGCATCGCCGTCAACGCCTTGGGACACGCGCACCCCTTCGTCTCCAGTGTCGTCGCCAGCCAGCTGTCCACCCTGGGCCACGTGTCCAACTTCTTCACCAGCCCCACCCAGATCGCGCTCGCCGAGAAGCTCCTGGCGCTCGCCGGCGCGCCGGCCGGGTCGAAGGTGTTCTTCGCGAATTCCGGGGCCGAGGCCAACGAGGCCGCGTTCAAGCTCGCGCGCCGGAACGACGGCGGTGCCGGGAAGCCCCGGCGCCGGATCATCGCGCTGCAGAACTCGTTCCACGGGCGGACCATGGGCGCGCTCGCGCTGACCTGGAAGCAGGCATACCGCGAGCCGTTCGAACCGTTGCCCGGGGGAGTGGAATGGGTGCCGGCCGGGGACGCGGACGCCCTGCGCGCCGCCGTCGACGAGACCGTCGCCGCCGTCTTCATCGAGCCCGTCCAGGGCGAGGCCGGAGTCCGCGGCTTTCCCGAGGGGTACCTTCGTGCCGCCCGTGAGATCACCCGCGAGGCGGGCGCGCTGCTGGTGTTCGACGAAGTGCAGACGGGCATCGGACGCACCGGCGCCTGGTTCGCGTCCGAGGGTGTGCTGCCGGACGCGATGACGCTGGCCAAGGGACTCGGCGGCGGCTTCCCGATCGGCGCGCTGATCACGTTCGGCGCGGAGGTCTCGGCGAAACTGACCGCCGGGCAACACGGCACCACGTTCGGCGGCAACCCCGTGGCCACGGCGGCCGCCCTGGCCACGATCCACACCATCGAGACCCAGGGGATCCTGGGCCACGTGCGGGAGGTCGGCGCCACCATCGCCGCGGCCCTGCGCGACCTCGACTTCGTCACGGACGTCCGCGCCCACGGGCTGCTCGTCGGCTTCGACCTGGACTCCGACGTCGCACCCGCCGTCGTCCGGCACGCGCTCGCGGCCGGGTTCATCGTCAACGCGCCGGGCCCGCGCACCGTTCGGCTCGCCCCGCCACTGATCGTCACCGCGGGGCAGCTGCTCGCCTTCGCCGCCGCGCTGCCCGCCATCCACGCCGCCGCACTTTCCGAGGAGACTCCGTGAACACCACCACCGTCCGCCATTTCCTGGCCGATACGGACCTGACCCAGGCCGAGCAGTCCGAGGTTCTCGATCTCGCCGCGGCCATGAAGGCGGACCGCCACGCCTACCGCCCCTACGCGGGGCCGCAGACCGTCGCGGTCTTCTTCGACAAGACGTCAACACGCACCAGAATCTCCTTCGCGGCCGGCATCACCGAACTCGGCGGATCGCCACTGGTGATCAACGCGGGAGAGTCCCAGCTGGGGCACAAGGAGACCATCGCGGACTCCGCCAAAGTCATCGGCCGAATGGTCTCCACCATCGTCTGGCGCACCTACGCCCAGGCCGGGCTCGAGGAGATGGCCGCGAACTCGCTGGTCCCCGTCATCAACGCGCTCTCCGACGACTACCACCCCTGCCAGCTCCTGGCGGACCTGCTGACGGTGCGCGAGCACAAGGGCGCCCTGCCGGGACTCACCATGGCTTACCTCGGCGATGCCGCCAACAACATGGCGAACTCCTACCTCCTGGCGGGCGTCACCGCGGGGATGCACGTGCGGATCGCCGGTCCGGAGGGCTACCTGCCCGACGCCGGCATCGTCGCCGCGGCGCAGGGACGCGCGGCGGAGACCGGCGGATCGGTCCTGGTCACGACGGACGCCGCGGAGGCTCTCGCCGGCGCCGACGTGGTCGCGACGGACACCTGGGTGTCCATGGGACAGGAATCGGAAAAGAAGGCGCGGATGGAGCTCTTCCGCGACTACACCGTGGACGCGGCGGCCATGAAGCGGGCGGCCGCGGACGCCGTCGTCCTGCACTGCCTTCCGGCCTACCGGGGTTACGAGATCTCCGCGGACGTCATCGACGGCCCGCAGTCCCTCGTGTGGGACGAGGCCGAAAACCGCCTGCACGCACAGAAGGCACTGATGGCCTGGCTGATGGAGAAGTCGGGTCTCGTCGGGAAGCCGGGCGCCGCGGCCGCGTCCCCCACGGCGGAACCGCGACGATGAGTGTCCAACCGCCGGGCCAGCCGAGCACTAAGATCGCCCGTCAGGCGCGCATCAAGTCGATCCTCGGCGCGGAGTCCGTGCGCTCGCAGGCCGAGCTTGCGGCCCTACTGGCGGCCGACGGCGTCCAGGTCACTCAGGCGACCCTGTCACGGGATCTGGTGGAGCTGGGGGCCATTCGGGTGCGAGGCGTCGACGGCGGGCTCGTCTACGCCATCCGCGCCGAGGGCGGGGACCGCACGCCGCGGACGGGCCTCACACAGGAGGTCCTGGACGCGCGCTTGGCCAAGCTCTGCGCGGAGCTGCTGGTCACGGCGGAGGCCTCCGGGAACATCGTGGTGCTGCGCACCCCGCCCGGTGCCGCCAATTTCCTGGCCTTGGCCATCGACCACTCTGTGCTTCCGGACGTGCTGGGGACCATCGCGGGGGACGACACGGTGATGCTCGTGACACGGGATCCCCTCGGCGGTGAAGAGGTGGCCGCGCGGTTCCTGTTGCTGGCCGATTCGCAGTAGTCGCCTATGCGAAGGCGCGGCGGAACGCTTCCTCGGTCTCCGCGCCGAACAGCACGAACCGGACCTCCGTGATTCCACCGCCGGGTGTATCCCCGCCGCGTGCCTGAGACCAGGCGCGGACCGCGGCGGCGGCCAGCGAAGCGACCTCGGACGCGGCCCAGCCGTAGACCCCGGCGCCGATTGCCGGAAAGGCGATGCTCCGGGCGCCCAGCCCGGCGGCGACATCGAGGCTCGAGGTGAAGCATGACGCGAGCACGGCCGGGTCTATCTGGCCCGCGTGCCGGTTCGGCCCCACGGCGTGGATCACCCAGCGCGCCTTCAGGCGTCCGGCTTCCGTCGCCACGGCGGATCCCGCCGCGAGACCGTCCGGCAGGGACGTTGCGCGGAGCCGGCGGCACTCCTGAAGCAACGCTGGCCCGGCCGCCACGTGGATGGCACCGTCCACCCCGCCGCCGCCGAGGAGCGAGGAGTTGGCGGCGTTGACGATCGCGTCGACGGACTGCGCCGTGATGTCGCCGCTGAGGATCACGGTTTTCATGCCGGGGCTCCCTACAGATATTCCTCGATCACGGCCCGTAGTTCGGGCAGGCCGAACATGTCCGTCACCGCCAGCGCGTTCTGCTGCCCCAGCTTCGGGTTGGCGCCGTGTTCGAGCAGCCAGCGGGTCAAGGGTTCGTTCTTGCGGAAGACGGCACAGGTCAGGGCGCCCTGACCCTTGTCGTTCAGGCGGTTCACGTCGGCGCCGCGCCCGACGAGACCCTCCACCACCGCATTGTGGCCGTTGTAGGCGGCCAGGATCGTCAGGGTGTCGCCCTTGGCGTCGGTCAGGTCCGCCGGAATGCCCTGGTCAACGAGGGCCAGGAGCTTGTCCGTCTCGCCGTTGCGCGCCAGATCAAAGGTGGAGTGGAGCAGCGCCAACTCCTCGTCGGTGAGTTCCGGGGTTCCGTGGGGGGATTCCTGTGTCATGTGCAACAGGTTACCGTTGCGGTGGTGTCCGAGCGCCAGGCGCACGGGAAGACGCGTGTGCGGGGATTGCACCCAATGCATATTTATGTAGACTTGTGAATAAGAAATGATTACCCCGATTTGAGCCCCCTGCGGGCACACGAAGGAGATCCCTGTGAAGGAACGCATTGTCCTTGCCTATTCCGGCGGCCTCGACACCTCTGTGGCCATCGGCTGGATCGGCGACGCCACGGGTGCCGAGGTCATCGCCGTGGCCGTCGACGTGGGACAGGGCGGCGAGTCGCTGGAGACCGTGCGCCAGCGCGCGTTGGGCTGCGGCGCGGTCGAGGCATACGTCGCCGACGCCCGCGACGAGTTCGCCAACGAATACTGCATGCCCACCCTCAAGGCCGGCGCGCTCTACCAGAACCACTACCCGCTGATCTCCGCGATTTCCCGCCCGGTGATCGTCAAGCACCTGGTCACCGCCGCCAAGCAGTTCGGCGCCACCACGGTCGCCCACGGCTGCACCGGCAAGGGCAACGACCAGGTGCGCTTCGAAGTAGGCATCCAGACGATCGGCCCGGACCTGAAGTGCATCGCGCCCGTCCGCGATCTGGCGCTGACCCGCGACAAGGCCATCGCCTACGCGGAAGAGAAGAACCTGCCCATCGAGACGACCAAGAAGAACCCGTACTCGATCGACCAGAACGTCTGGGGCCGCGCCGTCGAGACCGGCTACCTCGAGGACATCTGGAACGCCCCCACCAAGGACATCTACAGCTACACGGACTCGCCCGAGTTCCCGCCGGCCCCGGACGAGGTCACCATTTCCTTCCGCGAGGGCATCCCCGTGGCGATCGACGGCGTCGCCGTCACGCCGCTGGAGGCCATCGAACAGCTCAACCGCCGCGGTGGCGCGCAGGGCATCGGCCGCATCGACATCGTCGAGGACCGCCTGGTGGGCATCAAGTCCCGTGAGATCTACGAGGCCCCGGGCGCCATGGTGCTCATGGAGGCGCACAAGCACCTCGAGAACATCACCGTGGAGCGTGAGCAGGCCCGCTTCAAGGCCACCGTCTCGCAGCGCTGGTCCGAGCTGGTCTACGACGGACAGTGGTTCTCGCCGCTGAAGCGCTCGCTGGACACTTTCATCAACGACACCCAGACGTTCGTCTCCGGCGACATCCGCATGGTCCTGCACGGCGGCCGCGCCGTCGTCGAGGGACGCCGCTCCGACACCGGCCTGTACCGCTTCGACCTCGCGACGTACGACACCGGCGACACGTTCGACCAGTCCAGCGCCCGCGGCTTCATCGACATCTTCGGCCTGACCTCCAAGGTGGCCACGGAGCGGGACGAGCGCGTAGCGGGCGGCGGGAAGTAAATGGCCTCCGCGACCAACGAGGGTGCGCTGTGGGGCGCCAGGTTCGCCGGCGCCCCGGCCGACGCGCTGGCCGCGCTGAGCAAGTCGACGCACTTCGACTGGCGGCTGGCCCGCTATGACATCGCCGGTTCGCGGGCGCACGCACGCGTCCTGCACACGGCGGGCCTGCTCGACGAATCCGAACTCGCGGGGATGCTGTCCGCGTTGGACCGGCTCGAGGACGACGTCGTTTCCGGCGCCTATGTCGCGTCCGAGTCGGACGAGGACGTGCACGGGTCCCTGGAGCGCGGGCTGATCGAACGAGCGGGTCCCGCCCTCGGCGGCAAGCTGCGCGCCGGACGCTCGCGCAACGACCAGATCGCGACGCTCGGGCGGATGTTCCTGCGGGACCACGCCCGGATCATCGGCCGCGGCGTGTTGGCCACCATCGACGCCCTCGTGGCGCAGGCCGAGGCCCACCCGGAGGCGGCCATGCCCGGCCGCACGCACCTGCAGCACGCCCAGCCCGTCCTGCTCTCGCACCACCTGTTGGCCCACGCGTGGGCGTTGCTCCGCGACGTCCAGCGCCTGGCCGACTGGGACAAGCGGGCCGCGGTGTCGCCCTACGGCTCGGGCGCCCTCGCCGGATCGTCGCTGGGCCTGGACCCCAACGCGGTCGCCGTCGACCTGGGCTTCGAATCCGCCGTCTGGAACTCGATCGACGGAACGGCCTCGAGGGACGTGTTCGCCGAGTTCGCGTGGGTCTGCGCGATGATCGGAGTCGATCTGTCCCGGATCTCCGAAGAGGTCATCCTCTGGGCCACGAAGGAGTTCTCGTTCGTCACGCTCGACGATTCCTACTCCACGGGCTCCTCGATCATGCCGCAGAAGAAGAACCCCGACGTCGCGGAACTCGCGCGCGGCAAGTCCGGACGGCTGATCGGCGACCTCACCGGTTTGCTTGCGACGCTGAAGGGTCTGCCGCTGGCGTACAACCGCGATCTGCAGGAGGACAAGGAGCCGGTGTTCGACGCCGCAGACACGCTGGAGGTGCTCTTGCCCGCCGTCTCCGGCATGGTCGCCACGCTGGAGTTCAACACCGCTCGCATGCAGGAGCTGGCCCCGCTCGGGTTCGCGCTCGCAACGGACATCGCCGAATGGCTGGTACGCCAGGGCGTGCCCTTCCGCGACGCGCACGAACTCTCCGGTGCCGCGGTCAAGCTCGCCGAATCCCGGGGACAGGAACTGTGGGACCTCTCCGACGAGGACTTCGCCGGCATCTCACCGTCCCTGACGCCGGAGGTGCGCAGCGTGCTGAGCACCGCCGGTTCGTTGGGTTCGCGGAACGCGCAGGGTGGCACGGCGCCCGCCGCCGTCGCACGACAGCTCGAGGCGCTGAAGCACGAGGTCGCCGCGGCGCGCGACTACGCCGGCCGCGCGTAGGTTCCGTTCCCCGCGCGACGCGCCACGTGCCGACAGCCTGCCGCCGCGGACCCCATGGGGCCCGCGGCGGTAGGCTGTCGCCATGAATGCGCCCAACCCCTCGGCGCTCGCCGCCAGCGTCCGCGAGTCCGTCATCCTGTTCAGCGCCACGCTCGACGCGCTGGATCCCGATAGCCTGTCCCGGCCGTCCGCGTTGCCCGGATGGACCAGGGCGCACGTGGTGGCACACGTGGACGGCGTGAGTCGGGCGATCGCCCGGCAAATCGACCACGCGGGGAGGGGCGAACGCATCGCGTTCTACGACGGCGGCATGGAAGGCCGCAACGAGCGGATCGAACTAACGGCCACGGTGGCTCCGCAGAAGCTCCTGTCCCGCGTCCGCGAGGCGCTGATGCTGTTGCTCGAATCCGTCCACGACGTCCCTGCGGACGGATGGGACGCCTCCACCAGTTTCCGGGGCGAGGGGACGGTCGCGGACTGCGTGCTGGGCGCCTGGCGCGAGACACTCATCCACGCCTCCGATTTGGCCGGAGCGTCCACGCCCGCGGATTGGCCCGCTGAATTCTCCGCGCACCTGTTCGACTTCCTGTCCGCGCGCATTCCCGTCGGACGCCGTGTGGTGCTGCAGCCCACCGGGAGGCCGCCGCTGACCATCGGCGCCGGTCGCGACGGATGCGTCGTGACCGGGATGGAGTTCGACCTGGCCGCCTGGCTCGCCGGACGCGAACCCCTGGGACCCGTCGTGGCCACGGCAACGGCCGACGCGTCCGAGCTCCCCGCGCTTCTGCCGTGGCCCAGCGCGCTGGTTCCCAGCGTCGCGCCCGATCGGGCCCGCTAGGCGCAGTGGATGACGCGCGGTTGATTCTCCGGAGCGGTGCGCTGTCCGCCGCTCCGCTGCTTCTCGGCGCCGTGGTCCGGACGCATATCGATGGCGCCGAAGTGGCGGTGCGGCTGAGCGAGGTGGAGGCGTACGAGGGGGACGTGGACCCGGGATCCCACGCCTACCGCGGCCGGACGGCACGCAACGCGGTGATGTTCGGTCCCGCCGGGCGCCTGTACGTCTACTTCACCTACGGCATGCACTTCTGCGCGAACGTGGTGTGCGGCGAGGATGGCCGTTCCTCGGCCGTGTTGCTGCGGTCGGGGGAGGTTATCGAGGGACGGCCCGCCGCCCGATCGCGGCGGGGGCCCGCCGCAGACCGGTTGCCCGAGGCGCGGCTGGCCTCGGGACCGGCAAGACTGGCCCAGTGTCTGGGACTGGGCAGGGAGCACAACGGCATGGAACTCGCACGTAGGGGCGGGGGCGAATGGGCGAGCCTGGAAAGCCTGGGTCGTGTGCCGGAGGCATCGGTCGCGACCGGCGCGCGGGTCGGGGTCGCGGGTCCGGGTGGATCGTCGGAGTTCCCCTGGCGGTTCAGCATCGCCGGGGACCCGACGGTGTCCGTGTACCGAGCCGCGAAGCGCCGGGCGGGTGAACCGGCCCGCCGCGACTAGAGTAGTGGGGTGCAATCGCGGACCGAACCCATCGCCGACCTCCTCGACCGGCTCTGCGCCGTCGTTCCCGACTACCCCGTGCCCGGAGTGTCCTTCAAGGACCTCACTCCCGCCTTCGCCGACGCCGTCGGACTGAAACGCATCGTCGAATCCGTCATCGAGCCGTTTGCCGGGGAGTTCGACGTCGTCGCGGGCATCGAGGCCCGGGGTTTCGTCCTCGCCGCGGCGGCGGCGTACGCCACCGGTACGGGAATGGTCACCATCCGCAAGGCGGGAAAACTGCCCCGCGAGGTCCACTCCGAGGACTACACGCTCGAGTACGGAACGGCCACGCTGGAACTCCACCGCGACGACGTCGCGCCGGGATCGCGCGTACTGATCCTCGACGACGTCCTCGCCACGGGAGGAACGGTCGGCTCGGCCGTGCGGCTCGTCGAGCGCGCCGGCTGCCGGGTGGCCGGCGTGGGAGTGGTGCTGGAACTCGCGGACCTCGGGGGACGCGCGAGCCTGTCCGGACACCGCGTGCATTCGCTCCAAACCGTTTGACGAAACGGAGTAGACTTGTCTGTCCGCCAATGAGCATGAGGGAGCATCCGTGCCAGAACCGACGTCGTCCATGACGGAGCTGGAGCAAGAGCGCAGCTACGTGTCCGGCCTGTACGGCCGGCTCGACGAACTGCGCGAGGAAAAGGCCGGCCAGCTGGCCAGGGTCCGCGGCAGCGGAGCGGTCGGTTCCCTGCAGAACATCTCCGAACGCGACGCGTTCGCCAGCATGTACGAGGACCGCCTGGCCCAGTTGAATGCCGTCGAGGACCGGCTGGTCTTCGGCCGGCTCGACCTTGAGCGCGCGGACAGCGAACCCCGGGACGACGGCGACGGTGCCGCGCGCTACATCGGGCGCATCGGTCTCACCGACGAGCACCAGTCCCGGTTGATGATCGACTGGCGCGCACCGGAGGCCGGCGCGTTCTACCAGGCGACCGCCTTCGACCGCCACGGCGTGCGACGCCGTCGCCACCTGATCCTGAAGGGCCGCAACGTCGTCGCGCTCGAGGACGACGTCCTCGACACGGCGCTTCTCGAGGAGGGTCAACAGCACCAGGGCGAAGGCGCGCTCCTCGCCGCCCTGCGCTCCAAGCGCACGGGACGCATGGCGGACATCGTGAGCACCATCCAGGCCGAGCAGGACCGCATCATCCGTTCGGCCTTGCCCGGCGTCCTTGTCGTCCAGGGCGGACCCGGAACGGGCAAGACCGCCGTGGCGCTGCACCGCGCAGCGTTCCTGCTCTACCAGCACCGCGAACGGCTGAAGTCCGCCGGCGTGCTGTTGGTGGGGCCGTCGTCGTCGTTCATGCGCTACATCGAGCGCGTCCTGCCCTCGCTGGGCGAAACCGGCGTCGTGATGACCAGCGTCGGTCGTTTGCTGCCCGGCATCCGGGCCGTCGCCGAGGGCTCCCGCGAGGTGGCGCGCATCAAGGGCCGTCTGGAGATGGCCGACGTTGTTGCCCAAGCGGTGGCCAACCGGCAGCGCCTTCCCGCCGGGGACCGCCGACTGGTTGTCGAGGGCACGCCGCTGACACTCACGACCCGCCAGGTGCGGCGCGCACGCGACAAGGCGCGCGCGACGCACAAGCCGCACAACGAGGCCCGTGGCACGTTCGTCAAGATCCTGCTTCGCGAACTGGCCGACCAGCTCCAGGAAAAGCTGGAGGACTCGTCGGGTACGGGGAACTCCGTGGACCGCGCCTACCTTCTCGAGGACGTCCGGTCCTCCCGCGACGTGCGCATAGCCCTCAACCTCTGCTGGCTGCCGATGACGCCCGAGAAGCTGCTGCGGGACCTGTTCTCCAAGCCACAACAACTGGCGGACGCCGCACCACACCTCACCGACACGGAGCGCTCGGCTCTGCTGCGCTCCCCGGAGGCCCCGTGGACCGAGGCCGACGTGCCGTTGCTCGACGAGGCCGCCGAACTCCTGGGGCAGCACGACGCCACGGGCGGACACGAGAAGGCCCAGGCGGAGGCCTCCCGCAAGCGAGACATCGCCAACGCGGAGCAGGCGCTGCGCAACGTAGATTCGATGCTCCGCGAAATCGGCGTCGATGGCGTCGTGGACGCCGAGGACCTGGCCGACCTGAACGAGGAGACCGAGGCGGGCATGACGGCCGCCGAGCGCGCCTCGCAGGACAGGACCTGGGCCTACGGCCACGTCGTGGTGGACGAGGCGCAGGAGCTGTCGCCGATGCAGTGGCGCCTGTTGGTGCGGCGCTGCCCGCTGAAGTCGTTCACGGTCGTGGGCGACATCGCACAGGCCAGCTCCGCGGCGAGCGCAAGCAGCTGGTCCGCCGCCATGGAGCCGTTCGTGGGGGATCGGTTCACGCTTGAGGAACTCACCGTGAACTACCGCACGCCCACGCAGATCGCCGAGGCCGCCGCGCGGATGGCGCAGGAGGCGGGACTTGTGGTGTCCACACCGAAGGCCGTCCGCGAGGGAACGTGGCCGCCGATCGTGGACCGCGTGCCAGCGGGGAACCTCGTGTCCCACCTTGTCGACATCCTGCCGGGCGAGGTCGAACTCGCCGAGGGCGGGCTCGTCGCCGTGATCGCGCCGGCGGGGCGTCTGCGCGAGGTGCGCGCCGCCGTCGTCCGGCTGTACGGAAAGCGCGTCGGCACCGGTTCGGGCGGCCTTGAACAGGACATAGTGGTGACCACGGCGACCGACGCCAAGGGCCTGGAGTTCGATGTGGTGGTGGTGCTGGAGCCGCAGGAGCTGGTCGACGCCGCGGAGGGAACGGTCGGCGATCTCTACGTATCGATAACCCGCGCCACACAGCGGCTGCGCGTGCTGGCCGAGGGGAATGTCCCCGCTGGCATCGAATTGGTTTCCTGACCGAGACGCGCCAACTGCTAGGTTTAAGGGCGTGTCATCGAGCGAGCAGACTTCCGCCCTTTCGGGCCAGAGCAACGATCCGTCCTTCCCCAACATCTGGCAGGAGCTGAAGTGGCGTGGCCTGGTCCACGTTTCCACGGATGAGGCCGAGCTCGAGGAACTGTTGGCGGGGGAGCCGATCACGTACTACTGCGGCTTCGATCCGACGGCGCCTTCCTTGCATCTGGGCAACCTGGTGCAGTTGCTGAACATGCGCCGCCTCCAGCTGGCCGGACACCGTCCGCTGGGCCTGGTCGGCGGCTCCACGGGACTGATCGGAGACCCGCGCCAGACAGCCGAGCGTGTGCTCAACACCCCAGAGATCGTCAACGACTGGGTTGGCCGGCTGCAGGACCAGGTCGGTCGCTTCCTGTCCTTCGAAGGCCCGTCCGCCGCCCGGATGGTGAACAACCTGGACTGGACGGCCCCGATGTCCGCCATCGACTTCCTGCGCGAGATCGGCAAGCACTTCCGCGTCGGGACGATGATCAAGAAGGATATCGTCGCGGCCCGGCTGAACTCCGACGAGGGCATCAGCTACACCGAATTCAGCTACCAGATCCTCCAGGGCATGGACTACCTGCAGCTCCACCGCGAATACGGCTGCGTGCTGCAGACCGGCGGCTCCGACCAGTGGGGAAACCTCACCAGCGGAACCGACCTGATCCGCAAGGTCGAGGGAACCTCGGTTCACGCCTACGGGACGCCTCTGATCACGAATTCCGACGGCACCAAATTCGGCAAGAGCGAGGGGAACGCGATCTGGCTCGACGCCGGGATGTGCAGCCCGTACGCCTTCTACCAGTTCTGGCTCAACACGGCCGACGCGGATGTGGTCAACCGCCTCAAGGTGTTCACCTTCATGACGCGCGAAGAGATCGAGGCGCTCGGACAACAGGTCGCCGAGCGGCCCTTTGCCCGTGAGGGGCAGCGCGCCCTGGCCTACACCGTCACGAGCCTGGTCCACGGAACCGAGGCCACCGACAAGGTGATTGCCGCCTCGGCGGCCCTGTTCGGCCAGGGCTCACTGGCCGAGTTGGACGAGGCGACGCTCGTTGCGGCAACGGCGGAGCTCCCCAGCGTCGTCGTCTCCCGGGAAGACACGGGCATCGTCGAGCTTCTCGTTGCCTCCGGCCTGTCCGATTCGAAGTCGGCCGCCCGCCGGACGGTTTCCGAGGGGGGCGCTTACGTGAACAACCGCAAGATCGCCGAGACCGATGGATGGCTGGCAACGGAGGATTTGTTGCACGGGCGCTACCTGCTGGTGCGCCGTGGCAAGAAGAACCTGGCCATGGTGGAAGTCGCCGGCTAGGGGAACCAGCCCGTTCAACCGGACCACGGAATCGACTCGCCGAGACGCGGGGGATTCCGTGGTCCGCTCTCGTTAACGGTGGGCGTTGAGCGCCGACACGCCCGGGTGTTCACGACGATTTTGCATGGACGCCATCCGCCTGTATTGTTTTCTGAGTCGCCGGGACGAGGACAGCGGAAACGCTGAAGATCGCAGGCGGCCAAACCCTTCAAATCACCCGGAGAAATGCCGGACGCTTTCGGGCGCCGCAGATCACTGGAATGACCCGAGGGGAGCGCCAAATGGTCGCAAACGGTCAGCGAAAGCCGATTTGACAGCGAGCAGATGGTCGAATAAATTAGAAATCACTGCGGACGAAAAGCCAAAAGAATTCAGAAAGAATTGAATTCACTGGCTCGGAACCGTAAGTAGTCTGTTGTTTGAGAACTCAATAGTGTGCCATGTTTGTTGACACCGATTTTTTATCGATTATTGGTGAATGGCCCTTTTTGCCGCACCTCGGTGTGGTGGGAGGGTTTTTTTGCCGGGATTGTTTTGCTTGGTGCAATCGTTGGCCCGATTTTCCTTGGGTCTTCTTGGTTGTGTCTGTATTTTTTTACGGAGAGTTTGATCCTGGCTCAGGATGAACGCTGGCGGCGTGCTTAACACATGCAAGTCGAACGATGATCCCCAGCTTGCTGGGGGGATTAGTGGCGAACGGGTGAGTAACACGTGAGTAACCTGCCCCCGACTCTGGGATAAGCCCGGGAAACTGGGTCTAATACCGGATATTCTCCTTCCGCCGCATGGTGGGGGGTGGAAAGTGTTAGCGGTTGGGGATGGACTCGCGGCCTATCAGCTTGTTGGCGGGGTAATGGCCCACCAAGGCGACGACGGGTAGCCGGCCTGAGAGGGTGACCGGCCACACTGGGACTGAGACACGGCCCAGACTCCTACGGGAGGCAGCAGTGGGGAATATTGCACAATGGGCGAAAGCCTGATGCAGCGACGCCGCGTGAGGGATGACGGCCTTCGGGTTGTAAACCTCTTTCAGTAGGGAAGAAGCGAAAGTGACGGTACCTGCAGAAGAAGCGCCGGCTAACTACGTGCCAGCAGCCGCGGTAATACGTAGGGCGCAAGCGTTATCCGGAATTATTGGGCGTAAAGAGCTCGTAGGCGGTTTGTCGCGTCTGCCGTGAAAGTCCGGGGCTCAACCCCGGATCTGCGGTGGGTACGGGCAGACTAGAGTGATGTAGGGGAGACTGGAATTCCTGGTGTAGCGGTGAAATGCGCAGATATCAGGAGGAACACCGATGGCGAAGGCAGGTCTCTGGGCATTAACTGACGCTGAGGAGCGAAAGCATGGGGAGCGAACAGGATTAGATACCCTGGTAGTCCATGCCGTAAACGTTGGGCACTAGGTGTGGGGGACATTCCACGTTTTCCGCGCCGTAGCTAACGCATTAAGTGCCCCGCCTGGGGAGTACGGCCGCAAGGCTAAAACTCAAAGGAATTGACGGGGGCCCGCACAAGCGGCGGAGCATGCGGATTAATTCGATGCAACGCGAAGAACCTTACCAAGGCTTGACATGGGCCGGACCGCCGTGGAAACACGGCTTCCCCTTTGGGGCCGGTTCACAGGTGGTGCATGGTTGTCGTCAGCTCGTGTCGTGAGATGTTGGGTTAAGTCCCGCAACGAGCGCAACCCTCGTTCCATGTTGCCAGCGGGTTATGCCGGGGACTCATGGGAGACTGCCGGGGTCAACTCGGAGGAAGGTGGGGACGACGTCAAATCATCATGCCCCTTATGTCTTGGGCTTCACGCATGCTACAATGGCCGGTACAAAGGGTTGCGATACTGTGAGGTGGAGCTAATCCCAAAAAGCCGGTCTCAGTTCGGATTGGGGTCTGCAACTCGACCCCATGAAGTCGGAGTCGCTAGTAATCGCAGATCAGCAACGCTGCGGTGAATACGTTCCCGGGCCTTGTACACACCGCCCGTCAAGTCACGAAAGTTGGTAACACCCGAAGCCGGTGGCCCAACCCCTTGTGGGAGGGAGCCGTCGAAGGTGGGACCGGCGATTGGGACTAAGTCGTAACAAGGTAGCCGTACCGGAAGGTGCGGCTGGATCACCTCCTTTCTAAGGAGCAGCTAGCAAACGCCGTCCGCACTTGAGTGTGGGGGGTTTTGTTCAGTGTTTGCCCGTTGCGGCCGCGTTTGTCGGCCGGCGGGTGCTCATGGGTGGAATGTCAACGGATTGTGGCCTGTTCCGGCGTGTGCCTGGACCGTGCGAGTACGCCTCCCCTTTTGGGGGGGTTGGAAAGCGGTGGTCCGGGTCGGTGTCGGGGCGGGTCCATGGCGCACTGTTGGGCCCTGAGACAACAGGCCCGCGCCCTTCGGCGCATGTTCCGCACGGTTGTGCGGGGTGTGTGTTGGGGGGTTCGGTTGTGTGTCTTGGTTGTCCCCGCGCATGGCCTAGGCCCGCCGGTTCCGGCATCCCCTTTCGGGGGTGTTGGTGGTGGGGTGTGGGTGTGTTGGGGTTGTTGTTTGGGAACTGCATAGTGGACGCGAGCATCTTGTACCGGGGAACGCCCTTTGTGGTGTTTCCCGTGCAAATAGCAATTTCTTTGATTTGAGAACCCCGGTGGCCTGGCCCTTTGCGGGTCCGGTTGTCCGTGTGGTTCTCTCGATTTGTAGATAGCTCTTTGCTTGGCCTGTTTGTGGTCAAGTTTTCAAGGGCGCACGGTGGATGCCTTGGCATTAGGAGCCGAAGAAGGACGTGGGAATCTGCGATAAGCCTGGTCGAGTCGATAACCGGACGTTGACGCCAGGATTTCCGAATGGGGAAACCCCGCACAGCGCGCGAGTGTCTGTGTGACCCGCAGCTGAACACATAGGCTGCGTGGAGGGAACGCGGGGAAGTGAAACATCTCAGTACCCGCAGGAAGAGAAAACAACAGTGATTCCGTGAGTAGTGGCGAGCGAAAGCGGATGGGGCTAAACCGAGTCATGTGTGATAGCCGGCGGGCGTTGCATGGCCGGGGTCGTGGGACCATCCATATCAGTTCTGCCGGACTGGTGGGGCGAGGTGCGGAAGTATAGGCGAACCGGTTTGAATGCCGGACCATAGGGGGTGCGAGTCCCGTAGCCGTAATGCTTTCCGCCGCCCTGTGAAGGTATCCCAAGTAGTACGGGGCCCGAGAAATCCCGTGCGAATCCGCCAGGACCACCTGGTAAGCCTGAATACTACCTAATGACCGATAGCGGACAAGTACCGTGAGGGAAAGGTGAAAAGTACCCCGGGAGGGGAGTGAAACAGTACCTGAAACCGTGTGCCTACAATCCGTCGGAGCCTCCATTGTTGGGGTGACGGCGTGCCTTTTGAAGAATGAGCCTGCGAGTTAGTGTTACGTCGCGAGGTTAACCCGTGTGGGGAAGCCGTAGCGAAAGCGAGTCTGAATAGGGCGAGTCAGTGGCGTGATCTAGACCCGAAGCGAAGTGATCTACCCATGGCCAGGTTGAAGCGCGTGTAAGAGCGCGTGGAGGACCGAACCCACTTCAGTTGAAAATGGAGGGGATGAGCTGTGGGTAGGGGTGAAAGGCCAATCAAACTTCGTGATAGCTGGTTCTCCCCGAAATGCATTTAGGTGCAGCGTTGCGTGTTTCTTGCCGGAGGTAGAGCTACTGGATGGCCGATGGGCCCCAAAAGGTTACTGACGTCAGCCAAACTCCGAATGCCGGCAAGTGAGAGCGCAGCAGTGAGACTGTGGGGGATAAGCTTCATAGTCGAGAGGGAAACAGCCCAGAACGCCAACTAAGGCCCCCAAGCGTGTGCTAAGTGGGAAAGGATGTGGAGTTGCGAAGACAACCAGGAGGTTGGCTTAGAAGCAGCCACCCTTGAAAGAGTGCGTAATAGCTCACTGGTCAAGTGATTCCGCGCCGACAATGTAGCGGGGCTCAAGCACACCGCCGAAGTTGCGTCATCCGGATATTGAGGCAGGCCTTCGTGGTCCAGCCGTCCGGGTGGGTAGGGGAGCGTCGTGCCGGCAGTGAAGCAGCGGTGTGAACCAGTTGTGGAGCCGGCACGAGTGAGAATGCAGGCATGAGTAGCGAAAGACGGGTGAGAAACCCGTCCGCCGAATGATCAAGGGTTCCAGGGTCAAGCTAATCTGCCCTGGGTAAGTCGGGACCTAAGGCGAGGCCGACAGGCGTAGTCGATGGACAACGGGTTGATATTCCCGTACCGGCGAAGAACCGCCCATACCGAGCTGGCGATGCTAACCGCCCCAAACGCCCACCATTCCTCCTTCGGGAGGGATACCGGGTGCGCGGCGCGGGACCCGAGCCAGGGAGGTAAGCGTATTAACAGGTGTGACGCAGGAAGGTAGCCGGGCCAGGCAATGGAATCGACCTGGTCCAAGGGTGTAGGGCGAACGGTAGGCAAATCCGCCGTTCACGATGCCTGAGACCCGATAGGCGCCCCGTTCTCGGGGTGATCCGGTGATCCTCTGCTGCCAAGAAAAGCATCGACGCGAGGTTCCAGCCGCCCGTACCCCAAACCGACACAGGTGATCAGGTAGAGAATACCAAGGCGATCGAGAGAATCATGGTTAAGGAACTCGGCAAAATGCCCCCGTAACTTCGGGAGAAGGGGGGCCCCAACCTTGAACACACCTTGCGTGTGGGAGGGGATCGGGGCCGCAGAGACCAGGGGGAAGCGACTGTTTACTAAAAACACAGGTCCGTGCGAAGTCGCAAGACGATGTATACGGACTGACTCCTGCCCGGTGCTGGAAGGTTAAGAGGACCGGTTAGCCGCAAGGCGAAGCTGAGAATTCAAGCCCCAGTAAACGGCGGTGGTAACTATAACCATCCTAAGGTAGCGAAATTCCTTGTCGGGTAAGTTCCGACCTGCACGAATGGAGTAACGACTTCCCCGCTGTCTCAACCATGAACTCGGCGAAATTGCACTACGAGTAAAGATGCTCGTTACGCGCAGCAGGACGGAAAGACCCCGAGACCTTTACTATAGTTTGGTATTGGTGTTCGGTGCGGCTTGTGTAGGATAGGTGGGAGACGTTGAAGCCCGGACGCCAGTTCGGGTGGAGTCATCGTTGAAATACCACTCTGGCCGTACCGGATTCCTAACTTCGGCCCATGATCTGGGTCAGGGACAGTGCCTGATGGGTAGTTTAACTGGGGCGGTTGCCTCCTAAAGAGTAACGGAGGCGCCCAAAGGTTCCCTCAGCCTGGTTGGCAATCAGGTGTCGAGTGTAAGTGCACAAGGGAGCTTGACTGTGAGAGCGACAGCTCGAGCAGGGACGAAAGTCGGGACTAGTGATCCGGCGGCACGTTGTGGAACGGCCGTCGCTCAACGGATAAAAGGTACCTCGGGGATAACAGGCTGATCTTGCCCAAGAGTCCATATCGACGGCATGGTTTGGCACCTCGATGTCGGCTCGTCGCATCCTGGGGCTGGAGTAGGTCCCAAGGGTTGGGCTGTTCGCCCATTAAAGCGGTACGCGAGCTGGGTTTAGAACGTCGTGAGACAGTTCGGTCCCTATCCGCTGCGCGCGCAGGAAATTTGAGAAGGTCTGTCCTTAGTACGAGAGGACCGGGACGGACGAACCTCTGGTGTGTCAGTTGTACTGCCAAGTGCACCGCTGATTGGCTACGTTCGGATGGGATAACCGCTGAAAGCATCTAAGCGGGAAGCCCGCTTCAAGATGAGATTTCCATACCATTTATGGTGAGAGGCCCCCAGCAGACCACTGGGTTGATAGGCGGGACGTGGAAGCGAGGACCAAAGACTCGTGAAGCCGACCCGTACTAATAGGCCGACAACTTACACCACAAACACCACACCAACAGCGTGTGGCAAGAAACGCTGCGTCCACTATGCGGTCCCGAAACAACAACCGTTTCGGAAAACCACAACAAAATAACCCGCCACCACGGCACACCCCCAACCACAACAGGGGCGCGCCACGGTGGGCGGGAACGTCACGAAAACAACCGTGACCCACACGATTTCCCACCCCCACACCACCAGGTGCCGGGGGAACGGGACACAGGGTTACGGCGGTCATAGCGTGGGGGAAACGCCCGGTCCCATACCGAACCCGGAAGCTAAGACCCACAGCGCCGATGGTACTGCACTCGGGAGGGTGTGGGAGAGTAGGACACCGCCGGACAATCATTACCAGGACCCCCAACCAATGGTTGGGGGTCCTGACGTTTAAGCACTGATCACCGAAAGCTGGCGATCATGCCACTAGCTGGTGCCTTCGGCTGCCTGCAGGTGGTGACTCGACTAAGATTGAATGAGTCGAAATTATAGGCAGATCCTGCCGACAGTATTTGAAATAACATCCAGGCGCAGATTTCGGGCGCCACAGAGAGGAACGGCCACCTTGGCTGAAGACCAGAGGAACTCCGGCGACGATCGCCCACGTAAGTTCAATAAGCCGGATTCCGAGAGTCGTGGCCAGCGTCCCGCTACCGGTGATCGCCGTCCGCCCAGTAGTGACCGCCGTGAGGGTGGTTTCCGTGGTGGGGATCGTCCGACTGGTGACCGCCGTGAAGGTGGGTTCCGCAAGGACAACGACCGCCGCGAGGGTGGCTTCCGTGGTGGCGATCGTCCCACGGGCGACCGCCGTGAGGGTGGTTTCCGTGGTGGGGATCGTCCTACGGGTGACCGTCGCGAGGGTGGTTTCCATGGTGGGGATCGTCCCACGGGCGACCGCCGCGAGGGTGGGTTCCGCAAGGACAACGACCGCCGCGAGGGTGGCTTCCGTGGTGGCGATCGTCCCACGGGTGACCGCCGCGAGGGTGGGTTCCGTGGTGGGGATCGTCCCACGGGTGACCGCCGCGAGGGTGGTTTCCGTGGTGGGGATCGTCCTACGGGTGACCGCCGCGAGGGTGGTTTCCGTGGTGGGGATCGTCCGACTGGTGACCGCCGCGAGGGTGGCTTCCGTGGTGGGGATCGTCCTACGGGCGACCGTCGCGAGGGTGGGTTCCGCAAGGACAACGACCGCCGCGAGGGTGGCTTCCGTGGTGGGGACCGTCCGACCGGTGACCGCCGTGAGGGTGGGTTCCGTGGTGGGGACCGTCCGACGGGCGACCGCCGCGAGGGTGGTTTCCGCAAGGACAACGACCGCCGCGAGGGTGGGTTCCGTGGTGGGGACCGTCCGACGGGCGACCGCCGTGAGGGTGGGTTCCGTGGTGGGGACCGTCCGACGGGCGACCGCCGCGAGGGTGGTTTCCGCAAGGACAACGACCGCCGCGAGGGTGGTTTCCGTGGTGGGGACCGTCCGACGGGCGACCGCCGCGAGGGTGGTTTCCGTGGTGGGGACCGTCCGACGGGCGACCGCCGCGAGGGTGGTTTCCGCAAAGACAACGACCGCCGCGAGGGTGGTTTCCGTGGTGGGGACCGTCCGACGGGCGACCGCCGTGAGGGTGGTTTCCGCAAGGACAACGACCGCCGCGAGGGTGGTTTCCGCAAGGACAACGACCGCCGCGAGGGTGGTTTCCGTGGTGGGGACCGTCCGACGGGCGACCGCCGCGAGGGTGGTTTCCGCAAGGACAACGACCGCCGCGAGGGTGGTTTCCGTGGTGGGGACCGTCCGACGGGCGACCGCCGTGAGGGTGGTTTCCGCAAGGACAACGACCGCCGCGAGGGTGGTTTCCGTGGTGGGGACCGTCCGACGGGCGACCGCCGCGAGGGTGGTTTCCGCAAGGACAACGACCGCCGCGAGAACACGGGCGACGACACGCGTTCGTTCCCAGGGGTGGCCGAAGGTGAGCGCGCCGCGCACAACCCAGCCGACCTGCGGAGCGCGAACCGCGCTGACCGTCCGCGGTCCCCGGAGATCGATGACGACGTCACCGGCAAGGAACTCGACCGCGTCACGAAGGCCGAACTCCGCTACCTGGATGAGAAGAACCTTGACTGGGTCTCGAAGCACCTCGTGATGGCGGGCCGTCTGATCGATCTCGACGCCGAGCTCGCCCACGAGCACGCGCTGGCCGCCAGTCGCCGTGGGGGACGCGTCGCCGTCGTGCGGGAAGCCGTCGGCCTGACCGCCTACGCATCGGGTCAGTACGCCGACGCGCTGCGCGAGTTCCGCACCTACCGTCGCATCAGCGGATCGAACATCCACCTGCCGATCATGGCGGACTGCGAACGCGGACTGGGCAAGCCGGAGAAGGCACTCGAGACGGCGCACAGCGAAGAGGCGTCCGCGCTCGATGCCCCGGCACGCGTCGAAATGGCGATCGTCGCTTCGGGCGCGCAAACCGATCTCGGCAATCGGGAGCAGGCCTTGGCCGAACTCCAGATTCCGGAGCTCGACATCAACCGGGCGTTTTCCTTCAGCCCGCGCCTCTTTGCCGTCTATGCGGACGCGCTCGAGGCTCTGGGGAAGAACGACGAGGCGGTGTTGTGGCGCCGGCAGGTGGTCGTCGCCGAAAACGCCCTCGGCGTGGGTGAGTTCGCCGAACCCGAGATCATGGACCTGGTTGACGAGGACGACGAGCCCATCGAGCGCAAGCCGCGGGTCAAGGACGTCCTCGACGGCGATGCCGAGGTAGCGGGTGTCGATGCCGAGGACGGCCTGACGTCCACCGACGGCGTCGATCTGGGAGCCGAGGCCGTGACCGACCCCGAGGACGAGGCCGGCGAGTCCGATGCCGACGTCGCCACGGGGAACGACGGTTCGGATGGTGCCGTCGCCGAGGCCGTTTCCGAGGACGTCAAGGCGGATGCCGAATCCGAAACGAACGAGGAAGAAGGCGTCGACAACGCAGGGGAATTCTGGGATTCGGAGGATTCCGCCGTGGCGGCCGACGAGCAGGATCCGACGTCGATCGACACCAACGACGACAACCGATAGGCCCTCGGCACGCATGTTGATCACTGGTTTCGACGCCGTTCTGGCGGACCTTGACGGCGTGGTCTATGCCGGCAGCGAGGCGATCCCGGGGGCTACCGAGTCCCTGGATCGCCTCGCTGGTGTTGGCGTGGGCCTGGCCTACATCACCAACAACGCCTCACGTTCACCGACGGCGGTGGCGGATCACCTTCGCCACCTGGGCGCGCCGGCGACCGCCGAGACCGTCTTCGGCTCCGCCGACGCGGGCGCCGACATGCTGGCGGCGGCCCACGACCGGGGGGACCGCGTTCTGGTGGTCGGCAGCGCATACCTTCGGGACTGCGTGGCCCGCCGCGGATTCCGGTTTGCCGAATCGGCAAAGGACCGGCCCGACGCCGTGATCCAGGGTTTCGACCCGGCAATCGGCTGGAAGGACCTCGCCGAGGCGTCCTACGCCATCGCCAATGGCGCGGCGTGGTTCGCCACCAACACCGACCTGACGATTCCGCAGGCCGGTGGGATCGCGCCGGGAAACGGCTCCCTGGTCAACGCCGTAGCCGCGGCGACCGGCGCCATTCCGCGCGTCGCCGGCAAGCCCGAGCCGGTGATGTTCCGGCGCGCCGCGGAACACCTGCAGGCCAACCGACCGCTAGTGGTCGGGGACCGTCTCGACACCGACATCCTCGGTGGGAATCGGGCGGGCTACACGACGGCGGCCGTCCTGACCGGCATCGATTCCACCCGTTCGATCCTCGCCGCACGCGCAGCCGAGCGCCCAGACTTCATGTTGCGCAACCTCACGGAGTTGTTCACCGCCTATCCGGCCATCAAGGCCACGGGCAGGGACTTCGAATGCGGCCGTTCCCGGGCATGGATCGAAAACGACCGGCTGGTGGTTGCGGGCGCCGAAGACGACGTCGATTCCTGGCGGGCCGCGTGTGCGGCCTGGTGGTACGCACACCCGAATTCGGAGACCGCGCGCGAGCCCGACCTCGATTTCCAGTCCTGACGCGGTAGCAATCCGACCGAAACCTCTGAGACGCCAACCCGGGGAGATCCGTGAACGAACGCGAAACGACTGCAGAGTTGCCCACCCGAGACCAGCCGACGGGCGATCCGTTGGTCGACGATGCACTCGGGGCGCTTGAAACGCTGCCGACAGCGCCGGTCTCCGGCCATTCCGCCGTCTACGCCTCCGTGCACGACGCATTGCGCGCAGCGCTGGAGGAGCACGACGGAGAAGAGCCGTGAGCCGCCTCGACCAGGAGCTGGTGGTCCGCGGTCTTGCACGCTCGCGGACCCATGCCGCCAAACTGATCGCCGAAGGCCGGGTCAGGGTCAACGGCGAAGGCGCCAACAAGGCCGCCCGGACCGTTGGAACCGACGCCGACCTCGATGTCCTTCCCGCCGAGGGCGAGGAATACGTCTCCCGCGCGGGGAACAAGCTGGCCGGCGCGCTCGAGGCGTTCGGCCCCGTGGGGGTGTCCGGCCGGCGTTGCCTCGACGCCGGCGCGTCCACCGGCGGTTTCACCGACGTCCTCCTGCGCAGAGGGGCCGCCCGGGTGGTCGCCGTAGACGTCGGGCATGGCCAGCTGGTCGAACCACTGCGCGTGGACCCGCGGGTGGATGTCCACGAAGGCGTCAACGTTCGCTACCTGGAGGCGGAGGACATCGGCGGACCGGTGGATCTGGTCGTGGCGGACCTCTCGTTCATCTCGTTGAGGCTCGTGGTGGGTCCGCTGGCGGCCGCGACACGCCGCGGGGGAGACCTGGTGCTGATGGTGAAGCCGCAATTCGAAATTGGACGCGAGAACCTTGCGCGCACCGGAGTGGTGACCGACCCCGGGTGGAGGCGCCGGGCCGTCGAGGGGGTGGTGGCCGCGGGAACCCGGGAGGGCCTCGAACTGGCCGGGTTGGCTCGCAGCCCCCTGCCGGGTCAGGATGGAAACGTGGAGTTCTTCCTCTGGATGCGGCGCCCCGGCCACGCGGGTTCTCCACTTTCGCCAGCGGAGCCTCCGGCGCTGCCAAAGGTTGACTATTCTTGAGCAGGGCCCCCAAACTCGGGGTTCGCCCCGCGGCAGTCGACGGAAGGAACGCATGAGAAGGATCCTGGTCCTCGCGCACACCGGACGTGCGGATGCCCTGCAGGCCGCCCTGGACACCTGCCGCAGCCTCCGGGCCGCCGGACTCATTCCCGTCATGCGCCGCCTCGAACTGCAGAACCTCCGCAACGCCGTCGACGGCGAGTCGCTCGAGGTGGAGATCCTGGACGAGGACGTCGAACTGGACCGCGTGGACCTCGGCATGGTGCTCGGTGGAGACGGTACGGTTCTGCGTGCCGCGGAACTCGTCAGGGTGTCGGGCGTTCCGCTCTTGGGAGTCAACCTCGGGCACGTGGGTTTCCTTGCCGAAAGCGAGCGGGCGGACCTGGACCAGACGGTCGAATGGGTCGTCAACAAGGAATACACGGTCGAGGAGCGCATGACGATCGACGTGCAGGTCTGGCTGGACAACCGCCGCATCGCGCACACGTGGGCCCTCAACGAAGCCGCCGTGGAGAAGGCCAACCGCGAACGGATGATTGAGGTCGTGATGGAGATCGACGGCCGTCCCATCAGTACCTTCGGATGCGACGGCATGGTCATGGCCACCCCCACCGGTTCCACGGCCTACGCGTTTTCCGCGGGCGGACCCATCGTCTGGCCGGAGGTCGAGGCCCTCATCATGGTTCCGATCAGCGCGCACGCGCTCTTCGCCAAGCCGCTGGTCGTCTCGCCGACCTCCACCATGGCACTGGAGATCCTGACCCGCACGGATGCGCAGGCCGTCCTGTGGTGCGATGGCCGACGCACCATCGACCTGCCGCCGGGCTCGCGCGTGGAAGTCACGCGGTCGACCACCCCGGTGCGGCTGGCGCGGGTGAACCGCACCCCGTTCAGCGAACGGCTGGTCAGCAAGTTCGAACTGCCCACGCGCGGGTGGCGCGGCCCCGTCCCGTCCGCCGACCGGATGACGGCTACCAGCGCGCTTCCGATCACCTCCGCCCCGCTCCACGTCGTCGAGCCACGCCACCACGAACCGCGCTCGGAAACGGAGCCCCGCCCATGATCGAGGAAATCCGGATCTCCGACCTCGGCGTCATCGAACAGGCCACGTTGCCGCTGGGCGCCGGCCTCAGCGTGGTCACCGGTGAAACCGGCGCGGGCAAGACCATGGTCGTCACCGCGCTCGGCCTGCTCCTGGGCCAACGTGCCGATCCGGGTGCCGTGCGCCACGGGTCCAAGCAGGCGGTCGCCGAGGCGACCGTCCGGCTCCCGGCCGGAAGCCCCGCAATGGCCAGGGCAGAGGAGGCCGGCGCGCTCGTCGAGGAGTACGACGGCTGCGCCGAGCTCATCATCGCCCGCGTCCTGAGCGCCGAGGGCCGCAGCCGGGCCGCCGTGGGCGGGCGGTCCACACCGGTGGGCGTCCTCGCGGAGATCGGTGATTCCCTCGTTGCCGTCCATGGGCAGACGGACCAACTCCGGCTCAAGGGTGCCGTCGCGCAGCGGGAATCGCTGGACAAGTTCGGGGGGGCGGAACTCGGTGGGGCACTGGGGGACTACCGCGCTGCCTTCGACCGCTGGAGGGACGTTCGTTCGTCCCTCGAGGAGCTCGTCGCGCAGGCGCGCGAACGGGTCCGCGAGGCCGAGTCGCTGCAGTTGGCGCTGGAGGAGATCGACGGCGTCGATCCGCAGCCGGGCGAGGACGAGACTCTCAAGGCGGACGCCCAGAAGCTCTCCAACGTGGAGGGTCTGAGACTCGCCGCGGCCGCCGCGGGAACCGCGCTTTCCTCGGACGAGTTCGGTGGAGAACCGGACGCGGTGAGCCTCGTGGACGCGGGAAAGCGGGCACTGGAGCAGGTGGAAGACGACGACCCCCAGATCAAGGCCCTGGCTGGCCGCATGGCGGAGATTGGATTCCTCATGGCGGACGTGTCCGCCGATCTGGCCAGTTACGCCGCGTCGCTGGATTCCGAAGGGCCGGAGCAACTGGGCGCTATCGAGTCCCGGCGGGCCGACTTGAACGCCCTGATCCGCAAGTACGCCCCCAGCATCGACGAGGTCCTGGAATGGGCGGCGTCCTCCCGAACGCGCCTCGCGGAGCTGCAGGACGACACCGGTCGGATCGAGGCCCTGACCGCGGAGGAGGCGGACCTCCAGGAACGCCTGGATTCCCTCGGTTCCCTCGTGAGCAACCTGCGGATCCGGGCCGCGGGGGAACTCGCCGACCGCGTGAGCGCCGAACTCGCCGCGCTGGCGATGCCGGACGCGCGGTTCGTCGTGGAGGTCGTGCCTGCCGCCGAACCGGCACGCCATGGACGGGACGAGATCCGCATGCTGTTGCGGCCCCACGCCGGCAGCGCGCCGCGCCCGCTGGGCAAGGGCGCATCCGGGGGTGAGCTCTCGCGCGTCATGCTGGCCATCGAGGTGGTGCTGGCGGAGGTCGATCCCGTCCCGACGTTTGTGTTCGACGAGGTGGACGCCGGGGTGGGAGGTAAGGCCGCCGTCGAAATCGGCCGACGGCTGGCGATGCTGGCCCGCCACGTACAGGTGATCGTCGTGACGCACCTGCCCCAGGTGGCGGCGTATGCCGACCGCCACATTCGCGTGATCAAGAACTCCGATGCCGGGGCCGACGGCGGCGCGGGCTTCACCGCGAGCGACGTCGTGCTCCTTGACGGGGCCGAGCGCGTGCGCGAACTGGCGCGGATGTTGGCCGGACAGGAAGACTCGAACACCGCCCAGGCCCATGCCGAGGAGCTTCTCGACGATGCCCAGCAGGCGGTCGCGGCGCTTCGTTGAGGCCGTCCAGTAGAGTGATCCCCAAATCCGTCCGGCGAAAATGATGATAGGCTCGAATTCCGTGGTGCAGCGAACATTTTCCCGTAATTCCCGGTCCTCCGAAACTACCAAGCAGATCTTTGTCACCGGCGGTGTCGCCTCGTCCCTAGGCAAGGGACTGACGGCTTCGAGCCTCGGTCACCTGCTTCGGGCGCGCGGCCTATCCGTCACCATGCAGAAGCTGGATCCCTATCTGAACGTGGATCCGGGCACGATGAACCCCTTCCAGCACGGGGAGGTGTTTGTCACCGACGACGGAGCCGAGACCGACCTCGACATCGGCCACTACGAGCGCTTCCTCGATGAGAACCTCGACGGCATGGCCAACGTGACGACCGGTCAGGTGTATTCGACGGTCATCGAGAAGGAACGACGCGGCGACTACCTCGGCGACACCGTTCAGGTCATTCCCCACATCACGGACGAGATCAAGCGCCGCATGCGCCTCCCGTCCGAGGGTAAGAAGGCCCCGGATGTCATCATCACCGAGATCGGCGGAACGGTCGGCGACATCGAGTCGCAGCCCTTCCTCGAATCCGCCCGCCAGGTCCGTCAGGACATCGGACGCAACAACGTCTTCTTCGTGCATGTCTCCCTGGTTCCATACATCGGACCCAGCCAGGAGCTCAAGACCAAGCCGACGCAGCACTCGGTCGCGGCGCTGCGTTCCATCGGCATCCAGCCGGACGCGCTGGTCATCCGCTCGGACCGAGAAATCCCCGAGGAGATGCGCATCAAGCTGGGGCGCACGTGCGACGTCGATCCCGAGGCCGTCATCAACTGCGCCGATGCCCCGAGCATCTACGACATCCCGGTCGTCATCCACGAGCAGGGCCTGGATGCGTACATCGTGCAGACCCTGGGCATGAAGTTCAAGGATGTCGACTGGCGCCAGTGGGACCGGTTGCTCGAGGCCGTCCACCACCCCAAGCACCATGTTGAAATCGCCCTGGTCGGCAAGTACATCGACCTGCCCGACGCCTACCTCTCGGTGACCGAGGCCCTGCGCGCCGGCGGCTTCGCGAACGAGGCCAAGGTCAACATCCGTTGGGTTCCCTCGGACGACTGCCAGACCCTGGAGGGGGCCCAAAAGGCCCTCGCCGGCGTGGACGCGATCTGCGTGCCCGGCGGGTTCGGCATCCGCGGGCTCGAGGGCAAGCTCGGCGCGCTGAAGTTCGCCCGCGAGAGCAAGCTGCCGACTCTGGGCCTGTGCCTGGGCCTGCAGTCCATGGTCATCGAGTACGCCCGCAACGTCGTCGGGCTTGAGGGCGCGTCCTCCACCGAGTTCGAACCGGACACCGAATTCCCGGTGATCGCGACGATGGCCGAGCAGCTCCACATCGTCGACGGCAAGGGCGACCTGGGCGGAACGATGCGGCTGGGCCTCTACGAGGCGAAGCTCGCCGAGGGGTCCGTCGTGGCCGAAACCTACGGCAAGACCGAGGTCTCCGAGCGCCACCGCCACCGCTACGAGGTCAACAACGAATACCGGGAGCAGATCGCCGCGGCGGGACTGGCCTTCTCCGGAACCTCCCCGGACGGCAAACTGGTCGAATACGTCGAGCTGCCCCGGGACGTGCACCCGTACTACGTCTCGACCCAGGCGCACCCCGAGCTGAGCTCGCGTCCGACCCGGCCCCACGCGTTGTTCTCCGGGCTGGTCAAGGCCGCGCTCGAGCACCAGAAGGCCGGTCGGTAGACATGGCCGAAGCCGACGGCGGAGGGCTGGCCGACCAGGCGAGCCCCCGCCGTCTGCTGTCTTCGGAGACCGTCTACAAGGGACGGATCTGGAACGTCGTCCAGGACAGTTTCCGGTTTGCGGAGGACCAGGCGCCACTGGTGCGCGACTACATCGACCATCCGGGCGCGGTCGCCGTCGTCGTGATGGACGACCGCGGGCGCGTCCTGTTGATCAACCAATACCGCCATCCGGTGGGCATGACGCTCTGGGAGGTCCCCGCGGGGCTGCTCGACGTCGACGGCGAGGCCCCGCGGCTGGCGGCGGCGCGCGAACTCGCTGAAGAGGCAGATCTGACCGCGGCGACATGGCACACCCTCGTTGACGTGTTCAACTCGCCAGGCTCCTCCAGCGAGGCGATCCGGATCTACCTCGCGCGCGGTCCCGCGCCCGTGCCGGAGAACCAGCGGCACGTGCGCACCGACGAGGAAGCGGACATGCCGGTCGCATGGATGCCGCTCGGCGACGCCGTGACCGCGGTCCTCGACGGACGCATCCACAACCCTTCCGCGGTCGCCGGCCTGTTGGCCTGCCACGCCGCGGCCGCGGACGGTTTTGCCAGGCTGCGTCCAGCGGACGCGCCGTGGGAGGCCCACCCCCGGATGCGGCGGTCGTCGCCGCCCGTGTCGCCGTCCGCGCCGTAGGCCCACTGATGTCCGCATCGAGCTCCGACGCGCCCGCCGCGCACACGACGCACACAGCGCTCGAATCCACCCGACCGGGCCGCCAGATGGCCGCCTACCTTCAGCACCTCGCGGTGGAGCGGGGCATGGCCGCCAATACCGTCTCGGCGTACCGCCGCGACCTCGGACGCTACGCCGCGTTCCTGGCGGCACAAGGGATCGAGGCGGCGGACGACGTCGAACGGACGGTCCTCACCGCGTTTGCGCAGGCCCTCCGGGACGGGGCCGACGGCGGATCGGTTCTGAGCGCGCGGTCCGCGGCGAGGTGTGTCGTTGCGGTGCGCGGGCTGCACCGCTTCTGGGCCCTCGAGGGGACGACGCGTGACAACCCCGCGTCCGACCTCCGGCCGCCCGCGGCGGGCCAGCGCCTGCCCAAGGCCATCACCGTCGCGGAGGTGGGCGCGATCCTCGAATCCGTGCCGACCGAAACCGAGACCGGGCAACGGGACCGGGCACTCCTGGAGTTCCTTTATGCCACCGGAGCCAGAATAGGCGAGGCCGTGGGGCTCGACGTCGACGACCTGCACCTCGAGCGCCCCAGCGACGGCCCCGCCGTCGTCCGGCTGACCGGCAAGGGATCCAAGGAGCGGGTCGTTCCACTGGGCTCGTACGCACTGTCGGCCTTGGAGGCCTATCTGGTGCGCGGCCGTCCGGCGCTGGTGGCCAAGGGCAAGGGAACCCCCGCCCTGTTCCTGAACGCCCGTGGCGGTCGCTTAAGCCGGCAGTCGGCCTGGACCGCGCTCAAGGCCGCTGCCGAGCGCGCCGGAATCGCCAAGACGGTCTCGCCGCACACGCTGAGGCACTCCTTCGCCACGCACCTGCTGGAAGGAGGGGCCGACGTGCGGGTGGTGCAGGAGCTGCTGGGCCACGCCTCCGTCACCACGACGCAGGTCTACACGTTGGTCACCGCCGACACCCTGCGCGAAGTCTACGCGGCGGCACACCCGCGGGCCCGCTGACCGTGCCTACACTGGGGCCATGAGCACCGCCGTCGTCCTCTGCCTCGTGTTGCGTCGCGATCGCGGGGGTACCAGCGTCCTCCTGGGTGACAAACAGCGCGGATTTGGTGCCGGGAAGGTCGTCCTGCCGGGCGGAAAGATCGAACCCGGGGAATCGGCGGCGGTGGCCGCCGCACGGGAACTGGCCGAAGAGACGGGGCTGACCACCGATCCGGGGGCGCTCCGGGAGGTGGCCGGAATCCGCTTCGAATTCCCTTCCCAGCCGCAGGCGGACATGGAATGCACCGTGATGCTGGCCCCGCACACCGCGGGGACGCTGCGCGACACCGACGAACTCCACGGAGCCTGGCATCCCGCGGACGCGCTCCCGACCGACCGGATGTGGGAAGACTCCCCGCGCTGGCTGGTACCGCTCATCGAGGGGAGAGCCCTGGACGTCCACGTGGTGCTGTCCCGGGACAACGAGAGCGTCGCGGGGTACACCGTGACCGATCGTCGCGTCGCGGACTCGCCGCAACGCGCCACGGTGGGGAAGACGGACACGTGTCACCCTGGCGGCGTTGCCGGACATAGATAGGCACAGGGGTTTCCGCGGGGGAGACCGTCGAAGGGGGCACCGTGATCGACCGGAAGACGCTGGACGTCGAAGACCTCCATCGCCTGCATTCGACTGCCGTTTACCGTTACATCTACCGGAGGGTTCCCGCGCCCGACGTCGCCGCGGAACTGGCCAACGACGTGTTTCGGATCGCGTGGCAACGCGGCATCGCCCAGGATGATGCCGCCCTTCCATGGCTGCTGGTGACGGCACGGAACCTGGTGGCGAACGAGCAACGCTCGACCGGCCGCCGGCGCCGGCTGGAATCGAAGGCGCGTGACGAGGCGCTGGTGGCGCTGCGGTCCGCCGACCACGGACCGGAACAAATTGTCCGGGACGTCCTCGACAAGCTGAGCGCGCGGGACCGCGAGGTACTGATGCTGGCGTATTGGGACGGGCTGCGTGGAATCGATCTCGCGGAACTCCTGGACTGCACCGTCGACAGCGCGAAAACCCGGCTGTCGCGCGCACGCAAGGCGTTCGCCAGGCTAGCGCCACGGGAACTGATGGAAGGAGGGACCCTCTGATGGACCGCATCGAAGAGCTGATTTCCGCGGCCGACCCCGCGGGCCGCGAGGGAGCGGGTCGGCCCGGTCCACTGGAACTCGGCGAGCCGACCCCCCTGATTGTGGAACGAACGGGGCCGCATGACGCCGAATCCGGGCGACGGGGACGCCGCGCGCTGTGGTGGACGGCCGGGGGCTGGCCGCTGCGGCCGCCGTCGTCGTGGCCACGGTCCTGAACCCCTTCGGCACGGGCACGCCCGAGCCGGCGCCGCCCGCCGGGCCCTCACCCACGCAGTCCGGGACACCGACGGTGCAGGAACTGCCCAACGGCCTGCTCCCCGCGCACCCCAACGTCCACTGGGACGATTCCCAGGCATGCCGTTCGCTGGACGTCGGCACCGTGCTGATCGCGCCCGTCACCGGTGACGCGCCGCCGACCCCGCTGGAAGGCGATCCGGACGTCAACCGGGCCGTGGGCTGCGTCGGGGACCATGCGGCCTTCACGGTTTTCACGGATCTCGCCCATTTCGACGCCGATCACGGCGACACCTTCGCGGGCCTCTACCTGGCGAGTTGGGACGGCGAACGGTGGAGCGTCGACCACAGTGGGACCGGCGGCGAGGGGACCGAGACGTACCAGGAGGTGGCAACGTTCCCATCGATGCGCCACTTCGGCGACCCGGACGGGCGCACGGCCCGGGAACAGGCGGACGCGGTGCTCGATTCGTTCGGAATCGAGATCGACGATCCCGAGAGCCTCCTGGGCCCCAACACGGCGACGTGGGCGCCGGACGAACCGCAGGACGACTGGACTGGTCTCGACACGGGCCCCTCGGGCTTCAGTGTGGAGCACCGTTCGGATTGGGTGGTGCGCGAGGCCGATCCGGAGGGTGCGCCGTCGCAGCTTCTCGTGTTCTTCGACCGCTACGGTGCCCAAACCGCGACTCTCGAACGCTTCAGCGCGGATCCCTCCGCGGGCGGAACCTGCGCACAGGGTGGGGAGACGTACCGCATCCACGCGAGTGAGGCAGTGTCCGCGAAGGACGACGCTGGGTCGCTTGAGGTGGCACTCATGACGGGCACGAACGCCGTCGGGAGTTGGTCGTTTGTGGGACTTGTGCGCGCCGGACAGCCGGCGGCGGGGGCGCTGTGCGAGGTGGACCGCCTCCTGGAGGTCGACGGGACGTTCGTGGTGGCGCAGGGCATGTCCGCTCGGCTCGGGTTCGAATCCGATGCCGAGCTTGAGGCCTATGTGAAGTCGCAGTCCTGGGCCGACACGGTCCGCTTTGCACAGTCGCTGCGCTTCGGCTGACCGACGCGCGGGGAAACGAGGGAGGCCGCGCGGCGATCGCCGCACGGCCTCCTTTCGCGATGTCGCTGTCCGTCAGACGGACCGCTGGTCCGGTCCGTTATAGGCCGAAAGCGGGCGGATCAGCGAGTTGGCCGCGCGCTGTTCCATGATGTGGGCGGTCCACCCGGCGATGCGCGAGGCGATGAACAGCGGAGTGAACATGGCCGTGTCGAAACCCATGAGGTGGTAGGTCGGACCGGCGGGGTAGTCGAGGTTCGGCTTGATGTTCTTCGCCTCGCCCATCGCCTGCTCCAGCCCGTCGTACAGACCCAGCATCTCGGCCCGGCCGTAGTGCTCGATCATGCGGTCGAGCGCGGCCTTCATCGACGGCACACGGGAGTCGCCGCTCTTGTAGACGCGGTGGCCGAAGCCCATGACCTTCTTCTTCTGGGACAGGGCCTCCTCCATCCAGGCCTTGGCTCGGGCGGCGGCGTCCTCCCGCGACTCGTCCTTGCGGATCCCGATCTCCTCGAACGTGTGCATCACGGCCTCGTTGGCCCCGCCGTGCAGCGGGCCCTTCAGGGCGCCGATGGCGCCGACGACCGCCGAATGCAAGTCCGACAGGGTGGAGGTGATCACCCTGGCGGTGAAGGTCGAGGCGTTGAACGAATGCTCGGCGTAGAGGACCATCGAGACGCGGAACGCGTCGACGACCTCGGGTACAGCCTCCTCGCCGAACGTCATCCACAGGAAGTTCTGCGAATAGTCCAGGTCCTCCCGCGGCTCCACCACATCCAGTCCGCGGCGTCGACGCTGGTCGTACGCGACGGCGGCGGGGAATGCGGCCAGCAGCGACTTCGCCTTCGCGAGTTCGGCCTCCGGGGAGGAGTCCTCCGCGAGCGGATGGTTGGCGCCCAGCACCGAGACGGCGGTGCGCGCCACGTCCATCGGGTGGCATGTGGTCGGCAGCAGGTCGATGGCCGCCTTCACGTTCGCATGCATGGACCGGTTCGCGCGCTCGAAGGCGACGAACTCCGCCAGTTCGGACTTGTTGGGGAGGTCGCCGTTCCACAGCAGGAGGGCCACCTCCTCGAAACTCTTGCTGGCCGCGAGCTCCTGGACCGGATAGCCGCGGTAAAGCAGGGAATTGGTGGCGGGATTGACCTTCGAGACGGCCGTGTAGTCGACGACAACGCCGTCGAGCCCCTTCTTGATGTCCTTGGTATCGGTATCGCCCATGGTGGTGCTCTCCTTCGAACGCTTACGGGTTGGCGTTGTTGCCGTCGATATCCAGGCCGGGGACCTGGAAGTTGAAGATGCCGGTGTCGAACTTGTTGTAGGCCTCGTAGTCCACCAGTTCATAGAGTCTCACGCGGGTGAGCATGTTGGGCACCTCTTCCTCCTGGCTTCCGGTGGCGGCGATGGCGTCGAGGGTCCGCTCCGCGGCGCCCATGGCGCTGCGCAGCAGGGTGACCGGGTAGATAACCATGGCGACCCCGACGTCGGCCAGTTGCCGACGGGTGAACAGCGCGCTTTTGCCGAACTCGGTCATGTTGGCCAAGACCGGAACCTCCACGGCCCCGCAGACGGCCGCGAACTCGGATACGTCCCGCATGGCCTCCGGGAAGATCGCGTCGGCGCCGGCGTCCACCAGTGCCTTGGCACGGTTGATCGCCGCATCCAGACCATCGACGGCGCGGACGTCCGTGCGCGCCATGATCAGGAAGTTGGGGTCTCGGCGGGCGTCTGTTGCGGCGGCGATCCGCTTGACCATCGTGCCCAGGTCAACGACGTTCTTGCCGTCGAGGTGGCCGCAGCGCTTGGGGTTGAACTGGTCCTCGATGTGGCAGCCCGCGAGGCCGGCGTTCTCCAGTTCCTGGACGGAGCGCGCCACGTTCATGGGCTCGCCGAAGCCGGTGTCGGCGTCGACGAGGGAGGGCAGATCCGTCATCCGGGCGATCTGGCCTGCGCGCTGGGCGACCTCGGTGAGGGTCGTGAGCCCGATGTCGGGCAGCCCCAGATCGTTGGCGAGGACCGCGCCGGAGATGTAGACGCCGTCGAAACCCTTTTCCCCGATGAGACGCGCGGAGAGCGGGTTGAAGGCCCCCGGGAACTGGCGGGCGGTTCCGGGCACGAGCATCCCGCGCAGGGCCGCGCGCTTCTGCTCGGGGGTCACGTTGGAGTACAACATCCTAGAACAGCCCCTTCGGGGCGGCCGCGAGGTCGATGACGCCGGGGGCCGCAACGATGTTGAGCTGCCCCAGCTCGCCGGAGCCCAGCTTCTCCAGGTTTTCGGCCGCCGCGATGAAGCGGTCGATCTCGTCGTCCTCGACCAGGCCGGCGGCCAGGGCGCGGAACTTGTTGACGTACTGCTCGCGGGCGAACGGCCGTGCGCCGAGCGGGTGCGCGTCGGCGACGGCGATCTCGTCGGTGACCACGGTGCCGTCGTTCAGGGTGATGACCACCGAACCGCCGAAGGCCTTCTCGTTGATGTCCAGCGAGTGGTAGCGGCGCGTCCACTCGGTGTCTTCCTCGGTGGTGACCTTGTTCCAGAGTTCCACGGTATCGGCACGGCGGGCACGCTCGGGGGAGTACGAGTCGACGTGGTGCCAGGAGCCGTCCTGCAGGGCCACGGTGAAGATGTACGGAATGGAGTGGTCCAGGGTCTCGCGCGAGGCGGTCGGATCGTACTTCTGTGGGTCGTTGGCGCCCGAACCGATCACGTAGTGGGTGTGGTGGCTGGTCTTGATCAGGACCGAGGCGACGTTCTTGGCGTCGGTCGTCTCCGGGTGTTCGCGGTTGAGCTTGCGGGCCAAGTCGATCCAGGCCTGCGCCTGGTACTCGGCCGAGTGCTCCTTGGTGTAGGTGTCCAGGATGGCGCGCTTCGCCTCGCCATCCCCCGGCAGCGGCACCTCGTAGGCCGCGTCCTTGCCGTCGAGCATCCAGGCGATGACGCCGTCCTCGCCCTCGTAGATCGGCACCGGGGAGGTTTGGCCGCGCATGGCGCGGTCGGCGGCCTCCACGGCCATCTTGCCCGCGAAGGCCGGAGCGTGCGCCTTCCAGGTGGAGATCTCGCCCTTGCGCGACTGGCGGGTGGCAGTGGTGGTGTGCAGTCCCTGGCCGACGGCCTGGAAGATGGTTTCGACATCGAGGCCCAGCAGCGTGCCGATGCCGGCGGACGCCGACGGCCCGAGGTGGGCGACGTGGTCGATCTTGTGCTTGTGGAGGCAGATGGCCTTCACGAGGTCCACCTGGATCTCGTAACCGGTGGCGATGCCCCGGATCAGGTCCTTGCCGCTGGCGCCGGTGTGCTGCGCGACGGCGAGGATCGGCGGGATGTTGTCGCCCGGGTGGGAGTACTCGGCGGCTAGGAAGGTGTCGTGGTAATCAAGTTCGCGCACGGCCACGCCGTTGGCCCAGGCGGCCCACTCGGGGGAGACCTTTTCCGTGATGCCGAAGACCGAGGCGCCCGCCCCGCCGGTCGACGGCGCATGGGTCAGCGCCTGGGCGCGGGCAGCGACGATGGGTCCGCGGTTCAGCGAGGCTATGGCGACGGAGGCGTTGTCGATGACGCGGTTGATGATCATGTCCGCGACCTCCGGCGCGACCTCGACCGGATCGGCGGCCACGCGGGCGATCTTGTGGGCCAGCTGCTCTTCGCGGGGAAGGTTTTCCTCCGAGCGGTACACACGTACGGCGTGGTTGATCATTGGGGATCCTCTCGTGTTGGTGCATGGGATTTGATGTGGTCGAGGCTGTGCTGCAGGTGGAGCATGGTGGCCGCCGCGGCGAGGTCCGGATCGCCGGCCGCGATGGAACGCGCGATCGCGGCGTGCTCGCCGGCGGAGGCGCGGAGGCGTGCGGGATCGTCTTGGGCCAGCCTCCGAACCCTCGCCAGGTGGACGCGCAATCCGCGTAGCGCCTGCTCCAGGTACGGGTTGCGGACCGCATCGTCGATGGCGGCGTCCAGCTCCGAGGCCAGGCGGTAGTAGTTCTCGCGGGGAGCATCAACGGTTTTTTCCCCGCCTGGGGTCGCTGCCGCGGCGAAACGCCGCGACAATGCGATAAAGGGGTCCGTGGCGCCGGACCGTGCTGCGATCCGTGCCGATTCCACCTCGAGTGCCCGTCGCAGTGCGAACAGGTCGTCGACGTGTTCGAGCGAGACGTCGGAGACGACGGCGCCCCGGCCGCGTTGCTGGACGGCCAGCCCGTCGGCCGTCAGCCGGGACAGCGCCTCGCGCAACGGGGTGCGGGAGACGCCGAGCCGTTCCGCCTGCTCCACCTCGCCGAGGACGGTCCCCGGTGGGAGCCGCCATTCGACGATGTCCCGGCGTAATTCGCCGTACGCCTTGTCACTTGCCCTCATATCGTCATTGTATACACAGCTGTTCCATTCATGGGCCACTTATCGCATTTCTTGGGTATTTGGGCGCCGGTCCTTCCACTGTGTATACACGTCTCTTGAATTGTTTGTGACGGTCGCCATAGTCTTGGCGCAGACAGGACGGGCCGAGCACCCGAGACACCGCTCGCGCCGCAAGTAAAGAACAAGGGAGTTCCGATGCCGCCAACGAACGAACAGCCAAGCACGTACCGGGCCACGCACGCAGCCAGCGTCAAGGATCCCGCGGGCTTCTGGCTCCGCGAGTCCGCGCGCATCGACTGGTCCACGCCACCCACCCGTGGCCTCGACGAATCCGCCGCGCCGCTCTACGGCTGGTTGCCCGACGGCAGGCTGAACCTCAGCGTCAATGCCTTGGACCGCCACGTGGCCGCCGGAGCGGGGGACCGGGTGGCCCTGGTCTACGACTCCGCCGTCCTCGGCGCCCGGCGCAGCTACACGTACGCCGAGTTGCTCGCGGAGGTCGAGCGTTTCGCCGGCGTGCTGGTCGGACTCGGCGTCGGCCGCGGGGACCGCGTCCTGCTGTACCTCCCGATGATTCCGCAGGCCGTGGTGGCCATGCTCGCGTGCGCCAGGATCGGCGCGGTGCACTCGGTGGTGTTCGGTGGTTTCGCCGCCACCGAGCTCGCGGCGCGTATCGACGACGCCGCTCCGGCAGCGCTGGTCACGGCGACCGGAGGCGTGGAGCCCTCGCGCCGCGTCGAATACCTTCCAGCGGTCGCGGAGGCGTTGCGGCTCTCCAACCACACCGTCCCGCACGTGGTGGTGCAGCACCGGGACGGTTTCGTCGCCAACCTGGCGGAGTACGACGGCGGCGTGGCTCGACCGGCGTCGGACGACGCCGGTCGGGCGGCGACCACCTGGCACGACTGGGAGGCGCTCGCGCGGACCGCACGGCCCGCGGCCGCGGTCGACGTGGACTCCACGCACCCGCTGTACATCCTCTACACCTCGGGGACCACGGGCGCACCCAAGGGCGTCGCCCGGGACACCGGGGGCTACGCCGTGGCGATGAGCTGGTCCATGGAGAACATCTACGGCGTCCGCGCAGGGGACACCATGTTGACCGCGTCCGACGTCGGTTGGGTGGTCGGGCACTCGTACATCGTCTACGGCCCGCTCATCGCCGGGGCCACCACGGTGCTCTACGAGGGCAAGCCCGTGGGCACGCCCGACGCCGGTGCCTTCTGGCGTCTCGTCGACGACCACCGGGTCAAGGTCCTGTTCACGGCGCCGACCGCACTGCGGGCCATCCGCAAGGCCGACCCGGAGGCGGAACTGCTGGCCGCCCACGACACGTCGTCTCTGCGCGCGCTCTTCGTCGCGGGGGAGCGGCTCGATCCCGACACCTACGGGTGGGCCACGGCCGTGCTCGGGGTGCCTGTGGTCGACAACTGGTGGCAGACGGAAACGGGTTGGCCGATCGCCGCCAGCCCTTGGGGGCTGGAGGAACTGCCGCTGAAGCCGGGATCGCCGTCGTTTCCCGTTCCCGGCTACGACGTCCGCATCCTCGATTCCCTGGGGCAGGAACTTCCGCGCGGACAGGAGGGCAACATCGCCATCCGGCTTCCGCTGCCGCCCGGCGCGTTGACGACCCTCTGGGGAAACGACGAGCGGTACATCTCCTCGTACCTGGAGCAGTTCCCCGGCCACTACGCGACCGGCGACTCGGGTCTGCTCGACGCGGACGGATACCTGTACGTGATGGGCCGCACCGACGACGTCATCAACGTCTCCGGCCACCGACTGTCCACGGGGGCGATGGAGCAGGTGCTGGGTGCCCATCCCGCCGTCGCCGAATGCGCCGTGATCGGCGTTGCGGACGGGCTCAAGGGACAGGTTCCCCGCGGGTTCGTGGTCCTGAAGGACGGAGCGGCGACCACCGAGGAGGCGCTGCGCGCCGAACTGGTGGCCATGGTCCGCGAACGGATCGGCCCGGTGGCGGACTTCCGGCAGGTGCGGATCGTCGAGGCCTTGCCCAAAACGCGCTCCGGCAAGATCCTGCGCAAAACCATGCGGCAGATCGCCGACGGCGTCGACTATGCGGTGCCGGCGACGATCGAGGATCCCCAGGTCGTGGAGGACCTGATCCCCCTGCTCCGGCCCGAGGGCTCGCACCAATCCGGCGAAGGGCGCCTGGGATAAACTCGCGTGGGACCGGGAGGGTGTCGATTCCGGCGGTGAGGGGAAAACGTTGGATCCACTGGGCGGAATGGGTCGGGAGGAACTCGGCATCCTGACGTGGGTTGCCGCCGGCGTCTTCGCGCTTGCGGTCGGCCTCTGGCGTCCACACGGATTTCATTGGACCGCTGTTGGATCCGTGCTGCTCTTCGCGGCGCTCAATGCGGGTGCCGGGATCTACGTCCTGAACCACTTCCGTGATTCCCGCTGGCCCGCGGGGGGACAACCGTCCCTGAGCGTTCCGTCGCTCTCGGGCACGCCCCTGGTCGGACAATACCTCGAATCCCTGGAATCCACCCTGAACGGCGTGGTCGGTGGCATGAACGATTTGCTGGCATTCCAACGGGCCCTTCCCGTGGCGCTGGATTTCCTGGCCGTGTCCGGATGGGCCCTCGTGGTGTCGTTTCCGCTGGCCGTTCTCGCCGCCGGCATCGGTTTAGTCCGGACCCGGCGCACGGCTGCGGAATTCGAAAAGTACCGTGCCACCGTTGACCTGCTGAAGGACGAGCTCGAGCGGGTCAAGCGGCAGATTGGGGCGCCGGACCGGCATTAGGCCCATGGGTGGCCGCTGGCGTCAGCCCTTCCAACGGTATTCGTATTCCGGGCGGCCGCGCGTCCCGTGCCGCGGCGACTTGGGCGCGACACCTTGGACGCTGAGGTGCTCCAGGTACCGCCGGGCGGTGACGCGGGAGATGTCGAGTGCCTCCGCGACCTCCGTGGCGGACAGGCCCGCCGCGGACCCGCGGAGGATGGCGGCGATCGACGCGAGGGTCTCCTCCAGCATGCCCTTGGGGAGGCTGGCGGGTCCGGTGGTGCGCAGCGCGGCGAAGGCATTGTCGATGGACGCCTGTGTGGGCGCGTCGGGACCGGAGAGGTTCAACCGGAAGCCGCGGTAGTTCTCCAGCTTCTCGCGGAAGGCCGCGAACGGAAAAGGCTTGATCAGGTATTGCGTGATCCCGGCCGCGATGGCCGTCCGGACCACCGACAGGTCCCGAACGGCCGTGATGGCGATGATGTCCACCGTGTTGCCTCGCCCGCGGATGCGCCGGGCGACGTCGAGGCCGTGCAAGTCCGGGAGGTTCATGTCCAAGAGCACCAGGTCCACGGGTGCGCCCGCGGCGCCGGCCGCCTCTAACAGCGACAGTGCCTCGGAGCCGCTGTGGGCGATCGCAGTGACATCGAACCCCGCCACCCGGCGGACGTAGTCGGCGTGGGCGGCGGCGGTGATGGGTTCGTCGTCGGCGACAAGAACGCGCAGGACGCGCCGTGGATCAGCCATTCGGACGGCCCCCGGCTTGCCCGCGCGGGGTTCGTCCATACGCGGCCGAGCCGCGCTCCAGCGGCAGGGTGACGGTGAAGATGGCACCGGCGTCGTTATCCACTTCCAGCGAACCCCCGAGCCGCACCACCGCCTGCCGCACCAGCGCCAGGCCGAGGCCCCGGCCGCCCGCCGTCGACGAGGCCGGCTTTGTCGACGCTCCCATGCGCAGGAAATCCTCCAGATGATCCGGATCTACTCCGGGACCGGAATCGGCAACGGAGATCACGACGTCCGAGTCGACCACCGAAAAGTCGGCCCACACCCGACGCGCCGCGGACGTCGCCGCGGCGTCGAATGCGTTGTCCAGAAGGTTTCCCGTGATGGTCACGAGGTCCCGGGCGTCGAGGGAATCGCGGGGGAGCTCGCCGTTGGCCGTGAGGGTCAATTCGATGCCGCGCTCGTTGGCCTGAGCGGCCTTCCCGACGAGCAGCGCGGTGAGGAACGGTTCGTCGATGGACTGCACGACGTCGTCGGTCAGCCGCTGCGATTCCTGGCGGTCCCGGACCGCGAAGTCCAGCGCCTCGCGCTCCCGCCCCAGCTCGATCAGCGAGGCGACGGTGTGTAGGCGGTTGGCGTGTTCGTGCGTCTGTGCCCGCAGGGCCTCGGTCAGGGTCTTCATGGTCTCCAGCTCGCCCGTCAGCGCCTGGATTTCAGTATGGTCCCGCAGCGTGGCCACGGCGCCCGGGCGGCGCGCCATGGGCCGCCGCGCCCCCGGGCGCCCGACCCGCAACCCGACTGGACCGTCGGTGGGTTCCGCCGCCCGTTCCTGGCTGATGACCAGGACGCGGCTCTTGGTGAGGTGGATCTCGTCCGTGGCCCTCCTGCCGCTTTCGAAGAGGTCGCGGACGGTGTCCGCGAGACCGAGTTCGCCCACCGGCAGGGGCCTGAGGGCACCCGCTGGCGGCAGGCCGAGAAGGTCCGCGGCGTGGTCGTTGTAGAGGACCAGCCGTCCTTCGCCGTCGACGAGCACCAGCCCCTCGCGCAACGAGTGCAACGCGGAGTCGTAGTAGGCGAAGAGGCGCCGGAGTTCTTCGGGCCCGTAGCCGAGGGTGACCCGGCGCAGGTAGCGGCTGAGCAAGTACGCGGCCACGCCTCCCAGGGCGATGGCGGAGGCGGCGACGCCCAGGATGGCCGGGACGCCGGCCGCCCGGCTGATGGCCAGGGTCCGCATCGTCACGCCCACGGACACCATGGCCGTGACTTGGCCGTCGGCGCCGCGGACGGGGGCGATCGCCCGGACCGAGGGACCCAGTGTGCCGGTGTACTCCTCGACGTGCGTACGTCCTGCGAGCGCCTGTTCGATGCTCCCGATGTAGGGGCGGCCGATTTGTTCGGGTGTCGGATGCGTGTACCTGGTCCGGTCGGTGTCCATCACCGTCACGAAATCCACCGACGCGCTCTCGTGGAGTTTCCGCGCGTACGGCTGCAGTGCGGCGGAGGGGTCCGTGCCCTGGACGGCGGACTCCACGAAGGGGTCCAGCGCCAGCGTCGCCGCGACGCTAAGGACCCTGTCGGCGGCGAAGTCGTGCGCCTGCGCCTCCGCGCCGCGGTAGCTGAAGGCGCTGACGACGAGAGCCACGGCGGTCACCAGCACCAGTTGCCACGCGAACAACCGGGTGGCCAGGCTCGCGGACCTGTTGCCCATGGCTCTCCCTTCGTCGCGGCGGACCCATCGACCGTCGCGTGAACAGTATGAACGCAAGGGGTGATGCCGGTCACGCGGGCCGCACCATGGTCATAAGAAGTCCCACCAACAATACCGAGGAGTACCCATGGCGACGACGCCAACCCACCTTGAAGGGCAGCCGGGCAACACGCCGGCTGGTAACAACGCGGCACCCAAGAAGGACCGCACGCACTGGCTGTACGTGATGGTCATCGTGGCCGTCGTCGCCGGCGCCACGATCGGCCTGGTTTTCCCCGAGCTCGGCAAGTCCCTGAAACCGCTCGGAACCGCGTTCATCGCGCTCATCAAGATGATCATCGCCCCCATCATCTTCTGCACCATCGTCCTGGGCATCGGTTCCATCGCCAAGGCCGCCACGGTCGGCAAGGTCGGCGGCCTCGCGCTTCTCTACTTCATGACGATGTCCACCTTCGCTCTGGCGATCGGGCTGATCGTGGGCAACATCATCCACCCCGGCTCCGGCCTCGAGCTCAAGCCGTACGAGTCGGCCGCCGGCGGCGAGGAGAACGCCACCGTCAAGTTCCTGTTGGAACTGATCCCCGGCGACATCGCGGTGCTGCCGACCCTCGTGCTGGCACTCTTCGTGGGATTCGCACTCCAGTCCATGGGCAAGTCCGGTGAGCCCGTGCTCAACGGCATCCGCAACATCCAGGCCGTGGTCTTCCGCCTGATGATGATGATCATGTGGGCCGCTCCGATCGGCGCCTTCGGCGCCATCGCCGCGGTCGTCGGCGCCACCGGCTGGGCCGCCATCGGATCGATGGCCATCCTCATGGGTGCCTTCTACGCGACGTGCGCCGTCTTCATCGTGGTCGTTCTCGGCGGCCTGCTGAAGGTGGTCACCGGATTGAACATCTTCTCGCTGCTGCGCTATCTGGCCCGCGAGTACCTCCTGATCTTCTCGACGTCGTCCTCCGAGTCGGCGCTGCCCCGGCTCATCGCGAAGATGGAGCATGTCGGTGTGTCCAAGCCCGTCGTCGGCATCACGGTTCCGACCGGCTACTCGTTCAACCTGGACGGCACCGCCATCTACCTGACCATGGCGTCCCTGTTCGTCTCCACCGCCATGGGCATGCCCATGAACCTCGGCGAGCAGATCGGCCTTCTGGTGTTCATGATCATCGCGTCCAAGGGCGCCGCGGGCGTCACCGGCGCCGGCCTGGCCACGCTCGCGGCCGGGCTCCAGGCGCACCGCCCGGAGCTGTTGGACGGCATGGGCGTCATCGTCGGCATCGACAAGTTCATGTCCGAGGCGCGCGCACTGACCAACTTCACCGGCAACGCCGTGGCGACCCTGCTGATCGGAACCTGGACCCGGGAACTGGACAAGGACCAGGCCCGCGCCGTGCTGGCGGGGGAGCGCCCCTTCGACGAGCTGTCCCTGCACCCGGAAAGCCATTGACCCGGGAAAGCCGCTAGCCGCGCCGCGCGCTAGCGCCCACGGGTCGCCGGCGCCGCGCGGAGCCGCGAGCACGGCACGGCCGCTTCGCCCCAGCGGGCGGGGCGGCCGTCGTCGTCCCTGTCAACCCTCCACCTCAGCTTCAAGGTAAAGGCTCGCCGACCCGGCGCGTCCAACGGCACCGGACGGCGGGGGATAGCCTAGGGGGTAGGCAGGAATCAGAGTCAAACGAACGGAAGCGTGGTTCATACCGTGAGCGAGGAACAGGGTTCGGGCACCCGGACGGCAGGTCTGCTGAAGGAGCCGCCGGCGATGGGACCGACCGGGCGACCCCTCACCACCTTCCCGGAGCCGCCGCCGCTTGACGGCCACGGCCCGGCGCGTGTCATCGCAATGGTGAACCAGAAGGGCGGGGTCGGCAAGACGACGTCGACGATCAACCTGGCCGCGGCGCTCGCCGAGTACGGCCGCAAGGTGCTGCTGGTGGACTTCGACCCGCAGGGGGCGCTGAGCGCGGGCTTCGGCACCAACCCGCACGAATTGGACACCACGGTCTACAACGTCCTGATGGACCGGAAGACGGACATCCGGGACGCCATCATGAACACCGACGTCGACAACGTTGACCTGCTGCCGGCCAACATCGACCTCTCCGCCGCCGAGGTCCAGCTGGTGAACGAGGTCGCGCGCGAGCAGGTCCTGGACCGTGCGCTGCGCAAGGTCGCGGACGACTACGACGTCATTCTCATCGACTGCCAGCCCTCGCTTGGGCTGCTGACTGTCAACGCCTTGACCGCGGCGCACGGTGTCATCATTCCGCTGACCGCCGAGTTCTTCGCGTTGCGCGCCGTGGCGTTGCTGGTGGAGACCATCGAGAAAGTGCAGGACCGCCTCAACCCGGGGCTGCAGGTCGACGGTGTCCTGGCGACGATGTACGACGCGCGCACACTTCACAGCCGGGAGGTCCTCGGACGCCTCTTGGAGGCGTTTGGCGACAAGGTCTTCGAGACGGTCATCAAGCGCACCATCAAGTTCGCCGACGCCAACGTGGCCGCGGAACCGATCACCAGCTACGCCACCAACCACCCGGGCGCGGAGTCCTACCGCAACCTCGCCCGCGAACTCGTCAGCCGCGGCGGCTCCCCGTAATGACCACGGGTGGGGCGGAGACCGCGCCGCCCGCAACCGCCGGGTTCGCCGTCAACCTGGCGAATTTCTCCGGTCCGTTCGACCTGCTGCTGGGCCTGATCTCCAAGCACCGGCTGGACATCACCGAAGTCTCGCTGGCGCGCGTCACGGACGAATTCATCGCCTATATCCGCGAGGTGCGCGAGCGAGGCGGCGAGAAGGCCCTGGACGAGACCACCCAGTTCCTCGTCATGGCTTCCACATTGCTTGACCTGAAGGCCGCGCGGCTGCTGCCGTCCGGGAAAGTGGAATCGGACGAGGACATTGCCCTTCTGGAGGCCCGGGACCTGCTCTTCGCCAGGCTCCTGCAGTACAAGGCATTCAAGGTCGTCGCCGGAGAGCTGGAGACCAGGCTGGAACTCGAGGCAGACCGTTTCCCCCGCCAGGTGTCGCTCGAGCCGCGGTTCTCGTCGCTCCTGCCCGAATTGCTGTGGAAGACCAGCGCGGCGGAATTTGCCGACCTGGCGCGGAGGGCCCTGGCGCCCAAGCCCGCCCGCGAAACCGAGGTGGGGCTGTCCCACCTGCACGCGCCCGCCGTGAGCGTTCGCGAACAGGCGGAGCACCTGGCTGAAATCCTGCGGTCCTCCGGCCGGCAATCCTTCCGGACGTTGATTGCCGACGCCGGATCGCGGCAGGTGGTGGTGGCGCGTTTCCTTGCGTTGCTGGAGATGTTCCGCGACCACGTCGTGGCATTCGACCAGGTGGCGCCGCTGGGGGAACTCGAGGTCCGCTGGAACGCCCACGGCACGAACTGGAGCCCGGACCTGCTCCGCGAGGAATACGACGCCGCGGCGGAGCCGGCCGGAGCCGCCACCGAAGGAGCCCCATGAGCGAAACCCCGCAGGACGTCCCGGATCCGGACGAGCTTCCCGGAGGCGCGCGCGCGGCGGTCGAAGCCGTGCTCATGGTGGTCGACGAACCGGTCTCCGCCGAACGGTTGGCCGCGGTCCTCGGCCTGACGCCGCAACGGGTGCGCGGGCTCGTCCAGGAACTGCGCGCGGACTACGGGACCACCCGGGGATTCGAGCTCCGGGAGGTCGCGGGGGGCTTCCGGATCTTTTCCCGACGTGATTTTGCTCCCTTCGTGTCCCGCTTTGTCCTCGACGGCCAGACCGCCCGGCTGACACGGGCCGCGCTGGAGACCCTGGCCGTCGTGGCCTACCGCCAGCCCGTGTCCCGGGCGCGGATAGCGGCCATCCGGGGCGTCAACGTGGACTCGGTTGTACGGACACTCACGGTGCGTGGTTTGGTGGAGGAATCATCCACGGATCCGGAGACCGGCGCGCTCCTGTACCAGACCACCTCGTATTTTCTGGAAAGATTGGGTATGGGTAGCGTTTCGGAGCTGCCGAAGCTCTCACCGCACCTGCCCGGAATCGAGCACCTCGACGAGTTCGAGGACCACGGGTTCTAGGCACCAAAACTACGCAACATTGAAGGACATGACATGACCCAGGGATCCCGTTCCGGCGCAGGCCGCGGCGACCAGCGCCGCCAGGGCCCATCGCAGGGCTCGGGGCGCGGCCAGGGCCCCGCCTCTTCCGGACGCGACGGCGGACCGCGCCGCGACGAACGGCAGGGCGGCTCCTTCGGAGGGGCGTCCGACGGCGCCAAGGGCGGTCCCAGGGGCGGCTCCAAGGGCAAGCCCGCCGGCTCCGGCAAGTCCGGGGCCGGGAAGGCCGGAGGCGGCAAGCCGGGCGCCAAGCAGGGCGGCGCCTACGCATCCAAGGGCCCGCGCCCGTTCGGCAACGAGCGCTTCGGGCGCAACCTCGGGCCGGTGGCGCGCAAGCGCCCCGCGTCGAAGCCGGCGCCGCGGCCGCGGGAGGACGTCGAGGAGCAGGATGGCGTGCGGCTGCAGAAGGTCCTCGCCAACGCCGGGGTCGCCTCCCGCCGCGTCAGCGAGGAGATGATCGCAGACGGCCGCGTCGAGGTCGACGGCGAGATCGTCACCGAGCTCGGCATGCGCGTCGATCCGGCCACGGTGAGCATCCACGTGGACGGGATGCGCATCCAGCTCAACGACACCCTGAAGTACTTCGTTTTCAACAAGCCCCGCGGTGTGGTCTCCACCATGGACGATCCGGAGGGCCGCCGTTGCATCTCCGACTACGTCAAGAAGCGCGGCGAGCGGCTCTTCCACGTCGGCCGGCTCGATGTGAACACCGAGGGGCTGCTGCTGCTCACCAACGACGGCGAGCTGGCCAACCGCCTCACGCACCCGTCCTACGAGATCCCGAAGACGTACCTGGTCCAGGTGCCCGGCCCGATGGCGCAGGGCATCGGGGCGAAGATGAAGGACGGCATCCAGCTGGAGGACGGCTGGGCCAACGTCGATTCCTTCAAGCTGGTGGACTCCACCCCCGGCAAGGTGCTCGTCGAGGTCATTCTGCACTCGGGTCGCAACCGCGTCGTCCGCCGTCTCTTCGATGCCGTCGGGCACCCCGTCAAGCGCCTCGTCCGCGTGCAGATGGGTCCCATCCGACTGGGCGACCAGAAACAGGGAACCATCCGCCCGCTGGGAAACCAAGAGGTCGGGCACCTGCTCGCCGCGGTGGGAATGTAGCCGGTGGCCGCGACTCACCTTTCCGGCAGCGTGCTGGTGGTCGGCACGGGCCTGCTGGGAGCGAGCATCGGCCTCGGCCTCAGCCGGCGCGGGATCGACGTCCTCCTGTCGGATCCTTCGCCCACGGCGGAGAAGGTGGCGCAGGACATCGGCGCCGGAACCATCCTGGGCGCAGGCAAGACGGCAACCCCGGACCTTGTCGTCGTCGCCGCGCCGCCGGACGTCACGGCGTCGGTCGTAGCGGCCGCGCTCCGCGAGCACCCGGGCGCCACCGTCGTCGACATCGCGAGCGTGAAGTCGTCCATCCTGGAGTCGTTGCGCGCGGACGCGTCACTGCGGCCCGCGGACCTCGAGCGCTACGTCGGCACCCATCCGATGGCCGGCCGCGAGAAGTCCGGCCCGGCCGCGGCGCGGGGGGAACTGTTCACGGCCATGCCCTGGGTCGTCTGCGCCCACCCGACGAGCAGTCAGCGCAGCCTGCTGGCTGCGGAGTCGCTGGCCATCGACCTCGGCGCCACGGTCAGCCGCATGGACGCCGCGGAACACGATGGGGCCGTCGCCCTCATCTCGCACTTTCCCCAGGTCGCCTCGTCGCTGCTGGCCTCCCGGCTGCTGAACGCACCGGGGCACACCCTGGCGCTCGCCGGCAACGGTCTGCGGGACACGACGCGGATCGCGGCGTCGGACCCGCGGCTCTGGATCCAGATCCTCAGCCACAACGCCCCCCAGCTGGTGCCGATCCTGCACGGCCTGCGCGAGGACCTGAACCGGCTCATCGACACCCTTGAGCATCCCGGCGCGCCGGGGGCGCTGCTCGACCTGGCGGAGCTGATGGGGGAGGGCAACGCCGGCCAGGCGAGAATCCCGGGCAAACACGGCGCGCCTCCCCAGGCGTTCGCCGTGGTCACCGTCCTCGTGGACGACACCCCCGGCCAAATCGCCCGTCTCCTGGCGGATGTCGGCGAGGCCGGCATCAACGTGGAGGACCTCCGCATGGAGCATTCCTCCGGACACCAGGTCGGCATGGTCGAGGTGTCCGTGCTCCCGGGCCGGAGCCAGGAACTGGTCTCCGCCCTCACCGATCGCGAATGGAAAGTGGTGCAGTAGATGAAGCAGCTAGTGGTGGCCGTCGACGGACCCTCCGGAAGCGGCAAGTCATCGGTTTCCAAGGAGGCCGCCCGGCGCCTCGGCGCCGCGTATCTCGACACCGGCGCCATGTACCGCGCCGTGACCTGGCACTGCCTCGACGCTGGAACGGACCTGACCGACGCCGCGGCCGTGGCCTCCGCCGTGCGCACCGCGGACCTGTCGATTAGCACGGACCCAGATGTGGACGAGGTTCGGATCCACGGCACGGACGTCACGCTCGCGATCCGCGAGCCGTTCGTCTCGGAGGCCGTCTCGGCCGTTGCGACCAACCTGGAGGCGCGGGCCGAGCTGGTCCGCCGGCAGCGCGAACTGATCGCCGGCCAGGGACGGATCGTCGCGGAGGGCCGGGACATCACCACCGTGGTCGCGCCGGACGCGGACGCGAGGATCCTCCTGACCGCCAGCGAGGAGGCCCGCCTGCGGCGCCGCGGGATGCAGTTGGGCGGCACGCAGTCCTCGGAGCAACTGCACCGGCAGGTGCTCACCCGAGACGCCCGGGATTCGACCGTCACCAACTTCACCACGGCGGCCGACGGCGTCGTCACGCTCGACTCCTCGGAACTCGACTTCGAGCAGACGGTGCGGGCCGTTCTGGAGATTGTCCAGGGGCGGCCCGAACGGGCCTAGAAACACATCGGCCCAAGACATGCGAAAATGGAAGGTGCCTTCGCGTCCAGCGGGGGCGGCAAACAAAGGAAACCCCTCATCATGACCGATAGCGCCGCCTACCCGGGCGACGGCGACGACTACGTCCCCTCGGGCGAGGACCACATCGCCGAGAAGCTCCAGGGCATCTCCGACGAGGACGCCGAACTGCGCGCCGCGTCGTTGCGCGCCGGGCTCGACGACTACGAACTCGACGAGGAGGACGCCGCCCTTCTTTCCCACGCGGACGACGACTCGTTCGATGAGGAGGACGAGCGGATCCCGCCGGTCCTCGCGATCATCGGGCGCCCGAACGTCGGCAAGTCCACGCTGGTCAACCGCATCATCGGGCGGCGCGAGGCCGTCGTCGAAGACGTTCCCGGAGTCACCCGCGACCGCGTGTCCTATTCCGCCGAGTGGGGCGGCCGCGACTTCACGCTGGTCGACACCGGCGGTTGGGAGCACGACGCGAAGGGCCTGCACGCGCGCGTCGCGGAGCAGGCGGAGATCGCCGCCGATCTGGCCGATGCGATCGTCTTCGTCGTGGACTCAGCCGTCGGCGCCACGGCGACCGACGAGGGTGTCGTGAAGATGCTCCGACGCATGAAGAAGCCGGTCTTCCTGGTCGCCAACAAGGTCGACGACATCTCCCAGGAGGCGGATTCCGCCGCGCTGTGGGGCCTCGGCTTCGGGCAGCCGTATCCCGTTTCCGCCCTGCACGGGCGCGGAACCGCGGATCTCCTCGACGAGATCGTCAAGAAACTGCCCGAGTTCTCGGCGAACGAAGGGCTCATCCCGCGCGGCGGACCGCGCCGGGTGGCGCTGATCGGCCGGCCCAACGTCGGCAAGTCCTCGTTGCTGAACAAGCTCGCGGGCAGCGAGCGCGTGGTGGTCGACAACACGGCCGGCACCACCCGCGACCCCGTCGACGAGCTCGTGGAGCTCGGCGACCGCACCTGGCGGTTCGTCGACACCGCCGGGATCCGGCGTCGGCAGCACATGGCGCACGGCTCCGACTACTATGCGTCGCTGCGCACGCAGAGCGCGCTCGACAAGGCCGAGGTCGCCGTCGTGCTCCTGGCCGTCGACGAGGTGCTCAGCGAGCAGGACGTGCGGATCCTCCAGATGACCATCGAATCCGGGCGCTCGCTGGTGTTGGCCTTCAACAAGTGGGACCTGCTGGACGACGAGCGCCGGCGCTACCTCGAGCGCGAGATCGAACAGGATCTGGCGCACGTGGATTGGGCGCCGCGGGTCAACATCTCCGCCAAGACCGGATGGCACAAGGAAAAGCTGGTGCCGGCCCTGGACACCGCCCTGGAATCCTGGGACAAGCGCATCCCGACCGGCAAGCTGAACGCCTTCCTCGGCGAGCTCGTGGCCGCGCACCCGCACCCGGTCCGCGGCGGCAAGCAGCCGAGGATCCTGTTCGGCACGCAGGCCTCCACGCGACCGCCGCGCTTCGTGCTCTTCACCACCGGGTTCCTGGATCCCGGATACCGGCGTTTCATCACGCGCCGGCTGCGCGAGACGTTCGGGTTCGAGGGCACCCCGCTCGAGGTCAGCATGCGCGTGCGCGAAAAGCGCGGGCGTCAAAAGTAGTCCCGATTCTGCGGTAGAGTATCCAAGGAGCTTTTCGCAGACGGACCCGCGAGGAAACGAGTGGGAGAACGGCTGCGGAAAACCTCGGGCTATGGCGCAGCTTGGTAGCGCGCCTGACTGGGGGTCAGGTGAGTTAGAGCGGCGGGACTGTCCGAAAGCTAAACAACGGGATGTGGCGCAGCTTGGTAGCGCACTTGACTGGGGGTCAAGGGGTCGCAGGTTCAAATCCTGTCATCCCGACAAAAAGCCCTGGTGAGAAGCAATTTTCACCAGGGCTTCGTCGTTTCTGAGGGTGGTCACTGGCTGGTCCACTTCCCTCATTTGCCTGTGCTGCTCGTTCGCGCATTGGTCCACTTCCATTCAGTGACTTCGGCTGTGGAGTGCACCAAAAGGTGCCCGAGAGGTGCACCAAATCGCGGGCGCGACGGTGCTCCGGCCCCCTTCTGGGAGGGTCGGAGCGTGGTTCCATTCGTGGTCACAGACGGGGTCCGTCGCGGCGGCTCGCATCCTTCCTCGTGGGGGTCTTGGAGAGGAACTGGTTGGCCTGCCTGGCAGCTTCGGCGAGGTGGCGGTGGTCGGGGTGCAGATACCCCTTGGTCGTCTCGATCGACTGATGCCCGAGGATCTCTTGGAGGACATGCAGGGCGATGCCGGCGTCGGCCATCCAGGTCGCTCCGGTGTGCCGGAGCCCATGCCGGGTGAGGCCGGTGAGGTTGAGGCCCGCGACGAGGTCATCCCAGCGGGTGGCGTCTCTGACGGTGGCGGTGGTGAGGACGCCTCCGCGTGGCCCGCGTAAGAGCGGGTCGTCGTCTTTCTTGTCGGTGGTGAGGCGTTCGAGGACGGGTTCGAGTGCGTCGAGCATCGGCACCGGGCGATCGCGCCGGCCTTTGGTCTGTTTGATGACGAGGCCGCCTTTGCCGGGATAGTGCTGGCGTCTGATCCACACGATGTGGTTCTCCCAGTCCACATCCCCGACCCGCAGCCCTGCGACCTCTGAACCCCTGGCGGCCAGGAGCGCGGCGAGCATGACGTGATCGGAATACGACTGATGCACCTCCCCGCACTCAGTCGCGAGCTTCCGCAGCGTCGCCAAATCCGGAAGCGCGTACTGTCGTAGCGCGCCGGTGGTCTGGGTGACGTGTTTGCCGAGGTTACGGCGTGCGCGGTGCTTGGCGGGGTTGATGGAGATGATGTCGTCGCGCACCGCTTCATCAAGCACCCGGACGAGTGGGGCGATGGAGTTCTTGATCGTCGAGGCCGAGTGCTCGGCCTCCCACGTGTCGATGGTGCGGTCGATCATCCCCGCGGTGATCTTCGCAACCCGAACGTGCCCGAGCGCTGGCAACACCCGCAGTCGCAGTCCGGTGTCGTAGAGCTCGGCGGTGGAGGTCGGGTCCAGGCCTCGCTGCCACCGATCCCCGATGGAAGTGGCGTAGTCGGTGAGGGTGATGGTGGTGTCCGCACCGGTTTCGGTCGCTGCCCGCATCTGATCGTAGAACTCCTCGACCTCCTCGTGGCTGCGGACGTGGGCGACGCGGCCGACGCGCTTATGCGTGGAAGGGTCGGTCCATCGCACGCGGGCACGGAATCCGTCGGTGCGGCGTTCGACATCGGTGGTGAGCTTCACCCCGACTGGCGGCATCCGCCTGTTGCGAGGGTCAGCCATGATCGTTCTCCTGCTCGGTGACCCAGGCGCGCACTGTGGCTGGGGTGTAGCGAGAGACGCCGCCGACGCGCAGGAACGGCGGCCCGATCTTTTCCCGTCGCCAGCGCGAGAGGGTGGCTTGGGAGACGTTCAAGAACTCCGCGACATCCCGCGCACACCACAACGTCTCGACCGGACCCGCACCGTGGTCAACGACGGTCGGGGCGTTCATCGTCGAGACTCGCGTAGAAGGCGTCTTCGGCCGCCTGCCGTTGGGCAAGATCGGCTTCAACGAAGGCATCGAAGTCTTCGGCCCGATCGGCGATCACGATGTCATCTACCGTCGGTGCAGGGGCTTCGCCGGGCCAGGTGGTCTGCCGGGTGGGGCGGTCGCGATCCAGTCGGGTGCTGCTCGCGGCGACCCAGTCGCGGAGTCGCTGCCGGGTGTCGGCGAAGTCGCGATGCCACCCGTTGGGTGCGGATCCGTTCTGATCGGGGTCGTAGGCGCACAGCCAGTGCAGGTGCAGCGCGGACAGTTCCCACAACAGCTCGGGGTGTCGGTACCAGAACGGCGGCACCACACTCGCGGGCAGGCCGTATGTGCGTCGGAGCCAGTTCACCCACCGGTCGAGTTCGAGCCACTCGGCCCCGGCCTCATCTGCGGTGAGTAGGTTCCAGTTCACCGGATGCGGTGGCCCCGGCAGTGAGTCCGGATCAGACAACGCCGGCCGCTTCCCCGTCTCCTCCGCGTCGTGGAGTGCGGGTTCGGGCTCGGGTTCGTCGAACTCCGGGGCGTCCTCAGCAACGATGGTGCTCATGGCTTTCCCTCCTCACAGTCCAGGTACGGGAGGTGCCTGCGTGCTGGGCCGGTCCGGTGCCTGGAACTCTGGGGCCGGCCTTGTCGGTGCCTCCCGTGCAGGGCCGTCCTGGTCGAGGGAAGGCGTGTTGCGAGGCGTGCGGTCGACGTCGTAGCGGGTGCGGGCGAGATCGTGGCCGATCTTCTTCGCGACGAACTGCTCGGTCTGTACCTGCTCACCGTCACGAGTGGCCTCGTACTCACGCACGTACCCCTCGGCGATGAAGTTGTCGCCCTTCCTGAACCGCTCGTGCGCCCGCGCCGCGGTGGCCCGGAACATCACCAGGTCGTGGAACGTGGACTCCAACTGCGTGAAGCTGCCATCGAGGTTCCGGTCGAAGTGTTCCTGCCCGAACCGGGCATAGAACCTCGCCTGCCCCTTGTCGTTGAAACCGAGCTGCGGGGTCGAGGCGATGAACCCCGAAATCGACTGCTGGGTATGAATATCCATTGCACTGCTCCTTCACGATCACCAGACCCCGCTGCGGGGTCATCCGTGAAAGTCAGGTGCACTACAACGACACAGCAACCCTCACGAGTCGGCGGGGCGTTGCAAGAGGGCTTCGAGTTCGGTGCGGTCGGTCTTCAACTGCCCGGCATCGCTACGGTTTGGCCAGGCGCGCAGGTCGGTGACGATCGGTGGTGCGGCGCGCAGTAGAGTGACGCCGGTGCCGAACGGCAGGGTTCTGATCCGGTCGGGTGGCAGGATCGGCACCCGCCGCACCGAGCGCTGGTTTGACCTGGTGCCGTGGTCGCCGAGAGTCACCGAATCGGTGTACTCGTCGCGTTCGCCGATCAGGGTGGAGAGGTCTTGGAGGTCTTTCGAGTTCGACGCCCCGCCGAGAATGATCTTCACGATCGAGGCATCCCAGATCGCCCCAGCCTGATTCTCCGACCACTTATCCCGCGCCTGCGCAAGCGACTGCAACACCGGCATCGTCGTGATCCCCGTACCGCCTCCCTCCGCCATGAGCGTCGGCAGAGACGGCAAGGGGGCCAGGTTGCCGATCTCGTCCAGTGCGAGCAGCAGGGGTGGGTCGAGGCGTGCGCCGGGTGAGCGCGCGGCGATGCGACGGGCGGTTTCGACGAGGTCTTCCACGAACGCCGCCACCAACGCAGCCGACGCCCCTGCGCCCGCGCCGGTGGCAAGGAGGTAGAGCGTTCCACGGTTCCGGATGAACGCCTCCGGATCGAACGACTCACCCTCGGCGGGTGAGACGGCATCAAGCACCCTCGGATCGGCAAGCGCCCCCAGCGCGAGGGCGACGCCCTGCCAGATGGAGTCACGGGTACGAGGGTCGGAGTCGATCATCGCCCCCAACGAATCCGCCCACCCCGCAGCCGCATTCGGATGATTCGTCAGGATCGCGGCCGCATCCGCAGCCGCCGACGGATCAAGCGTCCAACGGAACAGCTCGGCAGGCTGCCGATGATCCAACGCTGCCGCGTGGAGCAGAGCTTGGAGTGCTGTTCTGGTTTTGCCTTCCCAGAACCCACCGGATTCGACCCCACCAGCGGAGAGCCCGGTGGCGGAGGCGAGACCGGTCGCGCGGATCATCGCCGTCAGCGGGTCTTCACACCCCCGAACCGGCGACCACCGCAACCCCGCAGGGAGTCCTTCGGCGAGATGCTGCGGATCGAACACCGCAACCGGACGACCGTCACGTCGGCGGGCACGCAACGTCGCAGTGAGGTTGTCCGGCCGCGTGCTCGTGGTGACCACCGCGCCGGGCGCGTCCAAGACGGCGTTGATCACGACGTGCAGGCCTTTGCCGGAGCGGGGCGGCCCAATGAGCAGGATGGAGTCTTCAACTGACGCCCACACCTGTTTGCCGCGTGAGGTTCCGAGTAGATAACCCACATCCTCCGGTGACGGGGCATCCAGTGACGGGCGCAACGAGGCTGCCCGCCGCAGCAGCGCCTTCGGTGAGGCTGCCTGGGTGACTTCGTGCGTGGTGGCGACCCCGGCCAGGTGGCGCGGGTCGGTCTCGACCTTGTGGCTGTGGCGGCGCCATTTCATCCAGCACCACCCCAACCCGACCGTCACCAACGCGAGGAGCAAGGTTGTGACGATCCAATAGACGACCGGGTTCAGCCCCTCGGCTCCGAGCGCTGTACCGGGGTCGCCGGGGCTGAACAGCACACCCAGCCCACCGGCCGGCCCCGAGGTGGGTTGAGCCGTGCCGGTGAGGAACGCGGCGACCGACCCGGCACCGCGGAGGACGAGGCCGAGGGCGAAGACACTGATGAGGGCGATGAGGGCGGCGTTGGTGAGTTCGTCACCCATCGAGCCGGACTGCCGCTCGTTCACGACAACGCCTCGATATGGGTGGTGCCCGAGATCCGACCCAGCAGCAGCACATCGCGCCGCCCACCGTGTGCGGGTGGGAGCTGGTTGAGATCCAGCAACGCACGGGCTCGCCCGTTGGTGGCGTCGGTGTGGGAGACGATGATCGCCACGGCCACGTCCTCACCGGCAAGGAACCCGTCAGCGGTGACCTCGACCAGCGCCGGCCCCTTCTTCTTTCGGGCAGGCCGTGCGGGTTCTTGGGCTGGTTCGGGCTCGGCAGGACGGGTGCGGGTGCGGGGTTGGATGAGGTCGGTGAATACCGATCCGTCGACTTCTCGGACTTCGATCCGAACCCCGATGCTGCGGTTCTCGGTGACCGCATCGAGCAGGTCGGCGAAGGTGCCGCGCGTCCACTCACCCCTGGCTGGTGGCGGGTACTCGGCGCCGTCGACGGTCACGTCGAGCACACCGGTTTCGGTGACTGCGACGCGGACGTGCGGGAGGACAGCCTGTATGTCTTCGGCGATCGTCTTTGCTGCGGGGCGGGCTCTCATGCGCGCTAGGTGCGCCGCGACGCCGATGGGAAACTGGTGACATGGGTTCACGGGCGGATGACCGGCGGCGCTTCGCCGAGGAGTCCATGCCGCGTATCGCCGCTACTGCCGAGGACGAGGGATTCAGCCAGCAGGCGTCTTCTGGTGAGCGCAGGTGGGAATGGGTGAAGCCGACATCACCGACCGTGCGGGCGGCGGTTCTGTTGTCGGAGATGACGCCGAGGAACGTCCGTGATGGCGTGGATGTTCAGGCTTACGGGGCGATCTATCTCGATCAGGTGGAGCAGCGGCTGCATGAGGACGGGCAACGGCACCCGGACGCGGCGACGCTGATGGCTCCGCTGCGGGCTTGGGGATCAACCTTCACCCGTGATGGCGCCTACCGGTTCCGGCGGAGCGCCGATCCGGAGTCCAGGGTGGAGGAGCTGGCCGGGGATCTGAGATCGTTCGCAGCTTTCGCCACCGCGATCCGTGACGTGACGGATCTGAGCGAGGCTCGCTTGGCGCGCTCACGCATCCGCAGGCACGTCACCGCGGGCTTGGCACCCGGCTACGCGGCCCCTCAGGTCGCCTCGCTCATCGCCGAGATGAACACCAACACCGAAACCGGCGTCGAACCGTAGGCGTCATGGACCGGGAAGTTCCCGCGAGAACCGTCAATATTCACGCGAACTTCTAGACGTTCTGCTTGAGCCGCAAGCTTGTGTCGAAGAGCGAATATTCAGCAGGGTGCAGTTGGTGTTGAGTGACGAAAGACCGGTCTTTGATCCGCCACAGCCCCTGCCCGACACCTAATCCGGGTAGGAGTTTCTGCTCGGTGCCAGTGAGCCCGAGTGCGGATGCGGTGGCTCCGAGCTGGTCGGATTCTTGCCGGTAGACGATCCGGGTTTCCGCGTTCGCGAGCAGGGAGTTGGCGAGGGATCGCATGGCGGAGCCTTGGTCGCCGACGTTGTCCAGGTCGGTCAACTTGTGAAAGATCAGCATGTTCGCGATCCCGTAATGCCTCGCGAGACGCCAATGCGCATCCATCCGCTTCAAGAGTGCGGGGTGGCTCATGAGGCGCCATGCTTCGTCGTAGATCACCCACCGCTGCCCACCGTTCGGGTCGAGCAAGGCGGATTCCATCCACGCGCTGGAGCACGTCATCAGCACCGAGATCAGGGTGCTGTTTTCGGTGACGCGGGAGAGGTCAAGGGAGATCATCGGCAGTGACGGATCAAACCTGACGGTGGATGGTCCGTCGAAGAGTCCGGCGAGGTCGCCGGCCACGAGGCGCCGCAGTGCGTGCCCGACCAGTCGGCCGTCTTCGGCGAGGCGTCTGTCGGTGTCGTCGGTGGGGTTCAGGACGTGGTCGACGACCATCGGCAGGATCGGCACATCGTTCTCCCGCACCGCAGCCGTCAACGCCAGATCGATCGCAGTGTGCTCCAACGGCGTCAGCCCACGCGCGAGCACCGTCTCCGCGAGAGCGCCGATGAGATCCCGGCGGCGCGATGCGACGGTCGCGGCCCATTGCTCATCCGACAGCCCTGATGGTCGGTGCCCTTCATCGAGGGGATTGAGGCGGGTGTTGAGGCCGTGGCCAAGGACAATCGCCCGCCCACCGACCGCCTCAGCGACGGCCGTGTGCTCGCCCTTCGGATCACCGGGAACGTAGACTCGCCGCCCGAACGGAAGCGATCGCGTGTAGAGCGACTTCGCCAGGCTCGATTTCCCGCTACCGACTATGCCGGCGAGGACGACGTTCGGGGCGGTGATGACCCCGCGTGCGTAGAGCACCCAGGGGTCGTAAACGAAGCTCCCGCCGGAGTAGAGGTCCTGGCCGACGAAGACACCGTCAGAGCCGAGCCCGCCTTCGGCGACAAACGGATACGCCCCGGCGAGGGTCGCGGACGTGTCTTGGTGGCGGGGCAACTTGAACCTGCCCGGCGTCCGCAAGGTTGCGGCCCCTGGTTCTCCGGCAGCGGGCAGGTAGGTGGTCGCGCGACGTTCCGCGCGCTCGGCTTCTGCTTTCGCGACCGCGACCGCCTTCTCCGTCTTGCGTTGTTCGGCGGTGATCCGCGCGGCGGCCTGCCTGCGCTGTTTGCGGAGCTTGCGGCGTTCGGATGCGGGTGCGACGAGGACGGAGGTGTGCAGGCGCTCGGGCTCAGAGTTCATCGTCCGAGCCCCCGCCCCGCATGCTGCGCCGGGCGAGGCGTAGCCGCGAACCAGTCCTTACCCGCAACCGCGGGTGTCTTCCGGGTAGTGGCGGAGGCGACGGTATCCGTGCTGGGGGCGGCTCTGCCGGCTCCTTCACCCAGGCCGACCGCAGCAACCGCCGGTGCGGGCGCGGGCTCGGCGAGAGCGAAATCGGCCGGAGCATCGTAAGCGCGGAGTAGGGAGACGTGGCTGAGGAATGGATTGTAGGTCAACGTGTAGTTGCCCTCGGTGGTGGTGCGGTCGAGGTTCCCGACCGGTGGGGTGTCGTAGACGTACCCGTTGGTAAGGGCAGCATCGGTGGTCTCTTCCCCGTAATCCCACTGACTCAGGTGCTCGATCCCGGCGGTCGTGCCGTCACGCTGAATGAGATCGAGTACCCGGTCAGCTTCCTCACCATCGAAGAACACAACGCTGACCCACCGCCGCGCGGTTTCGGGGTCGGGGCGCCAGGCGATCCGGCCCGCTGCGTTCATGGCCGCATCGAGCCGGTCATGTGCGGCATCGATCAGGGTCGCGGCCTGATGCAGCTCATCCGCCGCAGCCAGCGCATCCTTCGCACCAATCGCGGCGTCACCTTGGTCGTCGAACGCGCGGGGTTGGCCGGTGACATGAGCGGCGGCGAGCTGGTCGAGTACCTGCCGCAGCGACCGGACACCTGCGAGGAGATCCCCGAGCACCGGATACATCTGCGCCGGCTGGTCAATACGGATTGTCGCGTGCGCAAGACCCCGCAGCGCTTCGGATGCTTCGGCAGCATCGGTTCTCGGATCGGTGAAAGTGGGCATGAGAGTCCTCCCTGACGATGGATGTCGCCAGCCAGGTGCGTCAGCTATTCCATGCGTGTCAGACGCTCCGGATACCCTTGAAGCATGAGTTTTTCCGCTTCCGTGCTTCGGGTGATGATCGCTTCCCCGTCAGACATTCCCGATGCTCGCGATGCAGTAGAAGCCGCGATCAATGACTGGAACAACGCCAACGCTGCAACCAAGCAGGTAGCGCTACTGCCGTGGAGATGGGAGACCTCGTCCGTTCCTGTCCTCGGAGGTCATCCGCAGTCACTGATCAACTCGCAAGGCGTTGACCAATGCGACATCGTCTTCGCTCTGTTTGGCAGCCGGCTTGGCTCCCCAACGCCCGACGCGGTATCCGGCACCGTTGAAGAGATCGAACGCGCCGTGGATAGCGGAAAGCCTGTTCACCTCTATTTCTCAACTGCACCGCTTCCTCACGACGTGGACACCCAGCAGCTCGACGGTCTCCGGGAATTTCGTGCTGCAATCAGCGAGCGAGGTTTGCTTGGCGAGTTCGCCAACACTGGCCAGCTCGGCCACGAGGTCTGGAAGGCCATCGAGTACGACATCGCTTCGTTAGAACTGTCAGCCCCGCAACTCCCTGCAACTAAATCTGGTGTGCGGTTCGCGGCTCAGCCTCAGCAAGAACGAGAACTGACGTCATACGACAGCAAGGGAAAGCCTCGCTACTCCACTCGGCACTGGATCGACATCACCAACACGGGTGACCAAGACGCCACTGATGTGCGATTCGAGGTCGTCGGAGAAAACTCCAGCATGATCCTGACTAGCGGCGATGAACCCACCGTCATCCATGCCGGCCAGACTCGCCGCCTGCATGTGCTTCATCACATGGGTGGCGGCGATCCCGACATCATTCGCATCCGCTGGAGCGAGGACGACGAACAGAAGGAACGCGAGTTCCACGTCGGCTGACGACTACACCTTCCGGCACAGCGGCAATGCCGCCGCCGTGAACGCCGCCGCCTGCTGCCCGACCAGCAACCGGGTCTCGCACGAGGCTTGGATCGCGGCCTGTTCGATCGCGGCGACCGCGGCATCGAGCTCGTTCACGGTGGGTGCGGTGATGGTGATGAGGCCGGTGTAGCGGAGGATGCCGTGCCCGGCAGTCAGGTCTGCCTCCTGCTGCAACACGTCCTGGTACTCCGCCGTCTGGGAGGCGTCTTCGATCTGCCCGATCCGTTGCCGTTGCGCCGCATCACTGATGTGCTCGACCTTCTTCTTCCTGATATCCCGTGCCGCCTGGTCCGATCGCATCGGGGTGCAGATCAGGGAGAACGAGCGCTGTATCCCGGTGGAGAGCAGGACGGGTGAGAGGAATCCGGGGAACACCATCGACCGCGGCCACTCACTGATCCACAGGGTGGCGTGGTGGGCGGAGTCGGTACGAATCCGCGACCACGACTCGTTCACCGCCAACGGCCCCGCCGTAGCAAGCGATTGTCCGATCTGGCCTTGACGCTCCAAGGTCGCGGCGATCGCCGGGTCGTAAGCGCTACGGAGGATGACAGCGATCTGCCCCGCGGTCAGCCACCCGCCGGGATTGAGGTCGGCGGAACGCAGCGCCGCTACCAGGGTTGCCATCTCCTGTCGCAACACGGCGGCGGCTCCGCGGATGCCGCCGCCGGCGGTGCGGATCTGCCGGGCTGCTGCTCGCATGTCCAGTGCGAGCGAGAGCGTGGTCGCGTGCCGTTCCCCGGCAGGCCCCGCCCGGTCGATCAGCTCCGCGTAAGTGGTGGATGCCCAGGAGTCGTCGTGGGTGCCATGCGAGGCCCACCACTCTGCCAACCCCGTACCCGAATCTGGAAGGGTGCGTTCAAGGACTTGGAGGGTCGCGACCCGTCCGGATCGGCAGACAGTGGCGAGCACACGGCCCCAGGAGGTAACGCGGCGTTCCTGCTCTCCCGGATCGAGGAGCACGAACGCGGGATGCGTCACCTCCACCACGACCGTCAGTGTCGAGGCGTGGGGGTCGTGGATCATCCCCGCCTCAGTCTCCGGGTCGGTGTACTCCCGCAGCCGCGCCATGTCACCGGGCAGGGCGAGGGTGCCGACCGGGCGCGGAACCACCACCCGGCGGCGGTAGAGCAGTTGTCCGATGGTGGTGCGGTAGAGCCACCAGCAGGCGACGGGGAGCCATTCGACCATCGGCCGCCCCGCGACCGGTATCCACGTCAACGCAATCGACATGGCCCAGATGGGTGCGGTGTACGCCATGAGTATGCCGCCGCCTGCGTAGAGGGCTCCGACGAAGGCGAGGATGCCGATGGCCAGGGTGACGAGCTGTGAGAGGGAGAGGCCGAGGAGGATGCCGCGGCGTGCGAGGCGGGAGAACTTCACCGGCACCAACTCGCCGCCGCTGGTTGTGTTCGTGTTGTTCATCGGTTACTCCTTGCCGGGCTTCGGGGCAGGTGGCTTCGGATTCGACGGCGGCAGGTCAGACGGCGGGATCGGGTTCTTCGGCACCGGCGTAGACGGCGCTGCCGGAGCGCCCGCGTTTCCGGGCTGGCCCGCACCGTCCGCAGCGGCGTCTGCCTCGTTGGCGAGGTGACCTGCGGCCTTCGGTCCGGCCTCGAAGGAGTCCTTGGCGATCTTCGCCGCAATCAGGCCCGCTGCGATCGGTGCCGCAACGGCCGCACCACCGGCAGCCGCACCGGATCCGCCAGCCCCCGCACCCGCACCGGCACCTGCGCCGGCTCCGGCGCCTGCGCCACCACTGGATGCGGCGGGGGTCGGTTTCGGTGCGGCCGCAGCCGACCCACCGCCCGATTTGCCTCCGCCGCTGCCGGTGCCGTCGAGGACCTTCTGTGGGTCACCACCCTGCGGCTTGGACGGCACCGGCATCGGCCGGTTCAACGACTGCTTGGCGTCCTGTTCGGAGCCGATCGCGTGATACATATCGAATCCCACGAACGAGATGAACTTGTAGGTCAGGTATGGGGCGAATCCGGCCATCGCCATCAGCACCACACCCGCGATCGGGTCAGACACGGAGGCGAGGTCGGCCTCGATGGGTGCGCTGACCTGGGTGACGGCGACGAGGAACATCACCACCAGCACCAACTTCGACGCGATCAGCGCGATGACGAACATGGCCCACTTCGACACCCAACTCCGTGACGCATCCCACGACGAACCGGAGAACGCGAGGGGCGCCATCACGATCGCCACCAACAGCAACGCCTTCCGCACCAGGAGCGACAGCCACACGATTGCGGCGGAGGTGATCGCGAGCCCGGCGAGGAAAATGGTGATGATCGCCCCGACGCCGGGCGCGGCGATGCTGATGCCGGTGAGGCCTGCGACGAGGAGGGTGATCTTGTCACCCATCGTCTCCGTGGTCTCCCCGCCGGCTTGGATGATGCCGGTGCAGAGCTGATCCACGATCTCCAACGCCAGCCCGGTCAACGTGATCACCACGAAACTGCCAAGCACGCTCTTCGCGAGGCCGAGCGCGGCCCTGGAAAGGGCGCCGGGGTCTCGTTTGATCAGGCCGGTGATGAGTTGGAGACAGAAGAAGATCAGCATGATGAACACGGCGATCCCGAACACCAGGTTGTAGACGCTGACGTACCCGTCGGATGTGACGTCGACGAGCGTGGTGGTGTCGAACACGTTCCAGACGGCCTCGAACAACCAGCCCGCGGCCGCACCCATTGCCTGGGCGAGCCAATCGAACGGGGCGGAGATCAAGGCTCCGGCGGCGTCGCCTGCGACATCGCAGACGGTGGAGATGACAGGAACATCGCAAACCCCCATCACAAACCTCCTCAGATCGAGCGGGGGATGGGGTTAGACCTGCTGGCCGACGTTCCAGAAGAAATTGATCAACGTGACCGCAGCACCACAGATGACCGCGGCGCCGCAGGAGACCAGGACGCCGATCTTTCCCCTGCCCGCCAGGTGCGGGTTGCTGCTGTTCGCACCGAAGCCCCACACGATCGCCGAGATGATCAAGGCGAGAACGGAGAGGATGAGGCCGACGGTCATGACCGCGCCCACGATCGTGCGCAGCTGCGCGATACCGGGCAGGCCGGAGTCGTTGGGGTTGATGTCGATGTCCATCGGCACGAGCGCCGGGATCACGGATACAGCGGTGGTGATGAGGTCGAACACGGTGGGGTCTCCTGACACGAACAAGGCCCACAAGCGTGGGCAGCGGAAGGGTTCTGACCTCAGGTGCGCCAGGACAACCACCGCGGAGAAGGCGACTAGCGTGGGAGGCGTGGAGCGTGTTCTCGCCGCCAGCGCGGTCATCACCGACGACGCGGGCCGCGTGCTGCTCGTGCTACGGGGCGAGGAGCCCGAGAAGGGATGCTGGTCGGTGCCCGGAGGGTCTGCTGAACCCGGTGAAACCCCCGCGCAGACCGCCCGCCGGGAGGCATGGGAAGAGACCGGCCTACATGTCGAGATCGGTCAGGAGCTGTGGACGGTAGATGTGCCGACCGGCGACGGGCGCGTGTTCGAGATCCATGACTTTGCAGCCACCGTCACCGCAGGAAACCTCACGCCGGGCGACGATGCCGACGACGCACGCTGGTTCACCCCGGACGAGCTCACTCAGGTACCACTGACGACGAGCCTGCTGGACTACCTCGCCCTCGCAGGCATCGTGCCCGCCAGATAGCGCTACCGCAGCCGTCCACGAGCTGACGTGAACCTCAGAGCTGGTCACCGACCGCGATGAGCCAGTTCATCCACGCCACCCCACCGCCAGCAAGCGCGGCGGTGCCGAGGGCGACGAGGAGGCCGGTGCGGGATTTCGATGCGGTGGCGTGGTTGCCGTGCGCGGAGGCGACGGCCCAGACGATCGCGGACACGATCAACATGAGCACCGCGATGACGAGGACAAAGGTGAGCAGGGCGCCGATGACTTCTTTGAGGTCACCGATACCACCGAGACCATCGAAATCCGGGAACACATTCATGACTCGTTCCCTTCACTGGTGGTGCAGCCGCCCGGATCGGTGATCTCGCCAGCGTCGAGGTCTGCGGCACCGTGCTGTTCCAGCCAGACGGCGGGGTCGGTGTATTCGCCGTTGGTGCCGCCGATCCTGACCTCGAAATGCAGGTGCGGGCCAGTGCTGTTGCCCGAGGAGCCGACATCAGCGATGTGCTGCCCCGCGGTCACACGATCACCCGCCGTGACGCGGATGCCGGTCTCCCAAGAGTGCGCATACGCCGTCGCGACCGTCTTCCCGTCCACGGTGTGCTCAATGACGACCAGGCCGCCGTAGCCGCCGGAGTATTCGGCAACGGTGACAACACCATCAGCGGCGGCGAGGATCGGGGTGCCGTCGGGGCCGGCGAAGTCAGTGCCGGAGTGGAGCTTGTATTCCCCGGTGATGGGATGTTCGCGCATCCCGTAAGGGCTGGTCATCACCCAGGTGCCCTCCGGCATCGGGAATACCACACGGGAGGTCTCCGGCACCGGCCCCAACACCGCACCACCACCAGCGGGCTGTGCTGTGGTGTTGGTGGTGAGGGCTTGGAGGATCTGCTCTGCGACCGACTCATAGTTCCGATACCGGTCGGGGTAGGCGGAGACTTCGACGGATTGGGCGGCCTCGCCCTTGTCCATCGACTCCCGCCCCGCAATATCCAGCAATCCCCGCGGCGACGGATAGTTCGGCCCAGCGGGTCCGCCGAAGAAGGCGCGGACTTGGTAGTTCGGGTCCATGAGATCAGCGACCGTGCCCCACCCGGATTGTGGGCGCATCTGGAACAAGCCCAGGCTGTCGTTGTCGGACCCGTTGCCGTCGTTCGGGTAGTCCGCCGAGTCCGGGTAGTGGCTGGTGTTCGACAGCATCCGCAACGTCGACTCCGTCAGCGCGGCCATGAGCGCGATCTGCACACCGTCACGATTCACACCCTCGATCGCGGAGCCGGTGGTGATGATCGTCGCGGCGTGGGTGAGCTGCTGATGGTTCAGCGTGAACGAGTACCCGGAAGCATCCGTCACGTCGAGTTCGTCCGGGATCGTGCCGACGGTCAGGCCGGTGGACAGGCAGGTGGCGTTCGCGGCCTGTGCGGGGTTGATGAGCGCCCCGATCGAGACGAGCATGATCGAGGGTGCGAGGAACAGCAGGGCGATCCCTGCGATGGCGAGTTTCTTGAACACGATCCACCCCCTGCTACTTCAGGGGGGTGTCGAGTTGGGAGAGCCGCAACAGGTGGCAGTCGTCGCCGTCAGGCGGGCAGACGATGAACACCGTGAACGACACCGCATGCTCACTGGCGACAGGGTCCTCGTTCCAGACACCGGAGCGGTGCCGGGTGCCGTCGATCGTGTACGCCGTTGTTCCCTCTGCGAGCTGGCCCGGCTGTGCCTGCTCGACGGCCGTATCCCACGCCTCCGGCACATAAGCGTTGTCGATGGTGAGGTGCTGGGTGGTGAGGTACTTCCGCAACTCGAGCCACGCCTCTCTCGCTGGTAGATAGGCGGCAACATCGGCCGCGAGGCCCGCCTGCTCAGCACCGTAGGGATCGCCGACATCGAGGATCACTGATGTGTAGTCCAACGGGAAGAAGCCCGACGCGGTATCCCAGGTGAAGAGGGCTTCGGCGACGTTCCGGGCGAAGGTCTCCGGATCATCCGACCTCGACACCACCGGCAACCGCGGCGAAGTGGTCGGCCCCGGAGTTTCGGGTGCGATCGATGACGGTTCCGAACCGGTCGGGTAATCCGTGCCGGTGGCGTTGCGGGGGCCGGTGATGAGGCCGTAGATGCCGATCCCGGCGAGGATCAGGAACACCACCCCGCTCGCAGCGGCGGCGATCAGGCGGCGACGGATGCGAGGGTCGGACACATCGAGAGTTCTCATAACCCCCAGGTGCGCCCCAGCTTCACCAACGCGCGGGGCAGTTAGCGGAGAGGTGCCAGTGCTACGTCCTCAGCCGCTGACCGAGTGGCGGTGCGGGCGGTGCGGAGGTCTTCAGCGAACGTCACCGTGCCTTCGACGACGGTATAAAAGGCGTCGGCTTGTTCGTCGGTGAGGTCGGTGGCGAGCCGGGTGAGGTCGTACTTGATCCACCAGGAATCGAGATCGGTCCACGTGAGCACAAATGCCCGCACCCCCAGCAGCGTGATCCCCTCTTCGACCGGCGACACCGGGCGGGTCTTCCGCGCCTGTTCTTTCTTCTTGGCTTTTGCTTCGGCTTGGACGCGGGCCACGGCTTCTTCGGCCATCTGATGTAGTTCCGCATCCCGGGCCGCGCGGGCTTGCTCGGTCATGCTGGTGGCGAGGGCGCGGACGCGCGTGTATTCCGGGTCGACGGGGCCGCCGTCCTGGATCTGATCCAACGCCGCCTGTGCAGCGACTCGGACATGCTCGGGGTATTTGCGGTCGGTGGCGACCTGTTCGACGTAGCCGATCTTGTCGTAGGTCCGATACGACGCCCCACCCGGAATCATTGCCGCAGCCTGCTCGCGCGTCTTCCCGGCTTGACCGGGTGGGGGTGGAAGATGTCCACCCCCATGCTCACCGGGCGCATGGCCTTTCTGGAACTGCGTGGATTGCTCCCGCAGCGCGGCTTCCTCGCTCATGATCGCCTTGAGCTCCCGATACAACGCTGCCGCTTCCAGCGCGGTGAGGGGCTTGTGGAGCACGTTGTCGTCCTGCTCCGCGAGCAGCTGCCCGAGCCGATCCGACAGCCCGGATCGCACCCACACGTTCACGGTCTTGATGCCGAGCATCTTCAACGCCGCCAAACGTCGAGCCCCGCAAACGAGAAACCCGTCCGGGGTCACGGTGATGGGTTGCAGCAGCCCGTCACGCTTGATCGACGCGGCAAGGACGTCGATGTCGCCGAGTTCAGCACGGTGCCGGTTGCCGACACGGATCGAGGCGACGGTCCGCTCGACCTGCACACTCCCCACTGGTTGCTCGCTCATCACCCATCACTCCCTGGCTCCGGGAGCCGCCAGAGAGAGTGCGAGGACGAGGTCGTCATCGCGCAGCAGCAGCGGGATCGTCTCGCCGATCAGCAGCCGCAGCAGCACACCGCGGCCAGCGCCCGTCGTGGCGTGATCGGTGTCGGGGTTGCCGAGCATCGCCCGCAGCAACGCATGCCACGACCCGGACGGGATATCCAGCAGCACGCGAACTTGCTTGTCACGGCGCAATGCTTCGAACGCTGTCGCACGTGAGCCGGCTTTGATGAGAGCCCCGCACACGTGCTCGACCCCAGAGCGCGCGGTCTCTGGTGTCCAGCCGAGCATGGCGAGGAACGCGATTGCGTCTTCCGCAGCCGACATCGCCAACTGCGTCGCACTGTCCGATTCCTCTTCGCCGGTTGGGGCGTACTTGCCGAGTTCGATGCTGTCGATGATCCGAAACGCCGGATGGTAGTCCGTCAGCGGGTTCTCCCGATCGCTGAACCGCTCGGGATCGTGGAAGGAAGAGATGTGGGGGCGGCGGGCTTGGTGGACGGAGCAGAGGAGTCCTTGGGCGCGTTCTTCGAAGATGCAGGTGATCCGCACCGCATGCGTGATCACACCCCACGGATTCTCCGCCGTGCGTGCCGCCCTGGTGCGCATGACATCGAACGCCGCCGATGCCGCTTCCCACGGGTCCAGGCCGTGCTTACTGGCGAGGGGTGCATACTTCTCGGCGGCATACGCCATGAGTTCCGCAACGACCGGATCGTGCTCCCACGCACCAGGGCCTGCTTCATGGAGTCGGACGAGGAGGGTGCGGAGGCCTTCGCCGGTGCGGAAGTCCTCGGGCCGATCCGGCATCGCGGTCGCTGTTCTGGTGGTCATGGTCGGACACCTCCTCTTCCGCAGTCAGGTGCACAACCTGTACCTAGTGGAGCTGGTGTCAGTGCCTTCGTGTCCATCGCTTCTCACCGGCCTAGCTCTTCCCGACCGAACCACGAGTGACCGGCTCACGCGACGAGCTGCGGCGGCCGAACGCGGACAGCGGCGGCAGTTGACCGATTCGCTTTCCGATCTTGGTTGAGGCGTTTGCGATCCCTGTGCGGGTTTGGCGGGCGAGGTTGGCGTGGAAGTCGATGCCGCGCCGGGCCACGGTGGCTGAGTGGCGGGCCATGAGATCGGTGGGGCGTACCCAATCGACTCCTCGTGCCCGATGCTGCTCCTGCGCGAGCTGCATGGCCTGCTGACGGGTTGCTTCGGCCTCGATCGCATCCGGGGTCAGATCCTCGGCGGGGTTCTTGGTCGGCTCGTTTCGCTTGATGGCCGACGTGTGCTCGGTGGTCATCGAGCGGTCGTCGTTCCAGGGGTTCTCGTTGTTCATCGTGTTCTCTCTTCCTCCACCCACACGGGCGAATCGTTTTCGGTTTCTTCTTCTGGGGGTTCTTGCTCGTCTTTACGTTCTGGGTGGGTGAACCAGCGGCCCACGGTTGAGGGATGCACCCCGAGCTGCCGAGCGATGCGCTTGTTCGACCACCCCGACAACCGCAGCTCCGCCGCATACTCACGACGATCAGGCATCTCCGGGGCGGGCTCGATCACGGAGAAGGAGAGAGGAACAGCGTCGGGACTGTTCGACGGTTCCGGCTCGGCCTGATCGGCTTCGATTGCCGGTTCGGATTGCGGGGAGCGGGTGAGGATCACGGTCAGATGCGTGATCGCCAGCAGCACCACCGGCGGCACCGCAGCCACAGACGCAGCAAGTATTGGGGGCACGTCGGTGTCCGCGGTTAGGATCGCGTGGATCGCATTCGCCGTCACCGACACCGCCGCACCACCAATCAGCAGCGCCCACGGATACCACGCAGCCCGGAGCCCCGCGAGGGCGACGACGGCGACGGTCGCGACGACGATGATGCCGTCCACGATCAGAGGCCATGCCCACGCCTGCCCGACCCCGATCCCGGAGCGACGGGCGAGGTCAGCGAGGGCGGTGTAAGACAGCCAGAACGCGCCGGACGCGATGAACACCGTTCCTGCCACCGCGGTGCGCACCGCCCACCGCCGCGTATTCACGACAACCCCCGACCCGCTGGACGTGAGGCTGCATGCCGCGGGCGGGCGAAACCATCAGACCGTGACGTGCTGGATGTTCTCGGCGGTGGGTGGACGGCGCGGTAGGCCGACCGCACGGTCGTGGTGACTTCCCGCTCGCTCAGCCCGGCGTGTCCGGCGGCCGCGGTGAGCACGTCGAGCGCATCAGACGGTGCGACCCCGTTTTCAGCGAGGCGGCAGGCGGCCCAGAACAGGCCGCGGTTGCGTTCGCCTTCGCCGCGGGTGGCGACCCACGCTGCGATGCGCGACACATCCCGATCACGTACCGCACCCGATGGGGAGATCCCACGCGACACCGGCCGCGATGTTGGTCTGGGGTCGAGGAAGTCACGCAGCCCGCCCGAGTCGATGGTGGATGCGGGGCCGGTGTTGATCTGTCGCAGCGCATACGGCACAGAGGCTCCGTGGATGACGACGGAGGAGGGCGGGATGATGATGTACCCGCCGTCACCGCGGAAGTCGATCCCCGCCCGAGCCGCCTGCCACGAAGGTTGCGCCGTGTCCGGTGTGGCTGGGTAGTAGGCGTGCAGGCCACCCGACGGGCTCGTGACGGTGAACATCCACCCATCGATGAGCCCGGCACGGTGTGCGCGGTTCATCGCTTCGAATCCGTTGACCGAGCCGTGAACATCGACATCGACGACCACGACCCCGGAAGAGGCGCCGGTGGGGAGGCCGACGTTCGCTCCTGGATGCTGCCGCCACCACGCATCCACCAAGGCCGGGTCGGTGCTGGCGTCGTAGAAGCCGTGCTCGGTCAGCGGACGCTTCGCCCCCGACACACACGGAAACACCGGCACCCCGGCCGTGGCGAACTCGCGAGCAGCAGCCGAGACCGGCCAGCGCCCATTCAGCCGCAACAACACCTCCGAGAACGCATCGTGAGTAGCCATCACAGCCCCCGCCCCACCGTTGCCGCAGCCCGCACGGGCTCACTACGCTCCGACACTGGCTTCACCGGCCGGGCCGCCGCACGTTGCGGCTTCTCCTGCTGCGCAGCGTCGCGTTCCAGACCTGGTGGGGTGCCGTCGGCGACCACCACTGTGTCGAGCTGATCGAGAATCCCGAGCGCGGCCTTGCGGACGCGTTCGCCGGTGGCCTTCACCACCTCAACAGGCTCCTTCCCATCGACACGGGCGGCCCAGGTCGAGACGTACGGGATCGTGTACCCGCTGGTGTCCATCCCGTGCGCCGCACCCACCATGAGGGCGACGGATTCCGCCTCGACCTCACCGATCCCGCGATGGTGCCGAGCGTCCTCGTCATCGGGGTTGTGCAGCAGCACGTGCCCGAGTTCGTGCGCGAGGGTTTTTACTTGGGCAGCGGGGTCCATGTTCTCCCGCACCGCCACCGACTTGGCATCCCAGTCGGTCATGCCGTTGGCGCCGTGGATCATACCCTCATGCGGCACCCGCAGCACACGGAACCCCGCAGCGACGACCTGCGCCGACAGGCCCTCCCAGAGCCCGGTTGGTGCTTCACCTTCGAGGAGTTTCGGTGCCGGAGGTTCCGGTATCGGATCGCCATCGGTTTGGGAGGCATCCCAGACGTACGCAGGGCGGGCGGCGATCATCCGGGATCGCACCACCTCACCCGGACGAGGCTTCTCACCCCGCTCCAACCGCCGCCACGAATCCGCAACTGCCGGCGTCGCCGAAGCGAACCGGCCCGTGACAGGGGCGAAAATCTGCAACCCCGGCTGGCCCTTCTGAACTTGGCGGCCGAGCTGCTGCCACTGCCGATACCCAGCCACCAACGACGGAAACGGCTCAGGCACCCGCCCCGCCGAGTAGTTCGCTTCGTGTTGGAACCAGATCAGCAGCGTGTTGTTGAAGCTCCGTGACCTGAACCTGGCCGCGAACGCTAGAGCGCGCCCCCAGTCCTTACCGGAGACCAGCGTCTCGACGGCACCGGTCAGGCGCTCGTGGAGTTCGTCGAGCTTCGCATCCCGTGCCGCTCGGATTTCCTCTTTCGTCGCCATCATCGGACCTCCTTTCGGCGAGGCCCATGACATGACAGCCGAGAGCCCTTGCGACCATGAGGTGCGCCGGGACGTGCGCGAGCACTGGCAGGAACGAAACGAGGTGCGTGACCGCCAGGGATCTGACCAGACCCGACGAGTTCGATCTGGTCTATCTCCTGGCTCGCAGCGATGTCGAGCCTTTGGGGCCTGTCCGGGTCACGTGATGAGTAACGCGGTTCATACGACGAGTTCGAGTGGGCCTCACGCCCGTCGAGCGCGAGGGAACTCGCCGCTACGCAGTTTCGCTGCGGGTCGCGGGCAGACGATGTCGGTAGCGTGTCGGCGTTACTCCGAATCGTCGTGAGAACCATGCGGAGGCGACACGCGGATCGGCCCAGCCGACGGCTTGTGACGCTTGATGAACTGAGAGATCAGTCTCATCAATCAGGCGGCTGAACTCGGTCAAGCGAACTTCGGTAAGAAATCGCATTGGGCTGGCCCCCATGTGCGTCGAGAACAGCCGTGTTAAGTGCGTACGAGACAGCGCGAGTTCTTGGGCCAGTGAAGTAACAGTCCACGGCTCGCCCATGCGCTCCCGAAGCAGCCGCGCAGCCCGCCCGACGTGCCCAATCATTGCCGGATCTGCCTGCCGCCTCGAAGCCGGCACTTGATTCCGGGTGGGCACGTGGAGAGAGCGGCTGTCTTCGGTAAGGAAGACCGGTGCGACTGTGCCAACCCACCTCGCTAGAAGCTCGATTGTGCGAATCGATGTCTCTTCGGGCGATGAACACGTATCTGGAAGCATGCTCAGCTGTCGCCAGATCGGTTCCAGCCGCCGAAAGGACTCGATTCCTGGGGTAAGTACAAGGGAGTTGCCGTCCCAGTCATCAGGATGCACGCCTCGACGAACGCGCTGCCGTGACCGCAAGAGCCAGCGCATCTGCGCCCTAATGAAGGGTTCGTCCGCATAGATCACCCACAACCGTGATGGCGACAGTGGCAACAGTTGATGCCGCTTGTGCGAGCCGAGCGCCACCGCTGACCCGGGCGCCAAGCGCTGTATCGCCACATCCGTACAAAGATCGATCTTTCCGGACAGTACGTGGATGAGCGTGACGACCGGAAACGTCAACTCCTGCGTCGGGACGCAGCGCAGTATCTCGATCGCTGACATGAGCCCGAACTGTTCTCCGGGCGACGCGTCTATCGCAGGGTCGCTCGCCTCACGAAGTCTGCTCTCGCCGGCCGGTTCGGCGGACACGTCCCATCCGCTTCCTCAGCCCAATTGGTGGCGTGGGCTGGCCGGACTCGTTGTAACAGCGAGAAGGAGATTGCGCGTATGTCCATGATCCGACGACCGAGAGGCTGCCGGTTCACAGAGCAGGTCGATGCGCGAGCAAAGGTGATATCGGCCTGCTCGACGTCGAACACATATGGTGTGGTCGCCACTATGCATGGGACTCTCTGGATCTGATCGCGATGCCGATCGTGGTTACCGTGGCCACGATGGCACCGAGGACCGCGGAGAGAGTTTGGGCGTTCGGCGTCACTGCGACGAGTGCAAAGACGAGTGGCTGGGCGAAGCCGATATAGGAGAGCGAGTAGAACGCGGCGTTGAGCCGTGCGCGATCTTTCGGGTGACCGATCTCCTCCATGCGACGAAGACCTGCGACGAGCACTAAGCCGTATGCGGCGCCGAGGGCGATAGCGCTGGGGAGCATCAGGACGGTGAGCCGAGCCGCGAAGGTTCCTGCGGCCAGGAGCATCCCTAGAGCGGCGATTCCCATTCCTAGAGGGAAGGCTCGTCCGGCCCTCCCACGCTCGATGCGTTGCGCCAAAGGCTGGATGAGTGCTCCGGTGCCCATGGTGAGTCCCGTGATGATCCCCGCTGTGGCGGCCTCGAATCCTTGGACATGGATGACCGACGGGATCACGGCGAAGCTCATCGTCGCAGCGCTAAAGACCCACGGTGCCGTGAGCGGAATGGTCCAGAGGAAGGGCCGTGTCGTGATCGCGCTCCAGAAACTCGCTCGGCGTCTCGATACGAGTTCTGTGGCGGAGACCTCAGCCTGCTCGACGAGTTCTTCGTTGTCGAGGGAAGTATCTGGGGCCCGCCACAGCAGCGCAGCCGCGATGGCCGAGATGAGCAGATGGAGGGCGTAGGGCAGGACTTCCGGCAGGGGTGCCCATTGCGCGACGAGTCCTGCTGCGAGCGGGCCGCCACCAAATCCGACGGAGAGCGCGACCGCCACCCGCTTCGGAGCAGCGGAGCGGTCATCCGCAGACAGGTCGGTTACCCATGCCGTGCCTGGACCGAGAACCGCGCCAGCGGCCGCACCGGAGAAGAACCTGCCCAGAAGGAGAAGCCAGGCCTCCTGCGAGCCGAGGCACAGCACGATAGAGGCGACAGCGGACAGGATGACCGCAACCCGGACCGGCCACCGTCGGTCAACTCGGTCCGCGATCTCGGCGGCGACGAAGAGCACCGGGATGAGACCCACGATGTAGGTAGCGAACGCGAGGGCGATGAACGAGTCCGGCAGGCCGGCGGTCTCCCGGTACACCGGTAGCAGAGCAGCGAACTGGTTCGCTCCCCACCCCACGACGGTGATACCGGTCGCGACGCGTGCCCAACCAGGCAATCGAGTTCCCATGTACTCTCCTAAGTAACCGTTCTATCGGTTACTATAGTTGCATGGCTACCGACCTTCGAACCAGCACGGCACTGCGGAAGCTTCGTTTCGACGGTGGTTCCCTCGTTCTCAATCTCACCGCAACCGTCGGGCGGCGGGGCGCTGGCGAAGAGCATCGCGTCGAGCGCCTCGACGGCGAGGGGGCCCTGGAACAGTGGCTCGTCGGTGTAGGTATCGAGGTCGATGCGAGCGTGGATCGGGGAGCGCTGCTGACGGAGTTGCGTGAGCTTCGCGAGGATGCCTGGGAAGTGCTGTCTGGGGTCGTACACGAGCGACCCGTGTCATCGTTCGCCGTGCAGCGGATAGAGCGGTGGGCCAGCGCCGATGTTCCCCCGCCCCGCTTGGCGAACACATTGCATGGACCGCAAGCTCGGATGGTGGCACTCAGCCAAAGCGCGATGTGCGCCCGCGCGGCTCGGGACCTGCTGGACATCCTCGCAAGCCCTGACGTGCGTCATCGACTCCGGGAGTGCGCGAGCGAGGAATGCCGCATGATCTACGTGCTCCCGTCCGGTTCGAGAGAGCGTCGCTGGTGCTCAATGAGCCAGTGCGGTAACCGAGCGAAAGCCGCCGCGCACCGCGCACGTTCGCGCCAACCGAGAGAGCACACCGCCGACGTTGACGTGACGGACGATCGCTCGATCAAGGAATTGGGAAGATGACTTCACCCGGCTTGCATGTTGCGAATCCGGACGGCTTCTGGCTTGACGACCTCGCAGTCGGAATGCGGTTCCATTCGCCAGTTGTGCTCCTGCGCGAGGAAGACATCATTGCCTTCGCCGAACAGTTTGACCCGCAGACATTCCATCTCTCTGTCACGGCGGCCCGAGACAGCTTCTTCGCAGGACTCGCTGCGAGCGGATGGCATACTGCTGCGTTGTCGATGAAACTGCTCGCGCAGGCTTTGCCCTTGGCTACAGGAATCATCGGCAAAGGCGTGGAGATCGAGTGGCCAAGCCCGACACGACCGAATGACGAACTCGGGGTTGTTGCCCGAATCGACACGATCACGCCGTCGAAGAGCCGGCCCGGTCGCGGATCGATCACCGTGGGCTACCAAACTCTGAACCAGAACGGCGACATCCGGCAGCGCGCGCGAATCACGCTCATAGGCTGGAGACGCGACGTTGGAGCTCAGGCCGCAGCACCGGGTGCTGAGAGCGGCGAAAAGGCGATCAAACGCGGAGAAAGTCGCTGAGTCGTACCTGGTCTGGCATTGCGACTACAGGCTGATGCCGGCAATGCCGGCAAGTACGATCACGGCGCCGATCAGACGCCGGGCGAGGTGTCCTTCGCCGAAGAGACGCCAGGCGAGGAGCGCGCCGATCACGATGGATGCCTCCCGCAGTGGCGCGACGAGTGCCACGGGTGAGGTTTGCATTGCGGTCAGCACAAGGATGTACGCGAGCGGGGACAGCACGGCGACCGCGGCGATAGGCGCGCGATTGACGCGGAGGGTGTTCGCGAACGCTGTGCGGCGTCTGATGATGGCTGGGGCCAGGAATGCGACCTGGACGACGAGCGTGCCGGCGTAGTAGCTGACGGGTGCGAGCCCGATGGAGCCGATCGCGAACGCGTCCCACAGCGTGTAGGCGGCGATCGTGGCTCCGGTGGTAGTACCCCATGCGATGCCGCGGAGGGGGCGGTTGCCCGTTCTCTGGAAGGGGTTGCCCGTGACGACGAGGATGCCTGCGAGGATGACGAGCGCTCCGATGATCGCCAGTGCCGTGGGGCGTTCTCCGAGCAGGAAGATAGCGATCACGATGGTGAGCAGCGGTCCGACGCCGCGAGCGATCGGGTAGACGACTCCGAGGTCGGCTCGGTCGTAGCCCGCCTGCAGGGTGAGCGAGTACGTCAGGTGCAGGGCGGCGGACACGGCCGCAGCGGCGACCAGGGTCCAGGTGATCGGTTGCGAACCGGTGGCGGCGGCACCGATCGCGAGAGGGAGACACAGGATCGCGGAAGCGGTCGTGTAGGCGCCCACGAACAGCAGCGTGTCGCCCTTCTTGTACTTCGATACGAGGTTCCAGCCAGCGTGGGCGACTGCGGCGATGAGGACGATCGCAACGGTGACTGGTGGCATCAGGTGATGTCGGGCAGGTCGATCCCGGCCCGCTCGGCGCGCGAGACACGGTCGGGATCGCGCAGTGCCAGTGCTGCCGCGAGAGCGTCGACGACGACAAGCTGCGCCAGACGGCTCCCGGCAGCAGCCATCTGCGTCGTCAGCGGCGCGCCGCCCACGACGAGTGCGACGGCGGAGACATCGGTGAGTGGTGTGCCGTACTGGTTGGTGATGGCGATGACGGTCGCGTCGGCGGTCGCGGCGGCGTCGGCGATCGCGACGGTCATGTCGGTGCGACCGGTCGAGCTGACGGCGACGACGACGTCGCCGGGGTCGAGCAGGCGTGCCGCGATCATCGCGGACTCGTGATCGACGACGCCCGATGTCCGCACGCCCAGCGACCGCAGCCGGAACACGACATCGGCCGCGACCGTCGCCGATGGGCCCGCACCATAGGCGAGGAGCTGCCCCGCGCCACAAATCGCGGAGACCGCTTGGTCGAGAGCGTCCGGGTCGATCGCGCCGCTGAGGGCGGTGAGCGCGTCGATCCCTGTGCGCGCTGTCGTGTCGATGATCGTGCGTGTCGAATCGGTGCTCGTGAGCGTGTGTGGCGGGGCGAAGAACTCCGCTGTTCCGCGAGCGCGGGCGATCTCCAGCTTCAGTTCGGCGAAGCCTGAGAAACCGATTGCGCGGGCGGCACGGACCACGCTCGGCGCCGAGACCCCTGCTCGCTCGGCGACTTGCGCCGTCGTGCTCCTTCCCACGAACAACGGGTCCTCCAGCACGAGGTCGACAACCTTTGCCTCGCTTGCCACCAGCCCCGCACTCCGCGCCTGAACCGTTCCGAGCCAGCGGCGCAGCGGATCCTCGGCGGCAGAAACGGAGTTACTTGATGATCTTGCCATAGGTAATAGCGTAACATTGGGGCATGGTGACAGAGCAGCAACCGAGTTCTTTCAGGGAGCGCAAGCGCGTTGGAGTCGTGGGCCCGGGAGCCATAGGGACGACGGTGTCCGCACTGCTCCATGAGGCAGGCAACACACCGACGCTCTACGGTCGCACGCCGCGAACAGAGCTCACCCTGATCGACGGCGACCGCCGGATCGTCGTTCCCGGCCCCGTGCGCACCGATCCTGCTGCGCAGCCTGAGAAGGCGGATGTGCTCTTCTTGGCGGTCAAGGCCACCCAGACCGCGGCGGCAGCCCCCTGGCTGCGTGCTTTGTGCGCCCCCGGGACCGTGGTCTGCGTGTTGCAGAACGGCGTCGAGCAGATCGCTGCCGTTCGACCCCATGTTCCTGAGGGAGTAGAGGTCGTCCCCGCGGTCGTCTGGTTCCCGGCGCAGTCGCAGGAAGACGGCACCATCCTCCTGCGGGGCGAGCCCTGGCTGACGCTTCCCGCATCACCGGAGGCGGAGCGCATCGCGGATGTCCTGCGCGACACGCGCTGCCAGGTCGAACTCGCGGGCGACTTCACCGCTCTCGCCTGGCGCAAGCTTCTCCAGAATGCCGCTGCCGGGCTGATGGCGCTCACCGGTCGGCGTGCCGGCGTGTTCACCCGCCCTGACTTCGCGGATCTCACTCTCGACTATCTGAAAGAGTGCCTGGCCGTTTCGCATGCGGAAGGAGTAACCCTGAGCGATGACGTGCCCGCTGCCATCCTGGCCCGCTTCCAGGCCTTCCCGGCTGATATGAGCACGTCGATCCTCACCGACCGAGAAGCCGGCCGGCCGCTCGAATGGGGTATCCGCAACGGCGTCATCTCGCGTCTCGCGCGCAGACACGACATCCACACGCCGATCAGCGACGCCATCACTGCGCTCCTCGCCGCCACAAGCGACGGCCCCGGATGACCCGGGACGCTGCTGCTCCGGCTCAGCGTCCGGAGAGATTACTGAGCGACTGGGACCGAGCGGCGAGGAGCTCCTCGTAGGTGTCGTCGTGCTCAGCCCAGCGGAGGGGCTTGGCGCGCTCGACGACGATCTCCTTCGGAGTCGGGTTCTGGGTGAGCAGCCCGATGATCTCGTCGAGGAAGTCGCCCATAGGCAGAGCATTCGGGTTGAGCTTCTCCTGGCCGGCGTTAGCGACGGCCGGCGGGATCAGCTCGGTCACAGCGATACCAGTTCCAGCGAGGTGCGCGCGTAGCGATTCGGTGTACGAGTGCACGGCCGCCTTCGAGGCGCCGTACGTCGCCATGAGCGGGAACGGCAGGAAGCCGATGCCCGAGGAAACGGTGATGATGTCACCGGCGCCACGGCCGAGCAGGTGCGGGGTGAACGCATCGATCACGCGGATCGTGCCGAGCAGGTTCACCGAGATCGTGGTCTCGGCCTGGGCGATGTGGTCCGGGTCGCGCAGGTCCTCAGTGAGCATGACCCCCGACATCGTCACGACGACGTCGAGCTCGGGGTGCTTCGCCAGCACCTCATCGCGCGCCTGAGCGACCGACGCCGCATCGGTGACGTCGATGCGCACCGTCTCGACGCCGTCGACCTGCTCGATGTTGCGCCCGCCGACAACGACCGTGCTGCCCGCGTCAACGAATCGCTGGGCGAGGGCACGTCCGATTCCCGTGGTACCTCCGACGATCAGGACGGTACGTCCGCTGATATCCATGTGCTTCCTCACTTGTCCGTCTCCGACTATGGGCCGGATGGTCTCCCCGGCTCGATCGCCGGCATGCATCCATGCTCGGCCGATGGTCGAAGCCGAGGAAGGACCCCGCTGATCCGCGTCCTGACAGGGCACCTTTCGATCGGTGGGGAATGGCTACCGTTGATCGCATGGACGGCAACAACGACAACCGGCTCGGGGAGTACCTGAGCGCACGCCGTGCGCTGGTCACTCCCGAGCAGGCGGGCATCCCTGCTGGATCGGGGCGCAGAGTCCCCGGTCTTCGGCGTGAGGAGGTTGCGCTCCTCGCCGGTATTAGCGCTGACTACTACTTCAGGCTCGAACGTGGCCGCGACAAGAACCCCTCGCGCCAGGTACTGGAATCGCTCGCCCGGGTGCTGCGCCTCGACGAGATCGAAGCCGACCACCTGATGAGCCTCGGCGGCCCGCGCCCCCGTGTCCGCCGCGCGAAAGCCTCCGGGCGCGCTGAGCGGGTGCCTGCCCGGCTGCGCGACATGCTCGCAGCGCTGAACATGCCCGCGTTCATCGAGAACCGCTACTTCGACGTCCTCGCTGCCAATCCGTTCGCGATCGCCTTCAACCCCCGCCTGGAGCCAGGGAACAACCGACTGCGCTCGTTGATGCTGGACCCCGCCGAGCGCGACTTCCACGAGGACTGGGAGACGGCCGTCGACGATTTCATCGCTGCTTTCCGTCGTTCTCTCGGCGACGAGACCGATGACCCGCGCGCCATCGAACTCGTCGGCGAGCTCTCGCTCGCCAGCGCACGTTTCCGCACACTGTGGGCTCGGCATGATATCCGGCAGCTCGCGGGTGGCACCGCGGTTGTCAATCATCCGAGTCTCGGCGCGCTGCGCCTCCACCGCGAGAAGATGCCGATCGACGACCTTGTCCTTGTCGTCTACTACCCGGCTGAGCACAGCGCAGACGCCGAGAAACTTGACCTGCTCGCATCCCTCACCGCTGAGTAGGAGCGCGGGCCTTGGGAACCGACAGTGCTCAGTTCAGGCAGATCTCTCTCCTGTAATGGCTGGTATCTCGCGGGTCGCACGCGGTCGGATCCCGCCTGTATCGCGCCGTCCAATCGCTCAGTTCGCCGACGTCCCCGAATGGCAGTGCACGCTCGGCTGCCCCTCACAGCGAAGCAGGGTTTGAAGAGCTATCGACGCCTGTCGCGGTGCTACGCCGTTGCCAAGCGCAGCAAGCTGCTGTGCACTGGTCAGGCCGAGGTGCGGAGCGGTGACCCATCCATCGGGTAGCCCCATAAGCCATTCCACGAAATCGGGTGCAGGACGCCAGACGCCAGCTTGGTTCAGAATCGCCGGGGATGGCGCTGGCCGTCCGATGATGCGTTCCCATCGGGAAATGGCGGGGGCGTAACGTCCCCAGCGTCGAAGAACTCCTCGATCAGCGCGAACGTTGTGTCCGATATCGGGTGCCGACCACGCCGGGTCATCAGGTCGATCACCTGATGGCTGAGAGCGATCGTCCCGCGGCGCGCTTTCACCTGATCTAGCGTCTCCCCACCCCTGGCCGAGTCCGAGGCCAGAGGGGTTCGGAACAGCGCGTCGCGCGAGGACGAAGATGCGAAACCGTGGATGCGGCGCGCCGACGAGGGAAGCGGGTATGCCGAGCCACCGCGCGTCATACCGGAGGTCGGCCAGGTCTCCGAGTACGGCACCAAGCGCCCGTAGAGGTCGGGCTGGCTGGTCTCCCAGACCCCACGGGTCGGGTTCGAGGTCGCGAAGGGCTGCGGTGGCATCGGTGCCGGTTGCGTCGTTGGGGTTGCGTGCATCGGGGGATGCTCCTTGCTGGGTGGGGCGGATCGCTTTGGTAGAGAGCAGGCCGCGGACATTCTCGATCACGACGAACTGTGGTTGCAGGATCTCGATCGCTGTCGCCATCTGCGCCCACAAGCCGGAGCGAGTGCCAGGTGCGAGGCCAGCACGCTTGCCTACCGTGCTCACGTCCTGACAAGGAAAACCTCCGCAGAGAATGTCCACCGATGGCACGTCATGCCAGTTGATCGATGTGATGTCGCCGAGGTTGGGGGCGTCTGTCCAGTGGTGGGCGAAGACGCGGGCGACGGGTTCATTGATCTCGGAAAACCAGACCGTCTCAGCACCAAAGACGTGTTCGACCGCGAGATCGAGACCCCCGTACCCGGAGAACAGCGAACCGACACGCATCAGCCGGTCCGGGTTGGTCGCCTGCTCCTCGTGCAGCGTGGCTCCGCCTGGTCGATGACCTTGGCCGGGCTCCACGTCGGAGTTCTGTCGCCGTTCAGGTCACCTGCCAGGTGCGCTCACGCCGCCGCCTCCGCTGGCGCGGATCACCTCCCGAGAGCCACGATTCGGACTCCTGCTTCCGACCCTCGTTTTGAGCTGCCACACGTCTTTCAGAAGAGGCGCGCCGCCCCGCGAGCGCCGCGATCGCTGGCGGTCATCGGACGCTCACCTCTTGTCCAGAAGGAGGTGCCGGGTGACGGTCTCGATGCGTGTCATGTCCGCCGGCGACGGTTACAAATACCTCCTGCGATCCGTCGCTGCCGGTGATGGCGATCGTTCCCTCTCGACGCCGTTGACGCGGTATTACGCTGAGGCCGGGAACCCGCCCGGTCACTGGCTCGGCGCCGGACTCTCGACGCTTGGGAACGGGGAGCTCACCGACGGTGCCCAGGTGAGTGAGGCGCAGCTTCAGCTTCTGATCGGGATGGGCCACGACCCCATCACGAAGGCTCCGTTGGGGCGGGCGTATCAGCAGTTCGCGTCGGTCACCGAGCGCATCGAAGCCCGAACCAACGCCTTGCCTACTGATCTGGGGCCGTCCACACGGGCGGAGCAGATCGTCCAGATCGAAGCCGAAGAGGCCGAGCGTGGCACGCGGCGTGCGGTGGCGGGGTTTGATTACACGTTCAGCGTGCCGAAGTCCGTCTCAACGCTCTGGGCTGTCGCCGATGCGGGCACGCAGGCGCTGATCGCAGACGCTCATCACGCGGCGGTTGCGGAGTTGGTTGCGTTTATGGAGCGTGAGGTTGCATCGACCAGGGTGGGCGCAACCGGACCCGACGGAGCGGTTGCACACGTCGATGTCGCAGGCGTCGCCGCCGCAGCGTTTGATCACTACGACTCGCGGGCTGGTGATCCGCAGTTGCATACCCATGTCGTGGTGAGCAACAAGGTCTTCACTGTGCAGGACGGGAAGTGGCGGACGCTGGCAGGGCGGCCGATGCATCAGGCGGTGGTGGCGATCTCGGAGATGTACAACGCGGTCCTCGCCGACCAGCTCACCCGCGTCCTCGGCCTGACCTGGGAAGCCCGAGACCGCGGACGCGACCGGAGCCCCGGGTGGGAGATCACAGGAGTTCCGCAAGAGCTGATGGACGAGTTCTCCACCCGAACCCGACACATTGAGGCGGAGAAGGAACGCCTCATCGCCGAGTACGTCGCCCAGCACGGCAAGCAACCCACCGCCAGGACCGTCCTGAAGCTCCGAGCCCAAGCAACTCTTGCCACTCGCCCCGAGAAAGAGATCCACTCTCTGGCCGAGCTCACCGCCGATTGGCGTGACCGCGCGGGGCGGGTCCTCGGACAGGATGCAACCGCCTGGGCTCGTGCTCTCACCGCGAATCCGCCCGTGCTGGTGCTGCGTGCCGACGATGTACCGCTCGATCTGATCGGCGAGATCGGGCAGGCGGTGATGGAGACGGTCGGTGAGAAGCGTTCGACGTGGCAGCGGTGGAATCTGCACGCGGAGGCGTCTCGGCAGTTGATGGGGTGGCGGTTCGCCTCGATGCAGGATCGGGAGGCGATCACCGGCATGGTCGCCGACGCCGCTGAACAAGCTTCTCTGCGGTTGTCGCCGCTGGATCTGGCGTCGAGTCCGGTGCTGTTTCGGCGGGCGGATGGGTCGAGCAGGTTTAGGCCAGCGCACGCCAACGTTTACTCATCAAAAACTATCCTCGAAGCAGAAGACCGCCTCTTGGAACGCTCCCGCGCCACCACTGCACCGACTGTGGCGTTGGAGACGGTGGAGAAGATCACCAACCGGCCTGATCGGCAGGGGAGGATGCTCAGCGATGACCAGGCCGCGGCGCTCACCGCTGTCGCCGTCTCCGGCCGCCAGATTGACGTTCTCGTCGGCGCTGCTGGGGCGGGGAAGACCACCGCCATGTCCGCGCTACGGCAAGCATGGGAGGCCGAACACGGCAGGGGTTCTGTCGTCGGCCTCGCACCCTCCGCTGTCGCTGCTGCGGTGCTGGCCGAAGACCTCGGGATCACAACGGAGAACACGGCGAAGTGGTGGAGCAACCACACCCTCCACGGCACCACCTTCACCGCCGGGCAGCTCGTCATCGTGGACGAAGCCTCACTCGCCGGAACGATCTCCCTCGATCGCATCACGCACGCCGCGGATCAGGCGGGGGCGAAGGTGCTGCTGGTCGGCGATTACGCGCAGCTCCAATCCGTTGATGCCGGTGGCGCGTTCAGCCTCCTGGTCTCTGATCGTGACGATGCGCCCGAGTTGGTCGATATTCACCGGTTCACGAACGAGTGGGAGAAGACCGCCTCGCTGTCCTTGCGTCACGGCCGCACCGAGATCATCGACACCTACCTCACCCACCAGCGCATCCACGACGGAGACACCGACACCTCGACCGATGCCGCCTATGCCGCGTGGCGTGCCGACACCCAGGCAGGCCGTGCGTCGATCCTGATCGCAGAGACGAACGAGAATGTCACTGCCCTGAACAACCGGGCTCGCGCCGACCTCATCATCGACGGCACCATCACCCCGATAAAGGAGATCGAGCTGCACGACGGCAGCACTGCCTCAGCCGGAGACACGATCATCACCCGCCGCAATGACCGGCGCCTGCGGAACCGGCACACTTGGGTTCGCAACGGCGACCGGTGGCAGATCACCAACGTCCGTGACGACGGCTCCATCACCATCCGACCCCACGGTAAGCGGTTCGGCGGAGCGATCATCCTGCCCGCCGCCTACGTCTCAGAATTCGTTGATCTTGGTTACGCTGTCACCGCTCATAGGGCGCAAGGCGTCACCACCGACACCGCCCACACCGTGGTGACGGTGACGACGACGCGGGAGAACTTCTACGTCGCCATGACCCGCGGACGCCACGCCAACCACGCCTACGTCGTCACCGACCAGCCCGACCACGACCATCACCACCCGCACCCCAGCGACAACACCGACGCCACCGCGAGGTCCGTGCTCTACGGAGTCCTGCAACACGTCGGAGCCGAACCCTCCGCCCACGAAGCCATCACCGCCGAGCAGGAGCGGTGGGGGTCGATCGCGCAGCTCGCAGCCGAGTACGAAACCATCGCCCAAGCAGCACAACACGACCGCTGGGCGAGGCTCATGCGCACATCCGGCCTCAGCGACGAGCAGGTCGACGACATCGTGAACTCCGACGCTTACGGTGCGCTCTCCGCTGAACTTCGCCGCGCCGAAGCCAACCACCACGACGTTGACGCTCTGCTTCCGCGCCTCGTCAACGCCAGGCCGCTCGGCGACGCCGATGACCTCGCATCCGTCCTCCACCACCGGATCGAACGAGCCAGCGCGCGGCCTGCTGGGTCTGGCCGAGTCCGTAAGGCTCCACGGTTGATCGCCGGCCTCATCCCCGAAGCAAACGGTCAGATGGCTCCGGAGATGCGGCAGGCCCTCGACGAGCGACGCGATCTCATCGAGACCAGAGCAGATGCGATTCTCGACGCTGCCTTCCACGGCAGACAGCCGTGGGTGCGAGCGCTCGGGCCGATCCCGAAAGATCCACGCGCTGAGAGAGTGTGGAGGCAGCAGGCCAGAGTGGTTGCCGCCTACCGCGACCGATACGCCATCACCACTGCGACACCACTCGGCACAGTCTCTGCTGAGTCGGTGGCGCAGAGGATCGACCAGGCGCGTGCACAAGCTGCACTCGCGCAGGCACAATGCATCACAAAGCCGAAGCCGGAACGTGGGCGTCGGACGACCGAGCGCGAGAGCACAGGCCGCACGCTCTGATCGGCGGGGCCTTCCGGCTGTCCGGGGTCCGTCGTAGAGTGGAAGGCGAGGCGGCCTCTAAATATGCGCTGTCGCTCGTCGCGACAGTATGGCTCCACCTTCGCGGGTGAGTCCTTCAAGGTTCTTGTCGCCGAGACCACGACAGGACTCCGCCATGCTCCGACTCCTCTGGACCCTCAGCGTCCATACCCGCACCTACTTGCGCCGCTACATGCCAACCAGCCGGCTCCTCGACGCGATCCGCACCCGGCGCGGCCTCAAGTGGGGCATCCCTGCGATGCTCCTCGCCATCCCATACCTCCTCGCCGCAGCCGTGTGCCGCGAACTCATCGAAGACGGTGGCCCCGGATGGCTCCACCTCCTGGTCATCCTGTTCATCTGGAACGCGATGAAGCTGACCATCATTGGGCCGGTCAGCCTGATCCTCCTGATCCGTGCCCGCATCCAAGAGGCTGCCGCCCGACGGAGCGGGTCTCAGATCGATCGTGTGGAGACGCATGAATCCGTCGAGTTCCACTCGTGACCGTGCGCTCGCAGCCGTCAGCCCCCTGCTCGGAACCGAGGATTGTCTTCTTTGGGAGCGGTCAATACCTTCGCGTCGCGTGAAGGTATTGACGCTGGCGGGCCGGGATCTACCCGCGATCACCAAACGTTTCGCGCAAGAGATCAGCGGTGCCCGGCGCATCGATGGAGAGACTGTCAAGGACATCCCCGTAGTTGGTCTCGCCGCCCCACACCGCTGTGATAGCGGCGACGATCCTGCCGAGGGCGTCCGGGTGGTCCTGAAACAGACCGGTGAGGAAGCCGTCGGGATGCTGCGCTTCCACATCCCACGAGCTCAACCGGTCGGCGGGGAAGTCGCGGAGGTTGTGGGTGACGATCACTTGAGCGCCAGCGTGGATTGCAGCGGCCAGGACATGCCGGTCGTCGGCATCGGGAAGATCGAGCTGGTCGATCAGGTGCTCGTAGCCGGTGACCGTTACGTCACGGATCGCCTCATTCATCAGGCGGCGAGTGCGATCCAGTCGCGTGGGGTCGAGGTCAGAGCGGTTCACGCGCAGGTTTCGGAACACCTCATCGAGAATCTGCTCCGTCCACTTCGGCCGCACCAGGCCTGCGAGCCCTGCCCGGATCAGTACATCCCGCAGGGTGGAGGGGTAGAGCACGTTGGCGTCGTAGACGACGACCTGCATCAGGCGAATCCGAGCTCGCGGGTCTCCGCGGTCAGCGCGTCAGCAGCAGACTGGCGGCGCTCGTCGTCTTCACGCAGGTAGCGGATCAGCGACGCCGCCTTGACACGACGGTGCGTACCTACCGTGCGGTACTCGATCTGTCCGTCGTCGAGCAGCCCAATCAGGAACGGTCGCGATACACGCAGCGCATCGGCAGCTTGCTGGGTCGTCAGCTCTGCCTGCGAGGGAAGAACGGTCACGCCCTCGCCGTGCGCAAAGCTGTCGAGTACCTGCGCCAGTGCGGCCAGCGCAGACCGGGGCACCTCCACATCGCCGACCTGCCCAGCCAGATGCAATCGCACCGGACCCTCAGCGCCGAGCACTGCGTCGAGCCCGCGCAGAGCAGATACCGCCAGCTCAGTGTCGGCCGGCTCAGGAACCAGCGTCGCGATGTCGCTCATCAGCCCATCCTCCTAATCGAAACAATCGAAGCAGTCGCAATAAGTGTACCCGAGGCGGCCTGGAAGAGGTGGCGTTCGGCCCGCCCACAGGGAAGACGAGCGGCTCGTCGCCCCAGGATGGTGTGGGGAGAAGGCAAAGGTGAACAGTTTTGGGCACTCGGCACGACACGCGGTTTGCTTTGATGCGTAATTTACTACCTCCGGGTGTACTCTCGTCATATGAGTGAACGAGATGACCTGGTAGGCGCGCTGGATCGTGCTGGTGTGCTGGCGGGCATCCGCTGGGCCTTCCTGTCGGCTGCGGACCGTGTGCTGGAAGACTATTCGGAGGCCGCGGGCCACGACGCGACGTGGGTCGGCGTGACTCGGTTCACTCTCTTCCGCGATCGCCTCGATCGCGTGTTTTCATGCCGCCGCTACGCCGTCGCGGAAGGAACGGACGGGCAGACGAGCCTCGACCTTCTCCACGCGGAACTGACCGAGCGCGACATCACGACCCTTCCCGCACTTGATCCTGAGCTCGTTGGGCGCGCTGATCTCAGCGGAAGTCCTGGTTGGTCGCACGAGGGAACTCGTTGGCTCCTCGCCTCGTCTGCGTTCGGCAAACTTGATGAGGTGCCGTGGCCGCAAAAGAGCACCACGAAGCAGCGCGTCGCGCAGCAGCCGACGGACGAACCTGACCCGCCGACGTTGTTCGACCACTTCACAAGCGACGAACAGGCTGGCCTGGCAACCCTGATGGCTGGCTCGAAGCTCGACCTGCACACCCTGGTCGTAGGGCACTCCCTGGATGCCGAGCGCGGCGGTCGCGAACTTGTTATCGGCCAGCCTCGCCTGAACTCCGGGGGTGGCTCCGCCTGGTACTGGAAGCACGACCTTCTGCAGACACCTCCGGCGGATGGTGGACGCCTGCGTCCGAGCGCGCCCATGCCTGTCAGTCCCGACACGACGCCTGACGCCCCGGTCAAGCTCCGCCGTCCGGCGGCTGAGCAGCCAAACCACGGACAGGTTGGTCAGTGAACAGAACCGACCGGACAGCGACCGCAGCAGCCTTCTTCGACGGTGCGCGCCTGACCATGGCGCGTCACCTGGCAGGGCTTCGCAAGAGCGATCTTGCGGCACTGATCAAGAAAAGCCCAACCGCAGTATCGGCATGGGAGACAGGCGCAAAAACGCCGACTCCCTCCACCGTCGCCCAGCTCGCTCTTGGACTCTCAGTCGATCCAGGGTTCTTCGCCGCACGCCCGAATGATGTCGCCAAGGCCAGCGCCCTCCCACACTTCCGGTCGCTGCGATCAACGAGCCAGCTCGCACGCGACCAAGCCTTCGCCTACGGACAGATCGCCCTCGACATCGCCGAATCCCTAGAGCGTCACGTCGAGCTACCAGACGTCGACCTGCCATCCATGCCTGTCGAACTGGATGACCTTGAAGGCGACGGTCCCGAGCGGGCCGCGCAGGAGCTACGCGATGCATGGGCGCTCGGTACAGGACCAGCCGGGCACCTGGTGCGCGCCTTGGAGAACCACGGAGTCCTCGTTGTCTTCAGCCCGAACCAGACTGCCTCAGTAGACGCCTACTCCTTCGACAGCCACCTGCGTCCGGTAGTGATCCTCAACCCCGTGAAGCGCGACTACTACCGACAGCGTTTCGACGTCGCCCACGAGCTGGGCCACCTCATTATGCACAGCGACGCAGAACCCGGCGGACGAATCGTTGAGGAACAGGCTCACAGGTTCGCCTCAGAGCTGCTGATGCCAGAAGCCGAGATAGCCGACCTGTTACCAACGGCAATGAACCGGAGCGCTTGGGTCACCCTCGCCAAACTCAAAGAACAGTGGGGAGTGAGCATCCAGGCGCTCCTCTACCGGGCACGGCGCCTCGGACGACTCGGCGACGTCTCCTATCGCAATGCGATGGTCACCCTGTCCACGCGAGGCTGGCGACGCAACGAACCCGGCCTCATCACGGCTATCGAACAGCCATCCCTGCTGCCACGAGCGATCGAGCTACTTGAAAACGAAGGCATCGAAGAACTCAGCCTCATCGAGCAATGCCGTGTACCGGCAGAACTCTTCCGCCTCGTCACAGCACGCACCCCTCATGCCCCAGAACCGGATCAGGCTGATGCTGACCACTCGCTACCCGAGAGCAAGAAAGTTGTATCTCTGCTGCCGCGACTGAGCGCGCGCGCCGAGAACGAGAACGAGAACGATGCACAAGACTCCCAACTCACACAAGGAGAGACCCATGACTGAACCGAACAAGCGCGTCGTCCAGCGCCGAGACGACGGGAACTGGGAAGTACGCAAACCCGGCTCCGACCGAGCGAGCGCCGTCACCCCCACACAGGCTGAGGGCATCAATCGAGCTCGTGACATCCTCCGCAACGACGGCGGGGGCGAACTGCAGGTGCGCTCACTCAAGGGCACTATCCGCGAGCAGGACACGATCCCTCGTGGGAACGACCCACGCTCGTCCAAGGGCTGAGGGACTAAACAGGATGACGACGAACGATCCCCAGCGCTCAGTTGCGTTCTACAAGGGGAAGACCAACACGGTTGACTCGGAGTCATCCGAGACCATCGCAACTGTACGTCGCGATATTGCGGACGCGCTCAACTCAAAGAATCTTGCTTTCCTGCTTGGGTCAGGGTGTTCGTCGTTCCAGCAGGACGGCCGAGAGCTTGGCATTCCCACAATGGGACCAATGGCAAAGAAGTTCATGAACGCCACCACAGGCAAGCATCGAATCACAGCAACGGATCGGCAGCGGCTGAAATCGAGCCTGGGACTGAATCTCGATGACAAGGACTACGGGAACAATCTTGAGCGCCTCTTGGAAGTCTTGTTCGCGCAAGAAATTGCCCTTCGGGCGAGCACGCGGCCGGCGATGCAAAAGGTGCATGCCGTCGTTCAGCGAGTCATTCGCTCAGTGACTGCGTATGTTCGTTCCGCCTGCACGGACGGTGAGTTTTCTCGCGGTGATGAAACCGTCCCGGAATTTGTCAAGGCGAGTGAGGCCGGTGGGTGTTAGGCGGCGAGTTGGATCTCGTCGGTTGGTGGCTGGTTGATCCACGCGGCCGGGTCTCGGTCGAGGATCTTCGGTCGCGTCTGTCGCGTCGTGAACCGTTCGGGGTGGGCGCGGCGGGCGGCCTCGAGTGTGGCGTCGGCGTTCGACAGTTCGGTCGCACGAACCGATCGTTTGTTAACGGACGGCACTGTACGTCGATCGAAAGTCGCGCCGACACCCCCTGCGAATTCGCGTCGCGGGATAGTTTGCCAGGATCCGGCGATCAGCGTGGTGCGCATCAAGGAGGTGCGCAGCGGCCTCAGCACGAGGAGCCTGCCCGCGAGGCCGACCACCCCGCCCCTAGGAACGGTAGGAGTGCGACGTCGGGGCGAGCTGGGGGCCACCCCCCCGAGACCGAAAGTAGCACCGCAGCGACGATAAGCGCCACGCCAACCAGGGTGGTCGTCAGCTCCCCGACCAACGAACCGATCCATCCGCGTTCCTGGAGGTCTCGGAACATCCTTATGCTCAGCCCGAACGTTCCGTTCGAGCTGCGAACCGATCGTCTCGATGCGTCGTGGCAGACGCCTCAGCTGTCCACCGATGACCTGGAGTTGCACGCGGCCGTCGGCGAACATCTCCCTTGAGTCCATCGCCAGACGTATGAAATGAGGAGTTCGAGCAAGGGCCCGATCGACCAAGTCGTAGTCGGCAACGAGCTGGCACAGCGTTCCCTCGAGTGACACGAAGGAAACGACTGGCGTTCTCCTCCGCTGTTGGGGACGTCGGGTCGGCTGAAATAATGGCCGGGACGATACGGTGGCGAGTCAGAGCGCCGTGATCCACCGCGCGATCTCGTCAGCGATCTCGTCGCTATTGTCTTCGACCATCAGCATGTGGCCGTTCCCAGCGAGAAGAGGCAGTTCGGACGACCAGAAGGTGACGGCGGCGCCCTGATCGGTGAGCCAGGCCACGATGTCCTGATCCAGCTGCGAGGGGTGGTCGGTATCGGCTCCACCCGTGAAGACGAGAATCGGCTTGTTCGTGAACGCGTCGGTCGGCCCGATCCTCATTTGGCTCCCACCGATGTTCTGACGCTGATAAAGCATCCGGGCCGGGATCGGCCGAAGGGTGCGGCGGAACACCTCGATGCACTCGCGGGGGAACCGCCGGCTGGGTCCGATGGCCTTGTCGTTCACGAAGGCGCTTGTGGGTTCCCAGAAACCCATCTTCGGGATGGTCCAGTCGATGGCCGCTCCACGGATGGAGACCTCCTGGTCGGACTCCCTCACGATCTCGGGCACCGCCTGTACATTTCCAGGCGGGCCCGGAGCGACGGCTACGAGCCCGTCGATGAGATCGCCATGCGTCTCTAGGAGGCGGAAGCCAATCGGACCTGCCATCGAGTGCACGACCAGCACGACGTTCCGGCCGAGACCAGAGAGGAACACGCCCATCCCTCGGCACACGCTCTCATAGTCCAGCCGCGCAGACGCCGCACGATCATCGACGTGTTGGGCCGCCTCATAGGACAACCCCAGCCAGTCCACCACCAGCACACCGTAGCCAAGCGATACCAATCGTGCCGCCCAGCCCTGTCGGCCGTCGGGCGTCTCGAGATAGCACTCCTTCGAGACACCACCCCCGTGCACGAGGACGATCCACCGAGCAGGCGCACCCGACGGCGCCAGTTCGGTGTACGAGATCGGCGCGACGTCGTCTGGGCGTGAAATCGAATCCATAGCTTCCCCAGGCCTGTTAGGCAATGACGGCGTCGAGGGCCCGTGCGAGCCTCTCCGGATGCGTGAGCATCACCAAATGGCTTCCGTCGATCTCGATCGTGCGCGGACTATCAAGCCGCCCGGCCGCGGCCTGGTAGATCTCAGCGGGAACGGCCTGGTCCTGAGCGAGGAACACATAACTTGACGGGATGCTGCTCGCCCAGAACCGGTCGAGGCGGATCGGCTCATCGGACCAGCCTGCCGGCGATGGGACGAGCCTCGGCTCGAGCGCGGCGAGCTGCTGCTGCTCGAACGGGGACATGTCCTGCATCATCGCGGCCCAGAGCTCAGGCGGCATGACCATGGTGTTGTCGTCGGACTGACTCGCAAGCGCCTTCATCGCTGCGACCAACGGATCGGGGAACACGTCGTTAATGCTCTCGCCGTCGCGCAGCACCCAGGCGTCGACGAAGACGACCCGGCCGATGCGCTCGGGCATCGCCTCAGCGACGAGTTGGATGAGCGGACCTCCGCCGCTATGACCGACGAGCACGATGTCGAGCTGGGTGAGCTCTCTTACCTGATCGATCAGATCGCGCGCCATCATGCTCATCGTGACGCCGGAGCGGTCCACGTCACCGTCTTCGAGACCGCGCAGCGTCGGCGCGATCACCTCGTGCCCCATTCTGCGCAATTCGTCGGCGACGCCGTCCCACGCCCAGCCGCCTACCCATCCGCCGTGCACCAGTACGATCTGCATTGATCATCCTCTTCGCATATTTATCTGCTGAGCAGAACTTGTTCCTAACTAGAAGAAACAATAGCTTGCGCGGCGGAATTTGTCAAGGCGAGTGAGGCCGGTGGGTGTTAGGCGGCGAGTTGGATCTCGTCGGTTGGTGGCTGGTTGATCCACGCGGCCGGGTCTCGGTCGAGGATCTTCGGTCGCGTCTGTCGCGTCGTGAACCGTTCGGGGTGGGCGCGGCGGGCGGCCTCGAGTGTGGCGTCTCGGTCGCGGTCGATGGCGTCGGCGTGCCCGTAGTGCACGTCGGCGGGCGTGTGCATGCCGATGCCGGTGTGCCGGTGGTGGTGGTTGTAGGCGTGCACGAATTCGTCCAGGAACTGCCGTGCGTGGGCGAGGGAGACGAACCGGTCGGGGAAGACGGGCAGGTACTTCATCGTCTTGAACAGCGCTTCGGAGTAGGGGTTGTCATTGGACACGTGCGGTCGGGAGCGGGACGCGGTCACGCCGAGATCGGCGAGCAGTGTGCGGACGGTCTTCGACGTCATCGAGGGGCCGCCGTCGGAGTGCACGACCTCGGGGGTGCCGTGGATCCCGAACGCGTCGGTCATCATCTCCTTGGCGAGTAGGCCGTCCTCGCAGGCGTGCACGATGGCGCCGACGATGTAGCGGGAGAAGATGTCGATCATCACGTACGCGTCGTAGTACGTGCCTTTGACAGGGCCGGCGAGTTTCGTGATGTCCCAGGTATAGACCTGCCCGACGGCGGTCGCGATCAGCTCCGGCACCTTCCGCGGCGGATGGGTCGCGAGCCGGCGCCGCTCCCGTACCTGCGTGTGCTCGCGCAGCACCCGATACATGGTCGAGACCGAGCCCACGTATTCGCCGCGCTCGAGCAGGATGGGATAGATCTGCAACGGCGGCTTGTCGACGAACTCGTCACTGTTGAGCGTGGACAGCACCAGCGACCGCTCGACGCTCGAGAGCTTGTTCGCTGGGGCAGGACGAGCCGACGGCGGCTCGGGGTCCGGTCGGCGTGCGCGGGAGGCGGCGCGGGTCGCGGTCGCACGCGCCACGCCGGTCAGGGCTGCCGCCTGCCGGGTCGGCACGTCCGCGGCGGCCAGTTCGACGTAGGTGTTCATGAGCGCTTCCCGCGCCGCGGGTCGGTGTCCGCGCTCTCGGAGATCTGCCCCAAGAGCGCGTGCGCTTTTCCCATGATCTCCAACGCCGTCCGCGTCATCGACAACTCCACCTCGGCCTTCCGCAGTTGCGCCTTCAACCGGGCGTTCTCGGCCTGCGCGGCGCTGGGACGACCGACCGCTTCGCCGGGGTTCTTGCCCTCCAGCAGACCCGCGTCGCGCTGCTTGCGCCACTCCGAGATCAGCGACGAGTACAGGCCATGTCGGCGCAGGTATCCCGCGCCCTCACCCGTCTCGCACGCGACCTCGTACTCGGACAGGTACTGCAACTTCTGGCCCGGCGAGAACGAACGCCGACGCGTCGGCCCGTCCGGGATCGAGGGTGCGCTCACGACTCCATCATCGGCCGCGACGACCGCGACCGGGGAACTCAAACTCATCAGATTGGTGATCCTTCAACTCGCCCCACGAGGCGGACTTGCTATAAACCGGTGGACTCACTCAACCCTGACACGTAGGGCCCCCCGATCTGTTCACGGAGCTAGGAAGCTATGCGCCGGATGTGGTCCTCAAGGATGTTGCCACGCGCATCGGCCAGCCCAGGCTGTCGAGCAATCTGGGTGTGAAGTACATGAGGACTGCCACTGACGAGATGTTTCTCGTGTTGGCCTTGCTGCTCGATCGTTCTCGTTCTGCTTCCGAGCTTGCTCGGGAACTCGGCAAACCCGTCGCGACTGTCGACGTGCTCCTGCGCGCTCTGCGCTCGCTTGGACTGGTCGATGACCAGGGCAACGTCACCTCGACAGGCAAGAAGGAACTGACGACGGGCAAGCGGGCTCCTCGCCATGTCTCCGCGGGCATCGAGGGGTCAGACGCCCCGTACTATCCTGAGAGTATGAGATGAGGGGAAGAACTGGTCTGCTTAGTGATGCAGCCGGCACGTTGTGTCGGCTCGTGGAGTCGACTGGCTCCAGGACGCGGCTGACCGCGTTCACCGGACGAGCTCAGGCTACGCGTGGTGGGGCAAACGCCACCTACCTACGGAGCCTGGGGAGGCGTTCGCCCCACCCTTCGGGACCGGGGGTCAAAGTAAGTGGCTGACGCTTCCCCTCATCTCTACATCGCACAGGGCCTCGCGCAGGGACACGCTGCGGAGGTCGTCTCCCGTGCGAGCATTGTTCGCTCTCGATTGCTTGCAAATGGCGTCCCTCCAATCTTGAGCTTGCGACATCTAGCCCAACTGACCGGAGTTTCCTATGGGTATCTCCGTGAAATAGTCGGAAGAGTCAGGGACCCGTACCTTGATATCAACCGGCGGAAGCGAGATGGCGGAATCCGCGAGATATCGAGCCCCGAGCCCGTGCTCATGGACGTGCAGCGCTGGCTCCTCCACAACGTGTTCTCGTCGGTTCCGATGCACCCCGCCAGTTTCGCGTATCAGCGTGACCGTTCAATTGTTCAATGCGCTGAGCAACATGTGGGAGCGCGCTGGTTGGTGAAGCTTGACCTCCATGACTTTTTTGGAAGCATCCAAGAGAAGCGCATATTTGATCTTCTTCTGCGGCTGGGCTATTCGAAGCTCGTGAGCTTGGAGATCGCCCGCATTTGCACTCGACTTCGCGGCCCCCGGTACGAGGGGTATCAGAACTTCTGGGCGTACAACGCGATCCCGTCCTATGTGGTAGGCAGCCAAGGCGTGTTACCGCAGGGCGCGCCAACAAGCGGTGCCCTAGCGAATACTGTGGCGAGCAATCTTGACGCGAAGCTCCATGATCTGGCCGCGTCAAGAGGGTTGGGCTACACAAGGTACTCGGACGATCTCACCTTTTCAGCTGGCCCAGATTACGATCGAAAGCAAGCTACGGCTCTCATCGCCCAGGTCCGAAACATCGTACGGGACCAACATTTTGTACTGCACGAGAAGAAGACCCACGTGGTCCCGCCAGGTGCAAGGACTGTCGTTCTCGGCCTGCTGGTGGACTCACAGGGGGTCCGGCTTCTACCCGAGTACAAGCGCCGCCTTCAGGTTCACGTTCGCGGCGTGGGGAAGTTCGGCCTGGTAGAGCATGCTTCTCACCGTGGGTTTGAGTCGGTTCTGTCGTTCGTGAACCACGTCGACGGGTTGATTGCGTTCGCGGCAGGTGTGGAGCGTGAGTATGCACAGCACGCGCGGCGAGCTTGGAATGACGCCTTAGCCAGGAGCGGCTACCCACTGGAGGTCTGAACCGGAACCGGCTCCCCGGAAGGCCATGTATGCGGTGACATCGGCAAGTGGACCAATTAGGTGACCAACAGCCTGCAAACCCTGCAAAACGTGACGCCCAGAGCACGCTCCTGAAACACAAAACCCCAGGTCAGGTGGGCTATGAGCCCTACTCCTACCACCTGGGGGTCAGGAGGTCGTGGGTTCGAATCCCGCTAGCCCGACCAGCCGAAGGGGGCCCGGGGAATCGCCAGATTCCCCGGGCCCCCTCCTTCGTTTTTGCAGCCCTTCGGGGCCGGTACGGAATGTGCCTATACTTTGAAAAACATTGAAGGCTGAGGAACCGTCGCCTGTGGGGGCGCCTCGGAGCCCGCCACCGGGGACGGGCGTAATCAGCGGGCTGACAACCGACTATTCCGCCCCCTGGGTAGGCTAGGCTGGTTCGGAACATGGTTCGTCGCGTGCCCGTGGCGCATGCCGGGCCGTGAAACCGCAGTTTTTGAGCAGCACGTCAGGGAGGACAACGCATGTCAGGGGAAAACGGCTTGGGCGGCAAAAGGCCCGGCCGCGGGGAATCGGTCGCGGAGACCACGAATATCAGCATGCCTCCGCTCGCCGAGGGGCCGGTCGGGGACATCCCGCTGGCGCCCGAGGAGCGAACGGCCGTTGCCGCGCTGCCGGAAGGTTCGGCGCTCCTGATTGCCCACTCCGGACCCAACCGCGGTGCTCGTTTCCTGTTGGACTCGGCGAGCACGACGGCGGGGCGTCACCCCGAGGCGGACATCTTCCTCGACGATGTCACGGTCTCCCGCAAGCACGCCGAGTTCCGTCGCCTTGACGGCGGTTTCGAAGTCGTCGACGCCGGAAGCCTCAACGGCACCTACGTCAACCACGATCGCGTGGACTCGGTCCGTCTGCGGACCGGTTCCGAGGTCCAGATCGGAAAGTTCCGACTGACGTTCTACGCCGGAAGCCGCCCGACGACCGCCGCACGGCAAGCCTGACGGCCAAGCCAGTGGCCCCCACCGCAAACGCCCGGCGCGCAGCCGAAGCGGGCGGCGCGCCGGCGCGCTCCTCGGTATTGAACATCGGAGAGGTCCTGGCGGAACTTTCCGACGACTTTCCGCAGACGACCGCGTCCAAAATCCGGTTTCTGGAGGAGAAGGGGCTGATCACCCCTCAGCGCACGGCTGCCGGCTACCGGAAATATACCGCCGGGGACATCGACCGTCTGCGGTTCATCCTGGCGCTGCAACGGGACCAGTACCTGCCCCTGAAGGTCATCAAGGACTACCTTGATGCCGTCGACCGCGGGGACCGTCCCGAACAGCTTCCAGGTGGAATCACGCTTGCCCCGCGCAGCGTGACCGACCAACTGGCCGGCGAACTCGCCGGTCGCCGACGTCCGCTGACCCAGGCGGAACTTCAGGGGGCGACGGGGGCCTCCGCCGAGTTGATCGGGGAGCTCTTGGCCTACGGCATCATCGTCGAGGAGGACCAGCGCTTCGACGAACACGCAACACGCATCGCCACCGCGAGCGCCAAACTGGCTGCCCACGGGATTGAACCCCGGCACCTGCGCGCCTTCCGGGTGGCCGCGGACCGCGAGCTCGGACTCGTCGAACGCGCCGTGGCGCCGCTGACCAACCGCCGCGACGTCTCGTCGCGGGCACGCGCGGCAGAGACGGCTCGCGAAATCAGCGATGCCTGCCTGGCCTTGCACAGCGCCCTGGTCAGCGGAGCGATCGCCCGGCTGGACCACTAGCCACACGGAAGGGGAGAGGCATGCGGGAACTCGAAGTCGTGGGGGTTCGCATCGAACTGCCGTCCAACCAGCCGCTGGTCCTGCTCAAGGAGGCCGACGGGCCGCGGCACCTGCCGATCTGGATCGGCGCGCCCGAGGCTTCGGCCATCGCCATGGCCCAGCAGGGGATCGAGACGCCGCGGCCGATGACGCATGACCTCCTGGCCTCCGTCGTCGAGTCGCTGGGCCGCCGGCTCGTCGAAGCGAGGCTCGTCTCCGTCCAGGACACCGTGTTCTACGCGCGGTTGGTGTTCGACGGCGGCGTGGAGGTCGATTCGAGGGCCTCCGACGCCGTGGCGATGGCGCTGCGGGTCCACTGTCCGCTGACATGCGCCGAAGAGGTGCTCGTCGAGGCCGGTGTGATGGTCAGCGACGACGGGACTTCCAGCGAGGGAGAGGAGGCCGAACTTCGGGAGTTCCGCGAGTTCCTCGCCGACGTGGAACCCGAGGACTTCGAACCCTAGCGACACGCCCTCAAGTTAAGCTTGAAGGTCTTTGACCTTGGGCCCGGCTGGCCGTACCGTCAAGGCATAGGTTTCCCATTGCCTGGCTTGTCGTTCGAGCTGACATCCGGCGGAAGACATCCGCCTGTGTCTGTTCCGACCCCAGCGGGCCATTCCCCTCGGGGAGCACAAGACATAAGGAGGATTCAACGTGAGTCCCATTGGTGATCACCGCGAATCGTCGGGCGACGGTACCAGGGTGGCGGGCACCGGAGCCTCGCAGGGCCTGCTGTTCTCCGAGGATCTACCTGTTCTCGACGAGGGAGCGGGCTACCGAGGACCGATCGTCTGCAAGGCGGCGGGTATCACCTACCGCCAGCTCGACTACTGGGCGCGGACAGGACTTGTCGAACCGGCCGTGCGCGGGGCGTCGGGCTCCGGTACCCAGCGTCTCTATAGTTTCCGCGACATTCTGGTTTTGAAGGTCGTCAAGCGTCTTCTGGACACCGGAGTATCGCTCCAGCAGATCCGCACAGCGGTCAGCCACCTGCGGGAGCGCGGGGTCGAGGACCTGGCGCAGATCACCCTCATGAGCGACGGGGCCTCCGTCTACGAATGCACCTCCGCCGACGAGGTCATCGACCTGGTGCAGGGCGGGCAGGGCGTGTTCGGCATCGCCGTGGGGCGCGTGTGGCGCGAGGTCGAGGGAAGCCTCTCGGAGCTGCCCAGCGAGCACGCCGCGGAAGAGTCCTTCGCGGACGACGAACTCAGCCAGCGGCGCGCAGCCAAGAAATCGGCGAGCTAGGCCGACCGCGCACACCACCACACGACGGCGGCGGGTGGTTTCCCTCGGGAAGCCACCCGCCGCGGTCGTGTGGGCCATGAGTTTGCCGGCGAACGCTCCCTGTGGGGTGCCGGGCCGCGGGGGCTAGCGGGCCGCGCGCGAGGCGCGGCTGCGGAGTCCTCCGGAGTCGGTCACGTTGCGGAGCAGTTCGTCGAAGTGTCCAGATGCCTGCCGGGCGGCCTCGCCGGGCCACTGGTGCACGGAATAGGCCGCGCCCTGGATCTGCTGCCAATTGGCCTGCTCGGGAAGAACGGGGGAAAGCAGCGAGGACTTGAACATCGAGCGCATCTCGTCCAGCCGGAAGCGCTGTTCGGCGGACGCCGGACGGTAGCGGTTGGCAACGACTCCGGCGGTCGCGAGGTCGGGTGCGAATTCCTTCCGGAAGAGCTCGAGCGCCCGCATGCTCCGTTCGGTCCCCGCGACGGAGAAGAGGCTCGGCTCCGCCACAAGCAGCACCCGGTTGCTGGCGGTCCAGGCCATGCGCGTGAGGCCGTTCAGGGACGGGGGGCAGTCGATGAGGACCAGCGAGTACTTGTTCGTGCGCGAGAGCAGCGTGCGTAGCCGGCGCAAATCCCGCATCCGGAGGTCCGGCCGGTCGTAGATACCGGCGAAGGCGCCGCCGACGGCCACATCCAGCACCGGTTCGCGGCCGCCGACGTCCCCGGCGGCCCTTTCTACCCACGAACTGGCGACGGCGTTGGGCTCGACGTCCGAACGACGCACGTTCTTGAGCATGTGGCCGATGTCCTTCTGCCCCGCCGGACGGACCCCGAGGCCCGTGCTCGCGTCGGCGTGGGGATCGAGATCCACGACGAGGGTCGGCAAGCCGGCGGCGAGGGCCGCGGAGGCCAGCCCCAGAGTGACGGACGTCTTGCCGACGCCACCTTTGAGACTGCTGATGCTGACAACCTGCACGGGACTGACCACTACCTCTTCTGTGTATATACCCTGATTCTGCTCCCCGACCATCATAGTTGGCCAAGCGCGGGGCGCCGCGCGGCGTGCCGATGCGGCGCGGTTCGCGGCGCGCAATGTTTTCGGGCTGTGGCGCGCGCCACGGTAGGGTGAATTTTTGGGCGGTCCCAAGGGCCCTCCCGGCGACGACGCCCCCCAACATGTGGGCGCCCCGACGCCTTCCACCCGCTGACATTCCCCCAGGAGCACCATGTTTTCGAAGGTTCTGGTTGCCAATCGTGGCGAGATCGCGATTCGTGCTTTTCGTGCCGGTTACGAGTTGGGCGCCAAGACGGTAGCCGTCTTCCCGCATGAGGACCGCGGGTCGATGCACCGGCAGAAGGCCGACGAGGCTTACCAGATCGGCGAGGAGGGGCACCCTGTCCGGGCGTACCTGGACGTCGAGGAGATTGTCCGCGTGGCGAAGGAGTCCGGCGCGGATGCGATCTACCCGGGATATGGCTTCCTCTCGGAGAACCCGGACCTGGCCCGCGCGGCGCGTGAGGCCGGCATTGCGTTCGTGGGCCCGCCCCCGGAGGTCCTCGAACTGGCAGGCAACAAGGTCGAGGCCCTGCGTGCGGCCCGCGCCGCGGGCGTGCCGGTGCTGGACTCCTCCGAGCCGAGCGACGACGTCGAATGGCTGATCGCCGAGGCGGACAAGATCGGTTTCCCGATCTTCGTCAAGGCCGTTGCCGGCGGCGGCGGGCGCGGCATGCGCCGGGTCGACACCCGCGAGGAGCTTCCCGAGGCGTTGGGTTCGGCGATGCGCGAGGCCGGAACGGCGTTCGGGGATCCGACCATGTTCCTGGAGCAGGCCGTGTTGCGCCCGCGCCACATCGAGGTGCAGATCCTGGCGGACGGCCAGGGCAACGTCGTTCACCTCTTCGAGCGCGACTGCTCGCTGCAGCGCCGACACCAGAAGGTCATCGAGATCGCCCCGGCCCCGAACCTGGACGAGAACATCCGGCAGGCTTTGTTCGCCGATGCCATCAAGTTCGCGAAGGCCCTGAACTACCAGAACGCGGGAACGGTCGAGTTCCTCGTCGACACGGTCGGCGAGCGGGCCGGGCAGCACGTCTTCATCGAGATGAATCCGCGCATCCAGGTGGAGCACACGGTCACCGAGGAGATTACGGACGTCGACCTGGTGTCCTCGCAGATGCGCATCGCGGCCGGCGAGTCCCTGGAGGACCTCGGCATCCGACAGGACGAGCTGCGCGTGCGCGGCGCCGCGCTGCAGTGCCGCATCACCACGGAGGACCCGGCCAACGGCTTCCGGCCGGACGTCGGAACGATCACCGCGTACCGCTCGGCCGGCGGCTCCGGCGTGCGCCTGGACGGCGGCACCATCTACGCTGGCGCCGAGGTTTCGCCGCACTTCGACTCGATGCTCGTCAAGCTCAGCTGCCGCGGACGGGACTACGCGATGGCCGTGCGCCGCGCGCGCCGTGCGCTGGCGGAGTTCCGTGTGCGCGGGGTGACCACGAACATCGCGTTCCTGATGAACGTGCTCGACGATCCGCAGTTCCTGGCCGGGGACGTCGCGACCGATTTCATCGACTCGCGTCCGGACCTGCTCAAGGGCAACCGGTCGCAGGACCGCGGAACCAAGGCGCTGACCTTCCTTGCCGACGTCACCGTGAACAAGCCCAACGGGGAGCGCCGCGAGGGCATAGACCCGCGCGAGAAGCTGCCGCACTACCCGGGAAACAAGTCCGAGCTTCCGGACAGGTCCCCGTTCGACGGACCGGCCGAGGGTGCCGCACCTCCGGCCGGTTGGCGCCAGGTCCTGCTGGAGAAGGGACCCGAGGGTTTCGCCGCGGAGCTTCGCGCCCGGACCGAGGTCGCGGTCACGGACACGACGTTCCGCGACGCGCACCAGTCGCTGCTGGCCACGCGTGTCCGTACCCGCGACCTGTTGGCCGCGGCCCCGGCGTTCGCGCACACCATGCCCCAGCTGTTCTCCATGGAGGTCTGGGGCGGGGCGACCTACGACGTCGCGCTGCGCTTCCTCGGCGAGGATCCCTGGAAGCGGCTGGCCCTGCTGCGCGCGGAACTTCCGAACATCCCCCTCCAGATGCTGCTGCGCGGGCGCAACACGGTCGGCTACACCCCGTACCCGACCGAGGTCACCGACGCGTTCGTCGCGGAGGCCGCCGCCACCGGCATCGACATCTTCAGGATTTTCGACGCGCTGAACGACGTGTCCCAGATGGAACCGGCCATCAAGGCGGTCCGCGCCACCGGCACCGCGGTGGCCGAGGTGGCACTGTGCTACACGGGCAACCTGCTGGACCCGGCCGAGGACCTCTATACGCTGGACTACTACCTGGAGCTGGCGCAGCGGATCGTCGACGCAGGCGCACACATCCTCGCGATCAAGGACATGGCCGGGCTCCTGCGCCCCGCGGCGGCGAAGATCCTCGTCGCGGCGCTGCGCGAACGCTTCGACCTTCCGGTCCACCTGCACACGCACGACACCGCCGGCGGGCAGTTGGCCACGCTGATGGCCGCGGCCGACGCCGGGGTGGACGCCGTGGACGTCGCGATCGCCTCGATGGCGGGGACCACGTCGCAGGTGTCGTCCTCCGCGCTGGTCGCCGCGCTCGCGCACACGGAGCGGGACACCGGCATCGAGTTGGACGCCACCGCGGCGCTCGAGCCGTACTGGGAGTCGGTCCGGGCCATGTACGCGCCGTTCGAGTCCGGCCTGGCCGGGCCCACCGGGCGCGTGTACCGCCACGAGATCCCCGGCGGCCAGCTTTCCAACCTCCGCCAGCAGGCCATCGCCTTGGGTCTGGGCGAGCGGTTCGAGGCCATCGAGGACATGTATACCGCGGCGAACCGAATCCTCGGCCGCCTGGTCAAGGTCACGCCGTCGTCCAAGGTCGTGGGAGACCTCGCGCTCCAGTTGGTGGGCATGAACGTGGATCCCGCCGCGTTCGAGGCGAATCCGCAGGCGTTCGACATCCCGGAATCCGTCATCCAGTTCCTTTCCGGGGAACTCGGCGACCCGCCGGGAGGATGGCCGGAGCCGTTCCGTTCCAAGGCGCTCGAGGGCCGCAACGTGCGCACGCGCGTCGAGGAACTCTCCGCCGAGGACACCGCCGCCCTGCAGGCCGACTCGGAGACGCGGCGCTCCACGCTGAACCGGCTGCTCTTCGCGGGCCCGACCCGGGACTACGAGAACTCCGTGGCCGAGTACGGCGACATCTCCACCCTGCACACCCGGGACTACCTGTACGGGTTGGAGCGGAATACCGAACACGTGATCTCCCTGGGCAAGGGCGTGCGCCTGCTGGCCACCCTCCAGGCGATCTCGGAGCCGGACGAGAAGGGCATGCGGCAGGTCATGTGCACGCTCAACGGACAGATGCGCAACATCACGGTCCGGGACCGCAACGTCGAGTCCACCGTCAAGGCCGCCGAGAAGGCCGACGCCAACCAGGTCGGCCACATCGCGGCGCCGTTCGCCGGCGCCGTCACGGCCACGGTGTCCGTCGGTGAAACCATCGAGGCCGGAGCGACCGTCGCGACGATCGAGGCCATGAAAATGGAGGCGTCCATCACCTCTCCGGTTGCCGGCAAGGTGACCCGCATCGCCATCGACGGCACCGCACAGGTCCAGGGCGGTGACCTCCTGCTGGCGGTGGGCACCGAATAGCGCCCGCGGACGCCGTCAAGGGCGTCCGCCCGGCCGTTCCACGCGGGGACCGGCACCCTTCCGGGTGCCGTTCCCCGCGTGCGCTAGGGTGATTCCAGACCCGGCCCAGGCCACATCGCACGCACCGAGGACACGATGACCCAGAACAGCAGCACGCCCGACGACAAGCCCCTGGACGCCGGAGACGCCGACCACGAAGACTCGGCTACCGGCTCGGCCTCGGACCAGGCGGACACGGACGGCGCGGCCGCGGCTCGGCCCGGGACCCCGGCCGAGAACGCCACCGATCCGGCAATTGATCGGGCATTCGAAGCGTCCTCCGCGCCGGCGGGGGAGGTGGCCGAAGCGTCCGGCGGTGCCACCGAAGACGGTCCTCGGGACGTGGATGCGGCCGCCCTGCCGGATCTCGCGGGGTGGGAACCCTCGGGGACCGTCAAGACCGAGCAGCAGCACGGGCCCGAGGTCGGAGCCTCTGCTACCGTGGACGCGCCGGAGACGGCGGCTTCGCTGACGGCGGACCGCCTGTTGGAACCGCGCAATCGTCCGCCGGCCGCCGGGTGGCGCCGCTGGCTGTTCGCCTCGACGTTCGGCAAGGTCAACGTGGGCGATTCCGACGCCGTGCGGCTCCAGCGCATCACCGAGCACAAGATCGCGGCGTCGCTGGGCGAGGGGACGCGCTACGTCCCGGTGCTCTCGCGCAAGGGCGGCGTCGGAAAGACCACCGTCACCACGCTGTTGGGCATGGCGCTCGCCCAGATCCGAGAGGACCGGATCATCGCCATGGACGCCAACCCAGACCGCGGGACGCTGACGGACCGGTCGCCCGGGAAGGCCCGCTACACCGCGCGCCAACTCGTGCAGAACCGCTTCATGGTCGATTCCTTCTCCAAGCTCTCCACGTATGCGGCCCGCGAGGGTTCCCGGCTGCACGTCCTGGCTTCCGACACGGACCCGCACGTCGCGGAGGCGTTCGACGACGCCGACTACCGTGCCGTGACCGACCTGTTGTCCAGGTTCTATTCGATCGTCCTCACCGATTCCGGTACGGGAATGGTCCACTCGGTCATGAAGGGCACGTTGGACAAGGCCGACGCCGTCGTTCTGGTCTCCGGCGCCAGCGTGGACGAGGCACGCCTCGCCTCGGAGACGCTCTCCTGGCTGGAGGCCCACGGCCGCACGGACCTGTCCGAGCGGGCGATCGTGGTCATCAACCAGTCGGCCGGGACGGGCCGCGCGGTCAACGTCGAGGAAATCGAGGCGCATTTCCGTACGCGCGTCGCCACGGTGGTCCGCCTGCCGCACGATCCGCACTTGGCCGAGGGGTCCCGCATCGACCTCGCCCGGCTGCGCCCCGCCACGCGCGAGGCCGCCATGGAACTGGCGGCGCTCGTCGTTGACGAGCTGAGGGGCTGACGGCATGCCGCACTACGACCTGGCGATCATCGGTTCCGGATCGGGAAACTCACTCGTCACGCCCTTCTGGGACGACAAGAGGGTCGCCATCATCGACGGCGGCACGTTCGGGGGCACCTGCCTGAACGTGGGGTGCATCCCCACCAAGATGTTCGTGTACCCGGCCCAGTTGGCCGCCGCACCGGCACAGGCGCGGCGCCTCGGCGTCGACCTGGCCCTGGACGGCGTGCGCTGGGCCGACATCCGCGACCGGGTCTTCGGCCGCATCGACGCGATCTCCGCAGCCGGGCGAAACTACCGCGCGGACGAGCTGGAGCACGTCGACCTGTACGAGGAGCACGTCCGTTTCACCGGTCCACGCACGCTGCTCACCGACTCCGGCACGGAGATCACGGCCGATCGAATCGTGGTTGCCACGGGCTCGCGGGCGGTGCTGCCGGACCTTCCGGGAATGGACCTGCCGCAGGTGCACACCTCGGACACCGTCATGCGGCTGCCCGCGCTGCCGGAGCGCGTGCTGGTGCTCGGCGGCGGATTCATCGCCGCGGAGTTCGCCCACGTCTTCCATTCGCTGGGTTCCGATGTGGTTCAGGTCAACCGGTCGGGGCGCCTGCTGCGGCAGCACGACGCGGAGATTTCACACCGGTTCACCTCCGCTGCCGTCGAACGCTGGCGCCTCGAGCTTGGCTACGCGGTGACGGGCATCGAGGAGAACGCCGACGGTTCCGTCACGGCCTCGTTCGCGCCGGACGGCGCCGGACGCGCACTGAGCGTAGAAGCCGACGTCGTGCTGATCGCCACCGGGCGCGTGCCCAACACGGATCGGTTGGGGGTCGAAGCGGCCGGTTTCGACGTCGACGACAACGGCACGCTCGCCGTGGACGACTTCCAGCGGGTCCTTGTCGGCGGGGAACCCTGCGAGGGCGTGTACGCGCTGGGGGACGCGTCCAACGAGTACCAACTCAAGCATGTCGCGAACCGGGAGGCGCGCGTCGTCGCGCACAACCTGGAACGGCCGGACAGTCCCCGAACCATGGACCGGTCCCACGTGCCGGCCGCCGTCTTCACGGATCCGCAGATCGCGGCCGTGGGCCTCACGGAGGAACAGGCTCGCGCCCAGGCATCCGCGGGCACCGACATCGTCACCGTGGTCCAGGAATACGGCTCGACGGCGTATGGCTGGGCGATGGACGACGGCGAGGGGATCGTCAAGCTCGTCGCGGACAGGAAGTCGCGCAGGTTGCTCGGCGCCCACATCATGGGGCACGAGGCGTCCATCCTGATCCAGCCCCTCATCCAGGCGATGGTGGCGGGCACGGACGTGCCCACGATGGCGCGGGGGCAGTACTGGATCCATCCCGCGCTCACGGAGGTCGTGGAGAACGCCCTCCTGGCGCTGGGGGTCGACGCCGCGGACGGCGACCCGCTGTAGGGACCGGCGCACGGCAAAGGCCGGCGCCGCCTTCTGGCGGGGCCGGCCCTTGGCTTTGCGCCGGAGCGGCTAGCGGCGGTCCGCCGCGTAGATGTCCTCCACGACCGGCCCGAAGTCCTGCAGGACCTGCGCCCGCTTGATCTTCAGCGACGGCGTGAGGTGGCCCGAGGTCTCCGTGAAGTCCGTGGGAACGATCCTGAACTCCTTGATCGCCTCCGCCTTGGACACGGATTCGTTGGCGTGGTCGACGGTCCCCTGGATGGCGTCGCGGACCTCCGGCAGCTCGGCCGCCTGGGCCACGGTGGCGGACGGGAGGTTGTGGCGCTGCAGCCAGCCCGGCAGGGCCTCTTCGTCCAGCGTCACCAGCGCGGCGATGAACGCCCGCTGGTCGCCGACGACGACGCACTGGGACACCAGCGCGTCCGCCCGGATCGCGTCCTCCAACTGGGCGGGGACGACGTTCTTTCCGCTGGCCGTCACGATGATTTCCTTCTTGCGTCCGGTGATCCGCAGGAAGCCGTCCTCGTCGAGTTCGCCGATGTCGCCGGTGCGGAACCAGCCGTCCACGAACGTCTCCGCCTCCAGGTCCGGACGGTTGAAGTAGCCGCGCATGACGCAGTTGCCGTTGGCGAGGATCTCGCCGTCGTCCGCGATCTTGACGCCGTTGCCCGGAATGGGAGCCCCCACCGTGCCGATCTTGATCCGCTTCGGCGTGTTGACCGTGATCGGCGCCGTGGTCTCGGTGAGCCCGTAGCCCTCTAGGATCATCAGGCCGATCCCGTTGAAGAAATGGCCGAGCCGCTCGCCCAGCGGCCCTCCGCCGGAGACGGCGTGGACCACGCGGCCGCCCATGGCCGCGCGGATCTTCCCGTAGACCAGCTTGTCGAAGAGCTGGTGCTTCAGCCCGAGGACCAGGGGGACCTTCCCCTGCTCCTTCGCCCGCGAGTAGGCGATGGCTGTGTCCGCGGCCGCGTGGAAGATCTTGCCCTTGCCGCCGTCCTCGGCCTTGAGCATCGAGGAGTTGTAGACCTTCTCGAAGACGCGCGGAACGGCGAGGATGAACGTCGGCCGGTAGCTCTGCAGGTCCGGCAGGAGGTTCTTGACGTCCGCGGTGTGGGCTACCGTCGCGCCCGCGGCGACGCACAGCACGGAGATGAACCGGGCGAACACGTGGGCGAGCGGGAGGAACATGATGGTGGAGGCGCCCGGGTGGACGCATTCCGGCAGTGCGGCCGCCGCGTTCTCGCTGAGTTCCACGAAGTTCCGGTGCGTGAGTTCGCAGCCCTTGGGGCGGCCGGTGGTGCCCGAAGTGTAGATGATGGTCGCCAGGCTGTCCAGGTTCAGCGAGGTGCGGCGTTCCTCGAGGACCTCGTCGCCGACCGACCGGCCCGCCTCTCGCAGGACGTCCAGCCCGCCGCCGTCGATCTGCCACACGTGCTCCAGCCCGTTCAGCCCCTCCTGAGAAGCCGCCTGCCGCACGACGTTCTCGTGGTGTCCCGCCTCGACCACGACGCCGGTGGCGCCGGAGTCGCCGAGGATCCACGCCACCTGGGTCGGGGAGGAGGTCTCGTACACGGGGACGGAGACACATCCGGCGAACCAGATGGCGAAGTCCACGAGCGCCCATTCGTAGCGGGTGCGGGACATGATGCCGATCCGTCCGCCGGGTTCGACGCCCTCGGCGATCAGGCCCTTGGCGATGGCGGACGCATCCGCGGCGAAGTCCTTGGCATGGACATCAAGCCATCCGCCCTCGCCGTCCGGACGCGCGAACAGGACGGGATTGTCCGCCGAGGCGGCCTGACGCAGGACAAAGTCGGTGGAATTGGTCGCGGGCGGGCTGACCACAAGCGGGGGTACGCTGAATTCGCGCACAATGGGCTCCTCTTCGTCGAGTGGGACCTTCCGGCCGAACCCCAGCGGATCGGCCGTTGACTCCAGCCTAGTGTGTCGCGTCACAAAAAATACCCGCTAGTAACTTATGGCGCGGACAAACTTCGGAAAGGGTGCTGGATGACGGTAGGAGCGGCGGTCGGCGTCGACATCGGGGGTACCAAAATCGCCGCGGGCGTGGTCGACGCCGAAGGCGTGGTGCTGCGCCGTCTCGTGCGGCCGACGCCGGGGCACGATCCGCGGGAGGTCGAGTCCGCCGTCGTGGAGGTGGTGCGCGAGCTGGCTGGCGACGCGCCCGGGATGCCGGTGGGGGTCGGCGCCGCCGGCTGGATGGACCCGGTGACGGGGAACGTCCGCTTCAGCCCCCATCTGGCCTGGCGCAACGAACCGTTGCGGAGCCGGCTCGAGGGTTTCTTGAATCGGCCGGTGGCCGTCGCGAACGATGCCGATGCCGCCGGCTGGGCCGAGTGGCGGTTCGGCGCGGGGCGGGGGGAGGAGCAGTTCGTGTGCCTGACGCTGGGGACGGGCATCGGTGGAGCCCTGGTGATCGACGGCGTTTTGCGCCGCGGCCGGCATGGGGTGGCCGGCGAGTTCGGCCACCAGGTCGTCGTGCCGGGGGGCCACCGCTGCGAGTGCGGCAACCGCGGGTGCTGGGAACAGTACGCGTCCGGCAACGCGTTGGGGCGCGAAGGCCGGGAAATGGCCCGGGCGGACTCGCCGGTGGCCCACGCGCTGCTGGCCGCGGCCGGAGGGGACCCTGAAGCCATCAACGGCGAACTGGTCACGAGGCTGGCGCGCGACGGGGATCCCGCCTCCATGGACCTGGTTGCCGAGGCCGGGGAATGGCTGGGACTGGGACTGGCGAACCTGGCCGCGGCTTTGGACCCCGGCACCTTTGTCATCGGGGGAGGGCTGGGGTCGGCGTCGACGGGCCTGCTGGAAGCCGCGGAGGCCTCGTATCGGCGGCAACTCACCGGCCGCGGCTACCGCCCGTTTGCGCGGGTCCTCCGCGCCCGGCTGGGAGCGGACGCGGGACTGGTCGGATCGGCCGATCTCGCTCGGGTCGAGGCGCGCGGCGCGGCGCGGGCGTAAGGCGATGGGCGCGTCGGCCTTTCGCCGGTGCTCCTAGACGCGCGAACCGTCGTCGTTGCCCGTTCGGTGCCGCGGCAGGCGCCACAGCAGGTAGCCAACCGCAACGAGGAACGACAGGCACAAGCCGATCCACGCGACCGCCGGCGCCCCGCGCCACAGGATGGCCAGCAGCAGCAGGGCCAGGGGAGCGCCGGCCGCGCCGCACCAGGCCAGAACGGTCATGGGGTTGCCGCTGCCCAAGGCGGGGGGATCCTCGGGGACGAAGGCGTCGTCGTCGTCGTCGTCCGGTTCCGGCGGCGAGTAATCGCGCGGACCGGGCGCGGCGGGATCCGCTATGCGCGGGGCCGGAACAGCCGGCGCGGGCCGTTCCGACGGGGCGGACTGTTCGGCGGACGGATCCGGGGATTCGAGCTGCCGGACAAGGTCCCGCCAGGCGGCGTCGTCGGAGGACGGGTCCCGGCGCGGATCGGGATCGTGGTTAGGCACTGCTGCCGCCTTCGGTGTGGGAACGGACGAATGCGATCGAGCCCTCGAACATCAGGACGGCGTCGTGGTCGAGGGTGGCCACGTGGAAGCTCTTTTCGAGGGCGCGGACGGTGGGCGGCGGCGCCCCGGGCGGCCGCTTGGCCAGTCCCGCCAACAGCGCGCCGATGCTGGAATCCGGCACCACGTGGTCCACCCGCGAGCGGTAAACGAGTACGGGCGCCCAGACGCGGGGGAGGGCGCGCCGCGTGTGGCGAAACAGGAGCGCCAGCTGTTCGACGGCGGCGACGGGCGTCCGGTCGTAGGCACCCTCGTCCGCGCCCTCCAGCGCGATGTCGTTGGCTATCGCGGCCACGGATTTCACCGCGTATTTGATGATGCCCGCAAAGCGCGCGGCCGGGTCGGCGAAGGTCAAGCCGGGATTGGCGACAACGACGCCGGCCACGGACCGGTTGGCCGCCAGCTGGAGCGCCAGCGCCCCGCCCATCGAGAGGCCGAAGACGAAGACGTTGCGGTGCGCCCGCTGGAGGAAATCGAACTCCCGCTCAACGGCGCGTGTCCACGAGGTGTGCCGGGTGCGGGCCAGGTCCTGCCACGTGGTTCCGTGGCCCGGCAGGAGGGGGAGGCTGACGGTCAGGCCCGCCGCCACCAAGGCATCGGCCCACGGGCGCATGCTGCGCGGGCCGGAGGTGAAGCCGTGCACCAGCAGCACGGCATCGGGGCCGCCGCGCACCCTGAACGGGGTTTCGGCGCCCTCGGGCGGCCGGGGCGAGAAGTCCATGATGCTCCCGATGGTGCCCGGAGGTGGGTGCTCCAGGGGTGGATGTGTGCCTAGAGTAGAGCCTAACCGACTCGCGGTCCGCGGCATGTCCGTGCCGCCAGACCCACAACCCTCACGGGCGGAAGGCACACGCGTGTTTTATTGGATCATGAAGCGGCTGTTCATCGGGCCGCTGGTCAACCTGTTGTTCCGTCCCTGGGTCAAGGGGCTGGACAACATTCCCGCCGAGGGCGGCGCCATCCTGGCCAGCAACCACCTCTCCGTCTCGGACTCGATCTTCATGCCGGTCGCCGTGGGCCGCCCCGTGGTGTTCCTGGCGAAGAGCGAGTATTTCACCGGCGCCGGCATCAAGGGCAAGGTCACGGCCCTGTTTTTCCGTCTGACCAACCAGCTGCCCATGGACCGCTCGGGCGGAACCGCCTCGGCGAACTCGCTGGGGGCCGGCGAGGCCATCCTTTCCTCGGGGCAGCTCCTGGGCATCTATCCGGAGGGAACGCGCAGCCCGGACGGGCGCCTGTACCGCGGAAAGCTCGGGGTCGCGAAGCTCGCGCTCGCGACGGGCGTGCCCGTCGTTCCAATCGCCATGATCGGAACCGACAAGGTCCAGCCCATCGGCAAGACGGTCCCCAACATCCGCCGCGTCGGAATGATTGTGGGCGAGCCACTGGACTTCTCCCGCTATGCCGGCATGGCCGACGACAGGTTCGTCCAGCGCTCGGTCACCGATGAGATCATGTATGCCCTCATGCGGCTCTCGGGCCAGGAGTACGTCGACGTCTACGCCGCCACCGTCAAGTCGCAGCTGGCCGCCAAGCGCCAGGCGGCCGTCGCTGCCGTGAAGGCTAAACTCGCGGACCGCAAACACGTCTCCGGGCGCGCCCCGGAAGGCGCGGACGAGGACGCCTAGGAGGGCCCCGGCCGCCCGGCTGCCTAGTCCGTCCCGGGACCGGAAACGCCGTGCGCATAGCGCGCAACGCGACGCTGGGCGCACTGTGAACCGACGTCGTTGGTCCTTTACGCGCGAATGTCGCCGGGCGGTGGCGGGGGCTAACCTTGAGGGGTGATCGACGTAACCTCCTCCAGTTCCCCGTCCGCCGCCGGCAGCGTCCCCGACCTCGACGCGTGGCGTTCGCTGCCCATCCAGCAGCAGCCCAGTTGGCATGGCACCGAAGCGCATGCCCGGGCCGTCTCCGAGCTCTCCAGCCTGCCGCCGCTGGTCTTCGCCGGCGAGGTGGACGTCCTGCGGGAGCGCCTTTCCGAGGCGGCACAGGGACGGGCGTTCCTGTTGCAGGGCGGCGACTGCGCCGAGACCTTCGGCGGGGCGACGGCGGACAAGATCAGCGCCCGGGTCAAGACCATCCTGCAGATGGCCGTTGTCCTCACGTATGGTGCCTCACTGCCGGTCGTCAAGATGGGCCGCATGGCCGGCCAGTTCGCGAAGCCTCGCTCCTCCAACGAGGAAACCCGCGACGGCGTGACGCTGCCGGCGTTCCGCGGCGAGATCGTCAACGGATACGACTTCACCGCAGAGTCCCGCGCGCACAACCCCGAGCGCATGGTCAAGGCGTACAACACCTCCGCGGCGACGCTGAACCTGATCCGCGCCTTCACGCAGGGCGGATTCGCGGACCTGCGTTCGGTCCACAACTGGAACAAGGGGTTCCGCGCCAACCCGGCGTACGCCGCCTACGAGTCGCTGGCCGCCGAGATCGACCGCGCGGTCCGTTTCATGGCCGCCTGCGGGGCCGATTTCGAGGCGCTGAAGCGTACGGAGTTCTTCGCCAGCCACGAGGCGCTGCTGCTCGACTACGAGCGGGCGCTCACCCGGATCGATTCCCGGACGGGCCTGCCCTACGACACCTCGGGCCACTTCCTCTGGATCGGGGAGCGCACCCGCCAGCTCGGCGGCGCGCACGTGGACTTCCTGTCCCGGGTCCGCAACCCGATCGGCGTGAAGCTTGGCCCAAGCACCTCCCCGGACGACGCCCTCGCCCTCATCGACAAGCTGGACCCGAACCGCGAGCCCGGCCGGCTCACGTTCATCACGCGCATGGGCGCCAAGAACATCCGCGAGAAGCTGCCGAACCTGGTCGAACGGGTCACCGCCTCGGGCGCCCAGGTCCTCTGGGTCACCGACCCGATGCACGGCAACACCGTGACCAGCCAAAACGGGTACAAGACGCGGAACTTCGACGACGTCATGGACGAGGTCCGCGGCTTCTTCGAGGTCCACGACTCGCTGGGCACGTTCCCGGGCGGCCTGCACGTGGAAATGACCGGGGACGACGTCGCCGAATGCCTCGGGGGTGCCGATCCGATTCGCGAGGACCAGTTCGACGACCTCTACGAGTCGGTCTGCGACCCCCGCCTGAACCACCGCCAGTCCCTGGAGATGGCGTTCCTCGTGGCCGGCGCGTTGTCCAAGCGCGGCCCGCGCAGCTAGCACACCGGACGTCCCCGTCGGATCGATATCCGCCGGGGACGTCCCTGCCTAGACCACGACGAGTGTGATCGTCGACCCCTCTTCCACCCGCCCGGATTCCGGATCCTGCGAGCGGACGGTCCCGAAGAAGTTGCCCAGCGGCGTCTCCACGACGACCTCGAAGCCGAGCCGCTCGAGCTCTGCCTGGGCCTGGTCGAGCTGGTTGCCGACGAAGTTCGGGACCTCGACCATGCGGGGACCCTTGGAAACCGTCAGCGAGACCGCGGATCCCCGGTCAAGCTTGCCGTTCCCCGGGCTCTGTGAGACGACGGCCCCCGCGGGGGCGGCTCGGCTGAACTTCTCTTCGGTCTTCTCCACCTTCAGCCCGGCTGATTCCAGGATCTCCGTGGCCTCCCCGGCCGGTTTTCCGACCACGTCGGGCACGGCGACGGGGGCTGGGCCTAGCGAGACCACGTAGGAGACCTTCGTGGTGCGGCGCACCTGCTTGTCGGGCTGCGGTTCCTGGGAAACCACGCGTCCGGCCGGCACGGACTCGTTGTGGGCCTCCGTGGCCTTGCCCGCGGACAATTCGGCCTCCTCGATCACGGATTGCGCATCGGCGGCGCCCCGGCCCACGATGTTGGGCACGTTGAACAACTCCGGCCCGCGGGAAACTAGAAGTTCCACATCCTGGAACTTTCTGATTTCGGTCCCCGCGGCCGGTTCGGAGGCGACGACCGCTCCCCGTTCCCGTTCCTCGTCGAACACTTCGCGTTGGGTGGCGCCCACGCCGAGCACGGCCAGTTCCTGGACGGCGCTCTGGACGGGCCTTCCCTGTAGCGACGGCACGTTGACGGCTGCCCCGGGTCCCATCCCAAAGAACCACCCCGCCGTCGCCAGGAGGGCAGCCAGCACCATCACGGCGGCCGCGAGGAGCCATCCGCGGCGCCGTGCGCCCGGGGGCTCGAGCGACTCCAGCGGGCGTTGGGCCGCACGGTTCCATTCCTTGCGTGCGGCCTTGGCGTCGCGTTTGTTCTGACGGGCCGACGGCGGCCGAGCGGGGCCGGCGTCACCGGGGACGGACGGGGTGGCCGCCGGCGGGGCGGGATGCCGGCGAGGCATCGTCCGCATGGCGTTGCGCCCCGCCGGGATGACCGACGTCGCGCCTTCGATTCCGGAGATGACCTCGGTGGCCCCGTGCGGTTGCCCGGCGGCGTCGAGGGGGGTGCCTTGCGGGGTGTCGCGGCACCCGGGCGCCGCGGTGGGCGTCGGCGGTCCAAAATCGAGTTGTTCATCGGTGAGGGTGGCGCGGATGTGCCGCAGCTCCAGCAGGAGGGCCTCGGCGTCGTGCGGCCGTTCCTCCGGATCCTTGGCCGTGCACCACTGGACGATCTCGTCGATGTCCTCGGCGAGTCCCGGGAGGAGATTCGAGGGCGGGGGAACCACCTCGTTGACGTGGCGGAATGCGACGTTGATGGGGAGCGCCGCCTCGAACGGCTGCCGACCGGTTAGCAGTTCGTAGAGCATGATCCCGACGGCGTAGATGTCGCTGCGGGCGTCGGACGGAGCGCCGGTGACCAGTTCGGGGGAGATGTAGGCGACCGTGCCCACCAGGGTTCCGGTGGCCGTGTGGTTGCTCGTGGCGCGGGCGAGGCCGAAGTCGGCGACCTTGACGCGTCCGTCGTGGGACAGGAGGACGTTCTCGGGCTTCATGTCGCGGTGCACCAGGCCAGCCGCGTGGGCGGCGGACAGTCCCTCGAGGACATCTTCGAGCAGATCCAGCGCCCTGCGCGGCGACAGCCTGCCGCCTTCGCTGAGGAGGTCGCGCAGCGTTCGTCCGCGCACGTACTCCATGACGAGGTAGGCGATGTTTCCGTCGACGCCCTGGTCCAAGACGCTCACCACGTGGGGGTGCGACAACCGGGCGGCGGTGATCGCCTCGGACTCGAAGCGATGGACGAACCTGGCATCCTCCGCCAGGTGGGGATAGAGGACCTTGACCGCCACATCGCGCTGCAGGCGCAGGTCCGTCGCCAGATATACGGTGGACATCCCGCCGCGGGCCAGCCGGGTGTTGACCCGGTAGCGGCCGTCGACCGTCCTCCCGATGAGGGGATCGCTCCCGTGTTCCGTCATCCTTCGATGGTAGCCAGTCGGCGTTGCGGTGGGCCGGACATACGCGGCGGTGCGCCAGGGCCGTTACCGGCCCGCGCTGTCCGCGGACCCCGCGGGGGACGCACGCTTAAATGCGGCGGGGGGCGAATCCGTGGATTCGGCCCCCGCCCGCAAATTCCGTTCGCCGCTAGCTCGCGCGGCGCGCCCGTGCGGCACGGCGCTTGAGTGCGCGGCGCTCGTCTTCGCTCATGCCGCCCCAGACGCCGGCATCCTGGCCGGACTCGATGGCCCACTGCAGGCACGTGTCGAGCACCGGGCAGCGACGGCAGACGCTCTTGGCCTCTTCGATCTGGAGCAGGGCCGGGCCGGTGTTCCCCACGGGGAAGAACAATTCGGGGTCCTTGTCCAGGCAGGCTGCGCGACTACGCCAATCCATGCTCGTTGATGCTCCTTGAAGTAGGTGTCTGATGGTTGCCCGCATTCCAGGGAATCGAGGGCGTTGGCAGCGTGATGAACGCGTGTGGGCTTCCCGTTTCGCTGCCTAGTAAGGTTTTCATGTTACGTAAACGTAAACAAGGGTAATGAGTTATGAATTCACCTGTTGGCCCTGAGGTATTCGTCACAAGTCCAGTTGTTGCGCATGGGCCCACCGTACTCGGGGAGGTTGGCCGGCCCGGGCTCGGGTAGATTTTCGGTGTGAAGGATGAGCCGAAGAATGCGTTGACCAGACCGCCGTCGATCGCGGTCGTCGCGGCACTGCTGTCCATTGAGGCGTTGGCGGTGCTCGCGGCGGGGGTCGTCTTCGGCAGCGCGTTCGGCCAATCGGGCCCCGTGCCGATGACAGGCCGCATCTTCATGTTGGTTCTGATTCTTGCGGCTGGCGCCGGACTCGTTTGGGTGGCCGTCAACGTCTTCCGTGGCCGCCCCTGGACGCGGGCGGCGGCGCTGGTCTGGCAGGTGTTTCAGGTGATCTTCGCGGTGCCGTTGACGGGCGGCTCCACGAACTGGCTGGGATGGGCGCTGTTGGTGCCGGCCGCGGCCATCATCATCCTGCTCTTCGACCCGCGCGCGACCGCTTTCTTCGGGGATCGGGCCGAACGCGGGACCCACTAGCCACCGCCGTCGGTCGGAAGGAGGGCTTCAGTGGGCATTGCGCATTGCACCGCCCGCGGACTCCCGTCAATCATCACGAAGCCGCGGCCAGGGATGTCGCGTTCCAAGGGCCGTACGCGCCAGCCGAGGAAGTCCGCGTCGGCCGTCGAACGCGGGTTTAGCAACAGTGCCGAGCCGGCCTCGCGGGCCAACGCAGCCAGCGGCAACGCAGAGTAGAGCCGGGACGAGGGCCCCGCGGCCATGACGATCCGCGCCCCACGGGAGTGCCACTCCTCGACGCGGCGACGGTCCGTTTCACTTAGGTCGGTCGCGTCGTCGACCACCACGAGTGCCGGTGGGCCGGATCCGGACGATCCGTCGTCGACCCACGCCGATGCCCCTTCCGGGTTTCCTGCGTTTGCGAAACCGAGAAGTGCGACTTTGCAAGCCGCGCTGGACGCAATCTGGCGCAACGCCGTCGTTTTTCCGCTGCCGGGACGGCCAAGGACGAGCCCTACCGAACCGGGCGCCCAAGCCCAGGGACGGTTGTCTGGACCCGTCAGACCGTGGAGGCCTTCGCGCGGTGTGCCGGCGGGACAACACCCGGCGGTTCCGGGATCGGCGGGGCACGACACCCGGATCGGTAGCGGCATCGAGCGCGACATCGCCATCGCGGGAGAAGGGAGGTCGCCGTCGGGCATCGAGGGGTCCGGGTCGAGCAGTTGCAGCGCCATTCCAGGCGGTGGGATGTCGGGTCCCAAGAGCACCGCCCGTCCCGGCGTGGCTCGAACCCGCCGCAGCCGAGGCCAACCGAGTGTTGTCTCCTGTCCGAGCCCGAAGGGACAGTAGAGGCGGTACTCGGCGAGCGCGAAGAACCGGGACGAGGTCAGATCGCGATCACCCATCACCGCCAGGGACAGCTGTTTTGCGGCGGCGTCGCGTGCCAGAGCGGCCAGACGGTCGTCGAAGTAGCCGGAGACCGCCGCGCCCATCGCCGTCTGCCACGCGGCCAACCCCGTGACGACCAGTATCCGATCGGCGATCCCCGCGGGGGGCGGTTCTTCCAGAATGCCCATCAGCTCCAGGGCGCGGTCCGGCTCGTCTGGACCCACATGTCCCGCCACACGGGGGACGTTGGTCGCCTCCGTGAGCGCAGAAGCACCATCCAGCAGGTAGATATGGCACTCCGGATGCCGCCGGGCGGCTCCGCGCACCAACGACCGGAGCGCGGACACGGCGCCTCCGGCGGGGCCGGACACGATGGCGAGGCGCCGATGGATGGAGGGTTGCCATGCGAGGGGCACGTGTCGCTGCCGTCTGACGTCATCCAGGAGACCAAGCGGCACGGCCGCGTCCGGGCAACAGGCCAGGACCCGTCGAGGAATGCGCGTTAGCTGTTCCGGAAGCGGATCGGAGAACAGCGGAGTGGGACTCTCCGCGAAACCCGATCCCCGGGCGTCGACGATGCCGCGCATGGTTTCCAGTGGGGTTGCGGGGACTCGATCGGGCGCGTCGATGTGCAGTGCCGGCCCGTAGTCGCCGAGCGTCGCCCCGACCGGTGTGACCGTCCAACCGCGCTCCTGAGTACCGACGGAAACCGCATGAAAGACTACTGGATCTCCACCGCCGCATCGCAGGTAGGCCCTGCCGGGCAGGTCGTTGGGGATGCCGGCGGCAGCGGAGGACCCCAGCAGGTCGTTCGAGTCGAACGGACTCATCAGCCGCAGGCAGACGACGGCGTTGATGTTGGCGCGCATCTCCGCCGAGACGACACCCTGTGGCCGCTGTGTGGCAAGCACGAGATGTATGCCCAATGAGCGTCCGACCGCTGCGATCCGCATGAGTTCACCCAGAGCGTCCGGCAGTTCGTCGGTGAGGACACGAAATTCGTCGACTACGACAACCAGACGCGGCATCGGTTCGGCGCCACGGTCGTCCAAACCGCGGTATTGACGGTAATCGGGAGCGCCGACCGAGCCAAGGAGCCGCTCACGGCGCGCAATCTCTGTGCGCAGGCTCTCAAGTGTTCGCTCGGCCGTCTCGACGTGCAGATCGCTGACAAAGGCGTGGCAGTGCGGGAGGTGCCGGAACGCCCCGAGGGTGGCCCCTCCCTTGAAATCGATCAGCATGAGTGCCAGGTCCTTGGGCGCGTACCTACAAGCCAGCCCGAAGGTGAGGGATTTGACTAGCTCCGACTTGCCGGATCCGGTGGTTCCGGCGATCAGCATATGTGGGCCGTCCCGAACGAGATCGAAGTCCACCTCTCCTCGGTGCCCCACGCCCAAGACAGTGCACAGTTCCTCGGCCGAAGACTTTTCCCACGCGTGGTGGGGGAGCGCGAACGGAACGGAGCTCGGCAGCATCACGTCGCCCATGGAAGGTCCGGCGCTATCGGGTTCCCCGACGCTCGCGTCTGCTAACCGCGCTGCGAAAGCGGCCAGGGTCTCGATGCGCATCCGATCCGCGGCGACGTGTCGGTTGCCCGATGCCTCGGAGACGCGTTTTTCCGCCACGGATAAGCTCCAGTGCGCCACGGGGGCCGCGCTCCCGTCATCCATGCACACCATAGCCGGCGTACCTGCCCCGCCTAAGTCCGACGAACATGCATCGAGCCAAGCTGCGTCGGGCGATACTAGGATGACGACCGCAGGTGTCAGCCGCTCCCGTCGCAGGCGCGTGATCTGCGTGGGTGAGTGGAGCATGCGCACGCCGGGCACACGGCGGAGGTCGGAGGGTAGATCCGGTGCCGGACCCTGAATCCAGGTCCCCCAATCCTGATGCGCGGCATGGACCGCCAATTGGGCGACCACTGCTCGCAGCGCGCCGGCGCTCGCCGTCGACGGTCCCTCGATGACGCCGATGTCACCCGGACGGAGTTCGACGATGACGCTTCCATCGGGAACGGTTTCGACCTCGTCCGGGTCGCCCACTACTCCGGGGACGATGTCGGGGCGCACGTCGCCGCGGCCCAACCTCACGGGCAGGGTCGCCATAACGGCACCGTCTCCGGGGGACCCGTGGGAATGGGGTGGGGCTGCCAGTGCCAGGTCGCCGGGCGACGGCGCTGCGCGTTCGAGCTTGGACAAATAGACGGCCGCGGCCGCGCGCAAGCGGCGGGCGTACAGGCGTCTGGACCGCAGCTCGGCGATTGCTGGAATACCGCCCGTCAAGAGTCCGAGCCCGCTGAACGCTAGGAAGTACCAAGAGCCCGTGGCCGCGACCAAGCCGATTCCGACAACGAGCGGGAGGACAGCTCCAACCAGCATGAGCCATGGGCGACCTCCCCGTGACGGGCGTTCAACCGTGGGCTTCGATAGCGGCCAGGCCTCGGGTCTTAGCATGGCTTTGCGGCCGCCCGCTGTCATCAGAAAAGTGGTTGACCCGAGCACAAAGCGATCTCCGTGCGACAATCGCAACTCGGGGACGATTCGGCCGTTGTCGACGGCAGAGTTCCCCTCCGTGCATCGAATCGTGATCGACGTGGCGTCCACGACGAGATCGGCATGGTGCCGTGACAGAGCGGGATCCATAATGCGGATGGCGCACGCACCCCTCCCCACCGAGTAGGTTCCGCGCGGAATGGGGAAGGTTTGTCCGGCATCGGGTCCCTCTGCGGCCGCCAGGATCATCGGCGCCGGTCCGCCTAGAGCCGCCGGCGGGTGCGGGAAAGGCGTAAGCACCAGATGTCCCTCCGCCGGGAGTTCCTCGACGTCCGCCAGGGGAGTTCCCCTGGCGTACAAGTCGGCATGGCCCGCCGCGCGGAGCGTCTCGGCCAAGGCGAACCCCCGCAGACCCGCGGGCCCCTCGACGTCGTACTGGTGGGCCCCGCTATCCGCTGCAGCCACATCCAGAATGCTCACATGCAGTTTCACGTTCCGCCTTTCGCCCGGTCCTGCCCATGAAACTAGCCCGCTAAACGTGGGAGCAGGACCGGACATGACAAGTTGTGGAAACTTTTCTGGTTATCCACACTTGAAGGGACTCCAGTTGTGAATGCGCGCCACCGATCGGTAACCTCGATCGAGGCAGATACATCGGTTCTACTAACCGCAAACGCGTGGACCGCCAATATTCCGGGGAGGCGGACCAATGGACGGGATAGCCATCATTGAGGAGCAGGTCAGAGAGACCATTCGACGGCGGGGACTGGACCCTGCCCGGGCTGTGTCCGATGTGCGGCGGATCGTCGAGGAAGCGGTCCGGGACTACGACGAACGTTCGTCGCTGGGTGTACTTCCACGGCTCGGCCAATTGGAAGAGGCTTCGCGGGTCGTGTACGACGCGGTGGCCGGTTTCGGGCCGTTGCAGCCGCTCCTTGACGATCCCGCGGTCGAGGAGATTTGGATCAACTCACCGACTGAGGTCTATGCCGCCCGTGGCGGTAGTTCGGAACTGACGTCCGTACGGTTGGACGAGTCCCAGGTTCGGATCCTTGTTGAGCGGATGTTGAAGACCTCCGGCCGGCGACTGGACCTTTCGTCGCCGTTTGTGGACGCCGCGCTGCCCGACGGTTCTCGGCTGCACGTGGTCATCCCGGACATCACGCGGGTCCACTGGTCCGTGAATATCCGGAAATTCATTGCGCGGGCATCGAGGCTGGACCACCTCGTGGACCTCGGCTCCCTGACGCGCCATGCGGCGGACTATCTGGGTACTGCTGTCTACGCAGGCATGAACATCCTGGTGTCCGGGGCGACGCAGGCGGGCAAGACCACGCTGCTTAATTGCCTGACCTCGGGCATCGGAAGCAGGGAGCGCGTGATCACGGTGGAGGAGATCTTCGAACTCAAGATTTCCCTGCGCGATGTGGTGGCGCTACAGTGCCGCCAACCGAACCTTGAGGGTGGCGGCGAAATTGACATGCGGCGCCTCGTGAAGGAAGCCCTGCGGATGCGACCAGACCGAATCGTCGTTGGCGAGGTGCGCGAGGCCGAGGCTCTGGACATGTTGATAGCCATGAATGCCGGCCTGCCCGCCATGGCAAGCGTCCACGCCAACAGTGCGCGGGACGCCGTCACCAAGATCTGCACGCTTCCCCTGTTGGCCGGCGAGAACATCTCGTCGCATTTCGTGTTGCCGACCGTCGCGTCCTGCATTGATCTTGTCGTGCACTGCGAACGGTCACCGTCGGGCAAACGGCAGGTGTCCGAAATCCTCAAGCTCGGTCGACGGGTGGAGAACGGCATCATTGAATCCACGGATCTCTTTGTGCGCAGCGGAGACGGCCTCGTCCTCGCCCCCTCGGCTGACTTATCCCACGAGAAGCTTGTGCGGGCCGGCGTGGACATTGCGCGACTAGCGGAGGTTGTGCCATGAGCCTAGTCTTGGGATTGGGCCTGGGCCTGGGCATGTTCCTCGTCTGGTGGTCTTTCTGGACGGAGCCGAGGGCCGTGAAGCGGCGGACGCAGAGCATGGGGCGCCTCGAGGAACTTCTGCTTCGTGCCGGGATGGACAAGGTGGGACCCGGCGGCTTCGTCTCCGCCAGCATCATGTGCGCTGTGACCGTTTTCGTGGTGGTCCTGGTGGCGACCGGCGGGCCGGTGATCGCACTGGTGTTTGGTGCTTTTGGATGTGCCGTGCCCCTGTCGGTGGTGAAATGGAGGGCCGCCAAACGTTCCGCCCTCTTACGGGAACAGTGGCCGGACGTCGTCGACCACCTCCGTTCGGCCATCCGGGCGGGGCTCTCCCTGCCCGAGGCGCTCGCGCAGCTCGGCACGCAGGGGCCCGGGCAACTCAGGCCGGCGTTCCAGGACTTCGCTGCCGACTACCGGGCTACCGGACGGTTCGACGACTCAATCGACCGCCTGCGGAGTCGGTTGGCGGATCCGGTGGCAGATAAGATCATCGCCGCGCTGCGCATCACGCGCGAGGTTGGCGGTTCGGACCTGGGAGAAATGTTGTCCACCCTCGGAAGCTTCCTCCGGGAGAGCGCCAGAACACGCGGGGAGTTGGAAGCGCGGCAGTCGTGGACCGTGAACGCGGCGCGCCTGGCCGTTGCGGCACCGTGGGTGATCCTGCTGCTGCTCTCCTCGCAGCCGGAAGCCGTGAGAGCCTACTCAACATTCTCCGGTGCCATGGTTCTGCTGATCGGGTTCGGCGTCTCGGTTGTCTGCTACAGGGTCATGTTGCGAATCGGAACCCTGCCGCAAGAGGAAAGGGTGATCGCGTGAGTGGGACAACCGCCTGGTCGGTGGCACTGGGGATCGGCGTCGGCTGCGGCTTGTGGGTGGCATTCGTGCGGCTTCCGGTCATGCGGCAGCTTAGCTTCGCCGACAGGTTAGCACCGCAGCTGCGGCCCGGCGTGGCAGCGCGGAGACCGGGAGCTGGCGCTCCCACGTCCCTTTCGCCCTTTGGGCCCCTCGGCCGGATATTTGAACCGGTTCTCAATGACGTGATCGCAAGCATCAACCGTCTCAACCCATTGGGCGACGCCCTAGAACGGCGACTAAAGAAAGCGGGACTGTCCCTCAGCGTCGCGGACTTCAGGGCGTCCCAACTGCTATGGGCAGGGGTCGCACTCATTCTGGCCGGTTTGTTCATTGTGGCCTCGGCCATCGGGGGGAACTTCAATGGGTTCCTCGCGCTGGTTCTGTTATTCGGTTCCACACTCTGCGGCTTTGTGCTGCGGGATTGGTACTTGGGCGAGCAGGTGCAAAAACGGGGCAGGCGGATTCTCGGTCAATTCCCGGCAGTAGCCGACCTCATGGCGCTGGCCATAGGTGCAGGAGAAAGCACGGTGGGGGCGCTGGAACGCATCGGCCGCACGTCGCGCGGAGACCTCTCCGGCGAGTTCAGGTTGACGCTCGCCGAGGTCCGAGCGGGGAGCGCGCTCGTCGTCGCGCTGCGCAATATGGCCGACCGCATCGATTTGGTGGCCATGACGCGCTTCGTAGACGCCATCGTGGTCGCATCGGAACGCGGAACACCACTGGCGCAGGTGGTCCGTGCGCAGGCACAGGACGTGCGGGACGCGGCGAAACGGGAGCTGATGGAAACAGCAGGGCGGAAGGAAATCGGCATGATGGTTCCCGTCGTCTTCGGGATCCTACCGCTGACCATCGTCTTTGCGGTCTACCCCGGGCTTTCCCTGATCGACATGAACTACTAGGCGACACAATCGCCCCTCCACCCATCCGGACCGACTCGTCATATCAACCAAGAGGGAGCACGACATGAACAAGCACACACAGGCACTGGCAGCACTAGCCGTCACGGCCTCACTCCTGTGGCTGGGCCGTATGGAAGACGCGGTTCATGGCATCAGGAGGGATCAGCGCGGCGACGTTCCCGGCTGGGTGATGATCACCCTGATGTCAGCCGTTCTCGTCGCGGCGCTCCTGGCCATTGCAGGACCGCGTCTCGGCGAACTGTTCAACCAGGCCATCAATCGGGTGTCCGGTCTCGGCTGATTCCGCAACCGTGCCTTCCCGAATCGCAGCACCGCCTGCGTCCGTCTGTCCCGCAGGAGGGCAATCGGGCTCGGCCGTGGCCGAATTCGTCATGGTCACCGCCCTCCTCACCGCCGTCTTCATCTCGGTGCTTCAGCTGGCGCTGGTTCTGCATGTGCGGAACACGTTGCTCGATGCGGCGGCAACGGGTGCGAGGTACGGCACGCTCGCGGACCGTAGCCCCGCCGAGGGAGCCGAACGGACGCGCGGCATCATTGCTCAGAGCCTGAGTCCGCGCTTCGCGGATGGCGTCTCGTTCGAGTCGACGACCATCGGCGGCAACGCGGCCGTGAGGGTCACGGTCGCAACGGGTTTTCCGCTGATGGGGTTCCTTCCGATCGCCGGCGAACTTCGCGTTCACGGAGAGGCCGTCCGGTATGGATGAGACGTCGACTGGTCTTGCCGCGGGGGAACGGGGCTCCGCGATCGTGGAATTCGTGTTCCTCGGGGTGCTCCTGCTCATCCCGATCGTCTATTTCGTCATCACCGCATCTCAACTCCAGGCGGCGTCCTATGCCGCGGTCGGAGCGGCGGACCATGCCGCCAAGGTGTTTGTCGGCGCGGCGACCGAATCGGAAGGTGCGGCCAAAGCGAACGACGCCGCGGGACGTGCCGTTGCGAACATGGGGATCGACGGCGGGGCGGCCTCGCTGAACTACAGTTGCTCCGGCCCATGCCTGCAGTCAGGGACCACGGTCACGGTGAGCGTCAAGGTGGAACTGGCGCTCCCGTTCCTGCCGCCGGGTTTGGACGCCCGGGTGGGTTCCGCCTCTTCGACATCAACGCATCGGGTGGACCGGTTCGGATGAGTCTACGCAACGCCGCCTACGAGGAGGGGCAGACGATCATCCTGGTCATCGGTTACGTGGTGATCGCCCTCCTTGCCGTCAGCGCGACACTCGCCGCCACGCTGGTCAACACGGAAGCGCGGCGGTTGCTGAGCGTGGCGGATGGGGCCGTCGCGGCGGCCGCCGATAGCTACTCGGTGTCTGGGGCAAAAGGACGGAACGGCGTGGGGCTCGCGCTGACCGACGGGGCCGTCCGTGGAGACGTCTCCGGATACCTCTCGGACACCGGTGCCGCCGCACGCTTCGACGGCCTGGGCGTCGTGGCCGCGGGGGCCACGGGTGACGGAACCACGGCGTACGTGCGTCTGCGGGCGACTGTGCGTCCGCCGATCGTGGGATGGTTCGTTCCGGCCGGCATCCCCATCCATGTGGAGAGCAACGCCCGGACCATCCTGACCCGCTAATCCCTCCGTCCCGGGCGGTGCCGGTTCGGTCGCGACGGGAGGGACTCCGGCAACCCGATGCCGTAGGCTGGAGCCACCATGGCTGCAACTGACTTCACCGCGGAAATCCGCGCCCTCCGGACCACCTACGCCTCGATCGAAGCCGTCACCGACGTCGAACGCATCCGGGCCGACATCGCCGAATTGTCGGAACAGGCAGGCGTTCCGGATCTGTGGGACGACCCGGCATCGGCGCAGAAAATCACCTCCAAGCTGTCGCACCGCCAGACCGAGCTCGAGCGCCTCAACAAGCTCGCCGAACGCATCGACGACCTCGAAGTCATGGTCCAGCTGGCGGAGGAGGAAGACGACGCCGACACGCTCGCCGAGGCGGAAAAGGAACTTCCCTCCCTGCACAAGGCGCTCGCCGACCTCGAGGTCGTCACGCTGCTGTCCGGAGAATACGACGAACGCTCGGCCGTGGTCACCATCCGCTCCGGCGCCGGCGGGGTCGACGCCGCCGACTTCGCCGAGATGCTGATGCGCATGTACCTGCGCTGGGCCGAACGCAAGGGCCACCCGACGACCATCATGGACACGTCCTACGCCGAGGAGGCCGGACTGAAGTCCGCCACCTTCGAGGTCAACGCCCCCTACGCCTTCGGCACGCTCTCGGTCGAGGCAGGCACCCACCGCCTAGTCCGCATCAGCCCCTTCGACAACCAGGGGCGCCGCCAGACGTCGTTCGCGGCCGTGGAGGTCATCCCGCTCATCGAGCAGACCGACACCGTGGAGATCCCCGACAACGAGATCCGCGTCGACGTGTTCCGCTCCTCGGGACCGGGCGGGCAGTCCGTCAACACCACGGACTCCGCTGTCCGCATGACGCACATCCCCACGGGGATCGTGGTCTCGATGCAAAACGAGAAGTCCCAGCTCCAGAACCGCGCCGCCGCGCTCCGCGTCCTCCAGTCGCGGCTGTTGCTGGTCCAGAAGGAACAGCAAGACGCCGAGAAGAAGGCGCTCGCCGGCGACGTGAAGGCGTCCTGGGGGGACCAAATGCGCTCCTATGTCCTGAACCCTTACCAGATGGTCAAGGACCTTCGCACGGAACACGAGGTCGGCAACACCTCGGCCGTGCTCGACGGGGAGATCGACGACTTCATCGACGCCGGCATCCGCTGGCGGGCCAACAACCGCAACGCGGCCGCCGACGCCTAACCGCCCATGGCCAACCCGCGGGCGCCCGATTAGCGGACATCCAACACGCCGGGTCGGCATTGATGTGCGCGCACGAACGACGCGTTGACAAGTGGTGATGGGCGCCATACGTTTTTCGTAGCCTGGATCACCTTTCAGGCCGTGTTCCCCCGGAGGGCGTTTCCGCCAACGGTGCGTGCCTGCCCGCAGCGAAAGGCGTGCCATCGCGATGTCCGTCCCGAGAAAGCACCAAGGTCCGCGTCCCCGCGCACTCTCAAGGTTGAGACCATGACCGAGGCAGGGACCGTCGGCGAATTGACTGGACGGCGCGTGTTGGTCACGGGCGGGGCCAGCGGAATCGGGGAAGCATGCGTGCGGGAGTTCGCGGGCCTCGGCGCCTCCGTGAGGGTGGCGGACCTGAACGGCGACGACGGGCTCGAGGGCCTTTCCAAGGTCACGGCCCTCGAGGGGGGCGACGCGGCGTCACCAGCAACTGCATCAGTCCGGCCCATGTGCGCACGCAGCTGGTCGAGCGCCAGATCTCGGACCAGGCCACGGCACACGGGATTGCCGAATCGGAGGTCGTGGCCCAGATGATGCTGACCGAAAGCGCGGTCAAGCGCCTCGTCGAGCCGGAGGAGGTGGCCTCACTCGCGGCGTGGCTGGCCTCGCCGCGGGCCGGAATGGTCACCGGAGCCTCCTACACGATGGACGGCGGATGGACCGCGCGGTGACCCGGGCACGGTCCGCGGGCATGGAACCAGGCAGCTAGCGAAGGAGGCCACCGACGTGGCAATTGACAAGGAGTACGCGAGTGCGGCGGAGGCGGTCGCGGACATACCCGACGGCGCGTCGCTGGCAGTGGGTGGATTCGGCCTCTCGGGCAACCCGATCCAGCTGATAGAGGCCCTGCTGGAGCAGGGGGCCGGCGACCTGTCGGTGGTGTCCAACAACTGCGGCGTCGACGGCTGGGGGTTGGGGGTGTTGCTGGACGCCGGACGGATCCGGAAGATGACGTCCTCCTATGTCGGGGAGAACAAGGAGTTCGCGCGCCGGTACCTGACGGGCGAGCTGGAGCTGGAGCTCACGCCGCAGGGCACGCTGGCCGAAAAGCTCCGCGCCGGCGGCTCGGGCATCGCGGCGTTCTTCACCCGGGCCGGGGTCGGGACGCAGGTCGCCGAGGGTGGCCTGCCGCAACGCTACGACGCCGACGGCAACGTCGCGCAGGCGTCGGAGCCCAAGGAGGTGCGTGCGTTCGCCCCCGGCGGAGTGCCGGGCGAATACGTGCTGGAGGAGGCCATCGCGACCGACTACTCGCTGGTCCACGCCCTGCGAGGGGACCGCCACGGGAATCTGGTGTTCAACAAGGCGGCCCGGCAGTTCTCGCCGCCCGCCGCGATGGCGGGACGCGTCTGCATCGCCCAGGTCGAGGAACTCGTGGAGCCCGGGGAGCTCGATCCCGACCAGGTCCACCTGCCGGGGGTGTTCGTCCACCGCATCGTGGAGGTCGGGCCGGACATCGAAAAGCGCATCGAGAAACGCACGGTCGCGCCGACCTCGTCCGGCGGCGACGCCAACGGGAAGGGGGCCTGACCATGGGATTGAGTCGTGAGCAGATGGCGGCCCGCGCCGCGCAGGAGCTCGGCGACGGGGACTACGTGAACCTGGGCATCGGCCTTCCGACGCTGGTGCCCAACTACGTTCCCGCGGACCGAACGGTGGTCCTCCAATCCGAGAACGGCATCCTCGGCGTCGGTCCGTACCCCACCGAGGAGAATGTGGATCCGGATCTGATCAATGCGGGCAAGGAGACCGTGACGGTCAACCCCGGGGCATCGTTCTTCGACTCCGCCACGAGCTTCGCCATGATCCGCGGCGGAAAGATCGACGCGGCCATCCTCGGTGCCATGCAGGTTTCCGCGGCCGGAGACCTGGCGAACTGGATGATCCCCGGGAAGATGGTCAAGGGGCCGGGCGGCGCGATGGACCTGGTCCACGGGGCCAGGCGGTTGATTGTGCTGATGGAGCACACGGCCAAGGACGGGACGCCGAAAATCGTGAACGAATGCTCCCTTCCGCTGACGGGAAGGGCCGTGGTCCACCGCATCATCACGGACCTCGCGGTCATCGACGTGACGCCGGAGGGACTGGTGCTGGTCGAAACCGCGCCCGGGATCAGCGTCGAGGAGGTGCGGGCGGCGACGGAACCGGAGCTGCGCATGCCCGACGGCGAGGTCGGAACCGTCGAAGCGTAGGCGTTCCCGGGCACCGGGGGAGCGGCGCGTGCGGGGGGCGACACACCGCTGCATCGCGGGCGTCCGCGTCCGGGGCGGCGGCTGGCATTAGAGTGCTAGTGCCGGTGCCGCAACTTCCCCCAGCAAAAGCCCCGCATCCATGGCCGTTGAACCGGTGGTCCGTGTGGGCAGAACCGACATGATCAGATTTGAGCACGTCACGAAGGTCTACGACCAGACGTCGCGTCCGGCCTTGGACGACATAGACATCGAGATCAACCGTGGCGACTTCGCCTTCCTGGTCGGCGCCTCCGGCTCCGGCAAATCGACGTTTATCCGGCTGATTCTCCGCGAGGACACGTCCTCGCGTGGTTCCGTGCACGTCGCCGGGAAGAACGTCGCGCGCATCCCCTCCTGGCGAGTCCCGCGCCTGCGGCGGGGCATCGGCGTCGTGTTCCAGGACTTCCGCCTCCTGCCGAACAAGGACGTGTTCGGCAACGTCGCCTTCGCCATGCAGGTGATCGGCAAGAGCCGTGCGATGATCCGCGAGACCGTCCCCGAGGTCCTGAAGACCGTGGGCCTGGAGGGCAAGGAAAAGCGCATGCCCCACGAACTCTCCGGCGGGGAGCAGCAGCGCGTCGCAATCGCCCGCGCGATCGTCAACCGGCCCGGGATCCTCCTGGCGGACGAGCCCACGGGCAACCTCGACCCCGCGACAAGCGTGGGGATCATGAACGTCCTGGACCGCGTCAACCAGAACGGCACGACGGTGGTCATGGCAACGCACGACGACGACATCGTCAACTCCATGCGGCGCCGGGTCATCGAACTCTCCGATGGACGGATCGTACGCGACGAGGCCGTCGGCGAGTACACGGCCATGATTCCCGTGGTCAAGTCCGACGGTTCCCGCGAGCTCCGCATCGCGGACCCCAACGACCAGGCGATCGCCCCCTTCGACCCGGAGGATTCCGACGCATGAGACTTGCATTCATCCTCGGGGAGATCGGCTCCGGCCTGCGCCGCAACCTGTCCATGGTCGTCTCCGTCGTCCTCGTGACGTTCATTTCGCTGACGTTCGTCGGGGGCGCCGCCCTGTTGCAGCTGCAGATCAACCAGATGAAGGGCTTCTGGTACGACAAGGTCCAGGTTGCCGTCTTCCTCTGCGGTGAGAACTACGGAACGCAGACCTGCGCGGACGGGGCCGTCACCGATGCACAGCGCGACGACATCAAGGCCATGATGGATTCCGCCGCCGTCACGCCCTACATCGAAAGCTACGAATACGAGTCCAGGGAACGGGCCTTGGGCCACTTCCAGGACCAGTTCAGGAACTCGCCCATCGTCGACTCGGTAACGGCGGACCAGCTGCCCGAATCCTTCCGCGTGCGCCTGGTGGACCCGGAGAAGTACGAGGTCATCAACGAACTCTTCTCATCGATGGAGGGCGTGGACGTCGTGGTGGACCAGCGCGAGCTCCTCGAGAGGATCTTTTCGATCATGAACATCGCGTCCCTTGTCGCCGTGGGGATCGCGGGCGTCATGATTGTCTGCGCGGTGTTGCTGATCGCGACGACCATCCGCCTTTCGGCCTTCAGCCGTCGACGGGAAACCGGGATCATGCGCCTGGTCGGCGCATCCAAGCTGGTGATCCAACTGCCCTTCGTGCTGGAGGGTGTTATCGCCGCGTTGATCGGGGCGGTCCTTGCCTCGGGATCGCTGTGGGCCGTGGCACACTTCCTCATGGACGGGAGGCTGGCCAACGAATATCCTGACACGGCGTTCATTTCCACCGGTGAGGTGTTGCTGGTGACACCCGTGTTGCTGGTGTTAGGCGCGGTACTCGCTGCTGTATCGTCGATGCTAACCTTAAGGCGCTACCTTAAGGTCTAGTTCGCTCCCTGTTTTAATAGGCCTCCGCTCCCCCGTGGAGGTAGGCAACGAAAGGACGCCCCTTGGCGGATCGCCCCCGGTGCACTATGCCCATGACCGCCCTGAGCGGTGCCCTGGCGGCCGTGTTGGTCCTTTCCCTTGCCACGGGGGCGCACGCCGACGAGCTCAACGACCAGAAGCGCGACATCGAAAACAGCATCGACGGGCTTGAGACCGACCTCGAGTTCCTCAATGAGGACATCCAGAAGGTTGCCCGCGAGCTGAAGGGTTACCAGGCGCAGCTGCCGGCGGCCCAGCAGGCCCTCTCCGACGCGCAGGGACGGGTGCAGTCCGCCACGGACGAGGTCAACGCACTGTCCCAGCGCGTCCAGGTGGCCCAGGAGACGCGGGACGAGATCGCCCGCCAGATAGAAAACGACGCCGCGAAGCTGGAGGACACCCGAAAGCTGATCGGACAGATCGCCACGCAGGCCTACAAGCGCGGCGGGGTCTCAAGCAACCTCAGCCTGATGATGGACGCGGGCGCGGACGGAAACCTGGCAACCGGGATGGATCTTGCGGACCAGGCGCTGCGCAGCCAGAATGCCGTGCTGGACGAACTGAGCCAGCAGCACGCGACAGACCGCAATTCCCAGGCGCGCCTCGCTGCCGTCGAGGAAGAGATCCGCGGGTTGAAGGTCAAGGCCGATGCCGCGCTGGTCCGCGAACAGGGCGCCCGCGAAGAGGCGGAGGCCAGCAAGCGCAAGGTCGATGGGCTGATCGGGAAGGCCGAGGCGCTCAGTGCGGAGCTGACCGAAAAGCGTCCACAGATCAAGGCGCAGATCCAGGCCCAGGAGGCCGAACACGCCTCCGTGCTTTCGGATATCAAGGAACGTCAAGAGCGACTGATCCGTGAGGCTGCGGAGAAGAAGAAGCGAGAAGAGGCCGCCGCCGCCGCACGCAAGAAGGCCGCGGAAGCCGAGGCCCGAAAGCAGGCCGCGCTGGCGCGCGAACGTGCGGCCGAGGCCCGAGAGCGTGCGGCCGAGGCCGCCGAGGCCCGTCGGGCGAATGCGCGGGACGCGGCAGCCAAGCAGGCGGCCGCGGATGCCGCGGCCACGGCGTCCGCCCGCAAGGCGCGCCAGGCGCGCGATGCCCGAAACGCTGCGTCGTCGTCGAGCTCATCCTCGTCGGGTTCGTCGTCCTCGGGCAGCTCCAGTAGCGCATGGGGCCTGCGGATCCCAGCGTCCGGAGGCTACATCACCTCGGGCTTCGGATGGCGTCCGACGCCGGCCGGAACGGTCGATTACGGAGGCATGGGCGGCTACGTCCACGCCGGCGTTGACTGGGGCTTCGGTGGCGCCTGTGGGGCACCCATCCACGCCGCCGCCTCCGGAGAGGTCTGGTACGCGCAGCGTTCCGGGAGCTCCGGGAACAAGGTCACCGTCAGCCACGGGGTGGTCAACGGCCACGCCTTGGCCACCAACTACCATCACATGTCCTACTACACGGTGTCCGCCGGGCAGAACGTCAGCAAAGGCCAGGTCATCGGCTACGTGGGGACGACGGGCAACTCGACCGGCTGCCACCTGCACTTCGAAACCATTCTGGACGGCAGCGCAGTCAACCCCATGGGCCTGCTGTAGCGTAGGATTGATCTTCCGCCATTGGGCGGAACCAATCACCGTTGCCAGAGGAGGTCGCCGTGCCCAAGGAAACCGGACGCAAGGTCGTTGCGACCAACCGCAAGGCCCACCACGACTACAACATCACCGACACCTTCGAGGCCGGGATGGTCCTGAGCGGCACGGAGGTGAAGTCGTTGCGCGAAGGCAAGGCATCGCTTGTCGACGGGTTTGGGCAGTTCTACCGCGACGAGCTCTTCATCGAGGCCGTCTACATTCCGGAGTACCTGAACGGTTCGTGGACCAACCATACGGCGCGGCGACGCCGCAAGCTGCTTCTGCACCGCGAGGAGCTGACGAAGATCGGCCGGAAAATCCAGGAGTCCGGGTTCACCATCGTTCCCTTGCAGCTGTATTTCAAGGACGGGCGCGCCAAACTGGAGATCGGCGTCGGCAAGGGGAAACGAGAGTTCGACAAGCGGCACACGCTTCGGGAAAAGCAGGACAACCGGGAGGCGCTGCGCGCCATGCGCGAGCGGAACCGCCGCTCCGCCTAGCCCGGCGGGAATGGCCGGATCCGTGGGGAATGAATCGACGGCGGTCGGGGTTACACTAGAAGTCCGGAGCGAGAGTTCCGGGAGTTGGGCGGGGAAACCCGCCGTTGACAACAAAATACGGGGATGATCGGTTTCGACGATGTGAGTCGCGACAGGGGAAGCGGGCCGAGGATGCAGGGTTATCTCGCAAACGCTCTCTGCAAAACAATAAGTGCCGACTCTAAGCGCACTGACTTCGCTCTCGCTGCCTAAGCAGCCAGACAGTCCGTCAGCCAGGATTTGCTATCGCTCCTGATACTGGCGTCATTTAGATAGCCACTGCCAGGTATCCTCGTCACCGGGGTACTTGGCATAACTTAGGTGACTGTGCCCAGGACGGCCCGCAAGGGTCCAGCCGCTTGTTTGCGCGACGGCTGATGGGGCAGAGAAAGTCCACAGCAAACTGCGCCCGGAGAAGACCTGGCAACACCACATCGGACGGGGGTTCAATTCCCCCCATCTCCACAGAATCGGGCCCCGGAAACGATGCGTTTCCGGGGCCTTTTTTGGCGTTGCCCCTACGCCGGCGTGGCGTCCCAAATCGGCTGCCGCGCAACACGCACGAGAAAGCGTCCCCGCCTGCCTATGTGGCGGGGACGCTCTCAAGAAGTGCTGCAGCACTGGATTGCTTCGCGACCATGGGTGGCGAAGCGTGTCCGGCAACTCTTGGGGGACGCTGCCGGAACACATTTAACTTACCATGTAAGTTTCCGGTTTCCTGCATCCGGGTTACCCAACGGTAAACGCCGATTCACAAGCCATGACGGAGCCACCCGCATGCCGGTTTATGGGCGTCCGCCGCATCTTTGGGGTGCCAACGCCGGGTGCCACCGCGCATAGAATGGTCCCGGACATCATCACGCGCACGTTCGGGAGCCCCTCGGGTGGGTCGCGGCGGCCAAGACGGAGGGACCGCATATGGACATGGGGAGCAGGGAACCCGAGGGCAACGGCGGCCGGGTGCGTGCATCAGACGCCCTGGCGTTTGCGCTCGAAGTCGCGTTGCTGGGTGCCTCGGGTCTGTGGGCCATCGAGGTCCTGCCGCTGTTTCCGCTGTTCGCCATACTGGTGGTCGTAGTCCCGTTGATCGCTTTCTGGGGCCTGTTCATGGCCCCCACAGCCCCCTATCGCATCGCCTGGCCGGCCCACCCGGTGGTGGCCCACGGCCTGTTCCTACTGGGAAGCGGACTCCTGTTCGGGATCGAGCGGACAGGACTAGGCCTCGTGATGCTCGTCCTGACCGGCATGAGCGCGTTCCTGGCCTGGCGGCACCGCTCCCACGGAGCCGCGGAAGCCCGGCCCGCATCCGAACGGCGGCGCGGTCAGCCGGCGAGGCGGTCGGCGGGCCGCCGGACCGCGCGGTAACCCACCACTACCGTGTGCGACAGCCAGCAGCCACCGGTCCCGTTCGTGCGGCTAGCGGACTCCCAGCCAGAGGCCGGCCGTGGCCGCGGCAACCCCCAGCAACACATTGGCGCAAGCATTTCCCACGGCGGCTCCGTGCCGTTCCGCCTGCCACAGCCGCACGGTGGCTACGCCGAACGTGCTGAACGTTGTCAGCCCGCCGCAGAGGCCGACGGACAGGATGGCCTGAACCTCCGGACTCCAGCCCGAACCTTCCGCGAATCCGGCGAGCAGACCCATCGCGAAGGACCCCAGGATATTCGCCGCCAGCGTGCCGGCCGGCCACGGGTGGTCGTGCCCGGCCGAGACCGGGACATACCTGGTGACCAGCGTGTCGAGCCAGACGCGCAAGACAGAGCCGGCGGCCCCCGCGAGACCCACGCAAAGCCAGAGGACCAGCGCAGTCATCCGTTCCCCCTGCCTCGGGCGAGCACGCCGCCCAGCCAGAGTCCGCCGCCGGCCGCGGCCAGACCGAGGACGAGCGAGGCCGCAAGGTAGGCCGCGGCCTGTCCCGGCGACGGAGGGACGCCGTACCGAGCGCCGGCAGCCAGGTGGACGGCCACCGCGGAAAAGGTCGTGAACGACCCGAGCAGACCCGGACCGACGGCCGCGCGCAGCGCCGCGGAACGCGAGCCCGGGCCACCCGCCAACCAGACGGCCGTCAGCAGCCCCAAGACCAGGCAGCCGACGACGTTGATGGCGAGCGTGGTCCACGGGAAGCCCAAGTCGTCCGGTGCGATCCCGGCCAGGGAGTACCGCAGCAACGTGCCGACGAATCCACCCCCGGCCACGGCCCCCGCGATGCCAGGGGTGAGCCCTGCGGTCCTCACGCGCGCGAGGCCGATGGGACGATCCAGACCCCGCTGGCCTGTTCGGGGGTCAACGGATGGCTTTCCGGATCCAGCTGCGAGCCCGGGACGATGCCGACGGCCGCACAGGCGCGCAGCAGGCCTGGGTCGGCGTCGCTGACCCGAACGACGACGGCGCTTCCGGAAGACGCTTGATCCAGGCGCACCGCGGCGGGAAGCCGGAGATCGCCACCGGCCGTGGGAATGGGGTCCCCGTGGGGGTCGCTGGCGGGGTGGCCGAGGCGCGCGTCCAGCCGGTCGATGAACCGTGCCGAGACGGTGTGCTCCAGCAGCTCGGCCTCGTCGTGCACCTCGTCCCAGCCGTAGCCGAGCTCACCGACGAGGAACGTTTCGATCAGCCGGTGGCGCCTCACGACGGCCAGGGCGCAACGCCGTCCCTCCGGTGTGAGCGACACGGCGCCGTACGGCGGGTGGTCCAGCAGGCCCCGACCGACCAGCTTGGCCACCATGGACGTCGCGGAGGCGGGGGAGACCCCGAGCTTGGCGGCGACGGCTCCGGTGGTGACCGGGTGCCTGTCCCACTCGCCCAGGCCGTAGACGGCCTTGAGGTAGTCCTCTTCGTTGCTTGAGAGCGTCACCCGGACACAGTATCGCGCCGCAGGGCCGTCGTCAGGACCCCCGTGCGCGGGGCGAACAGATAGGCGATCAGGAACATCGCCGCCTGCGCCAGGACCACGGACGCTCCGGTCGACAGATCCAGGTAGTAGCTGGCGTAGATGCCGGCCACCGCGGAAAGCGCGCCCAGCGTGGAAGCCATGAGGAGCATGCGTCCGAAGCGGCGGGTGAGCAGGAACGCGGTGGCCCCGGGAATGATCAACATCGCCACGACCAGGATGATGCCCAGCGCCTGCAGGCTGGTGACGACCGTGAGGGCGAGCAGCCCCAGCAGGATGGCGTTCAGAACGCGGGCGTTGAGGCCGATCGCGTGCGCGTGCACGGGGTCGAAGGCCAACAGCGTCAGGTCCTTGCGCAGGTACAGGACCACGGCCAGTGTCACCGCGCCGAGGACGAGGACCTGGGCGAGCTCGCCCGGCCCCGTGCCGAGTACGTTGCCGAACAGGATGTGTCCGAGGTCGACCTGGCTGGGGGTGCGGGAGATGATGGCGAGGCCGAGAGCGAAAAGGGCCGTGAACACCACGCCGGTGGCGGTGTCCGACTTCAGTTTCGTGGTCGCCCGCAGTCCGCCGATGAGATAGACGGCGCCGAGCCCGAAGACCAACGCCCCGACAACGAACGGCACGCCCACCAGATAGGAGAGGGCGACCCCGGGCAGCACCGCGTGGGAGATGGCGTCGCCCATCAGGGACCAGCCCATGAGCACCAGCCAGCAGGACAAAACCGAGCACACCAGCGCCGCGGCGAGGGTGACGGCCAAGGCATTCGTCATGAACCCGTAGCCGAACGGCTCGACGAGCCATGCCACCGGATTCACTGTTCGCCCTCGCGCCCGTCGGAACCGAAGGCGAGCGCGAGGTTGGCGTCCGTGAGGACGTCGTCCGGTAGGCCGCTGGCGAGGACCCTACGGTGCAGTAGAAGGGCGTGGGTGCACAATTTGGGGACTCCGGCCAGGTCGTGGGTGGACATGAGGATGGTTCGGCCGGCTCCGCGCAATATCTCCAGCTGGGCGCTGATCAGGCGTTCCGAACCGACGTCGACGCCGGCGAACGGTTCGTCGAGCAGCATGAGGTCCGCGTCCTGCGCGATGCCGCGGGCGACGAAGGCACGCTTGCGCTGTCCGCCGGACAGTTCGCCGATCTGGCGGCCGCCCGAACCTGCCAGGTCCACGCGCTCCAGCGCTTCGTCGACTGCGTCCCGGTCGACGGCGGAGGGCCTGCGTGAGCGCCCCATGTATCCGTAGCGTCCCATCATGACGACGTCCCGGACGCTGACCGGAAAGGTCCAGTCGACCGCTTCCGCCTGCGGGACGTAGGAGATGCGACCTTCCTTGCGGGCACGGGCCGGTGCGAGGCCGAAGAGCCGGACCGTTCCGTTCGAGGGGGAGACCAGGCCCATGAGCGCCTTGAACAGTGTCGACTTTCCGCTCCCGTTGACGCCCACCAGACCGCACAGCTCTCCGGCCGGGAGGCTGAAGTCGACTCCCTCCAAGGCGCGTGTGCTACCGTATTTGACCCCCAGCCCGGCCACGTGGATGGCCGCCTCAGGGGGTTCAGCTATTGGCAGGGGCATGGTCGAGTCCTTCCAGAATCAGGTCCAGATCGTGGTTCAGCAGGTCCAGGAACGTGGGGACCGGCCCCTCGGGTCCGGAAAGCGAATCGACGTACAGGGGTCCGCGCAGGGAAACGCCCGCCTCTTGGGCGACTCGTTCCTGTGCCGCCGGGTTGATCGTGGATTCGCAGAAAACCGCCGGAACCTTCTTGTCCTTCACGAATTCAATCTGCTCGCGGATCTGGCGGGGCGTTCCCTCGGCATCCGAGTTGACCGGCCACAGGAAGTGCTCCTCCAGGTCGAGATCGCGGGCCAGATAGGAGAACGCGCCCTCGCACGTGACGAGGGCGGCGTGCGGGTTGTTGGCGACGCCTGCGCGCGTGCGGCGCTCGAGGTCCCTGAGCTTGCCGCGAAACGCGTCGGCGCGGCGGGCGAAATAGTCGGTGTCCTCGGGGCTCAGCCGGGCCAATGCCTTTTCGGCGTTGTCGACGTAGGTCCGTGCCTGCACGGGGGACATCCAGGCATGCGGGTTGGGCCGTCCCGAGTACGCGCCGGCGGCGATGTCCACCGGGTCCACCCCGGCGGACAGAACCGCATGGGGAACTTCGAGGTCGCGGACGAACCGGCCGAACCAGCGTTCCAGCCCGAGGCCGTTGTCCAGCACCAGATCGGCCTCGTGGATTCGCACGAGATCGGACGGGGTGGGTTCGTAGCCGTGGATCTCCGCGCCGGGTTTCGTGATGGACAGCACCTCCACGCGGTCGCCTCCGACTTGGCGCACCAGGTCCGCCAACACGCTGAAGGTGGTCAGGACCACGGGTTTCTCGGTTCCGGTCTCCGACGAAGCGGGCGCCGAACAGGCAACGAGCACCAAGACGCACGCTATCGTCAACGCCGCGGCGAATCGCCGCGGAGGCGTGCAGTGTCCGGGGTTGTTCACGCGCACGGAAGTGGGCGACGGTGACGATTTTTAGCCATGGCTGAATATTGCCCGCAGGGGCGCGTTTGACGCAACTCGCGAAAAAAAGTCCGCGCGCCAGACGGCGCGCGGACGGTGCAGATTCCGGGGCAGCGTGCCCCTAGCCGCGCTCGAAGATGGCCAGTGCGGATTCGTGCAGCTTGTTGTTGGTCGCCAACGCGTTTCCGCCGAAGCAGCCGTCCTCGCCTTCGAGGGACGTGAAGCGTCCGCCCGCCTCGGTCACAATGGGCACCAGCGCCGCCATGTCGTGGAGGTTGAGCTCGGGTTCGCAGGCGATGTCCACGGCTCCCTCGGCGACGAGGCAGTACGACCAGAAGTCGCCGTAGGCGCGGGTGCGCCACACCGAGTCGTGGAGTTCGAGCATCTGGTCCAGCTGTCCACGGTCCCGCCACCCCCCGAGGCTGGAATAGGACAGCGACGCGTCGGCCAGCGCGCCGACGTCGGACACCTGGAGACGGCTCGCGGCGGCAAGGGACTTGCCGGTGTAGGCGCCCATCGCCTCGGCCGCCCACCAGCGCCGGCCCAGCGCGGGCGCGGAGACCAGGCCGACGACGGGGCGTCCCTCGTCCAGCAGCGCGATGAGCGTGGCCCACACGGGCACACCGCGCACGAAGCTCTTGGTGCCGTCGATCGGGTCGATCACCCAGCGGCGGGGACCGTGTCCGGTGCTGCCGAACTCCTCTCCGAGCACCGCGTCCCGCGGCCGGGCCCGGGACAGGTGGCTTCGGATGGCTTCCTCGGCCGCGCGATCGGCGTCCGTCACGGGGGTGAGGTCGGGTTTCGTGTCCACCTTCAGGTCCATCGCCTTGAAGCGGGACATGGTCAGGGAATCCACCGAATCCGCGATGACGTGGGCCAGTCGCAGGTCATCGTTGTAGTTCATAACATCGCGGTTCATGCCCTCCAACCTACCGCAGGCGCCGCCGCCGCCCGTGGTGCTAGACGGCTCCGAGCTGTTTGGCCTCCGCCTTGTCTTCGGCGCCGAGCAGCCGGCGCAGCGAGGCAAGCCTGGCCGGTGCGGACGGGTCCGCCTCGGCCCGGACCACCCACGCGTCGAGGGCGCATCCCACGGCATCGGCGGCATGCGTGCAACCCCGGGGGCAATCGGCGGAGGCGGGGAACAGGTCCGGGAACGAGTCGAGGATGTTGTCCGCGTCCACCAGCGCCAGTCCGAACGAACGGATTCCGGGGGTGTCGATAATCCATGTTCCGGCGGGCGCGTCCCCGACCCGCAGGGCGATCGCGGAGGACGACGTGTGGCGACCCCGACCGGTCACCGCGTTGACGCCACCCGTGGCGCGCTGCGCCCCGGTCAACGCGTTGACGAGTGTTGACTTGCCGACACCGGAGTGGCCCAGCACCACGCTGACCTTTCCGGCCAGGAGTTCGTGGAGCCGCTCGACGGCCGCCCCTTCCAGCCGCGCGGACAGACCGTCGGCCGACCGCGCGTCGATTCCGGTCGCCGAGTCGCCGGCGGACCTGCTCACCACCACCTCGAGCTCGAGATGCCGGTAGTTCTCCAAGAGCGCTCCCGGATCCCGGACATCGGCCTTGGTGACGCACAGGACCGGTTCGATTCCTGCGTCGTACGCGGCGACCAGGGCACGGTCGATGAATCCGGTGCGGGGTTCGGGGTTCGCGGCGGCGACCACGATCACCAACTGGTCGGCATTGGCCACGACGACCCGCTCCACGGGATCCGTGTCGTCGGCGCTGCGGCGCAGGACGGTCTCCCGGTCTTGGATACGCACCAAGCGGGCCAAGCTGTCCGGTGAACCACTGGTGTCGCCAACCAACGCGACGAAATCCCCGGGCACCACGGGAGAGCGGCGCAGTTCGCGCGCGCGGGCCGCGACGACGATCCGCTCGGCGTCCGTGTCCTCGTCGAGAATGGCCGTGTAGCGTCCCCGGTCGACAGTGACGATGCGGCCGATCACCGCGTCATCGTAGGCGGGGCGGTCCTTGGTGCGCGGCTTGGACCCCTTCTTGTTCGGACGGATGCGGACATCCGATTCGTCCCACTCGTAGGCGTCGCGCCCCATGCTCAGCCCCGGTCCGCCGTAGCGGCGAGGGCGCTCCACAACTCGGGGAACTCGGGCATGGTCTTGGAGGTGGCACCGATGTCCTCGACCTCGACGCCTTCCACGGCCAGGCCGATGATCGCACCCGCGGTCGCCATGCGGTGGTCCGCGTAGGTGCGGAACAGGCCGCCGTGTAGCGGCCGCGGGCGGATGACCAAACCGTCGGGAGTCTCCTCTGCGTCGCCACCGAGGTTGTTGATCTCCGTGACCAGAGCGGCGAGCCGGTCGGTCTCGTGGCCCCTGAGGTGGGCGATGCCGGTCAGGCGCGATTCGCCGTCGGCCAGTGCGCACAGCGCGGCCACGGTGGGGGCGAGTTCCGAGGCGTCGGCGAGGTCGATACCCTTGATCCGTCCGCCGCCGCGGACCGTGAGCGTTCCGTCGCTCAGCTCCACGGAGGCCCCCATCCGCGCGAGGATCGACTGCCAGGCGTCGCCGACCTGGGTGGTGGGTTCCGGCCAGTCGGGGATCCGGACCGTCCCGCCCGTGGCCAGCGCCGCGGCCAGGAAGGGGCCCGCATTGGACAGGTCCTGCTCCATCCTGCGATCGAAGGCCGCGACGGGCCCGGGGGAGACCACCCAGTGGTTGGGCACGGAGTCGTCCACCTCGACGCCCACGCTGCGAAGCACTTCCACCGTCATACGGATGTGGTCCAGGCTCGGCACCGGGTTTCCGGCATGCTCGAGGTGGAGACCTTCGCCGAAACGCGAGGCCACGAGAAGCAGTGCCGAAACGAATTGGGACGAGCCGCTGGCGTCAATCACCACGTGTCCGCCGCGGACCCGGCCGGTGCCCGCGATCGTGAACGGCAGGCTACCGCGGCCGCCGTCGGCGACGTCGATTCCGAGGTCCCGCAGTCCGCCGAGCACCGCACCTATGGGGCGCTTGCGCATGTGGTCGTCTCCGTCGAAGGAAACCGTGGAACCCGTCATCGCCGCCAGCGGGGGCACGAATCGCATCACGGTGCCGGCGAGGCCACAATCCACGTGGACGCTCCCCAAATCAGCGCCGGGCGAGATCGGGTGGACCACCAGATCCGGGCCGAAGCGGTCGTCATCGCCGGCGACCTCTTCGATTCTCGCCCCGAGTGACCGCAGTGCGCTGACCATCAGGACGGAATCCCGCGAATGCAGCGGCGCGCGAAGTCGGCTCGGTCCCGACGCCACGGCGGCAAGCACCAGGTAGCGGTTGGTCAGCGACTTCGATGCCGGAACGCGCAGCGTCGCGTCGACGGGAGCCGCGGCCCGGGGGGCGGGCCAGGGAGCGGGTGTGGAGGGGGCTGAGCTGGCGGAAATCGTCATGCGGGTCGGGCCTAGTGGCCGATCACCCCTCCTGCGGTTTTCCGCGCCTCGGCGGTGGTGCGCTGGACGGTTCGTCCGAGGTCGCGGTTGGTCTTCGCCAGGTGCTTGCGGGCGTCGGCCGTCAGGTGCTGGGCGCGCCAGGCGAGCGAGGGTTGGCCGGCCGTGTCGACGGATGCCAAGAGGATCCCGCCCGCGAGGGAGGCGTTGCGAAGGCGCGACGCCGACTTGGCGCCGTTGGCCGAATCGGAGGAGTCCTCGAACGAGGCCAACGCGGAGGCGCCCACGAGGAGCGAGGCGGACAGGCGCGGGAAGCGGCCGAGGGCAAACAGGAGTCCGGCGACGACCTGCACGCCGCCGACCACGCGGGCGACCGCGGCGGGCTGATCCGCGAACTGCTGGAGCTGCGGGACGACCGTGGAGATGCGTCGCAGCCCCGGCTGGAGCCGCTCGCCCGATTCGTTCGGCTTGCGCAGGCGTTCCAACCCCGACCACACGAAGCTTGAGGCCAACAGGGGACGGGCAATCAGGCGGACGAGAGACATGTGTACCTCCGGGATCGTCGGGTGCGTTTTCGCTGCACCTAGTCTTGCACTTTTTCCTTGCCGGCGGGCCCGTTGCGGGGAATACCGGCACTGATCCGGCTGTTGTGATGAGCAGGTGTGGAACGAGCCCGGCGTCCGGTTGCGGCGTGTGTTCCGCGACTGAAAGGAGACGCGCCTATGGCGACACTGACGGAGGAAGCTCCCGCCGTGCCCGGCACGGCGTCCGGCGTAGACTGGGGCGTGATGACCGAGAGCAGCCAGAGCACCGAGATGGTGCCAGACGGAGCAGAGACCGAAGAGCAGCGGCGGGAGCGTTTCGAACGCGACGCCATGCAGTATGTCGACCAGCTGTTTTCCGCCGCCATGCGCATGGCGCGGAACCCCAGCGATGCCGAGGATCTCGTCCAGGAGGCGTACACGAAGGCCTATTCGGCGTTCCACCAGTACAAGCCCGGTACGAACCTGAAGGCTTGGCTCTACCGGATCCTCACGAACACCTACATCAACCTTTACCGCAAGCGCCAGCGCGAACCGCTGCGCGCCAATACCGACAACGTCGAGGACTGGCAGATGGCGCAGGCGGCGGAGCACACGCCGACCGGCCTGCGTTCGGCGGAGGCCGAGGCCCTGGACCATCTGCCCGACTCCGACGTCAAGGACGCGCTGCAGTCGATCCCTGAGGAGTTCCGCCTCGCCGTCTACTTCGCGGACGTCGAGGGGTTCGCCTACAAGGAGGTCGCCGAGATCCTCGGGATCCCCATGGGAACCGTGATGTCGCGCCTGCACCGGGGACGCAAGCAGCTACGCGAGTTGCTGGCCGACTACGCCGCCGAACGTGGGCTCGGCAAAAGGAAACCAACGGGTGGCCGCTCCGCGGCGGCCCCACAGGAGGAAAACTAATGGGCGATTGTCAATCGCTGGGCGACTGCGACGATAAGCGGATCGTCCGACTTTACGAATACCTGGACGGCGCGCTGTCGCTCGAGGATCTCAACGAGGTCAAGGACCACCTCGAACACTGCAAGGAGTGCGCGCACGAATACGACCTTGAGTGCATCATCCGCTCCGTGGTTCGGCGCAGTTGCCAGGAGGTTGCCCCCCAGACCCTGAAGTCGCGGATCATGGGCCGCATCAGCGAGATTCGCGTCGAGTCCGGCCACGCGTAGGGGCGGTGGTAACCGCCCCGCGCGGCAAAAGGGTCCGTCTCCCAGTGGGAGACGGACCCTTTCGCTTACCGAACCGTTTAGGTGTTGGGGCGCTTACCGTGGTTTGCGCCGCCACGCTTACGGTCACGACGCTTGCGTGCTCGCTTGCTCATAGCTGCCTCCTTACTTAGATCAAAAAGAACTGCGTCCCAGTCTCCCACACGCCGGTGGGGTGGCCTAACCGGCATGCGTGCGCAATCAACCCGCGGCGGCGGGCTCCGGGAGCTCCAGCCACTTGTGCCAGCCGCGGTGTAGCACCAACCAAGCCACCAGTCCGTGGCCCGCCTGCCCGGGGAGCCCCCCGTTCGCGGCCAGGTCACTGCGCCACTGCTCGTGGTTCTGCAGCGGGCCGAAGGTGTCCACAAAGGCATGATGGCGCCGGGACGCCACGTCGCCGTACGCGGCGGACAGCTCGGCCAATCGGGTGTTGCGCTCGGTATCCAGCCCTGGGGTGGGGCCGACGACGAGGGCCTTGATGCTGAGCTGGGACGCGGCGTCGAGAATGTTGGCAAGGTTGAGCCGACTCCGGGCGGTGGAGAGACCAACGTCGAGATCGAAGTCCGAGAGCGCGACAACCAAGCGGTTATCGCACCCGTCCCCGAAGCGACGCCCGGCTTCCTCCAGCCAACGCTGTGCCAGTACCTCGGTGCCCTCGTCGGGACTGGCAAGGGTGTAGCTCTCCAGACGCACGTCGTCGGCCGCTGTGCGCGCCAGGACGCGTCCGTACCACCCCAACGCACGTGGATCGCCGTGTCCGGCCAACAGCTCGTTGCCTACTGCCGCTATGCGGATGATGCGTTGTTGCACGAAGGACCTCTCTTGGCGGTTGGGGACGCCTCGCGGCGGCCACCCGGGTACGGCATGCGGGCGGGACGGAATCCGCCCCGCCCGCTGGATCTGCTCGCGTTCGCGGATCGGGTCTAGCCCCGACCGAAGGCCTGCTGCAGCAACTGGGACTGCTCGACGTCGTGCCGCTTGTGCGAACCGGTCGACGTCGCGGCGGAAGCCGTCCGGGACACGAGCCGGATATCGCGGTCCAGTTCCGGCGCAAGGTTGAGTCCGATGAAGGGCCACGGGCCCTGGTTCGCCGGCTCGTCCTGCGCCCAGAGCACATCCGCGTTGGGGTACTTGGCCAACTCGGCGGCGATCTCCTCCGCCGGCAGCGGGTACAGCTGCTCGACGCGGACGATTGCCGTCTTCTCGTCCGCGGCCTTACGGCGCGCCGACTCGAGGTCGTAGTACAGGCGCCCCGAAACGAGCACCACCCGGTCCACCTTCTTGGCGTCGAGTCCGGCGGTATCAGGGATGACCTGCTGGAAGCGGCCCTCCGTAAAGTCCTCCACCGTGCAGGCCGCGGCCTTGAGCCGCAGTAGCTGCTTCGGCGTGAAGATGATCAGCGGCCGGCGCGGCCGCGCGTAGGCCTGCCGGCGCAGCAGGTGGAAGTGGTTGGCGCCGTTGGACGGGTTGGCGACCACCATGTTGTCCTCCGCGCACATCTGGAGGAAACGCTCGATGCGGGCCGACGAGTGGTCCGGGCCCTGACCCTCGTAGCCATGCGGGAGCATCAGCACCAGCGACGAGCGCTGGCCCCACTTCTGCTCGGCGGAGGAGATGAACTCGTCGATGACCGTCTGGGCGCCGTTGACGAAGTCCCCGAACTGCGCCTCCCAGAGGACGAGGGCGTCCGGCCGTTCCACGGAGTATCCGTATTCGAAGCCCATCGCCGCGTATTCGGACAGCAGCGAGTCGTAGATCCACAGCTTTGCCTGGTCGTCGGACAGGTGGTGCAGCGGCATCCACTCGTTGCCGTTGGCGCGGTCGTGGAAAACGGCGTGGCGCTGGACGAACGTACCGCGCCTCGAGTCCTGGCCGGCAAGCCGGACGGGTACGCCTTCCATGGAGAGCGAGCCGAACGCGGCGAGCTCGGCGAAGCCCCAGTCGATGCCGCCTTCGCGGGACATCTGCTCGCGCCGCTCCAGCAGCGCCTTCAGCTTCGGGTGCACCGTGAAGCCGTCGGGGATCTGCGTGTGCGCGGCGCCGATCCTGCTCAGGGTCTCCGGCGTGATGGCGGTTTCGGTGCGCGACGGCGTCGACTCGTCGTCGAGCTGCGACGTCGGCAGCTCGAGGTCGTGCACCGTGGTGCCGTCCGAGCTGATGACCGGGATGGGGGAGGTCTGGGCGGCGTGCGTCTCCGAGAAGACACGCTCCAGGCGTTCCTGGTAGTCGCGCAGGGCCTGGTCCGCTTCCTCCTGCGTGATGTCGCCGCGGCCGACGAGGGCCTCGGTGTATAGCTTGCGGGTGGAGCGCTTGGCCTCGATGAGGTTGTACATCATCGGCTGCGTCATCGACGGGTCGTCGCCCTCGTTGTGTCCACGGCGCCGATAGCAGACCATGTCGATCACGACGTCCTTGTGGAACTTCTGGCGGTATTTGAAAGCGAACTGGGCCACGCGGACCACGGCCTCGGGATCATCGCCGTTCACGTGGAACACAGGTGCCTGGACCATCTTCGCGACGTCCGTCGAGTAGACGGAGGAGCGCGAGGCGGTCGGTGAGGTGGTGAAGCCGACCTGGTTGTTCACGACGACGTGGATCGTGCCGCCGGTGCGGTAACCGCGCAACTGGGAGAGGTTGAGCGTCTCCGCCACCACGCCCTGGCCGGCGAACGCGGCGTCGCCGTGCACGAGCAGGGGCAGGACTCCGAAGCCCTCGTCGCCCTGGTCGAGGCGGTCCTGCTTGGCGCGGACGATGCCCTCCAGGACCGAATCGACGGCCTCGAGGTGCGAAGGGTTCGCGGCCAGGTACACCTTCGTCTCGTTTCCGCGGTCGGAGACGAACTTCCCCTCCGTGCCGAGGTGGTACTTCACGTCGCCGGAACCCTGGACGCTGCGGGGATCCTGGGTACCCTCGAACTCGCGGAAGACCTGCGCGTAGGTCTTGCCCGCGATGTTGGTGAGAACGTTCAGGCGGCCGCGGTGCGCCATACCGATCGCGACCTCGTCGAGACCGTCGTCGGCGGCGTCGGAAATGATCCCGTCCAGCAGCGGGATCAACGATTCCCCGCCCTCGAGCGAGAAGCGCTTCTGGCCGACGAACTTGGTCTGGAGGAACGTCTCGAAGGCCTCGGCGGCATTCAGCTTGCTCAGGACGCGCAGCTGCTCCTCGCGTGTCGGCTTGGAGTACTCGTGCTCCAGCTCGGTCTGGAACCAGTCGCGCTCCTCCGGATCCTGGATGTGCATGTATTCGATGCCGGTGGTGCGGCAGTAGGCGTCGCGCAGGACGCCGAGAATCTTGCGCAGCGGGAGACGCGGTTCCCCGCCGAACCCTCCGGTGACCCATTCGCGGTCCAGATCCCACAGGGTCAGGCCGTAGGTCTGGATGTCGAGGTCCGGGTGGCGGCGCTGGACGTATTCGAGGGGGTTGGTGTCGGCCATGAGGTGGCCGCGCACGCGGTAGGCGTGAATGAGCTGCTGGATGCGCGCGATCTTGTTGACCTGCAGTTCGACGTCGACCTGGTTGTCGACCGTCCAACGCACGGGCTCATAGGGAATGCGCAGGGCCTCGAAGATTTCGTCGTAGAAGCCCCGTTCGCCCAGGAGGAGCGACTCCACCAGGCGCAGGAACTCGCCCGAGCCCGCACCCTGGATCACGCGGTGGTCGTAGGTGGAGGTCAGCGTGATGATCTTGCCGATGCCCTGGATGGCGACCGTCTTCTCGCTCGCGCCGCGGAACTCCGCCGGGTACTCGAGGGCGCCGACGCCCACGATCGTCGCCTGGCCCTTGGAAAGGCGCGGAACGGAGTGGACGGTGCCAATGCCGCCGGGGTTGGTCAGCGAAACCGTGGTGCCGGCGTAGTCGTCCGCCGTCAGCTTGTTGTTGCGGGCCCGTTTGATGAGGTCCTCGTAGGTGTTCCAGAATTCCGAGAAGTTCAGGTTCTCGGCCTTCTTGATGTTCGGCACGGCCAGCATCCGCGTGCCGTCCGGCTTCGGCATGTCGATGGCGATGCCGAAATTGACGTGGGCGGGCTGGACGGCGAAGGGCTTGCCGTCGACCTCCGCGTACGTGACGTTCTGCGAGGGGAAGAGTTTCAGGGCGCGGATGACGGCGAAGCCGATGAGGTGCGTAAAGGAGACCTTGCCGCCACGGGCGCGGGCGAGGTGGTTGTTGATGACCACCCGGTTGTCGATCAGGGCCTTGGCTGGCACTGCACGCACGGTGGTTGCCGTCGGGACGGTGAGGCTCTGCTCCATGTTGGTCGCGATGGCCTTGGCGGGGCCACGCAGGGGAGTGGACTTGTCCTCTTCCGTCGCGGCGGACGCCGAGGCGGACTTCGGCAGTTCCGCGGGGATGGGCTGGGTCTTGGGCGCGGCCTTGCTCTGGTCCTTGGGGGCTTCGGCGGGAAGGCTCTTGCCGGCCGCCGTGGTCGCGGGCTCGGAAGACTCGGCGGACGAGTTGGCGCCGGTGCCGGTTGCGTTCACGACGCGCGCGTCGGTCGCCGAACGGGGCGTGGCCTTCTTCGCTGCGGGCGCCGCGTCGGCCGGCTTCGCCGGCGCCTGCTGAGCCGGTGCGTTGTTCGGCTGGGCCTGGCGCGGGGAATCCGTGCCGCCGAAGGACTCGAAAATGTCCCACCACTTCTTGTCGACGGAGTTCTTGTCTCGGAGGAACTGCTGGTACAGCTCGTCGACAAGCCACTCGTTTCCGCCGAATTCCTCGGTCAGTCGGTGGTGTGGTTGTTCTGGCACGGTGACGCCTCTTCCCTGGTTGCCTCGTCGCTTGTAGCCCATGGGCCAGGACTGCACGACGACATAGTCCTAGGCCTCCGGCCAGTCTAGTGACTTTCCGCCGGCCGTTGCGAATCTGCCGCCGTGCGTTTCCCCAGTCCCCGCGCGGCCCCGCGACCAGCGGTTGTTCTGTAGACTGGGGGCCTCATGGACAGCCATTCACCGTGCCGGCCAGCCGCCCCAGGGCGCAGCGCCGGCATTCCACACATTGCCTCCCGCACGCCATCCGAGTCACCGACGGAGCCCTCCAGACCGGGTTCCCAGACTCCGCCGCCGCACATCGGCGCGCCTAGGGCGGTGGCCCGCTAGATGGAGTGGTTGCTGCTCCTGAGCGGCCTCGTTCTCATTCTGGGCACCGGTTTCTTCGTCGCCGTCGAATTCTCGCTGGTTGCCTTGGACCAATCCACGGTCCAGCGGGCCGTCGACTCCGGCGACAAGGCCGCGGTTCCCCTGATGCGTTGCCTCAAGTCCCTGTCGACACAGCTCTCTTCCTGCCAGCTCGGCATCACGCTGACCACGTTGCTCACCGGTTACGTGATGGAGCCCTCCGTGGGCAAGCTCCTAACGCCCGTGCTGGCCGCGGCCGGATTCGGCAACGCGTCCGCCCCCACCTCGCTGATCGTGGCCATGATCTTGGCCACGCTCTTCTCGATGGTGCTGGGTGAACTGATCCCCAAGAACCTGGCCATCGCCGAGGCGCTCGCCATCGGCAGGCATGTGGCGCGTCCGCAGCTCGTCTTCACGGCCATTTTCAGGCCGGCCATCGTCCTGCTCAACGGTTTCTCCAACCGGGTCCTGCACCTCGTGGGCCTCGAGGCCAAAGAGGAGATCTCGGGGGCGCGGAGCCCGGCCGAGCTGGCCTCCCTGGTGCGTCGTTCGGCGGACATGGGGACCCTGGACCCGGACACCGCCAACTTCCTCTCGCGAACGCTGCGCTTTTCCGAGCGGTCCGCGGCGGATGTGATGACCCCGCGCATCCGGATGGAGACGGTTCGCAACGACGACCCGCTGACCGAGGTGATCGAAACGGCCCGCCGGACCGGCTATTCGCGGTTTCCCGTAATCGGGGATTCGGCCGACGACGTCCTCGGCGTCTGCCACATCAAGAAGGCCGTCGCCGTGCCGCGGTGCAAGCGTGGCGGCCTGGTTGCCGGGAACATCATGACGGACATCGTCTCCGTGCCCGAGACCGTCCACCTGAACTCGCTCATCTCCGACCTGCGGGAAGCCAATCTCCAGGTGGCCATGGTCTTGGACGAATACGGCGGCACTGCCGGCATGGTCACGTTGGAGGACCTCGTGGAGGAGATCGTCGGAGAGGTGGTCGACGAGCACGACCGCACCAAACCCGGCGTCCTGCAGTCGGCCTCGGGCGACTGGTACTTCCCGGGGCTGCTTCGCCCGGACGAGCTGAGGGACCAGGTTCCCGGACTCCACATTCCCGACGACGCATCCTACGAGACGGTCGGGGGCTACCTCATGAGCGAGCTCGGCAGGATTCCCACCGTCGGAGACACGGTCGCAACGGGTACCGGCCAACTGGAAGTCCAGCGCATGGACGGACGCCGCGTGGAACGCGTGAGCTTCCGGCCGGAGCGCGGTTCCTCCGCGCACATCGACGGTCCGACGGCGGAGGAGGTCCGATGAGCGACTGGGCCGGCATCGTCTGGTTGGTGGTGCTTCTTATGGGCAACGCGTTCTTCGTGGCCGCCGAGTTCGCCGTGATGACGGCGCGGCGCAGCCAGATCGAGCCGCTGGCGGACGCCGGAAGCGCCTCCGCGCGAACGGCCCTGAGGGCCATGGAAAACGTGTCGCTCATGCTCGCGGTGTGCCAGTTGGGGATTACGGTGTGTTCGCTGTTGATCCTCAACGTGGCGGAGCCCGCCATCCACCATCTCTTCGCGGCGCCGTTGGAGTCCGTCGGCGTTCCCCACGCGGTGGCCGACACGACGGCGTTCGTCCTGGCACTGGCCATCGTCACCTTCCTGCACGTGACGTTCGGGGAGATGGTGCCGAAGAACATCTCGGTCAGTGTCGCGGACCGCGCGGTCCTGGTCCTCGCTCCGCCCCTGCTGTGGATCTCGAAGCTGGTCCACCCGGTGGTGGCGTCCCTGAACTGGATCGCGAACCGCGCCCTGCGGCTGATGCGGGTCGAGGCCAAGGACGAGGTGACGTCGTCGTTCACGCTCGAAGAGGTGCAGTCGATCGTTCAGGAGTCCACCCGTCATGGCTTGGTGAAGGACGAGAGCGGCCTGCTTTCCGGGGCCCTGGAGTTCTCCGGACACACGGCGGGCAACATCATGGTGACCCTCGACGAGCTCGTGTCGCTGCCGCCGAGCACGACGCCGTCGAAGTTCGAGCGGGCGGTGGGCCGCACGGGGTTCTCCCGGTTCGTCATCCTCGACGAGGACGGCGAGCTCTTGGGCTACCTCCACCTCAAGGACGTCATGAACATCCCGCCCGCACGCTACGACGAGCCGATACCGGTGACCAAACTCAGGACGCTCGCCAACCTCGCCCTCGACGACGAGATCGAGGACGCGCTGGCGGTCATGCAGCGGACCGGCTCCCACCTGGCCCGAGTCAACGACGTCTCGGGGACGACACGCGGCGTCCTGTTTCTCGAGGATGTGTTGGAGCAGCTCGTGGGGGAGATCCGCGACGCCACCCAATCCCAGGGCCTGAGACGGACCAATGGCAGCGGCGATAATGCAAATGAATCGCATTTGAGTTAGACTGGGATGGGCCGTTTGGCCCTACCACGCGTCATCCGAAAGGCATTCCCATGCGGCCGAGCGTCCTCCTGTCAGTCACCGCCCTGGCATCCCTCGTCCTCGCGGGCTGCGCCACTGAACCCGCCGAAGAATCCGCGGAAGGGACTCTCGCCGTCGTGGCTTCCACGAGCGTGTACGCCGACATCGCGCGCGCCGTCGGAGGGGACGGGGTCGAGGTCACCGCGATCATCGACAAGACGTCGCAGGATCCGCACTCCTACGAGGCGACGGCCCAGGACAAGTTGGCCATCTCGAAGGCCGACCTGGTGATCGCCAACGGCGGCGGATACGACCAGTTCATCGACGTCCTGACCAAGGACCTGGACATGGACGAGAATGCCGTGGTCGCCGCCGTCGACCATGCCGAAGGCGCGCACGAGGGCGAGTCCGAGGCCGGTCACGACGACCACGCGGGTGAGGACGAGAGCTCCCACTCCGAAGAGGAAACCCCTGCCGACGACGACGGCCACGACCACGCCGCCGGCAACGAGCACGTCTGGTACGACGTCCACACGGTCGCCGCCGTTGCCGGGGAGATCGCCCATCGACTCGGTGAGTCCCAGCCGGAGAACGCGGAAGACTTCGAAGCGAACGCGGAAGACTTCGTCGCGTCGCTGAAGCCGGTCGAGGACCGCATCGCATCGTTGGCCGAGGCGACCTCCGGCAAGAAATTCGCCATGACCGAGCCCGTTCCCTACTACCTGCTCCTCGAGGCCGGCCTCGAGGACGGAACCCCGCAGGGATTCAGCGAGGCAATCGAACAGGGCGACGACGTTTCCCCCGCGCTGCTGCGGGAACTGCGCGACGGCCTGGCCGATGGTGGGTATGCTGTCCTCGCATACAACCCGCAGACCGCGGGACCCCAGACGGAATCCGTGCGCAGCGCCGCGGAGTCCGCGGGTGTCCCCGTCGTCGAATTCACCGAGACCCTGCCGGAAGGTACCGATTACGTGTCCTGGATGATGTCCAATGCCGAGGCCCTGGCGGCGGCACTTGACGGCTGATTTACCCGCAGCCGGACCCGCCCTCCGGTTGCGCGGGGCACGGTTGAGTTTCGGACGCCGGACCCTGTGGGAAGGACTCGATCTCGACGTCGCCCCGGGGGAATTCCTGGCGGTCCTCGGACCCAACGGATCCGGCAAGACCACCCTCTTGCGGGTGTTGCTTGGCCTCCAGGAACTCTCGGCAGGCACCGTGGAGGTCTCCGGTCGCCCCGCCAGCCGGGGGTCCCGACTCATCGGCACGATTCCACAGCAGAAGGGCTTCCCCGAGGACACACCCCTGCGCGCGCGCGACCTCGTGGCCCTCGGCATCGACGGCCACCGATGGGGCCCCCGGCTCTCCAGCCGCAAGTCGTTGGCACGGCGCGTCGATGGACTGTTGGAGAAGGTCGGCGCGACGGACTACGCCGACCGCCCTGTGGGAGTGCTCTCCGGCGGCGAACAGCAGCGGCTCCGCGCCGCGCAGGCGCTGGCAGACAACCCGCGACTACTGCTCTGCGACGAGCCGCTGTTGTCCCTGGACATGCACCACCAGCAGGCGGTCTCGTCGCTGATCCACCGGCAGGCATGCGACCAGGGAAGCGCCGTGGTCTTCGTCACGCACGAAATCAATCCCATCCTGCAGTACGTCGACCGGGTGCTCTACCTGGCCGGGGGCAAATTCCACATCGGAGCACCCCACGAGGTGATGACCAGCGAGGTCCTGTCGGAGCTCTACGGCAGTCCCGTGGACGTCTTCCACAGCAACGGGCGCATCGTCGTCGTCGGAATTCCCGACGCCGTCGCCCACCACCACGGAGAGGACGCCTGAGACCCGTGGACACCAACGAATTCCTCCGCACGGTCTTCAGCTTCGAGAACTACGGCGAGATCCTGCCGCTCGTGTCCAACTCGATCGTCGCCGGGGCCGTGCTCGGGCTGGTCGGGGGGCTCATCGGCGTGTTCATCATGATGCGCGACATGGCGTTCGCCGTGCACGGCATCGCCGAGCTGAGCTTCGCGGGCGCGGCATTCGCCCTGCTCATCGGGGCCAACGTGGTGTTCGGCTCGATCGCGGGTTCCATTGTCGCCTCACTGGTGCTCGGACTCCTGGGCGCGAGCGCCAAGGACCGGAACTCCATCATCGGCGTGATGATGCCGTTCGGCCTGGGCCTGGGCATCCTCTGCCTGGCGCTCTACGAGGGCAGAAGCGCCAACAAATTCGGCCTGTTGACGGGACAGATCGTGGCGGTCGACGACGTCCAGCTCGGACTGCTCGTGGTCTGCGCCGTCGTCGTGGTCGCCGGACTGGTCGCCATCTGGCGACCACTGACGTTCGTCAGCGCGGATCCGGTCGTTGCCGCCGCGCGCGGCGTGCCCGCCGGCCGGCTCTCGGTGGCCTTCATGTTGCTGCTCGGGCTCGCCGTGGCCCTGTCGATCCAGATCGTCGGCGCGCTGCTCGTCCTCAGCCTCTTGGTGACTCCCGCGGCCGCCGCCCTGCGCGTCACCGCGCGGCCGGCGCTGACGGTGTTCCTGAGCATCTCGTTCGCCATGACGAGTGTGGTGGGCGGGATCATGTTGGCCCTGGCCGGAAGACTGCCCATCAGCCCCTATGTGACGACCATTTCGTTCCTGATCTACGCCGTCTGCAGGGTCATCGCGTGGCGCAGGCACGCCACACGGCGCGAGCACATCGCAACGGCGTCGCCCACGGCTGCCTAATTCGGCGCGTTTTTTCGGGCGGTGCGGACGCGGTCAGCCGCGCGGGCCATCCGCCGCCGCCGTGCACGCGGGACAAAGACCGTAGATCTCGACCGTGTGTGTCGGCGCCGTATAGCCGTTCTCGGATGCCATGCGTGCCGCCCAGGTCTCCACCGCGGGCGCCTCCACCTCGACGGCCTTGCCGCAGTTTCGGCAGACCAGGTGATGGTGGTGGTGGTCGGCGCGGCAGCGCCGGTACACGGACTCGCCCTCCGCGGCGCGCAACACGTCGACCAGTTCGTCGTCGGCCATGGACTGGAGGATCCGGTACACCGTGGCCAGCGAGACCTTGTCCCCGCGGTCGAGGAGCAGGCGGTGCAGGTCCTGCGCGCTGACGAAGTCGTCGAGTTCCTTCAGGGCCGCCGCAACGGCCAAGCGCTGCTTGGTGACGCGCTGTTCGCTGCCGCGCTTTTCGGGGGCGGGGCTCGTCATGACGGGGATGGCTCCTGGTGCTTGGTGGACGGTCCGGCGCACACCGCGGGCGCGCGGCCGGGGATCCAAGCCTAACAGCGCAAAGGCGCGCCCGTGGGGCCCGTTCCGGGCGCCAAACCCCCGGCGTAGGCTGGCCCCATGAGACTCGCCAAGCATGGGCACGCGTGCGTGCGGTTGGAGAAGGACGGCAGGGTCCTGGTGATCGATCCCGGGACATTCAGCGATGTCGAAACCGCCGTGCCGGGGGCCGCCGCGATCCTCGTCACCCACGAGCATCCCGACCACATCGACGCGGACCGCGTCCTGCCGCTGCTCGCGGCCGACGCGGCGGCGGTCCTTTACGCTCCGGCCACCGTGGCGGACCGGCTGCGGCACCACGCGGCGGCCGGCGACGCCGCCGGGCGCATCCACGCGGTCGAACCGGATGGCGCCTTCGAGGTCGCCGGTTTCCGGATCAGGACCTTCGGGGGCCAGCACGCCCTGATCCATCCGCGCATCCCGATGGTCGCGAACATCGGCTACCTCGTCGACGAGCGGGTCTACCACCCCGGCGATTCGTTCACCGTCCCCCACGGCGCCGCCGTGGAGACGCTGCTGGTTCCCGCGCACGCGCCCTGGTCCAAAACCGGGGAGGTCATCGACTTCGTGGTCTCCGTGCGCGCCGAGGCGGCCATCCCGATCCACGACGGGCTGCTGAACGACGTCGGACTGCGCCTCGTCGACGGACACCTGTCCCGGATCGGCGGACTCCACGGCACCGAGTACGTGCGGCTGGCGGACGGCGAAAGCCGGGAGGTCTAGCTCTAGCCGCGCTTCCCGCGGCGCGGCCCGACGGGTCCCGACCAGAGGCCGGTCTCGAGCAACGCCTCTATGGTCCCCTTGAAGGGGGCGGGGTCGATCCCGGCCCGTGCCAGCCACGCGGGATTTCCGTGCGAACCCGCGTAACGTTCCCCGCCGTCGCACAGGATGGACACCACGCTGCCGGGCCGCCCCTCGGCGACCATGCGCGCCACCAGCTGCCAAGCGAGCCAGAGGTTGGTTCCCGTGGAGGGGCCGGCCGACAGGCCGCCCCAGGTCGCGAGGTGGCGCATGGCGGCGACCGAGGCGCCGTCGGGGACGGCCCGCACCAGGTCGATGACCGAGGGGATGAAGCTGGGCTCGGGCCTGGCCCGGCCGATGCCCTCGATGCGGCTAGGCCGTCCGACGGCCGCGAGGGGGTCGCCGCCGTCGTGCCACGCCTGCCAGGAGGGCAGGAACGCGGAGCCTTCGGGATCGGCGACGGCGAGCCGGCTCCGGAGCCGGTGGTAGCGGACGTAGCGCCCGATCGTGGCGCTGGTGCCGCCCGTCCCCGCGCCGACCACCACCCACTCCGGCACGGGATGCGGTTCCATCGACAGCTGGTAGAAGATGGACTCGGCGATGTTGTTGTTGCCGCGCCAATCAGTGGCCCGCTCCGCGTGCGTGAACTGGTCCATGTAGTGCCCGCCCGTGGCCCGGGCGACTTCCTCGGCCCGCGCGTAGACCGACGCCGGGTCGTCGACGAGGTCGCAGGACCCTCCGAAGCCCTCGATGAGTGCGATCTTCTCCGCCGACGTCCCCCTCGCCATCACCGCCACGAACGGCAGTCCCAGCAGCCTCGCGTAGTAGGCCTCGGAAACGGCGGTGCTCCCGCTGGAGGCCTCGACGATCGTCGTCGTCTCATTGATCCAGCCGTTGACGAGGCCGTAGAGGAAGAGCGAGCGGGCCAGCCGGTGTTTGAGGCTGCCGGTGCGGTGGGTCGACTCGTCCTTCAGGTAAAGGTCCACGCCCCACCGCGCCGGGAGCGGCAACCGGTGCAGGTGGGTGTCCGCGGAGCGGTTGTTCTCTGCGTCTATCAGGTGGACGGCCCGGTCCACCCAGGCGCGCCCGGTGAGGCGGGGGAGCGGGGAAACGGGGTTCGGCTGGCTGTCCACGGAATCACCCTACCCGTGGCGTCAGCGGTCGCCGGGCCCTTGCCGCGCGCTGCGCCGGCGGGTGCAGAATGGAGACGGAAACCCGAGGAAAGGTCGAAGCGATGCGCGCGTTGGTGGGTGTGGACGAGCTGTCCGAGCGGATGGCGGGCGCGGAGCGCACCGTGTTGCTCGACGTACGCTGGGCGCTGGGGGATCCCGACGGGAAACGGCACTACCTTCAGGGGCACCTCCCGGGTGCGGTCCACGTGGATCTGGCGACCGAGCTCGCGTCGCCGGGCGGACCGGAGACCGGCCGGCATCCGCTGCCGGTGCCGGAGGACTTCGCCGTCGCCGTCCGGCGGTGGGGCGTCCGCGACGGCGACACCGTCGTCGCGTACGACGCCACCGGCGGGCTCGCGGCGGCCCGGGCGTGGTGGCTGCTCCGGCACGCCGGCGTGGGGGACGCGTACCTGCTCGACGGCGGCCTGTCCGCCTGGACGGCGGCCGGCCTGCCGCTCGAATCGGGGGACGTGCATCCGAGCGCCGGCGACGCAACCACCGGCTGGGGCCACCTGCCCGTCGTCGACACAGAGACGGCGGCACGATGGCCGGACCGCGGGATCCTCCTCGATGCGCGAGCCGGCGACCGCTACCGCGGCGACAGCGAACCGGTCGATCCGCGGGCCGGCCACATCCCCGGCGCCCTGAGCGCACCGACGACGGGGAACCTGGGCGCCGACGGCCGGTTCCTGCCGGCGGACGCGCTCCGTCGGCGGTTCGCGTCCCTGGGGGCCGGGCCGGCCGCCGGGGAAGTCGCCGTCTACTGCGGTTCGGGGGTGACCGCCGCGCACCAGATCGCGGCCCTGGCCGAGGCGGGCATCCCGGCGGCGCTCTACCCGGGTTCGTGGTCGCAGTACCAGGCGAATCCGAAGCGGCCCGCCGCCACCGGACCCGAACCGCGTTCGCGCGACCGCCGCCGGGACGTATAGGTTCAAACCATGACAGGACGTCCCGTTCCCCCCAGCCCCTCGGCCATGGCGCAACTGCGCACGGCCGCCCCCGTGACGGTCGGCGCCTCCGGCGTCGCCACCCCCGGCGGCGTGCTGGAGCCGGTCTTGATTTCGCGTCGCGCGCCCCTGGAGGACGACGTCGTCATCGACATCGACTTCTGCGGCCTCTGCCACTCCGACGTCCACGCGGCCCGCGGGGAATGGGGCGCACGCCAACTCCCGCTCGTGCCCGGGCACGAGATCGTCGGGCGGGTGGCCGCCGTCGGCTCCGCCGTCGCACGCTTCTCCGTGGGCCAGCGCGTCGGCGTCGGATGCCTCGTGGATTCCTGCCGCGAGTGCGGCGCGTGCCGCGGGGGCTTGGAGCAGTACTGCGAAAACGGCGCCACCGGCACCTACGGGGCGACCGACCGCCGCACCGGCGAATATACCCAGGGCGGCTACTCCACATCCATCGTGGTCAACGAGGGCTTTGTCCTGAACATCCCCGTCTCGCTCGATCCGGCCGCCGCGGCGCCGCTGCTCTGCGCGGGGATCACCACCTTTTCCCCGCTGCGGCACTTCGGCGCAAAGGCCGGGGACGCCGTCGGGGTGGTGGGACTCGGGGGCCTCGGGCACATGGGGGTCAAGATCGCCAAGGCCATGGGCTGCACGGTCACGGTGTTCACCACCAGCGCCGCGAAGCGCGGGGCGGCCGCCGAACTGGGCGCGGACCGCGTCGTCGTCTCCACGGAAGACGGCGAAATGGCGGGCGCCAGGGACAGCCTGGACCTCATATTGGACACGGTCGCCGCCCCGCACGATCTGGAGCCCTACCTCGCCGCGCTCCGCCTGGACGGCGCGCTCGTGCAATTGGGCCTCCCGGCCGGACCGATGCCGCCGGTGAGCCCGGGGCGACTGATACGGCGCCGGCTGCGCTACGGCGGCTCGATGATCGGCGGCATCGCCGAGACGCAGGAGATGCTGGACTTCTGCGCCGCGCACGACGTCCAGGCGGGCGTCGAAGTGGTGCCGGCCGGCCGGCTCAACGATGCCTGGGACCGGATGGTCGCGGGTGATGTGAAGTACAGGTTTGTTTTGGACAACTCGACGCTGGGCACGCCGGCGTCGTCCGAGGCTAGGAGTGATGGCGCATGAGTACCCTCTTCACCAAGATCATCGACGGGGAGCTGCCCGGCCGGTTCGTGTGGAAGGACGCCGACGCCGTCGCGTTCCTGTCCATCGGCCCGATCACCGACGGCCACGTGCTGGTGGTCCCGCGCCGCGAGGTCGACGCCTGGACGGACGCGGAACCGGCGCTGGTGGCGCACGTGGTTGAGGTGGCGCGGATCATCGGCCGCGCGCAGGTGCGGGTGTTCGGGGCCGAACGCGCCGGCCTCATGGTGGCCGGCTTCGAGGTGCCCCACATGCACGTGCACGTGTGGCCGACGAACTCGCTGGCGGATTTCGACCTCTCCCGCGCGGACAGCGACCCGGACCCGGGAGGTCTCGACGCGAACGCCGACCGCCTCCGCGCGGCGCTGCGCGAGGACGGCCACGCGGACAATATCCCCGCGGAGTAGACCCGTCCCGCCCCCACCCCGCGAAGTGGACATTACCGCCGTTAACTAACCCCCGGTAATGTCCACTTCCGGTGGTTAGGTGGGCGGGGTGGGGAGGCCGCGGTGCTAGGCCTTCGCCGCGGCGCGGAGGGCCGTGCGGATTCGCTTTTCCGACACCGAGAACGCGGTCCCCAGCTCCTGGGCGAACAGGCTGACCCGCAGTTCCTCGATCATCCACTTGACGCTGGCGAGCGAGGCCGGTGTCCGCGCGCCCGGAACCAGGGCCTCGAGTGCGGCGTCGTATTCGTCCTCGAGCGCCTGGACCGCGAGCGTCGCCACGTTGTCCCGCGCCACGTTGCCGGCCTCCAGCTTGTCCAGGCGCTTCTCGATGCCGGACAGGTAGCGCGGGAGCTGCGAGAGCTGGGCGTAGCCGGTCCGCGCGACGAAACCGGGATAGACCAGCTGTCCCAGGTGCGTGCGGATGTCGCCGAGCGCGTTGACCAGGGCCAAGCTGGAAGCGGATTTGATCCGCTTTTCGATCCGGCGGGCGGAGGACAGCACGCGCTCCACCACGGCCGTCACGGTGAACACCGTGTCGATCAGCTCGGCACGCACCGACTCGAAAAGGTCCAGGAAGGCCTCGCGGGTGAACGGCAACTCGGCCGGCACCAGCTTGTCCACGGCCGCCAGGGTGCAGTCCTCGATCAGCGACGCGACCGAGCCGTGCGGATTCTGCGTGAAGACCAGCTTCTCCGTGTTGTTGAGATGGTCCAGGACGTAGCGCGCGGGCGAGGGCACCTTGAGCAGCAAAATGCGGACGACGCCGGAGCGGTGCGCGGCGAGCTGCTCGGCCTCGTCGCGGAACACCGTCAGGGACGCGGTGGCCCCGGCATCCACCAAGGCGGGATACGCGGTGACCCGCTGGCCCATGATGTTGGTGACGACCTGGCGCTCGATCGTCCCCGCGGCGCCGAGGTCCTCCGGCCAGTCCGTTAGGCCGGTGCGCTCCCAGCGCGCGGCGGCGGCCCGGTTCGCCTCCGCGGCCGACGCCGGAGCCGCTGTCGTCCGGGAGGGCTCCCCGGCGCGATCCGCGCCACGAGGGGTGGGGCCGGGTGAATCCGTGCCCGGGGCGGCGGACACCGACCGGGCACCCGCGGCGACCAGGCGTTCTGAGCCGGCGCCGAGGGACTCCGCCAGCGCCTGCCGGTTCTCCGCGGCCAGCGTCTCCTGCAGGCGCGCGAGGTCCTTCGACTCGTCGAGGACGCGCGCGGTCGAGTCCACCACCTGGAACGAGGGCAACAGGTGGGCGGGAACCGCGCCCCAGTCCCACGACCCCGGCGGTATCACGTGCCCCTTGAGCCGGCGCAGGGCCAACTCGAGCGATCCCTCCACGGGGTCGGTGGCCGGATCGAAGTCGCGGGTTAGGATCTCGACCGCCTGCCGCGCCACGTCGGGGGCGGGGACGAAGTTCTTGCGGACCTGCTTCGGGAGCGACTTGATCAGCGCCGTGACCAGTTCGGTGCGCAATCCCGGGATCTGCCAGCGGAAGACGTCCGGATCCAACTGGTTCAGGAACAAGACGGGAACCCGCACCGTCACGCCGTCGGATTCGCCGGCGCCCGCGGCCGGATTGAACTCGTAGGAGAGATCCAGGTCCAGCGTCCCGTGGCGCCACGTGCGGGGGTACGCGTCGACGTCGAGCTCTTCTGCGTCGGCCCGCAGCAACGCGTCGGGGTCGAAGTCCAGCAGCGCCTCATCGTCGCGTCGGGCCTGTTTCCACCAGCGGTCGAAGTGGCGCTCGGACACGACGTCGGCGCCCACGCGCGCGTCGTAGAACTCGAAAAGGTCCTCGTCCGAGGCGCGCAGGTCGCGCCGGCGCATGCGCGTCTCAAGCTCCTCGATGTCCGCCAGAAGCCGGCGGTTCCGGTGGAAGAACTTGTGGTGGGTTTTCCAATCGCCTTCCACCAGCGCGTTGCGGATGAACAACTCGCGGCTGAGCTCCGGGTCCACGCGGCCGTACTGGATCCGGCGGCTGGGAACGACGGGCACCCCGTAGAGGGTGACCTTCTCGTAGCCCATCACGGAGCCCATGCGCCGGGACCAGTGCGGCTCCGAATACGAGCGCTTGACCAGGTGCCCGGCGACCTCCTCCACCCACAGCGGATCGAAGCGGGCGGCGGTGCGTGCCCAGAGCCGGCTGGTCTCGACGAGCTCCGCGGCCATGACCCAGTCCGGCGACTTCTTGAAAAGGGCGGAACCGGGGAACACCGAGAAGCGTGTCCCGCGGGCTCCGGCGTACTCGCGTTTGCGCTCGTCGTAGGCGCCGATGTGGCTCAGCAGGCCGGCGAGGAGGCTGGTGTGTATTTCGCGCTCCAGCCCCACCGGGTCCACGGGACCGGTGGACAGCGTGACGCCGAGCGGCTTGGCGAGCTGCCGCAGCTGCGCGAAGAGATCCTGCCACTCGCGCACCCGGAGGTAGTTGATGAACTCGTTGCGGCACAGCCTCCGGAACGCGGAGGAGGAGAGCTCCTTCTGCTGTTCCTGCAGATAGCGCCAGAGGTTGAGGTATCCGGTGAAATCGGACTTCTCGTCCGAGAACCGCTTGTGCAGCTCGTTGGCCCGTTCCCGTTTGCCCGTCTCCAGCGTCGGCCGCTCGCGCGGGTCCTGGATGGTGAGGGCGGCGGCGAGAACCATGACCTCCTTCGCGCAGCCGCGCTTCCCGGCCTCGACGATCATGCGGCCGAGCCGCACGTCCACGGGCAACTGCGCGAGCTGGCGTCCGACGGCGGTGATCCCGGCGTCGCGGTCCTCGCCGACGGCGCCCAGTTCGCGCAGCAGCGTCACGCCGTCGTTCACCGCCTTGGCCTCCGGCGGTTCGACGAAGGGGAAATCGGCGACGTCCTTCGGCGCCTTGACGACGCCGATGGCCGCCATTTGGAGGATGACGGCGGCCAGGTTCGTGCGCAGGATCTCGGGATCAGTGAACTTGGGGCGGGAGGCGTAGTCGTCCTCGGAGTAGAGCCGGATGGCGATGCCGTCGCTCACGCGGCCGCAGCGGCCCGACCGCTGGTTGGCGCTGGCCTGGGACACCCGTTCGATGGGCAGGCGCTGGACCTTGGTGCGGTGCGAATACCGCGAGATGCGGGCCGTGCCGGTGTCGATGACGTATTTGATGCCGGGCACCGTCAGGGACGTCTCGGCGACGTTCGTGGCCAGCACGATCCGCCGCTTGGAGCCGGGGTGGAAGACCTGATGCTGCTCCGCGAGGCTGAGCCGGGCGAAGAGCGGCAGGATCTCGGTGCCGGCGAGGCGCTTGTTCGTCTGGACCCGCGCGCGCAGGGCCTCGGCCGCGTCCCTGATCTCGCGTTCGCCCGAGAAGAACACCAGGATGTCGCCGTGCGCCTCGAGCGCGAGTTCGTCGACCGCGTCGCACACCGCGTCCAGTGGGTCGCGGTCCTCTTCGGCGGCGTGGTCAGGATCCAGCTCGTCCGGGTCCAGGCCCTCCGCGGGATTCAACGGGCGGTAGCGGAGCTCGACCGGGAAGGTGCGCCCGGACACCTCGATGATCGGCGCCGGCTCGATCTCCGGGGCGCCGTCCACCGAGCGGCCGGTCTGCCTGCCGAAGTGCCGGGCGAAGCGCCCGGGATCGATGGTGGCGGAGGTGATGACGATCTTGAGGTCCGGCCGGCGCGGAAGGATGCGACGCAGGTAGCCCAGTAGGAAATCGATGTTCAGGCTGCGTTCGTGGGCCTCGTCGATGATGATGGCGTTGTAGCGCCTGAGGAGCCTGTCGTGCCGGATCTCGGCGAGGAGGATGCCGTCGGTCATGACCTTGAGCCGGGTGGCGCGGGAGACCTCGCCGGTAAAGCGGACGTGAAAGCCGACCTCCTGGCCGATTTCGCTTCCCAGCTCCTCAGCGATGCGTTCGGCGACCGTGCGGGCGGCCAGACGCCGGGGCTGCGTGTGGCCGATCATGCCGTCGTCGCCGAATCCCAGTTCCAGCAGCATCTTGGGCAGCTGCGTCGTTTTGCCCGAGCCGGTTTCGCCGGCGACGACCACCACCTGGTTGCCGCGGATGGCCTCCATGATGTCCTCGCGCCGGGCGCTGACGGGAAGGGCCTCGGGATATGTGATGGTGACTGCCATGGTGGGTTCCAGTCTAGTGCCGAAGCCGGGGCGGACCCGGGCGGCCGACGGGCGCCGCCCCGGGACGCCACCCGCCGGAGTTTCCTGAATACGAAACCGCGCTAATCTTTTCCAAGACGGTCCATTTGTCTTCGAAGTCGCGGAAATCCCCGCGCTGCGTCCATCCGCGGGACGCGGGGTTGGACAATGTGACTTGATTCACAGGTACTATCGTCGTGCCGGTGTAAATGGCCTGTCAAATCAACCGACCGCCCCATCACCCGCACCAGACCCCGGGCCACGCGACGCGCACCAAGGACGACCGCGCCGCGTGGGACACCCGCATGTTGCGAAAGGAACTTCCATGAAATCCCTCCATAAGGCCAAGCTGGCCACCGGCCTCGTTGCCACCGCGCTCCTCGCCACGGCCTGCGGCGGCGGCGCTTCGACGGATGACGCCGCCTCCGGCGAGTCCGTGAAGGTGGGCATCACTCAGTACGTCACGCACGCCTCGCTCGACGCGACCAGGGAGGGCTTCAAGCAGGCCCTCACGGACGCCGGCTACACCGGCGACAAGCTGGTCCTGGACGAGCAGAACGCCCAGGCCGACGCGGCGACCAACACCGCGATCGCGGGCAAGTTCGCCTCCGACGGGTTGGACCTCGTGCTGGCCATCGCCACTCCGAGCGCCCAAGCGGCCGTGCAGGCCGTCGCTGACGTCCCGATCCTCTTCACCGCCGTGACCGATCCGGTCGCCGCCGACCTGGTCGACTCCATGGAGACACCCGGCGGAAACGCCACGGGCACTTCCGACGGCGTGCCGGACGACGTCGTCGTGCAGCAGCTCGAGCTCATCAAGGAGCTCAACCCGGACGCGAAGAGCATCGGAATCGTCTACTCCTCCGGCGAGGTGAACTCCGAGGTGCAGGTCGACGCCGTCAAGGAGGCCGCCTCCGGTCTCGGCCTCGAGGTCAAGGAGGCCACCGTCAGCGTCGCCGGCGAGGTCCAGCAGGCCGCACAGTCGCTGGACGTGGACGCGTTCTACATCCCCACCGACAACAACGTGGTCTCCGCGCTTTCATCGCTCATCCAGGTCGCGGAAAGCAAGAAGATCCTGACGATCGCCGCCGAGGGCGATTCGGTGCGCAACGGCGCCGTGGCGACCTGGGGCATCGACTACGAGAAGCTGGGCTACCAGACCGGCGAGATGGCCGTGAAGATCCTCAACGGCGAGGCCGAGCCGGCCGACATGCCCGTGGAGACCCAGACCACGATGAACCTGTACGTGAACGAGGCGGCGGCGGAGCGCATGGGCGTCGGCCTTCCCGAGGGCTTCCTCGAGAAGGCCGACGTCGAAATCACCGAGTAGCCGGCGCGCCGCCAAGCCCGACAAGGGGCCGGCCGGACAACCCGGCCGGCCCCGCTCCACTCCTACAGAAACCAAGGTCACCACCTATGATCACCGCGGTTGAACTGGGCCTGATCTACGCGATCATGGCGCTGGGGGTCTACCTGACCTTCCGCATCCTGGACTTTCCCGACCTGACCGTCGACGGCTCCTTCACCACCGGTGCGGCCGTCGCCGCGACCGGCATCATCAACGGCGTGCCGCCGCTGCTCGCCACGCTCATCGCGTTCGCGGCGGGCATGGCCGCCGGCATCGTCACCGGCCTGTTGCACACCAAGGGCCGGATCAACGGCCTGCTGGCCGGCATCCTGACCATGATCGCCCTCTACTCCATCAACCTGCGCATCATGGGCAAGGCCAACCTGCCGCTGCTGCGCGAGGACACGCTGCTCAGCCCGCTGCGCGAGGGCGGTTTCATGGGCAGCTGGCTCTCCATCCTGATGTTCGCGGTGCTCGCGCTCGTCGTGAAGCTCGTCTTGGACTGGTTCCTGCACACCGACGTGGGCCTGGCCATGCAGGCGACGGGCGACAACGAGGAGATGATCCGCAGCTTCGGCGCCTCGACCGACAACCAGAAGATCCTGGGCCTCGCCTTGTCCAACGGGCTGGTCGCCGTGTGCGGCGCGTTCATCGCGCAGTACCAGGGTTTCGCGGACATCGGCATGGGGATCGGACTCATCCTCGCCGGGCTCGCCTCCGTCATTATCGGGCAGGCCATCTTCGGCACGCGCCTGGTCGTCATCGCCACCTTCGCCGTCGTGCTGGGTTCGGTGCTCTACCGTGTCGTCATCCAGCTCGCGCTGGAGGCGGGTCTCCAGCCGAACGACATGAAGCTGATCTCCGCCGTCCTGGTGGTGCTCGCGCTGATCCTTCCGCAATGGAGCGGGTTCAGGAAGCTGGGAGCCCGGATGGGAACGGCCAAGCCGGAAAAGAAGGGGGCGGTGGCCTAGCCATGCTGGACATCACCAATGTGAACAAGACGTTCTTCCCGGGAACGGTCAACGAGCGCAAGGCCCTGCGCGGCATCGACCTCCACCTCTCGTCGGGGGAGTTCGTGACCGTGATCGGCTCCAACGGCGCCGGCAAGTCGACCGTCCTGAACATCACCTCGGGCAAGATGCGCCCGGACGCCGGGACGGTCTTCATCGACGGAAAGGACGTCACGAAGCTGCCCGACCACCGCCGCGCGCAGTACATCGGGCGCGTGTTCCAGGACCCGATGGCGGGGACCGCGCCCACCATGAGCATCGAGCAGAACATGTCGATGGCGCTCGAGCGCGGCCGGCGCCGCGGCCTCGGCATGGGGGTCACCAAGGCCAAGCGCGAGCGGTTCCGCGAGGAGCTCAAGTCCCTGGAGCTGGGCCTCGAGGACCGGCTGAAGGCCAAGGTCGGTCTGCTCTCGGGCGGCCAGCGGCAGGCCCTGTCGCTACTCATGGCGACGTTCAGCGGGCCCAAGATCCTGCTGCTGGACGAGCACACCGCGGCGCTGGACCCCCAGCGCGCCGCGCTCGTCTCGCGGCTCACCGCGGAGACCGTTGACCGCTTCGGCCTGACCACCCTGATGGTCACGCACAACATGGAGCAGGCGCTGCGCCTGGGAACCCGGCTGGTCATGATGCACGATGGCCGGATCATTCTGGACCTGGACCGGGAGCAGAAGTCCAAGATGACGGTCCACGGGCTGCTGGCGGAGTTCGAGAAGATCAAGGGCGCGCAACTCGACGACCGCACCATGCTCCAGTAGAAGCGCCGAAGTAAACCCGTACGACGCCGGTGCGCCGCCGGCGTCGTACGGGTTTACTTCGTTTCGGGCAGGGGCTCGAAGTAGAGCCCGGCGTGGAGTTTGCAGCCGGGATTGAACCCCGCGGAACACTCGGGGCAGCGATCGGCGGCCAGGTACCCGGCCACGGTGAGCTCCGCGGAGCACACCCCGCACAGCACGGCCCGCGCGTGGCGTTCGTCCGCCGGCCACGGCACGGCGGGATGCTGGCCCGGGACGGAGTCGTGGCACAGGTGGCACGGGTAGTACTCGCCGCAGCAGCGGAAGCGGATGGCGATGACGTCCAGTTCGGTGCGGTAGTGCACGCACCGGGTCTGGGCGTCGACCGTTTGCCCGAGGACGCGCGGGCGGCTCACCGCACGCCCCGGGCGGCGAGGGCCTCGCCGAGCTCGTCGGCGTGCTTGAGCGAGACCACCAGAAACGGCACCACGAACGTGGCCAGGCCGCCGCGCGCGCCCCGGGCACGCTGGGCCTCCCGGACGCCCGCGCCGAGGCGTGCCAGCACCGGCAGGGTGGTGATGGTGACGGTCAGCAGCAGGGCGACGCGCTCGGGGTCGACACCTGCGCGCGCGGCCGGACGGAGCCAGCGTTCCACGGCATCCAGCAGGTCGGTGATGCGCGTCGTCAGCACCAGCAGGCCGGCAAGGAGGATGGCGGCGAGTACGCGCGAGGCGTTGGAGACCGCGGCCTCCGGGGGAAGGAAAACCAGCTGTGCCCCGAGGGTCACCAGGACAATCCAGCGCAGGGCATACACCTGGCCGCCGATGACGCGCGGGCCCAGCCCGGCCACGAGGTAGGCCACCAGGGCCGCCGCCCAGGCCGCGCCCGCCGCCCACCAGGTGGAGGGCAGGAACGAGATCCCCATGACGGCCGCGGCCAGGGCCACGGTCTTGGGCCCGGCCGGCATCCGGTGCAGCGGTCCGGTCCCCTCGCGGTAGAGCGTCAGCACACGAGGCTCCGCTCGTACGCGGCGACGACCTCGTCCGAACCGCCGGCCGCCGCGATCCGGGATCCGGCCACCAGGACGGCGGCCTCGCAGCGGGCGGCCAGGGCGAGGTCGTGGGTGACCAGCACCAGGCGGTGGTCGTCGCCGCCGAGCAGGTGGTCCGCGACCCGACGCCCGTTGCGGGCGTCCAAGAGGGCGGTGGGCTCGTCGGCGACCACCAGTTCCGGCCGCCGGACGAAGGCCCCGCAGAGCGCGAGGAGCTGCTTTTGGCCACCGGAAAGCTCGTGGGCGGAGCGCGACGCGAGTTCGCTGAGTCCGAATTCCTCGAGGGCGGCGTCCACGCGGGCCTTGACGACGTCCCGCGGAAGCTTCTCGGTGCGCAGCGAGAACTCAACGTCTTCCCGCACGGTCGGCATGATGATCTGCGCATCGGGGTTGCTGAAGACGATCGCCACGAGCCGCCGCAGCTCGCGCGCCTGGCGGACGGGGTCGACGCCGTGGACGCGCACCGTGCCGGACGTCGGCGGCACCAGGCCACCGATGACGCGCGCCAGGGTCGACTTTCCGGAGCCGTTGTCGCCGACGACGGCGATGGTGCGCGCGTCCAGCTCGAGGGTGATGTTGTCCAACGCCGTCGTCTCGCCGAGGCTGACGGAGACGCCGTGGAGGGAGATGGCACTCATCGGACCACCTCGAAGACGGCGGCGACGCCCATGCCGCCGCCGATGGAGGCCGCGGCGACGCCGAGCGTGCCCGCCGGGGCGCCCGAACGAACCAGCCGGCCGAAGAGCCGGACGACTCCCACGGCGCCGCTCGCGCCCCACGGGTGCCCGAGCGCCAGGGCGCCGCCGTCGGAGCAGAGGCGGGAGTCGTCCTCGGCGACGCCCAGGCGGTCCAGCACCGCCAACGTCTGGGCGGCGAACGCCTCGACGATCTCGATCGCGGCGAGGTCGCCCACCCCGAGGCCGGCCGACCGGAGCGCCGCGGCCACCGCCGGTGCCGCCCCGATTCCCGGAAGCCCCGGGTCGCAGCCGACGACGGCGTGGGCGCGTAGCGCCAGGCCGGTCAGACGCCCCGCCCCTCCGGTAGCCCGTGCCCCGCCGAGGCCCTCCGGAACCAGCGCGACGGCGGCGGCGCCGTCGCTGACCCGGCATGAGTTCCCGGCGGTGACGCTTCCGGATGCGAAGAGCGGTGTGAAGCGGGGCAGGAGCGCGGCGACTCCGCGCCGGGTTTCGTCCGCGTCCACGCCACCGATCGGAACGAGCTCCGCCGAGAAGGCCTCGCGGGCCGTGGCCTCGGCGGCGAGCCGGTGGCTCGACGCCGCGTACGCGTCCTGGCGCGCTCGTCCGATTCGATCGGCCGCAGCCAGGCGCTCGGCGGCTTCGGGCATGTCCGGGTCCGGGAATCCCGCGGGAACGAACGGCGCCCGTCCATAGGGGACGCCGCCGACCGAGCGGACGGGGGCCGTCGAGGCGCTCTCGGCGCCGCCGGCCAGCCGAAGTCCCTCCTCCCCGGCGCGGATGGCGCGCGACGCCTCGATGATGGCGGCCAGGCCGCTGCCGCACTGGCGGTCGATCGTCAGGCCCGGCACCGAGTGCCCGAAGCCGGCGCCGAGTGCGGCGACCCTCGCGGTGTTGCCGCCGGGCCCCATGCAGTTGCCCAAAACGACGTCGACAACCGGTTCCGCGCGCTCCAGCACGGTGCGCGCGTCCTCCAGCGCCGCCCGCAACACGGGTGCGGCCAATTGGTCCACCGTCAGCAGGGCGAGGCCCCGCCCACGGGTGGCGATGGGGGACCGGCGGGCGGCAATGACGACGGGATCGTTTTCAGGCAAGGATCTCCACCTCCCGGGCGGAGAGCATCCGCGCGAGCTCGGATCGGGCGGGCTTGCCGCTCGGGGTGCGGGGGAGTCGCGCGCCGAACCAGCGCCGCGGCCGGTGCGACGGCGCCAGCAGCCGGCCGGCGGCCGCCCGCAGCGCCGCGGACGTGGCGGGCGTTCCGGAGGCCGCGGGTTCGATGACGGCGGCCAGCAACGCACCGATCCCGGCGTGCGGCATGCCCAACACGACGGCGTCGCCCACGCCGTCGACCGTGCGCAGGACGGCCTCGACATCCTCCGGAATGACGGTGGCGGACGCCGTGAGGACCGCGCCGTCCGCGCGGCCGAGCAGGCGCAGCGCGCCGCCGGAGTGCGCGGCGAGGTCGCCGACCGTGTGCCAACCGTCGGCGGAACGGAACGGCCCGGCGGTGTCGGCGCCGCGCCCGTCGTCGAGGTAACCGTCCGCGACGAAGCGCGAACGGACCCAGACGACGCCGTCGCGCACGTCGATCTCCACGCCGGGGAACGCAACGTACCCGTCGCCGTGGTCGACGGCCACGAAGGACAGCTCCGTGGCGCCGTAGTAGGCCGTCACGCGGATCCCGAGGGCTTCCGCCCGCCTCCGCAACGCGGAGTCAAGGCCGCTGCCCCCGACGAGGGCGGCACGCAGCCGCGGTGGGGAGCCGGCGTCGAGCAAACTGCGCAGGTGGTGCGGGGTGCCGTGGAAGAGTGTGGCGTCCGCGAAGTCCGCGGCGCCAGCGGCGTGGCCCGAGTTCAGGACGGGGCGTGGCCCGCCCTCCAACGCGTGGGCGAGGGAAAAGAGGGTCAGGGAGGCGCTCGGGGGAGCGGGCAGCGCCAGGACGTCGCCGTCGCGGGCTCCCAGCAGTTCCCCGACGGCGGCGAACGAGTCGGACCAGGAGGCCGCGCTGCGCAGCACCACGCGCGGGCGGCCGCCGCTGCCGGAGGTGAGGCCCGCCCACCCGACGCCGGGCGCCGGTTCGGCCGTGGCACAGAGTCGACGCACCCGTTCGGCGTGTTCGGCGCTCCATCGGTCGTCGCACACCAGTGGTATGCCTTCGTCGGCGCGGATCGCGCGCAGGTGTTCGACCAGGTCCCGGTCAGGGGCGGGGTGGACCGGAACCAAACCGCCCGTCAACGTGTGGTTCCGCCGACGGGCTCCGCCTCGATGTCGGCGGACGCGTCGGCTGCGGGCGTCGGGGACGGCGCGGCGTGAACGCGGCGGAAGGCGCGCGGGTAGGCGCGCGAGAGGGTCATGGTGATGGCCGCGGCGATGGCGGCCTTGATGAAGTCGCCGGGGAGGAAGACCAGGCTCTGCAGCGCGGTGGCGCCCAGCGGGAGCCTCGTGACGTAGGACTGCACGGGAATGCCGAACGCGTAGATCACCAGGATGCCGCCCACGACCACGCCGAGCACCGTGCGCCACCGGGACAGGCGCTTGCCGCCGTGCACGATCAGCCCGATCGCGAACGCGCCGGCGATCCAACCGATCAGGTAGCCCGCGGACGGTCCGACGAACACGCCGATGCCGCCGCGGCCGCCCGACAGGAGCGGAAGTCCGATGGCGACCAGTGCGAGCAGGACCACCATGGACAGTGCGCCGCGCCATGGTCCCAGGATGGCGCCGGCGAGCATGACGCCGAGCGTCTGGGCCGTAATGGGCACTGACCCGAAGACGGAGAGTCCGCCGGGGAGCCCGAGGACGGCGACGATGGCGGTGAAAACGGCGATGCGGGCAATATCGGTGGCATCGAGGCGCAGGCGGTTCATGGCAATCCTGGGGGAGTCGTGGGGGCAATGCTTCTTGAACGGCGTTCACTTGAACGCTGTTCACTTTAGCGCTGCGGCTTCATCCGCGGCAAGAACGTGACGGATCTCGCATCCGGGTCGTGGGGCGGGAGGCTGCGCAATCGGCGCGCGCAACGGGGCCGGGACGACAAAGGTCCCGGGCCGAAGCCGGGGACCTTTGTCCGTGGACGGTGTTCCGAACACGTGTGGTGCCCTCGAAAGGATTCGAACCTTCGACCTTCCGCTCCGGAGGCGGACGCTCTATCCCCTGAGCTACGAGGGCCGGCCGCAGACTGCCAGCGGCGGAACCTAGAAGAGCTTAGCAGTACGTGCGGGACGTGCGGAAACCGGCGCCCCGCGGCCTTCCGCGTCCCGGCTATTCTTGTCTGGTGACTCCAGAACAACTCTCCTCCGCCATTTCCGCCTGCCTGCGCGACGCCGTCGCCGCGGGCGACTTCACCGTCGACGTTCCCGAACAGGTGCGCGTGGAACGGCCGAAGAGCCGCGACCACGGGGACTGGGCCACGAACATCGCCCTACAGCTCGGCAAGCGGGCCCGAATGGCCCCGCGCGAGTTCGCCGAGATCCTTTCGTCGCGACTGCGGCGGATCGACGGCGTCGACTCCGTGGAGATCGCCGGCCCCGGCTTCCTGAACATCCGCGTGGACGCGGCCGCCGCCGGTGAGCTCGCCCGCGTGATCGTCGAGTCGGGGGCGTTCTACGGTACGAACGACGCTCTGGCCGGAAGCGTGGTGAACATGGAGTTCGTCTCAGCGAACCCCACCGGTCCGCTGCACATCGGCCACACCCGGTGGGCGGCCCTGGGCGATTCGATCGCCCGGGTGCTCAAGGCCAGTGGCGCGCAGGTCACCAGCGAGTACTACATCAACGACGCCGGCAACCAGATGAACATCTTCGCACTGTCCGTCTACAACCGCATCCATTCGCTGCCGGTTCCCGACGGCGGCTACCCCGGCGAATACATCCGCGAACTCGGCGACCACGTCCTGGCCGAGCATCCGGGCATCCGCGAGCTCACCCTGGAGGCGGCCATCCCCGTCATCCGTCAGCTCGCCTACGAGGCGCAACTGAGGGACATCAAGGAAACCCTGTCCGATTTCGGTGTCGCCTTCGATGTCTACTACTCCGAGCAGGACCTCCACGCGACGGGCGCGGTCGAGGACGCCGTCGCGCGGCTGCGCGAACAGGGCCATGTCGACGACGTCGACGGCGCCGTGTGGCTGCGCACCACGGACTTCGGCGACGACAAGGACCGCGTGCTGATCCGCGCCAACGGAGAACCCACGTACTTCGCGGCCGACGCCGCCTACTACCTGTCCAAGAAGGACCGCGGGTTCTCCGAGAAGATCTACCTGCTCGGGGCGGACCACCATGGCTACGTCAACCGGCTCAAGGCCCTTGCCGCCGCGGCGGGCGACGACCCGGAGCGCAACATCGAGGTGCTGATCGGCCAGCTGATGTCCGTCAACGGCGCCAAGCTGTCCAAGCGAGCCGGCAACATCATCGAGCTGCGGGACCTCATCCATTGGCTGGGCGCCGACGCCCTGCGCTACTCGCTGGGCCGCTACCCGGCCGATTCGCCCATGACGATAGACCCCGAGCTGCTGAAGAAAAACACCAACGACAATCCGGTCTTCTACGTCCAATACGCCCACGCCCGTTCGCGGGCGGCCTCCGTCAACGCCGGCGCCAAGGGCGTGGACCGCGGCGCGTTCGACGCCTCGCTGCTGACGCACGAGACCGAAAACGAACTGCTCTCCCACCTGGGCCGGTTCCCCTCGATTGTGGCGCAGGCCGCGTCCTTCCGCGAACCGCACCGCGTGGCCCGCCATCTGGAGGTCATCGCCGGCGCGTACCACCGCTGGTACCAGGCCTGCCGCGTCGCACCGCTGGCGGACGAACCCGTGGAGGACGTGAACCGGGCCAGATTGTGGCTCAACGACGCCACCAGCCAGGTGCTCGCCAACGGGCTGGGCCTGCTGGGCGTCACCGCACCGGAGAAGATGTAGCAGTGGGCGCCTCACCGCTTGCCCCCGAATGGCTGAGCTTCCCCGGCGACGTCAACGCGCTCCGCGTCCCGCTGTGGGCCTCCGGCGTTGAACGCGCCGCGGACGGTCAGATCGCCGTCCAGGGCGTCGGCGTCCGGGAGCTGCAGGCCGAGTACGGCACGCCGCTGTTCGTGATGGACGAGGACGACTTCCGGTCCCGAGCGCGGGCCTTCAAGCAGGCCTACGACGGCGCCTTCGCCGACCTGTGCGGGGGAGTGGACGTCTACTACGCCGGCAAGGCCTTCCTGTCCGTCGACGTCGCCCGGTGGGTGACCGAGGAGGGGCTGCGGCTGGACACCTGCTCCGGCGGGGAGCTGGCCGTGGCGCGGCGCGCCGGCGTTCCGGCCGCCAACCTGGGCCTGCACGGCAACAACAAGTCCGCGGCGGAAATCCGTCTGGCGCTGGACATGGACCTGGGACGGATCGTCGTGGACAGCCTCGACGAGCTCGGGCGCGTGGCATCGATCGCCGAGGAGTCCGGGCGACGGGCCAACGTGATGCTGCGCCTGACGCCCGGCATCCACGCGCACACCCACGAGTTCATCGCCACGGCCCACGAGGACCAGAAGTTCGGGCTGTCCATGGCCGACGGCGACGCGCCCGAGGGCGGGGAGCCGGCCGACGGCGTCCCGGAGGGCAAGTCCCCGGCGGCGGTCGCGGTCGCGCGGGCCCTGGCCAGCGGATCCATCAACCTGCTGGGCCTGCACTGCCACATCGGGTCGCAGATCTTCGAGGCGGAGGGCTTCGCCCTGGCTGCCGAGCGGCTCCTCACCTTCCTCGACACGGTCCGCCGGGACCACGGCGTGGAACTGCCCGAACTGGACCTCGGAGGCGGATACGGCATCGCCTACACGGAGGCGGACACCCCGCGCGCGCCGGCGGAGCTGGCCGGGGCGATGGCCGCCGTCGTCGGCGAGGTCTGCCGTCGCCTCGGACTCCGGGTGCCCCGCATCTCGATCGAACCGGGCCGGGCGATCGTCGGGCCCTCGACCTTCACGCTCTACGAGGCGGGCGTCCGCAAGACCGTCCAGGTGGACACCGCGGAGGGCACGTCGCCGCGGCGCTACGTCTCCGTGGACGGCGGCATGAGCGACAACGCCCGCCCGGTGCTTTACGACGCCGACTACTCCGCGGTTCTCGCCTCGCGTGTGACGGAATCGGAAGCGATTGTTTCCCGGGTGGTTGGAAAACACTGCGAGAGCGGTGACATAGTCGTCAGGGACGTTTACCTGCCGGAGGACGTCGCGGCGGGCGATCTCGTTGCCGTCCCCGCCACCGGCGCCTACTGCTGGGTGCTGGCCAGCAACTACAACTACCTGGGCCGCCCCGCCGTCGTCGCGATCCGCGACGGCAAGGCGCGGTTGATCATTCGCAGGGAAACGGAAGACGACCTTTTAGCCCGGGACATGGGAGCGTAGATAGCACGTGAAGAACCTCAAGGTGGCCCTGCTCGGCTGCGGAAACGTGGGATCCCAAGTGGCCCGCATCCTGCTCGACGACGCGGACGAGCTCGCGGCGCGGACGGGCGCCCGACTGGTCCTGGAGGGGATCGCGGTCCGCGACACGGCCGCGCCCCGCGATGTGGAGCTGCCCAGCGGCCTCTTCACCACGGACGCGGAGACGCTGATCGACGGCGCCGACGTCGTCATCGAGCTGATGGGTGGCCACGAGCCCGCAGGGACGCTGATCCGCCGGGCCATCGCCGGCGGCGCCGCCGTCGTCAGCGGGAACAAGGCGCTGCTGGCACGCGACCTGCCCGAGCTTTCGGCGCTCGCGGACGAGGCGGGCGTGCAGCTCTCCTACGAGGCGGCGGTCGCCGGTGCCATCCCGATCCTGCGCCCCCTGCGCGACAGCCTCTCCGGCGACCGCGTGACCAAGGTGATGGGCATCGTCAACGGCACCACCAACTACATCCTCGACGCGATGGACACCACGGGCGCCCAGTTCGCGGACGCGCTGGTCGAGGCCAAGGCACTGGGCTATGCCGAGGCGGACCCGACCGCCGACGTCGAGGGGCACGACGCCGCCGCCAAGGCCGCCATCCTGGCCAGCCTTTCCTTCCACACCGCGTTCAACCTGTCCGACGTGCACTGCGAGGGCATCACCGCGGTGACCGCCGACGACGTTAGGGCCGCCCGCCAAGCCGGCATGGTGATCAAGTTGCTGGCCATCGCGGAACGGATCGACGGAACCGATGGCGCGGACGGCATCGCCGTGCGCGTGCACCCGACCCTGCTGCCGCGCGAGCACCCCCTGGCCACGGTCCACGGCGCGTTCAACGCCGTGTTCGTCGAGGCGGAGAACGCCGGACAGCTGATGTTCTACGGGCAGGGCGCGGGCGGCATGCCGACTGCGTCCGCCGTGGTGGGCGACGTCGTCAGCGCCGCCCGTCGCACCGTGGCCGGCGGCCCCGGCCGCACCGAGAGGACGACGGGAAGCATGCGCGCCCTGCCCATCGACGAGATCCGCACCAGCTACAGCATCGGGCTGGAGGTCAGCGACGAAACCGGCGTCCTCGCGGCGATTGCCGGGATCTTCGCCGAGCGCGGCGTGTCCATCGAGACGATGCACCAGAAAACCCACGCGGACGCCGACGGCGAACCCGGCTACGCGACACTGCGCTTTGTGACGCACGTCGGCCGGGAATCCGCGCTGGCCGCGACCGTCGCCGACATCGGGCGCCTGCCCGTCGTCCGCGACATCACCTCCGTTCTCCGAGTCGAAGGAAACTAAGTGGCCCACCAGTGGCGCGGTGTCATCCGCGAATATTCCGACCGCCTGCCCGTCTCCGAGTCCACCCGGGTGATCACCTTGGGGGAGGGCGGCACGCCGCTCGTTCCCGCCCCGGCGCTCTCCGAACTCACGGGCTGCGAGGTGTACCTCAAAGTGGAGGGGATGAATCCCACCGGATCCTTCAAGGACCGCGGGATGACCATGGCCATCACGGCCGCCGTGGAGGCCGGCGCCAAGGCCGTGGTGTGCGCGTCCACGGGCAACACGTCCGCCTCTGCGGCCGCCTACGCCACCCAGGCGGGCCTGACCTGCGCGGTCCTGGTTCCGGACGGCAAGATCGCCATGGGCAAGTTGTCCCAGGCCATTGCGCACGGCGCGGAACTGCTGCAGGTGGACGGCAACTTCGACAACTGCCTCGAAGTGGCCCGCAAGCTCAGCGAGAACTATCCCGTGTTCCTGGTGAACTCGGTGAACCCGGCACGCATCCAGGGGCAGAAGACCGCGGCCTTCGAGGTCGTCGACGCCCTCGGCGACGCCCCGGACCTGCACGTGCTCCCCGTCGGAAACGCGGGAAACATCACGGCCTATTGGAAGGGCTACACGGAGTACGCGGCCCCCTTCGAGTCCGCGACCGCCGGCGAGCTGCCCGCGGTGGCCTCCAAGACCCCCGTCATGTGGGGCTTCCAGGCCGCGGGGTCGGCACCGCTGGTGGCCGGGCACCCGATCACCGAACCGGACACCATCGCCACCGCGATCCGCATCGGCAATCCGGCGTCCTGGGACCAGGCTATCGCCGCGCGCGACGAGTCCGGCGGCCTGATCGACGCCGTCACGGACGAGGAGATCCTCGAGGCGCACCGTTGGCTGTCCGCGCGGGAGGGTGTGTTCGTCGAACCCGCCTCCGCCGCGGGGGTCGCCGGCATCATCAAATATCACGCGCTGGGGAAGGTCGCGGCCGGGCAGCGGATCGTCATCACGGTCACCGGCCACGGGCTGAAGGATCCCCAGTGGGCACTGAGGAACGCGGACGGTTCCGACGTCGCGCCAACCAAGGTCGGGTTCGACGTCGTCTCCGTGGCCGACGCGCTCGGGCTCGGCTAGGGGAGATGGCAATGCGCGAGTACTCGTCCGGAGCAGTCGAGGCGCCCGGTCACGCCGGCACGCCGCGGATCGCCGCCGGCCAGTCCATCACCGTGACGGTCCCGGCGACCACGGCGAACCTCGGACCGGGTTTCGACGCGCTCGGCATGGCCTTGGGGCTGCGGGACACGCTTCGTGTTCGCACGACCGACGGCTCCGGTGTCCGGGTCGCGGTTACGGGCGAGGGGGCAAGCTTGCTTCCCAACGACGAGACGCACCTGATCGCGCGGATCATGCTGGAACGCTGGAGCGAACTCGGCGTGGCCCCCGTCGGGCTGGAGATCGAGGCGGGGAACGTTATTCCGCACGGCCGCGGGCTGGGTTCGTCGGCTGCTGCGGTCGTCTCCGCGCTCACCGCCGCGGACGCCCTTCTTCCCGCGTCCGTCCGGAATGCGCTGGACGCGGATGCGGTGTTTATCGGGGCCGCGCGGCACGAGGGCCACCCGGACAACGTCGCGCCGGCGGTGTTCGGTGGCCTGACGCTCTCCCTTCAGGAGGAGGGACGCATCGAATCCATCCCCCTGGACCTCGACGAGGCGATCGTGCCCGTCGTCGCGGTCCCGGACGTGGAACTGTCGACCCAGCGCGCCCGGGGGTTGCTGCCGGCTTCCGTTCCGCATGCGCTGGCGGCCGCAAACGGCGCCCGTGTGGGGCTGCTCGTCAAGGCGCTGGCGGGCTCAACCCAGTGGCTCCTGTCCGGAACGGAGGACTTCCTGCACCAGGGATTCCGCGCCGAGGCCATGCCACACAGTGCTGCCCTGATCGCCGGACTCCGCGCACACGGCTTGGCCGCGGTGGTGTCCGGCGCCGGCCCCACGGTGCTGGTGCTCGCCGCCGGCGCCGACGAGGCCCGCCGTGCCGCCGAGCTCGTTTCCGGCATGGACACGTCGGCAGCCGGACCGCAGGGCGAAACCACGCCCGTCGAGTGGAGTGTCCTAATGCCCGGCGTTGACCGCGCGGGTGCTAAGCTGGAAGTGCACTAGCGGCCAACGAGTCGCGGCCCCCGAGTCCAGGACTTCCAAGCTCCTGACCTTTGGGCCCGACCACCGCGGATCGTGCACTCCTGGGACAGCCAATCCGGTCGGTCCCGCGTGTCGATTTCAGTGGCTGGCCGCGTGCGGCTTCCAGACCGGCTGTTCCCCAATCATCCCGAGGGATCGCACGGACAATCCAAAGTAAGCCAGACCGGCATCGGCGGTAGCATCTCCGCCGTGGTCGGCCGCCGGAACCGCTTCTGACGCGGATCAGGCGAGACAATGTTCCGCGAACCGTTCCGATACGGTTCGCCCGACGAGGGGGAAGGAACCTTCGTGACCGAAACCACCAGCCTGACCGCAGGCGTGGAGACCACCGACAACGAACCCAAGAGCAGCGGATTGGCGGGGCTCAAGCTCGCGCAACTCCAAGCCTTGGCGTCCCAGCTGGGTATCACCGGGGGATCGAGGATGCGCAAGGGCGACCTCGTTGCCGCCATCTCGAACCACCAGCGCGGTGGCTCCGTCGCAGACCGCGACATGCAGACCAAGCAGGCACCGGTCTCCGAGTCCAAGGCGTCCGAGCCCAAGTCTCCCGCGGGCGATGCCCCGGCCCAGGAGGCGTCCGCCCAGGAGGACGGGTCCGCGGCGCGCGCGCCGCGGACCCGCAACCGCAACCGCCGGGCGAGCAGCGACGGCGTTGCCGCGCAGTCGGCGAACACGGACGCGTCCGAGACCCCGGAGGCAGCCGCCGCGGACCCTTCCACCGAGACCGAGCAGCCGGCGGGATCGCGCCGCAGCCGCGGCAACCGCCGCGCCGAGGGCAACCAGGCGGAAGCCGCGTCCGGCGAGCCGGCGTCCCAGGAGCAGGCCACGCCCCAGAACGGACCGGCCGCCGACGTCGAAGAGCGCCCCGAGCGCTCCGGCCGCAACCGCCGCAACCGCAATCGCCGCGAGGACCGAGACGGTGACAACCAGGACCAGCGCGACTCCGGCCAGCAGCGCGAGGCGCAGCGGGACTCGGGCCAGCAGCGCGAGGCGCAGCGGGACTCGGGCCAGCAGCGCGAGGCGCAGCGGGACTCCGACGGCCAGGACCGCGGCGGCCGCTCCAACCGGCGCGAGCGCAACCGCGACCGGAACGAGCGCAACGACCGCAACCGCAACGAGCGCAACGAGCGCCGCCGGGGCCGCGGCCGAAACCAGCCCGAGGTGGACGACACCGAGGTCACCGAGGACGATGTCCTGCTGCCCGTCGCCGGTATCCTCGACGTCCTGGAGAACTACGCGTTCGTCCGCACGTCCGGCTACCTACCGGGACAGAACGACGTCTACGTCTCGCTCAACCAGGTCAAGAAGTACAACCTGCGCAAGGGCGACGCCGTCGTCGGCGCCATCCGCGCACCGCGCGACGGCGAGAACACCGCCAACCAGCGCCAGAAGTTCAACGCCCTGGTCCGCCTGACCAACATCAACGGCAAGCCGGCCGAGGACAACAAGGACCGGGTCGAGTTCAACAAGCTCGTGCCGCTCTACCCGTCCGAGCGTCTGCGCCTGGAGACCGAGTCGAAGAAGGTCGGACCGCGCGTCATCGACCTCGTCGCACCGATCGGCAAGGGCCAGCGCGGCCTGATCGTTTCCCCGCCAAAGGCCGGAAAGACGCTCATCCTGCAGTCCATCGCGAACGCGATCACCATCAACAACCCCGAGGTCCACCTCATGATGGTGCTGGTCGACGAACGTCCCGAGGAAGTCACGGACATGCAGCGCACGGTCAAGGGCGAGGTCATCGCCTCGACGTTCGACCGTCCAGCGGATGACCACACCACGGTCGCCGAGCTCGCCATCGAGCGCGCCAAGCGCCTGGTGGAAATGGGCATGGACGTCGTGGTCCTGCTCGACTCGATGACCCGCCTGGGCCGGGCCTACAACCTGGCGGCGCCGGCCTCCGGCCGAATCCTCTCCGGCGGTGTCGACTCCTCGGCGCTGTACCCGCCGAAGCGCTTCTTCGGTGCCGCGCGCAACATCGAGAACGGCGGATCGTTGACCATTCTCGCCACGGCGCTGGTGGAGACCGGGTCCAAGATGGACGAGGTCATCTTCGAGGAGTTCAAGGGCACCGGCAACATGGAACTCCGGCTCTCGCGCCAGCTGGCCGACAAGCGCATCTTCCCGGCGGTGGACGTCAACGCGTCCGGAACCCGACGCGAGGAGAACCTGCTTTCCCCGGACGAAGTCAAGATCATGTGGCGCCTGCGTCGCGTGCTCTCCGGCCTCGACACGCAGCAGGCGCTCGAGCTGCTCACGGGCAAGATCCGCGAGACCCAGTCGAACGCGGAGTTCCTGATGCTGGTCAACAAGACCACCCTCGGCACCAAGAACGACTAGCTGTCCATACGCCCGGTCCCGTCCCCGCCTCGTGCGGGCGATGGGCCGGGCTTTGGCCGTTAAGGCGCCAACCCGGTGCCGTTCCCTACACTTGAACCAGCCGCAGCGAAAGAAGTAGACACCATGTTCGAGTCCGTCCAGGGCCTGCTCGACGAGCACGCCGAACTCCAGCGCCGACTCAGCGACCCCGCCGTCTACCAGGACCAGGGGCTCGCCCGGAAGCTGGGACGCCGAAGCGCGCAGCTCAACGGCATCGTCGAGGCGCACCGGCGATGGCGCCAGATGCAGGAGGACCTCGAGGCGGCACGCACGATGGCCGATGAGGATCCGGAGTTCGCGGCCGAGGTCGAGGAACTCGAGGCGACCCTTCCGGCGGCCGAGGAGAAGCTGCGCAGGCTCCTCATCCCGCGGGACCCCAACGACTCTCGCAACGTCATCCTCGAGGTCAAGGGCGGCGAAGGTGGGGACGAGGCCGCCCTGTTCGCCGCGGACCTCCTGCGCATGTACACGCGCTACGCGGAGACCAAGGGCTGGAAGACGGAGATGATCTCCTACAACGAGTCGGACCTCGGCGGCTACAAGGACGCGCAGATGGCCATCAAGGGTTCGTCCAACGACCCGGCCGAGGGTGTGTTCGCGCACCTGAAGTTTGAGGGCGGCGTGCACCGGGTACAGCGCGTGCCGGTCACGGAGTCGCAGGGCCGCATCCACACGTCCGCCGCGGGCGTGCTGGTGCTCCCGGAGGTCGACGAGCCGGAGGAGGTCGACATCCACCAGAACGACCTGAAAATCGACGTCTACCGTTCCTCGGGGCCCGGCGGCCAGTCCGTCAACACCACCGACTCGGCGGTGCGCATCACCCACCTCCCCACCGGGATCGTTGTGGCCATGCAGAACGAGAAGTCGCAGCTGCAAAACCGCGAGGCCGCCATGCGCGTCCTGCGTTCGCGACTGCTCGCCCACCAGCAGGAGATCATCGACGCCGAGAACTCCGAGGTGCGCAAGTCCCAGGTGCGCACCATGGACCGCTCGGAGCGCATCAGGACCTACAACTACCCGGAGAACCGGATCGCCGACCACCGCACGGGCTACAAGGCCTACAACCTCGACGCGGTCATGAACGGCGACATCGGAGCGGTCATCCAGTCCTGCATCGAGACCGACGAGCAGTCGCGGCTGGACGCGCTCGGTGACGACCAGAAGTAGCCCGATGGAGGGTCCCGGCGCGCACGACGCCCCGGATCTCCAGACCGCCATCCGCCGGGCGTCGGCGCGGCTCGCGGCTGCGGGCGTTCCCTCGCCGCGCGTCGACGCCGAACTGCTGGCGGGGCACCTGCTCGGCGTCGGCCGCGGGCGGGTCGCCGCGCTTGCGCTCGGTGGAGCGCCCGTCCCCGCCGGGTACGACGAGCTGGTGGGCGAGAGGTGTCGGCGGCTGCCGCTGCAGCACCTGACCGGTACGGCCCACTTCAGGCACCTCGAGCTTTCCGTGGGACCGGGGGTTTTCGTTCCCCGGCCCGAGACCGAGATGCTGGCGCAGTTGGCCATCGACCGTGCCAGGGTCGTCCTGGCCGCCACGGGGCACGCCAGGATCGTGGACCTCGGCACGGGATCCGGCGCGATCGCCGCGGCCGTGGCGTCGGAGGTTCCCGGAACCACCGTCTATGCGGTGGAGCGAAGCCCCCTCGCGCTGGCTTGGGCCGAGCGCAATCTGGCCCCCCATGGCGTCCTCCTCGTGTCGGGGGACCTGCGCACCGCGCTGCCCGAACACGACGGCGCGTTCGACGTCGTGGTCAGCAACCCGCCGTACATTCCCGCCGGGGCCGTGCCCAACGAACCGGAGGCTCGCGAGCACGATCCGCACGAGGCGCTCTACGGCGGGGGGGCGGACGGCATGGACGTGCCCGCCGCCGTCGTACGGTCGGCCTCCCGACTGCTGGTTCCCGGCGGCTACGCCGCCATGGAACACGCCGAGGTGCAGGCCCAGGCCGTGGCCGGGCTGTTTGCCTCCGCGGGGTGCTGGACCGGTGTCACCGGGCACCGGGACCTCGCGGGACGCGACCGGGCCACCTCGGCAACCAAGCTGTGACCGCGTTCGCATGGAAGAATAGGCACCGTGACTTCACGTTTTGATTGCCAGGACCCCACCGCCCGAAGCGCCGGACTGGAGGCTGCACGCGAGGCCATCGCGGCCAAGCAGTGCGTAGTGCTGCCCACGGATACGGTGTACGGCATTGCCGCAGACGCCTTTTCGCCGCAGGCGGTTGCCACTTTGCTGGCCGCCAAGGGCCGAGGGCGCAGCATGCCGCCGCCGGTGTTGATCCCCGGCCTGGCCACCCTGGACGGGCTGGCCGCGGACGTCTCGGAGGACGCGCGGAGGCTGGCGAACGAATTCTGGCCGGGCGCCCTGACGTTGATCCTGCATTCGCAGCCGTCGCTGACGTGGGATCTGGGGGAGACGCGCGGAACCGTGGCGTTGCGGGTGCCCGACGATGAGTTGGCCCGCGAGATCCTTGACGCGACGGGCCCGCTGGCCGTCTCGTCCGCGAACCGGTCCGGACGCGCCGCGGCGTCGACCGCCGAGGACGCCGAGGAGCAGTTGGCGCAGTCGGTAGTGGTCTATCTGGACGACGGGGTCCGCCCGCGCGAGGGCGAGGCATTGGCCTCGACGATCGTGGACTGCACCGGGCGGACCCCGCGCGTGGTGCGTCAGGGCGCCTTGCCGCTGGAGGAACTGAGGAGGGTGGCTCCGGACACGCTCGGCCTCGGAGAGGAGCTCCCGGAGGAGCCGGCCCGCGACGCATGAGGGTCTACCTCGCGCTGATCGGGATCAGCTTCGTCGCGTCTCTGCTTCTGACGCCGGCGATGCGCCGGCTCGGGCTCAGGGTGATGGGCGCTGCGCCCCTGCGCGCCCGCGATGTGCATGATCGGCCCATTCCCAAACTCGGCGGCGTCGCCATGATCGCCGCGGTGCTCCTCGGACTCGCGGTGGCAACCCGGTTCGGGTTCCTGTCCGGTGCCTTCAGCAACCCCCGGCCCGTGGGCGGCGTCGTCGTCGCCTGCGGGCTGATCCTGCTCATCGGCGTTGCCGACGACATCTGGGACCTGCGCTGGTACGTGAAACTCGTGGGGCAAACCCTCGTGGGCCTGGTCATCGCCGCCTCCGGGATACGGCTCGAGGCCATGCCGGTGGGTTGGATCCATGTCACGAGCGAACCACTGCAGATCGGGCTCACGGTCTTCCTGGTGGTGCTGACCATGAATGCCATCAACTTCGTGGACGGGCTGGACGGATTGGCCGCCGGCATGGCGGCGATCGGCGCCTCGGCGTTCTTTATTTACTGCTACATGCTCGCCCGCACCATCAACCAATTCGACCACTCGAACTTCTCCGCCATGCTGATGGCGCTTCTGCTGGGATCCTGCCTCGGATTCCTGCCGCACAACTTCAACCCGGCCAAGGTGTTCATGGGCGAGTCCGGCGTGATGATGATCGGCATGCTCATGTCCGTCGCCGCGATCGCGGTGACGGCGGACCTCGACGCGCTCGGGGGCTTCAGGTTCCGCAACGTGCCGGCCTACATGCCGATCGTGTTGCCCATTGCGGTCGTTCTGCTTCCTTTGGCGGACCTGCTGATGGCGGTGGTGCGGCGCACCGCCGCGGGCAGGTCGCCCTTCTCAGCGGACCGCGGCCACCTCCACCACAAGCTGGTCGATGGCGGCTACACCCAGCGCCAGGCGGTGTTCCTGCTCTACCTCTGGACGGCGCTCGTGGCCTTCGGAGTCGTGTCCTTCAATTTCCTGGACTGGCGCCTGCTCCTGCCGGCGCTCGGCCTGCTGATGCTGGCCGCCGCCTTCGTGACGATGCGACCATGGCTTCGCCGGGCACGCGCGAGGTAACGTGCGCACAGCGGTTTCTATCTCGTGTAGAATTTGATGTCGGCGCCGCTGGGCGCCGCAATCCAACCAAGACATTCGCCACCAATCACTATGGGACGATCATGATGGAGCACGGCAGCGTGACGGGAAACGGCCACGTTTCCGGCGCCTCGGGGGAGACCCCGGGGCCGTGGCTGGCAATCCTCCGTCGTTCCGCCGCCGTGAGCGGCGTGGGAATCGCGGCGCTCGCCCTGGCGGGTCTGGCGGTTGCCGGCATGCCGGCCGCGGGAAGCGCGCTCATGGGCGGACTCATCGTCGTCGTGTTCTTCGGCATCAGCCTGCTGCTCGGCCATGTCGTCGGGCGTCGCAGCCCTTCCGCGGCCCTTGGCGCCTTCATGGCGGGCTACGCCGTCAAGGTCCTGGTGCTTGGCGTCCTAGCATTCGGCTTCGGGGCTCCGGCGTGGCTTGAGGGCGTTTGGTTCCTCATCGCGGTGGTCACCACCGTTGTGCTGTGGCAGGCGGCTGAGCTGCACGCGTTCTCCAAGCTCCGCTTCCAGCTGTACGGGGATCTCCCGACCCCGGGCGCGTCGGCGGGCGGAGCAACGAATGAGCGCTGAAAACGGCCCCATCGGCGCGTCGCGGAAGTGGCCCCGATTCCGCGAGTTCCTCAACTACACAGTTGGCGGGATCCTTGCTTGGGGTTTGATAGGCTGGATGCTGGACTACCTGTTGGATACCCGCTGGATCTGGATCTTCGGTGCCATCCTCGGCGCCGGCGCCGGCTATTACTTGGCCCACCAACACCGCAAGGCGCGCACCTCCGGGAGCGACCCGGGCGAACAACACACAAGCCCATAATTTTCACTGGTGGGAACGCCGCTGGCCGGCGCCCCGCCCAACATGCCCAATGACGGACACTGCAGAGAGGAAACGCGTTGATCGCGCTTGCGCTTCCGGCGGCCACTGAAGAAGGTGGCTTCAAAGCCCCCGCCCTTGAAGACATGCATCTTCCCGAGATTCTTCCCTGGTACGCCGAATACGGAACGGGTTTCGGCAAGCAGATGCTGCTGGTCCTTCTCTCGGTCGCACTCATCTCCTGGTTCTTTGTCGCGGCCTCGCGGCGTGGTGCGCTGGTGCCGGGGAAGATGCAGTTCCTGGGGGAATTCTCCTACAACTTCGTCCGCAATTCCGTGGGCAAGGACGTGATCGGCGAGCGGGACTTCAAGCCGTTCGTGCCGATCCTGTTCTCGTTGTTCTTCTTCATCATCGTGAACAACCTGTTCGGCGCCATTCCGTTCCTGCAGATCCCGACGCCGTCGCACGTGGGCACCGCCTACGCCCTGGCCGGCATCGTGTACTTCCTCTGGATCGTGCTGGGCATCAGGAAGCATGGGATCAAGTACTTCAAGGTCGCGACGGTTCCGTCCGGCGTCCCGAAGGCCATCCTGCCCCTGATCGTCGTCATCGAGATCATCTCGACGTTCTTCGTCCGCCCGTTGACGCACAGCCTCCGTCTCTTCGCGACCATGCTCTCCGGCCACCTGATCATCATGCTCTCCGCCTCGGGAACCGCGTTCCTGCTGCTGGAAACCGAAGGCATGATGAAGGGCCTGGGCGTCCTCACGCTCATCGGCGGCGTCGGCATGTACCTGTTCGAGATCCTCATCATGGTTCTCCAGGCCTACGTCTTCGTCCTGCTGACGGCCATCTACATCCAGGGTTCCCTGGTCGAAGAGCACTAAAAAGCTTTCCCTCTCCGGAGGGGATATCCCGTACCCAACACCCTGCCAAGTAAAACTGGCATTCTGAAAGGAAAACAATGGAAATCTACGGTAGCCTCAACGCCATCGGTTACGGACTCTCCGCAATCGGCGGTGCTATCGGCGTGGGCCTGGTGTTCGCCGCCTACATCAATGGTGTTGCCCGCCAGCCGGAGGCCCAGCGCGTCCTGCAGCCGATCGCATTCCTCGGCCTGGCGCTGACCGAAGCTCTTGCCATCCTCGGCCTCGTCTTCGCCTTCATCTGGGGCCGGGTCTAAGCCTCAGTCTGTTCGCAGAACTGAAGCTTCGAGTCTTAGAAAGACGGGTGAAACATGAACGAGGCAATCTTCTTAGCCGCCGAAGAGGGCGCTAACCCACTGATCCCCAACATCTGGGAGATCGTGGTCACGCTCATCGGATTCGGCGTCCTGCTGTTCATCGTCTCCAAGTATGTCGTTCCGGCATTCGAGAAGACCTATGAAGAGCGTTCCGCCGCAATCGAGGGTGGGATCGCCAAGGCGGAGGCCGCGCAGGCCGAGGCCAACGCGGCACTGGACGAGTACAAGCAGCAGCTGACCGACGCCCGCACCGAGGCGAACCGCATCCGCGAGGAAGCGCGCGCCGAGGGAGCCAAGATCCTGGCCGACCTCAAGGAGAAGGCGGCGGCGGAGTCCGCGCGCATCTCCGAGCAGGCACACGTCCAGATCGAGGCGGAGCGCCAGGCGGCGGTTGTCTCCCTGCGCACCGAGGTCGGAACGCTGGCAACCCAGCTGGCCAGCCGCATCGTTGGCGAGTCCCTCGCCGACGACGCGCGCTCGGGCCGTGTCGTTGACCGCTTCCTGGCGGATCTCGAGACCCAGCAGAGCGCAGGTGCATCGAACTAATGGCAGGTGTATCGAGCAATTCCCTCGCCTCGGCCCTGGAAACGCTGGAGGCCAAGCTGCCGACGGCCGACCTGTCGCTGGCCGAGGACCTCTTCGGAGTCCTGGGCATTTTGGACGGTAACGCCGGCCTGCGCCGGGCGCTGACGGATCCGGCCCGCGAGGGCAAGGACAAGTCTGCGTTTATCTCGCGGCTGCTGGCGGACAAGGTCTCGGCCGACGCCGTGGCCACCGTCGCAGATCTTGTAGCCGCACGCTGGCGCTCGGCCCGCGACATCGGGGATGCGCTGGAGACACTGGCCGCCACCGCGGCGATCGCCGTCGCGGAACGCCAAGACGCGGGTCCGGCCGGACTCGAGGCTCTCGAGGAGGACCTGTTCGGCTTCATTCGGGTTGTCGCATCGAGCCATGACCTGCAGCGAGCCCTTGACGAGCCGCAGGCCACCGGCGAGGCCAAGCGGGCGCTCGCGCTCAAGCTGGTCCCGCAGGCCGGACCCGCGGCCCGGTTGCTGATCGGCCAGGCGGCGACTTCGCCGCGCGGCCTGAAGCCCACCGCGCTGGTCCAGCGCTTCGTTGAGCTGGTCGCGAAGCGGCAGGAACGGTGGATCGCTAACGTCAGCGTCACCCGTCCGCTGACGGACGAGCAGTTCAACCGCCTGAAGTCCGGCCTCAACAATCTGTATGGCCGCGATCTGAAGATCAACGTCGAAATCGACGCATCGCTCGTGGGCGGCCTTCGCGTGGTCGTGGGCGACGAGGTTGTAGACGCAACCGCGGCGACCCGGCTCACCGAGCTCCGCCGCCGGCTGGCCGGCTAGGAATCCCTTTGGGTTCCGGTGGGCCAACCACACAACAGACTGAACAAACCCCGGTCGTCGCAGGGAAACACCGCGATGATCACAACCAAGGAGAGCAGGGACTGCAGATGGCCGAATTGACCATCAATGCCGATGACGTCCGCAACGCCTTGACCGACTTCGCCGCGTCCTATGAACCGGGCACTGCGCAGCGCGTTGAGGTTGGCCGCGTCACCACGGCAAGCGACGGCATCGCCAAGGTGGAGGGCCTTCCCTCCGTCATGGCCAACGAGCTGCTTCGTTTCGAAGACGGCACCCTGGGCCTGGCCCAGAACCTCGACACCCGTGAAATCGGCGTTGTCGTGCTCGGCGACTTCGCCGGGATCGAAGAGGGCCAGGAAGTCCACCGCACCGGAGAAATCCTCTCCGTTCCGGTCGGCGACGCCTTCCTCGGTCGCGTGGTGGACCCGCTTGGTGTTCCCATCGACGACCTGGGTGAGATCGCTGCCGAGGGCCGCCGTCCGCTGGAGCTCCAGGCGCCCGGCGTCACGCAGCGCCAGTCGGTCACCGAGCCGATGCAGACGGGCATCAAGGCCATCGACGCCATGATCCCGATCGGCCGCGGCCAGCGTCAGCTGATCATCGGCGACCGTCAGACCGGTAAGACGGCGATCGCGGTCGACACCATCATCAACCAGAAGGCCAACTGGGAGTCCGGGGACGTCAAGAAGCAGGTTCGCTGCGTCTACGTAGCCATCGGCCAGAAGGCCTCGACGATCGCGGCCGTTCGCCAGACGCTCGAGGACAAGGGCGCGCTGGAGTACACCACGATCATCGCCTCCCCTGCCTCCGACCCGGCGGGCTTCAAGTACCTGGCGCCCTACGCCGGTTCGGCCATCGGCCAGCACTGGATGTACGGCGGCAAGCACGTTCTGATCGTGTTTGACGACCTCTCCAAGCAGGCCGAGGCCTACCGCGCCGTGTCGCTGCTGCTGCGCCGCCCGCCGGGACGCGAAGCCTACCCGGGCGACGTGTTCTACCTGCACTCCCGCCTCCTGGAGCGTTGCGCGAAGCTGTCCGACGAGCTCGGCGGAGGTTCGATGACCGGCCTTCCGCTCATCGAGACCAAGGCCAACGACGTCTCGGCGTACATCCCGACCAACGTCATCTCCATCACCGACGGGCAGATCTTCCTGCAGTCGGACCTCTTCAACGCCAACCAGCGCCCGGCAGTCGACGTGGGTATCTCCGTGTCGCGCGTCGGTGGTGCGGCGCAGATGAAGTCCATGAAGAAGGTCTCCGGAACGCTGAAGCTGGAGCTCGCGCAGTACCGGGACATGCAGGCCTTCGCGATGTTCGCATCGGACCTGGACGCCGCGTCCAAGCAGCAGCTCACCCGCGGCGCCCGCCTGATGGAACTGCTCAAGCAGGGCCAGTACTCGCCGTTCCCCGTCGAGGACCAGGTCGTCTCCGTGTGGGCCGGCACCAACGGCTACCTCGACGACGTTCCCGTTGAGGACGTTCGGCGCTTCGAGGGCCAGTTCCTCGAGCACCTGCGCAACCGCAGCGACGTCTTGAACACCCTTGCCCAGACCGGCAAGATCGAGGATTCGACGGTCGAGGCCCTACGGGCCGAGATCACCGAGTTCAAGAAGGGGTTCTTCGGGGAGGGCGACGACCACCTGGTTGGCGCCGGCCACGAGGAGCACTCGGCGCTGGGCGAAGAGTCCGTCGACCAGGAAAAGATCGTCAAGCAGAAGCGCTGACCATTCGTGAGGCGGTGCCGGCCGCACGCCGGCCAGCACCGCATTCGCGAATAAGGAAAGGATAAACATGGGAGCCCAGATCCGGGTCTACCGCCAGAAGATCGCCTCGACGTCGTCGATGCGCAAGATCTTTAAGGCGATGGAACTGATCGCTACTTCCCGCATTGGCAAGGCGCGCAGCCGCGTCGCGGCGTCGATGCCGTACTCCAATGCGATTACCCGTGCCGTTTCCGCCGTCGCGTCCCAGTCCGAGGTCGAGCACCCGCTCACCACCGAGCCGGAGCAGATCCGCCGGTCGGCAGTGGTGGTCATGACCTCCGACCGTGGCTTGGCCGGTGCCTACTCCGCCAGCGTGATGAAGCAGGCGGAGTCGCTTGCGGAGTTGCTCCGTGGGGAAGGCAAGGAAATCAAGGTGTACCTGGTGGGCCGCAAGGCCCAGGGATACTTCGACTTCCGTGGACGCGAGTACACGCGGGTCTGGACCGGCGGCACCGACGCGCCGGACTTCGAGACCGCGCGCGAAATCGGCCAGGCACTGCTGGAGGACTTCGCTACGCCCTTCGAGGAGGGCGGAGTGGATGAAATCCACATCGTGCACACGCAGTTCAAGTCCATGGTGGTGCAGATCCCGACGGTCATCCGTCTGCTGCCGCTCGAGGTCGTGGAAGAGGAGGTCGTGAACGAATCTGATCTCCTTCCGCTCTACGAGTACGAGCCGGAACCGGAACAGGTCCTCGACGCACTGCTGCCGAGGTACATCGAATCGCGCATCTTCTCGGCGCTCCTTCAGGCCGCGGCCTCCGAACTCGCGGCACGCCAGCGGGCGATGAAGTCGGCGGGCGACAACGCCAGCGACCTCATCGAGAAGTACACCCGGCTGCGGAACAACGCCCGCCAGGCGGAGATCACGCAGGAGCTGACCGAGATCATCGCAGGTGCCGACGCGCTCAGCGTGTCCTAGCCGGCTGACCACCACGTAACCCCACGCTAGACAGACAAGCGAAGTGAGAGAGATGACTGCCCAACTTAACGAGCAGGGAACGGCTGCCGCGAAGCCCGGTGCCACCGGACGCATCGCCCGCGTCACCGGTCCGGTCGTCGACGTCGAATTCCCGGCCGATGCCCTTCCCGCAATTTACAACGCACTGACCACGGAGCTCACCCTCAACGGCGAGACCCGCGCAATCACCTTCGAGACCAGCCAGCACCTCGGTGACAACCTGGTCCGCGCCATCGCCCTGCAGGCCACCGACGGACTTGTCCGCGGCACCGTCGTGCAGGACACCGGCTCGGCGATCTCGGTTCCGGTCGGCGACGTCGTCAAGGGACACATCTTCAATGTCCTCGGCGAGCCGCTGGACGTCGCCGCGTCCGACCTGGAGATCAACGAGCGCTGGCCGATCCACCGCAAGCCGCCGGCATTCGCCTCGCTTGAGGGCTCCACCGAGATGCTGGAGACCGGCATCAAGTCGATCGACCTTCTCACCCCGTACATCAAGGGTGGAAAGATCGGACTCTTCGGGGGCGCCGGCGTCGGCAAGACGGTTCTGATCCAGGAAATGATCACCCGTGTCGCGCGCAACTTCGGCGGCACCTCGGTGTTCGCCGGTGTCGGCGAGCGTACGCGTGAGGGCAACGACCTCTGGGTCGAAATGGAAGAGTCGGGCGTCCTGAAGGACACCGCCCTCGTCTTCGGCCAGATGGACGAGCCGCCGGGAACGCGTCTGCGCGTGGCGCTCTCGGCCCTGACCATGGCGGAGTACTTCCGCGATGTCCAGAACCAGGACGTTTTGCTCTTCATCGACAACATCTTCCGCTTCACGCAGGCGGGCTCCGAGGTTTCGACCCTGTTGGGCCGCATGCCTTCCGCAGTCGGCTACCAGCCGAACCTCGCCGACGAGATGGGCATCCTCCAGGAGCGCATCACCTCGACCAAGGGGCACTCGATCACGTCGATGCAGGCCGTCTACGTCCCCGCGGACGACTACACCGACCCGGCCCCGGCCGCGACGTTTGCGCACCTGGATGCCACCACGGAGCTCTCCCGCGAGATCGCCTCGCGCGGCCTCTACCCGGCCATCGACCCTCTGACCTCGACGTCGCGCATCCTCGACCCGCAGTACGTGGGCCAGGAGCACTACGACGTGGCCGTGCGCGTCAAGCAGATCCTCCAGAAGAACAAGGAGCTGCAGGACATCATCGCGATCCTGGGTATCGATGAGCTCGGCGAAGAGGACAAGATCGTCGTCTCCCGCGCCCGCCGCATCCAGCAGTTCCTGTCCCAAAACACCTACACCGCAAAGCAGTTCACGGGTGTCGAGGGCTCGACGGTTTCCATCAAGGACACCATCGAGGGCTTCAAGGCCATCGCCGATGGCGACTTGGACCACATCGCGGAGCAGGCCTTCTTCAACATCGGCGGGCTCGACGACGTCGAGCGCCAGTGGGCCAAAATCCAGGAACAGACCAAGTAGCCATGGCCGAACTCGAAGTCGAAATCGTAGCTGCCGACCACTTCGTGTGGTCGGGGGCGGCGACCATGGTCAAGGCCCGTACAAGCGACGGCGACATCGGTGTTCTGCCGGGACACAGTCCGGTTCTCGCCGTGCTCGCCGAGGGCGTGCTGGAGATCCAGCCCGTCCACGGTTCGCGGCTCACGGTCCAGGCCGACGGCGGATTCTTCTCCGTCGACAAGGACCGGGTCGTAATCGTCGCCGACAACGCTCAGCTGGACGGTTCCGCCACGGCAGGAAACCGATAGTCCGGCCTTGAACGAAGTCGGCATCACCTTCGCCATCCTGGCCGCGGCACTGCTGCTGGTCGCGATGGTCGTCGGTGCCATGGGACTGCGCCGCTTCCATCTGCAGCGCGCCCTGGGCACCTTCGACGCCTCCATCTCCACTGCCCGCGGGCACTGGATGATGGGAGTTTGTCGTTATGCGGAGGGCGAACTGGAGTTCATGCGTTTGTTCTCCGTCTCGCCATCACCGCTGCGGCGTTTCCTTCGCAGCTCCCTTGAGCTGCGGGGCTGGCGGCAGCCGGGAGAGGCCGAGGTGTCGCGCGTGCAACCCGGGAGCATCGTCGTCTCCCTGGACTACGACGGCGAGGCCGTCCTCCTGGCCATGGACTACGGCTCCTACACGGGGCTGAGTACGTGGCTGGAGGCCGGCCCCGTCGTCGGCGTGGGAACCTGGCGCTAGGAAGGCCGGCCGCCAAAAGGGCAACAGCAAGGGGCGCATCCTCGAGGATGCGCCCCTTGCGTGTTCCGTGCGCCGGGTCCGGGCCGCCGCGCGCCATGGCTGCTGACACCGCCGGCGGGGCGACTGCCCTACGCCGGAGGTCCGCCGGTGGGCGCGGGCCGAAGCAGCTCGCCGCCACGGTAGACCGCGCTGAGGTTCATGCCGGCGTCGAGCACCAAGACGTCCGCGCGGAATCCCAGGTGGAGCGATCCGACCTCGTCGGGCAGCCCCAGGACCGCCGCCGGGACGGACGTGGCGCTCCGCAGGGCGTCGGCGAGCGGGACTCCCGCCTCGACGGCCGATCGAACGACGTCGAGCATCGTCGCCGTCCCCCCGGCCAGGGATCCGTCGGGCAGCCGCGCCTCGCCGTCGACCACGTGGACCTTTGCGGGGCCGAGCACGTAGTCCCCGTCGCCCAGGCCCGCGGCCGCCATCGAATCGGTGACCAGCGCGATCTGCTCGGCGCCGACCAGCGCGAACACCGTGGCGACCGTGTGGGGATCGAGGTGCGTGCCGTCGCCGATCAGCTCGACGATCGCCCGCCTCCCGGCGGCCGCCTCCAGGCACGCCGCGACCGGCCCGGGAGAGCGGTGGTGCATCGCCGGCATGCCGTTGAACAGGTGCGTGACCGTTGGCTTCTCGGTGTAGCCGTCGAAGCCGGCGGATCCGAGCTCCTCGGCCGCGAGCCGCAACGATGCGCCGGCGGTCGCGGCGTCGGCGTCCGTGTGGCCGACGGATGGCACGACGCCGTGGGAGGCCAACTGCTCGACCAGCGCGTCCGCCCCGGCCAGTTCGGGCGCGTACGTCATGGTCCGGAGCTGGCCGCGGGCCGCCTCCACGAGGCTGTCGACGAAGTCCGGGTCCGGTTCGCCGAGGAAGGCCGGATCCTGGGCCCCGCAGCGCGCGCTCGACAGGAAGGGACCCTCGGAGTGGATGCCGGCGAGCTCGCCTCGTTCCGCGAAATAGGCCAGGTTCCCCGCGGCGGCGACCATGTCGGACCGTTCGGCCGTGACAAGGCTGGCGAGCAGCGTGGTGGTGCCGGACGCGTGGAGGAACCCGACGGCACGGGCAATGTCCTCCGGACCGGCGGTCGGGAAGTCGACCCCGGCGGCGCCGTGGCAGTGGAGGTCAACGAGTCCCGGAACGAGCATCGCCCGATCGGGCACGGGCAGTCGCTCGAACGCGCCAAAGTCGTCCCGCCCCGCGAACTCGTCCGCCGAGCCGACGAAGGCAATCCGGTCGCCCTCCACGGCCACGGCGCCGGCCTCGATGGTGTTGCCGTCCGTGACGATCCTGCCGGCCAGCCAGAAGCGGCGTGGTTCCTCGCTCGAAGTCATGCGTCCATCATAAGGGTGTGCTTCCGTCTGCCGACGATGTCGGTCAGAAGAGCCGCGCCGCGCTGTCGTCGACGCCGCGCATCGAGTCGTAGTCGAGGGTGATGCATTCGATTCCGCGGTCCACGGCCAGCGTGCGTGCCTGTGGCTTGATCTGTTGCGCTGCAAAGACCCCGCGGACGGGCGCAAGCCGTGGATCTCGGTTCATCAGCTCGAGGTAGCGGGTGAGCTGCTCGACGCCGTCGATGTCGCCGCGCCGCTTCAACTCGATGGCGACGGAGGCTCCCTCGGCATCGCGGGCCAGGATGTCCACGGGCCCGATGGCGGTCATGAATTCGCGGCGGACCAGGGTGAAGCCGGCACCAAGCGTCTCGATCTGTTCGGCGAGCAATCGCTGAAGGTCGGCCTCGACGCCGTCCTTGATCAGCCCGGGGTCGATGCCCAACTCGTGGCTGGTGTCGTGCAGGGTCTCGTGGATGCGGATGACCAGACGGTCGTCGCTCTTGGCGTGCTGCACGTGCCAGACGTCGGTGACGCCGGTCAGCGCCTCCTCCTCGTCGGCCGCGACGGCCCGCATCTTCGCGGGCGGACTCATCCAGTTCAGCGGCTTGTAGGAGCCGCCGTCGGAGTGCACCAGGACGGAACCGTCGGCCTTTACCATCAGCAGGCGGGTGGCCAGGGGCAAATGGGCGCGAAGGCGTCCCTCGTAGTCAACGGAGCAGCGGGCTATCACTAAACGCACAGGCTGTACTGTACCGGCTTGACCGTCCGCCACGCGCAGTGGGGCAGAATGGAGGCATGCCCCGCTCCAACCGTCCCCGCCGACAGGGCGGCAACGCACGCGGCGGCAAGTGGGCCCAGTCGTCGGATTCCGGCGGCCCGCCACTGGAACGCACGCGTTTCGGCGTGCCGGAACTCCAGGACGCCCCGGACGGGCAGTGGCATGTTAGGCGGGTTTCCCCGGTCCGAGCCGAGAAGACGTATTCCTGTCCCGGGTGCCGTGTCCGCATCGCGCCGGGCACCGACCACGTTGTGGCCTGGCGGGCGGACGACCTGTTCGGCGACGAACGCGCGGCGGCGGAACGCCGTCACTGGCATACGCGGTGTTGGGACACGCGGAGCCACCGGTACCGCTGAACAACCGCGGCTCGGGCGACGGGGAATCGCTACCTGCGGTCTTGCCGGTCGATCAACACCTCGCGCAGCAGCAGCACGGCAGCGGCCGCCAAGGGGATGGCCATCAGCGCCCCGGCGATTCCCAAGAGGCTGCCGCCCGCGATGACTGCGATTACGGCCACCGCGCCGGGGACCGCGACGGCGCGCTGCATGACGCGTGGGGAGATGATGTAGGCCTCCACCTGAAGGTAGGCGAAGTAGAAGGCCGCATAGGTTGCCGCCGTCTGCCATCCAACCGTCAGCGCGATGAGGGAGACGACGATCCCGGCGATGACGGCGCCCACCAGCGGAACGAAGGCCAACATGGCCACCACGAGCGCCAGCAGCAGGGCGAAGGGCATGTCCAGGGCGGACATGACGATGAAGGCATAGGTCGCGTTGAGGAAGGCGACGAAGGCCTGCCCTATCACGTAGTTGCCCACGCTGGTGGTGATCTGTTCGGAGAGCTCCTGGACGCGGGCCCGGCGCGAGCGCGGGGCCAGACGGTAGAACCAGGCCTTGAGCGAGGGCAGCGAGGCGAGGAAGTAGATCGCCAACACGAGCACCGTCAGCGTTCCGAAAAGCCCTTGGGCGATAATCGTTCCGGCGCCGATGACGCCACCGAAGACGCCCCCGACGGCGCCTGAGTCCCGGAAGAACCTGTTGACTTCCTCGGTGGCCCGGTCCCGAACCTGGAACTGGTCGTCGATGGTCCGGAAGAATTCGGAGTTGAGGAAGTCGTCGGCGAACCCGGGTGACCGTTCTATGAACTGGCCGGTTTGCATGACGATCGTGGGTATGAGGGTTCCGAACACGGCGGCGAAGACGCCGGCCAGCAACAGCATCGCCATGATCACGCCCGCCGGCCGGGGCAGGCCGCGGCGTTCGATCCACTTCACCACCGGGTCCAGACCGAGCGCGATGAACAGCGCGACGGCGATCCACACCACGAGTTGTCCGACGTTGGTCAGGATGAAGTAGCCCAGCAATGCCAAGCCGACCCCGACGGCGCCCATGAAACCGACCTGTATGGGGTGGAGGGCAGCCCGGCCGGCCGCGAGCGCGGCATCGGGATCCACATCGGCATCGGGCTCGGGCGGGACGTCGAACCGCACGCGCTGCGGCGATCGTCGCAGCGCCGTGCGGAGGCGTCCGACCACGGACGAGGTGGATGGATCCGCAGACGGACCCGTCTGGTCGACCGGGTCGGTGGAGCCGCCGGCCGGAATGGGGGCTGAAACGTGGGAGGCGTTGTACTCCCCGGACGGTGCACCGCCGGCGGGGGCCCCTTCGTCTTCGGAATGCCTATTCACAGGGCGAGCCTACCCGCCGGAAGCGCGATGTCGGTGCCGTGGCGCAGCGGGGACTGGAAGGTGGACGACAGTGTTGCCAGCCACATGGGGAACACAAATGGTAACCAATTCGTTATCATAGAAGTGCGGCCCGTGGCGACCCCTGCCCACCGCCGTGTCAAAGCCGTTGGGCGTCTCCATCCGTTAGGTGATCTGTAGTGCGACTCTTGTTAGCTGTGTTGGCAATCCTGCTCGGGGCTGCCGCCCTGGTGCTCGGCATCGGCCAGCGGACCTTCTGGTCCCCGCCAGAGACCGCAACCGCGACGCTTGCGTCCCCACTCGAGGATGCCCCGCTGACCGTCATCGAACCCGGTGTGGCCGGTGTCCACCCGGACGCCGTCGACGTGACCATCGAGGGTGACGGCGAGTTCCTCGTGGCCCTGGGCCGGAGCGAGGACGTCGACGCGTGGGTGGGCGACGCCGCACACAACACCATCACCGGCGTGGACACCATCCAAGGGCAACTGTTCGCGGAGCACACCAAAGGCGGGGCCGAGGTGCCGAACCCCGCGGGCTCCGACCTGTGGGTCGATTCGGAGACGGCGGACGGGGAGCTGGTGCACAAGTGGACCGAGCCCGCGCAGGGCGACTGGTCACTGCTTTTGGCGGCGGACGGGAAGTCGCCGGCTCCGACGTCGGTCACCGTCTCGTGGCCCAACGACGCGGGCACGCCGTTCGCCATTCCGCTGATCATCGCCGGCTCGCTCCTGCTCGTGTTGGGGCTGGCCCTCACTGTCGTGGCGGGACGCGGACGCGGTGGGCGCGGTGCCAAGGGAACCTCGCCCGCGCCCGCGACCGCGCCCCTCGGACACGTAGGCTCGGCCCCGGCGTCCGGTGGAGTGGTTAAGCGCGGTGCCGCCGTCGCCGTCGCCGCGGTGCTGGCCATGGGGTCGGCCACGCCCGCCATCGCTGCGGGAGCCGCCGTGCCGAACTCTCCATCCTCCTCCAGCGATTCCGCGACTGCCGAGCCCGCGGACGGAGAGAGCGGCCCACCGGCGGTCCTTCTCGATGTCCAGCTCGAGCGCATCCTGGCGTCCGTCTCGGAGGCGGTGTCCGCGGCCGATTCGGCGAAGGACGCGAAGAAGCTCGCGGACCGCGTGACCCACCAGGCCCACCAGCTCCGCGAAACCAACTACGACCAGCGTGCCGACGGACTCAAGGTGCCCGCGCCGGCCGCCGTCGCCGAGGGGCCGCTGCTCTCCGCCGCCGTCACAACCTCGACCGAGTGGCCGCGCACGGTTGTCGCCGTCACGAAGGCGGAAAAGGCGACGGTCCCGCAGGTTCTCACCTTGACGCAGGCCGACCCGCGGTCCAACTACAAGCTGGTGTCGAGCGTCTCCATGCTGCCGGGCTCCGAGTTCCCCGGCATCGCCGTAGGCGATCCGGCCGTGACCACCCTCCCGACCGACGCCAAGGATCTGCGCCATACGCCCGAGGTCGCCGCCGCACGCCTGGCCGGGTACCTGAGCGACCCCAGCTCCAAAGCCAAGGACTCTTTCGCGGACAGCGTGTTCATCACCGCCACGCACGAGGGACAGGACGACGTGGCACAGGCGAACGAAGACGCCTCGATCGAATACTCACGGAAGGTCGCCAAGGACCGGACCACGGCCGTTTCCACCCCGGACGGCGGCGCCATCGTCACTGCTTATCTGACGAGCACCATGACCGCCCAGCCCAAGGAAGACGGCGGCACGGTGGCTCTGGACGACCTCAGCGCGGAGCTCGCGGGCGCTAGCACCACGCAGGAACGTGTTGACATCTCCTACGCGGAGCCGGTGGTCTTCTACATCCCGGCCGGCGGAAGCAAGGAAAAGATCCGTCTGGTTGCCGGCGACGTCCTGTTGATGTCGGCGAAGGTCGCCGACTAGGTAGGCGGCCACCCGGCCGCGGCGCCGGCGCCGTTCCGAAGAGCGACGAAGGAATGCATAAGGTAGAGGCATGACGAGTACAGAAGAACCCGCAGCTGCGTCCTCCCGGGGCGCATTCGACCTTTCGTCCCTGGCTGGCCCGGTCCCCGACGCCGCCGGCGGTCCGGGCGACCCGGCCGACCCGGCCGACCCCGTGACCTCGGCCGGGGCGTGGGTCCGGTCCGTCACGCAGGAGGACTTCCCCGAACTGGTCACCCTCTCGCAACGGGTGCCCGTGGTGGTTTCGCTGGGAAACGGCCGCTCGCCGGCGTCCGCGCAGCTGGACGCGTCAATAGGACGGGTGGTCGACACCTACGCCGGTCGTCTCGTGCTGGCCACGGTGGACACCGATCGGGAGCAGGCCATCGCACAGGCGTTCCGGATCCAGCAGATTCCGGCCGTCGTGGCGCTGCTGAACGGACAGCCGGTCCCGTTGTTCCAGGGCGCCGTGGCCGAGGACCAGCTCAGGTCCCTGCTGGATGAACTTCTGCAGCTGGGTGTGCAGCACGGGGTCGCGGGGACGGTTCCGCCCCTGAGCGGCCCGGCAGAGGAAGCGCAGGTACCGCCGCTGCACCAGGAGGCCATGGCGGCCATCGACGCCGGGGATTACGACGGTGCGGCAGCGGCCTACCGCAAGGCGCTGGCGGAAAAACCGAACGACGTCGACGCGGCAACCGGACTGGCGCACGTGCAGCTTCTGCAGAGGACCGCAGGGGCCGACGTGCAGTCCATCCGGACCGAGGCCGCGGAAAACCCGGACTCCTTGCCGGCGCAGCTGGCCGTGGCCGACCTCGATGTCACCGGCGGTCACGTGGAGGACGCGTTCGCACGGCTCGTTTCGCTGGTGGGGCGCACCGCCGGCGAGGAGCGGGAGACCGTTCGGGCGCGGCTGGTCGAGCTCTACACGGTGGTCGGGGCGCAGGATCCCCGCGTCGCCAAGTCCCGTCAGGCCCTGGCCAGGGTGCTTTTCTAGCCGCAGCCCCTTTCGACGAAGGTAGACGCCACCCCTCCCGTTTCGACGAGGGCAGACGTCCAAACCGAGCGGATTCCGGACATCTGCCTTCGTCGAAACGGTGGAGGGGGCAGCTGCCTTCGTCGAGAATGTGCGTGGGGTCGCGGAGGAATCCGCCGGGGAGACCGTCCCGCGGTTGGTAGACTAGTGGGCATGAGCCTGCCTGCAGATCCCTTTGAACGAGACCCCCGCGATCCCGGCACGGGCGGCGGCACAGCGACGCTCGAACGCCAGGAGCAGCAGGAAGTGGAGCCCGGCGACCGGGATCGATTCGCGCACTACGTCCGTAAGGAAAAGATCATGGAGTCCGCGTTGACCGGGGAACCGGTCATCGCGCTCTGCGGCAAGGTGTGGACCCCGGGCCGCGACCCGCAGAAGTTCCCGGTGTGCCCGGAGTGCAAGTCCATCTACGAGGGCATCAACCCCGGCGGCGACGACAAGAAGTAGCCACGCACCCCGCGGCCGGAACGCCCGGGCCGCGGCCGTAAACCGCAACGCATGGACCGGCGCCATCGCCGTGCCACACACGCGCCGTTTGGCGTTCCGAGGAGTTTGTTCGTGGACGATGCCCTGTTCCATGTGGGCGAAAGCATGCCCCCCGCGTACCCCGAGAGGGCTGCGTGGGGGACGGCGCCGAAGCTCCGGCAGTGGCAGACCGAGGCGTTGGCCGCGTATTTCGCAACGGGTCCGCAGGACTTCCTCGCGGTGGCCACGCCGGGCGCCGGCAAGACCACCTTCGCCCTGCGCGTGGCGGCCATGCTGGTCGACGCCGGCACGGTCAACCGGATCACGGTCGTCGCGCCCACCGACCACCTCAAGCGCCAGTGGGCGGACGCCGCGGCGCGCATCGGGCTCTCCCTGGACCCCAACTTCAAGAACGCGGACGGGCGGCACGGCGCGGGCTTCATCGGCGTGGCCGTGACCTACGCCCAGGTGGCCAGCAAGCCCATGCTGCACCGCGCCAAGACGGAGGCCGCGCGGACGCTGGTGATCCTGGACGAAATCCACCACGGCGGCGACGCGCTGAGCTGGGGCGAGGGGATCCGCGAGGCCTTCGAACCCGCCACCCGCAGGCTCGCCCTGACGGGCACGCCGTTCCGCTCGGACACCGCGCCCATCCCGTTCGTCGACTACGTCGAGGACAACGCCGGAATCCGCCGGTCCAAGGCGGACTACACGTATGGCTACGGCGATGCGCTGAAGGACAACGTGGTCCGTCCGGTGATCTTCATGGCCTACTCGGGCCAGATGCGCTGGCGGACGTCGGCCGGCGAGGAGATGGAGGCGCAGCTCGGGGAGGGCTTCACCAAGGACATCACCGCGCACGCCTGGCGCACAGCGCTCAACCCCGAGGGGGAGTGGATCCCCTCGGTCCTCGCGGCCGCCGACAGGCGACTCACCGAGGTGCGGCGCACCATTCCGGACGCGGGCGCGCTGGTGATCGCCACCGACCACGACGACGCACGCGCCTACGCGGCGCAGCTCAAGCGGATCACCGGAGAGCCGGTCACCGTGATCCTTTCCGACGATGCCAAGGCCTCCGCCAAGATCGAGGACTTCTCCGCCGGGACCCAGCGCTGGATGGTGGCCGTGCGGATGGTCTCCGAAGGCGTGGACGTGCCGCGGTTGGCGGTCGGCGTGTACGCCACCTCCACTTCGACACCGCTGTTCTTCGCGCAGGCTGTGGGCCGCTTCGTGCGCTCCCGGAAACGGGGCGAGGTCGCCTCGGTCTTCCTTCCCTCGGTGCCGATCCTCATGGAGCTCGCCAACCAGATGGAACTCGAGCGGGACCATGCCCTGGACCGGCCGGAAAAGCATGTCGAGGATCCCGAGTTCGTTCCGGAAGACGCCCTGATGGATGAGGCGAACCGCGAGGACAAGGCCTCCGACTCGCTCACCAAGCAGAAGTTCGAGGCGCTGCAGTCGCAGGCGTCGTTCGACAGGGTCCTGTTCGATGGCGGCGAGTTCGGAATCGGCGGGACGATGGGCTCCGATGAGGAGCAGGACTTCCTCGGGATTCCCGGCCTGTTGGACGCCGACCAGGTGGGCCACCTGCTGCGGCAGCGCCAGCAGGAACACGCCACGCGGCGGAGCCGGAAGTCGGCGGTCCAGGGCCAGGAACCCGTTCCGTCGGTCGTGGACCACCGGCAACTGATGGACCTGCGCAGCGAACTGTCCAAGAACGTGTCCGCATGGTCCGCCCGGACGGGCACTCCACACGGCGTCATCCACACCAAGCTGCGCGAGGTCTGCGGCGGCCCCGCCGTGGCACAGGCCAGCGCCGAACAGTTGAACAAGCGCCTCACCAAGCTGCGGGATTGGTTCGTCGGCCGCAAGTAGGGTGTTCCGGCGCGGTCCGCGACCCGTTCCCGGGACGGCTAGGAGATGACGACGCCGGCCGCGCGGAAGGCGGCGGAGGTCGCCGCGGCGTTCTCCGGGTGGACCGCGGCCGTGAGATTCGTCAGCACCGTCGTCGTGAAGCCCTCCGCCGCGGCGTCGCGCGCCGTGGCGAGCACGCAGTAGTCCGTGGCGATGCCGACGACGTCGACGGATTCGACGCCGCGCGAACGGAGCCAATCGCCCAACGGCGGCCCCGGGGGCGCCTCGCCCGGTTCCGGCTCCGGCTCGGGCCAGGCCGCGGAATCCGGCCGCGCGCCGGCTCCCTCGAACCCCGAGTAGGCGGCCGCATACCGGCCCTTGCGGAACCACGCGTCCACGAGTCCGGCCTCGATGGCAGGGGCGAGGCCGTAGTGCGGTTCGGCGCCACCGGTGCCGGCGACGCAGTGCGGCGGCCAACTGTCGACGTAGTCGGGGTCCGGGGAGAAGTGGTCGCCGGGATCGATGTGCCAGTCCTGCGTCGCGGCCACCGCCGCGTAGTCCCCGCGGCGCCGCGCGAGGTGTCCGGCGATGCGCGCCGCGACGGCCCCGCCGCCGGCGACCCCCAGGGATCCGCCCTCGCAGAAGTCGTTCTGCACGTCCACGATGATCAGAGCCCTGCCGGCCATGGTGTCTCCCCGTTCGTCGTGTTCCTGGTCCTGTAACTATTCCTTGTCGATGAATTCCGTCGGGATGACCGGCTCGCCCTTCTGCAGCCGGCGCGCCACGCCGGGCAGTTCCTGGACGCTGTCGTGGTGGCGTTGGGCGGCCCGGACCACACCGTCGGCGCCGGTCCAGCCGTCCAGCAGTTCGCCTCCGGAGACGAACAGGTGGAGCAGCTCGCGGTCGTTGGCGTCCGAATCGGGCCGCTCGCCGATGCCGACGAGTTCGGCCGTCGCGCGCCCGCGTTCGTTGATCCGCCGGAACGCCGTCTTGCGTCCCCCCACGCTCAGTTTGTTCTTGGCGGCCTTGGCGACGTCGACGAACGTTCCGGCGTCGTCCTGGCGGCTAACCAGCTTGTACACCATGGAGGCCGTCGGCGCGCCGGAGCCGGTGACCAGTTCCGTTCCGACGCCGTAGGCGTCCACCGGGGCCGACTGCAGCGCCGCGATGGCGTATTCGTCCAGGTCGGACGTGACCATGATGCGCGTGTTGTGGTTGCCGAGGTCGTCCAGCAGGGTGCGCACCCAGCGCGCCTGCTCCACCAGGTCGCCCGAGTCGAGCCGGACCGCGCCGAGCTCCGGCCCGGCCACCTCGACGGCGGTTCGGACGCCCTGCTCGACGTCGTACGTGTCCACCAGCAGTGTGGTTCCCTTGCCCATGGATGCGACCTGCGCCTCGAACGCTGCGCGCTCCGAATCGTGCAGCAGCGTGAACGAATGCGCAGCCGTCCCCACCGTCTTCAGGCCGTAACGGTAGCCGGCCTCCAGGTTGGAGGTGCTGTCGAAGCCCGCGACGATGGCCGCGCGGGCCGCGCCGACGGCCGACTCCTCATGGGTCCGCCGGGACCCCATTTCGATGCAGGGCCGCGTGCCCGCGGAGGCGACCATTCGCGATGCCGCGGATGCCACGGCAGAATCGTGGTTCAGGACGGACAGGATGAACGTCTCCAGGACGCAGGCCTCCGCGAAGGTCGACTCCACGATGAGGATCGGCGAGTTGGGGAAGTAGAGATCGCCCTCCGCATAGCCGTAGATGTTCCCCGAGAACCTGAAGTCGGCGAGGAAGTCGATCGTGGTGGCGTCGACGACCTTGCGGGACGCCAGATGGTCCAGCTGCTCCTGTCCGAAGCGGAAGTGCCGCAGGCCCTCGAGGATGCGGCCGGTGCCCGCGACGACTCCGTAGCGGCGCCCCTCGGGCAGGCGGCGGGCGAAGGCCTCGAAGACCGAGCGGCGGTGGGCGGCTCCCGAATGCAGGGAGGCCTGCAGCATGGTGAGCTCGTAGTGGTCGGTGAAGAGCGAGGTGGGCTGCTGCCACATGCGCGGTACTCCTCGGTCGGCGGGTGGGCGGTGGGACGGCCCCCGGCCGCCGTCCCTGCCACTCTAGATCAGTAACTCCGGGCGAGGGCCGGCGCGTGACGGTGCGGTCGTAGAATGGGTGCATGCCAGTGATCACCGCCCAGACCGATGTCCTGCCCCGGGCCGAGACCGAAGGCGTTGTCCGCCTCGACGTTCCCTACGTGCTGATCGTATGGAACGATCCGGTCAACCTCATGAGCTACGTCAGCTTCGTGTTCCGCAGCCACTTCGGCTACAGCGAGGCCAAGGCCGACGCCCTGATGCTGGAGGTGCACCAGGCCGGCCGGTCCGTCGTCGCCACCGGGACGCGCGAGAAGATCGAGACCGACGTCGCGGCGATGCACGGTTTCGGGCTGTGGGCCACGCTCCAGCGGGCGGACGAGTCCTAGGCGTGGCACGGGCCTTCAAGAATTCGCACCGCGGCCTGACCTGTCAGTTGGAGAAGGCCGAGCGGGACCTGTTGCGCGGCCTCTTCGAGGACGTCGTCACCATGCTGGAGCCGGCGCCGCCGGCAGCCGGTGCGGTGGACGAGGATCCGCTGTGGGCCTTGGTGGGCATGGACCCCCAGGCGCACGCGGAGGGCTTCGCCGCACCGACCGACGAGGCCGTGCTCCGCCTCCTGCCGGACGCGGTCAAGGACGATCCGGCCGCTTCGCTGGAGTTCCGCAAGCTCACCGAGCGCCCGCTGCGCGTATCCAAGGTCGGCGCATTGCGGGCCGCGGCGTTGGCGGTGGAGACTTCGCCCGTGGTTCTTTCGCCGGCCGCCGCGCCGCAATTCGCCGCCGCCCTCAACGACGTTCGCCTGGTCCTGGCGAAGCGGCTCGGGCTGGAAAGCGACGAGGACGCGGAGCGCGTCCACGCCCTCGACGACTGGGGCCGGGCGGAAACCGTCGACGAGTACCTGGCCCTGGTCTACAACTTCGTCACGTGGCTGCAGGAATCCCTCATGCAGGCCCTCCACGGGTCGCTGTGACGTGGATGACACTTCGCCGTCAACCGCCCGGGGAGGCGGCCGGAGGAAGTATGGTCTGTAGACCATGACTCACGATCCAGGCCCGCGCGCAACCGCGGACGCTGTGACACCGCCGCGGGCGGCGTCGCCCCTGGGGATCTTCGACTCCGGCGTCGGCGGTCTCACGGTTTCGCGTGCCGTCATCGACCAGTTGCCCAACGAATCCACGCTCTACGTCGGGGACACCGCGAACAGCCCCTACGGTCCGCTGCCGATCGCCGAGGTCCGCGCCAACGCGCTGGGCGTCATGGACGAGCTGGTGGACGCCGGCGTCAAGCTGCTGGTCATCGCGTGTAACTCGGCGTCGTCCGCGGTGTTGCGCGATGCCCGAGAGCGCTACACGGCGCGCTACGGGATCCCGGTGGTGGAGGTCATCCAGCCGGCGGTGCGCCGGGCCGTCGCGGCGACCCGCAGCGGCCGGATCGGTGTCATCGGCACGTCCGCGACCGTGGGGTCGCGCGCCTACGAGGACGCGTTCGCGGCCGCCCCGCACCTGCACATCACGGCCGCGGCCTGCCCGCGTTTCGTCGAGTTCGTCGAGCGCGGCGTCACCACGGGGGACGAGCTGCTGCGGACCGCTGAAGAGTACCTGGCCCCGCTCAAGGCCGCCAACGTCGACACCCTGGTCCTCGGGTGCACGCACTATCCGCTCCTGACCGGTGTCCTCTCATACGTGATGGGGGACTCCGTCACGCTGGTCTCCAGCGCGGAGGAGACGGCCAAGGACGTCTACGCGGCCCTCATGCGCCACGGGTTGTCGCGCCCGGACGGCCCGCGGCCGACCCACGAGTTCATCTCCACCGGGGACGCCGGCTCGTTCGAGGTGCTGGCCCGGCGCTTCCTCGGACCCGAGGTGCTCGGTGTCCAGCGCGTTGACCACGTGGCGGCGCGCTATCCCACCGGATCCATCGCGCGGATCACCCCGGAGATGGTCGCCCGCGCCGGCGTCGGAACGGGCGGCCGGCCATGAAGCTCACCATCATCGGCTGCAGCGGATCGTTCCCCGGCCCCGGCTCGCCGGCGTCGTGCTACCTCGTCACGGGGCACGACGGCGTCCGCCCCTGGCGCATCATCCTGGACCTGGGCAGCGGCTCGCTGGGCGTGCTCCAGCGCTACATGGACCTGAAGGACATCGACGCGATCTTCCTCAGCCACCTGCATCCCGACCACTGCATGGACCTCTGCGGCCTGCACGTGGCCGTGCACTGGGACCCCACGGGCTGGAACCGGGACCGCATCACCGTCTGGGGGCCGGCAGCGACGGCGGACCGGATGGCCACCGCGTACGGCCTGCCGCTGGATCCGGGAATGCACGAGGACTTCGACTTCAACCACTGGACCGAGCGCGCCCCGGTGCGGCTCGGGCCGTTCACCATCACCGCGGTCCCCGTTCGGCACCCCGTCGAGGAGGCCTATGCGCTGCGCGTCGAGGCCAGCGAGCCGACGTCGGACGGTGGGATGCGCACGTCGGTCCTGGCCTATTCCGGGGACACCGACACGTGCGACGGACTCGTCGAGGCGGCGGCCGATTCGGATATGTTCCTGTGCGAGGCCGCCTTCGAGGAGGGCCGCGACGACGGGATCGACGGCGTCCATCTCACCGGGCGCCGCGCCGGGCAAATGGCGACCCAGGCCCGTGCCCGCCGCCTGCTGCTGACGCATGTGCCCGTCTGGACGGATATCAACACGGTGGTCTCCGAGGCCAAGGAAACATACGACGGCGGCCTGGCGGTGGCGGTCTCCGGCGTCACCTACGGCGTGTGGTCCGGCACCCGGCTCGGGGAGCCGCAGGCGGCGCCCGAGGCGCAGGACCCGACGCGCGCGTAGCCGGCGGATCGACGCCCGTCCGCGCACACGCCCGGCGCGCCCGCGCGATGTTCGGCCGGGGCCGCTCCGCGCCTAAGCTGGAGGCATGACTGACGCATCGACCGTTTCCCCCGTCCTGCGCGCCGACGGGCGCACCCCCGGGCAGCTTCGCCCGATCAGCATCACGCGCGGCTGGTCCAGCCAGGCCGAGGGATCCGCCCTGATCGAGTTCGGCAACACGCGGGTCCTGTGCACCGCGTCCTTCACGGCGGGCGTCCCGCGCTGGCTCAAGGGCGAGGGCAAGGGCTGGGTGACCGCCGAGTACGCCATGCTTCCGCGGGCCACCAACACCCGTTCGGCCAGGGAGTCCGTCAAGGGCAAGATCGGCGGCCGGACCCATGAGATCTCCCGGCTGATCGGCCGCTCGCTGCGCTCCATCATCGACACCAAGGCCCTCGGCGAGAACACGATCGTCCTGGACTGCGACGTTCTGCAGGCCGACGGCGGTACGCGCACCGCGGCCGTCACCGGAGCCTATGTGGCACTGGCCGAGGCCGTGCGCTGGGCGCGCGCGGAGAAGCTCATCAAGCCCAACGCCGAGGTGCTCCGCGACACCGTGGCCGCCGTCAGCGTGGGCATCATCGACGGCGTCCCGATGCTGGACCTGCCGTACGTGGAGGACGTCCGCGCCGAGACGGACATGAACGTCGTCGTCACCGGATCCGGCCAATTCGTCGAGGTCCAGGGCACCGCCGAGGGCGCGCCCTTCGACCGCGACGAGCTGGACCGCCTGCTGGACCTGGCGCTCGCCGGCACCACGGAGCTTTCGCGTATCCAGCGCGAGACGCTGGGGGGTTCCGCGTGAGCGGCGCCGTGGCGGACAAGGTCCCGCGGCTGGTCCTGGCCACCCGAAATCCCGGCAAACTGCGCGAACTCCGCGAGTTGCTCCGCGACCGCATCCCGGGGATAGACGTCGATACGCAGGTCGTGGACGCGGCCGCGCTCGGCGCCCCCGACGTCGCCGAGACGGGAACGACGTTCGAGGAGAACGCCCTGCTCAAGGCCCATGCGATCGTCGCGCACACGGGCCTGCCCGCGATCGCCGACGACTCGGGGATCGCCGTCGAGGTACTGGGCGGGGCGCCCGGAATCTTTTCGGCGCGTTGGGCCGGCACCCACGGCGACGACCGCGCGAACCTCAAACTGCTTCTGGACCAGGTGGCCGACATCGACGATTCCCACCGCGGAGCCGCGTTCGTCTGCGCCGCGGCGCTGGCCCTTCCCGGCGGTGCGGAGGCGGTGGAGACGGGCCGGCTCCCCGGCACGCTGCTGCGCGAGCCGCGCGGCGAAGGCGGTTTCGGCTACGACCCCATCCTCCGGCCCGAGGGACTGGAACGGAGTTGCGCCGAGCTCGGTCCGGAGGAGAAGAACGCGATCAGCCACCGCGGCCAGGCCTTCCGGGCGCTTTTGCCGCACATCGTCGAGGCGCTGTCCGGGAACGTACCCGGCGCCTGAGGCATTCGCCACACGGACGGGCGAGGACCACCGAAACGTCGGGGACCTAGGGCACACTTGAGGGCAATGAATACTTTTTCCGTGCTCCCGACCGCCGCGGCCACCGACCCCTCGGGAGGCAGTGCCTTGTCAGGCATCGCCGACTGGGCCGTCGGCCTCATGGAGACCATTGGGGCGCCCGGCGCCGCCTTGGCCATCGCGTTGGAGAACCTTTTCCCGCCCTTGCCCTCGGAAATCATCCTTCCCCTGGCCGGGTTCACCGCCAGTCGCGGTTCGTTCACTTTGGCGGAGGCGCTCTTTTGGACCACGCTGGGTTCCGTGGTGGGCGCCATCGCCCTGTATTGGCTCGGGCGTGCCCTGGGGCGCGAACGCACGCGGTGGATCTTCGGCAAGTTGCCGCTGGTGGACCTGAAGGACGTCGACCGCGTCGAGGCGTGGTTCGACAGGCACGGGGCCGCCGCCGTCTTCTTCGGCCGGATGATTCCGCTCTTCAGGAGCCTGGTGTCCATTCCCGCGGGTGTGACGGCCATGCCGCAATGGAAGTTCATCGGGCTCACCACGGCGGGCAGCGCGATCTGGAACTCCATCTTCGTGCTCGCGGGCTACTACCTGGGCGAGAATTGGCACGTCGTGGAGGCCTACGCCGGGGTCTTCCAGAAAATCATCATCGCCCTGGTGGCGCTGTACCTCCTCTACTTCGTGGTCAGCCGCGTCGTCAAGCACCGCCGCGACCGCGCGGCCGTGCCCGGCGTCGACCCGGCCAACGACGGTCCGTCCAGCTAGGCACGGGGGCATGTCCTACGACTTCACGTCCATCGACTTCGAGACCGCCAACGGATTCCGCGGTTCGGCCTGCAGCGTGGGCCTGAGCAAGGTCCGGGGCGGCAGGATCGTCGAGGAGGCTTCGTGGCTGATGCGGCCGCCGGAGGGATTCGACCACTTCGACGCGCGCAATGTGCAGATCCACGGCATCACGGCCGACATGGTCGCCGGGGAACCGCGATTCGGCGACCTCTTCCCGGAGATCGCCGGATTCATCGGTGGCGACGCGCTGGTTGCCCACAACGCCGCCTTCGACCTCGGGGTCATCCGCTCCGGCCTCGAGGCGTCCGGCCTGCCGGGCCCCGCCTACGACTACGCCTGCACCGTGATCCTCGCACGGCGCAGCTACGACCTTCCCTCGTATTCACTGCCTTTCGCGGCGGAGGCCGCAGGCGTTCCGCTGCGCAACCACCACGACGCCGTGGAGGACGCGCGCGCCTGCGCCGGGATCATGATCGACATCGGACGCATCCACGGCGCCCCCACGGTTGGCGGGCTCCTCGGGGCGCTGGCGGTGCGCCCGGGCCGTTCGGAGGCTTTTGTCCCGGGCGATCCGCTGTCCAAGGCCACGCGGGACGCGCAGGGCTGGAAACAGGCCGGCGGCACGGTCCCGCAACAGCCCGAATGGGCGGTGTGGCCGCAGGAGGGCAAGGATCCGGCGCCGAATCCCGACGCCGACGCGGCGCACCCGCTTTTCGGCGAGACGGTGGTCTTCACCGGGAACCTGGGCATCAGCCGCCAGGACGCCAAGAACCGCGCCGCGGACGTCGGCGCGACCACGGCGAGCCGCGTGACCCGCAGGACCTCCGTGCTGGTGGTCGGCGACGGCTTTGCCGCCCGGGATCTGGCGGGCGGGAGGCTGACCTCGAAGGCGAAGCACGTGCTGCGTCTCCGCGAGGCGGGTGCCCGCGTGGAGGTGCTCGCCGAGGGGGAGTTCCTGCAGATGGTCGGCGGCTCCTGGCCGGAGGGCCGCTAGCCCTCGCCGAAGGTCAGCCGGATCCACCGTCGCGCCATCTCCCGGATGGCGTCGGCGCTTGCTGTCAGCGATTCCCAGTCCGCGGGCAGGGCTGCCGTCCCGTGGGCGGCGGCGAGCAGGGCTCCCGCGAAGGCCGCCTCCGGTGTCCGGCCCCGGGCACAAAGCGTGCCCGCCGCGTCCGCCAGCGCGTCCGCCGGATCCGCATGGGCCCGTCCTGCCGCCGCGACGGCGGCAACCGCGGCGCGCAGCGCGTCCCACGCGTGACCCTTTTCCCCCGTTCCCGCGTCCTTCTCGCCGGGCACTCCGGCGCCGGACAGCGCCCGGTGGACGAGCATCGCGGCAGCGGCCGCCGCCGACGTCGCCGCGCGTGATCCGTGGGTCAGGGCGGCGGCGTCGGTCGCGAACTTCGCCGTCGTCGCCGGGGTCACCCGGGGGAGCAGCGCGCTCACGGCGGCGCGGGCCAGGACGCCGGGACCGTCGGCGGACGCATCGTGGGGGCGCCCCACGGTCCCCATCGCGTCGTGGTCCAGCCCGGACAGGTCCAGCGGGTCGGCGGGGGCGATCCCTCCCGGGGCCAGCGGTGCCAGCGCCTCGTCGAGCCATCGCGGCCGGGGCTCGGGCGCGCCATCCGGGAAGGACCCGGTGGCCAGACGGTGCCAGCGGAGACCGGCCAGCCACATGCACGCCGCCTCGTCCGATCCGAACCCGTCGTTTGCCCATTCGAGGGCCTCGAGCAGCCCGTCCATGAGGTAGAGCTGGAGGCTGGAACCGCCGTCGAGCGTCCCCTGCGGCGCGGCGTCCGCGGCGTGCCCGAGTCCCGGCGCGATGGCCGTCGCGGCCAGGACGGCCACCACGCGGTCGGCGAACTGCTCGGCGGTCAGGGAAGTCTCATGGGTCGAAGTCACTGGGCCAGTGTAGTGAAGGCGTGGCGGAACCAACCTGTCGGGGGCGGACAGTAACGTGGCGGTATGAGAATGCTCCACACTTCCGATTGGCACCTCGGCCGGTCGTTCCACGGCGCCGGCCTCCTGAAAGATCAGGAGGCGTTCATCGACGAACTCGTCGACGTCGTCGGTCGGCGCTCGGTCGACGTCGTGCTCATCGCCGGCGACGTGTACGACCGCGCGCTCCCGGGAGTCGACGTCGTGTCGCTATTCGACGACGCGCTGGTCCGCCTGCGCCGCGCGGGGGCACAGGTGGTGGTCAGCAGCGGCAACCACGACTCCGCGATCCGGCTGGGCTTCGGTCGCCGGCTCTTCGAGGAGGCCGGGCTGCACCTTCGAACCAATGCCGCGGACCTGGCCCGGCCCGCGCTGTTCGATGGCGGGGACCACCTCCTCGCCGTCTACGCCCTGCCCTACCTCGAGCCCCGCATGGTCGCCGAGGAGCTGGGCGTCGAGGAGCCCGGCCACGCCCCGGTGATCTCCGCGGCGCTGGACCGCGTCAGGCTGGATCTGGCCGCACGGCGCGCGGGATCGCCGGTTCCGGTGCGTTCCGTCGTGCTGGCCCACGTGTTCGCCGCCGGCGGCGCCGCCTCCGAGAGCGAGCGCGAACTCAGCGTCGGCGGCCTCGATGTGGTGCCCGTGTCGCACTTCGAGGATTTCGACTACGTCGCGCTCGGCCACCTGCACGGCCGCCAACGGCTGGCCGAGAACGTCCGCTACTCCGGTTCCCCGCTGGCGTACTCCTTTTCGGAGGCCGGCCACACGAAGGGCGCACTGCTCGTGGATGTCGGGCCGGAGGGGCTGCGGGACGTCGAGGCCGTCGAATGGGCGGCGCCGCGGCGCCTCGCGGTCCTCCGCGGGGAGCTCGAGGCGCTGCTGTCCAATCCGGAGTACGAGTGGGCGCGGACGGCCTGGTGCCAGATCAGCCTCACGGACACGGAACGTCCGGCGCAGGCGATGGAGCGGCTGCGCGCCCGGTTTCCGGACACCCTTGTGCTGTCCTTCGACCCCCAGGGGCGGAAGGACGACGCCGCCACGACGTACGGCGAGCGAATCGCGGCGGCGGACACGGCGCAGGAGGTCTGCGAGGGGTTCGTGGAGCACGTGCGGCAACGTGCGGCCAACGACGCCGAGTCCGGCCTGTTGAACGATGTCCTGGCCGATGCCGCGTCCACCCTGGTGAGCGCATGAGGATCCACCGGCTGGAGGTCGAGGCGTTCGGGCCGTTCGCGGATCGGCAGACCGTCGACTTCGACGAGCTCTCCGGAGCGGGGCTGTTCCTCCTGAACGGGGAGACCGGGGCAGGGAAGACAAGCGTGTTGGATGCCATCTGCTACGCCCTCTATGGAGGGCTTCCCGGGGCGCGGGAGGGATCCACGCGGCTGCGGAGCGACCATGCCGCGGAGTCCGTCGCCCCCGAAGTCCTCTGCGAGTTCAGCACCGGCGGACGGCGTTTTGAGGTGCTGCGCAGCCCGGCGTGGGAGCGGCCGAAGTCCCGCGGATCCGGGACCACCAAGCAGCAGGCCCAGAGCCGCCTGCGCGAACACGTCGACGGGTCCTGGCGCGAAAAGTCCACGCGCAACGACGAGGTTTCCGGGGAAGTCCGGGCCGTCCTGGGGCTGGACAAGGAGCAATTCACCAAGGTCGCCATGCTTCCTCAAGGCGAATTCGCATCATTCCTCCGTGCCAAGGACAAGGAGCGAGAGGCACTGCTGAAGCGGCTGTTCGACACGACCACCTACGCGTCCGTGGAGCAGCTCCTCGCCGATCGGCTGTCGTCCGCCCGCGTGGAGGCCGACGACGCCCGGCGCAGCCGTGCGACCAAGCTGGAGCACCTGCGGACGGAGGCCGGGGCAACACTCGTGTCCGAGGCCGAACCGGACGCGTTGGACGTCGGGGACGATCGACTGCCCCAGGCTATTGCGGACCTGTTGGAACTGCGTCTTGCCGAAAGCGACGGGCAACTGCGACTCACCGAGTTGTCGCTGTTCCAGGCGCAGACCACGGTCCGGGAGCTGGAGCAGCGGGTGGAGGACGCGCGCCTGCTGGGCGAACTCGACGAACGGACCCGACGGCACCGCGGGGAAGCGGCTGCCGCCGGGGAGGCCGCCGAGGTTCTGCGTGCCCATGAGCGGGCGGTGGCGGTCCAAGCCGAGGCGCAGGCGTCGGCCGCAGCCGAGGCCGAGTCGCTCGCCGCCACGGAGGAAGCGGACCGGACGCTTGCCGCACTGCGGGCGCATCCGATGGCGGCTTCCCTCGTGGAAGACGCCATGTCCGTCGACGAAGCCCACCGCCTGGCATCGGACGAGGCGGCCGTCGTGGCGGAGGCGCTTCCGCAGGAGACCGAACTGTCGCAACTGGACGCCCGCGTCGCCGCTCTCGGTCGTGAGATCGTCTCCCTCGAGGCGGAGGTGGACTCGGACGAGGCGGACCTCGCCCGGGCGCGGGAGTCGCTCCCGGGGCTGCGCGCCGATGTCGAGGCCACGTCCAAGGAGGCCTCCGCCCTGGACAGCAGGAGGTCTTCCCTCGAAAGCGCCGAACGGATCCTGGGGCTCGTCCGCGAACGCGACGCACACCGCCCACGGGCCCGGGCCGCGGCCGAAAAGTGGGTGCGCGCCTCGGAGGCCGCCCTGCGCGCCCGTGGGGAAGCCACGCTCCTCTCACGGCAACGCCTGTCCCAGGCGGCGGCTTCCCTGGCCGTCGAGTTGACCGAGGGCGAACCCTGTCCGGTTTGCGGTTCGCACGAACATCCGATGCCGGCGACGTCGGGGGACGGGCCCCTGGTCACGGATGCCGACGAGGCCGCCGCGGAGGCGGCCGCGGCCACGGCGTCGGCGACGGAGCTTCAGGTCCGCGAAGCGCTGGACAAGGAACGCATCGAGGAATCCCGCCTGCTGGCGCTGGCCGGCTCGATCGACGAGACCGACGCAGCGGAGACGGTCCGGCAAGCGAGTGGCGCCCTCGAGACGGCGCGGGATGCCGCGGACCGCCACTGCGCGGCGCGGGAGCGCGAGTCGGAAACGCTCCGCCGCGTCGAGGAGTTTGAGCCCCGTGTCGGCGCGGGCCGGCAGCGACTCGCCGCGCTGCGCTCGAGCGCGGAGGAGTTGGGGGCCACCGCCGGGGCCCAGCGGAAGCGGCTGGCCAACCTGCGCGGATCCCACGCGTCTCTCGCCGCCCGGCTGGCTGACGTGCGGAGCGCAGCGGAGCTTTTGGGCCGGCGCGTCGACGCGGAGCGCAGGCTGGCCTCGTCCTCCGCGGCGTCGGTGTCCGCGCGCGCCAAGCTGGACGCGGTCCTCTCCGAGCGCGGTTTCGCGGACGCGGCGGAGCGCGTTGCCGCGCTTCAGCCCGCGCGGCGCGAGGGCGAGCTGCGGGCCCTGCTGGCCGAGCACGGCGCCGAGGCCGTCCGGCTCGAGACGCTGGCCGCGCATCCGGGCATCGCGCGGGCACGAACGGCAGCGGGAGAAGGTCCGGGGGAGTCGACGTCGGTGGCACTCGCGGCAGCCGCGGATCATCGGGCGTCGTGTGCCGGGGCCAGGGACGCGGCGTTGCGGGAACGCGCGGTGCTGGACTCCTACGCGGGACGGTTCGGCGCCGCGCGCACCGCCCTCGATGAGCTCCTCGCGCGCATGGGCCCGGTGCTGGAGCGGTTTGAGACGGTCAAGGCGGTGGCGGAGTTGGTCCGGGGCGGCGGCGAGAACATCCTGCGGATGACGTTGTCCACCTACGTCCTCGCGGCCCGGCTGGAGGCGGTCGCGGCGGCCGCGACCGTGCGCCTGAACGTGATGAGCAATGGGAGGTACGCGCTGGTCCACGACGACGGGCGGCGGGGGAACAACAAATCCGGGCTGGGACTGCAGGTCGTGGACGCGTGGACGGGCCAACAGCGGGACACGTCCACGCTCTCGGGCGGCGAGTCGTTCATGGCTTCGCTGTCACTCGCCCTGGGGCTCGCCGATGTGGTGCAGCAGGAATCCGGCGGCATCGACATGGAGACGCTCTTCGTCGACGAGGGGTTCGGGTCCCTGGACGAGGGCGCTCTCGAACTCGTCATGGACGCCATCGACGGACTGCGCGCCGGCGGAAGAACGGTGGGCGTGGTCAGCCACGTACCGGAGATGAAACAACGGATCCCGGCCCAGCTGCGCGTCGACAAGGGGCGCCACGGATCCCGCCTCAGTGTCGTCATGGACACGGTGGGAGCGCGTTGAGCCGGTAGTAGAATGGGCCACACAAGGGTTGGGCGCTCCGGGTGGCTGGGACGGGCGCACGCTTTTGAGGAACCCTGAACCGTGATCGTCCACACCAAACGGCCCTCCGCCTTCCGGGCACTGTTCGACATCGCCGGACCGGCCTTCTTCCCGATCGCCTTCTTCGCCCGCCTGCCGCTGGCCATGCTCACGATCGGCGCACTCACCCTCGTCTCGTCGGTCAGCGGCTCCTACGCATCCGGCGGCCTCGCTGCCGGAGCCGTGGGCATCGGCTCCGCGGCGGGTGCGCCGCTGCTGGGCTACGCCGCGGACCGGTTGGGGCAGCGGCGCATCCTGTTGCCCTCCTCCCTGGCGCACGCCGTCGTCGTCGCCGCACTCGTCTTGACGGTTACGGCGGGGAACACCGGCGCGGGAAATCTGGCGCTGGCCCTCGCGGCCGGGGCAACATGCCCCCAGGTCGGGTCGATGGCACGGGTCCGCTGGATGTCGCTCACCACTGGCCGCCCCGCGGCGCGTCGGGAACTCGAAACGGCACTGAGCTACGAGAGCACCGTGGACGAGCTCACTTTCGTGATGGGACCGGCGATCGTGGGACTGCTGGCGTCGCTCGTCGCGCCGTGGTTGCCGCTGGCGCTCGCGGCCGCGTTGACACTGCTCCTGGTGCCCGCCTTCGCCATTCACCGCACGGGCACCGCCGTGCCGCAGCATGGACGCGCGGGCCACGAGTCCGCCGGCCGGTGGGATCGCGGCCGCCTGCTGCGGGTGGCAGTGGCCGTCGCCGGCATGGTGGGCATGGGCACCCTGTTCGGTTCCACGGCCGCCGGGGCGGTCGCCTTCGCCGGGCACCAGGGCCAGCCCAGCGCCGGCGGGCTGCTGTACGCGGCGCTCGGCCTGACCTCCGCGGCCGCGGCACTGTCCGTCTCCGCCTGGCCCTCGGGCTGGGCACGACCGGCCAGGTGGGTTGCCTGCTCCGCCGCCCTGGTGCCCCTGGCGCTGTTGCTCCAGCTCCCGGCAAGCACGGGGGCGATGGTGCTCGTGCTGCTGCTCGTGGGTCTGCCCGTCGGTCCCGTCATGGTCACGGTCTTCACCGTCGGCGGGGACGTCGCCCCGTCCGGCAGGCTGGGCACGGTCATGACCCTCCTGGCCAGCGGGATCGTCGTGGGAACGGCGATCGGGAACTCCCTCGCGGGGTTGCTGGCCGACGGCCACGGCCACCGCGGGGCCTTCGCGGTCGCCGCCGCGGCCGCCGTTGTCCTGCTCGCGGCAGGCATCCTGATGGCGCGGCTCCGCTCCCGAAAATAGGGGGTGGCGCAATATGCCCGTTGCCGTATTATGATTTCCAGCACATAAACCGTCCGAACGGTCGGTCTACGCGAACATCATCGATCCAGTGCGCAACCCACGGCGCAGAACAACGGAGCCCCCATGGCAACATCCACTCCACTTCGTCCCGCTGAAAAGCGGAAGGAAGAACGCATGGTCCTCGCAGGCACCCTAGTCGGCACCACCATCGAGTGGTACGACTTCTTCATCTTCGCCCAGCTCACCGCCACGCTGCTGGCGCCGCTGTTCCTGACGCCGCTGCAGGAGGGCAACGCCGCCCTGGCCCAGATCCTGTCCTTCGCCATGATCGGCATCTCGTTCTTCTTCCGCCCGCTCGGCGCCATCGTCGCCGGCCACCTCGGCGACAAGTTCGGCCGCAAGCAGGTGCTCGTCTTCACCCTCATCCTCATGGGCGTGGCGACCGCACTGATCGGCCTGCTCCCCACCTACGCCCAGATCGGACTGTGGGCACCGCTGCTTCTCGTCCTGCTCCGGGTCATCCAGGGCTTCTCTGCCGGCGGGGAATGGGGCGGCGCGGCCCTCATGGCCGTCGAGCACGCACCCAACCACCGTCGCGGGCTGTTCGGTGCGTTCCCGCAGATCGGCGTGCCCATCGGAATGATCCTGGCCACCGGCCTGCTCTTCCTGCTGCGCACGTCCATGAGCCCGGAGGACTTCCTCGCCTGGGGCTGGCGCATCCCGTTCCTGCTTTCCGTTCTGCTGATCGTGGTCGGTTACATGATCCGCCGCACCGTCGAGGAATCACCGATCTTCAAGGAGCTCGAGCAGCGCAAGGCCAGCGAGCACACCCCGCTGCGCCAGCTGTTCCAGACGAACACCAAGCAGGTCGTCCAGGCGGCCCTGATCTTCATCTCCAACAACGCCGCCGGCTACCTGGTCATCGCGTTCTTCATCACCTACACCACCAAGGTGCTCGGCATGGAGCTCGCGCCGGTTCTGCTGGCCACGACGTTCGGCTCGTTCGGGTGGCTGATCTTCACGCTCGTTGGCGGGTGGCTGTCCGACCACATCGGGCGGCGCAACACATTCCTCATCGGCTACGGCATCGTGTTCGTGTGGATGATTCCGATGTTCGCGCTGATCGACGGCGGCAACATCTTCGTCTACGGGGCGTCCATCTTCATCCTCACCATCGGCCTGGGCCTGTCCTACGGCCCGCAGTCCGCGCTGTACGCCGAGATGTTCCCGGCGCACATCCGCTACTCGGGCATTTCGATCGGCTACGCGATGGGCGCCATCCTGGGCGGGGCGTTCGCGTCCACGATCGCCCAGGCGCTGCTCGCGGCGACCGGCTGGTCCGGCTCCATCGCGCTGTACATCATGGCCATCACCGTGGTTTCGGTCGGCGGCGTGCTGTGGGTCGGCGAAACCAAGGGCCGCAACCTGCGCGTCGAGGACGTCGTGGAGACGACCCCGGTCGCCTAAACGCACCGCAAACGACGCCGGCCGGCTCCCGTTCGGGGGCCGGCCGGCGTCGTTGTGCCCGGGTGGATCAGCGCGCGGAGAGGAACTCCAGCGTCCGCTGCTTGAAGGACCGGGAGGTGACGGCGTTGGCGTGCGTGCGGGCCGGCAGCAGGTGTTCGGCGACCTCGGTCCCGCGCACGCGCAGCAGGGCGGTGAGCTCCGGCAGTGTCGCGGCCATCCCGTCCCGGTCGCCGGCGACCAGGAGCACGGGCATACCCGGCACGGTGTGGGCCGGGTCGAACGGCTCGGACTTGACCGCCTCCACCATGCTCATCAGCGCGAACAGGTCGTTGCCCGGGACCAGACGCGCCATGCGCAGCAGCTCCGCGGTCCGGGCGTCCTCGATCGTCGAGCCGTCGGCGAGGTGGCGCTGGGCGGCGGCGAGGTCGAAATCCGCCAGCGGATCGTGGGCGGCCGCGCCGCCGAGAACCAGCCCCCGCACCAGCTGCGGCTGTGTGGCGCCGAACTCCCAGGCCAGCCGCGACCCCAGCGAATAGCCCAGGACGTCGACGCCGGAGCCGGGATCGCCCTCGCGCAGGGGCCGCACGTGCTGGTCCTGCAAAACCTGCAGGAGATCGGCGCGGATGCGGCTGGGGGTGTACGCGTCCAGGTCCTCCGGCGCGGGGCTTGCCCCGTGGCCGGGCAGGTCGACGGCGATGGCCCGCCGGCCGGCGTCGTTCAGCGCAGCGATCCAACCGGTGGAGACCCAGTTGAGTTCCGTGGAGGAGGCGAAGCCGTGCACCAGCAGGACCGGTGGCGCGCCGGCGTCGTCCGCCGGATCGAACGTGCGGACGGCTAGGCCGTTGGCCGAACCCTCGACCAGGTGCTCCGGGTGCGCGGCCACGGCCTAGTCCTCGTCCGGGTTCGCCGTGAGGCGGACGCGCCGTTTCGGCGCGGCGTCCCGCGGAACGGTGCCGACGATCCCCGCGGCGTCGTCCGGAACCTCGAACACCACCAGCGTCTCGCCGACGCGGATCGTGTCCCCGGGCCCGCCGTGCGTGCGCAGGACCCGTCCTGCCTGGGGGCTGGGGAGCTCCAGTGCGCTCTTGGTGGTCTCCACCTCGACGAGGGGCTGGTTGCGTTCGACCTGGTCGCCCTCGGCGACCAGCCATTCCAGGACGGTCGCCTCGATCAGGCCCTCGCCGAGGTCCGGCAGCGGGAAGGGAAGCTCAGCCACGGCGGTACTCCAATACTCGTTGAATGCCGAACAGGATCCGGTCGATGTTGGGGATGTACTCGTCCTCGAGGTCCCCCGAGGGATACGGTACGTCGAACCCGGTCACCCGCTCAACGGGCGCCCGGAGTGTGCCGAAGCAACGTTCGGTGACCAGTTGGGCCACCTCGGCCCCCAGGCCGGCGGTCTGCGGGGCCTCGTGCACGACCACGGCGCGGCGCGTCTTGGCCACGGAGGCTGCCAGGCCCTCGGCGTCGATGGGCTTGAGCCAGCGCAGGTCCACCACCTCGACGTCGATCCCGTCCTCGGCCGCCAACTCGGCGACCTGTTGGCAGCGGGCCACCATGGCGCCCCACGCGATCAGCGTCAGGTGGCGCCCCTCCCGGGCGACGACGGATCCCGTCAGAGTGCCGGGGTCCCCGAGCAGCACCTCGCCCTTTTGCCAGTAGCGGGACTTGGGTTCCATGAAGATGACGGGGTCCGGCATCGCGATCGCGTTCTTGAGCAGGTGGTATGCCTGGTGCGGGTTCGCGGGGGAGACGACCTTCAGTCCCGGTACGTGGGCGAAGAGGGCCTCGAGCGACTCCCCGTGGTGCTCCGGTGCGCGGATGCCGCCGAAGCTGGGAACGCGCAGCGTGACGGGCATGGGCAGGGTCCCGCGGCTGCGGTAGTTCATGCGGCCCAGCTGGCACACGATCTGGTTGACCGCAGGGTAGGCGAAGCCGTCGAACTGGACCTCGGGGACGGGGTGGAACCCGGCCATGGCCAGGCCCACGGAGAGGCCGATGATCCCGGACTCGGCGAGCGGGGTGTCGTAGACGCGGTCCGCCCCGTGCTTGGCCTGCAGCCCGTCGGTGATGCGGAAGACGCCGCCGAGGGCGCCCACGTCCTCCCCGAACACCATGGCACGCGGGTCCGCGGCGAGGGTTTCGTCCAGGGCGCGGTTCAGGGCCTGTTGCATGGACATCGTGGTGCCGGCCGTTCCGCGGTGCGCGTCCATGGAGGTCCCTTCGAGGGTGGTGGTCTCAGGCATGTTCGGTCTCCTTGCGCCAGTTCGCGGCCTGGGCCTTCAGTGTGTCGGTGGGTTGCTGGAAGACGAAGTCGAACATCTCGTTGCCCGGGCGCGGACCGAGGTCCTGGATGCCCAGTCGGACCCGCTCCTCGAGCTCGGCGGCGCGGTCGCGCGCCGCCGCGACATCGGCGGCCGTGATGACGCCATCGGCCAGCAGCCGCAATTCGAGGCGGGAGACGGGGTCCTCTCCGGCGTCGCGACGCTCGTCCTCGAGCGTGCGGTAGCGCCCCGGGTCGTCCGAGGTGGAGTGCGGTCCGCGCCGGTAGGTCATCGCCTCGACGATGGCCGGCCCGTTGCCGGCGCGGCCGTGTGCGGCGGCCGCGCGCACGGCCTGGACCACGGCAACGACGTCGTTCCCGTCCACTTGGAGGGCGGGTATCGCATAGGCGGCTCCGCGCGCGGCGACCGATCCGCCGGCGACCTGGCGCTCGGTGGGGACGGAGATGGCCCAGCCGTTGTTCTGGATGAAGAAGACCACCGGCGCCTTCATCACCGCGGCGAAGTTCATCGCCTCGTGCACGTCGCCCTGCGAGCTGGCGCCGTCGCCGAAGTAGGCGATGGCCACACCGTCCTTGCCGTCCGTCCGCTGGCCGTGCGCCCACCCGACGGCGTGGAGCACCGAGCCGGCCACGACCGCCTGGATGGGGGCCACGTGGGTCTCCGCCGGGTTGTAGAGGCCCCCGTGCCAGGTGGCCTTGTGTGTGGACATGTACTGGACCATGTCGACCCCGGCCGTCAGGGCGACGCCCATCTCGCGGTACGTCGGGAACGCGAAGTCACGGGTGAAGTCGAGGGCGTGGGCGCTGCCCACCTGGGCGGCCTCCTGCCCGAGCTCCGGGGCGTAGCCGGGGATGATGCCCTGCCGCTGCCACGCGACGGCCGAGGAATCGAGGTGGCGGACCTGGACCATCAGCCGGTGGAGGCCCCTGAGCTCCTCGGGGGAGAGCGCCGCGGCGTCCGGTTCCAGTGCGGGTGTGCTGCCCACGAGGCGGCTCCTTCGTTGTGCGGATGGCTAGATGCCAGTGACGCTAGTCACCGCCCAAGATCTGCGCAATCTGGTCGCCAGGACCGGTGCAGTGTGTGCAGTCTGTGGCATGATCTGCGCAAAGACTCAGACAAAATGTAAATCTAGCCCCGGGAGTACCGCATGCCTGTCGATTCGTTGGACGCGAAGATCCTCGAGGCCTTTTCCGGCGATCCGCGGATGTCGGTGTTGGAGGCGTCGCGCGCGCTCGGGGTCGCCAGGGCGACCGTTCAGGCGCGGCTGGACAAGATGCAGCGCCAGGGGGTGGTCACCGGCTGGGGTCCGCACCTCTCCGCGGAGGGGCTCGGGTATCCGGTCCGGGCCTACTGCTCGCTCGCGATCCACCAGGACGCGGGGCACGACGCCGTAGCGGACGCGCTCGCGGCGATCCCGGAGGTGTTGGAGCTCCACACCGTGTCGGGGGAGAGCGACCTGCTGGCGTGCGTCGTGGCGCGCTCCAATCCGGACCTGCAGCGGGTGCTCGATGCGGTCATCTCCACGGGTACCGTGGTGCGGTCCTCTTCGCTGGTGGTGCTGAACACGCCGATCCCGCTGCGGGCGCTGCCCTTGGCGCGCGCTGCCGCGGCTTCGTGACGCCGACTGTTTGCGGAGTCCCCCGGTGCGGGAGTATCCTCAGTTAGAGTCAATCTGACACTAACTAAGGGGCCCGTGGGTGGGACCATCGGGAGGGAGCCGCGTCATGGAGTTCGCCAACGTTTCCGAACGCCGCGACCTGACCCCGGAACTGGCCGTCTCCACCGTGATCTTCGCGTTGCGCGACGACGGGACGGGAAGCGGCAAAACCTTGTGGCTGCCGCTGGTGCGCAGAACCAGGGAACCGTACAGGGGCCGGTGGGCACTGCCCGGGGGACCTCTCGGCGCCCGCGAGACGCTGCAGGACGCCGCCGCGCGCAACCTGCTGACCACCACGGGTCTGGTTCCCCGCTATCTCGAGCAGCTTTACGCGTTCGGCGGGCTGGACCGTTCCCCATCGCGGCGCGTCGTCTCGATCGTGTACTGGGCACTGGTGCGGGAGGACGACGCCGCGGACCCCGCCGCCGGGGAGGCGACGTCGGTGTTGCGCCAGGACCCGAACGTCGCCTGGTTCCCCGCCGAGGGCCCCGAGGCCCAGGAGGCCTTGGCCTTCGACCATTCGGAGATCGTCCGCTACGCGCAGTGGCGGCTGCGGAACAAGGTGGCCTACGGCTCCATCGCCCACCGGTTCCTCGGCGACCGCTTCACGCTCGCACAGGTCAGGGAGGTCTACGAAGCGGTGCTCGGCCGCCGGATCGACCCGGCCAACTTCCGCCGCCAGCTCCGCGGCGCCGAGGACATCGAGGCCACAGACGAGTACCTCCACGGCGGCAAGCACCGGCCCCCGCGGCTTTACCGCTACACCGGTCCGTCGCCCACCAACGGCGTTCCGGCCCCGGCACCGATCCCCGCAGACACCCACGGCAGAAACAGGAACCCAGCATGAGCAGCGTGAACACCACCATCCAGCGTTTGACCCTGGGCAAGGCACCGGACGCCACCTGCACCACGGACCTTGCCAAGGCCCCGTGGAACTTCGACGCCGGGGCGCCCTCCTATGGTCCGGGTTCCTCCATGGGCGACACCGCCCCGCCCGCCACCCCGCGGCAGGGCGAACTGCCCGAGGAGTACCGCAACGCCGGTGACGCCGAGCTCGACGGCCGGATCCGCGCGGCCAAGCGGACCCTCGGCGACCGGTTGGTGGTGTTGGGCCACTTCTACCAGCGCGACGAGGTGGTCCAGTACGCGGACTTCGTCGGAGACTCCTTCCAACTCGCCAACGCCGCCCAGACGCGCGACGCGGCGGAGTACATCGTCTTCTGCGGCGTCCACTTCATGGCCGAAACGGCGGACATCCTCTCCCGCGAAGACCAGGCCGTCGTCCTGCCGAACCTCGCCGCCGGTTGCTCGATGGCCGACATGGCGGACGAGTCCTCGGTCGAGGAGTGCTGGGAGCAGCTCATGGAGCTCTACGCCTCCGAATCCGACGAGGACGGCAAGGCCCCGGTCATCCCCGTCACCTACATGAACTGCTCCGCCGCCCTGAAGGCGTTCGTCGGGCGACACGGCGGGATCGTGTGTACGTCCTCGAACGCCGCCACGGTGCTCGAGTGGGCCTTCGAACGCGGGCGCCGCGTGCTGTTCTTCCCCGACCAGCACCTGGGGCGGAACACCGCCAAGGCCATGGGGATCCCGCTGGAGCGCATGCCGCTGTGGAGGCCGCGCAAGGCGCTCGGCGGAAGCACGGCGGAGGCGTTGGCGGACGCCCAAGTCATCCTGTGGAACGGCTTTTGCTCCGTGCACAAGCGCTTCAGCGTCGCGCAGATCGAGAAGGCGCGGACGGACTACCCCAACGTCCAGGTGATCGTGCACCCCGAGTGCCCCATGGAGGTCGTCGACGCCGCGGACTCCGCGGGCTCCACCGACTTCATTCAGAAGGCGGTGGCCGCCGCGCCCGCCGGCTCGACATTCGCCATCGGGACCGAGGTCAACATGGTGAACCGACTCGCTTCCCAGTACCCGCAGCACACCATCTTCTGCCTCGATCCGGTGATTTGCCCGTGTTCCACCATGTACCGGATTCACCCGGGATACCTCGCGTGGGTCCTGGAGGAACTGGTCGCCGGGCGCGTCGTCAACCGCATCGGCGTTCCGGGGGACGTCGCCGTCGAGGCCAAGGTCGCGCTGGACCGCATGCTGGCCGCCCGCCCATGAGCAGGCGCCCGTCGCTGGCCGTCGTCGGATCCGGCATCGCCGGCCTCTACGCCGCGGTGGTGGCCGTCGAGCGGGGACACGAGGTGCGGCTGCTGACCAAGGACAGGCTCGGCGACTCGAACACCTGGTACGCCCAGGGCGGGCTCTCGGCGGTCGGTCCGCAGGGACGTGCCGGCGGAGACTCGATCGGGGCGCATGTCGCGGACACGCTGGTGGCCGGCGCGCGGCTGGGCGACCCGCGCGCCGTGCGCATGGTGTGTGCGGCCGCCTGGGGCCACGTGGAGCGGTTGGCCCTCATGGGCATGGCGTTCGACGCCGACGCATCCCGCGGCGGAGAGCCGCTGTACCGGCTGGGGCTCGAGGGCGCCCATTCCCGCCCGCGGATCCTGCACGCGTCCGGGGACGCCACGGGCCGGGCCATCGCCCAGAGCCTGATCGCCGTGTGCCGCCGCCTGGAGTCCGAGGGACGGCTGGCGATCGAGGAGGGGACGTTCGTCCACGCGCTGGAGCACGACGCCGGCCGCGTCGCCGGCGTGCGGGCCACGGGCGGGTCCTCCGGGCACGGAAGCTCCATCCGCGCCGACGCCGTCCTGCTGGCCACCGGAGGGATCGGGGTCCTCTACCCCTGGACGACCAATCCCGCCGGCGCCACGGGAGACGGGGCCGCCCTGGCGTGGAACGCCGGTGCGGCGATCGCCGACGCCGAATTCGTCCAGTTCCATCCCACCCTCGTGCCGGACGGACCCTTCATGGTCTCCGAAGCCGTGCGCGGGGAGGGCGCCGTCCTGCTCGACGGCACGGGACACCGCTTCATGCCCGGCCTCCATCCGGACGCGGAACTGGCGCCGCGGGACGTGGTGGCACGGGCCATCCACCGCGTCCGCGCCGCCACGGGCGCGGTCTACCTGGACGCCACCACGGTGGAGGCGGACCGCGGCAGGGGATTCCTCGCGGGACGGTTCCCCGGCATCACCTCCCGACTGCGCGAACTGGGACACGACCTGGCCGTGGCACCCGTGCCCGTTGCCGAGGCGCAGCACTACTGGATGGGCGGCATCGTCACCGACGCCCACGGGCGCACCACCGTTCCGGGACTGCTTGCCGCCGGGGAAACGGCCTGCACCGGCGCCCACGGGGCCAACCGGTTGGCCTCCAACTCGCTGTTGGAGGGACTGGTCTACGCGTGGACCAGCGTTGTGGCGCTCTCAAACGACGACGGCCGGCCCCCCGCGCCCCTGCCCGGGGACATGGACACGTTGACGCTCGCGGAGCCCGCCGGGACGGACTCCGGCGAGCCCCAGTCCGTGGACCTGGCGGCCCTGCACTCACTCACGGGGCGGGCGCTCGCCGTCGAACGCGAGGAAGGCTCACTGCGCGTGGCCGCCAAGCAACTCACCGCGTGGTCGGCCCCGGCCGATGGTCGTCCGCGGCGGGAACTGGCGCACCTGCTGACGGTCGGGCGCATCATCGCCGCCGCGGCCCTGGCCCGGGAGAACTCACTGGGTGCCCACCACCGCACCGACTTCCCCCAGCCGCCGGCCTCCCTGGCCCGGCGCGCCCTCGTCAAGACAGGACAGTAGACCATGAGCACACCCACCACCTGGCCGGTGCCCGCCCGCATCCTCGAACCCCTCGTGGCCGCCGCGCTCGCCGAAGACGCACCCTCAGGGGACCTGACCGGTTCCGTGCTGGTCCCGGCCGACGCGACGGCGCGGGCGGGCGTCGTGGCCCGCGAGCCCGGCACATGCGCCGGGCTCGCGGCTTTCCGCACTGCCATGCTGCTGACCGATCCCACCTTGCGCGTGGACCTCCTGGTGTCCGACGGCCGGAAGTTCGCCGCCGGCGACACGCTCGCGACGGTGGCCGGCAACGCCCGGTCCGTGCTGGCCGCGGAGCGCGTGGGGCTGAACCTCCTGCAGCGGATGTGCGGCATCGCCACCGCGACGGACGCCTTCGTCCGCGCGGCCGCGGGCCATGGCGCGCGGATCGCCGACACGCGCAAGACGACTCCGGGGCTGCGCGTGCTCGAACGCTACGCCGTGCGCTGTGGCGGGGGCTACAACCACCGGGACAACCTCTCGGAGGCCGTCATGGCCAAGGACAACCACCTGGCCCTGCTGGGATCGGGGGAGGCACTCACCGTGGCCCTGCGCCAGGCCCGCGGTCGACTGGGGCACACCACGCACTTCGAGGTGGAGATCGATTCCCTCGAGCAGCTCGAACCGGTCGTCACGGCCGGGATCGACACGCTGATGCTGGACAACTTCAGCCTCGCCGACCTCGCCGAAGGCGTGCGACGTGTGGGCGGTCGGTGCCTGGTGGAGGCGTCGGGCAACGTCCGGCTCGAAACGGTCGCCGACATCGCCGCCACGGGTGTGGACGTCATCTCCTCGGGAGCGCTCACGCACAGCGTCCGCGCCCTGGACCTGGGACTGGACTTCCGCGCGGAGAACACCGCGGCCGGGGCCCTGCCGTGATCTACCTCGACGCCGCCGCGACCACCCAGACGCTTCCCGAGGTGCTGGACACCGTGTGGCCGCTGATGACCACCGAGTTCGGCAACCCCTCCAGCCGGCACACGGCGGGGGAGACCGCGGCCCGCGCCCTCGACTACGCGCGCTCCACCGCGGCGTCGGTCCTGGGCGTCCGCGACGGGGACGTGGTGTTCACCTCGGGCGGCACCGAATCCAACAACCTGGCCATCAAGGGCCTCGCGCTCACTCGGCCGCGCGGACGCCACCTGGTGGTCACCGCGGTCGAACACTCGTCGGTCCGCGGGGCCGCCGACTACCTCGCGCGGCACCACGGCTTCACGGTGGACGTCCTCGCCGTGGACGGACTCGGCCGGATCGATCCAGACGAGCTTTCGCGCACCGTCCGCGCGGACACCACCCTGGTCTCCGTGATGGCGGTGAACAACGAGGTCGGAACCATCCAGCCCGTCGTCGAGGCGGCCGCCCTCGCGCACGCTGCCGGGGCGCTCTTCCACACGGACGCAGTGCAGGCAGCCGGCTGGCTCGACCTGGGCCCGCTGGCCGCGGCCGCCGACGCACTCAGTGTCTCCGGGCACAAGCTCGGAGGGCTCAAGGGGGCCGGACTGCTCATGGTGCGCGGACGCCACGAACTGGAACCCGTGGCGCACGGCGGCGGACAGGAGCGCGGCCGGCGCGCCGGAACCGAAAACGTCGCCGGGGCGGTGGCGACGGCCACGGCCCTGCGGCTGGCCGCGGAGGGCGCCGAGCGCGGCGGGCCGGAGGACGGGTACGGCGCCTACCTCGCCCGTACCGTCCTGGCGGGGCTCGCCGGGGCCCTGCCCGAGGCTCCCGTCGCCACGGGCCACCCGGAACTCCGGGTGCCGGGCATCGTCTCCTTCTGCTTCCCCGGGACGGCCGGCGAGGCGGTGCTGCTCGAGCTCGAGCGGCGCGGGGTCCTCTGCTCTTCCGGTTCCGCCTGCCATGCTGGATCGTCGGACCCCTCGCCCGTGCTCCTGGCCATGGGCCTGGACGCGGACACGGCCCTGACGGCCGTCCGGCTCAGCTTCACCCGCCACGTCAAGGAGGGGGAGATCACGACGGCGGCGCGCAGCCTCGTCGCTGCCGTGCGGGCCGTGGCGGCCAACGGCGGGCACGGCTAGTTTTCGGCCGCCGGAGACTTTCGCCCCCGGCGGCCGCAGGCACTACGCTGGACGCGTGTCCGCCCCCGGGCCGCGTCGGCGTGCCGCGCCGCCGCCGGGGCCGGCATTCCCACCGCCAGGCCGACCCAGCATCGGAGCCGCATTCCATGAAGCGCAACGTCTCATCGCGCATTGTCTCCAGCACGAGCGCCGGAACACGCCTCGTGTTCGCCGTGGCAGCCGTCCGCGATCCCGGCTACGACTCCTTCACCGAGCAACTCTCCATCGCCGTCGACGGCCGGCCGGTCGAGGCCCGGGAGCTTGCCGACCACCACGGCGGACGCTTCCACGTCCTGGACACCCCGGACGCCGCGGAGGTCGTGGTCGAATACAACGCGGAGATTCTCGGCCGCGCGCGCCCGGCGGAGGCCGACCCGGCTGACCTGATCCGCTACGTGCGCCCCTCGCGCTACTGCGAATCCGACAAGCTGCTGCCGACGTCGTACGCGGAATTCGGAACGCTGGGCGGCGCGGAACTGGTGCTGGCCGTGCGCGGCTGGGTCGCCGGGAAACTGGACTACGTCCTCGGGTCCTCGCGCGGTACGGACGGCTCCGTGGAGACGCTGCTGGCGCGCCGGGGCGTGTGCCGGGACTTCGCGCACCTGGTCGTGTCCCTGCTGCGGGCCAAGGACGTCCCGGCGCGGCTGGTGGCCGCGTATGCCCCGCATCTGTCCCCGATGGACTTCCACGCGGTCGTCGAGGCCTACGTCGAGGGCCGCTGGGTGGTCGTGGACCCCACGGGACTGGCCCCGCGGCAGGGCCTGGCGCGGATCTCCACCGGCGCCGACTCATCCGACACCGCGTTCCTCTCCACGGTCGGCGGTTCGCTCACGCTCAAGGAACTGCGCATCACGGCGGAGGGGGACGCCGGCGCCCTGGATCCCGGCGCGGGCGAACTCGTCGAACTGCGCTAGGCCAGGGCCGGGAGTTCCGCGACCCTGCCCGCGTCCACGCCCCAGCGCTGGTCCAGGCGCACGTTGCCGAGCAGCCTGCGGTCGTGAGAGACCAGCAGCAGCGCGCCGTCGTACCCCTCCAGCGCCTCCTCCAGCTGTTCGATCGCCGGGAGGTCCAGGTGGTTGGTGGGTTCGTCGAGGACAAGCAGGTTCACGCCCCGGGCCTGAAGCAGCGCCATGGCGGCGCGGGTCCGCTCCCCTGGGGACAGGCGCCCCACGAGGCTGGCGACCTGGTCCGCCTTGAGTCCGAACTTGGCCATCAGGGTCCGCGCCTCGGCGGGGGCCAGATCCGGCAGCGCGGCGGCGAACGCATCGCCCAGCGGGAGCGCCTCGTCGAGTCCCGTGCGGGCCTGGTCGATTTCCCCGACGGCCACGCTGGAACCGAGGCTGGCCGTTCCGCTCTCGGGCGCCTCGCGGCCCAGCAGGAGCCGCAAAAGCGTGGTCTTGCCCGAGCCGTTCGGGCCGGTGATGCCGATCCGTTCGCCGGCGTTGACCTGCAGCGAAACGGGTCCGAACGCGAAGCCGCCGCGCCGCAGCGTCGCCTCGTTCAGCGTCGCGACCACCGCGCTGGACCGCGGGGCGGAACCGATGCTGAACTGCAGGGCCCATTCCTTGCGTGGCTCCTCCACCTCGTCCAGCCGCGAGATGCGGGACTCCATCTGGCGGACCTTCTGGGCCTGCTTCTCCGAGGACTCCGTGCTGGCCTTGCGGCGGATCTTGTCGTTGTCCGGGCTCTTCTTCATGGCATTGCGCACGCCCTGGCTGCTCCACTCGCGCTGCGTCCGCGCCCGGGAGACGAGGTCCGCCTTCTTATCCGCGAACTCCTCGTACGCCTCGCGCGCGTGCCGGCGGGCCACCTCGCGCTCGGCGAGGTAGGACTCGTAGCCGCCGTCGTACAGCGAGACCCGGTTCTGCGGCAGATCGAGTTCGACGATCTTCGTGACGCAGCGCGCCAGAAACTCCCTGTCGTGCGAGACGAGCACGACGCCGGCCCGCAGGCCCCGCACGAACGCCTCCAGCCGCTCCAGACCCGGCAGGTCCAGGTCGTTGGTGGGCTCGTCGAGCAGGACCAGGTCGAACCGGCTCAGGAGCAGCGCGGCGAGTGCGGCCCGCGCCGCCTGCCCGCCGGAGAGCACGGTCATGTGCGTCTGCGGGTTCAGGTCCAACCCGAGTTCCGCGAGCACGGGCCCCGTGCGCTCCTCCAGGTCGGCGGCGCCGGAGGCCATCCAGTGGTCGAAGGCGTCCGAATACGCGTCGTCGGCTCCGGGGCCGGCGTAGGCGAGGCCCTCCGCTGCGGATTCCATGGCCGCCGTGGCCGCCGTCGCGCCGGTCCGCCGGCCGAGGTAGCCGGCGATCGTCTCGCCGGGGATCCGCTCGTGCTCCTGGGGCAGCCAGCCGACGAATGCGTCGGAGGGCGCCGTCGAGACGGTTCCGGACTGCGGACGGTCCGCCCCGGCCAACAGCCGCAGCAGGGTCGACTTGCCCGCCCCGTTGGCCCCGACGACTCCGACCACGTCGCCCGGGGCGACGGTGAGGTTCAGCCCGGAAAAGAGGGTGCGGTGGGCGTGGCCTCCGGAGAGGTCCTTGGCCACGAGGGTAGCGTTCATCCCTCCATCCTAGGAGCCAGAGACCCCGTCGCCGAGCCGGCGGGTGAGGGCGGTCAGCTGCGCCAGCTGCGCGCTGTCCATGGCGGGGGAGAGCAGCTCGTGGATGTGGCGGACGTGCTCCCGGCCGATGCTCCGCTGGAGGTCGGCGCCGGCAGGGGTCAGCTGTAGCAGCACGGCCCGCTGGTCCCGGGGGTCGGGCGTCCGTGCCACCAGGCCCTTGGCCTCGAGCCGCTCGACCATCCGACTGAGGCTCGGCTGGCTCATCAGCAGGTGCTCGTTGAGGTTCGAGAGCCGCTGTCCGCCCGCGGGGCACCGCGCCAGGTTGAACAGCACGTCGTACTCGCGCATGTTCAGCGCCTTGAAGGCGGGGTGCTTCTGCAGGCGGCGCATCACCGTGACCTGGCAGCGGAACAGCGACTCCCAGGCCTCGGCGGCGTCGCGCAGCGACGCGTCGTCAGGCACCTTCGGCTACTCCCGCTCCCGCGGGCACGGCCGCGGAGGCGTTCTTCGCGGCCACGCGGTTGGCGTGGGTGGGCGAGTCGGGGTGGTCGGCGGGCTTGCGCTTGGCGTATTCGGCGCGCAGTTCCGGCAGGACGGTCTCCCCGAAGAGGTCCAGCTGGTTCAGGACCGTCTTCAGCGGCAACCCGGCGTGGTCGATGAGGAACAGCTGGCGGTGGTAGTCCCCGAAGAACTCCTGGAAGGACAGCGTCTTCTCCAGGACCTCCTGCGGGGATCCGACGGTCAGCGGCGTCTGGGACGTGAAGTCCTCCATCGACGGCCCGTGGCCGTAGACGGGCGCGTTGTCGAAGTACGGGCGAAACTCCTTGACCGCGTCCTGCGAGTTCCGGGCCAGGTAGAACTGTCCGCCGAGGCCGACGACGGCCTGGTCCGCCCGCCCGTGGCCGTAGTGCTCGTAGCGCTCGCGGTAAAGGCTGATCAGCTGCTGGTAGTGCTCCTTGGGCCAGAAGATGTTGTTGGCGAAGAAGCCGTCGCCGAAGTACGCGGCGATTTCGGCCACCTGCGGCGTGCGGATGGATCCGTGCCACACGAAGGGGGCGACGCCGTCGAGCGGGCGCGGGGTTGCGGTGAAGTTCTGCAGCGGGGTCCGGTGTTTTCCGGACCATGTCACGGAGTCCTCGTCCCACAGGCGGCGCAGCAGGTTGTAGTTCTCGATGGTCAGTTCCAGCGAGTCCTGGTTGTTCTTGCCGAACCAGGGGTAGACGGGCGCGGTGTTGCCGCGGCCCAGGACCAGGTCCACCCGGCCGTCGGAGACGTGCTGCAGCATCGCGAAGTCCTCGGCGATCTTCACCGGGTCGTTGGTGGTGATCAGGGTGGTGGCGGTGGAGAGGATGATCCGCTCCGTCTGCGCGGCGATGTTGGCCAGCAGGGTCGTGGGGGAGGAAGAGAAGAACGGCTCGTTGTGGTGCTCGCCAATGGCGTAGACGTCCATGCCGATCTCTTCGACCTTCTTGGCGATCGCCACTGACGCCTTGATGCGTTCGTTTTCGGTGGGAACCCGGCCCGTGGTGGGATCCGCGGTGATGTCGCTGACGCTAAAGACGCCGATCTGCATGGGATGCTCCTTCGTGGGGTTCGCTGACTACCAGTGTGACACATATTAGATGCGTATACATGTAATAAGCGCCCCGGCGGCCCTGGCATTCCCCCCGTTCCCGTGATGTCCCTCATGCCCGTCCGCCGATTCGACTGCGACGCGAAGGGCGGCCCCTGACGTGGGACCGCCCCGCGGAGAGCGCATGGCCGCCACCCCGCGGGCGGGCACGAAAACTAAATGAGCATCAGGGTCTTGTTCGTCGCGGCCGTGACCTCGTCCAGCAGTTCGGGGTTGTCGTTGAGCCGTGTGCCGTGGCTCGGAATCATCTCGGCCAGCTTCGCCTCCCACGAGGCGAACTTCTGCGGGAAGCAGCGGCGCAGGACCTCGATCATGATCGGGGCGGCGGTGGAAGCCCCCGGGGAGGCGCCGAGCAGACCGGAGATGCTGCCGTCGGCGCTGGTGATGACCTCGGTCCCGAACTGCAGCACTCCGCCCTTCTTCGCATCCTTCTTGATGACCTGGACGCGCTGGCCGGCGCTGATGAGCTCCCATTCGGAGCCATCCGCCGCCGGGAAGTACTCGGCGAGGGCCTCGTCCTTCTTCGCCCGGGACTTCGCGACCTCCTTGATGAGGTACTTCGTCAGGTCCAGGTTGTCCTTGCCGACCGCGAGCATCGGGAGGATATTGTGGGCGCGCACCGAGAGCGGCAGGTCCAGCAGCGAACCGGTCTTGAGGAAGTTCGTGGAGAAACCGGCATAGGGCCCGAACATCAGGGACCGCTGACCATCAACGAAGCGCGTATCCAGGTGGGGGACCGACATCGGCGGGGCGCCGACGGAGGCCTGTCCGTACACCTTGGCGTGGTGCCGGGAGATCGTCGCCTCGTTGGTGTTGCGCAGGAACTGCCCCGAAACGGGGAACCCGCCGAAGCCCTTGATCTCCGGAATGCCCGCCCCCTGGAGCAGCCGCAGGGCGCCGCCGCCGGCGCCGACGAACACGAACTTCGCCGTCACCGTCCGCGACTGGCCGGTGGCGTTGTTCTTGACGGTGAGGTTCCAGCCGGAGCCCGCACGGTCCAGCTTCGTGACGCGGTGCCCGAAGTTCAGGTCGGTCCCGACCGCGCCGAGGTGGGTGGTGAGCTGGCGGGTCAGCGAACCGAAGTCGACGTCGGTTCCGCCCGTGACGCGGGAGGCGGCGACGCGGACGTTCGCGTCGCGGCCCTCGGCGACGAGGGGAGCCCAGTCCGCGATGGTGGCCAGGTCCTCGGTGTGCTCGATCGTCTCGAAGAGCGGCTGGGCGCGCAGCGCCTCGTAGCGGGTCCGTAGGTAGCCGGCGTGATGGTCGCCGATGACGAAGCTCACGTGCGGCAGCGCGTTGATGAACGTCTTGGGCGAACCGATGAACCCGTTGCCCACCATGTGCGCGTAGAACTGGCGCGAGACCTGCCACTGTTCGTTGATGCCTATGGCCTTGGCCGGATCCACGGTCCCGTCGGCGGCGGCGGGGGTGTAGTTCAGTTCGCAGAGGGCGGAGTGTCCGGTGCCGGCGTTGTTCCAGGGACCGGAGGACTCCAGGCCCGCCTGGTCCAGGTTCTCGAAGAGGCCGACGCTCCAGTCCGGCTGGAGCTCCTTCACGAACGTGCCCAGCGTCGCGCTCATGATGCCACCGCCGATCAGGGCGACGTCGAGGTTCTGCGATGAGGTGGGGGCGGGCACGGGGTTTCTCCATCCGACGGGTCTGGTGGCTTAGGCAAGGTTAGCGCCCAGCCGCAACGGGCGGGAAATCAAGGTGACGCATCGCGGGACTCACGTGGCGAGCGTCACGCGGTCCATCACTTCGTCCAGCACCGGGCTGGAAGGATAGCTCACCACCCGGTCGCTGACGGCGACGGCGGAGATCGGGAAGGCGATGGGCAGCGCCGGCAGGTCCATGGCCACAAGTTCGCCGATTCGCTGGTAGGCGGCGGCGCGATCGTCGCCGTTGGGCATGGAGCGCGCGGCGACCACCATCGTCCGCAGTTCGGCCGAGTCATAGCCGAATTGCGCCGACAGGGTTCCGAAGAGCGATCCGATGAAGTGGTCCGGATCGCGGTAGCTTCCGTTCCAGCCGAGCAGGTGGAAACCGGCGGTCTTGCCGGACAGCACGGTGTCGACGTACCCCTCCGACCATTCGATCGGAACCGGCTTGATGTTGAAGCCGACTTCCGTGAGTTGGCTGCTGAGTTCCGCATAGATCCGCTCGGGCAGGGGCAGATAGGCCCGCGTGGCGTTCAGCGGATAGAGGAAGGGGATGGGCTCGCCGTCGTACCCGGAGGCCTCCAGCAGTTCGTTCGCCATCGACGGGTTGTACCCGTGGTAGGTCTCGGCGTTCGGAACGCCGAGGCTGGGTGGGACGAAGCCACGGGCCTCCTTGGTGCCGGCGATGAAGTACCGCTCGATGAGCTGTTGGCGGTTGACCGCGTGGGCGGCGGCCCGGCGCACGTCTGCGGAGGCGAGCTGGGGATTGGACTGGTTCATGCCCAGATACAGGACCGAGAAGGGGTCGCGCTGAAGGACCTGCTGGCCCGCCCGCACCAGGTCCCTGAGTTCCTCGAGGGTGACCATGTCGTAGCCGTCGACCGTTCCGCGGCGCAGGGCGCGCAGGCGTGACGGGGCATCGCGTAGTACCTCGAAGGTCACGGAGTCGATTTGTCCACCGTCCCGCCAGTGGTTCGGATTGGCCTTCAGGGTGACGGAGGTGTCCTCCTGCGCGGCGAAGGCGAAGGGCCCGGTGCCCACGGGGCGCTTCCCGAAGGGCGAGACGTTTCGCCCGGAACCGTCGTCGGCGGGGTGGTCGGCGTCGAGCTCCCGGAGTGCCTGCGGCGAGGCCATCCCGAACCCGGGCAGCGTCAGGGCCTCGATCAGGCCGGTCAGGGGTTTGCGCAGCTCCAGCACGAATGTGCCGGCGTCCTGGGCCCGGCAACCGCCGTAGTAGCTGCCGCCAGGGACGGCGGACCCGTCCTCGCCGCCGGCCTCGTCTTCTGGGTCCGCGTCGCCTTCCGCGGGCAGGTCGCTGTGGTGGAACACCGATTCGAACGCCTGGCCGGCCAGCCCGCCCAGCTTCCGGCGCAGGGCCGCCCACCGCTCGAAGTTGGCCACCACGGCCTCGGCGTCGAAGGTGGTTCCGTCGTGGAACACGACGTTCCGCCTCAGGGCAAAGGTGTGTGTCAACCCGTCGCCCGATGATTTCCATGCCGTGGCCAGCCCCGGCGTCGGGGCTCCCGTGTTGGGATCGACGCCGACGAGCCCCTCGAAGATCTGCCGGGTGATGCGCAACGAATCGGTGTCCGCCACCAGGGCGGGATCAAGGGTCTCCGCCGCGCCTGATGCGCCAAACGTGAACTTCACCGGCGCACCCGGCGTCGGCGTCGCGGATTCGCCGGCGGTGCCCAGTGGCGGCTGTCCGGCGCCCGTGCAACCGGTGACGGACGCGAGCACCACGGCCCCAAGGCCCAGCATCGAACGGCGCGTCGGAAGCAACGCCGGTGCGTCGACCGCGGGGGATTCACCGTCGGTGAGGGGGCTGCGCTGCACGCTGTGTTGCTCCTTGCCGTCAGTGGTGGGGGATGGCTGTCGGCGGGAAGAATATGGGCCTCCGGTCGGTTCCGGAGGCCCATCCCGGGATCGCGGGGATCCCATGTTTCGTGCGAGCGGGGGGACTTGAACCCCCACGTCCGAAGACACTGGAACCTAAATCCAGCGCGTCTGCCAATTCCGCCACGCTCGCGGGCCGTCGGCTCCCGGATCGCCGACGTCGGGCGGTCCCTGGGCAATGCGGCCGGTGGACCGCGGGAGCCTGAACCAGTGTAGCCGAAACGGGCAGGCGGCCCAGGAGTCGCCGGGGCCTACGCGGCGTCGATCCCGAGGTCCCGGCGGAGCTTGGCGACGTGCCCCGTGGCGCGGACGTTGTACTGCGCCTCGAGGACCTTGCCGGCCTCGTCCACGACGACGGTGGAACGGATGAGTCCCTCGTACGTGCGGCCGTAGTTCTTCTTCTCGCCCCATGCGCCGAATGCCTCGGCGACGGCGTGGTCCTCGTCGCTCAGCAGCGGGAAGGTGAGCGCCTCGGCGTCGACGAACTTCTTCAGTTTCGCAACGGGGTCCGGGGACACGCCGAGCACGGTGTAGCCGGCGGCGGCCAGCGCCTCGAGGCTGTCGCGGAAGTCGCAGGCCTGGGTGGTGCATCCGGGCGTCGAGGCGGCCGGGTAGAAGTACACGACGACGCGGGATCCGGAGAAGTCCGACAGGGAGAGGGGATTCCCCTCGGCATCCGAGAGGGTGAACTGCGGCGCGGTGTCGCCGGTGGACAGGCGGTTGGTGGTCGTCATAACGCTCCCTAAGTAATGGCGTGCTGCTTCGTCCCGGGGTATAGCAGAAGGAGGCCGACCCGTCGGGCCGACCTCCTTCCTGCGTGTGCACCCCCCGGGACTTGAACCCGGAACCCATTGATTAAGAGTCAATTGCTCTGCCAATTGAGCTAGAGGTGCATCATGCTCTGCGGCCCGTCCGTTTCCGGTCCGGCCGCTTTCGCAACGGGATGAAACACTACCAGCGTCTTGACGGCGATGCAAAACGGAAGAGGCCATTGAGTTGCAGGTCACAAGTCCCTACGTGGCGTCTGCCGGCCGGGGTTCTTCGAAGGCATCGACCAGCGTCATGAACTCGTCCATGAAGGCGACGAAGTCGAGAGCGTCCGCGCCCTGGTCCAGTCGGACCCGGCTGGCCGCGCCGGGGGCCACGGAGGCCGGCACATCGATGGTCGGGGTGCCGGCGACGTCGAACCGGAAGACCCGGCCGGTGCTGGTGCCGACCTCGTGCCCGCCGGCCCGGACCTCCGCGAGGTGGCTCAGGTTGGTCAGGTTCACGGCGACGGCCGGCTCAAGCGCGGCAAGGGTGGCCGGGTGCAGCGGCGCGATGACGATTTCCATGGGTTGCCGGCGGAAACCGACGACGAAGCGGCCGCCCTCGCCGGCGCGCCCGGCCGCGTAGACCAGGTTGTAGCTGCCGAAGTTGGGGATCTGTTCGTCGAATGCGTGGTGCAGGTGGGCCTTTAGTGCCGCGTCGCCACCGTTGGCGTTTTCGTGGGTGCCCATGTCCCCAGTCTAGGCGGGGCGCGTTCCCGCGCCGCGCAATGAACGCTTCACGTGCGGGTCACGGGTTCGTGGTCGCCGGTCCGGAGTCCTAGAATCGGGTTCATGAGCCAGGACACCACCCCAGACATCAAACCCCGTAGCCGCGCGGTCACCGACGGCAACCACGCCATGCCCGCGCGCGGCATGTTCCGCGCCGTCGGAATGGGCGACGACGACTTCGCCAAGCCGCAGATCGGGGTGGCGAGTTCCTGGAACGAGATCACGCCGTGCAACCTGTCCCTGAACCGTCTGGCGCAGAGCTCCAAGGAGGGCGTCCACGCCGGCGGCGGCTTCCCGATGCAGTTCGGAACCATCTCCGTCTCCGACGGGATTTCGATGGGACACGAGGGCATGCACTTCTCGTTGGTGTCCCGTGAAGTCATCGCCGACTCCGTCGAGACCGTCATGATGGCCGAGCGCATCGACGGGTCCGTGCTCCTCGCTGGCTGCGACAAGTCGTTGCCCGGCATGCTGATGGCCGCCGCCCGCCTGGACCTGTCTTCGGTGTTCCTCTACGCGGGAACGATCATGCCCGGCTTCGCGCGGATGAGCGACGGCTCGGAGAAGGAGGTCACGCTGATCGACGCCTTCGAGGCCGTCGGCGCGGCCGCGGCCGGGAAGATCAGTCAGGAGGACTTCGACGCCATCGAGCGGGCCATCTGCCCGGGCGAGGGTGCCTGCGGCGGGATGTACACGGCCAACACCATGGCGTGCATCGGCGAGGCGCTGGGGATGTCGCTGCCCGGATCAGCGGCCCCGCCGTCGGCCGACCGCCGCCGCGACATGTACGCGCGCAAGTCGGGCGAGGCCGTGGTGAACCTGCTGCGCAAGGGCATCACCGCGCGCGACATCATGACCAAAAAGGCGTTCGAGAACGCGATCGCCGTCACCATGGCATTCGGGGGTTCCACGAACGCGGTCCTGCACCTGCTCGCCATCGCGCGGGAGGCCCAGGTCGACCTCTCGTTGGAGGACTTCAACCGCATCGGCGACAAGATCCCGCACCTCGCGGACCTGAAGCCGTTCGGCCGGTACGTCATGTTCGACATCGACAAGATCGGCGGCGTACCGGTCATCATGAAGGCACTGCTCGACGCCGGCCTGCTGCACGGCGACTGCCTGACCGTCACCGGCAAGACGGTCGCCGAGAACCTGGCCGACATCAACCCGCCGGCACTCGACGGCGAGGTGCTGCGCACGTTGGACAACCCGATCCATAAGACGGGCGGCATCACGATCCTGCACGGTTCGATGGCGCCAGAGGGCGCCGTCGTGAAGAGCGCGGGCTTCGACGCCGACGTCTTCGAGGGCACCGCGCGCGTCTACGAGCGCGAACAGGGCGCCCTGGACGCGCTAGACAAGGGTGAGATCCACTCGGGCGACGTCGTGGTCATCCGCTACGAGGGCCCCAAGGGTGGACCCGGCATGCGGGAGATGCTCGCCATCACCGGCGCGATCAAGGGCGCCGGACTGGGCAAGGACGTGCTGCTTCTCACCGACGGCCGCTTCTCCGGCGGCACCACGGGGCTGTGCATCGGGCATGTCGCGCCGGAGGCGGTCGACGGCGGTCCCATCGCGTTCGTCCGCGACGGCGACCGCATCCGGGTGGACATCGCCGCGCGCACCTTCGACCTCCTGGTGGAGGGGGATGAGCTGGAAACGCGGAAGGAAGGCTGGACCCCGCTTCCGGCGAAGTTCACCACCGGCGTGCTCGGCAAGTACGCCAAGCTGGTCCACTCGGCCAGCACGGGGGCGTACTGCGGCTGACCTGCGGCGTGTCCGATGGGTGGATGTCCACCCATCGGACAAGTTGTCCGTATTATGAGACAAGCAGTGGGTTTGTTGACAGTCCCCCCGGGCCGGGGAAGACTGGCAACATGCTGATTCGCACCGAAGTCCTACGAGTTACCAGGCGCGTGGCCTAGGCCCTCGTTGGTAGGACCGGTGACGCGCAAACCCCACTGATGCCGCAAGGCCAGAGGGGTTTTTTCATGCGCAGAACACGCAGGACAAGAGAAGAGAAGGAAGAATCCTATGAGTAACGGAACACCCATCAGCCCTTCGCTGGTGGCCAAGGCCGCTGGCCGTGCCAAGGATCAAGCCCCCGTCTCTTCCGTCGTGGATGCGTCGAGTCCCGTTCAGGGGCCGAACAACATCATTGCGCCCACGGAGATGACTGGCTCACAAGCCATCGTCCGCTCATTGGAAGAACTCGGCGTCACAGACGTCTTCGGGTTGCCTGGCGGGGCCATCCTCCCCACCTACGACCCGCTGCTCGAATCGACCAAGATTAACCACATCCTGGTCCGCCACGAACAGGGTGCCGGCCACGCCGCACAGGGTTATGCCATGGTCACCGGACAGGTCGGCGTCTGCATCGCGACGTCGGGCCCGGGCGCCACCAACCTCGTCACCGCGATCGCGGACGCGCACATGGACTCGGTCCCGATGGTCGCCATCACGGGTCAGGTCAACAGCGCGTTCATCGGCAGCGACGCCTTCCAGGAGGCGGACATCGTCGGCATCACGATGCCGATCACCAAGCACTCGTTCCTGGTCACCAGGGCCTCGGAGATTCCGCGCGTCATGGCGGAAGCCTTCCACATTGCGGCGACGGGGCGACCCGGACCCGTGCTGGTGGACATCACCAAGGACGCCCAGACGTCCATGGCGGAGTTCTCCTGGCCACCGAAAATCGACCTGCCCGGGTACCGCACCGTCATGCGCGGCCACGCAAAGCAGGTCCGCGAAGCGGCCAAGCTCATCGCCGCCTCGCACAAGCCCGTGTTCTATGTGGGCGGCGGCGTGATCAAGGGCCACGCCTCGGCCGAGCTCCTCGAGCTGGCCGAATTCGTGGGGGCGCCCGTCGTGACCACGTTGCAGGCCCGGGGCGCGTTCCCGGACTCCCACGAGCAGCATGTGGGCATGCCGGGCATGCACGGCTCGGTCTCCGCGGTGACGGCGCTGCAGCAGTCGGACCTGCTGATCACCCTCGGTGCGCGGTTCGACGACCGCGTCACCGGTGTCCTCAGCTCGTTCGCGCCCCAGGCCAAGGTCATCCACGCGGACATCGATCCGGCGGAGATCTCCAAGAACCGCACGGCCGACATTCCGATCGTCGGTTCGGTGAAGGAGATCATCCCCGAACTCCTTGAGGCGTGCCGCACGCGATTCGAGGCGGAGGGCGCACCGGACCTGTTGTCCTGGTGGGCCACGCTCAACCGGCTGCGCGAAACCTACCCGATCGGCTACACCGACACGGCGGACGGACTCTCGGCCCCGCAGAACGTGATCGGCCGAATCGGCGCGCTGACCGGGCCCGAGGGCGTGTACGTCGCCGGCGTCGGGCAGCACCAGATGTGGGCGGCGCAGTTCATCAAGTACGAGCGCCCGCACCAGTGGCTGAACTCCGGCGGGCTCGGAACCATGGGCTACTCGGTCCCGGCCGCCATGGGGGCCAAGGTCGGCAACCCGGACCGCGTCGTGTGGTCGATCGACGGAGACGGCTGCTTCCAGATGACCAATCAGGAACTGGCCACCTGCGTGATCAACAAGATCCCCATCAAAGTCGCGGTGATCAACAACTCCTCGCTCGGGATGGTTCGCCAGTGGCAGACCCTCTTCTACGAAGGCCGGTACTCCAACACCGACCTGAACACCGGGCACGGAACGGTTCGCGTCCCGGACTTCGTCAAGTTGGCCGATGCCTATGGCTGCGTGGGCCTGCGGTGCGAACGCGACGAGGACATCGACGCGACCATCGAGGCGGCGCTGGCGATCAACGACCGTCCCGTCGTGATCGACTTCGTCGTCAGCCGCGACGCCATGGTTTGGCCCATGGTTCCGTCCGGCGTCCCCAACGACGCCATCCAGATTGCCCGAGACATGACCCCCGAATGGGAAGAGGAGGACTAGGGCATGGCACGCCACACCCTTTCCGTGCTCGTGCAGGACGTTCCCGGCGTCCTCACCCGCGTCGCGGGGCTGTTCGCCCGCCGCGCGTTCAACATCCACTCGCTGGCCGTGGGCCCCACGGAGGTCTCGGGCATGTCCCGGGTCACCGTGGTCGTCGACGCGGAGGGCGACCTGCTGGAACAGGTGACCAAGCAGCTGAACAAGCTGATCAACGTCATCAAGATCGTCGAACTGACACCCGAATCCTCCGTGCAACGCGACCACATCCTGGTCAAGGTCCGCGCGGATGCCGCAACACGGCTGCAGGTAACCCAGGCAGCCGACCTCTTCCGTGCCTCCGTGGTGGACGTGTCCACCGACTCGGTCATCATCGAGGCCACCGGAACCGCTGAGAAGCTGACCGCCCTGCTGGCCGTTCTCGAACCCTTCGGCGTCCGTGAAATCGTCCAATCAGGAACCCTGGCCGTCGGTCGCGGTTCCAAATCGATGTCGGACCGCGCGCTGCGGTCCGTCTCCGCCTGATCCCCAGCCACACATAGGAGTAATCACAGTGACCGACATGTACTACGACGACGATGCCGACCTCTCGATCATCCAGGGCCGCACCGTTGCCATCATCGGCTACGGCTCCCAGGGCCACGCCCACGCGCTGAACCTCCGCGATTCCGGCGTCGACGTCCGCGTTGGCCTGAAGGCCGGCTCCAAGTCCACCGCCAAGGCCGAGGCCGAGGGCCTGCGCGTCCTCTCCGTCGCGGACGCCACCGCCGAGGCGGACCTGATCATGATCCTCACCCCGGACCAGATCCAGCGTTCCGTTTACGCCGAGGAGATCGCCCCCAACCTGCAGAAGGGCGACGCGCTGTTCTTCAGCCACGGCTTCAACATCCGCTTCGGCTACATCACTCCGCCGGCCGACGTCGACGTGGCCCTGGTCGCCCCGAAGGCTCCCGGCCACACCGTGCGCCGCGAGTTCGAGGCCGGTCGTGGCATCCCGGACCTCATCGCCGTGGAACAGGACTTCACCGGCGCCGCCAAGGCCCTGGCGCTGTCCTACGCGAAGGCGATCGGCGGCACCCGCGCGGGCGTCATCGAGACGACCTTCACCGAAGAGACCGAGACGGACCTGTTCGGCGAGCAGGCCGTGCTTTGCGGCGGCACCTCGCAGCTGGTCCAGTACGGCTTCGAGGTCCTGACCGAGGCCGGCTACAAGCCGGAGATCGCGTACTTCGAGGTTCTCCACGAGCTCAAGCTCATCGTGGACCTGATGTGGGAGGGCGGCATCGCGAAGCAGCGCTGGAGCATCTCCGACACCGCCGAGTACGGCGACTACGTTTCCGGCCCGCGCGTCCTCACCCCTGAGGTCAAGGAGAACATGAAGGCCGTTCTCGCGGACATCCAGAGCGGTGCTTTCGCCAAGCGCTTCATCGACGACCAGGACGCGGGCGCGCCGGAGTTCCTGGCTCTGCGCAAGAAGGGCGAAGAGCACCCGATCGAGTCCACCGGCCGTGAACTGCGCAAGCTCTTCTCGTGGGTCAAGAGCAGCGACGACTACACCGACGGCGTCACTGCCCGCTAGCTCCGGAACACCAACAGGCGACGGCGCCCGCCCCGGCTTCAAGCCCGGGCGGGCGCCGTCATATATGTCGCGGGCCCAGCCCCGCCGAAGGCGTAACATCCGCTGGCCGATCCGGCCGCCCGCCCGGCCGGAAGATATTCTTGGGTTCGGGCCCGCAACCCGGTCCGCGCAATTCCGCCCCACAGCTCCACCCCCTTCACAGCAAAGGTGCCACCTCCGTGTCAGTGAACAAACCTGTCGTCCTCATCGCCGAAGAACTCTCTCCAGCCACCGTCGAGGCACTGGGACCGGACTTCGAGATCCGGCAGGCGGACGGCTCCGACCGGACACAACTGCTCTCGGCCATCGCCGACGTCGACGCGATCCTCGTCCGCTCGGCAACGAAGGTCGACGCCGAGGCCATCGCGGCCGCCCCGAAGCTGAAGGTCATCGCGCGCGCCGGCGTCGGGTTGGACAACGTCGACATCAAGGCCGCCACGCAGGCCGGCGTGATGGTCGTCAACGCGCCGACGTCGAACATCATCTCCGCCGCCGAGCTGACGGTCGGCCACATCGTCTCCCTGGCCCGCCGCATCCCCGCCGCGAACGCGTCCCTCAAGGGCGGGGCCTGGAAGCGCTCCGCCTACACGGGCGTCGAGCTGTTCGAGAAGACCGCCGGCATCATCGGTCTGGGCCGCATCGGCGCGCTCGTCGCGGCCCGCCTGCAGGGCTTCGGCATGGACGTCGTCGCCTACGACCCCTACGTCACCAGCGCCCGCGCGCAGCAGATGGGCGTCCGCCTGCTGGACCTCGACGAGCTGCTGGCCACGTCCGACTTCATCACCATCCACATGCCCAAGACGCCGGAGACGGTCGGCATGCTCGGGGCGGAGGCGTTCGCCAAGATGAAGGACAGCGCCTACGTCGTGAACGTGGCCCGCGGCGGGCTCGTCGACGAGGCCGCGCTGTACACGGCGCTCAAGGAGGGCACCATCGCCGGCGCCGGCATCGACGTGTTCGTCAGCGAGCCCAGCACCGATCTTCCGTTCTTCGAGTTCGAGAACGTCACGGTCACCCCGCACCTCGGGGCCTCCACCGACGAGGCGCAGGAGAAGGCCGGCGTCTCCGTCGCCAAGTCCGTCCGGCTCGCGCTGAACGGGGAGCTGGTCCCAGACGCGGTCAACGTCGCCGGCGGCGTGATCGACGAGAGCGTCCGCCCCGGCATCCCCCTGATCGAGAAGCTCGGGCGCATCTTCACCGCCCTCACGGAGGACTCGCTCACGGCCCTGGACATCGAGGTCGCCGGGGAGATCGCCTCGCTGGACGTCAAGGCCCTGGAGCTCGCCGCGCTGAAGGGCGTCTTCACCGACGTCGTCTCGGAGCAGGTCTCCTACGTCAACGCGCCGGTGCTCGCCGAACAGCGCGGGGTGACCGCCCGTCTGATCACCACGGCGGACTCGCCGGAGTACCGCAACCTGCTGACCCTCAAGGGCGCGCTGTCGGACGGCACGCAGCTCTCCGTCGCGGGCACGCTCACCGGACCGAAGCAGATCGAGAAGCTCGTCGGGATCAACGGCTACGAGCTGGAGATCCCGATCGCCGAGCACCTGATCGTCCTGGTCTACCCGGACCGCCCGGGCGTCATTGGCTCGCTCGGCACGGCGTTCGGCACCCACGGCATCAACATCGCGGCCATGCAGGTGGCCCGTAAGGAGGAGGGCGGTCCGGCTCTGGCCGTCCTCGCCGTCGACTCCGCGTTGCCCGCCGGCGTGCTGGACGAGGTGCGCGCCTCCATCGGCGCCACGGTCGCCCGCGAAGCCAACCTCGCCGACTGAGAACGGCACCGCACGGTAGGACGGCGGCGGGCGGCTTCACATCGAGGCCGTCCGCCGCCGTCGTACGGTAGATTTCTCGGGTGACTTCGACCCAGGACCAAACCCCGTTTTACATCACCACCGCGATCTCCTACCCCAACGGCGTGCCGCACCTCGGCCACGCGTACGAGGTGGTCGCGACCGACGCCATGGCCCGGTTCAAGCGACTCGACGGCTACGACGTGTTCTTCATGACCGGCACCGACGAGCACGGCCAGAAGATGCTCCAGACCGCGGAACGCGAAGGCATCACGCCGCGCGAGCTGGCGCAGCGCAACTCGGACGCCTTCCAGTCGATGAACGACGAGCTGGGCATCAGCTACGACCGGTTCATCCGCACCACCGACGCCGACCACTACGAGGCCGCGCAGGCGATCTGGAAGCGCATGGAGGCCAACGGGGACATCTACCTGGACAAGTACTCCGGCTGGTATTCCGTCCGCGACGAGGCGTTCCACAACGAGGAGGACACCGAGGTCCGCGACGACGGCCTCCGCTACGCCAAGGACACGGACACCGAGGTCACCTGGACCGAGGAGGAGTCGTACTTCTTCCGCCTGTCCGCCTACCAGGACAAGCTGCTGGACCTGTACCGCGAACGGCCCGAGTTCGGAGCGCCGCAGTCGCGGTTCAACGAGGTGATCCGTTTCGTGGAGCGCGGGCTGGACGACCTGTCCATCTCGCGGACCACGTTCGACTGGGGCGTGCCCGTTCCCGGGAACAAGGACCACGTCATGTACGTGTGGGTGGACGCGTTGACCAACTACCTCACCGGCGTCGGCTTCCCGGACACTTCCTCCGCCGCGTTCCGGAAGTACTGGCCCGCGGACGTCCACGTGATCGGCAAGGACATCTCCCGTTTCCACGCGATCTACTGGCCGGCGTTCCTGATGTCCGCCGGGATCGAACTGCCCCGGCGCGTGATGATCCACGGGTTCCTGAACAACAACGGCGTCAAGATGTCCAAGTCCCTGGGCAACGTGGTCCGTCCGGGTGATTGGATCGAGACGTACGGCCTGGACCAGCTGCGCTTCTTCCTGCTGCGCGAGGTGCCCTTCGGGGCGGACGGCGCGTACAGCCACGAGGCCATCGTGGGGCGCATGAACTCGGACCTCGCGAACAACCTGGGAAACCTGGCCCAGCGTTCGCTGTCCATGGTGGGCAAGAACTGCGGGGCCGAGGTGCCCGTGCCCGGGGCGTTCACGGCGGAGGACGAGGGCGTGTTGGCCGCCGCGGACGCGCTGCTCGCGGCGTCGCGCGACGCGTACTCCCGCCAGGAGTTTAGCCGCTCGCTCGAAGCCATCTGGACCGTGCTGGGGGACACCAATGCGTACTTCGCCGAACAGCAGCCGTGGGTTCTGCGCAAGACCGACGCCGAACGCATGGGCACGGTGCTCTACGTGACGCTCGAGGTGCTGCGGAAGGTGGCCCTCCTGGTGCAGCCCGTGATGCCGGTTTCCGCCGGCGCGGTGCTTGATGCGCTGGGACAGCCGGAGGGTTCCGCGCGATCCTTCGCCGCGTTCGACTCTCGGATCGAGTCCGGGACGGCGCTGCCGGCGCCCACCCCGGTGTTCCCGAAGTACGAGGAGCCCGCAGCGTAGGTTCGCCCGCCGTTAAACGGCAGATGCGGCCGGGATCCCCTTGATACCAAGGTGGAATCCCGGCCGCATCGTGCGTTCGGGCCCGGTGGAACCGGGCAGACTGTTACTTGTCCCGCGCCGTGTCCGGCGCGGACGTGCCGGCGTCGGACGTTGTCGGTGAGAGTCCGTTCTCCGGCTGCACCGCGAATGGCGCCGTTGCGGGAACCGCGATGGACCCGCGCACCGGGCCGATCCGGCGCTGCCGCAACGGGTCGCGGCGCAGATCCACGTAGAGGGAGACGCACAGCCCGACGATGATGAGCACGAAAGGCGTTGCCGCGAGGATCGTGAAGGTCTGCAGCGCCTGCAGCCCGCCCACGTAGAGCAGGACGGCGGCGACCGTGCCGGACAGGAGCGCCCAGAGGATCACCAGCGGCTTCCACGGTTCCTGTCGGCCGCGCGAGGAGAGCGTGGCCAGCACCAGTGCGCCGGAATCGGCGCTACTGATGAAGAAGATCGCCGTCAGGAGCATGACCAGTATCGCGGCACCGATGAAGAACGGGTACTGCTGCAGCACGGCGAAGAAGCCGGCGGCCTCGTCCCCCGTGCCCGCGATGTCGTTCCCGCCGAGTTGCTGCTGGATGCCGGCGCCGCCGAAGACGGTGAACCACACGACACTGACGGCCGAGGGGACCAGCAGCACGCTGAGGACGAATTCCCGGATGGTTCGCCCCCGGGAGATCTTCGCGATGAAGGTGCCGACGAACGGCGTCCAGGAGATCCACCAGGCCCAGTAGAAGATGGTCCAGCTGGCCAGCCACTCGGATCCGCCGAAAACGCCCGAGTTGAAGCTCAGCGGAACGAGCTCGGAGAGGTAGTTGCCGATGGAGGAGGGCAGCAGGTCCAGGATGAAGACGGTCGGGCCGACGATGAAGACGAAGACCAGCAGGACGAAGGCGAGCACCATGTTCGTGTTGCTGAGCCACTTGATGCCGCGCGAGACGCCGCTGGCGGCCGAGAGGACCACGCCCACGCTCAGCACGCAGATGATGATGATCGGTGCCGCGGTGCCTGGGTCGTCGGAGAACTCGCCCGTCCGCAGCAGTGCGAGGCCCGCGGCGATCTGGAGCGCGCCGAGACCCAGCGAGGTGGCCGAGCCGAACTTGGTGCAGATGATCGCCAGGATGTCGATGGGCTTGCCCCAGCCCCGGTCTTCGATGCGCTCCCTGCCGAAGATGGCCTGGAAGGGCGAGCTCATGAGGTTGCCGCGTCCCATGCGGTAGGTGGAGTAGGCCAGTGCCAGTCCCACCACCGAATAGATCGCCCAGGGGTGCAGGGCCCAGTGGAACAGCGTGTAGGCCATCGCGGAGTCCGCAGCCGTGGCCGAGCCGGCGGCCGCGTCGACGAACGGCGGGGGAGAGGCGAGGTGGGTGACGGGTTCGTAGACGCCGAAGAACATCAGGCCGATGCCCATGCCGGCGCTGAACATCATGGCGATCCAGGAAAGCGTGGAGAACTCGGCTGTCTCGTTGTCCTTGGACAGTGGGATATTGGCGTAGCGACCGAACGCGAGGACCAGCGCGAACACGACGAAGCTGGTGGCTCCGAGGATGAACAGCCAGCCGAAGTTGCCGGTCACCCAGCCCAGGGCCGCGCCCACGGCTTCGCCAATGCCCTCGGTGAAGAACACACCGAGAAGGCAGACCGCGACGATGATGCCGAACGAGACGCCAAAGACGGTCTTGTCCACGGTGGCCCATCCGCGTTCGGGCGGATCGGCCGACGGTATCTCCTCCGAGGGGAGGTAGTCGGGGGTTTTATCTTTCATGCGCTCCACGCTACCCCGACACCGGCGACAGGCGTTCCGTATAGTGGCAGGAATGAGTGACAGCTTCGATCCCATGAGCGCAAACAAACCGGCAGACGAGCACCGCGGAGACACGGGGACAATCGCCCTCGGCGGCCACGGGGAGGTGGCTAAGTACGACGTTCGGGCGGTCGCCATCGCGGAGTGCGACGCGGCGAACGCGGCCATCGCGGTGGCGATGGCCGCCGGCGGCCTGCCGGGAGAGATCGTGGCGATGCTCCTGAGCACCCAAAACGACCTGTTCGACGTCGATGCCGACCTTGCGGTCCCGGCGAACGTCCCCGACGGAACGCCTGTCCGCATCTCGGAGGACCACGTCGAGCGGCTGGACCGCGCGATCGAGCACTACAGGGAGCAGGCGCAGGACCTGGATGGTCTGGTGTTGCCCGGAGGCACGGTCGCCTCCGCGCTCCTGTTCCAGGCCCGCGCCACCGTTCGCCGCGCCGAGCAGGCCGCGTGGGAAGCCGTGGACCAACACCCCGAGACGATCAATCCACAGACGGCCCGTTACCTCAACCACCTATCGACCCTGCTCTTCACCATCGCCCGGGGCGCCAACGCGGAGCACGGCGACGCCGTGTGGGTTCCGGGATGGTCCGTGGCACCGGCCACGGACGAGGCGTGATTGGGGCATGGGCGAGACTGCGCGGCCGTGCCGTCTTGTTAGCGCGTTACGTGTCCGGTCTGTCCAATATGAGGATGGATAAGGGCGATAGCTGATGTACACCGTAAAGATCCCCGCTAGGCTGTCGGGCGGCCAAGATCGGCTCGTGTGTCGCTTGGTGAACCGGACCACCAAAAAAACCGTTTCACTTGCCATCAAATCCGGCGTGCCCCGGTTGATCACTCCCACTGAGCTTCCTGGCGATGCCGCGGACGTGGTTGCGTGGGTTGATGGTGTAACTGACGGTCAGGCCTCTCCGCTCACAGAGCGTGTCCGCCTTACCGCACTTTTGGGGATTCGTGACTTGGAAAAGCTTGCGACGCGGCCGTCGCGTCCAGCTGGGCACGATAAGGACGTGGACCGCCTTGCAGGTATCGTCAACGGCTGGAGATGGATTCAGCCAGATCAGTCCGTGCGTGCACTTAACAGGATGGTTCAGATTGTAGGGAAAGACCTTTCATCCGAATCGGAGGATGTCAGGCCATTCTGGATGGATTTCTATGAACGGATGGAGTCCGGATCCACTCTTGATGATGGTTCATACATATCCTCGCTAGTCGTCCTGTTGGAAGGTATGCGGCAGTTGGGGAGCATCCATAGATCCGAGGGCACGGAAGCGATTCGTCGTCTATTGAGTGCAGACAAACCCGTTCGTGACGGTGCGGCTGCGCAACGCATGCGCGGTGTCCAATCCTGGCTGGAAGGTCATGCGACCCTCGGATCGGCACTGGTCCTCGCCGGGATCGTGGCAACCGTCATCGACGGCAGGCCGATGGCTCAGGAATATTTCGCCCGTGCACGTCGCACGGATGAGTCGGTGCTGGCCGGTATCCAGCTGTTGTCCGGAATCTACAGCTATGGCTCGGAGATGAGTTCAGCAGCGCCGAGCCCCCTTCCCGGTATCACTGCCGAGTGGCTCGGCGGAGGTGCGCCGACTTCGTCCCCTACGATTCTGTACTCGGCTAATCCCGATTTTCTCCGTAGCTATGCGCCACGTTTGCTTTTCTACGCGAGTCTCTTTCCCGAATACCTTCACCACATCCACCTCGTGGGCTCTGCGGAGGAATGCGCACTCACGAGGTCGGACGTCGACGCTTTTTATGCCCAACTGCTCGATCTACGTGGCGTTCGGGGTGTGAGGCGCGAGATTCAGTGGTCACGTTCGGCAGTGCCCGACCGGGTAACAGATGCCGTCTCCTACTTCGCATCTGCCCGCTACCTTGTGGCCGAGCAGGTCATGGATCACAACGGTGGCGCGGTCTGGATTCAGGACGTGGATCTTTTTCCCACTGGCGATACGGCGGCGTTTCTCCCGCGCATCCAGAATGCGGATGTCGCCTTGTTTCAAGGATCGTTCCTCGGCGGGATAGTGCCTTGGATGCGCTACATGGCGGGCAATGTCTATATCGCCGATTCGTTACGTGGGCGCGCATTCCTCGGAGCCGTCGAACGCCACCTCCTGATTTGGCTACAGGGCAGCACTACCTGGATGATCGACCAGAACGCTTTGGATTATGCCGCGGAGGCTTGCGGAATGGTCGGACGTATGGGAGACATGGGCGGCATGCGTGTACCCCTCCAGCAATCGTTTTTACCCAACAGGATCGAGACCACCGCTTGACTCGGCGGTTCAAACCAATTGCACAGTGCGGGGTTATCGACGCCGTCCACGGATTGAGACGACTTGTTCGTCATGTGGACTACCTTCATAGAATTCATAGCATGAGCACAACCATCGACATTGCCGTCATCCCCGGGGACGGAATCGGGCCAGAAGTCATCGCCGAAGCCGTTAAGGTTCTCAAGCGGGCCACCCAAGACGATGGCGTCCGGCTTATCCTCACGGACTACCGACTCGGTGCGTCCCACTGGCTGGAAACCGGCGAAACACTGACTGATGAGACGCTCGCTTCCCTGCGCGAGCATGACGCGATCCTCTTCGGCGCGGTCGGCGCGGCCCCTGGGGACACACGCATCCCGTCCGGGCTGATCGAGCGCGAAATGCTGCTCAAGCTGCGGTTCTCTTTGGACCACTACGTCAACCTCCGGCCCTCGCGGATCTATCCCGGTGTGCCCAGTCCGCTCGCGAACGCCGGCGACGTCGACTTCGTCGTCGTCCGCGAGGGTACCGAGGGACCCTACGTCGGGAACGGTGGTGCACTGCGCGTCGGAACCCCCCACGAAATCGCCACCGAGGTCTCGGTCAACACGGCCCACGGGGTGGAGCGCGTGGTGCGGGACGCGTTTACGCGGGCGTCGGCACGTGAACGAAAGCACGTGACGCTGGTCCACAAGCACAACGTCCTCGTGCACGCAGGACACTTGTGGCGCCGCACGGTCGAGGCCGTTGCCGCTGAGTTCCCGGACGTCCGGCACGACTACATGCACGTGGACGCCGCCACCATCCACATGGTCACCGATCCCGCGCGCTTCGATGTGATTGTCACCGACAACCTGTTTGGCGACATCCTCACCGACTTGGCCGGTGCCATCACCGGCGGCATCGGACTGGCCGCATCCGGAAACCTGAACATGGATCGGACGGCGCCGTCGATGTTCGAACCCGTGCACGGCTCCGCGCCGGACATCGCTGGCCAGCGGAAGGCGGATCCGACCGCCGCGATCCTATCGGTCGCGCTCCTGCTCGAACATGTCGGCCTTCCATCGGCGGCGCGGCGCGTGGAAGCCGCTGTGGAGGCGGACATCTCCTCGCGCGCCGAGCTTTCCGAGATCCGGACGACCGCCGAGATCGGCGATGCAATAGCAGCGGCCTTGTCATAAGCTGGGGAGGCTCCAGCGGGGGCCCGCGGTGGAGTGCGAAGGGCACGCCACCGGCCGAATGTCGAAGAGGAAGTGCGCCAGCGCCATGGAATTCTCCCAGCAGCTCTCCACCAACCCGAAGAGCGCGGAACAGCGCGCCGAGATCCTCGCGAACCCCGGATTCGGCGACCATTTCACGGACCACACCGCCGTCGTCGATTGGACGTGGACGGCCGAAGACGGCGGACGGTGGCACGACGCGCGCATCGAGCCGTACGGACCGATCGCCATGGACCCCGCCGCCGCCGTCCTGCACTACGGTCAGGAGATTTTCGAGGGACTCAAGGCGTACCGCCACGCGGACGGCTCAGTGTGGACTTTCCGCCCCGAGGAGAACGCGGCCCGGTTCAACAAGTCGGCCGTGCGCCTGGCGCTGCCGGAGTTGCCGGAGGAGGCGTTCGTCGACTCCCTTCGCCGACTGGTGTCGACCGACCAAGCCTGGGTCCCCACCGGGGACGGCGAAGCGCTCTACCTGCGTCCCTTCATGATCGCCACGGAGGCGTTCCTCGGTGTACGGCCGGCCCGGGAAGTGTCTTACCGCGTGATCGCCTCGCCTGCGGGGAACTACTTCGGCGGCGAGTTGAAGCCCGTGTCCATCTGGCTATCCACGAACTACGCCCGCGCCGGTCGCGGCGGCACCGGCGAGGCGAAGTGCGGCGGCAACTACGCCGCGTCCCTCGCCGCCCAGATCGAGGCCGAGGCCCACGGCTGCAAGCAGGTCCTGTTCCTGGATCCCTTCAACGACAACGCGGTCGAGGAGCTCGGCGGCATGAACGTGTTCTTTGTCTTCAAGGACGGGACCCTGGTGACGCCGGCCCTCAACGGCACCATCCTCCGCGGAGTCACGCGCTCATCGGTGCTCCAGCTGGCCCGTGACCGCGGAATGCGAGTGGAGGAACGCAAGATCACGCTCGAGGAGTGGCGCCAGGCGGTCGACGACGGATCGCTGGCCGAGGTGTTCGCCTGCGGCACCGCCGCCGTCATTACTCCGATCGGCGAGCTGAAGACGGCCGAGAGTTCCATCGTCTCGCCCGCGGCCGGCCCGGACTCGGTCAGCATGCACATCCGCGAGCAACTGCTGGGGATCCAGACCGGTGCGGTGGAAGACACCCACGGCTGGCTGACCCGGCTGGCCTAGGCCCATGCGCATCCTCGTTACCGGCGGCGCCGGCTACATCGGGTCTCACACCGTTCTTCAGTTGCTCGAGGCGGGCCACGAGGTGCACGTCCTCGACAACCTCAGCAATTCTTCGCCGGAGGCGCTCCGGCGAGTAGCGGAGCTCGCCGGCCGTGCGGCGAGGCTACACCGCGTGGACCTGCTGGATGTGGAAAGCACACGAATGGCGCTGCGCACGGCCGACCCGGAGGCCGTGATCCACTTCGCCGGACTGAAGGCCGTGGGCGAGTCTTCGGAGAAACCGCTCTGGTACTACCGGAACAATGTCGTGGGCACGCTGAACCTGTTGGAGGCCATGGAGTCCCAGGACGTACGCACGCTGGTATTCAGCTCCTCGGCGACGGTGTACGGGGAGGCCGGTGGCGTTGTCCAGTACGACGAGGACCTGCCGCTGGCCGCCATGAACCCCTACGGGCGCACCAAGATGCACATCGAACAGATGCTGGACGATTTGGCGGCCTCGGACGCGCGGTGGGCTGTCGCGAAGCTTCGGTACTTCAACCCCGTCGGTGCCCACGAATCGGGACGCATCGGCGAGGACCCGCAGGGCGTTCCGAACAACCTGATGCCTTATGTGGCACAGGTTGCCGTGGGTCGGCGCGAACGGCTCGACGTGTTCGGTGACGACTATCCCACCGCGGACGGCACCGGTGTGCGGGACTACATCCACGTCGTCGATCTTGCCACAGGCCACCTCACTGCGTTGGAATACCTCGTGGCCAACGGCGGTCTCCACGCGTGGAACCTGGGCAGCGGATCGGGATCCTCGGTACTCGAAGTGGTCCACGCCTTCGGGCGTGCCTCCGGGCGGGACATCCCGTACCGGATCGTTGAACGCCGCCCCGGCGACCTCCCGGCCTATTGGGCGGATCCGACGCTGGCCCGCGTGGAACTGGGCTGGAAGTCCGAGCGCGGCCTGGAGGACATGGTGGTCGACGTCTGGCGGTGGCAGTCGGAAAACCCGGAGGGTTACCCGGCCGAACCCAATGATGAGGACGACGCCGCGTCCGACTAGGCTGGAGGGCATGCGTATTGCTCGATTTGTAGTTGACGGTGATCCCCTCTACGGCGTGGTTGAAGGCGACGAAGTGGCGGTGATTGCGGGGGATCCGTTCTTCCAGGGCGTGAAGCCCACCGGCGTGCGACACCCGCTGGACGACGTCCGCCTCCTGGCACCGATCATTCCGCGGTCCAAGGTCGTCGGGTTCGGCCGGACCTATGCGGACCACGCCCGCGAACTGGGCAACGAGGTGCCGGTCACCCCGCTGATGTTCCTCAAGCCGAACACCTCGGTGGCGGGTCCGGGCGATCCGATCACCCTCCCCGCCTTCTCGGAAGAGGTTTCCTATGAAGCCGAACTCGCAGTCGTGATCGGGCGCATCTGCAAGGACGTGCCCGCCGACAAGGTGGCTGACGTGGTCTTCGGCTACACCTGCGCCAACGACCTCACGGCCCGCGATGTCCAGAAGACGGACAACCAGTGGGCTCGAGCGAAGGGCTGGGACGGCTCCTGCCCGCTCGGACCGTGGATCGAGACCGACCTGGACGTCGACGACGTGCGGATCGTTGGTCGTCTCGATGGCGAGACCGTCCAAGACGGCAGCACCAGCCACATGGTCTGGAGCGTCGCCGACCTCGTTGCCTACGCGTCCCAGGCCTTCACGCTGCTCCCGGGCGACGTGATCCTCACCGGCACGCCGGCCGGCGTGGGACTGATCCGGGAGGGGCAGCGCTTCGAGGTGGAGATCGAGGGGATCGGTACGCTGTCCAACCCCGTGCGCAGCTAACGACGGTGTATGGACAGCGCAGCGTTGGCCGGGTGTTTTCCGGTGCCCTTCGGCAGGCGGCGAAAAACAGGGCGGCCCGTCCCACCTGGCAGAAGCGATTGGGTCACCTGTGGGCACTCGCACTGGTCCTCGGGGTCTCCGCGCGCGTCAGCCACCGACTCGGAGGGCCAGAATGGCTGACGGCAGTCCTGATTGTGACGGCCGTCGCATTGGCCGTCACTCTGCTGGTGCGACGCGTCGCTGCGGAAATGCGCGCATGGAGGCGCCGGTAGCCGCGTACTAGACTCGTGACCACCATGATTGACGTATCCCAGATCCCCACTGTCACCCCGGAAACGCCCGTCCGCGTGCGTTTCTGTCCGTCCCCGACCGGCACTCCGCACGTTGGACTGATCCGCACGGCCCTCTTCAACTGGGCCTACGCACGCCACACCGGCGGCAAGCTCATCTTCCGCATCGAGGACACGGACGCCCAGCGCGACAGCGAGGAGAGCTACGATCAGCTCTTGGAGGCACTGGACTGGCTCGGGATCGACTGGGACGAGGGCGTGAACGTCGGTGGTCCCCACGAGCCATACCGTCAGTCGCAACGCTCGGATCGCTACGACGAGGTGATCACCAAGCTGAAGGACGCCGGACACCTTTACGAGTCCTTCTCTAACCCGGACGAGGTCGAAGCGCGCCACAAGGCAGCCGGCCGCGACCCCAAACTGGGCTACGACAACCACGACCGCACGCTCACGCCGGATGAGGCCGCCGCGTTCCGCGCGGAGGGTCGGGAGCCGGTCCTCCGCGTCCGCATGCCGGACGAGGACACGACCTTCACCGACCTGGTGCGCGGCGAGATCACGTTCAAGGCCGGCTCTGTCCCGGACTTCGTGGTGGTCCGCGCCAATGGCAAGCCGCTTTACACGCTCGTGAATCCGGTCGACGATGCGCTCATGGGCATCACGCACGTGCTGCGAGGCGAGGATCTCCTCTCGTCCACGCCCCGGCAGATCGCCCTGTACCGGGCGCTGATCGATGTTGGCGTGGCTCAGTACATGCCGCTCTTCGGCCACCTTCCATACGTCATGGGCCAGGGCAACAAAAAGTTGTCCAAGCGCGACCCCGAGTCGAGCCTGTTCCTGCACCGCGACCGCGGCTTCATCCCCGAGGGGTTGCTCAACTACCTGTCGCTGCTCGGCTGGAGTATGTCGGCCGACGAGGACATCTTCACCCGAGACCAGCTGGTCGAGGCGTTCGACATCCACAGCGTCCTTTCCAACCCGGCCAAGTTCGACCTCAAGAAGGCCGAAGCCATCAACGGATCTCACGTGCGGCTTCTTGATCCGACCGACTTCCGCGATCGACTCGTTCCGTACCTGCGCCACGCGAAGCTCGTGGGGGAGGCCCTGACGGAGCGGCAGAATGAGATCCTGACGGAGGCGGCTCCTTTGGTTCAGGAACGCATCGCCCTCTTGGGCGAGGCACCGGACATGCTTGAGTTCCTGTTCCGGACGGACGACGACGTCGTCGTGGCCCAGGACGCGCTAAAGGGACTTCCCGGCAATACCGACGAGGTGCTCGACGCCGGCATTGCCGCCCTCGAGGAATTGGGTGACTGGACCGCCGAAAGCATCCAGTCGGCGCTCCGTGAGGCACTGATCGAAGGCATGGGCATCAAGCCGCGGCTGGCTTTCGGTCCCATCAGGACGGGAGTCTCGGGGAAGCGCATATCGCCGCCGCTGTTTGAGTCCATGGTGATCCTGGGCAAGGAGTCGTCGCTCGTGCGTCTGCGGGCCTTCCGCCAGGACATCGACTCGCTCTGACACATCGAGGTGCGTCCCGCCAGCTGGCGGGGAGCACCCCTTGCCGACGGTACCTTCGATTTTGGAATTGGGACGAGGGTCGGGTAAAGTAATTACTCGTGCTGAGGCGCCGGGAACTGCTTGAACAAGGTAGCAAACCGGAGGCTGAAGTCCATTGGGATATGGTGTAATTGGCAACACATCGGTTTCTGGTACCGACATTCTAGGTTCGAGTCCTGGTATCCCAGCGCTACGGTTTCCGCGGTTCCCGCGGGAAACGGCCTGACCGAAGTAGTTGTTTTCGGTCAGCTACGGCCCCATCGTATAGCGGCCTAGTACGCTGCCCTCTCACGGCGGTAACGCGGGTTCGAATCCCGCTGGGGTCACGGTTCGCAAGAACTACAGGCGGCATCAGCCTTCAAGTGATGCAGGCTATGCGGCCCCATCGTATAGCGGCCTAGTACGCTGCCCTCTCACGGCGGTAACGCGGGTTCGAATCCCGCTGGGGTCACCGTTACAAACAATGTCCTCGGCTTCTGCCGGGGACATTGTTGTTTAATCCTCAGGACGAGGGAAGAATCGTTGTCACCCGGGGTTTGCAAGGCCCATCTAGAGCGGGACCTTTTCCCGCGCGGCGATGACGCTGTTTCCGCCCATCTTCTCGGGCCCCGACCTCGATTGGTCCCTTCAGCGTGCCCATTCTGTAGCGCCGATCGCTTGCCGACGTGCGTGACCTCAACGACCCTGATGCGTTTGACGTGGTTGAACCGCATCCTGCGTAAGCTGTCGAAGGTGAGACACCTGGTGGATCTAATGTGCCTGCCGACGGCGAGCGGATGGCAATACGACGGAGCCGTTTGATGCAGGACACGCCCAAGCTTCTCGCAGTTTGAAAGTTTTCCAGTCCGCGCCGCAGGTACCGCTAACGTGGTTCCTGCCCCAGAGCGAACCGACCGCAGGTGGTGCATAGTGTTTGCCTTCTCCGAAGAGACCGTACGGTCGGACCATCCAGCCCTGTCCGGCTGGACGTTCAACGACGTTCAATGGACGCGGTTCGGAGCCGACGCCGTTCATATGAACGGCCAAAGTGCGGAACTCGCCGACTTCGTCTCGGCCAATGGCGAATTGCAGTTGTTGGATCGCGCCCTCAAAGCGACGTTCGTCGGGGGCCTCGGCAGTTACCAGATCCGCATCAAGTTTCCCCGTCCGGTTCATTCCGCCGATGGTGTGGGCGCGGTCTTTACCCTGCGCGGTTGGAAAGACATCCAATACGTTGCCGTCGGTTATACGGACTCCGAGCTGTTCCGCCACATCAAAGTCAAGAACCCACTCGATGGTGTAGCCACGGAAATCATGTGCGGATTCTCCGATCTTGTCTTCCGCATACAGAACGGGTGGTCGAACGTCTTCAGCGCTGACGTGGCCGACTTGAGGATCTATGTGAAAGGAGAACCCGACGGGGAAGGCGAGATCCTGGTGGATTGGGTGTCGGTCTGGGACGTCGACTCGAAGCCCGAACCCAGCTATGCGTCATCGCTGGACCCCGACGCGGCGGCCGTCACAAGCCTCATATGCGACCACCTTGCCCAGAAAAACCCCGATTACAGGCGTCGCGCCGCAGAGTTCGTCGAAACAGGCGACTTCCCTGTCATTGGCCGGACGCGTCTGCCGTGGAAATCTGCCGACCTCCAACCGGAGGACGTGGGATCGAATGGAACTTATCGCTACATTTGGCATTCGCTGTGCCCCGCAGGAGACCTGCTGGTCTACGGGCTGATCGACGGAGTCGATGCGGCAATCTATGCTGCCCGAGACATGATCAACTCGTGGTTGGATCATAATTTCTACAGCGAAACGGCAGACACGAAATATGCGTGGTACGACCACGGCGCCGCCGAGCGACTTATGGTGTTCCTGTTGATGGCCCAGGTTGGCGGTCAACGAGGCTTCGATGGACGGTTCATGCTGCGACTCAACCAAGCGATTGAGGAGCACGCAAATCTCCTGTTGTCGGAGGCGTTCTACGCTTTCAACCAACCAACCCGGCACCACAACCATGCGTGGTTCCAGGACATCGCCTTGCTCATGGCAGGCATCATCGGTCGGGACAGTCCTTCCAGCGATTACCGAATTTCAACCGGCTTAGCCCGGCTGCGTGACCAGTTCGACTCACTGATCACGAGAGACAGGGGCTTCGCGGTTTTCGTCGAGAATTCCACTGGCTATCAGGAGGTCATACAGCATCTGGTGGGCCTGACGAAGAAGTTGGCGGCCATCTCCGGAAGGGAAACCAAATCGGGCGAACTCGTTCGTGAATTGCGGAACTGGTCCGACGTCCTGAGGTACCCAGATGGCCGGGCACCGTCCCTAGGGGACACGTTCCGCACGGTCAACGGACCAGCAGCCGAAGCGGCGCATGCAGCCAAACTGGAGGCCCCGGGCCTAACGGTCCTGCCGATTGCCGGATACGCCGTCGCCAAGGGCCTCCATCAGGGACTACCGCAAAACGTGATGGTTTACGCTTCCAATTTGTCTGCCACACATAAGCATGCCGACCACTTGTCGTTCACCCTGTTTTTTGATGGCGTCGAATGGTTGATAGACCCCGGCTTCTTCTCCTACGAGCCGGGTGATGCAGTGGCCCAGTACCTGCGGGGACCATGGGCCCATAACGCAACCGTCATCGACGACGTTCCCTATTCCCTGGCACCGGGGAGGGCCACTCTTGGCGGGTTCCGCGAGGGGTCCGAATACGTCATTAGCGGGATGCACGAGGCGTTTCGCGGCCATCAGGTGTCCCGCCAACTCTCCGGCCGGCTCGATCGCCTGCAGTTGCGAGGGCACGACGAGGTTCTTGTGGCTGAGTGCGCGGACGACCACGAAGGTAACGACTTCACGGCTACGAGTGTCTTCCATCTTGGCGAAGGCGTGGTGGTGCAACCCAGCGGCCATGCCTCGTGGTTACTAACGCACGGCCGCTCTCGGTACGGCCTGGTCATTGGAGCGATGGTGTCCGGCGCAGTCGTCAGAGGTGTTGGGTCTTCGCCCAAAACGACGAGTGTCTCCGCCGGTGCCTACGGCGAGTTCCAGCCGACTAATTCCCTGATGCTCGAGCATCCCGTTGGGCAACCCCTCGAATGGACCCTTGACGCGGTCGATCGTAATCCGAGCACATGATCCCTAGGCGGTCCGCAAAACACCGTGCGAGTCCTCGGTACAGGAAAACCGCTGTGGGGCATGATGGAGTCCGTGAACACTGACCAGCGAGCGTCCGCAGGCCCGGACGGAGACGGAGCAAGTGCGGTGCGGCTTCTGGAGGAAGCCAAATCGTCGTTGCTGGATGCGGCTTTGCCCTTAAACGTTCCCGGCGCCGGAGCTGCGCGTGAATTCGTTCGCGCCATTCTCGAACAGCTGGAAGACTACATCCTGCCGCGTTTCCGGAATCTCGACGCACCCCTCTTGGCAGTCGTTGGAGGTTCGACCGGAGCGGGCAAATCCACGCTCGTCAACGCACTCGTCGGCCACCCCGTCACCCGAGCCGGCGCCATTAGACCCACTACGAGGCAGCCCATTCTTCTGCACCATCCATCCGAGGCACGGTGGTTCAACGACCAGCGGATCCTCCCCGGGATGTCCCGGGTAGCCGGCCGTAGAACGAATCCCGACAAGCCTGAATCGGCCGATCGGGTCGGCCCCGCTCCGGACGCGGCGGTGGGCTCACTGGTGATGCTGGCGGACGAGGCGATTCCCGCTGGCATTGCATTGTTGGACGCCCCGGATATTGACTCCATCTCGGACGGGAACCGGCGCCTGGCCGGTCAACTCCTGGCGGCGGCGGACCTGTGGCTGTTCGTCACCACGGCCAACCGCTACGCGGACGCTGTGCCCTGGAAGCTCCTTCTGGAGGCCGCCGGACGGGACATCACCGTCGCCGTGATCCTGGACCGCGTCCCCCCCGGCGTAGAGGAAGAGGTTGCCACGGATCTCCGCACCATGCTCGAACGGCAGGGACTGGGAACGGCGCAGCTGTTTGTCGTTGCGGAGACGAACCTCGACGACTTCGCGATGCTGCCCGCTGACGCGGTCGCGGAGTTGCGGGGCTGGCTGTCCGACCTCGCCGGGGACGTGGCCGGGCGCTCGGCCGTCGCGCGCAGGACGCTTGACGGCGTCCTCCGGCAACTGGTCGTAAGGATCGATGCCGTCGCCGACGCGGAGGATGCGCAGCGCGCCGCGGGCGCTCGGTTAGGCGCTGACGTCGCCGAGGCCTACGCGACTGCCGCGCAACGCATCGGCGAGGCCACCAGAGACGGCACCCTCCTGCGGGGCGAGGTCCTCGCGCGCTGGCAGGACTTCGTGGGAACCGGCGAGTTCTTCAGGTCCCTCGAGACTGGAATCGGACGATTCCGCGACCGCATCGGCGCCTTCCTCTCGGGCAAACCCCAGCCGGTCGAAACGGTGGAGGAGGCGATCGAATCCGGCCTGCTCGCCGTAGTGGTCGACCAGTGTGCCCGGGCCGCCGAGGACGCGGACGCGCGTTGGCGGGCCGATCCGGCAGGCCGGGAGTTGCTGGGGTCCGAGGATTTGGCCCAACCTGGGGCCGGCTTCGCGGATTCGGCAGCCGCCGAGATCCGGGCATGGCAGGGCGATCTGATGGAACTGATCCGCACCGAGGGGGAGGACAAGCGTTTCACGGCGCGCATGGTCTCCTTCGGCGTCAACGGTGTGGCGGTCGCCCTCATGGTTGTCGTCTTCGCATCAACGGCTGGTTTGACTGGACTCGAGGTCGGTATCGCGGGCGGTTCCGCCATCGTCGGCCAGAAACTGCTGGAGGCGATCTTCGGAGAGGACGCCGTTCGGCGTCTCGCCAAACAAGCTCGCGAGTCTCTGGACAGCCGTTGCCGGTCGCTCTTGGCAGAAGACAGTGCACGGTTCCTCGAACGGCTCGCCATTCTGGGGCCCCAGGACAATGCTGACCTTCTCCGCGGCCACGCACGTAGGCTTGCCGCGCTTTCGGCGGGAGAATTGGCATGAGTCGGCGGCGGTCGGAGGGGGCAGGCTCGCCTCTCGTGGACCAGCTCGACGCGCTCAATGAAGCGCGGGAACTGGGCGAGGGACGAGTGCCCCAGGCCGCGGAGGCGGCCGTATTGGATGTTTTGGAACGGGCCTCCACTCGCCGTTCGCTCAGCGCTGACCACACCGTCGTCGGGTTCTTCGGCGCGACGGGAAGTGGGAAGTCCTCGCTCTTCAACGCGGTCACGGGTCAGGATTTGGCACGCGTCGCGGCCACCCGCCCCACCACGTCCGCCCCATTGGCCGCCGTATGGGGCGCGGCCGGAAGCGCGGAACTGCTCGACTGGTTGGGTGCCGACCAACGCCATGAACTCGCAGATCCTCTTGCCGATGGCCGGCGCACCGGTTGGCTTGGCGGGGGACGAGCGGAGCCCGGCGGGCTGGTGCTCCTGGATTTGCCGGACTTCGACTCGACGGCCCTGTCCCACCGCGAAACCGTGCAGCGACTGTCAGGTCAGGTTGACGTCCTCGTCTGGGTGCTTGATCCGCAAAAATACGCGGACGCGGCGGTTCACCAAGACTTCATCCGCCCGTTGTCAGCCTACGGGGCAGTCACCATGGTGGTGCTCAACCAAATCGATCGTCTGCCTCCGGGAACGTTGAACGCGGTTCTGGATTCCTTGCGCGGGATTCTCGCGGACGATGGGCTGGGGAAGGTTCCCGTCTATCCGGTCTCTGCGAGGACCGGGGACGGGGTCGACGAACTCCGTGCCGCCATCGCCGCGGTCTCCGCGGGCCGCGATGCCGCAACGCAGCGGCTCCGCTTGGATGCGGCAGGTGTGGCAAAGGCGCTGGGTGCGGAGGTGGACGGGGAACCGCTGGATGCGCCGGGAAAGGACGTCCAACGGCGGCTGGCAGGCCAATTATCCGAGGCTTCGGGCGTGGAAACGGTCGTGTCCGCCGTCGGCCGCTCCTACAGGATCAACGCGGGGGCAAAGACCGGCTGGCCCGTAACCCGGTGGCTGACTCGGCTGCGTCCGGATCCGCTGCGACGGCTCAATCTGAAGACCCGGGATGTGAACCCCACGGTCAACCGCACATCATTGCCCCCGCCGGGTTCGGCCCAGCGTGCGCAGGCGGACTCCGCGGTTCGTGCCTATGCGGACACCGCAAGCCGCGGAGCGCCCGAGGCTTGGCGCGGTTCCATCCGCCGTGCCGCCCGGGCGAGCGCACCGACCCTGCCGGATGCGCTCGACCAGGCGATCGCACACACGGACATCGGGGCCGGCAAGGGGTCCTGGTGGTGGCCGGTTGTGGGTACCGTCCAATGGATCGCGCTGGCGAGCGCGCTGGCCGGCGCCGCGTGGTTAGGGGGGCTCTTCGCCATGGGATACCTGCAGTTGCCGGTGCCCGAAACGCCACAGGTCGAGGGGTTCCCGATACCCACGCTGATGATCGCCGGCGGTCTCTTTCTGGGCATCGCTCTGTCGATGGCCACGGGAATCATTTCCCGGATGGCTGCGAGGACTCGGGCTGCCGCGGTGCGGCGACGACTCCGCACGGCGGTCGCCACGGTTGCTCAAACGCATGTCGTTGAGCCGGTGGCCAATGAAATCGACCGCTACAACAGGTTTCGTAGCGCACTGAGGGCAGCCCGTGGCTGAACAAGATTCACCCGCTGTACTCGTCGGCGGCATGACGGAGCGGGGCCTGTTGGCACGCATCCTTCCGCGCTTGAGCGGTGCCAGGGTAGAGGTCGGACCCGGCGACGACGCAGCCTTGGTTGAGGCACCCGATGGGCGGTTTGTCTTCAGCATCGACACGGTGGTGCAGGACCAGGATTTCCGGCTTCTCTGGCCGAACGGCTCCGTGGGAAGCGGCTATGACGTCGGATGGAAGTCGGCGGCCCAGAACCTGTCCGATATCAACGCGATGGGGGCGGTGACGACGTCGGCCGTGATTAGTCTGACACTGCCGTCCGACACCCCAGTTCACTGGGTGGAGGGGTTTGCGGACGGCTTCAGTGCCGCCGTCGCGGCTCTTGGCGCGCACCGCTGCGCGATCGTTGGCGGGGATTTGGGCCGCGGGCGCGAGCTCTCAGCGACAGCCGCGGTGACCGGCGACCTCGGCGGCCACGCACCGGTTCTCCGCTCCGGAGCCCGCCCCGGGAATGTCCTGGCGGTCTGCGGACGGCTGGGCGCCGCGGCGGCCGGGCTTGCGCTGTTGGAATCGGCCCTGCCGCAGGCGGAACTCGAAAGACGGCATCGCCGGCTGATCGATCTCCAGCTACGGCCGCGACCGCCGCTGGAAGCGGGACCGCTGGCCGCCGCGGGCGGGGCGACCGCAATGATGGATTTGTCTGACGGTCTGGCGCGAGACGCCCCGCGGATGGCCCGAGCCAGCGGCGTCGACCTGCAACTCGACGTCGCGGCGCTTGCCCTACACGCGGAGGAGCTAGGGCCGACGGGGAGGCTTCTGCAGACGGATCCGTTCGGGTGGGTCGTCCACGGCGGAGAGGATTTCGCGTTGCTGGCCACCTTTCCGGCGGCTATCCACCTGCCGGTCGGCTTCAGCGCCATCGGGTCAACCGCAAGCGGCCATGGCGAGGTCCGGATTGGAGGCACGGTGATAGGGGAAGCGGGTTGGGACCACTTCACCGCGGCGCGTTCCGCCGGCGGTACAGGGGGCTAGGCGGATGGTTCGCGCTCCTGGCCTCCGCGGGCGCCCTCCACCTGTTCGAACGAAAACCGGCGCGTGTGGCGTGGCAACGCGCGGCACTCCGCGTTGCTAGAATCACCGACAGGGCGCGTGCACGACAGCCCACGGTGATTGCGGCGAATGATGGGGGAGCAAGGTGCACGAGGAATTGGTGGGCATCCGTGCTCGGAGCATCCGCACAGGCAGGTCATCAACTCCGCTACCTCCAAACCCGGCAGCGGATAGTCCCCAGGATCTTCTTCGGGTGCCCGTGCGAACGACGGCCCATCAACCCATACCGCAAGTGGTGGCGACCATTGCCACGGACCAATCGCAATCCGAGGTCGCAAGGTATTACCCGACCCTTCCGCTCTACCCGGACACGGTTGTGGCGTCGGTGGACGCCCATAGGCCGCAATTTATCCTCATCGAGCGGGCGGCACTGAACGCCGGTCCTTGGTTCGGCACGGAACATGAGGCCGGTGGGGCGCTCATTGAATTGATCAACAGGCTTGAGAAATGGTCCCTGAAGGCGCAATGCGCGATGATCATGATCGACGGGCCGGGCGAAGACCGTTATTACACCAAACGGTTACGTGCAGCCGCGCGCCACTGCTTCCCGAACGAGAACTTTTGGTCGGAGCTTCCCGAACGCCCCCGGCGCCGCAAGATCTACCACTTGGCTCAGCAGTTCGCGGAGAAGGCGTTCGAGGAAGGTGGATCAACGAATGGTTCGTGACGACCGTGATGTAGTGGTTTGCGTCGAAGACTCCGGGCACGAAGGCCTGATCGACGAACTTACGGCCGAGATTTCGAGTAACGGAGCCACCCCGGTGGTTATCTCAGCCGGTGAGGGTTTGCCGCCGGATGGCGATGGGCCGGTTCGTCGGGTTTTCATTAGTCCGGCTGCAGGCAGGACCCCACAGAGGATTGCATGGGCCGCCGTTGGCGAGGCGACGAGACGACGCGCCAACCTGGTCCTGGTCCGTGGGATGCGCACGGCGTGGAGCCTTGCCGGGAACGCCGCGATGAATGGACGCATTGTCTCTTGGCTTCCGGGCGAGCCCCTCTCCGAAGAACTGCGGCGATGGCCGCGTGGCGAGGGCGCCATCGAAGCCATCGGACGCGCGTCTCGGCTTATCCTCGTCGACGATGAACTATCGCGGATCGCCCTCATCCAAGCGATCCCCCAAGTGGCCGCGAAGATTTTCGTCTTCGTCAGCGCAGCCGAGCATTGCACAGGCACGCCGAACGTGCTCACCGCACGGACCATGATGAGACTCCTGAGGGCCCGCTACCGGGTCTTGGTTTTCGACGATTTGGCACACGACCGCGGAAATTTCGGGCAGCACAACCACGGCGTGCTTCCGTCCGGCGGAGGGGAAGTGGCGCCACCGCGGCTGGCCGAAAACCTGAGTTCCCCGGACGTACAGATCATTCGCTTGACTACGGCGGAGTGCATAGACGGCGGCGGGGGGGGACGTTGTGAGCATCCGACCGCGGCTTCCGGCACGGCACCTTCAGGAAGGGCGCTTGCTCCCCAGATACGCTGCCTGGCATCTGGCGATTGTCGCGGAGGTTCTCGACTGCGACGTTGTCCTACCGGCGGATGCGGAAACGGCGCTTGCAGGGAGGGGCAATGAAGTGCTCCTGGATCGGATGTGGCCGACACTTGCCGTAGCCTCCTGGGACGGGGTGGAGTCCCTCGGCACGGAACGCATTGGCGAGATTGTTGACTTGTGCCGGAAGGTGGTGGTGCCCTCGGAGGGGATCCGTTCAGTTGTGGAGTCGCGATTATCCGCGGCAGCCGGCAAAACGATCGTGCTTCCATGGACCCATACGTCGGATACGGGTGGGACGGTTTCGAGCGGCGAACTGGGCGAGCACTTCGCAGCCGTCCTCGAGAGGCAGACGGCCGATTATTCCGCAGTCGAACTCCAACCAGAACGGCTCAATGTTCTACTCGCGGGACACGACTTCAAGTTTGCGGGCGAGCTGGTCGATCAGCTCACCCTCCGGCGGGACCTCGACGTACGGATCGACAAGTGGGATGCACAGGATCTCCATGATCCGAACGCCAGTCGGGCGTGTTTGGAGTGGGCGGACGTCATTATCTGCGAGTTCGCATCGCACAACGCCGTGTGGTATTCGTGGGAAAAATTGCCGCACCAGAAGCTTCTGGTCCGCTTCCATGGCTACGAGGTCAATCTCGATTGCATCCGCGACCTGAATGTCGACAATATCGATTCGGTGGTATTCGTTTCGGAGTTCTTCCGCCGCCGTGTCGTCGAGGACTTGGGGTGGGAAGATGTGCCGACATCGGTCGTTCCCAACATGATTGACAGCTCCGACTTGGACCGTGGAAAACTCCCCGAAGCCCGCTTTCACCTTGGTATGGCGGGCATCGTGCCGATTCTCAAGCGGCCGGATCGCGCCCTGGACCTACTCGAAAACCTGCTGGAGCGGGACGCCCGGTACACGCTTCATCTGCGGGGAAGGAATCCTTGGGAATACAGCTGGATGTGGAAATCCGACGCCGTCCGAGACGCCTACGAAGCCCTGTACGAGAGGCTGCTCGTCGACCCGGCCCTCCGTGCCAGGGTGTCCTTCGATGACTTCGGCCCGGATATGGGGCGGTGGTTCCAAAAAATCGGTTGGGTGTTATCGCCTAGCACGCGGGAAACGTTCCATCTGGCCCCGGTGGAGGGGATGGCCTCCGGAGCTGTTCCCGTTGTTTGGGATCGCCCTGGGGCTTCCGAGATCTTCGGCGACGAATGGTTGCACGGAGATACGGCAGCAGCGGCTGATTACATCCACGCGGTCAACGAGTCCGAACGAGCGTATGAAGAAACGAGTGCTCGCGCACAGCTCCATGCCGTCCGCTACGACCTCAGGTCCTTGTCGCGGTCGTGGTTGATCCTCATAAGGACGGCGGGCAATAGGTTTCAGGACGTTCCGTCACGGCGCATTGAGGCAGGGAGAGTCGAGATTCTCTTCGGACAGCGCCAGGACGCCGACCGGTTGGGACGCCTGGTGCGCGTCCTCCAGCGAGACGGACATGCTGAACGTGTTGCGCAACTGATCGACGAATATCCCGCTCTTTTTGCGGAGCTTCCGTCCGCAGTCTCCGGGGAGGCTCTCATGAGACGGGGCCTAGCTAAGATTGCCGCGACTCCCGGAATTGTTCCCGCCCGCTCGTCCGGCGCCATCTATAAGACGCGGTCCGGCCAAACCATGTCCGTTAGGGTGGCGCCAGTCGAATCCGGCCGATCCTCGGTTGCCGCTTCGAGGGAAAACGCGGCATTCGAACTTCATCCGCCGACTATCTTTCGCCCGCCGCAGGCGGATGAGACGCCAGGGGAAGCGGCATCGCAGGCCGAGCTGACCATAGACAAATTCATTATCTACTCGGCTGACAGGCTGGTCCGTGAGGCCCGGGCAAGCAGGCCTGCCGCCCTAGTCGGCCACGGCGACTGCTGGGTGGCCGCAGCGGTCCTTATAGCCTCCCGGCGCTTGGGCGTCCCGTTCATCTTGGATCTCGGAACTTCCGCGGCCGATCGCTACCGGGAAACAGCCGAATGGCTCACTTCAGAGGCGGACGGGGTTGCCGCGGGCGCCATTGACGATCGACTCGTGTCAGCGGCCGCGGAAAACCACGCGTCGATGGCGCATGTCCATGAACAGAGGAGCCTGCGCCAGTTGCGTGTTGGACTCATCGCTGACCAGTTCACGACTCAGACAGTCTCGGGATCGTTCGATGCCGTTCCGCTTCGGCGTGCGGACGGATACCTGCAGGTGGCCGTCGAGTCCTTGGACGGCTTGTTCATTGAATCCGCTTGGGAAGGACCGAACGACGAGTGGCGGCGCGGGGTCGCACATTCGAAAGAAGGCATCGGCGACCTGCAAAAAATCATCGAGGTCGCGCGGCACAGGGGTATTCCCGTCCTGTTCTGGAACAAGGAGGACCCGGTGCATTTCGCCAATTTCGCGGGAACGGCGGCCTTGGCCGATCATGTGTTCACCACGGACGGCGACCGGGTACCCGCCTATCTCGGCCTTCCAGAAAGTTCGATTCAAACCGCGTCCGCATTGCCTTTCTACGCTCAACCGCAAATCCACCATCCATTGCCGACGGACAGAACATACGAGCACTCCGTCTCGTATGCAGGTACGTACTATGGCGATAGGTTCAGGGATCGGTCCATCGAACTCCACGCAATGCTTGAGGGGGCGGCACGGCACGGGCTGACCATTTACGACCGGCAGGTCAATGTTCCGAATTCGCCGTACCACTTTCCGCCCGAACTGGCGAAGTTCGTCAAGGCAGGCGTTGCCTATGAAGAGGTTCTCAAGCTGTATAAAACACACCCGGTCAATATCAACGTGAACTCGGCTCGGGACTCGCCGACGATGTTTTCCCGCCGCGTCGTCGAGATCGCGGCGTCTGGCGGAGTGGTGCTCAGCGGACTTGGCCGCGGCATCAGCGATCAGCTGCGGGATATTCCAGCGACGGGTGATGCTGCTTTTTGGGATGACAGACTCGCGGTTTGGATGGAAGACGAGGGTGCCCGACTCGACGAGGCATGGAAGCAGTTGCGCTGTATCGCGCGCTCTCACCTGGCGGATCAAGCACTGACACTGATGTTCCGAACCGCTGGACTTCCCATCAGTCTTGAGGGCCTGCCGCCTTACGCCTTGCGGTTCGAATCCGTGGGCGATCTGGAACTGGATGTCCTACTCGCCCAAACGCACCGGCCTTCGGCCGTTGCCATCGCCGCATCGGAACTGCCACGCGTCCATAGGGACCGCCTGCAGGAAGCCGGCATTGGCGTCGTCGAGGCCGTCGAAGAACTCGACGAGTCAATCCAGTGGATAGCTGACGGACTCGTCCAAGGACGCCCCACCTATTTCGAGGACTTGCTCCATGCGGTGCGGTTTGGCGAGTGGTCCAGCATTGGTGCCCAGACTTGGCGCCCCGAAATGGGCCGTGGTCGAACGCTGGCCACTGAGGGCGATGCGAATACGCTCATCGCATTACGGCATCGGAATCGATCAAACGCCGGGGCCGGACGCCCAATGACGTGGCTACTCGCGCCCGATTCGTGATTCGGAACAAGGCGCAATAGCGCCTCTTCGATTCGTCATTTAGTTGGTTTTGGCCGTGATCAATACCGTTTTCATGGCCCTTTCCAAAACGTGCAATTTCGCATCGCCGGAACCCACGGGCATGACGCAGAAAGCGTCTCGTTCGGTATAGACGTTTGTGACCGAGATTCCGCGTGGGTCTTGGCTGGCCAGGCGGATGCCGGCCTCGAAGCAGTTCTGATCGATCCACCATTGTTTGCTGCCCGACACGGCCGTTTTCGCGGCCGCTGCAGCGATGAAACCGGCGGCCGGTGTTAGCGGCCATGAAAAACTGCCCATAGGCGGCCACGGAACTGCCCACTGACGGCCATGGAAACTGCCCGTTGGTGGCCGTGAGATCTGCCCACTTCTTTGACGTAGCCCTGCTGCTTAAGCGGCGGGAGCCTCTTCCCGGGGTTTGATAACGGTGTCTAGTCGCACCAAAGTCGCCCGGGAAGAGGCCCTAATGAAGTTTGACGGAGAAATCATGGAAATACTTGCTGCGTATGATCTGACGGGTTCGTTGCGCGCCGCCGCGGAACTCACCGGCTGCTCGCACCACACGGTCGCCCGGCACGTCGCTGCCCGGGACGCCGGTCAGCCGATCGCCGAGCCGGCCTACCGGGGCCGGGTCACTGATGCGTTCCTGCCCAAGATCGAGGAATGGATCGAGGCTTCCAAGGGCAAGATCCGAGCCGATAAAGCCCACGAGAAACTCCGTGCCCTCGGTTACGAGGGTTCGGAACGCTCGACCCGCCGGGCAGTCGCGCAGGTCCGCGCCGCCTGGCGGCTCGGCCACGTCCGGGTGCACCGCCCCTGGGTGACCGAACCTGGTCAGTGGATCCAGTACGATTTCGGCGACGGCCCAGTGATCGAGGGCAAGAAGACCGTGTTGTTCGTGGCATGGCTGGCGTGGTCCCGGTTCCGGGTCGTGATCGTCCTGCGGGACCGGACGGCGCCGAGTGTGTTCGCGGCGCTGGACCGCACGTTCCGTGTCGTGGGCGGCGCCCCAACCTACGTCCTCACCGACAACGAGAAAACGGTCACCGTTTCCCACGTCGCCGGGGTCCCTGTCCGTAACCAGCAGACGGTCGAGTTCGCCCGCCATTACGGCGTGACGGTCCTGACCTGCCAGCCGGCTGATCCCGCGTCCAAGGGCGGCGTGGAGTCCTCGGTGAAACTCGCCAAGGCCGACATCGTGCCCAAGGACACCAACCTGCGCCCCGAATACGCTTCCTTCGCCGAGATCGAGGCGGCGTGCCAGGGCTTCATGGATGAGGTCAACCACCGTGAGCACCGCGCTACCCGCCGAAAACCCGCCGCGATGCTGACCGAGGAAGCGCCACGGTTGCACCGCATCCCGGACACCGCGCACACGGTCGCGTTCGGCCTCTCCCGGTCCGTCCCGGAGAACACGCCGATGGTCACCTTCGAGAACGGTCAGTACTCCGTCCCGGCGTATCTGCTCGGCGCGGGGGTGTTCGTCCGATCCCACGGCGCCGGACCCGATGAACAGGTCATCGTCGTCCACCACGGCAGCCAGGGCCCGGTGGAAGTCGCCCGGCACCGGCGCGCCCGGCCCGGCAGCCCGGCGATCAACGACGCCCACTTCCCGGACCACCGGCCCAGGATCCCTGGCGACTACACAGCGAAGGCCCGGACGGCCGCGGAGGCGGAGTTCCTCGCGATCGGGGACGGCGCCCGGACCTGGCTGCTCGAGGCCGCAGCCGCCGGGACGGCACGGATGAACGTGAAGATGGCCGAAGCCGTCGCCCTGGCCAAGATCGCCGGGCAGTCCGAAGTCGATCACGCGTTGGGAACCGCGGCCATCCATGGCCGCTTCGCGAACAAGGACCTCACCTCGATCCTGAACGCAGCGGGTTCACGCACCACCACCCATGCCGCCAGGGAAACCCAGTCACTCACCCAAGGCACCGCAGGGTGGGCAGCCATCGGCCAGCCACCCGCAACCGCCGAGGCCGCCGCCGTTCTGGAGGAAAGCGCATGAGTCCGGTCCCGGTCACCGCACCGGCCTTGCCGGCGGAGCTGGAGGCGCTGATTGGCACCTAGCGCTTGGTGGTAGCGGTAGTCCGTCGAGTTGGTAGCACGTTTCCGGGTACACGGTAGCGCTGGCGGTTGATGTACTGCTCTGCTGTGAAGGGACAACGCATTCGGCGTTGTCGTTTCATTGTTAAGGGCGGGTTCATGGTGGACTATCGGAAAATATTGGGACTGTTGCTGGAGGGGCGGAGTTACCGCGAAGTCGTCGAGATCGCGGGGTGCTCGCATCGCGACGTGGCCCGGGTTCGGCAGGAGATCCAGGGCCGGGGTGTCACTTCGGTGGGTGCGATCACCGACACTGAGCTCGCGAAGTGGTTCCCCGACGGGCGCCGGAAGGTATCAGAGGAGTACGTCCAGCCCGACCTGTCGCAGGTGCTGGCGTCGATGAAACAGAACCGGCACTTCACTCTGCTGTTGGCTTGGCGCCGTTACGTCGATACCAAGGACGCGGGCAAGAAGTACGGGTATTCGCAGTTCTGCGCCCTGTTCACCGATTATCTCCGCACCCACGATTTGGTGGCGGTGCTCCGGCACGAGCCGGGCCGGGCGATGCTGGTGGACTGGGCCGGCGACACGATGGACGTCGTTGACACGATCACCGGCGAGGTGGTCAGGGCGGTGTTGTTCGTTGCTGTGCTGCCTTTCTCGGGCGTGATCTTCTGCCGCGCCTACGCGGATATGAAGTCCCCGGCCTGGCTCGACGCTCACGTTCAGGCGTTCACGTTCTTCGGCGGCGTTCCGCAGATCGTCGTTCCGGACAACCCGACGACCTCGACCCACCAAGTCCACAAGGGTGACGCGGAGCGGGTTGTGAATACTCGGTATCAGCAGCTCGCCGACCATTACCAGTGCGCGATCGTTCCGGCACGCGTTAAGCGCCCGCGTGACAAGGCCGCAGCCGAGAACGCGGTGAACGTCGTGAACAAGCGCGTCATCGGTTACCTCGACGACGATGTCTTCACGACCGTGGCCGAGTTGAATGCTGCGATCGAGGAGCGGGTGCGGGAGATCAACCACGACATCCGCCGCGCTGACGATACGACCAGGTGGGAGAGGTTCGACACCGAGGAACGGGAGTTCCTCGAGCCGTTGCCGGACGCTGCGTTCGAAGACGTCTCCTGGAAGGAACTGAAGGCCGGCCGTAATTACCACGTCACCGCCGAAACGCAGCGGTATTCGGTGCCGTTCGCTTTGGCGGGGAAGCTGTTGCGGGTGAGGCTGACCTCGTCCCGGGTGACGGTCTTCGATGGGCACGAGATGCTCTGCGAACACCCGCGGTTGACCGGCCGAAAGGGCCAGTACTCGACCCTGCCCGGCCATGTCCCGCCGCAGCACCGCAATATCGATGGGCTGTGGTCCAGGCGGTGGTTCACCGATCGGGCGCGCAGCGTCGGGCCGGCAACCGTCACGGTGATCGAGCAGATTCTCGACGGCCAGGTGATTGAGGCGCAGGGCTACCTGTCCTGCCAGAACGTCCTGGACGGGCTCGGCAAAAACAACCGGGAACGGCTGGAGGCGGCCTGCCAGGAACTCGTGAACCGCAGCGCCCATCCGACCTACTCGACACTGAAACGTCTGATGGCGGCGATCGACAGCGACGCGAAGAAGCCTCGGCCGCAGGTCCCGGCGGCCTCGACACGCAAACGCGTCAGCACCGTCGTTTTCCGCGACACCATGCCAGACGTCTATGTTCGCGATGCCTCCCACTATGCACGCGACGAGGAGGGGAAGTGATGTTCACCAGCATCGATTATGACAAGTTCCGGGCCCTGCGCGTGACCCACGTCGCGACCCGGCTGGAAGAGCTCATCCAAGACGAAGGCAACGACACCCTCACCCCCGAGCAGCTGTTCCTAACCGCCGTCGACGACGCCCTTGAGTCCCGGCGCATCAACAAGGTCGACAAACTCATCCGCCAGGCCGCCTTCCCGATCCCGGGCGCGACCGTCGCCGAGGTCGACTACCGCGACGGGCGCGGCATCACCCCCATTCGGATGCGACGCTATGCCGCCCACGACTGGCGCTCCGACGCGACGAACCTGCTCATCATCTCGCCCACCGGCGGCGGGAAAACCTACCTCGCCTGCGCGCTGGCCATCGGCGCCTGCCAGAGCGAACACTCGGTTCTCTACTTCCGGATGGACGACCTCGCCCGTCGGCTCGTCATCGCACGCGGCGACGGCATCGCCCACCAGAAACTGCTGAACGAGCTCTCCAACATCGACCTGCTGATCATCGACGACTTCCTCACCGTCGGCATCGACAGCGACGCCGCCAGCGACCTGTTCGCGATCCTCGCGAACCGCGAACACCGGCTGCCGACGATGATCGCCTCGCAGACCGGGCCGGCGCATTGGATCGCCGAACTGCCCGATCGGGTCGCGGCGGACTCGATCGTGAACCGCCTCGCCAACAACGCCCGGATCATCAACCTCGGCCAGATCGATATGCGAAGGCACCAAAACGACCAGGCCCGCGCCCACCAGGACTACTGGGAATAACACCGGAGCGGCCCGGGTACACAGCGCCCGGGCCGCTACCACCTCGCCAGAACCGCGCTACCGACTAAATGGACTACCGCTACCAGCAAGCGCTACTCGCCAGCTGATGCGGCAGCTGAAGATGCCCCACGCGCGGGCTTTGGCGCCGGAGCTGATCGCGACTGCCCGCGCCCAGCGCTGGGAACCGGCCGAGGTCGTCAAGGCCCTGTTCGTCGAGGAAGTCGCCGGTCGATCCCGCTCCATGCTTGCCGCCAGGCGCAAGGCCGCGGGCTTCCCGACCGGGAAAACCTTCGACACCTGGGACCCCGCCGCATCCTCGATCCCCACGCCGACGCAGCAGGCGCTGCGGACGCTGGAATGGATCGGAAGGAAGGAGAACGTCGTGATCTGCGGCCCCTCCGGCACGGGCAAGACATTCTTCCTCGAAGCCCTCGGGCAGCAGGCCGTCGAAGCCGGACTGCGGGTCGCTTGGTTCCGCCTCGAGGACCTCGGCGCTCTCATGCGCGCCCACCGTTCCGATGACAGCGTCACCAAAGTCGTCGCCCGGATCCTGCGCGCAGATCTGGTGGTGGTCGATGACATAGGCCTCTTGCCGGTCGGCGTTGACGCGGCGGAGGGACTCTACCGTCTCGTCGACGCCGCTTATGAGAAACGGTCTATCGCGGTGTCCTCAAACTTGCATCCTGCCGGCTTTGACGAGCTCATGCCTAAAACCCTGGCAACGGCAACCGTGGACCGGCTGCTGCACCACGCCCACGTCTGCCAGACATCAGGAGATTCAATCCGACTCAGCCAGGCCTTGGCCGGAAAAGGAGTCACGCCAATGAACTAAACCCCGACCCCAACATGGCCAACGCCACCGAACATCAGGTGGGCAGATCTGGTGGCCATGAGTGGGCAGTTTTCATGGCCACCAGCGGGCATTTCTGCTGGCCGCCCATGGGCACAAACTATTGGCCATTGACAGGCCTGTCCAGCTGCCGCTGTCGGGTTGAACACAGCAAAACCGCCCGTGTATTTTTCCCAGGGGGCTACTCCCTGTCCCAGGATTCGCGAGCAGATGTCGGCGGCGGCGTGCTTTTCAATGAGGGGGGCCAAACCGGTCGTAATGACCGTGTCCAAATCAAGAACCACCACCGGGCGCACGAATTTGCGCAGCAGCGGATATACGAAGGAGAACCGGATCAGCGATGCTATCGGTCCTAGGTTGTCCCCGGCATCGAGGCTCACGACGGAGAGAACGACGCCCTGGGGATCCCAGGCCGCGAGAGCCTCCCTCACCGCAGTAGGGTTGTCCGATATCACCGCCAAGTGAAGAACGGCTTCCTCTGAGCACGTCAGGCTGAAAGACTGCACGAGGAACCGTGCGTATTTATGGAAATAGCCTTCGTCGCACGAGGCGCTGACAATGTACTTGGCTCCTTCCGGGGCCGCCCAGTCAACGCTCAAGTCGGCGTCCAGAATCGACGTCGAATCGGAGTCGAGAGTGAGTTCCGCCGCAGATGCGGTGACTACAGTGGACACCGGAATGGCAATATACGGTTCGAAGCCATCCGCCCGATGCGACTGAAACTGACCGATCAGAGCCGCGTACTCATCGAATTCACCGGCCTCGTAGGCGCATACCGAGAGGAAGATGCGTCCCACGTTTGCGGTCTGCGTGTCGTTCGCTTCCCCGATGAGTTCCTCAATCCGACGGGCCGCGACGTCCGACCCGAAATTGCTGAGGTAGCCGCGGCAACAGTAGATGAACGACTCCAGGGACTGTCCGCGGGCGAAAGCGTTCTCGGCCGCTGCCAGTACTTCGCTGTCGAAGGTGTTCTTCCACAGCTTAATGAGACTACAGAGGCGCCGATAGGGCCAATCGTGTGCGGGATTCAACTCCGCTGCCCGGTAGAGCAGCTCCTTGGCGCGGAGGTATTTCGCTGTATCCGGCTCGTCGCGGATGTAACGGATGGAAGCGATAACACCAGTTGCCTCGTCCAGAACCTCCCGAAAGGTCTGCGTCCCGCTGGCACTGGAGGTCGTGGAGCTGGAGGGGGGCTTCGCTGCGGGCACGTCGTTAATCTCTAGGAGCGATCCCAAGACCGATCGGATGACCAAGGTCGCTTTAGTTCGCGGCAATGGCTTGTGACCAATGGCGTTCGAAGTCGTTTGAATCTCGTAATCCCCGATCGACGTGGCGAAGTCGGTTGCCCTCTTGAGGCTGGACTGCAGGTCGATCAATTCGTCGTGGCCAGTATCCAGCCGGTTCGTCACGATCTTGAATCGCGGAACGACTCCGCGTGCCTTCATCCTTTCGACAACGCTGATTCGTTCAGGCGCCGTCTTGAACAATTCGTCGATCGTCTGGCTGAGAAGTCGATCCTCAATGACGCGTAAGGCGCGCTGGATCGAATACTTTCGCAGATCAAGTTGAGGCACTTCGGCGACCGCAACCGGGTGCCTTAGTTCAGTTGCCAGCATCAGGGCCCCGTAGCCGCCCATGGAGGAGCCGTAGGTGACGACGTTGGCGAGTGGCACACCCAGCGACTTGGCCAACTTGGCGACCACGAAAGCCATGTGTGCCACGAAGTCGTCGTCTTGGTCAATGAACCAACCGGCATGGACGTTGTCGGAAACGTACAGGGCCGGGTCGCTCAGCACGACAACGTGGGCGTCCAGGAAGCTTTCTTCCCATGTCCACCTGTGGAAGACGGGATTCGCTTGCGGAGACGCCACGGGTTGCGCGGAAGGAAGGAAGCAGACGATCGCCTCTGCGCTCGGCCGTGCGGTCACGAGGGCGTCAACGTAAACACCAAGACGGATTTCGTGGCGAACGTGATGTTTTCCAGGTGGAACGGTTCCCGCCGCTGCCAGATCATCCAGCTTCGTCGGAATGCCGCATGGTTCCGTCATCAAGGTTCCTTATGGGTATCGATGGTGATGCGCAAGAGGGGCCGGACACGCCCATTTGCGGGCGCGGACTAGAGTCTATGCGACGGCCGTCCGATGGACTCCAGTCGGCGACCGGCGATATGCCATCTCTCGTCTTTTGGATTTCGCGGATACCCGGGACCAGCTGGGAGGCCGTCAGTCGCTGCCTTTTCGCAGCGCGGCGCTGAGTTGGGAGGCTGCGGATACGACAACTTCAGAGTGCACGCGTCCGGGCTGGCGGGTAAGGCGCTCGATCGGACCGGAGATGGACACGGCGGCGATGACGCGTCCGGAGGGGCCGCGTACGGGGGCGGACACTGAAGCGACGCCCGGCTCGCGTTCTCCCAGGCTCTGCGCCCAGCCGCGGCGGCGAACACCGGCGAGAATGGTGGGTGTGAAGCGCGCGTTGTTGAGCCCCTCGAGCAGCCGCTCGTGGTCTTCCCACGCCATAAGCACCTGTGCCGCCGACCCGGCTTTCATCGACAGTTGCGTTCCCACCGGGATGGTGTCCCGAAGGCCGATGGGACGTTCGGCGGAGGCAACGCAGACTCGCGAGTCGCCTTGCCGGCGGAAGACCTGACTGCTCTCACCGGTCGCGTCCCGGAGCTGAACGAGGATGGGGCCGGCCGCGGCGATCATGCGGTCTTCGCCGGCGGCCGATGCCAGCTCGACCAAGCGGCTCCCTAGCACGAACCGGCCGTGGATGTCCTTGCCCACGAGTCGGTGATGGACGAGGGCCTGGGCCAAACGGTGCACGGTGGGTCTGGACAAGCCGGTGGCGGAAACCAGTTGTGCCAGGGTCGTGGGGCCGGCTTCGAGGGAGTCGAGCACCATGGCTGCCTTATCGATAACGCCAACGCCGCTAGAAGTGTCCATAGAATGATATTGCCGTCTCACATTATGAGATGCAAGTTGAAATTCTGGCCCTCGCAACGAGCGGGTGATTAAGTTGAGACCAAGAGGTTTTTTGACGAAGGGAACCCGAGATGTCCGGTGGCACACCAGCGCAGACGCTGGCGGAGAAGGTCTGGGCCGCGCACGTCGTGCGCGAGGGCGAAGGTGTTGGGGCGGCGCAACAGCCCGACCTCATCTATATCGATCTGCACCTTGTGCATGAGGTCACGTCCCCACAGGCTTTCGAGGGCCTTCGGCTGGCCGGACGTCCGCTGCGCAGGCCCGACCTGACGATTGCCACGGAGGACCACAACACCCCGACCCTGGACATCGACAAGCCGATCGCGGACCTCACCAGCCGCACCCAGATCGAAACACTGCGCGCCAACTGCCGCGAATTCGGGGTGCGACTCCATTCCCTGGGCGACAAGGAACAGGGCATCGTCCACGTGGTCGGCCCGCAACTCGGTCTGACGCAGCCCGGTATGACCGTGGTGTGCGGCGATTCGCACACCTCCACCCATGGCGCCTTTGGCGCGCTGGCGTTCGGCATCGGCACCTCCGAGGTGGAGCACGTGATGGCGACGCAGACGCTGTCGTTGAAGCCGTTCAAGACGATGGCCATCAACGTCGACGGCACGCTCAAGCCCGGTGTCACGGCGAAGGACATCATCCTTGCGGTGATCGCCAAGATCGGAACCGGCGGGGGACAGGGGTATGTACTCGAATACCGGGGTTCCGCCATCCGCGCGTTGTCCATAGAAGCGCGCATGACGATCTGCAACATGTCGATCGAAGCCGGCGCCCGCGCCGGCATGGTAGCCCCCGACCAGACCACGTTCGACTACCTCCGCGACAAGCCCCACGCGCCGCAGGGCAGCGACTGGGACGCCGCCGTGGATTACTGGGGATCCCTGAGTTCCGACGAGACGGCCTCTTACGACGCGGAGGTCTTCCTCGACGCCGACCGGCTCGAGCCCTTCGTGACGTGGGGCACCAATCCGGGGCAGGGCGTCTCGCTCTCCGAAGCGGTCCCGTCACCCGAAGACTTCGAGGACGAGAACGCCCGCGCCGCCTGTGAGCGCGCGCTGGACTACATGGCGTTGGAGGCCGGCACGCCCATGAAGGACATCCGCGTGGACACCGTGTTCCTCGGTTCCTGCACCAACAGCCGGATGGAGGATCTGCGGACCGCCGCGGCCATCATCCAGGGACACACCAAGGACCCCGACATCCGGATGATCGTGGTGCCCGGTTCGGCGCGTGTCCGGCTCGAGGCCGAGGCCGAGGGACTGGACCGTGTCTTCAAGGACTTCGGCGCCGAATGGCGCTTCGCCGGGTGTTCCATGTGCCTGGGCATGAACCCGGACCAGCTCGCCGAGGGGGAGCGTTGTGCCTCGACGTCGAACCGGAACTTTGAAGGCCGGCAAGGCAAGGGCGGCCGGACCCACTTGGTCTCGCCGGTTGTCGCCGCGGCCACCGCTATCCGCGGCACACTCAGCTCGCCCTCGGACCTCCCACCGGCCACCCGGGCCGTCACTTCCACCACCGCAGCCTAAGGAGCGCACCCATGGAGAAGTTGACCACCCACACGGGCGTCGGCGTGCCGCTGCGCCAGAGCAATGTGGACACGGACCAGATCATTCCGGCCGTCTTTCTCAAGCGGATCACTCGAACCGGCTTCGAGGACGCGCTCTTCGCCGGCTGGCGCAAGGACCCCGAATTCATCCTCAACCGCAAGCCCTATTCCGCCGGCTCCGTCCTCGTGGCCGGACCGGACTTCGGCACCGGCTCCTCGCGGGAACACGCCGTATGGGCGCTCAAGGATTACGGCTTCAAGGCGGTCGTTTGCTCCCGGTTCGCCGACATCTTCCGGGGAAACTCGGGGAAACAGGGACTGGTGGCCGCCCAGGTAGCGCAGGCGGATGTCGAACTCATCTGGAAGGAACTCGAGAACCACCCGGGCAGCACGGTCACGGTCGACCTGGTGTCCCGCACCGTCACCTGTGGTGCGCTGGTTGCTCCGTTCGAGATCGACGAATACACCCGCTGGCGCCTCCTGGAGGGCCTTGATGACATTGGTCTCACGCTGCAGCACGAGGCCGACGTCTCCTCGTTCGAAGCCGCGCGTCCCGCATGGCTTCCGGCCACGCTCCCCGCCAAATCCTGACTACCGGACACCGCCCCGCGGGCCCCGCCACAGCCGCCTCCACAAGCTCGGGCTGTATGCTTACGGGGAACCTCCGGCGATCCTGAGGCCACTCCAACGATAGGTATTTCTTTCATGGGCAAAGTCCTGACTATCCACGGCGGCGTTCCGCTGATTGGAAGAGTAAAAGTCAGGGGCGCCAAGAATCTGGTGCCGAAAGCCATGGTCGCGGCGCTTCTGGCCGATACCCCTTCCGTCCTGCGCAACGTTCCGGAGATCCGGGACGTGGAGATCGTGACAAGCCTGCTCACCATCCACGGCGTTACGGTGGACAAGGACCCGGCCACAGGCGACCTGACGCTCGATCCGCAGGGCGCGACCTCGGCTCCGTCCAAGGAGATCGACGCGCACGCCGGCGACTCGCGGATTCCGATCCTGTTTTGCGGACCGCTGATCCACAGCATCGGCGAGGCGTTCATCCCCGATCTCGGTGGCTGCCGCATCGGGGACCGTCCGATCGACTACCACCTCAACGTTCTCCGTCAGTTCGGGGCCGTCGTGGACAAGCGCCCTGGCGGAATCGCCATCTCGGCCCCGCACGGACTCAAGGGGGCGAAGCTCGAACTCCCGTATCCAAGCGTCGGCGCCACAGAACAGGTGTTGCTCACCGCGGTCAAGGCCGATGGCATCACCGAACTCAAGAACGCCGCCGTCGAACCCGAGATCATGGACCTCATCGCGCTCCTGCAGAAGATGGGCGCCATCATCTCCGTCCAAACGGACCGGGTGATCCGGATCGAAGGTGTGGCCCACCTGAGCGGCTACAGGCATCGCGCCCTCCCGGACCGCAATGAGGGCGCTTCCTGGGCCTCCGCGGCGCTGGTCACCCGTGGCGACATCTATGTCGAGGGCGCCAACCAGGAGGACCTCACCGCTTTCCTCAACACCTACCGGAAGATCGGGGGCGCCTTCGAGGTGGAAGACGACGGCATCCGCTTCTACCACCCCGGCGGCGAATTGAAGCCGCTGGTGCTCGAAACCGACGTCCACCCCGGATTCATGACCGACTGGCAGCAGCCGCTGGTGGTTGCGCTGACGCAAGCCGCCGGCGTATCCATCGTCCACGAGACGGTGTACGAGAACCGCTTCGGGTTCACCGATGCCCTGGTCCGCATGGGGGCCACCATCCAGTTGCACCGGGAATGCCTGGGCGCGGTGCCCTGCCGGTTCGGACAACGGAACTTCAAGCACTCGGCCGTGATCACCGGCCCGGCTCAGCTACACGGAGCGGACATCGACATCCCTGACCTACGCGGGGGGTTCTCCCACCTGATAGCGGCCCTCGCGGCCGAGGGCACAAGCCGGGTGACCGGCATCGAGCTCATCAACCGCGGGTACGAGAAGTTCCTGGAGAAGTTGCAGGGTCTCGGTGCGCGCGTCGAACTCGACTCCACCGACTAGGGCGGCCATGAGGGAAACGACCGGCGCGAAGGCCGTGTTCGCCGTCTTGGCGGGCATCATTCGTCCTACCATGACCGCACTGATGGGACGGAAGTGGGAACGGTTCGAGCGACTGCCCGAGGGTGGTTTCATCGCCTGTCCCAACCACGTGACCGAGATCGATCCGCTGGTGGTCGGCCAGGCGCTCTACGCGCACGGACGCCTCCCTCGCTATCTGGCCAAGGAATCGCTGTTCAAGCTGCCCGTGGTCGGATCGGTGCTGCGGGCCAGCCGTCAGGTTCCCGTCGCCCGCTCGAGCGTCGGTGCTGGCCGCTCGTTGGAGATCGCCCGCGACCTCATCGACTCGGGTGGCGTGGTCATCGTGTATCCGGAGGGGACGCTGACCCGGGATCCGGACGAGTGGCCCATGCGCGGCCGCACAGGCGCGGCACGCCTGGCGCTGCAAACCGGAGCGCCCGTCATACCCATCGCGCACTGGGGTGCGCAGGAGGTCTTCCCGCGTTACGGTAAGGGCCTTCGGCCCTTTCCGCGCAAAACGGTCCGCGTGCGGCTCGGCGATCCCGTGGACCTCAGCGACCTTGCGGACAAGCCCATGACCCGGTCGGTCCTGGAAGAGGCGACCGCACGCATCATGGCCGCACTGACAGCCGGAGTGGCTGAGTTGCGCGGCGGCGTTCCGCCCGAGACTCCTTGGGATCCGGCGGCGCACGGCCAGACGATGTCCGGTCGGGATTTCCAGACCGGCCCGGGAGCGAACGAGTGAGGCCTGCCGCCAACAAGATCGCCGTTCTGGGAGCCGGCAGTTGGGGCACCACTTTCGCCAAGGTCGTGGCCGACTGCGGAGCCGCCTCCAATACGGACGTGCAACTCTGGGCCCGCCGCGCCGAAGTGGCCAACGAGATCAACAACCACCACCGCAACACGCGCTACCTGGGCGAGATCGTCCTTCCGGGCAACGTCACGGCCAGCGACGATCCGGCGAAGGTCCTGGCCGGTGCGGATCTGGTGGTTCTGGCGGTGCCCGCCCAGACGCTGCGTTCCCAACTGCGAATGGTTCGGGATTCGATTCCGGCCGGTGCCGTCGTCTTGTCCCTCATGAAGGGGCTGGAGCGTGGCACGGATGCGCGCATGAGTCAGGTCGTTCGCGACGAATTGGACTGGCCAATGGACGCCATCGCCGTCGTTTCCGGCCCGAACCTGGCCATGGAGATCGCCCGCGAGGAGCCCACCGCCTCCGTCGTCGCGTGTACGGACGCGGAGACTGCGGCCTGGATCGCGGCGGCATGTACTCCGGAGTACTTCCGGCCATACACCAACACGGACCTCGTGGGCGTGGAGGTCGGCGGAATCGTCAAGAACGTCATTGCACTGGCGGTCGGGATCTGCGACGGACGCGGCATGGGCGACAACACGAAGGCCTCTGTGATCACCCGGGGCCTGGCAGAGACCACGCGGCTGGCTCTCGCCCTCGGGGGACAGTTGGAGACCATGTCCGGACTCGCGGGCCTCGGCGACCTCGTCGCGACCTGCTCCTCGCCGTTGTCGCGCAACCGCACCGCCGGAAGGCTACTGGGGGAGGGCCTGACCCTGGTCGAGGTCAACGCCGCCATGACCCAGACGGCCGAGGGCATCAAATCCGGGCCGGCGGTCCTGGACTTGGCGCGCGGCCTCGGCGTCGAGATGCCCATCACCGAGGCAGTCGTGCACGTGCTGGACGGCGAATTGACCGTTGACGCCATGGCGTCCCGGCTATTGGGCCGCGAACTTAAATCCGAAGGGGAAAAGGCATGAATGCCGAGAACAACACCAAAACGCGCGTGGCGTTGCTGTTCGGCGGGCGTTCCTCCGAACACGCCGTCAGCTGCGTCACCGCGGCCGGCGTGATGCATTCCATCGACCGCGAAAAATACGACGTCGTGCCGATCGGAATCACGCGCGACGGACGCTGGTCGCTGGTCGACGCCGACCCGGAGACCTGGTCGCTGGCATCCGGGGAGGCTCCCGAGGTTTTGGCGGGACCGGAAACCCTTCGGCTGGACATCGTCCCCGAGGGCCGGGAACTCGTGGCCCACACCAATGGGGGGAAGACCCGCAGCCTCGGCGGTGTGGACATCGTCTTCCCGTTGCTGCATGGGCCCTTCGGCGAAGACGGTACGCTGCAGGGCCTGCTGGAACTGGCCGACGTCCCGTACGTCGGCTCGGGTGTGTCTGCCAGTGCCATCGGCATGGACAAGCACTACATGAAAGTGGTTTTCGAAGCCGCCGGATTCCGCGTCGGGCCCTATGTGGTGATTACGGACAAGGCATGGCGCCGCGATCCCGAGGGCGCGCTGGCCGCCGCGGGTTCCCTGACCTATCCGCTGTTCGTGAAGCCGGCGCGGGCTGGTTCGTCCGTCGGCATCAGCCGCGTGGATTCCCCGTCACAGCTCCGCGAAGCCGTCGAGGCGGCCCGGATACACGACCCCAAGGTGGTCATCGAACAGGGAATCGACGGTCGCGAGATCGAATGCGGCGTCCTGGAGGGCCGCGGCCACGAGGTGCCCCGCACCTCGCTTCCCGGCGAGGTGGCGATGGAGGCCGGCGACCACGAGTTCTACGACTTCGAGGCGAAGTACGTTGACGGCGCCGCGGCCAAGCTGAGCTGCCCGGCCGAACTTCCCGAAGGGGCCGTGGACGAGGTCCGCCGGCTGGCCGCCGCGGCCTTCGACGCCGTCGGAGCGGAGGGTCTTTCCCGGGTGGACTTCTTCTACACGGACGCGGGCGGCTGGGTCATCAACGAGATCAACACCATGCCCGGGTTCACTCCGATCAGCATGTATCCGCAGATGTGGGACAAAACGGGGATGGCCTACCCGGACCTGATCGACGAGCTCATCTGGCTTGCCCTCAACCGTCGGACCGGATTGCGCTAGGCTTTCGCGGCTCGGGCCGTCAAGGAAGGTCGACGCTCTGGTCGAGCGTGGTGCACGCGCCGTCGGCCGGGATGCGGCCGGCGGCCGCGGAGATTTCCGCCAGCACCGTGCTGGAGGCCACCACGTCCGGATCGAAGAGGATCTCGGTGGCGGGTTCCCTGCCATAGGTGGTCATCGTCCATGCCGGCTCGCCTTCACGGGCCAGCCAGTCGATGCCGTTGACACTGATGCAGGGGTCCGTTGTCGGGCTGGGGGGCGTCACCCCGCATCTGAGGATGATCTGGGCCGGCTCGCCCCATGCGGCGGTCGCCTGGCTGTTGGTGGCGCGAAGTCCGGCGCCGGCCAGCTCGTCGGGCAGGGCAACCATCATCTCCGCACAGACCGGGTGGGAAGCGGCGTCCGCCGCCTCGACATCTACGGCAGGTGAGCACGACGAAAGGCCGAAGACCGAGACGGCGAGGCCCAAGGAGGTCATGGCTTTTCGGGCGTGGGAGGGATGGCGGTTCACCAGTTCATTCTAGTGAAGGGGCGGAGCATGAGTGGCCTTGTTTATCAATCCTTGGAAGGCAATGAGATACTCGTATGAGCATTGTGACTGACTCAGGGGGATAAGTGACCGTGACGAATGACCGATTTGGCGTTGCCGGGGACGCCCCGCGCGCCAAAAGAAGACGGCCGGTCCTCATCACGATGGTCACCCTGGGCGTCGTTGTAGTTCTCGCGGCCGTGGTCGCTTTCGGGTATCTGGCAAGCCTTGTCGGCAGTTTCGAGTCGAAGACGCCTTCCATAGAATCGGCCTTCCCCGCGGACGACACCCGCCCGCAACGGGCCGCCGCCGCTGCCGACGCGGTGAACTTCCTGGTGATCGGAAGCGACGAGGACGGGGGCAGTGGCGATACCGAGAACCTGCCCGACGTCCCGAATGGGGGACGCGCCGACACGATGATGCTGGTAAACATCCCCGGCGACCGCAAAAGCATCAACGTCATGTCGGTCATGCGCGATACCTGGGTCGAAATTCCGGGACACGGCGAACACAAGATCAACGCGGCACTCGCTCTCGGCGGCATGCCGCTGTTGGTTCAGACACTTGAGGGCATCGTGGAGACGCCTGTCGACCATGTGGCCATTGTTGATTTCCAGGGCTTCCGCGAACTGACCACGGCATTGGGCGGGGTGGAGGTCAACAACCCTCGGGCCTTCAGGTCCTCCGGCGTCGACGGCGAATCATTCGCGCAAGGGAAGATCACCCTGGAAGGCGACACCGCGTTGAAGTTCGTGCGCGAACGCCAGCAGTTCTCCGACGGCGACTACACCCGTGTGGCGAACCAGCAGTTGTTCCTCAAGGGGGTCATGTCCAAGTTCCTGACGGCGCAAACCCTGACGGATCCCGGCAAGGTATCGGCAATCGTGAACGCCTTCGCGCCGTACGTCTCGCTTAGCGACGGCATGAACGGACTGACCGTGGGGCGGCTCGCCGTGGGCCTGAGGGACGTGAGGACATCGAACGTCCACACGTTCACGCTTCCCAACCTCGGAACCGGGCGATCGAATGACGGACAGTCGATCGTTGTCCACGACCCCGCCGCCGCATCCCGGATCGCCGATGCCCTCGACGAGGATCAGCTGATCCGGTTCGTGACCGACAACAGGCTGGAAAACTAGGGGCATGGGATGGAGACGCGTATCCGCGGCACTGGCCATAGCAGCATTCGTCCCTGTGGGGGCGATGTACGCACCGTCCGCCACGCACGCTCTTCCCTCCCGAGTGATAGTCCTGCCCCTGCCCGGGGACGAGCCTCCGTCGCCGAGCCCGACGGCGACCGCGGAGCCGCAACCGGTCGAGCCCGCTAACCCAGTGCCCGCGGAACCGCCCCCGGCCGAGCCCTCGCCGTCGAAAGAGTCGACCGGCGAGCCACAAGACCCAGAACCGGCTCCGCCTGCGTCAATGACGGACGAACCCGCGTCCACGGTCGGCGAACCGGTCCGCCAGCAGGGCGCGGCGGCGGGTAAACAGCCCGCTACCGACCCGGCCACTGGGTTCGCCGTGGACGGTGCAACCGGCTATCCGGTGCATCCACGTACCGGCTACCTCATAGTTCCCGGCACGGGGCAGATGTTGATCCGCGGTTCGCTGGTGGACACCGGCTTCGTCTACGGTTACCGCCGCGGCGTGGTCGTTCGGGCGTCGGCTTCCGCCATGGCATCCGAGGCGTCGTCCGACGCGACGAATGCGGCGGATTCCTCCCCGGCGAGTTCACGCACAGCGGCGGCTCTGAGTTCCGCCCCGGCGACGACAGCGCCGCCCACGGTGGATAGGCAGGGCGAAAGCTTCGCGGGCGTGAGCGCCGCGGACCAGCAGGCGCAGGGCGCCGTCGTCGTTCAGGGGATCGTCGGCCTTTTGGTGCTGATCGCAGCGTTTTTCTATTACCGACTGCTGTTCGGGCGTCGTCGCGCCCCGTCTGCCACGTCGGTGCGTCAGGACCGCGAGGGCAGGCGATGAAGCGAATCCTTGCCCTACGGCACACTCTCAAACGCCACTGGCAGGAGGACCCGGTCCAGTTGGCCGTGCGGTTGCTGCGGCGGTATCCATTGCGCAGCGCACAGTTGGCCGTCCACGCGGCGAGCCGTCTGGCGGGAGTGGCCCCACACCGCCCGCTCGCGGCGGTCTTGGCCTTGCTGGACGGGACGCCTGACATGTTGGCTTGTCGGATCGGTCGTGCCCTGGACAGAGGCCCAGGCGCCGCGGAGGCCAAGCGGTTGGCAGACGTCTGCATTGCCGGGGGCCTTCCGGTGGAGGCCCGCACGTTCCTCGACCGGGTCCCAGTCGGGATCGCAGGGCGCAGCGCGTCGGAGGCGAAGCTTGAGTGGTACCACGGTGGGATGGCGTCCGCCATAGAACTGCTGCCCGAAGGGGACCCTCGATCCGCGCGCATGCGGGAGCGCTTCGTGGGCGAAACCGAAGTGTATGGCACGTGGACGCCCTCGCTGGCGGCAACGGCCGCCTTCGTGCCGCGCAACGACGTCGTACTCCACCTCGTGAACAACTCGCTTCCCCACACTGCCAGCGGTTATGCACAGCGCACGCACTCGCTCCTACGGGCTCAGGCTGCCTTGGGCTGGGAGGTGCACGTGGCGACGCGCCTCGGATATCCGTCCACGCTCGGCATCCGCAACGCCGCGCGGATAGAGGTGATCGATGGGATCACCTACCACCGGATGAGCTCACCGCTAATCTTCGCCCACTTGGCCGATCGCCTGCAGGTGGAGTCCGAAGAGCTACTGGCACTGGCCCGCGAACTTCGGCCCGCCATCATGCACACCACCACTCACTTCGTCAATGGTCTGGTGGCCCGCGCCGTCGCCTCGTCGCTCGGCATACCATGGGTCTACGAGGTCCGCGGGCAGCTCGCCGATACGTGGGTGTCCAAGCGTCCCGCCTCCGCCGTTCACTCCGCCCGCTACATGTCGTTCGTCCGCCGCGAGGCCGAAGTCACTCGCGATGCCAACCTGGTCATCACGCTCGGTGCCGCCATGAAGGCAAAGATCCTGGAGCAGGGAGTCGATGAACGCCGGATCATGATTGCGCCCAACAGCGTGGGCGAGTCCTACCTCGCCGAGCCACCGCTTGCATCGGAGGTCAGGGAGGACCTGCGACTTGATCAGGACAAGGTCTACATCGGGACCGTCAGCAGTTTGGTTGCCTACGAAGGGATCGATGACCTGATCCGCGCGTTCGCCACGGTGAAGGTGGCACGGCCGCAGGCGCGACTATTGATTGTGGGCGACGGCGAGGCGCTGCCGGAACTGCGGTCGCTGGCGGCGTCGCTCGGATTGCTACAGCGAGAGGTGTTCACGGGCCGCGTGCCGCGTTCGGAGGCAATCCGATACCACCGCGCACTGGATATCTTCTGCGTGCCGCGCAAGGACTTCGCGGTGACCCGGTCCGTCACGCCGCTGAAGCCCGTGGAGGCCATGGCCTGCGCTAAACCGGTGGTGGCCTCCGAGCTGCCGGCTCTCTTGGAGATGGTCCAGGACGGCCACACGGGGCGGGTCCATCCCGCCGAGGATCCCGCGGCACTGGCACAAATCCTCATCGAGCTCATCGACGATCCGGAGATGCGCCAACGTCTGGGAGCGTCGGGGCGCGGGGTGGTCCTTTCGACACGCACCTGGAAGCGCAACGCCATGGCGTGCATCGCGCAGTACAACCTGTTGGCAGAGCGCGGCCGCGGGGGGACCGACGCTGACGGCGGCGCGGCAACTGACACCGGCGCTGACGGGGCGGTGGCGTCTTGAGCCAGACGACCGAGGAAGGGGCCGAGAACGCGCGCGTCCTGCGGGTGGACCTGACCGGAATGACGCCCCAGGGAACGCGGGGTTCCTACACCGACTATCTGGTGGGGCTGTGGGAGGCCCGCGGATTCATGGTGTCCGAGGCCCACGCCCGGGTCAGGGACGGCGCCGGGCGAGACAAGCTGGGGAACGTGTGGCTGATCCTCACGCCGGTGATCAACGGACTGATGTACTACGTCATCTTCGGCATTGTCCTGGACGCCAGTAAGGGCATCGAGAACTTCATCGGATTCCTGACCATCGGGATTTTCATGTTCACGGTCGCCAACAAACTGATCGGCCAAGCCGCCGATGCCATCTACGCGAACCGCTCGGCGGGGGCGGGGCAGCGCTACTCGTCCGTGGTGAAGGTCACCATGGTCAACATCCGCGTGTGGATGGCCAGTCTGCCGTCCTACCTGGTGATGGTGCTGCTGGTCGTCGCCTTCCCTCCTGTCGAATCGTTTTCGCCGATGGCGTTGTTGCTGATTCCGGTGGTGCTGGTCCAGGCCCTGTTTGTTCTGGGGTTGTCCATGATCGCCGCCCACCTTGTGTCCCGGCTGTCTGACCTGAAACACGTTCTGGCCCTGGTGCAGCGTGGCTGGTTTTTTGGCTCCGGGGTGTTCTTCAGCGTCGACCGGATCCTGACGGCCCTGCCTTGGGCGGGACCGCTTGTCGCGGCGAATCCCATGCACCACGTGTTGGACATCAGCAGGAACGTCCTGCTCTACAACACCATGCCGAGTGCCTTCGGGTGGCTTGTTATGGGACTCTGGGCCATTGGCGGGCTGTTGGTGGGAACATGGATCCTGTGGCGCAACGAGGGGACCTACGGTTTTGACGACGATTGATGCCGCCGCGGTCGAGCCCTCTCTGGTGCTGGATCGAGTCACGATGAAAGCCATGTCCCCGACGCCGACCGAACGCGAGTGGGCCCTCGGGCAGGTCACCTGTGTCGTGGAGCGAGGGGAGGCCGTGGGGCTGGCCGGGGCGAAGGGATCGGGTAAGACCGCGCTCATCCGCGCGGCCACCGGTGAATCGCGGGTGCAGTCCGGCGTCGTGTGGGTCAGGAGCCAACCTGCCGTCATCTCCAAGTCTTCCGCGCTGTTGCCGAAGAGCACCGTGGAGGAGAACATGCTTCGTATTCTGCGCGTGACGGGGCTGCGCGGTTCGGCGCTACGCACCGCAGTGCGGGAGATCGCCGCGTACTGCGGCGCCGAGGGGCACCTGCAGGCCACCGTGGAAGAGGCCGAGTCGTCAACGGTGGACGTAACTCGTTTGGCATGCCTGTTGTCCTTGGAGCCGGATCTGCTCATCATCGACGATCCGAAATTCAGGCTGGCCCGCACGGGTCCGCGGGGCCGCGAGCTCGTGGAGAGCCACCTCGAACGGGGCGGCTCCCTCCTGGTAACCTCCGAAGATCCCAAGAGTTTGATTCGCACCTGTAGCCGCACCATGTGGCTACACGACGGGCAACTGCTGGCGGACGGGCCCTCCCGTGTGGTGGCAAGGGACTTCCAAGCCGTGGTCGACGCCGAACAAGGCGGTGACCGCAGCCGCGCCGCGCAATTGAGGCGCCGTGCTGCGGCCAATTTCCGCCCGCTACGGGTGCTGCCGAACGCGACTGGTCGCCGCAAGGCATGAACCGTGGATGGCGCTTTGTGTGGCGTCCCCGAGAGACGGAGCAATAGGGAACATGATCCACCACCACGACGACGACGACGAGCGACCGACCGAACCGCGACTGATGCGCGCTGCCATCGAGGCGGCGCGACGGGATCCGGAATCGACCGGGGCGTACTATTTCTCGCAATCCGTTGTCAGGGCGTCGGGCACCGGCGGAGATGATATGGGTGTCGAGCCGTCCTTGCGGGAACGCGTCCGGGAGCTGGAGCACGAATGCCGCCAACTTTCGGCAGAAATCGAGCGCGTCACGGCCCGCCGGGACCGGCTCCAGGAACTGTACGAAAACCAAACCGCGCGCGTCGAGAAATTCAAGTCCGCCTACGAGGAAATGCGGGACTCGTCGGAGTACGCCGCAGGCAAGGCACTGAGGAGGCCCCTGCGCGTGTCCCGCGCGCTGACGCGGCGCGTATTTGGTGCTTCTTCGACGGAGCAGCCATCAACGGTTGCCGTGGGCGAGGCAACGCCGCCCGATCACGAGGTTCGTGCGCGGCAGGAAACGGCCACCGACGTACTTGCCGCGTCGTCCCCGGACAATGTCCTGGACCAACCACGGGCGCTCACATTGGCGGACCTGAAACAGGCGTTCTTTCAGCGGGGCGAGGTTCGTTCCGTGGCGCGGGGACTAGCCCGGCTCTCAGATTCGATGGACGATTCGCCGGGGGAGCCGTCCTTCTCCAGGTTAGTCGCGGGCTGGTTGAACGTCATGGATTCGCCGCCGTTCCTTGGCCCGCGCCAGCGGGTCCCCGTCTATTTCCCCGAGGCGAACCGGGTGCTTTATTGCGCCCACAGCACGGGGCGGTTCAATAGCAATGGGTACTCCACACGGACGTCGGGGCTGGCCAACGCACTCGCCGGCCTGACCCACGGGGACATTACGGTGGTGGCCCGCCCCGGCTATCCTTGGGATGCTAAGACCATCTCCACGTTGAAGAACAGGCGCACCGAGATGGAGATCGACGGTGCGCGGCACGTTTTCAACCCGGGGCCGTCTCTCCGGGAGCAGCCACTCGACGAGTATTTCAACAGCGCGGCGGACGTGTACGCCCGCGAAGCCATCCGGTCCCGCGCTGGACTGATCCACGCAGCTTCCAACCATGTCACCGCTTTGCCCGCTTTGATGGCCGCGCGCCGACTGGGCGTTCCGTTCGTCTACGAGGTCCGCGGGCTGTGGGAAGTCACGGAGGTGGCCGCCAAGGAAGAGTGGGCGGGATCTGACCGGTTCAACCTGGTGGCGCAATTGGAGACCATCGTTGCCCGCGAGGCGGACCGAGTCCTCGCGATCACCAGTCAGGTAGCGGACGAGTTGGTGCGTCGAGGCGTTCCCCGAGACCGTATTGCGCTTTTGCCCAATGCGGCGGACACCGCCCGGTACATCCCGGGCAACCCGGACAAGCAGATCATGCGTCGGCTGGGTATCGTGGCCGGCCAACCGGTGATCGGATATGCGGGAAGCCTGGTCGCCTACGAGGGCGTTGACTTGCTCATCGAGGCGTTCGCTGATCTTCGGGAAAACAAACTTGATGCGCGGCTGGTGATCGTGGGCGACGGGCCGGCGCTTCCACAGCTGAAGGCCAAGGTGGATGAGCTGGGTGTCGCGGAGGCGGTGAACTTCACGGGGCGAGTCCCAAACCATGAGATCCCCAAATACCTTTCCGTCTTCACGGCGGCACCCATCGCGCGCTTAAGCAATGCCGTGACTGAGCTCGTGTCACCGCTCAAGCCGCTGGAGGCGCTCGCGGCCGGCGTGGCGGTGGTGGCGTCGGACGTGGCACCCCTTCGGGACATCGTGGGCGAGGACCAATCGCGGGGCCTGCTCTTCAAGGCAGGGGACCGGGATTCGCTCCGGGGCGCCCTTGAACGGGTGCTGGTCGACCGCCGTCTGCGCGGCGACGTGGTGCGCCGCGGCCGCCAGTGGGTTGCCAGAGAGAGGACGTGGGAACAGCTGGCGCAGAAGGTGGCCATCGAACACGAGGCGGCGCGCGCCGCGAATGTTGCACCCGGCAGGAACCTCGCCGACCTGCGCGTGGGATTGATCGCGGACGGCTTCACGACGCGGGCGGTCGCACCCGAATGCCGCACCGTAGCCGTCAACCCATCGACCTGGGAAGCGGATATCGAGGGGCTCGACGCGTTGTTGGTCGAATCCGCGTGGGAAGGCAACGGCGGCGGGTGGACCCGGAAGGTCGGCCACTATGGGGAGGACGAGGCGCGGGACCTGCGCCAGCTTGTCGCAGAATGCCGGAAACTCGGCATCCCCACGATTTTCTGGAACAAGGAAGACCCAATCCATATCGAGCGGTTCATCAAAACGGCCGCGCTGTTCGACCACGTCTTCACGACGGATGCGCAGTGCATACCGCGCTACTGGCGTGAGCGCGGAGACCACCTGAAAACCGTGGCGTCCCTGCCGTTCTTCGCGCAACCCACGCTCCACAGGCCCACCACACCGGCACGGCCCTATAGCCACACTGTGGCCTACGGGGGCTCCTACTACGGTGACCGCTATCCCGAACGCTCGCGGCAATTGACGGAGCTGCTGGATGGCGCCGGGGCGGACAACGTCACTATCTACGACCGCCAACTGAACCATCCCGGAAGCCCGTACCAGTTCCCCAACAGATTGCGCAGGCACGTCCACGGGGGATTGTCCTATGTGGAGATGACCGAGGCCTACCGTTCTCACCCCGTCCACATCAACGTGAACTCCGTCAACGGATCGCCGACGATGTTCTCGCGCCGGGTCATGGAGCTGGCCGCCTGCGGTACGCCTCAATTGACCTGGGACGGACCGGGCATCCCCTCGACGGTGGGGGACTCGATCCCCACGGTTTCCAGCGGATTGCAGGCATCCCTGCTCGCGGGAATGTGGCTGAGCGACGAGGGCCAACGCAACGCGGACGGCTGGCGCGCGCACCGTGCAATCTACCGCGCCCACCTCGCCGTCCACCGGTTGGCGTTCATGTTCCGGACCGCGGGCCTCGAGGTTGATGTTCCTGGGCTGCCGGCCGTGGACGCCACGGTTGATTGGCTTGGTCCGGGGCAGGCCGACGACATCCTGCGGCAAACGCATCGCCCCGCGGGGGTAATTGTCCGCGGATCAGGCGATCCCGTTGCTGCCCGCGCACTCTCCGCCCAGGGAATCGCCGTCCGGCAAGCGGAGGACGGAGAATCCTACCGGTCGCCGACGCGTCCCCTCATCCGCTTGGAGCGGGGTGCCGATAGGACAATGATCGAGGATCTGGTGCGTTCCTCGCTGATCGTCCCGGGCCAATCGGTGCAGCGCCAGGACCACGATCTGCAGGAACCGGGACATGCGTTGCTCGAAACACGGCCGGCGGCGGGCTACGGGTCGCTCCTAGTGGTCCCAGGAACCGAATCCAGCAGTGTGTTGGGCATGAGGCGTCCAAACGTGAAGCCGCGCCAACGTGCGGAGGAGTCGTCCACGGACGCTGCCGTGGCAGCGAGCGACGGACCCGCGGCACGCAAGACCGTGGTCATCGCAGGTCACGACCTGAAGTTCGCCGGCTCTTTGATCCATCACTTGCACGAGGCCGGACACGAGGTCCTGCTGGATAAGTGGGAGAACCACACCGACCACGACGAAGCGGCGAGCCGCGAACTCCTGGCCCGTGCCGACGTCGTTTTTTGCGAGTGGGCCTTGGGCAACGTCCGTTGGTACGCGGAGAACAAGCTTCCCGGTCAACGGCTGGTCAGCCGGTTCCACTCGCAGGAGCTCTTCACGCCCTACCTGGAAACCAGCAGGCTGGACCGGGTGGATGCGTTCGTTTTCGTGGGGGAGTTCATCCGCCAGGCGGCCTTGGCTCGCTTCCGCATTAAGTCCGAACAAACTTCCGTCATCCCGAATCCGGTCCAGCTCGAGAGGCTGAACATGCCACGGACGGCGGACTTCCGCTTCAACATCGGGTTGGTTGGCGTGGTCCCCAGCACGAAGCGCATGGACCTGGCGCTGGACGTACTGGCCGGGTTGCGCGTTGAGGACGAGCGATTCCGCCTCCACATCAAGGGCAGGCAGCCAGCCGAATACCCGTGGCTCACGGCCCGCGCGGACGAAGTGCAGTTTTTCGACGAGCAGTATGCGCGGATAGAGAACGATCCGCTGCTGCGTGGAGCAGTGGAGTTCCACGCACACGGCGACGACATGCCGCAGTGGTACGCCAAGATGGGGGCGGTGCTTTCCGTAAGCGACTTCGAATCGTTCCACTTGACACTGCCCGACGGCGCCGCGGCCGGAGCCGTACCCCTGAGCCTGAGCTGGCCGGGCAGTGAGATGATCTACCCCGGATCCTGGCTCTTCGAGACCACCGACGAGTTGGTGGCCGACTACCTGGGCATAGTGCACGACGACGAGGCGCTGGGCGAGCGGCGCACGGCGGCTCGCGACTTCGTGCGCTCGAGCTTCGACTCGGAAACCGTGCTTCCGAGCCTGACGTCCGTCATCCTCGGCGAATAGCACCGCTCCCGCCCCTTCCGCGTTTCGACGAAGGTAGATGTCCATATTCGGCGGAGATCCGACATCTGCCCTCGTCGAAACGGGAGGGGCGGACATCTATCGTCGCCGAAAGCCACCCGTGTTCTTGCTGGGGCCCATCAGGGGGAGACGGTCACCCAGTTCGTGGTCTCGGCTGAGGGCGTCGAGTCCGCCGTTGGTCGGTGGTAGACCCTCACACGGTAGCGGCCTGCGGGCAGTGCAGGCCACGAGGCCGACCGCGCGCCGGAATACGGGAGCGTGCCGACACGCTTGTTGTCCTTGAACAATCGGAACGAGTATTGGCCGGCAGCCGTCGAAACCACCGTGGCGACGACCGTTCCGCCCGTGGCCGAGGCGACGGTGGACAGTTGGGACAACCCTGTCTCGGAAACCGACGCGGCCGCGGTGGCCTTGGGGGCACGTGCATTCCGGGCCGCACGGACGGGTAGCGCCTGCAGGTAGTCGAGCAGGGCCCGGCGATAAACGCCGCCGATGTCGGCGTGCGTGAGACCCGGCAACGTGATGAGCGAGGGCGTGTGGCCGTGCTCGCGCAGGTCTTCAATGAAGGGAAGCACGTGGTTGGCGTAGTGGTGGTCCTTGTCGCCAACCAACAGGGTGATCTCCGTCGACGGGTCAGCCCTGACGGCGGCCTCGGCGAGGACGCGGTCCAGGGCCGCGACGTCATCGGCGCCGGTTCCACCGGTCATCAGCCGCAGGATGTTGGGGTGCGGTGTGGACACGAAGGACCCTATGCGCGTCTGCGGGGCGCCGACGAAGACGCTTCCGACGCCGGCGGCCATGCCGTGGATGAGCGCAGCCGCCCCGCCTTTGGAGGATCCGGCCATGACAACGTCCTGCGGTTCCAAGCCCAACTCCGCCAGCTTGACCGCGACGAGCTCCTGGACCGAGCGGAAGAGCGCACGGTCCCCGTGGTCCTGAAGGTAGTAGGCGCCTTGATCCCCGAAGTCGTCGAGGATGTAGAGCGCTCCCAATCCCGCTTGGTCCACGGTGGCCTTGTAGTTGTACGTGAAGTCGCCGAGCGCATGGATCGCGGTGAAGACCACGACCAGCCGTCCGTCATGGTCCGGATTAGCGGGGGCCACATGCAGGTAGTTCAGTCCCACCTCCCCGGCGAACCGGCGCCAAGGGGAATTCTCGACAGCCAAACCACGGTCGGCGTAGGTGAAGTCGTTCAGGCGCAGGCGGGTTTCGATGCGGCAGCCTGATCCGGAGAAGGCAAGCCGGACGACGTGAGCCGGCTCAACCTCGCCGAATTTCGGGAACCGCCATCCCAGATGCGGCTTGGTTTCTCCGCGGTGCAACGACAGCCGAAGTGGCGCGTCCGCTGTGAAATGCGCGTCAAAGACTTTTTTCCCCTGGTGGTAGAGCTCGAAGCCGTGCCCGTGGAGAACGGGCGTCACTTCAGGGCCGAGGTTCCACAGCAGTTCATAGTCGTTGTGGATGTCGCTTCGGACCGTGTCGACCAGATCGATCCGTGGCTGACCATTGATCTCCTCGATGGAGACCTGCCTCTCGTGGACGGTGCCGGCCAGGCGGGCGTTGCGCCCGGTCACGTCGAATCCATCGGCGCGCACGTCATGGGCGGTGAGGGACACTTCGCTGGCCTTCGAATCCGTGCGGGGAAGACTGACGCCATTGACGATCAACGAGTTGTGGGCGTACTGCGAATAGCCGTACTTGGTCAATGGATCGCTGTAGTTGTAGCCGTAGGGACCGGCTTCGCTGAGCAGGTCGATTCCGCCACTGCGAAGGATGAACGAATTGTCGTCCGAATGCTTGTGGTAGTCCGCGTTGTAGGCGGCTTGGAAGAGCGCGTAGGTGGCTTGCGGGTCCTGCCATGACGAACGGTAGATTGCGTATCCGGAATCCGGTAGCACCAGTACCCGGGCCGCCGGCGGCCGGCCCGACTTCCCCGCGGAGGCGGCAAAGTCAAATCCAGGGTCCCGAAAGACCGCCTGCGCCGACTTGAGCGAGACCTGCTGAGTGTCGCTGATTGGCGGATAGACGCCCCCGGGCATGACCGCGTGCGTCGCGTAGCGGGCCACGTTCCGCAACAGGGCGACGTAATGCTCGGCATCGGCGTGACCGATTTCTTGCAGCAGGTCCCGGTGGTCGCGGACGAAGCGGGAAACCATAACGTGGTAGGTCGGCGTGTTCTCCACATGCACGCCCTCCGAAGTGAAACACGAAGTGAAGTAGTCCTTCAGCCGCTGTTCCGCGAATTCAAACAGCGCGGCCCGGTCGGCGTCGCTCCGCCAACGCGCCAGCCCCACGTATGAAACGAGCGCAAGATCCTGGAACATGCCGTGGTTGTTGCCCGTGGCGTGGAAATCCTCGCGTTCCAGAAGCGCGGCCGTGGAGTCCAGAAAGCCATGAATCCACGTCACGTCAGGTTCGGCGAGATGAAGCTCGAAGAAGTCCAGCAGGGCACAGACGTTGATGACGCGTTGTGCGGTCGTTTCGTCGTGGTAAGCCATGGAATGGGTTCCGGGTACGTGCGGGTGGCGCTCGTCCCAGGTACGGATCAGTTCGAAGGCGGCTCGAGTGGGACCCTCCGGGTCGGCAGCCTGGCGCAGATACGCCGACCAGTCGGACAGGAAAATGAACCCGTGGACGTATCGCGAGCGCGACCTGTCGTTCGTGGATTCCCACACCCCGCCGTCGTCGAATGGCAGATCGCCGTACGTCGCGCTGGCGATGATGCCCTCTTCCACGAACCTGGAGGCGCGTTTGGCTGCTGCTTCGGTAGCACCGCTTGGCAGCCGCTTGCGTACTACTGACTCCAGGATCTCGAGGTCGAGTACGTGGTTCATGGCCTTCTTCGGTTCGGGGGCGGGAAATACGCGGCTAGGCGTTGTTGAGGATAAGTAGCACGGCGAGCACAGGCAGCATCGCCACCGCACCGGCAATAATCAGTCTCGCCACCACTCGCTGACGCTCCACGGGGATCCGCCTGGTTTTCAGGAGGGGAAGCGTGGGCGCGGACCCGCTGTCGGTATGGCGAGGCTGGAGCGGCGTGGGTCGCGTTTCATACCTCCAGACTGTCCAGACTGTCTTGACGGTTCGCTGGTGCCTGGCGCCGGGAATCCGCCTGACTTCCATCTGTACCCTCCACCAATTCGATCGCAACGCCGTGACAAACGAGTCTACAAGTCCGGGCAGTGTCCCACCCAATACGATTGGGATAGCCTTGGCTGGCGGTAGGACAGAACGTCGTGCCGCGGCCCGCGGGCAGAAGGGAAAACACGCGTGCAGTTGAAGATCGCCACGGGCATTTCCGCCATGCGTGCGTGGTTCGCGCTTTCGCGCAGTACCGTCGCCAACCACAGCGACCGGCTCAACGCCATCAACGTCTTCCCGGTGCCCGACGGCGATACGGGCACCAACCTCTACCAGACGCTCGCGAGCCTGGACAGTTCCGAAGCAGCCGACGGCGGTGACTTGGGTGCGGTACTCGGAGCGGCGGGACGGACGATGTTGGATAACGCCCGGGGTAACTCGGGCACGCTGATTGCCGTCTTCTTCACCGGATTCGCCGAGCCCTTGGCCGGCCACGAGCGGCTCACGGCGACGCTCCTCGAGCGCGCGCTGGAACGCGGCCGGCTACGAAGCTACTCGGCACTCTCGGATCCGGTCGAGGGAACCATGCTCACGTCCATGCGCGCCGCCTCCGAGGCCGCCGAAAGCTACCTCCGGTCCGAGGGCGACGACGGTTCGAACCGGGCGGTCGCCGAGTCGCTTGGCTGGGTCGTCACCGCCGTGAAGGACGCCGTTGCGGGTTCGGAGGCGGAACTGCAGGTCCTGGCCGACGCCGGCGTTGTCGATGCCGGGGCAGTCGGGTTCCTCCTTGTCATGGACTGCCTCGCCGCCTCCGTGACGGGATCGGAGGTTGACGAGTCCCTTCTGGAACACCTGGACGGCTACGCGATCCAGGACGAGGCCATCCACCAGCACCTGCCGCAGGATACCGGCTTCGAGGTGATGTGCTCCATTGAGCTCGACCCGCTTGGCGCGGCGTCGCTCCGGGTGGAACTCGACGGCCTCGGGGACTCGGTGATCATGAGCACCGTGGGCGCGACGGACGCGGGCTACCGGTGGCGCGTGCACGTCCACGCGCCGGATTCGACGCCGGTTCTGGAGGCTCTGGGGCGCTTCGGCACAGCCAACAACGTTGTGGTCACGGCGCTGGGGGACCACACGGACGGCGACGGGGACACGGGTCATGCCTGAGCCAGCCGGCCGTGCCCTCGAAAGGGGCACCACGGATTTCCTCGAGCGGGACTTGGACAGTTTCTTCGGCGGCGCCGGCGCCAAGAAGGTCGAGAAGTCGCTCGGCATCAAGACCGCCGGTGGCCTCCTCTTCCACTTCCCCCGCCGCTACGTCCGGCGCGGGGACCCCCTCGATTTCCGCCTGCTTCCACTCGGTGAACACGTCACCCTCGTGGGCAAGGTGACCAGCGTTTCCACCCGCAAGATGCAGTCGCGTCGCGGCATATTGACAGAGGTCGAATTCACAGATGACGCCGATCAGGGGCACCTGATGCGCGCGACCTTCTTCAACGCTCGGCACGTGCAGCGGGAACTCCGCATTGGTTACCGCGCCCTCTTCGCCGGCAAGGTCGGGAGCTACAGGAACGAACTCAACCTCGCGCACCCGGACTACGAGCTGCTGGCGGACGACGACGACGCCGGCGAGTTGGCGCGTCGGCCCATTCCCATCTATCCGGGGGCCGTGGCCCTGCCGAGCTGGCGGATCCGCAACGGCATGGCGACGCTCCTGTCGTCCCTTGCCTTCGAACGCCTGGACGACGTCGTTCCCCACGACCTGCGGACGCGTCACGGACTGCCCGACATCCGCGACGCCTTGGAAAAAATCCATACTCCGGGAAGCCTCGAGGAGGCGTATTTGGCCCGGAAGCGCTTCAAATACGAGGAGGCGCTGGTTCTGCAGACCGTCATGGCCCGCCGTCGTGCGGAGAACGACGCCGCCCCCGCGGTCTCGCGCGCCGCCCGGGAGGGTGGGCTGTTGTCGGCATTCGACGCTGCCTTGCCGTTCGAGCTCACGGCCGGGCAGCGGGTGGTCGGCCTGGAGGTTGCCGGGGACCTGGCGCGTGCCCGGCCGATGCATCGGCTGCTGCAGGGCGACGTGGGTACCGGCAAGACGCTGGTGGCCCTTCGCGCGATGCTCCAGGTGGTGGACGCCGGGGGACAGGCCGCGCTCCTCGCGCCCACCGAGGTGTTGGCGCAGCAACACGAGGCGTCGATCCGATCCCTCCTCGGTGCGTTGGGCAATGCCGGTGAACTCGGCGCCGACGAGTCGGCGACCCGTGTGGTCCTGGTCACCGGAAACATGACCGCCGCCCGCCGGCGTCGTGCTCTGTTGGACGTCGCCTCCGGCGAAGCGGGAATCGTCGTCGGCACGCACGCGTTGCTGTCCGAGAACGTCGGCTTCTGTGATCTGGGGCTGGTGGTGGTCGACGAACAGCACCGTTTCGGCGTCGAGCAGCGCGACGCGCTCCGCACACGGGGGACCGAGTCCATCCCACACCTGCTGGTCATGACGGCCACCCCTATTCCTCGGACGGTCGCAATGACCGTATTCGGTGACCTTGAGGTCTCGGAGCTCACCGAGGCGCCGGCCGGACGGGCAAGGATCGCCACGCACATGGTTTCGCTCAGCGAGCATCCCCTATGGGAACTCAGGATCTGGGAACGCGTGCGTGAAGAGGTCGACGCCGGGCGGCAGGTGTTTGTGGTGTGTCCGCGAATCGACGACCGCGAGGCGGCCGGGGCGGAAGCTTCCGCCTCCGAGGCCTACTCGCATTTGTCGTCGATCGAATCGCTGGAGACACGGCTAGCGGCGGAACCGGTGTTGGAAGGCATCGGCATCGGCATCATGCATGGGCGGATCGATCAGGCCACGCGAACCGAAACCATGAACTCCTTCGCGTCGGGGAAACTGGGTGTCTTGCTCGCCACCACGGTCATCGAAGTGGGTGTGGACGTGCCGAATGCCACGTTGATGGTGATCCTCTCCGCCGATCGTTTCGGCATGTCGCAACTCCACCAGTTGCGTGGGCGCGTGGGACGGAGCGACCTCGCATCCACGTGTCTGCTGGTGACGGATCTCGCCGCCGACCATCCCAGCCTGGAGCGGTTGCGTGCCGTGGCTGGAACCACCGACGGGCACGAGCTGGCGCGGCTGGACCTTATGCAGCGTCGAGAGGGCGATGTTCTGGGGGGACAACAAAGCGGCGTGAGATCGACTTTGCGGATTTTGCGCGTCATCGAGGACGCCAAGTTGATCGAGGAGGCGAGGAGGGACGCCTCGGACATCGTGGGTGTGGACCCGGACCTCCGGAAACACGACGGCCTCCGCGCCGCGGTGCTGGGCCGGCTCGACGACAACACCGAGGCGTTCCTGGAACGCGGATAGCCGCTACGCCGGAACGACACGAAGGGACAGCATGACCAGAATCATTGCCGGAGCGGCCGGCGGAATGACGCTCAGGACGCTTCAGGGGGACAAGACGCGGCCGACGACGGACCGCGTCAAGGAGGCGCTCTTCTCGCGGCTGGAATCCCGCGGGGCGCTGGCCGATGCGCAGGTGCTGGACCTCTTCGCGGGATCCGGCGCGTTGGGCTTGGAATCAGCCAGCAGGGGTGCGGCCGAAGTGCGCCTTGTGGACCAGGCGCAGAAAGCCCTCGACATCTGCCGCGCCAACGCCAACGCGGTGAACCGGGCCGTCGGACGCGGCGTGGCCAAAGCCGTCCGCGGCAGCGCGGCCGGCTTCCTCGCGCAGGCCCAAGGAGAGTGGGACCTGGTGTTCGTCGACCCGCCGTACGCAATGCCCGAATCCGAGCTTCGCGACCACCTGCGTGCGTTGCTGCCGCTCTTGGCCGCTGACGCGGTCGTCGTCGTCGAACGCTCGAGCCGTTCCCCGGAGCCGGAATGGCCACGGGGAATGGCCACGGTTGCCGACAAGACCTACGGGGAGACCCGCCTATGGTTTGCCGAACCGGTCGAGGTCGACGCCGTCGAGCACTAGTCCCGGATGGGGGCCGAGGGCCCGCAACTCGGTCAGGAAAGCGCGCGGGAAGGGCTCGGCCGACGCCAAGGCCACCAGGTTTCCAGGGAAGCGTCCGGTGAACATGTTGGTTTCGCCGGCGACCGCCACCGTGGGAAAGATCGCTTCGAGGGCTGAGATTTGTGCCGCGGCGAATCGCAATCCCGGCTCGTCGCCAATGTTCACGACCAGTATGCCGTCGGGCTTCAGGACGGCGGCGAGTTCCGCGTAGAAACCGCGGTTCGCGAGATGGGCCGGGGAGTCGCTGCCGGTGAAGATGTCGATGACCACGGCATCCACGGCGGGCCGGCCTTCGGCTACGAACATCTCCATCACCTGTTCGCGTGCATCCCCGATGCGGGTTTCCACGCGTGTGCCCGGCGCCAACGGCAGGGCCTCAAGCACGAAGGCGAAGAGCTCGGGTTCCCAGTCCACCGCGGTTTGTTGGGAGCCCGGACGGGTAGCCTCCACGTAGCGCGGCAGGGTGAGCGCCCCCGCGCCGAGGTGCACGATGGAGATCGGCGCTCCGTAAGGCCGGAAAAGGTCCAGGGCAAACGCAATGCGCCGCAGGTATTCGTAGAGAATCCTCTGCGGATCGCCGCGGTCCACGTGCGATTGCTCGGCTCCGCCGATGCGCAGGACCGCCGCGTCGGGAACCGTGGCGCACGGATCGATCGACGCGTGCACACCGGTCCGGGAGAGGCGCCGCGCGGTGTGTGCGACCGGTGGCATCACAGGCCTTGGCGCAGGCGCGCGAGTCGGCGTACCCCCTCCTCCAGCACCGTGCGCTGCTTGCAGAAGGCGAACCGGAGATGGCCGGAAAAGGACTCCCGGTTGTGCGGCAGGCAGAAGACGCTGATCGGGATGGCGGCCACGCCCACGAGTTCCGGCAGCCGCCACGCCAGTTCAGTGCCGTTCTCGAAACCTAATGGCCTGACGTCGGCGGTGACGAAGTAGGTGCCCTCGGGCACGATTGGTTCCATTCCTGCCGCCTGCAGCCCCTCGCACAGGAGGTCTCGACGGGCCAGATAGTCGGCCGTCAGATCGGCGTAGAAGGCGTCGGATAGCCTCAGGCCGTGCGCGACCGCAGGTTGGTAGGCAGGCCCGGAGCTGTAGCTGAGGAATTGTTTGACGGTGCGCGCCGCGGCGATCAGCTCCGCGGGGCCGGTGAGCCAGCCGACCTTCCATCCCGTCAGGGAAAACGTCTTGCCCGCCGAAGAGGTGGTGAGCGTAATGCCACGGGCCCCCGGGAGGGAAGCCACGGGCACGTGGGTCGTGCCGTAGGTGAGGTGTTCGTAGACCTCATCAGCGAGGATGGTTGCCCCGCTGCGGATGGCGAGGTCCACCACCTTTTGTAGTGTCCCGGCGGCGAAGGTCCTGCCGGTAGGGTTGTGCGGGTTGTTGAGGATCACCAGCCGGGTGCGCGGCGTGAAGGCGGCGGCGAGGTCGTCGTCGGACGGTTCGTAGGAGGGAAGCCGCAGGGGCACGGCCACGTGGTCCGCGCCGCTGAGCGCGATGGTGGCCGCGTACGAATCGTAGGACGGGTCGAAGGTCACCACCTCGTCGCCGGGCCCGACCAAGGCGAGAACTGTAGCCGCAATCGCCTCGGTGGCGCCGGTCGTCACCAGCACCTCGGTGTCGGGGGAGTAGCTCATGCCGTAGAAGCGTTCCTGGTGCTCGGAGATGGCTTCTCGCAGGTCCGGGCTGCCCTGGCCGAGCGCGTACTGGTTCAGCCCTCCCTCGACGCCGGAGGCCGCGATGCGCTTGAGCGCTCCCGGGCCGTCCTGGTCCGGGAACCCCTGACCCAGGTTGATGGCCTCGTGGCGCGTAGCGAGTTGGGTGATTTCCTCGAAGATGGTGACGCCCGGGCGGCCGTCGGGTCCGAGGAGGCCCGTGCGCCAGGCCGTGCGGCGCCAGGGCGTCTCGGGATCGGCGTGCTGTTCGTGTGGCATCTTCCAAGTTCTACCACCGATAGGTCGGACCATGCGCGCCTTCGGTGGCATGGAATTGGGCGCGGAGCACAGCGGTTCGGTGCATGCGTCACCGACCGAGCTCGGCTGCGGGTGTTGCGGTAGATTTCGCTCCATGAGACGCGCCGTATGCCCAGGATCCTACGATCCCATCCACAAGGGCCACATCGAGATCATCGCCCGCGCCAGCAACCTGTTCGACGAAGTCATCGTGGCGGTGTCGACGAACTACTCCAAGAAGTACAGGTTCGCGGAGGAGGAGCGGTTGGCCATGGTGCGGGAGACCGTCACGGGCTTGCGTGGCATCAGCGTCGAGCCCATGGGCGCGGGCCTGCTGGCGGACTTCTGCCGGGACACGGGGGCGGACGCCATCGTCAAGGGCCTCAGGTCGATGACGGATTACCAGTACGAGGTCCCGATGGCGGCCATGAACCGCCATTTGGTCGGCGTGGAAACCGTGTTCCTGACCGCGGACAGCCGGTACACGCACCTGTCGTCGAGCCTTCTCAAGGAGGTCCACGCCCTGGGTGGGGACGTCGACGAGTATCTCCCGCGGTCGGTTCTGAACCGATTCCGCGCCGGCTAATAAGGAGCGGTCGCGGGTTCCAAAATCGTCGCGGGTGTCCAGTAGGCTCAAAACATGAACCAAGCGAAGCGCGTCACCAAAGCCGTCATCCCGGCCGCCGGCCTGGGCACCCGATTCCTCCCCGCCACCAAGGCGATGCCGAAGGAGATGCTGCCGGTCGTCGACGCGCCGGCGATCCAGTACGTTGTGGCGGAGGCGGCCAAGGCCGGTCTGAGCGACGTGCTCATGGTGACCGGCCGCAGCAAGCGCGCACTGGAGGACCACTTCGACCGCGTGCCCAGTCTCGAGGCCACCCTCGAGGAGAAGGGCGACACGGAAAAGCTCCGACGCATCCAGGAAGCCACGGCACTCGGCGACATCCACTACATTCGGCAGGGCGACGCCAAAGGCCTCGGCCATGCCGTCCTCTGTGCGCGGCACCACGTCGGCAACGAGCCTTTTGCGGTCCTCCTCGGTGACGACCTGATCGATGAGCGGGACGAGTTGCTCTCCACCATGCTGGACGTTCAGGAGAAGTCGGGTGGATCGGTCATCGCACTCATGGAGGTGGAGCCGGAGAAGATCAGCGCGTACGGCTGCGCCGACGTTTCGGAGGTTCCCGGCGAGGACCATGTCCGCGTCAACGGGCTGGTGGAGAAGCCGTCACCGGAAGAGGCGCCGTCCAACTTGGCCATCATTGGGCGGTATGTCCTCCATCCCTCCGTCTTCGATGTGCTGGAGCGCACGGCGCCCGGCCGCGGCGGCGAAATTCAGCTGACCGACGCGCTGCAGGAGCTCGCCGGGTCCACCGCGGACGGCGGCGGCGTGCACGCCGTCGTGTTCCGCGGACGCCGCTACGACACGGGCGACAAGCTCAGTTACATCAAAGCGGTCATCAGCCTTGCGTGCGACCGCGACGATTTGGGTCCGGATCTCAAACCGTGGCTAAAGGACTTTGCTGCCGCGCTCTGACACGCCGGTGCGGGGTACGGTTTTGGCTGCGGTGGTCTTCGGGCTAGGATGTAATGTCGGTCTATTGTTCTACGGGAGTTCTCATTAGCGAAAAGCGTTCAGATCGCACGTCGTCACACGGCATCGATCGCAGATCGCCCGTGGTCTTTCAGGTCAGGGACCTCGGGCGCAGCGCGGGGAGCATGACAACCCTCGAAGAGCGGGTCGCGGCACCGGCCGAGCTGGGAGTCGCGTTGATCGGGGTTCGGGAAGGATCGCCAGTCGATCTGGACCTGCGGTTCGAGGCCGTGCACGAAGGGATCCTGGTATCGGGAGTCGCTTACGTCGGAGTCACCGGCGAATGCGGCCGGTGCCTGGGGCCCATCGCGTACGACCTCGAAGCCGATATTCAAGAGCTTTTCTACTACGAGGGCATGGAAATGCCCGACGAGGAAGAAGCCGAGCAGTACCAGGTTGTGGACGACCACGTCGACCTCGAATCTGTGCTGCGGGACGCAGTGGTGACCGCACTGCCGTTCCAGCCGGTGTGCCGGGAGGACTGCAAGGGCCTCTGTTCCGAATGCGGGATCAGCCTCAATGAGGATCCGGACCACCAGCACGAGGTGTTAGATCCTCGCTGGGCAGCCCTTTCCGGGCTGGCCGGCACCGCCGCGAACGATGCGGCGACACGTTCAGATTCAGTCGAGAGAGAAGAGAGTTAGCCGTGGCTGTTCCCAAGCGGAAGATGTCCCGCTCGAATACCCGCGCACGCCGGTCCCAGTGGAAGGCAGAAGTGCCCAACCTGGTGAAGACCGTGGAGAACGGCCGCGTCAGCTATAGCCTGCCGCACCAGGCCAAGCTTGTCACCGACTCCGCCGGCACCGCGCTGTTCCTTGAGTACAAGGGTCGCAAGGTAGCAGACGCCTAACCACGTCTGATGCCTGCACAAGAAGAACTTCTGAAGCGTCTCGGGGTCGATATCGACCCCGGGACGCTTCGTCTTGCCCTGACGCACCGCTCGTACGCCTACGAGCAGGGCGGTATCCCCACCAACGAGCGACTCGAATTCCTCGGGGATTCCGTGCTGGGCTTTTCGGTGACGGACCACCTCTACCGGACGTACCCGGACCTGCCGGAAGGCGACCTTGCCAAGCGGCGTTCCGCCGTCGTCAGCACGCGTGCGCTCGCGGGCATTGCCCGCGCCCTGGGGCTTGGCGAGTTCATCCTCCTGGGCCAGGGGGAAATCCTGACCCGCGGGGCCGACAAGTCCTCCATCCTCGCGGACACGATGGAAGCAGTCATCGGGGCAGCGTACCTGAGCCATGGCGTGGAAGCCGCCCGTCTGCTGGTGCTGCGCCTGGTCGAACCGCTGCTGGCGGAAGTCCACGTATTGGGTGCCGGAACAGACTGGAAGACCGCCATTCAGGAGATCGCCGCGGCCCGGAAGTTAGGCGCCATCGACTATGTCATCCGCGGATCTGGCCCGGACCACGCGCGCCGCTTCGACGCGACGCTGACGATCGGCGGGACACCCTACGGATCCGGCGAAGGACCCTCGAAGAAAGAAGCCGAGCAGGAGGCCGCCAGCGTGTCATGGAAGATGCTGACCGCCTCCGACACCGCGGCCTCTAGGTAGGAACCGTGCCTGAACTGCCCGAGGCTGAAGTGGTGCGCCGCGGCCTCGAATCCTGGGTCGCCGGACGCAAGGTCGGGGCGGTGCACGTCCACGATCCGCGCTCCGTCCGGCGCCATGCCGCCGGCCCGGAGCATTTCGCCGCGAGCCTGTCCGGGACAACCGTCACACACGCCGTGCGCCGTGGAAAGTTCCTGTGGATGCCGCTCGAGGGACCCTCGACGCCCACGGCCCTCGTCGCGCACCTCGGCATGAGCGGTCAGCTTCTGGTCGGGGATCCGGAGGCCTCACGCGAGAAGCACCTGAAGGTCCGCGTAGAGCTCTCCGCCGTCCCCGGAATGCCCGGCGAGCTACGTTTCGTCGACCAGCGGATCTTCGGCGGACTCCATCTGTCCGAACTGCGCCCCACCCCGGACGGCGGGCCGGGAGGGCACGGCGATCCCACTCCGCTTATCCCGGCCTCCGCGCTACACATTGCGCGGGACGTCTTGGATCCCGCCTACGGACCCGGAGAATTCCACGCGAGGCTGCGCCGACGCCGGACCCAGATCAAACGGGCAATTTTGGACCAGGGACTTGTTTCCGGCGTCGGGAACATCTACGCGGACGAGGCCCTGTGGGCGTCGCGCCTGCACTACGGGCGGTCCACCACGGGCATGCGACCCACCGACTCCGCGCGCCTCCTTGAAGCGTTGCGCACCGTGATGACCAGTGCCCTGCGCGTCGGAGGCACCAGCTTCGACTCGCTTTACGTGAACGTCAACGGAGCATCGGGATACTTCGACAGGTCGCTTAATGCCTACGGCCGGGAGGGACTCGTGTGCCCACGGTGCCTCGAGGCGGGGCGCGACACCTTGATCCGCCGCGAACCCTTCATGGGCCGTTCATCCTTCGGGTGCCCCGTGTGCCAGCGCATGCCCCGTCCGCGTACGGCGCGCCCCGCCGCGACAGCCGCGGGCTAAGCGATTTCACAGCCTGCCCGCGTACCATTGAACGGTTATCTGGAAGTTATCGCTAGGAGTTCGACTGTGCCACGGCCCGAGATCGCGACGCGCTATGTCGCGAGGCATATGGCTGCGCGGCGTCGCAAGCGGACTCGGACGGCGCTCCTTGCCGCTCTCGGCGTCGTCCTGATTGCGGCGATGGTTGCCGGCGGGTACGTCGCGAACCTCGCTTCCCTGTTCAACGACCGTTCCAACATCATCGCCGGGGTTTTCCCTGACGACCAATCGCGGCCCGCCAAGGCCGTGGACGACGGTTCGCGGAACATCCTGCTCCTCGGATCCGACTCCCGCGGCGACGGATTCAACACCGCGGAGAACAAGGGCGAAGCCGGGGAGCGTTCGGACACCATGATGCTGGTGCATATTCCGGAGGATCGGCGGAACATCTACGTCATGTCGATCGTCCGAGACCTCTGGGTCGAAATCCCGGGTCATGGCGAGCGGAAAATCAACGCCGCACTCGGTCTCGGGGGGTACCCCCTTGTGGTTGGTACCGTCGAAAATCTCCTGGATACGAAGATCGACAATGTCGTCTCCATCGACTTCGACGGCTTCGGGGCCCTCACGGCCGCGCTGGGCGGTGTCACGGTGGACAATCCCATCGCATTTTGTGCCGGTCAGAAGTCCCCAACGTGTTTCAACGTGGGGCCTGTGAAGCTCGAGGGGACTGCCGCGCTCCGCTACGTGCGCGAGCGCAAGGCGTTTGCCGACGGCGACTTCCAGCGGGTGGAAAACCAGCAGCGGTTCGTTAAAGCCGTCATGGACCGATTCCTCACGGCGGAAACGCTCGGAAACCCCGGTGCCATGCAACGCGTCATCGCAGACTTCTCCGGGTACCTCAGCGTCGACGAGACCCTGGACGCCGGAACGATGGGGGGACTCGCGCTACAACTCCGCGGGGTGCGTGGCGACGATGTAGAGATGTTCACCATTCCCACGGGGCCACCCGCAACCGGGCCCGGAGGGGCCGCGATCATCACTCGCGACAACGAAGCCCTTGCGGCCTTGCGCTCTGCGTTGGCGCAGGATGATCTGCGCGGGTTTTTGGGGTCAAATGAACATGGTTCGACGGCGTACGGCGGTTCCATCGTTGACGATGCTGAGCCGGTCAGGGGCACGGATTGAAGGTTCTGCTGATTACGCATTCTTATGACCCGGAGTCAACAGCTCCTCAGCGGAGATGGACGAATTTTGTGGCGGTTTTCCGCAATCGAGGATGGCATGTCGGCGTTGTGGCGCCAATCGCACACCCCGACCGGACGCCGGGCAGCGCGCCACTCACTCGGTTTGGGAAGGCATTCTCGCGAGAGACCGGACGACATGGAGAGACCGTCAGACGCGTCCCCCTGCTTCGACACAGTGAAGGAAGATACAGCAAGCTCGCCAGCAATTTGATCGGGGCCATTTTGATGGTTCCCGTCGCGCTAACCGGGCCTCGGCCCGATGTTGTCATTGCCACCGTTCCAGCTTTGCCCACAATCGCCGCTGGATGGCTAGTCGCTCGATGCCACCGTCGACCGTTGGTCGTTGACATGAGGGACGCATGGCCCGATCTTGCCCGTGACGCGCAATTGGTACGGGCATCTAGCCCGGGACTTATGGAACGGGTTGTGGTGGGAGTCCAACGCCGTGCCGAGCTTGTTGTGACGGTGACCGATGGCTTCGCTGCTGTCCTGCGATCACGGGGATCGCAACACGTGGAGACAATTCCGAATGGCATTCCCCTTTGGCAGTTGCCGGATCCGGCCGCGTGCCGGGAGTTTCAGACGCCACTGCGAGTCCTCTACCTCGGGAACCACGGAGAGAGCCAAGGTCTCGAACTACTCATTGATGCCGCCAAGCTGGCCGGGGATAGGGTCGTGCTCAGACTCGTCGGCAGCGGTACTCGTAAAGAGGCATTAGTTCGTTACGCTCGTGAAATCGGCGTCGCCGTGGACTTTCGGCCGCAGTCACACGGTGAGGAGACTTCCTTGCACTACACGTGGGCCGATTCGTGCGTCGTGGCGCTGAGAGATGACTGGCAAAGCTTCAAATGGACAGTACCGTCGAAAACCTACGAAGTACTGTCGGTAGGCAAGCACGTGACGGGAATTGTCCAAGGCGAGGCAGCTAAAATTCTGAATGTATCCGGTGCGGCCGACATCGTAACCGCGAACGCACAGAGGGTCGCGGCGCTCTGGTGCTCACTCACGGAGGATCCCCGGCGTCTCAACGTGGGATTGGATGGCCGAGAATGGGTTACGCGGAACTGTGACCTTGCATCTCTCGGCGAACGGTATGCTGAACTTCTCAGCGAAACCGTTCGGAGGAAACGCGGGGTGGCGCCGAGTGAACGCCGGTGATGCGGTAGCGATCGGCTTTCCGGGCCGAAAGGTTCCGGCAATTCCTCCCAACCGAGATTCCAACGACTACGGTCGAGGATACCGGCCAGAAATTCAAGGTCTCCGCGCCGTGGCGGTACTGCTCGTGTTGCTTTACCATCTCTGGCCTGCCCGTTTACCGGGCGGCTATGTAGGGGTGGACGTTTTCTTTGTGATCTCTGGTTACCTGATTTCCGACCACTTGAGCCGCGAGCTAAAGTCCGAGGGACGCATATCCTTGGGTCGTTTCTGGGCGCGACGGGTTCGCCGTCTTCTGCCCCTGTCCTTCGTTGTCCTCCTGACCACCGTCGGGTTGGCTCGTCTAACGCTGCCGGCAACCTTATGGGAAGACACGAAGCGCGAGCTGGTTGCTAGTGCCCTCTATGTACAAAACTGGCGACTCGCCGCGGATTCGGTGGCCTATTCCGCATCCGGTGAGGATGCCGGCTTGGCGCAGCATTTCTGGTCGCTGTCGGTGGAGGAGCAGTTCTACGTATTCTGGCCCCTCCTGTTGGTAGCATTCCTCGCTGCCATGTCCAAGTGGCGAACGGTGTCCGACGACGATAGGGGTCGTGCCTTCCTCCTTGTCCTGCTCTTCGTCGGTGGGGTCTCTCTGGCGGTGTCCGTCTTCGTCACCGCATACAGCCCGGAGCAGGCTTATTTCGTCACACCGACCCGCCTCTGGGAGTTCGCCGCTGGCGGGATGGTTGCCGTCGGGCTCCGAGGGAGGCGTCTTAGAGGCAAAGCGGCATTCGTCGGAGGGTGGACAGGTCTTTTGCTCATAGGCGGTGCTGCCTTGCTTTTCAGCTCAGCTACATCTTTCCCAGGGATCGCGGCCGCGCTGCCCGTAGGAGGAACCGTCTTAGTTCTGGCCTCCGCTTCCGTTGGCGGCAGCCTCGGAAGCCACCATTGGCTCTCGATCCGAGCATCGCGCTTCGTCGGGGACATCTCGTATGGGATCTACCTTTGGCACTGGCCGTTGATTGTCGCAGCGCCTTACATCCTCGCCGAAGATCCCGGACTAATTGCCAAGTCGGTTGTTGCGGTCTTGACGGTCCTTCTAGCCTGGGCTTCCCGATTGCTCGTTGAGGATCCTCTCCGCAAGGGTCGATTCCTCTCCGGCACGGGATCTTCTTATGCTTTCGCCGCTGCAGGAATGGCGCTGGTGGTTGCCGCGGCGATGATCTTTCCGATTTTCGGCGATTCGGGCGGCACCGGTCCTACTATGCGTCCGCCTGCGGCCTGCTATGGCCCCGCGGCGTTGGAGCGTCCCGATCAATGCGGCGGAGTGGTGGGCACGCATCGACCGATGCCAACGCCGGAAGAGGTCATACGCGAGAAGGACTCAACTTTTCCATACATTGAGTGCCAGACGCCAGCAACCGCGCAGCGGAATATCCGTTGCGAGCTGGGCACGCCGTCGGCATCCGAGCGCATCGCCCTGATCGGAGATTCCTATGCGGCTCGATGGATCCCCACACTAGACCCGATCGCGCGCGAACGCGGTGTCGTCTTGGAGACCAGTATCAGAAGCCGATGCGCGCCGTCCGTGGCTGCTGTGGAGCCCTCGGGAAGCGCGAAAACGGACCAAGAAAATGCTGCCTGTACTGCTTCCGTGCGCGCTGCCGTAGATGACTGGATTGCCTCTGGACGCGTGCGGACGGTGTTTGTTGCGGCGAGCCAAAGCGCGCGCACCTTTCTTGCGGAACCAGGCGGTTCGGATCAGCCCGATACTGCCGGTTTCAGTAGCTGGTGGACAAAGTTGGAGGATCATGGGATTGAGGTGATCGTGGTGGCTGAAACCCCGCGTATGGCAGAGGAGGCCCCGACATGCCTGGCCGAACACGCGGAAGAACCCTCGCGGTGCAGCATCCCTCGGAATCAGGCGTGGCCGGAGAAACGCCTGTTGACGAATGCCCTCCGGGCAGCGCCCGAGTCCGGCGCGGACTACCTGGACCTCAGCAAGGCATTCTGCGATGTGCGTAGCTGCTACGGTCAAATCGGTTCCGTTGTTGTGTATTCGGATGCTGGACACGTCAGCAGCGCCTATGCAGCCGCCTTGAAGCCACGGTTCGCCTTGGCGTGGGACGCCCTCCGGGGTGTTCGATGAGATTTGACCGGACGCTCCGGTTGCACCCGACCCATGTAAAGACGGGAGTACGCCCATGACGCACAAGACGGTATGCCGCGGTACCCAACGCCTGCGGCAAATTGCAAACAACGTTGGCCTAACTGCTCGGACCGTGCTCGAGCATCTCCGCGACGACCCCGTCACGCTGGTCTTCCAAACGTCGCGTCGCTTCCGCAACCCGGTGACCGAGCGTGCGGCCGTTATCGCGGCACGGGTGTTCCACAACGAGGGTTCGTTTGCGGGCGTCGTTGCGCGATCCATCGCCGGTGACGATGCCGCGGTGGTTAGGTCGTTGGAGGCAGCGGTGGCCGAGGGTGGTGGCCGGCGGCCGTGGCGTCTTGCCGATGTGGCAACCGCGGCGGGGCAGTACGAACTGGCTTCACGCCTGCTGGCACTAGCCAACAGCGATTCCCGGAGCTCTCCGGCCCGGGCACGACTCGCGTGGGACTTGGGTGAAATGAGCCATGCCATAGAATTGCTGGCGCGAAACCAAGGCAACGCCAGGCGACAAAAGTTGCGATACGAGTCCGAGGCGGCGACGTTCTTGGGCAAGAGACCCCAGCTAGGGAGACGGATCCGTTACTTGCCCCGTCCGGGACGGGTGCTGCATCTTGTCACAAACTCGCTGCCGCACACCAGTAGCGGATACGCGCAGAGGACGCAGTCGATCCTACAATCGCTCCAGGAACTCGGCTGGGACGTCTCGGCCGTCACCCGGATTGGCTACCCCGTTCAGGTGGGGCGACTCGTCGCCGCGAACGGCGAATACGTCGCCGGTGTCCACTATCGGAGGCTTCTGCCTTCGCGTCTGGCTTCCGGCTTCGATGGTCGGCTACAGCAACAAGCGGAGATGCTCGCGGATGTGGTGGAACGGGAGCGTCCGGCTGTGCTTCACACAACCACACACTTCGTCAATGCGGTTGTGGTGCGGGCAGTGGCCGAGGCATTCGGACTTCCCTGGGTATATGAAGTGCGTGGACAGTTGGCTGACACGTGGGCGTCGACTCGCCCGGACACGGTTCGGTCGTCCGAGCGGTACCTTGCCTTCCAAGATCGGGAAGCGGAGGCCGCCGCGTCGGCCAGCGCGGTAGTTACCTTGGGGGAGGCCATGAGCCAGGAACTCGTTGCACGAGGAGTACCCCAAAACCGCATCGTACTGTGTCCGAATGCCGTTGGAGAGGCCTTCCTCGCGGAACCCCTCGCGCGGGCGGAGGCCCGCGTGCGCCTAGGCCTGGATCTCGACGTCGAGTACATCGGCACGGTGAGTAGCATCGTGCCATACGAGGGCCTGGATGATCTAGTCAGGGCTTTCGCTATCCTGTGCCCCGACCATGACCGCGTTCGTTTGCTCATCGCCGGCGACGGGACTGCGTTGCCCTCCCTCAAATTGCTGGCCGCGGAGCTCGGAGTGTCACATCGGGTTGATTTCCCCGGACGTGTTCCACGGGAGCAGTCATGGTTGTACCATCAGGCCCTCGACGTCTTCGTCGTTCCCCGGAAGGACCTTGAGGTTACTCGTAGCGTTACTCCATTGAAGCCCGTGGAAGCCTCTGCATCAGCCCGACCCGTCGTCGCGAGCCGTCTTCCAGCACTTGCCGAACTCGTCGCGGACGGGCGCACAGGGCTACTGACTGCGCCTGAGGACCCGCGGGCGCTCGCGGCCTCCATTGCGAGACTGATCGACGATCCGGACGGCGCTGCGGCGCTTGGACGCCACGGCAGGGAATGGGTTTTGCAGGATAGAACATGGGCCGCCAACGCTCACCGCTACGACGGCATCTACCGGCTTGTGTCGGGCGCGCAACCCTCCCCAAGCGGACCGTAGTCAAGGCCCGGCCGGCAACTTTCCGCGGTGCTCTGGCCAGTGCCATAGGGGCTCGTGGACGAGGTTCCGCGAGCCCCCTGCGCCGGCTGGACGAGCTAGATATTTGTCACTATGCCGCTGCTGGCGAACATCAGGGGACGGACTACATGGTCACTCGGTCGTGATTCTAGAAGGCGAACCATGACTCTACTTGCCTTAGGCCACGATGCAGCCTTGAATGCGGTCCGTTCGACCACAAGCCGGAGGGATACCGGCAGTAGTTGCTCGTCGCGAGTCAGTACCCGGATTAGCACCGGATCTTTAGACTCGGCGATGTCGTGCCGAAACAGTTGGTTGCCGACCTTGAATTCGACGAAGATGCGACCGAGGGACTTTGGGTTCTGATAGTTACTCAGGAGCCGAAAACACAGCTCCGAAGGTTCCGGCGAAGAAAGTTCCAAGCCGCCTTCGTACTGAATGGACATGCCCTTCTTCGGTTGGTCCGTGTCCAGTGACAGGTGCAGCGCGATTGGTAGATCGAAGAACGAGCCCTTCTCCCTGGTCGGGAAGCCAACGCCATCAGTAGTCGCGGTCATCCCGATGAAACGGCCACCGATCAGGTCACCCGGCGCATTTCTCCGAAGTACGGGGTATACGCCTTCACCGGGAACGCTGTAGACCGCATCCACTGCGGGGCTTGTGCGGGCGATCGCCTGCGCAGCAACCGCTAAAGAAGCGACGGCATCCTTTTCGAGAGTCTGAACCGCCGCCAGCGATTCCTCCCCCATCCCGTCCACGGACGATCGTACGAGCGCGGCCAGTAGCTCTGCGGGGTCGACCTCCAGTGGGAGCCCGAACTCCGAGCGTCGCACCTCTTCGAAATGACGGCCTACCTTGGGGTCGTAGCAGAGTCCCACTGCCGGTAGGCCCGTGCGATGGGCCACGAGGCAGGCGTGCAGTCGCATCGCGAGCAGCATCTTCGCTGCGGCGTAGACCGAAAGTAGGGTTCCGAGGTCCAATGGTGCAGGCAGTTGAATGAAGGGGACACCGCTGGAGAGATGTTCCGAAACTAAACCGATAGCGCGTGTGTCGAACGAGTCTCCGGCCTGCATGGGGACCCCCACCACGGCAACCTTTCGGTCCCGGGCATACAGGTTGATCGCCTCTGCGACCTTCGAGGATACGCTGGACATGTCCGTGGCTCGCCACGGGCGCATGTTCAGGCAAATGAGTTCGTATCCATCGCTGGCTAATGCGGCGACCTCGGGCGGTAGGGGAGAGCGATCGGTTAGCTCCACACCGTAAACGACGTCCGGGCCAACTGTGACATTGCTCGTATCCACGGGGAGTGATTCGAGAATCTGCGCGGATTCGATGTCCCGGACGTAGAGGCTATCGGTCTGATTCGCAAGAAATTTGACAGTCTTGCGCGCCAGAGGGTCGTCCAGCGGCCCTACTCCAAGGCCCACCACGTGGTATGGCAGGTCCAGAACACGCCCCATCATCGGTAAGATGCCGAAGCCCGCCATGGAGATCGTGCCTCCGTTAAACAGGGAAAGGAGGCCGCCTCCGGATTCAAATGTGTAGTCGTGCCAAAGACCGCCGCCGCCGACGACCACAGCAGCGGCGGTCTGCACTTCATACGCCGAGGCCTGATGCCGGCTGCGCTGGAATGCCTGCAGCCCGTGGAATCGCTCGACATTTGTTGGATTCTCCGCGGCGACGACCACCTGAACACCTGGGTCGGCTTTCGTGAGGGCCGTGGAAATGGAACGAAGAATCAGTTCATCGCCAAGATTATTGGCGCCGTAGAAGCCGGCGACGATGACTTTCTTCGCTCGCGGGAAACTTTGGGCAAGCGTGCCACGTAGCGCCCCTCGGCGCTCGTCGTCGAGCCATGCGGAGTTCTCCGGTGTCAGGTCCGCCAGGCGTGCGAATAGTTCCATCCAACGGTGCTCGTAGAGGTGTTCTTCGATGACGCGGCGGAAGCCGTTCTCCGCAATCCTGTTGTACTCCTCGGGATCCGCGAGGAGCCTGTCGATTTGGCGGGCCAGATCGACCTCATCCTCGTAGCCAATAATGTCCTCGCCATAGGTAAAGAACTTTTCCATCTCTTCGAAGCGTCCCGTCGCAACCAGCGCGCCCTGACCGGCGGATTCGAAGACTCCGCATTTGATGTTGATGAAACCAGCCCTGGTCAACGGGAAATTGACGTGGATGCGTCCGGCCTTCAGGGCCTGAACCATCTCCTCGCCGGCTACGGTCTCCGAATTGGGCAGCTCCCACCCGCGTCCGTAGGTTCGAACGTCGAAGCGCTCCGCCAGCGTGCTCATCATCTGGTTTCTGTCGGGCCGGTTGTTGGCGTGCCCCAGGCAGATGACATCCGCCTCGAACTGGGGGTCGTAGGGGATATCCTGCGTCACAAAACCACGGTCGATGCCGAATGGGAAGTAAACCGTGTTCTTCACGCCCGCATCCTCGTACATGCGAAGCGAGATCTCCGCGTTGGTGGTGTGAAGGTCAAATACGTGATTGTGTCCATGCACCGTTGGAAAAACATCGGGATCACTTAGCGTGATGCCAACGAGGCCGATACCCCGTGTCTTGATCGCGTCCGCGTCCTCTTCCGTGAATGTAAGTCCACCAGCGCAACAGATAATGATCTGGGGAGCGAAACGGTCGATAACGTCTTCGATGGCGGCATACTTCACAAATATCGGTCCCATGCCGCCTGAAACGCCATCCGGGTTGTCGAGAAGGCCTCGGTGGCGGCGCGTATCGATGTCTAGGACGTGGTGTCCGAGGTTACGGAGGGACCGAGACAGTGAAGCGACGATGTCCGTAGTCCCGTTGACCGACGTGCCGATGAAGAGGATGCGCCAGTGGAAGCCTTGGTCGAAGATCTTGCTGGAAAGTTCGCGGCGAAGATTCTCGATGTTTTGTATCACGCGGATCCTTAATGCTGTAGGTGTCTGTTGCGGCTGACGGGCATCGCGCTCCAACAACGAATGGCGATTCCATACTAGCTGTCGTCAACTACCCGGGTGAGGAGACACTCCACTTACGCGGACCGCGATCGGTCATTTGTGCGCCCCACCTGTGGACGCTCCCCGTTGACTGAGATCGACGTGCATATACTGGCAGGGACACAGTGCCGCGGCGGGAGGAACCCGCCGTTCCAGCCGTCCCCGAGTTCCTCTCCTGAGGACGTCCTGCACAAAGTGCGCCAAATGCAGTCGTGAGAAAGTATGAGGATGCTGGAAATCAAGAATGTCGCCGTCATCGGACTGGGCTATATCGGCCTTCCCACCGCAGCCATCCTAGCCACAAACGGTGTTGACGTCGTGGGTGTTGACGTCAACACCAGTACCGTTGACGCGGTAAATCGGGGCGAAGTGCCGTTTGTCGAGCCCGATCTTGGCGGGTACGTGGCTAAGGCAGTCAACAGCGGGTTGCTCAAAGCCACCACTGAGACTCCGCAGGCGGACGCATACATCGTTGCCGTGCCGACACCGTTCAATGTCGACAAGACGGCGGACCTGGGTTTTATCGAAGCCGCGGGCGCGGGTATAGCTCCCCATCTACGGGGCGGCGAACTGGTCATCCTCGAATCGACATCCCCTCCGGGGGCAACCCAACACCTTGCGCGACACATTATGGCATTGCGCCCGGACCTTTCCGAAGGCGACGTCCTGTTCGCGCACTGCCCCGAGCGAGTGCTTCCCGGCAGGGTCATGATTGAACTCGTTTCGAACGACCGCATCGTCGGCGGGTTGAACCAAGAGGCGGCCGAGGCCGCTCGGGATTTGTATCAGGTCTTCTGCCAAGGTGAGATCCTGTTGACGGATGCGAGCACGGCCGAACTAGCCAAGCTCGTGGAGAATTCGTACAGAGACGTGAACATTGCCTTTGCCAACGAACTCTCGGTCATTAGCGACAAGCTCGGCGTCAACGTGTGGGAGCTAATTGAACTCGCCAACCACCACCCGCGTGTCAACATCCTGCAGCCGGGCCCAGGCGTCGGCGGCCACTGCATCGCCGTCGATCCGTGGTTCATTGTCTCCAGCGCACCAGAGGAGGCGAAACTCATCCGCCAGGCGCGTGAAACGAACGACGCCAAGCCGGGTTGGGTCATCGACCAGGTCACAAAGGCTGCGTCGAGGCTGACCGCATCCCCAACAATTGCAATTCTGGGATTGGCCTTCAAAGCCAATATCGACGATCTACGAGAATCGCCAGCCACCGCAATCACCGAGGAACTGGCGCGCTCCTTACCGCAGGCGGAATTGTTGATAGCAGAGCCACACATCAGTGAATTACCGCGCGCCCTGGCCGCCGCTCCAAACGCTTCCCTGATGGACACCGCCGAAGCCGTCGGCCGCGCGGACATCGTGGTACTCCTCGTGGACCATCAGCAGTTCAAGGCAATTGAGGCATCCGATCTAGCCGGACGATGCGTTGTCGACACGCGAGGCATGTGGCGGTAGCCCGTGACGACCCCTCCGACACGCTGGCATTTTCAGCCAGAGCCCGACGACGTTCCGGAGGATGTGGCCAAGGCGGCACTGAGCGAGCTGGCCCGGCTTCATTCGTCCTACAACGAACTCCTCGTGGAACGCAATGGCCTGATTCGCGCGATAAAGGACAACCATCTGTTCCTCGAGGGTTCTCCCCGCAAAAGCATGGCCACCTTGGCTCGCCGCGCAAAGGGACGACTCAAGCCGCCTCTTAGGGCTTGGAAACACGGCGATACGGGCCCGTTTCCGGCCCTTGTAGCCGTGGCCAGATTCGTTGTGTCCGAAACGGTGGCTAAACCTTACCTGGTTCGCCGGCGGCTGCGACGCTTGTCCTTGGACCCGCAACCCTCGCGCTACTATCGCGACCGTCCTATGCGCGCGGCCGCCGAGGAGGGCGACTACCTGACGTCACGCATCTGGGCCGAGACGCTTAAAGCACAGCATGGACACGAAGTCGGTTTCCTGCGGGCGAGCCGCAAGGCCGCGTCGGCCGACGGCGGAATCTCCCGCAACCTCGAACTCGCTCGCAAGCTAATGGCGAGGACCCCGGGCCAAGGCGCGATACTCCACCGCAACATCGAAGGACGCTTCAAGGAGCTCACCGGTTGGCATCCACGAATACCCGGCCCGGTTGAACCGATAATTCCGCGCAGTGTGGACACGGTCCTTCATCTGGTGAAGGAGAGCCGACCGTATCTGTCCAACGGTTTCACCTCCCGAAGCCACGAAAATTTCAAGGCCGAGGCGGCGGAGGGTCTTCTTCCGGTGGTCTTGACCGAACCAGGGTTTCCTCGGAACATCGTTGGAGCCGACTTCCCGCGGCTCGAGGACGTGGACGGCATCGAACACCACCGGCTGGACCTCGGTGCGCGCTACGTGGACGTACCGTTGGACAAATGGCTGAGTGATTTCGCATGGCTCGCGGGCGAGAAGGTCCGCGAGATCCGCCCCGCCGTCATCCACGTGAGTTCCGGCCGCCGGGGCTACGAAACCGCCTTAGTTGCACTGGCCCTGCAGGAGAAGTTCGCCGTACCTCTGGTATACGAAGTGCGCTCATTCTTCGAAACCACGTGGACAGGTGAAACGGCTATGGAGGGGCGCGGCGAGATCTACCGTCGCCGTCATGAGGTTGAAACGATGTGCATGCTTCGTGCGGACCGCGTGATCACTCTCGGTCAGGCAATGAAGTCGGAACTCGTGGCGCGCGGTGTGGCCGCCGGGAAAATTGATATCGTACCCAACGGTGTCAATCTGGAGAATTTCGCTCCAGCCCTTCCCGATGCCTCCCTCAGGGAAAAATACGGGATCACCATGCCCACTTTCGGCTACGTATCCAACATGGACCATCGCCGCGAGGCCCAAGAACTGCTGATTCGCGCCGCCGCGGTTATGAAGGCCGAGGGAAGGGAAGCACAGTGCGTCTTAGTTGGTGGTGGAGCGAGGATTGAGGAGCTGCGGGCGCTGACACTTCGATTGGAAGTCGGGGACCGTGTGGTGTTCACCGGACCCGTAGACCATGCAACAGTCGCCGGCCACTACGGGCTCATAGACGTCTTCGTGGTCCCGCGTATTAACGAAAGGGCGGCCCGCTATGTGACGCCACTCAAGCCCTTCGAGGCCATGGCGATGGCACTGCCTATGGTGGTTAGCGATCTTCCGGCTTTGGAAGAGGTCGTAGATCCACCCGCACGAGGTCATTCCTTCCGATCCGGCGATGTCTCGGACCTGGTTGAGAAGATTACGGCACTACTGGATGATCCGCGGGAGCGTCGGCGAATCGGTGAGGCGGGCATGGAATGGGTACGCACAGAGCGTCAATGGATACACAATGGTCCGCGTTACCGGGAATCGTTCCGGCTGGCTGTCGACGCGGCCCGCGACTAAAGTACGAGACAAGGACGGCATGAAGCTCCACTACCACGGATTCCAACCAGAACCCGGTTCGCCCGTTCGGGAAGCGCTAACTGGACTGCGGCACCAGAAGGCCATGGGACACGACAACCCGGTTCTTTTGGCCTACACACCGGTTGCACGCGTCAACCCCTACCAAGCTCTGCTTTACTCGTCCTTGCGTCGGCGAGGCATTGCCGTCACGCCGGTGACCGATCCTTGGGACTTCCGCGAACTCGAGGCAGTCGCCGACCAAGCATGTGAGGTCATTCTCCATCTGCACTGGCCGGCGTTCGTGACGCGCGACGCAGCGAGCGCCAGAGAGGCAAACGAGTTGGCGGACCGGTTCATCGAACAATTGCGCGGATTCGTGGATGGAGGTGGGAAGCTGCTGTGGACTGTCCACAATCTGGTCGCACACGATGCCCGGTTCGAAGCCGTCGAGCTCCGACTCCAACAGGCGATAGCCGACCTCTCGTGGCGGGTCCACATAATGGACGAATCGACGCTCCAACAAGTTACGGGCTATGTGTCGCTGGATGTAAATCGACTTATCACGGTGCCCCACCCAAGCTATTTAGGGGCGTACGAGGACTACATCACGAGAGAAGACGCAAGGACCACGCTCGAAATCGATCCGGACGAGATCGTGTATGTAGTCTTCGGAGCCATCAAGGCATACAAGGGTATCGAACGGTTTCTCTCCGGGTTCGAGGAACTTGGGAACGTCGGGGGGCGCGCGCGCAGGCTTATAGTGGCCGGCGCACCCGACGCCGACACCGGAACCGATGCCCTCTTGCGACGACTCCGCGAACATCCCGACGTTCTCCTCGAGGAACGCAAAGTTCCCGGAGAACGGGTACAGTACCTCATGCGCGCAGCAGACATTGCCGTGGTTCCCCACGAGCGGGCACTCAATAGTGGTGCCGCTCTTCTGGGGCCAAGTTTTGGCCTCCCGTTGCTGGCCCGTCCGGTAGGTGTTCTGCCTTCCGTCTTAGACGGTTCGTTCACGGAGTTCATGGAAGACAGCCCGTCTGCCGCGCCCGCTATCCTTCGGGCAGACCGACTGCTGGATGCCGCTGCCCGCACTGCAGCCATGGATTTCGCTGAACGCTTGCGTGCGGACGGTGTCAGCGACGGTCTGGCCGATCAACTTACACAAGCCCTGGCATACGACGCCTAGTAAGGATGACGATGAAACAAAAGAAGAAAATCGGCCTCGTCGGATTCTTTGGGTGGGGAAACTATGGCGACGAGCTTTTCCTGAAGCTCTGGAAAGAGCGTCTTGGGGGATATTTTGACTCAGACCAGATCAATACCCTTCAGAAGGTGCCGTACTTCGACCGGCCCTCCACTGAGGTTGCCAAGGACTACGACGCCTTCGTCATCGGGGGCGGAGACCTGGTTATACCTTCAAAGATTTCGACCCTTTATTGGGATCGTGCATGGCTGGCCAAGCCGGTCTATATCGCGGGCGTTGGAGTCCCGACGTGGATCACCCACGAGAATCCGAATGTCATTTCCAAGATGCGGGCCTTCTTCCAGCACCCCAATGTTCGGTACATCGGTGCCCGGGACGAAGAGAGCGCGGCCTGGATACGCGAGAAATTACAGCCTGAGATTCCTGTCAATGTCAGTCCGGATCTCGTGTTCTCGCTCGATATGCCGCGGCCGCGCGAGTACGAGAGGCCTACGTTGGGTGTCGCGGTTCGCCAACGTCGCAACAGTCGGGACGACTACACCCAGCTGACTTCCTTGGTTGAAGCGGCACGCGAGGAAGGCTACGCGGTTGCCGCACTTGTCCTAGGTTCGGAGGGAACCGGCACAGCTGATTTAGAAGTGGCACGCTCATTGCCGTTTGCCGTAGATGAAGTGGTGCACTCCGAAGACATCGACGACATTTCCAGTGCTATCGGAGGGCTCTCTATCCTGGCATCGATGAAGTTTCATGGCACCGTAGTGGCCGCGATGTACGGAGTCCCTTCGATCGTGCTTTCGCCGACTTCGAAGAGTCGGAATCTTTACCGACTCATGGGGCGTGAAGAACTCCTGTCGCATCTAAACGACGAAAAAATGGCGGAGAAGCTGCTTTATGCCCGCAACCGAGTCCCGGAGATTGTCATCGACGAACTACACCGGCGCTCGTCAAACGAACTCGATCGGTTGGTCGACCTGATCCAAAAGGAACAGGACCCGATAGCCCGTTACGCAAGGGTTGGCCGCTCGACGGCTGAACTAGGGCTCGGCACGGGCATCCGCTTGGCGTCCAAGATCCGGCGAGGCGCTACTTGGAGAACCAAAAAGCTTGCTCGGAGAGTCAAGCGTCGACTCGGTTAGTTGATGTTGCGGGGGGACGGGGCCGAAGACGCGTCTCCCCGCTGCAACATAGAGGTTCCGTTGTAATCGGTTTCTCAGAGGAGCCATGCGGTGGGACTATTGGGCCTTCTGGGCTTCATTGGTGCGGCTAAACAAAGCGAAGTCCTCGGGGCTGAGGGCTAGACAATTTGAGTTAGTAGAAGGCCTATATGCTCACGGCCATACGCTAGGTTCATGTGATAAAAATCTCCACGCGTGTATAGAGATTCGGGCCCTTGGTCGTTCGGATCCGCCAGGCCGTACCTTGTTTGTGTCAGCATCGGGGAGGCCAGTGTGTTCTGAGGCTGTTCAACGACGTTGACACCTAGATCGGTCAGCCGTTCTAGCTGGCGGGAAAAATCCAAGAGGACGCGGCCCTCCTCTCCGGCGTCTAGGATCGCTCGAATCGTGTCGAATCGCTTGCCTTCTCGCCGGGGGGCCCACTCCAGCGGCATGGCTTGGGGAAGAAACCAGATCGGCTTTCCAGTACGTCGACGCAGGGCTCTGACGGTCTGGACAGCCTTTGTCTGGTCGAAAACTGCATCCAAGTACAGGCCATAAAGCTCCTCGGACAGGATGGACACAGGCAATCGACCGGCGAACGTATCTCGCTGGTGGTGAATCGATTTTTCCACGAGGTGCAACAAGGAAAAACCCATGCCCACGACGACAAACGCATCGGAAGCATCAGTATCCAGCGGTTCATCCGTATCGAGTACGGGAACGTTGCGTAGTACGTGCTCAGGGGCTTCGCCACCAATCAACCTGAGCCGCTCCGTGCCGTAGGTGCGTTCGATGTGGAAGTCGGGCTGGATGTGTGTCCCAGCCAAGAGTTTGCGGGCGGCCTTGGCGGCATGGCCCAAATGTGAATTTCCTATAAAGGTCAGTTTCATTATCGTCCGAACGCCTCCAGCAATGCCTCCTCGCAGAAGACCTCCTCGCCGCTGAGTTCAGTGTTCTGTGCAGGTCCGATTTTCGCAGGTTGAGTCTTTCCGCCCGTCGAAGTGGTGGCCCCGTCTATGCTTTCCGCATCGTGCTCAGCAAAGAAATATCCCATGACGGTTTCGACTCCCTCAGTCGTAACGTCGCGCCTCGATTTGTCGAAGAACCGGCCGCCCGAAACCTGGGATGTGATGATCTCATAAGAGGGAAAATAGTCGATGTCCTCGAACCGGTCGCAGAGCTCGCCAGCGACGGCGCGCAGCACAGACTTGGAGTAGACACTGGCTTGCAGGACGTGGTTTCCTGTCGCCGTCGCTGCTAGGGCGACGGGTGAGACCGTGATCAGGAACTTGAGCCTCGGATTGAGACTATGGGCAAGTTGGCGAAAAGCCAGAAAGTCGTCGAGGATCTCCGTGAAGCCGAAGTTGTGGAACCGGTAGTGATGCGCGTCATATGACCCGGCAATCGTTCCTGGCGCCGTCGGATAGACCGTCCCGGAAGAAACGTGTTCCCATCCCTCGGTGAGGCCGAACGTATAGATAAGGACGTCCGCCTGCCCCAGCATGAGTTTCACTGCTGCCAAATGGCGGGATCTGTGGAGCCGCACAAGTTCGATGGACTCGTGGCCGTTGGGTTCGACGCTCGGACGGAGGGCGTCGAAATACCGTCCATTCTTTTCCCATACGGCGTTCTGGGGCTTGTACAACCCCAACGCTTCCTCAGCGAGCTGCCGCAATTGGCGCGCGTAGTAAATATTGCCGAACCGGGCGGAATATACGCCATATCCGTATTGCGCGGCGAGCAAGGAATCGAGGTGGGGTGGCGACTTTTCGAAGTCCATGACTGTGAAGCCGTGACCGCGTAGATGTCGGGCGATGTGCTGGGCGAAACAACTGCCAGCGGTTGCCACCCGAGTGGTGCGGTCTAGCGTGAATTTCTTTCGGTAGAGGGATTCGAGTTCCCCCGGACCGCGGTTGGTGACTCCGCTGTTCCAATACGTGTGCGCGGCGTTCCCGCGATATGGCGAGGCCGCCTTGGTTGTGTCGCTCACTTTTTCTCTCCCTCCGCCAGAAACTCCACGATAGCCGGATCCTGCCATTGATGCTCGTAGTAGAGACCGGCGATGGAGCGCAGGATGCGCCGTGCCCGAAGCCGATCCGCAGGCGGCACTGTTTTGAGCTTGGCCATGTACCAGTCACGGAAGTAGGGCTCCAGCCTGGTTTCGGCATACGCCTCCATGAGCCCTTCGTGGCGCAACCAGTCCGTGCGAGGCAACTCAAGCAGAAGGCACTTGTTGAAGAACCGGGCCGAGATGGAATTCACGGTGGAGGCCTCTACCGCGGCGTAGTAAGTGTGAATGACTGTATCTGTTACCGCGAGAGTGCGTGTCCTGTGCAACATTTGTTGGAAAAAGAAGCTGTCCTGTCCGACAGCACCCTCCGGTTGTATCAGACCCAAGCCCCTTAGCCATTCCGTGCGCGCAACAAGCGCCTGAATGCTCATGGGTCGAAAATTCAAACGCCGCAACGAGTCGCTGCCGGAGTACAGAACGTCGGGCCCCCCCTCGAGCGCCCGGCGTAGATAGTAGGCATTGTTTGCGATCCGGCACTCGTGGCTCCACCGAGACATGTTTCCAATGGCAAAATCGACCTCATTGCCGCGCAGAAGCCCGACTAGGCGGGCGAAGCCGTCCTCGACGGCTTCGTTATCCGGATCCAGATAAGTGGTGAATTCGCCAGTTGCCAACTCCAGGCCGCGGTTGCGTGGCCGGGAGGCGCTTCCGCTGCCTCCTGTCGGGAACCGGTGAACCGCAACTTGGGGAATTTCGCGCTCGAGCTCCTCCAGGATGTATAGCGTTTCAGCGTCGGTTGAGCCGTCGTCGACGAGCAACACCTCAATTTTTCCAAAGATGCTGCTGCGCCGCAAACTGGCCATGCACTTGTGTAGAAGGTGTCGTCCGTTGTTGAAAACCGGCACTACAACGGACAGCAGTGGCGGAGGCGCGAGGGCAGCTCCAGGGTTCGCATGGCGGCTCTCCGACTCGGGAGAGTCGTGCGTCGGCGGACGCATGCGCACTGTGGGTGCTGGGCTCGTGGGGCGAACTCCGAAGGCGTCGATGCCGTAGTACTCGTCGATGTCCCCGACGTTGACAGGCTTTTCGCCGTTCGTCCACCAAGAACCCAGCCCCGGCTCAGGGCGCCCGAGTTGGACGCGGTGGCTTGAGGGATCTGCGTCCTCGATGCCCATCGCGTACTTTGAAGCCGCAGGCACATTCGCGTACTTATAGGCGTTGATATGGTCCGCCACGTAGTTAGGGCCATAATCGAATGACGGGACTACCTCCACGACAACCTGTGCGGTGGAGCCGGACGATAGGTAGCGTTCTCGGGAAATCAGGGTCACGGCGCCGACTGTCTGCCGGCGCAACTGCTCTTCCAGGAAGGAGCTTGGCTCGTCCGCCACGGCAACCGCCGAAACCCGCCGTTGGGGCGTCGAAAGGCCGAGCGACGCCAGCATCGTGTCCAGGCCGTATAGCGTCAACTCCGTCATGAACACGGCCCGGACGCCTTCGGACTGTATCCGGCGCAGGTCCGTGAAGGACATGGAACGGAGAAACTCCGTGACGTCGGCTCGAGAGTTGGCCAAGTGGATGTGGGGAAACTTGCTGTTGAGCCCTTGATTGTAGTTGCTGAGGACCACTGTTCCCGAGGCCTGAAGCTCGACCGCGCGGTTGGCGTACATGGACTTGCTGCCAATGACGGAATTCAGGTTGATCGCGACGTCGCAAACCCGCTGGAGGCCCATGAGGAACGAATGTTCAACCGCCGGTTCCACAAGGGGGAGAAGTTCGCCGGGAAAAGCGTAGCGCGCGTTCCGAATCCCAGAATTGCGGTCTAAGATCACCAAGCGGCGGCTCCTGTCGGCGGCGGCCCCATGCAGTAGCGTCTCGCCCCATTTGGCCCGTTCGGGGTACTTGTGGCGGTGCCAACTCCCAGCGAAGAACATGAGGTCCTGTGGGGCCGACCGAGACCCGATCGGGGAGTGGTGCAACGGATTAACGCCAAATGGCACCGTGCCGACATGTGAGGCGCTGGGGCAGTCCCGAAGATAATTGGGGACCATCTCTTCGGCTGTGGTGAAAATTGCATCGCAATGGCCGGCGATTTCCACAAAATGGCCGTAATTGGGCGGATCTTCCTTGGAATAAAACAGGATGGGCACCGAGGCGCGTCTGAAGGCCGGCAGGACCTCCTCCAGCAGTAGCCGCCTCATCGGCGTGCCGGGTGTCGCCAGCCCCGTCCAGCAGACGCCATCGTGGCCCCGCCAAGTCGATGCGACCATTAAGACGTCCACCGTGGCGGCCGTCGCCTCGAAGTTATCCGGTGTCACGGGGACGAACTCGGCGAGGCCCTCAAGGCTGGAAAGCAGGAAGCCGTCCGCAATGATGCCTATACGATAACGGAGCGGCGCATGGGCGCGCCCTGAGGACGTCATGGGAAGACCGGCGACGACGGGTCCCAGATCCCGCAATGTGGTCTCCTGCGGATGCCCGCCGAGTAACATGGCCCGCACCGTCCCGCTGGCCGCACCCGGTATCCATGGTCCGTCGAGTTCGAGCCGACGTAGATGGACGAGTTCGGAACGCCGGAGCGCACCGAACTCGTCGTAGTCGCCCAATGGTGGGTCCGTGGCCGGCGAACTCACGAAGGCCAACCGTCTTTGCCGACCAAACGCCGCTTCACACGAGAAGCAATCGAACGGGGGTCGCGCAACGGACGCAGGGCATCCCGGGCAGTTAACAGCCCCGTAGCGCGCGCCAAGGACCGTGCCAGCCCCCCTACGCGGAGCTCCGTCAACTGCTCTTCCAATTCGACTATACGGCGCAACGCAGCCTCTTCAGAGGCGTAGGAACGGCGCAATTCCTCACGGAGCAACTCGATTTCGTTGTGCTGGCCATGACCGTCAGCCGGGAGAAATTCAGTCAAGGTCTACACGGTGAACTCGTCGATGCGCGAGCCTACTCCCAGTAGCTCCGCAATGGCGGCAACCGTCCGCGCCGCGGCAGCGCCGTCCCCGTAGGGGTTGACGGCGTTCGCCATGGTCTCGAAGTGCGCGGCGTCCACAAGGAGTCGTGTGACTTCGACCACGATGCGCTCCTCGTCGGTCCCGATGAGCATGACCGTCCCGGCGCTGAGTGCCTCGGGGCGTTCCGTATTGTCCCGTATCACCAGGACGGGCTTGCCCAGGCTCGGAGCCTCTTCCTGCACGCCGCCGGAGTCGGTGAGCACGATGTGCGCCAGTGACAGCATGCGGGTGAACTCGCCGTAGGCCAGCGGTTCCGTCACGATCACATTGCCGCGACCTTTCAGGGCCGGGAGCACCGCCTCGCGAACCACCGGATTGCGGTGTGCGGGCAGCACGATGGCCAGTTCTGGGTTGGCGTCCGCGATACGGGCCAGTGCGCGGCCGACGCCGCGCATCGCATCGCCTTGGTTCTCTCGGCGGTGGGTTGTGACCAGGAGCACCTTACGACCGGAGCCGGCAAGTTCCTCAAGCTGGGGATCGCTGAAGGGCACCTTCTTTTCGACGGTGCTGAGCAGGGCGTCGATGACGGTGTTTCCCGTGACGACGATGTCCTTGCTCTTGATACCCTCGGCCAGAAGGTTAGCGCGGCTCGTTGTGGTGGGTGCAAGGTGCAGCGAGGTGATCTGCGAGGTCAGCTTTCGGTTGGCCTCTTCCGGGAAGGGGGAGAAGAGGTCGAAGCTGCGGAGCCCCGCCTCCGCGTGGACCACAGGGATGCCGTGGTAAAAGGCGGCCAGCGCTCCGGCCGTGGACGTAGTTGTGTCTCCCTGGACGATGACGGCGGCTGGGCGCACTCTCTGTAGGACTTCGTCCAGGCCGTCGACGGTCCGAGTTAGCACCCCGCAGAGGCCTTGGTTCGGACGCATGATGTTCAGATCCTCGTCCGGAGCAATCCCGAACAGCTCATTGACTTGGTCAAGCATTTCCCGGTGTTGCCCCGTGACCACCACATGGCAGTCGAAGTAGGGGGAATTCTGCAGGGCTTCGACGATCGGGGCCATCTTGATGGCTTCCGGACGGGTGCCGTAGATCGGCATGATGAGCGGTTTCATGGTCTCCGTGCGATGTTGTAGTGGGAATCTTTGAATCCACTCTACCCAAACCTGCCTTACGGGACTCGCGGTTGTCCGAAGGCGAGCCCGGAAGGCATCGGCGGTAGAGTATGTTGACGCCGCCACCGGACGAGTCGGGTGCGCGCCTGTCATTTCGAGCAATTGACATGGAGGTAATTTGTCCCAGGCAACCACTGGCCCCCGGAATACGCCCCCCGGGAGGACGCCACGGGTCGCGCCGGTCGGTGTGACCGTTCCCACAGGGGGCCTGGAGCGGATAGGTAAGCGGAAGTCGCCGGCTTCGTATGTTTCCGAACTATGGGCATACCGCCACTTCATCCTCTTCGACTCGAAGGCGCGCGTCGAAACACGTAACCAAGGCGCTGCCCTGGGCAATGTTTGGCTTGTCTTAACACCCGTGCTCAATGGACTGACTTACTTCCTCGTCTTCGGTTTGCTTTTGGGCACGAGCCGAGGCATCGAGAACTTTTTGGGCTTCCTGGTCATCGGTGTCTTCATGTTTAGCTTCACAAGCCGGGCGATCACCAACGGCGCCCGATCAATACAGCAGAACCGCACCATGATGTCTGCATTCCGTTTTCCGCGTGCCACGCTCCCGATCGCAATGACCTTGCGAGAACTCTTGGCGTTCGTACCGGCTCTTGTCGCGATGCTTGTGATGATCGTCATCCTTCCCGAGGTGGAGATAATCACGTGGCGCTGGTTGCTAATCGTGCCGATCGTCGCACTACAGCTCGTTTTGAATTTGGGTCTTTCGCTCATTCTGGCCCGCTTGGTCGCGGCCATACCGGACATCGGAAACCTCATGTCGTTTATCATCCGGATCTGGCTGTATGCATCCGGAGTCTTTTACTCGTTTGAACGGTTCACCGACAATGCACAGCTGCTTGCCATCCTTGAATTCAACCCCATGCACCAGGTGCTCGACATGACGCGTGCGGCGGTCCTTTATGAGGAGCTGCCTGGAGCAAATTCTTGGTATATCCTTGCGGGTTGGGCTCTGGGTTCGCTAATCATTGGTTTCTTTGTGTTCTGGTCCGGCGAGGAAACCTACGGCAAGGAGTCGGAATGATGGCCAATTCTCACCAATCGCAACGTCGCACCTACAGGATTGCCCGTGCGCGAACGAACTCCGATGCCGGAAGGGCACCGACGGGCAGGCGGGGTGATCTTGTCTATGGGGCGAAGGGTCGGTCCGTACCGCCCAAGGTTTCAGGCTCGGAGCATGTCCGGCCTGAGGTCGGCTTGGACCAGACATCACCCGCTCAGGAACGGCGGCATGGGCCTGCGGCGGACGAAAAGAAGGACCGGCAGTCGGCCGCCGAATCCAGTATGGACGCCTCCTCGTCACCGCGTAAGAATGTTCGCCGCCGGGCGGACCCGGTGGTACCGAGCATCCGTAGCCTGTCCAAGACAACTTTTGCCAACCCGGCGGTGGTGCTGGACCGAGTGGCGATGACCTACACAGTGACGACTCGTGATTCCACGGCCGCCTCTTCTCTCCCGCTCCTTCGTCGCGTTGCAAACTCCGTGATGAGGCGACGCCCCACGGTCAAGGTACGCGCGCTGAAGTCACTCTCACTTGTCGTGGAGCATGGCGAGTCGGTTGGAATTGTCGGCAGGAACGGCTCGGGAAAGTCAACGCTCAGCAAGCTGATTGCCGGGCAACTCAGGCCAACTGAGGGCGCGGTTTACGCGACCAGCACACCCATCCTCCTCGGCGTGAACGCGGCACTTCAACCCGGTCTTTCTGGTGCCCAGAATGTCCGTTTAGGATGCTTGGCAATGGGCATGACAAAGGACCAGGTAGATTCAAAGTTCGAGTCCATCGTTGATTTGGCGAGTCTCCGCGAAGAGATTCATTTGCCCATGGGAACCTATTCCTCCGGAATGGCATCGCGCCTGCGTTTCGCGATTGCCGCCAGCGTGGAGCCGGAGATTCTTGTGATCGACGAGGCTCTCAATACCGGAGACGCCGCCGTGAAAGAGCGCACCAAGGTACGCATGGACGAACTACGTGCCCAGGCGGGCTGTGTTTTTCTAGTGAGCCACAGTGTGGGGGTCATCAAGGACATGTGCGACCGCGTGCTCTGGATTGACAAGGGCGAACTAATTATGGATGCGGACCCGGAGACGGTGCTTTCGAGCTACCGTAAATACATGAAGCTGCTGGCGCGGGACGACCAGAATGCGGCAAATGTTTTTCGGCGGAAGAATGAGCTCCTGAACCCCACGGTGAAGGTGTCTCCAGGCCCGGGCAGCGAGGGATGGCCCGATTAGTCGGAACTGACCTCACCCAGCACCAGATCGCTGAACACCGGCCACGCCTCGGCGGCCCAGGGACCGAAATCGCGGTCGGACAACGCCACACAGGCGATCCCCGCCTCCGGGTCGACCCAGAGGAAGGTACCGGACTGGCCGAAGTGCCCGAACGTCCTTGCGGAGTTCCGGGATCCGGTCCAGTGCGGCTGCTTGTTGCCCCGAACCTCGAAGCCCAGGCCCCAACCGTTGTCCGCCTGCCGTCCGAACCCCGGCAGGACGCCGGGCAGGCCCGGGAACACGGCGGCGGTCGCCCCGGCAACCGTCTCCCGCGCCAGCAACACGGGCGACTGGAGCTCGGCCGCGAAGCGGGCGAGGTCCTCCACGGTGGACACGGCCCCGGCGGCGGCGGAACCCTCCAGCCGCGTCGCGGTCATGCCCAGGGGGCTCAGGACCGCCTCGTCGAGGTAGTCGGCGAAACGGAAACCGGCCGAGGCCTCCAGCGTCTCGGCCAACACCTCGAATCCGGCGTTCGAGTAGATCCGGCGTTCACCGGGAGCGGCACGCACCTTGCGCTCCGCGAAGTCGTAGCCCGAGGTGTGGGCGAGGAGATGGCGGACCGTGGATCCGTCCGGACCGGCCGGCTGGTCGAGTTCCAGCGCGCCCTCCTCCACGGCGGCGAGCGTGGCGTACGCGCTCAACAGCTTGGTCACCGACGCGAGGCGGAAGGTCCGCGCGCCGTCGCCGTGGGATGCGATGGTCCTACCGTCGGCGTCAACCACCGCGGCCGCGGCGTGTTCGACGGGCCAGGTGTCCAGTGCCTTCAGGGCGTCCATGCTCATCCTCCGGTGTTGTGGTCGGTGTTCTCCGCGCCGTCAGTGGCCGCACCGGGGGCGGTCCCTCCGTAGTGGGCGGCCAGCAGCCGCAGACCCTCGTCAAGTCCGACCTCCGGTGTCCAATCCAGGATCCTGCGGGTCTCGCGCTGGTCGAACCAGTGGGACGTTGAGAGCTGTTCGGCGAGGAAGCGGGTCATCGGCGGTTCGTCCCGGACCCAGCCGCGGTCCCCGGCCAGCGTCCAGGCCGTCTCCACCAGGGACCCCGCCGCCCGTGCAAGTCGACCCGACACGTTCCGGCTCGGGGCCGCGACGCCGCCGGCGCGGCAAATGCCGCCCAGGAGGTCCCCGACGGGCCGGGGCTGGCCGTTGGTCACCACCAGGGCCCGTCCGTGCGCGTGATCCATGCGTGCGAGGGCGCGAACGATCGCGGCCGCGGCATTGTCGACGTACGTCGTGTCGATCAGCGCGGTTCCGCCGTCGAGGAGGGGAAGCCGCCCCGCCTGGGCGCGGTCCAGTACCCGCTCCACCAGCTGTGTGTCGCCGGGGCCCCACACAATGTGCGGCCGGACGGCCGCCACACGGAACGACGGCGTGTCCGCACCCAGCGCCAGCAGCTCCGCGGCGGCCTTGGAACGCGCGTAGTGGCCGCGGGCCCGAACCGGGTCGGCCGGTTCCGCGTCCGCGCCGGCGATCGCGGATCCGAAGTGGGCCACTGAGGGGGACGACACGAACACGAGGTCCCGGACCCCGGCATCGCGCGCGGCCGCGACCACGTTGCGGGTTCCCTCGATATTTGTCGCGGCGAACTCGTCCCAGCGTCCGGAGAAGGACACCTTGGCCGCGAGGTGGATCACCGCGTCGACGCCGGCCACGGCGCGTGCGACGGCATCCGGGTCCGTGACGGAGCCCCGGTGCGACGCCGCGGGCCCGCCCGCCGCCCGCCGTTGGAACGCTTGGACCCGGTGCCCCTGCGATGCCAGCAGCCGGACCACGGCGCCGCCGAGCATGCCGCTGGCTCCGGTGACCAGGACGTCCCGGCCGTGCCCGGGGAGGGGATCCGGCGTCACAGCCTCGGGGCCTTTCCTCCGGCCAACGCGGCGGTGGCCCACCCGGCCACCGCCGCCCGGTCGACCTTCGAGTTGTGCCGCACGTCGGTCGGCAGCCGCGGTACGGCCAGCACCGCGGCAACCTCGAGACCCGTCGCCGTGACCACGGCGGTGCGCACGGCCGCGCCGAGCGCGTCCGCGGCCCTGCCGGCGGTCTTTGCGGGCCGATCCGTCTCCAGCACGACGACGGCGGCCTGGATTCCAGCCGGTCCCACGCCCACGACGGCGGCGCGCCCGACGCCGGGCACGGCGGCCGCGGCAAGCTCCGCGGCCACGGGAGTGCGGACCCCGCCCGCGGTGGTCAGGATGTGCCCGAGCCGGCCTTCCACCCAGAGCCGTCCCGCGGCATCGAGGTGGCCCACGTCCCCGGTGCGGTGCCAGCCGGGGAGCGAGGAGCTCTCACGCTCGGTGATCCAGAGCCGGTCGTAGCGGTCCTTGACATGCGGCGCCGAGACGAGGATCTCCCCGGTGCCCCCCGCCCGGGTGGACGGAGCGCCTGACGCCGCCCCGTCGTCGTCCAGGGGGGCGATGGCGACGCTGGCTCCGGAGACGGGCAGCCCGACGCAGACCCCGTTGCCCGCCCCGGCGGCGCGGATGCCCGCGTGGTCGATGTCCGTGACCGGCAGCGCCTCGGTCATTCCGTAGGGCGTGTGCAAGGTCGCCGCGGGAATCAGCCGCTGGATGCGGTCCAGCAGGCTTTCCGGAATGGGGGCGCCGGCGGAGAGCACCAGGGAAACGCGGGCCAGGGCTTGCCGTCCGGGGTCGTCCAGCGCCCCGGCGGTCGCGTCCACGTTCGCCAGCGCGGCGGGGGAGGCGAAAACCACGGTCGCGTCGATGGCCGACGCCGCGTCCGCCAATGCTGCGGCCGTCAGCGTGCGCGGCGCCGTCACGTCCATGTCTGGCGTCACCGAGGTGGCGCCTAGGGCCGGTCCCAGCAGGGCGAACGGGGCGAAGCCGGCGACCAGGGCGGAACCCGGGGAGATGCCGTAGGTGTGTCGAATGGTGTCCCGCATGGCGGCGAGCTGGCGTTGGGTGTAGACCACGCCCTTCGCGGGGCCCGTGGATCCCGACGTGAACAGGATCGCGGCGTCGTCGTCGGCGCCCGCCGGAGCGAACGGCTCCGAACCGTTGCCGGCTGCGGCACCTCGTTCCAGCAGGCCGGGCAGGGAATGTTTGGTGCCGAGGAGCCCGCTGCGCGTTTTTCCCAGCCGCGTGGCCGAAATGCGCGTGCCTGGCCATCCGAACGCGCGCGCCGCGGCGAGGGCGCGTTCGATGCCCACCAGATACTTCGGTCCGGCACCCTTGACCGCGCGCCCGAGGCCAACCGCGCCCAGCCCGGCGTCGGCAACGACGACGACGGCGCCGAGGCGCAGGCACGCGTAGATCAGACACGTGAGATCCCTGCCGGGTGGCACCAGCAGGCTCACCCTGTCGCCGGCGGAGACGCCCACGGACGCCAGCCCGCGCGCGAGGGAGTCGACCCGCGCCGCCAGTTCCGACCAGCTCAGGCTGGCGGTACCCGGCTGCCCGGATTTCCCCGGGACCATGTCGACGACGGCCGGGCCGCCGCCGTCGCGTCGTGCGTCGAGTTCGGCGAGCATCGGCCGGAACGCGGGAACCCCTTCGGTTTCGCGCGCGGGCGCCGCCGGTGCGGCGGCGGCCTGCGGCGGTGACGCCGCGCGGTCCGTCCCGGATTCCCGTGCTGCAACGTTCAGTCCCAGCCATGCGAGAGCCGGGACGGCGATGTCCCGGTCCTCGGGCAGCAGGTGCCCGGCGCCCTCGAAGCGGTGGACATCCGCGTGGGGAAGCCGATCCATCAGGTCGCGCAGGTAGCGGTCGGAGAACACCGGATCGCGCGGACCCCAGAGCAACAGGGCGGGAACGTCGAGGCCGCGGACGCCGTCGGCAATCCGTTCGAGGGCGCTCCAACTGGGATGTGTGGGCGTCGCGGGGATGTCCGCCACGAAGTTGCCGATGCCGACGCGCAGTGCCGCTGTCGCATAGGGCGCGCGAAACGCCGCGCGCACCTCGCGGGAAAGGCGCGGCCGGGCGAGGGCGTACGTGACGTCGAGGAACGCTGTGCCGCCGGTGGTTCCCCATGGGTGGACTGCCGGGTGCAGGGCCGGGCGGAGCACGGCCGGGACGTCGGAGCTGGCGGGGTGGACGGCCGTGTTGGTCAGGACGACACCGGCCAGCTGTCCGGGATGCCGCAGGGCCCAGCCCAGCGAGACGAGGCCGCCCCAGTCGTGGCCGACGCTCACCACGGGACCTTCGAGGCCCAGTGCCGCCGTCAGGTCCGTCAGGTCCGCGACCCTGTCGTCAAGCCTGCGGAAGGCCCCGGTGCGCTCCGAGTAGCCCATGTCCAGCTGGTCCACGGCGACGACCCGCCACGGGGCGGGCGCGTCGGTGGCGGCCGCGATCAGTCCGCGCCATAGGTAGGACCAGGTGGGATTGCCATGCACGCACAACAGGGTGCCGGCAGGTTCCAGGCCGCGCCGGGCCAACTCCGCGCCGTTGTCCAGCAGGTGCCATTCGTGGACGGCGCCGACGGCGGAGGCGGCCGCGGTGGACGGCACCCAAACGCGCCGGGACCATTCCGGCCGCACGCCGGGCCAGGCTGCTACCACGCCAGTTCCAGCATGGCGGTGTTGAGCCCCGATCCGACCCCCATGCACAGCACCCTGTCTCCGGGATGGAGCGAACCCGATTCCTGGGCCAGCGTCATGGGGAGCGACGCCGGTCCCACGTTGCCCCACTTGGGGAAGGTGATGGGTACGCGGTCGCGAGCCAGGTCCACCGCCTTGATGATCGCGTTGGTGTAGGAGTTGGACACCTGGTGCGTGACGTAGCGGTCCATGGAGCGCCAGTCCCAACCGCTCGCGTGGGCCTCGTTCCAGGCGCCGACGACGAGCTCGAGCCCGTTGTCCAACAGGCCCTTGGTGTCGGTGTACATGCCGTCCGGGCCGCCCACGCAGAGTTCGTGGTGTTCCGTGCCGGCCCGCGACACCCCGCCGATGATCCGGTGAGATCCGGGGTGCCGGTCCGCGGGACCGATCACGGCCGCCGCGGCACCGGAGCCGAGCGTCAGGGTGGCGAATTCGCGCAGGTAGTCGTCCCTGGTCGAGTCCTCGCGGTTGAGTCGTTCGAAGGTCGGTTCCTGCGCGATTTGCGAGTCTTCGCCGGCCACGATGAGGGCATATTTGATTTGGCCCGAATCGATCATGTTCGCTGCCAGCGTGATGCCGTTGACGAATCCGAGGCAGGCGTTGGCCAGATCGAAGTTCATGGCCGAGGACGGCAACCCCAGACCGTGATGGACTTTCACGGCCACGGACGGCTCCAGGTTGCGGCGCGTGACGGAGGTGTTAATCAACAGCCCCACTTGGCCCGCTTCGATCCCGGCCTCCGCCAGCGCCTTGGATCCGGCTTCGATGGCGGCGTCGTCGAAGCCCGTCCCCGCGGGCCACCACCGGCGTTCACTGACTCCGGCGACGCGTTCCAACAAACGGCGCGACAGCTTCAGCCTCTTGAGGCTCGGTTCCAGCCGGCGATCGAAGTCGTCCGAGCTGACCACCACCGGCGCCTCCACGCCCGTGACAGCCAGGACCGCGGAGTTGTTGTGTCGGAACGTTGCATTGCCGTTCAATATCAAGCCTTCGTCCAGTTGGTGTGGTTCGCCCGAACGCACGGCGACCGGCGACGTATTGCCCAAGACCTTAACTATGCACGCACGGCGTGGATCCCGCACATCCAGCAGACGGCATAAACCACGCGCCGCCAAAGCCCCCCGGTGTTCCGGGAACGGGGTGCCGGGCGCGATCGGCAGTAGATTGGTGGTGTCCAAATGTCCCGCGCGCCCGCCGCGCCCCACCGCCAGGAACCACGCCAGTGCACCTGAAGTCCCTTACCGTCCGCGGGTTCAAGTCTTTTGCCTCCGCCACGACATTCGACTTCGAGCCCGGTGTCACGGCGGTGGTCGGGCCGAACGGCTCCGGCAAGTCCAACGTTGTGGACGCCTTGGCGTGGGTCATGGGGGAGCAGGGCGCGAAGACGCTCCGCGGCGGAAAGATGGATGACGTCATCTTCGCCGGGACGTCGGGACGCCCCCCGCTGGGCCGGGCGCAGGTGTCCCTGACCATCGACAATGCCGACGGCACCCTGCCGATCGAGTATGCGGAGGTCACCATCACCCGGACGCTGTTCCGGACCGGTGGCTCTGAGTACGCCATCAACGGCTCCGCCTGCCGACTGCTTGACATCCAGGAGTTGCTCTCGGATTCCGGGCTCGGCCGCGAGATGCATGTCATCGTCGGCCAAGGGCAGCTGGACCGTATCCTCCACGCCACGGCCGACGACCGCCGCGGATTCATCGAGGAGGCCGCGGGCATCCTCAAACACCGCCGACGCAAGGAAAAGACGGTCCGCAAGCTGGAGGCCATGCAGGGGAACCTCAACAGGCTCCAGGACCTGACGGCCGAGGTACGGCGGCAACTGGCACCCTTGGGGCGCCAAGCCGAGGTGGCGCGCCGCGCGCAGGCCGTCCAATTCGAGGTCCGCGACGCCAGGGCGCGTCTGCTTGCCGACGATCTCGCGTCGCTGAACGAGGCGCTGGACCGGGACCTCGCCGAAGAAGAGGCCCTCAAAACACGCCAGACGGAGGTGGCCGGGCGGCTGGACGCGGCCCGCGGCGACCTGGCCGAACTCGAGCTGGCGGCGGGCCGCGCGACACCGGCCGTGAACGCGGCCCGCGACAACTGGTATCGGATCGACGCGGCCCGCGAACGCCTGAACTCCCTGGGTGCCTTGGCGTCCGAACGCGTTCGACTCTTGGGATCCGCCGAACCGCAATCGCCCGATCCGGTCCGGGATCCGGTCCGGGATCCGGACCGGCTGCGCGACCAGGCCGGACGGCTGGAGGAGGAACTCGCCTCCTTGGACGGTGAAACGGCCGCGCGGCGGGCGGACCTCGAGTCAGCGGTGGCCGGGCGTGCGGCCGCGGAGGAGTCCGCCATGGCCGAGGAGCGGCGCCTGACGACGTTGCTGCGCGCCGCCGCCGACCGGCGCGAGGGACTGGCCAGGCTTGCGGGTCACGTGGGCGCCGTCAGATCCCGCGTCGACTCGGCGGAGGGAGAACTCGGCAGGTTGCAGGCTGCACGCGAGGCCGTGGCGGCTCGGCGCCGCGCGGCGGAAGTGGAGTTCACCGTTCTCGAGCAGCGCGCCGCCGGCGTCGAAGAGGGCGAGGAAGGCCTGGACACCGACTTCGAGGAGGCGGAGAAGGAGCTCCGGGAGTTGGAATCCCTGCTCGATGACCTGCGCGCCCGCGGGCAGGGCGCCGAGGTCGAGCGCGGAGCCCTCGCGGCGCGGTTGGAGGCCTTGCGGTCCGGGCTGAGCCGACGCGACGCCACCGAGGACGTCCTGCGGAGCGCAACGCGTGGCATCGGAGGACGGATCTCGGCCGAACTCGTGGTGGCGCCCGGATACGAGACGGCCGTTGCGGCGGCCCTGGGCCAGCACGCCGAGGCGCTCACCGCCGAACACCTGGAGGCCGCCGGGGCGGTGCTTGGGTCCCTCCGTGACGACGACGGCGGCCGCGTCCACCTTTTGTTCGCAGACGCTCCAGCGCCTGCACCGCACGGTACCCGGCCGACGGCCCCGGCGCGGCCGTTGTTGGAATTCGTGACCTGCGATTCCCGGATGGCGAATGCCGTGGCGCGCCTGCTGGGCCGCACGGCCGTGGTGGACGACGCGGCGGCTGCCCCCGGCGTCGTCATCGCCGATCCCGAGTGGACGGTCGTGACGCGGGGTGGGGACGTCTTCTCGGCCGCCGGGGCGGCCGGTGGATCCGGAAGGGGGACCTCGCTGATCGAACAGCAGGCGGCCGTGGAGGACACCGAGGCGCGGCTGGCCGAAGCCGTCGCCGAGGTCGAACGCCTGCGCTTCGAGGCCGCGGAACTGGACGGTCGCGCAACCGCCGCACGCTCGCGGCGCGACGCCGCGCTGGCACGGCTGCACGAATCGGACGCCCGGATCTCGGCCGTGGCCGAGCGGCTCGGCGAGTTGGGATCCGTGCTGCGCCAGACCGACGGCGAGCGCGCGCGCCTTGCCGACCAGGCCGACGCTGCGGCGTCCGAAATCGCCCGGGGCCAGGAGGAACTGGCCGCGGCCATCGAGCGATTCGAAGCGGCGCGGCAGTCGCCCGTGGAGGAGGAACCGGCGACTGGCGAACGCGACGCACTGGCCGCAGCGGCAACCGCGGCGCGCCAGGGCGAACTCGAGGCACGGTTGGCGCTGCGGGCCACCGAGGACCAGGCGTCGGGCCTGCGCGGACGCATCGAATCGCTCCGACGGGCCGCGGACACCGAACGGCGTGCGCGCCGGGAGGCCGAGCGGCGCGCCGAGGTCCGGCGGGTGCAGGCGGCCCGCGCGGGTGCCGTCGGCGCCGGCGTCGTGCGGGCCCTGGCACACGTCGCGGTCTCGCTGGAGGCCGCGGCGGCCGAACGCGAGGCCGCCGAGGAGATCCGATCCGGCATCGAGGTCCGTTTGGCCGCCGCGCGGTCCGAAACGGAGGCCTTGGCCGCCGAATTCGCGCGGATGAAGGACGTGGTCCACCGCGACGAACTGGCCCGGGCACAGCAACGTTCGCGGATCGAGTCGCTGGAGAACCGTTCCATCGAGGAACTCGGCCTGTCCCCGGACCATCTTCTGGCCAACTACGGGCCGCACCGCCTCGTTCCCGCCCCTGTGGGTGGGGCGGACAAGTGGGCGTCGTTGCGGCAGAGGGTCGACGACGACGGGGAGGATCTTCCGGAGGCCGAAACCGGGACGCCGTTCGTCCGCGCCGAACAGGAGAAACGGCTGAAGCGGGCCGAACGGGATCTCGCTTCGCTGGGCAAGGTCAACCCGCTGGCCCTGGAGGAGTTCGCCGCGCTCGAGGACCGGCACGGCTTCCTCGCAACCCAACTGGAGGACCTCAAATCCAGCCGGAAGGACCTGCTCGACATCATCAAGGACGTCGACGAGCGCGTACAGCAGGTCTTCGGCGAGGCCTTCGCCGACACGGCCGCCCAGTTCGAGCGTGTTTTCGGCCGGTTGTTCCCGGGCGGCGAGGGCCGTCTGGTGCTGACCGACCCCGAGGACATGCTCGGCACGGGCATCGAGGTGGAGGCCCGCCCCGCGGGCAAGAAGATCAAGCGGCTCTCGCTGCTTTCGGGCGGGGAGAGGTCGCTGACCGCCGTCGCACTGCTGGTGGCGATCTTCAAGGCGAGGCCCTCGCCGTTCTATGTGATGGACGAGGTGGAGGCCGCTCTGGACGACACAAACCTCGGCAGGCTCATCACCGTCTTCGAAGAGCTGCGCGAAACCAGCCAGCTGATCGTCATCACCCACCAGAAGCGCACCATGGAGGTCGCCGACGCGCTGTATGGGGTGACGATGCGCGGCGACGGGGTTTCCACCGTGATCAGCCAGCGGTTGGAGCGCCCCGACGTGGTTCCCCGACCCGTCAAGACGGGGGACGGACGGCGGGGGTCGCCCGCGGCGGGGTCCTGAGCCAGGCCGCGGCGCCGGCGATGCCGATGAGGCCGGTCAACCCGAATGCGACGCCGTAGCCGAACTGGTCCGCCAACAGTCCCGCCACCACCGGACCGAGGATGGCGCCGGAGTCGGAGGCCATCTGGAAGGCGGCCAGCACCTTGCCGCCGTTGGCCTCCTGCCCCACGACGTCGGCGACGGCGGCCTGCTGGGCCGGGTTCATCATGCCGATCCCGGCACCGGCGACGATGGACAATGCGATGAACAGCGCGACGTTTTCCGTGAGGCCGATTCCGGCCATCGCCACCGATCCAACGCCGAGGCCGGCCATGATCGGGATCCGCCGTCCGTAGGAATCAGTCAGCCTTCCGGCGACAGTGAGCGCAGCGCCGTTGCCGACCGCGAACAGGGCCAGCGAGACACCGGCCCAGGCGATGCCGTTGTCGAACGCCTGGGCGGCGAAGAGGGGCACCAAGGCCACCCGCACGCCGAAGGTGGACCACCCGTTGGCGAATCCGGAAGCGAGGGCCGCCCGGAATACCGGGGATGCGAGGGCCTCCTTGAGCGGCATGGTGGGCCGGGTGTCTCGCCGGGGGCCGCGCCGGCCCCGCACGCCAAGGAGGGAGAAATAGACGATCGCCGCGGCCACCACCAAGGCGCCGCCGTAGATGAAAAAGGGGAGGCGGTATCCGAGGCCCGCGAGCAGGCCGCCGATGACCGGACCGGCGATGCTTCCGCTGAGGAAGGCGCCGGCGTAGTAGCCGGAGATCCTGCCCCGGATGGCCGGCGGCGCCAGGCGCGCCATGAGCGACATGGCCGAGACGGTGAACATCGTCGAGCCGATGCCACCAAGGGCGCGGAACACCAGTAGTTGCTGGTAGTCGGCCGCGAAGCCGCACAGGATCGTCGAGACCGCCACGGTCAGCACGCCGCCGACATAGACGAACGGTTCGCCGAGCTTGTCCGTGAGGCGTCCGCTCAGGGGCGCGAACGCCAGCCGCGTCATGGCGAAGACGCTGACGATGAACCCGGCTGCGGCAATGCCGACGTCGAAGCTGAGCGCGTACTGAGGCAGGATCGGCGCGATCAGTCCGAACCCGATGGCAATGACGAAGGCCGCGCCGATGAGGACCTTGATCTCGCCCGGAACGCGCGGGATCGGCTCCTGCGACACGGTGCGTGGGGGGTTCTTCATATCCCGACGATTCTAATGGGCGCCCACGGGAGGAGCGCGTCCGTGGATAAGCTGGGTGCGTGCCTACAGATCAGCTCATACTCATCGTTGTCGCCGTCGCCGTCTTCCTGGTGATCGGCGCCGGGGCGGCCTTCTTCCTGCGCGGTCGGAAGACGCCCCCCGGAACCTACCCCACGACCCGCGACGCAAACGATCCCCCCACCGGCGGCACGCTGGTCGAGGATCGCGAGGCACCGACCCCGGAACGCCCGGCGGAGGCCGAGGAGCCTGGTGGCCGAGAGGTGCCGTTCGAAGACCCGACGCTGGTCGAGGAGCCTGCCGGCGTCGAGACCGTTCCCGTCGACGTGCCCGCCCCCGTGCTGGGCCGCCTCGCCCGCCTGCGCGCCCGGTTGGCCAAGTCAAACAACGCCTTGGGCAAGGGCCTGCTGGCGTTGCTGTCCCGCGACGACATCGACGAGGACGTCTGGGACGAGATCGAGGAAACGCTGCTCATGGCTGACCTCGGCACCGCACCCACGCTTGAGCTCATCGACGCCCTGCGCGCGAGGGTCAAGGTGGAGGGCCACCGGGATCCCGAACAGGTTCGGCTGATGCTCCGCGAGGAACTGGTCAAACTCGTGGATCCCACCATGGAACGCTCTCTGGTTTCCACCCGCCAGGGCGCCCGGCCGAGCATTATCATGGTCGTCGGCGTCAACGGCGTGGGCAAGACCACCACCATAGGCAAGATCGCCCGCGTTCTCGTCGCGGAGGACAAGGACGTGCTGCTCGGGGCCGCCGACACGTTCCGCGCGGCCGCGGCCGAGCAGCTGGCCACCTGGGGGTCTCGCGTCGGGGTCCCCACCGTCAAGTCCGACGTCGATGGAGCGGATCCGGCCTCCGTCGCCTTCGAGGCGGTGCGGGCGGGCATCGAGCAGGAGGTCGACGTCGTCATGATCGACACCGCCGGGCGCCTGCAGAACAAGGTGGGCCTCATGGACGAGCTGGGGAAGATCAAGCGGGTGGTCGAGAAACAGGCCTCCGTCGACGAGGTGCTCCTGGTACTGGACGCCACCACCGGGCAAAACGGCCTGAACCAGGCACGCGTGTTCTCCGAGGTCGTCAACGTCACGGGGATCGTGCTGACCAAGCTGGACGGCACGGCCAAGGGCGGGATCGTTGTTGCGATCCAGCGCCAGCTGGGCGTCCCGGTCAAGCTGATCGGCCTGGGCGAGGGGCCGGACGACCTCGCGCCGTTCGACGCCGAGGACTTCGTCGACGCCTTGCTGGACTGAGGATCCGCGCCGGGGCAACCGGCGAAACCTGCGCGAAACACGGCGGCCACGTTCTTTTTACGTGGCCGCCGTCACCGTAACGCGGCCGAAACGGCGGCACGCGCCGGGCGAAACATGCCGACGACAACCTTGTGTAAAGGCGGGATACGACCCGCGTCGAATACACAGGAGGACGGACATGGATCTGACCGCAGGTCACGTCTGGATGATGGTATGCGCGGCCCTGGTGCTGCTCATGACCCCGGGACTGGCATTCTTCTACGGCGGCATGACCCGCGCCAAGGGTGTGCTGAACATGATGATGATGAGCTTCGCGGCGATCGGCATCGCCGGCGTCGTGTGGGTTCTTTGGGGCAACTCGATGGCCGGCGGCGGGGACAGCGTCGGCGGGCTCTTCGGAAACCCGTTCACTCAATTCGGCATGGAATCGCTGATCGGCACGGAGGACCTGATCGGTGCCGGCTACGGAGCCACGTTCGCCATCATCACCGTCGCACTCATCTCCGGTTCGATCGCGGACCGCGCGAAGTTCGGCGCCTGGACCGTGTTCGTTCCGATCTGGGTGACGCTCGTCTACGCGCCACTGGCCTTCTGGGTCTGGGGCGGCGGCCTGCTGAGCGCCGAGGGCGCCATCGGCGGCTGGGCCGGAGAGGCCATCGACTTCGCGGGCGGCACCGTGGTGCACATCAACGCCGGCGTTGCCGGCCTGGTCTTGGCCCTGATCCTCGGCCAGCGCAAGGGCTTTGGCCGCGACCCCGGCCAGCGCCCGCACAACATCCCGTTCGTGATGCTCGGTGCCGCGCTGCTGTGGTTCGGCTGGTTCGGCTTCAACGGCGGCGCCGCCGGCACCGCCGAGGAAGCCGGCCTGATCTGGATCAACACCCTGGTGGCACCCGCCGCCGCGATGCTCGCCTGGATCGCGACCGAACGCATCCGCGACGGGCGCCCCACATCGCTGGGCGCCGCCTCCGGCGTCGTGGCCGGTCTCGTGGCCATCACCCCGGCCTGCGCCAACGTCTCGCCGTCCGGCGCGATCGGGCTGGGGATCCTGGCTGGCGTCCTGTCGGCCCTCGCGGTCGGGTTGAAATACAAGTGGGGATATGACGATTCGCTCGACGTCGTCGGCGTCCACCTCGTCTCCGGCCTGGTGGGGACCCTGGCCCTCGGCTTCATCGCGCTTCCGGCCGAGGGCGCCGGCGGAGGCCTCTTCTACGGCGGCGGCCCCGCGCAGCTGGGGGCGCAGACCGTCGCTGCCGTCGTGTCGATCGCCTTCACCGCGGTCATGACCCTGATCATCGGATTGGCCATCCACAAGACCATGGGTTTCCGCATCGACGCGGAGGACGAGTCCACGGGCGTCGACCTCACCCAACATGCCGAGACCGGATACGAGTTCGGTGGGCTGGGGACCTCCTCCGGCACCTTTGTTCCGCATCCGGCGACCTCCGGCCACCTGAAGTCGCACCAGAAGGAAGTGACCAACGCATGAAACTCGTAACGGCAATCGTTCGTCCGGACAAGCTGGACGCCATCCGCGGCGCGCTCGAAAGCTACGGCGTCCAGGGACTCACCATCAGCCAGGCCAGTGGCTACGGACGGCAGCGTGGACACACCGAGGTCTACCGCGGAGCCGAGTACACCGTGGACCTGCTTCCCAAGGTGCGGGTGGAGGTTTTGGTCAGCGACGAGTGGGCGGGTGACATCGTCGATGTCCTGGTCGCGACCGCCAACACCGGCCGGGCCGGGGACGGCAAGGTCTGGGTCGTCGGCGTCGAGGACACGGTCCGTGTCCGGACGGGTGAGCGCGGGGACGCGGCCCTTTAGCCGCCCGCACCGACGGCGGGCAAGCAGGTGGGGAACGACGGCGGGTCCGTCACCGGTGGAACGGTGGCGGACCCGCCGTCGTCGTGTGCCGACTCAACCTGCGGTGGGCTTGCCTCCCTGAGCCGGCGGCGGCGCACTGGTGGCCCAGGAATCGGGCCCGTCGGAGCCGGCCGGGTACGTCTCCAGCGGCACCTCGTCGGCGGCCCAGGCGGCGAGGACCGGCTCGACGATGCGCCAGCACTCCTCGGCGGTGTCCCCGCGCACCGAGAGCGTCGCATCGCCGGACAGGACCCCGAGCAGGACCTCGCCGTAGGGCAACAGGTCCGGACTGTTGAGCTCGGCGGTGAGATCGATCCGGTCCAACGTGAACAGGTCGCCGGGGCCGTTGACGTCCAGTTCCAGGTCCAGGGTGTCTGGTCCGAAACCGATCCGCAGGCGCGTCGGGAAGTCGCAGCCCTTGAAGCCACCCGGAAGGTGGGCGACGGGTTTGAAGGTGATGACGGCCTCCTTGCGCTTGCGGCCCAGTGCCTTGCCCGAACGGAGGATGAACGGAACCCCGGCCCAGCGCGCGTTGTTGATCCGGACCTCGATCTCGGCGAGGGTCTCCGTGCCGCGGGCGGGATCCACCCCGTCTTCGGCGACGTAGTCGGGGATGGAGCGGTCGCCGCTGGTTCCGGCCGTGTAGACGGCGCGGCGGGTGCTGTTGGCGAAGTCCTCCGGCACGGCGGCTGCGCGCAGCACGGAACCTATGTGGTCCCGCAGGTCGCGCTCACCCAGGGTGGCCGGCGCGTTGAGCGTCAGCAGCGCGAGGATCTGCAGCAGGTGGGACTGGATCATGTCCCGCAGCGCGCCCGCCTTGTCGTAGTAGCCCGCGCGGCCCTCCAAGGCGAGTTCCTCGTCGTAGAAAATCTCCATTTTCGCCACGTGCTCGTTGCTGAACAGCGGCTCCAGGAAGCGGTTCGCGAAGCGCAGGCCGAGGATGTTGAAGACCGTTGCCTTGCCGCGGAAGTGGTCGACTCGGTGGATGTTTCCCTCGGGCACCAGTCGGGTCAGCGTGGCTGTCAGTTCCCTGGCCGATGCCGCGCTGGAGCCGAAGGGCTTCTCCATCACGAACGACGTCCCCGCCGGGACCTCCTCCGGCCGGAGCACCTCGCAGGCCCGCTGGCTCACCGCCGGGGGCAGCGCGAAGTAGACCGCGACGGGCCCCTCCAACTCGGCGAGCAGACCCGCGAGTTCCCCGGGCGCCGTCACGTCCAGCGCCCGGTAGCTGCTACCGGCCGCCATCCGGTCGAGGTCCCGGGCGCCGTCGTCGTGCGCCTTGGCCTTGGCCTCGCCGAAGGTTTCAGCGACGCGGTCGGCCCAGTCCTCCGCCGTGAAGTCAGGCGAGCCCGCTGCGGCCAGCGCCGTATCGGGAACGCGGCCGGTCGCGACGAGGCGCGCCAGGCCGGGCAGCAACAGCCGACCGGTCAGGTCGCCCGAGGCGCCGAGGATGAGAAGTGTTTGGACCTTGGGGTTCTGTTCCTCGCTCACAATCTCCACCTTGCCACTCTTTGGGATCGAATGCCTGCCGAACTTGGTAGCCTTGCATGTTGAGTCCGGCGGGTGTTTCCCGCAGTACCGCCAACCGAAAGAAGTGCACGGCACGTGTTCAATTCACTCTCCGACCGCCTCACAGCGACGTTCAAGAACCTGCGCGGCAAGGGCCGGCTGTCCGAGGCCGACGTCGACGGCACCGTCCGCGAGATCCGCCGTGCCCTGCTCGACGCCGACGTGGCCGTCCCCGTGGTCCGGGAGTTCGCCGCCCACGTCAAGGAACGTGCGCTGGGCCTGGAGGTCAGCCAGTCGCTGAACCCCGGGCAGCAGGTCGTGAAGATCGTCAACGACGAGCTCGTGCGCATCCTCGGTGGGGAGACCCGGCGCCTGAACCTGGCGAAGAACCCGCCGACCGTCATCATGCTGGCCGGCCTCCAGGGCGCCGGCAAGACCACGCTGGCCGGCAAGCTGGCCAAGCACCTCAAGTCCCAGGGGCACGCGCCCCTGCTGGTGGCCTGCGACCTGCAGCGACCCAACGCCGTCAAGCAGCTGCAGGTCAACGGCCAGCGCGCGGGCGTGCCTGTGTACGCGCCGCACCCGGGTGTGAGTTCCGAATTCGAGTCCGCCACGGGCGACCCGGTTTCGGTGGCCCGCGACGGCGTCGCCGAGGCGCGCGCGAAACTGCACGACGTCGTCATTGTCGACACCGCCGGACGCCTCGGCATCGACGAGGAACTGATGCGCCAGGCCGCCGACATCCGTGCGGCGGTCAACCCGGACGAGGTCCTGTTCGTCATCGACGCGATGATCGGCCAAGACGCGGTCAACACGGCCCAGGCGTTCAACGAGGGCGTCAACTTCACCGGCGTCGTGCTCTCGAAGCTCGACGGCGACGCGCGCGGCGGCGCGGCGCTGTCCGTCGCGTCCATCACCGGCAAGCCCGTCATGTTCGCCTCCACGGGCGAATCCCTGGACGACTTCGAGGTCTTCCACCCGGACCGCATGGCCAGCAGGATCCTGGACATGGGTGACGTCCTCACGCTCATCGAGCAGGCGGAGAAGTCCTGGGACAAGGACGAGGCAGAGCGGATGGCGAAGAAGTTCGCCGACCGGGAGGACTTCACGCTCGAGGACTTCCTCGCGCAGATGCAGCAGATCAAGAAGATGGGCTCGCTCAAGAAGATGCTCACCATGATGCCCGGCGCCCAGGTGTCGCGGCAGCAGTTGGAGCAGTTCGACGAGCGCCAGATCGACCGCATCGAGGCGATCGTGAGGTCGATGACCATGCACGAGCGCATGGCGCCGAAGATCATCAACGGTTCGCGCCGCGCCCGCATCGCCAAGGGCTCCGGCGTCCAGGTCTCGGAGGTCAACCAGATGCTGGAGCGCTTCGCCGAGGCGCAGAAGATGATGAAGCGGATGGCCGCCGGCGGCGGAATGCCCGGCATGCCCGGCGCCCCGGGGCGCGGCCGCAAGTCGTCGGCCAAGGGCGGGAACAAGAAGAAGCAGCAGAAGTTCGGCAATCCGGCCAAGGCCGCGCAGGCGGAACTCGAGTCCAAGAACCGCAAGCCCGCGCCGACGGGGGCGGCTTTCGGCGGACAGGCGACCGACCAGGACTTCGATCCGGCCAGCCTGAACCTGCCCAAGGGCTTCGACAAGTTCCTCGGGAAGTAGCCCCCACGTGGCGGGGCTGCAGGCACTCGACGGCTTCCTGAGCGCGCGCTGGCGCCACCGGGTAGCGGCGCACGTGCTCCTGCGGCGGCGCGACGGCGCGGTTCTGCTGATCCGGACACCCGACGGCTGGTCCCTTCCCGGGGGAGCGGTTCGCGCCGACGAGTCCCCGCGGGAGACCGTCGGGGCGGGCCTGCGGCGGCTCGCCTTGGAGGCGACTGTCGGCCGGCTCCTCGCGCAGGACTTCCGCCGGGCGGACGGCGGCGGTTCGGAGAACCTGCTGTACGACGGCGGATCGTGGGCCACGGACGCCGACGGCTTCACGGCCGACGGCGGAACGCTCACCGCCCGCTTCATGGGTCCGGACGGCCTGGGGGAGTGGCTGGGTTCGGACCAGGCCGCGTTGGCCGCTGCCGGCCTGAGCGCGCTCGAACTGGGCTCCGTGGCCGAATTGGAGGACGGAAGGGAGGCCACGCCCGCTTCCGCTCCCGGCAACATCGTTCCTCCGCGGGCACTAATGCCCTCCCTGCCGGAGACGTCCCCCGTCCTGTCCGCCCGCTGACCGCCACCGGAGCGGCGGTTCGCGGCCGGCGGGAACCTCTGGCATAATGGCAGGGTACTTGATCGGCGCGGCCCCTCTCTCCGCGTGCGCATCTCGTCCCCTGAACCCACGAGTACGGCCCGCCCCACGGGTGCAGAAACACGGGTTCGCCCTTTGTTGAGAAACAGGAGTGACCACTACAGTGGCCGTTAAGATTCGACTCAAGCGCTTCGGCAAGATGCGCGCCCCGTTCTACCGCATCGTCATCATGGACTCCCGCGCCAAGCGCGACGGCCGTGCCATCGAGGAGATCGGCAAGTACCACCCCACCGAGGAGCCCTCGTTCATCGAGGTCAACTCCGAGCGGGCCCAGTACTGGCTGTCCGTCGGCGCCCAGCCGACCGAGCAGGTTGCCGCGATCCTGAAGATCACGGGCGACTGGCAGAAGTACAAGGGCATCGAGGGCCAGGAGGGCACCTTGCGCACCAAGGCGCCCAAGGAAGCCTTCGTGGTCCCGGAGAAGGGTTCCGTCATCCTGCCGGAGGCCATCACCAAGAAGGCCGAGAAGACCGAGGCCCCGGCCGCGGAAGCCGAAACCACCGAGGCCGAGTAGCAATGCTCGCCGAGGCTCTCGATCACCTGGTGCGCGGCATCGTCGACTCCCCGGAGGACGTCGCCGTCGCATTGAAGGGGAACCGCCGCGGTGACATCCTCGAAGTCCGGGTCCACCCGGACGACCTCGGTCGCGTGATCGGCAGGCAGGGGCGCACGGCAAAATCGTTGCGCACCGTCGTGGCCGCACTGGCCGACGGCGAGCCGGTGCGGGTCGATGTCGTCGACACCGACCGCCGGCGCCCCTAGGTAGCAGAGCCGCGGCGCCACCGCGCCGCATGCTGGCCCCGTACCGTTCGCGGTGCGGGGCCAGCGCGTTTAAGCCGTGTCGCCCAGCGGGCCGGCGCCCCCATTAGGATCAATTGCGGAACCGTCCACGAAGGAGACACCATGCGCCTGCAGGTCGCACGTATTGGCAAGCCCCACGGCATCAAGGGCGAGGTCACCGCCCAGGTAATGACAGATTCGCCCGATGAGCGCTTCGCGCCCGGCACGGTGTTCGAGGTGGAGCCCGACAGCGTGGGGCCGCTGACCGTCGAGGGCGCCCGGTGGAACAAGGACATCCTCCTGCTGGCCTTCGAGGAAGCCTTGGACCGGAACGCGGCCGAGACGCTCCGCGGGGCCAAGCTGTTCGTCGAAACCGACGACGCCGAAGCGGACGAGGACGACTCCGACGCGTGGTACGAGCACGAGCTGGAAGGCCTGGAGGTCCGCGTCGGGGACGACGTGGTCGGCAAGGTCACCGGGTTGCGTACCCAGACGGTACAGGACCTGCTGATCGTGGTGCTCGAGGACGGTAGCGAGGTCCTGGTGCCGTTTGTCGAAGCCATCGTCCCCGAGGTCGATGTCGCCGGGGGCTTCATCGTGGTCACCCCGCCCCCGGGACTGCTCGGATTGAACTCGGACGACGACGGCGCGGGCGGCGGCCGCTAACAGTGCGCATCGACGTCGTCAGCATCTTTCCCGAATACCTCGCAGCACTGGACCTGTCGCTGATAGGAAAGGCGCGGCGGGAATCCCTCCTGGACCTGCGGGTCCACGACCTGCGGGACCACACGTCCGACCGCCACCGCACAGTGGACGACACTCCGTACGGCGGCGGGGCCGGCATGGTGATGAAACCGGAACCGTGGGGGTCCGCCCTGTCCGGCATCGCCGCGTCCTCCGGCTCGTCCGGGGAAAGGCCGATGCTCATTGTCCCTTCTCCGGCCGGCGCCGTCTTCGACCAGGCGATGGCCCACGAACTGGCCGAGAGGCGGCATCTGGTGTTCGCGTGCGGCCGCTACGAGGGCATCGACGAACGCGTGCTCGAGTGGGCCGTGGAGGCTTTCGAGGTCCGTCCGGTGAGCTTGGGCGACTACGTGCTCAACGGCGGCGAGGTGGCCGTGCTGGCCATGGTGGAGGCCGTGGGGCGGCTGATCCCCGGCGTCGTCGGCAACCCCGAGTCGCTCGTGGAGGAGTCCCATTCGGATGGCCTGCTCGAATACCCGGTCTACACCAAGCCCGCCCAGTGGCAGGGACGCTCCGTCCCGGAGGTCCTGCTGGGTGGGAACCACGGGAAGATCGCGCGATTCCGCCGTAACGAGCAGCTCGAACGCACCGCGCGCCGGCGGCCGGACCTCATCCTCGGGCTGGACCCGGCGACACTGAACCGGCACGACCGGGACACCCTGTGGCATGCGGGGTTCGCCGTCGACGGCGGGCGGATCGTCGCCAAGGTCCCGTCCACGGCGAACCCGGTCGGCGACGGATCGGAACAGCCAGCCAATTAGCGGCCCCGCACGGCATGTGGCAGAATTATGTCCTGTGCCTACTGGGCCCTCTCCTGCCGCAGGGGGAGAGCGCCAACAGTCAGGCCAATCGGCGTCCGATTCCGGAAGCGCCGGTACATCATCTTCGGTCGCAGGTCATCGGCACCCCCGTGGTGCCGGCCCCGCGACCGTGTCGACGGTGGGTGACCTGCGGCGTCCACCCAAGGAGTAGCATCCAATGCAGATCCTAGATTCAGTCAACGCGGCCTCGCTGCGCACAGACGTCCCCGCGTTCCGCGCGGGCGACACGCTCAAGGTCCACGTCAACATCGTCGAGGGCAAGAACTCCCGTATCCAGGTGTTCCAGGGCTTCGTGCTCGGCCGCCAGGGCGCGGGCGTCGGCGAGACCTTCACGGTCCGCAAGGTCTCCTTCGGCGTCGGCGTGGAGCGCACGTTCCCCGTGCACTCCCCGATCATCGAGAAGATCGAGGTCCTGGCCAAGGGCGACGTCCGCCGCGCCAAGCTGTACTACATGCGCGATCGCCACGGCAAGGCCGCGAAGATCAAGGAAAAGCGCGACTTCGGCACCTCCAAGTAGCCGTAGCCCTGTTCGCGGCGTTCCTGACGGACGCGGCGCATGATCTTGCCCGAAGGATCCACCTTGAGTGATTCGCCGCAAGAGCGCACGAAGCGCCAGTCCCGTTCGCGGGGCTGGCGCTTCGTCGTGTGGGTGCTCGCGGCCGCGGCACTCCTGGCGATAGTGGTCCGCGCGGCTTTTGTGGACTTCTACTACATCGGCAGCGGTTCCATGCGCCCGTCATTGGAGGAGGGGGACGGCCTCCTGGTCAGTCGCACGGCGTATCTCTCCAATCCGCCGGCCCGGGGCGACGTCGTCGTCTTCGACGGACGCGGATCGCTGTTGCCCTACGACCGCGACAACGCGGCGGGGTCGCTCCTCCGCGCCCTTCGGCTGGCGGGGGACGACGCCGTGTTCGTCAAGCGTGTCATGGCCGTTGGCGGGGACACCATAAGCTGTTGTGACGACGACGGGGCCCTGGTCCTCAATGGCGCCGCCCTGGATGAGCCGTATCTGTCCGCCGGGGAACCCCCGAGCGAACAGCGTTACAGTGTGGCGGTCCCCGAGGGACGGATCTGGGTCATGGGGGACAACCGCTCGGACTCGACCGACTCGCGGGCCCTGCTCGGCGCTCCCGGCGGTGGGATGATTCCGGAGGACCGCGTTATCGGACGCGTGGACCGTATCGTGTGGCCGCCGGAACGCTCCGGACCACTTCAGAGGGAAGGCACCCAGTGAACGAGCAGGAATCCGATAGCCGGGAGGACGGGCCCTCCGGGCCGACCGCCGGCGAGCGGGCGTGGGGTTGGCTCAAGGAGGTCCTGATCGTCATCGGCATCGCGCTGGTGTTGTCCTTCGTGATCAAGACGTTTTTCTTCCGCGCGTTCTACATTCCCTCCGGCTCCATGGAACCGACCCTCGAGATCGACGACCGCATCTTCGTCAACCTCATGGTTCCGGGACCCTTCGACCTGACCCGCGGCGACGTCGTCGTGTTTCGCGACGACCAGGACTGGCTCGGCGAGACGCTCCCGATGCCCACCGACCCCGTCACGAACTTTCTGGCGTTCGTGGGACTGGTGCCCGATTCCACCGACCAGCATCTGGTCAAGCGCGTGATCGGTCTACCCGGCGACACGGTCCAGTGCTGCGGGTCCGATGGCCGGCTCAGCGTGAACGGCGAGCCGGTGACGGAGCCCTACATTTGGCCCGGCGCGGCTCCATCGGACGAGGAATTCAAGGTGAACGTACCCGAGGGAAAGCTGTGGGTCATGGGCGACCACCGCGACGCTTCCGCGGATTCGCGTTTCCACCGCGATGCGCAGGGCGGTTTCGTCGATGTGGAGACGGTCGAGGGCAAGGCTTCGGTCATCGCGTGGCCGCTGAATCGGGCGGGTGTCGTTGACGGGGAGCACGAGGTGTTCAACACCGTGCCCGACGACGCCGGTGCGTCCGGGGCGGGCAAGTAGCCTCCATGCCACGTGCCAGCACCAAGGCGAAGGTCGGGCAACGCCCCGCCGCGCCGGATCTGGGAACCGAACTCGGCCTCGCGGTCGGGGGAGCCCGCCTCGTGGGTGGCTGCGACGAGGTCGGCCGGGGTTCCCTGGCCGGACCTGTCACCGTCGGCATGGTGGTCGTGGATCCCCTCCTGTCCGGCACGATTCCGGGGGTGCGCGACAGTAAGCTGCTGACCGCCGCCGCGCGGGAGGAACTCGTCCCCCACATCCGCTCGTGGGCTGCCGGTTGGGGCGTCGGCCACGCGTCCGCCGGTGAGATCGATGAGTTTGGGCTCGTGGCCGCGCTGCGCTTGGCCGGCACCAGGGCCTGGCAGGCCGCTTCCCTGGTGGCGCGCCCCGACGTCGTGCTCCTCGACGGCAACCAGGACTGGTTGGGGAACCGGCCGCAGGAGGCACTCTTCGCCGGGGCCGGCATCGCGCCACAAACCCGCGTAGCCCCGGGCGGCGTCGACGTCCCGGTGACGCTTCGCGTCAAGGCCGACCTCGCCTGCCTGTCCGTCGCGGCCGCCAGCGTTCTGGCCAAGGTGGAGCGGGACGCGCTGATGTCCGCGTACGACGCCGAATGCCCCGGGTTCGGGTGGTCGCGGAACAAGGGCTACGGGACGCTCGCGCACCGGGCGGCGATCCGTGCGCGGGGCCCCAGCCACCACCACCGGCGAAGTTGGCGGCTCACGGACACCGGTCAGGGACAATAGACTTCGATAGTAGGAGGAACGATGAGCGCCGAAGACCTAGAGAACTACGAAACAGACATGGAGCTGCAGCTCTACCGCGAATACCGCGACGTCGTGAACCTCTTCAGCTACGTCGTGGAGACGGAGCGCCGGTTCTACCTGGCCAACCACGTCGATCTGCAGGCGCGATCAGCCGACGGTGAGATTTATTTCGATGTCACTCTGCAGGACGCGTGGGTGTGGGACGTGTACCGGACGGCGAGGTTCGTGAAAAACGTCCGGATCATCACCTTCAAGGACGTCAACGTCGAGGAACTCGCAAAGTCGGAGGACCTCACCATCCCCAAGGACGCGGGCCTTGGCACCTAGCCATGGCCGGCCGAGCGGCTGACGTCTAGGCCCCCCACAGGTCCAGGCCGGGCCCGGGCCGAGTCCCGATATCCACAAACGCCCCGGGCGCCCGCCCGGGGCGTTTCTTTGCCCCGAGACTGGGGGCGGAGGTGGACGCAGATGACACGGAACCAAACACTCGGGCGCCAGGGCGAGGGACTCGCGGTCGAATTCCTGATGGCCTTGGGAATGACGGTGCTGGAGCGCAACTGGAGATGCGCGGCAGGCGAATTGGACATCGTTGCCGAGGACCGGGGAACGGTGGTGGGCGTTGAGGTCAAGACGCGCAGCGGACTCGGCTACGGCCACCCTGCGGAGGCGGTCGGCCACGCGAAACTGCGCCGGCTGTTCGTTCTCACCAGCGCGTGGTGCCGAACCCACGGACGTCCGGTCCGGAATTCGCGGGTCGACGTCGTCGCGGTGCTGTTGGCACCGGGAGCCGCCGCCGAAATCCAGCACTACGTCGAGGTCGGGCCATGAGTCTCGGGCGGGCCTGCGGCATCGCGCTGGTGGGACTCAACGGTTACATCGTGGACGTCGAGGCCGATATCGGAGGCGGTCTGCCCGGTTTCGTTCTCCTCGGACTGCCCGATGCCTCGCTGGCCGAGGCACGCGACAGGATTCGCGCGGCGGCACGGAACTCCGGCCTACCGCTCAGTACGCGACGGATCACGGTCAACCTGCTGCCAGCCTCGGTTCCGAAGCGCGGATCATCCCTCGATTTGTCGATCGTCGTGGCCGCGCTGGCGGCTGCCGGGGACATCCGGAACCCTGCGGACGCCGTGCACATCGCGGAGTTGGGCCTTGACGGCTGCCTGCGTCCGGTCGCCGGTGTCCTGCCCTCCGTCATGGCCGCGGTCGCCGCCGGGCGTGGGCGGATCGTGGTGGCCAAGGAGAACGAGGCCGAAGCCTCCCTGGTGCCCGGCGCCGACGTGCGCGGCTACAGGCATCTGGCGGAGGTGCTGGCCGCCTACGGCGGCGATCCGCAGTCCTTGACCAGCCGTTGGGGACGCGCTTCCGTGGCAGTATCGGCGCCGCGGTCCGGTGCCCCGGGCTCGGCCGAATGGGGCGGCCTGCCCGCAACTGCTCCGGACATGGCGGACATCGTCGGTCAGCAGGAGGCGCGGTACGCCCTTGAAGTCGCCGCGGCCGGTGGGCACCACCTCTTGATGAAGGGACCGCCGGGTGCGGGAAAGACGATGCTCGCGGAACGGCTCCCGGGCATCTTGCCTGACCTCACCGACACGGAGGCCATGGAAACCACCGCTATCCATTCCCTGCTCAGGAACGACCGCAGCCTCGAGTCGCTCGTGCGCCGGCCGCCGTTCGAGAGCCCGCACCACAGTGCCAGCATGGTGGCACTCATCGGGGGAGGCTCGGGGATGCCGCGGCCGGGAGCCGCCTCCCGTGCCCACCGCGGTGTACTGTTCCTCGACGAGGCACCCGAATTCGCCGTGAAGGCGCTGGACAGCCTCCGCCAGCCCTTGGAATCGGGCAGGCTGACGTTACACCGCGCGGCCGGTTCGGCCACCTATCCGGCGCGGTTCCAGCTGGTGCTCGCCGCCAACCCCTGCCCCTGCGGTCTGTCAACGGGCAAGGGCATCGACTGCACCTGCACGCCGATGCAGCGGCGCCGCTACTTCGAACGGCTCTCGGGCCCTTTGCTGGACCGGATCGATCTCCAAATCTCGGTGCCCCGTGTGGCCGCGGCACAGTTGCGGGCGGATCAGACAACGGAATCATCGACGTCTGTGGCCCTGAGGGTGGCTGCCGCCCGCGCGCGGCAGCAGGACCGCCTGGCCGTCTTGGGTTTTGCGCGAAACGCCGACCTGCCGGGCAGCGTGCTGCGTGGGGCATTGTCGTTGCCGCCGGGCGTGACTGCGGGCGCGGACGCCGACGTCGACCGGGGTCGGTTGACTGCCCGCGGCTACGACCGGGTGCTGCGTATCGCGTGGACGGTCGCCGACCTGGCTTCGCACGACAGCCCGGACGCGCAGGACGTGGACGTCGCGCTTCAACTGAGACAGCAAACCAAGGGGGAAGCGGCATGACCGCCAGCGAACGAATCCGAATGTCCCGCGCGGGACTCTCCCGGTTGATGGAGCCGAACGACCAGACCGGTCTGGCGCTGGTCGCCGTGGCGGGCGCCGAGGAAGCATACAACCTCATCACGAGACACCGTGGGCCCGCTCCCACTCGGGAGCAGCAGGCGGTGGCCGAACTCCTCGGTGGAGGGGCGTCCCCGCGGGCGGAACTCCGTCTCGGTGCCGGACTCGACCGGTGGAGACCGCGCGCCGCAGATTGTTCCCCGGCGCGCGACCTGGAGGTCATGCGGCGCCTGGGCGGAGGGCTTCTGGTTCCGGAGGACCCGGGATGGCCCGTGCAGTTCGATGCTTTGGGCATGGGCACCCCGCTGTGCTTGTGGTGGCGCGGCCATGTAGAACCAACCCAGCTCCCCTCGGCGCGAAGCCTGATGGCCGTTGTGGGAAGCCGCGACGCTACGGAGTACGGCAGGCAGGTGACGTCCGAGCTCTCCGGGACGGTGGTCCGGGCGGGCGTGACGGTTGTCTCGGGGGGCGCCTACGGCATCGACGCGAGGGCGCACGAGGCCGCGCTGTCGGTGGAATCACAGGAAACCGTTCCTACGGTGTCTCACGCGGCGGGACACCCTCGCACCGTTGCCGTCATGGCGGGCGGATTGGACCGCTTCTATCCGGCCGGCAACGAGGATCTCCTGCGGCGAATCGCCACCGAAGCGGTCCTGCTGGCAGAAGTGGCGCCGGGTACCGCACCGACGCGCTGGAGGTTTTTGCAGCGCAACAGACTGATAGCCGCCCTGTGTGGCGCGACGGTCGTCGTGGAGGCGCGCTGGCGCTCGGGCGCGCTGACGACCGCGCGCCGCGCCAGCGAGATGGGCCGCGACGTGGGGGCGGTACCGGGCTCGGTGTTCTCGCCCAATTCGGCCGGTTGCCATCGGCTGCTGCGGGAGGGGGCCGCCGCCGTCGTCACCGATGCGGCCGAGGCGCTCGAATTGCTGGGACAACAGGCGGGTCCGGCGCCCGACGATCCGGCGCGCGAGGCGGCCGTGCTGCGGCCCCACGACGGGCTGGATATCCAAGACCTGCTCCTCCTTGACGCGCTTCCAGTCAGGTCCGCCAGCACGCCGGACAAGCTGGCCACCGTTGCGGGCCTGGGGATTGGTGCGGTGCTGGGAGGCCTGTCGCGACTGAGCGGACGAGGCCTTGCCCGCAAGGTGGGGCAGGGTTGGCAACGCGCGGGGCAGTAGGCCCGGCGGCGTGGGATGCATGGACCGGTCGGCGGGTGCGGGAGAATCGGATGATGGGCAGGGAAGAATCGACGAAGGCGACCAACGGGGAGGGCCGTGCGGTGGAAGGCATGCCGTTCGACTTCGGGGCCGTCGTCGCCGAGTTCGAGCGCCACCTGTCCCTCGAACTCGGCCGCAGCCCCCACACGGTTCGCGCCTACATCGGGGATATCGGCTCGCTCCTCGCCGAATGTGCGCGGCGGGGCGCACGGTCCCTCCACGACATCGACTTGCCGTTGTTGCGGCTGTGGCTGGGAGACCAGCGCTCCGCGGGCAAGTCGCGTGCCACGCTGGCCCGGCGTTCCGCCGCGGCCCGAACCTTCATGGCGTGGGCGCGGCGCGAAGGGCTCGTGGAACTCGATCCTGCCTCGCGGCTCCAGTCCCCCCGTACGGGCCACGGACTCCCTCACGTTCTCCAGGAGGGGCAAATGCACCGCCTCCTGGACGGCAGGACGCCTGCCACCACATCCTCCGGGGGACAGACCGACGACCCGTCCCCGCGGGACCACGCCGTCCGCGACCGGAACACGGCGGTCCTGGAACTCCTTTACGCCACTGGGCTGAGGGTTGGGGAGTTGGCGGCCCTCGACATCGACGACATCGACCATGACCGCCGCACGCTGCGTGTGATCGGCAAGGGCAACAAGGAACGCACCGTCCCCTTCGGGCTTCCGGCACTCAACGCCGTGGCCGACTGGCTCCGGCGCGGCCGGCCGTCGCTCGCCGTGGACGGCAGTGGGCCGGCGTTGTTCCTTGGTATCCGAGGCTCCCGCATGGGACAACGCCAAATCCGGGACATGGTGTCCCGGGCGTTCGCTTCGCTCGGCGACACCTCCGCCACGGGACCGCACGCGTTGCGGCACACGGCGGCAACGCACATGTTGGACGGGGGAGCGGACCTCCGCACTGTCCAAGAGATGCTCGGCCACAGTTCGCTGGCCACGACCCAGCTGTACACCCACGTTTCCGTCGAGCGGTTGCGGTCCAGCTACCAGCAGGCGCACCCGCGCGCCTGACGCGCGTCCCCACCCGTCGCCTTCAGTGCAAATGGCGTCATCCCACGTCGCGACGCGATTGCGCAATGGCACCTCCAGTGGCGCTGGGGGCGTCCATCGTGCACAATGAGAAGCGGAACACGCCATCCAAGGGTTCCTGCCGCGGTCGTAGGGGAAGACGTACCAACGGCAACTGGAGGATGGCATGTCTGTACCCATGACGAGGGGCGTACTTTTCGTACACTCGGCCCCAACTGCGCTGTGCCCCCACATCGAGTGGGCCATCGGCTCGGTCGTCGACCAACGGACCGATTTGAAGTGGTCCCCGCAGTCCGCCGCGCCCGGAATGTACCGTGCGGAGATCGGCTGGTGTGGACCTCAGGGGATCGGCGCGCAGCTCGCTTCCGCACTGCGCGGCTGGGCACACCTGAGGTACGAGGTCACCGAGGAACCCAGCCCCGGGGTCGACGGCAGCCGCTGGTCGCACACCCCCGAACTCGGCATCTTCCATTCGACGACCGACACCGCCGGCAACATCGTCGTCGGCGAAGACCGGATCCGTTATGCCTACGAACAGGGCGCCGGCGACCCTGCGGCCGTCTACCACGAGCTCTCGCTGGCACTGGGGGAGGCGTGGGACGAGGAACTCGAACCGTTCCGCCACGCGGCCGAGGGCGCGCCGGTCCGCTGGCTACACCAGGTAGGGTGACCGTGCAACAGGCCCGAAGGGTCCGGGGCGCGGCGGCACATGGCGACACCAGCGGCCTCTGCCACTAGGAGCTAAGTCCTCCAGTAGTGGGTACGGCCAGCCCGGGTGACGGATGAGGAGACGAGACAAGTGAGAGGTCCGAACCAGATTGGTTCGGACCTCTCACTTTGCCTCGCTTATGACCCGCGTCTATGCCTGACGCTGTTCCGGCGCGCCGGCTAGATGGTGCGCAGGGCGACCACCGCGTTGTGTCCGCCGAAGCCGAAGGAGTTGTTCAGGGCGACGATCTGACCGTCCGGCAGGATCCGCGGGGATCCGGTGACCACGTCAAGGGGAATCTCCGGATCCTGGTTCTCGAGGTTGATGGTGACGGGGGCCCGGCGCTCATAGAGTGCCAGGACCGTCAAGACCGACTCAACGGCCCCGGACGCGCCGAGCAGGTGACCCATCTGCGACTTCGTGGCCGAGACGGCGACGTTGTCCACCTGCTTGCCCAAGGCGGCCTTGAGCGCCGTGTATTCGGGCTTGTCCCCGACGGGCGTGGACGTCGCATGCGCGTTGACGTGCACCACGTCCTCCGGCTGGATGCGACCGTCGAACATTGCGGCCTTGAGGGCCCGCGTGGCGCCGAGTCCCTCCGGGTCCGGGGCTGTGATGTGGTACGAATCCGAGGTCACGGACGTGCCGGCCAACTCGACGTAGATGCGCGCACCGCGGGCCAACGCGTGTTCTTCCGCCTCGAGGACCATGGCGCCGGCCCCCTCGCCCATGACGAATCCGTCGCGGTCGACGTCGTAGGGCCGGGAGGCGTGCTCCGGGTCGTCGTTCCGCTTTGACAGCGCCTGCATGGCCGCGAACGAGGCCAGCGGCATCGGGTGAATGGCAGCCTCTGCGCCGCCGACCATCACGACGTCGGCCTTGCCACTGCGGATCAGCTCCAGGCCGAGGTGGACGGCTTCGGTGCCGGAAGCGCACGCGGAAACCGGAGTATGCGCCCCCGCCCGGGCACCGATGTCCAGGCTCACAGCGGCCGCGGGACCGTTGGGCATCAGCATCGGGACGGTCATGGGCAGCACGCGTCGCGGGCCCTTTTCCTTCAGTGTGTCCCACGCGTCCAACAGCGTCCATACCCCGCCGATACCGGTGGCGAACGCGACGCCGAGACGGTCCGGGTCCACCTCTTCGATGCCGGAGTCGCGCCAGGCCTCGCGCGACGCCACGACCGCGAACTGGGTCGAGGGGTCCATGCGCTTCATCTCCACCCTGGACAGCACGTCGGACGCGGGGGAGGAGGCTCGCGCGGCGAAGGTCACCGGCAGCTGGAAGCGCTCCACCCACTCGTCGGTCAACGTGCGGGCGCCTGAAACGCCTTTGAGCGCGTTGGCCCACAGGGTGGGCACGTCGCCACCGATCGGCGTCGTCGCGCCGAGGCCGGTGATCACTACTTTGCGGGCCATCAGATTGCTCCCTGTGCTGGGTTGGGTGGTGGAGTCCGCCGCGGGCGGAAAGTTTGGTGGGGCGGTCCGCACTGTGCGGACCGCCCCCGGGGCCAGAGGCCCGGTTCGCCCAAATGGACGAAGGCGGTTCGGGAGGCTGTTAGGCCTGGGCGCCGGCGATGAAGTTCACGGCGTCGCCGACGGTCTTGAGGTTCTTGACCTCTTCATCCGGGATGCGAACCCCGAACTTCTCTTCGGCGTTGACCACGATGGTCATCATCGAGATGGAGTCGATGTCGAGGTCGTCGGTGAAGGACTTGTCCAGCTCGACGGCTTCCGTCGCCAGTCCGGTCTCTTCGTTGACGATCTCGGCCAGGCCGGCCAGGATTTCTTCGTTGCTAGCCACAGTGGCTCCCTTTCTCTTGTGCCGGGACGTTCCCGACGCGATTTTTCTGCGCCTTTCGGCGTGGATCTTTGGATCTACCTGCCAAGCCTAGGGCAGGGTGACGACCTGCGCGCCGAAGACGAGCCCGGCGCCGAATCCGATCTGCAGGGCAAGGCCTCCGGACAGCTCCGGCTGCTCCTTGAGGATTCGGTGCATGGCCAAGGGGATCGAGGCGGCGGAGGTGTTGCCGGCGTCGACGATGTCCCGTCCAACGACCACGGACTCCGGCAGTTTCAACTGCTTCGCCATCTCGTCGATGATGCGAATGTTCGCCTGGTGGGGAATGAATGCGGACAGGTCCTCGACCTTGATGCCGGCCTCGTCGAGGGCGCGTTGCGCCACCTTGGCCATCTCCCAAACGGCCCAGCGGAAGACCGTCTGGCCATCCTGCCGGAGGGTGGGCCACAGCTTCGCCTCGGATCCTCCGACGAAGACGGTTCCCCCCTCCTGCTCCTCGGCCTCAAGGGCCATGTCCCGCAAATCGATCATGGAGTGCGTCATGCCGATGGCATCCAATTTGCTGCCGTCGGAGCCCCATACGGACGGGCCGATTCCGGCAAAGTCGGAGGGGCCGATCACCACGGCTCCCGCACCGTCGCCGAGCAGGAACGAAATGGTGCGTTCGTGGCGGTCGATGATGTCGGAGAGCTTCTCCGCGCCCACCACCAAGACGTAGTCGGCAGCGCCGGACCGCACCAGAGCGTCGGCTTGTGCGACGCCGTAGCAGTAGCCGGCGCACGCTGCGGAAATATCGAACGCCGGGGCCGGGGTGGCACCGATGCGGTCCGCGACGGCGGCGGCGGCAGACGGCGTGGCGTACGGAGACGTCACGGTGCTGACGATGACGGCGCCTAGGGCCGAAGCGTCGATGCCCGCGGCGGCTAGGGCCTCCCGGGCGGCGGTCTCCGCCATGTCGACGACGGAGGTTTCCTTGTCCGCGCGGTGGCGTGTGACGATCCCCGTGCGCTGGCGGATCCATTCGTCGGAGGAGTCGATCCACTGACAGACGTCTTCGTTGGTCACGATGACGTCGGGGCGGGCGACGCCGACTCCGAGGATGCGGGTGTGTTCGCGAAGGGGCTTCTGGGACAGTACGGCAGTCACGTTAGTTGGTTTCCTCTCCGGTGGTGGAACCGGTGTGTTCGGCAACGAACGCGCGTGCGGCGTCCAGGTCTTCGGGGGATCTCACGGCCATCGTAGCGGTGCCCTTGAGACCGCGCTTGGCCAGACCCACAAGGGTTCCGGCCGGCGGCAGCTCGAGGATTCCGGTGACGCCCAGGGCCGACATGGTCTCCATGCAGAGGTCCCACCGCACGGGACGGGACACCTGCGCGACCAGGCTGGATAGGTTCCGGGCGCCGGACGTGACGGGTGCTCCGTCGTGGTTGCTGAGCAGGGAGGTCCCGGGATCGGCCGGGGAGAGTGACGGAACGAGGTTCTCGAGCACGCCGACCGCCGGCTGCATGTGCGCGGTGTGGAAGGCACCGGCCACTTTAAGTGGAATCACGCGGGTCTTCGGCGGCGGCGCCGCCGCGAAGGCGGCGATGTCCTCGTGCGTCCCGGCGGCGACAACCTGTCCGCCTCCGTTGGAATTGGCCGCGGTCAGCCCGGCGGCTTTGAGCGCCGCGAGTACCTCGGTGTGGTCCCCGCCCAAGACGGCGGCCATGCCCGTCGGGGTGGCCGCCGCGGCGTCGGCCATGGCGTTGGCGCGTTCGCGGACGAAGACCATCGCATCCGCCTCGGTCAGGGCGCCCGCCAGCGCGGACGCGGTGATCTCACCCACGGAGTGCCCGGCAAGCACCGCCCCCTGCGGCACGCCGGCGCCGTCGAAAAGCACGCGTCCAGCCAACAGGCCGGAGGCGACGATCAGCGGCTGGGCCACCGCGGTGTCCTTGATGGTGTCCTCGTCGGAGACCGTGCCGTGTTCGAGCAGGTCTCTCCCGGCGAGTCGGCACAATTCCTTGAGATGTTCGGCGACGCCCGGGAGCTCAAGCCATGGTGACAGGAGGCCGGGGGTCTGGGAGCCCTGTCCGGGGCACACGATTGCTAGCACTGTTCCAGCTTTCCAAAGATGGGCGGCGCACCGCGTGTTTCGCGGCACCAAGGTCCTCGGGGTGGTTTGTAGGTATCCTACAACGGTTCGGAGCGGTCCAGTCTGCCGACGACGAGTGCGGTCTGCAGCACGAAGGCCTCCCGTGGGATCAGCGGATCCCATCCGGTGACGTCGCAAACGCGCTTGAGGCGATAGCGCACGGTGTTCGCATGGACGAAGAGTTCGCGGGCCGTTCCCTCCAGCGAATGCCCCAACGCGAGGTAGCTGGACAGCGTCTCGATCAACCCGTTGCCGGCGCCGAGTAGCGGGTCGTAGATGTTCCTTGAGAGGGAGGAGCGTGCCGCGGCGTCGCCGTTCATGATGCGTTCCGGCCAGAGGTCCTCTGAGGAAACGGGCCGGGGGACCAGGGGCCAGGCGCACGCCGCTGCGATGCCGGCGAAGGCGGCATGCGCGGAATCGGCGGCCTCGCGCAGGCTCGCGGCCTCGGGTCCGTACACGACGGGCCCGGCTCCGAAGAACTCGCTGAGTTTCGAAAATCCCGTGTCGCGTTCGCCGACGCCACCGAGCATCAGGATCAACCGGTCGCCCTGGATCCCCACGAGGCAGTCCTTGGCGTGGCGGAGGCCGGCGCGACGCAGGTCGCCCACGAATCCGGCATTGGCCACCTCCGGCGCTGTTCCCACCATGATGAGTATGCCGCTGTGCGACTCCCACCCGACGGCGGCGACGCGGGACCGGAGTGCGTCCGGGCTTTCGCCGCGCAGCACCGCGTCGACCACCAGGGCCTCGAGCCGGCTGTCCCACGCGCCGCGGGACTCGGCCGCGCGGGCGTAGACGTCTGCGGCGGCGAACGCCACTTCGCGGGAGTAGCGCAGTACCGCCTCACGGAGTTGCACCTGTTCGGCCTCGGGCGCGAGGTCTGGGACCTGGCTCTCGACGACCTCGACGATGGTGCGGATGAGTTGGAGGGCCTTTTGCAGGCTGATCGAGCGTGTCAGCTCGCTCGGAGCCGCCCCGAAAACATCCGTGAGGACCCACTGCGGCGATGAGGGGCGCTCGTACCAGGTGACGAAAGAGGCGATGCCCTTCTGTGCCACGAGACCCAGTGCCGCCCTCTCCTCCGGACGCAGGCCCCGGTACCAGGGCAGCGACTGGTCGAGGTGCTTGAGGGCGACGGTGGACAGGACGCCGAGGTGGGACTTGAGCCTCTGCAGCGTCTCCGGGCTGGCCTTCGGCTGCCGCACGGGCCGGATGCGGGGGACTGCGGTGCCCGGGCGCTCTTCACTCATCCATCGAGGATACGCACCTTGCCCCACGAGCGCATTTTGTGCGAACACTACAAAACGACGGCGGCCCCTCGACTCCATGCCGGTGCATGGGGTCGAGGGGCCGCCGTCGTCTGCCGTCGCCGTCGCCCGGGATCTAGGAGTCCCCTCCGGCGTTGCCGGACGTGCCCGCGTTGACGTCGTTCAGGCTGTACTTCTCGAAGGCCTTCGCCCCGGCATCGGCGTCGACCTCGCCGCGCCGTGCCAACAGCTCGAGAGCCCGCACCACGACGCTGTGCGCGTCGATCTTGAAGAACCGCCGGGCCGCCGCACGGGTGTCGGAGAAGCCGAAGCCGTCCGCACCCAGGGTGGCGAACTCGTTGGGCAGGAACTGGCGGATCTGGTCCGGGACGGCCTTCATGTAGTCCGTCACGGCCACGATCGGGCCCGTGGCACCCGCGAGCTGTTGGGTGACGAATGGGACGCGTGCCTCGGAGCCGGGGTTGAGAAAGGCCTCTTCCTCGGCGGCCAAGCCATCGCGGCGCAACTCCGTCCAGCTGGTGACGGACCAGACGTCCGCGGACACGCCCCAGTCCTCGGCGAGGATCCGCTGGGCCTCGATGGCCCACGGCACCGCGACGCCGGACGCGAGCAGCTGGGTTCGGGGTCCGTCGACCTTTGCCGGCGCGGCAAGGTAGATGCCCTTGACGAGGCCCTCGACGTCGACGTCCTCCGGTTCGGCCGGCTGGCTGATTGGTTCGTTGTACACCGTGAGGTAGTACATGACGTTCGGATCCTCGTGCTCGCCGCCGTACATGCGCTCCAGGCCGGCCTTCATGATGTGGCCGATCTCGTACCCATAGGCGGGGTCGTACGTGATGACGGCCGGGTTCGTGCTGGCCAGGATGGGCGAGTGCCCGTCCGCGTGCTGCAGTCCCTCGCCGGTGAGCGTGGTTCGTCCGGCGGTCGCGCCGATGATGAAGCCGCGGGTCATCTGGTCCGCGGCCGCCCAGAAGGCGTCGCCCGTACGCTGGAAACCGAACATCGAATAGAAGACGTAGATCGGAACCAGCGGTTCGCCGTGCGTGGCGTAGGACGTTCCGGCCGCGGTGAAGGCCGCCACCGCCCCGGCCTCGTTGATGCCGGGGTGCACGATTTGGCCGCTGATGGACTCCTTGTAGGCCAGGACGAGGTCCCGGTCCACGGACAGGTAGTTCTGGCCCTTGGGGTTGTAGATCTTCGCCGTCGGGAAGAACGAATCCATGCCGAAGGTGCGCGCCTCGTCGGGAATGATCGGAACCACGCGGGTGCCGAACTCCTTGTCGCGCATCAGGTCCTTGAGCAGGCGGACGAACGCCATCGTGGTGGCGGCCTGTTGCTTGCCGGATCCGCGCTTGGCGACCTCGTAGGCCTTGTCGTCCGGAAGGTGGACGCTGGCTCGCTTGCCGCGCCGTTCGGGAACAGATCCGCCCAGGTCCGCGCGGCGGTCCATCATGTACTGGATCTCGGGCGAATCAGCACCAGGGTGGTAGTACGGCGGAAGGTACGGATCGGCCTCGAGTTGCTCGTCCGTGATGGGGATGCGCAGGTGGTCGCGGAAGGCCTTGAGGTCATCCAGCGTCAGCTTCTTCATCTGGTGGGTCGCGTTGCGTCCCTCGAAGTGCGGACCCAGTCCGTAGCCCTTGACCGTCTTGGCCAGGATGACGGTCGGCTTGCCCTTGAACTCGGTGGCTGCCTTGTAGGCGGCGTAGACCTTGTTGTAGTCGTGCCCGCCGCGCTTGAGGTTCCAGATCTGCTCGTCGGTGAGGTCCGCGACCATTTCCTTCGTCTCGGGGGACTTCCCGAAGAAGTGCTCGCGCACGAATCCGCCGGACTCCGCCTTGTACGTCTGGTAGTCGCCGTCCGGGGTCTGGTTCATGATGTCGACCAGGGCGCCCTGTTTGTCGTTGTCCAGGAGCGAGTCCCACTCGCGGCCCCACACGACCTTGATGACGTTCCAGCCGGCTCCGCGGAAGAACGCCTCCAGCTCCTGCATGATCTTGCCGTTGCCGCGCACCGGTCCGTCAAGGCGCTGCAGGTTGCAGTTGATGACGAAGTTGAGGTTGTCGAGCTTCTCGTTGGCCGCCAGCTGGAGTAGGCCGCGCGATTCGGGCTCGTCCATTTCGCCGTCGCCTAGGAACGCCCAGACCTGCTGGTCCGAGGTGTCCTTGATGCCGCGGTTCTGCAGGTAGCGGTTGGACTGCGCCTGATAGATCGCGTTCATCGGACCGATGCCCATGGACACGGTCGGGAACTCCCAGAACTCCGGCATGTTGCGCGGGTGCGGGTAGGACGGTAGGGCGTTGCCCTCCTTGGACTTCTCCTGGCGGAACCCGTCCAGGTCCGCCTCCGAGAGCCGTCCCTCCATGAACGCGCGGGCGTACATGCCAGGCGAGGCGTGGCCCTGGAAGAAGATCTGGTCGCCACCGCCCGCGTGGTCCTTGCCGCGGAAGAAGTGGTTGAAGCCCACCTCATACAGCGTGGCGGCGCCCGCGTAGGTGGAGATGTGCCCGCCGACCCCGATGCTGGGGTGCTGCCCACGGTGCACCATGACCGCCGCATTCCAGCGCATCCAGGCGCGATACCGCCGCTCGATCTCCTCCTTCCCGGGGAAGGCCGGTTCCTGGTCCACCGGAATCGTGTTCACGTAGTCCGTGGTCGTGACCATCGGCACGCCGACGCTCTTCGCTCCCGCGCGCTGCAGGATGGAGCGGACAATGAATTGGGCACGCTCGGTGCCCTGGGTCTCCACAAGGGCGTCGAATGACTCGAGCCATTCGGCGGTCTCATCCGGGTCGCGGTCCGGCAGCTGGCTGGTCAAGCCGCTACGGATGTGGGAAATGTGATCGTCTTCAGCCACGTCCAACTTCTCCTCGTTACGGGTACAGCGTGGGGCGAGCGGCGGGTTCCTCCCGGGAGTGGAAACTCGTCGCGGCGGCTCGGCCGCCTGGTGGTACGCCGCCGACTCGTGGTCGCGCGTGCCTCCACGACACTCTAATGGGCTGGCGGGCGTCATGCGTAGCCGGACGCCCGCGGGGTGGGCGAATGAGTCGCGCACCGGTTACGCGTAGCATTACGCGTGGTTGAATGCATCATCGTCGGCCAATCGACACTATTGACGGCGTGTCAAGGGGGTCCCGCTTGATGGCGGGGAACAAAAGGTGTTGGCTGGTGGTGACGCCAACCACTAGTAGGAGGAGAAACGTGAGCGACGCCGGAGCGGCTAACACCGCGGCTGTGGGCAAGATGGGCTTCAAGGACGGAGACCTGATCCAGGAGCTGGGGTATGACGACGACGTCGATTACGATCTGCGCGACGCCCTCGAGGAACTGACGGGCAGCGAACTGCTGACCGAGGAAGACCACGACGTGGTGGATTCGGTCCTGCTGTGGTGGCGGGACGACGAAGGGGATCTGGTGGATGCCCTGATGGATTCACTCACGACCCTCGGCGAGGACGGCGTCGTGTGGTTGATGACGCCCAAGTCCGGCAGGCAAGGATATGTGCGCCCGGCCGAGATTCTCGAGGCCGCGCCAACGGCCGGCCTCCATGTGACCACCAGCGAGGGTGTTTCCGCCGACTGGGCCGCGTCCCGTCTGGTGGCCCGGCGAAAGAACTAGGTGTTTCCTGTGCCCGGTCCGGAGGAGCTTGACCGCGCCGGGGTTTGGCGGCCCGGCGTCGGGGACCATGTCCCGGCGTTTTCGCTGGAGAATCAGTTCGGCGAATGGGTCACGGGCTCCAGGCTAGGCGCCGACGCCTTCTTCCTCGTGTTCTACCCGTTTGCCTTCAGCCGGGTTTGCACGGCGGAACTCGCCGAGCTGGAGACGGTCCGCAAGGATCTATCGGCACGCGGTATTCGGCTTTTCGGTGTTTCGGTCGACCACAAGCACGCGCTCCGCGCGTATGCGGAGGACCTCGGCATCGGGTTCGATTTGCTGTCCGACTTCTGGCCACACGGTGCCGCCGCCCGCGCATTTGGATGTTTCGACGAGGAGCACGGGCGCGCCACGCGTGCCACTTTCCTGGTCGCTGGGGGCCGGGTCGCCGCGCGCTTCGACAGCCCTGTCGGGCGTTCCCGGAACCTGTCCGACTACCGCGCCGCGGCGGACGCGCTCGGCACGTCGCTCCCGTGACCCGCGACGATTGGCGCCCCGCGGGACGGCCCGGTAGGGTAGGGCGTCGCAAGGGTCTTTAGCTCAGCTGGTAGAGCGCCACGTTTACACCGTGGATGTCATCGGTTCGATCCCGGTAGGACCCACCAACGGGAAGTCCCCGCATCAATGCCACGGCAATGATGCGGGGACTTTTTTCCTTATGTGTCGGGCGTCTTTCTGCGCCCGAGGCGGACGCGGTACTAGGCTGGATGCCGAACCCCGCCCGCTTCGGGCCCACACCCCGCTACTTGGAGGAACTCCCAGCATGCCTGCACAGATTGGCGTCACCGGCCTGGCCGTTATGGGCGCGAACCTCGCCCGGAACTTCGCCCGAAACGGCTACACGGTCGCCCTGCACAACCGCTCCGTCGAGAAGACCGACGCCCTCCTGGAGGCCCACGGCGGCGATGGTGAATTCATCCGCACGGAGACGCTCCAGGAACTCGTGGACTCCCTGGAGACCCCGCGCCGAGTCCTGATCATGGTGAAGGCCGGCAAGCCCGTCGATTCCGTGATCGACCAGCTGGTGCCGCTCCTCGAGGAGGGCGACATCGTCATCGACGCCGGCAACTCGCACTACGAGGACACCCGCCGCCGCGAGGCCGCCTTGGCCGAAAAGGGCCTCGACTTCGTCGGCGTCGGCGTCTCCGGCGGCGAGGAGGGTGCCCTGCTGGGCCCCTCGATCATGCCCGGCGGCTCCAAGCGCTCGTACGACGCCCTCGGACCGATGCTCGAGAAGATCTCGGCGAAGTACGACGGCGAGCCCTGCTGCCGCTGGGTGGGCACTGACGGTGCCGGCCACTTCGTGAAGATGGTGCACAACGGCATCGAGTACGCCGACATGCAGGTCATCGGCGAGGCCTACGACCTGCTGCGCTCCGCCGCCGGGATCGAGCCCGCCGAGCAGGCCGGCATATTCCGCGAATGGAACAAGGGCACCCTGTCGTCCTTCCTGATCGAGATCACGGCCGAGGTGCTGGGGCACGTGGACGCCAAGACCGGCCGTCCGTTGGTCGACGTGGTGGTGGATTCCGCAGGCCAGAAGGGCACCGGCCGCTGGACTGTGGTCTCCGCCCTGGAGCTTGGTTCGCCCGTGTCCGGTATCGCCGAGTCGGTCTTCGCCCGCGGCCTCTCGTCGCAGCGCGAGCAGCGCGCCATTGCCCAGGACGTCCTGTCCGGGCACGAGGCGCAGGTCGATGTGCCGGAGAACTTCGTCGAGGACGTGCGCCTGGCGCTGTTCGCCTCCAAGCTGGTCAGCTACGCGCAGGGCATCGACATGCTCGGCTCCGCCGCCGCCGAATATGGATGGGAGTTGAACCTGAAGGAGATCGCCTCGCTGTGGCGCGCCGGGTGCATCATCCGCGCCGAGGTCCTGGACGACATCATGAAGGCGTACGCGGGGGAGTCCGCGCCGAAGAACCTGCTGTTCGCCCCGGCCTTCGCCGGGGCCATCGCCGAGGCGTTGCCGGCTTGGCGGCGCGTGGTCGCCACGGCCGTGCAGATCGGCATTCCGGTGCCGGTGTTCTCTGCGTCGCTGGCCTACTACGACGGACTGCGCCGCGATCGCCTCCCGGCCGCGCTGACCCAGGGCCTGCGCGACCTGTTCGGCGCGCACACGTACCAGCGCATCGACGCCGAGGGCACGTTCCACACGCAGTGGAGCGGCGACAGGTCCGAGGTTTCGGCCGTCGATACCCACTAGGCGCACGCGTAGCAACAGGACGACGCCGGAACCCGCGTTCCGGCGTCGTTTGTCGTTGGGTGCCCCTTAGGCTGGAGGCATGGACTATCGATACCTCGGGAACTCTGGCCTCAAGATCACCGAAATCACCTACGGCAACTGGCTGACACACGGTTCGCAGGTGGAGAACGACGTCGCCGCGGAATGCGTCGCGGCGGCGCTGGACGCCGGCATCACCACATTCGACACTGCCGACGCCTACGCAAACGGCGCGGCCGAAGAGGTGCTGGGGAAGTCGTTGGCCTCCGAGCGGCGCGAGTCACTCGAGATCTTCACCAAGGTCTACTGGCCGGTCGGGCCCAAGGGCCCCAACGACACCGGGCTGTCCCGCAAGCACATCATGGAGGGCATCAACGGGTCGCTCCGGCGCCTGGGGATGGACTACGTGGATCTCTACCAGGCCCACCGCTATGACCACGAGACGCCCCTTGAGGAAACCATCCAGGCGTTCGCCGACGTCGTGCGGTCCGGGAAGGCCCTCTACATCGGTGTCTCCGAATGGACCGCCGACCAGTTGCGCGCCGGGCAGGAGCTTGCCAGGGAGGCGGGTTTCTCGCTGGTGTCGAATCAGCCGCAGTATTCGGCCCTGTGGCGGGTCATCGAGGCGGAGGTTGTCCCCGCTTCGGAGGAACTCGGCATGTCGCAGGTCGTCTGGTCGCCGATGGCTCAGGGAGTGCTGTCCGGCAAGTACCTTCCGGGGCAGCCCGCGCCCGCCGGGAGCCGCGCGATGGACGAGAAGGGCGGGAAGAACACGATCTCGCGCTTCATGGAGGAAGATGTGCTAACGCGAGTGCAGAAGCTCCGGCCCATCGCGGCGGAGTTGGGTCTGGAGATGTCGCAGCTGGCGATCGCATGGGTGCTGCAGAACCCGAACGTGGCCACCGCGCTCGTGGGCGCCTCGCGGCCGGAACAGGTCGCCGAGAACGTGAAGGCCGCCGGGGTGCGCATACCGCGGCCCGCGATGGAAGCCATCGATGCGGCCCTCGACGGTGCCGTGGAGCGGGATCCGGCCAAGACCGTCAGCCCGGAGACCCGTCCGGTCTGACCGGCGGACGGGTACCTTGCCGGCCACACGGTAAAAACGGGTCCGGATGGCGCATGGCGCGCCTTCCGGACCCGTTTCCGAGCTGGTGTTCCTATATCCACATGGCGGGATCGATGTACTCGGCCGGATCGACGGCCGGCTTGTGCTCCTCCGGCCTGCGCGGGCGGTTCGTCGCCGGGATCCCGGTGATGCTGGAGTCCGGAGGCGCGTCCTTCACGACCACGGCGTTGGCTCCGATGGCCGAGTCGGCTCCGATGACGATGGGTCCGAGTACCTTGGCGCCGGCACCGATCACCACACGATCCCCGATGGTCGGATGGCGCTTGACCTTGGCCAGGGAGCGGCCACCGAGGGTCACGCCGTGGTAGATCATGACGTCGTCCCCGATTTCGGCGGTCTCGCCGATGACGACGCCCATGCCGTGGTCGATGAAGAACCGGCGCCCGATCGTGGCTCCCGGGTGGATCTCGATGCCCGTGGTGAAGCGCGCTGCCTGCGCCAGCAACCGCGCAGGCAACCGCAGGGACGGGTTCTGCCAGAGCCGATGCGTCAGGCGGTGGACCCAGATCGCGTGCAGTCCCGAGTAGGCGAGCGCGTTCTCGGCATTGCCCCGGGCGGCCGGATCGTGGGCTCGCGCACCTTCGAGGTCTTCCTTCAATCGGGAAAAGAAACTCACACCGTGCCTTCGCTGGTTCGGGGCCCCGTGGGACTGGTCGCCGGGCTGTCTAGCCGCGGATGTCGTCGTAGAGGAGTGTCGAGATGTAGCGCTCGCCAAAGTCGCAGACGATTGCGACGATCAGCTTACCTTCGTTCTCCGGGCGCTTGGCCAATTCAAGGGCGGCCCAGACGATGGCCCCGGAGCTGATGCCGCCCAGGATGCCCTCCTCGGTGCCGAGCGCGCGCGCCGTGGTGATCGAGTCCTCGATGCTGGCGTCGAACACCTCGTCGTACACCTTGGTGTCCAGGATTTCGGGCACGAAGTTGGCGCCAAGGCCCTGGATCTTGTGGGGGCCCGGGTTGCCGCCGTTGAGGATGGGGGAGTCCTTGGGCTCGACGGCCACGATCTGCACGGAGGGTTTGAGCTCCTTGAGCAGGTTGCCCGCGCCGGTGATGGTTCCGCCGGTGCCCACGCCGGACACGAAGATGTCCACTTGTCCGTCCGTATCGTCCCAGATCTCCTGGCCGGTCGTGGCCCGGTGGACTTGCGGGTTGGCCTCGTTGGCGAACTGCTGCGCCCAGATGGAGTTTTCGGTCTCGGCGACGATTTCCTTCGCTTTCTCGACGGCTCCACGCATGCCCTCCGAGCCGGGTGTCAACACGATTTCGGCGCCGTAGGCGCGCAGCATGACGCGGCGTTCGGTGGACATGGTTTCCGGCATGGTCAGAATGACCTTGTATCCGCGTGCCGCGCCAACCATCGCCAGTGCGATGCCGGTATTCCCCGACGTGCCTTCGACGATGGTTCCGCCGGGCTTCAGGGCCCCCGCGCGCTCTGCCGCGTCGACGATCGCGACGCCGATACGGTCCTTGACGCTATTCGCAGGGTTGTAGAACTCCAGCTTGGCTACGACCGTGCCCGGCAGCCCCTCCGAAAGTCGGTTCAGACGAACCAGCGGGGTCCGCCCCACCAGTTCCGTGACGTCGTTGTGGATCTTGCCCATGAGTGTCTCCCTGATCTAATCAATGTCGTGGGGCCTACCGCACGACAGCCTAATCAATCCCGCGGTTTCGCCCGGGTTCACGGCGGCCCTAGAGGTCGGCGGGCGTCATGTCCAGCCATTGGGAGTAATCTTTACGGGCCTTCGCCAGTTTTGGATTGATTATTACGCGGCAGTACCCCTCCCAAGGGTTTTTGGCGTAGAAGTCCTGATGCACGTCCTCGGCCGTGTGGAAGCGCGGTGCGCGCGTCACCTCCGTGACGATCGGATCGGACCAGTTGGCTTGGTTCCGCTCCACGGCCCTGCGGAACAGATCGCGTTGTTCGCCGTCCACGTAGAACATGGCGGAACGGTACTGTGTTCCGACGTCGTGGCCCTGGCGGTTGAGCGTGGTCGGATCGTGCGTGGCGAAGAAAATGTCCAGCACGACGTCGGCAGGCACGGTTTCCGGATCGAACGTCACGGCTACCGCCTCGGCATGGCCGCTGGTGCCGCTGCATACCTCGCGGTAGTGGGGAGTTGGGGTGTGGCCGCCTAGGTAGCCGGACACCACGTCGGCGACCCCGCGGACCTTGCGGTAGACGGCGTCGAGGCACCAGAAACATCCACCCGCAAGAATGAACGTCTGCGGCCGGCTGGGCATGGTCGGTTGCGTGTCAGTGGAAGTGGTCACGATGTGTTCAATGCGTTCGGGAGCGCAAAGATTCCCGGTGCGCCCCAAAACACTCCGGGGCGGTGGGGTGGCGCGGGCGCTGGCCGGTCTACGGTAGAGGCATGCAGAACGATGATTCAGCGGTTCCGGAGGGCGACGCAGACGTTGCGAACGCAGGGTCGCGCGAGGCTTCCGAAGAGGGCCGTCCCACTCTTGGCGATGTCATGCTCGCCATTGAGGAGCTATGGCCGGAGTCGTTGGCCGAGGGATGGGACGCCGTGGGGCTGGTGGCCGGACGGCCCGAAAAAACCGTGAAACGGATAGTCTTCGCCGTCGATCCCACGCTCGAGGTGGTCAGCGACGCCGTTTCCCGCGGGACGGACCTGCTCATCACGCACCACCCGTTGCTGCTCAAGCCCGTCAACGGAATCGGGGCGACATCCGCCAAGGGCGAGGCCGTGCACCAGCTGATCGAGGCCGGTTGCGCCCTGGTCACAGTCCACACCAACGGCGATGCTGCCGTGGGCGGGGTTTCCGACGTACTGGCCGACATCGTGGGTCTGACGAATGTCGAGCCGCTCTCGCCGTCGTCGACCGGCCTCCCGGAAGAGGGAATCGGGCGGGTGGGCTACCTGGCCAAGCCGTTGACGCTGGGCGACTTTGCTGCGCGCGTGTTCGGTGCGCTGCCCGCGGTTGCGGGCGGCGTGCGGGTGGCGGGGGACCGCCTGGGGCTGGTGCGGAAGGTCGCGGTATGTGGTGGCGCGGGCGACAGTTTGTTCGACAGCGTTCGCGAGTCCGGTGCGGACGTCTACGTGACGGCGGACCTGCGCCACCATCCGGCATCCGAGGCGCGCGAGTCGGCGGTGGAGGGCCGGCCGTACCTCATCGACGTCTCGCATTTCGCCAGCGAATGGTTGTGGCTGCCGGCGGCGGCGGAGGCACTGGGCAACGTGCTGGGGGACCAGGACTACGCCGTCGACATAGCTGTCAGCGGGATCAACACCGACCCTTGGGATTTCATCCTGACGCCGGGTGGCTGACTGCCACACTAGGCTGGGGTATCAGCGCATCGTCGGGCGGTTGTCCGACGCCAAACTTCGGAGGCATCCATGGCCAAGGCCCCGCAAAGCCAACAGCACAAGCTGTTGGAACTCCAGTCCCATGATTCGAAGCTCACCAAGATCCACCGGCGCGCGGCCGAGTTGAAGACCGATCCTGCCGTGGCGGCGGCACTCGCCGACCGGCGCGATGCTGACGCTGCGCGGGAGGCCGTGGCCGCCGAACTCGAGGACGCCAAGCGCGCGCTGGCGGCGTCCGAACACGAGGTCGAACGCGTCCAGTCGAAGATCGAGAAGGACCGACAGCGCATCGAAAGCGGCAAGGGAACCGCCCGGGACATGATGGCCCTGCAGCACGAGATCGAAACCCTCCTGCCGCGCAAGGCCCACCTCGAGGACATCGAACTGGAATTGATGGAGGCCCTAGAAGCGGTTGCCGACCGTCACTCGGAAGCGTCCGCCGCGGCAGTCCGGGCGGCGGACGTCCTCGCCGGGGCCGAGGGCGTCCGCGACGCCGAACTGGCTTCGCTTGCGAGCGAGCGCGAGGACATCGCGTCTCGGCGCTCAGAGCTGGCCGCATCGATCGACCCCGGTCTCCTGGCCGTTTACGAAAAACGGTTGGCACAGCACGGGGTGGGGGCGGCGCGTCTCTACCACGGCACATCGGAGGGATCGGGCATGCGATTGGCCGCGGGGGACCTCGCCGAGATCAAGGCCGCGGCCGAGGACGACGTCGTCTTCTGCCCAGACTCCGGATGCATACTGGTGCGCTCCGACGAGTGGAACTCGGCGGCCTAAGCGGGCGCCGCCGTCGCGGTGTAGTGCGGGCGACCTTCGGCTACGCGTGGTCCTCCGGCAAAACGATGTTGAGCTGGTGCGGCTTTCGGTCGGTTCCGGGCACCAGATCGGCCTCCCACTTTTCGCGCGTCGCGTCCAGAAGCGCGGAGGGCGTCGCCGGGGTCCTCCCGGGTCGTGTCAGCAGGTGGCCCGCCAGTGCGCCGCGGGTGTGCTTGGCGAAGTGTGAAACGACCTTGAGCTGACCCTTCCGGCGCTGGTACACGTTGACCGCGACGGCATGGATGGGATCCGGGCGCCACGCTGCTGCGTAGGTGCTGGAACGGCAGTCGACCACGAGCCGGCCCGCTGCCCGGGGTGCAAGGTGCGCGTCCAGACGTGGCCGCCACCAGGCGGCGAGACGTCCGGTCTCCGGCAGCGATACGGACATCGAGAGCCGGTACGCCGGGATCCGGTCCGCGAATCCCACGGCTCCCCACAATGCGGAGACCACGACGACGGATTCGTCCGCCCTGCGTCGCTGCGCTGGCTTCATGCTCGCGTAGCCAAGCGCCTCGTACAGCACGCCTGTGTAGACGGTGTGCGCGGGAACTGCCGGTTGCGTCCTCAGCTGGCGGTTGCGGGCAACGTCGGCCGCCAGGGATGTCCCCACGCCGAGAAGCTCATGCGCGTCCGCCCGGGCCGACGCCGAGGCCAAGGCATCCAGTACGTGTTCGCGGTCCGCGGCGAGACCGGGAAAGCTCAGATCCTCCAACTCGAACGGTTCGCCGGAGTCGGCGGCGTGTTTGCCTTCGGACGGGGGGAGGAGGATCAGCACGCCCCGTAGCCTATCCGGCACATGTCTCCTCCGGCGAAAGTGCCGGCGCGGGCGCGGGCGCGTGCGTGGCGTGGCCGTCCCGGGTGGCCGGTAGAGTGTCATGCGGATGGGTCGGCTGGACGGTCGCGTGTCGCTTCGGCGGCCCGAGGAACGTCCGGGCTCCACGGAACAGGGTGGTGGGTAACGCCCACTCGGGGTAACCCGCAGGCCAGTGCCACAGAAAAGAAACCGCCCGCTTCGGCGGGTAAGGGTGAAACGGCGGTGTAAGAGACCACCAGCGGTCCGGGTGACCGGGCCGGCTAGGTAAACCCCACCCGGAGCAAGGTCAGACAGGTTGCGCCACGAGGGCTGTTCGCCCCAGTAACCGGGTAGACCGCTCGAGGCCAACGGCAACGTTGGCCCTAGATGGATGACCGTCACCGGTTCCCGGGTAACCGGCTACCGGAACAAAACCCGGCGTACAGGCCGGCCCATCCACACATCGCCTGCGTCGTCGAGTCGCCCCGGGCGCATTTGCCGCCGCCGGGGGCGCTCGTCCGCGGCGATGTTCCCCGCCGAACACCCTCGTTGGAGGCGTTCCTGCCCGGCACATACGCGCATTGCAGTAGGGCGGCGTAACGGCATGGCCGCATCGCGCATCGACTGACGCGTGCCATGATTATTCGATGTTTCGTTTAAAAAGACGTGTCGCAGAACTCGAGTCGACTGTTGAGGAGCTCCGTCGTGAACTGGCCGCAGTCCGGAAGCCGCGTTCATACCGCCCGACTCCCGGCGTCAAAACCGGCCGGGGGGCGCGCATACACCCCACTTGCGAGCTCGTTGCCAGCGGCGGTCGCGACATCGTCGTTGGCGAGCGCACGCTGATACGCAGGAACGCTGAGATGGTGGGTCCGATCACGATCGGCGCGGGATGCTCCTTCAACCGCGATGCCTATGTGCGTGCGAACGTGACAATAGGCAACAACGTCAACATCGGTGCCTTCGCGCGGATCATCTCGGATAGCCACCAGCTCAGCACTGCGGAACGTCGCGCGGGCGTCGTGACTTTCCCCGGTATTGTCATCGGAAACGGCGTCTTCATCGGAGCGAGTGTGACGATTCTGGGCGGAGTCACCATAGGCGACGGTGCCGTGGTCGCGGCCGGCTCCCTCGTTAACAAGGACGTACCCGCCAACACCGTGGTCGGCGGGGTGCCGGCCCGGCCTCTACGCACGCTGGTGGATTAGACGAGGTCCCCGCGCCTCCTGTGAGTGAGGTCACCCGCGGCCACGCGGAGGGGAGCCTTGGAGCGCCTAGAATGGGAGGCGGGGTCCTGCCCCAGGGGAAAGATCCTGATACCCCGACCAACCGTATCTGCAATGGTGCTTTCACGGTGCCAACCGGCCAGTGGATCCAGGCCGGCTGAATTGGAAGGACAACAAGTGACCCAGCAGTCTGTCGCCGCCCTGAATGAATGGAGCGGACGCGAAGAACTCGCCGAGGCCATGATTCCGCTCATCGGGCGTCTGTACCGCAAGAACAACGTGGTGACGTCGATCTACGGACGAAAGCTCATCAACAAGTCGGCCATCGACATCCTCAAGGCCCACCGCGTGGCCCGCCACATCGACGGTGCCGAACTGCCCCTGGAGGACACGTTTCCCCTGCTCGCCGCCTTGGACAGCCTCGACCTCGGTGCCGTGTCCGTTGACGTCGCACGGCTGGCCCGCAAGTTCAAGAACGAAACGGACGGCGCGACGCTCAAGGACTTCCTGCTCGCCGAATTTGGCGCAAAGGTCGGCGCCGCCGGCGCGACCGACGCGGAGCCGGTCGACGTCGTTCTCTACGGATTCGGCCGCATCGGCCGTCTGCTTGCCCGCATCCTGATCGAACGCGGCGGCTACGGATTGCGCCTGCGCGCCGTCGTGGTCCGCAGCGGTGGGGAGAACGACCTCGTCAAGCGAGCGTCGCTGTTGCGCCGCGACTCGGTGCACGGCCCGTTCGAGGGATCCATCACGGTGGACCACGAGAACAACACCATCCTCGCCAACGGGACGCTCATCCAGGTCATCTACTCGAACGACCCGTCGACGATCGACTACACGGAACACGGCATCAACAACGCGATCGTCGTGGACAACACCGGCCGCTGGCGGGACCGCGAGGGGCTGTCCCAGCACCTCAAGTCCAAGGGTGTCTCCCGGGTGCTCCTGACGGCCCCCGGCAAGGGCGACCTGAAGAACATCGTGCACGGCATCAACCACAAGGACATCACCGCGGACGACGCCATCGTCTCGGCCGCGTCCTGCACCACCAACGCGATCACTCCGGTCCTCAAGGCCCTGAACGACGAGTACGGCGTCGCCCACGGCCACGTCGAGACGGTCCACTCGTTCACCAACGACCAGAACCTGATCGACAACTTCCACAAGGGCGACCGCCGCGGACGCTCCGCCGCGCTCAACATGGTGATCACCGAAACGGGCGCCGCCAAGGCCGTCTCGAAGGCGCTTCCGGAGTTCGAGGGCAAGCTGACGGGCAACGCCATCCGCGTCCCCACCCCGGACGTCTCCATGGCCATCCTCAACCTGAACCTGGAAAAGGAGACCACCAAGGCGGAGCTCAACGCCTACCTCCGCCAGACGTCGTTGACGTCCGAGCTGCACAAGCAGATCGACTACATCGACTCGCCGGAGGTCGTGTCCACCGACTTCATCGGCTCCCGGCGCGCCGGCATCGTTGACGGACTGGCCACGATCGCCACCGGCAAGAACGCCGTCGTCTACGTCTGGTATGACAACGAGTTCGGCTACTCGTGCCAGGTGGTTCGCGTGATCGAGGAACTCGCCGGCACGCACCCGCTGGCCGTTCCCGCCGTTGCGGCGGCCGACCAGGAAACCGTCACGGCCTAATCCGGCCCACGCGCGAAAGCGGGCCCGCCGGAGACGTCCTCCGGCGGGCCCGCCGTGTGTTGCAGCGCGTTGCTAGTGCCCGAACGGATCGGGGTCTACGCCGGGCATCCAGCTCTTGCCGGGGACGCCCCACTCCAGCTGCTTCTTGGCTTTCTTCCAGCGTCTGGCCCACTTGTCGTTGAGGCGATCGACGTAGAGGTAGCCGTCCAGATGGTCGTATTCGTGCTGGACGACGCGGGCGAACCAGTCGGTCGCCTCGAAGTCCACGGCCCCGCCGTCGGCGTCGAATCCCTGCACCCTGGCGTACTGTGCACGCTTGAGCGGAAAGGCGAGACCGGGCGCCGACAGGCACCCCTCGGAGTCGTCGTCCGGGTCCGGCTGGGCGCCGGACACCTTCGTCAGCGTGATTCGCGGATTAACCACGACGCCACGGGGTGGGACACCGTCGTCGTTCACGAACTCGTAGGTGAAGATCCGTAGGCCGACGCCGATCTGCGGCGCGGCGAGGCCGACGCCGTTGGCGGCGTCCATGGTGTCGTACATGTCCGCGACGAGTTCACGAAGCTCCGCGTCGAATGCGGTGACCTCCGTGGCGCGGCGATGGAGCGCTTCGTCCCCGTAGACGACGATCGGACGGACGGACATCTGCTGCCTCCCTGTGACATGGAAAAACCGCCCCGGACGGATCCGGGGCGGCTTGTTGGGGTGAGTAACGGGGCTTGAACCCGCGACCTTCTGGACCACAACCAGACGCTCTGCCAACTGAGCTATACCCACCATTGCGCCTCGCGACGCCGTGCCGTGGGACCGATTCCGAAGAACCTGCCTTGCGGGCAACGGATACTAGTTTACACACTTTCGGGGGCTTCGGCGCCACTTCGCACCGGGTGTGGCGCACGCCACGCGAACGTCCGGAAGGCTAGTCGCCGCGGGTTCCCACGATGCGGCGGGAGATCTCCTGCGCCGTCTTGCTGTCCGGGCCGGGAGCGGGCACCATCACGGCCTCGCGGTAGTACCTCAGCTCCTCGATGGAATCCCGGATGTCGCCCAGCGCGCGGTGTCCGCCGGTCTTCGGCGGAGCTTGGAAATAGGCCCGGGCATACCAGCGGCGGGCCAGCTCCTTGATCGTGGAGACGTCGATGACGCGGTAGTGGAGGTGGTCGATGACGCCCGGCATGTCACGGACCAGGAAGTTGCGGTCCGTACCCACCGAGTTGCCGGCCAGCGGGGCCTTGCCCGGCTCGGGCACCCACGCGCGGATGTATTCGAGGACCTGCTCCGTGGCGGTCTCGAGATCGACGCCGTGTTCCAGGACCTCCAGCAGCCCGCTATCGGTATGCATGCCGCGAACGAAGTCGCCCATCTGCTCGAGCGCTCCGGGCTCCGGGCGGATGACGACGTCCACGCCCTCGCCCAGGATGTTCAGTTCGGGGTCCGTGACCAGGACGGCTACTTCTATGAGGGCGTCGGCCTGGAGGCTCAACCCCGTCATCTCGCAGTCGATCCAGACGATGTTTTCAGCGGTAATAGGCACCCCGTCAATCTACCGGAAAGGAGGACCGCGGGGTTCCCTACCCTTGTTCGCGCCCCACGGTTCGCCCCGCCGTGCCGCTCAGGAGCCACAAGGCCAGGAACACGACGGCGCTGGTAACGGCCGCTGCTGCGGCCCCTGCGGCGGGAAGCCCCAATGCGGGTGATGCCGCCCCGAGCAGCACGGAGACGAAGAGGCCCCAGCCCAAGAGGCCCGTTTGCCGCGGGGCCGCCGGCGCGGGTGCGGAGCGTTGCCCACTGCTTGCGTGCCGTCCCATGATCCGTCCCCCGATGTTCCGCGTGCCGTGTTGGCCCGTTTCTCTGGCAACCAGCCTAGGCGCGGGAGCGGCCAACGCGCGGGTATGCCGCGCCGCAGCGCGTCGCGGACCCGTGCCGACGCGCGGTGTGGCCCCGGTGCTAATATCGGGGGAGGTTTTTTACGGGTCTCCCATGCCCCGTGCGCCCGGCCGTCTCAGAGGCCAACGGGGGCGCCGGCGGCCTGCGGACCAACAATCTAGGGAAAAGGGCCGCAGCGAATGAAGGTCGCCGAGTCCGGCATGGGGGCCGGCCGCACGTTCGGCACCGGCTCGGCAACGCTGGTCCAGGGACTGGTCGGATCGCTCCTGGTGCTTGTGGGATCCTTCGGGGTCGGCTGGCTGGCCTCCGTGTCCCCGCTCAACCGCAACGGATTGCTGATCGCGGTGCGGACCGAACAATGGGGGGTCGTCGCCTCCACGGTGGTTTTGACGGTCGGCTGTTGGGTCATGTTCCGCGCCTGGCTCCGGTTGGGTCAGGTTCTGGCGGGCTGGCCCGACGGGTCCCTGGCCACGGTCCGGTGGGCGTGTCTCCTCTGGGGAACGCCGCTGCTGCTGTGCCTTCCGATCTTCAGCCGGGACGTGTTTGCCTACATCGGACAGGGGCGGCTGGTTTCCGCGGGGCAGGACCCCTATCAGGACGGCATTTCCACGCTGTCCAACTGGTTCCAGTTGGGTGCGGACGTCACCTGGGCGGAATCGGAGACGCCCTACGGGCCATTGTTCCTGAGCATTGAACACCTGGTGAACCAAGCCGTGGGGTCATCGCCGGACCTGTCGGTGTTCCTCTACCGGCTGGTGGCTTTCGCCGGCGTGGTGGTCTGTGCCGCCTACATCCCCAAGCTGGCCTCGCTGCATGGCGTGTCCGGTGCCAAGGCTTTGTGGATCACCGTGTCCAACCCGTTGTTCCTCATCTCGTTCATCGCGAGCGCCCACAACGACGGGCTGATGATCGGGCTCGCCGTCGCGGGCACGTACTACGCTGCGACCGGTCGGGGGATACTCGGCGTTGTGCTGGTCACGGCGTCCATCGGGATCAAACCGATCACCTTGGTGCTGCTTCCCTTCATTGGGCTCCTGTGGGCCGGACCGGGCTCCGGATGGGGCCGGCGCATCGCCTATTGGTGCTATACCGCCGGTCTTTGCCTGGGGATCATGGCCGTGATCGGTTGGGTCAACGGCTACGGGTTCGGTTGGCTCGCCGTCATGCTCGGCACCGGATCGGGAAGCGTCTTCTTCGCGCCCTTGGGGATCCTGTCAACGTTCTTCCAAGGGGCTTTCGGGGCGCTGGGGATGGAGACCGGTTGGGTCCTGCCGACACTCAAGACCGTAGGCAGGCTGGCCTCTGTTGCCGTTGCCTTGATCCTGGTGTTCAAGGGCAGCCACAGCCACCTGGTGCAGCGGCTGGCCCTGGCGTTCTCCGCGATCGTGGTCCTCTCGCCGATTATCCAGCCCTGGTACATCCTTTGGCTCCTTCCCTTCTTCGCGGCCACCGGCATCCGCGACGACTGGCAGATCGTCTGGGTCTACTTCACCGTCGCCTTCTTCGTGGCCTTCGGAGCGGCGGACCAGATCTTCATCTGGCAATTCCTCGGGGTCCTTGATCCGTGGGTCAAACACCTTTCCACCGCCATCTCTTGGCTGGCCATGGCATATCTGGCGTTCGTGGACCCGCGCACGAAACACTTGTTCCGCGGGTTCTGGACATCCATCCGGCCGCCCAAGGCCGCCGCCTAGATGGCGTCCGAAACGCCGTCCGCCGGTGGGGCGACCCGGAGCCTGCGGGCGAGCGCAACCGCGTCGCTTCAGGGTCTACGCCAACGCCTGGGGCAGTTGCCGGTATTGCGCCGCCTCGCCGGTGGCAGCGAGCTGGACACCGGCGTCGCACTGGCCCAGGGACTGTTGGCCTCGCTCATGATCCTGATCGGGTCCTGGGGGGTCGGTTGGCTCGCGACGACGCAACAGTCGGTGTTCGCGCGCACCACGTTCCTGAATCCGCTGCGGGTCGAGTCCGCCGGGGTGGTCACTTGCACCGTCCTGTTGGCCCTGGGCTCGATGCTCCTCTGCCGCGCCTGGCTCCGCCTGGGGCAGCGCGGCGGTCCGCACGGCAGCGCATCCCTGGCCGCGGTGCGCAACGCCGTGCTCCTGTGGACTGCCCCGCTGATGCTGGCGTTTCCGGTTTTCAGCCGCGACGTTTACTCGTACCTGGGGCAGGGGAGGCTCATGCACTCGGGGCTGAGCCCCTACGAGAACTGGATCTCCCAACTTCCCGGATGGTTCGCCCAGGGGTCTGACAGCCTATGGGCCGAGTCGGCTTCCCCCTACGGCCCGCTGTTCCTGATGGCCGCCCGCGGCGTTTACTACGTCACCGGAGGAGTGCCGGAGGCGGGCGTCGTCATCTTCCGCCTGTTCGCCGTCGGCGGCGTCTTGTTGTGCCTGTATGCGCTGCCCCGGCTGGCCCGTCACCTCGGCTCGGATGCCACCTGGGCGCTATGGATCACGATCGCCAACCCGCTGTTCCTGTTGAACATGGTGGCGGGGGTCCACAACGACGCCGTCATGGTGGGAGGGCTGCTCTACGGCTTCCTTCTGGTGTACCGCGGCCATCGGTTCGGCGGCGTCCTGGCGGTGGGAATCGCCATCAGCATCAAGCCCATCGTGGTGTTCGCGCTGCCGTTCCTCGGCCTCGCCATGCTCGGACGCGATGCGACGCTGCGGATGAAACTCGGTGCATGGCTTTACACGGCCGCCGTGGCCGGTGCGGCGACGACCTTCTTCGGATGGGCATCGGGCCTGTGGTTCGGCTGGATCAAGGCGGCGGCCACCGCCGGTTCCGCGGCGTTCCCCTACGCCCCGGTGGGGTTGTTGGGACTCGGCATCGGATGGGTGTCGACTCTCGTGGGGGGAGACCTCGACACGACCGCCAATGCCGTCTACGCCCTCTTCAAGATCCTGATGGTGGCGTTCATCGCCTGGCTGGCCGTTTGCCGCACCACGGGCCCCCCCGTCCTGCACTGTGCCTATGCCCTGACCGCCGCGGTGGTGCTGGCCCCGATCATCCAACCGTGGTACCTGTTGTGGCTGGTTCCGCTCTTCGCGGCCAGCCGCGTGTACGACGGCGGGTGGGTGCGTTTCTGGTACCTGCTGTCCATGGTGCTGGTCCTGGTGGGCGTCGTCGACCAGGTCAGCGTTGCCCAGTGGATCAACCTGACATTGGTTCGTATCCTCGCCGCCGCCGTGGGACTGTGCTACCTCGCCTACATCGTTTTCATCGACCCGAAGACGTCATCGCTCTTCCTTCGCAACAACACCCCCCGTAGAGACGGAGTTACCTCGCCGTGACCGGACCGCTGAAAACGCTCCTCCAAGCCAGACGGGCCAATCGCACCGTTGTGGTGCTCCTGCTCGCCGCCACGGCCATCGGCGCCGTCCTCGCGGTCCTCAGCAAGCAGTGGTGCCGCGCCAACGGCTGGGGCGGGGCCGAGCAGCACATCCACATGTGCTACTCCGACTTCGCGCAGCTCTTCGGCACGCGCGGACTGGCAGACAAGCTGTTCCCCTTCTACACGGGCCTGCCGGCCGAGCAGGCCATGGAATATCCGGCCCTCTTGGCCGTCATCGCCGGCGTGGCCGCCATGCTGGTCCCCGGCACGGGGTTCACAGAGGAACGCCAGCTCGCCTACTTCGACCTCAACTCCCTGGGATCGTTTCTTTGCTGGGCCGTGATCGTCGTAGCCGTTGCCTACGCCGCGCGCAACCGAAGCCGTGATGCCCTGATGGTGGCGATCGCACCGGGCATCATCCTCACCAGCACGCTGAACTGGGATCTTTGGGCGGTGATGTTCGCGACGCTGGCCCTCTTGGCGTTCTCCCGCAACAAGGTGGTGCTGGCCGGCCTGCTGTTGGGCCTCGGGACGGCGGCGAAGCTGTACCCGCTCTTCCTCTTCGGAGCCATCCTCGTGCTTTGCTGGCGCACGGGACGCATGGGGGAGTTCTGGAAGTCACTGGCAGTGGCCGTCGCCGCGTGGCTCGCGGTCAACGTGCCCTTCATGCTCACCGCCTTCGACGAGTGGTCCCGGTTCTACACCTTCTCCTCGGAACGCGAGATCAGCTTCTCCTCCATGTGGCTGGCCTTCACCTGGACAGGTCTCGACGGCGAAGGCTTTTCCCTGCTGTCCAATGGGCTTTTCGCCGTGGCCTGCCTGGGCATCGCGTACCTCGGTCTTAGCTCCGTGCGGCGTCCACGCATGGCCCAGCTGGCCTTCCTGATCGTCGCGGCCTTCCTCCTGCTCAACAAGGTGTATTCGCCGCAGTTCGTCATGTGGCTCATCCCGCTGTACGTCTTGTCGCGCCCGCGCTGGAGGGAATTCCTCGTGTGGCAAGCGGTCGAGGCGTTTCACTGGGCGGCCGTCTGGCTCATGAGTGCCAAGATCGTTTCCGGCGGCGACTTCGGCTCCGGCGGGCCCCTCATCGAGATGCTCTACGGCGCGGGGATCGCCGCGCACATGGGGATGGTGGTCTACATCGGGGTCCGGATCATCGGCGACATCCGGCGTCCCGACGACGATCTGGTGCGCGCTGGCGGCGACGACGATCCGCTGGCCGGGCCCCTGGAGGGCTTGCCGGACGCGTTCGTGCTCCCCGCGCCATCCCGGATTCGCCGTCAGTCGTAGGGCAGGTACCCGGCGCAGACCGGAGAAACGGGTTTGTCCCGGGTCAGCACCCAGATTCCGTGGTCGTCTTCCGTGACCACGCGGAACCCGAGGTCCGCGGCGCGGTCGAGTGCCTCCCGCGGCGTGAGCGGTTCCCAACCTCCGAGCTCCTCGGCGTTGAAGTCGATGATCATCCAGGTTGACAGGTCGTCGCCGATGTCGCCGTGCAGGCCGACATACGTCCGGTCCACCAGGTGGGGTACGGCGGTGTCGGCCGCCTCGACGCAGACGCCGTTGGGGATGAGGTCCACCGCCCGCTGATGGGCTTGCGCAACCGCGGGCGTGGACCAGTTCTGGCCGGTCAGCGTGCGCCCGAGCGGAAACACCGCGTGGATGAAGAGCGTGCACACCAGCGACAGTGCCAACAGGAACGCCGGACCCCGGACCCGAAGCGATGTCCATCCCCTTCGGTCGATAACCTTCGCCAACACGTGGACTGCCGCCATCAGGAAGATGGGCGCGAGGATCGCATCGTATTGGTACACGGGTGCCCACGTGTTCAGCCTGTCGTTGAACAACCGGCTCAGGAGGATCGGCGCGCCGAGAATCACGTAGGGCGAGAAGAACGGCAGGAGCGCGAGAGGCACGAAGCTCATGAGCCACAACAGGACCTTGAGCTCGTGGTCGAACAAGAGGATGAGCGTCTTGATCGGATGGGCCAGCATGAACGCGATCGCCGCGCCGGCCGTGGGTCCCAAGGCCGTGTACTGCCAGTAGGACATGGCCTCCGGCGGAGCGAACAGGGGGATCAGGACCGACGTCGTGACCACGTAACCCGCCACGCCGACGACGGCGAGGAGAATCGCTTTGCCCCACTGCCGATGGAAGGCGAGGACCACACCGACCGCGGCCACCGTGATGCCCATGTCCTCCCGGATAAGCAGCATGGGCAGCGCAAGTCCGACGACGAGCCAATAGCGCCGCCGATCAAAGGCCCAAATCACCCAGGCCATCAGCGGGACGCCAAAAGCGACCTCGTGGAAGTCCCAGTTGACCATGGCTTGGAAGGGCCACCAGACCAACAGCGCGCAGGACGTCAAGAGCCCACCCACGTGGCCCAGGTGCCTGCGCGCGAAGAGGTAGACGGGCACTGCCGTGGACACCAGCAGCACGATCATGGCCACGTTGAGCATCCGGGGATCGGGCCACACCCAGTACAGCGGCGCCAGAAGGGCAAGAACCGGATGGAAGTGGTCGCCCAAAAGATTGAAGTCCACGCCCTTGACGGGAACGATCGGCGGACGGAACAGGGCATATTGCCGCACGGCCTGATCGAAGATGCCGAGGTCGTAGCCCTTGGCCTCGAAGTTGCGGAACCTGAGCAGGGAATGCGTCAGGTACAGCAGAAAAGCAACCGCCATGGCGGAGCCGAGCTGGAGCTTGTGGGCGCGCGCGATCGGTCGGTCGGGTAGGTCCACGGGCATGGCTTCGATTCTAGCCGCGCGGCTGCTCAGTCCGGGCACGACCCCGCGCGGCTAGCGGACCGGGGCGATGCCGGTTCGCGCCATGGCGTCGGCGTAGGCCGCCTGCATCTGATCCAGGTGGGCCTGCTGGCGCTCGGCCGATCCGGCGAATGCGCGGCCGTCCAGGGATTTGACCTTGTACGTCTTGAATCCGCGGCGCCACAGCAGCGGGTTCTGAGTCTTCAGGAGCTGGTCGGCGAGGCGGTGGGCCTCTGTGCCGTGTGCCACGAGGGCCGAGGCGCGCGGAGCGGCCTTGAGCAACCGCAGCAGCGGCTTGAGGCCCGAGGTGATCTGGTTGGGCTCGAACTTGCCGTTCGGCTCGTCGCCGACATGCCACGGCGAAACGTTCCACGGCATGAGGTACTGCGGGCGAAGTCCCAGCTGCCACTGCAGGCCCAGCATGCGGGTTCCGGCGTCCTCGTCGCCCGGGGTGATGAAGCCGGACGGGTCGGCGGAACCCGTATTGGAGAAGAGCGTGATGATCTTGGCCTGGTCGACGTCGTGCATCGGATCCACGTAGCAAACTGAAGAGGCGGGCCGCAGGGCGGCTGTCTCGTCAAGCAGACGGTTGACGGGAGCGATTTGCTCCTCGTAGCGGCGGTCCCACAACTGGTCGCGCGACGTTTCCGGGGCAAGGGCTGTCATAAAGGCGAGGCTCTCCTGATTTTTTACTGCGGTATCCGCGGACGTCGATTCCGCTGATGGATGGGTGACCGATTCAAGTCGGCCACGCCGCGGGGACGCCGAGCAGGCGAACCCGGTCCGGAACCACTGCCTGATCGATCTCTTCCATCTTACCAAGCGTTGGTAACCTTCGGTTCAGATTGGGTTTACCAAACCGCGGTGATACTTCCCACGTCCCCGCGGATGCGGGAGAGTGGGAGCATGCGGCGCTTCAGAAACCGCTCCGACGCGGGCAGGGAGTTGGCCACGGCGCTGTCCCGGCGCGGATTACTGAACCTGGATACGGGCGGCGACGGCACCAGCCCGCGGTCCGTCGTCGTGTTCGGTCTGGCGCGCGGCGGGGTTCCAGTGGCCGCCGAAGTGTCCCGGGCGGCGGGGGTCCCCGTGCGCGCATTGGTGGTCCGCAAGGTCTCCGCTCCGGGTTTCGAGGAGTACGCGCTGGGGGCCGTCGCGGCATTCGCCGGCGAGGTGGCGGTGGTGCGCAACGCCGGGCAGGACGAAGGACCGGAGTTCGACGAGGCCGTGGCCCGCCAGCTACCCGAACTCCAACGCCGCGAGTTGCTCTTCGGGACCGGGGGCTCGGCGCCGGACCTGACGGACCGCACGGCCGTCCTCGTCGACGACGGACTGGCCACCGGGGCAACGATGCTGGCCGCGGTGCAGGCCGTTCGCTCCGTCGGTCCGGCCGCGGTCGTGGTCGCCGTCCCGGTGGCGCTGGGGCGGACGCGCGCCCAAGTCGAAGCGGTTGCCGACGATGTCCTCGCGCTCCAAGAGCCCGCGGGCATGCGGTCCGTGGGAGCGGCCTACGACGACTTCACGCAAACGTCCGAGGGGGACGTCCTGACGCTGTTGGGTCTTACCGGCGGGAGCCGGCGCGACACGTAGGTGTTGTTGCTAGTGTTGCCGGAGGTAATCCGGCTTAATGCGACCCGAGGGGATATCTGGGCCTTGGCTACACCATGGGAGCGATTGGACGAGCGGCTGCGCGCGGGGGTCGAGGCCAGCGCCGCGGAGTACGAGCGCGTGCGGCCGTTGTTGGAGCGGGTCACGGACGACGCCCGCGGAAGGATCCAGGCGATCTTCGCCGAGACGGACGTGCAGCCGCTTTTCATTACGGCCCGAACCAAGTCGGTGGCATCGTTCCGCGACAAGGCGTCCCGCACCCTCGAACCATCCGAGGCGGACGACGTGCCGAGCCTCGAGTTCCCGAATCCGCTCCGCGACCTCCACGATCTGGTGGGGGTGCGCGTCATCGTCAGCCTCCCACACGAGGTCCGCGAGGCGGCGAACCACATCAAGCGGCGCCGCAACGAGTTCGATTGCCGCGCGGACCGGGAGAAGGACATCGGCTCCGTCGAGTCGGGCACGTACGGCTACTCGAGTCGCCACTTGATTCTGCGCACGCGTCAGAACGAGGTGGTCAAGGGTTACCAGGCGTCGCTGGGCGAGAACGTGCGCACCACCGGAAACTTCATGTTCGAGGTGCAGATCCGGACTATCCTGGCACACGCCTGGAGCGAGATCGAGCACGACATCCGCTTCAAGAACGTGGACCACCGCGCATGGAGCCCGTATCTGGACAGGCAGTTCACTGCCACGGCCGCAATGCTCGAGGCCGTTGAATCGACGTTCTCGGAACTCCATGACCGCTACCGTGCGGTCACCGGATACTGGGACGAGGACGGTGACGGTTCCATGCCATTGGAACCCGAGCGAATCCGCGAGGTGTGGCAGACCCTCTTGCCGCACGTGGACCGCAAGACCGACGACGACTGGGGGTGGGCGGCCGAGCTGCTCGCCGCGCACGGGCTGACCACCACGACGCAGTTGGCCGGCCTGCTGGACGCCGAGGCCATCACGCGCGTCCGCCGCGCGCTGGATCACCGGTATTCGCCGGGTCCCGACCGCCTCTTGGACGATGTTCTGCTCTGGCGCTTCGGCGAACGCCACATCGAACTCACCGCCGGTGGGGACCGCCAGCGCAAGGAAAGCCTGGCCCGGCGGCTGCGGCAGATGCAGGCCTTCCGCGGGGACGGCTAGCGCGCGTCCGGCCTCCCGGGGCGCGGACGCCTACGGGAGGAAACTGAGCGCGAGCGTGCCGTCCGGAAGTGGTTCGACCGCTACGGAAGCCAGCGAGGCGACGACGACGCCCGCGTCCAGTTCCGCCGCGGGGTATGTGCCCTCGATGGCGAGCGTCCACGCACCGGACGCGTTTCCCGCGGCCACCCCGGCCGGGGCGTCCTCCATCACCAGGCATGCTGCCGGATCGGCGTCCAGCGCGCGGGCAGCCGCCAGGTAGCCCTCGGGAGCCGGCTTGCCGGCGCCGACGTCGTCCGCAGTCACCATCACCGGCGGTGCCGCGATGCCGACCGCCCGCATCCGGGTGGCCGCCAGCTCCCGCGTGCACGACGTGACGATCCCCCAGCCTCCCGCTGGCAGGCTGTCCAAGAGGTCGCGGACGCCCTCTTTGATATGGATCCCCTCGGTTTCCGCGACCTCCAGTTCCACGATCAGCCTGAGTGCCTCTTCCCTGCGCGCCGGCTCGACGTGCCGGGCGACCACATCGCGGGCGGGCACGCCGTGGGGATGCTGGCCGTATTCACCGAGTCCCAGCCTGCCGGCCCACTCTCTCCAGCACTTTTCCGTGGCTTCCGTGGAATCGATCAAGGTCCCATCGAGGTCGAAGAGGATGGCGTCCAGGGCGAGCGGCCCATGCGCGGGCCACATGCGCGGGCGGGCAGCGGGTGTGTTGTTCGAACTCATCGGACCAGCGTAGCCGCGGACGCGCCTCCCGACCCGTACGGCGGGCCGGGCGCGTAGCATGTCTCCATGCCGACCAACCCAGCGCCCGCGCCCCTGATCCAGCTCACCAACGGTGCCACCATGCCGGCCATCGGCCTCGGCACCTACCCGATGGACGACGCCGAGGCGGGCGCCGCCGTCGTGCACGCGGTGGAGGCCGGCTACCGCCTGATCGACACCGCCGAGAACTACCACAACGAGGAGGGCGTGGGCCAGGGCGTCGCCCGCGCGGGCATACCGCGCGCCGAACTCTTCGTGACGACGAAATTCAACCGTGGATGGCACTCCATCGAGGGGGTCCGCACCACCTGGGATCACAGCGCGACCCGTCTTGGGCTGGACTACATCGATCTGCTGCTCATTCATTGGCCGAACCCGGGAGAGGGCCGTTACATCGAGGCCTGGAAGGGACTCGTGAAGCTGTTGCAGGCGGGAAAGGTGAAGGCCATCGGCACGTCGAACTTCACTCCCGCGCAGCTGCGGGAAATCATCGACGAGACCGGTGTCGTTCCGGACGTGAACCAGATCCAGCTCAGCCCCTGGTGGCCGAAGGTGGAGGAGCGGGCCTTCCACGCCGAACACGGCATCGTCACCGAGTCGTGGAGCCCGCTGGGCAAGGGGGGATTGTTGGAGTCGGAAGCGGTGGTTGCGGCGGCGGGAAAGCATGGTGTGACGCCCGCCCAGGCAGTCCTGAGGTGGCATGTGCAACTCGGACTGGTACCCATCCCCAAGACCACCGATCCCGCGCGGATGGCGGAGAACATCGACGTCTTCGGCTTCGAGCTCGGTCCCGCGGACATGGAGGCGATCGGCGCCCTGGCCGGAGATGGGCCGGACGCGGCGGACCCAATGGCCTTCGGCCACTGAGCCGACGCCCAGAGCGCCGTGGGGATCGCCGTTGGGGACGCGTTGAACGGATCGGGCCGGTGCGCCGAGAACCCCCAGGATTCTCCGCGCACCGGCCCGGCTGCGGGACGCCGGGCAACCGGCGGCCCTGGGTACGAAGCGGGCTAGGCGCTGACGGACGCCGCGTCGCGCACGTTTTCGAGCGCCTTCGTCCACGGCACCAGCTGGTCGAGCAACGGAGCGAGGGTTTCCGCCGACTGCTCGGTCGGCTTGAACTCGGAGAAGTTCTCGAAGTCGGTGAAGAGGCTGAACATGCCCGTCTTTTGGACGTGGGCGAGCTGGAGCTCGGACAGGATGCCGCGGAGGTGCTCTGCGGCGCGAACGCCCATGGCGGAGCCGTAGGAGACGATGCCGGCAGCCTTGTTGTTGAATTCGGCGTTCAGGTACGACAGCGCGTTGGCCAGGGCCGGGGCGACGCTGTGGTTGTACTCGGGGGTGATGAAAACGTATCCATCGAACTCCGCGATCTTCGCGGCCCAGGCCTGAGTGTGGGCGTTCTGGTAGTTCTGGTACGCGGCCGGGTAGGCCTCGTCGAGGAGCGGGAGGGAGAAATCGGCAATATCGACCAGCTCGAACTCGGCGTCGGTACGCAGCTGCGCCTGGGCGAGAACCCATTCGGCAACGCCGCTGTTGTTGCGGCCCGGACGGGTGCTGCCGGTGATGATGGCGATCTTCGTCATATGCGTCTCCTAGGTTCTGGGTGGGCGGAATCATTCCGCCTTCAGTTGATTCTTCAACTTTAGGCGCCGACCCCGCATGTGTCAAGCGAACCGGGCATACTGTGGTTCACAGCCCAGGCAACCAAATGGAGGACCCATGAAGACGATCATCATCGGAGCGCACGGCAAGGTCGCGCTGTTGCTGTCGCGGGAACTCGCCGCACGTGGGGAGGTTGTCACGGGCGTCGTGCGGAATGCCGGGCACGTGGCAGAAGTCGAAGCCACGGGTGCCACCGCGATCGTTTTTGACGTGGAACACGCACCAACCGAAGCCATCGCAGATGCACTGGCGGGGCACGACGCCGTCGTTTGGTCCGCGGGCGCCGGCGGCGGCAATCCGGAACGGACGTACGCGGTGGATCGCGACGCGGCCGTCCGGACCGTCAACGCCGCCGAATCCGCCGGTGTGCGGCGGTTCGTGATGGTCTCTTTCGCGCACGCGGACGTCGGCCAGTTGGTGCCTCTGGACGATCCGTTCTACCCCTACCAGACGGCGAAAATCGCCGCGGACGACCATCTGCGCGCGTCCGCACTGGACTGGACCATCCTGGGCGCTGGGCGGCTCACCGACTCGCCGGCATCCGGGAACGTCGGTACCGCCGAGCCCGAGCGCGGCGCGCCATCGGATACTTCGCGTGCCAACGTCGCGCGCGTGGCCGCCGAGGTTTTAGCCAACGAGTCGACCTTCGGGCGCACGCTCAATTTCGTCGACGGCGACGTTCCGATTCTTGATTGGCTGACGCGTCCCGCTTAGCCTCGATCCACCGATCGGCTGGGGCGCTGATTTGTTTCGTCGCTGGTCGGCGTTTTTGCTTTCGGGCAGGACTTATCGTCGGGCCTTCCGCCGGGGGTGTTCCACTGTGTTCCTGGTCGGTCCTTTCTCAGGCTGATGGGCGGGTTTCCTACGCTGCGGCAGGTGGCGCGTGGATGGTGGTGCTCAATGCCTCAAATACTCAAAGAAGGCGTGCATCATGGGCAGGACGGTCTTGCCAAGCGCATTTTCAACCGCCGTGCCCTCGAGGTTCATCACGATGTCGTTCACGCTGAACGAAAAGCCAAACACCTCGAGTCCGACCGCGGTCAGGGTGGGGGACTCGCCGACACCGGCTGCGAACCCGAGCCCAACCGTGGATCCTGCCATGGCGAGCATCGCCCTGAGCAAGGCCTTCCGTTCGCCCAGGCGCGACAGGATCGTGGGCGCCAGCGCGAGGCCGAAGACCGAGCCGGCAGAGAGCCCGAACAGTAGTAGGCCGATAGTCGACGTCGAAAGGCCCATGCCGTCGCGAACGGCGGGTATTCGCGAAACCCAGGTGGCGAATCCAGACCGGACAGGGCGAAGACCGCGAAAACCGCGTTGCGCCAAGCCCGCGTCCCCACGGATCGTGCGCTCAGGGTGATTCGCACGGAGTACCTCCTGACGGCAGCGTGTATGGATGGGTTGCTTGCGGACGGATCCTGGACATGCGGAGCCTAGAGCCTTTGGAGGAGTTCCTTCCACACGGCGCGCCAGTGCGCCACGGCGACGGACGAGTCCAGCTTGGTGTGGTTGATGCCCAGTGGCGACTTGCCGTTCCCGATGGCACGGACATCCAGGCTGACGCGGCTTCCGTCTGCAAGGGGAACCCGCCAGTATCGCCACTTTTCCGTGGAGCTCGCTGTCGGTGGCCGCACCATCGGGACACCCCCGAATTCGGTGAGGCCAACCACCAAGGACCGCCACGCGGCGTTGGCTTCGTCCAGGGTTCGCGGATAGGTCTTGGAGACTCCCCACTTGGAAATCGCCATTGCAGCCCTGTCCGGGCTCACGCCTGGCGATCTCCTGCTCGTACGCTACGGCGACGCCCTGCGCCCACCATCCAGCGTTGCCTTCGCGACCCTCCAGGAGGCGGTGGGCGCTGGCTGCGAGTTCCGCGTGGTCAGTTCCCTTCCGCCCCACGCTTCCAGGTGCTCCACCCAAGCGGCCACTCGATCCCCGTGCCGTGTTCGATGGCCGCGGTATTGGTTGGCTTCGTCATAAAACCATCCTATGTACGGTTTGGCCGGGTCGACAGCACAAGGGGTCGACCCGGCCCAAGTGCCCCCGGCGCGACTCGAACGCGCGACCGGCAGATTAGAAGGCTGCTGCTCTATCCAGCTGAGCTACGGAGGCGTGCGCCGCCATGGCGCGCATCCATTCTAAGCATGGGGCGGGGGCAGCTGCCGACGCCACACTCCCTCCACCGGTGCGGCCGTGGGACGGGTTTCATCCGTTTGTCCACAAATCCCGGGGCCGGTCTGCGGAATATCCCTCGCCTTGCCAAGAATTGGGGGGAAGGCGGCACCGCCTTCGCAGCTCGTCAACGATGGAGGACACGATGAAGGAACGCATAACCGTGAGCGGATTCGTCGCCACGGAACCCGAACAGACAGTGGCCAACGAGAGGATGATGGTCTCGACTTTCCGGATCGGTACCACGGAGCGGATCCGCGATTGGGAGAGTGGCGCGTGGCGGGACGGCCACACCAACTGGTTCACCGTCAAGGCATTTCGCGATTTGGCGCGGAACGTCCTCGCCTGTGTCCATCAGGGGGAGCCCGTCGTCGTGACGGGCAATCTGAAGGTCAAGAAATGGAGACGCGAGGACGGCACCAACTTCACGTTCGTCGAGCTGGAGGCCGACGCTATCGGCCACGACCTCGCGTGGGGAACCACCAAGCTGATCCGAACCCGATTCCCTCGGCAGCAGGCGCCGGACGACGGTCCCACCACGGACGAGCCGACCGACGGCGCCGGCGGCGAGTTGCTCGATCCGGAGACGGGAGAACTCGTCTCCGCGGGACCCGGGTCCCCATCGACCGTCGAATCGGACGAGACGTGGAAGGGCGGGGACGACCCGGTAACCGAGGAGGAGGGGCAGGCGGCCTGAAGTGCGTCCCGACCCGGCCGTGGCCGGGCCGCGCGAATCCCGCGGTCCGGCGGCGTGCGGTCGCCGCAGTCATCCCGTTGGAGTTCGGTGGGCGTCCGTGTACCCGCGGATGTGGGGAATGGCGCCCCACCGACTAGCCTTGATTGCATGGCGGAATTCATTTACACGATGACCAAGGCCCGCAAGGCCGTAGGCGACAAGGTCATCCTCGACGACGTAAGCATGTCCTTCTACCCGGGCGCCAAGATCGGTGTGGTCGGGCCGAACGGCGCGGGTAAGTCGACGATCCTCAAGATCATGGCCGGGTTGGACACCCCGTCGAACGGTGAGGCTCGGCTCAGCCCCGGATACACGGTGGGCATCCTGTTGCAGGAGCCACCGCTGAACGAGGACAAGACGGTCCTGGGCAACGTCCAGGAGGGTGTGGGGGAAATCTACGAAAAGATCACCCGCTTCAACCAGATCTCCGAGGAGATGTCCAGCCCGGACGCCGATTTCGACGCCCTGCTCGAGGAGATGGGCAAGCTACAGGAGGCCATCGACGCCGCCGACGCCTGGGACATCGACTCCCAGCTCGAACAGGCCATGGATGCCTTGCGCTGTCCGCCGGGCGACTCGGACGTGACCGTGCTCTCGGGCGGTGAGCGCCGCCGAGTCGCGTTGTGCAAGCTCCTGCTCCAGAAGCCTGACCTCCTGCTCCTCGACGAGCCGACCAACCACCTCGACGCCGAGTCGGTCCTCTGGCTCGAGCAGCACCTCACCGCGTACCCCGGTGCCGTCTTGGCCGTGACCCACGACCGGTACTTCCTGGACCACGTCGCGCAGTGGATCGCCGAGGTCGACCGCGGTCGCTTGATCCCCTATGAGGGCAACTACTCCACCTACCTGGAAAAGAAGCGCGAGCGCCTCGAAGTCCAAGGCAAGAAGGACCAGAAACTGGCCAAGCGCCTCTCCGAGGAGCTCGATTGGGTTCGCTCCAACTCCAAGGGGCGCCAGACCAAGTCAAAGGCACGTCTGTCCCGCTACGAGGAAATGGCCGCGGAAGCCGAGCGCACGCGCAAGCTCGACTTCGAGGAGATCCAGATACCGCCGGGACCGCGCCTGGGCAGCCAGGTCATCGAGGCCAACAAGATCCGGAAGGGCTACGGGGACCGTGTCCTGATCGAGGACCTTTCCTTCTCGCTGCCCCGCAACGGCATCGTCGGGGTCATCGGCCCCAACGGCGTCGGAAAGTCGACCCTCTTCAAGACGATCGTGGGAATGGAGGACCTCGACGATGGATCGCTGAAGGTCGGCGACACCGTCAAGATCTCCTATGTCGACCAGAGCCGCGGCGGTATCGACCCGAACAAGAGCCTCTGGGAGGTCGTGTCGGAGGGGAACGACTTCATCCAGGTCGGCCAGGTCGAAATGCCTTCCCGCGCCTACGTCTCGGCCTTCGGTTTCAAGGGCCCGGACCAGCAGAAGAAGGCGGGGGTTCTCTCCGGTGGCGAGCGCAACCGCCTGAACCTGGCGTTGACACTCAAGGAGGGCGGCAACCTGCTGCTCCTCGATGAGCCCACCAACGACCTGGACGTCGAGACGCTGTCCAGCCTGGAGAACGCGTTGTTGGAGTTCCCCGGCTGTGCCGTCGTGGTCTCGCACGACCGCTGGTTCCTGGACCGGGTAGCGACGCACATCCTGTCGTATGAGGGCACCGACGAAGACCCTGCGAACTGGTACTGGTTCGAGGGCAACTTCGAAGCCTATGAGGAGAACAAGATCGAGCGGCTCGGACCGGACGCAGCCAAGCCGCACCGTGTCACGCACCGCCGCCTCACGCGCGACTAGTCCTGGCCCGGCAGGGCGAGAAGCGGGAGCCGGCGGGACGTCCTCACGGACGGACCGCCGGCTCCCGTCGTTTGCGCCGCGGACCGGGCTCAGGCGTTCGGCGGCACCCGCACCATCCCTTCTTGTGCCACCGTTGCCACCAGCTGTCCCGAGCGGTCGTAGAACCGTCCCTCGCACAGCCCTCGGGCGCCCGAGGCACTGGGGCTCTCCTGCACGTAAAGCAGCCACTCGTCGACACGAACCGGCCGGTGCCACCACATCGCGTGGTCGAGGCTGGCGACGCTCATGCCTGGCGTGACCCATGGCAGCCCGTGACGCCGAAGCACCGACTCAAGCAGCGTGTAGTCGCTGCCGTAAGCGAGGGCTGCTCGATGGAGGGCTTGGTCGTCGGGCATGGCTCCGAACGTCTTCATCCAGACCGCGTTGGTTGGTGTTCGCTGTTCGCGGCCCTGCGGCGCCTCGATGTAGAGCGGGGCGTCCACGTAACGGATGTCAAAGGGTCGGTTGAACGCCCAATCACGCGCCACGGGATGGTCGAAGTGCCTGAGCAGGTCGGCGGTCGTGGGAAGGCTGTCCGGATCCGGCATGCCCTCGGGCATGGCGGACTGGTGCTCGAGGCCGTCGGACGGTTCCTGGAACGAGGCGATCATGGACAGTATGGGCTGGCCGTCCTGGTAGGCGTGGACGCGCCGCGCCGAGAACGAGCGTCCGTCGCGCAGCCGCTGAACGCCGAAGGTGATCGGCTTGAGCGCGTCGCCCGGACGCAGAAAATACCCGTGCATCGAATGGATGGGCCGCCCAGCGTCAACCGTGCGGCTGGCTGCCACCACCGATTGTCCCAGGACCTGCCCGCCGAACACGCGTTGCCGGGGTTGATCGGGCGACCTGCCGATGAAGATGTCCTCGTCGGTGCGAGCCTCGGGGTCACCCGCCAGATCAAGCAAGTCCGTCAGTATGGCGGTGATGTCGCGATCCGGCACGATTACTCCTCGGTAGGCAGGCTGTTCGCTCGACAGTATCCGCGCCACGGCATGCGCATCAACCGCAACGCGGGCCATGGGTGTGCCAACGGGGTGCCGCTAATGAAAGCATGGGGGAATGCATACCGACTCGCTGACGCTTGCGGACCACGAATCAGTGGCCGACCTCCACACGTTCCTTTCCCGTGCTCGAACGCTCGGGGACGCGGAGGCCCGACTCCAGGCGACAGGAGATGCCTTGGCGGTCTACGTGCCCGTCTTGCACCCGGACAGCCTGGGCAGTGCGGTTCCAACCATCCTTGGTCTGCGCATCGCCCGACTGGAGGGACACCGCGCGGACGGGGTCGATGCCGTGTACAAACTCGGCGCACTAACGGACCGCCTGGCCCGCATGGCCGGTGGCTCGGTGGAGCTTCAGCTGCCGCCCGCCGAGGCGCAGGCGGCGTGGGCGGGCGTGGCGCCACCACGCCAGGGATGGGTGAAGACCGAGCAATACGACGACGACGCGTTGCGTGCCGTAGCCAGCGAGGGCATGGGGGCGGTCGCCGCGGCGGTGCCGGACAACTCCGGTCTGCCGGTCGTCGCCACAGTGCGCAGCAGGATCTGGTCCAGCCCTTCGAACTTCGGCGACCTTCCCGCTGGTGCCGCGTTCGCCGCCGAACTGCTGGGATTCCTGCGGCCCGCGGGAAGCAGCCTCCTGTTTTCGAACGGCCGGTGGCGGCGCCTGAGCAGCGCGGGCGGACACGTCCTCGTGCGCGTGGCGGCGCAATTGGACTGACGCAAAACGGGCTACGCCCGGCAGCGCGTCAGTGCTTTCGCCACCTAGTCCGGGGTGTTCTGCAGCGAATGCGCGGCGCGGTCGAAGTAGTCCCACAGCGTGGCCTCCTGCAGCGGGGGCAGCTCAAGGGAGTCCAAGGCGGCCCTCATGTGGCGCAGCCAGGTGTCGCGGGCCTTCGAATCGACCGCGTAGGGCATGTGGCGCATCCGCAATCGAGGGTGGCCACGTCGTTCGCTGTAGGTGGTGGGTCCTCCCCAGTACTGCTCCAGGAAGAGCTGCAGCCTGACGGCGGCCGGACCCAAGTCCTCTTCCGGGTACATCGCACGGAATTCGGGATCGGCCGCGACGCCCGCATAGAACCGTTCGGTCAGCTTCCGGAATGTCCCCGAACCGCCGACCTGCGCATAGAACGATCCGTCGTACTCGGGGCTCTGGCCCTCCTCGCCAGTGCTCGGGCCTGCCGGCGCGTCAGATGTCGCTGGTCCACGCGGAACCAGTCGGGCCTGGGCGATCGGACGGCCGAGGCCGCTCGAGGGAAACAAGGGCCCCGCGACGGGGGACTGCGGTCCGGGCTGGGGGGTGTTGTTCAAGGCTTCCTTCCCTGGGGTGGCGATGGATATGCCACCCATCCAGCGTACCGCGGTCCGCTTTCCCTCGTCCCGCCCGTCAGGCCGTGCTCGGGTCCACGGGGTGGTGGAGAACCGGGAAGTTCACGCTGCGCGCAATGAAACAGACCGCATTCGCCTCCCCGTGCAGCGTATCTGCCAGTCCGCGCTGCGATTCGTCCGCCAGAACCACACGTGGCCGCAGCCGCGCTTCGGTGAATTCGCCGCTTCCGTCGCGGTTGAGCCGCATGGTGCCGATGGCGGCATCGCTGTAGCCCGTGACCACCACGCCGTTCTTCACGGCGACGTGGAGGTAGGAGAGCATGTGGCACTGGGCGAGGGCTGCCAGAAGCAGCTGCTCGGGGTTCCAGCGGTCCCGGTCGCCGTGGAACGTCGGGTCCGCTGTGCCGGCGAGATCCGGGAGGCCGTCCGCGGACACCACATGGTCGCGTCCGTAGGCACGGTATCCCGTGGTGCCTGCCTCGCGGGCGCCCGTCCAGATGACGTCGATGGCATAGGAGTGGAGGCCAAGGTTGGATTTCATGGCGCCAGCCTAACCACGGCCGTCGGCGGCCTGAGCCGCCAGGGCGCGGGCCACCGCGTCCTGGCTTTCCATAACCAACCGCCTCAGCGCCGGGCTCTCGTCGCCGAGTCCCTCAAGGAACCTGTTTGTGAGGTCCAGGGTCTCGTCCGAGGTCTGGGCCAACGGAAACAGGCCGACCACGATCTGCTGGGCGATCTCGTAGCTCTTGTCGTCCCACACGTCGCGGATCACGGAGAAGTATTCCCGGGCAAACGGCGCCAGCAGCGCAGGATCGTGCGTCCGAGAGAAACCGGTGATCGCACTGCGTTGCTGCGTGTTGGACAGCTTTCCGCCGCTGACCACCGCGTCCCACGCGGCCCGCTTCGCCTCGGCAGTGGGAAGCGCGGCCTTGGCCAACTCTGCCGCAAGCTGGCCGCTCGCCGTGTTGTCGCGCGCCAGCTCCGCGTTTATTTCGGCCTGTGCGGCGCGTCCCCCGGCCACCAGGGCAGCCAAGAGCTCCCACCGCAGGTCCTGGTCCACGACTAGGCTGTCGAGTGGCCCCGTCCCTGCGTAGAGCCCCTCGACGGCGTCGAGCTGTCCGGTCGATCGCGACCGCAGTGCGAACGCCTTGGCGAACTGCAGTTGGCTGTCCGAGCCGGGAGCCGCCTCGCGGGCCAACGTCCACAGGGCGTCGGCGGCACCCACGGCGGTGGAGGCGCGCGCCCCCGGTGCCACGTAGTAGTCCAGAACAGTGCTGAGCTGGCGGAGGAGGACGAGAACGACGGAGGAATCCGATTCGGCCCCGATGTTGCGCAGGACCAGGTCCACGTAGTCCCGCGCGGCGGTCTCGCCGTCGCGGGCGGCGTCCCAGGCCGAACCCCACACCAGGGTCCGCGGAAGCGACTGCGCGAAGTCCTTCAGGTGCCGGTGGGCCGTATCGAGGGATGCAGGGTCCAGGCGTATTTTGGCGTAGGCCAGGTCGTCGTCGTTCACCAACACGAGTGCGGGCCGCGTACGTCCCACGAGCGTGGGGACATCTGTGCGTTCGCCGGCGACATCGAGCTCCTCTCGGTGCGTCCGGACGAGGCGGCCGGACGCGTCCAGCTCGTAGAAGCCGACGGCGAGGCGGTGCGGACGGATCGTCGGGTGCCCCGTCGTGGCGGACTGTTCGATGGAGAAGGCGGTGATCGTGCCGGCGTCGTCAATCTCGATGCGGGGGACCAGCTTGTTCACCCCGGCGGTCTCCAGCCAGAGGCGTCCCCATTCCGATAGGTCGCGGCCGCTGGCCGTCTCAAGCTCCACCATCAGGTCCGCGAGTTCCGTGTTGCCCCACGCGTGCTTGCCGAAGTAGGCGCGTACGCCGGCCATGAACTCGTCCTGGCCCACCCACGCGACCAGCTGCCGGAGCACGGACGCGCCCTTCGCATAGGTAATGCCGTCGAAATTGACCTGTACGTCCTCCAGATCCCGGATCTCGGCGACGATCGGGTGGGTGGAGGGCAGCTGGTCCTGCCGGTAGGCCCAGGACTTCTCCATCGAGGAGAACGTGGTCCACGCCTGGGTGAATTCCGTGTTCTCCGCCGCCGCGAGGGTGGACATGAATTCGGCGAAGGACTCATTGAGCCAGAGGTCGTTCCACCAGCGCATGGTGACGAGGTCGCCGAACCACATGTGGGCCAGCTCATGGAGGACGGTGATGGCGCGGCGCTCGACCATGGCATCGGTGACCTTGGAACGGAAAACATAGGTTTCCAGGAACGTCACGGCACCGGCGTTCTCCATGGCACCGGCGTTGAATTCCGGAACGAAGAGCTGGTCGTACTTGGGGAAGGGATAGGGCGTGCCGAATTGCTTCTCGAAGAACTCGAACCCCTGTTTCGTCAGCGTGAAGATGTTCTCCGCATCCAGGTGCTCCATGATCGACTTGCGGGCGAAGACGCCTAGGGGCACCGTGCGTCCGTCCGCGCTTTGCAGTTCGTCCCGGACACACTCGTAGGGTCCGGCGATGAGCGCCGTGATGTAGGACGACATCGGAAGCGTCGGTTCGAAGGCCCAGACCGACGCGTCCGCGCCGGCGGGTGTCGGCGCCGGGCTGGGGGAGTTCGAAATGAGGTCCCAGTGGTTCGGCGCGGTCACAGTGAAGCGGAACGGGGCCTTCAGATCGGGCTGCTCGAATACGGCGAACATCCGGCGCGCGTCGGGGACCTCGAACTGTGTATAGAGGTACACCTCTCCGTCCACGGGATCCACGAAGCGGTGCAGCCCCTCGCCGGTGTTCATGTACGGGGCGTCGGCGACGATGCGAAGCTCGTTCGCTTCCGCCAGACCGTCCAGTTGGATCCGCACGCCGTCGGAAGCCACCCGCGGATCGAGGTCGCGGCCGTTCAGTGTCACGGAGTGGACGGTATCGGTGACTGCGTCGATGAATGTGGACGCCCCCTCGCGCGCCGCAAACCGAACGGTCGTCGTCGTACCGAACGTGCGTTCGCCGCGGGTGACGTCGATCTCCACGTCGTAGCCGTCGACGCGCAGCAGAGCGGCACGTGCGCTGGCCTCTTCGCGGGTGAGATTCAATCCAGGCAAGGCGGGCCTCCAGGGTTTAGTCCGCGGGCGGACTTGGCGGACACCTTGTGAAAGAGTCCTTGAACATTGAGAACATTCTCGCATCCGAAACCGCGACACGCGCGGTAACGACTCGCGGGCCTTGAGTAGGCTCGGCCCATGAACGCATTCACCCCGCCGCCCTCCTTCACGACGCGCCCCACCCTGCGGGGAGGCTTCGGCATGGTCTCTTCGACGCACTGGATCGCCTCCGCGTGCGCGCAGGCCGTCCTGGAGCGCGGCGGGAACGCTTTCGACGCGTCCGTGGCGGGCGGCTTCGTCCTGCACGTCGTGGAGCCGCACCTGAATGGGGCGGGCGGCGACATGACGGCCATCGTCAGCGCCCCCGACAGCTCCCCGAAGGTGCTGATGGGGCAGGGACCGGCACCGGCCGGGGCCACCATCGAACATTTCCGGGCAGAGGGCCTGGACATGGTTCCCGGATCCGGAGCCCTTGCCGCCGCCGTGCCCGGAGCGGTGGACGCATGGCTGTTGCTCCTGCTTGAACGCGGCACGTGGGAACTCCGCGACGTGCTGGCGTACGCCATCGACTACGCCCGCGGGGGACACCCGATTTCCGGGAGGGCCGCAGCCACCGTCGGAGCCGTTGCCGGTTTGTTCCGCGAGCACTGGCCATCCTCCGCCGCGCTCTGGATGCCCGAAGGCGTCCCTCCGCGCGAAAACCAACTGGTCCGCAACCCGGCGTACGCGGATACGCTCGAGCGGCTGATCGAGGCCGGCGGTCGGCCGGTACACGCCGGCGGCGCCGGCATCGGTCCTGATGAGGGCGAGCCGGGCCGCCGGGCACGGATCGAGGCCGCCCGCCGGGAATGGGCCGCCGGCCTCGTCGCCAACGCCGCCGGCGCCCTCGCCGGGACGGTCCACCGGCACTCCACCGGCACCGACCACCGCGGCGTCATCACGGCGGCGGACTTCGCGGGGTTCCGCGCCTCTTTCGAGCCGGCGGCCATGCTCGAGTTCCGGGGGACCACTCTCGCCAAGACGGGGCCCTGGGGGCAGGGGCCCGTGCTGCTCCAAACCCTGGCGATCCTCGCGGGGTTCGGGGACGAGCGGCTCGACCCGTCCACGGAGCTCGGCGCCCACACCATTCTCGAGGCGCTCAAGCTGGCGATGGCGGACAGGGACGCCTACTACGGCGACCCGGCGGAGCCGCAGGCGGTTCCGCTGCGGATCCTGCTCTCGGAGAACTACGCGGCCCAGCGGCGCGGCTTGATCGGTGATGCGGCCTCCCACGAGTTCCGACCCGGGTCCGTTCCGGGCCACACGGCCTATCTGCCGCCGTTGGCGACCGAGGCCGAATTCCGCGCATCGACCGCGGGCGCGGAGGGTGAGACCGGAGCCGCCGGCGAACCGACCGTGTCGCGACTCGGTGAGACCAGGGGGGACACCTGCCACATCGACGTCGTGGACCGTTGGGGAAACATGGTCGCCGCGACGCCGTCGGGCGGCTGGCTACAGTCCTCGCCGACCATTCCCGAGCTCGGTTTCTGCCTGGGAACCCGGCTCCAGATGGCCTGGCTGGACCCGGATGCGCCGTCCGCGCTCCGTCCCGGCGGCAGGCCCCGCACCACGCTGACGCCGACGATGCTCCTACGCGACGGACGGCCCGTCGCCGCCCTCGGCTCGCCTGGTGGCGACCAGCAGGACCAGTGGCAATTGCTCTATCTGCTTCGCACGATCGTCGGCGGCTACACCGCGCAGGAGGCCGTCGACGCGCCGATGTTCCACACCACCTCGGTCGCCGGGTCCTTTTGGCCGCGCACGTGGGAACCCGGCGGCGCGGTGGCCGAAGACCGGCTCGGGGGGGACGTCCTCGCCGGACTGCGGCGACGCGGGCACCGGGTCTCGTTGGCGGGGGAGTGGGCCCTGGGACGGATGTGCGCAGTCGGCAGGGAATCGGACGGAACGCTGTACGCGGCAGCCAACCCGCGCGGCATGCAGGGATACGCGGCGGGCCGGTAACATGGGGCGCATGCGCATCCACATCGCCACCGACCACGCCGGTCTCGAGCTCAGCGCCCACCTCGTTGGGCACCTCACCGCAGCCGGCCACGACGTCGTCGACCACGGCCCGAGCACGTACGACGCGGAGGACGACTACCCGGCGTTCTGCATCAACGCGGCGGCGGCGGTCATTGCGGACCAGAAGGGTGGCGTCGACTCCTTGGGCATCGTCCTGGGCGGATCGGGAAACGGCGAGCAAATCGCCGCCAACAAGGTCGCCGGGGTGCGCGCGGCGCTGGCCTGGAACCTCGATACCGCGCGGCTTGCGCGCCAGCACAACGATGCGAACGTCGTGGCCGTGGGCGGACGGCAACACTCGTTGGAGGACGCGACCGCCATCATCGACGCCTTCCTGCACGAGCCCTTCAGCAACGCCGAGCGCCACGTCCGCCGGATCGGCAAGATCGCCGCGTACGAGACGACCGGCGTCGTCGTCGACTAGCAGTGCCCGAGGGACATTCGATCCACCGTCTGGCCCGCCAGTTCAACGATGTCTTCTCCGGGTCCGTCGTGGCAGTCACGAGCCCGCAGGGACGCTTCGGCAGCGGTGCGGCGCTGATCGATGGCGCGTCGTTCGCGACGGCCCGTGCGCACGGCAAGCAGCTCTTCCTCGAGTTCAACAACGGGCTGGTCCTCCGGGTGCACCTGGGCCTCTACGGAGCATGGGAGTTCGGGGGCGACGAGACTTTCCGCGGCGCCTCGAGCATCGGCGCGCCACGGCGAATCGGGGAACGCGAAACCCACGACGACGGCGCCCGCCCCGCCTATGCGGGCCCGCCTCCTGTTATTGGCCAGGTCCGGGCACGCTTTGTTGCCCGGCATGGCTGGGCCGATCTGCGCGGCCCGTCCGCCTGCGAGGTGCTCACCACCGCTGAAGCCGCCCTGGTGCGGGCGCGTCTTGGTCCCGATCCGCTGGCGGACGGCGCACCGCAGGAGGGTCGCGAGGAGTTCGTGCGCCGCGTGAGCGGCACGTCGACTGTGGTTGCCACCCTGCTGATGGACCAGTCCGTGGTGTCGGGCATCGGGAACATCTACCGCGCCGAATGCCTGTACCGCCTCGGACTGCATCCGCGCACCCGCGGCGTGGACCTCCTCCCCGGGCAGGCCGCGGACCTGTGGGACGAGGTGGCCTCGGCCATGGCGGACGGCGTCGCGGACGGCCGGATTGTCACAACCGCGGCGGGAGACCGTCCCGCCGGAAATCGTCATCGGGTTTCGGGGGAGGACGCCCACTACGTTTATCGGCGGCAGGGGCTGCCGTGCCGCCGCTGTGGAACCCCTGTCGCGCTGGAGAGCCTCGGTGGGCGAAAGCTCTACTGGTGCCCGCGCTGCCAGCCGGCGGGGATCTGAGCGAAACCCGGAGGTTGGCATCGCGAGATGGTCGGCAACGCAAAAGGCCGCGATCCGTTGGATCGCGGCCTTTTCCCTTGGAGGGGATGACGGGAATCGAACCCGCGTAATCAGTTTGGAAGACTGAGGCTTTACCATTAAGCTACATCCCCACGACGGCCGCCCGGCGTGGAAGCTGAGTCCCTCGGCCTCGGCGGCGCAGGAACAACAGTAGCACCAGCCCGGCCGCGGCACGAATCGGCTGTCGGATTGCCCACGGCCATGATTAGTGCTTGGGCTTTTTATCTGCGTAAACTGGCATCTGCACTTCTCGGGGTGTAGCTCAGCTTGGCTAGAGCGCGCGCTTTGGGAGCGTGAGGTCGCAGGTTCAAATCCTGTCACCCCGACTCTGTAACTTGATCCCTCATGGTGGTCCATCGCGAGGGTGATAAACCCAGTCAGTCCACGATTAGACAATCAGGAGATCTACGCTGTGAAGAGCGCCGTCGAAAACATCACCCCGACCCGGGTCAAGCTCAACGTCGAGGTTCCCCTCGAGGAACTCCAGCCGAGCATCGATGAGGCGTATAAGAGCATCGCCCAGCAGATCCAGGTCCCCGGCTTCCGCAAAGGCAAGGTCCCGAACCGCCTGATCGACCAGCGCGTCGGCCGGGGCTATGTTCTGGAGACCGCCGTCAACGACGGGCTGAACGGCTTCTACCAGCAGGCCATCAGCGAGTCCGAGCTCATCCCGCTCTCGCGTCCCGAGGTCGAGATCACCGAGGTTCCGCAGCCGGACAAATCCGAGGGCCAGCTGGTCTTCCAGGTCGAGGTCGACGTCCGGCCGACCATCGAGCTGCCGGACTACGCGGGTCTCGAGGTCCAGGTCGACGCCGTCGCCGCCTCGGAGGACGACGTCCAGACCGCCCTGGACGAGCTGCGCGGCCGTTTCGGCACACTCAAGGTCGTGGAGCGTCCCGTTGCCGACCAGGATTTCATCACTCTCGACCTCACCGCCAAGGTGGGCGACGAGGAGGTTGATTCCGCGACCGGCCTGTCCTACCAGGTGGGTTCCGGCACGATGCTCGAGGGCATGGACGAGGCCGTCGTGGGCCTTTCCGCCGATGAGGACGCGGTTTTCGAGACCAAGCTGGCCGGCGGCGAGCACGCAGGCGAGACCGCGCAGGTCAAGGTCGTCGTCACGGCCGTCAAGGAGCGCGAGCTCCCCGAGGCAAACGACGACTTCGCGCAGCTCGCCTCCGAGTTCGACACGATCGCCGAACTGAAGGAGGACCTCGCGAAGCAGGCCTCCGAGGGCAAGCTCGTGGACCAGGGCGTTCAGGCACGCGACCTGGTCATGGACAAGCTCGTCGAGCTCATCGAGGTTCCCGTCCCGGAATCCGTCGTGGCGGAGCAGGTCGAGCAGCACTTCGCCCAGGGCGGCCACACCGAAGGGGAGGACCACGACAGCGAGGAGCACCGCGCCGAGGTCCAGACCAACACGGAGCGCGCCTTCCAGAACGAGGTCATCCTCGACAAGATCGCCGAGAAGGAAGAGATTGGCGTCGAGCAGTCCGAGCTCATCGACTACATCGTGCAGTCGGCCAGCCAGTACGGCATGGACCCGAACCAGTTCGCCCAGATGCTCGACGGCGCCGGCCAGGTTCCGATGATGGTCGGCGAGGTTCGCCGCCGAAAGGCCCTCGCGAAGGTCCTCGAGTTGGCCAAGGTCACCGACAGCGACGGCAACGTCGTCGACCTGACCGACTTCGTGCGCCCCGCCGGCGAGACCGGCACCGCCGGATCCGTCTCCTCGGCATCTTCCGCCTCGTCCGCGTCCGCAGCGTCCGCCGAGTAGTTGTCCAGGCCCCCGGGCCGCAACGTGTGGGGCCGTCCGCAGGGACGGCCCCACACGCGTTTAAGCCCGCCGCGATTACCGCGTTTGGGGGTATGCGCCGTCAGCGAACAGTTCCGCATCCTACGCCCCGACCCGAATCACAGGCAGTAGTCTCAAGGAAAGTAAGCGAGCTTGATGTCCGCGGTCGATGACCGCGGCGAATGGCACCACGGAGAGGTATTCGAGCATGTCCAAGGAATCCCGCACCCCCACGATGGCTTCCGTAGATCCGGCCGGCCGCGAGGACTACATCTACAACCGTCTCCTGAAGGAGCGCATCATCTGGTTGGGGACCGAGGTGGCTGACGAGAACGCGAACGCCATCTGCTCCCAGCTGCTGTTGCTCTCGGCCGAGGACCCCGAGAAGGACATCTACCTGTACATCAACTCTCCCGGCGGTTCGATCACCGCCGGCATGGCGATTTACGACACGATGAACTACATCCCGAACGACGTCGTCACCGTCGCCACCGGACTCGCCGCCTCGATGGGCCAGTTCCTGCTGTCCTCCGGCACCAAGGGCAAGCGTTATGCGACGCCGAACGCCCGCATCCTGATGCACCAGCCCTCCGGCGGCATCGGGGGCACGGCATCCGACATCCGCATCCAGGCGGAACTGATCCTGCACATGAAGAAGGTCATGTCCGACCTGACGGCCGAGCAGACGGGGCAAACCCTCGAGACGATCCTTCGGGATAACGACCGCGACAAGTGGTTCACCGCAGCACAGGGTCTGGAGTACGGCTTCTTCGACCACATCGCCGAGAGTTCCGTCAGCGTATCCGGTGGCGGCGGAGTCCAGCAGTAGCCCCGACAGGCGCCGAGCAACCACCACAGATTCCCAGGAGAGAACAATGAACTTCAACGGCTACGGAACCGCCGGACAGCTGCCTTCCGCCCGCTACATCCTGCCCCAGTTCGAGGAGCGGACGCCCTACGGCTTCAAGCGCCAGGACCCCTACGCGAAGCTTTTCGAAGACCGCATCGTGTTCCTTGGTGCGCAGGTCGACGACGCGTCCGCCGACGACGTCATGGCCCAGCTGCTGGTCCTTGAGTCGATGGACCCGGAGCGTGACATCACGCTCTACATCAACTCGCCCGGCGGGTCGTTCACCGCAATGACCGCCATCTACGACACGATGCTCTTCATCCGTCCCGAGGTGCAGACGGTCTGCCTCGGGCAGGCCGCCAGCGCCGCCGCCGTCCTTCTGGCCGCCGGAGCCCCGGGCAAGCGGCTCGCGCTGCCGAACGCCCGCGTCCTGATCCACCAGCCGGCCATGGGCGGAGGCGAGCGCGGCACCGCCACGGACCTCCAGATCCAGGCGGAGGAAGTGATGCGGATGCGCACCTGGCTCGAGAACGCGCTGTCCTCGCACAGCAACAAGTCCGCCGAACAAGTCGGGATGGACATCGAGCGCGACCTGTATATGACGGCGGACGGCGCCAAGGACTACGGCCTGATCGACGAGGTCCTGACACCGCGAAAGATCAAGCCACAGCCGATTACGACGTAGCGGCCAGTGCGGGGGGCGGACCGGCGAATGCGGCAACCCGCTCCGCCTTCCCCCAAACTGTCGGTGACCTGACCTACAGTTGGTTGTGTTGAATTCCGCGGCCGTTTCGGGCCGTGGACCGGTATCAAGTTAGGGGTCGAGCGAGATGGCACGAATGGGTGAGAGCTCAGATCTGGTCAAGTGCTCCTTCTGCGGCAAGAGCCAGAAGCAGGTTCGGAAGCTCATCGCCGGCCCCGGTGTGTACATCTGCACGGAGTGCATCGAACTGTGCAACGAGATCGTCGAGGAGGAGTTGGCCGAGGTCGAGGAGGGCGTCGACTTCGAACTTCCCCGCCCGCGCGAGATCTTCGACTCCCTGCAGGAGTATGTGATCGGCCAGGAAGGGGCGAAGCGTTCGCTGGCTGTTGCCGTCTACAACCATTACAAGCGCATCCAAGCCGGAACCGCGCCTAAAGCCGCGAGTCTGGGCGAGGATCCGGCCCACGCGCTCGACGACGTGGAGGTCGCCAAATCCAACATCCTGTTGATCGGCCCCACCGGTTGCGGCAAGACGTACCTGGCGCAGACCCTGGCCCGCCGACTCAACGTCCCCTTCGCCGTCGCGGATGCCACCGCGCTGACGGAGGCGGGCTACGTGGGTGAAGACGTGGAGAACATCCTCCTCAAGCTTATTCAGGCCGCCGACTACGACGTGAAGAAGGCCGAGCAGGGCATCATCTACATCGATGAGATCGATAAGATCTCCCGTAAGAGCGAAAACCCCTCCATTACACGGGACGTCTCCGGCGAGGGTGTGCAGCAGGCGCTGCTGAAGATCCTCGAGGGTACTGTGGCCTCGGTGCCGCCCCAGGGAGGGCGCAAGCACCCCCACCAGGAATTCATCCAGATCGACACCACGAACGTCCTCTTCATCGTCGCCGGCGCCTTCGCCGGGCTTGAGGAGATCATCGGATCGCGGGCCGGTCGCAAGGGCATCGGTTTCGGCGCGCCGTTGACCGCGCTGAAAAGCGAGGCCGCGTCCTACTCGGACGTCCGTCCAGAGGACCTGCTGAAGTTTGGCTTGATCCCCGAGTTCATCGGCCGTTTGCCCGTGATCACCACCGTGGAGAAGCTCGACAAGGACGCCCTCATCAAGATCCTGACCGAGCCCAAGAACGCCCTGGTCAAGCAATACCAGAAGATGTTCCGAATCGACGGCGTCGAGTTGAGTTTCGACGAGAGCGCCTTGGACGCCATCGCCGACATGGCGCTTGAACGCGGCACGGGCGCCCGCGGGCTGCGGGCGATTCTGGAGGAGACGCTCGGGACCGTCATGTTCGACCTGCCGGGCCGTGACGACGTCGCCGAGGTCGTCATCACGGCCGACGTGGTGATGAACGGATCCGAAGCCACGCTCATCTCCCACCAGGTCGCCACCAAGCGAAGGAACAAATCCGCCTAGCGGCGGTGTTGCACCCACGTGCGGCACCACATGCCGTGCGCCAGCCCGCGGGCGTCCCATGGGCCGCCCGCGCACGAAGCCGAGGAGGCACAGTGTCCGAGAGCACCCACGTTGATTTCTGGTTCGATCCGATCTGCCCGTTCGCCTGGGCGACATCCCGCTGGATCCTCGAAGTCGAGAAGGTCCGGCCCATCGACATCTCCTGGAATGTCATGAGCCTGGCCGTGCTCAACGAAGGCCGCGACCTCCCGGAAAACTACCGTAAGTCCATGGACAACGCATGGGGCCCCGTGCGCGTGGTCATCGCGGCCGCCGCCGCCCACGGTGATGACGTCGTCGGACCGCTCTACACTGCCATGGGAAGGCTCTTCCACCACGAGAAGGTCGAAGACCGGTCTGAGGTAGTCGTCCGGGCGCTGGAGACTGTAGGCCTTCCCGCCGAGCTGGCGTCCGCTGCCGATTCCGATGCCCACGACGGCGCACTGCGCGAGAGCCACAATGCGGGCATCTCCCAAGTGGGGGAGGACGTCGGCACGCCGGTGCTCTCGCTCAGTGGCACGGCCTTCTTTGGTCCGGTCATCACCCGCGTACCTTCCGGTCAGGAAGCGGGCGAGCTGTTCGACGCGGCAGTGACCCTCGCGGGCTACCCGCACTTCTTCGAGCTCAAGCGCACCCGCACCGAGAGCCCCGAGTTCGATCTCTCGGCCCTGGACGCCACCGCCGCAAACTCCTGACCTCGCGACATTCGTCAAGAGGGATGTCCCACAATGCTTTTTTGGGACACGCCGGGGAAGCCACGAAAACTTCGCCCGGGGGTTGTGTCCAGCCAGCCCCGGGGGGTAGAACTATACGTACGCATCCCCATAAGATGCGGGAACGATCACCAAATCCGCAGAGACGGAATGGAGAGATCCTCTCCAGACCGACCGCCAGTAACGGGGCGGCAGGACCTGTAGGACCAGGAGATCGTCCGGTTCGACAATCGTTACAACAGAACCATGATGAGTCGAAGCCCCTCCGACGCGGAAACGCCGAAGGGGCTTCCCCTCGTTAAGGGGGCCCTTGTCGCCCGCCTCGGATCCGGCTCAGGCCTGCACCTGCTCCTCCGCGGACGCCAGCTCGACGCCGGTGACAGCGAGTTCGCCTTCGCCGGCGACCAGGGTCAGGTCACGTGCGTTTCCGGCAGCCAACAGGTCGCCAAGTCCGGCACGCAGTTGCTCCAGTTGCGGCGCGGGTGCCGTGACGATCCCGGCGAGAACCTCCGTGCGCTGTTTCACCTTGGCCTCGGACTTGGCCTTCCGGATCCCGCCCAACGCGATTCCAACGATGGGCAATACGCTCGCGTCGGCGCCCTCGACGGCGGCGGTCAGGTGTTCCGCGCCGGGCCACTCGGCACGGTGCACCGACCCGGACCGCCACCAGCCCCAGACTTCCTCTGTCGCGAACGGGAGGAACGGTGCGAGCAATCGGAGCACGGCGTCCAGCGTCGTCGCCAGAGCGGCCAGCACCGACGCCTGTTCCTCGTCGCCCCGCGCCCCGTAGGCACGGTCCTTGATGAGCTCGACATAGTCGTCGGTGAACGACCAGAAGAACGATTCGGTGATCGAGAGGGCCCTGGCGTAGTCGTAGGCTTCGAAGGCCCTGGTCGACTGCTCGATGACGTCGGATAGACGCGTCAGCAGCGACTTGTCCAAGCCGTTCGTCACCACCGCGGCGTCGCCGGTGAGGACATTGGCCTCGGTCGCGCCCAGGTTCAGGACGAACTTCGACGCGTTCAGCAGCTTGATGGCCAGGCGGCGGCCAATCTTCATCTGCGCGATCTCGTAGGCCGTGTCGGCGCCCAGTTTCGCGGATGCGGCCCAGTAGCGGACCGCGTCGGAACCGAATTCGTTGAGCACATCCGTCGGAACGACGACGTTGCCCTTGGACTTCGACATCTTCTTGCGGTCGGGGTCGAGGATCCACCCCGAAATGGCCGCATGCTTCCACGGCGCCGCACCATGCAGCGCATCCGCGCGGACGGCGCTCGAGAAGAGCCAGGTCCTGATGATGTCGTGTCCCTGTGGACGCAGGTCGAAGGGGAAGACCTTGGCGAAGAAGTCCTCGTCGCGACTCCAGCGACCCACGATCTGCGGAGTGAGCGACGACGTCGCCCAGGTGTCGAGAACGTCGGCGTCACCGATGAATCCGTTCGGCTGGTCGCGCTGCTCCGGCATGAATCCGGGTGCGGCATCGACCGCCGGATCGACCGGCAACTGGTCGTCGCCCGGCAGGAGCGGGCGTTCGTAGTCCGGTTCGCCGGCGGCATCAAGCGGGTACCAGACCGGGATCGGCACGCCGAAGAAGCGCTGGCGGGACACCAGCCAGTCGCCGTTGAGGCCGTTGACCCAGTTCGTGTAGCGGGACCGCATGAACTCCGGGTGGAACTCGATCTCCGAGCCGCGGCCGATCAGTCGCTCGCGGCGACCCGAGTCGCGGCCGCCGTTGCGGATGTACCACTGGCGGGAGGTGACGACCTCGAGGGGCTTGTCGCCCTTCTCGAAGAAGTTCACCGGATGCACGATCTTCTTCGGCTCGCCGTCGAGCAGGTCCGCGTCGGCCAGGAGCCGGACCACGGCTTCCTTGGCGGAGAACACGGTCTTCCCCGCGATCTCGGCGAACGCCTCGCGGCCCGCCTCGTCCGTGATCCACTCGGGAACGTCGGACGCCACGCGACCGTCACGGCCGATGATGGCACGGGTCGGCAACTCGAGTTCGCGCCACCAGGTGACGTCGGTCAGGTCGCCGAAGGTACACACCATGGCGATCCCCGAGCCCTTGTCCGGCTTGGCCAGCGGGTGGGCACGGACTTCGACCTCGACACCGAACACCGGCGAGGTCACTTTCTTGCCGAACAGCGGCTTGTAGCGTTCGTCGTCCGGGTTCGCGACCAGGGCCGCGCACGCGGCCAGCAGCTCGGGACGCGTTGTCTCGATGAAGATCTTGGTGCCGTCCTCGGCGAAGAACGGATAGCGGTAGTACGCGCCGGCGACTTCGCGGTCCTCCAACTCGGCCTGCGCGACGGCGGTCCGGAACGTCACGTCCCACAACGTCGGGGCCTCCGCCATGTAGGCGTCGCCCGCGGACAGGTTTCGCAGGAAGGCGCGCTGGGAGACGGCCCTCGACGTGTCGTCGATGGTGCGGTAGGTCAGGTCCCAGTCCACCGAAAGGCCCAGGGTGCTGAAGAGGTGCTCGAAGACCTTTTCGTCCTCGACGGCCAGTTCCTCGCACAACTCGATGAAGTTCCGGCGGGAGACGGCGTCCCAGTCGCGCTGGTTCTTGGCAGGCTGCGCCGGGGGGCGGTAGGCGGCGTCGTACGCGATCTTCGGGTCGCAACGCACACCGTAGTAGTTCTGGACGCGACGCTCGGTGGGCAGTCCGTTGTCGTCCCAGCCCATGGGGTAGAAGACGTTCTTGCCGCACATGCGCTGGTAGCGCGCCAGCACGTCCGTCTGCGTGTAGGAGAACATGTGTCCCACGTGAAGCGACCCGGAGGCGGTCGGCGGGGGAGTGTCGATTGAATAGACCTCCTCCCGGGTGGTGTCCGGATTGAACCTGTAGGTGCCCTCGTCGCGCCAGCGGCGGCCCAGGCTCTCCTCGAGGCCCTCCAGCGCCGGCTTGTCGGGAACGGAAACGGTCGCGGGCGTGTCTGTGCCCAAGGTGTCTTCAGCCATGGGCACCATTCTTTCACGCCGATGTGCCGGCCTCCGCCCGGAGCCGTGCTTGTCTTTGCTTCGCGTGACCTCGAACGGAACAACACGCCACACTAGGCTGGTTTCATGACTCAGAACACCACGCATGCAGCAGTTGTCACCGGCGCTTCCACGGGAATCGGCGATGCCACCGTCCGCGAACTGACCGCAAGAGGCTGGACCGTCTACGCGGTGGCGCGACGGGCCGAGCGCCTCGCCACGTTGGCCGCCGAAACCGGTGCCATCGCCGTGCCCACCGACATCACCGACGACGACGACGTCGCCGCGCTCCTCCGCGAGGTTGAATCCGGCGGCGGAATCGACACGTTGGTCAACATCTCCGGCGGCGCCCGGGGCGCGGACCCGGTGGGGGATGCGGACACGGCGGACTGGGACTGGATGTACCGCGTCAACGTCCTCGGCACCATGAAGGTGACCCGGGCCTTCCTTCCCATGCTCCGGACCAACGGGGAGGGCACCGTGCTGAACCTGACCAGCGTCGCTGCCTTGGTCAGCTACGAGGGCGGGGCCGGGTACAACGCCGCGAAGGCCGCGCAGCGGGCCATGACCCAGGCCCTGCGACTCGAGGAGGTCGGCAACAACCTCCGCGTCATCGAGGTCCTCCCCGGCATGGTGCAAACCGAGGAGTTCGCGCTGCGGCGCCTCGGCAACACGGAACGCGCCGAGGCGGTGTACGCCGGTGTCGCCAAACCGCTCGTGGCCGCCGACATCGCCGACATCGTCTCCTACGCCGTCAACGCGCCTCACCATGTCAACCTCGACGAGATCGTCGTCCGCCCCGTGGCCCAGGCCGCGGCGCACAAGGTCGTCCGCGGACAGGCGTGAGCCCCGAACGCACCGCGCCCGGGCCTGCGCTACACGTCGTCGCCTGCGCACACGGAACCGACAATCCGGACGGCCGGAGGCTGGTCGACGGGCTCCGCGACGACCTCTCCGGGGCCCTGCGCGAGGCAGGTATCCACGCCGTTGTCCACGAGGCCTACGTCGACGTCCAGCAGCCGGCGCTCCCGGACGTCCTCGCCGCCCTGCCGGCGGGGGATCGCGCGGTGGTCGCCCCGCTGCTCCTGTCCGAGGGTTTCCATACCGGGGTCGATATCGCGGAAGCGGTGGCCGGACGCGCCGGAACGACGGCCGCGGCGCCCATCGGCGCCGATCCGCGCGTGGCCGAGGTGCTGGCCGAGCGTCTGTTCGCCTCGGGTTTCGCTCCGGGGGACGCCGTGGTGTTGGCGGCCGCGGGCACCAGAATCGAAGCCGGGCAGCAGCAGGCCCGCCGCGTGGCCGACCTGCTCGCCGAACGGCTCGGGCAACCCGTGACGCCGGCGTTCTGTTCCGCCGCGTCGCCCTCCGTCGCGGCCGCGGTCGCAGATGCCCGTGCCTCCGGAGCCGCACGGGTGGGCGTGGCCAGCCACCTGCTGGCGCCGGGTTTCTTCCACGACCGGCTGTCGACGGTGGGCGCCGACTACGTCTCGGATCCGCTCCTGCCGTCCGTCACAATCGCGTCATGTGTCGCTGGAAGACTCGCGGAATCCGATTTCGGGGGGTCCGCGGCATTCCAATAAGTCGCCATGTTCCGGCATGACGCAGTGGGTCGGGGCGGGGTCGCGGTCCCACGGGAGCCTCCCTAGGCTCGCAGTCATGACTCAGGCAACCGACACCCCGGCCCGCACACGGCCAGCCCGCCCGGCGTCCAAGCCACACGGACAGTGGAAGATCGACGGCACCGACCCCCTGAACGCCAACGAGGCGTTCAAACAGGAGGACAACGGGCTGAACGTGCGCGAGCGCATCGAAACCATCTATGCCCGCGACGGATTCGACTCCATCGACCCGGACGACCTGCACGGCCGATTCCGCTGGTGGGGCCTGTACACGCAGCGCAAACCCGGGATCGACGGCGGCAAGACAGCGACCCTGGAGCCGCACGAGCTCGAGGACCGCTACTTCATGCTGCGGGTCCGCATCGACGGTGGCGCCCTCAACGTGGAGCAATTGCGCACGATCGGTGGGATTTCGAAGGAGTTCGGCCGCGACACCGCCGATGTCACCGACCGCCAGAACATCCAGCTGCACTGGATCGATGTCGTGGACGTGCCCGAAATCTGGCGCCGACTGGAGTCCGTGGGCCTGAACACCACGGAGGCCTGCGGCGACGTGCCCCGCGTCATCCTGGGTTCGCCGGTCGCCGGCATCGCCAAGGACGAGATTCTGGACCCGACGCCGGCCATCCGCGAGATCGCGAACCGCTTCATCGGGGATCCGGAACTGGCGAACCTGCCGCGCAAGTTCAAGTCCGCGATCACCGGTCATCCGTCCCAGGACGTGGTGCACGAAATCAACGACATCTCCCTGGTGGGAGTGGTCCACCCGGAGCTTGGCCCGGGTTACGACCTGTGGGTTGGTGGCGGGCTTTCGACCAACGCGCGTTTGGCGGAACGTCTGGGCGCGTTTGTTCTTCCGTCGCAGGCCGCCGAGGTGTGGCACGGGGTATGCAGGGTCTTCCGGGACTACGGCTACCGGCGGTTGCGCAACAAGGCCCGGCTGAAGTTCCTGCTGGCGGACTGGGGCCCGGAGAAGTTCCGGCGGGTACTCGAGGAGGAATACCTCGGATACGCGATGCCGGACGGCCCGGGGCCGGCCGCGGCCACCACGCCGGGCGACCACGTGGGCATCCACGAACAGAAGGACGGGCGTTACTTCATCGGCGCCAGCCCCAGCGCCGGCCGGCTTTCCGGAACACTTCTGCTCCAGCTTGCGGACCTGCTCGAGCGGCACGGCTCCACCCGGCTTCGCACCACGCCGCACCAGAAGCTACTTGCCCTGGACATCCCGGCGGAGTCCGTCGAGGCTGCCGCCGCCGAACTGGACGCGCTCGGCCTGGAGACCGGTCCCTCCCTGTTCCGCCGGTCCGCGATCGCCTGCACCGGGATCGAATTCTGCAAGCTCGCCATCGTGGACACCAAGGACACGACGATCGCAGCCGTCTCCGAACTCGAGCGCCGCTTCGCGGACAAGAGCGCGGTGAGGCTGCCCGAAAGCCTGAGCCTGCACGTCAACGGCTGCCCGAACTCCTGCGCACGCATCCAGACCGCCGACATCGGGCTCAAGGGACAGCTCCTGCCGGACGGCAACGGGGGCCAAACGCCGGGTTTCCAGGTCCACCTGGGCGGGGGACTCGCGTCCTCCTCCCGCGGCGAGGCCGGGCTGGGTCGGACGGTCCGCGGTCTGAAGGTCACCGCCGCGGACCTGCCGGACTACGTTGAGCGCGTTCTCGAGAGTTACTCGGCAGGCAGCAACGAGGGCGAGTCCTTCGCCGAATGGGCGCACCGCGCCAAGGACGGGGATGTCGCATGAGCGCCCCGGCGAACACACCTAGCACGGTGCCCGGCAACCGCAACTCCGATCGGTCAGCCGCAGACCGCGAACTCGCTGCCGCCGGCGCCGCTGAACTGGGTTTCGACGCCGCGACCTCCGATGTCATCGCGTGGGTGGCCCGAAGCTTCGCACCCGCGGAGGTAGCCGTGGCCTGTTCCATGGCAGACGCCGTGTTGCCGGCGGTCGTCGCGCGCGAGCTCCCCGGGGTCGATGTCTTGTTCCTGGAGACGGGCTACCACTTCGCGGAAACGAGGGCCACCCGCGACCAGGTTGAATTCACCCTGGACGTCCGGATCGTCGATGTCCTGCCGGAACAGACGGTCCAGGAACAGGATGCGGCGCACGGGGCACGGCTGTACGAACGCGATCCCGCGACCTGCTGCCAACTGCGAAAGATGGCGCCGCTGGCCAAGGCGCTCTCCGGTTACCGGCTCTGGTTCACCGGAGTCCGCCGCGACGAGGCCCCCACCAGGACGAACACGCCTCTTGTGGTCTGGGACGAGGCGCACGGGCTGATTAAGGTGAACCCGCTGGCGGGCTGGAGCTTCGACGATCTCACGGGATACGCAGTGGACCACAAGGTCCCCGTGAACCTGCTCCTTTCCAACGGCTACCCCTCGATCGGATGCGCACCGTGCACCCGACCGGTGGCCCCCGGCGAGGACCCTCGGGCGGGGCGCTGGGCCGGGCTGGCCAAGACGGAGTGCGGCATCCACACCTAGCCGAACCGGCCTGACGCCACCGCACCGCAAGACCCCCACCCACCATCCGCCCACAAAACTTGCACCACCGACCAAAGGAGAGACCGATGAGCGCGGAAACGCACACGGCAGCGATCCCCGAAGCATCACCGGTTGCGCCGGTGCCGGGCGCCACCCCCGGCGTGCTGGAGGCCCTCGAGGCCGAATCCATCCACATCCTGCGTGAGGTCGTGGCCGAGTTCGAGCGGCCCGCCATGCTGTTCTCCGGCGGCAAGGACTCCGTGGTCATGCTCCACCTTGCCGCGAAGGCCTTTTGGCCCGCCGCCATCCCGTTCCCCGTACTCCACGTGGACACGGGCCACAACTTCGGCGAGGTGATCGAGTTCCGCGACAACACCGTTGAACGCCTTGGCCTGCGCCTCGTCGTGGCCAGCGTTCAGGACTACATCGACGACGGCCGCCTCGCCGAGCGGGCTGACGGCACGAGGAATCCGCTGCAGACCACACCGCTCGTGGACACGATCGCCGAACACCGCTTCGACGCCGTCTTCGGCGGCGGCCGCCGCGACGAGGACAAGGCCCGGGCGAAGGAGCGGATCCTCAGCCTGCGGGACGAGTTCGGCCAGTGGGACCCGCGCAACCAGCGACCGGAGCTGTGGAACCTCTACAACGGCCGCCACACCGTCGGCCAGCACGTGCGTGCGTTCCCGATCAGCAACTGGACTGAACTGGACATCTGGCGCTACATCGAGGCCGAGGGCATCGAGCTTCCTCCGCTTTACTACGCGCATGAGCGCGAGGTCTTCGAACATTCCGGCATGTGGCGGGCGGTCGGCGAGTTCAGCCAGCCCGCGCCGGGGGTTCCCACCGAAACCAGAACCGTGCGCTACCGAACCGTGGGGGACATGTCCTGCACCGGTGCGGTGCTGTCCGACGCCTCCACCGTCGCGAACGTGATCCGCGAGGTGGCCACCACCACCCTCACCGAACGCGGGGCAACCCGCGCCGACGACCGCATTTCCGAGGCGGCCATGGAAGACCGCAAGAAGGACGGGTATTTCTAAAATGGGCACCACCATCCTGGACACCAACACCCCCGAGCCCCACACCGACATCCCGGTGCTCGGACGCGGCGGCCTCTTTCGCTTCGCGACGGCCGGCTCGGTCGACGACGGCAAATCGACCCTCGTGGGTCGCCTGCTGCATGACGCCAAAGCAGTGCTCGTCGACCAGCTCGACGCCGTGGCCCGTGCCTCCGCGGACCGCGGCTTCGGTGGAGGCGACGGCAGCCTGGACCTGGCCCTGCTCACCGACGGCCTGCGCGCCGAGCGCGAACAGGGCATCACCATCGACGTCGCCTACCGCTACTTCGGCACGGGCCTGCGCTCCTTCATCCTCGCCGACTGCCCCGGACACGTGCAGTACACCCGCAACACGGTCACGGGCGCCTCAACGGCGGACGCCGCGATCGTCCTGATCGATGCCCGCAAGGGCGTGCTCGAACAGACGCGGCGACACCTCGGGGCCATCGGACTGCTGCGGGTGCCCCATGTGGTCGTCGCCGTCAACAAGATCGACCTCATCGGCTACGACGCCCAGCGCTTCGCCGAGATCGCCGCCGACGTCGAACGCGTGGCCGCGGGACTCGGGTTGCCCGTTCCGCACACGCTCCCGGTGTCTGCGTTGCTCGGCGACAACGTCGTCGAGCGTTCCGCGCAGACCCCCTGGTACACCGGGCCGACGCTGCTGGGGCTGCTCGAAACGCTGCCCACCCGCGACGATCAGGAGCAGGCCGGGGCCGCCTTCCGCTTCCCGGTCCAGCTGGTGCTGCGTCCGCAGGGCGCGCTGGCACCCGGACTGGACGCGGAGGCGTACCGCGACTACCGGGCGTATGCGGGACAGATCGCCGCGGGCTCCATCGCCGTCGGGGATCCGGTTACGGTCGCCACCGCCGGCCAGCCGCGGCGCACCTCGCGCGTGGTCGGCATCGACGTCGCGGGTCGCTCGTTGGAGCGGGCGACCGCACCGGCGTCGGTCGCGATCCGGCTGTCCGATGAACTGGACATCGCCCGCGGCGACACCTTGGCTGCCGCCGGCACGCTCCCGGCCTCCTCGGCCGATCTCGACGCCCAGCTGTGCTGGCTCGCTCCGGAGCCGCTGCGGCAGGGGGCCACCGTGCTCGTCAAACACGGCACCGCGACCGTCCGGGCGCGCGTGGCCGGGATCGAGGGCCGACTGGACCTCGACGACTTCGGACTGGTTCCCGCAGCGGAACTGGAGCTGAACGACATCGGTCAGGTGCGCCTCCGGCTGGCGAGCGAGTTGCCCACCGAGCCATACACCGCACAGCACCGCACCGGTGCGTTCCTGGTGATCGACCCGCAGTCCGGCAACACGCTGGCCGCCGGTCTCGTCGCCGACCGCCCGGCCAACTAAACCCCGACCACCAGACCCGCCACGGGCCCCACCACCCACCTCCGCGAAAGGGGACAATGCCATGGACACCATCCGCCACACGCCACCAAGCCGGCATTCCGGTCCCGGACGCCGCGCCTTCCTCGCCGCGGGCAGCGGGTTGCTTGGGCTGCTGGTCGTCGGGGCCGCCGCCACCACGACCCAGCCGCGCCCGGGTGCGGCGGTCGCCTCCGCCCAGGGTCCGGCGGAGCGGTTGCGGCTGGGCTTCTTCCCGAACCTCACCCACGCGCCGGCCCTGGTCGGAACGGGCCTCGGCCTCTTTGAGAAGGAACTGGGCGGCGAGGGCACGGCCTTCAGGGCCAGCGTCTTTGGCGCGGGACCGGCCGCGGTCGAGGCGCTGAACGCCGGCGCCATCGATGCCGCGTACCTCGGGCCCAACCCGGCGATCGCGGCCTACGTGTCCAGCGGCGGACGGGGCCTGCGGATCCTCGCGGGGGCCGCGGCCGGGGGGGCCCAACTCGTGGTGCGTCCCGGCATCGACAGTCCCGCCGCGTTGGCCGGAGGAACGCTGGCCACCCCCCAGCTCGGGGGCACCCAGGACGTGGCGCTTCGCTCGTGGCTGGCCCGGGGGCAGTTGTCCGCCACCTTGCGCGGAGGGGATGTGGCCATCGCGCCCACCGCCAACGCGCAGTCGCTCGAGCTCTTCCGTTCCGGGCAGATCGACGGCGCATGGTTGCCCGAGCCCTGGGCCTCCCGCCTGGTGGTCGAAGCCGGGGCCGAGGTCCTGGTTGACGAGGCGGACCTCTGGGACGGTTCGGAAACCGGAACCCGCGGGCTCTTCCCGACCACCGTCCTGGCCGTGTCGCCGGAATTCGCGGCCCGCCACCCGGATTCCGTTGAAGCCCTCCTGCGCGGTCACCTGGCCGCGCTGGACTGGATCCACCGCACGGACAGGGACACCGTTTCCGCCACGTTGAACGACCGCCTGGCGGAGATCGCCGGCGCAAAGTTGGACGCCCGCGTCATGGGGCGGGCACTGGACCGCCTGCACTTCACCGCCGATCCGCTCACCGGCGCCTATCCGCGGTTGCTCAGGGACGCGGTGGCGGTGGGGCTGGCGGAACCCGGCGAACTCGACGGACTCGTCGACGGGGAGCCCTTGCTCCGTGCCAAAGCCAAGGAGACAGCGTCGTGAGTATCGTGATCGACGGCCTGTCCAAGGACTTCGGCGCGGCGCCCGTGCTTGAGGGGATCAGCACCACAATCACCGAGGGCGAGTTCGTCGCCGTGCTCGGCGCCTCGGGCTGCGGCAAATCGACCCTCCTGAACATCGTCGCCGGGCTCGAGGCCCCCAGCGCGGGAAGCGTGACCATCCCGTCGGCCGGGGCGGCCTTCATGTTCCAGGACGCGGCGCTCCTGCCGTGGCTGACGGCCCGGGCCAACATCGAACTCGCGCTCGAGCTGCGCGGACTGGGCAGGACGGAGAGGCGTCGCCGGGCGGACGAACTCCTGTCCCTCGTGCATCTCTCCGACGCCGGCCACAAGCGCCCGCACGAGATGTCCGGCGGCATGCGCCAGCGCACGTCGTTGGCGCGCGCGCTGGGACAAGACAGGCCGGTGTTGCTCATGGACGAACCGTTCGCGGCACTGGACGCCATCACCCGCGATCTGCTTCACGACGAACTCGAAAGGCTTTGGCGGGCCGACCGGCGCACCGTGGTTTTCGTGACCCACAACGTCCGGGAGGCGGTGCGGCTGGGACAGCGGGTCCTATTGCTCTCCTCCCGCCCCGGGAGGGTCGCTGCCGAATGGTCCATCGATCCCGCCGTCCGCGAGGACCCCGCGGCCCAAACCGCCCTGACCCGGGAAATCACCCAGAGGCTACGCGAGGAGATCCGCCAGCATGCCCACTAGAACCACCGCGACTGCCGGGGTCGCCGTCGACCGGCTCGGTGAGCTCGAGGCCGGGCTGGACCGCCTGCAGGACTCGGGGGCACCGCCGAGACGCCCCTGGGGCAAGGTGCTGCTGCCGTTGGGAACGTTCGCCGCCCTGGTGAGTCTGTGGCAGCTTGCCAGTTGGGCCGGCTCCCCGCGCGCCGACCTCTTTCCCGGACCGCTGGACGTGTGGGCGGGCGCCGTCGGCCTGGCCGCGGACGGCCGCCTGGGGGAAGCGGTCGCCACCTCGCTGCAACGCGGCGTGCTCGGCTTCCTGCTGGCCCTGGCCATCGGCACACCCGCCGGCCTGCTGCTTTCCGCCTCGACGACCCTGCGTAGGGGTCTGGGACCCTTGATTTCCGGGTTGCAGGTCCTGCCGAGCGTCGCGTGGGTACCGGCCGCGATCATCTGGTTCGGGCTGACGGACGCCACCGTCTTCTTCGTGGTGCTGATGGGTGCAACGCCGTCGATCATCAATGGATTCCTCTCCGGAGTCGACCAGGTTCCACCGCAATTCCGGCGCCTGGGAACGGTGCTGGGGGCCAGCCGCGCCCAACAGCTGCTGCGGATCGTCCTGCCGGCGGCCCTCCCGGGGTACGTGGCCGGGCTCAAGCAGGGCTGGGCTTTCTCGTGGCGATCGTTGATGGCCGCAGAGATCATCGCGATCGGCGGCAGCATCGGCTACGGCCTCGGATCGCTGCTCCAACAGGGGCGGGACCTATCGCTCATGGCCGTGGTCATGGCCGCCATTCTGGCGATCCTCGCCATCGGAATCGCGATCGAACTGCTGGTCTTCGCCCCGCTGGAACGCAGCCTGCTCAGGCGCCGCGGACTCGCCCCGGGGGGCACCCGATGAACGGACTTCCACCCCAAGACACCCACCTCCGAACCGAGGAGACCCCGATGACAGACCTTCACCCGCGTTCGGCAGCGCCCGAACAGGAACCCGTGCATCCCCTGGCTCTTCGGCTGTCCGGCAAGGCCGTGCTGTGCGTCGGCGGCGGTCCCGTCGCCGAACGACGCGTCTCCCAACTGCTCGACGCCGGCGCCGAAATCACCGTCGTCGCGCCGGACGCCGTGCCGGCCCTGGCCGAGGCGGCGTCCGCGGGACTTCTGGCCTGGAAACGCCGCGCCTACCGTCCCGGGGACCTCGACGGCGTCTGGCTCGCCCACACCGCGACCGGTGACGGCGACACGGACGCGGCCGTTGCGGCGGACGCCGATGAAAGGCGGATCTGGTGCGTCAACGCCTCCGACCAGGCGGCGTCCAGCGCCTGGACCCCCGCGGTCGCGCGCATCGGAGACGGCATCACCGTGGCCGTCACGGGTGGCGGGGACCCACGGCGGGCGGCCGGACTGCGCAACGCCATAGCGTTGGCCGCGGACACCGGGCTTCTCCCGCTGCGCAGGCGCCGCAAGGGCACCGGATCCGTGGCGCTCGTCGGTGGCGGGCCGGGGGAATCCGGCCTCATCACGGTGATGGGACGTCGCCTGCTGGCCGCCGCCGACGTCGTCGTCGCGGATCGTCTCGGCCCACGGTCGCTGCTGCGCGAGCTGGACGCCGGCGTGCGGATCATCGAGGTGGGCAAGGCTCCCGGCGACCACCTCGCCACGCAGGACGAAATCAATGCCGTGCTCGTGGCCGAAGCCCGCGCCGGACACCGCGTTGTCCGTCTCAAGGGCGGGGACCCCTATGTCCTTGGCCGCGGCGGGGAGGAGGCCGCATTCTGCCGCGAACACGGTGTCTCCGTCCAGGTGGTGCCCGGGGTGACCAGCGCCGTGTCCGTGCCCGCGGCCGCCGGAATCCCCGTGACCCACCGCGGGCTGGCTGCCGGTTTCTCGATGGCCACGGGTCACGCCGAACTCGCCGAGCTGCCCGCCCGACCGGACCATACGCTGGTGCTGTTGATGGGAGTGCGCCGGCTCCGGCAGAACACCGCGACCCTCCTCGGTCGGGGACTCCCGCCGGACACCCCCGTCGCCATTGTCGAACGCGGCTGGACCCCCGAGCAGCGTGTCACCATCGACCGGCTCCATTCGATCGCGCGCACGGCAGAGTCGGTCGGCGTGGAAAACCCGGCCGTGGTGGTCATCGGCGATGTGGTCCGCCTCAGTCCGCACGCCGTCGGCCGGATCGCCGGCCGAGCGTCCGCCGCGACGAACGACGTCAGGCAACCCGTCGCCGTCGGCTGACCGGCCCCAGCGAACAATCACACCCAGCAAACAGACCCCAAAAACACAGCACCAGGAGAACCCATGACGAACCGCCACCACCACACCGCAGAGACCGCGACGCCGTCCGCGCTTTCCGCGCGTCCGCTGCGCGTGGCCATCGTTGGCGCCGGTCCCGCGGGCGTCTACGCCGCTGATCTCCTCACCAAGGCCAAGCGCGACTTCGAGGTCGGCATCGACCTCTTCGACGCCTACCCGGCGCCCTACGGGCTGATCCGCTACGGCGTGGCCCCGGACCACCCGCGCATCAAGGGCATTGTCAACGCCCTCCACAAGGTCCTGGACCGCGGCGACATCCGGTTCTTCGGCAACGTCGAATACGGGACAGACCTTTCGCTCGAGGAGTTGCGCGCCCATTACGACGCCGTCATCTTCGCCACCGGGGCGATCAGGGACGCGGACTTGAACATCCCCGGCATCGAGCTGGAGGGGTCCCACGGCGCCGCGGACTTCGTGTCCTGGTACGACGGCCACCCCGACGTGCCGCGCGAATGGCCGCTGGAGGCCAGGGAGGTGGCGGTCATCGGCAACGGAAACGTCGCCCTCGACGTGGCCCGGGTGCTGTCCAAGCACGCCGAGGACCTGCTGGTCACCGAGATCCCCGACAACGTGTTCCGGGGCCTGGCCGCCTCGCCGGTCACCGACGTGCACGTCTTCGGCCGCCGCGGACCCGCGCAGGTGAAGTTCACCCCGCTGGAGCTGCGCGAGCTCAGCCACAGCCGCGACGTGGACATCGTGCTCTATCCGGAGGACTTCGAGTTCGACGAGGGCTCAGACACCGCCATCAAGACCAACAACCAGGTCAAGACGATGGTCAACACGCTGACCAACTGGCTGGTCGAGGAACAGGATTCGGGTGCGTCCCGCCGCCTGCACCTGCACTTCCTGCACAATCCCATCGAGGTCCTGGGGGATGACGGCAAGGTCTCCGGCATGCGCTTCGAGCGCCAGGAGCTCGACGGCTCGGGCAACGTCCGCGGAACCGGCGAGATCCTGGACTACCCGTTCCAGGCCGTCTACCGCGCCATCGGATACTTCGGGTCGGCGGTGGAGGACGTCGAATACGACGGCCGAACCGGCACGATCCCGAACGCCGGGGGCCGCGTCCTTGGCGCCGACGGTGTGCACGTGCCCGGGATCTACGCCACGGGTTGGATCAAGCGCGGCCCGGTCGGCCTCATCGGCCACACCAAGGGCGATGCGCTCGAGACCGTTACCCACCTGCTGTCCGATCTGGCAGAGCTGCCGCTCGCCACGGATCCGGCCACGGACGCCGTCGTCGCGCTCTTGGAATCAAAGGGCATCGAATACACCACCTGGGACGGTTGGCTCGCGCTCGACGAGCACGAAAAGCAGCTCGGCGCGGACGCCGCCCCCGCGCCCACGGCCAAAGGACCGGTGGTCCGCGAACGCGTAAAGGTCGTCGAGCGCGGCGCGATGGTCTCCGTCTCGCGCGGCGCCACCGCCGACAGCCGGGCCTGACGCCGAACCCCGGGCAGCGGATCCGGCGGGTCGCGTCATCCGCCGGATCCGTTAGACTGGACGCCATCGGCTTAGACCCGGCCATCACCGGCGAGCCTCCGGAAGAAAAGGCGCATCGTCCACCGGACGCCGCGTCCCAGTAGAACCGGACGGGTATGCCCGTCACAGCAGTCAAGGAGCGGCCGCGCACCGGGATTTCCCGGGGCGCGAGCAAGCGGGGTGGTACCGCGCGGACCGGCGACCGACAGCCGGGACACGTCCCCGCATCGAGTACACGCAGCGTCCCCCGGGACGCCGACCGATGCCAGGACTGCCGCAGATGACCAAGTACCCCAAGGCTTCCACCGATCCGCAGGCCACCACGGCCGCCTCGCCCCGCTTCCCCGAGATCGAGGAGCGCGTCCTGGGGTATTGGGCCGCGGACGCGACGTTCCAGGCGTCGATCGACCAGCGCGAGGCCGGCGACAACGAGTTCGTCTTCTACGACGGCCCGCCCTTCGCCAACGGCCTGCCGCACTACGGGCACCTGCTCACCGGCTACGTCAAGGACCTGGTGGCGCGCTACCAGACCCAACGCGGCCACAAGGTGGAGCGGCGCTTCGGCTGGGACACCCACGGTCTGCCGGCGGAGCTGGAGGCGATGAAGCAGCTCGGCATGACAGACAAGCAGCAGATCGAGGCCATGGGCATCGACAAGTTCAACGACGCCTGCCGCTCCTCCGTCATGAAGTACGCCGACGAATGGCAGGAGTACGTGACCCGCCAGGCGCGCTGGGTGGACTTCGAGAACGACTACAAGACGCTCAACGTCGAGTACATGGAATCGGTCATCTGGGCCTTCAAGGAACTCCACACCAAGGGACTCACCTACCAGGGCTTCCGCGTCCTTCCGTATTGCTGGAAGGACGAGACGCCGCTGTCCAACCACGAACTGCGCATGGACGACGACGTCTACAAGAGCCGGCAGGACCAGACGGTCACCGTCACGTTCCCCCTTCGGGCGGGGGAGTCCGACGTCTCGCGTGAGCTGGCCGGAGTCCTCGCGCTGGCGTGGACGACGACACCCTGGACGCTGCCCACGAACGCGGCACTCGCCGTCGGACCCGACGTCGAATACTCCGTGGTGCCCATCGGTCCGGACGGCGTCAAGGCCTCGGCCACGGGGTTCGACGCCGGAGCGCGCTTCCTGATCGCCAAGGACCTCGTCGGCAACTACGCCAAGGACCTCGGCTATGCGGACGCCGGGGCAGCCGCCGCCGCGGTCACGTCCACCCACACGGGCTCTACCCTGGCCGGCATCGCGTACGAGCCCCTCTGGGACACGTTCGCGGAAGACGAAAAGTACGGGATGGAGAATGCCTACCAAATCCTCGTGGCGGACTACGTCACGACCACCGACGGCACGGGAATCGTCCACCAGGCACCCGCCTACGGCGAGGACGACCAGGCCGTCTGCGAGGCCAACGGCATCCCCGTGGTCCTGTCGGTCGACGAGGGCGCGCGCTTCCTCCCGATGTTCGCGGGCGGGCCGCTGGACTCGATCGTGGGCGTGCAGGTCTTCGACGCCAACAAGACCATCACGAACGTGCTGCGTGCCGACGGCCGGCTGGTCCGCCAAGCCAGCTACGAACACAGCTACCCGCACTGCTGGCGCTGCCGCAACCCGTTGATCTACCGCGCCGTCTCCTCCTGGTACGTGCAGGTCACCGCCATCAAGGACCGCATGGTCGAACTCAACCAGGGAATCAACTGGATCCCGGGCAACGTCAAGGACGGCCAGTTCGGCAAGTGGCTCTCCAACGCACGCGACTGGTCCATCAGCCGCAACCGCTACTGGGGATCTCCGATCCCCGTCTGGGAGTCCGACAATCCCGAATTCCCGCGTCGCGACGTCTATGGATCACTCGCGGAGATCAAGGCGGACTTCGGCCGCCTGCCGCTGAACGACGCCGGTGAGGTCGACCTGCACCGCCCGTTCATCGACGACCTCGTGCGACCCAACCCCGACGACCCCACCGGCCAATCCACGATGCGCCGCGTCGAGGACGTCCTGGACGTCTGGTTCGACTCCGGATCGATGCCGTACGCGCAGGTCCACTACCCCATGGAGAACAAGGGCTGGTTCGAGTCGCACAACCCGGCGGACTTCATCGTCGAGTACATCGGGCAGACGCGCGGCTGGTTCTACACCATGCATGTGCTGTCCACCGCGCTGTTCGACCGCCCCGCGTTCACGAACGTCATCAGCCATGGGATCGTGCTGGGTTCCGACGGCCAGAAGATGTCCAAGTCGCTGCGGAACTACCCGGACGTCAACGAGGTCCTGGACCGCGACGGCTCCGACGCCATGCGGTGGTTCCTGATGGCCTCGCCGATCCTGCGCGGTGGCAACCTGGTGGTCACCGAGCAGGGCATCCGCGAGGGCGTTCGGCAGGTGCTGCTTCCGATGTGGAACGTCTGGCACTTCTTTAGCCTCTACACCAACGCCGCGTCCAACGGCTCGGGATACGAGGCGAAGGCCCGCTACGAGTCGACCGATCCGCTGGACCGCTACATGCTCGCCGCCACCGGGGACCTCGTTCGCGAGGCCACCACCGCGTTGGACGCGTACGACATCTCCGACGCGTGCGACGCCGTCCGCCGTTACATGGACACGTTGACCAACTGGTACGTGCGCCGTTCCCGCCAGCGCTTCTTCGAGGAGGACGGGCAGGCGTTCGACGTCCTGTACACCTGTCTGGAAACGCTGTGCCGCGTCGCGGCCCCGCTGTTGCCGCTGGCCACCGAGGAAATCTGGCGCGGTCTCACGGCCGGCCGATCCGTGCACCTCGCGGACTGGCCGGACGCCTCCGTGTTCCCGCGCAACGAGGAACTGGTTGAGCGCATGGAGCTCACCCGCCGGGTCTGCTCCGTGGGCTCGTCCCTGCGCAAGGGCGCGAGCCTCCGCGTGCGCCTGCCGCTGGGCGGGATGACCGTGGTCGCCGAGGGAGCCCGGGACCTGGAGGGAACCTTCGCGTCCATCATCGCGGACGAACTGAACCTGCGCTCGGTCACCTTCCTGGACGCGAAAGAGGCCGACGCCGGCGAATTCGGCATCAGCCAGAGGCTCGTCGTCAACGCCCGCGCGGCCGGACCGCGGCTCGGCAAGGGCGTACAGCAGGCCATCAAGGGATCGAAGTCCGGCGACTGGTCGGTTGACGCCGACGGCGCGGTCGTCTCCGGCGGGCTGGCCCTCGAGCCCCACGAGTACAGCCTCGAGACGGTCGTCGAACAATCGACCGACGGCGCGTCGATCGCGGCGGCCGTTCTGTCCGGCGGCGGCTTCGTGGTGTTGGACACCCAGGTCACCGACGAGCTCGCGGCCGAGGGGCTGGCGCGCGACATGGTGCGCAGCATCCAGCAGGCGCGCAAGGACGCGGACCTTGCGGTCAGCGACCGGATCCGCACGGTCATCCACGCCGACGCCGCAACCGTCGCGGCGCTGCACGCCAACGCGAATCTCATCAAGACGGAAACACTGACCGTGGGACTGGTGCTCGAGGAAACCTCCGGCCCCGTGCGCATCGACGTGGAAACCGTCGCGGCCGCCGAGGCCGCACTCACCGGATTGGATACCAACAAGTGACCAACATCGACGAATTTTCCGTGGAGAGCGTCTACGCGGAACTCCTGGGAAGGGCACCGGAGAACAAGATCGAACCCCGCATGGAACCGATGTTCCGTGTGATGGAGATCCTCGGTGAGCCGAACAAGGCGTTTCCGATCATCCACGTCACCGGGACCAACGGAAAGACGTCCACCGCGCGGATTCTCGAATCGCTGCTGCTCGCCCACGGCCTGCGGACGGGCCGATACACCAGCCCGCACCTCTCGAAGGTCACGGAGCGGATCAGCATCGACGGCGAATCGGTCGACGACGAGACGTTCGTGCGCATCTGGGACGAGATCCGCCCCTACCTGCGGATCGTGGACGGGGAGTTGGAGGCACGCGGCGAAAACCGGCTCACGTATTTCGAGGCGGTGACCGTGCTCGCCTTCGCCGTCTTCGCGGACACCCCGGTGGACGTCGCCGTGATCGAGGTGGGTCTCGGCGGCATCACCGACGCGACCAACGTCGGCGACGGCCAAGTGGCTGTCGTGACCCCGATCTCCCTGGACCACACGGAGCTGCTGGGAGACAGGGTCGAGGACATCGCCGCCGAGAAATCCGGCATCGTCAAGCCCGGCGGATTCCTCGTCAGCTCCGCGCAGCCGCCGGCCGCCGCGCAGGTGCTCCTCGAGGCTGCGCGTGGCAAGGACGTCCCCTTCCGATTCGAGGGCGTCGAATTCGGCGTCGAGGAGCGCACGCTTGCCGTGGGGGGTCAGCTTCTCGCCATCCGCGGACTGGCCGGGCGCTATGCCGACCTGCAACTGCCGCTGCACGGCGCCCACCAGGCGCAAAACGCCGCCGTCGCGGTCGCCGCTTTGGAGGCGTTCCTCGGTGGAGGCGAGAAGCCGTTGGACATCGAGCTGGTCCGCGAGGGCTTCGCGAACGCGGCCTCGCCCGGCCGGCTCGAGGTCGTGCGCACCGCACCGACCGCGATAGTCGACGCCGGCCACAACCCGGAGGGGCTGCGCGTGAGCGCGGAGGCGGTCAAGGAGGCCTTTGGCTTCAGCAAGCTGGTCCTCGTGGTGGGCATCCTGCGCGACAAGGACGCGCCGGCGATGCTCGCCGAACTGCGCGCCCAGTACGGCGAGCTGGTCGAGGACATCTGCCTGACCCAGTCGACGTCGCCGCGGGCGATCCCCGCGGGGGAACTGGGGGAGATGGCCATCGAGGCCGGATTCCCGGAGGGCGACCTGTACGTCACGGAGCGGCTCGACGACGCCCTGGAGTGGGCAGTCGGCCGCGCCGAGGCCACCGAGGATTTCGGCGGCGGAATCCTGGTCACCGGCTCCATCACCGTGGTGGCCGAGGCCCGAACACTGTTGGGGAGCTAGCGGCATGGCACGCATGACCAGGGCACAGCGCGAATGGCGGCCCGGGCAGAAGAGGAAACGGCGCTCGATCCGGGTGATGTTCGCCTCGACCGTCCTGACGCTCGAGGCCTTCGTGGTGCTGTTCGCGACGCTCGGCGTGTTCGGCCTTTACCGGGACCGTTTCGCCCCGGCGCTGACCCTCTCGGCCGGCGTCGGACTGGCGGTCGTCTGCATCCTCACGTGCGCGCTGCTGCGGCGGCCGTTGGGCTACTGGATCGGCTGGGCGATCCAGATCGTCCTCATCATGGCGGGATTCGTCGAGCCGCTGATGTTCGTCGTGGGCATCCTTTTCGCGTGCACCTGGTGGTACGCGGTCGCCAAGGGACGATCGATGGACCTCGAGAATGCCCGACGCGACCGCGAGCAGGAGCGCTGGGAGGCACGGAACACCGGTCCGGCGGACGGCTCCGCGCCGCCAGCGGGCGGTGGCCCCGTCGCAGACTAGACTTGAATCCGCACACCTTCCCGACCACACACCACCGAAGGAGCACACCCTTGTCCACTGAACGGACCCTGGTTCTCATCAAGCCCGACGGCGTCAAGCGCCAGCTCACCGGCACCATCCTGGCCCGCATCGAGGCCAAGGGCTACGGCCTCGTGGGGCTCAAGCAGGTTTCGGCCACCCGCGAGCTGCTCGAGGCCCACTACGAGGAGCACGTCGGCAAGCCGTTCTACGAGCCGCTGGTCGAGTTCATGCTCTCCGGACCGCTTGTCGCCGCCGTCTTCGAGGGCGACCGTGTCATCGAGGGCTTCCGCTCCCTGGCCGGCACCACCGACCCGACCACCGCGGCCCCCGGCACCATCCGCGGCGATCTCGGCCGCGACTGGGGCCTGAAGGTGCAGCAGAACCTGGTCCACGGTTCGGACTCCGCCGAATCCGCGGCCCGCGAGATCGGCATCTGGTTCGCCTAACGACAACAGAAACGACAACAGAGAGGGAACGACGCCGGTGCGCACCGGCGTCGTTCCCTCTCTTTATGCGCGGGCGAACCTAGCCGACGAAGACGTTCATGAAACGGAAGAAAACGGACGCCGCGCATAGCACGAGAAGCAATGCGACCACGACCCAGGACCACTCCCGGGCCGCGCGGCGCAATCCGGTCCCCGCGGGCAGCACGCCGGCGTCGATGTTGCGGGCCGTGGTGTAGACGAACAGCGGCACCACCATGGCCCAGACCACCATGCAGTAGAGGCACAGGATGTTGATGTCGTACAGCGCTTGGGACCAGAGCCACACGCAGAACACGAACGCGAGCGTGATGCCGGCCTGGAAAGCGATCCACCACCACGCGGCCAGGCGCGCGCCCGCCAGCAGGGCCGCGCCGGTGGTCACGACCACCGCGAACCCCGCGATGCCGATCAAGGGGTTGGGGAATCCGAACAGCGACGCCTGCCACGACTCCATCACCCGGCCGCAGGACACCCACGGGTTGATGTCGCAACTGGTGACGTGCCCGGGGTTCTGATAGAGCGCCAGGCGTTCCAGAACCAGAACGGCCGAGGCGATCCACGCCACGGTGCCGGCGAGGAGGAGCAACGTGCCGAATCCCCGGCTCGTCTCCGTGTTCTCCGGCTGTGGCACATGGACTCCTCGGTGGGGCCGGCGATCGGGCCGGACGGTGGTTGCTCACGATGATTCTAGGCCGCTTCCGCGGCGCGCTTCGCCCGGTGTGAGAAGATGAAAGCGGTCGGTCGAGGATCCACAGTCCCCGTCCGGCCCAGCGACAGGCTTCCCAGCCCGCGGGCGATGGATCATTTCACGGTGCCGGAACACGGCATCGCTTGAAGACCGCCGACGGTCGCCGCAACGTAAAGCGGCTTGCCGGGAAAAGCGCCGCTGGTCCACCGGGACGTCCGCACCCCTCAATGACGGTGCACCTCGGCGGATAGCACACTGACTTCCGGGAACGGGATGGCCGCAAGGCTCCGTTCCCGAACTGAGCACCCGGCGGGCCCTGCTGTGGAGGAACTCCCCGGGTAGGAGTATGGCCTTTCATGGAAACGACCAACGAAGAACTGAACGAAACGCCGGCTACCGCCGTCGCAGAGGACGCCCCGAAGAAGCGCGCACCGCGCAAGCGAACGGCACCCAAGAAGGCCGACGACGACGCCGGGGCGTCGGGAATCCAGATGCCCGCCGCCGAGGCAACCGCTCCCGGTGCGGTTCCTTCGTCTACGGAGGAGGGGGCACCGGGCGAGCCCGTGGTCGCCAAGCGTTCGCCCCGTCGCCGTACGGCCGCCAAGAAGCCGGTCGAGGCGGAGGGACCCGCGGCGCCTACCGCCGCCACGGATGTCCCCGCCGCCGGTGCCCCGCCTGAGGAGTCCACCGAGTCGCCGGTCAAGCCCGTCCGCCGCCGTGCGAGCCGGGCCAAGAAAACCGAGGAAGCAATCCCGGCAGCCGCCGTTGAGGCTCCGGCAGGGGAGGCCGAATCAGTTGTTGCGGTCGGCTCCGCGGAGGAGGCCGTCCCGGCCGAACCAGCACCGGCCAAGGCCACCAGGACGCGCAAGGCCCCGGTCCGGCGCACGAAGAAGTCGACCGACGAGCCTGCCGAGAAGCCGGCCTCCGCCGATGCGGCCGTCCCCGCAGCCGACGCCGCCGCTTCGGGCCGCGCGGTGGAAAACGCGGGTTCCTCGTCCACGGACGCCGTCGAGGCCACCGGGCCGTCGAGTGGTGCCGCGGATCCGTTCGCGGTCCCCGAATCGCCGATGTCCCTGCTCTTCCACGCGCCGGACCTCACCGCAGTCGTGGCACCCACGCGTCATAGGTCCGCCGAGCCCGCAGGTGCCGATGCGGCGCCCACCGAGGACGATTCGGCAGAACGCTCCAGCGGACGCCGTAGCCGCCGCGGTCGGGGACGCGCCCGGGAAGAGGGCATCGAAACGCCCGCCCCGGAGGCCCAGGACCAGGAGCAGGACGAGAACGGCACCGAGGGCGACGGCGTCGTTTCGCGCCGCCGTCGCCGCCGCCGCCGTGGCGACGCCGATCTTGAGCTGACGGGCGGACAGGACGACGATCCGCCAAACACGGTGACGCGTGTCCGCGGCCCGCGTGCGGCGGCCCCCGAGCCCGCCCCGTCCAACAAGGTGACCAGCGTCAAGGGCTCGACCCGGCTCGAGGCCAAACGCCAGCGCCGCCGCGAGTCGCGCGAGACAGGCCGCCGGCGACATGTCATCACGGAGGCGGAGTTCCTCGCCCGCCGCGAATCCGTCGACCGCCAGATGATTGTCCGCCAGCGCGAGGACCGCATCCAGATCGGCGTCCTGGAGGACGGCATCCTTGCCGAGCACTTCGTGTCCAAGACGCAGCAGGACTCCCTGATCGGCAACGTGTATGTCGGCAAGGTGCAGAACGTGCTTCCGTCCATGGAGGCGGCGTTCGTCGACATCGGGCGTGGCCGCAACGCCGTGCTCTACGCGGGCGAGGTCAACTGGGATGTGGCCGGCCTCGACGGCCAGCCGCGCCGCATCGAACACGCGCTGAAGTCCGGCGACTCCGTGCTGGTCCAGGTCACCAAGGACCCGGTGGGCCACAAGGGCGCGCGGCTGACCAGTCAGATCTCGCTTCCCGGCCGGTACCTGGTCTACGTCCCGGGCGGATCCATGACCGGCATCTCCCGCAAGCTGCCGGACGTCGAGCGCAACCGCCTCAAGAAGATCCTGAAGGACCACCTGCCGGAAAACGCCGGAGTGATCGTCCGCACGGCCGCCGAAGGCGCCAGCGAGCAAGAGCTGATGAACGACATCAACCGCCTGCGCGCCCAGTGGGAGTCCATCGAAGCCAAGTCCACGTCGACGAAGACCGCGCCTCCCGAGCTGCTCTACGGCGAGCCGGACCTGACCATCAAGGTGGTCCGCGACGTCTTCAACGAGGACTTCTCCAAGCTGATCGTCTCCGGCGAAGAGGCGTGGGACACCATCGAGGCCTACGTGACCTACGTGGCCCCGGATCTCCTGTCGCGCCTGGAGCAGTGGACGTCCGACGAGGACATCTTCACGGCGAACCGCCTCGACGAGCAGATCCACAAGGCCCTCGAACGCAAGGTGTTCCTGCCCTCGGGCGGTTCGCTGGTGATCGACCGCACCGAAGCCATGACCGTGGTCGACGTCAACACCGGCAAGTTCACGGGTAGTGGCGGGAACCTCGAGGAAACCGTCACCAAGAACAACCTGGAGGCGGCCGAGGAGATCGTCCGGCAGCTGCGGCTGCGGGACATCGGCGGCATCATCGTCATCGACTTCATCGACATGGTCCTCGAGGCCAACCGGGACCTGGTGCTCCGCCGCATGGTCGAGTGCCTCGGCCGCGACCGAACCAAGCACCAGGTCGCCGAAGTCACCTCGCTCGGTCTGGTGCAGATGACGCGCAAGCGCATGGGCACCGGGCTGCTGGAGGTCTTCAGCGAGAACTGCGAGGCCTGCAACGGCCGCGGGGTTGTCACGCACGAGGAGCCGGTGGAGCACCGCCGTTCCTTCCCGTCCCAGGGCGAGGCTCCCGCGGGCCCGCGCAACGACCGCGCGCCCCGGCAGGAGCGCCGCCGGCGCCGCGGCCAGGACAAGGACCAGGACACGGGTGCGGAGGTCCAGCATGCTCCGACGCCGGCGCCCGAGGACCCCGAGCGCGCGGCGAAGGCAACCGCCGCACGTGCGGCCTTCGCCTCCATCGCCGCCGCCGCGCAGGCCGCCCACGAACACGAGGCACACCAGGGCACTGAGCAGGAAGCCGCGGTGGAACCGTTGCCGTCCGCTGCGGGGACCGCGGAGCCGGTGGACGCCGGGCAGGGCGAACAGGACGAGGACCAGGTCCTGAGGATCGCCGGCGAGGAAGTTCGTCTCCCGCGCTCGCGCCGTCGGCGCCGCGCCTCCTCGCCGGAGCAGGCACCGTCGTTGACGCTCGAGTCGCTGTCCGCGGCGTTCGGGACATCCGCCGACAGTTCGGAGGGCCACGCAGCAGGGTCGGCGTCATCCGAGGCGCCACCGGAGTCGTCGACGCCCGCGCCTCGGGAAGAGTCGGCCGCATCCGAGCGCCCACGGCGCAACCGGCGCTCCTCGGGGAACCGTGGCGCGGCGCCGGAAACGACGCCGGAAACCAACCCGCGTCCGGCGGTGTCGGGAGTCGCGGGCCAGTCCGTCGCGCCTGTGGAGACGGAGCCGCCCGCGGTATCGGAGCCGGCCGAAGCCCGTCGGCCGTCGGTGGCCACGGAGCTCGCTCAGCCCCAAGAGCGGCCTCGTCGACCCCGGCGCAATCGCTCGGCGCGCAGTGCGCAGGGCGCGGGCGACACGCCGATCGAGAACACCTCCACGGACGGCTCACGCACGTCCGCCGCGGTCGGAAGCGCCCATGTGGCACGGCTGTCGGACGAGAACGTCGCGGCGCCGTCCGACGGAGAAGGAACGGGCCCCTTGGTGCTCGGCGTCGGCGTTCCGGCGTCGGAACTTTAGGCGTACGCTCTTGACGACTCGCCGGGGCAGCGTGTATTTGCCCCGGCGGGCCGGATTAGCGTAACCTTGATCTTCGGTGCGAACGCCAGCTAATCGGAATTTCCGCTCGGCGTGACAGCACGGCGCAAACCCGAAACCTAGTTGCGGGTGCCTTATGCGCAGTTAGAGTAATAAACGTCGAGAGAAGTGAGTACCAAAGTGGTGTACGCGATTGTCCGCGCTGGCGGCCGCCAGGAAAAGGTCTCTGTTGGAGACTTCGTTACCCTTGACCGCGTCCCCGTGGCAGCCGGCGGCACCATTGAGCTCCCGGCCCTGCTTCTGGTCGACGGCGACAAGGTGACGTCCGCAGCCAACGAGCTGGCCAAGGTCACGGTCACCGCCGAGGTTCTGGAGAACCTCCGCGGCCCGAAGATTGTCATCCAGAAGTTCAAGAACAAGACCGGCTACAAGAAGCGCCAGGGATTCCGTTCCGCGCTGACGAAGGTCAAGGTCACCTCCATCGCCTAAGGCGCCGGAGAGCAGTTTCCCCCCGATTTGAAGGTAGGCACATTCAATGGCACATAAGAAGGGCGCGAGTTCCACTCGCAACGGCCGCGATTCCAACGCCCAGTACCTGGGCGTCAAGCGCTTCGGTGGACAGGTTGTCTCCGCCGGCGAGATCATCGTCCGCCAGCGCGGCACCCACTTCCACCCCGGAGCCAACGTCGGCCGTGGAGGCGACGACACCCTGTTCGCCCTCGCAGCAGGCGCTGTCGAGTTCGGCACCCGCCGCGGACGCCGCGTCGTGAACATCGTGGCCGCCGACTAGTAGTCCGGCGACAGCGAGTTTTACTAGACTGGAGGGTGGGCCGTTCGGCCCGCCCTCCAGTTGCATTTCGGCAGTACCCGCATATCGGCAACATCGCGCCGCCGCCCCGGCGGCGCACCCTAAAGAGGAGTCCCGTCAGTGGCAGCGTTCATAGACCGCGTGGTCCTTCACGTATCCGGTGGAACCGGAGGCCACGGCTGTGTCTCCATCAAGCGCGAGAAGTTCAAGCCGTTGGGCGGTCCCGACGGCGGGGCCGGCGGCAATGGCGGCGACGTGATCCTGCGTGTCGACCCGCAGACCACAACGCTGCTCGATTACCACCACCTGCCGCACCGCCATGCGAGCAACGGCGAAGGCGGCAAGGGGGACATGCGTCCCGGCAAGCACGGCGAAACACTGATCCTTCCCGTTCCCGAGGGAACGGTCGTCAAGGACCGAAGCGGAAACATCCTCGCCGACCTCGTGGGCGAGGGAACGGAGTACGTGGCCGCGTCCGGCGGGCTCGGCGGACTCGGGAACTCGGCGCTTTCCTCGCAGAAGCGCAAGGCACCCGGTTTCGCGCTCCTCGGCATCGCCGGCACCGAGGGCGATATTGTCCTTGAGTTGAAGACCGTCGCGGACATCGCGCTGGTCGGCTACCCGTCGGCGGGCAAGTCCAGCCTGATTGCGGCCATCTCCGCCGCGCGTCCCAAGATCGCGGACTACCCGTTCACCACCCTCGTTCCGAACCTCGGCGTCGTACAGGCGGGCGAAGTCCGCTTCACCGTCGCGGACGTGCCCGGCTTGATCCCGGGCGCTTCGGAGGGACGCGGCCTCGGCCACGAGTTCCTCCGCCACGTCGAGCGTTGCGCGGCGCTGGTCCACGTGCTCGACTGCGGCACCCTGGAGTCGGACCGCGATCCGATCTCGGACCTCGACACCATCCAGGCGGAGCTCGACGCCTACGAGGTGGATTCCAGCTTCGCCGGGGTCGACGGGCAGATCATTCCGTTGAACGAACGCCCGCGACTGATTGCCCTGAACAAGGTCGACATGCCCGACGGCGACGACATGGCCCGTTTCGTGCGGCCCGAGCTCGAAAAACGCGGATACCGAGTCTTCGAGGTCTCGGCGCTGGACCGCACGGGACTGCGTGAATTGACGTTCGCGATGGCCGGGCTGGTCGAAGAGGCCCGAAAACTCATCGATGCGGCCCCGCCGATCGCACCGGTTCCGGTCCTGCGTCCCCGGGCCGTGAACTCCAAGGGCTTCGACATCCGCCGCGAGGAGCGCAACCTCGAGCCGCTCTTCCGGGTACTGGGGGAGAAGCCGCTACGTTGGGTCAAGCAGACCGACTTCACCAACGACGAGGCAGTCGGCTATCTGGCGGACCGCCTGGCCAAGCTCGGCATCGAAGAGAAGCTGTTCCGCATGGGCGCCAAGCCCGGCGACGCCGTGGTCATCGGCGACGATCGCGAGGGCGTGCTGTTCGACTGGGAGCCCACCATGGCCGCGGGCGCCGAGCTGCTCGGATCGCGGCGCGGCCACGACGTGCGCCTCGAAGAGCTCAACCGGCCCACGCGCGAGCAGAAAAAACAGGACCATCAGGACCGCAAGGACCGCCGTGCCGCGGCTCGGGACGAACTAGAGGCCGATCGCAAGGCCGGCGTCTGGACGGAGTCCGTCAACTACAAGCACCAGCAGCGTCCGCAGGCAGACGGCGAGTAGTCATGCGGGAAAACCGGAAGCCGTCCGCGGTCAGCGAGCCGGCGGACCTGGCCCGCGCGCGCCGGGTGGTGGTGAAGGTCGGCTCCTCGTCGTTGACCACCATCGGCGGAGGGATTTCGGAGGCCGCGCTGGCGTCTTTGGTCGACCGCCTGGCCGCGGTCCGCAATGCGGGGACGGAACTGATCCTGGTGTCCTCCGGTGCCATCGCCGCCGGTCTGGCTCCGCTCGGCCTCGCCCGCCGGCCGCGTGACCTGGCGACGCAGCAGGCCGCCGCCAGCGTGGGCCAGGGACTGCTCATGGCACGGTACACCCAGGCTTTCGGCGCCCACGGCGTCAACGTCAGCCAGGTGCTTCTGACGGCCGACGACTTGATCCGTCGCCAGCAGTACGCCAATGCGTTCCGGGCCCTGAGCCGCCTGCTGTCCCTCGGCGTCGTGCCTGTGGTGAACGAGAACGACACGGTCGCGACCCATGAGATCCGGTTCGGGGACAACGACCGCCTCGCCGCACTCGTCGCGCACCTCGTGAAGGCCGACGCGCTGGTGCTCCTTTCGGACGTCGACGCACTCTACGACGGTCCTCCGCAGGCCGGAGCGACACGCATTCCCCGGGTCGATTCGGCCTCCGACCTTGCCGGTGTGCGCATTGGCAGCGCCGGCAAGGCCGGCGTCGGAACGGGCGGGATGGCCACGAAGGTCGAGGCCGCCACCATGGCGGCCGAGTCCGGCATTCCGGCACTGGTCACGTCCACCGGCAACGCGGCGCGCGCCCTGGCCGGCGAGGACGTCGGCACCTGGTTCGCTTCGCGGGGCAACCGCAGGCCGGCCCGGATGCTGTGGCTCGCGCACCTCGCCAGCACGCAGGGCAGGCTGGTGCTCGACGACGGCGCCGTTGCCGCGGTTGCCTCCGGCGTCAGGTCGCTGCTGCCCGCCGGCATCACGGGCGTGCAGGGCAACTTCGAGGCCGGGGACCCCGTCGAGATCGCCGACGCCGCAGGGACCGTCGTAGCCCGCGGCCTCGTCAACTACTCGTCGGTCGAGCTGCCCGAGATGCTGGGGCGCAGCACGCGCGAATTGTCGCGGAATCTCGGCCCGCACTACGAACGGTCCGTCGTCCACATCGACGACCTCGTCCTGGTCTAAGCGCAGGCGCCGGGCCGCAACATGCGGGCACCCGACGGCCCGGGTACTAAACTGGTGCCATGACCCAGCATGTCCACCAGGCTGAAGAAGCCGCGCACGCCGACGCCCCCTCCCCATCCGCACCCCACGCGGCGACGGAGACGACCCGGACGCCGCCGGCGGCACCGACGGGGCCCTCGGCGGTCGAGGCCGTTGCCGCCATGGCCGACCGGGCACGCCTCGCGTCGCGCCATCTGGCACGCGCGAACCGGGACTGGAAGGATCGGGGACTCAACGCCATCGGCCGGGCGCTGGACGCTGGGCGGCGCCCGGTGCTGGAGGCGAACGGGCGGGATCTCGACCGCGAGCGGTCGGCCGGCACCTCCGACGCCCTGCTCGACCGGCTCCGCCTGGACGATTCCCGCGTGGACGCCCTGGTGGCTGCCCTCGAAGAACTCGCCGGCCTTCCCGATCCCGTCGGCAGCGTCCTCCGCGGGCAGACGCTGCCCAACGGGCTGCGCATGAGGCAGGTCTACGTCCCGATGGGAGTCGTTGGCGCCATCTATGAGGCACGTCCCAACGTTACCGTCGACATCGCAGGCCTGGCGCTCAAGAGCGGCAACGCAGTGCTGCTCAGGGGCGGTTCCGCGGCCGCCGAGACCAATCGTGTCCTGGTGCATCTCATCCGCGATGCCCTGCGCGAAGCGGGGCTCCCCGCCGATGCGGTGCAGAGCGTGGACGAATACGGGCGCGCCGGTGCCACTGCGCTGATGGGTGCCCGCGGAAAAGTGGACGTGCTGATTCCGCGCGGCGGACGGTCCCTGATCCAGTCCGTGGTAAAGAACGCCCAGGTTCCCGTCATCGAGACGGGGGAGGGCAATGTGCACATTTATCTGGACGAATCCGCGGACGAGGACGCAGCCGTCGAGATTCTCCTGAACGCCAAAACGCAACGGCCGTCGGTCTGCAACACGGTCGAGACCCTGCTCGTACACCCCGGTTCCACCGCCGCGCCCGCTGTCCTCGCCGCGCTGGCCGCGGCCGGTGTACGGCTCCATGCCGACCCCCGCGCCGCGGGCATCGCGGGGGACACGCCCACAGTGGCGGCCACCGACGAGGATTGGGCCACCGAATACATGGACCTCGACCTCGCCGTCGCGGTGGTGGATACATTGGACGACGCACTGGAGCACATCCGTCGCTGGTCGACGGGACACACGGAGGCCATCCTGACCAACAATCTGGTCAACGCGGAGCGTTTCGTCGCCGAAGTCGATTCCGCGGCGGTGATCGTCAACGCATCCACGCGCTTCACGGACGGTGGACAGCTGGGGCTGGGTGCCGAGGTGGGCATCTCGACGCAGAAGATGCACGCGCGCGGCCCCATGGGCCTGCGGGAGCTGACGACCACCAAGTGGATCGTTCAGGGCGACGGCCACGTCCGTTCGTAGACCCTTGGCCCAGTAGGTACGATAGAGCCCAAGCAAGATCAGTTTCGCGCGCCCCCGACCGGGTCCTCCGCGTGGACGGAACCAAACTAGGAGAGACATGCTCACTCAGCAGTTCGCAGCAGTGCTGGCCAGCGCGGCGGAAGCCGAAGCCGAGTCCGCGACCGGCACCGCCCTTCTGGTCGGAGGCAGCATCATGGCGCTGTTCCTTCTGATGCTTCTGGTCACGGTTTCCTTCTCCAACGTCGGCCGGCGCCACGAGATCCACGCAGAGATTCCGGATGCCCACCGCCAGCACGCCAACAAGCACGGCGTCGAGCATCACTAGCGAAACCGAGGCAAAGGGCTCCGCGCGGCCCTTTCGCCTGGGGGTGATGGGAGGCACGTTCGATCCCATCCACCACGGGCACCTGGTCGCCGCGAGCGAGGTGGCCGCGGAATTCGATCTCGACGAAGTGGTGTTCGTGCCCACGGGCCGTCCGTGGCAGAAGTCGCACCGCGTGGTCACGGATTCCGAACACCGGTATCTCATGACCGTGGTGGCCACGGCGTCGAATCCCCGTTTCACGGTCAGCCGCGTGGACATCGAGCGTCCCGGGCCGACGTACACCATCGACACGTTGCGGGACCTTCGCCGACTCCGCCCCGAGGCAGACCTCTTCTTCATCACGGGTGCCGACGCGATGGCGCAAATCCTTTCGTGGAAGGACATCGACGAGTTGTGGAGTCTGGCGCACTTCGTGGGCGTCACCCGACCGGGACACGAACTTCCCGACCTCGGACGGCAGGACGTCAGCCTGCTGGAGGTGCCCGCGATGGCCATTTCGTCCACCGCGTGCAGGACCCGGGTACAGACCGACAAGCCGGTCTGGTACCTCGTGCCGGACGGGGTGGTTCAGTACATCGCCAAATACGAGTTGTATAGTGACGACGGCGGAGACGACAGCGCCTAGCCGGGAATGGATAGCATGAGCGACGACCAAGGGCCCGCGGTGAGCCGCCGGTCCCTGCGCGAAAAGAGACGAGCCGGGGAGGCCGCGAGCCGCAACGAGCGTTCGTCGGCCGACGGCGTCGAACGCAATCCTTCGTCGCCCGAAGACCCAGCGGCTCCCCAGCGCGCCCCCATAGCCGAACCGACCGACGCCACCGCGGCACGGGTCGCCCGCGCCAACCGGTCGCGCCGTGCCGCGGACGCTCCGGTCGACGCGGTGCCCGAACGCACCTCCCTGCAACGGGCCCGGGACCGCGAGGCACTGCGTACCCGGCGACGTCTCGAGACGGGCACGGCTTCCGATGCCGCGCCGGGGGCGAGCCCCGGACCCGTGACGCGCCGGCAGCTGCGGCTGCAGTCGCTTGCGGTGGCCAAGGCCGAGTCGGCGCAAGAAAATTCGGCCGAGGCCAACGACGACGGCATGAGCGTCGAGGCGGCGCTCGCGGCGCGGCGCGAGCTGATGGGGCTGACACCCGGCACGGACGAGGACGCTGACGAGTCGGCACCCGACGACACCGGGCTGATGAACCTGGAGCGACTCGCCAAGCAACGCGAACATGCCGCGCGCGCGGCGGTCATCAATCGACGGGTCGCCGAGCGCCGCCGCCTCGAACAAGCCAACTCGCAACGTCTGCAGCAGGTGCGCTCGGACCCGTTTACGGGCTCCATGACCCAGCTTCGGGACCAACAGGCGGAGAAGGACCTGGCCAACACGGGTGTCCGCGGACCGCAAACCAGCGGTTTTCGGCTCGAGCTGGCGGCGAAACCGCCGGTCGGGCCCACGGAACCCGAAGTCGGAGCGGCGGTCCGGCCCGATGCCATCCCCGTTCAAGCCGTCACGGCCCAGGGGCTGGATCCGCTGGACTACATGACCGCCGGAGTGCGTCGGGCGAATCGCCTTGCTCTCGTGGTCCTTGGATCGCTCGTCGTGGGAGCGGCAACGCTCGTGACCGGCCTGATCCTGATGATGAACTCACGCTAGGCGCCGCCTGGCGTCTGCAACACCTACTAAGGAGCCCCATGGCCTCTGCAGACCACTCCCTCGAAATCATCCGCATCGCCGCGCTCGCCGCGGCGGACAAGCTTGCGGAGAACCTGGTCGCGCTTGACGTGAGCGAACGCCTCGGGATCACCGACGCGTTCCTCATCGCCTCGGCTTCCAGCGAACGCCAGGTCAATGCCATCGTCGACGGGATCGAGCACGCGCTCGGGGAGTCGATGGACCTGCGTCCCGTCCGCCGCGAGGGTCGAGGCGAGGGCCGGTGGGTCCTGCTCGATTACCTCGACGTCGTGATCCACGTCCAGCACGAGGAGGACCGTGTCTTCTATGCCCTGGATCGCCTGTGGAGCGACTGCCCGTCGATCGAGCTCCCCACCACGGGAGAACCGGGCAAGCCGGTTATCGAGCAGGATACGGTCCAGGAAGCCGCCGAGCAGGATTAGCGCCGCCCTCCTGCCGGGATTTGCACCCCGGTTTTCCGGTGCCCTATGATGGATGAGTTGTCCACCGGATCGCTCCGGCCGGACGGCACCCGTTTGGGGGTATGGCGCAGTTGGTAGCGCGTCTGCATGGCATGCAGAAGGTCAGGGGTTCGAATCCCCTTACCTCCACCAAAGGGACGCATCGCATCGAGGCACCCCGGTCATCCGACCGGGGTGCCTTCGCGTTGGGTCGGTCCGCGCATGGCGGGGCGATCAATTGGAAAACCGTTGTCGACGACACGCCGAGCCGCGCTCGACACGCCATGAGTCGCGCCTATGGGTTCCGACTCCACAGCCTGTGGACGGTCGCGCCGGAACTCCGGATTCGCGGGGGAGAACGGCTGTCTTTTCTCCACATGGGCTGTGGACTATGGAGTCCACGAATGACATACTTGTAATACATCATCTAGGGGTCGGCGTACCCCGACTGCACTACATGTAGTATTGAAATCGCTGGAGCGGCCTAGGGGGTCGGTACGGGAAAGAGCCCGAAATTGCCCCGTTTGACGCCGTGGTCCAGGGCGGTCGGGCATCCGGACCGGAACCATTTAAACAGACATTTCGCATGAGGGGATCAGGGCCATGACCGTCACGGTTTACACGAAGCCAGCCTGCGTTCAGTGCAACGCAACCTACCGCGCACTGGACAAGAAGGGCATCGCCTACCAGAGCGTGGACATCTCCCAGGATCCCGAGGCGCTGGAGCGCGTCCGGGCCCTCGGGTACATGCAGGCGCCGGTGGTCATCACCGAGGCCGACCACTGGTCCGGCTTCCGCCCGGACAAGATCAACGAGCTCGCGCTGGCCGCGACGTCCTCCGTCGCCTAGGCAGCACCCCAGCAAGCAATCAAGGCGGTTCCCATGCCACGAGGAGTAGCGGTGGCCCCGGGCCGGTCCTCACGGGACCGGTCCCCGGACGGAGCCGGCACAACCACCACGGCCACGTCCCTGGTCCACTTTTCCTCGGCCTCCGGCTACACGCAGCGGTTCGTCGAAAAATTGGGTCTCGAATCGACCCGGATACCGCTCTACGCGAGCGAACCGGAACTCGTGGCCACCGGTCCTTACGTCCTGCTTCTTCCCACCTACGGTGGCGAGGAGGGCAGGCATTCGATTCCCCCACAGGTCCTGCGATTCCTCAACAACGCGGGGAACAGGGACTTGTTGCGCGGCGTCATCGGCGCCGGCAACACCAACTTCGGAACCTCCTATTGCCTTGCCGCGCGCAAGATCGCCGCCAAGTGCGACGTTCCGCTTCTCTATAGATTTGAACTCATGGGCACGCCGGAAGACGTGGACCTCGTACGCCAAGGATTGGAACAGTTTTGGACACAACAGTCGCAGAGCCGGCCGTGACCACGGACGGCAAGGAAATGCCCGCCGCATTCGAAGGGCTCGGGTACCACGAGCTCAACGCCATGCTGAATCTCTACGGCAAGGACGGCCGCATCCAGTTCGGCGCCGACCGGGCGGCCGCGCGCCAGTACTTCCTGGACCACGTGAACAACAACACGGTGTTCTTCCACGACCTGGACGAGAAGCTCGAGTACCTCATCAAGCACGAGTACTACGAGCGCGAAACGCTCGACCAGTACACGATGAACTTCGTGCGCGATCTGTTCTCCCGCGCCTACAAGAAGAAGTTCCGCTTCGAGACTTTCCTTGGCGCCTTCAAGTTCTACACCTCCTACACGCTCAAGACGTTCGACGGCAAGCGCTACCTGGAACGCTACGAGGACCGCGTGTGCATGGTCGCCCTGCACCTCGCGCGTGGGGACGAGGAGCTGGCCACCCAGCTGGTCGACGAGATCATCGACGGCCGCTTCCAGCCGGCCACGCCGACGTTCCTCAACGCCGGCAAGGCCCAGCGCGGAGAGCTCGTGTCCTGCTTCCTGCTGCGCATCGAGGACAACATGGAGTCGATCGCCCGCGGCATCAACTCCTCCCTGCAGCTCTCCAAGCGCGGTGGTGGCGTGGCCCTCTCGCTGACGAACATCCGCGAATACGGCGCCCCGATCAAGCAGATCGAGAACCAGTCTTCCGGCGTGATCCCCGTGATGAAGCTCCTCGAGGACAGCTTCTCCTACGCCAACCAGCTCGGTGCCCGCCAGGGGGCCGGCGCCGTCTACCTGCACGCCCACCACCCGGACATCCACCGGTTCCTGGACACGAAGCGGGAGAACGCGGACGAGAAGATCCGCATCAAGACCCTGTCCCTCGGCGTCGTGATCCCGGACATCACGTTCGAGCTGGCCAGGAAGAACGAGGACATGTACCTGTTCTCCCCGTACGACGTCCAGCGCGTCTACGGAGTGCCCTTCTCCGACATCTCCGTGACGGAGAAGTACTACGAGATGGTCGACGACGCGCGGATCAAGAAGACCAAGATCAGCGCCCGCGAGTTCTTCCAGACCCTGGCCGAGATCCAGTTCGAGTCCGGCTACCCGTACCTCATGTTCGAGGACACGGTGAACCGCGCGAACCCGATCAAGGGCAAGATCACCATGAGCAACCTGTGCTCGGAGATCCTGCAGGTGTCCTCCCCGTCCGTGTACGCGGAGGACCTGGGTTACGACGTCGTCGGCAAGGACATCTCCTGCAACCTGGGCTCGATGAACATCGCCAAGGCGATGGATTCGCCGGACCTGGGCGCCTCGGTGGAGACGGCCATCCGCGCCCTCAGCGCCGTGTCGGACATGTCCTACATCTCCTCCGTCCCGTCCATCGCCGAGGGCAACGAGCAGTCGCACGCCATCGGCCTCGGCCAGATGAACCTGCACGGCTACCTGGCGCGCGAACGGGTCCACTACGGCTCCGAGGAGGGCCTGGACTTCACGAACATCTACTTCTACACCGTGCTGTTCCACGCCCTGCGCTCCTCCAACCGGCTGGCCATGGAAAAGGGGGAGGCCTTCGGCGGCTTCGCCGACTCGAAATACGCGACGGGCGAGTTCTTCGACAAGTACACGGAGCAGGAGTGGGTGCCGCAGACCGCACGCGTCGGCGAGCTCTTCGACGGCGTGCACATCCCGACGCGGGAGGACTGGCTGGAGCTGAAGGCGTCCGTCATGGAGCACGGCATCTACAACCAGAACCTGCAGGCCGTTCCGCCGACCGGGTCGATCTCCTACATCAACAATTCCACCTCCTCGATCCACCCGGTGGCGTCGAAGATCGAGATCCGCAAGGAGGGCAAGATCGGGCGCGTCTACTACCCGGCGCCCTACCTGGACAACGACAACCTGGAGTACTACGCGGACGCGTACGAGATCGGCTACGAGAAGATCATCGACACCTACGCGGCCGCCACCCAGCACGTGGACCAGGGCCTGTCGCTGACGCTGTTCTTCAAGGACACCGCCACGACCCGCGACATCAACAAGGCGCAGATCTACGCGTGGCGCAAGGGCATCAAGACGCTCTACTACATCCGTCTCCGCCAGCTCGCGCTGGAGGGGACCGAGGTCGAGGGCTGCGTCTCCTGCATGCTGTAGTCGCCGCTGGCGCACACGTACGACGGCGGGTGCCCACCCGCCGTCGTACGCATAGATTCGAATTACCCTTTGCAATGCTCAAGGAAAGTCAGGGGATGACATGACCGAGAAGGTCAAACTGCTCAGCCACGTCGAAGCGATCAACTGGAACCGCATCCAGGACGATAAGGACGTCGAGGTGTGGAACCGACTGGTCAACAACTTCTGGCTGCCGGAGAAGATCCCGCTGTCCAACGACGTCCAGTCGTGGGGGACGCTCACCGAGGCCGAGAAGCTGCTCACCATGCGCGTCTTCACCGGGCTGACGCTGCTGGACACGCTTCAGGGCACCGTCGGCGCCGTCTCGCTCATCCCCGATGCGATCACCCCGCACGAGGAGGCCGTCTACACGAACATCGCGTTCATGGAGTCGGTCCACGCCAAGAGCTATTCCTCGATCTTCTCCACGCTCGCCTCCACCAAGGAGATCGACGACGCGTTCCGCTGGTCCACGGAGAACGAGAACCTGCAGAAGAAGGCCCGGATCGTCGAGGGCTACTACCACGGCGACGATCCGCTGAAGAAGAAGATCGCCTCCACGCTGCTGGAGTCGTTCCTGTTCTACTCCGGCTTCTACCTGCCGATGTACTGGTCCTCGCGCGCCAAGCTCACGAACACGGCCGACCTGATCCGCCTGATCATCCGCGACGAGGCCGTCCACGGGTACTACATCGGCTACAAGTTCCAGAAGGGCATCGAGTCCCTGAGCGAGGAGCGCAAGCAAGAGCTCAAGGACTACACGTTCGAGCTGCTCTTCGAGCTGTACGAGAACGAGGTCCAGTACACGCACGACCTGTACGACGGCGTCGGGCTGAGCGAGGACGTCAAGAAGTTCCTGCACTACAACGCCAACAAGGCCCTGATGAACCTGGGCTACGAGGCGATGTTCCCGGCCTCCGTCACGGACGTGAACCCGGCCATCCTGTCGGCTCTGAGTCCCAACGCGGACGAGAACCACGACTTCTTCTCCGGCTCGGGATCCTCCTACGTCATCGGCAAGGCCGTGAACACCGAAGACGAGGACTGGGAGTTCTAGGACCTCCCACGGGAGCGACCGACTGCACCCCAGAGCCTGCGGATTCCAAAGGGCCTGCCCCCGCGCTGGGGCAGGCCCTTTGCCGCGTCCTTGGCGGGTCCACGCGGGGATTGCCACGCCAAACCTGCACCCCTTCGGCGTGTCGTCGCTTGACGCGCCACAAATAGATACACACTACGCACTTTTACCCCTACAGTTTTCCTCAGCAACTTTCATCACTCGCTGCACGGGGGAACCATGAACACCAATGTCGCCTTACCTCGACCTGTCCGATTCGCGACGAGGGCGCGTTGGATGTCCGTGGCGACTCTGGCCGTCCTCTCCTTCGGGATTGGTGCGGCGGGACCCGCGGGTGCCATGCCGCTGCCCGTGGCGGCCGCCGTTGCGCCGACGACGGCGGCGTCGGCACTCCCCGCCGCCACAACGAAGACCAGCACCACATACGCGACGAGCGCAAACCTCTACCTCCGCACCGGCGCGTCCACCCGTCACCGCGCCATCGTGCTGCTGAAAAAGGGCACCAAGCTCACCGTGCGGGCCACCAAGGGCTCCTGGTACCAGGTCACGGCCAACGGGCGTACCGGTTGGGTGGCCAGGTCCTACGTCACGAAGACCATCGCCAAGGTCGTTGTTCCGCAGCCAACCGCCCCGACCACCGCGAAGAACGTTAAACACACCACCACGGCGAACCTGCTGCTGCGTCGCAGCGCGCCGACCGGAGCAGCAATCACGACCCTGAGGAAGGGTTCCACGGTCATCACCACCGGAGCCGCCCGCAAGGTCTCCGGGACCACCTGGTACCAGGTCAAGTACGGCTCGCTCACCGGGTGGTCCGCGAGCGCGTACCTCAAGATGGCGCCCGCGGCCAAGCCCGTCGCCCAGTCCGTCGCCAAGCCGGTGGCGAAGGCCCCAACGGCGCCAAAAATCGTCTCGGGCAAGCCCGGGAAGTTCACGACGACGGCCAACGTGTACCTGCGTGTGTCGGCGCCGTCTGGCCGGGTCCTGACGCTGATGTCCAAGGGCACGGCGGTGGCCGCCACGGGCAAGACCGTGAAGCACGGAACGACTGTTTGGCGGCAGGTGAAGGTCGGGACCGCCACGGGCTGGACTTCCGGGTCCTATTTGGCGGCGTACGTCGCCCCGCCCGCCGTGGCGCGTCCAGTTGCACCGCCGGTCGTCGCCCCTGCTCCCGCTCCGGCCGATCCGCCCGGCGTGGAGCACGTCGACGTCCCCGCGACGTTCGCGATTTCCGGTGCGGGATGGGGCCACGGCGTCGGCATGAGCCAGTACGGCGCGCAGGGGATGGCCAAGGCCGGCTCCGGCGCGGCGGCGATCCTGGAGCACTACTACGCGCCGGCCCGCACGGCGACGACGACGGCCCTGGCCTCCAGCGACATCAGGGTCCAACTGTTGTCCACGACCGCCAGCACGATCACCCCGTCCGGGGGACGCCTGCGAATCCTTGACGGGTCCGCGCCCTTGGCCACCACGTCGTCGCCCGTGTCGCTCAAGCTCGTCAACGGAAAGGTGGTTGCCACGATGGGCTCCGAGACGCACACGGTCGACGGCGCCCTCACGGTCCAGTGGGAGGGGACCCGCCACTGGCCCGGTGCGGTCATCGGCACCGTATCCGTCCCCAACGCCAACGGCGGATCCGCCGCCGGCACGTACCGGCACGGACAGATCGAGGTGTCCGTCCTGGGCGGCAAGCTGAACCTCGTGAACCAGCTCCGCATGAACGACGAGTATCTCTACGGTCTCGCCGAAATGCCGTCCAGCTGGGAGCCGGCCGCGCTTCAGGCGCAGGCCATCGCCGGCCGGACATACGCGATGCGCAACATGGCGACCCTGAAGTCCGCCTGCGGCTGCAACGTCTACGACGAGGTCGCCTCGCAGAAGTTCACCGGGTGGGGCAAGGAAAACGAGGGCGGCGGCGTGAGCGGCGCCAAGTGGAAGGCCGCCGTGGACGCCACACAGACCAAGGCCTCCGGCATCCCAACCTCCGCCACCGTGGTCAAGTACAACGGCTACCTGATCGACGCCGTCTACTTCTCCTCCTCCGGCGGCATGACCCGCACGGCACAGTCCGTGTGGGGCAACCCCCACGCGTATCTCCAGTCCCGCGGCGACGCCTACTCGGTGTCCCCGCTCTCCGGCAACCCGAACCGGGCGTGGGCCTACACGGCAACCCAGTCCAAGATGGCGACGGCGTTCGGCATCGGAGACATCGTGTCCGTGTCCGTGGCCAAGAACGCAGACCTCACCGTCTCCTCGGCGACCGCCACGGCCGCCAACGGTGAAACGCGCACGATCACCGGCGCGAAGTTCCGAGCCTCGCTCCCCACCAAGTCGGCGTGGATCACGGACGTATCGGCGCCTTAGCGCCGGTCAGGCAAGCGGTGGCTGCGCCCGCAGCTTCCTGAGCGCCTTCCGGTAGCGGCGGCGGGCGGATTTTGCGGCGGACTCCTCTTCGGCGGCCAGTTCGCCATATATCCGCAGCTCCGTGGGAGTCGGTCTGGGCGCTCCGCCGGTTTCCGCGTCCACCTGTATCTCGGCCAGAAACCGGCGGGCCAGCACACTGTCCTGGTGGTCCCCGAGGATCCGTTGGATCCGCCGTGCGGAGCGCCCCAAGCGCTTCGCACGCTTACCGAGGACCTGAGTGGCGGGCTCCGTCGCGTGCCGGAGGCGCTTCGCGTCCTTGCGCACCCGGTGCAGAGCCTCGTCCCGACGTTTTCCGGCGCCCGTCCTGGCGGCCGAATCGGCGGACGCCCGGAACCGGGCGGCATCCCGGTCCACCAGTTTCGGCATCGCCGCGGCCGCGGCCTTGCGCCCGAGCCCCCTGCGCCTCCGAAGAACGGCCACGTTGTCCAAGGTGTCCAACAGGGCGAAATAGCGCTCCGAGTCGATGGTCTTCAACGTCCGCCGGTATCCCTCCGCGTGGTCCCGGTCCAGCCGCGCGGCAAGCCGCCGGAGTCCCGGGTCCGCGGCCTCCTCGCGCGACGAGTGAGGAGCCAGGAGCCGGTCCCGCAGGACCTGGGCGTCGCGTGCGTCGCCCAGTGCGCGGGCCAGCCACTTCAATTCGTCCGAGAGTGCGGCCCGGGCAGGACGGCGCAGCACGCGCCCGTAGACGCCGAGCACCGAACGGATCCGCCGGATTGCCGATCTCATGCGGTGCACGGCGTCCGGATCGTCGCAGCGTACGCCCGCGTCGGCGTCCATCAACTCGGTTGTCTGCGCGGCCACGTAGGCCTCCACCACGTGCCATACCCGGGGATTCCTGCCGCCGCGGTGTTCAGTGGCCGGCGTCCGGCGGGGGTAGGCATTCCCGAGCGCCGGTTCGACGTCGGAGGTCGCCTCCGTCAGGGGCGCACCGACCGCCGCCAGGAGACCGGAGGCGCCCCGCGGCTCGCTGGCGCCGTGCCGCGACGGAACGACGGCCCACGTCCGCCGTGGTGCGCACGGCGGCTCATGCGCGTACGACTCGCCGGTGACAGAACTGTCGATGAAATCGGCCACATGTTCGCCCGAGTCCCCGTACAGCCGCCGAACGGTGCGGTGCTCCGTCGTCCGGGCGACACGCACCAGGGACTCCCCGCGCGTGATCGCGCGCACGCGGTCCGCGATGGGCGGCGGCACCGCGTCCTCGCGGCCCAAGGGCACGACGTCCGGGGGCACGACGTCGTCCGTGTGCGCCGCGGCGGCCGGGAGCCCGTCGATCCGCCAACCCGCGTTCACGCCACCGGTTCTGCGCCGGATTCCCATGCCCCGAACGGCGAGCCGCAGAGTGGCCGTGTCGAAGTGGACGTCGATGTGGTGTTCGTCGAACGGCTCAGCCACATCGGCTATCCCCGGGAGGACGGTCAGGTCCGGCGGAACGGCATCCGCGGCAACCACGTAGCGCCTTGTTTCCGCCATTTCGATGATCTCCCGTCGTGGCCGTCGTACCCGTGTCTACCCACGCTAGGCCCGGCATACCGGCGCGGCAATGCCGCCTGTCCCCGCACCTGCGGGCCCCGTGCCGATTCGTGACCTGAACGCGCTAGTCAACCCCCCATCCCCGGGCCATAATGTGGCCATGAACGAAGCCCGGAAGAAACCGGACAGGACACTGCTGGGCATCGCCGCGGCCGTTGCTGTCCTGGTCGTTGTTGCCCTCGCCGTCGTGTTCACGCGTGGAGAGCCCGAGATGCTCGACGAGGGCACGCCGCAAGGCGTCGTCCAACGCTATGCCGCAGCCGTCATCGACGGCGACGAGGCACTGGCGGCGGAGTATCTGACCGAACGGGCGAAAAAGAAATGCGAGGGTTTCGGCGAGTCGTTCTCATCCGACATGCGCGTGACCCTCATCTCGACCACGGAGCGGCCGAATTCCGCCGACGTCGAGGTCACCCTCACCGTCGGCCAAGGCGGCGGCAACCCCCTCGGAGCCTCGGAATACGAGACAGAGGGTCGATTCGATCTCACTCGTTCAGGTGACAGATGGCTCATCGACACCGCCCCTTGGGAGCTGGCGGCCTGCCCCCCTGCAGGATTCGAAGAATGAGCGCCGCGACGACGTCGTCTACCGGCCGTGCGCCGAGCCGGACGCAATCGACCGTGAGGCGACTGGTGGTCTACGTCCTCCTGTTCGTTCTGGTGGCGACGGCGGCCGGCGGTCTCAGCGGCCTCGTGGCGCGGCTGCTCGGTGAAGGAGCCGAATTCGCCGGGACCGATGTCACTGGACTGGCGCTCTCGCTGGCCTTCACCCTCATTGCCGGTCCCTTGGCGGCGCTCTTGTGGTGGGTCGTGTGGAGGCGCGCCGACACGGACACGGAACGCTCCGCGTTGTCGTGGGGCCTTTACGTCTCTGCCATGTACATCGTGGCCCTCGTGACCGCCACGGTGTCGCTGCTCTCGCTGCTGGCCGACGCCGTGGCCGGCCAGCCACACCGCTGGCAGTCGAACCTGTCCACCGGATTCATCTGGGCAGCCGTGTGGTTATGGCACCTGTGGATGTCGCGTCACCGGACGAAGGGACCACTCAGGTTGCACAGCGTCCCCTGGGTCATCGGCGCCGCCTATGGTCTGCTCATCGCCGTCGCCAACGGGATTGGCGCAATCGCGGGGGTCTTGGACGCGGCAGTGCGTGCGCTGGCCGATGCCACGACGGTGGGGGGGCCGTGGTGGACGTCGGTCATCGGCGCAGCGGCCTGGGCAGTCGGGGGTGCGGCCATCTGGTGGTGGCACTGGATGCGACAGTCCGCACGTAACCTCCGTGGCGGCCTGGCCGACGTCGTCCTGCTGGTGGTCGGGATCCTGCTTGCCGCGGCGCTCGCCCTCGGCGGTATGGGAACAGTGCTTTTTGTGCTGCTCCGACTGGCCCTGGACCGGACGGATCCGATCGTGGAACTCGTCGGTTCGCTGCCGATGGCTCTGGCGGCCGGCGCCATCGGCCTTCTGGTGTGGGCCTACCACCACCCGGAGGCGGAATCCCGCGGCCAGACCACGAGCTTGGCCGCCCGGCTGGTGGTCTCCGCGGTTGCCCTGGTGGGGGCGGCCACCGGCATCGGCGTGGTCGTGAACTCGCTCATGGCGCTGGCCGCCACCCCCTTGGCCGGAGCGGATGCCCGGACCCTGCTTCTGGGCGGCATCAGCGCCCTCTTGGTCGGCGCCCCCATTTGGTGGATCGTCTGGCGTCCCGCCGCGGCCGCCGACCCCGCAGGCAGGCGGGTGTACCTCGTTGCCGTCTTTGGGGTGAGCGCCGTCGTCGCGCTGGTGACCCTTCTGGTCATCGGTTTCCGCCTTTTCGAGTTCCTTCTCGACGACGTCACCGGGTCCAGCCTGTTGGAGCGGATTCGAGCCCCGTTCGGGCTGCTGGCGGCCACCTGCCTCGTCGCCGCCTACCACTTCGGCCTCTGGCGGCGGGACCGCTCGGCGCTCGCCGTCGCCTCCGACGCAGGGAGCTCCGGCGACGCTGCCGGCTTCGAGCGGATCAGCGTAGAAAGCGTCGTACTCGTCGTTTCGCACGACGACGGCGGCGCGCTCGCCTCGACTGTCCGCGAGGCCACGGGGGCCCGCGTGACGGTGTGGGTCCGAGGGGACACCGCCGACGGTGCCCAGGGGTCCCTGCCTGACGGGGCGGCGCTGGTGGGGGAACTGGTGGGCCGGTTAACCGGTGTGTCCGCGCGCCGGGTCCTGGTCCTGGTGGAAGCCGACGACAGCCTGGAAGTCATTCCGATCGGCGCCGAGGCGGGTTAGGAACCGGTTTCCCCGGCGGCGCGGGGCGGCATAGGGTGGCATGAGGAACGGCCGCCACGGCCGCAGGAAAGGACCCCGCAATGACGCAGGCCCCCATGCCCGGGCACACCACGGAACTCGCCGTCGGCGACTTCTTCTACGAGCCCCTCGGGGACGGCCGCTACCGCTCCACCGTGCACGCGCAGGGAGCCTGGAATGCGCACGAGCAGCACATGGCTCCGGCGACCGGAATCATCGCCCACGAACTCGAGCTGTTCCAGCCGCGACCTGACATGCGCATGGCCAAGGTCGGCCTGGACATCCTGGGCATCATCCATGGCGGCGAGTTCGAGGTACGCACGCGCCTGGTTCGGCCAGGACGCACGATCGAGCTCCTCGAGGCCGAGTTGTCCTGCGCCGGCCGGACCGCCATCGTCGCTCGCGCCTGGCGGCTCAAGACCCAGGATTCGGCCAGCGTCGCCGCCTTCGAAGACCACCCGGTGTCGCACCCGGAACGGCTGCAGCCGTGGGACGGCATGTCCCCGTGGCCCGGCGGGTACATCGAGCAACTGGATTTCCGTGTGGAGCCTGGACACCGGCCGGGCCGGGGAGTCGTTTGGCTCCGCACGCCACACCCGATGGTGGCCGGCGCCGAGACCTCCGACCTGGTGCGGCTGCTGGGGCTGGTGGACACCGCCAACGGCGTCGCGCCGCGCGTCGAACCCGGACCCGCATCGTGGATGTTCCCCAACGTCGACCTCCAGATCCACATGCACCGCCGACCCGTCGGCGAATGGCTGGGTCTGCAGGCCCAGCAGACCTACGGGAACGACGGCGTCGGGCTCACGTCCGCGGTGCTCCACGACGTCGTCGGGCCGTTCGGCCGCAGCGAGCAGATCCTCACGGTGCGTCCGATGCCGCAGGCCCCGCCAGCAGGGCCCTGACGCGTCGCTTAGCAAGCGGCCGGAACCCCGCGGCGAGGTAGCGCCGGCGGTTGGCGCTGTCGGCGCGAAACAGGGCCCAACCCCGCCGAAGCAGGAACGGCACCGGTTTGCGCCGTTCGCGCACGTCGCGCACGAAGCGGCGGACCGCCGTCGTCAGCGGGTGCACGTCGATATACACCGCGTCGGCGGCGACGCCGCGGGCTCGCAGTGGCCCCGCGACCTCGTCCACGAAAACACCCTCGGCCACCACGGGTCCCTCCGCGAGGGACACCGTGCGGTATCCGCTGTGGCTCGAGCTGGCGATGGAGTAGTCGGGGACCTCCGTGCGACCGCGTCCCAGGAGACCGACGAGCGCCTCGACCGCGGCGTCGCGGTTCCAGGTCCCCGGGTGGTCCCAGTCGACCTCGTCATAGGGGGTCAGCGGCAGGGGAGTGCCGGCGGTGTGCTCGGCGAGCTCGCGGTAGAAGTTGTCCAGCTCCACGTGGGGCCGCCCGTAGCGGGCGGCCAGGTAGGACTTGCCGGCACCGGAGGCGCCGCCGAGGAGAATCAGGGGGGTCTGCGGTGAAGGCACCCTCCATTATGGGGCCGTACCGGCGGGCCCATGTGCACCATAGAATCGAGGTTATGACCGTGTGGAACCCCGACGCCGACCAGCCCCTGCGCATTCTGCGGACGGACGTTTCGGGCGACCCGGCCGCCGACCTGCGCTCCGGCCTCGAACTGTTGAACGCGGTGCGCGGAGGAAGCCGCCCGGCGGCTCTACGGATCTACCGCCCGGAACCCACGCTTGCCTTCGGCCAGCGCGACGTGCGGCTGTCCGGCTATGCCGATGCCGTCGACGCGGCGCGGCGTGCCGGATTCGCGCCGGTGGTCCGCAGGGCCGGGGGCCGGGCGGCGGCCTACCACCGCGGCACGCTGATCGTGGACCACGTCGAACCGGCCAACGAGGCGATGATCGGCCACCAGCACCGGTTCAGGGTGCTCGGGGAACTATACGCGTCGGCGCTGCGCGCACTGGGCGTCGACGCTGCGGTCGGCGAGATCCCGGGCGAGTACTGCGCGGGGGAGTACAGCGTCCACGGGTTGCCCGGGCCGGGTTCGACGGCGTCGGTGCCGGTCAAGCTCGTCGGCACGGCGCAGCGCGTGGTCGCCGGCGCCTGGCTGTTCGCCAGCGTCTTCGTGGTGGAGGACTCCGCGCCCATCCGCGCCGTCCTTCGCGACGTCTACGCGGCCATGGACCTGCCGATGGACCCGGCCACCGCCGGCGCCGTCGACGATCTGGTTCCCGGTGTCCGGGTCGCGGACGTCGAGGATGCCGTGCTGGACGCCTACGCCCAACACACGCGGATCATCGACCGCTAACGGCGGAATTCCGGCTGGCGCGGACCACGGCCGAATCGCAGTCCGGCGAGGAACGCCAGCCCGCTCAGGCCCAGTCCAAGCAACAGCACGCCCACGGCCTGCCCTTGGGTAAGCACCACGAGCCCCTCGGGCGCAGACTCCGTCATGGCGGACAGCGGACCATAGGCGAACCAGCCGAACATCGCCGTCGCGGGAACGGCGGCCGCTGCCAGCAACAGGACGACGGCGCCGACCCTCCCCAGCGAGGGTCGGCGCCGCGCGTCGGGTTCCGTGTTTAGTGGCCTCTGGTGATCCATTCGTTGAGGTGGGGTGCCTCGGTGCCGATGGTGGTGGTGTCGCCGTGGCCGGTGTTCACGATGGTTTCGGCGGGGAGGGTGAGGAGTCGGTCGCGGATGGATTCGATGATGGTGCCGAAGTCGCTGTGGGAGCGTCCGGTGGCGCCGGGGCCGCCGTTGAAGAGGGTGTCTCCGCTGAACAGGGTTCCGAGGTCGGGGGCGTGGAAGCAGGTGGAGCCCGGGGAGTGGCCGGGGGTGTGTAGGGCGGTGAGTGTGGTGCCGGCGATTTTGAAGGTGTCGCCGTCGGCGATCGGGGAGTCGGCGGTGGTGCCGGGGAAGACGTCTTCCCAGAGCATCTGGTCCGCGGTGTTCAGGTAGACCGGGGCTTGGACGCGGTTGGCGAACGCGCGGGCGTGGCGGATGTGGTCGTCGTGCCCGTGGGTGAGCAGGACGGCCTTGACGGTCCGGCCGGCGACCTTGTCGGCGATGGCGGTCGGGTCGTGGGCGGGGTCGATGACGAAGACCTCGGTGTCGTCCCCGACGATCCAGACGTTGTTGTCCACGTCCCAGGTCCCGCCGTCCAGGGAGAAGGTGCCGGAGGTGACGAGGTGTTCGATGCGGGCGCTCATGCGGACACCGCCGTCGCCCCGACAGCCGGCGTGGACGTTCCCGCGGCCTGGATTTCCACGACGGAGCGCAGGACGGTGCCGGCGTGCATCTTCTCGAAGGCTTCCTCGATCTGGTCCAGTCCGATGCGTTCGGTGACGAACGCGTCCAGGTCCAGGCGGCCGAGCTTGTATTGCTCCACGAGCATGGGGAAGTCCCTGCTGGGGAGGCAGTCGCCGTACCAGGAGGACTTCAGGGATCCGCCGCGGCCGAAGACGTCCAGCAGCGGCAGTTCGAGTTGCATCTCGGGGGTGGGGACGCCGACGAGGACGACGCGTCCGGCGAGGTCGCGGGCGTAGAAGGCCTGCTTGTAGGTTTCGGGGCGTCCGACGGCGTCGATGACGACGTCGGCGCCGAACCCTCCGGTGAGCCCCTGGATGGCGGCGACGGGGTCCTCCTCGCGGGAGTTGACCCCGTGGGTGGCGCCGAGGGTCTTGGCCAGGTCGACCTTCGCGGGGTCGATGTCCACGGCGATGATGGTGGTGGCCCCGGCGAGCCGGGCGCCGGCGATCGCGGCGATGCCGACGCCGCCGCAGCCGATGACGGCCACGGATTCCCCGCGCTTGACCTCCCCGGTGTTGATGGCCGCTCCGATGCCGGCCATGACGCCGCAACCGAGCAGGCCGACGGCGGCGGGGTCGACGTCCTCGTCGACCTTGGTGCACTGTCCGGCGGCGACGAGGGTCTTTTCGGCGAACGCGCCGATGCCCAGGGCCGGGGAGAGTTCGGTGCCGTCCTCCAGGGTCATCTTCTGGGTGGCGTTGTGGGTGTCGAAGCAGTACTGGGGGGTGCCCTTGGCGCAGGCGCGGCAGGTCCCGCAGACCGCGCGCCAGTTCAGGATGACGCGGTCCCCGACGGCGATCTCGGTGACCCCGGGTCCGGTCTGGCTCACGACGCCGGTGGCCTCGTGGCCGAGCAGGTAGGGGAACTCGTCGCCGATGCCGCCGAGCTTGTAGTGCAGGTCGGTGTGGCAGACCCCGCAGGTGAGGATGTCGACCACCGCCTCCCCGGGACCGGGATCGGGAACGATGATGGTTTCGATGACGACCGGGGCGTCCTTGGCCTTGACGACAACGGCCTTGACCTTGTGTGGCATGGGGAGGGTCCATCCTCTCGACCGCGAGCGGCGGCCAACGGGTAGTGAATCGGTCATGGCGCCGGCCCCCGCGGGATGCCGACGCCATTATCCAATCACACGCGCGCTACAGGCGTTCGCGGACCTGCTCGATGCGCGGGTTCGTGACGGCGGTTCCGTCGGGGAAGACCAGGGTGGGGACCGTCTGGTTGCCCCCGTTGAAGGACTCGACGATTTCGGCGGTGCCGGCGACCTCCTCGATGTTGACCTCGCGGTAGGCGATGCCGTCGGCGTCCATGGCGCGCTTGAGGTTGCGGCAGTATCCGCACCAGGAGGTGGTGAACATCGTGACGGTTCCGTCGGCGGGCACGTAGTCCTGAAGGTTCGCTGTTGTCATGTCGGCGTCAACGACCGCTGTGAGAGTCTTATTCCATGTGCGGACGATACGTGATGGCGCGGGCGGTCGGTGATCTGGTTGCGGAACTGGAGGCGGAGGCCGACGAGGCCATGGAGCTGCGGCAATCGTGGAACGTGGCGCCGACCTCGGACGTGCCGATTGTCTTGGAGCGCCTGATCGACGGCGAGCGCGTTCGCCAACTGCACGTGGCGAAGTGGGGACTGGTTCCGGCGTGGGCCAAGGAACCGTCGGTCGGTGTGAGGTCGTTCAATGCGCGCAGCGAGACCGTGGTCGAGAAACCGTCGTTCCGCAAGGCGGTGAAGGCGCGCCGCTGCGCCGTTCCCGCCGAGGGGTACTACGAGTGGCTCAAGACGGGCGAGGGCAAGTCGCTGACGAGGCAGCCGTATCTGGTCCGGCCCGCCGACGGTTCACTCATCCTGTTCGCGGGCCTCTACGAGTGGTGGAAGGACCCGACGATGGAGGATGGCGAGCCGGGGCAGTGGCTGCTGTCGACGTCGATCCTCACCGTGCCGTCGCCGGAACCCGGGTCGGCGGATCCGGTTCTCGAGGAGCTCGCGGCGCTCCACGACAGGCTTCCGTTGCCGCTGGACCGCGGAACCCTTGCCGATTGGCTTGATCCCAGGGACACTGACGCGGCGTCCCTGGTTGCGTGGGCACGGGACGGGGCCTTTCCGGTGGCCGCGAAGTGGGAGTTGCGGGCGGTCGACCGGGCCGTGGGAAACGTGCGGAACGACAACCCCGAGCTCGTGGAAGCCGTCGACGGCCTTTTCTGACCGGTTTCAAAGGGGCACCGGCACGGGCGCGGCGGGGAGGCTAGCCCAGTTCCACGCGTCCGGCGGGACCGGTCCTGAAGGCTGGGTTGTGGACGAAGTCCCAGCGGTAGCCGTCAGGGTCGGCGATGCAGGCGCTGGTGCCGCCCCAGTCCCGCAGCGAGGGTGCATTGACCGCCTCGGCTCCGGCGGCCAGGGCAAGCCGGTAGAGCCGGTCGACCTGCTCGGCACTGTCCGTGTTGTGCCCCAAGGAGACCGGGGGCGCCTGGTTCCCGAAGCCGACCTCTCCGTATTCCCCGGGCATGCTGTCCACGTTCCAGAGCGCGAGCATCAGGCCGTGGCCCGCTGCCACAAAGGCAATCTCGCCGGGAAGGTGCTGCAGCGGCCGGAACCCCAGCCCCTCGACGTAGAAGTCGCGGGAGGCCTCCACGTCGCGCACACCGAGGGTCACGGCAGAGATGTTCGGTATGCCGGGGCGGGTTGGGGGCGTGTCCATGCGGCCAGCCTAGGCGCGGGCGCCCCGTGCCGGTAGTCGAACGACAAAATGTCGGCGGCCTCACGTAGCGTGATCTTTTATTCGAACATCTCTTCGAATACAATGGAGTTGCCGTCCCACCGCTTCCCAGGGGCGTCGACTTCCCGTTCACATTGGTGCTCCCGGGTTCTTCTCACGCCCCGGGACACGGATATGGAGGTGGCCCCATGGGCCTGTTCACGCAGTCGGTGGAAGTCGAATGCACGCCGGCCGGCCTGCCGTTGCGCATGCGCTGGCAGGGCCGGGAATACCGGGTCGCCGCGCAACCGGTGCGCTGGTTCGAGCGCCGCAAATGGTGGACGGAGGAGGTGCGCGCCGAACGAGGGCGCGGCCCCGGCCTGGTCGACCACGAAATCTGGAGGCTGCAGGTCCGCCAGACGGCCCGCGGCCCGCTTCTGACGTTCGACGTCTCCCGTCAGGTGGAGACCGGCCGGTGGAGGCTGATCCGCATCCACGACGCGTTGAAAGAGAGCGCGTGAGTTTCACCCATCTCAACGTCGCTACGGCCTACAGCGCCCACTACGGGGTCTCGTGGCCGGACGAGTTGGCGCGCCGGGCGGCGTCGAACGGCTCCGACGCGCTGGCCTGCGCCGACAGGGACGGCCTCTTCGGGACGGTGAAGCACCTCAAGGCCTGCCTCGAGAATGGACTGGATCCGATTGTCGGCGTCAGCCTGGCCGTGCTCGAACCGGACCCGGACGCTTCGCCCTCCAGACGCCCGTTGCCTCCCCGTGCGGGGGGACGGGTGCTGGTCCTGGCTCGCGGGCGGAGCTCCGGGGCCGGATACAGCGCCCTGTGCCGCCTGGTTTCCGCCGCCCACGCGGGCACCGGGGCCGCCGGCAAAAAACCGGTCGGGGTCACCCGCGCGGAACTGGCTCGCCATGCGGCCGGACCCGCCGGCGAACCGGTGCTGATGGTGCTCGCCGGACCCCAGTCCGACGTCGGTGCGGCGGCACTGCGCCGCAACTACGGCCTCGCACGCACACTGCTGGGCCGCTGGCGGGATGCTCTGCCGGCGGGCGCCCTGGCGGTGGAGGCGGTGACGCACCGCAGTGCGCCCGGTGAGAAACTGAGCACCGCGCACGCCGTGCGCATGGTCAAGACGGCACGGGACTGCGGCATCAGGGCGATCCTGAGCAACGCGGTGCGCTATGCGGATCCCGACGGCGCCGCGACGGCGGATGTGTTGGATTCGGCGCGTGCCCTCAGTTCGTTGGACGCGTTGCGGGACCTCCAACCCAACGGCCAGGGTTGGCTGCGGGAACCCGCCGCCATGGCGGAACTCGCCCGCGAGATCGCCACCGAATCGGGGGACGGCGCACCTCTCGCCTCCCGGTTGCTCCGGGACACCGAAGCTGTGGCGGACTGGTGCCGGTTGGACCCCGTCTCGGATGCCGGCTGGGGGATGCCGGTGGTGCCGGAGGCTTCGGTGATCGGCATCTCCGGGGATCCTTCCACGGAGCTGGCTGCCCGCTGCGGTTCCGGGGCCAACCGGCTCTTTTCCCGCGGACTGGACGCCCCCGGAGTGCGAGGGCGCCTCGAACAGGAACTCGACACCATCTCCCGCCTGGGCTTCTCCTCCTATTTCCTCACGGTCGCCGAGGTCTCCCGGATGATCACCGGCATGGGGGTCAGGGCGGCCGCCCGGGGATCCGGCGCGTCCAGTCTGGTGAACTACCTGCTGGGGGTCAGCCACGTCAACCCGCTGGAACACGACCTCCTTTTCGAGAGGTTCCTCTCGATGGACCGTTCGACGTTGCCGGACATCGACATCGACGTGGAAAGCGCCGAACGCCACCGCGTATACCGGAGCATCTTCGATCGCTTCGGCCCCGAGCGCGTCACCCTCATGAGCATGCAGAACGGCTACCGGGCACGCGGCGCGGTCCGCGACGCCGGGCTGGCGCTGGGTTTCGAAGGCGGCGAGATCGATGCGATCGCCAAGCAACTGTGGCGCTTCTCGGCCCGAAACTTCCGTGAGGCACTGGACGAGAAACCCGAACTGCGCCAGTTTGCGGACCGCGTCGGCGCCGAACGCCAACTGGACCTGCTGGTGGACCTGACCGAACGCCTGGATCGGCTGCCCCGGCACATCTCGATGCACCCGTGCGGGGTCATCCTCGGCGATGTCTCGCTGCTGGACCGCACCCCGGTCCAGCCCAGCGGACTCGGTCTGCCCATGAGCCAGTTCGACAAGCACGACATGGACCCCATGGGAATGCTCAAACTCGACGTGTTGGGCGTGCGAATGCAAAGCGCCATGTCGTTCGCGCTGCGGGAGGTCGTGCGAATCCATGGAACCGGGACTGCCGTCGCGGAAGCCGGCCGGCACCCGCTGGGGCAGGATGGCGCCCTCCCGGCGTTCTTGAACGAGGACGGCCGCATCGACCTGGAACGCGTCCCGCTCGACGACGAACCCACGTTCGAGCTGATCCGTAGTACCCACACCTTGGGTTGCTTCCAGATCGAGTCCCCGGGCCAACGGGAACTCGTCGGAAAGCTCGCGCCACGGGAGTTCAACGATCTCATCATCGACATTTCGCTGTTCCGTCCCGGCCCCATGAAATCGAACATGGTCAAGCCCTACCTGGAGAACCGGCACGGCTTCGCGCCGGAGATCTACCCGCACCCCGACCTGAAGCCGGCGCTCGCCGAAACCCACGGAGTCACCGTTTTCCACGAGCAGGTGCTGCGGACCTTCCACATCATGACGGGGTGTGGTCTCGCCAAGGCCGACGTATTCCGCCGCCTCATCGGCAACCCGGACCAGGAACCCATGGTGGAAACGTTCTTCCGCCGGCATGCGATGGAGAGGGGATACTCCCTGCAGGTCGTGGACGAGGTGTGGGAGACGCTGAAGGCCTTCGGAAGCTTCGGCTTCTGCAAGGCCCACGGTGCGGCCTTCGCCGTGCCCACCTACCAGTCCGCCTGGCTGAAGGCCCACCACCCCGAGGCGTTCCTTGCCGGTTTGTGGGAACACGACCCCGGCATGTATCCCAAGCGGCTACTCGTGGCCGAGGCGCGTCGGCTGGGAATCCCCATTCTTCCGCTGGACATCAACCACAGCGGGGCCGAATACCGGGTCGAGGAGGTGCCCGAGGCCCACGGAACCCGTCTGGGCATCAGGCTCAGCCTCGCCGGGATCTACGGCATGTCCGCCACCGAGGTCTCCCGCGTGGTGGCCGGACAGCCCTACTGCTCCCTGGCCGATGTGCGCGACCGCTCCGGGCTGACCCGCGCTTCGCTGACCCGGATCGCCGCGCTCGGTGCATTCGACCACTTCCAGCGGATTTCGGGCCGGGGGAACCGCGCTGACCTGCTGCGCCACTTGGAATCCCAGCCCGCGCGGAAGGTGGCCCGGAAGTACCATCCGATTTCCGGGCAACAGCCGCTGCCCATGGCCGACCTCGAGTTCGGGGCGTTGGCCGCGCTGGAGCCGGCGCCAACGCTCGAGGAGACGGTCCGCACCGAACTTGATCTCCTGGCGATCGATGTCAGCGGCCACCTGATGGAGTCGCACGCTGGGCTGCTTCGCACGCAGGGGGTCACAGCGTCCAAGGACCTGTTGGGACTGCGCAACGGCACCGAGGTGATGGTCGCCGGCGTGCGCGTTGCCACCCAGACCCCGCCGATGCGCGGCGGGCGCAGGGTGGTGTTCATTTCGCTGGACGACGGCACGGGCTGCGTGGACTGCACGTTCTTCCACGAGGCCCAACAAAACTCCGGCCCGCTGCTCTTTGCGACCCGGCTGCTGATGGTCCACGGAATCACCCGGCGCACCGGCCCACGGGGGATCAGCCTGCAGGCGCTCCAAGCCTGGGACCTTTCCGAACCGCAGTCGCTTCCCGCCCCGGACCACCTCAGGAACCCGGAGCGTGCCACGGGGAAACGAACGACGGGACCGGTTGCGCCGCCGGGACCGGCCGGGCCCGGAACGCCGGCGCAACGAATGGAGGCCGAAGGGCTGGACCACCGGGGGAGCCTGCGCGTTGGCTGAGACCAACGCAGTCAGCGCGGCGGGTTCGTTGGGGGAGAGCCCATACCGTTAAGCTGGTCGATGGCTGGCTGTGGTCACCGTATGCCACAAGTCATGAAGCCCCACAACGAAATGAGGAGACCGAAAGTGTCTGAGCAGATCACCCTAAACGTCGACGGCGCACAACGTGAGGTGACTGCCGGGACAACCGGTGCCGAACTCTACTTCGACAACCGAGAGATCGTGGTGATGCACGTCGACGGCGTCCTCCGTGACCTGCAGCGGCCCTTGGAGGCCGGCACCTCCGTGGAGGGCGTGGCAGTTGGTTCGCCCGCGGGCCTCGAGGTCCTCCGCCACTCCACCGCCCATGTCATGGCCCAGGCCGTCCAGCAGCTGCGCCCGGACGCGAAACTCGGGATCGGCCCCTACATCACGGACGGCTTCTACTTCGACTTCGACGTCGCCGAGCCCTTCACGCCCGAGGACCTCAAGACCCTCGAGAAGATGATGCTCAAGATTGTCAACCAGAACCAGCAGTTCGCCCGCCGGGTCGTGACCGAGGACGAGGCCCGCGCCGCGATGGCGGCGGAGCCCTACAAGCTGGAGCTCCTGGACAAGTCCGCCGAGGCCGAGTCCGCCGGCGAGGGCGTCAGCGTCGAGGTCGGCGCCGGTGAGATCACGATCTACGACAACATCGACCGCAAGACCGGCGAGGCCGTGTGGTGCGACCTCTGCCGCGGACCGCACCTGCCCAACACCAAGCTCATCTCCAACGCCTTCGCGCTCACCCGCTCGGCCGCCGCCTACTGGCTCGGCAACGAGAAGAACAAGCAGCTGCAGCGCATTTACGGCACGGCCTGGCCCACCAAGGAGGAGCTCAAGGCGTACCAGGAACGCATCGCCGAGGCGGAGCGCCGCGACCACCGCAAGCTCGGCTCGGAGTTGGACCTCTTCTCCTTCCCGGACGAGTTGGGATCCGGCCTGCCGGTTTTCCACCCCAGGGGCGGCATCATCCGCAAGGCCATGGAGGACTACTCGCGTCAGCGCCACACCGAGGCCGGCTACGAGTTCGTGTACACCCCCCACATCACCAAGGGGCACCTCTACGAGGTCTCCGGCCACCTGGACTGGTACCGGGACGGCATGTTCCCCCCGATGCACATCGACGCGGAGCTCAACGAGGACGGCACGGTCCGCAAGCCGGGCCAGGACTACTACCTCAAGCCGATGAACTGCCCCATGCACAACCTGATCTTCCGGTCCCGGGGCCGGTCCTACCGCGAACTTCCCCTGCGGTTGTTCGAGTTCGGCTCCGTCTACCGCTACGAGAAGTCCGGGGTGGTCCACGGACTGACCCGGGTCCGCGGCATGACCCAGGACGACGCGCACATCTACTGCACCCGCGAGCAGATGAAGGACGAGCTCACCGACACTCTGAACTTCGTGCTGGGCCTGCTCAAGGACTACGGCCTCGACGACTTCTACCTCGAGCTTTCCACGAAGGACCCGGAGAAGTCCGTCGGCTCCGACGACGCGTGGGACGAAGCCACCCGAACCCTCGCCGAGGTGGCGGAAGCCTCGGGGCTCGAACTCGTTCCCGACCCGGGCGGCGCCGCCTTCTACGGCCCGAAGATCTCCGTTCAGGCGCGCGACGCCATCGGGCGCACCTGGCAGATGTCCACGATCCAGCTCGACTTCAACCTGCCCGAGCGCTTCGAGCTCGAATTCCAGGCCGCCGACGGAACCCGCCAGCGCCCGGTGATGATCCACCGCGCCCTCTTCGGCTCCATCGAGCGGTTCATGGGCGTGTTGACCGAGCACTACGCTGGTGCCTTCCCTGCGTGGCTAGCCCCCGTGCAAGTGGTGGCCGTGCCGGTTGCCGAGGCCTTCAACGAGTACCTGTTCGACGTCGTCGACAAGCTGAAGGCCCGCGGTATCCGCGCGGAGGTGGACATCACCTCGGACAGGTTCCCGAAGAAGATCCGCAATGCGTCCAAGGAAAAGGTGCCCTTCGTCCTGATCGCCGGGGGCGAGGACGCCGAGGCCGGCGCGGTCTCTTTCCGATACCGGGATGGCACGCAGGACAACGGCATCCCCGTCGACGATGCCATCGAACGCATCGTCGAGGCCGTGCGCGAGAGGCGAAGCTAGCGTGTCCCGGCCCGATGACGCGGACGCCGACGCCGTACACGCCGGCACGGGCGTGGACGACGACGGAACCATGAACGGCCGGTACCCGGACGACGCCGGCGCGACCGACGATTTCGGCCTCGCCGGGGTCCCGGACTCCTTCGACAGGCTCTGGACCCCGTACCGGATGGCCTACATCAAGGCCGGTCAGGGCCAGGTCACGGGCGAGGACGACTGCCCCTTTTGCCGAGGGCCGCAGCGCAGCGACGAGGAATCACTGATCGTCCACCGCGGCGAGACAGCGTTCGTGGTGCTCAACCTGTTTCCGTACAACTCCGGCCATCTACTGGTGTGCCCGTACCGGCACGTTCCCGACTACACGGACATCACGGAGGCGGAGACGGCGGAAATCGCCGCGCTGACCCAGCAGGCCATGAGGGTGCTCCGCCGCGTCGCCAACCCCTCCGGTTTCAACTTGGGCATGAACCAGGGGGTCTCGGGCGGGGCGGGAATCGCCGCACACCTGCACCAGCACATCGTCCCGCGGTGGAGCGGCGACGGGAACTTCTTTCCCATCATCGCCCGCACCAAGGCCATCCCAGCGACTCTCGGGGACGTCCGCACGGACATTGCGGCCGCATGGGCGGACTGCTGACCCATGCTCAACCGGTACGCACGCGGTTTCTTCACCCGGCTGTTCACGCCCCTGGCGCGCTTTCTGGTGCGCCTCGGGGTGACTCCGGACGCCGTGACCATCGTCGGTACCGCCGGCGCCGTGGCCGGGGCGCTCGTGCTCTACCCCCTGGGACAACTGTTCTGGGGCACCCTGTTCATCACGGTCTTCATCTTCTCCGACGTCGTGGACGGCATCATGGCCCGCCTTCCCGAATCCGCCACCGGCGGCGACGGCCGCTGGGGGAACTTCCTGGACTCCACCCTGGACCGCGTCGCCGACGGCGCGGTCTTCGCGGGCATCATGATCTGGTTCTTCACCGGTGGATCCAACGTGGCCATTGGAGTGGCGGCGGCGCTGTGCCTGCTGACCGGGAGCCTCGTCTCCTACGCGCGGGCCAAGGCGGAGTCGTTGGGATTCGACGCGAACACCGGAGTCGCCGAGCGCGCCGAAAGGCTGGTCTTGGCGCTGACGTTCACCGGGCTGACGGGCCTGGGCCTCAGCGAATGGGTGCTGTTCTCGGTGCTCGCGGTGCTGTCCGTGGCCAGCGGCTTCACGGTCGCCCAACGCATACAGCGCGTCCGCACACAGGCCCGCTGACCGGCTCGGACGGGACGTTCCGTCCCCGTTCCCATCCGCTCGTCGGGACGCGCCGGGTAACCGTGCGCCGCCGCTGAAGTGATAGGGGCCACCGTGGATTAGGATGGACCGTACTCTCTTCCACCCTTGAAAGGACTTTTTGTGTCCAGCAACGAAAGCACCCCGGCACAGCCTTCCGTCACGGGTAGCTCCCGTGTGAAGCGCGGCATGGCCGAGATGCTCAAGGGCGGCGTCATCATGGACGTCGTCACCGCCGAGCAGGCCCGGATCGCGGAGGACGCCGGCGCAGTCGCCGTGATGGCTCTTGAGCGCGTACCGGCAGACATTCGAGCCCAGGGTGGCGTCTCCCGCATGTCCGATCCGGACATGATCGATTCCATCATCGCCGCGGTCTCCATCCCCGTGATGGCCAAGGCCCGCATCGGCCACTTCGTCGAGGCCCGTGTCCTGCAGTCGCTTGGCGTGGACTACATCGACGAGTCCGAGGTCCTGACCCCGGCCGACTACGTCAACCACATCGACAAGTGGGATTTCACGGTTCCGTTCGTCTGCGGCGCGACCAACCTCGGCGAGGCCCTGCGCCGCCTCAACGAAGGTGCGGCCATGATCCGCTCCAAGGGCGAGGCCGGCACGGGTGACGTCTCCAACGCCACCGGGCACATGCGCAAAATCCGTTCCGAGATTGCCCGGCTTTCCTCCCTTCCGGAGGACGAGTTGTACGTCGCCGCCAAGGAACTCCAGGCACCGTACGAACTGGTCAAGGAGGTCGCGGCGACCGGCAAGTTGCCGGTCGTGCTCTTCACCGCCGGTGGCATCGCCACCCCGGCCGACGCGGCGATGATGATGCAGCTCGGCGCCGACGGCGTGTTCGTCGGCTCGGGCATCTTCAAGTCCGGCAACCCGGCGCAGCGCGCGGCGGCCATCGTGAAGGCCACCACCTTCCACGACGACCCGGACACCATTGCCCAGGTGTCCCGCGGCCTCGGTGAGGCCATGGTCGGCATCAACGTCGAGGAGCTTCCCGAGCCGCACCGGCTCGCGGAGCGCGGCTGGTAGCCACTTCCCGACGCACGGCGCCGCCCCGGAACCAGACACGGTTCCGGGGCGGTCGCTTTTCGCACCGCGATCCGAGCACCGTACCCCTCCGCGACGGCTCCCGCCGTGGCTACGGCGTCGGGTTCCGCAACCTCAGGTGCCGACCCCGGCCCACGAGTTGCAGGCCACACGCCCTGAGGAACTCCGATCCTGCCGGTCCGGTTCCGGCCAGCACCGCCGAGGACCGGTCTTCCGCATCGTCGGCGACCAGCAGTGCGGCGGCGAGGGCCGCGGCCAGCGCGCGCCCCGCGCCCCGACGGCGGTGTTCCGCCCCCACCGCCAGTCCGTGGAGCGAGACGTCTCCGTTGCGGTGACGCATCCCGAACCCGCGTCCCACGAGTTCCCCGTCGACGGTTCGCGCCGCGGCATGCTGGACCGTTCCGGCAGGTGTGCTGCCGACGACGCGCATTCCCCCCGCCTCGGCACCCTTGGCCTCCGGTAGTTCGCCTCCGAGAAGCACCCCGCCTCGAAAAGAGCCCCCGTCGGCGTGCGGGCGTCCCGCGTGCCACAGGACGGGGGGTGCGTCGGTGAAACCCAGCTGGCCCAGGGCCGATGCGTCGGCCGCCGCATTGAGCCACACGGACACCTCCAGCGCTCCCAGCCGCGTTCCCTCCGCCAGCCCCGGACGCAGCCCGGCGGATCCCGGTGCCGGCGGGAACAGGAGATGGAGCCTCGCGTGCGCCGGCTGCCAGGCCCACGTGCAGCCATGGGTCGTGAAAACCTTGCCGCCGGTGGCCGCGGCCACGGCTTCCTGCCACGCGGAGAATGCGGCCTGCGCCCGGAGGATTCCGGCCACGATCAGTCGCCCAGCCCGAGCCGCACCAAAAGGGGAGCGATGTCCGCGTCGCGGCCGCGGAGGCACCGAAACGATTCCAGCGGATCGCGCGTGTTGCCCTTGGAGAGCAGCTCGCGGCGGAACGTATCGCCGTTGACGCGCGTCAGCCCGCCGTTCACCCGGAACCACTCGACGGTATCGGCATCGAGGATCTGGCTCCAGATATAGGAGTAGTAGCCGGCCGCGTACCCGCCGTCGAAAATGTGCTTGAAATAGCCCGTGCGGTAGCGCGGCGGAACCAGATCGGGATCGAACCCCGCCTCGCGGAGGACACGGTCCTCGAATCCGAGTGGATCCGCGACCGACTCACCGGGGGACAAGGAGTGCCAGGCGAGATCCAAAACGGCGGCAGCGAGATACTCGGTGGTGGCGAATCCCCGGCACCAGAGGCCGGCTTCCTCCAGGCGATCCAGCGTCCCGTCCGGCAGCGGCTCGCCGGTCTGGACGTGCACCGCGTAACCGTCGAGGATTTGCGGCCAGAGCGCCCACATCTCGTTGACCTGTGAGGGATATTCCACGAAGTCGCGGGGGACCGCTGTTCCGGACAGTGAAGGGTAGCGTGCCGCGGACAGTAGCCCGTGCAGCGCATGCCCGAACTCGTGGAACAGCGTGCGCACCTGGTCCATGCTCAGCAGCACCGGCTGGCCGGCGGCGGGCCGGGGAATGTTCAGCGTGTTGGTGACCACCGGCCGCTCCCCGAGCAACGAGGCCGCCAGCCGCATCGAATTCATCCACGCTCCGCCGGCCTTGGTCGGCCGCGCGAAGAAGTCGCCCACGAACAGGCCCAGGCCGTTGCCGTCGGCTTCGAAGACCTCCCATATCCGCAACTCCGGGTGGTAGCCGACGATGTCGTGCCGTTCCGCGAAGGTGATGCCGTAAAGCTCCGTCGCCGCGCGGAACACGCCGTCGGTCACCACCCGCTCGAGCTCGAACCACGGCTTCAGTGCCTCCTCGTCCAGGGCATACACGTCGCGGCTGACCCCGGCGGAGTAGTGGGCCCAGTCCCACGGGCGAATCGGCCCACCGGACTTGGCGGAGAGGATGGCCGCCTCCTTGCGGGCGTTGGCGACGGCCGCCGTTGTGAGCGACGACAGCCTCGCACGCACCGCATCCAACGACGGGGCGGTCTGCGCGTCCAGACTGAGTTCGGCGTGGTTCGCGAAACCCAGAAGCCCGGCGCGGTCGGCCCGGAGGGCTGCGGCCTCGGCGGCCAGATCCAGGGTGCGCTCGGGGCCGTTCGTGCCTCGTCCCACGGAAGCCTGGAAGACCCTGCGGCGGCTCTCCCGGTGGTTCAGCGCCTCGAGCACGGGTTGCGCGGTGGGAAGGACGGGGGTCAGGAGGTAGCCGTCGTCGTACCCCGCATCCCGCGCCGCGGCCGCTGCGGCCTCCAGGGCGTCCGCCGGCAGCCCGTCGAGTTCCTCCTCCGACGTGAAGTGGACGGCCGCGGCGTTCATTCCCGCCAAGAGTCGCCGGGAGTAGGCCGTACCCAAAGCGGAGAGCCTGCTGTTGATGTCCCGAAGCCGGGCCTTGTCGGCGTCGTTCAGCTCCGCACCCGCACGCCGAAAGGAACGCAGGGTTTCGGAGGCCAGCCGCGCGTCTTCTCCACCGAGGACAGATGCGTCCACGGACGTGAGCCGGGCGTACAGGGCACCATCGAGGTGGATCGCGTCGTGGTGGGCCGAGACGACGGCCTGGATCCGCTCGTCCGCGTCGAGGATCTCCGGTGTTCCGTGCGCCGCCTTCACGTTCCCGAAGGCCTCCTCCGCCCGGCGCAGCAGCTGGCCGCTGCGCTCCAGTGCCTCGAAGGTGTTCCCGAACGACGCCGGCGACTCATCCCCGGCGATCGCGGCGAGTTCGGAAAGCTGCTCGGCAGCTCCCCGTTCGACCGCATCGACGTAGTGCGCGGGACGAAGCGCAGCGAAATCCGGCATCTGGTACGGCAGGCGGCTCTCCGAGAGCAGGGGATTGGTCATGCAAGTACCTTCCCACAGCGCGCGGGCACCGACCCGCCCGAGCGCCGCAATTGCGGAATCGCGCGATGCCGCGACGCCGGTCTAGGCTGGAGCTTCCCGATTCACCAGTCCCGCGCCCGGCGCGGACCACCGCCCGGCGCCGCCGGGGGAAAGCGACGTCGAGTGTCTAAGATTGGAGTCCTGGCCCTCCAGGGAGACTTCCGCGAGCACGCGGCCGCACTGTCCGCCGGAGGCGCGGACGCCGTGCCAATCAGGCGGCCAGAGGAGCTCGACGGCATCGACGGGCTGGTCCTTCCCGGAGGTGAGTCGACCGCGATCGACAAGCTCGCGCGCGCCTTCGGGGTGGCCGAACCGCTCAAGCGCAAGATCGCCGAGGGACTGCCCGTCTACGGATCCTGCGCCGGCATGATCCTGCTGGCCGACACGCTGGCCGACCCCGCCACCGACCGCGCGGGCAACCCGCAACAGACCTTCGGCGGGATCGACATGGTGGTGCGCCGCAACGCGTTCGGCCGGCAGGTGGACTCGTTCGAGACCGACCTGGACTTCGCCGAACTGGACCGGCTGCCGGGCGGGACCGCCGAACCGGTGCACGCCGTGTTCATCCGCGCGCCGTGGGTCGAGAAGGTCGGCGCCGGGGTCGATGCCCTGGCCTCCGTCGATGTCCCGCCGGGGCACGGGGCGGCCGCGGCGGACGGTGTCGCTAGAATTGTCGCAGTTCGATCGGGGATGCTGCTGGCCACCTCCTTCCATCCGGAAGTGACGGGGGAACGCCGCATCCACAAACTATTCATCCAGATGATCAGGGGAGAAGCGTAAGCATGTCGGGCCACTCCAAATGGGCAACCACCAAACACAAGAAGGCCGTCATCGATGGCCGCCGCGCCAAGGCGTTCGCCAAGCTGATCAAGAACATCGAGGTCGCCGCGCGCGCCGGGGGAGCCGACCTGTCCGGAAACCCCGCGCTTGAGGTCGCCGTCGCGAAGGCCAAGAAGACCTCGGTCCCCAACGACAACATCGACCGCGCCGTCAAGCGCGGCGCGGGCCTCACGGGCGAGTCGATCGACTACCAGGAGATCATCTACGAGGCGCGCGGACCGCAGGGTTCGGCGCTGCTGATCGAGTGCCTCACGGACAACAAGAACCGGGCCGCGTCCGAGGTCCGCTTGGCCGTCACCCGCAACGGCGGGACCATCGCCGATCCGGGATCCGTCAGCTACCTCTTCGCCCGGAAGGGCGTGGTGGGCCTGCCGAAAAAGGAGCTGACCGAGGACGACCTGCTGATGGCCGTGCTCGACGCCGGCGCCGAGGAGGTCAAGGAATCAGGGGAGGCGTTCGAGGTGCACTCCGAGCCGCAGGACCTGCGTGCCGTGGTCACGGCGCTTGACGAGTCCGGAATCGAATACGAGACCGACGAGGTCGAGTTCGTGCCGTCGATGCAGGTTGAGCTCGACGCCGATGCCGCGCGCAAGTTCCTGCGGCTCGCCGAGGCGTTGGAGGATCTCGACGACGTCCAGAACGTGTACTCCAACGCCGACATCGGCGCAGAGGTCATGGCCGAGCTCGAGGACGACTAGGCTCCCGTGGCACTGCGCGTGGTCGGGGTCGACCCGGGACTCACCAGGTGCGGGCTGGCCGTGGTGGACATCGAGCCCAACCGCCGCGCCACGCTGGTGGACGTGACCGTCGTCGGAACCACTCCCGACCGTCATCTCGACGAACGGCTCTTGGCCATCGCCGACGCCATCGACGCGTGGCTGGATCGGTTCAGTCCCGATGTCATGGCCGTCGAACGGGTGTTCAGCCAGTTGAACGTCAGCAGCGTCATGGGCACCGCCCAGGCCTCGGGCATCGTGATCGTCGCCGCCGCCCGGCGGGGCATCCCCGTCGCCCTGCACACGCCAACCGAGGTCAAGGCGGCCGTCACCGGCAGTGGCCAGGCCAACAAGGACGCCGTCGGCAAAATGGTGGCGAAGATCCTCCGGCTCGACGCGCCGCCGCGGCCGGCGGACGCCGCCGACGCCGCGGCGCTGGCCATCACGCACGGCTGGCGCGGAGCGGCTCCCGGCACCCAGGCATCCCATGCCGTCGCCGGGGGGTCCAGCGGCCTGACGGCGGCGCAGCGCGCATGGGCGGCCGCCGAGGCCGGCGCCCGGCGTAACGCGGGACCGCGTCGCTGAGCCGAAACGTCGGCGCCAGCCGGTACGCTGTTCGTAGATATGTTCGGGTCGCGCGGCGGCCGGACGCCCGTACGACGCCGGAGGTTGGCCAAGCATGATCAGTTCCCTGAGTGGCGTGGTGCGCCACGTCGGACCGAGCAGCGCCGTCGTCGAGGTTTCCGGCTTCGGCATGCTGGTCCAGGCCACGCCCCAGACGCTTTCGAACCTGCACACCGGACGCGACGCGGTGGTGCACACCTCCATGGTGGTCCGCGAGGAGTCGATGACGCTCTTCGGCTTCGCCGACTCCGAGGAGCGCGGGGTCTTCGAAACGCTGCTGTCGGTGGCAGGAATCGGTCCCCGTCTGGCACTGGCCATCCTCGCGGTGCACACGCCGGAAGACGTTCGGGTGGCGGCCTCCTCCGGAGATGCGAAGGCGTTCACGCGCGTCCCGGGCGTCGGTCCCAAGGGCGCACAGCGAATCGTCTTGGAACTCGCGGGGAAACTGGTGCCGACCGGCGAGGCCGGCGGCCGTACCCCCGCCGGCGCCGGACCGGCGTGGAAGGGCCAGGTGCTCGAGGCCCTGACCGGTCTGGGCTGGTCGGAGAAGGACGCCGTCAAGGCCGTCGACGCCTCCGCGGAAGCCATGCCCGAGCTCGTCGCCGAGGGCAACGTGGGGGAGATCCTCCGCGCCGTGCTGCGGGATTTGGGTCGCGGCACGGCACGGACCGGAAGGTAGGGTGGCCGCATGTCCGAGAACGTACCGTTGACCGACGCGGGCAGCGAACCCGAGGAACGGGCCATCGAAGCCGCGTTGCGCCCCAAGAACCTCCACGACTTCGTGGGGCAGCACCGCGTGAGAAACCAACTGTCGCTAGTGTTGGAGGCCGCGCGGATCCGCGAGCGCACGGCGGACCACGTCTTGCTCTCCGGCCCGCCGGGACTGGGAAAGACCACCTTGGCCATGATCGTGGCCGCCGAAATGAACGCGCCGTTGCGGATCAGCTCCGGGCCGGCCATCCAGCACGCCGGCGACCTCGCGGCGATCCTCTCCTCGCTGACCGAGGGCGAGGTCCTGTTTCTGGACGAAATCCACCGCATGAGCCGTCCCGCGGAGGAAATGCTGTACATGGCCATGGAGGACTTCAGGGTGGACATCGTGGTCGGCAAGGGCGCCGGCGCCACCGCCATCCCGCTGGACCTGCCCCCGTTCACGCTCGTCGGCGCGACCACCAGGGCGGGGCTCCTTCCGGGACCTCTGCGGGACCGGTTCGGGTTCACGGGACACCTGGAGTTCTATTCGACCGACGAGCTGGAGCTGGTCCTGCGCCGCTCCGCCATGCTCATGGACCTCCGCGTCAACTCGGCTGCTTTCGCGGAGATCGCCTCGCGCTCCAGGGGCACCCCGCGCATCTCCAACCGGCTGCTGCGCCGCGTCCGCGACTGGGCGCTGGTCCACAAGGTGGAACAGATCGACCAGCGTGCCGCATCCGCGGCGCTGGACATGTACGAGGTCGACGAACGCGGCCTGGACCGCCTGGACCGTGCGGTGCTCCATGCGCTGTGCACCAAGTTCGGCGGCGGACCCGTCGGGCTTTCGACGCTCGCCATCGCGGTGGGCGAGGAGACGGAGACCGTGGAGACGGTCGCCGAACCCTACCTCGTGCGGGAAGGGCTTCTGGGCAGGACGCCGCGCGGCCGGATCGCCATGCCGGCCGCATGGGCGCACCTGGGGCTGGCCATGCCGCCCGACGCGTTTCTGGGCAACCAGCCCGCTCTGGTGTTCGACGACGCGGCGTCGGGGCCCATCGACTCCTGATCGCGCCGCGCGGGATCGGCACAGCGCGGCGCGGCGGTTCGGCAAGCCGTCGGCCGCGTCACACAACGTTCAGGATGCGGCTATACAATGGGGGCTTGCCCCGGTGGAGGCCCCGCGCCACACACCGACATCCAGCGAGAACAGAAACAGGTAGCAACTTTTGACCACCACGGTACTGGCCCAAAGCACGCAACCCGCCACCGGATTCGATCCGATGACGCTCATCCTTTTGGCGGCGTTCGCTTTCCTCATCTTCATGATGGTCCGCGGCCGCAAGAAGGCGAAGAAGCAGCAAGAAGAGCTCCAGTCCGACCTGCAGCCCGGTGCCGAGGTGATGACCCAGTTCGGCCTGTACGGAACCGTGGTCTCCATCGACAAGGATGAGAACAAGATCGTGCTCGAGCTGTCCCCCGGCCACCTGGCCACCGTGCATTCGCAGGCTGTCGCGCGCGTCGTTCCCACGTCCGCACCGGCCGAGGACGCCACAGACTCCGCGGACGCATCAACGCACGTCGACCCCGCCGTCGAATCCGCGGACGCGGCCCACGAAGAGACCCCCGAAGAGACCCTGCGCCGCCTCGACGGGGACGCCAAAAACAAGGAATAGCCCGCCGCGGAGCCTGCCGCACGCGGCGGGCACGGTCGTGCCCTTCGATGCCCGAACGGGCGTCTCGAGAAGAAAGTCCCCGCAATGTCATCAAACGGCCCGATCAGGCACGCCAGGCGCGCGCTGCTGTGGCTCACGGCTCTCGTCGTCATCGGCAGCGCCCTCCTTGTCTCGGGCGTCGCCACCGGAAACTCGACCTGGTCCCCGAAGCTTGCGCTCGACCTTGAGGGCGGAACACAGATGATCCTCTCGCCCGAGGTCCAGGGAGGCGCCGCGGCCACGCAGGAGCAGCTCGACCAGGCGGTGGAGATCATCCGGCAGCGGGTCGACGGATCTGGCGTTTCCGAGGCCGAGATCACCACGCAGTCCGGACGAAACGTCATTGTTTCCATGCCGGGCACGCCCGACGCCAAGACGCGGGACCTCATTCAGGCGTCCGCGAACATGGAGTTCCGCCCGGTCATCATCGCCGGTTCCTTCGCCGCAATCCCGGAGGAAAGCCGCACGCCAACCGCGGAGCTTCCGGAGCCGACGGCCGAGCCGGAAAACGCATCCGACACCAACTGGATCGACGCCGATTTGATGGCGGACTTCGAGGCCTACGACTGCGCCACCGAACTCGCTGGCCGTTCCGCCACCGCGAGCGACCCGGACCAGCCGATGATCGCCTGCGATCCCGGCACGGGATCCAAGTACATTCTCGGACCGGTCGAAATCCCGGGTACGGACATTGCGGACGCCGGCTTCGGCATGCAACGCGGACAGCAGGGATTCACGACCGGACAGTGGGAAGTCACACTCGAGTTCAACGGCGCCGGCGGCTCCAAGTTCAGCGAGGTCACCCAGCGACTGGTCGGCATGTCCGGCGCGCAGAACCAGTTCGCGATCGTCCTGGACGGCATCATCGTCTCGGCCCCGACCACCAACGCGATCATCGGTGACGGCAGGGCCTCCATCACGGGATCCTTTACCGAACAATCGTCCGAGGCTCTGGCCGAACAGCTGAAATACGGGGCGCTACCGATCAGTTTCGAGATTCAAAGCGAGCAGCAGATCTCGGCGACGCTGGGCTCGGAACAGCTGAAAATGGGCCTGATCGCGGGCCTCATTGGGCTCGCGCTGGTGGCCCTCTACTCGTTCTTCCAATACCGGCTCCTCGGGTTCGTCACCATGGCGTCGCTGCTGGTTGCCGGGATCCTGACCTACCTCGCGATCGTCTTGCTCGGATGGGGACAGAACTACCGGCTCTCGCTGGCCGGCATCGCCGGCATCATCGTGGCCATCGGCCTCACGGCGGACTCCTTCATCGTCTACTTCGAAAGGGTCCGCGACGAACTCCGCGACGGCCGGAGCCTTCCGTCCGCCGTCGAAACCGGATGGAAGCGCGCCCGTCGGACGGTGGTGGCCTCCAAGGCCGTGAACCTCCTCGCGGCTGCCGTCCTGTACGTGGTCGCCGTCGGCAACGTGCGGGGATTCGCCTTCACCCTCGGTCTCACGGCCATAGCCGACCTCGTCGTCGTCTTCCTGTTCACGCACCCGGTTCTGCAATACCTCGCGCGAACCAGGTTCTTTGGCGAGGGGCACCGGCTTTCCGGCCTCGATCCGTCCCTGCTGGGCGTCGAACCGCTGTACAAGGGTGCCGGTCAGGTGCGGCGCTTCAACGTTGACGCGGCGGCATCCCGAACCAAGCGGAACACGGGTTCCGCCCAGGAGGCGGAACGGCGACAGACCATTGCCGAGCGACGCAAGGCGGCACAGGGTGCGGGGACCGCGGCGTCCCCGGCCGACGCACCGACGAAGGAATCCGACAATGCCTAATCTCGCCATCTGGGGCAACGAGCTCTACACGGGCAAGCGCTCCTACCCGTTCATCGGGATGCGACGCGTGTGGTTCTCAATCGCCGCCGCCTTGGTCCTCCTTTCCGTGGTCGTCCCCATCGTCAAGGGTGGATTCAACCTCGGCATCGAATTCACGGGTGGATCCGAATTCACCGTCTCGCGGGTAGACAGCACCGAGATATCCCTGGGCCAGGAGGCCGTGCTCTCCGTGGTTCCGGACCACACCCCCCGGGTCACCAACATCGCCCCCAGCACCATGCGCATCCAGACGGACCAGCTCGGTGGGGACCAGACGCTGGAGGTCGCGGAGTCGCTGGCAGGTGCGTACGGAGTCGAAACCGACCAGGTCACGTCCACGTTCGTGGGTCCCTCCTGGGGGCAGGACGTGTCCAAGCAGGCACTGTTCGGCCTCATCGCGTTCGTGGTGCTCGTGGCCTTGCTCATGGCGTTCTACTTCCGCACATGGAAGATGTCGCTTGCCGCCATCATCGGGCTGTTCACGGTCGTTATCATCACGGCGGGGATCTACGCGCTCTCCGACTTCGAGGTGACCCCCTCGGCGATCATCGGCTTTCTCACGATCCTGAGCTACTCGCTCTACGACACCGTGGTGGTCTTCGACAAGATCCGCGAGAACACGTCCAACCTCTTCGAACAATACGAGAGGTCTTTCACGGAGAAGGTCAACCTGGCTATCAACCAGACCCTGGTCCGTTCGATCAACACGTCGGTCGTGGCGGTCCTTCCCGTGGGATCCATCCTCTTTATCGGCGCCTTCCTCCTTGGTGCCGGTACCCTGCGCGATCTCGCCTTGGCCCTCTTCGTCGGCATCATCGTGGGCACGCTCTGCACCATCTTTGTCCAGGCTCCGCTCTACACGGTGCTGCGTGAAGGGGAGGCGGACATCAAGCGCCACGACAAGCGCGTCATGGAACGCCGCGGGGAGAGCGTCCCGGCATAGTGGCCGCGCGCGGCAATCGCGGGGGAGCGGCCGCGCGGGGCACCCATAGGCTCCGCTTCGAGCGAACCCTGAGGTTGAACCCAACGTGTGCCAGCTTGCTATAACCTTGTGTTTACCGTAGTTCCACAGCCGGTTCCGGATGAAGCAACGCCGGTTTCGGGTTCCAGTGAACCATCGGTACGCGGAACCACCGAGAGGAGCAGCCTTGGCCGAGCAGCCCATCAACGCCGCTCCTGGATCACTCCCGCCATCCGAAAGGCTTGGCCCGGGTCGACGCGAGCGGACCATGTCGCGCCTCGCTAGGCTCGCGGGCCGCAACACGTCCGGACAGCCGCCAATCCTCGAGCCCCTCCTTCGAACGGTGCGCGCCAACAGCCCCCGTGAGGCGCTGGACCTGATCACTCGCGCCTACGCGGTTGCCGAGCGGCACCACGAGGGGCAGAAGCGCAAGAGCGGCGATCCGTACATCACGCATCCGGTCGCCGTGGCCACCATTCTTGCCGAAATGGGGATGACGGGGACGACGCTGGCAGCCGCGCTGTTGCACGACACGGTGGAGGACACCGACTACTCCCTAGAACAGCTTCGGCACGACTTCGGCGACGAGGTGGCCATGCTGGTGGACGGCGTGACGAAGCTGGACAAGGTCCAGTTCGGGGAGTCCGCACAGGCCGAAACCGTCCGCAAGATGGTCGTCGCCATGGCCAAGGACATCCGCGTTTTGCTCATCAAGCTGGCTGACCGTCTCCACAACGCCCGGACCTGGCGCTACGTCTCGCCGGAGTCCAGCGCCAAGAAAGCCCGCGAGACCCTGGAGATCTTCGCCCCGCTGGCGCACCGGTTGGGCATGAACACCATCAAGTGGGAACTTGAGGACCTGTCCTTCGCCGCGCTACACCCCAAGGTCTACGAAGAGATCGTGCGGATGGTGGGGGACCGGACGCCGGAACGCGAGAAGTACCTGGCGACGGTCAGGGCCCAGATCGGGGACGACCTCCAGCAGGCCAAGATCCGGTCGAAGATCACCGGCCGTCCAAAGCATTACTATTCCATCTACCAAAAGATGATCGTCCGCGGCAAGGACTTCGACGACATCCACGACCTGATGGGCGTTCGGGTTCTGGTCGACAGCGTGCGCGATTGCTATGCCACTCTGGGTGCCCTGCATGCCCGGTGGAACCCCCTTCCCGGGCGGTTCAAGGACTACATTGCCATGCCGAAGTTCAACATGTACCAGTCCCTGCACACCACGGTGATCGGTCCCGGCGGCAAACCGGTGGAAATCCAGATCCGCACGCACGACATGCACCGGCGTGCCGAATACGGCGTCGCGGCGCACTGGAAATACAAGAACCCGGGAGCGAAGCCCGAGGGCAACGGACCGGACGGCTCGGACATGGGCTGGCTCCGCAGCCTGCTGGACTGGCAGCAGGAGACGCGCGACCCGGGCGAGTTCCTCGATTCCCTACGGTTTGAGATCAACGCGGCCGAGGTCTTCGTGTTCACGCCGAAGGGCGAGGTCATGGCGCTGACAGCCGGTTCGACACCGGTGGACTTCGCCTACGCCGTGCACACCGAGGTGGGCCACCGCACCATCGGCGCACGCGTCAACGGCAAACTGGTGCCGCTGAACAGCGAACTTCACCACGGCGACTGGGTGGAGATCTTCACGTCCAAGGCGGAGGGCGCCGGGCCCAGCCAGGACTGGCAGGGGTTCGTCAAGAGCGCCCGCGCGCGCAACAAGATCCGCCAGTGGTTCACCAAGGAACGCCGCGAGGAGGCGATCGACAAGGGCAAGGACCAGCTGACCAAGGCACTGCGCAAGAACAACCTTCCGCTGCAGAAACTCATGACGCACGACACCCTGACGGCCGTTGCCCACGAGTTGCGCCACCAGGACATCACCGCGCTCTACGCGGCGGTCGGCGACGGGCACACGTCCGCGCAGAACGTCATCGAGCATTTGACCGCGCTGGTGGGACCCGCCCACCACGATGAGGCCGACTTCGACGAGACGCCGATACTCTCGGACTCCCTGCGCCACAAGACGTCCGATTCCGGTGTCATCGTCAAGGGCGCGGGCGAGGTGTTGGCCAAGCTCGCACGCTGCTGCACGCCGGTGCCCCCGGACAAGATCCGCGGCTTCGTCACCCGCGGATCCGGCGTCTCGGTGCACCGCGCCGACTGCGCCAACCTCGCTGCGCTGGCCGACCAGCACGAGCGCCTGGTGGATGTCCAGTGGGCCCCGACCAAATCCAGCGTGTTCCTCGTCGAGATCCAGGTCGAGGCACTGGACCGCAAGTCGTTGCTCTCTGACGTCACCCGCGTGCTGTCCGAGAGCCACGTCAACATCCTCTCGGCAAGCGTCAGCACGACGCGAAACCGTGTGGCGATTTCCCGCTTCTCGTTCGAGATGGGCGATCCCAAGTACCTGCACCACGTCCTGAACTCGGTACGCCGCATCGATGGCGTCTACGACGTCTACCGGACAACGTCCAACACGGGAGCGCGCAGAAACTAGGCAGCCCCCGCCGGCGCTCGTTCGGCCGCCGCGGTGAGCAGACCACGGACCAGCCGTTGCGCGCGCAGCTTGCCCGGCCTGCGTGAAACGTTCTCAACGAGTCTCAGGAGGTGGCCCTTAGGGCATCCGAGTCCCGGCGCGTTGACCATCCGCGTCAGGGCAAGAACCGCCTGCTCCTCCGGACTGTGGAAGGCAATATCGAGCGCGGTGCGCGCCGGCGTGGTGCACCAGACACCGCCGACCGCACGCATCTCGTTCGGCAGCAGGCGTGCCTCGCTCACACAGACGCGGAGCGGATCGCGGGCCATGGCCGAGCGGTGAAAGCGCGGCACCAGGATCTCCAGCTCCTCCGGCGGAGGAGCACACCCGTAGACCCAGGCCGCGGTGAGCCGACCGACGGCCCCGCCGCGCAAGCGCCGCCCCGCCAATGCTCCGGCTGCCGCGGCGCGCGGGACCTGGCCGTCCGGCTCCCCGGCCGGCACGTAGGCGCCGGGAAGGACCCTGCGCAGAACGTCGTCGAGCTCCATGGCCCTGAGTTCCTCCGCCGCGTGCGGAGCCCCCGCCACCAGTACGCGGATTCCGTCGGCGTCTTCCGGGATTTCTTCCATGGACACACCCTGCCGCACGGCGGATGGACAGCACAGGGGCCGGGCTCCGATTGTGGATATCGGTGCCCGGCCCCTGTTGGTGCTCTGGCTACTGGAAGTCCTGCGCGGACTTCCGCAGCGTTTCCAGCCACGCGCGGCGGGCCTCCAGGGCCTCCTCCGCCTCGCGGATCTTGCGGTCGTTGCCCTTGGCGCGGGCCTTCTCCAGATCCGCCTCGAGCGCGTCGATCGTTTCCTCGAGCTGCGTCAGCATGCTGTTGCTGCGTGCCTTGGTCTCCGGGTTGGACCGCTGCCACTGCTCGTCCTCCGCCGCGCGGACGGCGTCCTCCACCCGACGCAGGCCACCGTCCATGCGCTGCATCGCCGAACGCGGCACCTTGCCCGCCGCGTCCCACCGGTCGCGGATGGACTCGAGCGACTTCTTCGCCGCCGCAAGGTCCTTGATCGGCAAGAGCGCCTTGGCCTCGGCCAGGATCTCTTCCTTGAGCGCCAGGTTGCCCTCGAATTCCTGGTCAAGGGCCTGGTTGGCTGACTGACGGGCATCGAAGAACACGTCCTGCGCCGCGCGGAAACGCGCCCACAGGGCGTCGTCGTCCTTGCGGGAGGCCCGCTTGGATGCCTTCCAGTCGTCCATGAGGCGACGGTACTCCGCGGCGGTCGGCCCCCACTCCGTGGACGTCGAAAGTTCCTCGGCTCGCGCGATCAGGGCTTCTTTGGTGGACTTGGCCACCGCGTTCTCCGAGTCCAGCTGGGAGAAGAAGGCGCGGCGGTGACGGTCGAACGTGGTGCGCGCACCACGGAAGCGCTTCCAGAGCGAGTCCTCGGTGGAGCGGCCCAACCTGGACCCGCTCTTCTGCGCGGCCTTCCACAGCTCGAACAGCTCGTTCATGCGGTTGCTGCCCTGCTTCCACTGCACGGTCCCGGGATCGCGCCCGGCGAGCTCCTCGGCCTCGGCGACAATCGCCTCGCGCGCAGCCAGTTCCTCGGCGCGGTGTGCCTCGTGGGCCCTTCGCTCGGCCTTGTGCAGCTCCACAACCTCTTCGCGCACGACGGCGATGCGGGCCTCCAGCGCAACGAGGTCACCGACCATCTTCCGCTCGGCAACTGTTTCCGCCAGGTGGTCCAGCGTCTTGGCCATGTCGGTCGTCGGCGCCTTCGCCGCGACGCGCTGCTCCAGCAGCAACAGCTGGCTGACGACGTCGTCGTGCTTACGCACGAAGTAAGCCAGAGCCTCGTCGTGAGTCGCGTCCGGGTACTGTCCCACCGCGTGTTCCTCGCCACCGATGAGAACAAACACGTGCCCGTCCTCGGCCACGCGGGCGAATTTCGCCGCCTCCTCCAAGGGGGTGTTGTACGACGGCGGTGCCGGCACGGTGGGCGCGGCGGCCTTTGGCGGATGCGGTGCAGCGACCTTGGGCATTGGCGCTCCGGAACCGGGCCGAGGCGTCATCGACGACCTCGGCGCGGGGCGCGGAACAACCAGCTGGGACGGCGTGGGGGCATCGGAGCCCGAAGCAGTTGCTTCGTCTTCAGCGGTGACCTCGGCCGCTGGCCCAGCGGCGGGTCCGCCCTCTGCGGCCGGTTCCGGCGAGTCCTGGGCTGGAGCCTCCGTCCCGGCAACCTCCGCTTCCAGGTTTACCGCCTCGGGTGCCTGCGTTCCTGACTGTCCGGCCTCGGCGGAGGCGCCCGCCTGGCCTTCGGTCACGGGGGCGGACTGGTTGTGGTCGTCGGATTGCTGACTGGTGGTCACCGCTGGAACTCTTTCACTCGGATCCGTCCTGGAATGCCTCCAAAACTCGTGTTCTACCTGCACTTTACCGAGTCGCCCCGTCCACAGGTAGTTCACGACCCGCCGGTCGCCGAGGCCGTCGCTCTCCACCTAGAATGGGGCAGTCGCCGTGGCGCCCCCGCCTACCGGCGGACCGCGGTCGCCGCAGAGTACCCGGCCCCACATCTTGAAGGAGTTTACGACCCCATGGCACGCAAGGCCTCCCTGTCTGGTTTTCCCGAATGGCTGCCGAACGAACGTCTGGTGGAACTCCATATCCTGGACACCCTGCGCCGCACCTTCGAGCTGCACGGGTTCGGCAACATCGAAACCCGCGCCGTCGAGACCGTGGGCCAGCTGTTGCGCAAGGGCGAGATCGACAAGGAGGTCTACGGGCTCTCCCGGCTGCAAGGGGACGACTCCGAAGCCGCTAAGGCTGACCCCAATGCTCTCGCCCTCCATTTTGACCTGACCGTGCCGTTCGCCCGCTACGTGGTCGAAAACGCCGGCCACCTGGCCTTCCCGTTCCGCCGCTACCAGATCCAGAAGGTCTGGCGCGGGGAACGCCCCCAGGACGGCCGGTTCCGCGAGTTCACGCAGGCTGACATCGACGTGGTCGGCGACGGCACCCTGCCCTTCCGCTATGACGTCGAGTTGGCACTGGTGATCGCCGAGGCGCTGTCCGCCCTGCCCATCGGCGACTTCACGGTTCGCGTGAACAACCGCAAACTCGCCGAGGGCTTTTACCGGGGCCTGGGTCTCGAAGACACCGCCGGCGTGCTGCGCAGCATCGACAAACTCGAAAAGATCGGTCCCGAGAAGGTCGCGGCCCTGCTTCGGGAGGAGCTGGGCGCCACGCCCGAACAGGCCGCGTCGGCCTTCGCGCTGGCCGCGATCCGCACCGAAGACACCTCGTTCGTCGATCGGGTGCGCGCCCTCGGCGTCCGGCACGAACTGCTGGAGGAGGGACTCGACGAGCTCTCCCAGGTCATCTCCGCGGCCGCGGAACGTGCCCCGGGCCGTGTCGTCGCGGACCTGAGCATCGCCCGCGGGCTCGACTACTACACCGGGACCGTCTACGAGACGGTCCTCGTCGGCAGCGAACAGCTCGGTTCGATCTGTTCGGGCGGCCGCTACGAGTCGCTGGCCTCCAAGGGGAACAAGACATTCCCGGGCGTCGGCCTGTCCATCGGCGTCAGCCGCCTGGTCTCGCGCCTCTTGGCCGACGGCGCGGCGGCCTCCCGCGACGTGCCGACCGCCGTGCTGGTGGCGCTGGCGAACGACGACGCATGGCCCGCAGCGCAGGATGTGGCGGCGTCCCTGCGATCCCGCGGCATCAATGTCGAGGTCGCCGCCACGGCGGACAAATTCGGAAAGCAGATCAAGTACGCGGACCGCCGCGGCATACCGTTCGTCTGGTTCACCGCGGTCGACGGAACCCACGAAGTCAAGGACATCCGCTCCGGCGAACAGCTTGCCGCCGACCCCGCGTCGTGGATGCCGCCGTCGGACGACCTGGCGCCGAGCATGACGACGGCGGACCGGGTCTAAGCGCGGGTCCCCGCCGGCGAGCCTGGACGCCCGGGCGCCTACCGTCGGGTGCGCAGCGCCACGGCGCGCCCCGCGCACCCGACGGCGAACACGCCCAGCATGGTGGCGACGCTGGCCGGAGGCAGCGTCGCCGCCAGCAACAGGCACGCCGCTCCGCCGGCGGCATTCAGCCACCGCGGGGAATACCAGGGGCGTTCCCGCAATGTCCAGGCCGAGGCGTTCGCCACGGCGTAGTAGACCAGCACGCCGAAGCTGGAAAAGCCGATGATCGTCGTGACGTCGGTGGCCAGCACCAGCAGCGCGACGAGGACGGCCACGGCGACTTCAGCCACCCAGGGAACGCTATGCCTTGTCGACACCCGAGCGAGGGCCACCGGGAGGTCGCCGCCGCGCGCCATCGCCAACGCCGTGCGTGAAATGCCCGCGACCAGCGCCAGCAGGGCCCCCAAAGCCGCCAGCGCCGCTCCCGCCGCCGCGATCCACGCCGGGGCGCCGAGCCGCACGACGGCGTCGCGCACCGGCGTCGTCGTCTCGGCCAATCCCTCCAAGCCGAGGAGGTGCACCAGTCCCGCCGCCAACACGCCATACAGCACCAGTGTGGCGCCGAGGGCGCCCACGATGGCCAGCGGGATGGTCCGCTCCGGATCCCGCACCTCCTCGCCGAGCGTTGCGATGCGCGCGTAGCCCGCGAACGCGAAGAAGAGGAGCGCCGCAGCCTGGGGGACCGCCCACGCGTGGGGAGCCCCGGCGGCCGCATCCGGCGCGGCAGCCGTACCGGTCAGGGCACCCACGGCGACGAACGCCAGGAGCCCCAGGACCGGAGCGAGCAACAGGCGGGCGGCACCTGCGGTGCGGTTGATGCCGCGAAGGTTCACGGCCGTCACGGCGGTAACCGCGCCGATCGCCAACGGCACCGCGTAGCGCGGGGCGGCGTAGAGGCCGAACGTGTACGCCATCGCGGCGCAGGACGCCGTCTTACCGGTGACGAACCCCCAGCCGGCAAGGAACCCCGGCCATGGGCCAAGTTGTTCGCGACCATAGAGGTAGGCGCCGCCGGACGAGGGGTGGACGGTGGCCAGTGCGGCAATCGCGAGGGCGTTCGCCGTCGCGACGACCGCCGCAAGCATGAGCGCAACCCACAGCATCGAGCCCGCCCGCGCGGCGGCGGGGGAGAGGACGACGAACACCCCGGCGCCGACCATCGAGGCGATTCCGAGGGTTGTCGCGTCGAACAGGCCGAGTGAACGCTTCAGGCGTGAGGGCGACGCCATGGGTTCCTCCGGGTACTCGTCGAGGCGGCCGCGCTGGGCGGCGGTGCGGAGCGAGGGCCCCTCGAGAGAAAGGGTGCCTGATTCCGGCGGCCGTCGGCCGACCGGTAAACTCGTTCAGGATTGATCTAACCACAACGCCACGCATGACGGCCGAGAGCCGGATGCGGACGCAACCCCCTCCGAAAGGACCGCAGTGCTGCGCACTCACGACCTGGGTACCCTCAGGGCCGAGCACATTGGACAAACCGTCACCCTGGCAGGCTGGGTCGCCCGTCGCCGAGACCACGGTGGGGTCGCGTTCCTCGACCTGCGCGACGCATCGGGCGTCTCCCAGATCGTGGTGCGCGACGAGGCCGATTTCCACCACCTGCGCAACGAATTCGTCCTGCAGGTGAGCGGCACCGTCGAGCGTCGGCCCGACGGCAACGAGAACCCCGCTTTGGCCACGGGCGAGGTCGAGGTCATCGCCGAGAACGTCACCGTGCTCAACACGGCCGCCCCGCTTCCGTTCCAGGTGGACGAGCACGTCGAGGTCGGCGAGGAGGCGCGCCTCAAGCACCGCTATCTCGATTTGCGCCGCCCGACACCGAACGCCAACATCCGCCTGCGTTCCGAGGCGAATCGCGTGGCGCGCGAACTCCTCCACGGCGAGGGCTACGTGGAAATCGAGACGCCCACACTGACGCGTTCCACCCCGGAAGGCGCACGCGACTTCCTGGTGCCGGCGCGGTTGTCCCCGGGCGCCTGGTACGCCCTGCCGCAGTCCCCGCAGCTGTTCAAGCAGCTGCTGCAGGTCGGCGGCTTCGAGAAGTACTACCAGATCGCCCGCTGCTACCGCGACGAGGACTTCCGGGCGGACCGCCAGCCGGAGTTCACGCAGCTGGACATCGAGGCCTCGTTCGTCGAGCAGGACGATGTGATTGCCCTCGGCGAGAACATTGTCAAGGCGCTGTGGCAGCTCATCGACGTGGAGATCCCGACGCCGATCCAGCGCATCACGTACCGCGATTCCATGGCCCGCTACGGCTCGGACAAGCCGGACCTGCGTTTTGGTCTCGAACTGACGGAGCTGACTGAGTTCTTCAAGGAGACGACGTTCCGCGTGTTCCAGTCCGCCTACGTCGGCGCCGTCGTCATGCCCGGTGGGGCATCCCAGCCGCGGCGCACGCTGGATGCCTGGCAGGAGTTCGCCAAGCAGCGTGGCGCCAAGGGCCTGGCGTACGTGCTCATCCAGGAGGACGGCTCGCTGACCGGTCCGGTCGCCAAGAACCTGTCCGACTCCGAGCGCGAGAACCTGGCCGCCGAGGTCGGCGCGAAGCCGGGCGACTGCATCTTCTTCGCCGCCGGGGCACGCGACGAGTCGCGGGCGATCCTCGGCGCGGTCCGTGTGGAGATCGGGCACCGCACCGGCCTCATCAAGGACGGCGACTGGGCGTTCGTGTGGGTCGTGGACGCGCCGTTGTTCGAGGCCGCCTCTGACGCCGTCGCTTCAGGCGACGTCGCTGTGGGTTCTGGCCAGTGGACCGCCGTGCACCACGCCTTCACGTCACCGAAGCCCGAGTTCATGGACACGTTCGACACGGATCCGGAGAACGCACTCGCGTACGCGTACGACATCGTCTGCAACGGCAACGAGATCGGCGGCGGATCGATCCGTATCCACCAGGCCGACATCCAGGAGCGAGTGTTCCGGATGATGGGCATCGAGGAGCAGGCCGCTCAGGAGAAGTTTGGCTTCCTGCTCGAGGGGTTCAAGTACGGCGCGCCGCCGCACGGCGGAATCGCCTTCGGCTGGGACCGCGTGGTGCAGCTCATGACCGGGTCGGACTCGATCCGCGACGTGATCGCGTTCCCGAAGACGGGCGGAGGCTTCGACCCGCTGACGGCCGCTCCTGCGCCGATCACGCCGCAGCAGCGCAAGGAGGCCGGCGTCGATTCCAAGCCCGAGCCGAAGAAGGAAGCCGGCAAGACGGAGGCTTCCGAGGCCAAGGACCAGGTCGCCGCGGGCAAGTAGCCGCATGGCGAGGGGCCGCTTTCGACGGTCCATGTACGACGTCGGGGCGTGCACCAACCGGTGCGCGCCCCGATGCGTGTCTGGTTGTCTGGCCCGATGCTTTGCGGGTGGACTCCGCCTAGTCGGCTTGTGTGGCTGCACGGGCTGCTGTCCGCTGGGCGGGGGGGGGTGTTCCTCCACGGTCCCGAATGAGCGGGAAATTAGCATCTCTTTTCCCCAAATGGTGTCTTGAGGTCTATTCTGTCGTATCTGTTTTCTAGTGCTGGTGTATGGACGGGACGCGGGATTCGGAGAGTGGCCGGGGGGACGCGCGGGGCGCGGTCCCGGGCCCTGGCGGGTCCGAAGGCTCCGCGTCCACCGGGTCCGCGGGTGGCGCGGCGGATTCCGCGGATTCCGGTTCCGCCCGGCATTCGGGGTCTGCCGGGGGGCCTGGGGGGACGGGGCTGGTGGAGCCGGTCGAGGCGGTGGAGGGCGTGTCGGCGGAGCATGCGTTGTTCGTGGGTGGGCGGTTGCGGGTGGTGGATCCGGGGGCGCTGACGTTGGAGGAGGCGGTGTTGCTGACCCGCGAGGGCGCCCGGCGGCGTGCGGGGTTGGACGCGGACGAGGTGCGGTTGCGGGCCGCGGCCGTGGAGGCGGTCCACCGGGAGCGGTTGGCGGAGCTCACCGAACTGGCCAGGACCTCCCGGGGCGTCTACCGGCCGTGGGCGGAGCGGTTGCGCGCGGAGTTCGCCGAGACGGACCCGAAGGTGGATTGGTGGGCGACGGCGGCCGCGGCGACCGAGCTGGCCCCGGCGACCGGAACGTCCGAGGCGACGATGCAGGCGCGCGTCGCCCACGCGATCGAGCTCACCACCCACCGGAAGGCGTCCCTTACCGCGCTGGGGAACGGGGAGCTGGGGTTCGGGCACCTGCGGGTGATCCTGGAGGCCTGCGAGGCCGTCCAGCCCGCCGCGGTCCCCCCTCCGGGGAACGGGGCGGACCCGGCCGTGCTGGAGCGGTACCGGCGGGACGTGGCGGCGGAGGTGGAGTTGATGGAGGCGCAGCGGGACTGGCTGGAGGCCGAGCTGCTGGCCTTCGCCCCCGGACGCACCCCGGCGGATTTGGGGAAGAAGGCCCGGCGGGTGCAGGCGAAGATGGGTCCGGGGGTGCTGCGGGAGCGGGTGAAGGCCGCCGGGCGCCGGCGCGGGGTCTGGGTCGAACCCGGAACGGACGGGATGTCTCGGATGCACGCCGAGCTCCACGCGGTGGACGCGGTGGCGATGATGGACCGGATCCAACGCATCGCCACGACCCTGCACCGCGTCCAGGGCGAGGAGCGGACCATGGCGCAGTTGCGGGGCCTGTCAAGTTTGCTGTGTAAGGGGCCGGTCGGTTATCCGGTCTGCCAGGTGGTCAGATCGGGAGTCTGTTGGGGAATTGGATGGCGAATGCGTTGAGTGCTTGGTGCCATCCGGCGGTGCCGGTTCCAAGTTCTCCGCCCCTGGTCGTTTCGATGTTGCGGATCCCCAGATAGACCAGTTTGATCGCGGCCTCGTCCGAGGGGAACGAACCTCTGGTTTTGGTGATTTTGCGCAACTGGTAGTTGATCGATTCGATCTGGTTGGTGGTGTAGATGACCTTGCGGATCCCGGGGGTGAACGCCAGGAACGGCGTGAAGTCCTCCCACGCGTTCCGCCACGCCAGCACCGCACCGGGGGCCTTGGTGCCCCAGGCCTCGGCGAAGTGCTCCATGGCCAGCTGGGCTGCCTCCACGGTCGCTGCGGTGTAGATCGGGCGCATGTCCCTGGCCATCGTTTTACGGTCCTTGTAGGAGGCGTATTTCATGGCAGTGCGCAGCAGGTGGACCACGCAGGTCTGGACCACGGTTTCGGGGTAGACGCTGTTGACCGCGGTCGGCAATCCGGTCAGCCCGTCGCAGCACAGGATGAGGATGTCGCGGGTTCCGCGGTTGCGGATTTCGGTCAGGACGTTCGCCCAGAACTTCGCCCCCTCCGAGGCGCCGAGCCAGAGTCCCAGGACCTGCTTGCGGCCCTCCAAATCAACGCCCACGGCCACGTGGCAGGCCTTGTTGACCACGACGCCGCCGTCCCGGATCTTCAGCCAGATGGCGTCGATATAGACGATCGGGTAGACCTCCTCCAAGGGCCGGGACTGCCAGTGGGTGATCTCGTCGGCGATGACGTCGGTGACGCGGGAGATCGTCGCGGCCGAGACGCGCGATCCGTAGATCTCCTCCAGATGGGAACCGATATCGCGGGTGCTCATCCCCCGGGCGTAGAGGGACAGGACCATGTCCTCGACCTTGCCCAGCCGGCGGGCTCCCTTGGGGACGATGACCGGCTCGAAGGAGCTGTTCCGGTCCCGCGGCACGGTGATCTGCAAGGGGCCCTGCAGGGTCTGCACGCTCTTGGTGGTTTTTCCGTTGCGGGAGTTGCCCGTCCCGGCTCCGGCGGGGTCCCCGGACTCGTAGCCGAGGTGGTCGCTGAGCTCGGTCTCCAAAGACCGTTCCAGGACCGCCTTGGTCATCCGGGACAGCAGCTCCTCGACCCCGTGCCGGCCCTCACCGAGGTCCTCGGCGGCGCTCACCAATGCGTCGATCTGATCGGCGCTCAAAACGCCATCCAACGGATTCTCAATCATGGTGTTCTTGGCCAAAACGGCCCGTCCTTTCACAGGGTAAAACCTCAGGTCACACCCCAGTTAGAGACCGGACCCTTACACAGACAATGAAACACCCTCCAGTTGCGCGCCGACGTCCTGGCCGCCCTGGTGCTGGGCACCGAGGACGGGGACACGTGGGCGAACATCAAGGCCGAGATCATGGTCCTGCTCCCGCACGACGTCCTCACCGGCGACGCCGGCACCCTCCTGGAAACCACCCTCGCCGCCATGGACGCCACGGACGCCACGGACGACGCCGGGAACGCCGATAGCGCGGGCGCCACCGACGACGCCGACGACGCGGACGGCGCGGACGGCGCGGACGCCACGGGCGCTCCCTCCGGCGCCGTCGGCGGAGGCGGCGCTGGCCGCCCCACCGGCTTTCCTCCCCACCGCACGGCCGGGACGGCCCCGCCTGGCGATCGAGGCGGCAGGGACGGAGCGTCGTTTGGGGGCAGGGACGCTGCCGGCGGCGGGGCCGTCCATGGCGCAGACGCCGCCGGCGACAGGGCCGCCGACGGCGCTGCCGTCGCCCACGAGCGGGGTGTCGGGGCGTGCGGGGCTGATGGGGCGGCCGACGAGCCCGAAGGAACCCGCGGGGGTGGCGCCGCGGACATCCCGGCGGGCACCCGCCCGGCGCAGGACAGCGGTCCGGACACGGCCACGGTCATGGCCCCTGCCAGGGCGTCTGAAACGACCCCGGACGCCGAAACCGCGGACGGACCGGCCACGGCAAACGAAACAACCACCACGGACACCGAGACCGGCGATCCGGACGCCGCGGCCGCAGACGCCGACCCGGCGGACGGCGCCAAACCCGGCGCGGGACCCGGTGCGGGATCCGGCGGGGTTCCCGGTGGCGGTCCCGAGGTGTGCGAACTGGCCGGATACGGCCCGATCGACCCCGCCGCCGCCCTGCACCTGGCCCGGCTTGCCGCGACGTGGGCGACGCTCTACGCCTCCCCCGACGGCACCGCGATCGTCGCCATGGGACGGGCCCGCTACCGACCCACCGAACCGATGCGCCGGATGCTCACCGCCCGGGACCCCTACTGCACCCACATCGGCTGCGCGCGCGTGGACTCCGAAAACGACCACATCACCGAATGGCAGGACGGCGGAACCACCGACCTGGACAACCTCGCCCCGCGCTGCCCCAAACACCACAAGATGAAAACCGTCGGACTCTGGCAAACCCTCACCACCGGAAACGGCTCCGTCACCCACACCTCGCCGGCCGGATTCACCTACAACACCGACACCGAAATCCCCTGGCAAACCACCAAACCACCGCCGCCGCCCGGCGGCCGAAGCGATCGTGGCCCGGACCCCCACAACGGCGGAATCCGAACCGAGCACCAAGCCGAAGCCGAAGCCGAAGAATCCTGGCGACGATCACTGGCCGAACTCCGCCAAAAAACCGACACCAGCCAACCCCAACCACCGGACCCAGAACCGGACCCGGGGCCCGGGCAACCCAACGGCGCCGTCAACGACGACGGACCACCATTTTAGCGCGCGGTCGTTTCAGCACGGCCCCTATCAGAACCGTTAACGGGGACGAGCGACGCGAACCAAAGCGCTCGAACTAGGGCAAGTCCGCGGTGTCCACGATGAGCGTGAAGGGCCCGCTGTTCACGAGTGAGACCTCCATCATCTCGCCAAAGGCCCCAGTCTCCACGGTCGCGCCGAGCATCCGCAGACAGCGGACAAACTCCTCGTAGAGGGGTTCCGATTGCTCCCGGCCTGCCGCGATCGTCCACGATGGTCGACGTGCCTTGCGAACGTCGCCGTAGAGCGTGAACTGGGAGACCACCAGCAGGGGCGCACCCGCCGAATGGCACGACTGCTCATCCTGGAGCATCCGCAGGTGCCAGACCTTCTCCGCCAGTTTCAGAGCTTCGCCCGGTCCGTCACTCCGATTGACACCCAACAACACCAGTAGTCCAGCGACATCGATCCGCCCCACAGTTGCCCCGTCCACCGTCACCGATGCACTCGACACCCGTTGCAATACCGCTTTCACGTGTCAGTTCCTCTCGCTCCTCCCACCCGGTTGCCGCAGACCGGACGATCCTATTCGAAGCTCTGTCCTAGACCCCGCGGCGTGCACCCGCCGTGGACGGTAGGTTGGTGGGCGTGAATGATCTGTTCAGTCTCGAGGAGAACGACGACGGGGAACAGTCCGGCGACGACCAAGCCGACGGCGGTACCGCCCGCCGCCCTCGGGCGCCCCTGGCCGTCCGGATGCGGCCCCGTGCCTTGGACGAGATTGTGGGCCAGTCCCACTTACTAAGGCCCGGTTCCCCGCTCCACCAGCTTGCCGGTGCGGCGACCACCGGTCCCGCGGGCCTTTCGAGCCTGATCCTGTGGGGACCCCCCGGTACGGGAAAGACCACGCTGGCCCATGTGATCGCACGCGGAGCGGGACGCAAGTTCGTCGAGCTGTCCGCGATCACGGCCGGCGTGAGGGATGTGCGCCGGGTCATGGACCAGGCGCTGTCCGACCGCGACCTGCACGGCATGACCACCGTCCTCTTCCTTGACGAGATCCACCGCTTCAACAAGGCCCAGCAGGACGCCCTGTTGCCGGGAGTCGAGAACCGTTGGGTGGTGCTCGTCGCTGCGACCACAGAGAACCCCTCCTTCTCCGTCGTCGCACCCCTGCTGTCCAGGTCGCTACTGCTCACCCTGAAGCCTCTGGAGGAGCCGGACATCCGCGCGCTCGTGCTCCGCGCGGTCGAGGACGAGCGCGGACTCGCCGGAACCGTAAGGTTGGACGACGACGCGCTCGAGCACCTCGTGAAGCTTTCTGGTGGGGATGCGCGGCGCTCACTCACCGCGCTCGAGGCCGCAGCCGGCGTCGCATGGGGAGAAGCCGAGGGCGCAGAGGGCACCATCGCTGTTACCGCCTCCCACGCCGAGCGGGCCATGGACGCCGCCGTCCAGCGCTACGACCGCGCGGGCGACCAGCACTACGACGTCATTAGCGCATTCATCAAGTCGATCCGCGGATCCGACGTCGATGCCGCGCTGCACTACCTGGCCAAGATGCTGGAGGCGGGGGAGGACCCGCGTTTCATCGCGCGCCGCCTGATGATCAGCGCCTCCGAAGACATCGGCATGGCGGACCCCACCGCACTCCAGACTGCGGTGGCGGCCGCCCAAGCGGTCCAGCTGATCGGCATGCCCGAGGGCCGGCTCGTCCTGGGCCACGCCGTCGTGCACCTCGCGACGGCACCCAAATCGAACGCGGCCTACAACGGGATCAACGCCGCAGTCGCGGACGTTCGCGCTGGCAGGGGACAAGGCATCCCAGCGCATCTGCGCGACGCCCATTACCCCGGGGCAGGCCAACTCGGGCATGGAAAGGGCTATGTCTATTCACACGACGAGCCGCACGGGATCGCGCGCCAGCAATACGTGCCGGACGACCTCGTGGGACGCGACTACTACACTCCGACCGCCAACGGGGCCGAAAGGTCCATTGCCGAACGCCTCGAGAAGATCCGGCGGATCGTCCGCGGCAAATAGCCGATGGTAGGATGGATCCTTGGCTGGCAAGCCGTCCCCCTTTGGCGCCCTCGGGCGTTGCGCTCCGGCGTGTGGGGGTTCGCGCTGTAGAACACAGGGAAGCGGCTTCCCCTCACTCTCCATCATGGAGGCCAGACTCAACACAGCCGCCGACAGAAAAGAAGGACACCAGTGGCTAACAACACCCGTGCCCGCCGCAAGGTCCGCATTTCGCGTGCCCTCGGCATCGCCTTGACTCCCAAGGCAGAGAAGTACATGGAGCGTCGCCCGTATGGCCCCGGCCAGCACGGACGCGCCCGCAAGAAGCAGGACAGTGACTACGCGGTGCGTCTGCGCGAAAAGCAGCGTCTGCGCGCCCAGTACGGCATCCGCGAGGCACAGATGACGCGTGCCTTCGAGGAAGCCAAGCGCACCGCCGGCCTGACCGGTGAGAACCTGGTCGAGCTGTTGGAAATGCGTCTAGACGCCCTGGTCCTGCGTGCCGGCTTCGCCCGCACCATTGCCCAGGCCCGCCAGCTCGTCGTGCACCGCCACATCGTGGTGGACGGCCAGCGCGTTGACCGCCCGTCGTTCCGCGTGTCCGAGGGTCAGCTAATCCACGTGCACGAGCGTTCCGAGACCATGGTGCCTTTCCAGGTCGCCGCGGCCGGCGCCCACCGCGATGTTCTCCCCGCCGTCCCGGGCTACCTGGACGTCACGCTGGAGAAGCTTCAGGCGCGTCTCGTGCGCCGCCCGAAGCGCTCGGAGGTCCCCGTGACCTGCGAAGAGAACCTCGTCGTCGAGTACTACGCGCGCTAGTCCCGGGCCCACCGGGTCGACTGTGCGTCGATCGAACCAAAGAGCCCGCGGCCTTCCGGCCGTGGGCTCTTTGGTTCGCACCGCGGTTGGTAGTGTTGGGAACCGTTGTTAGCACCGAAACGAGGAGCAGTTCATATGACCGGATCCGACATCGCCGGCCTCATCGCCGCGGGAGTCTTCGCCGTGCTGGTAGCCCTTCTGGCGATCCCCGTCTGGAAGTTGGGAAAGGTATTCGACGAGTTGCGCCACGCCGTGCGCGAGCTCTCCGATGGCACCAGCCCCCTGCTGGAGGAAGTGACGACCACCGTCTCCACCACGAACGCACAATTGCGCAAGGTCGACGGCATTACCAACAACGTCTCGGACGCCTCCGCGAACATCACCGCGCTTTCCTCCCTGGTGGCGTCCACGCTCGGATCTCCCTTGATCAAGGTGGCTGCCTTCAGCCACGGCGTACGCGCCGCACTATCCGCAACCACCGACGGCAAGGGCCGCCGCAGCCGCTAGAAAGGCGACGTACGTACATGATCAAGAAGATCTTCTGGGTCGGCATCGGGATCGGCATCGGCGTTTTGGCCGTGGGCAAGATCAACCAGGTGCGCACCGCCACGAGCAAAGACGGCCTGAACCGTGCCGTGGGCCGCCTGGCCGACTCGCTAGCCGCCACCGGCGAGGCGTTCCGCGACGGGATGTCCGGACGCGAGTCCGAATTGCGTACTGCGCTTGGTCTCGCGTCCGATGCCCAGGGGGCTCAGGCCTCCCCGGCGACCGCACGCCGCTACTAGCACCCGCATTCCGGGCGCCAACCCCAACTCTCAGTTCCTCGAAGGGATCAACGACACATGAAATCGCAGGACATCGCCCGCCGGTGGGTGGACTTCTTCGTCGCCAAGGACCACACCGCCGTGCCAAGCGCCTCGCTGATTTCCAGCGACCCGTCGCTGCTGTTCACGGTCGCCGGAATGGTTCCCTTCATCCCGTACCTCACGGCGCGCGAGGAGGCCCCCTACGATCGCGCCACGAGCATCCAGAAATGCATCCGTACCGGCGATATCGACGAGGTCGGAAAGACCGTCCGCCACGGCACGTTCTTCCAGATGGCAGGCAACTTCTCCTTCGGCGACTACTTCAAGGAAGGCGCCATCGGCTACGCGTGGGAACTCCTGACGAGCCCGGTCGAGACCGGCGGCTTCGGGCTGCCGGCGGACCGCCTGTGGGTCACCGTCTACCACGAGGACGACGAGGCCCTGGCCATCTGGCGAGACGTGATCGGCGTCCCCGCGGACCGCATCCAGAAAATGGGCAAGGCGGACAACTACTGGTCCACCGGACAACCCGGACCCGCGGGCCCCTGCTCCGAGATCTTCTACGACCGCGGACCGGAATACGGCATCGAGGGTGGTCCCGAGGCCGACGACACGCGCTACATCGAGATCTGGAACCTCGTGTTCATGCAGTACCAGCGCGGCGAGGGTACCGGCAAGGACGATTTCGAGATCCTCGGCGAGCTGCCGAAGAAGAACATCGACACCGGATTGGGCCTCGAGCGGTTGGCCATGATCCTGCAAGGCGTCGAGAACATGTACGAGACGGACCAGGTGCGTCCGGTCCTGGACAGGGCGGCCCAACTCGCCGGACGGGAATACACCTCCACCGAGGATCCGGCAGACCCCCACCACACGGACGACGTCCGCCTGCGCGTCGTCGCCGACCACATTCGTTCCTCGCTAATGCTGATTTCCGACGGTGTCACGCCCTCGAACGAAGGTCGCGGTTACGTTCTGCGCCGCCTGATCCGCCGCGCGGTGCGGGCCATGCGCCTGCTTGGCGTGGACACGGCGGTCCTGCCCGAGCTACTGCCCGTCTCGCGGGACGCCATGAAGGGCGTCTACCCCGAGGTCGAATCCGACTTCGCGCGCATCTCGCGGATCGCCTACGCGGAGGAAAAGGCGTTCCTACGCACCATCGCCAGCGGCACGGCCCGTCTCGAGGACGCAGTGTCCGCCTCCAAGACCGCCGGACGGGCGCTTTCCGGCGAAGACGCGTTCGCCTTGCACGACACCTACGGGTTCCCGATCGACCTCACGCTGGAGATCGCCGGCGAGGCCGGCCTGGCCGTGGACGAATCACGCTTCAGGGCCCTCATGCTCGAGCAGCGCCAGCGCGCACAGAAGGATTCGCGCCAGAAGAAGGCCGGCCACGCCGACCTGACGGTCTTCGGCGAGCTCAACGCCGACGGCGGCACCCGGTTCACCGGCTACGACGAGCTCACCACCGAATCGAGCGTGCGCGGCATCATCCGGTCGGGCGAGCTCGTGCCGTTCGCCGCGCAGGGCGAGGAGATCGAGCTGGTCCTCGACGAGACACCCTTCTACGCCGAGGCGGGTGGCCAGGCGGCCGACGTCGGCCTCGTCACCGGCGACGGCTTCGTGCTGGAGGTGCTTGACGTGCAGTCACCCATCCGGGGGTTGAGCGTCCACCGGGCCGTGGTCCGCGAAGGCGAACTGCCGTCCGATGCCCGCGTCCTGGCGGAGGTCGACCGGCAGCGCCGCCGCGCGGGTGAGCAGGCCCACTCCGGGACTCACATCGTGCACGCCGCGCTGCACCAGATCCTCGGTCCCGAGGCGCTACAGAGCGGATCGTTCAACAAGGCCGGCTACCTGCGCTTCGACTTCTCCTGGGGCGAGGGCATCAGTGCCGCGGCGCGCAGCGAGATCGAAGAGGTGTCCAACCTCGCCATCCGGAACAACCATTCCGTCCTCACGCGCACCATGCCCCTTGACGAGGCCAAGACGCTCGGCGCCATGAGCCTTTTCGGCGAGAAGTACGGCCGAGAGGTCAGGGTCGTCGAGATCGACGGCGCCTGGTCGCGCGAGCTCTGCGGTGGCACGCACGTGGAGGGCACCGCGCAAATCGGCACCCTGACGTTGTTGGGTGAGCAGTCCGTCGGCTCCGGCAACCGCCGCGTCGAGGCGCTCGTTGGCATGGAGGCCTTCCGGCACGGTGCCGCCGAGCGCGCGCTGGTCACCGAGCTTTCCGAAATGTTCCGCGTGCCCTCCAACCAGCTTTCCGATCGCGTTCAGGCCACCGTCGCCAAGCTCCGCGCCGCGGAGAAGGAACTGGAGAAGCTGCGCAAGGAACAACTCGCGGCACGCGCCGGCAACCTGCTCGCCAATGCGGCAGACGTCGCCGGCATCCGGGTTTTGGCGCACGACGCCGGAGCGGTTGCCTCCGCCGACGACCTCCGGTCGCTGGCGCTGGACCTGCGAGGGCGCCTGGGGTCGTCGGCGGCAGCCGTCGCCATCGCCGGCGTCTCCAACTCGCGTCCGCTGATTCTCGTTGCCACGAACGATGCCGCACGCGCCGCAGGTGTCAAGGCCGGCGCTTTGGTCCGCACCGCGGCGGGGATCCTCGGCGGCGGCGGTGGCGGCAAGGACGACGTCGCACAGGGTGGCGGACAGGATGCCGCAAAAATCGACGACGCGCTGGCAGCAGTGGTTCGACAGATCTCGGAGCGGTCCTGAACACCCCGCCCGCGGCCGCGTTCCGGCGTGGCGTCCGACTGGGCGTCGACGTCGGAATGGCGCGGGTCGGCGTCTCCGTCTGCGATCCCGACGGGATGTTGGCGACGCCGTTGCGCACGCTCAAGCGCGATTCCAAACGGAACACCGACATCCGCCTGCTGACGGACCTGGCCGTTGAGCGCTCCGTCATAGAGGTGTTCGTCGGACTGCCACAGTCGCTTTCGGGCGGGGAAACCCAGTCGACGGCCATGGCGCGCGACTATGCGCGGACCCTGCTGGTGCGTTTGCGCGCGTCCGGTTCCCAGGCGGAGGTGCGTCTGGTGGACGAGCGTTTGACGACGGTTTCGGCCCACAGGTCGCTGCGGGACGCGGGGCTCGATGGTCGAAAACATCGACAAGTTGTTGACCAGGTGGCCGCAGCGGATATCCTGCAACATGCGCTAAACATGCAAAAAGCACTTCAGCGGGACGTGGGGATCGCTGTTGAGATCGAAGCACGTCCGGCGACGGACGACATCTAAAGGACGGCTACCGGTGAACGAGAATCACCCCGAGTACCCCGACCGGGCCCCCAGGCCCGCGCGGGAGTCTACTTCCGGGCCCGTGGAACCGGGTCAGGGCCCGCCGTTCCGGCGTCTGCGAACCGGGCGCCGCCGTGGCGAACCCACGGCGCCCCTGGATGACCGGTCCGCCCACGAGCCCGCGGCGGCGGGGCGGCCCGAGACCGAACGGCGCGCGGCGCCCCCGGCCCGAAGGGCCGCTGCGGACGCGCCCGCCGACGAAGACGCGCACGCGGATGTCCGTCCGGAATACGACTCCGAGGCGAACGACGTCGAAGTCCAGGACGACCCCCTCAACGACGGTTTCCTCCCCACCGGAGGCGCGAAGCCGTCCATCAGGAAACGTCGTCGGCGTCGGCGCAACATCGCGATGTTGATCGTTTTGGGCGTCTTCGCCGTGCTGGTCACCGCCATGGTCCTGTTTCTGCAGAGCCTGTTGGGTCCCGGCGAGCCGGAGGACTTCGCCGGACCGGGCGAGGGCGACGTGAATTTCACCGTGGAGCAGGGGTGGGGGCCTCTCCAGATCGGGCGTGAGCTGGAGGAAGAGGGCATCGTTTCGTCCCGGCAAAGGTTCCTCGAGGCCATCCAGGAGGTGGATGCCGCGGAGAAGGAAATCCATCCCGGCGAGTATGCCCTGAAGTTCAAGATGCCCGCCTTGGATGCCGCCACCATCATGGTCGGCACCGCGGGCGAGAAGGTGCACTATGTGGCCATCAAGCAAAACGTCCGCACCGACGCCGTCTTCGAGGAAATCAATAGAGCCACCGGCATTCCGATCGAAGACCTCGAGGGCCTGAACAGACAGCCCAAGGAGTTCGGGCTAGCGGATCCCGTCGCCACGCTGGAGGGCTACCTCCACCCCGGCGAATACCGTTTCCCTCTCGAAACCGACGCCAAGGGCATCTTGCAGCTGATGGTCGACGCCACGGTCGGGGAACTCGAGACCCAGGGAGTCACGGACGCGGAGGAGCAGTATCGCGTCCTCAAGATCGCCAGTATCCTGCAGGCGGAGGCCAGGCCCGACGACTATCGGACCGTCGCCGGAGCCCTCGAGAACAGGCTCGCGCCGGACAACCGCGAAACGGGAGGCCTGCTGCAGGTCGACTCCGCCGTCATCTACGGGCTCGGGCGGTACTCGCTGCAGTTCACCACCGCCGAGAAGGAGGACCGGGACAACGAGTACAACACCTACGTGCATCCGGGCCTGCCGCCCACACCCATTGGATCACCCGCGAATTCCGCGATCGAGGCCTCCGTCGACCCGGAGGACAACAAGTTCTACTACTGGGTCACGGTTGACACCACCACCGGAGAGACGAAATTCGCCGAAACGTACGCTGAGCACCGCAAGAACCAGGCGGAGTTCCGCACATGGTGCTCGGCCAACCCGGACATCTGCAAGTGACCCCAAGCGGACGCGCCGCGGTCTTCGGGCAGCCCATCGGACATTCGAAATCACCGGCGCTGCATGGTGCTGCGTATGCATCCCTCGGCCTCGACATCTCCTATTCGGCCGTGGAGGCCGGGCAGGAGGACGCCCCCACGCTGTCGGCCATGCTTCGCTCGGAACCGGGCTGGTTGGGCGCCTCGGTAACCATGCCTCTCAAGCGCGCACTGGTCCCCTTCATGGACTCCGTGTCCGAGCGCGTCTCCCGGCTCGGCACGCTCAACACCATCGTGGTGGACGGCGGACCCGACGGCGTTCGGCTCCACGGGGAGAATACCGATGTCGACGGAGTGGTCCGCGCCCTCGCCGACCTGGGGCTGACGTCGCCCGGACGTATCGCCATCCTGGGTGCCGGAGGTACGGCCACCGCCGCGACCGCCGCGGCGCACCTTCTCGGCGCGCACGGAGTGGACTTCGTGGTCCGCTCCGCCGCGCGCGCCGCCGAGTGCGTCGAGCTGGCCCGGAGCTTCGGCCTCGAGGCACGCGCACTCGACGCGCCGTCCGCCGGCGCTCGGATGGGGGAGTACGACGCCGTCGTCTCCACCCTTCCCGCAGGCGCGGCCGACGGGCTTCTCGCGGACCTCCGGGTGGATGCCATACGGCCGGATGCCGCACTGTTGGACGTCGTTTACGACCCTTGGCCCACCAAACTCGCCGAGGCCTGGTCGAAAGCCGGCGGGCGAACCGCCGGGGGATTGTCGATGCTGGTCCACCAGGCCGTCGAGCAGGTCAGGCTCTTTTCGGGCGGCACGGAGGACCAGCGGAAGCAAGTCACAAACGTGATGTGTGACGCAGTGGGCGTAGCCCGTCCCGTTCGGTAGGCCCGCGTCGTGGCAGTATGGAGGTCATGTTGCGTTGGTTGACGGCGGGCGAATCCCATGGGCCCGCCTTGGTAGGAATTCTTGAGGGACTGCCCGCGGGCGTACCCATCACCACGGACGCCGTGGGCGACGCGCTCGCCCGGCGGCGCCTGGGCTACGGCCGTGGCGCCCGGATGAAGTTCGAGCGTGACCAGGTGACGTTCGTCGGTGGCGTGCGCCATGGACTCACCCAGGGCGGCCCGGTCGCCGTGGAGGTCGGAAACACGGAGTGGCCCAAGTGGGAGCAGGTCATGTCCGCCGATCCCGTGGATCCCGAGATCCTGGAGGATCTGGCCCGTAACGCGCCCCTGACGCGTCCCCGACCCGGCCACGCCGATTTCACCGGCATGCAGAAGTACGGGTTCGACGACGCCCGCCCCGTCCTTGAGCGCGCCAGTGCCCGCGAGACGGCGGCCCGCGTGGCGCTGGGAACCATCGCGGCTTCGTTCCTGGAGACACTGGACATCCGCTTGGTCAGCCACACCGTGTCCGTCGGCACCGTTTCCGTGCCCGAGGGGTCGGACCTTCCCGGCCCGTCCGACGTCGTCGCACTGGACAACGACCCGCTGCGCTGCTTCGACCGCGAGACGTCCAACGCGATGGTCAGCGAGGTCGACTCCGCCCACAAGGAAGGCGAGACCCTCGGAGGGGTCGTCGAAGTCCTCGCCTACAATCTTCCGCCCGGATTGGGCTCCTACGTTCACTGGGACCGGCGGCTCGACGCCCGCCTCGCGGCCGCGCTCATGGGCATCCAAGCGATCAAGGGAGTCGAGGTCGGCGACGGTTTCCTCACGGCCGCCCGCCGCGGTTCGGCCGCCCACGACGAAATCGTCCGCGCCGGAGACGGCGTCATCGAGCGGGCCACCAACCGCGCCGGCGGCATCGAGGGTGGCATGAGCATCGGCCAGGTCCTGCGGGTCCGTGCCGCCATGAAACCCATCGCCACCGTGCCCCGCGCGTTGCGGACCATCGACGTCGTCAGTGGCGACGAGGCGAAGGCGCACCACCAGCGCTCCGACGTCTGTGCGGTCCCGGCCGCGGGCGTGGTCGCCGAGGCCATGGTGGCACTGGTACTCGCCCAGGCGGTCCTGGAGAAGTTCGGCGGCGATTCCGTCGCCGAAACCCGCCGCAACGTGGACGCGTACCTCGCCGCCATCCCCGAGTCATTGGGGACGGTTCGCCCGTAATGCGCGGTGGGATCTTCCTGGTCGGCCCCATGGCCACCGGAAAAACCGCGATCGCGCGAGAGCTTTCCCGACAACTGCGGGTGCGCTTCATCGATACGGACGCCGAAGTCGAATCCGCCCACGGCCCCATCCCCGGCATCTTTGCCGCGGGCGGAGAGGCCGCCTTCCGCGCCGCCGAATCCGAGGCCTTGCGGAAGGCCGCCGAGGCGGGGGATGCCGTCGTGGCCACCGGCGGGGGCGCCGTGTTGGACGCCGAAAACCGCGTCCTGCTCGCCGAGCGCTTCACGGTGTACCTCGAGACGGACATCGCCACCGTGGGCCCCCGGATCCGCCATGCCGGGGCGCGTCCGCTCCTGGCGGGAGATCCGCTGGCTCGCTGGACCGAGATCTTCACCGCCCGCGAACCGTTTTACCGCGAATGCGCCCGCCTGACGGTGGACGCGCGCGCCGGTACCCCGGCGCAGATCGCCACGACCATTGGCGACGTCTACCGGCGTCGCACCGCAGAGCACGGAGGCAAACCCTGATGAACACCACAGCGACGACGATCGCCGTCACCGGAACGACGCCGGCGGCGAACTACGACGTGGTCATCGGCAATGCGCTGCTGGGTAGGCTGCCGGAGATTCTCGGGGAGCGCGTGCGCAAGGTGCTTGTCGTTCACCCGCGCGCCCTGCGCGCCACGGGCGACACCGTCAAGGCCGAACTCGATTCGGCGGGCTTCCAGGCCCTCACCGCCGAGATCCCGGACGCCGAGGAAGGCAAGCACATCCAGGTTGCCTCCTTCTGTTGGCAGGTGTTGGGGCAGAACGACTTCACGCGGTCGGACGCGATCGTCGCCGTCGGCGGGGGAGCGGTAACGGACCTCGCGGGGTTCGTGGCCGCCACCTGGCTCCGGGGCGTCAAGGTGGTGCACATTCCCACCAGCCTCCTGGGCATGGTCGACGCGGCCGTCGGGGGCAAGACGGGCATCAACACGGCCGAGGGTAAGAACCTCGTGGGTGCCTTCCACCCCCCGGCCGCGGTGCTGGCGGACCTGGATACCCTGGATACCCTGCCGAAGAACGAACTCGTCACCGGTCTGGCCGAGGCGGTCAAGTGCGGCTTCATCGCGGATCCCGCCATCCTGGACATCATCGAGACGAATCCGGCGGCAGCGGCCACGGCCGGGACCGCCGAACTGCGCGAAATCATCGAACGCGCCGTGCGGGTGAAGGCTGAGGTGGTGTCCGAGGACCTCAAGGAGTCCGGCCGCCGGGAGTTCCTGAACTACGGCCACACCCTGGGCCACTCGATCGAACTAGCCGAGCGCTATTCGATGCGGCACGGCGCCGCCGTTTCGATCGGACTGGTGTTCGCGGCCGAACTGGCGCGGTCGGTTGGACGCATTCCGGATGAACTAGCCGACCGGCACAAGTCGGTGCTGGGCTCCCTGGGCCTGCCGGTGGCCTACCGCAGGGACCGTTGGGCCGCGTTGTTGGACGGCATGCGCCGCGACAAGAAGGCCCGCGGGGACCTGCTGCGCTTCGTGGTCCTCGACGGCCTTGCCAAGCCCGGCATCCTGGAGGTCCCCGATACCTCCCTGCTTTTCGCCGCCTACCAGGAGATCGCCGAGTGAGCGGCGGCACGGATTGGATCGAGACCAACGTCCCCGGCATCGGCCGCGATCCGGAGACGCTCCTGCCGCGGGTCGTCGACGAGGAACTCGCCGACGGACTGCTGGCGGGCGATGATCCCTGCGACAAGGTCGTCGTGCTGATAGCCCGTGGCGACCACCATGCGGCCGCCGAGGTCGTGGCCGAGACGCGCCTGGCCGACCCGAGCAACATCCGAATGCGCATGCTGGACGCCGACGTCATCCGCGCGTCCGGCGACACGGATCGCGCCATCCGGCGGTTGCGAAAGCTTCTGGAGGAGTTCGGGGGCACCGGACACGAGGCCATGCTCCACCAGTACCTCGGCATCCTGCAGTACACCGCGGGCGATCCGCGCGCCGCAATCCAGCGGTTCCGCACGGCGCTCGCGCTCCACACCGAGGCCGGCGCCCTTCCCCGCCGAATCGAACTTGCCCGGCGTTCCCTCGAGGCGGCCGAGAGCCGCGCCGCCACCGTGCGGTAGACTTGTAGATGGTTTTTTGACAATCTGCCCTCCGCCGTCTGTGGCGAGGCCGAACGCCAGCGCGGCTTCGGGTCCGGGCGACAACAGAGAGAGTTCTCGTGGCAACAACTAACGACATCAAGAACGGCACGGTCCTCAAGCTGGAGGGTCAGCTCTGGAACATCGTCGAGTTCCAGCACGTGAAGCCCGGCAAGGGTGGCGCCTTCGTCCGCACCAAGATGCGCAACGTCCGCTCCGGGAAGCTCGTCGACAAGACCTTCAACGCCGGACTGAAGATCGAGACCGCCACGGTCGATCGCGGCGAGTACCAGTACCTGTACCAGGACGGCGCCGATTACGTGTTCATGGACACATCCGATTTCGACCAGGTCACCGTCCCCGGCGAGATCGTCGGCGACGCAGCGAACTTCATGCTAGAGAGCATGATCGTCACCATTGCCATGCACGAGGGCTCCCCGCTGTACCTGGAGCTGCCGGCCTCGGTGGTCCTGGAGATCACGTACACCGAGCCGGGCCTGCAGGGGGACCGCTCCTCCGCCGGCACCAAGCCGGCCACCGTGGAGACAGGCTACGAGATCCAGGTTCCGCTGTTCGTCGAGCAGAACACCAAGGTCAAGGTCGACACCCGCAACGGCGACTACCTCGGTCGAGTCAACTAGTGAGCGCACGGACCAAGGCCCGGCGCCGGGCCCTGGACATACTGTTCGAGTCGGAGCAGCGCGACGTTTCGCCGCTGGAGGCACTGCGCTTTCGCCGTGAGGCCACCGACATCACCGTCAACGAGTACACCGTCACCCTGATCGAGGGCGTGATGTCCGAGATCGACCGCATCGACGAGATCCTCGGCACCTACGCCAAGGGCTGGACGCTCGACCGCATGCCGGCGGTCGACCGCACCGTGTTGCGCATCGGCGCGTGGGAACTCCTCTACAACGACGACGTGCCCGACGGCGTTGCGGTCGCCGAGGCGGTGGGCCTGGCCCGCGTCCTTTCGACCGACGAGTCGCCGGAGTTCATCAACGGGCTGCTGGGCCGCATCCAGCAGCTCAAACCGACGCTGCTGGCGTAGCCCGCGACACTGCTGACCTGGCGGGCCGGACCCCATGGGGTCCGGCCCGCGCTTTCGTCTCAGCGCGGGGCACCGACCTGGGCCAGCAACTGCTGGCGCTGGCGCAGTGCACGCTGCAGCAGCAGTTGCTCCTGACGCTGGGCCGCCTCCACCCCGTGCCCACGGACGATCCGGTGGCGCTCCGCGGCCAAGCGCACCGCCGTCGTCGTGAAGTCCCGCATCAGGCCGCCGGCGCCGTACCCGCGGGCCCACGAGGCGGCGGCCCTCCGGCCGGCCGCGGTTGAGAGCATCGCGACCTCGCGGTCCGTGAACCAGCCGGCTTTCCGGTAGTCGCCGAGACGGCGTTCGGTCAGGCGCCGTTCCGCGCGGCGCAGGAGCCAGACGGCAACCACCGCGCAGATGAAGAGCGGCACCTGCAGGAGCACGTAGAACGACCAGAAATCCGGGAAGAAGACGGCCAGCCCGCCGTTCCACAGGAAATGCCCGAGGATCGCGGGAACCAGGCCCACGATGAAATAGCGTACCCACCACCGGCGGTGCCCCCGGGACGCGGCCAGGCCCAGGGCGAACCCCGTCCACGCGGTGAACAGCACGTGCGCGAACGGCGAGAAGAGTCCCCGCATGACAAACATTTCAGCAACCGCGTCGCCGCCGGCCGCGGTGGCACTGGCGAAATAGAGGATGTTCTCCGTAAAGGCGAATCCGGCGCCAACGGCCCCTCCATAGACGATCCCATCCACCGGGCCGTCGAAGTGCGAGCCGCGCACGAGGAAGATCAACAGCACGCCCAGGCCCTTGGCCAGTTCCTCGACAACCGGCGCCTGGACGACGGCCCCGAAGAGGCCCGGTTCGGCGATGTCCGTCGCGGCGACGATCGGCGCGAAGACGAAGCGGCCCAGCAGCAGCGTGCCTCCCACGGACGCCCCTGCGCCCCAAATGAGGGCCAGCGCCACGGCGCTCTTCGGCTCCGGGTCCCAACGGTCCACCCACCAGAGCCCGGCCAGGCAGATGGCCAACGGAACCATCGCCAGGAACGCCAACGGTAGCAGAATGTCGCGGCCGAAGTTGTCGGCGAGGATGTTCCCCACGTAGACCAGTGCACCCACACACAGCACAAAGGACGCCGAGGCGCGGGAGTCCGCGAACCTGACCAGGCGGTCCATCAGCGGCGCCACCGGTTGCGCGGGCCGGGGACCGGGCCAGGGAGGGGGCACCGCGGGTACCGCCGAGCGCGAATCGTCCGGGGTGTCGCCGTGTGAGGAAAGGCTCATGCCACCCAGCTTAGGTCGATGCGGCCCTGTGGTAATTTTGACGAGGCAGTCACCCTTTAAATGCCGTCCTGTGAGGCGGGGAAGGAGGCGGCAACTTGGACACTGCAGGCGCAACACAGCGGCCCGGAGTCAACGAGCCGAAAAACGCGCGGACGGTATTGTCCGCGGGCGATATCGAACGCGTCCTCACGCGCGTCGCCCACGAGATCATCGAAGGCAACAAGGGCACCCGGGACCTGGTTCTGCTGGGCATCCCGCGTCGCGGTTATCCGCTGGCCCAGCGGCTGGCCCGCCGTATCGCGGAGGCGGAGGGCAACATCGACGCCGAGGCCATCGTCGGCCAGCTGGATGTGACCATGTACCGCGACGACCTGCGCCACGGAACCTCCCGGACGCCGTCGCCCACCAAGCTCCCGCCCGGCGGCATCGACGGCAAGGTGGTCGTCATAGTCGACGACGTGCTGTACTCGGGCCGCACGGTGCGCGCCGCGCTCGACGCCCTGGCGGACATCGGGCGCCCCCGCATCGTCCGCCTGGCAGTGCTGGTGGACAGGGGCCACCGCGAGCTACCGATCCGGGCGGACCATGTCGGCAAGAACCTCCCGACCGCCACCAGCGAGAAGGTGCGCGTCCGCCTGCAGGAGACGGATACGGAAGAGGGCCGGGCCATCAACGAGGTCGTCATCGAGGGACCCGCATGAGGCATCTCCTGTCCACGCAGGACCTCGGCCGCGAGGACGCCATCCGCATCCTGGACATCACGGAGGAAATGGCCGCCGTCGGGACGCGGGAAATCAAGAAGCTACCGGCGCTGCGCGGCCGCACCGTGGTGAACCTCTTCTTCGAGGACTCCACCCGGACGCGCATTTCGTTCGAGGCCGCCGCCAAACGGCTCTCGGCCGACGTCATCAACTTCGCGGCCAAGGGATCCTCGGTTTCCAAGGGCGAATCGCTGAAGGACACGGCCCAGACGCTGGAGGCGATCGGCGCCGACGCCGTCGTCATCCGCCACTGGGCATCCGGCGCGCCGGCAAGGCTCGCCGCCACCGACTGGATCTCCTCCGCCGTGGTCAACGCCGGCGACGGTACCCACGAACACCCCACGCAGGCACTACTCGACGCGTTTACGCTGCGCCGGCACTGGTCGCGTGTGCGCGGCGGGTCGTCGCTCGGTGCGGACCTGGCGGGAATGCGGATCGTCATCGTCGGGGACATCCTGCACTCGCGTGTGGCCCGGTCCAACCTGTGGTTGCTGCGCACGCTGGGGGCCGAGGTCACCATGGTCGCGCCCCCCACGCTCCTGCCCGTCGGGGCCGGCTCCTGGCCGTGCACCATCAACTACGACCTCGACGACGCCCTGGCCCAGGGACCCGACGCGGTCATGATGCTCCGCGTGCAGGGAGAGCGGATGAACGCTTCGTTCTTCCCCAGCACGCGCGAGTACTCCCGTCGCTGGGGTTTCGACGACACCCGCCTGGCGGCCCTCGACGAGCGCGGCTTGCACGACACCGTCATCTTGCACCCGGGCCCGATGAACCGCGGACTGGAGATCTCCTCCGGCGCCGCCGATTCGTCCCGGTCCACCGTGCTGGACCAGGTGCGCAACGGCGTCTCCGTGCGGATGGCCGTGCTCTACCTGCTTCTGTCCGGCGACAACAACCGCGGACCCACGACCTAGAAACCGGAGACACCCATGAACAACACCACCACCACCGGCGACTTCCTCATCCGTGGCGCCTCCATCCTCGGCGAGGGTGCCGCCGACCTGCTGCTCAGCGGCGGCACCATCGCGGCGGTCGGCGAAGCTGCATCGGCGGACCCGCGGGCGGCGTCCGCCATGGTGGTCGACGCGGCGGGCCTCGTCGCCCTTCCCGGCATGGTCGACCTCCACACCCACCTGCGCGAGCCCGGCCGGGAGGACGCGGAAACGGTCGAGACCGGGACGCGTGCCGCCGCGCTGGGCGGGTTCACCGCCGTACACGCCATGGCCAACTCCAACCCGGTCGCGGATACCGCCGGCGTCGTCGAGCAGGTCTGGAGCCTGGGTCGGCGCAGCGGCTGGGCGGACGTCCGCCCAGTCGGTGCGGTCACGGTGGGACTCGCGGGCGAACAGCTCTCCGAACTGGGCGCCATGGCCGACTCCCGGGCGCGCGTTCGCGTCTTCTCCGACGACGGCCTGTGCGTCCACGATCCCGTGATCATGCGGCGCGCGCTCGAGTACGTCAAGGCCTTCGACGGGGTGATCGCCCAGCACGCGCAGGAGCCTCGCTTGACCGAAGGCGCCCAGATGAACGAGGGCGAGGTTTCGGCCGTACTCGGGATGGTCGGATGGCCGGCCGTCGCCGAGGAGGCTATCATCGCCCGCGACGTGCTGCTGGCCGAACACGTAGATTCGCGCCTTCACGTGTGCCACGTCTCGACGTCCGGCAGCGTGGACATCATCCGCTGGGCCAAGGCGCGCGGCATCCGGGTCACCGCGGAGGTCACGCCGCACCACCTGCTCCTCACCGACGAACTCGTGCGCAGCTACGATCCGGTGTACAAGGTCAACCCACCGCTACGCCGCGAAGTGGACGTCATGGCACTGCGCGAGGCCCTGGCCGACGGAACGATCGACATCGTCGGCACCGACCACGCCCCGCACCCGAGCGAGGCGAAGGAATGCGAGTGGGCACAGGCCGCCATGGGAATGACGGGTCTGGAGACGGCCCTCTCCGTGGTCCAGCACGCCATGATCGAGACCGGCATGATGACATGGGCTGACTTCGCCCGCGTCACGTCAACCGCTCCCGCCCGGATCGGCCTCGTCGAGGACCAGGGGCGCCCGCTCGAGGCGGGCGAACCGGCCAACCTCGTCCTGGTTGATCCGGCCGCCCGCTGGACCGTGGACCCCGCCGCCATGGCCACCATGGGCCGCAACTCTCCGTTCGCCGGACTCGAACTGCCCGGCGCCGTCGTGGCGACGTTCTTCCACGGCTTCCCCACCGTGCTGGAAGGCGAACTGAACTCGCCACGCCCGGCGGAAGGCACCCTCTGATGAACCAGTACCTTCCCGCGATCCTGGTCACGGCGGCCATCTGCGTCGTGCTCGTGCTACTGATCGCGCTTGGGTGGCGGAACCGCCTCCGACGCCAGTCCGACGTCGCCGCGCCCGAGCCCGCGCCCGGCGACCTCGGGGCTCCCTCCGTGTCCGCCGAGGGACAGTACGTCAGCACGACGGCGGCGGGGGACTGGTTGGACCGGATCGCCGTCCATTCGCTCGGGCTTAAATCCAATGCGGTCCTCGAAGTCCACCCGGACGGACTGCTGTTCGTTCGGAACGGAGCGCCGAACCTCTACATCGGGCGGGCCGAGCTGTCCGGCGTCCGACGCGAATCCGGCATGGCCGGAAAGTTCGTGGAGAAGAACGGGTTGCTGGTCCTCTCCTGGCGGTTGGGAGACCACGAGGTGGACACCGGATTCCGTCCCCGCCGCCCCGCCGACATGGTGCCGCTCGCATCGGCCGTCACGGCCCTCGCGGGCACCGCCGCCGACACCATCACGACCACCCCCAAGATCCCCGCAGAAGAGAAGGACACCCAGTGAGTGCACAGACCACCACCGAACCCGCCGTCCTGGTGCTCGAGGACGGCCGCGTCTTCCGCGGAAGCCCCTACGGCGCCGTCGGAACCGCCCTCGGAGAAGCCGTGTTTTCCACCGGCATGACCGGCTACCAGGAGACCATCACGGACCCCTCCTACGCGCGCCAGATCGTGGTCCAGACGGCCCCGCACATCGGCAACACCGGCGTGAACGCCGACGACGCCGAGTCCCGGCGCATCTGGGTCGCCGGATACATCGTCCGCGACGCCGCGCGGCGTCCCTCCAACTGGCGTTCCGAGCGCTCGCTCGACAACGAGTTGGTGGATCAGGGCGTGGTCGGTATCCAGGGTGTCGACACGCGCGCGATCACCCGCCACCTCCGCGAACGCGGCGCCATGAAGGCCGGGGTCTTCTCCGGCGAGTCCGCGCGCCGCCCGGAATCCGATCTGCTGGCCGAGGTCCGCGCCCAAGCCGACATGAAGGGCGCGCGGCTCGCGGAGGAAGTCAGCATCGACGCCGCGTACACCGTGGAACCGGCCGACCGCGGGTGGGACGCCGAGCCGCTGTACACCGTGGCGGCGCTCGACCTCGGGATCAAGTCGATGACCCCCCACCGGTTCGCCGAGCGCGGGGTGCGCGTGCACGTGCTTCCCGCAACGTCGACCGTGGAGGACGTGCTGGAGCTCGCGCCGGACGGGGTCTTCATGTCCAACGGCCCGGGCGACCCGGCCACCGCCGACGCCCAGGTCCTCCTGCTCCGTGAGGTCCTGGACCGCGGCCTGCCGTTCTTCGGCATCTGCTTCGGCAACCAGATCCTGGGACGTGCGCTGGGCTTCGGCACCTATAAGCTGCCCTACGGACACCGCGGGATCAACCAGCCCGTGATGGACCGCACCACCGGCAAGGTGGAGATCACCAGCCAGAACCACGGCTTCGCCGTCGACGCGCCGCTGGACGGCGCGCTGGCCGCGCCCGAGTCGCGTTTCGGCCGGGTTGAGGTCAGCCACGTCAGCCTGAACGACGACGTCGTCGAGGGCCTGCGCTGCCTCGACATCCCCGCCTTCTCCGTCCAGTACCACCCGGAGGCGGCGGCCGGTCCGCACGACTCCGCGTACCTCTTTGACCGCTTCATCGACGTGATGGCCCAGGCCAAGAACGGCACCGCGTCCGACTCCAAGGAAGAGAACTAATGCCCAAGCGCGAAGACCTCAAGTCCGTCCTGGTCATCGGGTCGGGCCCGATCGTCATCGGCCAGGCGGCCGAATTCGACTACTCCGGCACGCAGGCCCTGCGCGTGCTGAAGGAGGAGGGCCTGCGGGTCATCCTCGTCAACTCCAACCCGGCCACCATCATGACCGACCCCGAGTTCGCCGACGCCACCTACGTCGAGCCGATCACGCCCGAGGTCGTCGAGATGATCATCGCCAAGGAGCGTCCCGATGCGGTCCTCCCGACCCTGGGCGGACAAACCGCGCTGAACACGGCCATCGCCCTGGACAAGAACGGCGTGCTGGAGAAGTACAACGTGGAATTGATCGGCGCGAACATCGAGGCAATCGAACTCGGTGAGGACCGCGAGAAGTTCAAGGGCGTCGTCGAACGTTGCGGTGCGGAGTCCGCGAAATCGGTCATCGTGCACACGATGGACGAGGCCTTCGCCGCGGTGGAGGAACTGAACTACCCCGTCGTCGTCCGTCCGTCCTTCACCATGGGCGGCCTCGGCTCCGGCATGGCCTACAACGCCGAAGACCTGCGCCGCATCGCCGGCGCCGGGCTCCAGTACTCGCCGACCACCGAGGTGCTTCTGGAGGAGTCCATCCTCGGGTGGAAGGAATACGAGCTGGAGATGATGCGCGACAAGAACGACAACGTCGTGGTCGTCTGCTCCATCGAGAACTTCGACCCGGTGGGCGTCCACACGGGCGACTCCATCACGGTGGCCCCCGCGATGACGCTGACCGACCGGGAGTACCAGAAGCTCCGCGACATCTCCATCGCGGTCATCCGCGAGGTCGGCGTCGACACCGGCGGCTGCAACATCCAGTTCGCGATCGAGCCGACCACCGGGCGCGTCGTCGTCATCGAGATGAACCCGCGCGTCTCGCGCTCCTCCGCGCTGGCGTCGAAGGCCACCGGCTTCGCCATCGCCAAGATCGCCACGAAGCTCTCCCTGGGCTACACGCTGGACGAGATCCCCAACGACATTACGAAGAAGACCCCGGCGTCGTTCGAGCCCACCCTGGACTACGTCGTCGTCAAGGTCCCGCGGTTCGCGTTCGAGAAGTTCCCGGCGGCCGACAAGACACTCACCACCACCATGAAGTCCGTCGGCGAGGCCATGGCCATCGGGCGCAACTTCACCGAGGCGCTGCAGAAGGCGTTGCGCTCGCTGGAGCAGAAGAACGCCGAACTGGCCTTCGACGCCCCCGACGCGGCCGAGATCCCCGAGATGCTCGAGTCCTCGCGCAAGGGAAGCACTGAGCGTCTCTACCGCGTTCAGCGCGCCCTGCTCGGCGGCGCGTCCATCGAGGAGGTCCACGAGGCGACGGCGATCGACCCGTGGTACTTGGACCAGCTGGCCCTGATCAACGAGACGGCGGAGACGATCCGCGCTTCGGGTGCGCTGACCGCGGACACGTTGCGCCTGGCCAAACGCCACGGGTTCTCCGACGCCCAGATCGGCGCCCTCACCAACACGCCGGAACCCGTGGTCCGCGGAGTGCGTCACGCCCTGGGTGTACGCCCGGTCTACAAGACGGTGGACACCTGCGCCGCCGAGTTCGAGGCCTACACGCCGTACCACTACTCCTCCTACGACGAGGAGACTGAGGTCGGCACGCACGAAAAGCCGTCGATCATCATCCTCGGCTCCGGCCCGAACCGCATCGGGCAGGGCATCGAGTTCGACTACTCCTGCGTCCACGCGACGATGGCCCTGCGCGACGCCGGCTACGAGACCGTGATGGTCAACTGCAACCCGGAGACCGTCTCCACTGACTACGACGTCTCCACCCGCCTGTACTTCGAGCCGCTCACCCTCGAGGACGTATTGGAGGTCATCCACGCCGAGCAGGAGACCGGCGGCGTCCTCGGCGTCTTCGTCCAGCTCGGTGGCCAGACCCCGCTGAAGCTCGCCCAGGACCTCGCCGACGCCGGCGTCCCCATCCTCGGCACGTCGCCGGAGGCCATCGAACTGGCCGAGCACCGCGGCGCGTTCCAGCGCGTCTTGGACGCCGGCGGCCTGACCGCCCCGAAGAACGGCACCGCCGTCTCCTTCGAGGACGCCAAGCGCGTCGCCGACGAGATCGGGTATCCGGTGCTGGTGCGGCCCTCCTACGTGTTGGGCGGCCGCGGCATGGAAATCGTCTACGACGAGCCCAACCTGCTGCGCTACATCACCAACGCCACGGAGATCACCGAGGACCACCCCGTGCTGGTGGACCGGTTCCTCGAGGACGCCATCGAGATCGACGTCGACGCCCTCTACGACGGCACCGACCTGTACGTCGGCGGCATCATGGAGCACATCGAGGAGGCCGGGATCCACTCGGGCGACTCCGCCTGCGTCCTGCCGCCGATCACGCTGGGCACGGACGTCTGCCGGCGTGTCGTCGAGGCGACGCGTGTGATCGCGGACGGCGTGGGTGTGCGGGGCCTGATCAACATCCAGTTCGCCCTCGCATCCGACATCCTCTACGTCATCGAGGCGAACCCGCGGGCTTCCCGCACGGTGCCCTTCACCTCGAAGGCGACCGGCGTGCAGTTGGCCAAGGCAGCCGCCCTGATTGGCATGGGCGTGTCCATCGCGGACCTGCGCCATGTCCACGGCCTGCTTCCGGAGACCGGCGACGGCTCCTCGCTGCCGGAGGAGGCTCCCTTCTCCGTGAAGGAGGCCGTGCTGCCGTTCGCGCGCTTCCGCACGCCGGAGGGCCGCGTCGTCGACTCCCTGCTCGGCCCGGAGATGCGCTCCACCGGCGAGGTCATGGGCATCGACAAGTACTTCGACACGGCGTTCGCGAAGGCCCAGGCGGGAGCGAACAACCCCCTGCCGACCAGCGGCAAGGTGTTCGTCTCCGTGGCCAACCGCGACAAGCGCTCCATCATCATCCCGGTCAAGCACCTGGCCGACCTCGGTTTCGAGGTGGTCTCCACGGGCGGCACCGCCGAGGTGCTGCGCCGCAACGGCATCTCCGCCACCGTGGTGCGCAAGGTGCGCGAGGGCAGCGCGGAGGGCGAGGACAACATCGTCGACCTGATCACCGACGGCAAGATCGACATGATCCTCAACACACCCTCCGGCGGGGACGCGCGCGGGGACGGCTACGAGATCCGCGCCGCGGCGACGTCCGTGGGCATCCCGGTGATTACGACCGTCGCCGAATTCGGGGCGGCGATCCAGGCCATCACGGCGATGCGCTCGTTCGACTGGACCGTCACGTCCTTGCAGGAGCACGCGGCGAACCTCAAGGCGGCCGTCGATGCCTAGCGGCCCGGCGGGCGGCGCGGACGGGCGGGTTCCCTTCGGGCAACGCCTGTCGGCCGCCATGGCGGAACACGGGCCGTTGTGCGTCGGCATCGATCCCCACGCGTCGTTGCTCGGCGCCTGGGGTCTGGCGGACGACGTCGACGGCCTCCGCGCCTTTTCACTGTCCGTCGTCGAATCGCTCGCCGGCGACGTGGCTGCCATCAAGCCGCAGGTCGCCCTGTACGAGCGTCACGGTTCGCGGGGGATGGCCGTGCTCGAGGAAACGCTTCGGGCGTGCCGCGAGGCGGGTCTGCTCACCATCGCCGACGCCAAGCGCGGGGACATCGGCTCCACCATGGCCGCCTACGCAGAGGCCTGGCTCGCCGACGGTTCGCCGCTGGCGGCCGACGCCGTCACGCTCAGTCCGTACCTCGGGTTCGGATCCCTGCGCCCTGCCCTGGACCTGGCCGCGTCCACCGGCCGCGGCGTCTTCGTGTTGGGGCTGACCTCCAATCCCGAGGGTGCGTCCGTGCAACACGTCGGCGGCTCCGATTCGGTGGCCCGCCGGATCGTCGAGTCCACGGGGGAGGAGAACGCCGGAGCCTCGCCGTTCGGCTCCACCGGGCTCGTCGTGGGTGCCACCGTCGGGGATGCCCTCTTACGCCTGGGGATCGACCTGGCGGCGTCCCGCGCCCCCGTGCTCGCACCTGGCTTCGGCGCGCAGGGTGCGACGGCGTCGGACCTCCGGACGGCGTTCGCGGATTGCTGGCCACAGGTGTTGGCGACCAGCAGCCGCGACGTGCTCCGCGCGGGTCCGGATCGGGACTCGCTGCGCGGCGCGGCGCTGCGTGTGCGGGACCAGCTTCTTTAGGCCCACGTCCGCCCGGCATTGATTGTGGCCCCATGGTTCGCTAGGTTCGGTTCAAGCAACGCCGAAATCGCGGTGAATTCCTAGTCAACCGGGGGTGCGCGCTATGGTACTAAAGTCATTGTCGGACGAGGACCGCGCCAGGGCGCGGGCCAAGGCCCTGACCTCCCGCACCCGGCGCGCCCAGGTGAAGGAGGACTTCGGGAAAGGCCGTCTGGACATCCAGCAGATCCTGGCGCTCGTGGCGGACGACGAGGCCGTGGGTCGCCTTCGGGTGGTCGACCTGCTGGAGTCGGTGCCGGGCGTCGGTGAAATCCGTGCGGCGGCCCTGATGGAGCGAATAGGAATTTCCCCCAACCGCAGACTGCGGGGACTGGGACGAAAACAGCGGGCGGCACTGGTCGGGCATTTCGCCGATTCGCCTCCCGCGGCAAAAACGAACTAAGGACACCATGCCGGCGCAGAGCCACCCGAACGTGACCGTACTAGCTGGCCCGACGGCTGTTGGCAAGGGGACGGTGTCCACCTACATCAGAGACAACTACCCGGAGGTCTGGCTCTCCGTCTCGGCCACCACGCGCGCACCTCGACCGGGGGAGCGCGACGGCGTGCACTACTTCTTCGTCCAGCCCGAGGACTTCGAGAGGTTCATTGCCGACGGCGACATGCTCGAATGGGCGGTGGTCCACGGACAGAATCGCTACGGCACCATTCGCTCGAAGGTCCAGGAGGCCGTCGACGCCGGACGCCACGTCCTGCTGGAGATCGATCTGCAGGGGGCGCGGCAGGTCCGCGAGAGCCTGCCGGAGGCCAAATTCGTGTTTCTGGCGCCGCCGTCGTGGGACGAACTGGTCCGCCGACTGACCGGCCGGGGCACGGAAACGGAGGCGGAACAACAGCGGCGCCTGGATACGGCTAAACTGGAACTTGCTGCCGAAGCGGAATTCGACGTCACCATCGTGAACGACGACGTCCGGCGGGCGGCCGACGAGCTGGTTTCCCACATGGGCCTCGCGCCGCACACGCGGTAGCGGCGGACCGGCACCGACGAACAACTCACAGAATTTGGAGGCTTCGTGTCCACGAACCTTGAAGGCATCATCAATCCGCCGATCGACGAATTGCTGACGACCACCGATTCCAAGTACGCGCTGGTCATCAACTCGGCCAAGCGCGCACGCCAGATCAACGCCTACTACTCGCAGCTCCACGAGGGACTTTTCGAGTACGTCGGCCCGTTGGTGGACACCAAGCTGAACGAGAAGCCGCTGTCGATCGCACTCCGTGAGATCAACGACGGCATGCTCGAGGTCACGCCCATCGCCGCAGAGCCCGCCGAGTAGCCCTCGCAACGATGGCAACCCAGCAGCGCATCGTCCTTGGAGTGGGCGGCGGCATCGCCGCCTACAAGGTCGCGTCGCTGCTGCGGTTGTTTAAGGAGGCCGGCCACGCCGTGGACGTGGTTCCCACGCGTTCCGCCCTCGAATTCGTCGGCAAGGCCACGTGGGAGGCGCTTTCGGGCCGACCGGTGACCGCCGACGTCTTCGACGCGGTCGACACGGTCAACCACGTGCGGCTCGGCCAGGAGGCCGACCTGGTGGTCGTAGCTCCGGCCACGGCCGACTTGTTGGCCCGGGCCGCCGCCGGACTGGCCAACGACCTCCTCACCAACACGCTTCTCGCGGCCAGCTGTCCCGTGGTCTTTGCCCCTGCCATGCACACCGAGATGTGGGAGCACCCGGCCACGGCAGCCAACGTCGAGACACTTCGTTCGCGCGGCGCCGTCGTGATCGATCCCGCCGTGGGCCGCCTCACCGGGAAGGATTCCGGCGCCGGGCGACTGCCCGAGGCACAGGAACTTTTCGACGCCGTCGCGCCGCTGCTCTCGGGCGGTCGCACCACGGCGTCCCCGGTGGCCGACGCGCCGTTCCCAGCGGCCGATCCCCACTCCCCACCGGAAACCGCCCCCGCGCAGGCACCGGGTCCGCGAGGCGGCGCCACTGGGCCGTTGGCCGGCCGCATCGTCGTCGTCAGCGCCGGCGGGACCCGCGAACCGCTGGACCCCGTGCGGTTCCTCGGCAACCGCTCCTCCGGCAAGCAGGGAAGCGCCATCGCGCGGGCCGCCCTCGCCGCGGGCGCCACCGTGCGCTTCGTCGCGGCGCACATGGATCAACCGGCCCCGGAGGGCGTGGAGTTGGCCACCGCCTCCACGGCCCTGGAGCTCCGCGACGCCGTCAACGCCGCTGCCGAGGGCGCGGACGTGCTCGTCATGGCCGCCGCCGTCGCGGACTTCCGGCCCGCCGCATACAACGGCACCAAAATCAAGAAGCAGGACGACGGCACTGCTCCCACCATCGAGCTGGTGCGCAACCCGGACATCCTCGCGGAGCTGGTGCGGCGCCGCGCGGACGAGTCGGTACGCACGCGACTGCCGCGCATGATCGTGGGGTTCGCCGCCGAGACCGGCGACGCCGAGGGATCCGTCTTGGAACACGGCCGCAGCAAGTTGGCCCGGAAGGGCTGTGAACTCCTCGTGGTCAACGAGGTCGGCGAGGGCCTGGTCTTCGGCACCGAGCACAATTCGGTGACCGTGCTGGCCGCCGACGGAGCGCGTCCGCGCAAATTCGAGGGCCCCAAGGGACGCGTCGCCACCGGGATTGTGGGCGTCATTTCGGACGTGCTGAACCGGTAGAGTGGTTCGGTGACTCGAGACAATTCCGCCCTGCGCCTGTTCAGCTCCGAATCGGTCACCGAGGGCCACCCCGACAAGATCTGCGACCAGATCAGCGACGCCATCCTGGACGCCATGCTGGCCCAGGACCCCGACTCGCGCGTAGCCGTCGAGACGCTCACCACCACCGGACTCGTCCATGTGGCCGGCGAGGTCACGACCAAGGGCTATGTCGAGATCCCGCAGCTGGTCCGCCAGACCCTACTTGACATCGGCTACGACTCCTCCGGAAACGGTTTCGACGGCGCGCGCTGCGGCGTCTCCGTCTCGATCGGACAGCAATCCCCGGAGATCGCCGACGGCGTCTTCAACTCCCTGGAGGCCCGGGAAGGCATCCAGGAGGATCCGCGGGACCTGCAGGGCGCCGGCGACCAGGGCATCATGTTCGGGTTCGCCTCGGACGAGACCGCCGTGCTCATGCCCACCCCCATCTTCCTCGCCCACCGGCTGTCCGAACGTCTCACCGAAGTCCGTAAGACCGGACTCCAGCCGCTTCTGCGCCCGGACGGCAAGACGCAGGTGACGATCGGCTACGACGGGGACAGGCCGGTGTCCGTGGAAACGGTCGTCGTTTCCTCCCAGCACGCAACCGAACTCCTGCTGCCCCAGCTGCAGGAGGACCTGATGGAGCTCGTGGTGAAGCCCGTGCTCGCCGGAACCGATCTGGACATCAGCGAAACACGCATCATCCTGAACCCCTCCGGACCGTTCATCATCGGCGGCCCCGTCGGGGACGCCGGCCTGACCGGACGCAAGATCATCGTCGACACCTACGGCGGCTTCGCCCGCCACGGCGGCGGAGCGTTCAGCGGCAAGGACCCGTCCAAGGTCGACCGTTCGGCCGCCTACGCCATGCGCTGGATCGCCAAGAACGTCGTCGCGGCCGGTCTCGCCCGGCGTGCCGAGATCCAGGTTGCCTACGCGATCGGCGTGGCCCGGCCCGTGGGACTGTACGTGGAGACGTTCGGGACGGAGACGGTGGATCCGCTGCGCATCGAGGAGTCCATCCGCGAGATCTTCGATCTGCGTCCGCTGGGCATCATCGAGGACCTGGACCTGAAGCGCCCCATCTACCAGCGGACCGCCGCCCACGGGCACTTCGGACGCGAGGAGCCGGACTTCACCTGGGAGCGCACGGACCGCGCGGACGCCCTGCGCAGCTACTTCAACGCCTGAGCGATCCGTTCGTGGAGGCGCGCCAGCCCTCGCTGCTGCAGGGGTTCGACGTCGGCAAGCCGTTGCCCGGCACTCCGGAGGCCGCGGCGGTCCTACCGGTGGCGCGCGTCCTGCTGGAGACCCAGGTGCCGCACCTGGATCGTTTCTACGACTACCTGGTCCCCGCCGCGCTGTCCGAGACGGCGCGCGCCGGCGTCCGCGTGCGCGCGCGTTTCGGCGGCCAGGACCTGCCCGGGTTCATCGTGGAGCGCCGCGCGGACGCGGAGCCGGGCGTCCGGCTGCAACCGCTGGACAAGGTCGTCTCCGCGGAGGTGGTCCTGACGCCGGAGGTGCTCCGGCTGTGCCAGACCGTAGCGGCACGCTACGCGGGCACCGTGGCCGACGTCGTGCGGAGCGCCGTTCCACCGCGCATGGCCCGCGTGGAGCGCGAGCCCCGCGACTCCGCCGCCGAAAGCCTCCCGGGCGCGGTCCCAGCCACCGTGCCCGACACCCCACCCGACACCGCGGCGAACCCTTTCGCCGCGTACGACGGCGGCACCGACTTCACGGCGGCCCTCGCCACCGGTGATTCGCCGCGCGCCGTCCTGAGCGTGCTGCCCAACCAGCCCGGCGGTTGGCCCGCGCTGCTGGCCGGCGCGGTCGCGGCCTGCGTGCGCTCCGGACGCGGCGCCGTCGTCGTCGTCCCCGATGCCCGCGACCTGCGCCGCCTCACCGACGCACTCGACGTGACGCCGGGCGCCGATTCCTACGCCCGGCTCACCGCCGACGACGGCGCGACGCCGCGCTACCGCAATTTCCTGCGCGCCGCGCGCAACGAGGTCAGGGTGGCCGTTGGCACGCGCTCCGCGGCATTCGCTCCGGTGGGCGACCTCGGTCTGCTCGTGCTGTGGGAGGACCACGACTCGAGCCACGCCGAACCCAGGGCGCCCTACCACCATGTCCGCGAGACGCTCCTGCTCCGGGCGGGGGAGGCCGGCTGCGGACTGCTCATCGCCGCGCACGGCCGTAGCGCCGAGGCCCAGCGGCTGGTTCTGACCGGGTGGGCGTCCGAGCTCGCCGCGCCGCGCGCGGCCCTGCGTGCGGCCGCGCCCCGGGTGCTCGCGTCGTCGGATTCGCACCAGGCCGAGCGCGACCCCCTGTTGCACGCCGCGCGTCTGCCCCAGGTCGCATGGAAGGCCGCCGCCGACGCCCTGTCCACGGGGCCGGTGCTGGTGCAGGTGGCGCGTACCGGTTTCGTTCCCGCCCTGCGTTGCGAACGGTGCCGGGAAAGCGCGCGATGCGCGGAATGCGCCGGCCCGCTGGGATACGGCGATGCGCGTTCGGTCCCCGCCTGCCGCTGGTGCGGCGTCCAGGTGCCGGTGTGGACCTGCCCCGAATGCGGGGGACACCGCCTGCGCGCCGGCACTATCGGGGCCGACCGGACCGCGGAGGAGCTCGGCCGGGCCTTCCCGCGCGCGCCGGTGGTCAGCGCGACGGGCGCGCAGCCCCGAGAGCGGGTGGGTCCGGGCCCCGCCGTCGTGGTGGCGACCCCGGGCGCCGAACCGGTCGCCGAGGGCGGCTACGCCGCCGTGTTGTTGCTGGACGGAGACCGGATGTTGGCCCGCGACGGCCTGCGCACCGGCGAGGACGTGCTCCACCGCTGGCTTGCAGCGGCCTCGTTGGCCCGATCCTCCAAGGACGGGGGAGTCGTGGTGGTCGCCGCCGTCGCCTCGGATCCCCTCAGCGCGATGGTGCGCTGGGACCCGGCGGTCTTCGCGGAGCGCGAGCTGGCCCAACGACGCGAACTGGGGTTGCCGCCCGCGGTCCGCACCGCCGTCGTAACGGGCCCGGCCACGGCGACGGACCGCTTCGTGGCCTCGCTCGACCTTCCCCCGTCGGCGCGCACGAACGGCCCCGTCATCGAGGAGGACGGGGACCACCGGTGGATCATCTTCTATCCCTACGCCGACGGGGCGGCCGTCACGGCCGAACTGCGCAAGCAACGGGCCGTCTCCTCCGCCCAGCGCGATCCGGTGGTCAACGTGCGCGTGGATCCCGACGGTGTCCTCTAACGCGTCAGGAACTCGCGGATGTGGCCGGCGGCCTCCAACGGTTTCTCATAGTGGATCAGGTGGCCCACCCCCTCGATGACCCGCAGGTCCGCGGAGCGGAAGCCCGCGGCCAGCCTCCTTTGGCCGGCGACGGACCCCAGTTCGTCCAGCGCGCCGGCGACCAGGAGGGTCGGCACGGGGATCTGGGGCGCGACTTGCAGCACCGTGCCGCTGATGGAGGACGCATAGGCTTCGCGCAGCGTGTCCCGGCCGTTGAAGCGGCTGAAGTAGCGGCGGTGCTGGTCCTTGACGTAGGAGCGCACCGCTCGGTGGCGCGACTTGGTCATGGCCAGGCTCATGAGGTCCGAGATGAGTCTCCAACGCAGAAGCGGTTCGCCGAGCGCGGCCGGGAGCATGGAACCGACGGCGTAGAAGACGCCGGCCGCCTTGGACATCAGTGCGTTGGACCCTTCGAGCGCGGGTTCGCAGATGGGGTTGACCAGCACCAGCCGGCGGAAGGACCCCGGATGGTCGGCCAACAGGCGGGCGGCGACGAGGGTTCCGAACGAATGCCCGAGCAGGGTCGTCGAGGGCCCCAGCCCGAGCTGTCCGGCCAGTTCCCTGACGGCTACGGCGTACCCCGCCGCGTCGTGCGCCGTGCCGCGCATCGGCGTCGAGTACCCGAAACCGGGCAGGTCGGGCACGACGACGGCGTACTCGGGCAGCGCGTCGACGAGGAGCTGGAGCCCATGGTGGTCGCCACGGAATCCGTGGACGGCCAGGATGGTTCCCGCGGGGGCGCCAGCGGCGGGGTAGGTCCAACACCTGAGGTCCGCCCCCAGGATGCGGTGTGTGCTGACCAGTGTTGCGTCCGGGCGGGAAGACATGGAATCCACCCTATCGGGAGCCGGGGCCGTGGCCGTGGTCGCCATCGTCGTTGTCGTTGTCGTTGTCGTTGTGCCGATCGTCGGCGATCTCCGCGAGCTCCGCGGCCGCCGCCTCGTCGAGGACCAGATCCGTGATCAGCCCCATGCCGAGTGCCGCCGCGAGGGCCGGTACCTTCGAGCGGCCCGCCACGGCGCACACCCTGCGGGGGACACGACGCAGGACCTCGAGTGGAGGCCCGGTGGATCGCCGGTTCAATTCGATGGCATCCGTCGCCCCGTCCGCCGTGAAGAACGTGGTGGCGACGTCGCCCACGACGCCCCGGGCGCGGATTTCCTCGAGGTCCCGCGGAGTGAGGTAGCCGCCCCGGTAGACGTGGCTGGGGACATCGGCGTCTACGGTGCCCAGCCCGAACAGGACGAGCCCCATGTGCCGCTGCAGATCCAAGACCCTGGTGATGGACCGTTCCCGCCACATGAGTTCACGCGTGTGCGCGTCGTCGAAGAACGTCGGGACGGGAAACTGTTCGATACGGGCGCCGTATGCCGCGCCGAACCGTTGCAGGATGTCTGAGGCGTAGGCGATGCCGGACGACTGCACGTTTCCGGATCCGTTGAGTTGCACCACGACCGTTCCGCGGGTGGGATGTGGCTTGAGGTGGCGGCTGATCGCGCTGACGGTAGAGCCCCAGGCCACACCGATGATCATGTCGGAACCCACCAGCCGCGTCAGGATCCCTGCGGCATGCACCGCGACCCGTTCCAGGACGTCCGCCTCGCTCAGCTCCCGATCGGTGGGCACGGCATGAACGGTGATCCCGTACCGCTCCGCGAGCCGACGCTCCAACTCAGGCGTCGGCGAACTGGCCTTGTTGACCACGAAACTCACGACCCCGGTTTCGCGCGCCCTGCCCAGGAGCCGCGACACGGTGGACCGCGACACGCGCAGCTCGCGGGCGATGGCGTCCATGGTCAGGTTCTGCATGTAGTAGAGCTGGGCGGCACGCAACACATCGGCGTCCTGTCCCTGGCTGCGCGGGTGCCGCCGCCCGTGGTCGATCCGTCCACTTCCGACGTCGTTCATGGTGTGTCGCCGCTCATAATCTGTCCCGTTCCTGGAATTAGTGCACATTCGTGCATACGCATTGACGTGTTGGTCCACCTTTCCCAAGACTACTCATGCGGGACGGGAACACGTCCCCCGCCAAGAACCCCAAAGCCATGTCAGTGAGGACCCAGCGTGCCCAAAAACACCCGAATCCGCCAGCAAGTACAGGACTTCAAGGACCGTCCCGAGGCGGCCGTGCTCGTCATCGGGGGCGGAATCAACGGCGTCGCCACTTTCCGCGATCTGGCGCTGCAAGGCGTCGACGTGGCGCTGGTGGAACGCGGCGACTACTGCCAAGGGGCATCGGGCGCCTCGTCCCACATGATCCACGGCGGCATTAGATACCTGGAGAACGGGGAGTTCAGGTTGGTGCGGGAGTCCGTTGCCGAAAGGAACGGGCTGCTGTCCATCGCGCCGCATTATGTCAAACCGCTGCGGACCACGATTCCCGTCTTCTCCACCTTCTCCGGGATCCTCAGCGCGCCGCTTCGATTCCTGACGCACCGCAGCGGACGTCCCACCGAACGCGGCGCGGCGCTGATCAAGGCCGGCCTGGTGATGTACGACTGCTTCGCCGGCCTGTCCACGGCCCGCAACACGCCGTGGCACACATTCCACGGACGCAGGAAATCCCTCGCGGCGCTACCCCAGCTGCGCCGGGACGTGAAGTACACCGCCACCTACTTCGACGCCTCCGTGCACAACCCCGAGCGGCTCACACTCGACGTTCTGAGGTCGGGGTTGGAGGCGAATCCCGCTGCGCGTGCCAGCAACTACCTCAGTCTGGCCCGCCACGAAGCCGAGGGAGTGGTCCTGCGAGACGAAATCACGGGGGAGGAGTTCAAGTTCCGCGCCGGAACGGTCGTCAACGCGACCGGGGCGTGGGCGGATGCGACCAACGCGTCGGTCGGCAAGCCCACGACCCACATGGGCGGAACCAAGGGCAGCCACATCGTTCTGGACCACCCGGCACTGCTGGAGGCGACGGGAGGGAACGAGATCTTCTTCGAGCACAGGGACGGACGGATCGTGCTGATCTATCCTTTGGGCGACCGCGTCCTGGTGGGCACGACGGACATCGAAGCCGACATCAGCCGGGACGCCGTGTGCACGGATGCGGAAATCGACTACTTCCTCGACCTCGTCCACCATGTCTTCCCCGCCCTGGAAGTCAGCCGCGATGCGATCGTCCACACCTTTTCGGGCGTCCGGCCGCTCCCGCGCCACGATGGCACGCAGCCCGGATTCGTCTCCCGGGACTACCGCATCGAGAGAAGCACGCTCGGCGACGGAGTGCCGATGCTGACCCTCGTCGGCGGGAAGTGGACCACTTTCCGGGCGCTTGCGGAGCACCTGGCCGACGACGTCCTCTCGGAGTCCGGCCAGCGGCGTTCCGTGTCGACGAAGGACCTCGCCATCGGCGGCGGACGCGGGTACCCGAAAGACGCGGCGTCGCTGGGGGAGTGGTTCGCCGCCCGGGCCTCCCTGGCGGAACGCCGTCGGCTGGAGATCCTCTTGGAGCGGCACGGAACGCGCGCCGACGCCGTGCTGGAGCATTGCGGCCCGAACGACGCCCCGTTGAACGCCACCGATGAATTGACGGTCGGCGAACTCGGCTACTTCGTGGCCCAGGAGCAGGCCACCCGCCTGATCGACATCTTCATCCGCCGCACCTCGCTGGCTTTCCGCGGGCTAGTGACCAGGGAAATGCTGGAGGAGACCGCGGGCGTCCTGGCGCGCTATCTCGCGTGGGACGACGAAACGACCCGGGATGAAATCAAACACGCGCAGGACACCCTGCTCCGGTTGCACCGCACGCAGCTGGGCGGGAACGGCACGCGTCGGGGGCTGGCCCCGCACCAGGGCAGCCACCAACCGGCATAGCGCCCCGAAACGCCGGGGTCCGCGGAGTCATCCGCGGCACCCGCACGCCCGCCCCACATCCGGTGGCCGCGGGAAAAACCACGAGGAGTCAATGATGTCTCTACACATATTCAGCGCCGAGATGTTCGGCACCGCCATGCTCCTGCTGCTCGGTTGCGGCGTCGTCGCCAACGTCGCGCTCGCGGGCACCAAGGGAAACAGCGGAGGATTCCTGCTGGTCAACTTCGGCTGGGGGCTCGGAGTCTTCGCGGGCGTCTACATCGCGGCGGCATCCGGAGCCCACCTGAACCCGGCGGTGACCGTGGGCCTCATGGCGAACGGCGACGCCGCCGAGTTCGCACCCGGCGTGGACAAGACCATGCTGAACATGTTGGCCTATTTCGGCGCGCAGCTCACCGGCGCCATGTTCGGAGCCGCCGCGTGTTGGGTCGCGTACAAGCAGCACTTCGACGCCGAGCCGGAAGCCGCCAACAAACTCGCCGTCTTCTCCACGAGCCCCGGAATCCGGAACCCCGGCTGGAACCTGGCCACCGAGGCGATCGGTACCTTCGTGCTGGTCTTCGTGATTGCTTCCTTCGGGCAGACGCCTTCGGGCTTGGGTCCGCTGGCGGTGGCTCTGCTGGTCGTCGGGATCGGCGCCTCCCTCGGCGGGCCCACCGGATACGCCATCAACCCGACGCGCGACCTCGGCCCGCGCATCGTCCACGCGCTGCTGCCCATCAAGGGAAAGGGCAGCAGCGATTGGGGATACTCATGGGTCCCCGTCGTCGGACCGCTCCTCGGTGGCGCGGCAGCCGGACTCGCCGCCGGTGCCCTCTACTAACACCTCCCCAACACAACGAAGTGACAACGAAAGGTGAAGCACATGAGTGAGAAATACGTGATCGCGCTCGACCAGGGGACCACCAGCACACGGGCCATCGTGTTCGACCACGAGGGCCGGATCGCCTCGACCGGACAACTGGAACACGAGCAGATCTTCCCGAAGGCCGGCTGGGTGGAGCACGACCCATCCGAAATCTGGGCAAATACCCGGGAGGTCGTCGGAAGCGCGCTGTCCAAGGCCAACCTGACGCGGCACGACATCGTCGCGGTGGGCATCACCAACCAACGCGAAACCACGGTGGTCTGGAACAGGACCACGGGCGAACCCGTCTACAACGCCATTGTCTGGCAAGACACGAGGACCCAGCCGATTGTCGACGAGCTTGCCGGGGACGCCGGCGTTGACCGCTACAAGGACCGGGTCGGACTGCCGCTGGCGACGTACTTCTCCGGAACGAAGATCAAGTGGATCCTCGACAACGTCGACGGCGCCCGCGGGCAGGCGGAACGTGGGGAGCTCCTGTTCGGAAACACGGATACGTGGGTGACGTGGAACCTGACGGGCGGCACCGACGGTGGTGTCCACATCACTGACGTGACCAACGCGTCACGCACCCTGTTTATGGACCTGAAGACCCTCGATTGGGATGATGAGATCCTCGCCGACTTCGGCGTTCCACGCTCGATGATGCCGGCCATCAAGTCCTCGTCCGAGGTCTATGGGGAGGTCCACGGTTCACAGTTGCTGCGCGAGGTTCCCGTCGCCGGCATCCTCGGCGATCAGCAGGCGGCAACGTTCGGGCAGGCCGCGTTCGGGAAGGGCGATGCCAAGAACACCTACGGCACCGGCTGCTTCTTGATCTTCAACACCGGCGAGGAGCTCGTCCGCAGCGAAAACGGGCTCCTCACCACCGTTGCCTACAAGCTCGGCGACGGGAGGCCCGTCTATGCGCTCGAGGGCTCCATCGCGGTCACCGGTTCGCTCATCCAGTGGCTGCGCGACAACATCGGCATGATCTCGACGGCTCCGGAGGTCGAGACCCTCGCGACCACGGTGGAGGACAACGGGGGCGTGTACATCGTCCCGGCCTTCTCCGGATTGTTCGCGCCCTACTGGCGCCCGGATGCGCGCGGCGCGATCGTGGGCCTGACCCGTTTCGCGAACAGGGGCCACATCGCCCGCGCGGCGCTGGAGGCCACCGCCTTCCAGACCCGCGAGGTTTTGGACGCCGTGAACGCCGACGCCGGAGTCGCGCTGACCGAGCTCAGGGTCGACGGCGGCATGGTCGCCAACGACGCGCTGATGCAGTTCCAGGCCGACCTTCTCGGGGTGCCCGTGGTCCGGCCCAAGGTGATCGAGACTACGGCGCTGGGCGCCGCGTATGCCGCCGGCCTCGCCGTCGGGTTCTGGAAGGACCTCGGGGAGCTGGAGAGCTACTGGGCGGAAGACAAGCGGTGGGAACCCCGCATGGACCCCGAGGAGCGGGATCGCCAGATGCGACTGTGGAAAAAGGCCGTGACGCGCACCTTCGACTGGATCGACGACGACGTGCGCTGACGTCCGCCTCCGCGACTGGGGTAAGATTCCTACATGGAACGGAAGTCCCTACTTACCCCGCCGTACGGGGTGCGCTGAGTACACCGCGCGCCCCGTACGGCAGCCCCTTGCATGCAAGGGGCTTTTGTTTGTCCTGAACGCCCCGCGGGTAGGCCCGGGTCGCCGAGGCACCGATTCAACGAGGAAGACCACCAGTGACCAGCGAGAACAGCACCACCAGCCGGCAGTCCGAGGAGGCCGGACAGGCCTACGACGCCGCGGCCATCGAAGCGACCTGGGCGCCGGTCTGGGACAAGCTCAATGTCTTCGCCCCGCTCGACGACGGAAGCCGCGAGCGCCGCTACGTGCTGGACATGTTCCCCTATCCCTCCGGCGACCTGCACATGGGCCACGCCGAGGCCTTCGCCATGGGCGACGTCGTGGCACGCTACTGGCGCCAGCTGGGCTACGACGTTATGCACCCGATCGGCTGGGACTCGTTCGGCCTCCCGGCGGAGAACGCCGCGATCAAGCGCAACGCACACCCGAGCGAGTGGACGTACGCGAACATCGAGACGCAGGCGGCCTCTTTCAAGCGCTACGCGATCAGCGCCGACTGGTCCCGCCGCGTGCACACCTCCGATCCCGACTACTACCGCTGGACCCAGTGGCTGTTCGTCCGGTTCTACGAGAAGGACCTGGCCTACCGCAAGGACCACCCGGTGAACTGGTGCCCCACGGACCAGACGGTGCTCGCCAACGAGCAGGTCGTCAACGGCGCCTGCGAGCGTTGCGGCACCCCGGTGACCAAGAAGTCGCTGAACCAGTGGTATTTCAAGATCACGGACTACGCCGACCGGCTGCTCCAGGACATGGAGCAGCTCAAGGGCCACTGGCCGGAGCGCGTGCTCTCCATGCAAAAGAACTGGATCGGCCGGTCGGAGGGCGCCCACGTCCACTTCGCCATCGAGGCCGTGGGCAACAAGCCCGCGGCGATGACCACCGTATTCACCACCCGCCCCGACACCCTGCACGGCGCCACGTTCTTCGTGGTCGCCGCGGACGCCGCCTTGGCCGCCGAGCTGGTCACGGACGAACAGCGCCCGGCGCTGGAGGAGTACCAGGAGCAGGTCAAGGCGCTGAGCGAGATCGAGCGCCAGGCCACCGAACGCGAGAAGACCGGGGTGTTCACGGGCCGCTACGCCGTGAACCCGCTCAACGGAGAGAAGCTGCCCGTCTGGGCCGCGGACTACGTGCTGGCGGAGTACGGAACGGGCGCCATCATGGCCGTGCCCGCGCACGACCAGCGCGACCTCGACTTCGCCACGGCCTTCGGGCTGCCGGTTCGCGCCGTGCTCGACACCGGCGAGGAGGACCCGGCCGCCACGGGCGTTGCGACCACGGGCGAGGGCACACTGATCAATTCCGGCGAACTGGACGGCCTGAGCAAGACCGACGGAATCGCCCGCGCGATTGAAATCGTCGAGGCCGCCGGAACGGGTGAGCACACCGTCAACTTCCGCCTGCGCGACTGGCTCCTGAGCCGCCAGCGGTTCTGGGGCACGCCGATCCCCATCATCCACTGCGCCGACTGCGGCGAGGTCCCGGTTCCGGACGACCAGCTCCCAGTCCGCCTGCCGGACAACCTGCGCGGCGAACAGCTCGCCCCGAAGGGGACTTCCCCCTTGGCCGCGGTTCCCGAGTGGGTCAACGTCGCGTGCCCGAAGTGCGGCGGCGACGCGAAGCGGGATACGGACACCATGGATACTTTCGTGGACTCCTCCTGGTACTTCATGCGGTTCGTTTCCCCGCACTACACCGAGGGCCCGTTCGATCCGCAGGCGATTAGGGACTGGATGCCGGTCGGACAGTACGTCGGCGGCGTGGAGCACGCGATCCTGCATCTGCTCTATTCGCGGTTCTTCACCAAGGTGGTCCACGACCTCGGCCTGATCGAGGCGTCCGAACCCTTCAGCGCCCTCCTCAACCAGGGTCAGGTCCTCAACGGCGGCAAGGCCATGTCCAAGTCCCTGGGCAACGGCGTGGACCTCGGGGAGCAGCTGGACAAGTTCGGGGTCGACGCCGTTCGTCTCACCATGATCTTCGCGTCGCCGCCGGAGGACGACGTCGACTGGGCGGACGTCTCGCCGTCGGGCTCCTCCAAGTTCCTGGCCCGTGCCTGGCGCCTGGCCGGAGACGTCGCCAGCGCGGTGGGCACCGATCCGTCCGACGGCGACAAGGCGCTGCGCAGCGCGACGCACCGCACAGTCGCGGACGCGCGCGAACTCCTCGACGCCGGGAAGTTCAACGTCGTCGTGGCCAAGGCCATGGAGCTGGTCAACGCGACACGCAAGGCGATCGACGCGGGCCCCGGCGCGGAGGATCCGGCCGTGCGCGAGGCCGTCGAGGCCGTGGCGGTGATCCTCAGCCTCTTCGCTCCCTACACGGCGGAGGACATGTGGGCCCAGCTCGGCCACGAACCGTCCGTCGCCAATGCCGGATGGCCCGCCGTCGAGGAAGCGCTGCTGGTCCAAGACACCGTCACCGCCATTGTGCAGGTGCAGGGCAAGGTGCGCGACCGTATCGAGGTGCCCGCCGACATCACGGAGGACGCCCTGCGCGAACTCGCGTTGGAGTCGGCCGCCGTCCGGCGCGCCGTGGACGGCCGGGACCTGCGCACCGTGATCGTCCGTGCGCCTAAACTCGTGAACATCGTCCCGGCATAGGATCCGCAGCCGGGTCCGCCACACCGGCCGATCAAGAGGACGGACACGACCATGGAGCAGAACGGGGCGCTCGCCCAACCTGGCCGACCGGACCGGCTGCCCGGCTGGCTTGAACGGCTGCGCCGGCGCGGGCGCGAAGTGGCGAACGGCCGAGCCGCAACGGCCCCGGGGCACCGCGTCGCGGTGGTCACCGATTCGTCGTCGGCCATTCCCATCGACTGGGCCGCGGCGCACCGCGCGGTCCTCACCGTGGTGCCCATGCCGATCATGATCGACGGCCAGATGTACACGGAAGGCACAGCCGACGTCGAAACCGAGTTGGCCATGGCACTGGCGCTCGGAAAGTCGGTCAAGACGTCCCGGCCGGCTCCCGGATTGTTCCTGCGCACGTACCGGGCGTTGGCCGACGCCGGATTCGAACACGTCGTGTCGATCCACCTGTCGTCGAAGCTTTCGGGCACCGTCGAGGCGGCACATTGGGCCGCGGAGCAGAGCCCGGTTCCCGTCACCATCGTCGATTCGGAGACGGTGGGACTGGCCTTGGGCTTTTCGGTGATGGACGCGGTGTCCGCGTCCGAGGTCGGGGCCGACGAGTCCGGCGTGGCCGCGGTTGCCGGCCTCGCGGGGGGCAACACGATCGGATTCGTCGTCCCCAGCCTTGAGCAATTGCGCAGGGGTGGCCGGATCGGTGCCGCCGCCAGCGTGCTGGGTACCATTTTGGCCGTCAAACCCCTTTTGGCGGTGAGCGAGGGCCAGGTGGTGGTGAAGGAGAAGGTACGGACACTGCCGCGCGCCCTCGTTCGACTCGTCGCGCTGGCCCGTGAGGATGCCGGCCGACACCCGGCCGGGGCACGCGTGGCCGTCCACTATTTCGGCGACAGCGGTCCCGCGTACGAACTCGCGAACGAACTGTCCGGATCCTCCGTCCAGCCGGTCAGATGCCAGCCGCTGCCGGCGGTCCTCGCCGCCCACACGGGGGCAGGCGTCTTGGCCGTGGTGGTCTCGGCGATACCCAAGGATCCGGAGCCACAGGAGCAATAGGACGCGGAGAGCCGCCCTCCACAACCGGTCACCAGACCCCCGGATTCCACACCGGCCTCAGCGTCGGTCGCCCCGGCCCGGCGAATCCCTAGCGTGGGGGCATGGTCCGTCACCGGTGGGAACTTCGCGGGGACACCGCCCGTCCGGTGGCCCCGGTCCGGCGGCTGCGCTTGCGCGTCGGACGCGGGGCCACACTATGCCTGTTGCTGGGTGCCCTGGCATGGATCTGCATCAGCCTCCTCTTCCACCCGCCGAATGGTGGGGGAGAGCGCCTCGGGGAGGTCCAACTGGTTCCCAGCGCCGCGACGGGCGTTGCCTCCGGACCCGCCGCGGGTCCGACGGATGAGAAGCCCGGCGACGGGAAGGACGCGCCGGGCGGATCCCCGGACGTCCCTTCCGCGGACACGTCTGCCGGAAGCCTGGTGGTCCACGTGGCCGGCGCCGTCAAGAAGCCAGGCGTCTACACGTTTCCCGTCGGCACGCGCGCCGCCACGGCGGTGGAGGAAGCCGGGGGCTTGACGGCGCAAGCCGACCAGTCGGCCGTCAATCTGGCTTCCGTGCTGAACGATGGCCAACAGCTCCTGATTCCCACCACGGGTGACGGGCGTCCCGCCGGGGCTGCCGGAACCGGCGTCCCGGATTCCGCCGGTTCCCACGGTGCCGGGGCCGCGTCGGCCGCCGTGGCCGTCAACGTCAACACCGCGCCCGCTGCCGAGTTGGAGAGCCTTCCCGGCGTCGGCCCCGTCATGGCCGCCAAGATCATCGACCATCGCGGCCGCAACGGACCCTTCTCCTCGCTCTCTGAGCTGGATTCCGTCCCGGGCATTGGACCGGCCATGATGGAGCGGCTCGAGGGGCTGGTGGCCTTCGAATGAGGAAGATCCCCGCCCTGCTCGCCGACACCGCGAACCGGGCCCTGTCTCCGCCTCCCACGGGGAGCACACAGGAAGAACTCGCGGGCTTGGACGCCAGGGCGTTGTGGTGCGCCGCAGGCGCATGGCTTGCGGCCACGGCCTTGGTGGGGCTCGACGTCCCGTCCACGGCGCTGGTTGCGTGCGCCGGAAGCGCACTGCTGGTTGCCCTGGCGTGGGTCCTCTTGCGCAACAGGGGACTGCTCGCCTGGAGCCATCCCCTGTGGGCGCCGCTGGCGTTGTTCGTAGCCGGGGGGACGCTGGCCGCGGTTTCGGTCGCCGGACACGGACTGTCCACCACCGATCCGGTTTTCGACGCTCATCTGGCCGACGGGGATTCCCTGCGTTTCAGCGTCCGGCTGCTGGAGGATCCCCGCGCGGTGGCGAACCCCGACCGCTTCGGCGCATCGGACGAGAACGAGAGGGACGACGGCACCGGCCGGACAGGAAAGCCCCGAGTCACGACGCTGATCGCGTCTGCCGCCCTGGAGCGGTATGCCTTGGCGGGGCAGTGGCGTGGGACAAACACGGAAGTCGTCGTGGCCGTGTCACCGGACCATGTCGGCGGGCGCCCCCTCCGGAACGGGGACGTGGTCGAAGGCCTGGGGCGCGCCTCTCCGGCGTCGCCGGAATCGCGCGAAACACTTTGGATCCGCCCCACGGGACCGATCAGCATCCGTGGAGTGGACGACGCGCCAGGGCCGGCCCACACTCTTCGATCCCGCTTCCTGGACCTGACACGAGTGCTGCCCGCCGACGGGGCCGCGCTCCTGCCCGGCATGGTCATGGGGGACCGCAGCGGTCAGGACGAGGGGCTGTCCGCGGCCATGAAGGCGTCGGGTCTCGTGCATTTGACCGCGGTCAGCGGCGCGAACTGCGCCATGGTACTCGGCGCCGTGCTGTGGCTGGCTCGTGCCACGGGACTGGGGCGAACCGCCGCCTACGCGGGCTCGCTGGCCTGTCTGGTGGGCTTCGTGGTCCTCGTCCGTCCCGAACCCAGCGTCGTCCGGTCCGCGGTCATGGGAGCCGTCGCCGCCACGGCCGTCTATGCCGGGCGCGGGCGGCAGGCGTTTTCCTCCTTGTGTGTTTGCGTTGTGGCGTTGCTGGTGTGGAACCCCTGGTATGCCGGTGAGCCCGCGTTCCAACTGTCCGTCCTCGCGACCACCGGGATCGTGGTTCTCGGCCGTCCGCTGGCCGCGGTTCTGATGCGGATCATGCCGGGTTGGCTGGCCAACGGATCGGCCATCTGCATCTCCGCCCAACTGTTTTGCCTTCCCGTGCTCGTTGATCTGAGCGCGGAGCTTCCCGTCTATGCCGTGGCCGCCAACATCATCGTGGCTCCGCTGGTGCCGATCGTCACCGTCGTCGGGACTTCCGCCCTGCTGTTGGCCGCACTTCCGGCACCCTGGGTGCTCCCGCTCGTATGGGCCTCTGGATTGCCTTCGGTCCTCGTGGCCGGCGTCGGCAGGGCGGTGGCTTCCCTGCCCGCCGCCACCGTTCCCTGGCCCGAGGGGGGAAGTGGCCAGCTGGCCGCCGCCGTCCTGGCCGCGTTGGCCGTTTCTTCAGCATGGTTGGCCACGGTCCGGCGCCGGTCCGTGGACCAGCCAACGGATCCCGCGCCGGAGGTGCCGGGAGCGCGTCGGTTCCCGGGTACGCGAATCGGTGCGCGGGGATGGGCCATCGGTGCCGCCATCGGTTTCATCGCGCTCCTCGCGGGCATCACGTTGCCGGCGACTGCCGTGTTCCCGACGAAGTCCGGTCCATGGGAAGTGGCGGTGTGCGACATCGGTCAGGGTGACGCGCTGGCGCTGCGTACCGGGGATCGAAGCGCCGTGGTCGTGGATACGGGTTTGGACCCGGGCGCGGTCGACGCGTGCCTGTCCGGCCTCGGCGTGGACACCGTCGACGCACTCTTTGTCACGCACCTGCACGCGGACCACGCAGGCGGGATCGCCGGCGTCTTCCGCGGGCGTAGCGTCGGCGAGCTGTACTATTCCGGCGCGGACCCGGACGAGAGCCCACGTGGAATGCCCGATGCCCACCAGGCGCGCCGGATCGGGGCCGGTGAAAAGGGACGGGAGCGGACCCTGGAGTGGTCCGCTATCTCGCCCTCCGCCGGCGCCGTGTCGACCAGCGAAAACGACGCGTCGCTGGTCGTGCTCTTCACCCTCTCCACCGGAGCAACGCTTCTGGCAACGGGTGACATTGAAGAGGACGCCATGCTTCGGCTGCTCGGGGAGCACCCAGGCCTGCGGGCGGACATCCTCAAGGTCAGCCACCATGGCGCCAGAAACGGGGGAACCGACGTCATCGAACGGGTAGGGGCAAGGATCGCGTTGATTAGCGTTGGAGCGGACAACGGCTACGGACACCCGGCGCCGGAAATCCTGGCCGCTCTGGACGCCGCGGGCATGGCGACGTTCCGCACGGACCTCAACGGCACGATCCTCCTGCGCACCACTGGGCGGGGCACCGTGGAATTGGTCGGAACGCCGACGGGGGAAGCCACCGGACGGTCCCGGCGGAGGGGATAGGATTCAGAGTCAAACAAGCGTCGGAAGGTGGTCGGACATGGCGGCAGCAAAGTCGGCTCCCACAAGGAGTCAGGCCAAGACGGCATCGGCGGTGGGCTGGCGCACCGTTGAACCGGCCCCCTTGGTCCTGCTCCTCGGACCAGAATCCCATCTGGCCGGGAGGGCCGTCGAGCGGCTCCGCACCCTTGTGCGGGAACGCGAGTCCGGAGCAGAAACCACGGAGTTCGATGCGGCCGCCTACCAACGCGGCGAACTGCTCATGGCCGCCAGCCCCTCGCTTTTCGGCGAGGCCAAAGTGGTGGTGGCGCGAGGGCTCGCCACCATGAACGAGGACTTCCTCGAGGACGCCTTGGTCTACTGCAAGTCGCCCGCGCCGGACGTCGTGGTGGCGATGCACCACTCCGGGGGCAACCGCGGCAAGAAGCTCCTAGACGCGCTGAAGGCGGCCGGAGCACACGTCATCGACTGCCAGCCGCTGAAGAAGGACGCGGAGAAGCTGGACTTCGTGGCCCAGGAGTTCCGCCAGGCCAAGCGCCGCATCCAGCCCGACGCCGCGCGGGCTCTCGTGGCCGCGGTCGGCTCGGACCTGGCCGAACTGGCGGCCGCCTGCACGCAGTTGGTTCAGGACACCACGGGCGAAGTCGTCAAGGAGTCGGTCGACGAGTACTTCGGTGGGCGGGTCGAAGCGACCGGTTTCAAGGTCGCAGACGCCGCCCTCACCGGGCGTGGGGCCGTCGCACTCAGCACTTTGCGCCATGCGCTGGCCACCGGCACCGACCCCGTCCCGATCGTCGCGGCGCTGGCCATGAAGCTCCGACAGGTGGCCAAGGTCGCAGGGCAGCGCAAGTCGGCCGGGCAGCTGGCGAGGGAATTGGGGATGGCACCCTGGCAGGTCCAACAGGCCCAGGAACAGGCACAATACTGGACGCCGGACGAGCTCGTGAACTGCCTACGACTGGTCGCGGAAGCCGACGCACAGGTCAAGGGCGCATCGCGGGATCCCGAATACGCGGTGGAGCGCGCCGTCACCGGAATCGCCCTGGCCGCACGCCGCTGATGCACGCCGCGGACCGTCGACGTGTGCGCGACGGTCCGGTGGCGGGGCGGCGCGGGTCCTTGCTCCAACACAAAAAAAGGATGGCCACCCCGTTGCCGGGGCGGCCATCCTCCGCATGCTCGTCCTGCCTAGAGGGCGGCGACCTTCTTGGAGATCGCGGACTTGCGGTTCGCGGCGTTGTTCTTGTGGACGACACCCTTGCTGACGGCCTTGTCCAGCTTGCGGCTGGCCGAGGCCAGCGCGGTGCCGGCGGCATCCTTGTCGGCGGAGGCCACGGCCTCGTTGACCGAGCGGATTGCGGTCTTCAGCTCCGACTTGATGGCGGCGTTGCGAACGCGTGCCTTCTCGTTGGTGAGGATGCGCTTCTTCTGGGACTTGATATTTGCCACTGGTATAAACTCTCTTGCTTCTCGCGGATGGGTCGGTGAGGGTTCACTCCAGAGCCATCGACTGAGCGGCGTGGGGATACCTATGGCGACTCGGGAGAAGTGCCCGTCGACCTGCCCGGACACACAGCAGTCAATGTTAGCAGTAATGCACCCGCCCCGCGATTCCGGCACGAACACGGCGCGTCGGCGGGCGCCGTCTAGGCCGTGAGCCGGCTCGCCACGACGTCGAACCTCGACTTGTCCAGGACCGCCCCCTCGCGCCTGATGCCGCCCGGCTCGAGGCGCACGACACGATCCAATTTCACTTCGCTCTCCCGCCCCGCGGTGTCCCAGCGGCCGCTGCCGATATCCACGTAGTTGGGATCGGCGTTCCTGCCGTTGTTGCGGTCCTTGGATGTCAGCATCAGCCCCAGGAGGTAGGGCCCGTCGTGACCCACCAGCAGGACGGGTCGGTCCTTGCCCTGGGCGTGGTCCTCTTCGTAGGGCACCCAAGCCCACACCACCTCGCCGGGATCCGGCTCCCCGTCGGGCTCGGGCCGGTAGGTGGGACGCAGCGAGCCGGTGAAATCCCCCGGATAGCCGCCGGCCTGCCACCCGCCCGACGCGTCGCCCGCCCGCGGCGGCGGCGGGTTTCCGCTTCCGCCGTACGACGCCGGCCCGCCGCTACCGGCGCTTCGGGTGGACCGGACCAGGCGCATCGCCATCCGGATGATCTTCACGGCCATGCGTCCATTGAATTGCATGCGCACACGGTACCAGCCGGACCCGCGGCCCTCCGCGCGGGGAGCGCACGCCGCCGGAAGCATGGGATAATGGCTTTTTGCGGTCCGCCCGCGCCCAGTTCACCTGCCTTCCGTACAGAGCGAGGTCACCCACGTGTCTCCCATGGCCCGCACCGCACCGGTGCCCGCCGCCACCGATCCGGCGATCATCAGGAACTTCTGCATCATCGCCCATATCGACCATGGCAAGTCCACCCTGGCCGACCGCATGCTGCAGTCCACCGGAGTGGTGCAGCAGCGCGACATGAAGGCGCAGTACCTGGACCGGATGGACATCGAGCGCGAGCGTGGGATCACGATCAAGAGCCAGGCCGTACGCATGCCTTGGGAACTCGACGGCACCGCATACGCCCTGAACATGATCGACACGCCGGGACACGTGGACTTCACGTACGAGGTCTCCCGCTCGCTGGCCGCCTGCGAGGGCGCCGTCCTCCTGGTTGACGCGGCGCAGGGCATCGAGGCCCAGACCCTGGCCAACCTGTATCTGGCCATGGAAAACAACCTGGCCATCATCCCCGTGCTCAACAAGATCGATCTGCCCGCCGCACAGCCGGAGAAGTACGCCGCCGAGCTCGCCAGCCTCATCGGGGGAGACCCCGACGACGTCCTGCGGGTTTCGGGCAAGACCGGCGCCGGCGTCGAGGTCCTGCTGGACAAGATCGTGCGCGACCTACCCCCACCGGTCGGCGACCCGAACGCGCCGGCGCGCGCCATGATCTTCGACTCCGTCTACGACACCTACCGCGGCGTCGTCACGTACGTGCGGGTCGTCGACGGTCAACTCCACCCGCGCGAGCGCATCCAGATGATGTCCACCCGCGCCAGCCACGAACTCCTCGAGATCGGCGTCAGTTCCCCGGAGCCGACGCCGAGCAAGGGCCTGGGCGTTGGCGAGGTCGGATACCTGATCACGGGCGTGAAGGACGTGCGGCTCTCCAAGGTCGGCGACACCGTGACAAACCTGTTGAAGCCGGCCGCCGACTCCCTCGGCGGCTACGAGGACCCCAAGCCGATGGTCTTCTCGGGCCTCTACCCCATCGACGGCTCCGACTACCCCGTACTGCGCGACGCGTTGGACAAGCTGCAGCTGAACGACGCCGCCCTCACCTACGTGCCCGAGACCTCCGTTGCGCTGGGATTCGGCTTCCGGGTGGGGTTCTTGGGCCTGCTCCACCTAGAGATCGTCCGCGAGCGCCTCGAGCGCGAGTTCAACCTGGATCTGATCTCGACTGCCCCGAACGTGGTGTACGAGGTCATGACGGACGACCGCAACATGGTCACGGTCACCAACCCCAGCGAGTTCCCCACGGGAAAGATCCTCGAGGTCCACGAGCCGATGGTCGCGGCGACCATTCTGGCTCCCAACGAGTTCGTTGGCGCGATCATGGAGTTGTGCCAGTCCCGGCGCGGTCAGATGCGCGGCATGGATTACCTTTCCGAGGAGCGTGTGGAGCTGCGGTACTGGCTTCCCCTCGCCGAGATCGTCTTCGACTTCTTCGACGTGCTCAAGTCCAAGACCCGCGGCTACGCGTCCCTGGACTGGAAGGCGGACGGCGAGCAGATCGCCGATCTGGTGAAGGTGGACATCCTGCTCCAGGGGGAGCAGGTGGATGCGTTTAGCGCCATCACGCACAAAGACAAGGCCTACTCGTACGGCACGTTGATGACGTCCAAGTTGCGCGAGCTCATCCCGCGCCAGCAGTTCGAGGTTCCCATCCAGGCCGCCATCGGCTCCCGCATCATCGCCCGCGAGAGCATCCGGGCCATCCGCAAGGACGTTCTGGCCAAGTGCTACGGCGGCGACATTTCGCGCAAGCGCAAGCTGTTGGAAAAGCAGAAGGAGGGCAAGAAGCGCATGAAGATGGTCGGCCGCGTCGAGGTGCCGCAGGAGGCCTTCATCGCCGCACTGTCCTCCGACGAATCCAAGGACAAGGGCAAGAAGTAGCCCGATGCCCTCAGTTTTGCCGTTGGGAGATCCGGCCCCCGCCAATGGGCTGCTTCCGGCGTCGTCCGGCGAGGGCGCCGCGGAGCGTCCCTTCTGCGTCTACGTCCACATTCCCTTCTGCGCGGTGCGCTGCGGATACTGCGACTTCAACACCTACACGGCGCACGAACTGGGCTCCGGCGCCACCCAGGACACCTACGCCGCCGCCGTCGGATCCGAACTGGCGTTCGGCGCACGCGTCCTGACCGGCTCCGGACTGCCGGACCGCCGGGTCGAGACCGTGTTCTTCGGCGGCGGGACTCCGACGCTGTTGCCTGCCGAGGACCTTGCGTCCGTACTGGAACGCATCTCCGTCCTCTGGGGGCTGGCCCCGGGCGCGGAGGTGACCACGGAGGCCAATCCGGACTCCGTCACGCCGGAATCCCTGCGGGTTCTTTCCGACGCCGGATTCACGCGCGTCTCGTTCGGCATGCAGTCGGCGGTGCCCCACGTGCTCAAGACGCTGGACCGCACCCACCGTCCCGAACGCGTGGGCCGCGCCGTGCAGTGGGCACGCGACGCCGGGCTGGCCGTCAGCGTCGACCTGATCTACGGCACGCCGGGGGAAAGCATCGACGACTGGCGCTCCAGCCTGGAGACCGCGCTCTCCTACGAGCCGGACCACATTTCCGCCTACGCCCTGATCATCGAGGATGGCACGCGTCTCGCCGCCCAGATCAAACGCGGAGAAGTGCCAGACATCGACGACGACGACCACGCCGACAAGTACCTGTTGGCTGAATCCATGCTCACGGCCGCGGGCTTCGGCTGGTACGAAGTCAGCAACTGGAGCCGCTCGGAGGAAACCCGCTGCCGCCACAACATGGCCTATTGGACCGGGGCGGACTGGTGGGGCGCCGGTCCCGGCGCGCACTCCCACGTCGGCGGCCTCCGGTGGTGGAACGTGAAGCATCCCGCGGCCTACCAGCAGCGGATCGATGCGGGCGTTTCCCCGGCCGCGGGACGCGAAACCCCCGACGACGACGCGCGCTACCTCGAACGCGCGATGTTGCTGACACGCATTGTCGATGGCATGCCCACCGCGGAGTTGCGCCCGGCGGGAAGGAAGGCGGTGGCAGGCCTGATCGCCGACGGCCTGATCGAAGGGCCGGCGGCCGTGCGCGGGACGGTGGTTGCGACCCTGAACGGCCGGCTGCTGGCCGACGCCGTTGTCAGGCGCCTTCTGGACTTCTGAGTCCAACGCCGCCGGCTAGTGGATCAGCCGCAGGTTCAGTGGATAGCGGTATGGCCGGCCCCGGTTGACCTCGATGCCCGCGACGACCCCGCTCACCGTCAGGTAAACCCAGATGGCCACCGCGATCACCGCGAAGACGCTCCCGACCACCGGGATCAACGTGAGGATGTTGGACAGCATCGCCAAAACCGTCAACGGCACCGTGAAGTTCAGGGCCTCTTTGGACTCCTGCGCGGTGAACGGGCCGCGCCCGCGGTACACGAAATAGATCACTGCCGACGGAATGAAACCGAGGATCGATCCGAAGTGGGCGATCGTTGCCCATTGCCGGTCCTCCGAAGGAGACAACGGCAACGGCGAGGGGGAGGAGGCCTCGTAGTGCCTGCGGTCCCCGGAATCGTTCCGTGCCTTTTCGCTGAACCCGTGGGTCACGCCCGAGTCTCCATTCATGGTCGCCTATTGCGGCCAGTTTATCCCGTGAAGTCGGTGGTTCGCGCACGACGGGCCGGTGGTTCGGCGCGGATCCGCTCCGCGCGCCGGGCCTGTCCCGTGTCACTACCCGCGTGGGCCACCCTCGGCCGTCAGGAAATCGATGACCTCCTCCACGCGGCCCAGCAGGCTGGCCTCCAAGTCCGCGTAGCTCGTGACGCTCGCCAGCAGGCGCTTCCAACCCAGCGCCACGTCCGCTTGGGTTGCATGCGGCCACCCGAGGCCCCGAAGGATCCCCGTTTTCCAGTCGGTCCCGCGGGGCACAACCGGCCAGGCGCGAATGCCGAGCACCGAAGGGCGGATGGCCTGCCATACGTCGACGTAGGGGTGGCCGACGATCAGGACGTTGCCACGCGCACCCGGCACGGCCATGGACTCGGCGGCGATCCGGGCTTCCTTGCTGCCCGGCACCAGATGGTCCACCAGAATGCCGAGCCGCCGCCCCGGCCCCGGGGCGAATTCCCGCACGGCAGACGCCAGGTCGTCGACGCCGTGCAGGGGCTCCACGACAACACCCTCGACGCGCAGGTCGTGGCCCCATACCTTCTCGACCAGCTCCGCGTCGTGCTTGCCCTCGACCCAGATGCGGCTCGCCCGAGCCGTCCGCGCCCTGAGGTTCTCGACCCGCACCGAACCGGACGCCGTACGCGCCGGCCGCGGCGGCGTGCCGCCCCGAACCGGCTCCACGATCTCGACGGGCTCGCCCTCGATCAGGAATCCGAAACCGGTCGGGAAGGACTTGGTTTTTCCGCGCCGGTCCTCAAGGACCACGATCCGCATGCCCCCGGACTTTTCGACCCGGACTACTTCGCCCACCCATTCCGTCTGCACGTCCTCGAGGACCAGACCCAACGCGGCGGGGACTTGGCGAAGTTTCCTCGGTCGCGGGGCCGAGATCTCGCGGGCGCCCCATTCGTAGTTGTTCACAGTGCCTGACACAGCCTTTCGTGGTGCGCCCACGGGGGCGGCGGTGCGATCCGGCCATCCGGCGCGCAGCCACCATGCTAACAACCTCGAAACGTATTAGACTTGGCACTTGACGGCGTCGAGTGCCAAACCGCCCCGTCGTCCAACCATCGCCCACGAGACGGAATCGGGAGGGAAGGGATGTCCGAACCACGACGCCTCGAGGTGCTCCGGGCCATCGTCGAGGACTATGTGCACTCCCGCGAGCCCGTGGGGTCGAAGGCTCTTGTCGAGCGCCACCAGCTGGGCGTGTCTGCGGCGACCATCCGCAACGACATGGCGGCGCTGGAGGACGAGGGTCTGATCGCCGCGCCGCACACCTCTTCCGGGCGTGTCCCCACCGAACAGGGGTATCGGCGTTTCGTCGACCGCATCGAGGACGTGCGGCCGCTTTCCGCCGCGGAGCGCCGCGCCATCCAATCCCTCATCGAAGGCGCGGACGACGTCGACGACGTCCTCGAGCGCACGGTTCGCCTTTTGGCGCAATTGACCCACCAGGTCGCCGTCATCCAGGTTCCGCAGTACAGCGACGCGGCTGTCCGCCACATCGAACTGGTGGGGCTCGGCGCCGGACAGGTGCTTGCCGTCCTGATCAGCACTTCGGGCAAGGTCGAGCAGCGTGTTGTGCTCACTCCGGCGGAGACGAACGAAGACGACCTGCACACCATCAAGGCGGCGTTCATGGCGATGGCGGCCGGCGGCAAGCTGGCCGAGCTGTCGCCGCTGGCGGGCGCCGCCGTGGAGAACGTGCCCGTTCGGCTCCGCCCGGCCGCACGGATACTCGCCGGCGCGCTCGGCGGGCTGGGCGACAACAGCGTGGTCGATCGAATTGTGATGGCCGGTACGGCCAACCTCGCGCGCTCCACGGGCGACTTCCCGCTCACCATTACCCCGGTCCTCGAGGCCCTCGAGGAGCAAGTCGTGCTGCTGCGGTTGTTCTCGGAGATGGAATTGGATGCACGGGGCATCGCGGTTCGGATCGGCAGCGAAAACGCGTACGGTGGTTTGGTTGAGACCTCACTGATCGCCACGGCCTACGGGCCGGGCCAATCGTCCAAGATGGGCATCCTCGGCCCCACGCGCATGGACTACCCCAGCAGCATGGCCGCCGTCCGCGCGGTCGCCCGCTATCTTTCCCGGATCCTGGCCGGCTAACGCCGACCCACCGGTTAACCAAGCATCGAAAAGCAGGAAAGGACACAGCGAACACTGTGAGCAACCACTACGACGTACTCGGCGTCGCGCAGGGCGCGACGACCGAGGAGATCAAGAAGGCCTACCGCAAGCTTGCGCGTAAGCTGCACCCGGACGTCAACCCGGGAGACGGCGCCGCGGACGAGTTCAAGCTCGTCACCCGCGCCTACGAGGTCCTGTCGGATCCGGAGAAGCGCCGCAATTACGACACCACGGGCAACGAGAACGGCAACGCCGCGGGACCCGGCCCCGGAGCGGGCTACGGCTTCAACGACATCTTCGAGCAGTTCTTCGGCGGGACGGGGCAGGCCGCCGGGCCCGCTTCGCGGACCAGCCGGGGCCGCGATGCGCTGATCACCGCGCCGATCGACCTGAAGGACGCCGTCCAGGGCGTCGTCTACCCGTTGGAGATGGAAACCGCCGTCACGTGCACCGCCTGCCACGGGACGTGCTGCCAGCCGGGAACCTCGCCGGAGACCTGCAACATCTGCAGGGGGCGCGGACAGGTGCAGCGGCCGGTTCGCTCCTTCCTCGGCCAGATGATGACGGTTGAGACGTGCAGCGCCTGCCGCGGTTTCGGAACGACCCTTCCCAGCCCGTGCAACGAGTGCATGGGACAGGGCCGCGTGCGTGAACGCGTCAGCAAGCAGCTCAAGGTGCCCGCGGGCGTGGCAACCGGCACCCGTATCCACCTCGCGGCGCAGGGCGAGGCCGGCCCCGGCGGCGGACCCGCCGGCGACCTCTATGTCGAGATCGAGGTCAAGCGCCATCCGGTCTTCGAACGCGAGGGCAACGACCTGCACGCCACGCTGACCGTGCCGATGACGGCAGCCGCCCTCGGCGCGGACCTGGACCTCGACACGTTCGATGGAAAGCAGGAGATCCGCGTGGAGTCGGGCTCGCAGTCCGGGGACACCGCGCGGCTCTCGCAGCTCGGCGTTCCACGGCTTCGCGGCGGTGGGCGCGGCGACCTGATCGTGCACATCCAGGTCGAGACACCCACGAAGCTGGACGCCGAACAGCGGGACCTGTTGGAGCGGCTCGCGACGCTGCGCAGCGAGGAGGTCGCCGAGGGGCGGCTCTCCGAGCGTGGCGGCGTCTTCTCCCGCTTCTTCGACAAGCTTGGCCACCGCGGCTAATGAGCAACCAGGCCTTCCTCGTCGATCCGGGTGCCCTGGCCAACGCGGCACCGGGACAGACGGTGACGCTGGATGGCCCCGAGGGGCACCACGCCGTGTCGGTCAAGCGCGTGCGGGAGGGCGAACGGATCGATCTCGTCGACGGCGGGGGCCGGCGCGCCGCCTGCGTCGTGGTCACCACGGCCAAGGGGTTCCTCGAGGCCCGCGTCGAAACCTTGGAGGTCGAGCCGTCTCCCGCCCTCCGTACTGTCCTGGTTCAGGCGCTGGCGAAGGGCGATCGGGACCTCCAAGCCGTGGAATCCGCGGTGGAACTGGGCATTGACAGGGTGGTCCCATGGCAGGCCGAGCGTTGCGTCGTGCGTTGGACGCCCGATAAGGCGGCCAGGGGCCGCCAGAAGTGGGAGTCGACCGTCCGTGCAGCGGTGAAGCAGTCGCGCCGGTCCCGGGAACCGTCGGTGGGAGAGCCCGTCAACACGAACCAGCTGGCGGCGATGGCCCGCACCCATGGTACGCAAGGAACCGGCGGCGGTACGGAAGTGCCCGGCGGCCGCCTGACCGTGGTGCTCCACGAGACCGCCACGGAGCCCCTGTCGCGGGTCGTCCAGATGCGGCTGGCGCAGGGGAAGCCGCCTGTGGAAATACTGCTGGTGGTCGGCCCCGAGGGTGGCATCGCGCCCGGGGAGCTCGACAAACTGGTATCGGCCGGCGCCGCGACGGCATCACTGGGAACAAACGTCCTCCGGGTGTCCACCGCCGGTCCCGCTGCCCTGGTGCTGGTCCGGCACCTCGCCGGCCTGCTGGACGGTTCCGTCCGGAACTAGTTGACGGTCAGCGCCTTGGTGTCCTCGCTCAGGCGCTCCGCATCCTGCGCCGTCTGGCCCCACACGGACAGCCGGTATTCGCCCGGGCGCATGTTCAGGACGATTTCGAACGCATCCTCCGGAAGTTCGCCCGCGCCCAATGCAAGCGCCCCCTGCGAGACGACTTCGCCCGGTTCCCCGTCGCGGGTGCGGCGCACCTCCCACCGTGTGCCGCCGGTGAATCCCGCCGAAACACCGCGGACGGTCAGCTTGCCGGCGGGACGCGTCGCGCCGTCTTGCGGATCGATGACCCAAATGGGCGCCCGGAGACTGGCGACTCGTTCGATCGGTCCATCGAGCGGGATGTGGCCGAAGGCCTCGTAGCCCGTGTGCCCGTCGACCAGCACGGCGACCCGCGACGGAGTCGTGCCTGTCAGCAACCCTGCGTTGGCCGCCGCGGCCGTGGCCGTGTACACCAATTGCTGGATGGCGCGTTCGGCAAGCCCACGGTCGAGTTCGCGGGAGAACGCGTCGTCCGAAAGATCGACGGTGATCACATTGTTCGTGTCGATGGAGGTACCGATGCGCGCGGCGGGCGACCAGACGTTGAAATAGTCGGTGTCGGTCGGCGTGTGCTCCAACATGTATTTGATGGCCGAGGTGATCGGGTCGCCCTGATCCTCGGCCTTGAGGTATTCGCGGTACAGGTAGACGGTCAAGTCCCGCTCGCCGAGCCAATACACGGGCGAGAGGCGGTGGCTGCTCAACTTCTCCAGCGGTTCGGCGTCCTGCGGCGGCGGCGTGACCCGCGCCGTCGTCGAGGATCCTTCCGGCATCGTCGTCGTGGGCACACCCATGCCCCCAGCGCAGGCCGACACGGCGCCCAGGGACGCGACAAGCACCAGGACGGCCACGCGGGAACGCGTGCGTCTACGGTGTTTGGGGGTCGTCAAGGTCGTCCTTTTCAGGGGGGATAGCGGGGTGGCCACCATCGGCCGCCCAACAAGCTTGGCATAGCACTCGCCCGGGGGCGCACCCCGGACCGGGGATGCGGCAGGACTGTTGTACGACCGATATGTCCCGCGTGTGCACTAATTCCTGCGGCCGCCGCCCCCGCGGGGCTGTTCAAGTAGGATGGGAGAGCGCCGGAAACGGCCCGGGACCCGGGCCCGGATACGCCGGCGCCCAGCCACGGGAGGCGACGCCGACAGCATGATTCAGGACGCCGAGAAGCCACAACAGGAGAGCGGCGAGGCTGAAGTGGTCCACTTCGACTCCACCGACCAGATGGTTGCCACGCTCGGCGCCCACGACGAGGTTCTGCGGATCGTCGAAGGCGTCTACCCCGGGGCGAAGTTGCACGTTCGCGGCAACGAACTCACGGTGGGGGGCGAACCCGGAGATGCCGCCAAGGCGTTGCGCGTCGTCCACGAAGCCCGCGGCCTCGCGGGCCGCGGAACACGCATTTCCGCGCACCTGGTCGAGCAGCTCGTCCGCATGGTCGATGGTCCGTCCACCGTCCCGGGCAGCGCAAGTGGCGTCTTCGGCCTCAACATCCTGACGGGCCGCGGACGAAGCATCCGCCCCAAGACGGTGAACCAGAAGTCCTATGTCGACGCGATCGACGACAACACGGTGATCTTCGGCATCGGGCCGGCGGGGACGGGCAAGACCTTCCTCGCCATGGCCAAGGCCGTGCAGGCCCTCCAGGCCAAGGAGGTCAGCCGCATCATCCTCACGCGGCCGGCCGTCGAGGCGGGGGAGAAGCTCGGATTCCTACCCGGCACGCTGACGGACAAGATCGATCCCTACCTGCGCCCCCTCTACGACGCGCTGCACGACATGGTCGATCCCGAGTCCATTCCGCGCCTCATCGCCGCCGGCACCATCGAGGTGGCCCCGCTGGCCTACATGCGCGGACGCACGCTCAACGACGCGTTCATCATCCTCGACGAGGCGCAGAACACGACGCCGGAGCAAATGAAGATGTTCCTGACCCGCCTCGGTTTCGGGTCCAAGATCGTCGTCACGGGCGACATCACGCAAATCGACCTTCCGGGTGGCACCAAGTCGGGGCTCAAGGTCGTCAGCGAAATCCTCGACGACGTCGACGACATCGCCTTCCGGATGCTCGACGCCACCGACGTTGTCCGCCACAGGCTCGTCGCCGACATCGTCACCGCGTACGAGACGTGGACCGCGCGCGAGTCCGAGCCGCCGATCGACTGGCGCACGAGGCGCACCAACCGGCGTCCCGGGCGTCCCTCCGGCACGTCCGTTCCGCCCGCCGACGCCGGGAAGGGCTAGCCATGTCCGTCGAGGTGAACAACGAGTCGGCCATGTCCGCGGACCTCGAGGCGCTGAGCCGCCTGGGACGCCACATCCTGGACTCCCTCTATGTGCACCCGGAGGCGGAGGTCTCCATCATCCTGGTCGACGAGGACGCCATCGAACGGTTGCACGTCGACTGGATGGACTTGCCGGGGCCCACGGACGTCATGTCCTTCCCGATGGACGAGCTCCGCCCCGGGAGCCCCGGAAGCCAGACGCCAGCCGGCATGCTCGGCGACATCGTCATCTGCCCCCAAGTCGCCGCCCAACAGGCCAAGGGCGGCGGTCACAGCACGGCGGACGAGATCCTCCTGCTGGCCACCCACGGCATGCTCCACCTTCTCGGCTACGAGCACGACGATCCCGCGGACAAAGAAGAGATGTTCGGGTTGCAGCGGAGCCTGCTCGAGGCCTTCCTCGGACGGCCGGCCCCGCGCGAGACGACCGAATGATCCTCACGCTTCTCGCGCTCCTCGCCGTGGCCTTCATCTGCTGCGCCGCGGTGTTGACCGCCGCGGAGTCGGCGTATCTGTTCCTGCCGCGTTCCGAGGCGGAGCAGATGCTGGCGGACCGCCCCCGGAAGCGACTCCGGCAGATCCTGTCCGAACCGACGGCGCATACGCACGCCGTGCGGTTCTGGCGCATCTGGTTCGAGACCGCGTCCGCGGTGGCCATTGCCATTCTCTACCACGACCTTCTGGACAACGTGTGGCTCGCGGGCCTGTTGGCCACGGCCACGATGGCCGCCATCGGCTTCGTTCTGGTTGGTGTGTCGCCGAGGCGTCTTGGAAGGGACCGCGCCTCCGGCGTCGTCGTCTTCACGGCACCGCTCGTCCGGTTCCTCCGCGTGATCCTGGGTCCCATCCCCGGTTGGCTGGTGCGGGTGGGCTCGGCGATAGCCCCCGGGACACCGGTCCGGGAGGACGCGTTCTTTACGGAGGAACAATTCCGGGACATGGTGGACCGCGCCAACGAGGCGGACATGATCGAGGACGTCGAGGCGGACTTCATCCACTCCGTCTTCGAGCTCGGTGACACCCGTGTCCGGTCCGTCATGGTGCCCCGAACAGACATGGTGACGGTCGACGTCGGCACGTCGCTGCATAGCGCCATGACGCTCTTCCTGCGTTCGGGGTGCTCCCGGATACCCGTCATCCGGGAGAGCGCCGACCAGATCGTCGGAATCGTCTACCTTAAGGACGTCGCGGCCCGGTTGCACACCAACCAGGCGGATGGACGCCCGGTCGAGGCCGTCTGCAGGGACGTCCGGTACGTTCCCGAGTCCAAGTCGGTCGCCGAACTGCTGCAGGAACTCCAGCGCGAGTCCACGCACGTGGCGATCGTCATCGACGAGTACGGCGGGACCGCGGGGCTCGTTACGCTGGAGGACCTGATCGAGGAGATCGTCGGAGAGATCGACGACGAGTACGATACGACGCGAACCGAGTCCGAGGACGTGGGTGACGGCGTCTTCCGCGTCAGTGCGCGGATGTCGATCGACGACCTCGGGGAACTGTTCGATCGGGAGCTCGACGACGAGGAGGTGGACACGGTCGGTGGCCTGCTCGCCAAGACGCTCGGCCGAGTGCCCATCGTCGGCTCCGAGGTCGGCGTCTTCGGTATCCGGCTTCACGCCGAGCGGCTGGAGGGACGCCGTAACCGCATCGGCTACGTGCTGGCCTGGCTCGACGAGACGCAGGACGAGGAAAGAACCTCCGAGGACGGCTCGACCGGCCGCATGGAAACCGCCCAACCGGGCGACACCACAAGGGAATAGGAACCATGTCAAAAGACAACACCGGGTCAGGCGGACTCCTGCCGAGCGAATGGCCGTCCGGTTTCCGCGCCGGCTTCACGTCCTTCGTCGGCCGCCCGAACGCGGGCAAGTCCACCCTCACGAACGCGCTCGTCGGCCAGAAGGTCGCCATCACGTCCGCTAAACCGCAGACAACGCGGCACACCATCCGGGGCATCGTCCATCGCCCGGATGCGCAGCTGATCCTGGTGGACACCCCGGGCCTCCACCGTCCGCGAACCCTCCTGGGCCAACGCCTGAACGACCTGGTCGCCGACACCCTCAGCGAGGTCGACGCGATCGGCTTCTGCCTTCCGGCGAACGAGAAGATCGGCCCGGGCGACCGCTACATCGCGGCCCAGCTGGCGCAGCTCAAGGGCAAGCCGATTGTCGCCGTCGTCACCAAGGCGGACCTCGTCGACCGGGCCGCGCTCATGCGGCAGCTGCTGGCCGTCGCCGCGCTGGGCACGGAGACCCTCGGCGAGGCCGGCTGGGCCGCGGTGATCCCCGTTTCGGCAACGGGCGATTTCCAGGTGGGCGCGGTGGCCGACGTGCTCGTGGAGCAGATGCCCGTCTCGCCGCCGCTCTACCCGGATGGCGAGCTCACCGACGAACCGGAGGCTGTGATGGTCGCCGAGCTCATCCGTGAGGCCGCGCTCGAGGGGCTGGGCGACGAGCTTCCGCACTCGCTCGCCGTCGTGGTCGAGGAGATGATCCCCCGCGAGGGCCGCTCCGCGGACAACCCGTTGCTGGACGTCCACGTCAACCTCTTCGTGGAACGTTCGTCGCAGAAGGCGATCATCATCGGCCGCGCCGGCGCCCGGCTGCGGGAGGTCGGGACCCGTTCGCGCCAGGCAATCGAGAGGTTGCTGGGAACGCGCGTGTACCTCGACCTGCACGTGAAGATCGCCAAGGACTGGCAGCGGGATCCGAAGCAGCTCGGGCGCCTGGGCTTCTGACGGCGTCGCCCACGCCGGCGGGGCGGGGCCCAACGTCCCGTCCCGGCAATAATGCCGGGACGGTGGAGGACTTGATCGGCGTGGGTGATAATGTGGGGACATGCGTGCGGGAATGCTTCTACTTAGCCGCCGCGGCGAGGCAACACGGGGCCAACGGTCCTAGGCCGATCCCTCGCTGCGGAGTTTCGTGCTGCCGGCCACCATTTTCAACCACCACTGAAAAGGCCACCTGAACCATGCACAACGCCCAAAAGCCCTCCGGAATGCCGATCCACAAGTACGTCCCCTTCCAGGACCAGATCGAGGTGTCCCTCCCGGACCGGACCTGGCCGGACAAGACGATCACCAAGGCACCGCGCTGGTGCGCCGTGGACCTGCGCGACGGCAACCAGGCCCTGATCGATCCGATGAGCCCCGAGCGCAAGCACAAGATGTTCGATCTGCTCGTCTCCATGGGCTACAAGGAGATCGAGGTGGGCTTCCCCTCCGCCTCCCAAACTGACTTCGACTTCGTGCGCCAGCTGATCGAACAGGACCGCATCCCCGGCGACGTCACGATCCAGGTGCTGACCCAGTCGCGGGAGCACCTCATCGAGCGCACCTACGAGTCCCTGCAGGGCGCCAAGCGCGCGATCGTGCATCTCTACAACTCGACGTCCATCCTGCAGCGGCGCGTGGTGTTCAACCAGGACCAGGACGGCATCGTCGACATTGCGCTGACCGGCGCACGGCTGTGCAAGAAGTACGAGGAGGGACTCGACGGAACGGACGTGACGTACGAGTACTCCCCGGAGTCCTACACCGGGACCGAATTGGAGTTCGCCCGCCGCATTTCGGACGCGGTGGCCGACGAACTGGGCGCGACGCCGGAGCGTCCGATGATCCTGAACCTGCCGGCGACCGTCGAGATGGCCACGCCCAACGTCTACGCGGACTCCATCGAGTGGATGCACCGCAATCTCGTCAACCGACAGTCGATCATCCTGTCCCTCCACCCGCACAACGACCGCGGCACCGGTGTCGCGGCGGCCGAACTCGGTTACCTGGCGGGGGCGGACCGGATCGAGGGCTGCCTCTTCGGCAACGGGGAACGCACCGGAAACGTCGACCTTGTGACGCTGGGCATGAACATGTTCGCCCAGGGAATCGACCCGATGATCGACTTCTCCAACATGGACGAGATCCGCCGCACGGCCGAGTACTGCAACCAGCTTCCCGTCGCGGAGCGGTCGCCCTACGGCGGCGACCTGGTCTTCACCGCCTTCTCCGGCTCCCACCAGGACGCCATCAAGAAGGGCTTCGAGGCCATGGAGCACGACGCCGGGGCGGCCGGAAAGCACGTTGACGACCTGGTGTGGGCCGTGCCGTACCTGCCCGTGGATCCGAAGGACATCGGACGCAGCTACGAGGCGGTCATCCGCGTCAATTCCCAGTCCGGCAAGGGCGGGGTCGCGTACCTGCTGAAGAGCGAGCACCAGCTCGACCTCCCGCGCCGCGCGCAGATCGAGTTCTCCGGCGTCGTCCAGCGCAAGACGGAGGGCGACGGCGGCGAGATCAGCCCCGCCGCCATCTGGACCGCGTTCCAGGACGAGTACCTGCCGTGCCGCGGCATCGACGGCACCGACCGCTGGGGCCGCTACGAGCTCGGCAGCGTCACCACGGAAACGGCCGAGGACGGCTCGTTCTCGCTGACCGCGACACTCATCGTCGACGGCCACGCGCAGCGGCGCACCGCCACGGGCAACGGGCCCATCAACGCCCTGGTGGGGCTGCTGTCCGAGGACGGGGTGGACGTTCGGATCCTCGACTACACGGAGCACGCCCTGGGCGAGGGCGGCAACGCGATGGCTGCGGCCTACGTCGAATGCGCCGTGGGCGAGCGGGTGCTGTGGGGCATCGGCATCGACACCAACACCACCATGTCCTCGTTGAAAGCCGTGGTCTCCGCCGTGAACCGCGCCATCAGGGACGCCCACTAGGGGCTTGGGCAGTTAGGCGTCCGCGTGTCCCGTTCCAGCTTCGCCTCCAAGTCGTACCGCACCCATGGCCTGGTCCTGCGCACGCACAAGCTGGGCGAGGCCGACCGCATCGTGGTGCTGCTGACTCCCGGACACGGACAGATCCGCGCGGTCGCCAAGGGCGTCCGGCGGACCAGCTCCAAGCTCGGCGCGACGCTGGAACCCTTCATGCTGGTCGACGCGCAACTGGTCCACGGCCGATCCCTGGACATCGTGACCCAGGCACAACTGCGCGGCCCCTACGGCCAGGCACTGGCCGGGGACTACGGCCGGTACACGGCCGCACACGCCATGGCGGAGACCGCGGAACGGCTGACCGACATCGACGGCGAGTCGGCCGGTCCGCAGTTCCGGCTCCTCCACGGCGCGATCGCCGCCTTGGCACGGGGGAGCGGCGACTCGGGCCAATTGCTGGATTCCTACCTGCTGCGCGCCCTGTCGACCGCCGGATGGGCGCCGAACTTCACGGACTGCGCCCGCTGCGGGAAACCGGGTCCACACACTGCCGTGAACATTCCGCTGGGCGGAGTCGTCTGCGCGGATTGCCGGCCCGCCGGGTCCAGTTCGCCGGCGCCCGAAACCATCGAACTGCTCGCCGCCCTGCTCGCGGGCGACTGGGAGCGGGTCGCGGCCGGCGACGCCCCGGGACGCCGCGAGAGCGCGGGCATTGTGGCAGGATACCTGCAGTGGCACTTGGAGCGAGTGGTCAAATCCCTCAAGCATGTGGAAAGAGCGTGATCCCCCTGAGGAAAACATCGGGGCCGGACCTCGGCCGCCATCCGGAGGCGCCGGCCCCGCACCCCAGCGGCGCCGTCCCGCCGAACGTTCCACCCGGGTTGGTTCCGCGGCATGTGGCCATCGTCATGGACGGCAACGGCCGGTGGGCCAACCAGCGCGGGCTGCCGCGTACCGAGGGACACCACGCGGGCGAGGCCGCACTGCTGGACGTCGTGGCCGGCGCCATCGAGATCGGCGTCGAGTTCGTTTCCGTGTATGCGTTCTCCACGGAAAACTGGAAACGCAGTCCCGACGAGGTCCGCTTCCTCATGGGCTTCTCCCGGGATGTTCTCCGCCGGCAGCGGGACCAGCTCGACGCCTGGGGCGTGCGTGTCCGGTGGGCGGGGCGCCGGCCCAGGCTCTGGCGCACCGTGGTCAACGAGCTGCTGGAGGCCGAACGAGTCACCAGGAAAAACACGGTGTGCCAGCTGACCATGTGCGTCAACTACGGCGGCAGGGCGGAGATAGCCGACGCCGTCGCCGCCATCGCCCGGGACGTGGCGGACGGACGGCTCAAGGCCTCTGGCGTCTCGGAAAAGACGATCGGCCGATACCTCGACGAACCGGACCTGCCCGACGTCGATCTGTTCCTGCGGACCTCCGGGGAGCAGCGCACCTCCAACTTCCTGCTCTGGCAATCGGCGTACGCGGAGATGGTGTTCATGGACGTGCTGTGGCCGGACGTCGACCGCCGCACACTCTGGGAAGCCGTCGAGATCTATGCCCGCCGCGACCGACGCTACGGCGGAGCGGTCGATCAGCCGGCGGAGGACGGCGACAGGTAGCCGTCCGACCACCGGGTCACCGCGCGGTACGCCTCGGAGCGTGCCCGTGCCGAGGACGTGAAGAGGTCGTGCATGCCCCGTTCGATCCGCACCACGCTGACCTCGCGGCCCAGTTTCAGGGCGCGTTGACGCACCACCTCGACTTCCAGGACGGCGTCCGAGACCAGCATCCCGGCGTCGAACTGCGTTCCGAAGTGGGACCTGTCGGAAGTCAGGACAAGCACGGGTTCCCGGATGTCCAGGCCTTTCGACACCGTCGAGTGGCCGGCCAGGACAGCGGACATCCATCCCACCGTCACCGGAAACGCATGGCGCGGCCTCCAGAGCGGGTGGAGCTTCCATTCGCCGTGTGCCTCGACGCTGAGCGATTGCCAGTAGGTATCGACCTCGGGCAGTTTCAGTTTGGTCCGCGGCCGGCGTCGGGCGACCGGATCCAACAGGCTGGCGGCGGCGTTCCGCACCATCCAGCTGCCCTGCATCTCCAGCCAGGGCGAGTTCAGGACCAGACCGCTCAGGACACCGGGGTTCCTGTCCGCCCAAAGCGACGCGATCAGCCCTCCGGTCGAATGCGCCACGCACACCACGTCGACGGACGTTCCGACGTCCCCGTGGATGGCCTCGAGCGCGGCCTCGATATCGGCGTCGTACTCGCGGAGGTCGGTGACGAAGCCGGGCGTCTGCCAAGGACGCAAACTCCGACCGTAGCGGCGCAGGTCCAACGCGTAGAAGCGGTAGCCCCTGGCCGTCCAGTAGCGGGCCAGCTCGGCGTTGAAGAAGTAGTCCGTCCAGCCGTGGACGGAAAGCACGACACGGACCGGACAGCCCCCGGAACCGGCCGGGCCGACGCCGGCAGAGGGACTTTCGTGCGTGCCGCGAGTCCCCGCGGCGCCCCAGCCGCCGGAGCGACGCAGGCCGTCCACCGCGCGCGCCATGACGGCGCGCCGGGGTGGGCGCGCCACCGGAGGGCCCGGGTCCGGCGCGTCCGACGCCGGCAGGTAGCGCACCAGCGTCGCCCGAACGGGCCCCTCTTCGTCCTTCCCCTGGTCCAGCGTCCTGTAGCGGAACCCTGGACCGAGCGGATCCCGCGTCCACTGTCCGGGGGGCGAATCGGCGGCGAACCCGCCCCCGTCCACCAGCTCGGCGGCCGGGGGAACCGTGCCGACCGGAACGGGCATGTCGGCGGGGTCCACCGTCGGATCCATACCTTCGCGACCGTCGCCACCGGAATCAACACCCACCTTGTCCATGACCCGAGCATATCCAGCCGCGAGTTGGCAGTCTTGCGCGCTCCGCGGGAGACTGGAGACCATGCGCATCTATCCGACCTTCTTCCGCCTTGTCTTCTCCGGCATGGATCCGGAAAGGGCACACCACATCGGCTTCCGGTTGATCCGAACGGCGGAACGGTGCGGCGCCTCCGCCATCCTGCGGAAGGCCACCCGCCCGCACGCGTCGCTGCGCCGCACCGTGATGGGAATCGACTTCCCTTCGCCGTTCGGCCTGGCCGCCGGCTTCGACAAGGAAGGGCACGGGGTCGCCGCCCTGGCGGACCTGGGGTTCGGGCACATCGAGGTCGGCACCATCACCGGGCAGGCCCAGCCGGGCAATCCGCGGCCGAGGCTCTTCCGGCTGGTGGAGGACCGCGCCGTCGTCAACCGAATGGGCTTCAACAACGACGGCGCCGCTGCGGTCGCGCCCCGCGTCGCCGCCGTCCGACCCCTTTTGGGACGCAGGTTCGCCGGAACGCGACCCGTGGTCGGCGTGAACATCGGCAAGACGAAGACGGTCGAACTCGCTGATGCGGTGGGGGACTACCTCGCCGGGGCCGCCCTGCTGGCGACCCACGCCGACTATCTGGTGGTCAACGTCAGCTCGCCGAACACGCCGGGCCTCCGCTTGCTCCAGGACATCGAATCGCTGCGCCCGCTGCTCGCCGCCGTCGGCGCCGAAGCTGACCGCGTGGCGGGAAGGCACGTGCCACTGCTCGTGAAGATCGCGCCCGACCTAGCGGACGACGACGTCGACGACGTGGCCGACCTCGTCACGGATCTTGGGCTGGACGGTGTGATAGCGACCAACACCACCATCGCGCGCGAGGGGCTCGGCCTGCGCACCCCGCCCGAGCGCCTTGCCGAAATCGGCGCGGGCGGCCTCAGCGGCGCCCCGCTCAAGTCGCGTTCGCTCGGGGTGCTTCGGCGCCTGCGAGCCCGTCTCGGCGCGGGCACGGCCGTGGTGTCGGTCGGGGGAGTCGAAACCGCCGCCGACGTCATCGAGCGGTTGGACGCGGGCGCGGACCTGGTCCAGGGCTACACCGCGTTCCTGTACGAGGGGCCGTTCTGGGCCATGCGCATCAATCGTGCCCTGCGCAGGCACTTGGCGCAGAGCCGCGGGTAGCCCGCCGGCCACGCCTACCAGACCCAAAGAGAACGGGGCCGACCATCTCTGGTCGGCCCCGTCGTCGTACGTTGGATTGATACCTAGCTGGGGGTTTCGCCGCGCTTGACCTGCGGCTTGGGCAGGCGCATCTTGCGGAACTGCAGGCCGCGCATGGACGCGTACCAGAGGACGCCGCGCTCGTTGGAACCGAACTTCTCGATCAGCCTCTTTTTAAGCTGGCGCGTCATGATGTAGGCGTCGACGACGGTGATCGCCAGGACCACCCAGAGGCCGAGCGTGACGTAGGCCTGCAGCTGGACGGCGCCCGGGAGAGCCAGGGCGAGGATCAGGAACCCGAAGATGATGAACATCAGGAACTCGCCCACCATCCACCTCGCGTCCACGAAGTCCCGGGCGAACCGCTTCTGCGGACCCTTGTCGCGGGGCATCAGGTAGCGCTCGTCGCCCGTTTCGTTGGCGATGCGTATCTTTTCCTGCTGTTCCATGCGCCGCCGGCGGTCGCGCTCCTTGGCGAGCTTCCGGTCGGTGGGAACCAGCGGCCGCTTGCGTTGCGCCTCCTGCTGGTTCCGTCGGGGCGTGGGCGAGCCCTTGCCCCCGGCGGAGTTGGGCAGGGTTTCCTCGGGGGCGGCCGGCATGGCGGCGGCGTCATCCTTCTTACGTCCAAACACGCGTCAAGTCTAGCCGCAGCGGGCGGGGCATCCGAACGGCACCATGGGTAGGGTTCTTGCCATGACTACCCACGAGAGACCCACCGCGGAAGGCGTCGACGTCGCTGCCCTCTCGGCCCACGTCGCCGAAGCCTTCCCCCGTACGCTGGCTGAACTCACGGAACTCGTCGGCATCCCGGGCATCGCCTGGGATGCCTTCGACCCGGCCGAACTGGCGCGCAGCGCCGACGCCGTTGCCGGCCTCGCGCGCTCCGCGGGAATGGAAGACGTGCGGATCCTGACCGCCACGACGTCGTCCGGCAAGGAGGGGAGCCCCGCGGTCGTTGCGCGCAGGCCCGCGCGGGACGGAAAGCCCACCATCCTGCTGTACGCGCACCACGACGTCCAGCCGCCCGGCGACCCGGGGCTCTGGAACACGCCGCCGTTCGAGGCGACCGAAGTCGACGGCCGTCTCTACGGCCGGGGCGCGGCCGACGACAAGGCCGGAATCATGGTGCACATTGCCGCGCTGCGCAGTGTCTTGGCGGTCGCCGGGGACCTGGGCATCGGAGTCACGTTCTTTTTCGAGGGCGAGGAGGAAGCCGGTTCGCCGTCGTTCCGGCCTTTCCTCGAGCAGTACCGAGACCTCCTGGCGGCCGACGTCATCGTGGTCGCCGACTCCAGCAACTGGAAGGTCGGCGTCCCGGCCCTGACCACGAGCCTGCGCGGGATGGTGGGCGCCGTGATCGAGATCGGCGTCCTGGACCACGCCGTCCACTCGGGGATGTTCGGCGGGCCGCTGCTGGATGCCCCGACGCTGGCGGCCCGCCTGATCGCCGGCTTCCACGACACCGACGGCAACGTGGCCATCGAGGGGTTGGTGTCCCGGGAAACCAGCAGCATCGACTACCCGGAGTCCGATTTCCGCGCCGACGCGTCGGTGCTCGACGGCGTGCGCCTCGCCGGCACCGGCCCGTTGGCCGACCGGCTGTGGAACAAGCCGGCGCTGTCCGTGATCGGCATCGACGTGCCGTCCGTCGCCGTCTCCTCCAACACGCTGTTGCCGACGGCGCGCGTGAAGGTCAGCGTTCGGCTCGCGCCCGGGCAGGACCCGAGGGACGCCGGCGAGGCGTTGCGGAGCCATGTGTTGGGCCAGGACCTGTTCGGCGCGCGGGTCGGCGTCGAGATCGTGGAGACGGGAAAAGCCTTCTCCACCGACACGTCCGCGCCGGCCTCCCGGGCGTGCCTCTGGGCGCTGGAACAGGCCTGGGGCGTTCCCGCTGTCGAAACCGGCATCGGCGGCTCCATCCCCTTTATCGCCGACCTCACCGACGTCTACCCGTCGGCCCAAATTCTGGTGACGGGTGTGGAGGATCCCGACTCGCGCGCACACAGCGCCAACGAATCACTGCATATCGACGATTTCCGCCGCGCGGTGCTTGCCGAGGCCCTCCTGCTGGTCAAACTGGACACGGAGGGACAGTAACAATGCCTCCGCGAAGTACCATGGAGGAGAGGAGACGGCGCGCTACGGCGTCGGCTCCCGACACGAGCAGCAATGGAGGACCCAGATGACCGCCACCACGAATGACCCCACGCCCAGCGCGGACGAGCTGGAGACCCACGAGGTCCAGCTGTCCGATGTCGCAGCCGGCAAGGTTCGCAGCCTGTTGGAGCAAGAGGGACGCACCGATCTCCGGCTGCGTGTCGCCGTCCAGCCCGGAGGGTGTTCCGGACTGATCTACCAGCTCTACTTCGACGAGCGGCTGCTGGACGGTGACGCGGTTCGCGATTTCGACGGCGTCGAGGTTGTCGTCGACAAGATGAGCGTCCCGTACCTGTCCGGTGCGTCCATCGATTTCGAGGACACCATCTCCAAGCAGGGATTCACCATCGACAACCCGAACGCCGGCGGTTCCTGTGCATGCGGCGACTCCTTCCACTAGCGGGGGAGCGGCGACCCCGGCGGTCCGCGATTTCGACGCGCGCCGCCGGGGTTTCTGTCTGCAATGACCCGCCTCAGAGGGTAAGCTCTACAGTAAGTAGTAAAACCATGCTTTCCTTCGGCCTAGTCACTGCCGGTTATTCCCCAGGGAAACCGCCGGCCGCGGGCCGAAGCATCATTCAGCACCAAACAAAGAGGAAGGGCCGTCTGTGAGTTCGCAAGACCGAACCAGCAGCAGCCGCCGGGGTAGGGCCAAGGTATTGGCCATCGCCAGCGCGGGGGCGTTGCTGTTGACGGGTTGTTCAGAACAAGTCCAGCGAGGCTGGCTGCCCAACGTGGAGCGTGACACCACCAACCACACCGGATCCATCCAGGATCTCTGGGTCAATTCGTGGATCGTTGTGCTGTTGATCGGCCTGCTGACGTGGGGCCTGATCATTTGGTGCATCGTGGCCTACCGCCGCCGCAAGGGCGACACCGGCTACCCGCGCCAGCTCAGCTACAACCTCCCCATCGAGATCTTCTACACGGCCGTCCCATTGATGATGGTGCTGACGTTCTTCTCCTTCTCGGACGCAACGGAGCGCGAGATGAACACGCCGGTGGATTCCGAACTGGTCGTCGACGTGCGCGGCAAGCAATGGTCTTGGGACTTCAACTACTCCTATCAGGGCCAGGAGAAGTATTCCGCCGGCGTCCAGGCGGAGCTTGACGGCACCGAGGGCACCGAGGAAACCCTTCCCACGCTGTACCTCCCGGTCGGCAAGTCGGTGACCTTCGAGCTGAACAGCCGCGATGTCATCCACTCGTTCTGGATCCCGGCGTTCCTGCAGAAGCTGGACATGATCCCGGGCAAGACCAATTACATCTACCTGACCCCCGAGGTCGAGGGCACGTACGACGGCAAATGCGCCGAACTGTGCGGCGAATACCACTCCGAGATGCTCTTCAACGTCAAGGTGGTGCCGGAACAGGAGTTCCTCGACCACCTCGCGACGCTCGAGGACGGGCACATCGGCGAGGAATACGACCGCAAGCCGGACCAGGTCGCCAACAACTCGCAGACCCACGGCGAAGGAGAGTAGGGAACATGACCACCTACGAGTACGCCACCAACGAGGTGAAGACCTCCGCGCCGCGCGTGGTCCCCGTCTCCAAGGGACGCATCGTCGTCAACTGGATCACCTCCACTGACCACAAGACGATCGGCTACATGTACCTGATCGCCTCCTTCGCGTTCTTCTGCATCGGCGGTGTGATGGCGCTGCTCATCCGCGCCGAGCTGTTCGAACCCGGGATGCAACTGCTGCAGACAAAGGAACAGTACAACCAGCTCTTTACGATGCACGGCACGATCATGCTGTTGATGTTTGCCACGCCCTTGTTCGCGGGCTTCGCCAACGTCATCATGCCCCTCCAGATCGGCGCTCCCGACGTCGCTTTCCCGCGCCTCAACGCCCTGGCCTTCTGGTTGTTCCTCTTCGGTTCCACCATCGCGGTAGCCGGCTACATCACTCCGCAGGGCGCGGCGTCGTTCGGCTGGTTCGCCTACGCGCCGCTCTCCAACACCACGTTCAGTCCCGGCGTCGGTGGCGACCTGTGGGTCTTCGGGCTCGCGCTCTCGGGCTTCGGCACGATTCTCGGTGCCGTCAACTTCATCACCACCATCATCTGCCTGCGCGCACCCGGCATGACCATGTGGCGCATGTCGATCTTCAGCTGGAACACGCTGATCACGGCCATCCTCGTCCTCATGGCGTTTCCGCCCCTGGCCGCGGCCCTGTTCGCCCTCGGCGCGGACCGGAGGTTCGGCGCCCACATCTTCGATCCCGAAGCGGGCGGGCCGGTTCTCTGGCAGCACCTCTTCTGGTTCTTCGGCCACCCCGAGGTCTACATCATCGCGTTGCCGTTCTTCGGCATCGTCTCGGAGATCTTCCCGGTCTTCAGCAGGAAGCCGATCTTCGGCTACAAGGGTCTGGTCTTCGCGACCATCTCGATCGCGGCGCTGTCGGTGGCCGTCTGGGCACACCACATGTACGTCACCGGCTCCGTGATGCTTCCGTTCTTCGGATTCATGACGATGTTGATCGCGGTTCCCACCGGCGTGAAGTTCTTCAACTGGATCGGCACCATGTGGCGCGGCTCCATCACGTTTGAGACGCCCATGCTCTGGAGCATCGGATTCATGGCGACGTTCCTCTTCGGCGGCCTGACCGGCATCATCCTGTCGGCGCCCCCGCTGGACTTCCACGTTTCGGACACCTACTTCGTGGTGGCCCACTTCCACTACGTGGTGTTCGGAACCGTCGTGTTCGCGATGTTTGCCGGTTTCTACTTCTGGTGGCCCAAGTGGACGGGCAAGATGCTCAATGAGCGTTTGGGCAAGATCCACTTCTGGATGCTCTTCGTCGGTTTCCACGGCACGTTCCTCATTCAGCACTGGCTGGGTGTCATGGGAATGCCGCGTCGCTACGCGGATTACATGCCAGAGGATGGCTTCACGGCGATGAACCAGTTCTCCACCATCTTCGCGTTCATCCTGGGCATGTCGATGATCCCGTTCTTCTGGAACGTCTGGGTCACGAACCGCCACGGCGTACGCGTTGAGGTCGACGACCCGTGGGGCTTCGGCGGATCGCTCGAATGGGCGACCTCCTGCCCGCCGCCGCGCCACAACTTCCACTCCATTCCGCGCATCCGTTCGGAACGCCCCGCCCTCGACCTCCACCACCCGGAGCTGGGAATGCGCAACACGCCCCAGACCGGCGTCGCGAAGATCTTCGGCCCGGCAGACCAGAAGGACAGGTAACCATGAAGATCGAATCCTGGCTCTTCCTCGGCGGAGTGTTCTTCTTCGTCCCGGTGGGCATCGTCTACGGCTACATGACCAACTGGAGCGAATGGGTCGGCTTCCCGGCCATCTTCATGGTCGCCGCCATGTCGGCCATGGTCGGCTTCTACCTGTTCTTCACCGCCAAGCGCGTCGGGCCGCGGCCCGAGGACCGTCTTGACGGCGAGATCCACGAGAATGCCGGCGTGGTTGGCGCCTTTTCGCCGTGGAGCTGGTGGCCCATCGTCTTGGGTGGCGCGGCAGCCATCGGGTTCCTCGGAATGGCCGTTGGCTTCTGGGTAACCTACATCGGTGCCGGCCTGGCGGTTATCGCGCTCATCGGCTGGGTCTACGAATACAGCCGCGGGGACCACGCACACTAGCCATACAGCTGAAGAGTCAAGGGCGGCGCATCGACAGATGCGCCGCCCTTGATATTTAACCGCGGTCATCAGGGAACCGTAGAATGGCCGCATGACCACCAGCAGCCGAGCGCACAGCCACCATGCCCGGTAGCCGAGCCGACTCCATCCGCGGCCGTCTGGAGAGTACGGCCGGCGGCACCAAACACGGCCAGCTCACGGCGATCCTTAAACAGCACGCGGAGGCCGTCTGCAAGCCCGGCCAGGCCATCCCCTCCGAACGGGACCTTACGCGGCACTTCGGCGTGGCACGCATGACGGTCCGCCAGGCGATCGATTCGCTCGTCGAGGACGGCGTGCTGGAACGCATCATCGGCGTGGGAACGTTCGTCGCCCGCCCCAAGCTGGATCTACAGGTCAAGCTGACGTCCTACACGGAGGAAATGCAGCGCCGCGGCATGGTGCCCGCGGGGCGCGTACTGCGCTTCGACGAGATCCCCGCGGTGGGGGCGCTCGCGCGTGAGATGGAGCTCGAGGAGAACACCCCGGTGGTCCGATTCCGCCGCCTACTTCTGGCCGACGGGGCCCCGATGAGCGTCGACGAAAACTATCTGCCCTCACACAAGGTGCCGGGCTTCCTGGACGAACCGGCACCCACGTCCCTCTACAGCAGCCTTAACGAGCGGTACGGGCTCGTGATGGAGTGGGGCGAGGACCAGATCGAAGCCGCGGCAGCCTCCCCGGGAAACGCCCAGCAGCTGGGAGTGGACATCGGGACGCCCTTGTTGCGCATCCAAAGGCATGCCTATGTGGGGCGCGAACTCCTCGACTATTCCGTGTCGTTGTACCGCGCCGACCGCTACAAGCTCTGGGTGCCCCTGCAGAGGCCGGGAACGCGCCCCCCGCACTACTACGACGCCCACCGGGATTGAGGCCCGCAGAACTACTCCAGGCCCGCATGCACGAAGGAGCCCCGACCGCTGGTCGGAGCTCCTTCGTGCATGCCGCACTACGGCCGGGCGCTAGTGACGCTCGATCGCGTCCTGCCTGTTGTCCGACTCGACCGCGGCGTGGCCGTGGTGTGCCTGCGCTTCTGCCAGCTCGCTGGGCGTGACGGGCGCGACGCGGTCCTCGAAGAAGAACCGCGAGATCGCGCCGCGGGCCTTTTCGCCCCGCGTCACGTGTCCCGCGCGATCCGCCACGGCTGGCAGAACCTCGTGGGACTCGAAGGCAACCAACTTGTAGAGCTTGTACTCGTCGAGCTGGGCGTGCCGCTCGGAGAAGCCACCCTCCGGCGACATCTCGATCACGCCGGCCTCCCGGCCGTGCAGGACGATGTCGCGGTCCTTGCGCTGCAGTGCCAGGGCGATGCGGCGGGCCACGATGAAACCGACGATAGGTCCGGCGAAGAACAGCACGCGGAGCCAGTAGGTGACGTCGTTCAGCGAGACGTTGAAGTGCGTTGCGATGAGGTCCGAGCTCGCCGCGGCCCACATGACGCAGTACCAGATGACGCCGGCGACGCCGATGCCGGTGCGGGTCGGGGCATTGCGCGGGCGGTCCAGCAGGTGGTGCTCACGGTTGTCCTTCGTGACCCAGCGTTCGATCCAGGGCCACATGAACATGGCTCCGAGCAGGATGGTGGCGGGAACCAGAGCCGGAAGCAGGACGTTCAGGATCAGGGTGTTTCCGCCCCACGGGAAGGGGATGACCCATTCGAGCGACATGTTGCCGATGTAGCCCGGCATCAGGCGTAGCGCTCCGTCGACCCAACCGATGTACCAGTCCGGCTGGGTGCCGGCGGAAACGGGGGAGGGGTCGTAGGGACCGTAGTTCCAAATCGGGTTGATCGTGAACAGGCCCGAGATGAAAGCCACGATTCCGAAGACGATGAAGAAGAAACCGCCTGCCTTGGCCGCGTAAACCGGACCGACGGGGAAGCCGACGACATTGTCGTTGGTGCGGCCCGGGCCGGGGTACTGCGTGTGCTTGTGCACAACGACCATGAACAGGTGGATGGCGACCATCAGGAGGATCAGCGCGGGAACCAGCATGATGTGCATCATGTAAAGGCGGCCAATGACTGCCACACCCGGGAATTCTCCACCGAAGAGGAACGCGGAGATGTAGGTGCCAACGACGGGAAGTGCCTTGATGACTCCATCGATGATGCGCAGTCCGTTGCCGGAGAGCAGATCGTCGGGGAGCGAGTAGCCGGTGAAGCCGGCGGCGAGGGCGAGTACCAGCAGAACTCCGCCGACGACCCAGTTCAGTTCGCGCGGCTTGCGGAACGCGCCGGTGAAGAACACGCGCAGCATGTGCACCGAAACGGCGGCCACGAACAGCAGGGCCGACCAGTGGTGTACCTGGCGCATGAACAGTCCACCGCGGACGTCGAAGGAGATGTCCATCGTCGATGACATGGCCACGGACATTCCAACGCCCTTGAGCGGATTGTAGGAACCGTTGTAGACCGTGTGGGCCATGGAAGGGTCGAAGAAGAACGTCAGGAAAGTTCCGGAGATCAACAGGATGACGAACGTGTACAGCGCCACCTCGCCGAACATGAAGGACCAGTGGTCCGGGAAGATCTTGCGGCCAAACTCCTTGACCATGGCGGATCCGCCGACTCGTTGGTCGACGAAGTCCGCAATGCGGCCGGTGGAGGTTTTGGGTTGGTATGCGTTAGTGGTGCTCATGGTTAGCCACGCTCCCAGTAGCTCGGCCCGACGGGTTCAAGGAAGTCGCTCTGCGCCACAAGGAAACCCTCGGCGTCCACCGTGATGGGTAGCTGCGGCAGTGCGTGGCCGGCGGGACCGAAGATGACCTTGCACTCCTGCGTGAGGTCGAACGTCGACTGGTGGCAGGGGCACAGCAGGTGGTGTGTCTGCTGCTCGTACAGTGCCACCGGGCAACCGACGTGCGTGCAGATCTTCGAGTAGGCGACGATGCCGTTGTAGTGCCAGTCGCGGCGCTCGGGAGAGATCTGCATCTTCTGCGGATCCAGCCGCATGAGCAGGACGACGGCCTTGGCCTTCTCGTTGAGCGGGTCCTCGGTGTCGTTCAGGCCTTCCGGAATCACGTGGAAGGCCGAGCCGATCTGGACGTCCGAGGCCTTGATGGGGGTGCCGGACGGGTCGCGGGTCAGCTTCATGTCCTTGTCCCACATCGTGTACCGGAGACGGTCGACGATCTGGTCTGCGTCCGCGCCCGTGCGGTCGAGATCGCGGAACATGAAGATCGCGGGGATCGGCGCCAGAGCGAGTGCCCCGATAAGCGAGTTCCGGATCAGGGGACGGCGCATGATGCCCGTCTCCTCCAGCACGTCGTTGATGATGCCCTCGGCCTCGGCACGATCCGCCTCCGGGCGGATCTCGTGGCGCGACTCCGCGATCTCGTGGTCCGGCATCAAAGTGCGCGCCCAGTGGACGATGCCCACGCCGATGCCCAGCATCGCGAACGTGGTGCCCAAACCGAGCATCATGTTCTGCGTGCGCATCTCGGCGATGGATTCCGGCCTGCCCAGCACGAAGTACGCGATGAAGAACGAAAGCGTGCCGATGATCGAGATGACGAACAGTAGCGCCACCTGACGCTCTGCACGTTTTGCGGCGTGCGGATCCAGATCCGCGAGGCGCTTACGGTGCGGCGGAATGCCGGGGTCCTGGAAGCTTTCCAAGGAGCCCGGACCAGCCTTAGCAACGGTGCCCGGGTCGTTCGGACTGCCGTGACTATGGTCGCCCATGTTGTCTCTCATCCTCTTATCTCAAAAATGGCTTGGTACGAAGTGATCCGGCGTGTGATGGCCCGCCGGAAGCCCTCAGGAAGGACGCGAGGTCAACCAGATGGTGAAGGCGATGACGATGCCGAGGCCCGCCGTCCAGATGAAGAGTCCCTCGGAAACCGGTCCGAGCGAGCCGAGCTTGGCCCCGCCGGGGGAGCCCTGCGCCTCGATCTCCTTCAGGAAGGTGATCACGTCGCGCTTTTCCTCCGGAGTGATGTTGGAGTCGTTGAACACCGGCATGTTCTGCGGTCCGGTCGCCATGGCCTCGTAGATGTGCTCCTCGGTGACGTCGCCGAGCCCCGGAGCGAACTTGCCCCGGGTCAGCGCGCCACCGGCGGCGGCGGCGTTGTGGCACATCGCGCAGTTCACGCGGAAGATCTCGCCACCATTGCCGGAATCACCGAGCGATGCGTCGACCATTTCCGCGTCCGGCACTGCGGGACCGGCGCCGAGGGAGGCAACGTACGCGGCAAGCTGCTGAGTCTGTTCGTCGTCGAACTGCCTCGGCTTCATCTGTGCCTGCGGGCCCTGCATCTGCATCGGCATGCGGCCGGTGCCGACCTGGAAGTCCACAGCCGCCGCACCAACACCCACCAGGGAGGGACCGTTGGAGCTGCCCTCTGCGTTCATGCCGTGGCACGTCGCACAGTTGGCGACGAAGAGCTTGTTGCCCTCTTCAATGTCGCTCGCGCTGTACACGGTCGAAGCCTGGGCCTCGTTGACGCTGCCTGCCGCGGCGTACAGGCCGCCCGTGACAAGCAGGCCCATCAAGAGCAGCGCGACGGCCGCTAGCGGATGGCGGCGCCTTTGCGAAAGAGCCTTCACTTGCTGGTTCCTCACTAGTTTCTTGGGGGTGGTGGAGCTGGTTGAACCGATGCCGATTGGCTACTTCAGGAAGTAGATGATCGCGAACAGCGCGATCCACACGACGTCGACGAAGTGCCAGTAGTACGACGTGACGATTGCGGACGTCGCTTCGAAGTGACCGAACTTACGCGCTACGTATGCGCGCCCGATGATCAGGAGGAAGGCGATGAGTCCGCCGGCCACGTGGATTCCGTGGAAGCCGGTGGTGATGTAGAAGGCCGAACCGTAGGGGTTCGAGTTCAGGGCGACGCCGTGGTGCACCAGTTCGGTGTACTCATACGCCTGAACAGCAACGAAGATGGCGCCGAGGATGAAAGTCACGATGAACCACTCGACCATGCCCCATTCCTTGAAGTTGAACAGCCCGCCGGTGCGGCGGGGCTTGAGGTCCTCCGCGCGGAAGACCCCCAACTGGCAGGAGAAGGAACTGGACACGAGGATGATCGTGTTGATGAGCGCGAACGGAACGTTGAGTTTCGCTGTTTCCGTTGCCCACAGCTCCGGCGACGCCGCACGGAGCGTGAAGTACATGGCGAAGAGCGCGGCGAAGAACATCAGCTCGCTGGAAAGCCAGACGACGGTTCCGACCGACACCATGTTGGGGCGGTTCAGCGCGGGATGCGCTGGGACATTGAGGGCTTGAGTCGCAGTTGTCACAGAGCCATTATGTCTATAAAAGTGCCGGTCGCACCAATGCATCCGGCCCCGAGTCGCCGGTTTTCACGCCGGTCAGGCCTAAGTTCCGCGGAATACCGGGGCAGAAACAATTCCGCACTTTCTACAAAACGTAGATAACCTAGTTGCGTGTCAACGACTTCTGCCGCCCGTACGTTCCCAAACTGGCCCGCGCTCCTGACCGCGTTGATCGGGGGAACCGATCTTTCGACCGCCGACGCCGCGTGGGCCATGGGCGAGATCATGTCCGGAAACGCGACCGACGCACAGATCGCCGGCTTCCTGGTTGCCCTGCGGTCCAAGGGCGAAACGGTGGAGGAATTGACCGGACTCGTGGCGGCCATGGTGTCCAGCGCGAAGCCCCTGCCCCTGACGGGGGAGAAGCTGGACATCGTCGGCACCGGCGGGGACCGCCACAACACCGTCAACATCTCGTCGATGGCGGCGCTGGTCTGCGCGGGCGCCGGAGCGCGGATCGTCAAGCACGGCAACCGGGCCGCGTCGTCGTCCTCCGGGTCGGCCGACGTGCTGGAGGCGCTCGGCGTGCGGCTGGACGTCGGCGCGGAGCGGCTCGAGGCCGTTCTCGACGCCGCGGGGATCACCTTCTGCTTCGCGCAGGTGTTCCACCCGTCCATGCGCTTCGCCGCGGTGCCCCGGCGAGAGTTGGGGGTGGCCACCGTCTTCAACTTCATGGGTCCGCTCACCAACCCCGCCTTGCCCACGGCATCGGCCATCGGCTGCGCCGACCTGCGGATGGCGCCGCTGATGGCTGGCGTCTTGGCGAACCGGGGCGTGCGCGCCCTGGTGTTCCGCGGCGGAGACGGGCTCGACGAATTGACCACGACGACGACCAACCGGGTATGGGAGGTCAGGGACGGCGGAGTCGCCGAGTCGGAGTTGGACGCCGCCGACCTCGGCATCGCCCGGGCAACCCTCGAGGATCTGCGCGGCGGCGACGCTGAGCACAACGCCGCCGTGGTTCGTCGCGTCCTCGGGGGCGAACCGGGGCCGGTGCGCGACGCCGTCGTGCTCAATGCGGCGGCGGCGCTGGTCGCGCTGGACCATTCCGCCGAAGTCTCACTGCTAGAACGCATGGCCAGGGCGATGTCCCGCGCCGAGGATGCCATCGATTCCGGACGCGCGGCGTCCGCCTTGGAGAACTGGGTCCGGGTCACCGCCGGTTAGCGGGACGTCGGCGGTTGCGCGCCTATTCGAGTCCGAGGGAGAACGCGGCGTCGAGGTCGTGCTGCGAATACGCTCGGAAGGCAATGTGTGTGGACGTCTCCAGGACGCCCGGAACCTTCGACAGTTTGTTGGCGATGGCCTCGGCGAGGTCGTCGTGTTGCCGGACACGCGCGATGGCGATCAGGTCCCAGTCGCCGGCGACAGAGTAGACCTCGCTGATGCCGTCGATCTCGGAGATGCTCTGCGCGCATTCAGGAATGCTATCCGCCTGCGTCTGGATCATCACGAACGCTGTGATCATGTTGCCTGCCTTCGGTTCTCTCGGCGGGTCGCCAGCCGCCCGCTTCTGCTTTCGAGCCTAGTTCACGGCCCGCCGGCGCGCACTTTGCGTGAGGCCGCGAACTGGGTCACGGCGCGCCGTCCCAGCAGGAGGACGCCCAGGGCGATCGTTGCCACGACGACGAACGGCACTGCCGCCGTCGATCCCGTCAGAATCCTTAGCGCCAGTCCCAACGCGACGGTTCCCAACCACAGCACGACGCCGTGGGGCCAGATCCGCGAGTGCGTCGCCCGGAACCGCGTCGCCAGGGCGAGAACAGCCAGTGCCAGCAGGAACGGCGCGGCGGTCTCCAAGATACCCAGTACGCCCAGGCTACGCTCATGCTCTCGGTGGCCGATGGCGGCGAAGAGCATCACCAGGAGGGCGTCAACGAGCAGCAACGGAATCCATGGGGAGCGATATTGCATGGTCCCATCGTAGTCTTGGGGCCCGGCGACAGGTGCCTTGCGATCCGCGTACACAAAACTTAGGCCTTGTATTGGGGAGAACAAAACGTTAGCCTTGTTACATGATTGTTGTGACCATCGACCAGCGAGCCTCCCGAAAGCGGCCGGACCGCGTCGATGCCCTTGTCGAGCGGCTCAACGCCGACTATCGCGCACTGCGTCCCTTCGAACGCACGGCCGGGGACGAGCTGCAGGGAGTGCTCGAAGACGGCCGCGACGCGGCCGCCCTTGCGCTCGACGTCGCACGGACGACGCAGTGGAGCGTGGGCATCGGCGTCGGCGGCGTCAAGGAACCCCTGCCGATGCAGACCCGGGCCGGTGCCGGCGAGGCCTTCGAGATGGCCCGCGATGCGGTGGAGCGGGCCAAGAACTCGCCGGCTTCGATCGCGGTCTCCGGGGCGGGGGAGGAGGCGGCCAGGATCGAGGCGGAGCTGCAGCTCGTGGCCGAGGTGGATCGCCGGCGCAGCGAGGCGTCGGAGAAGGCGGGCGCAATGGTCTCCTCCGGGCTGTCTCAGAAGGAGGCGGCCGCCCGGTTGGGAATCACGCAGCAGGCGGTCTCAAGCCGACTGTCTTCGGGCCTCTGGCACCAGGCGCGGAACCTGGCCACGCACGCCGGACAGGCGCTTCACACGTATTCGCGGCGAGTGGGCGGGGAACGGTAAATGGGTGTCATCGCCATCGTGCTCTCCGTCGTGGCGGCCGCCGGGGGAGTGCCGCAGTACTTCAGGCGCTTCCGGGGCCGCTCGGACAAGTTGCTCTTCGCCACGGCCTTGTCCCAGGTCTTGCTGATCGGATTGGCGGCGCTGGTGGCATCGGCGGCGAGTTCCACTGGTGCGCTCGAGCCGGTCCCCCTGCCCGTCGCGGTGGTTTTCTCCGTCGCCGCGGCCGCCTTGGGCGGGGGGCCCGTCACGGTAGCCATTCTTCGCCTGGCGGAGCGCGAGGATCCTCCCGCGGTCACCGAGGGGCAGTCGACGTACGTCCATCCGCCGGTCCTGCAGGGCGGGGCCTGGATCGGGGTCCTTGAACGCGTTGCGATCGCCGCCACACTATGGGCCTCCTGGCCGGAAGGGCTGGCGGTGGTCCTTGCGGTCAAGGGCCTGGGGCGGTATTCCGAACTCGGAAAGGACGGCGCAGCGGAGCGCTTCATCCTGGGCACGTTCTCCAGCGTCCTCTGGGCGTGCGCATGCACGGGCATAGGCTTCATGGTTCAGGGCTGAGCCGGAACCCGACGGGTCTTGACCTGACTGTCGATCAGCGAGGGACAGGTGGCATCTAGTCCGAGGTCGTCGGCTCGTATCCGATCAGCCAGTGAAGCCCGTGCCGGTCGACGACTTGGCCGTCGGCCGCGCCCCACGGCTTCGCGGCCAGGGGATCGAGAACCGTTCCTCCGACGGCCAGCTTGTCGAACCACTCGTGGAGGGTCGCCGGATCGGCCGTGCCGAGCAGCGACATCATCGCGCGCTCCAGCCGAACGCTCGTCCCGTCTTCCGCCCCGTCGGACCCGGCCAGCGGTACGACGCCGTCGAGGACTCCGTGCGCGATCGCGTCCGGTGAGCCGGAGCTGTCTCCGAAGTCCGCGTTGGTGTGCAGGACGAGGTCGCCGCCGAACACGTCGGAGTAGAATCCGAGCGCCTCGCGGGCGTTGCCGGGGAAGTTGACGTAGAGCATGGGGGCTGTCATGCGGATACGCTAACATCGGCCGCGGGCACGCGTCCCGGGAACACGTCATCCGATTCGGCCGGCCTGCTCGCTGTCTGTTGGGCGTCCGCTTCCGTACTACTTGACATAATGTACATTATCGGCGTTTGAATCAGTGGCGTCGGAAGGGATTGGATGGCCCCGCAAGCGCCTGGACAGGCCAATTGGCTTCAGGCAACGACGCCTACGCCGAATACGCTGGACAGAAGGCCGGACCAACTATCTCGAACATCAGCCGCCAACCAGCCAGCCAATCAGCGCGACCGCAATCATTTCTGGCATTCCATCGCCCGGATTTGTCACGCCGGACATTAGCCTCACCGACGCCCGACCAATCCAGGGGCAAACCGAGGGCTTCGCGATGGCGCGGCCGCGAACGACCGAGATAACCTCGTTGACATAACTAGAACCACTTGGCGGCCAGCGGGGCGTCTTATTTGGGCTACGGCGGGTTCTCTCAGCCTTCGAACAGGCAAAACGGATGGCCCGCCGGATCCAGATACACCCTGACGTCCCGCTGCGGCTGGACCGACGCCACCACGGCACCCAGGCGCTCGGCGCGCGCGCCGGCGGCAAGGAGGTCATCGACCAGCAGGTCCAGGTGCGCCTGCATCTGCTGCTCCCCCGCCATGGACGGCCACGCTGGCGGCACATGGCCCGGCTCGGCTTGGAACGACAGCCCGACTCCGCCGTCAGGTGGGCCGATCATCACCCATCCGGGTTCGTCCCGCCGGAGTTGGGCGCCCCGGACCGGTTTCCCTGTGCCACGCTTAATCGCATGAGCGAAACTTTGGCAGCCGCGCACGCCTCCGACTACCCGGCGGGACGGATCGCGGAGATGGTCCACAACATCATCGAGGCCCACCGGTCCGGTACGTTGCCCGCGATTGCGCAGCTGGGCCACCCCGTGCTTCGGATGCCTGGGTTCGCCTTCGAAGGGCAGCTCGACGACGACCTGCTCCGTTCGTTCCTCGCGACGATGCGCGCGACGATGCACGACGCACCGGGCGTCGGCCTCGCGGCCCCGCAAATCGGAGTCCCCCTGCGGATCGCGGTGCTGGAGGACCGGTACCCGGTGGACCCGGAAGTCGGCGTCGAACGCGAGCGGACGCCGCTGGAGTACTTCGCGGCCATCAACCCGTCATACGCGCCGCGCGGCCCGCGCACCGCCGCGTTCTACGAGGGGTGCCTATCGTTCAACGGCTACCAGGGAGTCGTCGCGCGTCCCGCCGTCGTCGAGGCGGCATACACGGACGACGCCGGCGCCGCCGTCGTGCGCGAACTCGCCGGCTGGCCGGCACGGATCTTCCAGCACGAGACCGACCATTTGGACGGGATCGTGTACATCGATCGTGCCGAGACGCGGAGCCTCGCCAGCACCGTCGAATACCTCGAACGGTGGTCCGAGCCGGGCATCGCCAATGCTCGGGCAGCGCTGGGCTTCTGAGACCGGCGGGGCTTTCGACCTCAGCGCGCCCGAGCGGTCTGCGGGACCGATCCGGCGGGGGCTGCCGGTCTCGGCCCTTCCACCGGGAGGTACCGGGCGAACCACTCGAGGATGGCCTCGAAGCGCTGGCGCCGGTGCCACGGCGTGCCGCCCCGCGACAGCTCGTGGTTCTCCCCCGGGAACAACAGGAATTCCGCCTCCACCCCGTGGCGCAGGAGTTCCACGAAGTATCGCTGCGCCTGCTCCAGCGGGCACCGGTAGTCCTCCTCGGAGTGCAGGACCAGCGTGGGTGTCCGCACGTCGCCCACCCTGGCCATCGGACTCTGCGTGAGCACGTGAGCCGGGTCCGTTCCCGTGTACGCCTCGCTGAAGAACCAGCCGATGTCCGAGGACCCGACGAAGCTCAGCGGGTCCAGGTAGGCACGCTCCACGACGGCGGCCTTGAACCGATGGTCGTTCGCGATGGTCCAGGCGGTCAGGTATCCCCCATACGAACCCCCGAGCACGCCGACACGCCCCCCGTCGAGTGACGGTTCGGTATCGACGGCGCCGTCGAGGAAGGCCAGGACGTCCCGAAGGTCCACGGTTCCCATCGCGCCCTTGATCGCCAGGCCGTGCTCCCGTCCATAGCTCGCGCTCCCGCGCGGATTGCACTGAACGACGGCGTAGCCCGCTTCCACGTAGACCTGCGCCTCATCGAAGTACGACCACCCGTATTGCGCGTAGGGTCCGCCGTGGATGTTCAGCAAGACCGGATGCGGGCCCTCGCCCCGCGGCAGGAACACCCAGCCGTGCACGGGATAGCCGTCGGCCGGGTCGACGACGAGTTCCCGGGGCTCGGCGATGCGCGTGTGTTCGCGGAGCCCGGCCGCGAAGTCGGTGATCCGGTGGATCGACCCACCCCGGACGACGCCCACCTCGCCCGGCGTCGCCGGCGTGGCATAGGAGGAAACCACCGTGCCGTCGGCTTCGGCGGCTCCGCCGACCTCCAGCGGCCCGGAGGCGAGCACGAGGGCGCCGCCGTGGGCGTCGAGGCAATGGAGCTCCACGCTCCCCCGCACTTGTGCGAGCGCCAAGACGGATCCGGTCCCGTGAGGCGCGAGCGTGGAGCTCGCGCCGGTGTAGTCCGCGTCCGTCAGATCGGTCAGCAGCCTCGGCTCTGAGGCGTGGTCCCGGCCAAGGAGATCGGCGTCGAGGGCAAAGACCCCGGTGTTCCGGGCGACGAAGTCCGTGCCGTCGCGGCCAAGATCCTGCCCCAGCAGGAACAGCGTGGAACCGTCGCGGGAAAACACCGGACCGGCGAACGAACGGGTCGACGTCGACGACCCCGCCACGGGCTCCGGTACGGCGCCCTCCCGGTCGACGGCGACACGGTGCACCATGGAACGCAGATCGCGGTCGGCCCCCGCGTGCAGCGCCGCCGTGAAGTAGAGGTGCCGCCCGTCCGGGGAGAAGGCGGGATCGGAGGCGTCGCGGTCCGCGGGCGTCACGAGCCGCGGGGCCGGCATGCCCCTGGCCGCCGGACCCGCGGCATCCGAGTCCCTGCGCCCGGATTCGTCACCGCGCTGAGCGGAGTCGGCCAGCGACTTCGCCGCGCGGCCCACCGGCTCGACGAAGGGTTCATCGTCGAGCGCCGGGACGTCGATGACGTGGATGCCCTGCACCTTGTCCCGGATGAATCCCGGACCGTTCGCGCGGTACTTGAACCCGGTGATGCGCCGCGGGTCCTCCGCACCTGCGCCCACGCCGTCGAGCGTTCCGTATCGGCCCTCCTCCGGAGTGCGACTGACGAACGCCAGGCGCGCGGAATCGGGGGAAAACGCGAACGCGGACACCCCCAAAGGCCTGTCCGTGACAATGCGTGGCTCCCCTCCCCCGGCGTCGACGACCGCCAACTGCGGACGGCCCTTGCCGTCCGGACGCAGGAAGGCGACGATCCGGCCGTCGGGCGAGAACCCAGGCGCCGCGTCCGATTGCCCACGGGTGAACCGGCGCCACGTGCCTCCCACCAGGTCCACCATCCACAGCTGGCCCACCGGGGCGTCCGCCTCGATGCTTGGCCGCGAAGCGGAGACCACCGCACGGCGCCCGTCGGGACTGATCGAGGGCGCGGATAGAGTGGTCATCAGATCGAGCTGAGTCGGTTTCACAGCGCGATCATATCTGAAAGAGTTACTGAAAGAAATAACCGTGAGCTCCCCCCAACACCTCACGCTCGCGTTGCGCTGTCCGGTCTGCGCGCGGGCGTTGTGCCTCGTGGCCGAGAACAACCGGCCTCTGGTCTGCGCCGTAGGCCACCGTTACGATGCCGCCAAGCAGGGTTACTACAACCTCCTGACCGGCAAGGGAACCGCGTTCCGCGAGGACACCGCCGCCATGGTCCAGGCCCGGACGGATTTCCTGGCGGCCGGACATTATTCTGCGCTCGCCCAGGCCGTCGCCGGCATGGTGGTCGAGGCGACCCGCGGCCGCGAACACGCAACGATCCTCGACGCCGGGGCAGGCACCGGCTACTACCTGGCCGCGGCGCTGGCGGCCGTCCGCGCCGCGGGAACCCGGCCCACGGCCGTCGCCATGGACATCTCCCGGTATGCCATGCGCCGAGCCGCCAGACTCCAGGACACCACCGCCCTCGTCTGGGATCTGTGGCGCCCCCTCCCACTCGCGGACGCGTCGGTCGACATCCTGCTGAACGTGTTCGCCCCGCGCAACGGCGCCGAGTACCGCAGGGTCCTCGCCCCCGGTGGGATCGCCGTCGTCGTCACGCCCCTGCCCCAGCACCTGGCCGAGGCGGCCGAACATCTCGGCCTGTTGGCCATTGCCGGCGGGAAGGAGGAATCCGTGTCGGCCAGGCTCGGGGACGGATTCGACCACCTGAAAACGACGCCGCTGAGCTTTGCGATGCGGCTGGGAGCGGAAGACGCCCTTCGCCTCGCGCTGATGGGCCCCGCCGGCCACCATCTGGACGGGGCCGGACTGCGCGAGAGGCTCTCCGGCGGCATGTTGCCCGAGACGGTCACCGCCGCGTTCCGCGTCCAGGTTTTCCGCCGCCGCTGACCCGGCCGGCCAACATACGCCTCCGGGGTGACGAACCCCGGCGGCGCCATCGGGCAAGATGGTAGGTACCGAGGGCCACCCGGGCCCTCCACAGTGAAACCCGGTGGACCAATGTTCGAGTGGATCGTCACCAACGGCTGGGTCTTCTGGCTGGCGCTCTTCCTGATCCTCGCCATCATCGAAATGATGTCGCTGGACCTGTACTTCATCATGCTCAGCGGAGGCGCGCTCGGCGCCGTGTTCGTGGCGCTGGCCGGGGGTCCCTTTTGGCTGCAGGCGCTGGTTTTCTGCGTCCTTGCGCTGGCCATGGTCTTCTTCCTGCGTCCCATTGCGCTCAAGCACCTGCGCAAGGGACCGCCCAGCCACCGGACAAACGTCGACCGCCTCCTCGGACAGGACGCGCTCGTGCTCGAACCCACGTCCCGCATGGCCGGCCGCGCCAAGATCGGCGGCGAGACCTGGAGCGCGCGCACGGACGACGACGCGCCGATGGACCCGGGCGTGTACGGAACCGTGGTGCGCATTTCGGGTGCGACCGCATACATCACCGCCCGGGCTTCCGAGCCCGCCGGCGAGTAGGGAACCAAGGGCCGGACGCTCCGGCCACCGCGCCCACGTGGCGCGCAACGAAGGGGGAACACATGTTTGACTCGCCGGGATCCGGCGTCGGAATCGTCCTGATAGTTCTGGCTGTTTTCGTCGTGATCGTCCTTTTGCGCTCGGTGCGCATCGTCCCGCAGGCGCGGGCCGGAATTGTGGAGCGTCTGGGGAAGTACCAGCGCACGCTGGGGCCCGGGCTGACCATCCTCATTCCCTTCGTGGATCGCCTCCTGCCGCTCCTGGACCTTCGGGAAAACGTGGTGAGCTTTCCGCCGCAGCCAGTGATCACGGAGGACAACCTCGTGGTCTCGATCGACACCGTGGTCTACTTCCAGATCACCGAGCCGCGCGCCGCCACGTACGAAATCGCCAACTACATCCAGGCGGTCGAACAGCTGACGACGACCACCCTTCGTAACGTCGTCGGTGGCCTGAATCTCGAGGAGGCGCTGACCTCGCGCGACCAGATCAATGGTCAACTGCGCGGCGTTCTCGACGAGGCGACCGGCAAGTGGGGCATCCGCGTGTCCCGCGTCGAGCTGAAGGCGATCGATCCGCCGCTGTCCATCCAGGACTCGATGGAGAAGCAGATGCGCGCCGAGCGCGACCGCCGCGCGGCCATCCTGACGGCCGAAGGCACGAAGCAGTCGCAGATCCTCACCGCCGAGGGACAGCGCCAGGCGGCGATCCTCGCCGCGGAAGGCGACGCGAAGGCCGCCATCCTCCGGGCCGACGGTGAGGCGCAGGCCATCGCCAAGGTCTTCGGTGCCATCCACGAGGGGAACCCGGACCAAAAACTGCTCGCCTACCAATACCTTCAGACGCTACCCAAGCTCGCCGAGGGTTCCTCGAACAAGCTGTGGATCATCCCCAGCGAGGTGGGCGAGGCCCTCAAAGGCATCGGCGGGGCTCTCGGCAACCTGCGTCCGGAATCGGACGACGACGCCGGTTCGCACCGCACGCCGTAGGCAAACCCATGGCGGCGGGCTCCGGCGCCCGCCGTCTTGGCGCGTATACTTGACTCTTCGAGACTTCCGTACCGCCGGGAATCATTACACCGGCGGTGACGTTGAACATCAAAGCCGTTACCGTCAGCCGTTGTAACGCAGTAGGGAGAAATGATGAGCGATCGTAGTCTGCGCGGAATGCGCCTTGGGGCACAAAGCATGGAGACGGAGGCGGGCGTCGAGCCGGCGCCCCGCCAGCGTGTCGAGTACCGGTGCGAGGACGGCGAGCAGGTCTTCGTGACGTTCTCCTCCGAGGCCGAGATCCCGGCGACCTGGGTGTCCAAAACCGGCAAGGAAGCCCTGCTCGTCGACGGTGAGAAGCCGGTCGACTCCAACGAGAAGCCCGTTCGCACCCACTGGGACATGCTGCTGGAGCGACGTTCGGTCGACGAATTGGAGCAGATCCTGAAGGACCGGTTGGACAAGCTGCGCGTGGCGCGTGGCGAAAAGGTCTCCTAGCCGCCGGACCCGTGAGGCTTCACCCCCAGCCGGAGGACGCACTCCACGCAGAAGACCCGCACCGTTTTGGTGCGGGTCTTCTGCGTGGGAGGGGTGCGGGGCTGGCGGATTGTCAGCCGCCCAAGCCTCCCGTGAGCTTCTTCCAGCGTGAGCCCACGCCCCAGCGGGTCACGTTCCACATGGCCTCAACGACGATGTTCCCGCTCATCTTGGATACGCCCAACTCGCGCTCCACGAACGTGATCGGGACCTCGACGATGTTCTTGCCCAGTTGCGCGACCCGGAAGGTCATGTCCACCTGGAACCCGTAGCCGACGGACTCGACCGCGTCGAGATCCAACGCCTCGAGGGTCTCCCGGCGGAAGGCGCGGAAGCCGGCCGTGACGTCCTTGAGCCTCAGCCCCAGCATGGTGCGCGCGTAGAAGCTGCCGACGCGCGAGATCAGCTTTCGGTGCAGGGGCCAGTTCACGACGCCACCGCCTTTGACCCAACGAGAACCGATGACCAGGTCGGCACCCTTCGGAATCTCGGCCAGGAGGAGGGGCAATTGCTCGGGCTTGTGCGAGCCGTCGGCGTCCAGCTCGACGACGACGTCGTACCCGCGGTCCAGCGCCCACCGGAATCCGGCAAGATACGCGGCTCCGAGGCCGGCCTTGCCGGTCCGGTGCAAGACATGGATTCGCGGGTCGTCCGCGGCCATGCGGTCCACAAGATCCCCGGTTCCGTCCGGGCTGTTGTCGTCCACAACCAGGACGTCGGAGTCCGGAACGGCCGTCCGCAGGCGTCCCATGGTGATGGGAAGGGACTCGAGTTCGTTGTAGGTCGGAATGATGGTGACTACCCGCACGCGGTATTACCCCTCTTACACGATGATGCGAAGCCCGCGGCGCGGGTCCGTTTCTCGGCCGGGGCGACTCGCCCCTGCCCCACAGCGGACGAACCGCACGCGGGGAAGCCAGTGAACCAGTATACGGCCCGGCCGTCGGACGGCCGTTTCCCACTCCGGGAGGGCACGGAAAGACCCCGGGAACTTCGGACCAACATCGTCTCGCGCGGACGCGTGGGAAGTTGTTTTCTACTGCTCCCGGGGCCTAGTCCTGTGATGGTTGCCGTGATTCCGGCAGGGCGACCAAAGACCATCGAAGTCGCCGCTGAGAGACCAGCCTAGCCGTTGGTTACCCTGTGTCAACCATCTTCTGACAAGGTGGCTTGCGCGGAAACACTAGTCAGGTGTGCGAGTCGGCGGAGGGTCCTCTTGCGGCCCGCCGCACCGAATCATGCGTGTAGCTAGGCGCGTTCGAAAATGACCCGTCCCGCCCGAACGGTCCGCAGGCACGTCGGCAGTTCGGCCTCCAGGACGGGCAGCATCGGAGTACCCGCACGGGCATCCGTGCTCCAGGAAGATACCCGCGCGTCCGGCGTCTGTATCGCCAACTCCGATGCCGCCCACACCGCGAACGTCGCCTCCGACCCCGGCGCCAATTGTCCGGCAAGAGGGTTGGCCGCACCGACCGCACGATGTCCGGCACGTGTGTGAGCCAGGAATGCGGCACGCGCGGAAACCCTCGCCGCGGGAGTGTTGTGCTCCAGGCACGCCCGTACGGCGGCCCACGGGCTGGCCGCCGTCACGGGGGTGTCGGAACCGAGGCAGACGGGAACGCCCGCGGCAAGGAACCGCCCGACTTCGTTCATCCGCGCGCTGCGCTCCGGTCCGAGGCGCTGCTCGTACTGACCCGCGGGACCACCCCAGTACGCATCGAACGCGGGCTGAAGGGAAACTGTGATGCCGAATTCCAGAAACGCGTCAACTGCCGGCTGGTCGACGATCTCGACGTGTTCCAGGCGGTGCCGTCCCGCCTGCACGGTGGAAAGCCCGACCCTGTCGGCCGCCAGCCGGAAACCCGCGACGGCGGTGTCGACGCCGGCGTCTCCGATCACATGGAACGCGGCCTGGATCCCGGCCTCCGAACAGGCCGCCACGTGGGCGGCGACGCCCTCCTCGTCCAGGAACAGCGTGCCGCGGTTACCGGCGTCGTCGGCATAAGGCTCGCGAAGGTACGCAGTGCGGGAGCCCAGCGACCCGTCGATGTTGAGGTCCCCGCCCAGGCCGCTCAACCGGCCCTGTCCGAATCCGTCGGCTAGCCGGCGCGCCTCGTCGGCCGTGGAGGCGGTTTCGGCCCAGTAGATGTGAACGGCGGGATGGTCCTGGCCCTCGTCGTCCAACAGGCCGGTCAGCACCTCGACGTCTCGCCGGGTTCCGATGTGGGGCGCGGCCATCTCCGCCACGCCGGCGTGCCCGGTCGAGGCCAGGTGCCGCAGCGCGCGCAGTTGGTGCTCCCGGCGCGCTGCGTCGCTGAAGTCCAACACGGCTTCGCGCACGCGCGCATGGGCCTCGCGCACGACAGTGCCGACGCCGTCCCAGCCGTCCACGCCGTCCAGCTCCAGCCGCCGGGCCAACGAGGCATTGACGAGCCCCGAATGGACGTCGATGCGTGTGAGGTAGACATCGCGTCCGCCCCCCGCGGCCTCGAGTTCGTCCGCGGACGGAACGCGTCCGTCGGGCCAGGCGCTCTGGTCCCACCCGGCCCCGGTGACGGCCCCCGTGGACTCGGCAGCCCGTCCCGACACCGCGTCCAGGACTTCGGCCACGGAACCGGCTCCCGTGAGATCCATTGAGGCCAAGGCCGCGCCGGTCTCCGTGAGGTGGACGTGCGAGTCGAAAAACGCGGGCGCCACCAGGGCCCCTTCGAGGTCGACCACTTCCATGGAGTCGTCCAAGAGGCCGGATGCGGCCGCTTCCTGCCCCACCCACGCCACGGTGTCGCCGTCGACCAACATGGCCGTGGCGAAGGGATCTGCGGGACTGTACACGGCCCCGTTGCGGTACATGACCAGCGAAGACATCAAAGTGGTTCCTTCCATGGTTCGTCCGGCCTGGGCCGGGGCGGCGTCAGTCGGCGACGCTAGAGTAGGCGACGACGCCGCGCCGGACCGCCGACACGGCGTCCCGGCAGGTGCGCGCCAAAGGCGTCGGCAGGTCCGGCACCTTGGCAAGCTGGTCAAGGGTGTCGATGACTTGTTTGGCCCATCGGACGAAGTCTCCGGCTGCCAGGTCCGTGCCCCGCAAGCAGTCCTTGAGATCCTTGCCGCGGGCCCAACCGTACATGGGCCAGACGAGTCCGGATTCCGGTTCCGCGGTTTCGGGAAGCCTGTTGGCCACCTCGAGGTCCGTCAGGTCGGACCACGCTCGGACTGACGTATCCCAGGCCCGTTCCATCGCCGGGCTGGGGAGCTTCGGATGCACTCCCCCGTCCTCGCGCTTTGCCTGGTAAACAAGGGTGGTGACGAATCCCGCCAGCTCGGCCGCGCCGAGACCGTCGAGCACGCCGGATTCCAGGACCAACGAGGTCAGCAGGTCCCTCTCCCCGTAGATGCGCCGCAGCCGGTTGCCCGAGGCGGTGGTGACCGGGACGTCCGATTCCCTTCCACCGGCGGCATCCCGTGGGACCGCCAGGTATCCGTACGCCTCAAGTACAGTGCAGACCCGGTCGAACGTCTTGGCGATCGTGTTGGTGCGTCCGCTGATTTGCCCGGACAGCCGATCAGTCTCCTGGCGCAGCTTCCACCACCGTTCGGCCCAGCGGGCGTGGTCCTCGCGCTCGCCGCATCCGTGGCAGGGATGCCGCTTGAGCGCACCGCGCAGCCTCGAGATTTTGGCGTCCTGATCGGCGGTCCCGGAGAAGTCGAAACCGGCCGCCTCGCGGCGTGGGGGCCGCCGCTCGTGCAGGGCGTTGCGCAGGGAGGCCGCCAGGTCCTTGCGCTCCTTCGGCGTCCGGCCAGTGAAACCCTTGGGGACGCGAATCCGGGAGACGACGTCGACCGGTCCATCAAGGTCCTGGACCCCGATGCGGCGGATCTGCCTATCCTCGGTCAGAACCGTGGGGCGCATGTCCCGGTGCGAATCGGAGAGCCCGATGACCACGCACCGGCCCAGGCGGCGCGGACCGCGGACGTCGACCACGTCTCCCGGCGTCAGCTGCCCCAGCGATTGCTCCGCCGCGGACCGGCGCGCCCTGGTGGCGGTCCGGGAGACGTCGCGTTCGGCGTCCCTGAGCTCCTGGCGCAGGCGCGCGTACTCGGAGAAGTCGCCGAGGTGGCAGGTCATGGCCTGCGCGTATCCGTCCAGCGACTCCTCGCGGCTTCGAACCTGGCGCGCGAGCCCCACGACGGAGCGGTCCGCCTGGAATTGCGCGAAGGACGACTCGAGGATGCGCCGCGCCTGGCCCCTGCCGAACTGCGAGGAGAGGTTCAGGCTCATGTTGTACGTGGGCCGGAAGCTGGAGTTCAGCGGGTAGGTTCGTCGCGAGGCCAGGCCGGCGACTGCCGCCGGGTCCGTCCCCGGTTGCCAGAGCACCACGGCATGGCCCTCGACATCGATCCCCCTGCGGCCCGCCCGGCCCGTCAGCTGGGTGTACTCCCCCGCAGTGACGGAGACGTGCTGCTCGCCATTGAACTTCTCGAGCTTCTCCAGAACCACGGACCGGGCGGGCATGTTCACGCCCAGCGCCAATGTCTCGGTCGCGAACACGGCCTTGACCAGATTCTGTGCGAAGAGCTTCTCCACGACTTCCTTGAAGATCGGCAGCAGCCCGGCATGGTGGGCCGCGAAACCACGAAGCAAACCCTCGCGCCAGGCCCAAAACCCCAGGACCTCCAAGTCGTCGGGCGGAAGGTCGTAGGCCGCGAGGTCGACTGCGTGTTCGATGCGCAGGGCCTCATCCTGGGTGGTCAGCCGCAATCCGGAACGCACGCATTGCGAGACCGCGGCGTCGCAGCCCTTCCGCGAGAAAATGAAGACGATTGCCGGCAACAACGCGGCGCGGTCCAGCGTGGCGATCATCTCCGGCCGCGACACCTGGTGCCTGACCACCGGCTCCGGCCGGCGTGGAACGCCGTGGTCCCGACCCCGACCGCGACCGCGCCCCGAACCGGGGCGGAACGAGCGACGCTCGTCCCGCTGGGCAAGCTTCGTGAGTTCGGGGTTCACCGCAATCGACGTTTCGCCACCCGAAGCGCCCTCGGTGGCCGCCTGGTCGAACGAAAGCTCGCCGGCGAACAGGTCCAACAGCCGCCCGCCCGCCAGAACGTGTTGGTAGAGCGGTATCGGCCGGTGCTCCGAGACCACGATCTCCGTGTCCCCGCGTACGGTGTCCAGCCAGCCCCCGAACTCCTCCGCATTGGACACGGTTGCGCTCAGGGAGACCACTTGCACGTCAGAGGGCAGGTGGATGATCACCTCTTCCCAGACGGCGCCACGGAACTTGTCGGCGAGGTAGTGGACCTCGTCCATCACCACATAGGCCAGACCGGAGAGCGTCGAGGAGTCCGCGTACAGCATGTTGCGCAGCACCTCGGTGGTCATGACGACGACGTCGGCCTCGCCGTTGACGGTCGTGTCCCCCGTCAACAGCCCCACGCGGTCCGCGCCGTAGCGCGCCGCCAACTCCGCGAACTTCTGGTTGCTCAGTGCCTTGATCGGAGTGGTGTAGAACGCCTTGAGGCCTCGGCTCAGGGCCAAGTGGACCGCAAACTCCCCGACCACGGTCTTGCCCGCCCCGGTTGGCGCGGCGACAAGGACTCCCTTGCCCGCCTCCACGGCGCGGCAGGCCTCGATCTGGAAGGGATCGAGTTCGAAGTTCATCGTCTGCCGGAATCCGTGGAGCTCGGTCTTCGACTCCTTGCCCCTTTCGCGTGCGGCTGCATACTGTTCAGCCGGAGACCCCATGGTGTCCGCCCTTCGGAATCGCTGTGTCGACAATGGACCTTGACTACAGCGTATCGATGTCCGGGGACGTTCCGATATCCGTGCCCTTGCCGTCCGCCGCGGCGGCGTTCTCCTCCTCCAGCGCCGCCAGGCGCTTGGCCTTGCGCTTGTCGTGGACCAGACAGAAGCCCGTGGCCGCGGCGAAGACCACCAGCAACGGACCCGCCAGCGCGAACATCGTTAGTGCGTCCCCGCCCGGTGCCGCCATGGCGGCGACCAGACAGATGATGAACACCGTGATGCGCCAGTTCTTCACGATCACGCGTCCCGGCAGGATCCCGATGAGGTTCAGGCCCACCATCAGCACCGGAATGATCAGTGCCACGCCGAACGCGAGCAGGAGCCGGATCACGAAGTTGAGGTAGACGTCCACCTCCACGATGTTCGTGGCCTGGTCCGGTGTGAGCCCCAGGAAGAACTTGAGGGCCGTCGGCAGGATCCAGTACGCCAGGCCGAGGCCGAGCAGGAACAGGGGAACCGCTGCCCCGATGAAGGCCAGCGCGGTGTGCTTTTCGGTCTTCTTCAAACCGGGAACGATGAAGGCCCACAGCTCGTAGAGCCAGACGGGGCTGGACATGATCAGTCCCAAGAAAACAGAGATCTTGATCATGTTGTCGAAGGGCGACACCACGGAAGCGAAGTTCACCTCGCCGCCCACGGCCTTGACCGGCTCAACGAGGAGCATCAACACCGGGTAGTACAGGAAAAACCCGCCGACCGTGGCGAGGAACAGCGCAATGAGCGCTATGAAGAGACGATTGCGCAACTCAACGAGGTGCTCCTTGAGGGCCATCCTCCCGTCCGGGTTGGATGAGCGCCCTACCTTTGCCGCCATCGAACTCTAGACGTTGCGGTCGCGGTGGTCCGGATCGACGATCTTGCCCTCGACGGGGCCGTCCGAGGCGTCCGGGTTCCTGGGGTCGTCGTCCTTCATCTGACGAACCTCGGATTTGAAGATGCGCAGCGACTGACCGATCGAGCGCGCCAGCCCCGGGAGTTTCGGTGCGCCGAAAAGCAGCAGCGCCAGCACAATGATGATGACCAGATGCCATCCCTGCAATCCACCCATGGAGTGTTCCTTTCGTCAGCCTCAAGTCTACGTCACGGTTGTAGGACGTCGCGTATTCGCTGGGGCTGGGAGCGGACCCGTTTCCCCTCCACGCGCCGCACGCGGCGCGTTGCGCGACGGACGGTTTTACCGGCGTCGTACTCCCGCTTGACCTCGCCCGGCGCGCGGAAGACCGCGGCCATCCCCACGCCGGGGCGTTCCGGATGGGGCGAATCGGTCGGATGGCCGAAGTCGCCAAGTTGGAGCCGCTCCGTGGCGTCGCCGATCTCGTCCAGCAAGCGCATGGCACCGCGGTAAAGGCGAAGGGCACAGACAACCAAGAACAATGCGGTCGCCGCGACGAGGAACAGCCACAGCAACACCCAAACCCACCAGTCGATCACGTCGTTTCCTCTCCATAGCCCGCCATTGCTTCCCGCAACCACCCACGTGCCGCCTCCGCCAGTTCCGGCGGATCGACGACGGCCATGTCCCCGCCATGGCGCGCCACCAGGCCCGGCAACCTCAGGGGAGAAGCTATACGCACCTCGGCCAGCGTTCGTCCGTTTTCGCCGCGTGCCGTGCGGCTCGGCGCGAAATCCTCGAGCAAGCCCCCCTGACGCGACGCGAAGGACAAGACGACGACGGCGTCGTCGGCACCCGGTGTGAAGAGCCGCTCCTGCATGGCCGCGTGTCGTTCCGTGGAGGGTTCGAAGGTCTCGTCCGCCACTGCAATCGACTGTATCCTGTCGATCCGGAAGTTGCGGGGACCGGCGACCTTGCGGCACCACGCCTGCAGATACGCGCGCCCGCCGTCCTCGATGAGACGGACCGGCTCGACGTCGCGGTCCGCGATCTCGTCGCGGTCCGCGGTGTAATAGCCAAGCGTGAGGACGCGGTGATCCCCGATCGCGTCCGCGAGGGCCGCCATGCGGTCGGTGTCCTCCGCCGACGCCAACCGTGCCGACACCAGTTCGCCGATGTCCCCGAATTCCCCGGCGGCCCCCTCCAACTTGGTCAAGGCCGAACGGGCGGCCTCGGGCCGGCGCAGTGTTGGCAGGTCCAGCATGGTGCGTAGACCGACAATCAGCGAGAACGCCTCGGTGAGGTTCAGCCGGATCGGTTCCGCCAGTCCCTCGGCGTTGCTGATGCTGACGGTGTCGCCCTCGTAGTCGACGTCGATGAGCTCGTCGTGGTAGCCGTTCGGGACGCCGCACATCTGGATCATGGCCAGGTCCCCGATCAAACGCTTCCGGGTCAGGCCGAACCGGGCGGCCGTCTCGTCGATCCGGGGCGCACCCTCACGAACCACGTACGCGATGATGTCCAGGGCCCGGGCGACGACGTCCGTGGCCGGTGGCCGTCCCGGGGCACGGCCGGAAGCGAGTGTGTAGGGGGCCACCTCCCGGGCTTGTTCAGCGGCGGCATCCCGCAGTCGCCGCAGGACCGCCTCGCGCAGTGGCGGGGGTGAGACGACCCGAGCGGCATGACCCAGTTCGGCGATCTCGGCCGACGTCGCCTCGGCGTCGTGAAACGCGATCCGCACGACGTCGTAGCCGTCAACGGTGGCGCCGCCGCTCTTCGTGGCGGCGGCCCGGAAGGCGAGCCCCCGTCCCGGTCGCAACTGCAACTCGGCCTCGACCGTCGACGTGACGGGGTCAAGCCCATCGAGCACCTCGGCGACACGGAAGTCGGACGGCCGCCGAACCACGCCGGACACGCGGGCAATTCCCGAAACGATCCGTGAGAGCCGGAAGATGCGCCGGTCGTTTCGGTCGTGGTCCCAGGCCACCAGATACCAGTTTCCGAACCTGCTCCCGATTCCCCACGGATCCACCCGCCGCAAGGATTCCCCGCCACCGACGCTCCTGTACGTAAACCTCACCGGCGATCGGTCCCACACCGCGCGCAGCAGATCGGGGAATACGGCGTCGCCGGCGTGCAGCCTGGGCTCGAACGTCTCGAAGTCGGCTTCCGCGTCTCTCCGCTCCCCCGCCGACAGCCGGCTGATGGCGCGCGCGGCAGCCGTCTCCACGGTGGGATTCTTCCAAATCCGCGCGGCCAGGCCGAGGGCGAGCCCCTCCTCCGCGTCGAAGGAGACCTCGGGAAGCCGGTACCGCTCGGGAAGGATGCGGTAGCGGCTGTCCTGGCGGTTGTTCTCGCTCAGCGGATCGCCGCCGAGTGTTTCGAGAGGCACGCCCAGCGCGCGGAGGTCCTCCTTGTCACGCTCGAACTTACGCTCGAACGCCTCGTCGCTCAATGCCTTGTAATCGTCCACACGCCGGCGCAGTTCGTCCTTGGTGTAGCCGCGCTTGTGGAACATCAGGGCATAGGTGAGGCTGACGAGCTTTTCCGTTCGCGAAGGAAGCACGCCATGGCGTTTGGTTGACACGGTTTCTACGTTACTACGCACCAAGGCGGCGCAGACCGCGGTAGTGCGGTCCGCGCCGCCCCGGCGGCAGTGCGTCTATCGGTCCGGTTAGCGGACGCCGACGAGGTCGACGACGAAGATCAGCGTCTCGTTGGGGCCGATGGCGGCGCCGGCACCCCGGTCGCCGTAGGCCATGTGCGGGGGGATCTCCAACCGGCGGCGTCCGCCGACCTTCATGCCCAGGAGTCCCTGGTCCCATCCCTGGATGACCTGGCCGACTCCCACCTTGAAGTCCAGCGGCTGGCCGCGGTTCCACGAGGAGTCGAACTCCTCGCCGGAAGACCAGGCGACGCCCACGTAGTGTGCGGAAACGGTGCTGCCGGCCGTGGCCTCCGTGCCGTCGCCGACGATGATGTCCTCGATCACAAGCTCCGTGGGGACGGCGTCGCCCGGGAACTCGATTTCGGGCTTGGTGCGGTCGTACTCGCGCTGTCCAAACGACATGGCGGTCCTTTCGTTGGGGGTGTGGATGTGCGGGTTCTAGGCTACTTGGCCGACTTGATGTCGACCACGAAGACGAGCGGACCCGCGGGCGTCCCCTCCGGTGCCTCCTTGCCGTAGGCCATCTCGGCTGGAATGCTCAGAAGCACCTTGGAGCCGACCTTCTGGCCCGTGAGACCTTCGGTCCAGCCCTGAATCACTTGCGTCAACCCGAACTCGGCGGGCTCGCCGCGTTCGTAACTCGAGTCGAAGACCTTGCCGTCTTCCCACCGGACGCCGGCATAGTCGGCGGTGATGGTGGATTCCGCGGTGAGCGTCTCGCCGTCGCCCTCCTCCAGCACGTGGACCGCGAGTCCATCTGGTGCTTCCTTGCCCTCGGGCAGGGAAATGGTGGGCTTGCCGTCCGCGTCGAACTCGACGGTGGGGAAGGACTTCGAGTCCACCAGTTCCTTGACCTCGGACTGCTCGAGCGTGCGCGGCGGCTCCGGGCGGTCCTCGGCGCCGACAATCTTCAGGATCAGGACCTCGCTCGCCGAGGCCGGCTCGTCCGGTGCAGTGCTCTCGCCCTCCGGGGCGGCCGCAGGCTCGGACGGGCGGACGTACGCAACCCAGGAACCCACCCTGGATCCGAGCAGGATCTCGTAGATCTCCGCGTCGGCCGCCTTCATCTCCTCCGTCAGAGACAGGATCTGCGCGTCCTGCCCGAAGAGGTTGCCCAGTTCGCTCCCGTCCTCGGTGCTGTAGCCCGCGAGCTTGTAGGAGACGTCTTGGTTCTCCTTGATTTCCGGACCGTCACCCTCCTCGAGAACCCGGGCTCCAGCTGCCGTGGCATCCAAGGGCGTGTCGAACTCGACCGACGGGGCGGTATTGTCATCCGCGCCGGGAGTGATTTCGATGGAAGAGAGAGGCTCTGCGTCCCCCACGGTCCTCGGGGAACCTGCCCCGCAACCGGCCAAGGCCAAGAGGGCCAGGGCCAGCACTACTGCGAAAAGCTTGCGCACGAATTCAACTTTCGTTGGGATCTTTGACCTACCGGCGCCCAGCGCGCCGGGCGGAACGAATCCCACCCAGTTTAGGTGCTTTTCCTGTGAGGTTTCCAAGCCCACGGCCCACGCGTCCCTGCCGCCCCAGCTGCTCGGATGGTCTACAGGAGGCCGAGAAGCTCCTCGACGCGCGGGTCAGAGTTCGCGAAGGGGTCCTTGCACAGCACGGTTTGCCCGGCATGGTCATTCAGTTTCAGGTGTACCCAATCGACCGTGAAGTCGCGCCCCGCGTCTTTCGCCGCACGCACGAAATCGCCCCGCAACTTTGCCCGCGTTGTCTGCGGCGGATGAGAACGCGCATCGTCCACGGCGTCCTGGTCCACCACGTTCGCGACGAGGCCCTTGGCTCGCAGCAGCTGGAACAATCCGCGAGTGGGGGAGATGTCGTGGTACGTCAAGTCGAGTTGGGCGATGCGGGGCGCCGAGAGGTCAAGCCCGTGCTTGTTTTGGTAGCCGCGGACGAGCTTGTGCTTGATGGCCCAGTCAATTTCCCTGTCGATACCGGAGGGGTCCTCGTTGGCGACGGCGTCGATCGAACGTCGCCAGAGGTCCATGATTCGAGGAACGTGCGGAGTATGGGCGCCCTCGCGGTCCAGGAACTCCGAGACCTTCGCGTGGAAGGCCTCCTGCAATTGCAACGCCGACATCTCACGGCCGTTGGCCAACCTGACGGGCGTGCGGCCAGTAAGGTCGTGGGAAATCTCCCGGATGCTCCGGATCGGGTTCTCCAGACGGAAATCCCCCATGATGGTGCCGGCTTCGATCATGCGCAGCATCAGGTCGGTGGCGCCGACCTTCACCAGCTGCGTCGTCTCGGACATGTTGGAGTCCCCGACGATCACGTGGAGCCTTCGGTAGTGCTCCGCATCCGCGTGGGGCTCGTCCCGCGTGTTGATGATGGGGCGGGAACGCGTCGTGGCCGACGACACGCCCTCCCACACGTGGTCCGCCCGCTGCGAAAAGGCAAAGCGGTGCTCTCCGTCGACCGGCAGGATCTTCCCCGCCCCGGCGAAGATCTGCCGCGTGACCAGGAAGGGGATCAGGATCTCGGCCAGCCTGGAGAACTCCAGGCGGCGGGGAATGAGGTAGTTCTCGTGGCACCCGTAGGAGTTGCCGGCGGAATCCGTGTTGTTCTTGAAGAGGTAGACGGAACCGGGGAAGCCGTCCTCCCGCATCCTCTCCTCCGCGGTTTGCACCAGGTCCTGGAGAATCGCTTCGCCGGCCCTGTCGTGGGCAATGAGTTGCGCGATGTCGTCGCACTCGGCCGTGGCGTACTCGGGATGCGATCCCACGTCCAAGTAGAGCCGGGAGCCGTTGGTGAGGAAGACGTTGGAGCTGCGTCCCCAAGCCACCACCTTGCGGAAAAGGTAGCGCGCGACCTCCTCGGGCGTCAACGGCCGCCCGCCGGGCGCCGAATACGCGATGCCGTATTCGGTTTCGATGCCGAAAATCCTGCGGTCCATGTCCTAGTCCTTCCCTCCTGCGCCCAATACGGAGGCCACCTCGGAGGCATCGAGCCGCCGGAAGGCGCGGCGTGTCCCATGGCGGGATACGGGGTCCCGATCGAGCACGGCAACTTCCAAGAGCCCCGCGCCGGCGGGACCCTCCGCGACACCGGGCAGCGCCGTCGCGGCGGCACGGATGGCTCCGGCCGTCCCGCCGTCGGTTCCGCCGTACCCGCCCCACGCGCCCTCCATGGCGGCCGCGACCGTTTCCGCATCCCCGCCCATGATGACGAGTCCAGGTTCATCGGAGATGGATCCGTCGAAGTTGACGCGGAAAAGACGGTCCTCCGCCGGCGCCCGCCCGACCTCCACGACCGCCAATTCAACCTCGAACGGCTTGCTTTCCGCCGTGAACACACCCCCGAGGCTCTGGGCGTAGACACTGGCCAGTCCGCGGCCCGTGACATCGTCGCGGTCGTAGGAATAGCCCCGGGTGTCCGCGTACCGGACACCGATCTGGCGCAGCGATTCGAACTCGTTGTATTTGCCGACGGCCGCGAAGGCGATCCTGTCGTAGATCTCGCCGACCTTCCGAAGCGAGGCGGACGGGTTTTCCGCCACCAGCGCGATGCCGTCGACGCAACTGGCCACGACCACCGACCTCCCCCGGGCGATGCCCTTGCGCGCGAAATCCGCGCGGTCCTTCATCAGTTGTTCCGGCGAGACATAGAACTGGGCGGACATCTAGGCCTCCCTGCCTGCGATGGAACGGCGACGGACGATGTCCGTGGCAACGGCGGCCAACTCGTCGCCGGGGATGCGTCTGGTGCCGTCCCGGTCGACGGCGAAAACCACCGGCCAGAGTTGGCGGACGAGGTCAGGGCCCCCGGTGGCCGAATCGTCGTCGGCGGCGTCGTACAGCGCCTCGACCGCCACCTCCACCGCCACCCCGGCGTCCATTCCCGGGCGCCATAGCTTCTTCAGGGCGCCGCGCGCGAAGACCGAGCCGGATCCGATGCTGTGGTGTTCCTGCTCCTCGTAGCGGCCCCCGGTGATATCGAACGAGAAGATCCGGCCCCGTTCGCGGCCGGGGTCGAATCCCGCGAACAGCGGGACCACCGACATGCCCTGCAGCGCCATGCCCAGGTTCGCACGAATCATGGCCGCAAGCCGGTTGGCCTTGCCGTCCAGGCTCAGCAGCGTTCCCTCGATTTTCTCGTAGTGCTCCAACTCGACCTGGAACAACCTCGCGATGTCCATGGCGACTCCTGCTGAACCCGCGATCCCCACGACCGAATACCGATCGGTCGCGAAGACCTTTTCCATGTGCCTGCTGGCGATGACGTTGCCGATCGTGGCCCTCCGGTCGCCGGCCATGACCACGCCGCCGTCGTAGGAAACCGCCACGATCGTCGTCGCGTGCCGCAGTGCCTCGACGGGCGCCGCGTCACGCGTCGGCAGCAGGTCGGGGCGCTCGCGCGCCAGGAACTCGAGGAACGACGGCCCCGCGGGGACATCCACCGCTACTGGCCGCCCTTCTGCACGAATCCGCGAACGAACTCCTCGGCGTTGCTCTCCAGCACGCCATCGATCTCGTCCAGCAGGTCATCGACCCCCTGGGTCTGTGCCTGTTTTCCCGCGGAAGCGCCGGCTCCGGTCGGGGCTGGAGCCTCCTCGAGATCCTGCGTCTGCTGGGCAGGCTTCGCCTTGAACTGTTCCTGGGCCATGGCGTCCTCCTTGATTCACGTTGGGGCTGCTCCGCCGCCAACTCTCATCTTGCCACTGGATGCTCCGGGGTGGTGACGATGCGGGGAAGCACTTTGAGGCACCCCACTAGCGCCGATGCGATCCCCTAGCGCCGCCCCGACCTGAGCCTGTCCACGAATTCACCGATCTCGAGGCCCGCGTCGAAGAGGGGCCCGACCAGGTCGCGCGTCCCGCGCAGGGGTTCCAGCATCGATACGCGCTCCAGGCCTGCGCGACCCGGGACGCTGAAAATGACGGAATCCCAACTGGCCCCCACGACGTCGTCCGGGTAGTCGGCCAGCGACCGGCCGCGGAAGTAGGCACGCGTGTCCTCCGGCGGGGAACCCACCGCCGCCGCGATCCGCTCCTCCGTAAACAGGGTCTCCACGACGCCTCGGGCGGCCAAACGGTGGTAGAGGCCCTTCTCCGGACGGATGTCGGCCCACTGGAGGTCCATCAGCGTGATCCGCGGGTCGTCCCAGCCCAACGAATGCCGTTCCCGGTACTGCTCCATCAACCGGTACTTGGCGATCCAATCCACCTGCGCTGCCGCGGCCAGGACGTCGCTCCGCAGCGTGTCGATGGTCCACTGCCAGCGAGAGAGCACGTCGAGGGTCTGTCGGTCGTCCGCGCCGGTCTCCCCGCAGTGGAGCCGCGCGGCGTCGAGGTACCGCTCCTGCAGGTCCAATGCGGTCGCCTTGGTGCCGTCCGCGAGTTCGACGACGGTCCGCAGTGTGGGGTCGTGGCTTATGCGTTGGACGGCGCCGACCGCGTCGCGCAATTCGATGGCGGGCGCACGGCCCGCTTCGATCAGCGAGAGCACCAACGACGTCGTGCCCACCCTGAGGTAGGTCGACACCTGCCCGAGATTGGCGTCTCCAAGGATAACGTGCAGCCGGCGGTACTTCTCCGAGGCGGCGTGGGGTTCGTCGCGGGTATTGACCAGGGGGCGGCGGATCGTCGTTTCCAAGCCGACCTCCGCCTCGAAGAAGTCGGCGCGCTGGCTGACCTGGTATCCAACGTCCTTGCCGGTGACACCCCTGCCCACGCGTCCGGAGCCGCACAGGACCTGCCTGGATGCGAAGAACGGGATGAGGCCCGCGGAGATCTCGCCGAACGGCGTCGCGCGCGGCATGAGATAGTTCTCGTGCGCGCCGTAGCTCACGCCCTTGTTGTCGGTGTTGTTCTTGTAGAGCAGCACCTCGGCGAACCCCGGAGTCTGTGCGATGTGCCGCGCGGCGGCCAGCGCCACGCGGTCGCCCGCCTGATCCCACAGGACGGCGTCGAGCGGGTTGGTCGTCTCCGGCGACGAGTACTCGGGGTGGGCGTGGTCCACGTAGAGGCGCGCGCCGTTGCCCAGCACCATGTTCATCAGGACGTGGCCCGCGGCGTCCGGGGTGCCGTCCTCCGCGTAGAGGGTTTCCCCGATCCGCGTCTCTCCGCCGGCCAGAGCGATCTCCTCGGCGGTCAGTTCCCTGGGCTCGTCAGTCAGCTGGGACCGGTCCGCGTCGGCACGTGGAACGGAGAATCCGCGCGCGTCGCTCAGCGGCGTCTCGTCCGCGTAGTCCCAACGCGTTCCGGCCAGGTGGCCGTATCCGTGCCGCACCGTGGCGGCGTACGCATTGACCACCTGGGCGGACAGGATGGTGGAGTTCGCCCCAGGTTGCGACGGCGCCAGGACGCCGTACTCGGTCTCCAGCCCGACGACGCGGCGGACCGTCACAGGTATTGTCCGGTGTTGGAGTAGGCGCCGGCGCCTTCGTCCGCCAGGCTCCGTCCCACCTCCGAACCTCCCTTGTCCTGGATGATGGTGCGGATGTAGGTGATGCGCTCGCCCTTCTTCCCGGAGATCCTCGCCCAGTCGTCCGGGTTGGTGGTGTTCGGCATGTCCTCGTGTTCGTGGAACTCGTCGACGACGCCGCGCAGCAGGTGCTCGATGCGAAGGCCACGCACCCCGGTGGTGAGCAGCTCCTTGATCGCCGATTTCTTGGCTCGGTCCACCACATTGCGGATGACGGCGCCGGAGTTGAAGTCCTTGAAGTACAGGACCTCGGTCTCGCCATTGGCGTAGGTGACCTCCAGGAACTCGTTCTCCTTGTCCGTGGCGTACATCGCCTCGACGGTCTGCCGAATCATCTCCAGCACGGTGGCGTTCCGGTCGCCGCCGTGTACGGCGAGGTCGTCCGGGTGCAGCGGAAGATCCCGCGTGAGGTACTTGGCGAAGATTTCCGCCGCTCCCTCGGAATCGGGCCGCTTGACCTTGATCTTCACATCCAGGCGGCCGGGGCGGAGGATCGCCGGGTCGATCATGTCCTCCCGGTTGGACGCGCCGATGATGATGACGTTGTCCAGCTTCTCCACTCCGTCGATCTCGCTGAGCAGCTGAGGGACGATCGTCGTTTCGACGTCGGAGGACACTCCCGTGCCCCGGGTCCGGAACAGGGAATCCATCTCGTCGAAGAAGACCACCACCGGGTTGCCACCGGTCGCCTTTTCGCGGGCGCGTGCGAAGATCAGGCGGATGTGGCGTTCGGTCTCGCCCACGTACTTGTCCAGCAGCTCGGGGCCCTTGATGTTCAGGAAGTAGCTGCGTGCGGCCTCGCCGCTGCGCAACTCCGCGGTACGTTCCGCCAGCGAATGGGCCACCGCCTTGGCGATCAGCGTCTTTCCGCAACCGGGCGGGCCGTACAGCAGGATGCCCTTCGGGGCCTGCAGGCCGTGCTCGCGGTACAGGTCCGCGTGCAGGAACGGGAGCTCCACCGCATCCCGGATCTGCTCGATCTGCGGGCCGAGGCCGCCGATGTCCGCGTAGGAAATGTCGGGAACCTCTTCCAGCACCAGGGACTGCATGTCGGAGAGGTGCACCCGCTCGATCGCCAGTCCCGTGCGCGGATCGATCGCGAGGCTGTCGCCGACCCTGACCCGTTCCCGCAACAATGGGCCCCCGAGTCGCACGACCTTTTGGTCGTCGGCCCGGCCGACCGCCAGGACGCGGCCGTCGTCGAGCACCTCCTTGACGGCAACCAGTTCGCCCGAGGCCTCGAAGCCGAGTCCGGCGACCACCGTCAACGAGTCGTTCAGGAGCACCTCCTGCCCGACCTCCAGCGCCTCGAAATTGAGAAGCGGACTGACGGAGACGCGCAGTTTCCGCCCGCTCTGGACGATGTCGACGCTCTCGACCGCCGCGGAAGAGATCGATTTGCCGGCCTCGGCGTGGCGCTTCGGATTGATCTGGACGATGGTTCCGTGGCTGAACGGCGTGTCGCCGTCCTTCTCGAGGGCCGCCTTGAGCGTGACGATCTCGGAGCGCGTTCGTTCCAGCATCGCGACCATCCGCGAGTTGTTCTGCGTCGCGGTGCCGAGCTGGCGGTCGAGTTGGCGTGCCTTGTCGCGCAGCACGTTCAGCTGCCGTTCGGCCAGCGCCAGCTGGTTTTGGAGCCGGGCCTCGCGCTGTTCGGCCTCGGGCCCGGATCCGGGCTGCGGTTCCGTCGGCATGTGGCATCTCCTTCGCTGTCCGCCGCCCGGACGGGGCGGCTACTCCCCATGGTAGCCAGCCCGACAGGGCCGCCCTACAGTTCGTTGCGTTCGTTGCGTTCGGCCTCGTCGGAACCGGAATCCGAAACGACGCCGGGCTCGTCTCCGTCGCGGAACGCACCGCGCTGGACCGAGGACGCCGCGTCCTTCGCGGCACGGCGCAACCGCTTGTCGGACACGCCCCGCTCCCCCAGAGCCGGCGCTTCCCAAGCCTCCGGGTCGTGGCCGCGGGTCCAGGCGTTGACGTCCTCGGCGGCGAACTCCATGTTCTTCATGCGCTTCTGGCCCGGTATCCCCGCCGTTCCGTCGGCCAACCGGCGGACCGTCATCAGGAATCCCGTGTGCGCCACCATCCGGTGGTCGGGACGGACAGCCAATCCGTCGAGGTGCCAGCCGCGAACCATGGATTCCCACGCCTCGGGTTCGGTGAAGCGGCCATCCGCGCGGATGGCCTCCGCCGTCCGCGAGAGCTGGGTGACGGTGGCGACGTAGTTGACCCAGACCCCGCCGGGCGCCAGCACGGTGGCCACCGCGTCGACACACTCCCAGGGGGCGAGCATGTCCAGCACCACGCGGTCCACCGAACCCGGCTGCTCGGTTTCGAGCACCTTCTCCTGGAAGTCCCCGATCGTGATGTCCCACGCGGGGTGCGTTCCACCGAAAATCGTCTCCACGTTTCCGCGGGCGATGTCCGCGAACTCGGCGCGACGCTCGAAGCTGTGCAGGTAACCCGCGTCGCCGACGGCGCGCAGCAGGGAGATCGAGAGCGCGCCGGATCCGACACCGGCCTCGACAACACGCGCGCCCGGAAAGATGTCGCCCATGGTCACGATCTGTGCGGCGTCCTTGGGGTAGACGACGGCGGCCCCGCGCGGCATGGAGAGGACGAAATCCTTCAGCAGCGGGCGGAGGGCCTGGTAGCGGTGCCCCGTGGTGTTCTCTACGACGACGCCTTCGGGCTGACCGATCAGCGCGTTGTGCGCAAGGACGCCCCTGTGGGTGTGGAAAGCCCCGTCCGGTGTGAGGGTAATCGTGTTCATGCGGCGTTTTTCGTCAGTCAGTTGCACCCGGTCGCCCGCGCGCAGCGGGCCGCGGCGCGCCGTCGCGCCGTGCGGACCGCCGTCGAGGTCGTCGTGGGGGGGCTGCTGGTCGTTGGACATGGTGTGGCTCGTTTCGGTGGGAATCTGTGATGTGGGTGGGCTAGCGGCGGCGGCCGGTGATGGCACCGACCACCGCGGATTGAACCAAGAGGCCAGTGACCTCGCCGTCGGAGTCGATCACGGCGTATTCGCTGCCGCTGAGGCTGGCCAGGAAGGCGATGAGCTCGCGGCCTGAACCGTCCTCGGCCACCACGGCCCCGTCCGCCAATGCCCTGGCCACCGTCCCGGCCCGGGTCGTGGCCCGGAGCTCGGGGGGCACCGAGGCCAGGGATCCCGAATCCACGACGGCTTCCGGCGTGCCGTCGTCCGCCATCAGGACCACGTGCCCGGCATGCCGGCGCAGCAAGGCATCGATGTCCGCCACGGTTGCGTCCGCGGCCAGCCCCTTGGCCGGTTCCATCAGTCCGCGCACGCTGACGTCCGGAAGACGCTGGCGCATCCGGGCGTCGCGGATGGCCTGCCCGGCACCGGTCCAGAGGAATCCGGCAACCAGCACGGCCACGAGGGTGAACTGAAGGTCGAGGGCTCGGCCCTGTGCCAGCGGCCACCCGACGAAATACGCGATCAGCGCGACGACGATCACACGGCCGGCCCAGCCGGCGGCCACCGTGCCGTGCTCCTGAGAACCCGTCGCGCGCCAGACCAGGGATTCGACGAGTCGTCCCCCATCGAGCGGCAGGCCAGGCAACACGTTGAAGAGCGCAACGAGGAAATTGGCCCACACGAGTGTCGTGGTGAGGAGACCGACGACGCCCGAGGGCTCGGCCGCGACGGAGAACGCATGGCCCAGACCGGCGAGCAGGAAGTTGGCGACCGGCCCGGCCAGCGCCACCAGAAGCGATTTGCCCGGTGTGGCATGGAAACTGCCGAACTGCGTGTGGCCGCCCCACAGTGTGAGGACAATCCGTGCCCCGGGCCAGCCGAAGGCCTTCGCGCTCACGGCATGCGCGAGTTCGTGGATCAGCACCGACAGCATCAGCAGCACGGCATAGGCGAACGCCACCACATAGGCGGCGACGCCGATCCCCGGGATTGCGCGCGCGACCTGCGGCCCGAACACCACCACCATGAACGCGGCGATGAGGAACCAGGACCATGCCAACGAGACCGGAACGCCGAGAACCCTGCCCAGCCGAATGCCTTCGGTGCGGCCTGGCTCCGCAGGCGTCACGGCGCCCCGCCGGCGCCTTGGCCGGCGGGCACGTCCCGCGGGGCGCGAACGAAGTCGTCCAACTCCCGGGCCGAGACACCGGCAAGGGATGGGAAGACGGTCCAGTCGCCCGAATCGGGCAGCGCGGTGATATGGGGAACCGCGATGGTCCGCGCGCCGCTCGCCGCGGCGGAGGCGACCCCGGGAACGGAGTCCTCCAGGGCCACGGTGCGCAGCGTATCCAGTCCCGGAACGATCCCGGCCATCGTCCGCAGCGCGTGGAGGTACGGCTCCGGATCCGGTTTTCCCTTGGAGACCATGTCGCCGGTGACGAGGAAACGGAAGGTGCCCTCCGGCAGCGCGTCCGCAACGAGCCCCGCCAAGGGCCCCTCGGACATCGTGACCAGGGCGCAGGGCACGCCGTGCCTCGCCAAATCCTCGAGGAGCTCCCGGGCGCCCGGACGCCACGGCACGTTCTTCGTCACTTCGTCGACCACCGAGCCCGTGAGGGTGTCGATGATGTCCCGGATGGGAAGGTCGACGCCCGCTTCCTGAAGCATCCGGGCGCTGTTCGGCAGGGCCTGGCCCACCAGCCGCAGCGCGTCCTCCTCCGTCCACGTTCCACCGTGGGCGTGCACGAGTTTGGTTTCGGCGGCGATCCAATACGGCTCGGTGTCGACGATGGTCCCGTCCATGTCCCACAACACCGCCTGGAGGCCGCTGCCGGCGTCGAAAGGGTTCGGGGGCACGGAAGCTGGCGGCGTGGTGGCGGGCATGTATCGATTCTAACGGCGGCGCACGCCGCCGCAGGTCGCTATGCCGTTAGGGTGAGACGGTGGCAGAGGATTTCCAGGAACGCAGCTCACTGACCGAGGTCGTGGCCGCCGGCGCCGAGCCCACCGACGGAAAGCGGCCCACCATCATGGTGGTCGCCTTCGAGGGCTGGAACGACGCCGGCGAGGCCGCGAGCGATTCCGTCCGCCTCCTTGCGCGGCTTTGGAAGGCCAAGAAGGTGGGACAAATTGGCGACGACGATTACTACGACTACCAGTTCTCGCGTCCCACGGTCCGGCGGAACGCCGCCGGCAAGCGAATCATCCACTGGCCGGCCACACGGCTGTACCGGGCCAGCATCCCGAACAGCGGCGTCGACGTGCTTCTGGTGCGCGGCGTGGAGCCGACCTACCGGTGGAAGGCTTTCACGGGGGAGCTGCTGACGCTCGCCGAGATGGAGAACGTCAAGGCCGTGGTGCTGGTGGGAGCCCTTCTTGCCGACGTCCCGCACACGCGGCCGATTCCCGCGACCATGACCAGTGAGGACGCCCACCTGCGGGAGGTGCTCTCGGCGGAACCGGCCACCTACGAGGGTCCCACCGGAATCCTTGGTGTCCTTGCGGAGACGGCGGATTCCGCCGGCCTGCCCACGGTGTCCATTTGGGCGGCGGTGCCGCACTACGTCGGACAGTCCCCTTCACCCAAGGCCGCCCTCGCCTTGCTCCGGCAGTTGGAGGAGCTCCTACGGGTGAGTCTGGACGTGCATTCCGTCGCGGAGGACGCGGAGGCCTGGGAACGCGGGGTCAACGAATTGGCGGGAGAGGATCCGGAAATCGCGGCCTACGTCCACCAGTTGGAGGAGGCGCAGGACGCCACGGAGCTGCCGGAGGCGTCCGGGGAATCCATTGCCCGCGAATTCGAGCGCTACCTTAAACGCCGGGCCCGGGGCGGCCGCGATGGGCGCGACCGCGACGGCCGCGAAGGGTATGGCGGCAACTCCGGAGACGAATCGGACTAGCGCCCGGCATTCGGCGCGGCGAGGCGCAGGCCCAAAAGAGCGTCGGCGGCTGCCGCCGCCAGCTCGGTTCCGGTTCCCGCGGCCGCTGGGTCACCGGTGGCGGCAGACCACGCGTCCAAGGCATCCAACGCGCCCGGCGCATCGAGGTCGTCCGCCAAGCGGGCGCGAATTGCACCCAACAGGTCGATCGCCTCGGCCTCGGTGGCGGTCGGAAGCCGACGGCGCCAGGCGGCGACGCGGGCGTGCGCCTCCTCCAGCAGGGCATCCGTCCAGAACCAGTCGGTGCGGTAGTGCCGGCCAAGCAGCACGGCGCGCACGGCCACCGGGTCGACTCCGGCAGCGCGCAACTTCGAGACCAGCACCAGGTTGCCCCGAGATTTGCTCATCTTTTCGCCGTCAAGGCCGACCATCCCGGTGTGTACGTAGTGGCTCGCCAACGGCTTGCCGTCCGAGGCCGACGCATGGCCCGCCGAGAACTCGTGGTGCGGGAAGACCAGATCCGATCCTCCGCCCTGGACCGTGAAGGGTGCGGGCAGGAACCGCCGCGCGATGACCGAGCACTCGATGTGCCAGCCGGGCCGTCCGGAGCCGAGCGACGCGCCGTCCCATTCGGGTTCGCCATCGCGGCGCACGCGCCAGAGGAGCGGGTCGAGGCTGTCCCGTTTGCCGGGACGGTCCGGGTCTCCGCCCCGTTCGGCGAAGAATCCAAGCATGGTCTCACGGTCGTATCCACTGACGTCACCCAGGGTCCAGGCGGACGTGGCCGCGCCCCGGGCGTCGAAGTACACGTCGCCGTCGGGCTCGCCGCCGGTTCCGGGGACCCGGTAGGCGATGTCCCGGGCAAGAAGTTCCTCCACCACGGGCACGATCCAGTCGACGGACTCCACCGCCCCGATGTAGTGCCGCGGCGGAAGGACGTTCAGTGCTTCCATGTCGCCGCGGAACAGGTCGGTCTGCTCGCGTGCCAACTCGCGCCAGTCGACACCGGTGGCCGTGGCCCGTTCCAGCAGGGGATCGTCGACATCCGTGACGTTCTGGACGTACGTGACGTCCAAGCCGGCGTCGAGCCACGCGCGGTGAAGCAGGTCGAAGGCCACGTATGTGGCGGCGTGTCCCATATGGGTCGCGTCATACGGCGTGATGCCGCAGACGTAGAGCCCCGCGCCGTCGGCCGTGGTCGGGCTTTCGAGGCGCCCGCTGGAGGAGTCGTGGATGCGCGGCGGCGGCGCGGTGTCGGGCAGTGCGGGGACGTGGGGCGCGGACCAGGCGTGCACGGACGGTCCTTTCGAGGGTGCCGGGAAAGATGGACGAAGGCTACGCGCTGATGACGTTGAGACCCAGCAGGAGGTAGATGGCGAGGCCAAGAAGCACGCGGTACCAGACGAAGAGCCGGTAGGTGTGGGTGGAGATGTACTTCAGGAGCCAGCCCACGATGACGAAACCGACCACGAAGGCAATAACCGTGGCCAGCAGGGTTTCGGCCATGCCGTACGGTCCGGTCATTCCCTCGGAGCCCAGGGCCTTGGCCAGCTTGTAGAAGCCGGAGGCGAAAACGGCGGGGATGGCCAGGAGGAACGAGTACCGCGTGGCCGCTTCGCGTGTGTAGCCCATGAGCATGCCGCCGGTGATGGTGCCTCCGGAGCGCGAAACTCCCGGGATGAGCGCCATGGCCTGCGCGAAGCCGTAAAGGATTCCGTGCTTGTAGGTGAGTTGGTTGATCGTGCGCTCCTGCTTGCCAATCGTGTCGGCCACCGCGAGGATCAGCCCGAAGACGATCAGTGTGGTCGCCACCAGCCAGAGGCTCCGGAACGTGGAGTCGATCTGTTCCTCGAACAGGAGACCGAGGACGCCGATCGGTACGCTGCCGAGGATGATCAGCCAACCCATGCGCGCGTCCGGATCCTTCCGGTCGACGCGTCCCGTGAGGGACCCGGCCCAGGCCTTGACGATCCGCACGATGTCGCGCCAGAAGAACAGCACGACGGCGGTCTCGGTACCCAGTTGGGTGATGGCGGTAAACGCGGCGCCGGGATCGCTGGCGTTGGGCAGGAATTCCCCGACGATGCGCAAGTGTGCGCTGGAGGAGATCGGAAGGAACTCGGTGAGCCCTTGTACAAGGCCCAAGAAGGCGGCTTCGAACCAATTCACAGGTGAGAGACTACTTGACGGTCTGCGCGTGACCCGATTCGGCACGCGTGAGACGCATCATGCGTCGATGGATGTTTCCCGGTCCTTCGATCCGTCACCGGCGCCGCCGGCGTCTTCCGTCTCGTCGTCCTCGTCGTCGTAGAGCTCCAGCGGCGTCACTTCGCCGTAGGACTCGTAGAGCGCGTCCTCGTACTCCTCGAAGGCATCCGAGATCCCGTAGAACGCGGTTTCCACGGCCGGGTCCGAATCGCCGCGTCGGGAGGAGACGGCGGACAGGTGCTCCTCGAATGCGGATACCAGGGCCTGCAACGCAATGCGTGGATCAGTGCTCATGGACTAGACGCTACCCGCTGAATGGGCACAATGGACAGGACATGATGGAAAAAACCACTGCGAACCCGGAACTGCATCGAGACCCCTCAGGGGGCTTCGAGTACCTCGTCATGACATTCCTTCCGGGGCAGAGCCTCTCCGAGGCCCGCCGCTCCCTGACCGAGCACGCGGAATACGGCAAGTGGGAGTTGCGTCGGAGCCTCGTCTACGTCGGAGGCAGGCGACGCGTCTGGCTGCGACGCCGACTCATGCGGGTCGAGCGCACGCTTCCACCACTGCTGTAGCCTCCGGGCCAGTCGGGCGGCGCCATCCCGTTCCCTCGGTCCACGTCGGGCGTGCCCCTCCGCCTGCGTGTCTCCTAATACGTCGTGAGCAGACGGTGCAGAACGCGTGTGCCGAACTGCAGCGAATCGGTCGGGACCCGCTCGTCGACGCCATGGAACATTCCGGTGAAATCGAGATCGGCGGGGAGCCGCAGGGGGGCGAATCCGTACCCGGTGATGCCGAGCCTGGACAGGGACTTGTTGTCCGTCCCGCCGGAGAGCATGTAGGGCAGGACGACGGCGTCGGGATCCTCCGCCTTCAGCGAATCCACCATGTTGTCCACCAGGTTTCCGGCGAAAGGGACTTCGAGCGCCGTGTCCGTGTGGATCTTGGTGATGTCGATCCCCGAGCCCGCCAACTCGCGGAGGGTCTCCATGACCAGTTCATCGCGGCCGGGCAGCGTTCGGCAGTCGATCAGCGCCTCGGCACCGCCGGGGATCACGTTGTGTTTGTATCCGCCCTTCAGCATCGTGGGGTTGGAGGTGTTCCGCAAGGTGGCCCCCACGAATCGCGCGACGGTGCCCAATTCATCAAGCAATGCTTCGGGATCGTCCTCGGTGAATTCGACGCCGGTCAGCTCCGAGACACCCTCGAGGAACGCACGGGTCGTCTTCGTGTACTCGATCGGCCACTCGTGGCGGCCGATGCGGCCCACGGCCTCGGCCAGACGCGTCACGGCGTTGTCGTCGTTCATCTGCGACCCGTGGCCGGCGCGCCCCGAGGCGGCCAGCTTGAGCCACGCGATCCCCTTCTCCGCCGTCTGGAGGAAGTACGCGCGCTTTCCACCGACCGTCGACGAGAAGCCCCCCACCTCGCTGATCGCTTCGGAGGCCCCCTCGAAGAGTTCGGGATGCTTGTCGACCAGCCACGAGGCCCCATAGTCCCCGCCGGCTTCTTCGTCGGCGAAGAACGCGAAGACCATATCGCGGCGCGGACGAGTCCCTTCCCGGTGCATCTGGCGTTGGACCGCCAGGATCATGGCGTCCATGTCCTTCATGTCAACCGCCCCGCGGCCCCAAATCATGCCGTCCTTGACCTCCGCGGCGAAGGGATCCACACTCCAGTCCTCCTTGAGCGCGGGAACCACGTCGAGGTGGCCGTGGACCACCAACGCCGGAAGCGAGGGATCCGTCCCAGCCATGCGGGCGACCACACTGGCACGGCCGGGCGAGGATTCGAAGATGCGCGGTTCCAATCCGCTCTCCCCCATGAGACCCGCAACGTACTCGGCGGCATCGCGCTCGCCGCGGCTGTCGTTGCCGCCGAAGTTGGAGGTGTCGAAGCGGATGAGGTCGCGGCAAATGTCCACGACCTCATCGGATGCCCGTGCCCCTTGCGTGCCGTTCATCGGTTCTTCCGTCATGGCTGCACCTTCCGCTAGTACTAGTGCAACCAGACTATCGGGGCCGAGGGAAGGGCGGAATTGGGATTGGCAGCCCGCCCGTGTTAGAGTCTTACTCGCCGCTTTCGCCGGTTGTGAAGCTCCCCGGAGCATCTGATCCAGGCGAAAGCTATCACCTGCGCGGGTGGCGGAATAGGCAGACGCGCTAGCTTGAGGTGCTAGTCCACGGATAGTGGGTGGGGGTTCAAGTCCCCCCTCGCGCACGATGAAGAGGCCCTGATCGGAGCAATCCGATCGGGGCCTTTTTGGCGTCCGCGCGCCCGATGCGGCCCCGCCCCACAAATCCCAAGGTTAGTACATGATTACACAACACCTTGGACTTGTGGGTGAATAGGGCCTTGACCGCGGACAAAGTGTCCTCGCGCAGACCCTAGACCGACTCCCCGGCCGCCTGTACCGTAAGGGCAACGCAGCTGTCATTCCGGCGGAAATGAATTTTGGGGACCGCCGGAAACTTAGGGGAACAAAATGACAAAGCAGGGGAGCCTGCGGCGAACTGGGGTTAGCCGCGGCAATGTTTTATTGACCTGGCGTTGGCTTGCCACAGCCACCGCCGCGGCACTGATCGTGGGGTCTACTCCCGCCGCCGGCGGATTGCCGGCAGTTCGTGGCCAAGCGACGGTCGCCGGCCAGGGGACCTCCTTGGCCGCCGCGGTGTCGGCCGTCGTCGTGGGCACATACGCCATGCCCGGATACCTACCGCCGGCGGGTGTCGTCGCACGGCAGCCAAGCGTCTGGGAACGGCCCAGCGGCCTGGAGGTCAACCGCGACGGCAGCGCGGCCGACGGCGAAAGCGTCGTACGGGCAGTGGATCGGCTGGCACTGGTTGGAGCCAACGCGGGGCTGCCCGAAAAACTCCAATTGGCCCACCCGGTGTCCAGCCGGAACATCACCAGTCCGTTCGGCTGGCGTAAAAACCCCACTGGCCCCGGCCACCAGATCCACATTGGGCAGGACTATGCCATACCCTGCGGGATGCCCGTTCGTGCGGCGGAAGCCGGAACCGTGCTGCAGTCGGCATGGGCCGGCCACTCCGGATACAGAATCACCATCGACCACGGTTCAGGTGTCCAGACCGCCTACAGCCATAACTCGCTTTTGGTGGCCAGGGTGGGCGGCAAGGTCTCCCAAGGATCACTCATCGCGCTCTCGGGCACCACCGGAAACTCCACCGGCTGCCACGTTCACTTCGAGGTGTACCTGAACGGCAAATGGACTGATCCCGCCCTCTATCTCCCGGTGGTACCGGGTCAGCCGCGACCGCTTTCCCCCGTCGAGCTGGGGGATATCCAGGCGGCCCAAAGACAACCCGACGCCATTGCGGCCGGTTCTACCCATCGTGCGTCGACGGATAAATCCACTCTGGCCCCGGCCAGCGATCGCCGACCCGTTGCTTCGGCGTCCCCGGCGACCGCCGGCCCCGCGCCTTCGGCAACCCAGTCGCCCGCCGGCACGTCCTCCCACGCGGATCCGAGCACACCGCGCGATCCCTCGCCCCGGACGTCCACGCCGCCGGCCACGCCCCAGGCAACGCCGAAGCCCACGCCGTCACCGAAGCCCACCCCCTCGCCGAGCAGCGAGCCCCCGACTCCCTCCTCGCCGGGGCCATCCTCCCCCGCGCCGGACAGCCCATCCTCGCCGCCTTCGACGGCCACACCGGACCAGTTCTCGCCGCCGGCGAATGCAACACCGGCGCCGACCCCAGCCTCACCACCGTCCACTCCGGCGCCCGACCCGTCTCCGTCGCCCCCCGTCCCCGACCCGTCTCCGATATCGAGCACGCCGCCGCCAACCCGTCCGACGCCGCTGCCCGTGCCCGAATCGACAGCGCCCGCGGCATCGCCTATCCCAGTGGTGTCAGCGACCCCCTCGGTTTCCCTCCCGGCATCTCCCGAACCACCCTGCGAGCCCCCCGCGACTGAAGCCGACGCGGTCATCACGGCCGACCCCGTGGACTGCGGCCCCGTGGCAACGACGGACTCCACGGGCGCAGCCGAACCCACCGGCGCCGCCGCTGCCGCCGTCCTCCCCTAGAGCGCGCCAGGGTGAGGACGGTCAGAGGCGGGTTGCCACACGCGGAAGGGCCGCCACCACTGCCGGGTCTCCGGGACCACGTCTAGGTGCGCGTCCATGGCCTGACTGGCGGCTCCCGACGCGCGGGGCTAATCTTCTAGGGTCATGACCCGGCTACCGCCGGCCCGCCTCGAGGAAGCCCGTGTCCCATTGAGCACCCAGCGCCCGCACGACGCATCGGCCCGGGATAAGCGCTCCGCACCGGGGAACGGCGCCGACGCCGCATTGCGCGTGGCCATGCTCTCGCTGCACACGTCCCCGTTGTCCCAGCCGGGCACGGGCGACGCCGGCGGAATGAACGTCTACGTCCGCCAGCTCTCGGCCGAGCTCTCCACCTATGGGGTACACGTGGATATCTTCACCCGCGCCGTGGACGGCACCGGCACGGTCCACCTAAGCGACGGCGTCACGGTCCACCACATCGCCGCCGGCCCCCGGGGCCCGCTGTCCAAGGAAAAACTTCCCCGCCATCTGCCGGAGATCGTCGCGGCCATCAACGATTGCTGTTCGGGTCGCTTCGATCTGTTGCACAGCCATTACTGGATGTCGGGATTGGCCGGGCTCGAACTGGCGCACGATTGGGGCGTCCCGCTGGTCCACACCATGCACACCATGGGAAAGGTCAAGCGCGAACACCACGCCGACGCGGACGAACCGGACCGGCGCGTCCAGGCGGAATCCCGCTTGGTGCTCGAGTCCAGGCGGTTGACCGCCAACACGCCCGCGGAAAGGGGAGAACTCGTGTCACACTACGGCGCCGAAAGCGCCCGCATCGACATGGTGCCCCCGGGCGTCGACCTCGCCGTCTTCCGCCCGGACGGACCGTCCCGCTGGACCGGATTCGCCACGCCGGCCACCGGTGCGGGAACACCCCCGCTACGGCTGCTGTTTGCCGGCCGGATCCAGAAGCTCAAGGGCCCGCACATCCTGATCCGCGCCCTGGGGCTGTTGGCCCGCAGCCGACCCGACCTCTCCTTCGAACTCACTGTCCTGGGATCCCTTAGCGGCGTTACCGAACTTGATCTCCACCGTCTGGTCGCCGAGGAAGGCGTGCAGGGCAGCGTGCTCCTCCTGCCGCCCGTCCCCGCCGATGAGCTAGCCGCCTGGTTCCGCGGCGCCGACGTCGTCGCCGTCCCGTCGTACAGCGAGTCCTTCGGCCTGGTCGCCATGGAGGCACAAGCCTGCGGAACGCCCGTCCTGGCGCACGACGTCGGCGGCCTGCCGCACACGGTCCGCGACGGCGAAACGGGGCTCCTCGTCCGCGGCCTCGAGCCGCGACGGTGGGCCGATGCCCTGGAGCAGCTGGCGGAGCAGCCCAACCGTCTCGTGTGGTGGGGCGCCGCCGCCGCGCGGCACGCCGCGGGCTTCAGCTGGTCCCGGACCACCGAGGCCGCGCTCGCTTCCTACGCACGGGCGCTCGGAACCGCCTAGCCCCGCCCGCCTTACCCGCTTTCGCCGGCCCCTGCTCCGTGATAGGGCCTGACCGAGCCCGAGAAGTGCCGGCGCGTGGAATCCGCCGTCCAACCCGCGAAACGCTTTTCGGCTCCTCTCGTTTCCACCCGAAGCCGGACGGTCCCAGGAAGGGACACGGGGGATTCGAACGCGACCGACCAGGCGTGCCCGCCGTCGTGCGGCGCCGTGGCGGCCAGCGCCCGCCCCGCCAGGTACATCCCGTGTGCGATGTGGCGCCGCATGCCCAGGGCCCGTGCCGGCGCCAAGCCCAGATGGATGGGGTTGTAGTCCCCCAGGACGCCAGCAAACCGACGTCCGGTGTCCGCTCCGAGCCGCCACACCCCCGTGGCCGGTCCCTCCGCGGCGGGGTCCTCCCGGGCCGGCCGCATCGGACGGGCTCCGTTCCAGATGCCCTTCGCCAAATACGTGGAAACCCCGCGCCACACAAGATCCTCGGAAACGGAAGCTTCGGACACCAGATCGACCATGGTCCCCGCATGGTGCGGACGAAGGTTCTCGGCCCAGACACGGACGGCCAGAGTCTCGTCGGCACCGATGGCCCGCAGGTGCTCGGTCTCGTTGGCGAGATGGATCATGCCCAGCAGGGGTAGCGGAAAGGCACGGTCGGCGAGGACCGTCATCGCCACGGGAAACACCATGCCGTGCACAAAAACACTCGGCAACGCGTCCCGCAACGTGTCCCCCATCATCCTTTGGTAGGCGTGCAGACGCCGCGGATCCGCGCGGACGCCCTGGACACCGTACTCCAGGTCCGGCAACCGCATCGGACCCTGCGCCCGTCCCGGCCGGACAACCGACCCGAGGTGGCTGGCCGCGGCGGAGGCATAGAGCCCGCCCAACCCGGGAACCGAATCCAGCGCTACCGTCCGGCGGCTCATGCGCCCACCAGGCTTTGCCCGCAGACGCGAAGGGTCTGGCCGTTGATGCCGGCCGCGGAGTCGGAGGACAGGAACGCTACGGCTTCGGCGACGTCCACCGGGAGTCCGCCCTGCATCAGGGACGGCATCAGCAGACGTGCGACCGCCCGGGTTGCGACGGGTATCTTCGCCGTCATCTCGGTCTCGATGAATCCGGGTGCGACTGCGTTGATGCCTGCCGTCCCGCCGGTCAGCAACGGAGCCGTGGCGGCCACCATCCCGATGACGCCGGCCTTGGACGCCGCGTAGTTCGTCTGGCCGCGGTTCCCCGCAATCCCGCTGGTGGAGGCCAACGACACGATCCGCAGTCCCGTCAAGCGAGCATCGAGGAAGCCCCGGTTCATGCGCAACTGGGACTCGATGTTCACGGCCAGGACGGATTCCCACTTTCCGCGGTCCATGTTGGCCAGCAGCTTGTCCCGCGTGATGCCCGCGTTGTGCACCACGATGTCCAGGCGCCCGTGTCGTCCGACGGCGTGGGACACGATGACCTCCGCCGCGTCGGACCGGGTGACATCGACCTGCAGTGCGGTGCCCCCCACTTCGTTGGCGACTCCGGCGAGTGCGTCTCCCGCCGCGGGGACATCGACCACGACCACTGTCGCTCCGTCGCGGCGCAGGGTGCGCGCGATGGCGGCGCCGATCCCTCGGGCCGCGCCCGTGACCACGGCGACCTTCCCCGCCAAGGGAACGTCCCACGATGCCGGCAGGGTTCCACGCGTGGAGTCGATGCGAAGGGATTGTCCATCGACGTAGGCGCTGCGCCCCGACAGGAGAAAGCGCAGGGCCGCCACGGCGGACGGAGCATCGGCGCCGAGGCCCTCCGCAAGCTGGATCCCGTTGGCGGTGGCACCGCCGCGCAACTCGCGTCCGAGCGAACGCAGCAGGCCGGTCACGCCCTGCCGGGCCGCAGCCAGTTCCGGGGCATCGCCCACCGCCGGCGGGCGGGAGACGATGACCACCCGCCCGCCGGGCAGCAGGTGGCGCAATGCTCCCCCGGTCTCCAGCGCGGCCTCCGCCAAATCCGCGGGTTCCTCGACGGCGTCCAATGCGAGGACGATGGCTCCGATCCCATCGGACCCCGTGTCGTGGCGGCGGACGTCCAGTCCCCAACCGAGCATGGTTTCCGCGAGATGGAACGCTGCCTTGCCTGCACCGAGGAGCACCACGGGTCCCGGCACCAAGGGGGCGTCCGGCGTGTTGCGGCGAAGTGTGGCGGGACGGGGCAGGCCAAGCGCTTTGGCAAGCTCCTTGCTGAGTCCCGTGTTGACCAATTTCAAGTAGCTGTCCGCCATGGTCAGCGCGCCTCCAGGATTGCGACAACACCTTGGCCGCCGGCTGCGCACACGGAGATCAAACCCCGTCCGCTGCCTTTCTCGTGCAGGAGTTTCGCCAGTGTCGCGACGATCCTGCCGCCGGTCGCGGCGAACGGGTGGCCGGCGGCCAGCGAGGAGCCGTTGACGTTCAGCCGCGAGCGGTCGATGGCCCCCAGCGGCGCATCGAGACCGAGCTTGTTGCGGCAGAAGTCCGGGTCCTCCCATGCGGCCAACGTGGAAAGCACGGTACCGGCGAACGCCTCGTGGATCTCATAGAAGTCGAAGTCCTGGAGCGTCAGTCCGTTGCGCTGAAGGAGCCGCGGTACGGCGTAGGCGGGGGCCATCAGCAACCCTTCCCCGCCGTGCACGAAGTCGACCGCCGCGGATTCGAAGTCCACGAAGTTGGCCAGCATGGGCAGGTCATTCTCCCGCGCGAACTCCTCTGAACCGAGCAAGACGGTGGACGCGCCGTCGGTCAGGGGGGTGGAATTGCCCGCGGTCATGGTGGCGGCCTCCCCCAGGTCCCTGCCGAATGCAGGCTTGAGTGAGGCCAACTTTTCCGGCGTGGTGTCCGCGCGGAGGTTGTTGTCGCGGGCGACTCCCCTGAACGGCGTCACGAGGTCGTCGAAGAAGTGCCTGTCGTAGGCCGCGGCCAGGTTCCGGTGGCTAGCCAGCGCCAACGCGTCCTGTGCCTCGCGGGTGATTCCCCATGCCGCGGTCGTGCGCGACTGGTGATCGCCCATGGACAGGCCCGTCCGCGGCTCGCCTGTGCCCGGCGCGTTGGGCGCAAGGTCCCTCGGGCGTAGTTTCGCGACCGCGGCGAGGCGCCCCTGCAGGGTCTTGGCCCGCGACAGCTCCAGCAAGACCGAGCGCAGTCCCTCGCTGACGGCGATGGGCGCGTCCGAGGTCGTGTCCACCCCGCCGCCGATCGCGGATTCAAGCTGGCCAAGCCGGATCTTATTCGCCAGTGAGCCGATGGCCTCCATGCCGCTGGCGCAGGCCATCTGAACGTCGTAGGCCGGGGTGTGCGGAGACAGTGCGGTACCCATAACCGCTTCACGCACCAGGTTGAAGTCCTTCGAATGCTTGAGGACGGCGCCTGCCGCCACGGCGCCGACGCGCTGCCCCTGTAGTCCGAACCGGGCCACGAGTCCGTCGAGGGCCGCGGTGAGCATGTCCTGGTTCGATGCCAGCGCGTACTTTCCGTTCGATCGGGCAAACGGGATGCGGTTCCCGCCGATCACTACGGCGGGACGGACGGTTCCGGCATTGGCGCCGGGACTGGGGTTCGTTGCCATGGACTACTCCTGGATGTCGTGTGACGTGGGTTACCGATACCAAGCGTACCTGATACGCTCAGTATCGTGAACAATTCGATGCGTCCAATCACAGACCCCGCGACGGCCCCCGGCGACGGCCGTTCCGCGCGCTGGGACGCCCACCGCGAGTCCCGGCGCCTCGAGTTGGTCAGCGTCGCCCGCCGGGCCATCCATCGGCTCGGAGCGGACGCCTCCATGGAGGACGTGGCCGCAGCCGCCGGAACCAGCAAGTCCGTTTTCTACCGGTACTTCGGGGACAAGAACGGCTTGCGCCGCGCCGTCGGCGAGGTGGTCATCAGCCAAATGCAATCGAAGATGATCGATGCCGCCCGCCGCGCCACCAACGAGGAAGAAAGCCTGCGGGCCATGGTCGGCGCCTATCTGCACATGGCGCAGACCTCTCCCAATGTCTACTTCTTTGTGACCTCCTCCACCGATTCACTGGGGGCACCGGAGTCCACCGGAACCGAACCCGGGCCGCTCCACCATTTCTTCGAGGACATCACCACCATGATGGGCGAACGGCTGCACGCCTACGCCGAAGACCGCGGATCCCCTGCCGAAGACAACGCGGCCCTGGATCTATGGCCACGCGCAGCCCTCGGAATGGTGCGGGCCGCAGGCGAGTCGTGGCTCACGTTGCCAGACGGCCCGTTGAAACCATCGCAGGAGGAAATCTCCGAAACCATCACCGGCTGGCTCGTCCGCGGCATCGCACGCCGCACCGAGGACGCGCCGGCCAGCACACCTTCAGTCCACAGCCACGAAAGGCCACCGCAGTGACTCAGGAAACACCAACCTCCACCACCGCCAATCCGGGGGTCGATGTCGCCGCGCTCGGCGAACAGCTCTTGGGCAAGTGGGCCGACATCCGCAGGCAGGCACGCGATCTGGCGGCCCGTCCGGAGTTCCAGCGCGTCGAGGGACTCGGCATGGACCAGCACCGGGAACGGGTTTTGGGCCAGCTGCACCTCCTCGTGGAAGCCAATGCGGTCTCGCGGTCCCTGCCCAAGCGTCTCGGCGGCGAGGACAACCACGGCGGCAACGTCGCCAACTTCGAGGAGATGGTGGTCGCCGATCCCTCGCTGCAGATCAAAGCGGGCGTGCAGTGGGGCCTCTTCGGTTCCGCCGTTGTGCATCTGGGCACCGAGGAGCACCAGGACAAGTGGTTGCCGGGCATCATGTCCATGGATATCCCGGGTGCCTTCGCCATGACCGAGATCGGCCACGGTTCGGACGTCGCCAGCATCGCCACCACGGCCACGTACGACGAGACCGCCGGCGAGTTCGTCATCCACACCCCCTTCCGGGCCGCGTGGAAGGACTACCTCGGCAACGCGGCCCTCCACGGCCGCGCCGCCGTCGTGTTCGCGCAGCTGATCAGCCGCGGCGTCAACCGCGGAGTCCACGCCTTCTACGTTCCCATCCGGGACGACGACGGATTCCTGCCGGGCATCGGCGGGGAAGACGACGGGCTCAAGGGCGGCCTGAATGGCATCGACAACGGCCGGCTGCACTTCACGCACGTCCGCATTCCCCGCACGAACCTGCTCAACCGGTACGGTGACGTGGCGGAGGACGGGACCTACTCCTCCCCCATCGGCAGCCCCGGCCGCCGGTTCTTCACCATGCTGGGAACGCTCGTGCAGGGCCGCGTCTCCCTGGACGGCGCAGCCGTCGCGGCCAGCAAGGTGGCCCTGCAGATCGCCGTCGGGTACGGCAACGAACGCCGCCAGTTCAACGCCTCCTCCACGACCACGGAGGAGGTGCTGATGGACTACCAGCGCCACCAGCGGCGCCTGATCACCCGGATCGCCACGACGTACGCGATGTCGTTCGCACACGAGGAGCTCCTGGAGAAATTCGACGACGTGTTCTCCGGCGCGAGCGACACGGACGCGGACCGCCAGGACCTGGAGACGCTGGCGGCGGCCCTCAAGCCGACGTCGACATGGCACGCCCTGGACATCCTGCAGGAGTGCCGGGAGGCCTGCGGTGGGGCCGGGTTCCTGACGAAGAACCGCTTTACGTCGCTACGCGCCGACCTGGATGTGTATGCCACCTTCGAGGGCGACAACAACGTGCTCCTGCAGTTGGTCGCCAAACGCCTGCTGGCGGACTACGCCCAGGAATTCCGCCACCTCGACGCGGGCGTGCTGGCGCGCTATGTGGTGCGCCGGGCGGAGCACGTGGCACTCAACCGTTCCGGCCTGCGCCAGCTCGCGCAGACCTGGGCGGACACGGGATCCGAGAAGCGCTCGGCCAACTTTCTCAAGGATGCGGACACGCAGCGTGACCTGTTGACCGACCGCGTCCGCACCATGGTCGGGGAAGTCGCGGACCAGATGCGTGGCGCCGCCAAGCTGCCTCCGGAGGCCGCGGCCGCGGTTTTCAACGAACATCAGCACGAGGTGATCGAGGCGGCGAGGTCACACGCGGAGTTGCTGCTCTGGGAGGCCTTCACGCGCGGCGTGGAAAAGGTCGAGGATCCCGGCACGAAGTCCGTGCTGGTGTGGGTTCGGGACCTGTTCGGGCTTGGCCTGATCGAATCCAACCTGTCGTGGTACCTAATGCATGGACGCCTCTCCAACCAACGCGCCCGGACCCTCGGCCCCTACATCAACCGCCTCCTGGCCCGGCTGCGCCCACACGCCCAGGACCTGGTGGACGCGTTCGGATACCGGCCGGAGCACCTCCGGGCCGAGATCGCCACCGGCATCGAGGGCGAGCGCCAGGCCGAGGCCATGGAGCACAAACGCCGCGAACGCGCCTCCTCCGACGCGCCGATGGACGAGAAGGTCATGGTGGCTCGGCAAAAGGCGGAGGGGAAGGCCGCCCGGGCGGCTGCGGGGAACATCGCCGTCGGATAGCCCCGTGCCGGATCGCGCCACCCGCCGGTTCGGTGGCGCGATCCGCCCGTCAGCGGCCCGCTACGGCAGCCCGGTATACCTCGAGGGTCTTCTCCGCGATGGCCTCCCAGCTGAAATGCTCCGCCGCGCGCCCGCGGCCGGCCAGCCCCATGGCGCGCGCCCGCGCGGGATCCTCCAATGCGCGGTTCAACGCCTCCGCGAACGAACGCACGAACCCCTCGGGGTCCAGCGGCGTACCCGTGCCATCGGTGACCTGCTCCAGCGGCACCAGGTAGCCGGTTTCACCGTCGACGACGACCTCCGGAATCCCTCCGGTTGCGCTTGCCACCACGGCGGTCCCGCAGGCCATGGCCTCCAGGTTGACGATGCCGAGCGGTTCGTAGACCGACGGGCACGCGAACACGGTCGCGTGCGCCAGGACCTGGGTCAGTTCGGCGCGGGGCAGCATGCGTTCGATGACCACGACGCCGGTGCGGGTCGCCCTCAGCCCCTCGATCAGTTCGGCGACCTCTGCCGCGAGCTCGGGCGTGTCCGCCGCGCCCGCGCAGAGGACTAGTTGGACTTCCTCCGGCAGGTGCGCCGCGGCGCGCAACAGATAGGGGACGCCCTTTTGCCGCGTGATGCGCCCGACGAACGTCACCGACCGTCGATCGGGATCTATTCCCAGGCCGGCCAGCGCATCGGTTCCGGGGTCCGCGTTCCAGGTCTCGACATCGATCCCGTTGTGCACCACGTGCACACGTGCTGGATCCACCTCCGGGTAGGAACGGAGAATATCTTGGCGCATCCCGTCGGACACCGCGATGATCGCGGCGGCGGAGTGGTAGGCGGTGGATTCGGCCCAGGAGCTCAGTGCGTAGCCGCCACCGAGCTGCTCGGCCTTCCACGGCCGCAGGGGCTCCAGGGAATGCGCGCTGACGACATGCGGCACACCGTGCAACAACGAACCCAGATGGCCGGCCATGTTCGCGTACCAGGTGTGCGAATGCACCACATCGGCGCCGGCGAGGTTCTCGACGATGCCCAGGTCCGTGCCCAGCGTCTGGACGGCCGGGTTGGCGTCGGCCAATTCCGCCGGGGCGGCGTAGCTGGAGACCGTGGCGCCGTGGTAGTCCGCGGGCCGCGGCTCCCCGAACGCGTGGATGCGCAGATCAACCATGGGAGCCAGGACACGGCCGAGTTCGGCTACGTGGACTCCGGCGCCCCCGTAGATGGTCGGGGGGAATTCTTTGGTAATAATGTCGATTCTCACTCTGACAACGTAGTCCCTGCGGCGGCCGTCACATAGTGTGACACTGTAGTGATATCGCGGCCGGGCGGTGTGGCCCGGCAACAAACCCGAGGGAGCCTGCATGCCGACGAAGAAGGTCCTAGCCGTTGTTCTGGCCGGTGGGGAAGGCAAGCGACTGATGCCCCTCACCGCGGACCGAGCCAAGCCCGCCGTTCCGTTCGCCGGAAGCTACCGGCTCATCGATTTCGCCCTGTCGAATGTCGTGAACTCCGGGTACCGCAAGGTCGTGGTGCTGACGCAGTACAAATCGCACAGCCTCGACCGGCACATCTCGGAAACCTGGCGCATGTCCGTGCTGCTCGACAACTACGTTGCTTCCGTCCCCGCCCAGCAGCGGCTCGGCAAGGACTGGTTCCTGGGGTCGGCCAATGCCATCTACCAGTCCCTCAACCTGATCCACGACGCAAAGCCGGACTACGTCGTGGTCGTGGGCGCCGACCACGTCTACCGCATGGACTTCTCCGACATGCTGGAGGCACACATCAAGGCCGGCGTTTCAGCATCCGTGGCCGCTGTCCGCCAGCCCCTGGAGCTCGCCAACCAGTTCGGCGTCATCGAGGTCGACCCCGCGCGTCCGGACCGTATCGGCGCCTTCGTCGAGAAGCCCGCCACCACCCCCGGCCTGCCGGACGACCCGGGCAACTTCTTGGCGTCCATGGGCAACTACATCTTCAACACCGACGCGCTCATCGCGGCTCTCGAGGAAGACCACTCGCGCCAGGACACCAAGCACGACATGGGCGGGGACATCGTTCCGCATTTCGTGGAGCGGGGCGACTGCGGCGTCTACGACTTTTCGGCCAATCCCGTTCCCGGCGAGGACCACGGGGCGGGACGCTACTGGCGCGACGTGGGGACCCTGGACTCCTACTACGACGCGCACATGGATCTCATCGCGCCGATACCTCAGTTCAACCTGTACAACAAGGACTGGCCGCTGTTCACCCGGCAGACCACCTCGCCGCCGGCGAAGCTGGTGCGGGCCGCGGACGGGAGCCACGGCGAAGCCCACGATTCCATCCTCGCCGCGGGTGTCCTGATTTCCGGCGCCCGGGTCGAAAACTCCGTGCTGTCCACGGATGTCCGGCTGGGCAACGGCGCCCACGTCAGCGGCTCCGTGCTCCTGGACAACGTGGTGGTCGGCGAGGGTGCGCGCATCGACCGGGCGATCATCGACAAGAACGTGGTGGTACCGGACGGGGCGGAGATCGGCGTCGATCCGGCCCGCGACCGGGAACGGGGATTCACCGTGACCGAGTCCGGCATCACGGTCCTCAGCAAGGGCCAAGTCGTCATGCCATAGTCCGGCGCGCCTGGCGGTAGAGTTCTCGGGTCATGACTGATGCCCAGAACACCTTCTCCACGGAGGACCTGCAGGCCTGCCTGCGCGTCCTCGCCGCCGTCCATGTCCTGCCGGACGACGACGAGCGTTTCGTCGCCGTCCGGCACGCCACGGGCAAGATGTTCAAGGCGGTGAAGAAGCACCGCCGGACCACGGCACGGCTCGAGGAACTGGAGGCCGACCGTCTGACGATGGAGCGGACCGCCACGGGCGCCGCGGACCGGTTGGACGACGAAACCGAAGGGCTGCCCTTGGCCTCTTCGGCCGAGGGGGCAACGGCCGGCGAATACCGCCAACCGCGCAAGTGCTACGTCTGCAAGCAGGCTTTCACCCGGGTGGACGCGTTCCACCATCTGCTCTGTCCCGACTGCGCCGCGGATGGCCGGCACTGGCGCGAGGCGCGGGCCGATCTGACGGGCCGGACAGCGCTGCTGACCGGGGGCAGGGCAAAGATCGGCATGCACATCGCGCTTCGGCTCCTGCGCGACGGGGCACACACCACCATCACCACCAGGTTCCCCCGGGACGCCGCCCGCAGGTTCGCGGCGCTGCCCGATAGCGGCGACTGGCTGCACCGCCTGCGGATCGTCGGGATCGATCTCCGGGACCCGTCGCAGGTGGTCTCTCTGGCCGAGCGGATGGTCGCGGAGGGGCCGCTCGACATCCTGATCAACAACGCCGCCCAGACCGTCCGGCGCTCGGGCAACGCATACCGGCACCTGATCGAGGCCGAGTCGGTTCCGTTGTCCGAGTCGCTGAACCCCTCGCGTGGCGGACCCCAAGTCTGGGGCGCCGGCCATGCCCCCGAGGCGCATCCCCAGGCGTTGGCCGCCGCCTTCGACCTGGCGTCCGGAACCATGGACACGTCGCGGTCCGTGGATCCGGCGAGGCTCGCCGAACTTGCGATGACGGCCGGCTCGGCCTCGCTGGAGCGTATCGCCGCCGGCACCGCCATCGATGCCGGCGGACTCGTTCCGGACCTCGTGAGTGAAAACAGCTGGACCCAGACACTCGGAGAGGTGGAGGCGCTCGAGCTCCTGGAGGTCCAGCTGTGCAACGTCACGGCCCCCTTCCTGCTGGCCAGTCGACTGAGGCCCGCCCTGGCCGCCGCGCGGTCGCGCCGCAAGTACGTGGTCAACGTGTCCGCCATGGAGGGCCAGTTCTCCCGCCGGTACAAGGGCGCCGGACACCCGCACACCAACATGGCGAAGGCATCCCTGAACATGCTCACGCGGACTTCGGCCGAGGAGCTCTTCCAGACGGACGGCATCCTCATGACGGCCGTGGACACCGGTTGGATCACCGACGAGCGACCGCACGACTCCAAGATCCGGCACGCCGCGGAGGGCTGGCACGCGCCCTTGGATCTCGTCGACGGCGCGGCGCGCGTCTACCAGCCCATCGTCGAGGGCGAGCGCGGGGTGGACCTCTACGGCTGCTTCATCAAGGACTACCGGCCCTCCGAATGGTAGCTAGGCGACCCGCGTGACCAGCACGCTCACGGTCAGGGTGGCGTCGCCCCCGCCGGCCTGGATGCCCTGCAGCGGGCTGACGTCGCGATAGTCCCTGCCGCGCGCCACGGAAACGTGGAGGTCCCCGGCGGGCTTGTGGTTCGTGGGATCCCACGAGCGCCATTCCCCGTCCCACCATTCGATCCACGCGTGCGACTGTCCGGCAATCGTCTCCCCGATCGCGGCATCGGGCCGGGGATGGATGTATCCGGACACGTAGCGGGCCGGGATCCCCAGTGCGCGCAACGCGCCGAGGGCCAGATGCGCCAGGTCCTGGCAAACTCCGCGCCGCTCGCGCCACGCGTCCTCCGCGTTGAAGTGCACGCCGGTGACTCCCGGCACGTATTCCATGGTGCCGCGGATCCAGGCCAACACGGCCTGCGCGGCCTCGTGCGGCGTCCCCAGGTCGCGGAAGCCGGCCACGGCGTCCCGAACCTCGCTGCCGGGCTCGCTGAGCCTGGACTGCGGAAGCCAGTCTGCGTAGTCGTCCATGGCGTCCTGATCGTCGACGACGTCCCACGAGACGATCGCGTCGGGTCCGGAAGGGCGCTCGGTGCGGTGCACCTCGACCGTTGCCTCGGCGTCGACCTGGAGATAGTCGTGGGTGCTGGCCATGTCGAAGGACGTGACGCGCGTTCCCCAGTAGTCCCGGTGGTTCGCGGGAACGGCCACGGACGGCAGGACCGAGACGGTACTCTCCAGCACCACCTGCTGCGCGTCCGTCAGCGGAGACATGCGCGCCTCGTTGTAGGACAGCGCGACCCGACCGGAGTAGTCGTAGCGGGTGCGGTGGTGGATCTTGAGTCGTGTCATGACATCTCTCCTACCCATGCGGTGTCTACGGCCCGCGAAAAGTACTTGCGGCTGATGGCGTCCGAGGTCTGGGCGCAGGCCTTCTGCACGCGTTCCATGTGCTCCGGCAGTTCCAGCAGCAGGTCCTCGGACTGGTGGAACTCGAGGAACGACCGTGCCTGTCCGACAATCCGGCGCGCATCGCTGTGGAACCCCATGCGCTGGCTGGAGGGATCCAGCCGTTTCAGGCACTCCTCGGCCTCGGTCAGGGAGTAGACGATGGAGCGCGGAAACAGGCGGTCCAGAAGGAGGAACTCGGCGGCGGACTTTTCGCCGAAGGCCGCGCGCTCGGTCCGCAGGAACGACTCATAGGCACCCGCGCACCGGAGCATGTTCACCCACGACAGCCCGGAAGCCTGGGCGTCTGCGGTGGAGAGCATCCGCGCGGTCATGTCGGCCTTCTCCAGCGAGCGGCCCAGCATCAGGAAGTTCCACGACTCGTCCTTGCTCATGGTCGTGTCGGCCGAGCCGCGCACCATGGCCGTGCGCTCGAGCACCCAGTGGCAGAACCGGAAGGTCCCGACGACGTCCTTGCGGTGCTGGCCCAGTCCGTACCAGGTGGCGTTCAACGTCTCCCAGAGTGCCGACGAGACGGTCTCTCGCGCGCGGCGCGCGTTTTCCCGCGCCGCGCCAAGGGCGCCGGCGATCGACGCCGCGTTGGCCCGGTCGTAGGCCATGTGGTGGAGCAGGTCGGCCAGGTCGAAGTCCTCGCCGTCGGAGCGCACGCCCATGACCGCAAGCAGTTCCTGCGAGGCGGTGCGCTGCTCGGCGAGCGGCATCTGGTTCAGCCGCTCCAGGTGGACGTCGAGGATGCGCGCGGTTCCGTCTGCGCGCTCTATGTAGCGACCGATCCAGAAGAGTGATTCCGCGATGCGGCTCAGCATGCTGGTCTCCCGTTCATGACGCGGTGGATGGATGTTCCGTACGTGGCCGTCACTGCTGCTCCTGCTGCTCTCCCGGGGCGGCGTCGCGCTTGCCCACCTCGATCGGCCAGACGTTCCTGCGGCGCCGCGAGGCCGCCGCCTCCGGCGACGCCGCCGGTCGCTTTGCGGGCGAGGACTCGTCAACGACCCAAGTATCCTTCGATCCTCCGCCCTGGGACGAGTTGACGATCAGGGAACCCTCCTTGAGCGCCACCCGGGTCAGGCCACCGGGCAGGACCCAGACGTCCTCGCCGTCGTTCACCGCGAAGGGGCGCAGGTCCACGTGCCGGGGGCTGAAGCGGTCGCCCGCCATGGTCGGCACCGTGGACAGCTGCAGCACGGGCTGCGCGATCCAACCCCGCGGATCATTGAGCACCCGCACACGCAGCGCGTCGAGTTCCTCGCGGCTCGCGTCCGGACCGATGACCAGACCCTTGCCGCCGGAGCCGTCCACGGGCTTGACCACCAGTTCCTCCAAGCGGTCCAGAACCTCCTCGCGGGCCTCCTTTTCCTCTAGCCGGAAGGTGTCCACGTTCGGGATGATCGGGTCCTCGTGCAAGTAGTAGCGGATCAGGTCCGGAACGTAGCTGTAGACCAGCTTGTCGTCGGCGACGCCGTTGCCCACCGCGTTCGCGATGGTCACGTTCCCGGCGCGCGCGGCGTTGACGATGCCGGGACAACCGAGCACCGAGTCGGCGCGGAACTGCTGCGGATCCAGGAACTCGTCGTCGATCCGCTTGTAGATGACGTCGACGCGCTGCTCGCCCTCGGTCGTGCGCATGTACACGCGGTTCCCGCGGCACACGAGGTCGCGTCCCTCGACGAGTTCCACTCCCATGAAGCCCGCCAGCAGAGTGTGCTCGAAGTACGCGCTGTTGAAGACACCAGGGGTGAGGACCACCACGTTCGGATCGTCGACGCCGCCGGGCGCGGTCTTGTGCAGCGCGGAGAGGAGGCGCCGCGGATACTCGTCGACGCCGCGGATGTTCTGCTGGCCGAAGGCCTCGGGAAGGCCCTTTGCCATGGCCCGCCGGTTCTCCATGACGTAGGAGACGCCGGAGGGGACGCGGACGTTGTCCTCGAGGACGCGGAAGGTCCCTTCCTGGTCCCGGACGACGTCGATGCCGGAGACGTGGACGCGGACTCCGCCGTCCGGCCGGAAGCCGTGGACCTGGCGGTGGAAGTGGGCGCTGGAGGTGACAAGCCGCCGCGGGATGACCCCGTCGGCCACCACGTTCATCTTGTCGTAGACGTCGTCGAGGAACGCCTCCAGCGCCAGGACGCGTTGCTTCACCCCGCGCTCGAGGATGTCCCAGTCCGCGCCGGAGATCACCCGCGGGACGATGTCCAGCGGAAACGGCCGCTCCTCCCCCGCGAAGTCGAACGTGACACCGCGGTCCAGGAAGGTGCTGGCCATGGAGTCGGCGCGCGCCGCGACGTCGGACGGCGTGAGGCGGCCCAGCGCGGCCGACACCTGCCCGTATACCTCGCGCACACCGTGGTCGCGGCGGAACATCTCGTCGAACGCCGCGGAGCGGCCCTGCGCCGCCGCGTAGTCCTCAAATAGATCTGACATAGGCTCAACCTTGTCATGCCACGGGCACCCGGCGCATCCAAAGACGGTCAATTCGGATGAGGCATTGCGCCTGCCGCCCGCACCACCCACCTCGGAAAGTCCAGAATGCCGTCCACTCCCCGCCCGTCCCGGCCCGGCCGGCGGCCCCTCGCGGCCGTCGCACCCGGCATCTTGGCCGCGGGTGTCGCCGTAACCCTGGCTTTCCTCGCACACGGCGTTTTCCCGTGGATGCCGGCGCTCACGGTGTGCGTCGCGCTGGGGGTGCTGGCCTCGAACGTTCCCCTGCCGGCCGGGGGCCGAGTCCTGCGGCGCGGGCTCGCTCCCGGAATGGGATTCGCCGCGCAGCGGCTGATGCGCGCCGGGATCGTGCTGCTGGGCCTGCAACTGGTGGTGTCTGACGTTGCGGCCCTCGGGTGGGGCGGGGTGGCCGCGGTACTGGGGGTCGTCGTCGCCGCCTTCGCCGGCACCTGGGCGATGGCCCGCCTCTTCCGCCTGCCGGGCGACCAGCCCGTCCTCCTCGCCGCCGGCTTCTCGATCTGCGGCGCCAGCGCGATCGGCGCCATGGCCCACGTGCGGGGGACGCAGCGCGATGCCGCTGTCCCGCTGGCCCTGGTCACCCTCTGCGGCACCCTGGCCATCCCGCTGCTTCCCGCCCTGAACTCGCTCTTGTTGCTCGGCCCGGTGGAGTTCGGCCACTGGGTCGGCGCATCGGTGCACGACGTCGGTCAGGTGGTCGCCACGGCACAGACGGCCGGGTCGGCGGCCCTGGGCGCCGCCGTCGTCGTCAAGCTGGTCCGGGTCCTGGCCCTGGCGCCCGTGACGCTCTGCGGCGGCCTGGCGGCGCGTCGGTCCGGGGAGGTGCCCGGAGGCGAGCGCGTACCGCTGGTGCCGCTGTTCGTGGTGGGCTTCGCGGCCATGGTCGCCCTCCGTTCGACGGGCTGGGCGCCCGAGGGCCTGCTGGATGCGGCGCGCGCGGCGCAGGAGGCCCTGCTCGGCGCCGCCCTCGTCGGGCTCGGCTACGCGATCAACCTCCGGGTCTTGTTCCGCAACGCCGGGCGCGCGACGGCAGCCGCCCTCTCAGCCTGGTTCATCGTCGGGGCCGCAGGCCTGGCGGCCGCTCTACTTCTCGCCGATTGAGGCGGCCCCCGTACCGGATTCCCCCAACTGTGATCTAAAACACTCATTTCATGCTTTAATGGGCGGGTGGAAGACGAACTTGAGGGACATGTCCAAAGCAGCAACCAAAACCTCGGACGCGAGGAGGCCGCCACGCGCGCGCGCATCGTCTCCGTGCTGGCCTACGACGTCGAACTGAACCTCGCCGACGCCCGCGACCCCTCCGTCTTCGGCTACCGTTCCCAGACGACGGTGCGTTTCACTGCGGAGCCCGGCGCCTCCACATTCCTTGACTTCATCCACGACGGCGTCGAAAGCGTGGTCCTGAACGGACGCGAGCTGGCCCCGACCGACGCCGTCGTCGGTTCCCGCGTGCTCCTCGACTCGCTGGCGGCCGAGAACACCGCCGTCGTCCTCGGCACGGCGCTCTACAGCACCAGCGGCGAGGGCATGCACCGCTACGTCGACCCGGCCGACGGGGAGACATACCTCTACACACAGTACGAGCCGGCGGACGCGCGCCGGGTCTTCGCGAACTTCGAACAGCCCGACCTCAAGGCGGAGTTCACGTTCTCGGTGACCGCGCCGGCCGCGTGGCACGTGGCGTCCAACTCGCGGGTGGCGCGGAGGGACGACCACGGCGACGGCACGGCGACGTGGCGATTCGTTCCGACGGAACGCATGTCCACCTACATCACGGCGCTTATGGCCGGACCCTACCATTACGTCTCCGACCACTGGACCGGGCGCACCTCCGACGGAACGGTGGTGGAGGTCCCCCTCGGGTTGGCCTGCCGGGCCTCCCTCGCGCCGCACTTCGATGCCGACGCCCTCTTCGGCACCACCAAACGCGGGTTGGACTTCTTCCACGAGATGTTCGACTACCCGTATCCCTGGGGCAAATACGACCAGGCCTTTGTGCCGGAGTACAACCTGGGCGCCATGGAAAACCCCGGACTGGTCACGTTCACCGAGTCCTACGTCTTCACCTCCCGTGCCACGGAAGCCCAGTTCGAGGCGCGCGCCAACACGCTGATGCACGAGATGGCCCACATGTGGTTCGGCGACCTCGTCACCATGCGCTGGTGGGACGACCTGTGGCTGAAGGAATCCTTCGCGGACTACATGGGCACCCTCGCCGTGGACGAAGCAACGGCCCACGAGACCGCATGGGTGACCTTCGCGAACCGTCGGAAGGCCTGGGCGTACGTGCAGGACCAGCTTCCCACCACGCACCCGATCGTCGCGGACATCCCCGACCTCGAGGCCGCGAGGCAGAACTTCGACGGCATCACGTACGCCAAGGGCGCCTCCGTGCTCAAGCAACTGGTGGCCTACGTGGGCCGCGCGGATTTCACCGCGGCGGTGCGCTCCTACTTCCTCCGGCACGCCTTTGGGAACACGACCCTCGCCGACTTCCTCGACGAGTTGGAAGCCGCGTCCGGCCATGACATGCGGGCCTGGTCCGCGGCCTGGCTGGAGAGCGCGGGAGTGCCCGAACTCGCCGTCGAGCTGGTTCAGGACGACGCCGGGAAGGTCACGTCCGCGTTTCTGACCCAGGCGTCCGAGGACCCGGCCACCGGACGTCAGACGATGCGGCCCCACGTGATGCGGCTCGGGGTTTTCGACCTGCGAGGGGGCGTGCTCCTCCGGACGGAGTCCTTCGACGTGGAGGTCGCCGGCGCCCGCACGGAGCTGCAGCAGCTGGTGGGCGGCCGCCGCCCGGCGCTGGTCCTTCCCAACGACGCGGACCTCACCTACGCCAAGGTTCGCTTCGACGACGTCTCACTCGCCACCCTCCTCGGCCACCTGGACACCCTCGACGAGCCGCTCGCGCGTGCGACGGCATGGGCTTCCCTGTGGAACATGGTCCGCGACGGTGTCCTGCCCGCACCCCGGTTCCTGGACGCCGTCCGGAGAATGGCTCATTCGGTGCGTGAGGCGGGTGTCCTGCAACTGCTGCTGGACCAAATGCGAGCGGCGGTGCTCGACTACTGCGCCCCCGGCCTGCGCGGCCGGGAACACGCGCTCACGGTCGCGCGCATCCAGGAGCTGGTCGTGGCGGCGGAACCGGGCTCGGACGCGCAGGTCGCCTTCGCGCGGTGCCTGGCCGCGCTGGCCCGCGACGGAGGCGCGGATTCCCTGGTGGCCGGCCTGCTTGACGGGTCGCGCACGGTTCACGGACTGGCAGTCGACGAGGAACTGCGCTGGGCCCTGCTGCAGGCCGGCGCGGCCCGCGGGTTCGTGGACGCGGCCACCCTCGACGGCGAATTGACGCAGGGGCCCTCGGCCGTCGCGTCCGTCGGCCATGCCCTGGCCCGCGCGGCCCGGCCCGTTGCCTCCGTGAAGCGAGAGGCCTGGAACACCGCGCTGAGCGGAGTGGGTGCCGACGGGTTCGCCCTGTCCAACGACGCGCTGACCGCTACCGTCCAAGGGTTCCGCATCGGCGGGCACGAACTGCTCGACGGATACTACGCCGGGTATTGGCCGGCCCTGGACGGCATCTGGTCCTCCATGAGCATCGGCCAGGCAACGCGCGTGGTCCAGGGCCTCTTCCCGTCCCATCAGGACCACCTCGGCGGAGACCCGGCGATGCACCCCGTGGTGCTGGAGGCGGACGAGTGGCTGGGAGACCATCCCGGAGCCCCGCGGGCCCTGCGCCGCATCGTGGTGGAACAGCGCGACCACCTGGCGCGCTCCCTGCGCGCCCAGGCGGTGTCGGTGACGGCTACCGCGGACTAGTCCGGCGGCCGCCACCGACCGTCGGCGCGCGTCCAAGCGGGCGGCACGGGGGAATCCCTCCCCTGGGGCCAACATTCGCCCCAACAACAAAGGGACCCCCGAAGGGGTCCCTTTGTGGCATGTGCCTGAAGACTACTTCTTGCCGCCGAAGTTCTTGAAGCGTGCGTTGAAGCGCTCGACGCGGCCGGCGGAGTCCATGATGCGCTGCTTGCCCGTGTAGAACGGGTGCGAGGCGGCGGAGATCTCGACGTCGATGACCGGGTAGGTGTTGCCGTCCTCCCACTCGATCGTCTTCTGGGACGTCGCCGTGGAACGGGTCAGGTACTTCTCGCCGGAAGCCAGATCGTGGAACACGATCGGCGCGTACTTCGGGTGTGTATCAGCCTTCATGCGTAAACCTTTGTTCGAGCCACTGGATTTTGCCAGCCGCCATTCGGAATAAGACGCTCCGTTCGACACGGAAGCGACTTTCCACTATAGCCCACGGAACTGCCGCGTCCCAAGTCGCCGCAGCGGCCACCGCCCTACCGGGCGCGCAATTCCCAGAACGCGACGGCGGAGGCCGCGGCCACGTTCAGGGAGTCGACTCCGGGGCGCATGGGAATCATGACGGTGCGTGCCACCGAACCCAGGACGGCCCCGGAGACGCCGGTCCCCTCGGTGCCCAGAACCAGGGCCAGCCTGTCGATGTCCTCATCGGCGACGGCGTCGATGGTCGAGGCGTCTTCCGCGAGTTCCAGCGCCGCGATCGTGAACCCCGCGTCCGCCAGCAGTTCGAGGCCGCCGGGCCACGACTCGAGCCTGGCCCACGGAACCTGGAAGACGGCTCCCATGCTCACCCGGATGGACCGCCGGTAGAGCGGATCAGCGCACCGCGGGGTGATGAGCACCGCATCGATCCCCAGGGCGGCCGCCGACCTGAAGATGGCCCCCAGGTTGGTGGTGGTTCCAATGTGTTGTAGGCATTTCACGGCGCAAAACATCGCCGGGGCTCGGCACGAACAGTCACACAACGTGAAGAACCTTGATTTGCACCTATTCTTCGTCCGCCTCTGGCAGCTTATCCAGGGCCTTGCCTGTCAGTTTGGCTCCTGCGACGGGTAGGTACGACACCAGCAACCCGCTCGGCTGCAACAGACGCGTCGAATCACCTGAGGGGTACGGAACCGCCTACTCGACTGCGGTCAGTCGAGTAGAGCGACGCCGAACTCAGCGACGACGGCGCGCAGTTCCCTGAGGTAGCGCTGCGCTTGGTCGGTAAGCGGAATCGCGGCGTGGCCGATCCAGCCGATCTCGATGCGTTCGTCAACCTCGAGCGGGATGGCGACGATCTCCGGGTCGAGCTGCCCGCTGATGATGCCCGTCGAGATCGTGTAACCGTGGAGCCCGATCATGAGGTTGAAGATCGTTGCGCGGTCGGAGACCCGGATCTCCTGCTTACTGGACAAGGTGGAGAGAATCTCCTCGGCAAAGTAAAAAGAGTTGTTCGCACCTTGATCGAAGGTCAGCCGCGGCAAGGCGGCAAGATCGTCCAGAGTCGCCCGCTCTTTTGACGCGAGCGGGTTCTTCCGTGAAATGAAAATGTGTGGATCGGCGAGGAACAGCGGAGAGAACGCGAGCCCGGATTCGCGGAGCAGCTTGTCGATGACCTTCCGGTTGAAATCGTTCCGGTAGAGGATGCCTATCTCGCTGCGGAGTGTCCGGACATCCTCGATGATGTCCCAGGTGCGGGACTCGCGGAGCGAGAACTCGTATTCGGCCACCTCAGTGGCCTTGACCATCCGGACGAAGGCGTCCACCGCGAACGAGTAGTGCTGCGTGGACACCCCAAGCAGACGTCGTGTCGGTGGCCTGCCAAGATAGCGCTGCTCGAGGAGGGCGAACTGCTCGACCACCTGTCTCGCGTAGCCGAGGAACTCTACCCCGTCGGCGGTGAGGGTGACCCCGCGGGCGGAGCGAACCAGGAGTGCACGGCCCACCCGTGCCTCAAGGTCCTTCATGGCAGCGGACATGGTCGGCTGCGCGACGTAGAGAAGATCGGCCGCGGCGGAGATCGACCCCTCAGCGGCAACTTCTATGAAGTAGCGGAGCTGCTGCAGGGTCAGTCCGGTCGAAATCTGGGCCATAGGAAGATTCTATATGAATGCATAGTAACGCCTAGTTACTTGATACCCCTTGAAAGGCTGCACCATGGATACATCCCCTTCGGAAAGGCCGTCTCCGGCCCATCAACGATTGGCAGCGCATGGCCGACGATTTCACCTTCAGCATTACCACCACCCGCTTCGACGAGGACTACTCCCCGTCGGAAGGCTCCCGGATCACGACGAACTTCGCCAACCTGGCACGTGGCGAGCACCGCCAGGAGAACCTCCGCAACGCCTTGACCATGATTCGGCGTCGTTTCAACGATCTCGCAGACTGGGACAACCCGGACCGGGACCGCTACACGCTCGAGCTTGAGATCGTTTCCGTGCAGATACAGTTCACCGCGGACGGTACGGATCAGCAGTTCCCGCTGTTCGAGGTTCTCGATATCCAGATCGTCGACCTGCTGAACGGGGTCCGCCACCAAGGGATCGTCGGCAACAACTTCTCCTCCTACGTCCGGGACTTCGACTTCAGCGTCGTACTGCCAGCGGCAGCAGCTGACTCGGGCAAGCCCACCGTACCCGAGGACTTCGGAGACCTTCACGGCAAGCTGTTCCAGCACTTCCTCGATTCCCCGGTATGCCGGGAACGCTTCCCGCAACCGCCAGTGGTCTGCATCAGCGTCTCCACGAGCAAGACGTACCGGCGAACCGGAAACCATCACCCGGTCCTGGGCGTCGAGTACCAGCAGGACGAGTTCTCGCTGACGGACGCGTACTTCGCAAAGATGGGGCTGCGGGTCCGCTACTTCATGCCCCGCGGCAGCGTGGCTCCCCTCGCCTTCTATTTCCGGGGCGACCTGCTCAACGACTACTCCAACCTGCAGCTCATCGGCACGATCAGCACCATGGAGACGTTCCAGAAGATCTACCGCCCGGAGGTCTACAACGCGAACTCCGCCGCCGCCGTCGTCTACCAGCCGAGCCTGGGCGAGCAGGATTTCTCGCGGACCCAGATCGCTTACGACCGCGTCGAGCGCGGTCAGCTCGCGGTCACGCAGGCGAAGTACACGGAGGAACACTTCATCACGCCCCACAAGGATCTGTTGGACCAGTGGACCGCCAACTACCCCGCTCTCGTCAACTGACCCTCGGAGAATCGCCAATCATGAACACACTTTTGCCCACCACCCTTGTCGGAAGCCTGCCGAAACCATCGTGGCTCGCACAGCCGGAGACTCTTTGGTCCCCGTGGAAGCTGGAGGGGGATGCGCTGCTCGAGGGCAAGCAGGACGCGCTGCGCATCGCCATCCACGAGCAGACCCGGCGCGGCATTGACATCGTCAGCGACGGCGAGCAAACCCGCCAGCACTTCGTCACGACGTTCATCGAGCATCTCGTCGGGGTGGACTTTGAACAGCGCAAGACCGTGCGCATCCGTGACCGTTACGACGCGAGCGTGCCAACCGTCGTCGGGCCGGTGCGCCGCGAACGGCCGGTATTCGTCGAAGACGCAAAATTCCTCCGCTCAACTACCGACAAGCCGATCAAATGGACTCTTCCCGGTCCGATGACGATGGTGGATACGCTTTACGATGACCACTACAAGAGCCGCGAGAAGCTGGCCTGGGAGTTCGCCGCGATCCTTAACCAGGAAGCGAAAGAACTCGAGGCGGCCGGCGTGGACATCATCCAGTTCGACGAGCCCGCGTTCAATGTCTTCCTCGATGAGGTCAAGGACTGGGGCGTGGCTGCGCTTGAGAGAGCGGCAGAAGGACTGCGTGCGGAGACCGCCGTGCACATCTGCTACGGCTACGGGATCAAGGCGAATAATGATTGGAAGGCGACGCTCGGCTCACAGTGGCGGCAGTACGAGGAAACGTTCCCGCTGCTCCAGAGCTCCAGCATCGACATCATCTCGCTGGAATCGCAGAACTCCCACGTGCCCATGGACCTCATCGAGCTCCTCCGCGGCAAGAAAGTCATGCTCGGGGCAATCGACGTCGCAAGCGAGACCATCGAGACCCCGGAGGAGGTCGCAGACACCCTCTGCAAGGCCCTGCAGTTCGTTGATGCGGACAAGCTCCTGCCCAGCTCGAACTGCGGCATGGCACCGTTCCCCCGGGATGTCGCACTGGCCAAGCTGAGTGCTCTCAGCGCAGGGACGACCATCGTTCGCGAAGAACTGGCCCGCTCCACCCCCAAGGTGTCATAACGGTGTTTCACGCCTACCCCGCAGACACTTGGCTCGAGGCTCCGCAGCAAAGCTTCCCGTCTTCCCTCTCGGCCGATGAATTCAAAGCACTGTTCCGTGGGCACCCGGGAGGTGTCGCCGTCGTCACGGCCGATGCCGGCGAAGGGCCTGTGGCGCTGACGGTGTCCTCGGTCGTGTCGGTGAGTGCGGACCCTCCGTTGCTGATCTTCTCGGTCTCGGCACTGTCTTCTTCGTCCGAGGTGCTGTCGCGCGCCGAGACCGTCGTCGTGCACCTGCTGGACGCGCACGACGTCGACCTGGCCAAGTTGGGAGCGACCCCCGGTGCCGACCGCTTTGACCAGACGCACCGCTGGTCGGCCCTTGCAACCGGCGAAGCGGTGTATGACGATGTCCGCGCTTGGGTGCGCTGCGCCGTCATCGATCGCATGGAGGTGGGGACTTCCACCATCATCGCCGTTCACGCCCTGGAGTCCCGTGTGATGCGTGACGTCCAAGCGGGCGAACCCGGCGACGCTCTGGTTTACCACAACCGTTCATGGCACCGCCTGGGCGAGCATTCCAAGCTTGAAACCTGAGCGCCGCGCCAACAATGCAAGGCAGGAAGCAGAACGGCTCACGACGGCGGAAGCATAACTCCCGCCGTCCGCGCTTCGTGGTTGGCGGCATGGACGCACAGACGGCCAACGACCACATCCTCGCTGAGGGCCTGATCGACGATGACACCGTTGCCCAGTTTGGCGAGACAACGTTCACGATCCTGAACGGCAAGGGCCGGGACGACCTTGTCGGCCATTCCAAGATTGCACGTCGACGCTACGATGGCGCCCTCGCCACCGGCGCAGATCCCCGGAGCGACGCCATCGCCGTAGTTGCCAGCCAGTCCATCTAAAACCACCAACAAGCATGTCCGAGGGGTGGTCATAGAGACAACCCCTCACGATGAAGGATCCCTTAAACCATGACATCAGCCGTAGCCAGCTCAGGTACCAAAACCGCCTCTACCCCACAAGAAAATGCGTCTCCGGAAAAGTTCCGACTGATCCTCATGATGGCCCTCACGCTCGTTACAGGTGTGGTTGACGCGGTCGGCTACCTTGGACTTGATCACATCTTCACCGGAAACATGACCGGCAACGTGGTGATTCTTGCGATGGCGTTGGCCGGGGCGGCGAACCTGCCAACTTTGGGCCCACTGGTAGCACTTGGCGCCTTTCTCCTCGGCGCGGCGGTTGCCGGATCTACGCTCCAGTCAAGCCCGAAAGGCTGGAACCGCAGGGTCACGCTCCTTCTCACAGCGGGTTGTATCGCGTTGACGGGAACCGCCGCCACCTCTCTCATCGTGGAAGACGTCGGCCGGCAGTCCATTGGTGTCATTGTTGCCGCCGTTATCGCCATGCACATGGGCTCCCAGGCCCTGATTGCGCGGCATTTGGGCGTACGAGACATGACCACAGTGGTCATTACTTCCACCATGACTTCCCTCGCCGGAGAGTCACTTGTGGGCAAGCAACGGCCCAGGTTACTCAACCGACGGCTGGGCGCTGTCCTCGCTATGTTCGCCGGGGCCGCCATCGGAGTACCCCTGCTCCAGATCCATCTCAGCGTCCCGATCGGCCTCGGCATCGCCATCACCGCCGCTGTGACGGTCCTGGGGAGTCGCCGCTGGCATTGATGCGGTACTCCAGCTCTTCAATTGCTCCTGACACCGCGGTCGGGCGGGTGCGTCACGCTCAGCCACTACCTCGTCGCATAGAAGGCAACCGCGGAGGAGGCAGCGACATTGAGGGAGTCGACGCCGTTCATCATCGGAATCGTCACGCGCGCGTCGAGCGCCTGATCGGTCTCAGGCCTCAACCCCTCTCCCTCCGTGCCGAAGACCAGCGCCAGGTTCGGGTGGTCCTGGGCGACCAGCTCATCGAGTGTGATGGCACCTTCGCCGAGCGACATGCCGGCCACGAAGTAGCCTGCTTCCTTGAGTACCTCAAGGTCCCCAGGCCACGACTCGATTCTGGTCCATGGCACTTGGAACACAGTCCCCATCGACACCCGGATGGAGCGTCGGTAGAGCGGGTCCCTACGTGTCAGGCTGGAGCGGTACCAGGGTGACATAGCAAATCAGCTCGATCGCGTAGGGCGAGAATCAGGAAACCGATCAACGTGTCTAATCTAGTTCTGGCCGATGTGGGCCACGATGGATCCATGAGTAGTTCCGGACCGCGTGCCGGTGGACCGACCCCGCGACGGTCGTTCAGCCCCGCGCAGAAGCTCGAGTTTTTGACCCGGTACGAGGACGCCTGCACCCGTCAGGGAGGTGCTGCGTTCCTGCGTGAACAAGGTTTGTATTCCTCCCAGATCGCCGAGTGGCGCAGGCTGCGCGATGCTGGCGTGCTGGCCGGCAAGAAAGCTGGCGAAACCGTGGGGAAGCTCTCTGCGGAGCAGGTGGAGATCGCCAGATTGCGCCGCCAGTTGGGGGTGAGCGAGAGCCGGTTGAAGCAGACCGAGGCAGCCTTGGACGTGATGGGAAAACTCTCGGCGTTCTTCGAGAACGCCATCGCGGAATCGCCGGACGAACCGAAACCCAAGAAGAAATGACCGGGGCCTACCGACTGTTGGTGCAGACGGATATGCCGACGCGGCGGGCCGCGGCTCTGGTCGGGCTCTCGCGCACGACGATCTACCGCAAGCCCGCCGCACCGGTGGACCAGGCCCCGGTGGTGCCGCCGAACAGGCTCAGCGATGCGGAGCGCGCCGAGATTTTGGCGGCGTTGAATTCCCCACGGTTTGTGGACCTGGCACCCCTGCAGGTCTACGCGAAGCTGCTCGAGGAGGACATCTACCTCGGGTCGGTCTCCACGTTCTACCGGGTGCTCCGGGAGAACCGGCAGGTCGCCGAACGCCGCCGGCTGGCCAAGCACCCGGCCCGGGCCATCCCGGAACTGGTCGCCACCGCCCCTGGCCAGGTGCTCAGCTGGGACATCACGAAGCTAGCCGGACCGGTGAAGGGCAAGTACTTCGACTGCTACCTGATGGTGGACATCCATTCGAGGTTCATCGTCGGGGCGCATGTGCACGCCACCGAATCCGGGATCCTCGCGGTGGAGATGATGAAGGAGATCTTCGGTATCCACGGCGTCCCGGAGGTCGTGCATGCGGACCGCGGCACGTCCATGACCTCCAAAACGGTGGCCGCGCTGCTCTCGGACCTGGAGGTCACCCGATCCCACTCCAGGCCCCGGGTGAGCAACGACAACCCTTACTCGGAGTCGATTTTCAAGACCATGAAATACGGGCCGACGTTCCCCGAGCGCTTCGGCTCACTAGGCGATGCCCGGGCGTTCATCAGCGGCTTCGTGGATTGGTACAACCACCACCACCAGCACTCCGGGATCGGGCTCCACACCCCGGCGAACGTGCACTACGGCTTCGCCGACTCGGTCGCCGGGAAGCGTTCGCAGACACTGGCCGCGGCCCGGGCCAAACACCCACACCGATTCAACACCGCCACCGACCCCAAAATCCTAGCCCTGCCCGGGCCAGCATGGATCAACCAACCAACCGAAACCACCGAAAAGCCAGCAGCCTAACTCACCTTGGTACCGCTTGACTTGAAAAATTCCGGGTCGGCGCACTGTGGAGAGACCAGGACAGCGTCGACGCCAATGGCTGCGGCGCTGCGGAAAATCGCCCCAACGTTTGTATGGTCGGTAAGGTTCTCCAGGACCGCGATCCTTGATCGTCCCGGCATACGAGCTCGATCAGACTCTTGTATTTTGCGACCACTGACGTTGGTGAGTGTCGCAATGTGCTCTGCGCGTCCAGTTGCGAGGTAGAGGCCGGTAGTGTTTCTCAAAGAAGCACGGGGCCTGGTCATCCAAGAGCACGAGCAGGGCCGTTGCTGGTGTAGAGCGATCGGGTGCCGATGAGTCTATCGCCCCCCGGGAGTCCAAGCCGGCGGATACTGGCCAGCAAGAACTTTCCCGGTCGATTCCGGCCGCGGTGAACAGCCCGGCGTACGGCGGTCAAGAAGCGAGTTCCGTATTAGAAGATTCTCCCTGCCCTCGCACGGATCGGCAGCAGGCCTCGATAATCCTTGCCACTCGACTCGAATGGCTTTCAGGAGACTCAGCGCCATGTTGACGAGTTGTCGGCCAAGATCGAGACTGCCACTGCGGACGCAACGTGATCCACGGATATGCAACAGTTTGTACGTCCCGCTGTCGCAGCAGCAGACCCCATGGAGCGTTAGGTAAGCCAGATGGTGTGCAGAGTTCTGCTGTGAGACGTACGCCCGGTATCGTTCGGCGTGGGGGTAGAGGCTTTTGTCCGAACTCATGGAGCATTTGCGGACGCAGCGATCGGCGCCGCTTCACTTGGTCTGCACTGAATCTGGAGGGCATCACTTTGGCGTTTAAGTCCAGCAGTCTGGCAGAGGCCGTAATGGAACGGCTCGTCACACTTTTCTCGCCGACAAGAGGTTGGAGCACCCGACTTTGGCGATCGAGTCCTATTGATGCATTACGTCATTGCCTGGACCTTGTCGAAGGAAATGCCCGGGACGGTGCGAAAAATTACGCGTTGAATGAAGCCAGGAGACTGATCAAAGGAGATCTCTTCATTCCTCCCCGTGATCGGGGTGGGGTGCTGAAACAGTTGAGCATTTCATCTGACAAGGTGATCCACGGTACGACGATGCACTTCGCGCTCAAGAGTCTTGTCGATGAACTCGCTCAGAACTATTCCTCCTGGGTGCAGTCCTATCTGGACGACCTTGACGCAGATGTCGATGTCGCATCTAGCCCGGTGAGCGGCGAAAAGCTGGCTTGGCAACTCGCCGCATTCCTCCGATCTGAAGGAATGTCCGACCAGTGGATTGCCAACTTCGCTACCTACCAACTTCGCCACGACAAGGAGGTTGTCACACTCGCCGTGGCGATAAATCGCGCGAGAAACTCGGCCGCTGCTGGCTCTGGCTGGACGTTCTTCGTGCCGCTAACACGAAGAAGGGGCTTTAACGTCATCGCACCGCCGCTGCTGCAGAAAGCCCAGTTCGAGGAACGTTTCGAGGACCTCCTACCGGGCGTCCAGGTGCCGGAGAACCGCGGTGGCGTAGAAATTCGGGTTGAAGCCATCGACAAGTACGCGGCGATCAACGAAGCCCAACTTGCCCTGCGGCGCGTCGTCGAGCGTCACCGAGCATCCCACAGCAAAAGAGTTCTTACGTTCGCCACGGAGGGATGGGTCTCGCCTGGATCCTGGTCGGTGCCCCTATCACTCGAACCCGATCTAGGCATTGGAATTCGCGAGCTGGACAGTGGCGGCGGACGGGACATGTTCGAGCAAGCTTCGGAAGAACTGGAGGCGGCACTGGACCTTCTGACCGCAGCTGATCAGACCTCATCTCGTGCGGCCACAATCGCCGCTTGGGCGACACTTGAAACCCTATTCGCCGGTGAGGGGGATTTTGGAGATTTGGCAAGCGTCGCGGACCGAGCTGCCGATGTCCTGGTGTGCATGTACGTGCGCGACACTTTCACGGCTCTTGCAACCAAGCATGCCCGATCAGGTGACGATGACCTAGCGATCGCGCTGCGGGAAGCCAACAAGACAGAAGCAGCTAGATTGGTCGAGACAGCACTTCCTGCGCACTCGATGTCCGTGGCTTCGGGCGGCGGACTTCTCGCGCGCGAAAGGGCGGTGACGTTAAACGCCAATGAAGTCATTGCCATTCGCGCTCAGCTCGCCGCGGTCTTTCGCCGTTTGTACGACATGCGGAATCAAATTGTCCATGCTGGCCGCATGGCACCATATGGTCTGAATCGAACGTATGCTGAGTCGGCAGTCCTCCTGTCTGCATTGCTCGATGAGCTATTACACCAGCACCGTGAACCAGGGCGAACGGCACGTGAAGTAGCGGGGCGTGCTGCTTGTGTCAGCGATGGTCGAAAAGTGAGCCATTTCGCGGGCTGAAAAGTGAGCCACTTTGACGTTGGTTATTCTGCCGTATTTTCGGGTCTTGTCGAGGGCAGCGAATCGACCTGGGTGTGTTTGAGGCGGTAGCTGGAGCCTTTGAGGGTGATGACTTCGGCGTGGTGGACGATGCGGTCGATCATGGCCGAGGCGACGACCTGATCGCCGAAGACGTCTCCCCAGCGGGCGAAGGGCAGGTTCGAGGTCAGGATCAGCGAGGCGTGCTCGTAGCGTGATGAGACCAGTTGGAAGAACAGGTTCGCGGCGTCCTGTTCGAAGGGGATGTAGCCGACTTCGTCCACGATGATCAGTCCGTAGCGGCGCAGCCTGACCAGTTCCTGGGGCAGCCGTCCGCCTTGGTGGGCTGCTTGGAGCCGGGCGACCCAGTCGATGGCGGTGGCGAACAGGACCCGGTGACCGAGCTGGGTCGCGCGTAAGCCGAGCCCGGTGGCGAGGTGGGTTTTGCCGGTGCCGGGCGGTCCGAGCATGACGATGTTGGACGCTTCGGTGAGGAACGCGCCGGTGGCCAGGTGCGCGATGGTGTCGCGTTTGAGGCCGGGCTGGTGATCGAAGTTGAAGTCTTCGAGTGATTTCCGGGCCGGGAACCCTGCGGCCCGGGCCCTGATCTCGGCGCCGGAAGCTTCCCTGGCTGCGACTTCCCGGGACAGGACAGCGGCGAGGTACTCCTCGTGGGTCCAGCCGCCGTCGCGTGCCTGGTCCGCGAGCCGGGTTGCTGCTTCACGGATCCGCGGTGCTTTCATCGCCCGGGAGTAGTACTCGATCTGGCCGGTGGTTTCCTTAGCGGCCGGCATCAGGCGACCTGCCCGTCATCAAGGACAACACCGAACGCCCGGTCGTAGTCCGCCAGGTCCCTCAGCCCGGTTGTTTCGCCTACCGGGCGCGGGGTTTGGAAGGCCTTCCGCAGTGCCCGTGCCGCCTCGACGTGGTCCGGGTCCGTGATGGTCAGACCGGCGCCCCAGGACCGGGGGTGGGTGTTAGCGGCCATGAAAAACTGCCCATAGGCGGCCACGGAACTGCCCACTGACGGCCATGGAAACTGCCCGTTGGTGGCCGTGAGATCTGCCCACTTCTTTGACGTAGCCCTGCTGCTTAAGCGGCGGGAGCCTCTTCCCGGGGTTTGATAACGGTGTCTAGTCGCACCAAAGTCGCCCGGGAAGAGGCCCTAATGAAGTTTGACGGAGAAATCATGGAAATACTTGCTGCGTATGATCTGACGGGTTCGTTGCGCGCCGCCGCGGAACTCACCGGCTGCTCGCACCACACGGTCGCCCGGCACGTCGCTGCCCGGGACGCCGGTCAGCCGATCGCCGAGCCGGCCTACCGGGGCCGGGTCACTGATGCGTTCCTGCCCAAGATCGAGGAATGGATCGAGGCTTCCAAGGGCAAGATCCGAGCCGATAAAGCCCACGAGAAACTCCGTGCCCTCGGTTACGAGGGTTCGGAACGCTCGACCCGCCGGGCAGTCGCGCAGGTCCGCGCCGCCTGGCGGCTCGGCCACGTCCGGGTGCACCGCCCCTGGGTGACCGAACCTGGTCAGTGGATCCAGTACGATTTCGGCGACGGCCCAGTGATCGAGGGCAAGAAGACCGTGTTGTTCGTGGCATGGCTGGCGTGGTCCCGGTTCCGGGTCGTGATCGTCCTGCGGGACCGGACGGCGCCGAGTGTGTTCGCGGCGCTGGACCGCACGTTCCGTGTCGTGGGCGGCGCCCCAACCTACGTCCTCACCGACAACGAGAAAACGGTCACCGTTTCCCACGTCGCCGGGGTCCCTGTCCGTAACCAGCAGACGGTCGAGTTCGCCCGCCATTACGGCGTGACGGTCCTGACCTGCCAGCCGGCTGATCCCGCGTCCAAGGGCGGCGTGGAGTCCTCGGTGAAACTCGCCAAGGCCGACATCGTGCCCAAGGACACCAACCTGCGCCCCGAATACGCTTCCTTCGCCGAGATCGAGGCGGCGTGCCAGGGCTTCATGGATGAGGTCAACCACCGTGAGCACCGCGCTACCCGCCGAAAACCCGCCGCGATGCTGACCGAGGAAGCGCCACGGTTGCACCGCATCCCGGACACCGCGCACACGGTCGCGTTCGGCCTCTCCCGGTCCGTCCCGGAGAACACGCCGATGGTCACCTTCGAGAACGGTCAGTACTCCGTCCCGGCGTATCTGCTCGGCGCGGGGGTGTTCGTCCGATCCCACGGCGCCGGACCCGATGAACAGGTCATCGTCGTCCACCACGGCAGCCAGGGCCCGGTGGAAGTCGCCCGGCACCGGCGCGCCCGGCCCGGCAGCCCGGCGATCAACGACGCCCACTTCCCGGACCACCGGCCCAGGATCCCTGGCGACTACACAGCGAAGGCCCGGACGGCCGCGGAGGCGGAGTTCCTCGCGATCGGGGACGGCGCCCGGACCTGGCTGCTCGAGGCCGCAGCCGCCGGGACGGCACGGATGAACGTGAAGATGGCCGAAGCCGTCGCCCTGGCCAAGATCGCCGGGCAGTCCGAAGTCGATCACGCGTTGGGAACCGCGGCCATCCATGGCCGCTTCGCGAACAAGGACCTCACCTCGATCCTGAACGCAGCGGGTTCACGCACCACCACCCATGCCGCCAGGGAAACCCAGTCACTCACCCAAGGCACCGCAGGGTGGGCAGCCATCGGCCAGCCACCCGCAACCGCCGAGGCCGCCGCCGTTCTGGAGGAAAGCGCATGAGTCCGGTCCCGGTCACCGCACCGGCCTTGCCGGCGGAGCTGGAGGCGCTGATGCGGCAGCTGAAGATGCCCCACGCGCGGGCTTTGGCGCCGGAGCTGATCGCGACTGCCCGCGCCCAGCGCTGGGAACCGGCCGAGGTCGTCAAGGCCCTGTTCGTCGAGGAAGTCGCCGGTCGATCCCGCTCCATGCTTGCCGCCAGGCGCAAGGCCGCGGGCTTCCCGACCGGGAAAACCTTCGACACCTGGGACCCCGCCGCATCCTCGATCCCCACGCCGACGCAGCAGGCGCTGCGGACGCTGGAATGGATCGGAAGGAAGGAGAACGTCGTGATCTGCGGCCCCTCCGGCACGGGCAAGACATTCTTCCTCGAAGCCCTCGGGCAGCAGGCCGTCGAAGCCGGACTGCGGGTCGCTTGGTTCCGCCTCGAGGACCTCGGCGCTCTCATGCGCGCCCACCGTTCCGATGACAGCGTCACCAAAGTCGTCGCCCGGATCCTGCGCGCAGATCTGGTGGTGGTCGATGACATAGGCCTCTTGCCGGTCGGCGTTGACGCGGCGGAGGGACTCTACCGTCTCGTCGACGCCGCTTATGAGAAACGGTCTATCGCGGTGTCCTCAAACTTGCATCCTGCCGGCTTTGACGAGCTCATGCCTAAAACCCTGGCAACGGCAACCGTGGACCGGCTGCTGCACCACGCCCACGTCTGCCAGACATCAGGAGATTCAATCCGACTCAGCCAGGCCTTGGCCGGAAAAGGAGTCACGCCAATGAACTAAACCCCGACCCCAACATGGCCAACGCCACCGAACATCAGGTGGGCAGATCTGGTGGCCATGAGTGGGCAGTTTTCATGGCCACCAGCGGGCATTTCTGCTGGCCGCCCATGGGCACAAACTATTGGCCATTGACAGGTGGGTCCCGACCGGTCTGCCGTCCAGGCTGATCGTGACGGTTTCGAGGTCCGCGGTGACATCGATGAACCGGCCGATGGCCTGCGGGTGGACGGAGTAGTCGTTAGATCCCATCCGGACGTAGTAGTCCCTCGGCAGCCGGACCCTTGAGGTCAAGCCGGTAACCGGTGGAACCGGTGGCAGCGCCAGCATGGCCGCTTTGTCCGCAGCGAGCAGATCCGTCGGGCGTGAGCCAGTCCGCCTGACCAGCCGGGTGTTGGCCTTCGGCAGCCACTGGCCGAGCTGGGTGTTGAAGTCCTCCGGTGAGGTGAAGACCCGGCCCGGCAGGAAGGAAGTCTCAAGGAACTGGTTGGCCCGCTCCACCACGCCCTTGCTCTCCGGATCGTAGGGTTTGACCTGCACGACCCTGGTCGCCAAGACCCCGGCGAATGCCGCAACTCCGGCGGCGTAGCTGTTCCGCCGGCCGATGCCGGTTTCGTTGTCCCAGATCAACCGCCGCGGAACCGCGCCCAGGGATCCGAGCAGCTCCCACATTCCGGCCAGCAGGTCCCCGGTCATCCGGGACGGGATCATCCTGGCCATGATGAACCGTGAATGCGAGCAGACCATCACCAGGACCGGCAACACCCTGGCCTTGCCGGCACCGACAGGTATCCGGACCTCCGGGAACCACAGATCACACTGCGCCTGATCCCCGGGATCGTAAGAGATCCGGTCAGCAGGATCAGCCGGGGCATACTCGGGCCGGATCCGGGCCACATTCTCCCGGAACCACGCCGCGGACCCCGACCAGCCCACCCGTTCAGCCAACACCGTCGCCGGCATCCGCGGATTCTCCAGCAGCAGCGCACGAATTGCCGGTTCCACAGCCTTGATCCCGGAGTCCTGCGGCGACCGGACATAAGTTGGCGGACCGTCCGCGCTGACTGCCTTCGCAACCGTGTTCCTAGAGATCCCCAACCGCGCCGCTATCGACCTCATCGACTCACCCTCGGCCAGATGCAACCGCCGAATAAGCGCCCAATCCTCCACTGTGATCACCCACCCAATCGTTTGGAACGGGTGGCTCAGTTTTCAACCGTCACTATGGCTTACTTTTCGACCGTCACCGACAGCTTGGCTTCTTGGACGGCTAGCAAGCGAGCGAGCGTCCCCGGCTTCCCTTGCGGAACTCGGTGACGAATAAGTTCTTGTGCCACGGCCCCATGATCGACGAATTCGCCGGACCCCCGCGTTCCCAGCCCAGCGCTGCACCCCTGATTACGAAGAGCCGGCTTGGAACAGAACAATTCCAATATTTGATCGCCACCACTAGAAGGGCCCCGTTCCCCGACAATTTGAGCGGAACAATGGTCCCGTGGGCGACGATGTCGATCTGGGTACCGGAGCAGTTGACTAGCCGCTTGGGTTCATTCGAGCGTCTAGGCGACCTACTCGTGAGTAACTCAGATGTGAGCGTTTGAGGGTGCGCTGATCTGAACGCTCACCTGCTCAACAGAGACTTCTTCGACGTGTGTTGCTGTTGCCAGCTTGGGGTCAAAGAGTGCGATATTGACGCCTTCGTCACTACTGACAGAGCTCCGATACATGACGCCGTGAAAGCCACACGTCTTCACGAACTCGCATAGGTACTGTGTAGGGATGTATTCATAAGGTGCGCCTCGGGGGTGAACCGGGCGGGTGAGTTCGTCACCGAGCCTTTCCAGGAGTGGCAGATCCGCGCGAAGTTTGATCATTTGACTTTCATCGCCGAACAACGGCGAAATCAGACTTCGCGGATCCCTAAGCCTCGATCCACCGATGCGTGGTGAGTGATAGATCGTTTACGTGAACTTTTGAGTTACGTGGTTTTGGGTGTCGTTGATGTCCCGGCCTCGCTGCCGGTGGTGTTCCACGTTGTTTTTCCGGTAGTGCCGCGGTACGGCTGACTGGTCGGTTTTCAGGAAGGTTGTGGTGGTGCGTTCACTGCGGTGAAGAGTCGTTCCCACGCCGATTGCCAGGGCCATGCCTCGGGTAGGCGTAAGCGGATTCTTCGGCCACTGGAGGCGATTCGGGCCGGGACGTTGACGAGCTTGGCCCGGATTGTTGCGGTCCTGGCTTTGGTGAACTTCCCAGCGGCCAGGACGCCCGCGGTCCGGGCGAGGTTGTAGGCCATTACGGCCAGCGCCAGCCAGGCGGAGTTCGCCCCGAAGTGCCCGGATGGAAGGTGTGCCAGGGCACTGTTTTTCAGGTCGGCGTTGACTTGTTCGATGATGGCGTGTTTGCGGTGGGCCGCATCCGCGGCGACTGTGTCCAGAACGTCGTTGGTGACGGTGGTGAAGAACGCGTGGAACCGATGCGCCTGGAACAGGGTCGGCTGGCCGACTCCGGATTGCGGGTTCAGCTCGGGTATGCGGCGCACGACGAGGCGTCCGGTGACTTGTTCGCCCTTCTTGCGGGAGGTGAACGCGGTGAAGGATGTTTCGGCGACTTCCGCGCGGGAAATCCAGGCGCCGGCGTCCTCGTCGAAGACCGCGTCGGTGTATTCGATGGTTGTCCACGCGGAGTCCTCGATGCCGGCGATGGCGCGTTTCACTGCCTGGTCCATGCGCACGGTTACCGAGATATCGGCCCTGGCGGCCAGGGCGGCGGATACCGGCGCGTGGCCGTAGTAGGCCGAATCGAAGCGGCAGAGCACCGGGGCCCCCTCACGGATGCGCCCCAACGTGGACAGGGCATCGGCAACCAGCCGCCTGGCGCCGCGGGCCGAGTTCGCCGCGCCCTTGCGCAACCGTTGGGCCAAAACGATCGGGGCGGCGTCCTTCGTGGAGGCGGTGGCCAGGAGGGCGTTCAGTCCCCGCACCCCGGAGTAGCCGTAGCCCGATCCCTGTTTCTGGTAGCCGTGGACCTCGATGATCGTGTCGTCGACATCGACGAAGACGAAGCCGGGGTCCGAGGGGTTTCCCAGTGGTGCTGCCCTGTCGGCGAGGTTGACCAGGAAGCGGGAGGCAACCGCGTCGATCTGGCGGACGTGTCCGAAGGTAAAGGACCGCAGGAACGAACCCAGAGTCGAGGGAGCATAGGCGGAGCTGAAGATCCGTTTGGTACCGCCGTGGCGCAGCACTGCCATGTCGTCGATGGAATCCGCCCCGGCGGTCATCCCGGCCACCAGCGAGGTGACCTTCAAGCCGGCGTTCGCGCCCTTGTCCGTGGGCACAGTGAGCCGCGCGTCGGCCAGTTCGCGCAAGCCCGCGTCCCTGGCCAATCCGAGGATCGGCACCAGCCCCGCGGCAGACACGAGGTTGGGCTCGTCGAAGGAAACTGACACGGCGGAGGGACTGTGGGAAACTTGCACCTGCGAGATGCCCTTCTGATTCAGGAAACTTGTTCTGTGGTAAGTCCAATTTTCCCTGAAAAGACGGGCATCTCCTCATTAATGACGTCCTACCCCACCCGAGCCCGTCGGTGGATCAAGGCTAAGATCGGCAAGTTTCAGATCGGGCTTCGCTAACTGGAACTCAGCTACACATGCTCGCTCTCCAGTGTGCGGCCTTAGCTCGGCTACCGAAGTGGCTCGAGTCGACCCGAGGTAGAGGTATGGAATGCCGGCGGGATTTGCGCGTCCATGTCCTGCAAGGCGAGGTGGTGGTGCACCCATTTCGTGGACCTCGTAGGGCGCATCGCTACCCAAGAGGCGGGCTCGATACCATTTCAGATCGCTAAGGGTGGATGGCGACGCAATCAGCTGGCTTAGGAGCTCCTTGATTCGATCCATGTCCATCGGTTCGGCAAGGAACCACCGATTCACGTGCATCATCTCATCGCGCAAGTCTTCCCAGCGCTTGAGGTTGCCGCCGTCAAAGTGTTGAAGGGGGACGAATAGCCTGCGAACCAGCTCGCCGTCGTCGAGCACGTCAGCGAGCAAGTCTTTGGCTTCTGCCGGACGAAGTCCTGAGTCCCGGAAAAATCCCCATTCCTCGTCCAGGAGTTGCACGATTGGTTTGCCCTCGTCGACTTCCTCATATGTCGCCATGAGGGTCGAGAACCACTGGCCGAGCCGATCCGGTTCCACGCATGCGACATTCTCTGCGCCGCAATAGTCGCAGGTTTGGTCAATGGGGTCACACTGAGCGATGAGTTCTTCACGAATCAGGCGGTCGCTAAAGCAGATCGCGCAACACCGCCGGCTAGCCATTTGCCTGAAAGTCCGCGAGTGTCTCGAGATGATGCTTGATTGACAATTTCTTTACGAAACCAAGGCCAGGGAAGTGCCTTCGGGCGTGAAGATCGCGGAACTCTTGCACCGCCGATGTGTTAAGAACCTTGGACCCCTCACGGTCCACCTCCCGGATCAGCTTGTCGAGCGCCTGGGCAAATTTACCCGCTGGGTCGACAGGGGTGTCGTTCGAGTCGGAAACGAAATGGTAGACGAACATCGCGTCGTCTTGCTCAGGGTCAATAAAAGTCAGATGGATCGCTACAGCATAAGCTGGGCCGCCGCCTTCGGCGTAATGGTCCCCAATGGTCAGGAAATCTCCGTAGCCATCACCGCCCAGTTCGTCAAAAGTGACGTGAAGGTCCGAAAAGCGGTCGATGGGACCATAATCCGCGTTCTTCTTGCGCTCGAATCCGTCTTCCACGAGAATCCGTCTTCCGCCCTTGAACGGCCGCCTGTAAAGGGTGTTGCGAGCATCAAGGAACACGTGGGTGAAGTCCCCGGGGGGCAGGTTAGCGGCCAGACCCTTTCCGTCCGTAAAGCCTGCATGAACAAAGGTGAGAGACCGGTCTTCGTAGGACGCGATCTTCGCTAACGCCTCCTCCAAGCTCATCGCGCTGGTCAACAGTATGGCCGGCGCGATCGCGTCGTTGTCGCCATAGTTCTCGCGAAGGTCGGCTGCGAGATGATCACCCCCGTTCCTGTGGTCACCGTGTCGCGGATTAATTATGACCGCAGCCGTAGCCCCCTGATCAACTAGTTCCTTGAGCGCTCGTTGGAGGCCGCTGAGTGTCTGACGTACAGGTTCAATGATCGGAGTAAAGCCTGCGTCTGCGATCACCTTCGCCGACTCGCGGATCGCTAGGAGCTCAAACTGCTTGCCACGGAAGAACGGGTAATACATCGGATCCTAACTCCAAGCTAATACGGACGTGAGCGGTTGCCACGTCGCCGTGCTCAGGTTCCGAGTCGCGGCAGGGGATGGGTCTGTCGACAGGACTGCTGCTGCGAGATGAACGGGAAGCAGCTTTACTACCGGCTCGAGTCCGGCGCATGAGCGCGTGGATTTGAGGACGCGAACCACACTCGAATGGACGCTTGTTGCTTCCAGCCCGCCGAAGATTTCACGAAGCATGCCCCATCGTAGGGTGTTAGGAACATCTGGGTACGAGATGCGAAGAAGTGAAAGTACTTGAACTGCCTCGTCGACGCGAAGAGTCTCGAGTAGCGCCACCGGTGATGTGCGTTCCGGTCGGTCAACAGCTTTGCGTACGGTTTGAAGCCGATAGCGCGACGAGAGTGTGAGAACACCGACATCTTTGGGAGCTATCTGCAGGACAGCTTCCACCTGATTTGGACTCGTTACTACGTTGACCGACGCAAAAACAGAACAATAGTCCGCGAGCTGTTGCGGTAATCGTCGAAAAGAGTCGCGTTCGGACTTAATCTCATAAGCCGTGGCGGTGCCATTGAGCACCACGACATCAGCCTTTGAGCGTCCGGCCCTAACCTCATTTAAAACCGTAGCCGTGCGCAGGCTATGCCTGCCCAATACGACCTTCTGTGTGATCGCTGTCCGATACACGTAATCGTCACGGTTGCCCATCCTGCACAGCGTCGCGAATGCCAATTCAAAGGCGTCCGCGAGCGTCGCATCCCAGGGAAGGGCATCTGGCAGCCTTGTTTCCCGCAGCAATCGCGCGAGAAGAGGTGAGGTCCCGGACTTCCCGAGCTCCCGCATCACGGCGGGCGAAAACATCCGAGATAACGCCGATAGCTCCTGCTTAGTGGAGGTTCTCATAGTTCCCTCCCTGCAAGTTGGTCCCCCGTCGAATCAATCATAGTCAGGAGAAGCCGTGACGCGGACATCGACGGACCGCGGTTCACAACAGGCAATAGGCTTCTGTGGTTCGAATGGACTCAGCCCCGGCTTCAGCGCTAGTAGCCACTGACGCTACCGCGTCGCGTAGAAGGCAACCGCGGATGACGCCGCAACATTCAGCGAATCCACCCCGTTCATCATCGGAATTGTGACCCGCGCGTCGAGCACCTGATCAGTCTCTGGTCTCAGCCCCTCCCCTTCGGTGCCGAAGACCAGCGCCAGGTTCTGAGGGTCCTGCGCTACCAGCTCATCAAGCGTGATAGCCCCTTCACCGAGCGACATGCCGGCCAGGAAGTAGCCTGCTTCCTTGAGGACCTCGAGGTCTCCAGGCCACGACTCGATCCGGGTCCAAGGGACCTGGAACACCGTGCCCATCGAAACCCGGATGGAGCGCCGGTACAGCGGGTCGGCGCACTGGGGCGAGACCAGCACAGCATCGACGCCGATGGCGGCGACGCTGCGGAAAATCGCGCCTACGTTCGTATGGTCGGTAAGGTTCTCAAGCACCGCGATCCGTGATCGTCCTCGAACAGGACCACGATTCAAGCCTTGTACTTTGGAACCACTCACATTCGTGTGGTCAGCGATGTCCTCCAACACGGCCACCCGGCGGGCACCCCGCAGGAGGTCCGCGACGCCTAGCGGGGCGGGACGGTTCATGGCAGCCAACGCGCCGCGGTGCAGGTGGAAGCCGGTGATCTCCTCGAGGACGCCGGGGGCGCCAACGAAGGCGGGCACCTCCGGATGGGCGTCGAGGATGTCGGAGAGGCCCTCGACCCATTTCGGCGCCAGGAAAAAGGACCGGGGGACGTGACCGGCGACCAGCGCCCGCCTGAGCACCTTGGAGCTCTCCGCGATGTACAGTCCGCGCTGCGGGTCCGTCCGCTGGCGCAGCGCCGCGTCGCTCAGTCGCACGTAGTCGGCCACCCGGGGGTCCTCGGAGGATTCCAGCTCGACGATCGGCATCAGCCGTTGACCAGCTTCCCGATCATGGTGGCCAGCGCGACGACGCCGAGGACCACGATCACGCCGCGCAGCCAGACCGGCGACAGCCGGCGTCCGATCCGTGCCCCGAGCAGGCCGCCGACCATGGAACCGACGGCGATCAGCAGAACCACCAGCCAGTTGATCCGGCCGAAGGCGAAGAGCAGGTAGGAGCACGCGGCAATCAGGTTAACGGCCAGGGACAAGATGACCTTGATGGCGTTGGACTGCTGCAGGGAGCCGTGGAAGAAGACGCCGAGCACACCCATCAGCAGGACTCCCTGGGCGGCCGTGAAGTAGCCCCCGTAGATGCCGATGAGGAACACCAGCACGAACAGCACCGGTGGCAGTCGCTGCGCGTCGGCGTCGTGCGGGTCCACGTGCTCCAGCGCCTGCCGGCGCTTGGCCCACAGCGACAGCTTGGGCTGGAACACCACCAGCAGCACCGCCACCAGAATGAGGGCCGGCGCCACGTAGCCGAAGACCTCTTCCGGCAGATGGAGCAGGAGGAACGCGCCCGCCAGGCCGCCCACCAGCGAGACCGGCAGGAGCTTGAGCAGGGTGCGCGGAACGCTTGCCGCCTCGCGGCGGTAGCCCCAGGCCCCGGAGAACCCTCCGGCCACGAGACCCATGGCGTTGGAAATGATCGCATTCACCGGCGCGTAGCCCAGCGCCACGAGCACCGGGAAGGTCACCAGGGATCCGGATCCCACAATGGTGTTGATCGTTCCGGCCCACAGGCCGGCCATGAGAATGAGCGCCTCGCGCCAGAACTCCACGGCTGCTACGCGTCAGCCGCGGGGGCGCGCGACGGCGCTGTAGCGTCCACCCTCGGAGGCCACCTTCAGCGGCATGTCGAAGGCGGCGCCGAGGTTTTCCTCGGTGAGCGTCTCGTCGATCGGGCCCGCCGCGACCACGGCTCCCTCGCGCAGCAGCAGCGCGTGCGTGAACCCCGGCGGCACCTCCTCCAAGTGGTGCGTCACCAGGACGATGGCGGGCGCGTCGCCATCCGCCGCGAGTTCACCGAGGCGCGCGACGAGGTCCTCGCGCCCGGCGAGGTCGAGACCGGCCCCAGGCTCGTCCAAAATCAGGAGTTCCGGATCCGTCATCAGGGCGCGGGCGATCTGGACACGCTTGCGCTCGCCTTCGCTTAGGGACGCGAAAGGCCGGTTGATCATGGTGGACATCCCCCAGTCGTGGAGGAGGGAGAAAGCGCGGCGCTCGTCGACCTGCTCGTATTCCTCGCGCCATCGGCCGGTGGTGCCATAGGACGCGGTGACGACGACGTTGAGCACCGTTTCGTGCTCGGGGATGTGGTTGGCCAGGGCCGCGGAGGACAGCCCGATCCGCGGGCGTAGTTCGAAGACATCCACCGCCCCGAGGACCTCCCCCAGGATCCCGGCCAGCCCGGACGTCGGGTGCATCCGCGTCGCCGCGATTTGCATCAGCGTGGTCTTGCCGGCGCCGTTTGGACCGAGGACCACCCAGCGTTCGCCGTCCCTGACCTGCCAGTCGACGTCCCTCAACAGCCTCTTGCGCCCACGGACCACGTTGACGCCGGCGAAACCCAGCACTTCACTCATGGGGAAAACACTAAGCCAGTGGCCGCCGAAACAACCAAACGCCGGGCCGGAGGGGCACTGGTTTCGGCCGTCACGATTCGCGTAGCCGTCCCGGCAGGCGGGAGAATCGCCACATGCACAGATCAGCTTTCGTCGTCCACTACGCCCCCCGGGAAACCCAGGCGGCCCACTCCGGCCCCGACGGCGTGGAACCCGCCGGCCTCGCGGAGGCCATCGCACGCGCCGGATTCACGATCTCCAGCCACGAACCGTTCTCGGACGCCGGCTCCAGTGGCGCCCGCCTCGGCGTCGACGGGGCCGACGTCACGGCCCTGCGGGCCTCCGTCTCCGCCGCGGCCCCGACCTTCCCTATTGGCGCGGGTGCGGCCGTGGTTCCCGCCGCCCTGTCCGGCGCGCCCAAACTCCTGCTGGTCATGGATGTGGACTCGACCCTCATCCAGCAGGAGGTCATCGAACTGCTCGCGGCGCACGCCGGGCGGGAGGCCGAGGTTGCGGCCGTGACGGAGGCGGCCATGCGCGGGGAACTCGACTTCGCGCAGAGCCTGCACGCCCGCGTCGCGACCCTCAAGGGGCTCGACGCCGGGGTGATCGACGCGGTCCGCGCCGCCGTCGTGCTCTCCCCCGGCGCGCGCGAACTCGTGGATGCGTTCCACGCGGCCGGCCACGCCGTGGGGGTCGTCTCCGGCGGCTTCATTCAGGTCCTGGCTCCGATCGCCGAGGACCTGGGCCTCGATTTCGCCACCGCGAACGACCTCGGGGTCCAAGACGGGTGCCTAACGGGCACGGTCCGCGGGGATGTCGTGGATCGCGCGGCGAAGGAGGCCCGGCTCCGCGAGTGGTCCGCCGCGCTGGGGATTCCCCTGGAGCACACCATCGCCGTGGGCGACGGCGCCAACGACCTGGACATGGTCCTGGCGGCCGGGCTCGGCGTCGCCTACAACGCCAAACCCGCATTGCGGGACAGCGCCGGCGCCGCCATCGACTTCCCCCGCCTGGACGTCGTCCGGCACCTCGTCGGGATCTGAATCGCAACGATCCCGCAACGGCCGCGCCGGCACGGGGTTCGCCGCCGCTTTCCGGCGCGCCGGGCGGGCTATTCTTGATGCCGTGGCTTGTGCCTGGCAGGGCACTGGCGTGGACGGAACGGAATGACACAGTGGTGAAGGCGCGGGGAACGAAGCGCGGCGGTCGCGGCACGGGATGGATCGTGGGCGGCTCCGCCGTCGTGCTTCTCGCCGCCGCGTACGCCGGCGGCGCGTGGTTTTTGGGTGGCCAGGTTCCCGCGGGCACCAGCGTCCACGGCGTGGACATCGGCGGCCTGGACGCCGATCGCGCCGCCCAAACGCTGCGGGAGGAACTCGTCCCGATCGCGGAGCGGGACATCGCCGTCACGGCCGGTGGGCGATCGGCCACGATCGACCCGCAGTCGGCAGGCTTGGTCCTCGACATCCCCGCGACCCTCGCGGAACAGACCGGTTTCAGCTTGGATCCCGAGGTGCTATGGCACCGCGTCACCGGCGGCGGACCGCTGGCCCCGGTCCTAACCGTCGACGAATCCGCGCTGCGAACCGCGGTCCAGTCGGCCGCGACGAGACTCGACAGCGACCCGATCGAGGGCGAGATCGCCTTCAAGGGCGCCAAGCCAGAGGTCACGGAGCCCGAACCCGGGTCGACCGTCGAAACCGATGGTGCCGCGGATGCGGTGTCCGCCGCCTGGTTCGATGCCAGCAACCCCATCGCCCTACCGGCCGAAACCACGGAGCCGGCGATCCCTGCGGAGGCATACGCGGCGGTCCTGAAGGACCAGGCACGGCCGCTCGTTGCCGGCCCCGTCACCATCAGGGCCGGCAACCTACGTGCGGCGTTGGCGCCGGCGGACCTGGCGGCCGCCGCGTCCTTCACGGCCGCCGATCGCACTGTCACCATGAAACTGGACAACGCCGAGCTCGCCGACGCCCTGCTCAAGACGAATCCGGACATGAGATCCACGGCGAAGGACGCGCGCATCGTCTTGTCCGGGGGACGGCCTGCGGTGGTGCCTGCGGTTCCGGGGCGGGGGGTCGACACGTCCGACCTCGCCGCCAAGATCCTGACGGCCGCCTCGACCGCCAGCCGCACCGCGAGCTTGGAACTCAGCGTCACCCAACCGGAACTCACCACCGCCGAGGCAAAGGCACTGGGCGTCAAGGACAGCCTTGTCCACTTCACGTCGCCGTATCCGAAGTACGACTCCGTGCGCACGAAGAACCTGCGTGTGGGGTCCGCACGGGTCAACGGGGTGCTGGTCCTGCCCGGAGAGACGTTCTCGCTCTCCGAGACGCTGGGTCCCATCACCACGGCCAACGGCTACTTCAACTCCGGCGTGGTCGTGGACGGGTTCTCCTCCGAGGCGGTCGGCGGCGGCCTTTCCCAGATCTCCACCCAGACTTTCAACGCCGGCTTCCTCGCCGGGATGGACGACGTCGAACACCAGCCGCACAGCCGTTGGTTCGACCGCTACCCGGCGGGCCGGGAGGCGACCATCTGGGAGGGCGTCATCGACATGAAATGGCGCAATAACACGGACCACGCCGTGATGATCCAAGCCTGGGTCGACGACCGTGTCCACACCCGCCTCTGGGGCACCAAGAAGTGGGACGTCAAGACCACGACGTCGGAGCACTACGACCTGAAGAACCCGACGACGGTTTACAACGAAGCCGAGGACTGCGCCGAGGAATCCGGTGGACAGAAGGGCTTCACCGTCACCGTCACGCGCGAACGCACCTCGGCGGCGGCGAGTCTCCCGAAGGAGACCCTGAAGTGGACCTACCAGCCGTGGAACAAGGTGGTCTGCGGCGCTAAGCCGTAGGCACGGCAAAAGCGGCCCCCACGCTATGGGGATCCTTCTGGATCTCCGTAGCCTGGGGGCCGCTGGCGCAAACGCCTACTTCTTGAGGAAGTCGCCGGCGCCGCCGACGTATTCGGTGTGTCCCGTCTCGACATCGGCCGTGGCCATGCGCGCGACTTCGGCGCCGAACTCCTCGACGCTGTACAGCTTGCCGGCCGCCTCCCGTCGCGCCTCGATGGCACCGGGCTCCGCGCGGTCCAACAGGGTCGCGGTGATCGTTCCCTCGATCATGTCCCCGGAGACAACCACCAGGGAGATGCCCTTTTCGGAAAGGGCCGGGATGTGATCACGCAGCGCAACCTCGCCGGCGCGCTTGGAGCGGGCCACCGGCTCGTAGGCGTCCATGGTGGCCACATCGTCGATGAAGTGGGCCTGGTGGCTGGTCACGAAGACCACGCGCGAACCCGCTGGCATCTTCGCGGCCGCCGCCTCGAGCATGTTGACTTGCGCGTCCCGGTTCAGGCGCAGGGCGTAGTCCTCCCCCATGCCGGATTCCATGCCCCCGGAGGCGTTGAGAACCAGGATGTCCAGGCCGCCGAAGTTCTCCGTGGCCGCTTCCACCAGGGCGCCGGCGCCCTCCGCGGTGGTCAAGTCGGCGCCGACGGCCACGGCCCGGCCGCCCGCCTCCACGATGCCCTGTACCACCTTGTTTGCGCGCGGGGCCTTCTGGCGGTAGTTGATGACGACTCCCGCGCCTTGCGCGGCCAGCGTCTTGGCGACCTCCGCGCCGATACCGCGGGAGGAACCTGTTACGACGGCCGATTTGCCGGCGAGCTCTGTCATCAAACACTCCTAAGTGTTGTGCGGCGGGGTACGCCGTAGTGGGGATGCTTCAATTGCGCCCACACGGAACGGACGCCTAGGACCATCTTGCCAGCCCCCGAGGCGGTCGCGGTTGTAGGAATCCTCTAAGGAATTCCGGGTAACCGGAGGGGCTAGTGCCCCATGCCGAGCCCGCCGTCGACCGGAATCACCGCGCCGGAGATGTATGCGGCCTCGTCCGAGGAGATCCAGCGCACGACGTTGGCAACCTCCTCCGGTTCCGCGAATCGACCGGCGGGGATGCCCGCAAGGTAGTTTTTCTGCGTCTCGTCCGGCAGCGCCGCGGTCATGTCCGTGTTGATGAAGCCGGGAGCGACGACATTGGCGGTGATTCCCCGCGATCCCAGCTCGCGCGTCAGCGACCGGGCGATGCCCACCAAGCCTGCCTTGGACGCGGCGTAGTTGATCTGCCCCGGTGACCCGTAGAGGCCGACCACCGAGGAAATCATCACCACGCGGCCCTTGCGCAACCGGATCATGCCCTTCGACGCGCGCTTGATCACGCGGAAGGCACCGGTCAGGTTGGTGTCGATGACGGACGTGAAGTCATCCTCGTTCATGCGCAGCAAAAGCATGTCCCGCGTGACGCCGGCATTGGCGACGACGACCTCCACGGGGCCGTGCTCCTGCTCGACGGCCGTGAACGCGGCATCGATCGATGCCGTATCCGTGACGTCCGCCTTCACTCCGAACAGGCCCTCGGGCACCTCGCCGCTGCGGTAGGTGATGGCCACCTTGTCGCCGTTGGCCAGGAACGCACGGGCGATGGCCAGGCCGATTCCGCGGTTCCCTCCCGTGATCAAGACGCTGCGCGGGGCGGAAGGGGTCTGCGGCATGGGTTTCCTCCGAAAGGGGTATGGCTGGATTCTGAGCCATCCTACCGCCGGGCGCCCTCGGCCGGTTCGTCCCCCGCCGGGCCCGGGTGAGACAATTGGGGCACAAGCCGACGGAAGAGCCATGACCAACCCACCGCACATGCAGCACCGACGCCACGATCCGGACGAGCCCGTGTTCAGCATCACGGACGCCACCGAGTCGCATTCCTCCGAGATGCGCACCCGCTTGGTGAAATACACCATTTCCATGAGCATCCGGCTGGTCTGCTTCATCGCGGCGTTCTTCACGTCTGGGCCCCTGCAGTGGGTTTTCCTCGCCGGAGCCATCTTCCTGCCCTGGTTCGCCGTGGTCGTGGCCAACGGGGGCGCCGACCGGACACGGCAAACCAAGAGCACCTCGCTTCTGGACGCGGCTCCGGCCGCGGCTTTGGACGGCCCGGCCGCCGGGTCCCCGCACCACGCCGACGGGTCGAACGACGGCGGCGCCAACCCAACCGGGTACGCCGAGGACACGCCGGACGACGACACCACTGTGACCCTCGAGGGCGAGTTTGTCGAAGACGATCCGCGCCACCGATCCGAAGGAGACGCCGCATGAGCCTGTTCGACCAGTTGGCGGGAGCGACCGGGCCGGAGACGCCGACCTGCTCGCGGAAGGCCTGCGGGCTGCCGGCCACTCGGCAACTCCTGTGGAACAACCCGCGGATCCACACGCCAGAACGGCGGAAAATCTGGCTGGCCTGCGACGGTCACGCCGAATGGTTGGGCAGCTACCTTTCGGAGCGGGGGCTCTATAGGGAGTCGCTGCCGCTCGATCCGCCCGCCCCAGCCCAGGAGTCCTAGCCCGTGTACCGTTTCCTCGCCAGCACCCGGTGGCTCGGTTGGTTCCTGATGGTCTGCGTTTTTGCGGCGGCCTGCGCGGGACTGGGCAACTGGCAGATGAACCGCCTGGACGAGGCCCGTGCGGACAACGGGCTGGTCGAAGCCAACTACGACGCCGTACCCGTTCCGTTCTCCGACACGGCCGGATCCTTTGAAACGCTCGACGAGGCGGACACGTGGCTTCCCGTCGCGCTGCGCGGCGAATACCTGACCGCGGACACCACGATCGTGCGCAATCGTCCCCTGTCCGGCGCGCCCGGCTACGAGGTGCTGGTCCCCTTCCGCACCGAATCCGGCGCGATCGTGGCCATCAACCGCGGCTGGCTGCCCATCGGAAACGAAACGGCCGGAAGGCCGGACGCCGTCCCCGCTCCCCCGCGGGGCACGGTGGACGTCGTCGCGCGCCTTAAGGCCGGGGAGCCGGACGTCCAGCGGACGGCCCCCGAGGGCCAATTGGCTTCGATCGAACTGACCGAGCTCGAGCGGGTCCTGGGCTACGACATCGCCAAGGGCGCGTTCGGCGTGCTCGCCGCGGAGGAACCGGCACCGGCCGATGCCCCGACGGCCCTTCCCCGGCCCGAGGTGGACGAGGGAAACCACCTGTCCTACTCCCTGCAGTGGTTCGCGTTCGCCGTCCTGGGCTTCATCGGCCTCGGGTACGCGGCGAAGCAGCAGGCACGGATCAACCGCGAGGACCGCGAGGCGGAAGCCGAGGCGGCCGCCGCCGGTCTCGAGGTCCTGCATTCGGCCTACCGGGCACCCCGCCGCCGGCAGACCAGGCGCCGCGACGGCCAGCCCACGGACGAGGAGCTCGAGGACGCCTACGTGGACGCCCTCGAGAGCGGACGCGAGCGGTAGCCTCCCGCACTCGGGCAGGAGGCCGCTCCAGTCGCGTTGCTAGGCCAGGGTAACGAGGTCGAGGTAGCTGTCGTTCCAGAGGTCCTCGTCGCCGTCGGGAAGCAGCACGACGCGTTCGGGGTTCAGCGCCGCCACCGCGCCCTCGTCGTGGCTAACCATGACGACGGCGCCCGGGTAGTTGCTAAGCGCATTGAGGATCTCCGCACGGCTCGCCGGGTCGAGGTTGTTGGTGGGCTCGTCCAACAGCAGGATATTCGCGCTGGATGCCACGATGGTGGCCAGCGCGAGGCGCGTCTTCTCGCCGCCGGACAGCACGCCGGCGGGCTTGTTGACGTCGTCGCCGCTGAACATGAACGAACCGAGGATGCCACGCACCTCCGCGTCGCCCAACGACGGCGGGGCAGCCGAACGCATGTTCTCCAACACGCTCCGCTCCGTGTCCAGCGTCTCGTGCTCCTGCGCGTAGTAGCCGACCTTGAGGCCGTGACCCGGGATGATCCGTCCCGTGTCCGGTTCGGCCACCCCGGCGAGCATGCGCAACAAGGTGGTCTTGCCGGCGCCGTTGAGGCCCAGGATGACCACCTTGGAGCCGCGGTCGATGGCCAGGTCCACGTTGGTGAAAATCTCCAGGGATCCGTAGGACTTGCTCAACCCCTCGGCCATCATGGGGGTCTTGCCGCACGGTGCCGGATCCGGGAAGCGGAGCGCTGCCACGCGGTCCTGCGCACGGACCTCTTCGAGCCCACCCATCAGGCGGTCCACTCGCTTGAGCATGCTCTGCGCCGCGGAGGCGCCCGAGGCGCGTGCCTTCATCTTATTGGCCTGGGCCAGGAGCGTGCCGGCTTTCTTTTCGGTGTTGGCGCGCTCGCGCTTGCGGGCCCGCTCGTCGGTTTCACGCTGTTCGAGGTAGCGCTTCCACCCGAGGTTGTAGATGTCGATCGTCGCGCGGTTGGCGTCCAGGTGCAGGACCTTGTTCACCGTCGCCTCCAGCAAGTCGGTGTCGTGCGAAATCACGATCAGGCCGCCCTGGTGCGCCCTCAGGAACTCGCGCAGCCACGCGATGGAGTCCGCGTCGAGGTGGTTGGTCGGTTCGTCGAGTAGGAGCGTCTCCGCGTCCGCGTACAGGATGCGCGCGAGCTCGACGCGCCGGCGCTGTCCACCGGACAGCGTGCGCAGCGGCTGGTTCAACAGTCGCTCCGGAAGCGACAGGTTGTTGGAGATCGCCGCGGCCTCGGACTCCGCCGCGTAGCCGCCGTTCGCCATGAACTCGGCCTCGATCCGGTCGTACCGGTTCATGGCCTTGTCGCGGATCTGCGGATCGTCGCTGCCCATCTCGTCCTGGCACTTCTTGAGCTTGCCGACGACGACGTCCAGCCCGCGCGCGGAGAGGATGCGGTCGCGCGCCAGCTGTTCCATGTCGGGGGTGCGGGGATCCTGCGGGAGGTAGCCGACGCTCCCGGTCGAGGTGACCGTGCCCCCGGCGGGAAGGCTTTCCCCCGCCAACACGCGCGTCATCGTTGTCTTGCCGGCCCCGTTGCGGCCCACCAGCCCGATCTTGTCGCCCTTGTCGATCCGGAAGGACACGCCGTCCATCAGGAGGCGGGCTCCGGCGCGGAGCTCCAGGTCGGCAACGGAAATCACGGGGAACCTTTCGGGTGGGGGTGCAGCGCGTACAACGCAACTACCCATTGTACGCGCGCGGACCGCCTACCCGCTCCAGTGACCCCAATCACGGTCCCGGGAGTAGTCTCTTGCCATGAGTTTCAACGACGACGCGCGTCTGGATTCCTCCCGTGTCCGCGACTCCCGCGGCCGGGGCGGGAAGATCGCCGTGGGCGGTGGCGGGATCCTGGTTCTGCTCATCGCCAGCTTTCTGGGGATCAATCCCGCCGTTCTCGAGGAACTCGGCCTCGGCGGCGGGCAGACGCAGGAACAACCCACCGGGCCGGCCGCCATCGACGAGTGCAAGACGGGTGCCGACGCGAATGCGCGCATCGACTGCCGCATCCTGGCGACCACCGCCAGCCTGGACGCGTTTTGGGTGCCCTACCTCCAGCAATACGACGAGGAGGTGGAACAGCCCGGCGTGGAACTGTTCTCCGAAAGCGTCTCGACGGGATGCGGCACGGCGACGAGCGCCGTCGGGCCGTTCTATTGCCCGGCCGACCGCTCGGCCTACTTCGACACCGGGTTCTTCGACGATCTCGAAACGCGGTTCGGTGCCGACGGCGGATTCCTGGCCGAGGAGTACGTCGTGGCGCACGAGTACGGGCACCACATCCAGAACCACATCGGCACGCTGGCCGCCTCGCAGCAGGGCGGCACGGGACCGACGTCCGGAGCCGTCCGCGTGGAGTTGCAGGCGGACTGCTTCGCCGGGCTCTGGGCGGCCCACGCGGCGGAAACGACAGATGCAGCAGGCCAGCCGCTGATGGACCCCTTCACGCAGGAGGACCTGCGATCCGCGCTGTCGGCGGCGGAGGCCGTGGGCGACGACCGCATCCAGGAGTCCGCCACGGGCCAGGTCAACCCCGAGAGCTGGACCCACGGCTCCAGCGCCCAGCGTCAGACGTGGTTCATGCACGGCTACCGCACGGGGGACATCAACGAATGCAACACCCTCGAGTCCAACGACCTGGACCAGCCCTAGCGAGGGCCCCGGGAGCCGACGCAAGCAGCCGGCCCACGGGGTGGACCGGCTGCTTGCGTCGTTTGGATTTTCCGCAGGTGGCGTTAGATGTTGAAGCCGAGCGCCCGCATCTGGTCGCGGCCGTCGTCGGTGATCCGTTCCGGACCCCACGGCGGCATCCAGACCCAGTTCAGGCGGTATTCGTCCACGACACCGCTGACCGACTGGCTGACCTGCTCCTCGATGACGTCCGTCAGGGGGCACGCCGCCGTCGTTAGCGTCATATCGATGAGCAGCGCACCGTCCTCGGCGTACTTGAGACCGTAGAGCAGGCCAAGGTCGACCACGTTGACCCCGAGCTCGGGGTCGATGACGTCCTTGAGCGCCTCTTCGACATCCTCGAGCGGCGCCTGGGCGGCGCCCTGTGCAACGTTGTTCTCCGCGGTCATGGCTAGGCCTTCACAGCCATGAAGCGGTCGTAGCCCTCGTCCTCGAGACGGTCGGCAAGCTCCGGGCCGCCCTGCTCGGCGATGGCGCCGTCGACGAAAACGTGCACGAAGTCCGGCTTGATGTAGCGCAGGATGCGGGTGTAGTGCGTGATGAGCAGCGTGCCCATCTCGTTGTTCTCCGCGGCGCGGTTGACACCCTCGGAAACGACCTTCAGTGCGTCGACGTCGAGACCGGAATCCGTCTCGTCGAGGATGGCGAACCGCGGCTTGAAGAGTTCCAGCTGGAGGATCTCCACGCGCTTCTTCTCGCCGCCGGAGAAGCCCTCGTTGACGTTGCGGCTGGCGAAGTCCGCGTCGATCTTCAGGTCGGCCATGGCAGCCTTGACGTCCTTGGTCCAGTGGCGCAGGCTCGGTGCTGTGCCGTCGATCGCCGTCTTCGCGGTGCGCAGGAAGTTCGTCATGGTCACGCCCGGCACCTCGACCGGGTACTGCATGGCCAAGAACAACCCCGCGCGGGCACGCTCGTCGACGCTCATCGAGAGCACGTCCTCGCCGTCGAGCAGGATCTCGCCGGAGGTGACCTTGTATCGCGGGTGGCCCGCGATGGTGGAGGCCAGCGTGGACTTGCCGGACCCGTTGGGGCCCATGATGGCGTGCGTTTCGCCGGTCTTGATCGTCAAGGTGACGCCCTTGAGGATCTCCTTGGTGCCCTGCTCCGTGTCGATCGAGACGTGCAGGTCCTTGATTTCCAGAGTAGACATTGGTGTCCGTTCTCTCCTGTGCCGGCCGCGCCGGCGTGGTGGGATGGGGGGTGCGGCGCGGGGCCTAGTGTTCGGTGGCGGCGAGCTCGCGCTCGACCGTTTCGTTGATGCGTTCCTCGAGCTCGGGGACGCCGATCTGCTGGATGATCTCGTTCAGGAAGCCCCGAACCACCAGGCGGCGTGCCGTCTTCTCGTCGATGCCGCGGGACATCAGGTAGAAGAGGTGGGCGTCGTCGAAGCGGCCGGTGGTGCTGGCGTGGCCGGCACCCTTGATGAGTCCGGTCTCGATCTCCAGGTTCGGCACCGAGTCGGCCCGGGCGCCGTCCGTCAGGACCAGGTTGCGGTTGGCCTCGTACGAGTCCGTTTCCTCGGCCGCCTTGCGGATGAGAACGTCGCCCACCCAAACGGTGTGCGCGTCCTTGCCCTGCAGCGCTCCCTTGTACAGCACGTTCGACGTGCAGCGCGGGACCGCGTGGTCCACGAAGAGCCGGTGCTCAAGGTGCTGGCCGGCGTCGGCGAAGTACAGTCCGAACATCTCCGCCGTGGCGCCGGGAGCGGCAAACCGAACGGACGGCGTCACCCGAACGACGTTTCCGCCGAAGGAGACGACAACGTGCTTGAGCGACGCGCCCTTGCCGATCTTGGCCTGCTGCGAGCTGGCGTGAACCGAATCATCGTCCCAGGCCTGCAGGGAGACGACTGTCAGCCGGGCACCCTCGCGGACATCGATTTCGATGTTCTCCGCGACGACCGCGCTCCCGACGTGGTCCAGGACCACGACGGCGCTGGAGTTGGGCTCCGCGACCAGCACGATGTGCTGGGCGGAGGCAGCGGCACCGTTGCCGGTGAGCGTCAACGTCGCCCGGGCTTCTTCGGTGTTCGCGGGGACCGTCAGCACCGTCGCCTCGGAGACGGCGTTCCAGGCGTTGGCCGAGACCCGGTCGTCCGGGATGCCGACCGAACCGACGCGAGAATCGTCGGCGGAAACGGTCTCTACGCGGATCGCTTCGCCGGCCTCGACCGAGATGGACGGCGCGACCCCGTCGAGCGTGTTCTTGTGCAGGCCACCGAGGCGCTTCAACGGCGTGAAGCGCCAATCCTCCTCGCGGCCGGTCAGGGCGGCGAAGTCCTCGAGGTTGTAGCTCGTCAGCCGTCCGGCGCGGGAGGAGTCGGGCACGCCGGCGCCCTGCCCGTGGCTGTGGGCCTTGCTGCTGTCGCCGCCGAGCGGGGAGATGGCCTCGTTGACGGGAGACAGGTTCTCGCCCTCCTCGGTGAAGCCGGAAATCGACGGGGCGCCGATGCGCGCCTTTTCGTCCGTGAGTGCGGTTGCGGTATCAGTCATGACTAACCGACGGATCCTTCCATCTGAAGTTCAATGAGGCGGTTCAGCTCGAGCGCGTACTCCATGGGAAGTTCGCGCGCGATGGGCTCGATGAAGCCGCGCACAATCATCGCCATGGCCTCGTCCTCTGCCAGGCCGCGGGACATCAGGTAGAACAGCTGTTCCTCGCTGACGCGCGACACGGTCGCCTCGTGGCCCATGGTCACGTCGTCCTCGCGGACGTCGATGTACGGGTACGTGTCCGAGCGGGAGATGGTATCCACCAGCAGGGCGTCGCAGACCACGGAGTTGCGCGATCCCTTGGCACCCTCGCGGACCTGCACGAGGCCGCGGTAGGCCGAGCGACCACCGTTGCGGGCCACCGACTTAGCCACGATGGAGCTGGACGTGTTCGGAGCGATGTGGACCATCTTGGACCCGGTGTCCTGGTGCTGTCCCTCGCCGGCGAAGGCGATGGAAAGCGTCTCTCCCTTGGCGTGCTCGCCAACCAGGTAGACGGCGGGGTACTTCATGGTGACCTTGGAGCCGATGTTTCCGTCGACCCACTCCATGGTGGCGCCCTCTTCGCAGACCGCGCGCTTGGTGACCAGGTTGTAGACGTTGTTCGACCAGTTCTGGATGGTCGTGTAGCGGACGCGGGCGCCCTTCTTCACGATGATTTCCACGACGGCCGAGTGCAGCGAGTCCGACTGGTAGATCGGGGCCGTGCAGCCCTCGATGTAGTGGACGTAGGAGTCCTCGTCGGCAATGATCAGGGTCCGCTCGAACTGCCCCATGTTCTCGGTGTTGATGCGGAAGTACGCCTGCAGCGGGATGTCGACGTGCACGCCCTTGGGGACGTAGACGAAGGAACCGCCGGACCACACCGAGGTGTTCAACGAGGCGAACTTGTTGTCTCCCACGGGAATGACGGAGCCGAAGTACTCCTTGAAGATGTCCTCGTGTTCCTTCAGCCCGGTGTCGGTGTCCAGGAAGATGACGCCCTGGGCCTCCAGATCCTCGCGGAGCTGGTGGTAGACGACCTCGGACTCGTACTGCGCGGCCACGCCGGAGACGAGGCGCTGCTTCTCGGCCTCCGGGATGCCCAGCTTGTCGTACGTGTTCTTGATGTCTTCGGGCAGGTCCTCCCAACTGGTGGCCTGCTTCTCCGTGGAGCGCACGAAGTACTTGATGTTGTCGAAGTCGATCCCGCTGAGGTCGGCGCCCCAGGTCGGCATCGGCTTGCGGTCGAAGTACTTCAACCCCTTCAGGCGCAGGTCGAGCATCCACTCGGGCTCGTCCTTCTTGGCCGAGATGTCCCGGACGACATCGTCGTTGATCCCGCGGCGCGCGTTGGCACCGGCGTCGTTCTTGTCCGACCAGCCGTATTCGTAGGTGCCGATTCCTTGGAGCTCGGGATTTCTCTCCAGGATGTCGGAAATCACGCCTGGGTCAGCGGTCTCCTGTGCAATCTGATCCGTCATCGCGGCCTCTCCTGCCTTGTGATCTTGACTCGAGTTCTCTTCTCAGTGTGCTGAGGAGTTTGTTGGCGACCCACCGGTATGTGGGTCGTGCAGACATGGCCGCCTCCGGCCAACGTCGATAGGCGCCGTACGTCGACGCCCAGCAAGCGGGAAAACGCCTTGGTTTCCTCGTCGCAGAAGACGGGAAACTCGCGCGCCAGGTCTTGGATAGGGCAGTGCCCTTGGCAAAGCTGGACGCTCACCATGGTAGCCGTGGGCTGGTTCAGTCCGACATCGCGGGTCGAACCGACGAAACCGTCGGCAGTGAGCGCCTCGGACAGCGCCGCAGCGCGGCCGGACAGCGAGTCCCCGGCGGCCTCGACGGCGGGCCGATAGCGGTCCTCGAGGGCGGCGAAACGCTTGGCGGCGAAGGCGTTGACGGCCTCTGGCCCGGCCGCGCGCCCCAACTCGGCCAGGGCGTCCGCGGCGATGTCCAGGTAGTCGTTGCCGAGTTTCCGCTGTCCGCGGTGGCTGAGCACGTAGCGGCGGGCGGGCCGTCCCGCACCGGCAGCCTGGTTGGCCACCAGCTTGACCTCGACAAGCCCCTGCTTGCTGAGGGAGTCCAGATGCCGCCGGACGGCCGCGGGCGTGAATCCCAGCTGCTCGCCGAGTTCGGCGGCGCTGACCGGCCCCTGTTGGAGCACCGCGTGGAGCACGCGGTCCCGAGTGCGCTCCTCGGTTTCCGGCGCGCCGGTGGCGGAACGCGTCGCGGGGACCGTTTCCTGCTCAATGGACTGGGAAGAATACACAACACAATCATGACCTAATGAGTCGACTCCCGCCAGCAAGGCAGTCCTTAGTTAACTCCGCGGACCAGCGGGGACCGGACTCTACGTGGCGTAGAATGATCCGGTGCCAGAACCCGAACCCCGCCTCGTCGTCGACAGCCTACGCAAGGACTTCGGTCCCGTTGCCGCCCTTGACGGCCGCATGGTCCGGGTCCTGAACGGCATCAGCCTCACCGCCCGCGCGGGTTCGGTCACCACTTTGCTCGGTTCCAACGGTGCTGGCAAGTCCACCACCCTGGCCTGCGCGCAGGGACTGCTCAAGCCCGACGGCGGCACCGTGCGGCTCCTCGGCGAGGACCCGTCGAACGCGTCCGCCTCATTGCGTTCGCGCGTGGGCGTCATGCTGCAGGATGGAGGTCTACCGCCCGCGTCGCGGCCCCTCCAGCTGCTGAACCATGTGGCGTCGATGTACGCCCAACCGGCCGACGTTCCTGCGCTGGCCGATCGGTTGGGGCTGAACGAGTTCGCCCACACCACCATCCGCCGGTTGTCCGGCGGCCAGAAACAGCGCGTCGCCCTGGCGGCCGCTCTCGTCGGGGATCCCGAGGTCGTTTTCCTGGACGAACCCAGCGCGGGTCTGGATCCGCAATCGAGGCGAGCGGTTTTCGACCTCATCAAGGAGCTTCGCGAGCGCGGATTGTGCATCGTGCTCACCACGCACCTCATGGAGGACGCGCAGCGGCTGTCCGACTACGTGTACATCATCGACGGCGGAGCGAACGTCGCTGAAGGCACCGTCCCCGAACTCACGGCGCGGGCAACGGCGGACGCCGACTCGCGGTCGCTGGACTTCTCCGCGCGGCCGGGACTGGTGGCCGGCGGTACCTCACCGCGGCTGGAATGCGGAGAACCCATTCTGGAGATAGAACCCGGCCGGTACCGGGTCCGCGCCCTCCGCTCCCCCACAGACCTGGCCGCCGTCGCGGCCTGGTGGTCGGCCGAAGGGGTCTTCCCCACCGCCATCAGCATGGAACCGCGCAGCCTCGAAGACGTGTTCCTCGAAATCGCCCAGGGAGGCCCCCGTGGCTAACACCGCGCGCGTCGCGCCAGGCAACGCGGCTCCCCAGCTCACCCGCATTCTGCGCCAGGGCCGCTACGAGGCCGCAACGATGCTGCGCAACGGCGAGCAATTGGTGCTGGCTGTCGTGCTGCCGCTGCTGGCCCTCTTCGGACTGACGTTCACCGCGATCCTGGACGGCGTGGCCGTCAACCGTATCGACGCCGCGGCCCCCGGCGTCCTGGCCCTGTGCGTCATGTCGACGGCGTTCACCGGACAGGGCATCGCGACGGGTTTCGACCGGCGCTACGGCGTGCTGCGGTTCCTGTCCACCACTCCGCTCGGACGCGCCGGTTTGGTTTTCGGGAAGTCGATGGCGGTGTTGGCCGTCTTGGCCATCCAGATCGTGTTGATCGGTGGAGCCGCGCTTCTCCTGGGGTGGCGTCCGGCACCGTGGGGGCTGGCCCTCGCCGCCGTGCTGCTGGCCCTCGGCGCGGCCGCGTTCACGTCCCTGGGACTTCTCGTCGCCGGGACCGTCCGCCCCGAGGCCACCCTGGCGATCACGAACCTCGTGTGGATCCTCTTCGCCGCCGTGGGCGGCATCATGATCCCGGTGGAGAACCTGCCCGGGATACTGCAGCCCCTGCTGGAGGCGCTCCCGTCCGCGGCTCTCGGCGACGCCCTGCGGGCGGCCTTCATGCATGGCGCGTTCGACGGCGGAGCCTTCCTCGTCCTGCTGGTGTGGACCGTGCTCGCCGGCTTCGCCGCGACGCGCTGGTTCAAGTGGAACTAGCGCCCCGCCTCTCCCGACCGTTCCGATTGGAGCCGCCCGCATGACAACCCCGGTTACCAAGGCGAAGTGGACCGACCGCCTTCCCACCTCTGTGGGACGCGGCGTCCACGCGCTGGCCATCGCTTCCCTCGCCTCTCAGATCGGCATCATCGTGACGGGCGGCGCCGTCCGGTTGACCCAGTCCGGCCTGGGATGCTCCGAATGGCCCAACTGCGTCCCGGGTTCGATGACCCCCACGCCGGAAATGGGCATCCATGGGCTGATCGAGTTCGGCAATCGGACACTGACCTTCATCCTGACGATCGTCGCAGTCGCCATGATCGTCGCCGTTTGGCGTATGCGCGCGACCCACCGGACCGTTTTCCGGCTCGCGGTGGCGCTCCTGTGCGTTATTCCGGTCCAGGCGCTCATCGGCGGCATCACCGTGTGGACCAACCTGAACCCGTGGGTGGTGAGCCTGCACTTCCTGGCCTCGGCGGCCCTGGTGGCGACGGCAATGCTGCTGGTCAACCGGACGGGAATGCTCCTGCGGCGCGAGTGGACGGTCGCCGTGCCGCCGTTGAGCGGAACCATGCGCGCCCTTGGCTGGACGATCGCCGGGACGTCGACGGCCGCCGTCGTGCTGGGAACGATCGTCACGGGGACCGGTCCCCACGCGGGCGACGCCGGTTCACCGCGCCATGCCTTCAACGCGGACCTCGTCACGCGCATCCATGTGGCACCCGTGTATCTCCTCGTCGCGGCGACCGCTCTGGCCCTTTTCGTGGCCTACCGTTGGCGGGCGGCGCCCGGTTTGCGCAGGGCGCTCGTTCTCCTGGGCGTGGTACTGGTTGCCCAAGCCGCCATCGGGTACACGCAGCATTTCACGGGCCTACCGGTTGGCCTGGTCCTACTGCACATGCTGGGCTCGTCGCTGCTGACCGCGGCGGCGACCAACGTGTGGGACCGCAGCACGGCAGCGTTCCCCCTCTAAGGGAAGCAGGCGGCGACACCGGCCGCATCGCCGGCCGGACAATAAATCAACGTCCCTCCGTCTAGACAACGAAACGTTGACAACGAAACGCCCCGTCCTCGGAGAGGACGGGGCGTTTCGTCGCGGGACATCTTCCGGCGCTAGCCGAACAGGGGATTACCGACGAACGGATCGATGGCCAGTGCCACGAAAACCAGGGTCAGGTACGTGATGGAGATGTGGAAGACCTTCATGGCCTTGCGGTTCATGTCCTGGGGTTCGTGGTTCCGACGGGCCTCGCGGTACAGCACGTGGCACTCGTAGACGAACCAGCCGCCGGTCACCGCGGCGATCACCGTATAGACGATTCCCGCGTATCCCATGGGCACCAGCAACAGCGAGCACACGACGGTCGCCCATGCGTAGAGGACCACCTGCACCGAAACGCGCTGGGCGCTGGCGATGGCCCCCAGCATGGGAACACTGGCCGCGTTGTAGTCGTCCGCGTATTTCATGGACAGCGGCCAGTAGTGCGGGGGCGTCCACAGGAAAATGATCAGGAACAGAATGACCGCCGGCCACGCCAGGGTGTTGGTCACGGCGGCCCAGGCGATCAGGACCGGCATGCATCCGGCGATGCCGCCCCACACGATGTTCTGCGCTGTGCGCCGCTTCAGGATGAGGGTGTAGAGCACCACATAGAACAGGATGGCCGCGAGTCCCAGGGCGGCCGTCAGCGGATTGGTTCCGAACCACAGGACGAGAAGGGAGGCGACCGCGAGCGTCCAGGAGAAGGCCAGGGCCTCCCGGGGCGTCACGTCGCCGGTGACCAGCGGCCGGTCCTTGGTCCGGTTCATGACCTTGTCCATGTCGCGGTCGATGTAGCAGTTGAAGGCACCGGACGCTCCGGCGGCCATGGCGCCGCCGAGCAGCGTCGCCAGAACCAGGCCCACCTGGGGGAATCCGCCGTGCGCGAAGATCATGGTCGGCAGCGTGGTGACCAGCAACAACTCGACGACGCGCGGCTTCGTCAGGGCGAGGTACGACCGCGCTTTGCGGCCCGCGAAAGCGCCCGGGGACTCCGCTGGCTGGCGGGAGGCACGCGGGGTCGGCGCAGAGTCGGTCGGGACAAACTTCACGGACATGCCACTCAGTTCTGCAGGGGATTCGGACAGACCAAGCCATCATACCCTTTTACGGCTCGTAGAAGTCATTCCGCCGGGCGGCGGACAATTGCCCCGTCGGCGAAAGCCGCGTCAATCTTTGGCCATAAACGGGCACAGCCGCCCGCCCCCGGGATAGGGTTGGGGCGAAGTGCCAGCGGCGGCATAACCGGTTCGGCTACGGGTGCGTGGGCTTCGCTCCGCCCTCTCGGTCCGGCCTTCCCGCCCTCACGACCCGCCCGACCACAGAGAGGGACCACACCGTGGCGCCACAGACAGAAGTTAGCGAACTCACTTGGACGAAGCTCGACGAGCGAGCCGTGGACACCGTCCGCGTGCTGGCCGCCGATGCCGTGGAGAAGGTCGGCAACGGCCACCCGGGAACCGCCATGAGCCTCGCCCCCGCCGCCTACCTCATCTTCCAGCGGCACCTGCGCCACGACCCCTCGGACCCGTCCTGGGTGGGCCGCGACCGGTTCGTGCTCTCCCCCGGTCACACCTCGCTGACGCTGTACCTGCAGCTTTTCCTCTCCGGATACGGCCTGGAGCTGAACGACCTCCAGGAGCTGCGTACCTGGGGCTCCAAGACCCCCGGCCACCCAGAGGTCGGACACACGCCCGGCGTGGAGATCACCACCGGTCCGTTGGGCCAGGGCCTCGCCTCCGCCGTCGGATTCGCCTACGGCCAGCGCCGGCTGCGCGGGCTGCTGGACGCGGAGGCGCCCGAGGGCGAGAGCCCGTTCGACCACACCGTCTGGGTCATCGCCTCGGACGGCGACCTGCAGGAGGGTGTCACCAGCGAGGCCAGCTCGCTCGCCGGGCACCAGGAACTCGGCAACCTCGTGGTGGTCTACGACGAGAACCACATCTCGATCGAGGACGACACCGACGTCTCCTTCACCGAGGACGTCCTTGCCCGCTACGCCGCGTACGGCTGGCACACGCAGCGCGTCGACTGGACCGAGACCGGCGAGTACGTCGAGGACGTCGCCGCACTGGACGCCGCCCTGTCCGCCGCCAGGGCGGAGACCGGCCGACCCTCGATCATTTCGCTGCGGACCGTCATCGGCTGGCCGTCCCCCGGTAAGAAGGACACGGGGGCCATCCACGGTTCCGCCCTGGGCAAGGACGAGGTGTCCGGGCTGAAGGAACTCCTCGGCTTCGACTCCTCCGCGTCCTTCCAGATCGACGACGACGTTCTCGCCCACGCCCGCGGCGTCGTTGACCGCGGCGCCGCGGCGCGCGCGGACTGGGACGAGGCGTTCAACGCCTGGAGGCAGCGCTCCCCCGAGGCAGCCAGCCTGCTCGAGCGCATCGAGGCCGGCAAACTGCCCGAAGGCTGGGAATCGCACCTGCCCACGTTCCACGCCGGCAAGGACGTCTCCACGCGCGCGGCGTCCGGCAAGGTCATCAACGCCATCGCCGCCGAGCTCCCCGAGCTCTGGGGCGGCTCCGCGGACCTCGCCGGCTCCAACAACACCACGATCGAAGGCTCCCCGTCGTTCATCCCGGAGTCGCGCCAGACGGACTCGTGGAAGGGCAACCCGTACGGTCGCGTGCTGCACTTCGGCATCCGCGAGCACGCGGCGGCCTCCATCGTCAACGGGATCGTGCTCTCCAGCAAGACCCGCGCATACTCCGGCACCTTCCTGATCTTCTCCGACTACCAGCGTCCCGCGATCCGCCTGTCCGCCCTCATGGGCGTCCCGTCGATCTACGTGTGGACGCACGATTCGATCGGCCTCGGCGAGGACGGCCCGACGCACCAGCCCGTGGAACAGCTGGCCAGCCTGCGCGCCATCCCGAACCTCGACGTCGTCCGTCCCGCGGACGCCAACGAGACCGCCTGGGCTTGGAAGACCATCCTGGAGAACAACTCCAACCCGGCGGGCATCGTCCTGACGCGCCAGAACGTCCCTGTCTACGACCGCTCGCCCGAGGGCGGATTCGCCGACGTCTCCGGCGTCGCACGCGGCGGCTACGTGCTGGCCGAGGCGTCCGACGCCGGCCAACCGGCCGAGCCGCAGGTGCTGCTGCTGGCCACCGGCTCGGAGGTCCAGCTGGCGGTGGAGGCACGCGAGGCTCTCCAGGCGGAGGGGATTCCCACGCGTGTGGTGTCCCTGCCGTGCATCGAGTGGTTCAACCAGCAGGACGCCGCCTACCGCGAGTCCGTGCTGCCGGCCGCCGTGCGCGCACGCGTGTCCGTCGAGGCCGGTGTGGCCATGGGCTGGCGCGAGTTTGTCGGCGACGCCGGCCGGATCGTCTCGCTGGACCACTTCGGCGCATCGGCCGACTACAAGACCCTGTACCGCGAGTTCGGCATCACGTCGGAGGCGGTGGCGGAAGCGGCACGCGAGTCGCTCGCCGCCACCCGCTAGCCTCGACACCGCCAGCCCCTTGACGATCCACGGAAGGAAACAAGCATGAGCAACCCCAACACCGAGGCCCTTTCGGCCGCCGGAGTCTCCATCTGGCTCGACGACCTGTCCCGCGACCGGCTCGAGTCGGGTTCGCTGCGCAAGTTGATCGAGGAGAAGAACGTCGTCGGTGTGACGACCAACCCGTCGATCTTCGCCGCCGCGCTGAAGAACGGCGACGCGTCCTACGCCGCGCAGGTCGCCGAGCTCGCGGCCGCGGGCGCCGACGTCGAGCGCGCCGTCTTCGAGATCACCACGTCCGATGTCGCCGAAGCGTGCGACCTCTTCTTGCCCGTCGCCACGGCAACCGACGGCGTCGACGGCCGCGTCTCCCTTGAGGTCGATCCCCGGATCTCCGCCGACACCGCCGCGACCGCGGCCGAGGCCCAGAAGCTCCACGACAAGGTCGGCCGCGAAAACGTCCTGATCAAGATCCCCGCGACCCTCGAAGGCCTCTCGGCCATTACGGCCACCCTGGCCGAGGGCATCAGCGTCAACGTGACGCTGATCTTCTCGCTGGAGCGCTACCGCGCCGTGGTCAACGCGTTCATGCAGGGACTCGAGGAGGCCAAGGAGAACGGCCACGATCTGTCCAAGCTCCACTCCGTGGCTTCCTTCTTCGTCTCCCGCGTGGACGCCGAGGTCGACAAGCGGCTGGACGCCGTCGGCACCGAAGAGGCCCTGTCGCTTCGTGGCAAGGCCGGACTGGCCAACGCGCGGCTTGCCTACCAGGTCTACGAGGAGCTCTTCTCCTCGGAGCGCTGGGCCGTTCTGGCTGCCGCGGGCGCGCGCCCGCAGCGCCCGTTGTGGGCATCCACCGGCGTCAAGGACCCGGCGTACCAGGACACGATGTACGTGACTGGGCTGGTCGCGCCCCACGTCGTGAACACCATGCCGGAAAAGACGCTCGATGCGACCGCCGACCACGCCGAGGTCACCGGCGACACCGTCACCGGAACCTATGCGGACTCGAACGCCGTCCTGGACGCCCTCGCTGCGCAGGGCATCGACTACAACGACGTCGTTGGCCTGCTGGAGCGGGAGGGTGTCGAAAAGTTCGAGGCCTCCTGGGCCGAACTGCTCGAGGACGTCCGCATTGCCTTGGACTCCGCCAAGGCCGGTGCCTAGGTGAGCGCCCTCGGGTTCCAGGCGACGGGGGCCGCGCTGGCCGCCATCGAGGCCCACGTGCCGCGCCTGGTCGAAGACAGGGTCGCCTCGCGCATCGCGGGGAAGGACCACACCCTCTGGGGACCGGAGGCCGAATCCGAAGCGGCGGTGCGGCTGGGCTGGGTCGATCTCGGCGAGACGTCCCGTCCGCTCGTGGAACAAATCCTGCGGCTGCGCGACGAGCTCCGCGCCGAGGGCGTGGACCGCGTGGTCCTGGCGGGGATGGGTGGTTCCTCCCTCGCACCCGAGGTGATCGCCGCGACGGCCGACGTCGAGCTGGTCGTCCTGGATAGCACGGATCCGGAGATGGTCGGCAACGCCCTAGCCGACCGGTTGTCCACCTCCGTGCTGGTCGTCTCCTCCAAGTCGGGTTCGACGGTGGAGACCGATTCGGCGCGTCGCGTGTTCGAGCAGGCCTTCGGCGACGCGGGGCTGGACCCCGCGAGCCGCATCGTGGTGGTCACGGACCCCGGATCCCCCATGGACAAGGCCTCGCGCGAGGCCGGATACCGTGCGGTCTTCAACGCCGACCCCAACGTCGGCGGCCGCTACTCCGCGCTCACGGCCTTCGGACTCGTTCCCACCGGCCTGGCCGGTGTCGACATCGGGTCTCTGCTGGACGAGGCCGAGGAAGCCGCGGAATTCCTGGCCGAGGACGACGCCGACAACATCGGCCTGTGCCTCGGGGCCGCCCTGGCCGGGACGTCGCCGTTGCGCGACAAGATCGTGTTCGTGGACGAGGGCTCCGGAATCGTGGGCTTCGCCGACTGGGCGGAGCAGCTCATCGCCGAGTCGACCGGCAAGCACGGCACGGGAGTGCTGCCCGTCGTCGCCGAGCCCGGCGCGCCAGAGACCGTGACCCAGGCCGACGATGTCCTCTTGGTGCGGCTCGTCACCGATTCCGACGACGCCGCGGCTCCCCTGGGCGACCAGGTGTGCGTCTCGGGGTCCCTCGGAAGCCAGCTGATGCTCTGGGAGTACGCGACGGTCGTCGCAGGGCACCTGCTCGGCATCAACCCGTTCGACCAGCCGGACGTCGAGGCCGCCAAGAACGCCGCCCGCGGGCTTCTGGACGCAACGCCGGAACCGCAGCCCTCGGAAGCGGTCGACGGGGACATCGAACTCCGCGCGACACCGGGGCTGCTGGACGGCGTCGAGACCGTGGCGGAGGCCCTGCGGCGGCTGCTGGATGTGGTCCCCGCCAACGGCTACGTCAGCATCCAGGCCTACCTGGACCGGGTGGGTCAGGCGGACCTCGCGGACCTACGGGACGACTTCGCCGCGCTGGCGGGGCGTCCGACCACGTTCGGCTGGGGCCCGCGCTTCCTGCACTCCACGGGTCAGTTCCACAAGGGAGGACCCAAGGTCGGCGTGTACCTGCTGATCACCGCGGACTCCGCGTTGGACATCTCCATCCCGGAGCGGCCCTTCACGTTCGGCCAGCTCATCTCGGCCCAGGCGGCCGGGGACGGGCAGGTCCTCGCCGACCTCGGGCGTCCGGTGTTGAGGCTCCACCTCAACGACCGCGTGGGCGGTGTCGCCCAGCTGCGGGAGGCCGTCGCCTCGCTGGTGACCACCTCGGAGGGCTAATCCGCCCCAGCAGTCCCCCCGAAATCCCCTCATGAAAGAGCCCCATGCCAGACACCACCTCGCGCAATCCCCTGCGTGACAGGAGGGACCGGCGGCTGAACCGCATCGCCGGTCCCTCGGCCCTGGTCTTCTTCGGCATCACCGGAGACCTCGCCCGCAAGAAGCTGATGCCCGCCGTGTACGACCTGGCCAACCGGGGCCTGCTGCCGCCAAGCTTCGCGGTGGTGGGCTTCGGCCGCCGTGATTGGTCGCGGGAGGAGTTCGTGTCCGAGGTCCGTGGCTGGGTGCGCGACAACGCGCGTACCCCGTTCAACGAGACCGTGTGGGAACAGCTGGCCGGCGGTTTCCGCTTCGTCACCGGCGGTTTCGGCGACGACGAGGCCTTTGTCCGGCTCCGCGAGACACTGGACGAGCTGTCCGCGTCCCGGGGAACCCGCGGCAACCATGCGTTTTACCTTTCCATCCCGCCGAACTCGTTCGAGCAGGTGTGCGAGCAGCTGTCCAGGCACGGACTGGCCCAGCCAGAGGCGGACGACGCGACGGAGATGCCGTGGCGGCGCGTGGTGATCGAGAAGCCCTTCGGGCACGACCTCGCCTCCGCCCGTGAACTCAATGAGATAGTGGAGTCGGTCTTCCCACCCGACGCCGTGTTCAGGATCGACCACTATCTCGGCAAGGAGACGGTCCAGAACCTGCTGGCACTGCGCTTCGCCAACCAGCTCTTCGAACCGCTGTGGAACGCAAACCACGTGGACCACGTGCAGATCACCATGGCGGAGGACATCGGGATCGGCGGACGCGCCGGATACTATGACGGCGTCGGCGCCGCCCGCGACGTCATCCAGAACCACCTGCTCCAGCTGCTCGCCCTGACCGCCATGGAGGAGCCCATTTCCTTCGACGCCGACCACCTCCGCGCGGAAAAGGAAAAGGTGCTCGGCGCGGTCCGTCTGCCGGAGGACCTCTCCACGCACTCGGCGCGGGGACAGTACTCCGGCGGCTGGCAGGGCGGCGAGAAGGTCACCGGCTTCCTCGAGGAGGAGGGTTTCAACCCCGATTCCACCACTGAAACCTTTGCGGCGATCCGCGTGGACATCAATACGCGACGTTGGGCCGGGGTTCCCTTCTACCTTCGCGCCGGCAAGCGGCTGGGACGAAGGGTGACGGAGATCGCCGTCGTCTTCAAACGCGCCCCCAACCTCCTGTTCCGGGACAACGCGAGCGACGACTTCGGCCAGAACGCCGTGGTGATCCGCGTCCAGCCCGACGAGGGTGCCACCATCCGCTTCGGATCCAAGGTTCCGGGTACCCAAATGGAGGTCCGCGACGTCACCATGGACTTCGGCTACGGGCACTCGTTCACGGAGTCCAGTCCGGAGGCCTACGAGCGGCTGATCCTCGACGTGCTGCTCGGCGAACCTCCGCTGTTTCCCCGCCACGCCGAGGTGGAACTCTCCTGGAAGATCCTCGACCCCTTCGAGGAGTATTGGGCCAGCCTGGACGGGCAGCCCGAACCCTATGCGCCCGGAAGCTGGGGACCGGCTTCCGCCGACGAGCTCCTCGCGCGCGATGGAAGGATGTGGCGGCGCCCATGATCGTCGACCAGCCCGGAACCACGGCCTCGAAACTGGCCAAGGAACTGATGAATCTCCGCGAAACGGGCGGCGTGGTGGCACTGAGCCGCGTGCTCACCTTGGTCGTGGTCACGCGCGACGGCTTCGAGGAGGACGCGATTGCCGCCGCCAACCTCGCCAGCCGCGAACACCCCTGCCGCATCATCGTCGTCGTCGAGGGGAACAAGGACGCGCCCACCGCACTGAACGGACAGATCCGGGTCGGAGGGGACGCGGGGGCCTCCGAGGTCGTGGTGCTGCATGTGCACGGAGAACTCAGCCACGCCGACGAGTCCCTCGTGGCGGCACTGCTGCTCCCCGATGCGCCCATCGTGGCGTGGTGGCCCCACGGGGCGCCGGAGAAGGCGTCGGCTACGGGAATCGGCCGCATCGCGCACAGGCGAATCACGGATTCGGGAAGCGAGGACGATCCGCGACGGGCCCTTTTCGCATTGGCCGATGCCTACGTGGCCGGCGACACCGATCTCGCGTGGACGCGGCTGACGCTGTGGCGGGCCCAGCTGGCGGCGGTGCTCGACCAACTGGATCCCGCCGAGGTCCAGGCAATGACGGTGAAGGGGGCGGCCGACTCCCCCAGCACGGTCCTGCTGGCGGCTTGGCTGACCCTCTTCCTCCACGTGCCAGTAACCATCGCCTCCTCGGCGGCCGGCACGGGGGTGCGCAGCGTCCGCTTCGCCCGCGCCGACGGCGACGTGGTGCTCACGCGCCCGGACAACGACGTCGCCGAGCTCTATCAGCCCGGGCAACAGGTGCAGCGCATCTCGCTTCCGCGGCGCCACCTCTCCGAGTGCCTGTCCGAGGAACTGCGGCGGCTGGACCCCGACGAGGTGTTCGGGGAGGTCCTTCGCGAGGGGCTGCCGCGCACCAACCTGCGCAGCGTGACGGCCAGCGAACGCTAAGCTGCGGGTTACGCCGCCGCTTAACGCGGCGGAACAAAAGGATGGCGGCTTCCGGTGTGGAAGCCGCCATCCTTATGTGTTCTTACAACTGTGCTTTATGCCCCGTGCGCTAGGACTCCGCCGAGAAGCGCATGACCAGCCCGAGCGCGATGATGACGGCACCCCAAGCCAACCCGAGCACCACGGTGATGCGGTTGAGGTTCCGTTCGGCGACCCCGGACGACCCGAGGTTGCTTGTCACGCCGCCGCCGAACATGTCCGACATGCCGCCGCCGCGCCCCTTGTGCAGGAGGATCAGCATGGTCAGCAGGAGGCTGGTGATGCCGAGCACCACCTGCAGGACAATCTTGAGTGCGTCCACTACGGCCTTTCGGTCAACGACGGCTTGTCAGCCGGCTAGTCGGTCACCAGATGGTGCTCGAACCTGACAATGCTAGCAAACTCCGCGGGGTCCAGGCTGGCACCCCCGACGAGCAGTCCGTCCACGTCGCGTTCCCGGAGGATCGCTGCGGCATTAGCGGCCTTGACGGATCCGCCGTACAGCAGCCGGATCCCGGCCGCCGTCCGCGCGTCGTAGAGATCCGTCAGCTCCGTGCGGATCGCGGCGCACATTTCCTGCGCGTCTTGGGGGCCCGCCACCTCGCCCGTGCCGATGGCCCAGACCGGCTCGTAGGCAACCACGAGGTGGGCTGCCTGTTCGGCCGGGAGCGACTGGAGGTTGGCGCGCAGCTGCGCCAACGTGTGCTCGACGTGCTCCCCCGCCTGCCTGACCTCGAGCCCCTCTCCGACGCAGAGAATCGGAACCAGCGAATGGCGGTAGGCCGCCTCCACCTTGGCCCGAAGCGTCTCGTCCGATTCGCCGTGGATGGTCCGGCGCTCGCTGTGTCCGACCAGCACGTAGCGGCAACCGAGCTTGGAGAGGAACTGCCCGGAGATGTCGCCGGTGTACGCCCCGGAGTCGTGGGGCGAAAGGTCCTGGCCCCCGTAGACGACCGGAAGGTCGTCGCCGGCCACGAGCGTCTGCACGCCGCGCAGATCCGTGAACGGAGGGAAGACCGCAACCTCCACCCGGCCGAAATCGTGCTTTGCGTCGTCGAGGGTCCACGCCAGTTTTTGGAGCAGGGTGATGCCCTGCGCGTGGTCCATGTTCATCTTCCAGTTGCCGGCAATCAGCGGCGTGCGGTCGAACTTTCCGTTCGTGGATGTCGTCATGTGCTTATTTGCCTTCCAATGCTGTCAGGCCCGGCAGTTCCTTGCCCTCGAGGTACTCGAGGCTGGCACCGCCTCCCGTGGAGATATGGCTGAAGTCGTCGTCGCGGAACCCTAGCGTGCGGACGGCCGCGGCGGAGTCTCCGCCCCCGACCACGCTGAACGCCTCGGAGTCGGCCAGCGCCTGGGCAACCGCCCGCGTGCCTCCCGAGAACGCGTCGATTTCGAACACGCCCATGGGACCGTTCCAGAAGACCGTGTTGGCGGAGCGGATGTAGCTCGCGAAGGCGCCCCCGGACGCCGGTCCGATGTCCAGCCCGAGCCCGGTGGCGCCGAACGATCCGCCCTCGATGTCGTCGGCGGCCAGCACCTCATGCTCCGCGTCCGCGCCGAACTTCGAGGCAACCACGATGTCCGTGGGCAGGATGATGTCGCAGCCGATCTCCTTGGCGCGCGCGAGGTAGCCGCGCACCGTGTCCAGCTGGTCTGACTCCAACAGGCTGGCGCCGACACCGTGGCCCTGCGCCCGCAGGAAAGTGAAGGCCATTCCGCCGCCGATGAGCAGCTGGTCCGCACGGCCGAGCAGCTTGTCGATGACGGCGAGCTTGTCCGAGACCTTGGACCCGCCCAGCACGACGACGAACGGCCGCTTGGGGCTTTCGGTGAGGGTCTTGAGGACCTCCACCTCCGTGCGGACCAGTTCGCCCTGGTAGGACGGCAGGACTGCGGCGATGTCGAACACCGAGGCGTGCTTGCGGTGGACGGCGCCGAACGCGTCGTCCACGTAGGCGCCGTTCCCGCCGGTCAGGGCCTGGAGCTCGCCTGCCAGGGCGGCGCGTTCGGCGTCGTCCTTGCTGGTTTCGCGGGCGTCGAACCGGATGTTTTCGAGGAGCAGCACTTCTCCGTCCGCCAGGGAGGCTGCACCAGCGCGCGCGCTGTCGCCAACGACGTCCCCGGCGATGGCCACGGGAAAGTCCGCGAGTTCGCGGAGACGTTCGCCCGCCGGGGCGATCGAGTACTTGGGGTCCGGGGAGCCCTTGGGCCGCCCGAGGTGGGCCATCACGATGACGCGGGCGCCGGCGTCGACCAGTTTGGAGAGGACCGGGAGGGACGCGCGTACGCGTCCGTCGTCCGTGACGGTGGAACCGTCGAGCGGCACGTTCAGGTCGCTACGGACCAGAACGCGCCGCCCACGGACGCCGTCGGCGAGCAGATCGTCGAGAGTGCGAGAAGTCATGCGCTTAGGCTATCCGAATCCCGTACCTACGCCAGCTTGCCGCCGACATACTCCGTCAGGTCCACCAGCCGGGAGCTGTAGCCCCACTCGTTGTCGTACCAGGCCAGCACCTTCACGGTGCTGCCGATGACCTTGGTCAGGGGCGCGTCGAAGATGGCCGACGACGGATCCGTCACGATGTCCGTGGAGACGATGGGGTCCTCGTTGTACTTCAGGAAGCCCTTGAGCGGTCCCTCCGCGGCGGCTTTCTTGAACGCGGCGTTGATCTCTTCCGCCGTGGTCTCGCGGGCCAGTGTCACCGTGAGGTCCGTGGCGGACCCGGTCGGGACCGGCACGCGCATGGCGTATCCGTCGAGCTTGCCCTTGAGCTCCGGCAGGACCAGTCCAATGGCCTTGGCGGCACCGGTGGACGTCGGAACCATGTTCAGCGCGGCGGCGCGGGCACGGCGGGGATCCTTGTGCGGCGCGTCCTGCAGATTCTGGTCGGCGGTGTATGCGTGGATCGTGGTCATGAGTCCATCGACGATCCCGAACTGGTCGTTCAGGACCTTGGCCACGGGGCCCAGGCAGTTCGTGGTGCACGACGCGTTGGAGATGATGTGGTGCTTGTCGGCGTCGTACTTGTCGTGGTTGACGCCCATGACGATGGTGAGGTCCTCGTCGGTGGCGGGCGCGGAGATGATGACCTTCTTGGCCCCGGCGGTGATGTGGCCTTGGGCGTCGGCGCCCTTGGTGAAGAAGCCGGTCGATTCGATGACGACGTCGACGCCGAGCTCGCCCCAGCCGAGGTCCGCCGGGTTGCGCTGCGATAGGACCTTGATGCGCTGTTCACCGACGACGAGGTGGTCGGAGTCGACGACGACCTCGCGGTCGAGGCGTCCAAGGACGGAATCGTACTTCAGCAGCATCGCCAGGTCGTCGATCGAGCCGAGGTCGTTGACGGCGACGATTTCAATGTCCGCCGTCTGGGCGAGGCTGGCGCGCAGGAAGTTGCGTCCGATGCGTCCGAAGCCATTAATGCCAACACGAGTAGTCACGTGGTTATTCTCCTTGCCGGAATGTAGGCCGCCGCGGTGGCCCCCGGAAGGGGTGTTGCGCGGAGTGGCCATGGGAAAAGTTGGACACTCCGTTGTGTCGTCGACTGACTGCCGACCGGATCCACGGACTCCCGTCCCGGGGATAGCCGGGAGCGGGGTCCGCGGGATCCGTTGTGCTTATCCTACGTCATGTGACGCGGATATGTGATGCGCATTACGCGCCGGGAACGACCAGTGCCGTTGCGCCCGTGCGGGCTGCCTCGAAGCGCTTGGCGACGTCGGCCCAGTTCACGATGTTCCAGAATGCCTTGACGTAGTCGGCCTTGACGTTGACATAGTCGAGGTAGAAGGCGTGCTCCCACATGTCCAGCATCAGCAATGGAACGGTGCCCACGGGGACGTTGCCCTGCTGGTCGTACAGCTGCTCGATCACCAGGTTGCCGCCGAGCGGCTCGTAGGCCAGCAGTGCCCAGCCTGAGCCCTGCAGGCTCAATGCGGCCGCTCCGAAGTGGCCACGGAACGCGTCGAAGGAGCCGAAGTACTCGTCGATGGCCGCGGCCAGCTCGCCCTCGGGCTTGTCCCCGCCCTCGGGCGAGAGGTTCTGCCAGAAGATCGAGTGGTTGGTGTGTCCACCCAGGTGGAACGCCAAGTCCTTGGAAAGCTTGGGGACGTTGCCGAACTCGCCCTTCTCGCGGGCTTCGGCCAGCTGCTCGAGGGCGGTGTTGGCGCCGGCGACGTAGGCCGCGTGGTGCTTGCTGTGGTGAAGTTCCATGATGCGGGCGGAAATGTTCGGTTCCAGGGCTGCGTAGTCGTACGGCAGCTCCGGGAGGGTGTACTTCGACATGTGTCTCCTCCATTCGTTGTGCACCCCCTCGAAGGGAGTGCCTTCTGGTTTTGCATCCCGAGCCCCCAGGGCGTCGGAAACCTACACCGCCAGACTATCCGTCCAGCATGTCTGCCGTAACACTGTCCTCGGTGCTCGGTATTCCCATCTCGATGGCCTTCTTGTCCGCCATGGCCAGGAGCCGGCGGATGCGCCCGGCGATGGCGTCCTTGGTCATGGGCGGATCCGCCAACCGTCCCAGCTCGTCCAGGCTGGCCTGCTTGTGGGCAACGCGGAGCGCCCCGGCGTACTGCAGATGGTCCGGGACGTCGTCGCCGAGGATCTCAAGGGCGCGCTCGACACGCGCTCCGGCCGCGACTGCGGCCTGCGCGGAGCGACGCAGGTTGGCGTCGTCGAAGTTCGCGAGTCGGTTCGCCGTCGCCCGCACCTCCTTGCGCATGCGCCGCTCCTCCCACACCATGAGTGCGTCGTGGGCACCCATGCGGGTCAGGAGCGCAGCGATGCTGTCGCCGTCGCGTATCACGACGCGGTCGACGCCGCGGACTTCGCGGGCCTTGGCGACCAGCCCCAGCCGCCGCGCGGCCCCCACCAACGCCAGCGCGGCCTCGGGCCCGGGGCACGTGACCTCCATGGCGGAGGAGCGTCCCGGTTCGGTCAGCGACCCGTGTGCGAGGAAGGCCCCGCGCCAGACCGCCTCGGCATCGGCCGTCGAGCCGTTCACGATGGCGGAAGGCAGTCCGCGCACCGGCCGGCCCCTGCCATCGAGCAATCCGGTCTGCCGGGCCAGCGATTCTCCGTCGCGCACCACTCGCACCACGTAGCGGTTTCCGCGGCGCAGGCCGCCGCCGGAGACGACGATGATTTCGGCGGTGTGGCCATACACCTCGGCAATGGACTTCCGCAGCCTGCGCGCCGTCGACGCGAGGTCGACCTCCGCCTCGATGACAATGCGGCCGGAAATGATGTGCAGTCCACCGGCGAACCGCAGCGTCGCGGAGACCTCCGCCTTTCGCTCCGAGGACTTCTTGACGTCAAGCCGGGACAGCTCGTCCTTGACCGAGGCTGTCAGTGCCATGTCTTGTGTTCCTCACTGCTGGGGTCGTTGGGATCGAAAGACGTGAAGACGTCCTGATAGGCCGTGGCCAGCCGCAACGGGTCGTGAACCGCACGTCCCGCCGCGACGCCTACTTTACCGAAGAAGCACCTGGCGCCGAGCCGGGCGGCCGCATCGCGGAACCTTTCGACCCCTTCGATGGACGATGGATCGGCGACGACGGCGTCGATCCGCAGGTCGGGGGCGTACCGCGAAATCACGTTCAAATGGTCGGCGGCGTCCATGCCCACGGTTTCCTTGGTCTCCGTGGCCAGGTTCATGGTCAGCAGGCGCCGGGCAGGGGTTGCCCGGAGCGCGTCCAGCATCTGCGGCAGGAGCAGGTGCGGCAGGACGGACGTGTACCACGATCCCGGTCCCAGAACGACCCAGTCGGCCAGCTCTATGGCGGACAGGGCCTCGGGGCACGCCGGAGCGTCCACGGGTTCGAGTTGGACGTTGCTGACGATCCCGGTGTTGCCAGCGACCGCCAATTGGGCCTGTCCGACCACTCGACGGCGCACCAGGGAGTCGCCGGCGCCCTGACCCAGGACCTCCCCGGAGATCGTCAGCGGGACGGTGCTCATGGGGAGCACCTGACCGCGGGCGCCAAGGAGCGCACCAGCCCAGCGCAGTCCGGCCACGGGATCCTCAAGCAACTCCCAGAGGGTGACGATCAGCAGGTTGCCGAGCGCGTGGTTGTCCAGCGTCCCGGCGGACCCCTCCTTCGATACGAAACGGTGCTGCATCACGTCGCGCCACGTGCGGCCCCAGTCGGTGTCGTCGCACAGCGCGGCCAGCGCCATGCGCAGATCCCCGGGCGGCAGGACGTCCAGTTCCTCGCGCAGGCGCCCGGAGGAGCCGCCGTCGTCGGCCACCGTGACGATGGCGGTGATGTCGCTGGTGAGCCTGCGCAGCGCGGCCAGCGAGGCCGCGAGTCCGTGACCGCCGCCCAGCGCGGCGACGCGCGCCGGCCCACGGCCCGCGCCGGCCGGTTTCGGCGGGACAAGGGGCATCTGCCCGGAAAGGAAGGCCATCTCGTCCTACTCCCGGCCCAGGTCGCGGTGGTTGACCGTGACGTTGACCCGCGGGAGCTGGCGCAGCCTGCGGGCGAGCTCCTCGCTGACCGCGACGGACCGGTGCTTGCCGCCCGTGCAACCGACGGCGAGGGTCGCGTAGTGCTTGTTCTCGCGCCGGTAGCCGTCCATGACCGGTTCCAGGGCCTCGATGTAGCGGTCCACGAACTCGGCGGCTCCCTCGGCCTCCAAAACGTAGTCGCTGACCACGGCTTCCACGCCGGTGTGCGGGCGGAGTTCCGGAACCCAGTGCGGGTTCGGGATGAACCGCACGTCGGCCACGAAGTTGGCGTCCGCCGGGAGGCCGTACTTGAAGCCGAAACTCATGACATTCAGGCGCAGGACGATCGGGCCCGACTCGGAAAAGAGTTCCGTGATGGCGGTGGCCAGGGCGTGGACGTTCATGGGGGTGGTGTCGACCACGAGTTCCGCCGACTCCTTGAGTTCCCGCAGGACCTCTCGCTCGGCCGCTATGCCGTCCAGGATCCGCCCGCTGCCCTGCAATGGGTGGGGACGCCGCCCCTGTTCGAAGCGGCGCACGAGCAGGTCGTCGCTGGCCTCGAGGAACAGCACGCGGTAGTTGATCCCCGCGGCGCGCAGCTGCGCGAGATTCTCCCGCAGGGCCGGGAAGAGGGACTTGCTGCGCACGTCCATGACGACGGCCAGCTTGGGAATGGACCCGGGGACGCGCGCCACGAGCTCGGTGAGCGTCCCCAGCATCTGGGGGGGCAGGTTCTCCACCACGTACCAGCCGTGGTCCTCGAGCGCGTGGGCCGCCGTCGTGCGCCCCGCACCCGACATGCCGGTAACGATCAGCAGTTCGGATTCGACGGGTTTGACCGGTGCCAGCTCGCTACTCATGTCTCCCAGTCTAGGGGAGGCCCGGCCCCGTTTCGGGTGCCTGGACTAGTCCAGCAGTTCTCCGGTGGCGGTGTTCACCGCGGGTTCGGACGGATCCGTCGTGGCCTCCGTCCGGCCGGTGTCCGTCGCGAGCGCCGCGGCCAGCTGCCTGGCCATGGCCGGTCCGATGCCGGGCACGTCGAGGAAGTCGGCCTCGGCCGCCGCACGCATGCGCCGCACGGAGCCGAAGTGCTTCAGGACGGCCTTGCGTTTGGCCGGTCCGAGCCCGGGGACGCCGTCGAGCACGGAGACGACCATCGCCGTCGAACGCTTCTGGCGGTGGAAGCTGATGGCGAAGCGGTGCGCCTCGTCGCGGATCCGCTGGAGCAGATACAGTCCGTGGGAAGCCCGCGGCAGCACCACCGGGAACTCGTCGTCGGGGAGCCACAGTTCCTCGAGGCGCTTCGCCAGCCCCACGACGTACACGTCGTCGATGCCGAGGTCCTCGAGCGCCTGCGAGGCAGCCGCCACCTGAGGCGGACCGCCGTCGACCACCACCAACGACGGCGGGTACGCGAACTTGCGGAGCGGCGCCTTGGCGGCGTCCTCCTCGATATCGATCTGACCGGTGATGGCCGGGGCGATGTGGGTCTGGTCGTCGAGGTAGTGCCGGAAACGTCGGGTGAGGACGTCGTACATGGCAGAGGTGTCGTCGCGCGCGGCCTCACCCGTGACGGAGAACTTCCGGTAATCGGATTTCTTGGGTAGTCCGTCCTCCACCACGACCATGGACGCGACGACGTTCGTGCCTTGGACGTGGGAGATGTCGTAGCACTCGATGCGCAGGAGCGGCACCGGGAGGCCGAGCGCCTCCTGCAACTCCTGGAGCGCGGTGCTTCGGGTGCTGATGTCCCCGGCGCGTCGGGACTTGTGCAGGCGCAGCGCCTGTTCGGCGTTCTCCCGCACGGTCTCCATCAGCACCGCCTTTTCCCCCCGGCGTGGAACCCGCAGGCTCACGGCCGCGCCGCGCAACCCGCGAAGCCATTCGGCGACCTGTGCCGAATCCTCGGGCTCCACCGGGACCAGCACCTCGCGCGGCAGCCGGTCCGCGTCCGTGTTCTCCCCATAGACCTGCTGGAGCAGGTGCTCCACGAACTCCGCGGGCGTGGTGTCCTCGACCTTTTCCACCACCCAGCCACGCTGTCCGCGGATGCGGCCGTTGCGGACGTGGAACACCTGCACGGCCGCCTCGAGCTCGTCCTCGGCGATGGCGAAAATGTCTGCCTCCGTGTCTTCGGACAGGACCACGGCGTTGCGCTCGAAGACGCGCCGCAGCGCGGCGATGTCGTCCCGTAGGCGCGCGGCCTTCTCGTATTCGAGTTCCGCGACGGCGCCGGCCATCTCCCGTTCCAGCTGACGGATGAAGCGGGTGCCCTCGCCCCCCATGAACTGGCAGAGCTCGTCGGCGAGTTTACGGTGGTCCTCGGCGCTGATGCGCCCGACACAGGGCGCCGAGCACTTGTCGATGTAGCCCAGGAGGCACGGGCGTCCGGACTGCTGCGCCCGTCGCAGGACGCCGGCGCTGCAGGTCCGCACCGGAAAAACACGCAGGAGCGTGTCAAGCGTTTCGCGTATGGCCCTGGCCGGGTAGAACGGACCGAAGTACTTGACGTCCTTCCGCCGGTCCCCCCGCATGACCTGTGCCCGCGGGAACTTCTCCCCGAGCGTCACCGCCAGATAGGGATAGGACTTGTCGTCCCGGAAGACGATGTTGAAGCGCGGCGCGAATTCCTTGATCCATGTGTATTCGAGTTGCAGCGCCTCCAACTCGCTGCCGACGACGGTCCATTCGACGCTCGCGGCGGCGAAGACCATGGCACGCGTCTTGGGCAGCAGTCCGGAGGGATTCGCGAAGTAGGAGTTCAGCCGCGAGCGGAGGTTCTTGGCCTTGCCGACGTAGACGACGCGTCCGTGTGGATCGCGGAACCTGTAGACGCCGGGATTCGTGGGGATCTCGCCGGCGCGGGGCCGGTAGGTGGAGGGGTCGGCCATGGTTCGACGCTACCCCGCGGCCGGAGCCTGGTTGTAGCCGTCGCAGCGCTCTTGGCCGGTGAGTTCCGCGACCGCGTCGACGATTCGGTCCGTGGCATGGCGGCGCGCCGGCAGCGGGTGCTTGGGACCGATGTGGTCGAACTGCAACGGTTCGCCGACCTTCAGCGTGAAGTGGTGCGGCGTGATCGCGTTGCGCCCGGCCGGCTGGAGCCGTTCCGTGCCGATGAGGCCGACCGGAACCACCGGCGCACCGGTGGACAGCGCCAGCCATCCGACGCCGGTCCGGCCGCGGTAGAGGCGCCCGTCGCGGGATCGGGTTCCCTCGGGGTAGATCCCGACGCCGCCGTCCGCTTCAAGGATCTCGACCAGGGAGTCCAGGGCGGCGACAGACGCGGCCTGTTCCCCGCGCTGCACCGGTATGGACCCGACAGACTGGAAAAACGCCTTCATCAGGCGTCCCTTCACGCCCGGCGTCGTGAAGTACTCGGCCTTCGCGAAAAAGGCCACGGGACGCGGCATCAGGGCTTGGATGATGATGCTGTCGAGGAAGGACAGGTGGTTGGAGGCCACGATGAAGGGCCCCTCGTCCGGGACGTGCTCCAGTCCGGTGACGGTGGGTCGGCAGGTGGCGCCGATCGTTCCCCGGAAGGTGGCGCGAACGCCGTCGTAGAATCCCATCTAGGCGACCGACCCCTCCGGAACGGCATCCGCCGGCGCGCTTCCGGTGGTCGAGTCCGCGGATTCGAGACCGAGTTTGGCGCCCAGCTCCGCGGCCGAACCGACGACGGCGGCGGCACCTGCCGCGGCGAGCTCGCCCTGCGGTGCGTACCCCCATGAGACCCCGATGCATTCGAGTCCGTTGGCCGCGGCGCCGATGACGTCGTAGTGGCGGTCTCCGACCATGACGGTCTCCCCCGGCGCCGTGCCCAGCGCGGCAAGGGCCGCCGCAACGATGTCTTCCTTGCCGTGCCCGGCGCGCGGGGCCGTTTCGTTGGCGACGGCGCCGTGGATGGCATCGAACTTGCCCGCCAGGCCCTGTACCTCGAGGAGCCGCCGTGCGATGTCGATGGGCTTGGACGTCGCCACCGCGAGGCGGACGCCGGAGGAACGCAGGCCGTCAAGCAACTCGGCCATGCCCGGGTAGACGCGGCTGGCGGCCATGCCGTGGGCGGCATACTCCGCACGGTAGTCGGCGATGACGGAGGGCAGGAGCTCGGCGGTCATGCCGGGAAGCTCAATGAGGCTCAGCGCGAGCGGCGGCCCGACCATGGTGTCGAGGCGCTCCGTGCCGGGATCCGCGAGGCCGTGCCGGAGCACCGCCGCGCGGATGCCCTCGGTGATGGCACCGGCGGGGTCCACCAAGGTGCCGTCGAGGTCGAACAAGACGGCGCGCACACGATTTATCACCGGGTCATTGTTGCACGAACCCGGTGTTGGGCCGGGTGTCCATGACCACCGGGGAATACTTCCCGGCCGTGGCGCGTGCTGCGCCACCTCCGTGCGCGGGTCCCGGGGGCGTTAGCCGAGCAGGTCGGCGAGGAACCGGCCGGTGTGGCTCTCGGGCACCTTGGCGACCTGTTCCGGCGTGCCGGCGGCGATGAGCTGCCCGCCGCCGGATCCCCCTTCGGGGCCGAGGTCCAGGAGCCAGTCCGCGCTCTTGATGACGTCGAGGTTGTGTTCGATCGTGATGACGGTGTTGCCCTTGTCGACCAGGCTCTGGAGGACCTTCAGGAGTTTCCTGATGTCCTCGAAGTGCAGGCCCGTTGTGGGCTCGTCCAGCACGTACACGCTCCGGCCATTGGAGCGCTTTTGCAGCTCGGACGCGAGCTTCACGCGCTGCGCCTCGCCCCCGGAGAGGGTCGTTGCCGGCTGGCCGAGCCGGACGTAGCCCAGGCCGACGTCGACCAGCGTGTTCAGGTGCCGCGCAATCGGCGAGAACGCGGCGAAGAACTCGGCGCCCTCCTCGATGGGCATGTTGAGCACGTCGGCGATGGTCTTGCCCTTGTAGTGGACCTCGAGTGTCTCGCGGTTGTACCTCGCCCCGTGGCAGACCTCGCAGGGCACGTAGACGTCGGGAAGGAAGTTCATCTCGATCTTCAGCGTGCCGTCGCCGGAGCACGCCTCGCAGCGCCCGCCCTTGACGTTGAACGAGAAGCGCCCGGGCAGGTAGCCGCGGACCTTTGCCTCGTTGGTCTCCGCGAACAGCTTCCGGACGTGGTCGAACACGCCCGTGTATGTCGCGGGGTTGGACCGAGGCGTCCGCCCGATGGGGCTCTGGTCTACGTGGATGACCTTGTCCAGCTGTTCCAGGCCCTCGACGCGCGTGTGCCGGCCGGCGACCTGCTTGGCGCCGTTCAGCTTGTTGGCGAGGACCTTGTAGAGAATGTCGTTGATCAGGGTCGATTTTCCCGAGCCGCTGACGCCCGTGACGGCGGTCATGACGCCCAGGGGAATGTGCGTGGTGAGGTCGCGCAGGTTGTTCTCGCGCGCCCCGACGATCTTCAGCTGCCGCTTCTTGTCGATCTTGCGGCGCTTTACGGGTATCTCGATGGAACGGCGTCCGGCGAGGTAGTCGCCGGTCATCGACTCGGTGTTGGCGAGCAGCCCCTCCAGGGGTCCCGAGTGGACGACCTGCCCGCCGTGCTCCCCGGCGCCCGGGCCGATGTCCACGATCCAGTCCGCCTGGTGGATGGTGTCCTCGTCGTGCTCGACGACGATCAGCGTGTTGCCGAGGTCCCGGAGACGGTTGAGGGTTTCAATGAGCCGGCGGTTGTCCCGCTGGTGCAGGCCGATAGACGGCTCGTCCAACACGTAGAGGACACCGACCAGCCCGGAACCGATCTGGGTCGCCAGACGGATGCGCTGGGCCTCCCCGCCGGACAGCGTGCCGGCGGCACGCTCAAGGTTGAGGTATTCGAGGCCGACATCCAAGAGGAAGCGGAGCCGTGCCTGGATCTCGATCAGGACCTGGTGCGCGATCTGCGCCTCGCGACCGGAGAGCACGAGGTCGTTGAGGAACTCGGAGCATTCGCGCATCGGCATGGCGGCCACCGCGGAAATCGACTTTCCGTTGATCAGCACGGAGAGCGACGCGGGGTTGAGCCGCGCGCCGTTGCACTCCGGGCATGGCACCTGCCGCATGTATTCCTCGTATCGGTCCCGGGCGTTGTCCGACTCCGTTTCCTGGTGCTTCCGGTGAATGTACTGGAACACGCCCTCGAAGCCCGTGCTGTACTTCCGCTCGCGGCCGAACCGGTTCCTGTACTGCACGACGACCTTGTGGTCCTTGCCGTGGAGGACGGACTCCCTGACGTCTTCGGCGAGCTTCTCCCACGGCGTCGTCATCGAGAACTTCATGTCCTTCGCCAGCCCCGCCAGCAGCCGGTTCCAGTACTCCGTAGTGGCCGTTCCGAGGGACCACGGGGCGATCGCGCCCTCCTGAAGCGACTTGGAGGGGTCGGGAATGACCAGCTCGCCGTCCACCTCCAGCCGCGTGCCGATGCCCGTGCATGCCGAGCAGGCGCCGAACGGGTTGTTGAAGGAGAAGGACCGCGGTTCGATCTCATCGATGGCCAGCGGGTGTTCATTGGGGCACGCCAGGTTCTCCGAGAACGCGCGCACGCGGCCGTCGTCGTCCGCGTCGAGGTCCACGAAGTCCGCAAGCACGCGGCCGTCCGCGATGCCCAAGGCGGTCTCGACCGAATCGCTGAGCCGCTGGCGGATGCCGTCCTTGCTGACCAGGCGGTCGACAACGACCTCGATGGTGTGCTTGAACTGCTTGCCGAGCTTCGGCGGGTCGGAAAGCTGGATGTTCTCGCCGTCCACCCGCGCCCGCGAGTAGCCCTTCGCCGTGAGTTCCTTGAAGAGGTCGACGAATTCGCCCTTGCGTCCGCGCACCACCGGGGCCAGCACCTGGAAGCGGGTCCCCTCCTCCAGCTCGAGCAGCTGGTCCACGATCTGCTGCGGCGTCTGGCGCATGACAAGTTCACCGCAGACCGGGCAGTGTGGGCGCCCCACGCGCGCCCAGAGCAGGCGCATGTAGTCGTAGATCTCCGTGATGGTGCCGACGGTGGACCGCGGGTTCTTGCTGGTGGACTTCTGGTCGATGGAGACCGCGGGCGAAAGACCCTCGATGAAGTCGACGTCCGGCTTGTCCACCTGGCCCAGGAACTGCCGAGCGTACGCCGACAGCGACTCCACGTAGCGGCGCTGGCCCTCGGCGAAGATCGTGTCGAAGGCGAGGGAGGACTTGCCGGATCCGGACAGGCCCGTGAAGACGATCATCGCGTCACGGGGCAGATCCAGGTCCACGTTGCGCAGGTTGTGCTCCCGCGCGCCCTTGACGACTAGCCGCGACTGGTCGAGCGGGGGCTTGGCTGCGGAACCGGACGGCGAAACAACGGTGCTCTCAGAAATGGCCACCATCAAATAGTAGTCGAAAACGTCTTCGAATTCTCGTTCGAATAGACGCCTTGCGCTCAGGGCGCACGACCGCGCCTAGTGTGCGTTGAAGGCAGCCCTGACGAAGCCGAGCGCCTGTTCCTCGCCCAACCCCCAACGCTTGGCTTCGTCCACGAAGACCTCCGCCGCGGCGCCCACGTGGCGTCCGGCGTCGTCCGCCGCGGCCTCGATCACGGTGCCGTTGCGACCCCGCGTGGAGACGGCACCGGCCCGCTCCAGCTCGCGGTAGGCGCGGGCCACGGTGTTGACCGCCACCCCGAGCCGGTCGGCGAGCGCACGGACCGAGGTCAGCCGGGTCCCTGGAACCAGACGCCCGTGGGCGACCGCGTCGAGGATCTGCCGGCGGATCTGTTCGTAGGGGTTCGAGGGATCCCCGGGATCCACGGTGATGAAGCCGAGTACGTCGTCGTCCATGGTTCCCTTCGCGGGGCGCCCGTCGCCCCATGCCGCCAGCGTACCCGTCCGGCCAAGCGGGTTAGACCGCCCCTCGGTGCCCTCGTAGGCTGTCCCCATGGACAACGACACGAGCCTGCTCCACGATCTTCGCCATGTCACCATCCGCCGCGCCTCGGTCTCGGAGATGGACAACAACGTGTACCTGATCACGTCCAAGGACACCGGCGCGCAGGTGCTCATCGACGCCGCGGACGACGTCGATGCTATCCGCGCCTTGCTGGCCGACGCGGCCGGCGATTCGCGAGGCGAAAACCGGCTGGTCCTGATCGCGACGACCCATCGCCATTGGGATCACGTCCGGGCCCTGCGGCAGCTGGCCTTCGAGACGGGGGCGCCGGCCGCCGCCGGCGCCGACGATGCCGAGGCGATCACGGCGGACACGGGCGTTGACATCGAGGTGGCCCTGAACCACGGGGACGTGAAGGATTTCGACGGCTTCCGGCTCACGGCCGTGCACCTGCGCGGGCACACCCCGGGCTCGGTCGCCCTGGTCTACGAGGATCCGGAGGGTCCGGCGCATATCTTCAGTGGGGATTCCCTCTTTCCAGGCGGGGTCGGAAACACCCAGCAGGATCCGGAGCGTTTCCGTTCGCTGCTCGCCGACGTCGAGCAGCGGCTTTTCGACGCGTACGACGACGCGGCGCTGGTGCACCCGGGTCATGGCGGCGGCACGACGCTGGGGCGCGAACGCCCCGAACTGCCCCTCTGGCGCGACCGCGGCTGGTAGCAGCGCGCGGATGGTCGGGCCCGCGTCGCTTCGCGCTCCGCCCGCATCACCAACCGGATCCCCCCCACCCTCGGCGGTCGCCCTCACCTCAGGGGGCTTCTTCGTGCCCTTCGGCGAATTCTCCCGACGGCGTTTCCCAAAACACGAACGCTTCCCCGCGTCCTCCGACACGCAACCTCCCAGTCGTTCGCCGCCGTCCGCGCGACGAACTCTCGGCATTTGTCGCCTTGCAGGTCCTTTGAGGACGCGGCGAGGATCTGCACCTGCAGTTAGATCTGCAACCACTCGCGCGCGAACTGGTCCAGCATGTCGTTCGGCACCACCACGGCCGGCTTGTTCGTCATGCCCAGCCGGCCCAGTTCCATGGCGCCCATGACCATCTCGGCGGTCTTGCCCGCCCCGACCTCGTGGAACAGCCCGACGGAGGGTTCAGAAATCATGCGTGCCACGGCCGCGCGCTGGTGCGGGCGCGGGGAGAAGTTCTTCACCAGTCCCGGAAGGGTCAGCCGTTCCCCTTCGATCGTGTAGTCGCGCAGCACCAGGGAGTTGAACCGTCGGTTGTACTCGTCGGTCAACGCGACGGTGCGTGCCGGGTCCTCCCACACCCATTCGCCGAACCGGTCCTTGATCATCTGCGCCTTTTCCTGTGCAGCCGTGGTCTCGGTCGGGTTCAGGACGCGCCGGTTGCTTTCCGGGTGGTCCGGGTCCGGGTCTGTGACCTGGACCCGGCGCTGCTCCAGCAGGTTCTTGAAGATGTCCCCGGCGGGCATACGTTCGGTGCCCCAGTCGTTGCGCGCCAGGAACACGTGGCGGTTGGCCTTGACGTCCCAGTTCGCCCCGCTGGCGCGGTCCACGTGAGCGGCCGGATCCTTGATCAGTTCCCTCAGGAACCGGGCGTGGATGTCCGGTGAGATCCAGACCGACCCGATCTTCGCCTCGATTTCGTCCGCACCCAGCGGCCGCGGCATCACCCCTTGCAGGTCGGTGACGTTGCGCCGGTACAGCGGATCGTCCGCTGCCGCCTCGGTGGCGGCGTCGAGCTTTTCACGGATGTTCCCGCTGAGGTATTCGGCCCGGGTCTCCATCGCACCCGGCTCCCCCGGAACGTCATAGACCAGATCCCCGAGCACCTCGCGGGCATCCGCCGGATCGGTGCCAAGCAGCAGGGCGATCTCGTCCAGGTCCACCTCGCCCTTGGTGTCCAGGGTGACGGCCAGGGCCTCGGCCGGGGTGTCCACACCGCGCACGGGCCTGCGGGGCTGGACCTGCCGCTCCCTGAGCAACGCGGCCGGGGCCGCACTCTGGGTGCCCTCGTCGAAGTATTCCAGCGCCGGCACCAACGGTCCGTAGGGATCCTTGCGCAGCACGGCCATGACGCGGGGCTGGGTGCGGGCCAGGATGTGCTGGCCGTTCTCGTCCGTGCGGCCGGTGCGGCGTTCACTGAACCGGTTGATCGGCCCGTACCGCTCCACGTACCGGGCGTAGTCCCCGGCCAATTGTCCGCGGGCCGCTGCCAGCTCGTCGGTGTCCTCGACGTTGGACGCCTCCAGGGTCAGCACGGTGCGCGCACCGTCGCGCAGGCCCAACAGGGCGCGCAACTCGGCCTGCTGCGTGCGCGGGACCTCCAGTTCCACGGCCACGCGGTCGAGGTTGACCTGGGTAAAGGTGCCGTCCGGTTCCGCGCCGAGGTGCCCGACCTGTTCATTGGCCGGCGCCTGCGGAAGACTGGCCGCCGCCTGGGCATCTTGTGAGCGCTGGTCGCGCGCCATTCCCCGGCCTGCGGCCACGGCGCTGGCGGCAATCTCCTGGAGTTGTCCGTGCAGCAGTTCGGGCACCGCCTGCAGGTCCTGTGCCCGCACGGTGACGGTCGCGTTCCCGTACATGCCGTTGCCGACCTCGAGGGTTCCCAGCACTTGGTCGGGGTTTTGGGCGAAGTAGTTGTTGATGCGCGCCTCGTCGCCGGCTGCGGTGCCCAGCGGGCGGGACTCCAGCCAGGAGCGGTCCCCCGGCGCCTCGCCGGGCAGCCTGCGGCGGAAGACCAGCACATCGGTGAGCGCGTCGGTGCCGGCGGCCCGGCGGTGTGCGCCGTTGGGCAGGCGCACCGCACCCAGCAGATCGGCCGTGTCGAACATTTCACGTCGGGCGGCCGGGTTCTGCGCATCCAATGTGAAGGCGGAGGACACGACGCCCACCAGTCCCCCCGGCCGGGTCAGGGCCAAGGACTTGATGATGAAGTGGTTGTGCATCGAGTGCCGGCCCTGGTTGTGGGTCGGATCGTGCAGGATGGTGCGGGCGAAGGGCACGTTGCCCACGGTGGCGTCGAACTGTCCTCCCCCGAACCGGGACTCGGCGAAGGACTCGGTACGGATCGTGGCCTGCGGATAGAGCGCCTGGGAGATCCCGGCGGTCACGGGGTCCAACTCCACACCCGTCATGCTCGTGCCCGTCGGCGCGAGGCCGATGAAGGTGCCTGCCCCGGAACCGGGTTCCAACACCTGCCCGCCGTCGAAGCCCAAGGTCTGGAGGGTCTGCCAGAGTTCCGTGGCGATGGCCGGGTCGGTGTAGTGGGCGTTGATCACCGTTCGGCTGGCCGCCCGGTATTCTTCCTCGGTCAGCAGGCCGCGTAGTTCGGCGCGGTCCGCGGCGAATTCGGGACGGGTCTCGTCGAAGACCTCCGCGACCCCGGACGCGCCCCAGCCGCCCCACCTGGCCAGTTTTTCCCGCTCGCGGCCCGTCGCTTCGCGGGCGTTCTCCCGTACCTCGCGCAGGGTGCGCAGGGCCTCAAGGTTGGCGCGGAAGCGCGCCCTGGCTCCCGAGGGGGCCAGGGCGTCCTGGTGCGCGGGGATGAACCGTGCGGACGCGCTTGGCGCGGCTACCGGTTCAGGTCGCGCTCCATTTCCTCCCGGTGCAGCTCCTCCAGCGACTCCCGATAGATCCGGTTCATTTCTTTCGTCCCTTCGAGGTGCGCGTCCCTCGAATCCGTCCCGGTCTCGTCGTCCTCGGCTTCCTCCACCGTCTCCGGGGTCAGCATCTCGGCCCGGACGATTTCCTCGGCCTGCATCTTCGCCGCGTTCAGGCGTCCGACCTTCTCCAGGTACGTCTCGCCCTGCGGATCCGGCCCCGCGATCTGCACCGACAGCTCCCCCACGCTCATCTCCGCCTCCTCCCCCAGCTTCTGGAACCACGCCTCCGGGTCCGGGATCAGCTCGTACTGGGTCGGGGCCAGCATCTTCCACGTGTCCTGCGCGAACTTGCCGTACGTGTTCATTGCGAACCTCCTCGGGTTCTGGAAAGAGGAAATCATCAAGGGATGCCTGGCCGTCAATCTGGCTTCGTTTGCGCGCTCTGACCATCGATGGGCTCCCGGGGTGAGGTGGCTGGTTTCCTCCCAGCGTATCCAGCCCCGGCGAGCCCATCCTGACGAAGCGCCCGAATGACCGTTGACCGACTGACCTTGAACTTCCCGGCAATACGGTCCAGCGGCCAATGTTCCGTCTCGCGCAGCCGACGGGCCTCGCGCACCTCGTGGGGTTGCAGGCGCGAGGGCCGGCCGCCCTTGCCGGCAGCCACAGCCAGCCCGGGCATCGTGCGTTCCCGGATCAGCTCGCGCTCCATCTCGGCCACCAACGCGATGGTGTCGAACATCAGCCGCCCATCAGGGGTGGTGGTGTCGATCCCCTCGGACAGGGACCGGAACCCCACCCCGCGCTCCTTGAGCGAGTCCAACAGTTCCACCAACCCGCGCACGGTCCTACCCAGTCGGTCCAGCTTCGTCACCACCAAGGTGTTGCCCGACTGCAGGGCGCGCAGGCACGCGTCCAATCCGGGGCGCACCATCGTCGCCCCGGACCTCCCTTGGTCCGCGTACACGTCATAGCAGCCAGCGGCCACCAGCTGCTGCCGCTGGCTCTCCAGGTTCTGGTCGGCAGTGGAGGCCCGGGCGTAGCCCAGGGATACTCCCTCGGGAACCATGATCGGTTCCTCCACGCCTTCCAGACGCTCCGGCCTGTCCATGCCACTCCCCCACTGGATCCAAAACCGTTCAAGCTCGTGGCACGAGCATACTTGTTTCGTACTTGGTTTGTGACCTCAGCCAAGGTGGCATTTAGCGCCTCACGGATGCAAAGCCAACTCCAGGGCCACGGCCACCGTCGCCCCGTGAGCCATGCCGGGCGGCCGTTGGTGCTCGTCCACGAACGCCACCAGTCGCCGGTTCCAACGATTCCACTCCGCACCGCTGTGCGGCCGTATGGTTTTGTGAGACAGCTTATTAGGAGCCCTCACTTAGATGCCCGAGCGTAAGAAGTACAAGCAGAAGTTCAAGGACGATGCCGTGGAGTTGGTGATTTCCTCTGGTCGTCCGATCGCGCAGATCAGCGTCGATATCGGCATTAACGAAGGCACGCTGGGTAACTGGGTGCGTAAATACCGTGCCGATCATCCGGAGCGTTTCACGGCGGAGGAGAAAGCAGCTGTGCCGTGGGAGGAACATCAGAAAGCACTGGCCGAGAACGCGAAGCTGAAGCAGGAAATTGAGTTCCTGGGAAAAGTCAGCGCCTTCTTTGCAGCGAAGCAACGGTAGAGGATTACTACCGGTTCATCGAAGCGGAGAAGGCCAACCATCCGATTGCCTGGTTGTGCCGAATCCTGAAAATTTCCCGTGCCTCGTTCTACCGGTGGCGCACCCCGGCAGGACCGTCACCGCGGTCCGTCCGCCACGAGGTCCTCGTGGCCGCGGTGACCGGTAAGTACGCCGATTGCGGCGGTAAGGCCGGCCGGGACCAGCTGGTCCGTCTACTCAACGAGGACGGCGTCAGCGTCTCTTCTGCCACGGTCGGGGCGATCATGCGCGAGCACGGCCTGCGCGCGGTACGGACGCGGGCGTGGAAGAAGACCACGGAGCAGGACCCGCAGGCAAAGACCGCCCATATCGAGAACCATATGCTCGACGAGGACGGGAAGCGGGACTTCACCTCCGAGGTGCCCGGCACCCGGTTGTGCGGGGATATCACGTACCTGAAAACCGGTGAGGGGTGGCTGTACCTGGCCACCGTGATTGATCTGTGCACCGGCATGGTGATCGGCTGGAACATGGACCAGCACATGCGTACCAGCCTGTGCACGAGTGCGCTGGCGATGGCCCGCGACCACGGATACCTGCACCCGAACGGAGCGATTTTCCACTCCGACCGAGGCACGCAGTACACCTCTTCCGAGTTCCAAGCCTGGTGCGCCAGTAACGGTGTCACACAGTCGATGGGCAAGGTCGGGATGTGTTGGGACAATGCGGTCGCGGAGAACTTCTTCTCGCATTTGAAAACCGAGTACTACCACCACCACAGCTTCGCCAGCAGGCTGGCCGCCAGGACCGGCGTCATGGAGTACATCGAGTCCTGGTACAACCGGAAACGCCCTAACGCAAGAGCCGGCCACCGGTCACCAGCGGCAGCTCTAACTGCCCATCAAGCCCCCGGCCAGGAACTCCTCGCCGCGTAACCCAGAAACAACCGAACTGTCTCAAAAACTTGACGTACGCAAAGCCTGGTGCGCCAGTAACGGTGTCACACAGTCGATGGGCAAGGTCGGGATGTGTTGGGACAATGCGGTCGCGGAGAACTTCTTCTCGCATTTGAAAACCGAGTACTACCACCACCACAGCTTCGCCAGCAGGCTGGCCGCCAGGACCGGCGTCATGGAGTACATCGAGTCCTGGTACAACCGGAAACGCCCTAACGCAAGAGCCGGCCACCGGTCACCAGCGGCAGCTCTAACTGCCCATCAAGCCCCCGGCCAGGAACTCCTCGCCGCGTAACCCAGAAACAACCGAACTGTCTCAAAAACTTGACGTACGCACTCGCGATCAACAACCCCCACGGCGACACCGTCGCCACCACCACCCTACCCACCACGGGAACGGCGACCGGGATCGACTCTTGGGCGCAATACGACGAATACGGCAACCAGCAAACCAACCCCATCGACACCGGCACCACCACCTACGGATGGCACGGCGCCAACCAACGCGCCCTCGAAACCAGCGGCCTCATCCTCATGGGAGCCCGCCTCTACAACAGCATTAGCGGACACTTCACCACCCGCGACCCCATCACCGGCGGCAACACCACCACCTACACCTACCCACAAGACCCCATCAACAAGAACGACATCAGTGGACAGGCATGGTGGAAAACAGCTCTCAATGTTGTTTCCCTCATTCCTGGGCCTCTCGGTATGGTCGCCACGGGAGGGCTCGTTGCAATGCACTTGGCTAGTGGGGATTGGCGATCGGCGAGGAACGCGGCGATTGGTTTCATTCCGGGCGCTAAGATTGCGGCAAAGCTGATCGGAAGCGGGAGCCGAGTCGGGCGACTAATGCAAAGAAATCTGAGCTGGCAGGCAAATAATCGGTTCCTCGGGACCAGAAGTAGGTTGTTCTCAGGCAAACTCAAATATCGCGGCTACCGGATCGGATGGAGCCAAGGGATCAAGCCCAGCCGAAAAAGGGCTGCACCTGTCGTCTGGCGAGCGGGGCGTCAGGGAGCACACCGGCATTACTTCAGTCAGCGAACCACCATCAATTGGTATAAGCGAAGGCAACGGTAAGAATCGTGCGTGGACCAATAGACGAACTCACTCTTCGATCGATAGCCGATGCCATCCCGTCTGTCCGAGCCGACGTAAAGCTCCTAAATGGAGGACTAGAGCTACTCATAGGCATGAAGCCAAATTCTGACAAACAATGGATCGATCTGTCCGTCGATCCTGGGCGGTGGCTGTGGCTTCAATGGCAAGTTCAAGGACGGCAGGGCATGGCGGAATTCGACCTTAATTTCGAAGCAGACGCGACGATCGCTGAAGAACTTGTCTGGAGCTTCGGGCAACGCCGAATCATATTGCAATTCTTCCCGAAATCACCGGACAGGTGGTCTCTGTGGTTGGACAGGGAATTACTTTGGCCACCCCACCCCCGCCGCGGAGTACAGACACCAGATTCATATTTCGTCGAACTCATGGGCGGGATTGCCTGAGCCTCGGAATTGCAAGTACTAAGCAATGCGGCCGGACGGGCATCATGTAGTACATCGAGTCCTGCTACAACCGGGAACGCCCCAACGCAAGGGCCGGCCACCGGTCACCAGCGACAGCCCTGACTGCCTATCAGACTCGCGGTCAGGAACCCCTCGCCGCGTAACCAAGAACAACCGAACTGTCCCAAAAACTTGACGTGCGCATGCCTCAGTCACGAACTCATCTAGGCGTGGAAGAACGATAACCACATGGACGAAGTCAATCTCCGCAAATTGCTGTATGCCCGCCAATCCCTCTCATCAGATGCACCCAACGTGCTTGACCTGTCGGCCCTGCCGCGGCTTGCGCCGTTGAAGGACTTGGATCTGCCCTTCGCGAAGGTCAGGAAGCTACCCGAGGGGGTGGACTGGTCGCAGATACGCCGTCTCAGGATCAATTGGCATCCGTGCTGGGTTCCACTTTTGCGCTTGCCGACGCTCACCTGGCTGGAGATCACCCATGCCACACAAGAGGCGCTCGATGCCACCAAACCCGTTCTGGAAACATTTATGCTCCATCGTCCCCGCCTCGCGGAGGACGCGACCTGGTTCGCACCGGACTTCGCATCCGAGGTCGTCATTCAGGACGCTAAGACGGTCCACTTCGGCAACGCCCGCGACCTCAGCGGCCTTCCGCGGCTGTCGCTCCGCAGAATTGGCGCAGTCCACGGGCTGGACCTTGCATCCCGGCGCGGCAGTATCCCCAAGCTGTCCCTCTTTGATGTCAAGGACGTACAACCCGAAGGCACGATCTGGGACATCCGCGTCGACCAAGGAGTCATCCTTGGGGAAAGACGCCAAAGCAAGTGGCTCTACGACGCATGGACCCGCCGCCCGGCAGACTGGCGGCGCTGGCATTTCAGCCCGCTCATCGCGAAGGACCTCGATCCGGAACGGATCGACGACCCCCTCCCCTTCCTGTAGAACAGACCAGAGAAGAGAATGCACATGGACATCGAGACATTCTGGAACACTATCGAACGGTCCCGCGCCGGCTCCGATGGCACGACCTCATCCCAGGCCGACGAGCTCGCCGCAATCCTGCGAAAACGGCCCGCCACCGAGATCGCGGAGTTCCACCGGCACTTCGCGGAAGCCAACCAGAGCCTCTACACCTGGGACCTCTGGGGAGCCGCCCACGTGCTGCTCGGCGGATGCAGCGACGACACGTTCACCGACTTCCGTTCCTGGATCGTCGCGCAGGGCCACGAATACGTCAGCGCATGCGCCACCGACCCCGCGGCGCTCGGCGATGGCCGGCTCCAAGATGAAGAGGACCTCGGCGGCGCCGAGGAACTGTCCTACCCCCCCAGCGAGGTCTACGAGGAACTCACCGGAAACGACCTCTACGACGACTACCCCAGCACATCCATGGTCGGGGAAGAACCATCCGGCGAACCCTGGGACGAAGACGACGAAGAGGCCCTCCAGGCCAGATTCCCCAATCTCCAGCCCATCGATTCGTAAACGAAAGACGCAACAGATCGCCGCGGGAGGCGAACGGGGGTGTAGCTCGCCCACGTGGCAGGATGTGCCTGTGAAGAAGAAAAGGCAGTCCCGGAAAAAGAACCTGTCGCAGCTGCAGCAGTCGCTTGCTGATGGCGTTCCCGTCCGGATTGTCCGCACCGTGGCCCCGGACGAGATCTTGGACGGCATCGTTCTGGAGTTGACCGCGGATTGGGTCCTGCTCGCCCGCCTCCGCGACGGCGGATACTTCAACGGCTACAGCATTGTGAGGCTCGCCGACTTCCGCCGCGTGGAATCCCGCACCACGTTCCTTCCGTTCCTGCGCGAACACCAACCTTGGCCGCCGGCAAAGCCCGCGGAACCCATCGACCTGGGAGGCCCGGCCGCCTTCATCACGGACGCAGTACGCCTAGCTGGCGTCGTTTCCCTCTTCGTGGAAGTCCGGCGACCGGACGAGTGCTGGATTGGTTCTCCAGTGCATTGGGGCAAGAAAACCGTCTGGATTCGGACCATCGAGCCAGATGCAACGTGGGAAGAGATGATGATTCCGTTCAAGTTCAAGCACCTAAGGCGCATCGACTTCCTAGACGACTACAACAAGGCACTAGTGATACTTGCAGGACCGGAACCAGAACCGGCAGCTGACGGTCAGCCAGGCTAGGGAATCCCGCCGGCGGCGTGGCCCACTAGGCGCAGCGCGGACCGTGAAAGTAACTGGGTAGAGAGCAAGCCGATGAAGAATAGGTATCTGCCCACTGTCTCGCAGCTGGCGGGTAGCAAGACTCTTCGTCGAGACACACCCTCTCTCATGTGGATCGAAGCGCTAAATGGCGCTCTTAGCAGACCTATGCGTCGCCAATAGGACCAGTACCAGCTCGGGACCGCCAAGGCTTACTCTCTCGCGGGCAAGGGCGACCCCAAACATCGATATGATGCCCCAATGAAGCACCGGAACGTTCTGACGCTGGAACCTCCGGATCCCGAGTTCGTAGCCAAGGAGTTCGCCGACTACACCCGCAGGAAGAGGGCGACTGAAAGCCAGCGCCTGGACATCGTTATTGACGGCAAGCCGCTGCGCTATTGGTGGCAGGGCTGGGAACAGCCTGATGCGGATTACAAAGTTCCGGTGCCAGACCTTGTCACGATGCTCACTTCGACTTCCCGGCGAGACGCGATCGACCAGTTGAGCCAGCTTCAAGGCACCGGCATCGGCCAACCGCCAGCACGGGCGGAGCTCTACTACTGTGCGGCCTGCTTCGATATCAGCGACGGCATCTTGTCAGTAGAAATCGACCGAACCGCTGAGGCCGTTACCTGGCGGGCCCTCGGATGGAAAGACGAGGAACAGGACGGCGCTGCTGATGCCCTCATCCCCAACACAACAGACTTCACATTCGATCCGGTCGCCTATGATTCCGTGCTCTCCCGGGCCCGCGCGGACCTGAGCCGCAACCGGCACCATCCTTACCTGCGATTCGGCAAGGCTTACGGACGATGAGCGACGACCAGGAAGTACATCGCTATCTCTAAGCGCTCTTGAGGGAGACTGAGCGGCTTCTCTCGACTCTGCCTGAAGGAGTAACTCGTGACTCCGTCAGTGCGGCTGTCTCGCAACCGGCGGGTTGCAAGACACTCCGGCGAGACACTTCGGCTTCCCCGGGAACTCAGCGGACGCACCTTCTTGCCACTATGCCTTGCAAGCTGGCACCGTGATTCGCCTTAGTCAAACACCGTTGCAAGAGACCTTTAGGTTGGATCGTGCGGAGAAGGGTGTCGTTGTCGGAGTCGTCTGCACGGGCATCCGTTGAAGCGCGGAGGTATGCAGGCGCGTCCGAACACTTGGGTGTGTTCGAACCCGTGTGCATGACGGATAGTCTGTCTCGAATCCTCTGCACTGAGCACCGCTACTGTCATCTATATAGGTGAGCTTGCGCCCTTTGCCTGTCGAGACTCGGCTGACGAAGCGTCTTTCGCGCGTCGGACGCGCTGGACACCCGAAGCCTTTTTTCTGCCATCAGACATGCTGGCCCCGTGCCCACATGTGCAAGGCAAAAGCCTGCGTGCTCCCGCTCTTGTCCCGCAGACATGACGCTCCTAGCAGGTGTCCATCACTTCAGGACGGGCGGCACAGCCTGCACAGGGGCTTATTTTCTGCGGCGCGCTCACAGGCGTCTGGAGTTCCGTCCGACAATTTACAACAGCTTGACTCGAATTGACTGTTGATAAACAACTTTGCAAGAGCAAGCTAAATTCTTGTAGACGAACGCAAATATTCAACCTAGTCTCACTATTGCAAAGTTAATCTCAACGAAGGAGAAAAGTGAGTAACGAGACCAACCCGGCCCGCACACTAGTCGAATCCCTGTACGCAGATGGCGTTGAAATTGACGCTAATTGGGATGCGGTCGATGACGAAGCCATCGCCAAGCTCCGGGATGCACATGCATCCGGCGACGAGGCGGTGCAAAGCCTGCTTGCGAACTTGGCATTCAACAAGTTTGAAACAGCAGATCAGGCTGACAGGATCGCCGCATCCATGGCGGGCATCAAGATGGGCATCGTCGCCCAGATCTTCGACGAGTTCCCCTCCACGTCGCTCGAGGATCTGCAAGCCGCAGCAGATAAAGCGGGCTACGACATCGAAGTTCTGGTCTAAAACCGATTACCGGTGGGCACCTCTTGCAGGAGGTGCCCACCGATGACTCTTCAGTTTTGAAAGGACTCACACATGAACATTGTTGGCCTCGAATGGCGTGACAACTGGCGCGTCAAGAACGGACCTGACAGCTTTGTCGTTCCGTTTCCCCGACTGCGCTCCGCACAACTGGTTTTTCATGGAACAAGCGAATTCTCCTACAGCCAGTTTGGCGTGCATCTCGGGCAAGACGACATTCTGACATTTCTAGGCCCCACCAAACAGAAGATCCAGGGACACTTCTTGGATTGCAGAGAAGGCAGCCCGACTTTCGGGCAACGCGATGACATGGAGTTCTCTCCTTCGAGTGAGTCCGCCCTTGTCATCCCACGTGGCGTCGGTCATGATTTCGACGGCCTTGAGAATGTGTACACGTTAAATACGTATGATCTGTATCTCCCCTCCCCGGACGACTGGACGGGAAGCGATTGGAAGCCTCGAGGTGACGTTATCAACGTCCCCTCGGATGTATTGCCCCACGAAGTCCCCTCTTTCAAACCGAATCCACTCCCTGCGGGGGACAAGTGGTATCAGTTGGTTGCACTTCAGCAAATGGTAATGATTCCGTTGTTGTCGCATGAGTATCCGGTTACTAAAGACGTCACCTTCGATGATGGCGAAACAAAGAGAGTCGCCCTCCTAAAGCGGAAGACAACCGATGACCGGGAGCCCTGGGAGCCGATTCCCGAGATTGACGACCTTGGTTGGGTGAGTCTGCCATTTGTATCTAGTGGGCCGGAATCCGGATTCGTCCCACTCTTGGACCCGTTTCCGCTCTACTTCATCGATCATGGCGAGAGCGGCTACACGCACGATGCTTTCGGTATCCATTTGGGGCAAGAAGACCATTTACTCTTCGCTGGTCCGCTGGATCAGAAGGTCTCGGTGGAATTTATCGATACGCGGGTTACCTCAGAGACGCAAGGAAAGCGATTCACAATGGCTTTCTTCCCCGACCCCACACGCTATCTCAAGATTCCGGCTGGTGTTGGTCACGCATTTTCAGACTTGGAGAACGTCTTCACCTTTAACCGAGCACCGGTATACCTGCCTTCAGGAAACGCAGGGAACTACCGACCCGGAAACGACGTAATCGACTGGCCGCGGACCAACGAAGAGATACCGGCACTGCAGCCGAACACAGAGTCCGCTCCCTCAGAGTTCTACGTGCAGCAGGTGGAGGACCAAGTGTCACTCCAGCAGGCGCCTCCAATGCACACTACTCCGGCCATCATGCTGATCGACGGTCCCAACGGTGAGAAAATCCGCGTGGCGCTGCGAAAGAGAATCGCAGAACCTGCAAACTGACCAGCCGTGTGCGGCGCCTCGGAGTCTCCGAGGCGCCAATCTCTGTCCCGACATCTGAGGCAAATCGATGCTCCACCTCCTAAAATCCACTAATTACCGCTCGTTCTTTCTGGCCTTTACCGTAGGAAACATCGCCGAGGGCCTCGTTTTAGTTACCGTTCCATTTTTCGTCCTTTCCGTGACTGGGGATATCAGATCGGTAGGAATCTGTCTTGCAGCTCAGACTGCGGGCGTGCTCCTTCTAGCCTTTCCGGGTGCTTCACTCTCAGACCGCTTCTCCCGTACCGCAGTCATTGCTTGCGCTTACTCGGCGGCAACGATCAGCCTCCTGAGCCTTGCATTGGCCCTTTCCCTATCGAGGAACGTGTGGCTGATCGCAATCTGCATGCTGTTCTTCGGCGCCAGCACGGCTGTATATGGGCCTGCCGCTGATGCAATGACCCCCCAGCTTGTGACGGCTGAAAATCTGCACCGGGCCAACTCCATGGACGGACTCAGTCAACGAATCGGACAGGGCATGGTTGGACCTCTACTGGGAGGCATACTAGTTGCGGCGAACCTCGGCGCCGTATCGGTCGGCATTTCAGCCGCATGCTGCGCCATCGGGGCGCTCGCAATCTTGCGGGTGAAACTGAGGAAGAACCCCGTACCGGGAACAAGTCCAATAGCGGAGGAACGATCCGACTGGCAAGGTGTGCTTCGTTTCTTGCTTAGGAGCAGAACATTCCTGTTGCTGCTCCTTTGGGTTTCACTGGCGGTCATGCTGCAAGTAGGAGCAAAACCAGTTGTGGTTCCAGCTTGGCTAACAGATTTGGAAGGAACCGACGCGTCCACATATGGCATAGCGTTGTCGCTTGGAGCAGCATCATCGGCAGCGGTGTCCATCCTTGCTGGTTCTCTGAGACTGCCGAAAAGGTACATCCAGTTCATGATTCTTTCCTGGAGTCTTGGATCGGGCGTGTTTCTCATTGCGGTCATATTCCCGGCCACTTGGAGCCTGCTGATCGCGTACGTGGCCGCCTCTGGATTTATGTCTCTCGGCAATATCTACTGGTCCACCTACGTGCAATCGTCCGTTCCAAACCGTCTCCTCACCCGCGTCATAAGCGTCGATTGGGTAGCTTCTCTCGCTCTCACGCCGTTTGGGGCCGTAGCGGCAGGTCTATCTGTTGCGCTACTCGGCTCCGGGAAAGTCTTTGTCGCGATCGCTGTAATCCCGCTTGTAACAGGACTACTCATGCTGAGCCTCAAGTCGTTGAAAGGTGACCCAATCACGAAGGGCAATGAACACACAGTGCCAGCAAACACTTAGGTGGGAGCGGAATGAAAAATGTCGCGTTCGAACCGAAGGCAAGTCCAGGTTGCATCCAGTCAGATAATCCACAAACCGTCCTACGTGGGGCATATCGTGTCGGGCGTCCGCCTGACAGCAGGGAACCGGCAGTCTTGTGCGTAGCGGGAGACGAGCTTGCCGGGCCTGCGTGACTCCGACCGGCCAAGGATTGCGGCATCCAGCTGCTCTTCCCACAAAAGGTTGAGCATTCTCTCTTCCGCCGGCGTTCCTGAGGCGCAACCCAGGACACTGCCCCATAGGCGCTTGCAGAAGTGGCGGAGACAGGGAGCTCTCCTTGCCTCCGCCACACCCCGTCACCGCAGTGTCAATGGCCAATAGTTTGTGCCCATGGGCGGCCAGCAGAAATGCCCGCTGGTGGCCATGAAAACTGCCCACTCATGGCCACCAGATCTGCCCACCTGATGTTCGGTGGCGTTGGCCATGTTGGGGTCGGGGTTTAGTTCATTGGCGTGACTCCTTTTCCGGCCAAGGCCTGGCTGAGTCGGATTGAATCTCCTGATGTCTGGCAGACGTGGGCGTGGTGCAGCAGCCGGTCCACGGTTGCCGTTGCCAGGGTTTTAGGCATGAGCTCGTCAAAGCCGGCAGGATGCAAGTTTGAGGACACCGCGATAGACCGTTTCTCATAAGCGGCGTCGACGAGACGGTAGAGTCCCTCCGCCGCGTCAACGCCGACCGGCAAGAGGCCTATGTCATCGACCACCACCAGATCTGCGCGCAGGATCCGGGCGACGACTTTGGTGACGCTGTCATCGGAACGGTGGGCGCGCATGAGAGCGCCGAGGTCCTCGAGGCGGAACCAAGCGACCCGCAGTCCGGCTTCGACGGCCTGCTGCCCGAGGGCTTCGAGGAAGAATGTCTTGCCCGTGCCGGAGGGGCCGCAGATCACGACGTTCTCCTTCCTTCCGATCCATTCCAGCGTCCGCAGCGCCTGCTGCGTCGGCGTGGGGATCGAGGATGCGGCGGGGTCCCAGGTGTCGAAGGTTTTCCCGGTCGGGAAGCCCGCGGCCTTGCGCCTGGCGGCAAGCATGGAGCGGGATCGACCGGCGACTTCCTCGACGAACAGGGCCTTGACGACCTCGGCCGGTTCCCAGCGCTGGGCGCGGGCAGTCGCGATCAGCTCCGGCGCCAAAGCCCGCGCGTGGGGCATCTTCAGCTGCCGCATCAGCGCCTCCAGCTCCGCCGGCAAGGCCGGTGCGGTGACCGGGACCGGACTCATGCGCTTTCCTCCAGAACGGCGGCGGCCTCGGCGGTTGCGGGTGGCTGGCCGATGGCTGCCCACCCTGCGGTGCCTTGGGTGAGGGACTGGGTTTCCCTGGCGGCATGGGTGGTGGTGCGTGAACCCGCTGCGTTCAGGATCGAGGTGAGGTCCTTGTTCGCGAAGCGGCCATGGATGGCCGCGGTTCCCAACGCGTGATCGACTTCGGACTGCCCGGCGATCTTGGCCAGGGCGACGGCTTCGGCCATCTTCACGTTCATCCGTGCCGTCCCGGCGGCTGCGGCCTCGAGCAGCCAGGTCCGGGCGCCGTCCCCGATCGCGAGGAACTCCGCCTCCGCGGCCGTCCGGGCCTTCGCTGTGTAGTCGCCAGGGATCCTGGGCCGGTGGTCCGGGAAGTGGGCGTCGTTGATCGCCGGGCTGCCGGGCCGGGCGCGCCGGTGCCGGGCGACTTCCACCGGGCCCTGGCTGCCGTGGTGGACGACGATGACCTGTTCATCGGGTCCGGCGCCGTGGGATCGGACGAACACCCCCGCGCCGAGCAGATACGCCGGGACGGAGTACTGACCGTTCTCGAAGGTGACCATCGGCGTGTTCTCCGGGACGGACCGGGAGAGGCCGAACGCGACCGTGTGCGCGGTGTCCGGGATGCGGTGCAACCGTGGCGCTTCCTCGGTCAGCATCGCGGCGGGTTTTCGGCGGGTAGCGCGGTGCTCACGGTGGTTGACCTCATCCATGAAGCCCTGGCACGCCGCCTCGATCTCGGCGAAGGAAGCGTATTCGGGGCGCAGGTTGGTGTCCTTGGGCACGATGTCGGCCTTGGCGAGTTTCACCGAGGACTCCACGCCGCCCTTGGACGCGGGATCAGCCGGCTGGCAGGTCAGGACCGTCACGCCGTAATGGCGGGCGAACTCGACCGTCTGCTGGTTACGGACAGGGACCCCGGCGACGTGGGAAACGGTGACCGTTTTCTCGTTGTCGGTGAGGACGTAGGTTGGGGCGCCGCCCACGACACGGAACGTGCGGTCCAGCGCCGCGAACACACTCGGCGCCGTCCGGTCCCGCAGGACGATCACGACCCGGAACCGGGACCACGCCAGCCATGCCACGAACAACACGGTCTTCTTGCCCTCGATCACTGGGCCGTCGCCGAAATCGTACTGGATCCACTGACCAGGTTCGGTCACCCAGGGGCGGTGCACCCGGACGTGGCCGAGCCGCCAGGCGGCGCGGACCTGCGCGACTGCCCGGCGGGTCGAGCGTTCCGAACCCTCGTAACCGAGGGCACGGAGTTTCTCGTGGGCTTTATCGGCTCGGATCTTGCCCTTGGAAGCCTCGATCCATTCCTCGATCTTGGGCAGGAACGCATCAGTGACCCGGCCCCGGTAGGCCGGCTCGGCGATCGGCTGACCGGCGTCCCGGGCAGCGACGTGCCGGGCGACCGTGTGGTGCGAGCAGCCGGTGAGTTCCGCGGCGGCGCGCAACGAACCCGTCAGATCATACGCAGCAAGTATTTCCATGATTTCTCCGTCAAACTTCATTAGGGCCTCTTCCCGGGCGACTTTGGTGCGACTAGACACCGTTATCAAACCCCGGGAAGAGGCTCCCGCCGCTTAAGCAGCAGGGCTACGTCAAAGAAGTGGGCAGATCTCACGGCCACCAACGGGCAGTTTCCATGGCCGTCAGTGGGCAGTTCCGTGGCCGCCTATGGGCAGTTTTTCATGGCCGCTAACACCGCAGTGTCTCGTAAATCAACAGGTTTTTAATACACGCACCTCGGGCGGATTGCGCCGAGGATCCGCGGCGGAATTCCGGGGCTCCCGTTGTCTCGGAAAGTCGTCTCACTGGAAATCGTCTCATCGACGCCTTGCGAGGGGTTTTTCGAGGCAGAATGGCGGGATGAGGCAATTGGGATACACGCGCGTGAGTACATCGAGCCAGGATGCGCAGCTGCAGCTCGACGCGCTCCTCGCGGCAGGCGTGCAGAAGCGCGACGTGTTCGCCGACGTCACGTCGGGGAGCAAAACCGCGATCGAGCGCCCCGGGATGAAGAAGCTCCTCGACTACGCCGAGGCGGGCGACACCGTCGTCGTCTGGCGGGTGGACAGGCTGGGCCGGTCTCTGATCGACGTGCTGAACACCGTGAACCTGCTGCGCGAGCGTGGCGTGCACGTCCGGTCCATTTCGGACGGGATCGACCCAGCGACCTCGACCGGGCGACTGATGCTGAACATGCTCGCCACACTGGCCGAGTACGAGCGCGAACTGATCGTCGAACGCGTCACCGCCGGGATCGCCGCAGCCCGCCAAGGCGGCACCCGCTTCGGCCGGCCACTTTCCGATCCGGCCGTGATCGCCGACAAGCTCGCGATCGCCGCAGACGCCCGCGCGAAGGGACGCACTGCGGAGGACGCGGCACGCCTCGTCGGGTGGAGCCGAGCGACGCTCTACCGCCACCAGCGAACCTTCTCTATGTCCAACAGTCAGGATGAACTCTAAGACCTCGCCTCGGAGCCGCCCGGAATAACGGAAGCCGCTCGCTATCTTGGAGAGCAACCTAAGCGGTGAGGTGTCTCCCAATCCGAGCCCGCCCATAGGGCGCCAGCCGCCGACTGAAGCGGCTCAATCACAACGGAGAAGTAGACGATGACTTCGATAAGCGAGCTTGCCCTGTCGCGGGCGCGAATCACTCGTGCCCAAGACAACATCAATGAGTTCAGCGAGGTCTTGGCTCGATACCTTGATCGGCGTCCTGCCGAACTCAAAGTGGATATCGACGAACAGGGCCAAGGGACAATTCGGGTCGCCCGACAGGAATCGATTCCAGTTCAACTGCCGATTCTTCTTGGCGAGGCACTACAGAATCTGCGCGCTGGCTTAGATAACTGTCTCTATGCCGTGGCCATTATTGATTCGGGAGTGAATCCACCTCCTGGCGCGTCCAAGCTTCAATGGCCGATAGCAGTGACGTCCAAAGAGTGGACGGAAAACAAAAAGCGGCTACAACACCTATCACCGCATCTGGTCAAGGCCCTTCACCGGATTCAGCCATTCCAAGCTAAGAATCCCGGTTTGAACTGCCTACGCATCCTGCATGACCTTGCGCGGATAGATCGTCACCGCGCACCCCACGAACTTGCGATGTGGTTAGAAACCGTAAAGGGGTCCTTCAGCAAAGACGCCATCCGTGACCTGACAGTCCGAGAAGGGCCAATCGACGAGGGGGGCATTATCGTCACGTTCAACAAGGTCGGACCTGAGGAGTTGAGTCCAGCGTTGCTCGACTTGAACGTCGAATTAGATATCGATGTGCAAGAGGTCGAGCTTGTTCCTTCGCTTACGGCAGGAAAACCGGCACGGCCTTGGGGTTCTTTGGACAATCGCCTGAAAGCAATGTGCAGAGCGGCAGAAGAGTACGCCGAGGGATTGGTGGTTATTGCCCAAAACCCTAGCGCCCTGTTGGATGACGACGAGTACTGATACCTCACTCGAAAACCAAACCGCTGCCGCACGATTGCCGGCAACCGATAGCGCAGCATCCAGGCCACAGCTCGGCAACGTCGGATATCGGCATTTCTGCTCGGTCTATGCTCGGCGGTGGTTATCAAAAGGGGAATTAGTGACTTGCCCGGTACCTGGCGCACACAGCCGGTTGGACGACGCGCAGGCAGCGTGGCACGACGCCCGGACCTGCTTGCCGTGAAGAAGCTGGCGGGCGGAAAGCCGAAGCGCGTGATGGTGTCCACGGTCCCCTCCCGGCTCGCCGTGCCGTGAGGTTCAGCCCCGGCACACGACTGACAGACTGAGTCCGTGACCATCGACATCCAAGCCATGCTGGCCCGCGTCGTCGCGGACGTCTTCGACGAGGACGTCGGCGTGCGACTCTACACCGACGACCGGGACTCGTGGCTACATTGCGTGGCGAGTAGCGCTTGCTGGTAGCGGTAGTCCATTTAGTCGGTAGCGCGGTTCTGGCGAGGTGGTAGCGGCCCGGGCGCTGTGTACCCGGGCCGCTCCGGTGTTATTCCCAGTAGTCCTGGTGGGCGCGGGCCTGGTCGTTTTGGTGCCTTCGCATATCGATCTGGCCGAGGTTGATGATCCGGGCGTTGTTGGCGAGGCGGTTCACGATCGAGTCCGCCGCGACCCGATCGGGCAGTTCGGCGATCCAATGCGCCGGCCCGGTCTGCGAGGCGATCATCGTCGGCAGCCGGTGTTCGCGGTTCGCGAGGATCGCGAACAGGTCGCTGGCGGCGTCGCTGTCGATGCCGACGGTGAGGAAGTCGTCGATGATCAGCAGGTCGATGTTGGAGAGCTCGTTCAGCAGTTTCTGGTGGGCGATGCCGTCGCCGCGTGCGATGACGAGCCGACGGGCGAGGTCGTCCATCCGGAAGTAGAGAACCGAGTGTTCGCTCTGGCAGGCGCCGATGGCCAGCGCGCAGGCGAGGTAGGTTTTCCCGCCGCCGGTGGGCGAGATGATGAGCAGGTTCGTCGCGTCGGAGCGCCAGTCGTGGGCGGCATAGCGTCGCATCCGAATGGGGGTGATGCCGCGCCCGTCGCGGTAGTCGACCTCGGCGACGGTCGCGCCCGGGATCGGGAAGGCGGCCTGGCGGATGAGTTTGTCGACCTTGTTGATGCGCCGGGACTCAAGGGCGTCGTCGACGGCGGTTAGGAACAGCTGCTCGGGGGTGAGGGTGTCGTTGCCTTCGTCTTGGATGAGCTCTTCCAGCCGGGTCGCGACGTGGGTCACGCGCAGGGCCCGGAACTTGTCATAATCGATGCTGGTGAACATCACTTCCCCTCCTCGTCGCGTGCATAGTGGGAGGCATCGCGAACATAGACGTCTGGCATGGTGTCGCGGAAAACGACGGTGCTGACGCGTTTGCGTGTCGAGGCCGCCGGGACCTGCGGCCGAGGCTTCTTCGCGTCGCTGTCGATCGCCGCCATCAGACGTTTCAGTGTCGAGTAGGTCGGATGGGCGCTGCGGTTCACGAGTTCCTGGCAGGCCGCCTCCAGCCGTTCCCGGTTGTTTTTGCCGAGCCCGTCCAGGACGTTCTGGCAGGACAGGTAGCCCTGCGCCTCAATCACCTGGCCGTCGAGAATCTGCTCGATCACCGTGACGGTTGCCGGCCCGACGCTGCGCGCCCGATCGGTGAACCACCGCCTGGACCACAGCCCATCGATATTGCGGTGCTGCGGCGGGACATGGCCGGGCAGGGTCGAGTACTGGCCCTTTCGGCCGGTCAACCGCGGGTGTTCGCAGAGCATCTCGTGCCCATCGAAGACCGTCACCCGGGACGAGGTCAGCCTCACCCGCAACAGCTTCCCCGCCAAAGCGAACGGCACCGAATACCGCTGCGTTTCGGCGGTGACGTGGTAATTACGGCCGGCCTTCAGTTCCTTCCAGGAGACGTCTTCGAACGCAGCGTCCGGCAACGGCTCGAGGAACTCCCGTTCCTCGGTGTCGAACCTCTCCCACCTGGTCGTATCGTCAGCGCGGCGGATGTCGTGGTTGATCTCCCGCACCCGCTCCTCGATCGCAGCATTCAACTCGGCCACGGTCGTGAAGACATCGTCGTCGAGGTAACCGATGACGCGCTTGTTCACGACGTTCACCGCGTTCTCGGCTGCGGCCTTGTCACGCGGGCGCTTAACGCGTGCCGGAACGATCGCGCACTGGTAATGGTCGGCGAGCTGCTGATACCGAGTATTCACAACCCGCTCCGCGTCACCCTTGTGGACTTGGTGGGTCGAGGTCGTCGGGTTGTCCGGAACGACGATCTGCGGAACGCCGCCGAAGAACGTGAACGCCTGAACGTGAGCGTCGAGCCAGGCCGGGGACTTCATATCCGCGTAGGCGCGGCAGAAGATCACGCCCGAGAAAGGCAGCACAGCAACGAACAACACCGCCCTGACCACCTCGCCGGTGATCGTGTCAACGACGTCCATCGTGTCGCCGGCCCAGTCCACCAGCATCGCCCGGCCCGGCTCGTGCCGGAGCACCGCCACCAAATCGTGGGTGCGGAGATAATCGGTGAACAGGGCGCAGAACTGCGAATACCCGTACTTCTTGCCCGCGTCCTTGGTATCGACGTAACGGCGCCAAGCCAACAGCAGAGTGAAGTGCCGGTTCTGTTTCATCGACGCCAGCACCTGCGACAGGTCGGGCTGGACGTACTCCTCTGATACCTTCCGGCGCCCGTCGGGGAACCACTTCGCGAGCTCAGTGTCGGTGATCGCACCCACCGAAGTGACACCCCGGCCCTGGATCTCCTGCCGAACCCGGGCCACGTCGCGATGCGAGCACCCCGCGATCTCGACGACTTCGCGGTAACTCCGCCCCTCCAGCAACAGCCCCAATATTTTCCGATAGTCCACCATGAACCCGCCCTTAACAATGAAACGACAACGCCGAATGCGTTGTCCCTTCACAGCAGAGCAGTACATCAACCGCCAGCGCTACCGTGTACCCGGAAACGTGCTACCAACTCGACGGACTACCGCTACCACCAAGCGCTAGGTGCCACGTCGCCGGATCTCCACCCCGCCCGACCGGCCATAGGCTCTGCATATGAGGTGGAAACAAAGGCGCGAATGGGCCGAACGTGTGGCCCAGATGCACTCGCTGGAAGCAGCTCCCGAACCGGAGCAGGGACACGGCCCGAGCTGGGACGCGATCCTGGCCGGCCGCCGCGAGTTCGCCGGCCGAGTCCTCGGCGGCCCATGGCTCGGCCACGACGTCCTCATCCTGGCCTACGGCAAGACGCGTCGCCGCCGAGAGCCTCGCCCCGACGACTTCGGATACTCCGCCGACTATGCGATCAACGACTGGAACACCCCTGGTCCCGGCGACGACGACGACTCGTTCAGTGTCGCCACGATCGAGGAACTCTACGAACGACTCGACGACACCCCCATCCAGTGGTATCCGCCAGCCAAATCCTTGGCCAAGGCGGGTCTCCTCTTCGGCGGATCGGGCAAGGAACAAAACCTCGAGAACGAATGAGGCCGCGGTCGTCCACGTGCCGGACCACCCAGCAGGACGGCGTCCTGTAGCCACCGGACTGACGCCACGTGAAATCGAGGACACTCACTCGTCAGGCCCCAAGGAGTCCACTCGATCATCCGCGACTCCCCTGACTAGGCAGGACCAATACACGTGTCTCGTAAGCAGCCGGTTGAAAGACGCCGCGTCGAGACACTCGGGACTTATGGAAAACTCTACGAACCGTCCCATTTCCTTGTCTCACAAGCTAGCGCGTAATTGCGATAGGCGATGTCTCACAAGCGGTTGCCGAGGCTCGTCGTGGGCCTCGGCAGACCTCAGGGCTGTTGGTTTACAGTTGCTTTAGCATCGCTTAGATGTTGCCCAATGTCGCTCGTCGTGGCACGATTGACACATGGAAGCGACCACACGCGACGAGATCTACCTCGGCACCACGCGCATGAACATCCACGATCTTGTGCGAGAGCTTATAGAGAACGTGGGGGCCGCCGTCGTGCAGTCCATGGCCGGCGTAAAGGACCGCACTTCACCCTATAAATGGGCAAAGCCAGACGGGACCGAGCCCCGGCCCGAAGTCGAGGCCCGACTGCGGCTTGGCTATCGAGTGTGGAAGACACTCGAGAGGGCCGAGGGCAAGAATGTGGCGTTGGCTTGGCTGATGGGCGCCAACCCGCGTCTGGAGGAGAACTTGCCGGTGCTCTACATCCAGCAGCAACGCTCCCGCGAGGTCCTTGGAGCCGCCGAGGCTTTCGTCAACGACACATACGCCGCGTGACCGCGACGGCAACCGAGCGCACATGCACCGGCACGGGACTCCGACTCGTTCTGACCGATGGCGAGAAGGCGTACCGGGTCGCTAAGGACCGTTACGGTGCACTGTCGGCCAGGGCAAACTCCATCGTTGGACCCCTGCCGGTGGGCACAGACCCGGCGGTGGGGGATGGTCGAGGCCGCTTCGACACCATCGGGTCCACGATCTACCTGGCGGACTCCCGGCGCGGCGCGTATGCGGAGGTGCTTCTGGCCTTTCGCAAGGAGCGCGCGAAAATCGCCGCGGTTGCCGAGACGGTCGGCTGGGACGTCGATGAATACATCGACCAGGTGGCTTCCGAAGCCGCCGCCAATGGGGTCGACGTTCCTTGGGCGATCTCGGTCGACTGGCAAATGGACCGCTCAATCTACGAGATCCGGCTGCCGCGTGAAGGCTGGTGGATCAAAATGGACCATGCCGACACTCTCGCTGCCCTGGAACGGCTCGTCCCAACAGTAGGTGGTACGACCGAGCAGCTTCGGCTCCTCACCTCGGGAACGATCGAGGGCGAGGACCGTACGCTGACCACCTTGCTCGCCCACGTCATCCGCGGCCAATCCCTCGACGACGGATCCGAGCCGCTCGGGATCTCCTACCAATCGAAAACGCTCATGGGCCGGTGCTGGGCCTATTGGGATCGCCGCAGCGACGCCGGTTTATCACCAGGCAGGAACGACCTTCTGCAACTGGTCTCCGAAAACGTTGGTCCGGATCCGGACTTCGCCGGCACTGCCGACTTCTACGGGCTGCCAAGGCTCGGATCCCGCCACTAAGCAGGTTGTCCTATCCGCCAAAGTCGGGGCGCGAGCTAGACATTTCACTGAATCGGCGTATTCCACCGGAAGAAACGAAGCAGGTCGAGGCGCTCTGGACCAATGCATACGGAGCCATCCTTACCTCGAGACGAGGACGCGCGGTGTGTCGTCGAAACTGGCACCGGGATACTGGTGGCGTTCGTGGACATCCAAAAACCTCCGGGTGTCTTGATACCCGCCGGTTGCAAGACATGACGTCGAGACTCTTTTGCACTTGTAGCTTTTTTGCATAGGTGGCAGGAAGGCGGTGGCCGTGCTTCGGGATGGCCATCCCGTGGCGCCGCGTCGGGCTCGGTCGTTGCAATGGGACGAGAATCCTGCCGCCCAGATGTCGGCGGGGTGCGTGCCTGAACAAGCGTCCACGCCATAGGTTAGGCGCACACGATTCCCTGAACACACGGAAACGCGACGTGTGCATTCCCTGACTAAGCTGGGTATTGCCTGTGCAACAGTTCTGGTGTATTTGTTGAGCAATTCATTCGAAAAGCCCCCACCGAGTGCGTGGGGGTTTTGTCATCCCTGGGGGGTAACGGTGTCCACTGCCGTTTCTGTTGCCGTGCGCCGTTTCCTTGCCGTAACAGCGACTGTGTGTTCGTTCGCGCTGGTGGGATCGGGCTTGGCTCCGGTGGCGGCCCAGCCTCTGGACCAGGCACCCGCAGCGGCCGATGCGACCCAGACCGGTACCCGGCCGGATGCGATGTCGGCGCAGGTCACCGCGCGGGCGACAGGGCATCGGGTGGAGGACACCTCCCAGCGCACCGAGACGTCTCAGGTGTTCTCCAACCCGGACGGGACGTGGACGTCGGAGTCCTTCACCCTGCCGAAGTTCCGTGCGGGGAAGGACGGGACCATGGAACCGATCCCGGAGACCGGGGTGTTCTCGGACGCCGGACGGGCGTTCACCGCCACCGGCGCCCGGCTCGAGGTCTCCGCCGGCGAAGGGCTCGGTTCCAAAGCGGCGGTGCCGCTGGTGGAGATGACGGGAACCGGCGAGGCCGCCGACCACACCCTTGTCCTGGGGTGGGAGGGACCGCTGCCGGCACCTGAACTCGCCGACGGCCAGGCCGTCTACGAGACCGGTATCGAGGTGCCCGTCGTGTCCCCGGACGAACCGGGTGGATCCGGCCCCGCACCCGCCGCGCCGACGGCCGAGCCGGCCGGCACGGCTGATGCCCGTGTCGTGGTCGAACCGACTCGGACCGGTTTCCAGCACAACGTCGTCCTGGACCAGGCGCCGGAGGGCGACGTCGTCCTCCGGTTCCCGCTCACCTTTTCCGAAGGCTTGGTGGCGTCCCTGGACCCCGAGGACTCCGAGATCCGCGTCGTCAACGCCGACGGGGAGCTCGTCTTCCACGCGCCCACCCCGTTGATGTGGGACGCGGAAATCGACGCGGCATCCGGTCTGCCCGCCGCGGAAACACCCGTGGACACGCAGCTCGTGGACGAAGACGGCGTCCAGGTCCTGATCCTGACCGCTCACGCCGACTGGCTCCAGGCCGCGGAGCGGGTCTATCCGGTGACGATCGACCCGGCGTGGTCGGGCAATGCGGGCGCTGACACGTGGGTGCAGTCGGGATCGACTATCGGTCACGGCGGGTCCACCGAGCTGCGTGTGGGAACGTTCGACGGCGGGACCACGCGGGCTCGCACGTACATGAAATTCAGTCCGCAGACGCTCACGGGCAAGAAGATCGTCAAGGCCGAGCTGCGTCTGAACAACTACTATTCCTATTCGTGCGCGTCCTCGGAGATCCGCCTGCAGCGCGTTCTCGAGGACTGGAACTCGACCTCGCTGGTGTGGACGGGGCAGCCGGCCGCGACGATCACGGGACAGGGCACGAGCTCCGCGTCCAAGGGCTACTCCTCGTCCGTCTGCCCGGGCGGGTCGGTGTTCTTCCCGGCGACCGCCATCGTCCAGCACTGGGCGGACAACCCCACCCAGGTCTTCGGGATGCGGCTCGTTGCCACGGACGAAACGAACTCGAACACCTGGAATGCGTACGTCAAGTTTTTGAGACAGTTCGGTTGTTTCTGGGTTACGCGGCGAGGAGTTCCTGGCCGGGGGCTTGATGGGCAGTTAGAGCTGCCGCTGGTGACCGGTGGCCGGCTCTTGCGTTAGGGCGTTTCCGGTTGTACCAGGACTCGATGTACTCCATGACGCCGGTCCTGGCGGCCAGCCTGCTGGCGAAGCTGTGGTGGTGGTAGTACTCGGTTTTCAAATGCGAGAAGAAGTTCTCCGCGACCGCATTGTCCCAACACATCCCGACCTTGCCCATCGACTGTGTGACACCGTTACCGGCGCACCAGGCTTGGAACTCGGAAGAGGTGTACTGCGTGCCTCGGTCGGAGTGGAAAATCGCTCCGTTCGGGTGCAGGTATCCGTGGTCGCGGGCCATCGCCAGCGCACTCGTGCACAGGCTGGTACGCATGTGCTGGTCCATGTTCCAGCCGATCACCATGCCGGTGCACAGATCAATCACGGTGGCCAGGTACAGCCACCCCTCACCGGTTTTCAGGTACGTGATATCCCCGCACAACCGGGTCCCGGGCACCTCGGAGGTGAAGTCCCGCTTCCCGTCCTCGTCGAGCATATGGTTCTCGATATGGGCGGTCTTTGCCTGCGGGTCCTGCTCCGTGGTCTTCTTCCACGCCCGCGTCCGTACCGCGCGCAGGCCGTGCTCGCGCATGATCGCCCCGACCGTGGCAGAAGAGACGCTGACGCCGTCCTCGTTGAGTAGACGGACCAGCTGGTCCCGGCCGGCCTTACCGCCGCAATCGGCGTACTTACCGGTCACCGCGGCCACGAGGACCTCGTGGCGGACGGACCGCGGTGACGGTCCTGCCGGGGTGCGCCACCGGTAGAACGAGGCACGGGAAATTTTCAGGATTCGGCACAACCAGGCAATCGGATGGTTGGCCTTCTCCGCTTCGATGAACCGGTAGTAATCCTCTACCGTTGCTTCGCTGCAAAGAAGGCGCTGACTTTTCCCAGGAACTCAATTTCCTGCTTCAGCTTCGCGTTCTCGGCCAGTGCTTTCTGATGTTCCTCCCACGGCACAGCTGCTTTCTCCTCCGCCGTGAAACGCTCCGGATGATCGGCACGGTATTTACGCACCCAGTTACCCAGCGTGCCTTCGTTAATGCCGATATCGACGCTGATCTGCGCGATCGGACGACCAGAGGAAATCACCAACTCCACGGCATCGTCCTTGAACTTCTGCTTGTACTTCTTACGCTCGGGCATCTAAGTGAGGGCTCCTAATAAGCTGTCTCACAAAACCATACGGCCGCACCAGTGCGTCAGGGGAACCGGCCACGACCAGCAGTACCTGGGCGTGTTTGGTGAGCAGTGTCCACTGTGGCCGCTGGGACTGGTCCCGGGCCGCGGACCCGGAACTGTCTGCATGGTCCGTCGCTGGTAGAGGAGTCCCGTCGCCGGGAAGGAACGTGGAAGGCATTTCGTGGTTTGTCCGTTCGGAAGTAGAGGGCTCACGACCCGACCAGAGGCGGGGCCGGTTGGCGCATGGTGGTGGTGGCCAACTCCCGCGTATCTCCGCCTCGGCGATTCGGGAATCTAGGTGGTGGCACGGCACCGCGTCAACGGATGCGATGGCCGTGGGCGGCGAATGGCCCATGGTTGTGGCTAGGCAGAAGGCGGGGCGGGATCGGGTGGCGGGTTCCTGGGCAGCTCCCCGCCGTGCCCGGGGTCGCTGAGGCGATCTCCGAGCGGGCCGGACGGCGCACTTTCATGGCTCCTGGGCGCCGCATCGGCTACGACGAACAGGACCTCGGCCCCGTGCTTCAGGGAGGGCACCGGGAACGCCGAAGGGGTGGTGCGCGGCGGGAGGGGCATTCGCGGTATCTTACCAACTGCAAATGGAACAACACGCCGGGGGCAAAATGCTCATCTGTTCGGTCAGCGCCTCCTGTATTGCACACGCAAAATGCCCCGTTCTGGTTGTTCACACACCAGAGACAGCGAAAACTACTAACCAAAGTCAATCATGCAGCTGCGGCTGGAACCCGCCAAGATACTCAAGCATGAAACACTGAATGCCGTAGACCGGATATCGAATACGAGAATCATGATGAGCGGTGAGCTGCCGGCCGTACGCTGGCATGGAAATCCTTGATTTGGCGGGTATCACCGCAGGCACTGGAGTGATTCTGCTGACGGCCCTTGATGTCTTTCACACCCTGCTTTATCCCCACTGCATGGGACCAGTGTGCAGGATGATCGTGTGCGGGTTCAGGCGTCTATCCAAAAAGATTCAGTGACGGGCGCACTACTCAGATGCCCGAACTTTGAGACGGCCTAGATCGACGCCCCTTGTTAACGTGCCCGAGGAAGCGGAGCGATCATGACGATGGGTTTTACTGTGGATCTCTTGCAGCACCCTCTGTGAGGGTAGTACCAACGGGTTGCAGCCGAGGTAGTAAGTGTCAGGGCATGTAGGGGGCGTAGTAGGGCAGTGAGTCATCGAGGACCGGCACCAGCACGGTCAAGGACTCGTCCGCGTATGTGACGGTCATTGGCACCATTGACCCTGGGTCAGCACCGGCCCGCTCGAAGAGAAGCGGCTCACCTCTCTCGAGACGAACCGAGTTCTCACCGAGGACTAGGATGCTGCTGAGCTGTCCTGCGACGTTGATGTCGAGCATAAGGTCCTGGTCAGTGTCGTTGATGATAGTTCCCAAGACGCGGCCAGGCTTCTGGGCGGAGTCGCCGACTATCAGGATGTTCAGTAGTCGGACGTTGCCGCTTGATGCGTGTGCGCCGTCGGTGAGTGAGTCGCTCATCTGGGTGGCGATTGGATTGGTGAACGAGCACCCGCACAGCGTTAGACCGAGCAGTATGAAACAGCCGGTCGTCGCCGCAGGCTTGCCTTTTGTCCAAGGTTGCATTTGAAGGGCTCCTACTTGCGTGGTCCCGATCAGAGCAGGTTTTGAGCTTGATCCTGAGGGTCGGGTAGGGATGAATGCGTGTGACTGGCACTTGAGGTTGCGACCATCGAGGCTCTGCAAGGTAATGGGCCTGTCGCAGGGCTTCGTGGGAAGCCTCCGAGCCATCTACGCCGACAGTCATTTTTCGCTATTTCCTGTCCGTGCCCCATTAAGGACTCCGATCTTGGTTTAGGTCCCAAGCTCCTTGCCGCTGGCTTCAAACGGTAGATCACTAGGAGGCTCATCGAGAGTGCCTGTCAGAATTGGTTGGGTAGTGGTGGATACCGTCCCAGAGGATCAGGATCAGGATCAGGATCAGGATCGCCAAGAGACGGACGAAAATCGGGGGCCGCCGGGCGATTGCCCATGGTTGTGGCTAGGCAGAAGGCGGGGCGGGATTGGGTGGCGGGTTCCTGGGCGGCTCCCCGCCGCGCGCAGGGTCGCTGAGGCGATCTCCGAGCGGTCCGGACGGCGCACTTTCATGGCTCCTGGGCGCCGCATCGGCTACGACGAACAGGACCTCGGCCCCGTGCTTCAGGGAGGGCACCGGCAACGACGATGGGGTGATGATCACGGCCGCCCCTGCCCGGCGGGCGGCGCGGGCCAAGGCCAGGGCTATGGCTTGGGACTGAGGTGCGCGGCGGAAGGGGCAAGCGCGGTATCGCACCAACTGCAAATGGAACAACGCGCCGGTGGCGTCCAGGGCGGGGTGCGCCCGTGCGGCGACGGTTTCGGCCTCCCGTAGCGCTTCCCGGTGGAGGCGGGCTGCGATGGCGGCGTCGGTGGTGAAGGCCGGTTGCGCGAGGGGCACCAGCAGAACGGTCGGCCGTCGTTGCGCGCAGGCGAGGGCCGCGGCACGGCGTGCCACTGCCGTCGCCTCAGGACCATCGGTGATAACCGCGGCAATGGGGCGGGGCGTTGGGCGGGCGGGTTTGTCCATCATCGTTCCCTTTCGGTTTTGCTTCCAAGGGGTGCTTTGTCCGTGGTGTGGGTGAGCGGCCGCCGTTCCCTCAAGGGACCGGGTCCTGAGCACCGGGCCACGGAAGGGGGCTGCTGAATTGGCCGGTGTGGAGGGGCGAGGCGGTCCACCAGCTCGGCCAACAGGAAATACATCGCCTTCAGACCGAGTACCACTGCTGAGCAGGGGCAGCGCGCGGGACCGCCCCGGGCCGAGATGTCCCTGGGCGGCAACGCCAATGGATCTACGTAACTCAAAACACGTATCATGGTTCGCATGCAGCCTCCTTCCAACTGGACTTTCCTATCCAACCACGGGCACGTGCTCGTCGCGTTGGCGGGTGATTCTCAGTCGCGGATGCGGGATGTGGCCGCCAAAGTCGGCATCACCGAACGTGCCGTCCAAATGATCGTTCGCGACCTGGAGGAAGCCGGGTATGTCGTCCGCGAGCGGGTGGGTCGTCGGAACCGGTACACCGTGGTGCAGCAGAACCGCTTTCGGCACCCGCTGGAGGAACACGTGCGGGTGGGGGATTTCCTGGCCCTCGCCGCAGCAGCACCCCCGGTCAGCGATCGTCTCAGCGCTTCCTCACCGCCCGACGTGCGAGCTTGATCATTTCCTCGACCACGAGGACGCAGGACGCCACCGCAAGGCAGGTCAGCCACTGGGTGGCGGAGAGCGACGTGGTGTCGAAGATGCCCTGGAGCGGGGCCAGTTGCACGGCGAGGACCTGTAGGACCAGGACCGCGGCGAAGGAGATCCACAACCAGCGGTTGGTGAACAGATGCCGCGTGAACACCGTCTGCCGCTCGGACCGAGCGTTGAGCGCGTTGAAGAACTGGAAGAGGACGAACGTGGTGAATGCCATGGTGGACGCCACGGCGGCGCCGTAGGCCCCCTCGGCCAGGGTGAGCACCGACAGGGTACCGATCGCCATGACTGCGCCGGCCCGCAACATCCGTAGCAGCCGGGTCCGGTCCAGGATCCGATCATCGGCCCTGCGCGGCGGTTCGTCCATCAGCCCTGGTCGGGCGGGGTCAACGCCCAGGGCCATCGCCGGGGGGCCGTCCATGATGATGTTGACCCACAACACCTGGATCGCGGTAAGCGGTGCCGGGAGCCCGGCCACGGTCGCGCCGAGGAAGGACAGGATGGCGCCGATGTTGGTCGACAGTTGGAAGCGGACGAACTTCACCACGTTGTCATAGATCGATCGGCCCTCGTGGACCGAGGCGACGATGGTGGCGAAGTCGTCGTCGGTGAGAATCATGTCGCCGGCTTCCTTGGTCACCTCGGTGCCGGTGAGCCCCATCGCCACACCCATATGCGCCGCGCGCAGGGCTGCCGCGTCGTTGACGCCATCGCCGGTCATTGCCGTCACGTGCCCCATGGCCGTCAACGCCCCGACGATGGCGACTTTGTGTTCCGGGGCGACCCGGGCGAATACCCCGATGCTCTCCACGCGTTCCGACAGCTCTTCCGGGGTCATCCGATCCAGCTCGGTGCCGGTGACGACTTCGCCGCGGATGCCGAGCTCCCGGGCGATGGCGGCCGCGGTGTCCCGGTGGTCGCCGGTGATCATCTTGACCGAGACCCCGGCCCGGTGGGCGAGTGCGATGGCGTCCTTGGCCTGCGGGCGGGGCGGGTCAGCGATGCCGACCAGGCCGAGCAGCGTCAGGCCGGTCAGCCGGTGCTCAAACGCGTCAGCGTTCGACGAATCACCGGCCGCGGGCAGGTCGTCCATCAACGTCGTCGCGGCGGCCAGCACCCGCAGACCACTCGACGCGAGGGCTGTGACCTCGCTTGCCATCTGGTCCCGGCCGGCGGCGTCGAGGTCACGAACTCCCTCGGCGGTGAGTAACGCCGTGCTGCGCGCGAGGAGTACGTCGGGAGCGCCCTTGAGGTAGACGCGGATGCGTCCGTCCTCCTCGTGTGCGGTCACCATGAACTTGCGGGCGCTATCGAAGGGCAACTCGGCCACCCGCGGGTGCGCCGCACGCAGCGTCGGGGCGTCGATCCCGGCCTTCACGGCCGCAACGACCAGCGCGCCTTCGGTGGGGTCGCCGACGATGCCAGCCCGGCCACCCGCCCCCGGGGCAGCCAGCACAGCGTCGCTGCACAGAACAAACGGTTCCAGCAGACGCCCCGGATCCCCGGTCCGCTGCCCGGCGGTCTCGGCAATGATCGACCCTGTCGGGGAATACCCCTCGCCGTCGATGCGCATGCGCTGGCCTGCGAAGACCAGCGCACGGGCCGTCATCTGGTTCAGCGTCAGCGTTCCGGTCTTGTCGCTGCAGATGACCGTAGCCGAGCCCAGGGTCTCCACCGACGCGAGCCGCTTGACGATAGCTCCCCGCCGGGCCATTCGACCGACGCCGAGGGCGAGGGTGAGGGCCAGGACGGCCGGCAAACCTTCGGGCACCGTGGCCACGGCGAGGGCCACCGCCGTGAGCGCCAGCTCGCCCAAAGGCTCGCCACGCACGAGGGCGATTGTCACGTAGATGGCGATGGCGATCCCGCCGATCAGGGCGATCCGCTTGCCCAATGAATCCAACTGCACCTGCAGCGGGCTCTTGGGCTCCTCGCCGCTCGCAAGCAGTTCCGCGATCGCGCCGACCTCGGTCTGCGCGCCAGTGGCGGTGACCACGAGTTCGGCCCGGCCGCGGGTGAGCGCGGTGTTCATGTAGCCCATGCCGGTGCGGTCGCCCAGCGGCACTTTCTCACCGGGAGCGGCGCCCACCGGCAAGGTGTCCTTGGCCACCGGCTGAGACTCCCCGGTCAGTGCGGACTCGTCGATCTCGACTGACTCCGCCACCAGGAACCGTCCGTCGGCCGGCACCCGGTCTCCCGCCTCGAGCAGGACCAGATCACCCGGCACAAGCTCGACCGCTCCGACCACCCGCACCGACCCGTCCCGGCGGACCCGTGCGGTGGGCACCAGCATGTCGCGCAGCGCCTCGAGGCTGCGCTCCGCCCTGTTCTCCTGAACGAAGCCGATCAAGGCGTTGATCAGGAGCACGATCAGGATGACGATCGTGTCCTTGAGGTCCCCGACGACGCCGGCGAGAACCGCGGCACCGAGCAGGATGAGGATCAGTATGCTACGAAACTGATCGAGGAATCGCAGCCAACCTGGCCGCCGCGGCCGCTCGGCCAAACGGTTCTCACCGATCAGTTCCCGGCGTCGGGCAACCTCTGCCTCACCGAGTCCTTGCGCGGAATCGACGCCCAGCGACTCCGCCACGACGGTCGCGATCTGAAGGTGCGGATCCCGCAGAGGCGCTTCCTTCGCGCCAATCGCCGGAAGGAAGCTGGATGACTGGTCGTCCTTGATCGCCATTACTGATCATTCCTCGTGGTGTCTGGTGTCTGGTGTCTGGTGTCTGGTGTCTGGTGTCGTATGCGGTCGGCGAGGGTGATGGGGGGTGTACTCGTGTTCATCTTGAGCATCGTCTCGTTTGCCGGCCGGGTCAACACCGGGGCCAGGCCAGCCTTGAGGGGGAAGAGACGGTGGACAATAAGCCGCATGAGGTACTCATGCGGCCACTCGTGGCCGGTCATCGAGGTACCGGCCCGTCAGGGGACGGATGGTATGGACAGGTCCTCGTCCCCGCGCTGCCCACGATGCCGCGCGGGGCCCAGCAGCGGGTTCGCGGATGCAACCGTAAGGCGATGGCGACGGACCACAGGGCCAGAGCAAACCACGGGATCAGGTTCGACACAGGAACTCCTCTTCTCTTGCCACTGCCGTTGGCGGGGCTAAACTGATACAGCCAGACTAAAGCAGAATAACTCGCGAAACAAGGTTCGCATGTGTCTCTGAGATCGTTATCCCGCCAAAGTTACTGTGCTCGGGTGGTGGGTCATTGCCCCGCTCGTTGTGCGGGGAATTCACCCGTAGCTCTTGCCTGCCGTGCGAGTTTCTTGATGTTGCTCGAGGAAGGGGCAAGCAGACTGCGCAAGGACGTCAAGTCACCAGCAACGGCGCGGCGCTTCTGGGACCCTGGGGGTCCATTGGAGCTTCTGAGATGAGCGGGTGTTGCGACGATTTGTCGGAATCCATCGGATTTGGGAGGTTCAGGGTCTCATGGGGAGCTGGATGCTGATCGTGGTTGGGCTGGCCGCCTTGATCGCCGGAGCCGAGCTCGTGCTCCGCGCAGGCACTCGATTGGCAGCCCGGCTGGGTGTGTCTCCCCTCGTCATCGGGCTGACCGTGGTCTCCATCGGCACCAGCACCCCGGAGCTGGCCGTCGGCGTCGACGCAGTGTGGGTCGGCGCCGGGGATCTCGCGGTCGGCAACATCGCCGGCACCAATCTCGTCAACCTGCTCCTCATCCTGGGGCTCAGCGCTCTGCTGCGCCCCTTGACACTGCACGGTCAGATCCTCCGCTTCGACTTACCCATGATGGCACTGGCAGCCATCAGTGTGCTGCTGATGACGCTGGATCGGACGCTCTCCCGGACCGACGGCGTGCTGCTGGTGGCCATCGCACTGATCTACACGGCTGTGATCCTGCGTGTTAGCCGGCGGGAGTCGGCGTCCGTACGCGCGGAGTATGAAGCCGAATACGCCGCGCCGCCCCGGCCCTCCCCGAAAGGCAGGCTCGTGGATACTGTTCTGCTCGTGGCCGGGATCGCCGTGGTGGTACTGGGAGCACACGGGCTGGTGGGCGGATCCGTGGAACTCGCCCAGCAGCTGGGTGTATCCGACGCCCTGATCGGACTGACTATCGTCTCCATCGGCACTTCTGCCCCTGAGCTGGTAACGACTCTCATCGCACCGTGCGAAACGAACGTGACGTGGCGGTCGGAAACCTTATCGGCTCCAGTGTCTACAACATTGCGTTCATCCTCGGGGTGACCACGCTGACCGCCCCGGGCGGAATCACCGTCTCCGAGCAGCTCGTCCAGGTGGACCTGCCCCTGATGACCGCGGCGGTGCTGCTGTGCATCCCCGTATTCCTCAGCGGGCGGAGGGTCCACCGTTTTGAAGGCGGGCTCTTCGTCGTCCTGTACCTCGGGTATCTCGTCTGGCTCCTAATGACCCGCACCTGACCCGGAGTGACAATGTCGGGGTAGTTCCCGGGCGCCCGTGGTGCTTTCCGGCCCAGACCTGCTCCGAAGAGCCTCCGCAAACATGGACCGCACCGCGCAAGATCGCCACTCTTGATCTGGGAACAAGGAATCAAGGACACTTGCGTTGAATCCGCGCCTCCAAGCGGACGATGACGCCTTTGTCGAAGAGATGAGCGGGTTCCGCCCGCGGCCGTTAGGATCGGATTACTGCAACAGGCAGGAGGCCGCAGTCCGCGCAAGTAATGCAGCCATGAGGTTCAGACGAGAGGACCCGATGCAGCCCCGAACGGACAGTTCAGTCCCGCAACCGGAAAACGACCCGACACCCCGCCGCCGCCGACGCCTGGCTATCGAACACATCCGGTACGCCGCCGTCATCGGGGCAGCCACTGCACTGTTCCTTTCGGCCGTAACCTACCTTTGGGCCCTGGGCAAGGCAGTGACGTTCGTCCACATCCTGGCCGTAGAAGGCCTGTCCTCCGATCCGGCCCTGGTGAAACTGTTCGAGAGCATCGATTCCATCTTGATCGCGACCGTGCTGCTCATCGTCGGCTTTGGGGTCTGGGAGCTGTTCGTGCACGACCTCGATCTTCCGCCGTCGCTGACCACCACCTCTTTTGATCACCTGAAGGGGCGGATCGCGGGCACCCTGGTCCTGGTCCTGGCCGTCCGATATTTGGAGCGCCTCATTTCCAAGCCCTCACCCGAGGAGATCCTGGCCCTAGGCATCTCGACCGCACTCGTCGGCGGCCTGCTTCTCGTCTTCGCGACCTCCCGCCGTTCGCATTGACGCGTGCTGCAGGATTGAATCTGCCAGGCATTCCATCCATGGCCCGGCTACCGGATGCACGAGACCCACACCTCGGACTCGAGGCACCTGCGATGGCGCAGATAAGGCACCTCGTCGGGCAAGTTCACCGGTCGCCTCATCCGGACACGACAAGACAATGGCAGCCGCGTGGGTTGACGAGCCGGGCCCGGTCAGCGCCGGCGCAAGACCGTGCCGCCCTCCTCATACCCTCAACCGTGGAGCAGCTGACTAGGCCGATCGTGAGGTCGAGCTCCGGTCACAGGGTCGTCCCAAGACAGGATCCCCTCGCGGACATGTGGTGGCCGTGCAGACGACTCTGGACATTTCGTGCAGACGACTTAGAGGAGAATGACAGCGGCGTCGTAAAAGTTACAGCCGTAACTGGTCATTATCGCCGGACTTGTGGGACGCATGGTGCAGCTGATCAACACCGCCTTCGCCGTCTATGAAATGCATCAGCAGTCCGGACGAACCCGTGAGGCGCAGCGCATCCGTGCAGTGGTCGAGCAACAGCTTGCCCCGTTCACCGGCGCAGTGGCGAACATTGTGGAGCAGTCCACCCGGGACGGGGTGCTGACGGACACCAGCGGGACCCTGACGGACACCAGCGGGACCCTGACGGCGGCCTTCGAGTTCACGGCCAAGACCGTCGCCGACGTGGAAGTGCCGATCGCTGAGATGGTGCTGCTGCCCTCTTCGGCGACGCCGGCGGACATTCGGCGGGCCGTCGCCAGCCACGGATTCTCCCGGTACATCCCCACGGACGAGGACGGGAACCCCTCCGGTTACCTGCACCTCAAGGACGTTATGGACCTGACGACGCCGGAGAAGTTCAGCGACCCAGTACCGGCCAAGCGGATCCGGCGCCTCGCGCCGGCGTTCAGCGGCAGCGATCTCGAGGACGCCCTGGCCACGATGCGCCGGACGGGTGCCACGTCGCCCGGGTCTTCGACGCCCATGGCACAACAACGGGTGTGCTGTTCCTCGAGGACATTATTGAGGAACTTGTGGGCGAGGTGCAGGATGCCACCAGCGCATAAACTCGCGAGACCATCTGAAGTACCGAACCGAACCGGCCGCAGCGGCCGGACCCTTCACGGAAGTTGAGCACCATGACCGTTTCCCCCCTTATTTGGGCCATCACCATTGCCGTGATCCTGGCCTTGCTGGCCTTCGACTACTTCTTCCACATCCGCAAGGCCCATGTGCCCACGCTCAAGGAGGCCGCCGCCTGGTCGGCCCTCTACGTGGGCCTGGCCGTCGTCTTCGGCGTCCTGGTGTGGGTTTTCGGCGGCACCGAGATGGGGTCGGAGTACTTCGCCGGCTACATCACGGAGAAGGCCCTCTCGGTCGACAACCTCTTTGTCTTCCTGATTATCATTGCGAGTTTCAGGGTGCCCCGTGAAGACCAGCAGAAGGTGCTGCTCTTCGGCATCGTCTTCTCGCTGATTGCCCGCACCGGCTTCATCCTGCTGGGCGCCGCGCTCATCAATTCCTTCGCGTGGGTGTTCTACATCTTCGGTCTGATTCTGCTGCTCACCGCCGGCAACCTGCTCCGGCCGGACGCCCACGGCGAGGACCAGGCCGACAATTTTATGATCCGGATCGCCCGGAAGCTCTTCCACACCACGGAGCACTACGACGGGGACAAGCTCTTCACCATCCAGGATGGCAAGAGGGCGCTGACGCCGATGCTGCTGGTCATGGTGGCGATCGGTGGAACCGATATCCTCTTTGCCCTGGACTCCATCCCGGCGATCTTCGGGCTGACCCAGAACGTCTACATCGTTTTCACCGCCACGGCGTTTTCCCTGATGGGCCTGCGCCAGCTTTACTTCCTGATCGACGGACTCCTGGACCGCCTCATCTACCTCGCTTACGGCCTGGCGTTCATCCTTGCCTTCATCGGCGTCAAACTGGTGCTCCACGCCCTGCATGAGAACAACCTGCCGTTCATCAACGACGGCCAGCCCGTTCCCGTGATCGAGATCAGCACGGCCACCTCCCTGACCGTCATCGTTGGGGTGCTCGTCCTGACCGTCGTCGCGTCGCTGCTGAGCAAGGCCGGCAAAGCCCAGACCTCCATCAACAATGCGCGCCGGCACGCCGTCAACTACCTCGACCTGGAATACACCGCTGACTCGTCCGAACGCGAACGGATGTACCGGATGCTGACCGATGAAGAGTCCCAGATTCTCACCATGGATCCGAAGTACCGCAACAAGGCCAAGGACATTGACAAGATCCGGGCGCTGGTGGCGGAAGCGCACCGGCAGCACGAAGAATACCTGGCGCGTTGATTGGCACTCCCGCTGGTCCTCGTCCTGGCTACTCAGGCGGGGACGGGGCCGTCGGGGAAGTGCTCCCCGGCCGGCCTTCCGCAGGCATGGGTGATGGCGGCTTGCAGCCGGGCCAGCACTTCGGATGGCTGCCCGTCAGAGGGAATGACGGCAAACCGGGGGAATTCCGGGAGTGAGTGGTAGGCCTCGTCCAAGGACTGAAGGTCTTCGAGCCGCTCGGAGTCGGTGCCCCGAGCCAGGACCCGCGCGTGGGCCTCGTGGGGGTCAATGTCGAGGTAGATGACGAGGTCGGGCTGGGGGAGCGCGCGGATGAGGAAAGGAAGCAGGCGTCCCCGGGGAAGTCCGTGCATCTGGCGCAGCGCGAGCTGGCAATGTAAGTCCCGGTCCATGACCACCAGGCCTGGAAATTGTCTGGCGCGGCGGTGTGAATTCAGGACGTTGAACGTCCGGACTGCCGTTTCCAGAAAGTCCGCCAGCCGCGGTGGCAGGTGAACGCGAAGTCCGGCACTGATGAGGGACATCTGTCGGCGACCCGCATAGTTGCCGAGAAACAGGGCGCCCTTCCCCGTGCGGCGGGCGGCATCCACCAGGGCCCGTGCCGCCGTGGTCTTTCCTGAACCGTCAATTCCGGTGATCACGATCAGCAAGCAGTCTCCTTTGGGCGGGCGGGTCTTGGGCCGCTACCCACCCCCAACGTATGCGATCACGGCTTTGTAGCGGACGGCAGCTCGAGGCGCCGGATCGCGAGGTAGCCGATGATGAGCAGCGCCACCACGAGCACGACGACTGCCCATTCCAGCGCCACCGAGACATCAGCCGCTGCCTGTAGTTCTGCAGCCTGCCGGATTCGCCGGCCACCACAGGCCCTGGGCCCTGGGGAGCTGAAGCTGGTTCTGGAAGGCCATGTCCGGTCAGCCGGTCGGCCCTGGATTGGACGGTTTCTCCGCTGTGAGAGAACCCGCGTGGGCGCGTGCGGTGGGGTCCCTGCGGACCTTGATCAGGCTGGCGGTTGTGGTCACTGTCAGAATTACTGCGATGACGATGAGGCTGGTGTTGGTGCTGATTTCCGGTACCCGGCCATCGAGGCCGTGGCCCCAGTGCAGGACCAGTTTCACGCCGATGAAGGCGAGGATGAGCGCCAGTCCAGTGGAGAGGTAGACCAGCCGATCCAGGAGGCCCTTCACAAGGAAGTACAAGGCCCGCAAACCGAGCAGGGCGAAGGCATTGGCGGTGAAGACGATGTACGGCTCGGCGGTGATGCCGAAAATGGCCGGGATGGAGTCGAGTGCGAATAATAGGTCGGTGCTCCCGATTGCCAGCAGCACTATGAACAGCGGCGTTACCGCGCGGCGGCCGGCGATGCGGGTGAACAGCCGGCCGCCCTCGTAGTCCTTGGTGACGGTCAATGTCCGGCGGGCCACCCGGACCAGCACGTTGTCCTGCACGTCCGGGTCGGCGTTGCGGTGCCGGTAAAGCTGCACAGCGGTCACAATCAGGATCAGGCCAAAGATTAGGAACATGAAGGAAAACAGCTGGAGCAGTGCTGCACCCAGGGCGATGAAGATCGCCCGCATGACCAGAGCCAGCGCGATTCCGAAGATCAGGACCTTCTGCTGGTACTTCTCAGGAACGGCGAAGGTCGACATGATGATCACGAAGACGAAGAGGTTATCGATGGAGAGGCTTTTTTCGACGATGTAGCCGGCGAAGTATTCCGCGCCGTAGTCCCAGCCCACCTGCATCGCGAAGACCAGTCCGAAGACAATGGCCACGGCAATGTACAGAATCGATGAGATTGCGGCCTCGCGGAACTTGACAACGTGAGGCCGGGCAGCGGCCAGTCCAAGATCCAGGGCGAGCAGTCCGAGAATAAGTCCGATGGTGAGCATCCAGCGGAGTGCACTGACTTCGAGCATTGGTAGCCTTTCTTGTCATCAACTGATAGAGACTGATTGCTTTCCCTGCGCTCCCAGCCGCCGACCGGGCGTCTGCGGGTCCGATCGACTATTTTCCTTGAAATGGCAACCAAGGATTTTGACTCAGGGACACCCGCCGTGCCTGCCGGCGAAACGCGTTGGACGTTCCTCACCAACCACGCCCACGTCCTTCTTACTATCGCCCGTGACCCGCAGATCCGGTTGCGCGACGTCCCCGCCCTGGTGGGTGTGACGGAGCGGGCAGCTCAGAAGATCACAGCTGACCTTGTTGAGGCCTGCTATATCACCAGGACGAGGACCGGGCGGCGCAACAGCTACACCGTCGCCACGGGCCGTCCCTTCCGCCATCCCGTCGATGCCGGTCACGAACTGGATGAACTCCTCGCGGTCCTCGTCCCTGAGCCCACCCCGCGCACCCTAGACATCCGAACTAGAGTTCGCTAATCTAGGTTCGTTGGTATAGATAATACGCTACCGCACGGGGCGGTGGGGTGGCCGGCCGTGGTTTGGCGGTGGCGGTTTGGAAGGAGCTCGCTCTTGAACAATCGAGAGGCACGTTTCAGACCGCGACACCCCGCCGGTGTTTCCCGGTACCATCGCGGGGCTTCACGACTGGCGCCGCCCTGGTCCGCTTCGTTACAGCGCAGGAATCAGGAGATGTCCCGGTTGGAGCGTCTCGGGCATCAGGTGCTGGATACCGCCGGGGTCACATTCGAAACTGACTTGATGACCTACCGGGGCGGTGGCTCTGAGTCCGGGCGGACCCGCCGTATGGCCTCCGCAATAGAGCGTCTGGCCCGCGACCGCGGTGCCATCCACTGGCCGGCAACCGCGGTTCCGGCCTCCCACAGCAAGGAGAACCACCCGTGAGCCAGGAAAACTTGGGCGACGGACTGATACCGGCACCGGCTGACAGCATCGTGGTCGGACATGACGGATCCGACTGCGCAGACTACGCCCTGGACACGGCACTTGGACTCGCAGACCAGCTGCAGGTCCCCGTCGTCATCGTGCGGGCCTGGTCCATCGCTACTGCCCCGCAGCCACCCGGCTGGGAGTTCGGATACGTGCCGTCCTTTGACGAATACGCCGCTGCCGTGCAAGGGGAGCTCATGCGGGATGTGCACACGAGGGTCGACAGATACCCCAAACTCTCCGTCAGCTCCAGGGCCGTTCACTCCGGCGCGGCCAAGAGCCTGATAGACGTCTCACGGGACGCCCGCATGCTGGTGGTCGGATCGCGCGGACGCGGCGGTCTCGCCGGGATGCTGCTCGGCTCCGTCAGTGACCACTGCGTCCGGCACGCTGCCTGCCCGGTCATGGTCGTGCGCCGTCGGAGCTGAAGCCACGGAACTCCGGCCACCGTTGGCTCCTTTGCCCGGTGCTGGCGGCCCGATCTGGGCAGGCCTAGAATTTCTCCGGCCGCAAAACGTCTACGTCACTCACGAACAGGATCATGGCGTAGTCCTGGTAGTAATGCTCCTGGAGGTAGGCGGCAATCGCTCCGGCCGTCGCTTCGTCGCACACCACCTCGACGCGGATGTTGCTGTTCGCTTCCCAGCCGGCACTGCGGACGCCGCGGTGGCCTTTGCCGCGAGCGTCGGTGATGGTGTATCCATGGGCGTTGAGCCGGTCCATGTCCCGAACGAGAGTGCCCTCAAGTACGGCTTCAGTGACGACGGTCAACAGCTTGCGTTTATGGTTTCGCATCAGTCTCATCCTTTCGCGAAAGTATGTGCCCACACCGCGAGGGCGTGGTAAATCGGGATACCCAGCAGGACATTGAACGGGAACGTGATCCCCAGCGCGGCGGCCAGCGACAGGGTGGGGTTGGCCTCGGGCACGGAAATGCGCATGGCCGCCGGGACCGCGATGTATGACGCACTCGCCGCCAGTGTCGCAAGAACGACCGTGCCGCCGATGGAGAGGCCCAGCACCCAGCCCAGTCCGGTCCCCACCAGGGCCGAAAAGAGCGGCATACCAATTCCAAAGGCCATCAGGAATGGCCCGTGCCGGCGCAGGCTTCCTATCTGTGTCGCGGTGATCAGCCCCATCTCCAGTAGAAAAAGAGCCAGGAATCCCTTGAAGAGATCGAAGAACAACGGCTCGATCGAAGATAATCCGTCCGGCCCCGCCGCCCAGCCGATGAGCAGCCCGCCCAGGAGCAGCACAATGCTTTTCCCGAGGAAAACCTCGTGGGCGACCGACCTCCACCGCGTCTCTCGAGAGAGACCCCGGGCCAGGACAATTCCCACAATAATGGCCGGCACTTCCAGCAACACCAGAAGCAGGGGCATGTGCTCTTCGAACGCGACCTGGCGGCTGCCAAGATACGCGACGGCCACGGCATAGGTGCCTACGCTCACCGAGCCGTAGTGGGCGGCGATGGAAGCGGCATCCGCGCGTTTGAATCGGCCCAGGTAGCGCAGCACGGGAAAGGCGGCCAGTGCGAGGAAGAATCCCAACGCCACGACGGCCAGCATTTGCGGCAGCAGGCTGCCGAAAGGCTGTCTGGCCAGTTCGATACCGCCCTTAAGCCCGATGGCCAGCAACAGCACGATACTGACAAACTCGTAGATCGCAGCCGGTAGACGCAACTCCGAACGCAGCAGACCAGCGGTGGCGCCCAGCAGGAAGAAAAGGATGATGGGATCGATCATGTGGTTGCTCTCTTGTTCGTTTCCGGCTTTTACGAAGTCGGGGTGCAGGCAATGGCCCGCCCCCCAAGTTCAGGGACTGCAATCCACCCGAGGCACCAGCATCCCAGGATCCCATTAACACACGCTATTTGATTCACGATCAAAATTTCAGGTATTGTAGAACGTAGCATCTGCGTCTGAGAGGCGGCCGTCGGTTCTTTTCTAACTAATCATGCGTACCTTTCGGGTGTGCTGCGACAGTTCCGGCAGTTCGCGCTCAGAGTGAAAGGTCAGTTATGACCAGTTTTGATTCCGGCAATTCAACCCGGCTTTCCGTCTATTCCGGTGAACGGATTTCTCTGCTTACCCAGCATGGCAAGGAGCGGGTGATCATCCCGGTGCTCGAGCGTGCGCTCGGCTGCCGGCTCGAACATGTCACGGGCTACGACACGGATCTGCTCGGTACTTTCACCCGTGACATTCCCCGCGCCGGCACACAGCTCGAGGCTGCGCGCAGGAAGGCGCGGGTAGGCATGGAATTGTCAGGATTGCCGCTGGGTATCGCCAACGAGGGTTCGTTTGGCCCGGATCCGTACATGGGGATGTTCCCCTGGAACATCGAACTCATGATCTGGATCGATAGTGAGCGTGAACTGGAGGTCGTTGGAACAGCCGAAGGCAAGACGAATTACTTCCACCTGCTGACCGCGGACTGGGCGGAGGCCCAAACGTTCGCCCGTGAATCGGCGTTCCCCGGACACCACCTGGTCGTTCGCCCGGACGGCGAGCACGACCCCCGCATCCGTAAGGGAATCGCCGCCTGGCCCGAGCTGGAGCGCGCCTTTTCGAGAGCGTTGGCCCGATCGGCCAACGGCAAGGTTTTTCTCGAGACAGACATGCGCGCCAACGCCAATCCGACGCGCATGGAAACTATCCGTCTCGCGGCCGAAGACCTTGCACAGAAACTTCGCTCCAGATGTCCGGCCTGCGGCACCCCGGGATTCTGGAAAGTGGAGCGAGTGGCAGGACTCCCGTGCACCGGCTGCGGCGAGCCAACGAGCGAGACCCGCGCTGAGATTCATGGATGCCTCACCTGCGCGCACCGCTACACTCGCGACTTAACTGACCCACCACGCGCCGACCCGCGATTTTGCGAATATTGCAACCCTTGACCCTGCCCAAAAACCTCGACGCGTCCCATTGCCCACCGCGTTCAGGGCGATACGCAGCTTGAAATCAACACCGGAGCAAAGATATGCAACCATCACATTTAGTGGACATCAAGCCCCGCAGCCGGGTCGTCACCGATGGAATCCATGCCGCCCCCGCGCGCGGCATGTTCCGGGCGGTCGGCATGGGCGACGATGACTTCGCCAAGCCCCAGATCGGCGTGGCGAGCTCCTGGAATGAAATCACTCCCTGCAACCTTTCCCTGAACCGGCTGGCCCAGGGCGCCAAGGAAGGCGTCCACGCCGGCGGCGGCTTTCCGATGCAGTTCGGCACCATCTCCGTTTCGGACGGGATCTCCATGGGCCACGAGGGCATGCACTTCTCCCTGGTGTCCCGCGAAGTCATCGCCGACTCCGTCGAAACCGTCATGCAGGCCGAGCGCATCGACGGCTCCGTCCTGCTCGCCGGCTGCGACAAGTCCCTGCCGGGCATGCTGATGGCCGCCGCCCGGCTGGACCTCGCCGCGGTCTTCCTCTACGCCGGCTCCATCATGCCGGGCTGGGTCAAGCTGGAGGACGGCTCCGAAAAGGAAGTCACCCTGATCGACGCCTTCGAAGCCGTGGGCGCCTGCGCCGCCGGCAAGATGAGCATGGAGGACCTGACCCGCATCGAACGGGCGATCTGCCCGGGCGAAGGTGCCTGCGGCGGCATGTACACCGCAAACACCATGGCCTGCATCGGCGAGGCGCTGGGCATGTCCCTGCCCGGCTCGGCAGCGCCGCCCTCGGCGGACCGCCGTCGTGATGTGTTTGCCCGCAAGTCCGGCGAAGCCGTGGTGAACCTGCTCCGCCTGGGCATCACGGCCCGCGACATCATGACCAAGAAGGCGTTCGAGAACGCCATTGCCGTCACCATGGCATTCGGCGGCTCCACCAACGCGGTTCTGCACCTGCTGGCGATCGCCCGCGAGGCTGAGGTTGAGCTGACGCTCGATGACTTCAACCGGATCGGCGACAGGATCCCGCACCTGGGGGACCTGAAGCCGTTCGGCCGCTACGTCATGACCGACGTCGACAGGATCGGCGGTGTTCCGGTCATCATGCGGGCGCTGCTCGACGCCGGGCTGCTGCACGGTGACTGCCTCACCGTGACGGGCAAGACCGTTGCCGAGAACCTGGCGGCCATCAACCCGCCGGACCTGGACGGCAAGATCCTCCGTGCGCTGGACAACCCGATCCACAAGACCGGCGGCATCACCATCCTGCACGGCTCCATGGCGCCCGAAGGTGCCGTGGTCAAGAGCGCAGGCTTCGACGCCGACGTCTTCGAGGGAACTGCCCGGGTGTTCGAGCGCGAACAGGGTGCACTGGATGCGCTGGACAACGGCGCCATCCACAAGGGCGACGTGGTGGTGATCCGCTACGAAGGCCCGAAGGGTGGCCCGGGCATGCGCGAAATGCTCGCCATCACCGGCGCCATCAAGGGTGCCGGATTGGGCAAGGATGTCCTGCTCCTGACCGACGGCCGCTTCTCCGGCGGCACCACCGGTCTCTGCATTGGCCACGTTGCACCGGAAGCGGTCGACGGCGGACCCATTGCCTTTGTCAAGGACGGGGACCGGATCCGCGTCGACATCGCAGCACGCAGCTTCGACCTGCTGGTCGACGAGGCAGAGCTGGATGCCAGGAAGGATGGCTGGGAGCCCCTGCCGGCCAAGTTCACCAAGGGCGTGCTCGCAAAGTACGCCAAGCTGGTGCACAGCGCCTCCACCGGCGCATACTGCGGGTAAATCACAGGCACCCATTTGCAGTCCACGGACGGTGACTTCGCTGAGAATCAGCCGAGGACTCGTCGGCTACTACAGAATCATTCAAGACGACCGAAAACACAGCTCGGAACTTTCCGTTCCACTCATCGCACTACGACCCACCAGCACCTTGCATCCCCAGGTCCCGTGATGCTCTGGACACCCTTCCAGTAGGTCGGGCCTTCCAACGGACAGCGAACCTGCCGCCGCGCGGGGCGGGCACTGCCTCTGTCGGCGAAGGATCCACGTGCGACATTTGCCCCAGCCGGAAAAGTTCTCGCTCAGCCTCCGGATTGCGCGTACGGAAACCCCAACTGGGGACGAGTGCAGAGGACTTCTGAAATTCCGTGCAGACCACTTCGGAAAATGACAGTCAGGCTGGGGTGTAGCCCACCTAGACAGCTATGGGCGGTGGGGCGACACTCTTCCAGGTCATAGGTGTAGTAAAAGGTAATCGCAATGAGTTCCCAAACCTCAATGATGGGCAGCAAGTCTTCCGCATCGCGACCCGCACTCCGGAGGGCCTCGATCTCGGGCTGCGTCCAACCGGCCACCCACCGCGCATGGAAAACGAAATCCTGCCCCGGTCAGCTCAGTCAGCAACGGGACGGAATGGACGCGGTTCGCTTTGCCGAGAATGTCCCACTGGCGCGGCATCGGAGCGACGGCGCAGCCGGCAGTGGGTCAAAAAGAGTTCGCATCCGAGATGTGGGGACCACGTTATGGGTTCGGACCGTGACCCGAGCTCGAACCGACCCTGCGTGTCAGAACTTGCCGGGTCAGAATCGGTCGATTGTCGACCGACCCATTCGCTTCAGGACTTGTGTCCCACCATGAAGATCCTGCGGAAGGGGAACAGCGTCAAGGGCCTGCCGCCCGTATCGGGAACGCCGGGTAGGCGGCGCGGACGAGACGGCCGTATTCGCACTGGAAGTCGGAGGCCGCGTCGTCGTCGAGGGCCGCCAACACAGGCCGCAGGGCGGTGCCGCGTACCCATTCGAGTACCGGGTCCTGCCCCGGCAGGACCTGCTGGTAGGTGGTTTCCCACACGTCGGCGATGAATCCGTTGCGGAGCAGGATTCGCAGATACTCGGACGGTTCGGCGACCGTGTCCGGCCCACGCAGCACACCACCCAGCATCCCGGACCACCCGGGGGAAGCGGCGAGGTCGCGCATGATGCGGTGCGAGGGCGCATCGAAGTTCCCCGGCACCTGCGCGGCGAACCACGCCCCGCGTTCCAGGGCGTCCAGCCAGCCGGCGAGTACGTCCATGTGGTCGGGCACCCATTGGAGCATCGCATTGGAGACCAACAAGTCGACGTCGCTTCCGGGCGTCCAGCCCGTGGCCTCCAGGCGTCGGAACGCCAGGTTGGCGCCCCGGTGGGCGCCGCGGGCCGCACCCACCATCCGCGGGGAGGCACCCAGCCCGACGACGCTTGCCGACGGCCAGCGTTCGGCGAGCGCCGCGGTGAGGTTCCCCGGTCCGCAGCCCATGTCGACGACGGTCCTCGGGCGGTCCGCCCGGATTCGTTGCGTCAGGTCGAAAAAGGGGCGATTGCGGTCGTCGGCGAACTCCGTGTACTTGGCGGGATCCCATTCCATGGCCCCAGCCTAGGGCCGGGCGGCGTTCGTGGGGCGTGTCCGCCGGGCGGCTAGGCTTAGCAGCACCATGAGACTCACCGAACTGCTGCCCGATGCCCCGCCGCGCGGGGCCACCGCCGATTCCACCTATGCCGCGTTCATCCAGTGGGTGGAGGACCGTGGGATCGGCCTGTACCCGGCGCAGGACGAGGCCGTCATGGAGATCGTCGAGGGAAACAACGTCGTCCTGGCCACCCCGACGGGATCCGGCAAGTCGCTCGTGGCCGTCGCGGCGCACTTCCACGCACTGGCCCGCGGCGAGCGCAGCTACTACACGGCGCCGATCAAGGCGCTGGTCTCCGAGAAGTTCTTCGCGCTGTGCGAGATCTTCGGCGCCGAAAACGTCGGCATGGTCACCGGCGACTCGTCCGTCAACCCGGACGCCCCCATCATCTGTTGCACCGCCGAGATCCTGGCCAACATCGCGCTCCGGCAGGGATCCGCCGCGGATCTCGGCCCGGTGGTCATGGACGAGTTCCACTTCTACTCGGACCCGCAGCGCGGATGGGCGTGGCAGGTCCCGCTGCTCGAACTGCCGCAGGCGCAGTTCCTGCTGATGTCCGCCACCCTGGGCGACGTCACCCGTTTCGAGGACGAGCTCACCTTGCGCACCGGCCGCCACACCACCACGGTTTCGCATGCGGAGCGTCCCATTCCGCTGCACTACTACTATTCCCAGGACCCCGTGCAGGAGGCCATGGAGGAACTCGTCTCCACGAAGCAGACACCGGTCTACGTGGTGCACTTCAGCCAGATCGAGGCGATCGACCGCGCCCAGAGCCTCACCAGCATCAACGTCTGCACCCGCGAGGAAAAGGACCGGATCGCCGACCTGATCGCCGGCTTCCGGTTCTCGCCCGGTTTCGGCAAGACGCTCAACCGCCTGGTCCGGCACGGCATCGGCGTCCACCACGCCGGGATGTTGCCGAAATACCGGCGCCTCGTGGAGCAGCTCGCACAGGCCGGGCTCCTCAAGGTCATCTGCGGCACCGACACGCTCGGGGTCGGCATCAACGTCCCGATCCGCACCGTCATGCTAACGGCACTGTCCAAGTACGACGGCGTCCGCACCCGTCCGCTGAACGCCCGGGAGTTCCACCAGATCGCCGGGCGGGCGGGCCGCGCCGGATTCGACACCTCGGGCACCGTCGTCGTGCAGGCCCCCGAGTTCTCGATTGAGAACAAGAAGTCGATGGACAAGGCGCTCGCGAAGTTCGGCGACGACCAGAAGAAGCTGCGGCAGGTCGTGAAGAAGAAGCCGCCGCAGGGCTTCGTGTCCTGGAGCGAGAAGACGTTCGACAAGATGGTCGCGAGCGTTCCCGACCCGTTGACGTCGAGCTTCGCGGTGACGCACTCGATGCTGCTGAACCTGCTCGAGCGGCCCGGGGACAGCTTCGCCGCCGCGCGCCGGCTGCTCACGGAGAACCACGAGCCGCCCACCCGCCGGCGCGACCTGATGCGCCGCGCGCTGGGCATCCTGCGGGAACTGCTGGCCACCGGCGTCGTCGAACGCCTCGACGCTCCCGACGAGCACGGCAACCGGCTGCGGCTCACCATCCACCTGCAGCAGAACTTTGCCCTGAACCAACCCCTCTCCCCCTTCGCCATGGCCAGCCTGGAGCTGTTGGACCGGGAGTCCCCGACCTACGCCCTCGACGTCGTCTCCGTGATCGAGGCGACGCTGGAGAAGCCGCGGCAAGTGCTCTCCGGCCAGCTGAAGAAGGTCCGCGGCGAGGCGGTGGCCGCGATGAAGGCCGAGGGCATGGAGTACGAGGCGCGCATGGCCGCCTTGGACGAGGTTACCTACGCCCAGCCCCTCGCGGAGCTCCTCGGGGAGGCCTTCGAAACGTATCGCCGCGGCGCACCCTGGCTCGGGGACTTCGAACTCGCCCCGAAGTCGGTGGTGCGGGACATGTACGAGCGCGCCATGTCCTTCGGGGAGTACGTGCAGTTCTACTCGCTGGCCCGCAGCGAGGGCATCCTGCTGCGCTACCTGACCGACGCCTACAAGGCGTTGCGGCAGACGGTCCCCCAGGATCTGTTGCGCGAGGATCTGCAGGACCTCATCGTGTGGCTGGGCGAGATGGTCCGCCAGGTCGATTCGAGCCTGTTGGACGAATGGGAGAAGCTGGCCAACGGCGAGGCCCCGCGGGACGTCTCCGAGGACATCCTGCCCCCGCAGCCGGACCGCCTGACCTCCAACGAACGCGCGTTCCGCGTGATGGTGCGAAACGAGATGTTCCGCCGCGTCAAGCTCTTCGCCAACGAGCAGGACGTCGCCCTGGGGGAACTGGACGGACACGACGGCTTCGACGCGGACGCGTGGGCCGGGGCCATGGACGACTACTTCGGCGAACACGACGACATCGACGACGGGCCCGAGGCCCGCGGGCCGCAGCTACTGATCATCAAGCCCGCGCAGGGCCGCTGGAACGTCCGGCAGATCTTCAAGGACCCGGCGGGTCACAACGACTGGGGCATCGACGCCCACGTCGACCTGGCCGCCTCGGACGAGGCAGGATCCGCCGTCGTCACGGTGACGAGTGTGGGGCGCCTCGGCTAGCGCCGCTCCCGCCGTCTCACAGGACCCGGGTGCCGGCGACGCAGAGTCCGGCGAGCGCGTAGCCAGCCACGGGAACGGACAGCATCCATTCGCGCAGCGAGCCGGCGTTGCCGATCAGCGGCACGGCGATGTTTCCGTTGGCCCGCCAGACGTGGCGGAGCACGGGCACCCGGGCCAGCTTCCGCGGGCGGCGGACGCACAGCGGCCACGTCAGGGCGACTCCCCCGGTGGTGATGAGGTCCCCCGCGACGTGCACGGCGGCCCCGAGTCCCACGGCGGCGGCGAACCACCGCGGGTCCTCCGGCGCGTAGAGCGCCACGGATGCCCCGGCCGCCAGGCCGACCAGCCACGGGAACCGGCGCATTGAGTCCGGGATGAACCGCAACGCCTTCGCGGCGAAGGCGGCGAGCAGGACGGTCGCGAGTCCGGCTCCCGGATAGACGGTCCCGAAGCGCTGCGTCTCCCACGTCGACATCCCCACCAAGGCCGAAAGCACGACGGCGGCGACGAGCCCGAACAGCGAATGGGTCCCCTTGCGGTGTCCTCCCATGGCGCGTCCCAGACCGGCGCACAGGGCATTGGACACGGGCGGCAGGGCCTGGGCGATGGTGGCGCTGCGGTGGTCCGCATCCGGGAGCAGGGCCGCCCCCGCGCACACCAGGGCTCCGGTCAGCACGCCGGCGGGCCCGGCCTCGATCGCACCGAAGCCCACGGTCACGGCGTCGGGCAGGGCTTCGGCGACCGCACCGGGCATCGCCGGAAGCCGGGTGGCCCATCCGGCGACGGGGACCTCGTAACGGGTGGTCGCCGCCACCCAAGCCGCCGCGCCGCACGCGGCGTGGTTTCCGCCCATCATGGTCAAGCGCCCCCTGTGCCTCGGAGAGGCGCCGCCCGGCGCGGAGCCCCCTCAACGCTAGGTTCGCATCCGGCCCGGCACACGCAGCGACACCGGTACGCTGGGTCACATGAGCGACATCCGCGACGCGCGACCCGACGACGTCCCCGCGATCCTCGGCCTCATCCGTGATCTGGCCGCCTATGAGCGGGAACCGGACGCGGTCAGGAACACCGAGGACCGACTCCACCTCAGCCTGTTCGGCGACCAGCCACGCGTGTTCGCGCATGTCGTCGAGGACACCCTGCCCGGCGGGACGGACCTAGGCGTGGTCGGAACGGCCATCTGGTTCCTCAACTACTCCACGTGGGAGGGCACCCACGGCATCCACCTCGAGGACCTGTACGTCCATCCCGGCGTCCGCGGAGCCGGCCATGGCAAACGGCTCCTGCGCAATCTGGCCCGCATCGCCGTCGAACGCGGCTATTCCCGCCTCGAATGGAGCGTGCTGGACTGGAACGAACCCGCGATCGGCTTCTACGACTCCCTCGGAGCGGGCTCGATGGACGGCTGGACGGTGCGCCGACTGGACGGCCAGGCCCTTGCGGACATGGGATCCCGGCCATGACGCTCCACGAGGCTCACCGGGTCGCCGCCGTCCACGAATTCCGCGGCATGCGCGCCACCGAGCACTATTTCACCGTCCCGTTGGACCACGCGGCGCCCGGGCGGGAGACCATCACGGTCTTCGCCCGGGAGGTCGTGTCCCTGGAGCACGCGGATCCGGAGTCCCTGCCGTGGCTGCTCTACCTGCAGGGCGGTCCCGGCGGGCAGTCCCCGCGCATCTCCTCGCTGTCCGGCTGGATGGCCGAAGCCGCAAAGGCTTTCCGCATCCTCCTTCTCGACCAGCGCGGGACCGGCCTCAGCACCCCCGCCAACCGCCAGACGCTGCCGTTGCGGGGCGACTCCGCGGCCGAGGCGTACTACCTGACCCACTTCCGCGCCGACTCGATCGTCCGCGACGCCGAGGCCATCCGCGGGATCCTGGGGGCCGGGCCGTGGACCACGTTCGGGCAGAGCTACGGCGGATTCTGCACCCTGAGCTACCTCTCGCACGCTCCGCGCGGGCTGGCACGCTGCCTGATCACGGGGGGCCTGGGCCCCGTCCGCGGCGACGCCGACCGCGTCTACCGCGCCACGTACGCCCGCATGGAAGCCAGGAACGCGGAGTACTTCGCGGAGTACCCCGAGGACCGCGCCGTCCTGAATCGGGTCTTCGAGCACTTGGGGAGCACCGCTGAGCGCCTGCCCGACGGCCGGCCCGTGACGCGGGCACTGGTCCAGATGCTCGGCCAGTTCCTCGGAGGGAACACCCGCGTGGACCAGCTGCACCACGCGTTCGAACAAGCGTTCGTCCCCACCCCCGGCGGGGCGCGCCTCGGCGACGCCTTCCTGGCGGTGCTGCAGGCGCAGGCCGCACGGCTGACGAACCCGCTCTACGCGCTGATGCACGAGTCGATCTATGCCCAGGGGTTCGCCACCGACTGGGCGGCGGCACGCGTCCTGACGGAGTTCCCGGCGTTCCACCCGGACGCCGCCGAGCCGCTCCTCACCGGGGAGATGGTCTACCCGTGGTACTTCGATGAGGACCCGGCACTGCGCCCGTTGGAACAGACTGCCGGGCTGCTGGCGTCCATCGACGAGTGGCCGGAACTGTACGATCTGGACGTGCTGGCCACGAACACCATTCCGGTGGCCGCCGCGGTGTACTCGGACGACGTGTACGTAGACCGCGACCTGAGCGTGGAGACGGCGTCCCTTGTCCGCGGCCTCCGCGTCTGGGAGACGGGCGAATACCACCACGACGGCATCGCGGACGACGGCGCCGGCATCTTCGCGCGCCTGCTGGGGATGACCGAACCGCAGCCCGACGACGCAGAAACACCTCAGGCATCCCACCGGGGCCCCGCGGAAGGAAACGAATCATGACTCTGCACATCACGGGCGACGAGGCCGCGGACGCACTGCTCGACGAGAGCCCCCTGGCGCTGTTGCTCGGGATGCTCCTGGACCAGCAAGTCACCATGGAATCGGCCTTCGCCGGCCCGGCAAAGATCCGCGACCGGATCGGCGCACTCGACGCGGCCCAAATCGCCGCCTACCCACCCGACGACCTCCTCGAGGTCTTCCGGCAATCCCCCGCCGTACACCGCTTCCCGGGGTCCATGGCCCAACGAGTACAGGCGGTCTGCGCCGTCGTCGAGGCCGAATGGGGCGGCGACGCCGCTGCCCTCTGGACGCGCGGCGGGCCGGACGGCGCCGAGGTCCTCAAGCGGCTCAAGGCGCTGCCGGGCTTCGGAGACCAAAAGGCGCGGATCTTCCTCGCGCTCCTGGGCAAGCAGCGGGGCCTCGACGCCGCGGGGTGGCGCGAGGCGTCCGGGCCCTACGGCGAGGAGTGCGCCCGGAAGTCCGTGGCGGACATCGTCGACGCGGAATCGCTCGCCCAGGTCCGCGCGACGAAGAAGGCCGCTAAGGCCGCGGCGAAGAAGAAGTAGCGAACACCACGCGCAGGCACCAGGCCCCGACGAAGGCCGCCACGGCCATGGCGGCGTAGTTCAGCCCACCGAAGCCCGCGAGCGCCAGCACGACGCCGGAGAGCGCGGCGCCGAGGGCGCCCGCCGCGCCCATGAGGGCGTCGGCCGCCCCCTGCACCAGGACGCGGACCTGGCCCGGGACGCTCTCGGAGACGAAGGCGGATCCCGACACGGTCGCGAGCGACCATCCAAGGCCCAAGAGCACCAGTCCGACGACGACGGCGGGTCTGGACTGACTGCCCAGCGCGCTGGTGAGCAGTGACGCCGCAAACACGGCCTGGGCGAGCAGCATCGTGCGCGGCCGTCCCCACCGGTCGGCCAGGAGTCCCACCAGCGGCGACAGCGCGTACATGCCGGCGATGTGCAGCGAAATGGTGAAACCGATGATCACCAGCGCGTCGGCCGGCACCTGCCCGCCCACGGCATGGCCGGCGTGGGCGACTTCGGACGCGGCCAGGTTCTTCAAGTGCACCGGCGTCATGGACATGACCGCCACCATGATCAGATGCGCACCGACGATCGCCGCGATGCCCATTCTGGCCGCGGGATAGTCGCGCAACGCGGCCATCCCCTCGCGCAGGGAAGGCCTGCCCGGGGCGCCCCGGACCGCCGCCGCCGGATTCACGTCGGCGGGTGCGTCCCCGGTGGCGGCCCGGGCCATCTGGAGCGGGTCCGGCCGCAGCCCGATGTTCAGCACGAGCAGTGCCACGAGCAGTCCGGCGAACGAAAACAGGAAGGGCCCGCTCAGCTCCGGAAGCCCCAACGCCGCGCCCAACTCCGCGCCGGGACGGATCAGGTTGGGACCGCCGACGGCACCGATGGTGATGGCCCAGACGACGAGTCCCAAGTCGCGGCCGCGCGTTGCGTCGTCGGCCAGGTCGGTGGCCGCGAAACGGGCCTGCAGGTTGGCCGCCATCCCGACCCCCAACAGCCCCGACGCCACCAGCAACAGCGGAAAGCTGCGCACGACCGGCGCCAGCACCATGCCGAGCGCGCCCAGCGCGGCCAGTGCGAGACCGGCGGACAACGCGACCCTGCGTCCGCGGCGGATGGCCAGCCCGGCAAGCGGCATCGCGGCGACCGCCGCGGCCACGGAGATGGCGGTGGTGGACGCTCCCGCGAACGCGTCGCTTCCGGTGAGTTCCACGGCAAGCAGGGAGCCGAGCGCCAGCCCCGCCCCGTTCCCGACGCCGCTGAAGAGCTGGGCCACGGACAACGACAAAACAACGCGGCGCTGGAGCGCCTTCCTTTGGGGAAGGCGGCCCAACGCCGCGTCGGTTGGCTCGCTCACCGCCCCAGCGTAGCAACCACCCGCTACGGGGACGAGGTTGTTCAGAAGGGTGCGTGAGTGACTACTCGGCGTCCGAGCGGGCGAGCTCGACGTCCTTGGCCAGGCGCGCGTCCATGGCGGCCCTCTTGCCGGCCGGGCTCAGCAGGCTGGCAACCGTCGCGACGACGATCGTTCCGAGGATGACGGCCAGCGAAAGGGGCGTCGAGATCTCGGGTACCCATTCGATGTGCTGGCCACCGTTGATGAACGGCAACTCGTTCTCGTGCATCGCGTGGAAGACCAGCTTGACGCCGATGAAAGCCAGGATGACCGACAGTCCGTGCTTGAGGTAGATGAGCCGGTCCATGAGTCCGCCCAACAGGAAGTAGAGCTGGCGCAGGCCCATCAGCGCGAAGATGTTGGCCGTGAACACGATGAAGGCGCTCTGCGTCAGGCCGAAGATGGCGGGGATCGAGTCGACGGCGAACAGCAGGTCCGTCATGCCGATGGTGATGAACACGACGACCATCGGGGTGAAGACGCGGCGACCGTCAACGGTGGTGCGCAGCTTGTTGCCGTCGTAGTCCTTGCTCATCGGAAGCCGTGACGTGAGCCGCGCGATCAGGCCGTTTTCGGAGCCCTCTTCCTCGTCCTCGCCGGAGTCCGTGGCCTGCTTCCAGGCGGTCCAGAGCAGGAAGGCGCCGAAGATGTAGAACACCCAGGTGAAGTGCTCGATCACGGTGGCGCCCACCATGATGAAGATGCCGCGGAGGATCAGCGCGATGATGATCCCGAACATCAGCACCTCCTGCTGGTACCTGCGCGGCACGGAGAACCTGGCCATGATGATGATGAAGACGAAGAGGTTGTCCACGCTGAGGCTGTACTCGGTGACCCACCCGGCGATGAACTCCTGGCCGTAGTCCGGCCCGGCCTGCCAGAACATCAGGCCGGCGAACACCAGGGCGAGGGTGACGTAGAAGCCGACCCACAGGCCGGCTTCCTTCATGGAGGGCTCGTGCGGTCGCTTTACCACGTAGAGGAGATCGAAGAGGAGGACCAGTCCGAGCACCACGAACGTGATGGTCTGGAACTGGGTGGAAAGCTGGTCTGACACAGGTGACCTTTCGGGGGCGGCGCGAAGCACCGATTGCGGATACGAGTGATTGCCGCAAGTCTCTCCGCCGCCCGGTGTCCGGGTCCGGCCACTGCGCCCGGCGGTGCCCCATTGCCCCGCGTGCTGACGTCCACAGTGTTCGGGATACTCCCCTACGCTCGGAACAGTCTATCGCAGGGCAGGACCTACGCGTGCCCGGCGTTCTTCATCTGGCGCAGTTCCTTCTTCAGGTCCCCCACCTCGTCGCGCAGACGCGCTGCCAACTCGAATTGCAGTTCCGCGGCCGCTCCGTGCATCTGATCGGTGAGTTGCGTAATCAGGTCCACGAGGTCCTCCGCGGGGACCGCGGCCAGCCCGTCCCGCTTGACGGCAGCCTCGCCCCTGTCCTTGGCCGACTTGCTGCGCTTGGCCCCCTTGGCCAGCCGCTGGTTGTTCAGCAGTTCCTGCGTGTCGGCGTCCTCGCGGGCGATCTGGTCCGTGATGTCCGCAATCCGCTTCCGCAGCGGCTGTGGATCCACGCCCTTTTCCTTGTTGTATGCCATCTGGATTTCGCGCCGCCGATTGGTTTCGGAGATCGCGTGCGCCATGGAGTCCGTGATGCGGTCCGCGTACATGTGCACCTGGCCGGACACGTTGCGGGCCGCGCGGCCGATCGTCTGGATCAGCGAGGTCCCCGAGCGGAGGAAGCCCTCCTTGTCCGCGTCCAGGATCGACACCAGGGAAACCTCCGGCAGGTCCAACCCCTCGCGCAGCAGGTTGATGCCGACCAGCACGTCGAAGACGCCCAACCGAAGTTCGCGAAGCAGCTCGACGCGGCGCAGTGTGTCGACATCGGAGTGCAGGTATTCGACCTTGACCCCGTGCTCCGTGAGGTAGCCCGTGAGGTCCTCCGCCATACGCTTGGTCAGCGTGGTGACGAGCACTCGCTCGTTCTTCTCGGTCCGTTCGCGGATCTCGTCCAGGAGATCGTCTATCTGGCCCTTCGTCGGTTTGACGACGATTTCGGGGTCGATCAGGCCGGTCGGGCGGATGATCTGCTGGACCGTCCCGTCGGCCTTTCCGAGCTCGTACTTGCCCGGCGTCGCCGAGAGGTACACGGTCTGGCCGATGCGTTCGAGGAACTCGTCCCACTTCAACGGACGGTTGTCCATGGCGGACGGGAGGCGGAACCCGTGCTCCACCAGCGTGCGCTTGCGGGACATGTCGCCTTCGTACATCGCGCCAATCTGCGGGATGGTCACGTGCGACTCGTCGACAACGAGCAGGAAGTCGTCCGGGAAGTAGTCGATCAGGCAGTGCGGCGCCGTGCCGGGTCCGCGTCCGTCGATGTGCCGGGAGTAGTTCTCGATCCCGTTGCAGAAGCCCATCTGCTGCATCATCTCGAGGTCGTAGGTGGTGCGCATCCGCAGGCGCTGCGCCTCGACCAGTTTGTTCTGCGACTCCAGTTCCTCCAGACGCACCCGCAGCTCGTCCTCGATGTCGGTGATGGCCCGGTTCATGCGCTCGGGCCCGGCGACGTAGTGGCTGGCCGGGAAGACGTACATCTCCGTCTCCTCCCGGATGATCTCGCCCGTCAGCGGATCGAGCGTGAAGATCTTTTCGATTTCGTCCCCGAAGAACTCGACGCGCAGCGCCTGCTCCTCGTACATCGGGATGATCTCGACGGTGTCGCCGCGCACGCGGAAGGTTCCCCGGTGGAAGTCCACGTCGTTGCGCGCGTACTGCATGGACACAAACTTCCGCAGGAGGTCGTCGCGGTTCAATTCCATGCCCCGGCGCAGCGTCACCATCCCCGCCACGTATTCCTCGGGAGTGCCGAGGCCGTAGATGCAGGACACTGTGGCGACCACAACGACGTCGCGCCGGGTCAGCAGCGCGTTGGTGGCCGAGTGCCGCAGCCGCTCCACCTCCTCGTTGATCGAGGAGTCCTTCTCGATGAACGTGTCCGTCTGCGGGACGTAGGCCTCGGGCTGGTAGTAGTCGTAATAGGAAACGAAGTACTCGACCGCGTTGTTGGGCAGCAGCTCGCGGAACTCGTTGGCCAGCTGCGCCGCCAAGGTCTTGTTCTGCACCATGACCAGCGTGGGACGCTGCACCTTTTCGACGAGCCACGCCGTCGTCGCGCTCTTTCCCGTGCCGGTGGCACCCAGCAGCACGACGTCCTTCTCACCGCCCTTGATCCGTTCGGTCAGCTCGCCGATGGCCTGCGGCTGGTCCCCTGCGGGCTGGAAATCACTGACCACCTCGAACGGCGCCACGACGCGGTTGATTTGCTGGGCAAGACTCATGGGACAAGGCTACGCCCGGCCCCGGACGCATTGCGCCACTACCGCCGATGGCTTAATCGGCCGAGAATGGAACCCGCCAACTCGCGCGCGAACAACACTCCCCCGCCGACGGCCAGCACCATTCCGAGTCCGGCCAGCCAACCGGGGACCAGCACGCGCCACGTCCACGGAGCGGAGGACGTGGTGAACTCAGCGCGCCCCCCGACCGCGAGCCACAGCACGAGGGCGACCAGCAGGCAAGCCGCCATGGCCGAGAAGGTCCGCCGCACCCAGCGCATGCCGTCCCCGAATTCGAAACCCGGCGTCGGATCGGACGCGCGCGGCGTCACGGTCCGGCCCCGGGCTTCCCCGGGGCGCGCACGGCCGCCGCCGGCAGTATCCGTTCATTCCAGAGGCGGTCCACGGACGCCAGCAGGTCGCCGAGGGTTCCCGAGTTCTCCAGCACGACGTCGGACGCGGCCGCGCGTTCGGCGTCCGTGGCCTGGGCGGATACGCGGGATTCGGCCTCGCTCCGGGCCATGCCGCGGTCCTGAACCATGCGGCGGATCCGTTCGGGCTCCGGCGCCTGGACTGTTACGACCAGATCGAAGTTTCCGGCCTGCCCGGTCTCCACCAGCAGGGGGATGTCCTGGACCACGACGGCTCCGGGTGCGGCCGCCGCACGCCGGCGGGCCGCCTCCGCACGGACCAGCGGGTGCACGATCCCGTTGAGCTTCAGCCGAGCCGGTTCGTCGGCGAAGACCAGCGCACCGAGCGCGGGCCGATCCAGCGCGCCGTCGGTCCCGAGCACGCCGTCACCGAACGCCTCGACCACGGCGGCCAGTCCCTCCGTCCCCGGCGCGACCACCTCGCGGGCGATCGCGTCGGCGTCGATGAGGACGGCTCCGAGTTCGACAAGCCGCGACGCGACGGCCGATTTTCCGGCGGCGATCCCGCCGGTCAGTCCAACATTGAGCATTCCCCCACCCTATCGGGCGCCTTCGGCCGGGGGGATGTTCTGGTTGACGTGGAACAGGTTGGCGGGGTCGTAGATGGCCTTGATGCGGGCCAGCCTCTCGTAGTTGCCCCGGTATGCCGCTCGGACCCTGTCCTGTCCCTCGTCCATGAGGAAGTTGACGTAGGCTCCCCCCGCGGTGGTGGGGTGGAGCTCCTCGGAATAGGAGCGCGCCCAGTCGCTGATGAGCTCCGCCTTCGCCGGATCGGGGTCGACCCCCACAATGACTCCGGCCCAGCCCCCTTGCCGGTAGGCGAAGGCGGTGTCGCCGGTCCCCACCCGGGCCGCTGCCCCGTCGATCGGGTACAGGTGCATGGTGGAGTGTCCGGTGGGCAGCGCAGCCCCATGCCTGGCATGGATCCCAATGGCCGCGTCGGAGATCTCGGCGACGAAGTCGGCACGCCAATACCATTGCATCCCAGCGGGATACAGCCCGTCGAAGGCCTGTTGCAGCACATTGAAAGGCATTTCCTGCAGGCCGACCAGCAGGGGATTGCCGAACTCCCGCACCTGTCCCAGCACCTCGCCCGCGCGCTCGTGGGCGCCGGTGTAGCACCAGACGATGCCACAGGATTTCCTGCCCCACAGTTCCTCGGGGAACGGCGCGGCCGGCGGAATCGCCATGATGCCGATCCAGCCGGACAGCTCTGCCGGCAAGGTGGGGAGCAGTTCCCTGTACCAGGCCATGACCTCGCTGGTGTCGGCCAGGTCGTAGAGCACGGGTCCCCCAATGATCAACCCGTGCTCACCGATGTCATGGGTGCGGAAAACGAAGGACGTGGCGACGCCGAAGTTCCCTCCCCCGCCGCGCAGGGCCCAGAACAGATCGGGATGCCGGTCCGCGTCTGCCCTGACCAGCGAACCGTCGGCGAGCACCACGTCCGCGGAGAGCAGGTTGTCCACGGTGAGCCCGAAGCGGCGCGCCAGGTAGCCGATACCGCCTCCGAGCGTCAACCCGCCGACGCCGGTGGAGGCGATGAATCCGCTGGGCGTCGCCACCCCGAAGGGCACCGTGGCGTGGTCCACGTCGCCCCAGGTGGCGCCGCCGTCGACGCGCACGGTGTGGGCCGCCAGGTCGAGGGTGGTGCCGCGGAGACCGCCCAAGTCGATGACCAGCGCGTCGTCGGCGATTCCCAGTCCACCGGCGTTGTGCCCGCCTCCACGGACGGCGACGGTCAGCTCATGCGTGCGCCCAAAATTGACGCAAGCGACGACGTCGGCCGCATCGGCGACCCTGGCGATGGCCGCGGGGCGCTTGTCGATCATCGCGTTGTACACGGCGCGCGCCGCGTCATAGCCCGCGTCCGATGGTCGGGTCAGGCTTCCGCGCAACTGCGCGGCGAGTTCGTCGAAGTCCGCATGCGCGGTGGCGGCCGTCGGTGTTGAGAGGCTCATGGCGTACTCCCTGGTGGGCGTGGTGGGTTGATGGTCCCCACGATAGGATGCCGGGCGTTCGCGGAGCGTTCGGCCGTTCGGGCCAACCGTTCGCGTTGCTCCCTGAGATGCCCCGCCCACCAGTTTTCCTGGCGCGATCGGACCGCCTCGAGCGCCGCATCGACTTCGGCGAGCGCCGCCACGGGTTGGTGGTCGCGCACGAGGACGTCGGCCAACAGCGAGTGCCAGTACGTCATTCGCACCACGGCATCCTGGTGCTCCAGGGCCAGCATCGCTGTGCGGATCCGCCGCGCGCCGGAGGCTCCCCCGGTGCTCCATCCGGCGAAGATCTCCGCCCACTGTCCGTAGTAGGCGATGTCGTAGCGGCGACACAGCCCGAGCAACTCGTCCACCACCTCGCCGAGCCCCTCCGCGTCGGCCGACAGTTGGCGCAATAGCGCAACGTACGCCAGTGCCACGGCCCGGGTGTAGGGATGTTCGGCCGCTGCCGAGCGGTTAAGGGCCTCGGAGGCCAGGAGCCGCGCCCCGTCCCGATCTCCGGCAAGCCAGTGCGCGTGCGAGGCCCAGGCCCGCGCGTGGATCTCGATGCGCGTTCCCAGGATCGTGGAGTACCCGGGCGTTACCGTTGTGTAGCAGGCGGCGAAGTGTTCGATCGCCTCGCCGGGCCGCCCCAGTGCAAGGGCGGCCCCTGCCACCGCAAAGTGCGCCTGGGCCGCCAGGTCGGCGTCGTCCGCGGTGATTTCCAGGGCGCGTAGGCCGATCGCGTAGGACTGTTCGATACGTCCCTGAACATGCCGCCCGCAGAACAGGCCGATGAGACTCGCCACGACCACGCGTGGGCGCCCCAACCGCTCGGCCAGGACGACCGATCGTTCCAGGTTCTCCAGCAGCTCCGCGCAGGAGTACCCGTGAAGGGCGGTCAGCGGCGGAGACATGGGGCGCCTCGCGTCCAGCTCCGCCGCATCGCGGCCGGCTCCGGGATCCAAGCCCGCGACGATGTCCAGCGCCTGTCGGTAGCTTTCCAGCGCCGTTGCGTTAGCGAACACGCCGGCCGCCGCCGCTCCGGCACGCATCCGGAAGTGCAGCGCCCTGGCCGGGTTGGAGGCCAGGGCATGCTGTTCGGCGAGCAGGGCCGCCACGGCATCCAGGTCCTCGGCGTGCAACGCCTCGAGGGACGCGGCCAGCCGGGTGTGCAGGAGCCACCGTTGCGCGGGGGTCAACGGCCGGTAGGCGGCGTCCGCCAGCAATTGGTGCGCAAAGTAGTAACCGTGGCCCACGGGAACCAGGATGCCGAGGCGCCACAGTTCGTCCACGGCCGCCACCAGCTCGCCCGCCGGGAGATCGGTTGCGGCATTGAGCAAGCCCATGCCGATTTCCCGTCCGTTGGCCGCCACCAGCCCGGCCACTGCCCTGGCCTCGGGATCCAATCCGGATATCCTGTTCCCGAGCACCGCGCCAAGCTTATGTGGAGATCCGTCGGCTTCCTCCGGGAGAATGCGGGCGGTCTGGACGATGAACAGCGGATAACCTCCCGTCGCCGCCCTGAGCATTCGCGCCTGACCGTCGTTCAGGGGGCCTCCGCGCAGGGCGCCGGCGAGGGCGGCGGTATCCGCTTCGCCGAATGGTTCCAGGGGAATCTCGTGGAGGCAGCCACTGGTCCGCAGCGAGGCCAGCATGCCGGCAACGGCCCCGCCGGGGAGGGAACCGCCCGTGCGCATCGTGGCGACCAGCATCAACCCCGGCGCGTACTCCCCCGCAAGGAGGAAGTGGATCAGCGCGGCGGTTTCGCTGTCGCACCACTGCAGGTCGTCCAGCACGAGCAAGGTGGGCCTGCCCGCGGCCCCGATGCCGCGGGCCAGCGACTCGAAGTAGCCGAAGCGCTGCCACGCATCGACCATGGCGCGCTCACCGTCCGCGGCCGCGGAGGGGAGCGCCGCCGTGCCGCCTCCAACACCTGGCAGAAGCCGGCTCACGTTGCGTTGGATGCGGGGAGGGAGATCCCGCAGCACCGCGGCAAACCCGCTGGTGTGCAGCCACGCGGCGAACGGCGCCAGCGGGATCATCCCTCCGCCGTCGAAGCACCGCGCCCTCGCGACGAGGGCTCCACGCGCGGCTGCACCGGCCGCGAGGCTCTCGGCCAGATGCGTCTTCCCGACTCCCGGGCCTCCCGTCAGGAGCATCACGGCACCGTGTCCGGAAGCAGCGGCGTCCCAGGCGGCGCGTAGTGTCGCCATCTCCCGGGCCCTGCCGATGGGATCCTGCAGTCGTTCCCGCCGCGAAGTGCGCCCGTGTTCCCCGGAGAGTCCGGACACCAGGGCCCGGGTCTCCTCCCCCGGGCCCACGCCCAATTCCCCCTCGAGCATCTGGCAACAGCCGTGGAACGTGTGCATGGCTGCCGCTGGCTCTCCGAGCGCCAACTGGACCCCGATCAGGTCGCGGTACCCGCTTTCGGAAAGGGGTGCGACCTGCACTCCCCGTCGCGCCGGCCCCAGCGCCCGTTCCGCCTGTCCCAGCCTCAGCCAAGCCGCCGTCGCCTCCGAGCAGAGTCCCGAGTATTCGCCCTGCAGCGATTCGCGAAGCGGACCCACCCAGTCCGCATAGTTCCCAGGCATCAGTTCCCCGCGGTAGCTGGACAGGGCGGCGTCAGCATGCCGTAGGAATCCCCTGACGTCGCCCCGTCCCGCGGCGTTCCGAGCCGCGGCGTTCCGAGCCGCGGCCCCCTCGCCGGTGAAAAGCTCCACATCGATGCGCACGCCCGTGTCGGGAACCCATCCGATGGCGCCGTTCGCCGTCTCGAGGCGCCCGGACCCGCCCAGCAGGCAACGCAGGTTGTGGAGTTCGCGCCGAAGGTTCGTCAGCGCCTGCGCATCCGCGGAATCGGGCCAGAAGGTTCCGGCCAGCACCTGCCGCGAAACGAGCATGCCGGGGTGCAGCACCAAGTAGGCAAGGAGGTCCAGGGCACGGGCTTTGCCGACACCCACTTCGGCTCCGGCATCGGTGAGGCGCTGTTCGCCCAGCAAATTCAACTTCAGCACGATCCGTGTCTCCCCACGATCCCCCCACGCGCCATTCTCGCACCACCTCCACCGGCGAACAATGGGCCTTCCGCCGCCGCTAGGCTTGAGCAGTGACTGCCACTGAAAGCCGTGCGACGGCGTACACAACGGTCGAGGGCGACCACGTGCACGAAATCGTGGTCAAGCGGTCCCGGTTCGTCACCCACCTGCGCCGCGTGGAGACCGAGGACGCGGCCCGGGATGTGGTCGCCGAACTCCGCAAGACCCACTTCGACGCCCGCCACCACTGCAGCGCGTACATACTGGGTCCCGACCGCATGGCCATGCGCAGCAACGACGACGGCGAGCCATCCGGCACCGCCGGCGTCCCGATGCTCGACGCACTCGCCAAGCGCGAAACGGCTCCGGACACCGCCGGGCTCTCCGACACCGTCGCCGTCGTGGTCCGCTACTTCGGCGGGGTCCTGCTCGGCGCAGGCGGTCTGGTCCGCGCCTATTCCGAATCGGTCTCCGCGGCGCTGGACGGCGCCGTCCTGCTGCGCCGCCAGCGGATGTGCAGCTACGGCATCGACGCGCACCACGCCGACGCCGGCCGGCTTGAAAACGAACTCCGAGCCGCCGGCACCACGGTCCTGGGCACCGACTACGGACCCTCCGGGGTGACCCTGCGCATCGCGCTGCCCGACGACGCCGCCGTTCTGGCTGGATTCAACGAGCGGCTCGCGACGCTGACCGCCGGTTCGGGACGGGCCGTGCAACTGGGAACCGACTGGGTGGACCTGCGGTGAATGATCCGATGCCTGCCGGCCTTGTTTTCACGGCGCTGCGCCGCTGGCCCGACGCCGAGGCCGAAAACCTACAGGCGCACGACGCGGCGGACCGCCTGCTGCTGCACACCGCCGCCGAAACCGGGCGGCTGGCAGCCCCGGGAAAGGTCGTGGTCCTCAACGACCACTACGGCGCGCTGGTATTGGGCGCCGCCGCACTGGGCGCACACGGTTTGCGCGTCCACCAGGACGGGCTCTCCGGGGTCCGCGCACTCGCGGCGAACGCGGACCGGCTGCTGCCCGGGCTGCCCGCCGATGCGTACCGCCAAGAGGCGCTGGGTCCGGCACTGCTTGCCGGAGCCACGCTCGTCGTCCTTCAGCTGCCGCGCTCGCTGGACGCCCTCGAGGAGTTCGCCGGGATGGTTGCCGCCCACGCGGACCCCGGCGTCGTGCTGCTCGCCGGAGGCCGGGTCAAGCACATGACCCGCGCGATGAACGACGTGCTCGGACGGCATTTCGCGTCCGTTTCGGCAGGGCTTGCCCGGCAGAAGGCCCGGGTGCTCACCGCCGCGTCGCCCCGGCCCGCCACCGAACGTCCCGCCGACCGCTTCCCGCTGACATCGGCCCACGACGTCGGGCTGCCCGCGCCGCTGACGCTGTGCGCCTTTGCGGCCACCTTCGGCGGCGCCAAGCTCGATCCGGGCACGCGATTGCTGCTTCCCCTGCTTGCGGGTGCCCGACCCGCGCAACGGGCCGTGGACCTGGGCTGCGGGAACGGCACCATCGCCGGCTATCTGGCCCTTGCCCGGCCCGACCTGCGGGTGCTGGCCTGCGACCAGTCGGCCTCGGCGGTCGCCTCCACCGCGGCGACGGCGGCGGCAAACGGCGTCTCGAACCGGGTCGAGGCGGTGCGCGACGACGGGCTGTCGGCGCTGGCGGACGGCTCCGAACAGCTGGTCGTGCTGAATCCGCCCTTCCACATGGGGAACACGGTCCATGCGGGGATCGCTCTGAAGCTGATCGCCGAAGCCGGCCGGGTGCTGGCCCCCGGCGGCGAACTCTGGTGCGTGTGGAATTCTCCCCTGGCCTACCGCCCGCACCTGCAGAGACTCGTCGGCCCCACGCGGCAAGTAGCCCGGAACCCCAAGTTCACGGTCACGGTTTCCACGCGGCCGCAGGCCTAGCCGCTCCACCGCGTCTCCCCCGACGATCTGCCGGCAACGAACGAGGGCCCCCTCGCCTTTCGGCGTGGGGGCCCTCATTCGTGTTACGTCAGTCGGCGCGGGCGCCGTCTGACGCGGACTGCCTAGGCGCCGGTGAGCTTCTCGCGCAGTGCGGCGAGAGCCTCGTCGGAAGCCAGCGTGCCGGCGTCCTCGGCCGGAACCTCGGAGGAGTAGCTGGTCGAAGCGGACTCGCCGCCACCCTCGGTGGCCGCAACGTCCTCGGCGGCGTGCTGCGCGACCTGCTTCTTGTGCGCTTCCCAGCGGGTCTGGGCGTCGGCGTACTGCTGCTCCCAAACGGCGCGCTGGGACTCGAAGCCCTCGAGCCACTCGTTGGTCTCCGGATCGAAGCCCTCGGGGTACTTGTAGTTGCCCTCTTCGTCGTACTCCGCGGCCATGCCGTAGAGAGCCGGATCGAATTCGGAACCCTCGGGATCGACACCGTCGTTGGCCTGCTTCAGCGACAGGCTGATGCGGCGGCGCTCGAGGTCGATGTCGATGACCTTGACGAACAGCTCGTCGCCCACGGAGACAACCTGCTCGGCCAGCTCGACGTGGCGCACGGCCAGCTCCGAGATGTGCACGAGGCCCTCGATGCCGTCCTCGACGCGGACGAACGCGCCGAACGGAACCAGCTTGGTGACCTTACCCGGGACAACCTGGCCCAGTGCGTGCGTGCGGGCGAAGGTCTGCCACGGATCCTCCTGCGTCGCCTTGAGGGACAGCGAGACGCGCTCGCGGTCCAGGTCCACCTCGAGAACCTCGACTGTGACTTCCTGGCCGACCTCGACAACCTCGTTCGGGTGGTCGATGTGCTTCCAGGACAGCTCGGAAACGTGCACCAGGCCGTCGACGCCGCCCAGGTCCACGAAGGCACCGAAGTTGACGATGGAGGAAACGACGCCGGGACGGACCTGGCCCTTTTCCAACTTGTTGAGGAACGTGGAGCGAACCTCGGACTGGGTCTGCTCGAGCCATGCGCGGCGGGAAAGGACCACGTTGTTGCGGTTCTTGTCCAGCTCGATGATCTTCGCTTCGATCTGCTGGCCGATGTACGGGGCCAGATCGCGCACGCGGCGCATCTCGACGAGGGACGCGGGCAGGAAGCCGCGCAGGCCGATGTCGAGGATGAGGCCGCCCTTGACCACCTCGATGACGGTGCCGGTGACGACGCCGTCCTCTTCCTTGATCTTTTCGATGTCGCCCCAGGCTCGCTCGTACTGAGCGCGCTTCTTGGAGAGGATCAGGCGGCCTTCCTTGTCCTCCTTGGTGAGGACGAGAGCCTCGACGTTGTCACCGACGGCGACGACTTCGCCCGGGTCGACGTCGTGCTTGATGGAAAGCTCGCGGGAAGGAATGACACCCTCGGTCTTGTAACCGATGTCGAGCAGAACTTCATCGCGGTCGACCTTGACGACGACGCCCTCGACGAGGTCCCCATCGTTGAAGTACTTGATGGTGGCGTCGACGGCTGCGAGGAAGTCTTCAGCGGTACCGATGTCGTTGATGGCGACCTGCGGGGTACCAGTCTTCTCGTTGGAGGTGATGGTCATGTAGTAGGGGCTCCGATGTGGATAGTCTCTGATGGGTCGGGCAGCCGGAAGTCCCGGCATATTCCGAAATATTGGATTCAACGCACGATTTCCGCGCGCGACAGCGCGCAGGACATGCCCGACCAGTCTAGCCGCTTACGGCAACGGCGGTCAAAGGACACCGGTCGCCGTCGCGGGAGTTCGCCCGACGGCGGTCGTTCCCGGCGCCCGCCACTCGAACCGGCACTAGAAATGTGTGATGCAGTACGGCGGCGCGCCCATTGCGAACATGCGGTCGATCAGTTCCACGGACGCCTCCGAGGCGCCGGGAAGCCGTCCCGCGGCGGCGAGGGTCGCGGCGGAGACACCGCCCAGAAACAGCGAGCCGAGCACGTCGACGGGAACCACGGCGTCGACGGGCGCGTCCGCGTCCAGCCGTTCCACGGTGGCCCGGCCACCTTCGGCGGCGACACGAATCCGTCCCGAGGCGATATCGAGCGGGTCGAGAACCTCCAGCGCGCAGGTGCCGTCCGTCGGCCAGGCGCGCGCCGCCAGGGCGGCGACCGGATCCAGCACCCGCAGCCACAGCACGTCCTCCGCCCCCTTCACGGCATATCCGCGGCTGTCCGCCATGGACCATGGCAGCGGATCGTCCTCCGCCGCCGCGCTGAACACGACGCGCTCCACCAGGTCCACAGAGGCCAGGTACCGCCAGAGTTCCCGGTAGGCATCGTCGGTCGCGGCGACGAGGTCGGCGACCTCCAGCGTGCGCGGCTCCTTGTCCCAGCCGGCGAAACGGTAGCTGACGTAGCCGTCGGCGGCGCCCCCATCCGCGTAGTGCACGGCCGCGCGCAACCCCCGGTCCAGCTCCGGCTTGTCGCGGCCCCACGTTCCGGACACCCTCATGGCGTAGGCGCTCTGGCGTCCCACGGAGCCGGTGGTCCGGGCGTGGAATCGGGAGAAGACCTCGGGTGCGAGTTCGCGGAGGGTCCCGGGCTCGGCGACCTCGACGGTCCCCGTGGCGTGGGCGCGGAGTCCGAACCGCTCGCGGACATCCACCTCCACCTCGCGGGCGAAGGTGGCCGCGCCGAACCCGAAACGGCCGTAGATCGTGGCCTCGGAGGCGGTCAGCGCGGCCATCGCGCGGCCGTTGGCGGCCGCCCAGCGGAGATCCTCCGTCATCATCCGGCGCAGAATGCCCCGCCTGCGGTGCGTGGCCCTGACCGTCACGGCCGTGATCTGATGCGTGGGCAGCATGCGCCCGCCGCCCACATTCAGGTCGTTGGCGAGGGTGGCGTAGGTCGCGACCGGGACACTGGGGTCCCAGACGCCGGGACGCGTCTCGTCGTCGTAGGCTCCCCACAGCGTTCGACCGTCTTGGATGTAGGAGCGCGCAAATGCCGCGGTGTGCGCGGGTTCCATGCCTGAATCGAGGAAGCCGAAATCGACGGCCCCGAACCATCCAAGCGTTCGGGCGTCGGGCTTGTCGCCGTCAACGCCAGGCGGAAAACGCTCGATCCTCATGCCGATCTCCTTCGAGTTAGTGGCCGGCCTGGTGCCAGTCTGCGCCGATTCCGACGGACACGTCCAACGGGACGGACAAGCTGGCGGCGGCCCCCATGCGCTCGCGCACCATCGCACCCACGGCATCGAGTTCGCCGTGGGCGACCTCCAGCACAAGTTCGTCGTGGACCTGCAGCAGCATGCGCGATTTCATGTCACCCTCGCGCAACCCCGCCTCCACGCCCAGCATGGCCCGCTTGATGATGTCCGCGGCGGACCCCTGGATGGGGGCATTGAGGGCTGCGCGCTCGGCCATGTCGCGGAGTTGCCGGTTGTCACTCGACAAGTCGGGAAGGTAGCGGCGACGCCCCTCGATGGTTGAGGTGAATCCATCGATCCGCGCCTGGTCGACGACGGAGCGCAGGTAGTCGCGCACGGCTCCGAAACGCGTGAAGTAGTTCTTCATCAGCATCCGGGCCTCGTCGACGGGGATGTTCAGCTGCTTGGAGAGACCGAAGGAACTGAGCCCGTAGGCCAGACCGTACGACATGGCCTTGACCTTGGAGCGCATCTCGCCGCTCACGTCCCCTGGATCGACGCCGAAGACCTGCGCGCCGACGAACCGGTGCAGGTCCTCGCCCTCCCGGAAGGCCTGGATCAGCGCCTCGTCCCCCGAGAGGTGCGCCATGATGCGCATCTCGATCTGCGAGTAGTCGGCTGTCAGGAGCGTCTCGAAGCCGTCCCCGACGACGAACACCTCGCGGATGCGCCGTCCGGCCTCGCTGCGGACGGGGATGTTCTGCAGGTTCGGGTTCAGGGAGGACAGCCGGCCGGTGGCCGCCACCGTCTGGGCGTACGTGGTGTGGATCCGTCCGTCTTCGGCCACTGCCCTGCGCAGGCCCTCGACGGTCTGTCGCAGCTTGGAGGCGTCGCGGTATGCCATGAGGGCCGCGAGGAACCCGTGTTGGGTCTTGGCCAGCAGGTCCGCGAGGGAATCCGCGTCCGTCGTGTAGCCCGTCTTGATCTTCTTCGTCTTGGGAAGGTCCAGCTCCTCGAAGAGCACCACCTGGAGCTGCTTCGGGGAACCCAGGTTCACCTCATGCCCGATGGCCTCGTAGGCCGCGGCCGTGGCACTGTCGATGGTCGTGGTGAAATCCGCCAGCAGGTCGTCCAGCTTGCCGGTGTCGATGGCGATCCCCGTGCGCTCCATGTGCGCCAGCACGGACGACAGCGGCAACTCCATGTCGCCCAACAGCGTGGCGGCTCCCCGCTCCAGCACCTGGCCCGCGAGGTAGACGCTCAGCGTGCGGATCACGTGTGCGGCGCGTGCGGCGGGCAAAGCCGCCCCCGAATCCCCCAATTCGAGCGAGAGCTGGCCGCTGTCGGCGGGCTGGGTGGCATCGAGTGCGATCCGCAGGTGGTACTGGGCGATGTCCGCGAGATCGTGGCTGCGTCGGTCGGGTTGAATCAAGTACGCGGAAATCATGGTGTCGTCCACGACCCCGTTGAGTTCGATCCCGCGCTCGAAGAGTAGCTTGTACCCGGCCTTGAAATCGTGGAGTGCCTTCTTGTAGTCGTCGGACGACAGCACCCTGGCCAGGGCCGACTCCGTTTCGGCGTCCGCTAGCTCCAAGTCGGCGTACGCCGTGGCGTCGTCGGAGGCGAAGGCGATTCCGACGGCGTCGGCGCCGCCCGGCGTCGTGGCCACGGTCGCCAGATGGACGCCGAGGGTGTGGGCGCCGTTGCGGGAGAACCACGAGTCGACCGCCTTGGGGGTGTCCAGCATCGTCGGTTCCGGCACCTCGGCCTCGTCCTCGTGCTCCGCCTCGTCTTCGCCAAACAGGTCGAAGAGGCGCTTGCGCAGCGTGTTGAACTGCAGCGCGTCGAAGAGCTCCTCGATGGCCTCCCGGTTGGGGCGGTCGAGTTCCAGGGCCTCCAGCGTGACGGGCAGGTCCAGTTCGCGCAGGAGGTGGTTGAGGCGGCGGTTGCGCTTGACGTTCTCGAGGTGCTCCCGCAGCGACTCCCCCGCCTTGCCCTTGATGTCCGCGAGGTTCTCGATGATGCCCTCGAGACCGCCGTATTGGTTGATCCACTTGGCGGCGGTCTTGGGCCCGACTCCGGGAACGCCCGGCAGGTTGTCCGCGGTCTCCCCCACCAGCGCGGCCAGGTCCGAGTAGCGTTCCGGACGGACGAAGTACTTGGCCTCGACGGCGTCGCCGTCCATGGGCGGTATGTCCGAAACGCCCTTCTTCGGGTAGAGCACCGTGGTCTTCTCGGTGATGAGCTGGAAGGCGTCCCGGTCGCCCGAGACGACGACGACCTCCCACCCGGCGGTTTCCCCGCGCCGGGCCAGCGTCGCGATGATGTCGTCCGCCTCGTACCCGTCGGACGTGATGGTCGGGATGTTCATCGCCTCCATCACCTTCTGGATGAGGTCGATCTGCCCGTGGAACTCCTCGGGGGTCTTGTTCCGGCCCGCTTTGTACTCCGTGTACTGCTCGGAGCGGAACGTGGGGGTATCCAGGTCGAAGGCCACTCCGACGTGCGTCGGGGACTGGTCTTGGATCATCCGGATGAGCATCGAAACGAAACCATAGACCGCGTTGGTGTGCTGGCCCGTGTCCGTCGCGAAGTTCTCGGCGGGGAGGGCGTAGAAGGCCCGGAAGGCCATGGAATGACCATCGATGACAAGGAGGCGTTGCGCGCGGGGGTCCTCGGTTTTGGTTGATTGGCTCACGGGTGCCAGCCTAGTTGCCATGACGGACAATTTCACAGGCGTGCACCCTGCCCCGGCCAACCCCTTTGAAAGCCAGCTCGCGGCGCATGGGGTGCCGGCGGAGATACACGCTCGGTTCGCGGCGTACGGTGTCGGAACGCTGGTTCAGAAGCTCGGGATCGTGTTCACCGAACTCGCCGTCGGGCGCGTCGTCGCCACCATGCCGATCGAGGGCAACCAGCAGGTGGCGGGGATCCTGCATGGCGGTGCCAGCGTTGCCTTGGCGGAGACGCTGGGTTCCTTCGCCGCCGCCCTGCACGGCGGCGACGACAGGCGGCCGGTCGGCGTCGACATCTCCGCGACCCACCACAGGCCGGGCATCTCCGGCTTGGTGACGGGCGTCTGCACGCCGATCCACTTGGGACGGACCATCACCACCCACGAGATCGTCATCACCGAAACGAACGGCAAGCGCGTGTGCACCGCGCGCATCACCAACATGCTGTTGGACGCGCGCTAGCCTTCGCCGGCCGGGACGCGGAGGCTGCCGTACCTCTCCATCCGGTGCCACCGCAGCCGGACCCCGGCCAGCGCGGTGACCACCGACTGGATCACCACGAGGTACATGAGTTGCCGGTAGACGAATTGCTGGAGCGGGAGCGTCCACAACGGCCGAAGCGGCTCGCGGTCAAGCCGGAACGCATAGGCCGCCATGGCGAACTGGACCAGGAGGAATCCGATCCACAGGGCGGCAATCCGGAGCGGATCCAGGAAAACCAGACCGTAGATGGCGAAGACGTCGACAACGGGAGCGAACAACGGAAGCAGCACCTGAAGCACCAGCAGGTACCCGAGGCCCCTCCTGCCCAGCTTGCCGGACGCGCCGCGCTGCAACACGGCGCCACGATGCTTCCACATGGCCTGCAGGGTGCCGTAGCACCAGCGGTAGCGTTGTTTCCAAAGGGCGCCGATGCTGGCAGGCGCCTCCGTCCAGGCCCGTGCGGCGTCCTCGTACACCACCCGCCAACCGGAGCGGCACAGCGCCATGGTGAGGTCGGTGTCCTCGGCGAGGGTGTCGGCGCTCACCCCGCCGACGCCGGTCAGGGCTTCGCGGCGGAAGGCCCCGATCGCCCCGGGAACGGTCGGCATGCATTCGGCGACATCGAAGAGGCGGCGGTCGAGGTTGAAGCCGACGACGTATTCGATGTGCTGCCAGGCGCCGAGGATGCCGCCCCGGTTCGCGACCTTGGTGTTTCCCGAGATCGCGCCCACCCGCGGATCGGCGAAGCGCTGGACCAGGACGTGGACGGTGTCGGGTTCGAAGACGGTGTCGCCGTCGACCATGACCACGAGGTCGTAACTGGCCGCGGCCAGGCCGGCGTTCAAGGCGGACGGTTTGCCACCGTTCTCTTTCCGGATGACACGGACGCCGGGCAAATGGAGATCGGCGACGGCGCCGGCCGTGCCGTCGGTGGATCCGTCGTCCACGACGATGATCTCCACCGGATGCGTCGAGGCGGCGATGGACCTGACCGCGGCCTCGATGCCCGCCGCCTCGATGTAGGCGGGGACGATCACGGTGACCGGTTCCAACACCTCGGCGCGAAGCGGCAGCTCGAACCAGCCGCGCTCTATCTCGGTTTCGCGGTTGTGCCGCACGGCGCGGCTGTGCCGGGCCGCAACACCGACCACGAGCAGGACACGCACGAGTGTCACCACTCCCGCCACGACCAGTGCCCACGCGATGGCCGTGACCACCACATCGGTGAACCAAACGCCCCAGAGAAGGGCCTTTCCGGCCAGGGTGTCCCCTAACGGCGCCGGCCCCTCGCTCTCAACTCCGATCGAGTCGCCAACAGTCGTGAAGCGTTGGCCCGACTCCTGTTGTCCCGCCAGCACCGAAGAGAGCGCGGCGACGGTCTGGGACCTGTGACCGCCTCCGTCGTGCAGGAGGACCACCTGTCCCCCTTTGCCGGAGTCCGTGATCTGGTCGGCGATCGCCGTCGGACCGGGGCTCAGCCAGTCCCCGCTGTCGATCGTGCTGAGGACGGTGAGGTACCCCTCGTCCCCGGCCGTCTGCATGGCGGACCATTGGCCGTCGGTGACGGACGCGTTGTCGGAGACATACGGGGGCCGCAGCAGGGACGGCGAGCTGCCCGTGATCCCCGCAACCACCTTCTGGGCACCCCGGATCTCGAGTTGGCTCCTCCAGAGCGGAGACCCCGCGAGATCGGTGTGCGTCAGCGTCTGAATGCCGATTTCATGCCCCTCGGCGGCCATGCGTCGCACCAGATCCGGGTGCTGGATTGCCGCGGTACCCGTCACGAAGAAGGTCGCGTGGGTCCCGTGTTCGCGCAGCACGTCGAGGATTCGGGGCGTCCACAAGGGATCCGGTCCGTCATCGAACGTCAACGCGACGTCGCCGGCGGACGCGTCCGCGGTGCGAACTCCGCTTCCGCGGGGATCCACCACGGGTCCGCCCTCCAAGACTGCCCGGGGGACGCTCCCGGCCCTGGCTTCCGCCGTAGGGACGGGCTCGCCAATCCCGGACAGGTGGCTCATGTACCCCTGCACGGCCAGTGCCAGTCCGAGCGTCAGCACCAGTGCCATCATGAGGAACCAGTGCGCCCCGACTCCGATGGCACGGGCGGCGCCGCGTCCCGAATTCACAGGCGTGTGGGCGCCATGAAGGTCGCGCGAGCCGTCGGGGCCGCCGGTGCCGTCGATGTGGGTCCGACCGCATCGTCCGCCGCGCGCGGAAGCGCCGGCGCCGCGACGGTCGACCCGCCGAGGAATGCGACCAGAAGAAGGACCACGTACGCCACGACAAGTCCCAGGGCAACCACACCCAACGTCCTGAGTCTTCGCAGTCGTCGACCTGTTGGGTCGACGAAGATCGGACCATGCGGTGGGGTGGAGGCGTCACGGACAGGCGTTTCGGTGGCAACTGGCATCGCTGCTCCACCTTAGGCGACAGCGGCGAATGTAACAAAAGCATCACAGACAAACTCGTGCAACGCTGGTGGCATGGACCTCGAGGTGACGACGGCACTCACGATTCCCGCCGCCGAACTGAGCTGGCGCTTTTCGCGCTCATCCGGACCGGGCGGACAGCACGTGAATACCTCCGACAGCCGCGTCGAACTCTCTTGGAGCATCGCCGAATCCACGGCGTTGGGCAGCGGCCAACGGCACCTGCTGTTGACGCGCCTCGAGCGTCGCCTCGTCAACGGCACCATCACGGTGACGGCCGCGGAACAGCGTTCCCAGCTGCGCAACCGCGAGATCGCCAGAACCAAGCTGGCCCAACTGGTGGCCGAGGGGCTTGCGCCCGGGCCGGCCCGCCGCCGCGCCACGAAACCGACCAGGGGCTCCAACCTCCGCCGTCTCGCCGCCAAGGAACGTCGTTCGGCGACCAAGCGCCAACGCAGGCGCCCGCCGGGCGATTAGAAGGTGCGGCCCCAGGTGGCGGGCTTGACGACGTCGTACCGCGTCTCGCGCACGCCGCCCCCGTGGTCGACCATCGAGGTCTCCACGAGCGTCGCTTGACCACGCATGGCGAACAGCGGCCGTCCACCGCCGAGGATGACGGGCATGCTGAAGAGGATGAACTCATCCAGCAGTCCCGCGTCCACAAACTGCCCCGCCAGCGATCCGCCGCCGACCACCCAGACGTCCTTCTCCCCCGCGTCTTCGGCGATATCGCCCACCCATTCGCCGACGTCTCCGCGGATGAAGGTCAGGTCCGCCCCGGGAAAGGCGGCCAATTCGCGGTGCGTGAAGACCCACGTGGGGATCCCGGCGTACGGCCAACCGTCCTTAACGTTCGCCAGCATCCAGCTGTAGGTGTCGGCACCCATCGCCAAGGCCCCGACGCCGGCCATGAAGTCGGCTATCACCGAATCCTGGGTGGGGAAATCGACGTCGAAGAGCCATTCCAACGAGTCCCGCTCGTCGGCAATGTAGCCGTCGGCCGATGCTGCCACGTAATACCTGTTGCGAGCCATGGGACTATCCTAGGGGCGGATATCCCGCCGGCAACGGCCGGCTGCACGGCCGTTCTCAATACCCTTGTGCCCGAGGTGGGACTTGAACCCACACGCCTTGCGGCGCCGCATTTTGAGTGCGGTGCGTCTGCCATTCCGCCACTCGGGCCAGCGCCGCCGAATAGGCCATACACGGGTCTTTTGACGGACCGGCGCGCCATGGTCGCTGCGGAGGCGTTGCGGAAAACAACTCTACATGCCGATAGGCTGGAGTCAGAATCCGTTCCAACCCACGCCCGGACACACCGCGGGCAGCCAGGAGCAAGAAAACAATGACGGAAATTACCCCCGAGCCGTCGGGTGCCCCCGCGCGCCGCGTTGTGGTGGCCGAGGACGAGACGCTGATCCGACTCGATATCGTGGAGATCCTCCAAGGCGAGGGCTACGAAGTCGTCGCCGAGGCGGACAACGGTGAGAAGGCCGTCGAGCTGGTGCGCGAGCACCGCCCGGACCTCGTGTTGATGGACGTCAAGATGCCGGTGATGGACGGCATCACGGCCGCCGAAACGATCGTCAAGGAGCGCATCGCCCCGGTCGTGCTGCTCACGGCATTCAGCCAGAAGGAACTCGTGGAGCGCGCGCGCGAGGCGGGCGCGATGGCGTACGTCGTCAAGCCCTTCACGCCGAACGACCTCATCCCGGCCATCGAGATCGCGATGTCCCGCCACGAGCAGCTCGTCGCCCTCGAGAAGGAGGTCGGCGACCTTCAGGAGCAGTTCGAGACGCGCAAGCTGGTGGAACGGGCAAAGAGCGTCCTGACGACGAAGATGGGCCTCTCCGAGCCGGAGGCCTTCCGGTGGATCCAGAAGACGTCGATGGACCGGCGGCTGGGCATGCGCGAAGTCGCCGAAACTATCATCAACCAGGTCAAGTAGGCCCGACCGGCACCTGCCCCATCCTCGGCGCGATGGGGCCGCGCGCGGCACAAGGGAGGCGGACCCCGCGGGGTCCGCCTCCCTTGTTCACCGGCCTCGGATGCCGAGGTCCGTCGTTCGTGCTAGGGCTGCTCGCCCCGCATGCGCGTGACCATGTCGTCGACGGCTTGCTCCTTGGTCCTCCAGGGACCGACCTTCTCCCGGTTCGGCGTCTGCTGGCCGTCGTACAGCTGACCGGCATCGGCGATGTCGCCCACGCGGTGGATGCGCAGCGAGTTCGTCGAACCCGCCTGCCCCGGAGGGGAACCGGCGGCGATGCAGACCAAGTCGTTGATCTGCGCGATTCCCTCCTTCTGCAACGCCTCGTCGACCTGCGCGGTCATCTTGTCCGTGTGGTCGGCATAGTCGACCAACCGGGGCTGGATGCCCCAGAACAGCGTCATGATGTTGTAGGTGTGCTTCAACGGCGTGAACCCGAGGATCGGCTGCTTAGGCCGCAACCGCGAGAGCCTCCGCGCGGAATCGCCGGACTGCGTGAACGCGACGATGAACTTCGCGTCCAGCTGGTCCGCGATGGCGACCGCGGCGCGCGTGATGGCGCCACCGCGGGTCTTCGGGCGGCTTCCCAGTGGCGGTATCCGCTGCAACCCGTGGTCCTCGGTGGCCTCGATGATCCGGGCCATCGTCTCCACCGTTTCGATCGGGTACGCGCCCACGCTGGTCTCGCCCGAGAGCATGACCGCGTCGGCCCCGTCGAGGACGGCGTTGGCGCAGTCCGAGGCCTCGGCGCGTGTCGGCGTCGGACTCTCGATCATGGACTCGAGCACCTGTGTGGCGACGATGACCGGCTTGGCCCAGCGCCTGGCGAGCTCGATGGCACGCTTCTGGACCAGCGGCACCTCCTCCAGCGGCAGTTCGACGCCGAGGTCGCCGCGGGCCACCATAATGGCGTCGAAAGCGTCGATGATCTCCTCGAGCGCATCCACCGCCTGCGGCTTCTCGACCTTGGCGATGACCGGCAGCCGCCGGCCCTCCTCGTCCATGATCTCGTGGACCCGGGTGATGTCGCTGGCGTTGCGGACGAAGGACAGCGCGATCATGTCGACGCCGGCGCGGAGCGCCCAACGCAGGTCGTCCTCGTCTTTTTCGCTCAGCGCGGGGACGTTGACGGCCACGCCGGGGAGGTTGATGCCCTTGTTGTTGGACACCTCCCCGCCAACGATCACCTCGGTCACGACGTTCCGCTCATCGACCTCGACGGCGCGCAGTGCGACCCGTCCGTCGTTGACCAGAAGCCGGTCGCCCACGGCCACGTCCTGCGGGAGGCCCTTGAACGTGGTCGAGCAAATGTCCTTGGTGCCCTCGATGTCGTCGATGGTCACCGTGAACCGGTCTCCCACGGCGAGCGTGTGCGGCCCGTCGGCGAACCTGCCGAGGCGGATCTTCGGCCCCTGAAGGTCGGCGAACACGCCGACCGGGCGCCCGAGTTCCTCCGAGGCCTGCCTCACGTTGGCCAGGTTCTCGGCGTGGGTGGAGTACTCGCCGTGGCTCATGTTGAGCCGTGCGACATCCACTCCCGCCTTGATGACCTGAAGGGTCTTTTCGTACGTGCCGATTGCCGGGCCGAATGTCGCCACAATTTTTGCGCGTCTCATTGCGTCAGCCTATCCGCCTTTCCTTTGTCCGGGTCCGGGACGCAGGACTGCGCCCCGGTCAGAGCATGCCGATGGACCGGTCCGTCGGCGCCACGGGCGCCGGCAGACGGGTTTCACCCATCAGATACTTGTCCACCGCGGCGGCGCAGGCGCGCCCTTCCGCGATGGCCCACACGATCAGAGACTGTCCGCGGCCGGCATCGCCGGCCGCAAACACGCCGGGCGTGTTGGTCATGTAATAACCGTCACGGGCGACGTTGCCCCGGTTGTCGAACTCAGTGCCGGCCTGTTCGCCGAGCCCTGCGGGCTCGGGCCCGGTGAAACCGAGGGCCAGGAATACGAGGTCGGCGGGAATGACACGTTCGGTGCCGGCCTTCGGGACTCGCTTTCCGTCCACGAATTCGGTCTCGGCCACCATGATGCCCGTCACACTTCCGCCCTCACCAACGAACTCTACCGTAGAGGCGAGGTAAGTGCGCTCCCCGCCTTCCTCGTGCGCGCTGGCGACCTCGAAGAGGTTGGGGAACATCGGCCAGGGCTGGTGCCCGGGCCGTTCCGTCGGCGGCTGCTGGCCGATAGCCAGCGTCGTCACGGATGCGGCCTTCTGGCGGTGTGCGGTGCCGATGCAGTCCGCGCCGGTGTCACCGCCACCGAGGATGACGACGTGCTTGCCGCGCGCGTCGATCTGGTCCTCGACCTCCTGGCCGGACACGACACGGTTGGACTGCACGAGGTAGTCCATGGCGTAGTGCACGCCCTGGAGGTCCCGGCCCGGGATCGGGAGGTCGCGCGGCACCGTGGCGCCGGTCGCGACCACGACGGCGTCGTAGCGCCGCCGCAGCTGGTCCCAGGAGATGTCCTTGCCGAGTTCGACGTTGGTGCGGAACCGCGTTCCCTCGGCCTCCATCTGCTCGAGGCGGCGGTCCAGAACCGTCTTTTCCATCTTGAAGTCCGGGATCCCGTAGCGCAGCAGCCCGCCGATGGCGTCGTCGCGCTCGTACACGGCGACCGTGTGGCCGGCGCGGGTCAGCTGCTGGGCCGCGGCCAGGCCGGCCGGGCCGGAGCCGACGACCGCGATCGTCTGGTCCGTGTGCCGTTGCGGCCGCAGCGGTTCCACAACCCCGTCCTCGAACGCCTGGTCGGCGATCGAGACCTCGATCTGCTTGATGGTGACCGCCGGCTGGTTGATGCCCAGCACGCAGGAGGATTCACAAGGAGCGGGGCAGAGCCGTCCGGTGAACTCGGGGAAGTTGTTGGTCGCGTGAAGTCGCTCGCTCGCCTCCCCCATGCGGCCCTTCCAGACCTGGTCGTTCCACTCCGGGATCAGGTTGCCCAGCGGGCACCCCTGATGGCAGAACGGCACGCCGCAATCCATGCATCGTCCCGCCTGCTCCTTCAGGGCCCCCGACTCCTGCCGCTCGTAGACCTCCTTGTAGTCCATGATGCGCACCGGCACGGGGCGCCGGGGCTGGGTGACGCGGTCGCGTACTTTCAGGAATCCACGCGGATCAGCCACGGGTTGCCTCCAAAATCCTGTTCCAAACGGCTTCGCCGTCCGGGTCGAGTCCTTCCGCTTCGGCAGCGGCACGGGTTTGCAGCACGGCGGCGTAGTCGCGCGGCATGATCTGCGTGATGCGGGCGACGGTGTCCTGGAAATCAAGCAGCAGCGTCGCCGCCAGCGTCGATCCCGTTTCCTCCGCGTGACGCGCGAGCAGGGCGCGCACCGTTTCGACGTCGTCGCCGGGAACGGCCTGCAGGATCAGTTCGCCGGCGTCGAGCGCCTGGCGGTTCACCTGTGCGCGGTCCAGATCCAGCACGTACGCCTGCCCGCCGGACATGCCGGCGCCGAAGTTGCGCCCCGTGGGGCCCAGAACCAGCGCCGTGCCCCCTGTCATGTACTCGCAACCGTGGTCGCCGATACCCTCGGCCACGGCCGTGGCTCCGGAGTTTCGCACGAGGAAACGCTCGCCCACGATCCCGCGCAGGAACATCTCCCCGCTCGTCGCGCCGTAGCCGATCACGTTGCCGGCGATAACGTTCCGCTCAGCGGCGAACGAGTTCGCGCGGTCCGGCCGGACGATGATCCGGCCGCCGGAGAGACCCTTGCCGACGTAGTCGTTCGAGTCGCCGAACAGCCGGATGGTGATGCCCTCCGGGAGGAAGGCCCCCAGCGACTGGCCGGCCTGGCCCGCGAGCGTCACGTCGATGGTGTCCGTGGCCAGCGTGTCCGTCCCGAACGTCCGGGTGACGGCGTTGCCCAGCATCGTGCCCACCGAACGGTCGGTGTTGACCACGTCGAGGCTGATGCGGACCGGCTGGCGGTTCTCCAGCGCATCCGCGCTCATCTCGATCAGGCGGTTGTCGAAGTGCTTTTCCAGCTCGTGGTTCTGGCCCACCATGTTGCGCACCGGGGAACCGTCGCCGTCGAAGCCCTGGAGGATCGGCTCCAGGTCGAGCCCCTCGGTCTTCCAGTGGTCGATCGCCGGCTTCTTGTCCAGCATCTCGGAGTGGCCGATGGCCTCGTCGATGGTGCGGAACCCGAGCTCGGCCAGGATCTCCCGGACCTCCTCCGCGAGGAATTCGAAGAAATTCACCACGAACTCCGGCTTGCCCGTGAAGCGCGAGCGCAGTTCCGGGTTCTGCGTGGCCACGCCGACAGGGCAGGTGTCCAGGTGGCAGACGCGCATCATGATGCAGCCCGACACCACCAGCGGCGCCGTGGCGAAACCGAACTCCTCGGCACCGAGCAGCGCGGCGATGACGACGTCGCGCCCCGTTTTGAGCTGGCCGTCCACCTGGACGACCACGCGGTCGCGCAGGCCGTTGAGCATCAGCGTCTGCTGCGTCTCTGCCAGTCCCAGCTCCCAGGGGGCCCCGGCGTGCTTGAGCGAGTTCAGCGGCGAGGCGCCCGTGCCGCCGTCGTGCCCGGAGACCAGCACAACGTCGGCCTTGGCCTTGGTCACGCCGGCGGCCACGGTGCCGATGCCCATCTCGGAGACGAGCTTGACGTGGACGCGCGCCCGGGGGTTGGCCCGCTTCGCGTCGTAGATCAGCTGCGCGAGGTCCTCGATGGAGTAGATGTCGTGGTGCGGGGGTGGCGAGATGAGGCCGACGCCCGGCGTCGAATGGCGCGTGCGCGCCACCCACGGGTACACCTTCTGGCTCATCAACTGGCCGCCCTCGCCCGGTTTGGCGCCCTGGGCCATCTTGATCTGGATGTCGTCGGCGTTGGTCAGGTACAGGCTCGTCACGCCGAAACGGCCGGAGGCGATCTGCTTGACCGCCGAACGGCGCTCCGGATCGAGCAGGCGGTCGACGTCCTCGCCGCCCTCGCCGGTGTTCGACTTGCCGCCCAGGCGGTTCATCGCGATGGCCAGCGTCTCGTGCGATTCCTTCGAGATGGATCCGTAGCTCATGGCCCCGGTGGAGAACCGCTTGACGATCGAGGAGACCGGCTCCACCTCGTCCAGCGGGACCGCGGGACGGACCCCCTCCTTGAAGCCGAGGAGACCGCGGAGCGTCATGAGGTCCCGGGACTGGTCGTCGACGCCGCGCGTGTAGGACTTGAAGATGTCGTAGCGGCGCTCGCGCGTGGCGTGCTGCAGCCGGAAAACGGTCTCCGGGTTGAACAGGTGCGGCGGGCCCTCCCGGCGCCACTGGTATTCGCCGCCGGTTTCCAGGACCCGGTGCGGTTCCTCGTTGCCGTCGGCGGGGTACGCGGCGGCGTGGCGGGCCGCCGCCTCCATGGCGATGACGTCGAGTCCGACTCCGCCCATCTGCGACTGGGTACCCGTGAAGTACTGGTCGACGACCTGCTGGGACAGACCCAGGGCCTCGAAGGTCTGGGCGCCGCAGTAGGAGGACACCGTGGAGATGCCCATCTTGGACATGATCTTCAGGACGCCCTTGCCGAGGCCCTTGATCATGTTCGCGTGCGCCGTCTCCGGCGTCGTGTCACCGAGGTCGCCGCGCAGCGCCATCTCCTCCACCGACTCCAGGGCCAGGTAGGGGTTGATGGCCGAGGCGCCGTAGCCGAGCAGCAGCGCCACGTGGTGCACCTCGCGCACGTCGCCGGTCTCCACGAGGAGCGACGTCTTCGTGCGGTTGGCGCTCTTGAGCAGGTGGTGGTGCACGGCGCTGAGCAGCAGCAGCGACGGGATGGGCGCCCACTGGGCGTTGGAGTCGCGGTCGGAAAGCACCACGAACTTCACACCGCGGTTGATCGCGGCGGAAACCTTTTCACAGATCTCCTGCAGGCGCTGCCGCAGTTCCTTCTCCCCGCCCTCCGGGCGGTACAGGCCACGGACCTTGAGGGACACCTTGGTCCCGTTGTCGTCGCGGAGGTTGGTGATCTTCGCCAGCTCGTCGTTGGTGACGACCGGGAACGTGAGGGCGATCTGCCGGGCCGTGACCTGTCCGGTGTCCAACAGGTTCCCGTCCGGTCCGATCGAACCGTGCATGCTGGTGACCAGTTCCTCGCGGATGGCGTCGAGCGGCGGGTTGGTGACCTGGGCGAACGACTGCGCGAAGTAGTCGAACAACAGCCGGGGCCGCTTGGAGAGGACGGCGATCGGGGTGTCCGACCCCATGGCGCCGAGGGGCTCCGCCCCGGTCTTGGCCATGGGCGCCAGAAGGATCGAGAGTTCCTCGTTCGTGTAGCCGAAGGTGCGCTGGCGCAGCGCGACGGAGGCGGGGGTGTGCACGACGTGTTCGCGTTCGGGCAGGTCCTCGAGCTTGATGACGTTCTGCTCGACCCACTCCTTCCACGGGTTTGCCGCGGCGACCTCGGCCTTGACCTCGCTGTCTTCGATGATGCGTCCGGCCTCGGTGTCGACCAGGAACATCTTCCCCGGCGAGACGCGGCCCTTGCGGACGATCTTCTCCGGCGCGATATCCACGACGCCGACCTCGGAGGCGAGGACAACCAGGCCGTCGTCGGTGACCCAGTAGCGCGCCGGCCGCAGGCCGTTGCGGTCCAGGACGGCGCCGACGAGGTTGCCGTCGGTGAACGACACGGCGGCCGGTCCGTCCCACGGCTCCATGAGCATCGAGTGGTACTGGTAGAAGGCCCGGCGGTCCGGGTCCATCGAGGTGTGGTTCTCCCACGCCTCGGGGATCATCATCATGATGGCCTGCGTGATGGGGCGCCCGGAGATCATCAGGAGTTCGGCGACCTCGTCGAACGACGCCGAGTCGGAGGCGCCCGGCGTGCAGATCGGGAAAAGCTCCTCGGGCACTTCGCCCAGCACGTCGCCGGCGAGCTGGGACTGGCGGGCGCGCATCCAGTTGCGGTTGCCCTTGACGGTGTTGATCTCACCGTTGTGCGCGATGGTGCGGAAGGGCTGAGCCAGCGGCCACGACGGGAACGTGTTGGTCGAGAAACGCGAGTGGACGATGCCGAGACGGGTTTTGAAACGCGCGTCGGACAGGTCCGGATAGAACGGCTCCAGCTGGGCCGTGGTCAGCATGCCCTTGTAGACGATCGTCTTCGAGGACAGCGAGGGAAAATACACGCCGTGCTTGTTCTGCGACCGCTTGCGCAACCGGAAGGCCCGGGCGTCCAGGTCCTCCACCGGAGTCGCGGTTCCCTCGGCGGGCGCCAGGAAGAGCTGAACGAACCGGGGCATGCAGGCGCGCGCCATGGCGCCGACGATGGACGCCTCGACCGGCACCTCGCGCCAGCCGAGCACGGCGAGGGACTCCTGCGCGGCCAGTTCCTCGATGCCTTCGCGGGCCGTGGCCTCGATGGTCGCCTCGTCCGGCAGGAAGGCCGTACCGACGACGTAGGAACCCGCCGGAGGCAGGTCGAAGTCCACGACCGCGCGGAAGAACTCGTCGGGAACCTGGGTGAGCAGTCCCGCGCCGTCGCCCGTGCCTTCGTCGGCGCCGACGGCGCCGCGGTGCTCGAGGTTGCGCAGGGCCGTCAGCGCCGCATCGACGATGTCGTGGCCCGGCTCCCCCCGAAGGGTGGCGATAACGGCCAGGCCGCACGCGTCCTTCTCGTTCTCCGGGTTGTAGAGGCCCGTGGCCTCGGGGATGTTGGCAAAGCTGGTGAAGGGCGACGTGGCGACCCCGTCCAGAGGGCGCTGTGCGCGCGGCTGATCTCCGGTCAGTTTCATGTTGTCCTTTCTCCGTATGGTGGTCTGCCACGGGGGTGGCGGCGCAAGGGTGCGGAGGGACGGCGTTGGCCCCTGGGCGGTCGAGGCCGGCGGTCGCCGACGGTGCCCGGTGAGTCGGATTTCCTCTGCGGCGCGGGGCTGCGCCGGAGGACGTCCGGCCGAGGTGGGCCGCCGGCTTGTACTGGCGGTGTTCCACGTAACGGTGGTCCACTTCATTGTGGTGTGCGGCCCCGGATTGCTCAAGGGAGTCCGCGCCTCTTCCGAAGCGGCCGACGCTTAAGGGTTGTGGTTCGGCGTGAAGCGGAAGTATGGAGAGATTAGCACCCCGCGGCCGGGCTCCCCCAGCCGCGGGGCATTCTTTACGCGGGGCCCGACTTGGTTTCCTCGGACCGCCGGGCAGGGGGGGTTGCGTCCGTCTCCGGCGCCCTTTCGCCACCCGGTTCGGCGCCGACTTGCTCGGGCGCGCGCCCCGGAAGATGGACCCCGGGATCCGGAAGACCGCTGAATCTCGCGGCGAGATAGGCGAAAACCATCAGGGCGACGACGAGCAACAGCAGCGACGTCCAGACGTTCAAGCGCTGCGTGAGGCCGAAGAAGGAGATCATTTCGGCGTCGTCGATGCGCATGGCCTCGATCCACAGGCGGCCGAGTGTGTAGTAGGCCACATAGGCCCAGAACATGGTGCCCCGGCGGAACCTGAACTTGCGGTCCAAAAGAAGCAGGATGGCCACGCCAGCGATGTTCCAGAGGAACTCGTAGAGGAACGTGGGGTGGAACAGCGTCCCCGGCAGGGCATCGGGCGGGAAGTTGGGGCTTGTCGCGTCGATCTCCAGACCCCATGGCAGGGTGGTCGGGCCGCCGAAGAGCTCCTGGTTGAACCAGTTGCCCCAACGTCCGATCGCCTGGGCCAGCAGGACGCCCGGCGCGGCGGCGTCGGCGAACGCCATCAGCCGCACGCCGTACCTGCGGCATCCGATCCACGCACCCACCAGCCCGAGGGCGACGGCGCCCCAGATGCCGAGCCCGCCGCGCCATATCTGCCAGATCAGGCTCAGATCGCCCGAACCGTCGAATCCGGGACCGAAGTACGCGTCCGGCGACGACAAGACGTGGTAGAGACGGCCACCGATGATCCCGAACGGGATGGCCCAGATGCAGATGTCCCAGACGACGCCGTCCGGCCCGCCCTTGGCCTGCCAGCGACGCGCGGTTAGCCACATGGCCGCCACGATGCCGGCCAGGATGCACAGCGCGTAGGCGTGGATGGTCAGCGGACCCACCGAGAGACTCGCGAATTCCGGCGGAGGGCTCGGGATGGAGGCGGGAAGAGCCGTGAACGGATTCATGCCGTCCCTCCCTTGCCGCTGAGTTCGGCCGTGAGCCGTCCGACGGCCTCGACCCCACCATCGCGCAGCGCGGCGACAAGGGCGGTTCCGACGATCACGCCGTCGGCGTATGCGCCAATCTCCTCCACGTGCTCGGCCCGCGAGACGCCGAGACCGACGCAGGCGCGCTCCGCGCCGGCCGCGTGCGCGGCCTCGACGACGGCGGCCGCGGTGTTCGCGACATTGCTCCGCGCTCCCGTGACGCCCATGATGGAGACGCAGTAGACGAATCCACGGCTTGCCTCCACCGTGGAGCGCATGCGTTCCACGGTCGAGCTCGGTGCGACCAGGAACACGCGGTCGAGCCCGTGCCTGTCAGAGGCCTCGAGCCATTCGGAGGCCTCGTCCGGAATCAGGTCCGGCGTGATCAGGCCGGCTCCGCCGGCCTCGGCAAGGCGACGGGAGAACTCGTTCACGCCCATCCGGAGCACGGGGTTCCAGTAGGTCATGACCAGCACCGCCGCATCGCAGCGCTCGGTGATGCCGCGGACCACGTCGAACACCTGCGCGACCCGGAAGCCGTCGGCCAGCGCCTGGACGGTCGCCGCCTGGATCACGGTGCCGTCCATGACCGGGTCCGAGTAGGGAATCCCGACCTCGATGATGTCCGCGCCGTTCTCGGCCATGGCCACGGCGGCGTCGATGGTCGTCTGCACGTCGGGGTAGCCGGCGGGCAGGTAGCAGATCAGCGCGGGACGGCCCTCCGCGCGGGCGCGTTCGATGGCTGCGGCGGACTTGCTCTGCATTACTTGTCCTGTCCTTCGGCGTCGTCGATGATGTCGAACCACTCGGCTGCGGTCCCCACGTCCTTGTCTCCGCGTCCCGAAAGGTTCACCACGACGATGGTTTCCTTCGGGTCCGCTCCGGCTTCCACCTTGCGCCGGCCGACCTTCATTGCCCCGGCCAGTGCGTGCGAGGACTCGATGGCGGGGATGATGCCCTCGGTGCGGCACAGCAGGCTGAACGCCTCCATGGCCTCCGCGTCGGTGATGGGTTCGTAGGCGACGCGCCCGATGTCGTGCAGGTGGGAGTGTTCCGGTCCGACGCCGGGGTAGTCCAGTCCCGCGGAGATGGAGTGTGATTCGGTGGTTTGGCCGTCGTCGTCCTGCATGAGATACGTCCGTGCGCCGTGTAGCACGCCGGGTTTGCCCAGGGTGATGGTTGCCGCGTGACGCGGGGTGTCCACCCCGTCCCCGCCGGCCTCGAAGCCGTAGAGTTCCACCGAGGGGTCGTCGAGGAAGCCGTGGAAGATGCCAATGGCGTTGGAGCCGCCGCCGATGCACGCGCAGACGGCGTCCGGGAGCCGTCCGGCCTGTTCCAGGACCTGTGCCCTAGCTTCCTCGCCGATGACCTCGTGGAAGAAGCGGACCATGGCCGGGAAGGGGTGCGCGCCGGCGGCGGTCCCGAGCAGGTAGTGGGTGTTGTCGACGTTGGCGACCCAGTCGCGCAACGCCTCGTTGATGGCGTCCTTCAGCGTCTTCGAACCGGCGGTGACGGGCACCACCGTGGCGCCGAGAAGGTTCATGCGGGCGACGTTGAGCGCTTGCCGGCGGGTGTCCTCGGCTCCCATGTAGACCACGCACTCCATCCCCATCAGGGCCGCGGCGGTGGCGCTGGCGACGCCGTGCTGGCCGGCGCCGGTCTCGGCAATGAGGCGGGTCTTGCCCATCCGCTTCGCCAGCAGCGCCTGGCCGAGGACGTTGTTGATCTTGTGCGAACCCGTGTGGTTCAGGTCCTCGCGCTTGAGGAAAACACGGACTCCCCCGGCGTGTTCCGCGAACCGCTTGGCCTCCGTCAGCAAAGACGGCCTGCCCGAGTAGTTGCGGTTCAGCTCGGCGATTTCGGCGGTGAACGCCGGATCCGCCTTGGCCTTCTCGAACGTGTCCTGCAGCTCGTCCAGCGCGGCGATCAGGGATTCGGGCATCCAGCGCCCGCCATAGCCGCCGAAGTAGGGGCCGGGGGCATTGCGGAGGCTGGGACCGCCGTCGAGGAAGGCGTCGACCGGATCGGTCGCCTCTGGCTGGCTGGGGGTCTCGGTCATGGTGTGGCCGTCCTGTCTGGCTGGAGGGAAAGCTGGAAGGTGCGCCCGATCAGGCCCTGCGGGCGGGCCGCGCGGCGGTGCCGGTCGCGATGAAGGCCCGGACGGCGTCGGCCGGAGTGTTGTCCTTCACCAGGGCTTCGCCGACGAGGATCGCGTCGGCGCCGTGCGCGGCGTAGTCCGCGACGTCGTCGGCTCCGCGCACCCCGGATTCGGCGATGATCACGCACGTGGACGGAATCCTGTCCGCCAGGCGGGCGAAGTTGGACCGGTCGACGTCGAGCGTCTTGAGGTTGCGCACGTTCACGCCGATGATGCGGGCGCCGACGGCCACCGCGCGGTCCACTTCCTCTTCCGTGTGCGTCTCGACCAGGGCGTTCATGCCCAAGTCGTGCGTCAGCGCCAAAAGCTCGGCCAGCGTCGCGTCGTCCAGTGCGGCCACGATCAGCAGGATCAGGTCGGCACCGTGGGCACGCGCCTCGAGGATCTGGTACGGCTCCACCGTGAAGTCCTTGCGGAGCAGCGGCAGGTCGACCGCGGCGCGGACGGCGTCGAAATCCGCCAGCGAGCCGCCGAAGCGGCGCTCCTCGGTGAGCACGGAAATGACGGAGGCCCCGCCGTCGCGGTACTGGCGCGCCAAGATGGCGGGTTCCGGGATGTCCGCGAGGGCGCCCTTGGACGGGCTTTTGCGCTTGATCTCGGAAACCACCCGCAGGATGGTGTCGCGGCCTGTCCCGTCGGACGTGCCGCCGAGGGTGGCAAAGGCGTCGCGGGCCGGCGCTGCGGCGAGGGCCAACGCGCGGATGGAGGCCGCGTCGATGTCCGACTGCCGCCCCCGCAGGTCCTCGCGGACGCCCGAAATGATGTCGTCGAGAACGCTCACGCCTAGTGGCCGTTGTCCTTGGACTTGCTGCCGCCGACGCCGTAGCCGATCTTCTTCATGAACCAGCCGGCCACGAGACCGAGGATCACCACGACGGAGCCCACCGCCAGAAGCGGCACGTTCGTGATGGCGAATCCCACGCAACCGAGGAGCGCGCCGATCAGCATGATGCCCACGGCGGTCCACGCCGCAACACTGTTTCCGTGCCCGATCGGCTCCGCGTGCATTGGATCGAAACCGTGTCCGGTGGTGGCTTCGGCTTTGGTGGCCATGGCTGTTCTGCTCCTCGTCGGCTGGGTTGTCCGGGGAATGCGTCCCGGGTCGAAACTAGTTACATTCTGCCATTCTTTTCCCCGGCGGGACGCCATGTTGCGCCCCGCGGCGGCACCCCAGCGCATGCCGTCAGCGGGTGGGGTCCTCGCCGCGGGAGAGGCTGTCCCAACCGTCGATTTCGTTGACCGGGCCCGCCGCCGGACCCGCCGCGGACGGCGCTTCCGGGGCTGAGGGCGCGGCGTACTTGCGGTTGGCCCGCCAGTGCCGTCCGGTCGCGGCGAGCACGATGCCGCAGCCGATCGCCCAAACACCGGCCGCGAGGGCCACCCAGGGCCAGAACCGCACGTCGTAGGCGCCGTCCACGGTCGGCGTCCCCGCCGCCGCCCCGACGGCGGAGGCCGCGGCGCCGAGTGGGTCCGCGACGACGGCGAAGGCGGACGCCACGATGCCCGCCCCGGAGGCGGCCAACAGCACGGCAATGACGTACCGCGCCACGGGCCCGGCGATCGCAGCGGCCACGGAGCCCGCGAGCGCGACGACGGCCAGCGCCGCCACCGCGGTGGCCGCCTCCGAACCCGCCACGTCGATGGGTGCCGGGTTGATCGCCCCCTCGGCGGGAAGCACGCGGATCCACACGCGTGTGGCGGTGGCGAGCGCGGCGATGGCGCCGAGGACCCCGGCCAACACCACGCCGCGGCGCGACGGAGGCCAGAACCGGCGGATCGTCGCGGCCGACCCGCCCGCGGAGCCGGTCATGGAGTCGTCCCCGCCGGCCGCATGCTGCCGGCGGCCCACACCGCCCTCAGTGGTGCCGCGGACTTGTTGATGCTCTCCAACGATTCGGCCTCGGGGTCCGAGTCGGCGACGATTCCGCCGCCGGCCTGAACGTAGGCGCGGCCGTCCTTCATCAGGGCGGAGCGGATGGCGATGGCCATGTCCATGTCGCCGGCGAAGTCGAGGTAGCCCACGACGCCTCCGTACACGCCGCGGCGTTGCGGCTCCATCTCATCCAACAGCCGGAGCGCGCGCGGCTTGGGCGCCCCGGAGAGCGTCCCGGCGGGGAACGTCGCGGCCAGCACGTCGTACGACGTGGCCCCGTCGGACAACCGGCCGACGACGTTGCTCACCAGATGCATGATGTGGCTGAAACGCTCGACCTCCATGAACTGGCTCACCTCGACGGTTCCCGGTTCGCACACCTTGGACAGGTCGTTGCGGGCGAGGTCCACCAGCATCAGGTGCTCCGCGCGTTCCTTCTCGTCCGCCAGCAGGTCCTTCTCGAAGACCAGGTCGTCCTCGTAGGTCGCACCCCGGGGGCGCGAGCCGGCGATGGGATGCGTGACGACGTGCCGGTCGTTGACGGTCACCAACGCCTCCGGCGAGGAACCGACGATCGAGTACCGGCCGCCGTGGGTGTCCTCCATGTTGAAGAGGTACATGTAGGGGCTGGGGTTGGTGGTGCGCAGGATCCGGTAGACATCCAGCGGGTCGGCGTCGGTCTGGAGTTCGAAGCGGCGCGAGACGACGACTTGGAAGACCTCGCCGTCCACGATCGCCTCCTTGCCCCTGAGGATGGCCTGCCGGTACGACTGCTCGTCCCAGCTGTGCGTGACGGCCCGCATGAGCTCGTCTTGTGGCACGTCGGCGCCGCTGAAGGCGGAGACGTCCGCCGGAGCGGCATCGTCGAGCCGGGCCAGCATGTTCCGGATGCGTTCGACGGCGTGTGCGTACGCGCCGTCGACGCCGGTCTCGGCGCCGTCTTGGTTGATGGCGTTCGCGATGAGTGTGACGCTGCCGTCGGTGTTGTCGTGGGCAGCCATGTCGCCGACGAGGTTCATGGCGAGTTCGGGCAGTCCGAGGTCGTCGTGCGGCGGGTTCGGCAGACGCTCCCAGTGGCGCACGGCCTCCCAGCCGATGAAACCGACCATCCCCGAGGTGAGCGGCGGCAACCCGTCCAGCGGTTCGGTGCGCAGCATGGCAACGGTGTCGCGGAGGATCTCGACGGGGTTGCCCTCCGTGGGGATCCCCACCGGAGGGTTGCCGATCCAGTGGGGCTCGCCGTCCCGCGTGGTCAGCGTCGCGGGCGAGCCGCAACCGATGAACGAGTAGCGGCTCCAGACGCCTCCGGCCGCGGCGCTTTCCATGAGGAACGTGCCGGGCCGGCCACCGGACAGCCGGCCGTAGATCGCGATGGGCGTGAGGGAATCGGCGAGCACGCGCAGCGACACCGGGATCACCCGTCGGGTGCGTGCGAGCTCGCGGAACTCCTCGAGCGTTGGGGAGATGACCCCGAGTCCTTGCATTTTCGTGGAGACCTTCCTCGTCGGGCGTGGGTGTGGGCAGCGGCCGTGGACCGGCGGAGCGTCAAGCTTCAGGCGAAGGACGCTACGGACGCGCCTAGGTCCCGCCCGTCGAAGCACGTTCGCGTGCCCGTGTGGCATGCGGCGCCGACCTGGTCGACCCGCACCAGCAGTGCGTCGCCGTCGCAGTCCAGGGCCACGGAGCGGACGTGCTGGACGTGTCCCGAGGTGTCGCCCTTGCGCCAGTACTCTTCGCGCGAGCGCGACCAGTAGGTGACTCGTCCGCTCGTGAGGGTCCTGCGCAGCGCTTCCTCGTCCATCCAACCCAGCATCAGGACCTCGCCCGTGTCGTGCTGTTGGACGATGGCCGCCACCAGGCCGGCGTCGTCCTTCTTGAGGCGCGCCGCGATGCCGCTGAGTGCGCCGAGACCGCCGGGCGCGGCGTCGGGGTCCGGTGGGGAAGCTGGGTTGTTGGACATCGGTTCCAGTCTAGTCGCTCGCGTGCCGGCCCCGCCGTCGACGACCGCTACGCGGCCCTGCCAAACGCGCCGCACCGTGCTAGTTTCGGAGGTGATGAGATTCGTACCTCCTTCGCGCGAAGTCCTGGCTGAGGTCCTGCTGGCGGCCGGACCTGATGAGTCGACCCTGTGCACCGGTTGGCGCACCCGTCACCTCGCGGCCCACCTGTATCTCCGTGAACACCATCCACTGGCCGCGGGCATCACCATCAAGGCATTCGCCGGCCCGCTGGGCCGGGCAATTAACCGGCTCGCCGGCGAGGCATCCATCTCCGGGAGGTACGCCGAACTGGTGGGGCGTTTCGCTCATGGACCGGGCAGGCTGTCCCCCTTGGCGGTGCCCGCGGTGGACCATGCCGCCAACCTGGTGGAGTTCTTCGTGCACACGGAGGACGTGCGCCGCGCCGGTGAACGCTGGGCACCGCGCGTGCTGGACTCGGAATACTCCGACGAACTGTGGCTGGCACTCGTGCGGGGAGCCGCCGTGCTCTACCGCGGGGTGGACGTCGGCATCATCCTCCGCCGCCCCGACGGTCGGCGGCATGTGGTCCGCCGCGCCCCGACCTCGGTGGCCATCACCGGCGAACCGGCCGAACTTTTGATGCACGCCTACGGCCGCCGAGGCCAGGCGCTCGTGACCTTCGAGGGTGCTGAAGACGCGGTCGCACTGCTCTCCAGTGCGGATCTGCGAACCTGACTCGTCCGGACGAGGCGGTGCGCAGCCCGGACGCCCTTAGAGTGTCCGCGTTCGGTAGTGGTAGTTGGAGGCCGTGGTGAAACCCAGCGCGTCATTCAGCAGGATGGCGCCCACGTTGCTTTCGCGCACCTGAAGCCAGACACCCTCGAGACCGCGTTCGGCCGCGTTCCGCAGCAGCGCCTCCAGTACGGCTTTCGAGAGGCCCTGGCGACGGAATCCGGCCCGAGTGCCCACGCAGTACATGCCCCCGTATGATCCGACCAGCGCCATGCGCGCGATGGCCGCGACGGTGCCGTCCGCTGTCAGGGCGGCGTAGACGGCGGGCGAGCCGAGCAGGATCTGCCGCGAGATCGTTCGGTCGGCCGGCGCGCTCGGGCCCTCGTGTTCCCAGAAGAGCTCCAGCCAACGTTCATCCGGTTGGCGCGTCAGTTCCACGCGCGGGTCGACGGGGAGGTCGGCGAACTTCGGCAGGTCGATGCCCTCCATCACCTGGACCAGCGTGGGGCTGCCGGCCGCGTAGCCGCGCTCGCCGAGGCGCGCGTCCAGATCCGCCGGCTGCGTTGCCGGCGTGATCTGGAACACCGCGTCCAGCCAGCGTTCGGCACTGCGCCGCTCGACCTCCGCGACTGCGGCGTCGACGTCGGAGGGGGTTTCCAGCGCCAGCACGGAATTGGCGCGGCGCGTGACGCCCGCGGCGTAGCGCAGCAGCCATCCGTCGACCTTTCCGCGTTCCAGGGCGGGCCAACCCTCGTTCATCAGTCCATCGAGGAACGCCGGGTTAGCGAACAGGGAAACCAGCCTCCCTGATCGCGTCCTTCACCCGGGCGATCATGTCCACGGGACCGAAATGGAAAATCGAGGCCGCCAGCACGGCGTCGGCGCCCGCGGCGATGGCCGCCGGAAAGTGCTCGGGGGATCCCGCGCCCCCGGAGGCGATTAACGGCACCTTGACCGCGGCGCGGACCGCCGCGATCATCTCGAGGTCGAAGCCCTGCTTCGTGCCGTCGGCATCGATCGAGTTCAGCAAGATCTCCCCCACGCCCCGCTCGGCGGCCTCTCGTGCCCACCCGATGGCGTCGATTCCGGTGCCCGTGCGGCCTCCGTGTGTGGTTACCTCGAACCCGGACGGAACGGAGGGATCCGCGGTGCGGCGAGCGTCCAGGGACAGGACGAGTACCTGTGAACCGAACCGCTGGGTGATCTCGCTGATGATCTCGGGCCGCGCGACGGCGGCCGTGTTGATGGAGGCCTTGTCGGCGCCGGCGCGCAGCAGCCGATCGACGTCGTCAGCGCTGCGGACGCCGCCACCGACGGTCAGCGGGATGAAGACTTCCTCGGCGCTCTGGCCGACGACGTCGTATGTGGTCTCGCGGTTGCCCGAGGAAGCGGTGACGTCCAGGAACGTCAGTTCGTCCGCCCCGGCGAGGTTGTAGCGCTTTGCCAGCTCCACCGGATCCCCGGCGTCGCGAAGTCCCTCGAAGTTGATGCCCTTCACAACCCGGCCCGCGTCGACGTCCAGGCAGGGAATGACTCGGATGGCTACGCTCACGGCGGCTCCTCTAGATACGGCAGGCGTGGATGGTGCTGACCAGAATGGCGCGGGCGCCGAGATCGTAGAGCTCGTCCATGATGTTGTTGGTCTGCGATTTGCGGACCATCGAACGGACGGCGACCCAAGCCCCGTCCTGCAAAGACGAAACCGTGGGCGACTCGAGCCCTGGGGTGAGGGCGCAGGCCTGATCCACGAGGTCACGCCGGATGTCGTAGTCGAGCATGGCGTACTGGCGGGCCACGAGGACCCCCTGCAAACGGCGGATCAGAACCTCGGAGCCGACGGAGTTTTCCCCCGTCCGGCCGATCATCACGGCCTCGGAGTTCAGGATCGCTTCGCCGAACGTCTCCATCCCGGCCGCGCGCAGCGTGCTGCCGGTCTCCACGACATCGGCGATGGCATCCGCGACGCCCAGCCGGACCGAGGATTCGACCGCGCCGTCCAGCCGGACCACTTGGGCGTCGATTCCGCGCGCCTCGAGATAGCCGCGCAGCAGGCCGTCGTAGCTGGTAGCAATGCGCTTTCCGTGCAGCTCCTGAACCGAGGAGAAGTCGCCGACCGGACCCGCGAATCGGAACGTCGAGGCTCCGATTCCCAGTGGAAGCCGTTCCTCGGCGTCCCCGTTGACCTCCGCGTCGAGGAACAGGTCGCGCCCGGTGATGCCGACGTCGAGGATGCCCCGACCGACGTAGACGGCGATGTCACGCGGGCGGAGGTAGAAGAACTCGACGTCGTTGTCCGCGTCCACCAGCACCAGCTCGCGGTTGTCGCGGCGCTGGCGGTATCCGGATTCGGTCAGCATGGAGGTCGCGGCCTCCGAAAGTGCGCCCTTGTTGGGCACGGCTACTCGCAACATGGTGCGGCTCGTTTCTGGTCTGGAGGTGGTGCCTGTGCCGGCTGGTCTACGTTTCTTCGCCGCGGCCGTGGCCGTCGGCTACAGATGCTTGTAAACGTCCCGCAGCGTCAGGCCCTTGGCCAGCATCATCACCTGAAGGTGGTAAAGCAACTGCGAGATTTCCTCGGCAGCCTCCTCGTCCGATTCGTACTCGGCGGCCATCCATACCTCGGCGGCCTCCTCGACGATCTTCTTGCCGATGCCGTGCACACCCGAGTCGAGCTCCGCGGTGGTGCGCGATCCGGCGGGGCGGGCCACGGCCTTCTCGGAGAGTTCGGCAAAAAGGGTGTCAAAGGTTTTCACGGCACAAGCCTAGCGGTTGGCCCGGTGCCGCCCGGCACTGGGCCAACCAATGTGACGAATTCCTCGGATCACCGGCCGGAGAGCACCAGGGCCGTCTGCAGGGCCGCCGCCATGGCTTCGTGGCCCTTGTCCTCGACGGAGCCCGGGAGCCCGGCGCGGTCCAGCGCCTGCTGTTCGTTGTCGCATGTCAGTACGCCGAACCCCACGGGCGTTCCCGTCCGCACGGAGACGTCTGTCAGGCCGGCGGTGGCGCCCTGGCACACGAATTCGAAATGGGGCGTGCCGCCGCGGATGACCACGCCCAGTGCCACGACGGCGTTGTATCCGTGCGCCAGCCGTGCGGCCACGACGGGCAGTTCGAACGTTCCGGGGACACGCACGACATCCGGCACGTCGATGCCCGCCTCGGCCGCGGCACGCAGGGCGCCGTCGACGAGGCCGTCCATGATCTGCTCGTGCCAGCTCGCCGCGATGATGATGGCCTTCAGACCGGCCTTGCCGGCGGCCGCGAGATCCTCGGCCCCGACGGCCGGGGCTCCGTGTCCACTCATGTTTTGTTCTCCCTTTGTTTGATTGACGTTTGGTTCCGGCCCGAAAGCCGGCTATTCGGCACTGGGCGCCGTGAACGCTCCGGCGGCGATGCTGTGCCGCATGCGTTCGCGCTTGGTTTGCAGGTACCGCGTGTTTTCCGGCCTGGCGGCCACATGGCTGGGAATGGTTTCGACGACGTCGATGCCGGACTCGGTCAGCCAGGTCTCCTTGAGCGGGTTGTTGGTGATCAAGCGGATGGACGAGTGCCCGAGGCTCAACAGGATCGCCGCCGCGGCGTCGTAGCGGCGCGCGTCGACGGGCAGGCCCAGTTGTTCGTTGGCCTCCACGGTGTCCGCCCCGCCGTCCTGCAGCGCGTACGCCCTGATCTTGTTGGCCAGCCCGATCCCCCTCCCCTCGTGTCCCCGTAGGTAGACCACCGTCCCGCCCACGGCGGCGATCGCGGCCAGGGCGGCAGACAGCTGTTCGCCGCAGTCGCAACGGTAGGACCCGAACACGTCCCCGGTCAGGCATTCCGAGTGCAGGCGGACCAGCGGCGCGGGTCCAGGTATCTGGGACGGGTCAACCGGACCCGCGGGGGCCTGCGCCCCGCCGACGACGGGCGCCGTGAAGGTGAGGTGTTCGTCGCCGCTGCCGCGCACGGTCCACGCCTGGACGGTGAAGACACCCTGCGCGGTTGGAACCGACACCGCGGGCCCGCCGACGACGGAAGCGGGCTCGGGGGTGTGGGCCTGCGCCGGGCCGCCGGCGGCAAGGTAGTTCGCGAGGTCCTCGATGCTGATCAGCGGAATGTCCCACGTGGTGGCGAATTCGCGCAGCGCCGGCAGCCGCATCATGGTGCCGTCGTCGTGCACCAGTTCCGCGATGGCTCCAACCGGCTGCAGCCCTGCCAGGCGGCAGAGGTCCACGGACGCCTCGGTGTGGCCGCGCCGCTGCAGCACGCCCCCGTCCACCGCGCGCAGCGGGAAGATGTGGCCCGGCCGGGTGAAGTCGCCGATCCCGCTCTCGGGGTCGCCGAGAAGGCGAACCGTGGTCGCGCGGTCCGCGCCGCTGATGCCGGTGGTGATGCCGGCGGCCGCGTCGCACGAGACGGTGTACGCGGTGCCTTTGGCGTCCTCGTTGACCTCGACCATCGGAGGCAGGCCCAGTGCGTCGGCCCGTTCGCCGGGCAGCGGGACGCAGACGACGCCGGAGGTGTGCCGGATGGTCCAGCCCATGAGTTCCGGCGTGGCGAACTCTGCGGCGAAGATGATGTCGCCTTCGTTTTCGCGGTCCTCGTCATCGACGACGACGACGGCGCGTCCCGCCGCGATGGCCGCGACGGCGGTCTCGATCGGGTCCAGGATGCTCATGCGTGGCTCCCCCTGTCCGGCGCCGCGAACGAGGTCAGGCGCTCGATGTATTTCGCCATGACGTCCACCTCCAGGTTGACGGGATCCCCCACGCGGCGGAATCCGAGGACCGTGTCGCGCAGGGTGGTCGGGATGACCCCGACCTCGAACCATTGATCCGCCTCGCCGGCCGGAGAAACCTCCGTCACGGTGAGCGAGACGCCGTCGATCGCGATCGATCCCTTCCGTGCGACGTACCGCGCCAGCTCCCGCGGCACCGAGAAACGCAACCGATCCCAGTTCCCCCGGCCCTCGCGTTCGATGAGCGTGCCGACGCCGTCGACGTGCCCCTGGACCACGTGTCCGTCCAGCCGGCCTCCCGCCGGGACGCACCGCTCGAGATTCACGTTGTCGCCGACCGCGAGGGAGCCCGTGGTGGTGTGGCGCAGGGTTTCGCCCATGACGTCGATGTCCACGCGGTCGCCGTCGATCGCCGTGGCGGTGAGACAGACGCCGTTGATGGCGAGGGAGCCGCCGAGGCCCAGGTCGGCCGCGTGCCCCGGCGCCGAGACGGACAGCACGACGGCGTCACCCTCGCCCTCCGGACGGATGGCCTCGATGCGGCCGAGGCCGCTGATGATTCCGGTAAACATTCCTAGTTCCTTCCTTCCGCGCCGTCGGGCGCGGTATGTGCGGGCGAGTCCGCCTCCTGGTGGGGCAAGGGCTCGAGGTGGAGGACGACGTCGTCCCCCAAAAGCTGGTGGGACGGTCCCCCCGTGGCGTCGAGGCGGAGGCGCCGCGCCGACGAAAGGGTACCGATCCCCAGGTCCCCGACGGCGTTGCGGCCGGCGCCGAGCAGAAGCGGTGCCTGGTAGAGCCACAGTTCGTCCACGAGATCGGCGGAGAGGAAGGCGGTGGCGATGGACGATCCGCCCTCCACCATGGCGTGGTCGATTCCGGAGGCCGCGAGGTCACGCAGCGCCGCGGCCGGGTCGTGGGTACGGAGGTGTCGCCAGTTCCCGTCTCCGCGGACGGCCGCGTCCGCAGGCACGTCCCGGTTCCCCATGACGACGCGCAGCGGCTGTCTGGCGGCCGGCGTGCCGTCGGGGTTGCGCGCGGTGAGGCGCGGATTGTCGGCGAGCACGGTCCCGGTTCCGGCGATGATGGCCTCGGCGGCGGCCCGGACGCCGTGGCTGTGAGCGCGCGCCGGCGCCCCGGTGATCCACTGGCTGGACCCGTCCGCCGCGGCGATGCGTCCGTCGAGCGTTTGCGCGAGATGCAAGGTGGTGAAGGGCCGGCCGGCCGCGCGTGCGGCGAACCAGCGGTGGTTCAATTCGCGCGCCGGGGCGCCGAGCGGGCCTTGCCGGACGTCGACGCCGGCCGCGCGGAGGCGATGGGCCCCGCCCGATGCCCTGTCCGTGCCGTCGGCCGTCGCGTACACGACGCGGCCGATTCCGGCGTCGACGATGGCCTGTGCGCAGGGACCCGTCCGGCCCGTGTGGTTGCACGGCTCGAGCGTGACGAACATCGTCAGGCGTACCGCTTCGTCCCGGGGAACGGTGCCGAGCGCGGCCAGCGCGGCGGCCTCGGCGTGGGGCGTGCCCGCTCCGGCGTGGTGTCCGGTGGCGCGAACGCGTCCGTCGGCGTCGAGGATCACGGCTCCCACCAGCGGGTTCGCGCCACGGGGGCCCCGTCTCGCGGCCTCCAGCGCGGCGGCCATCGCTGTCGTCTCGGCCTGCTCCGCCATCAGTGCGCGCCCAGGTGGCCGACGGTGTGCGCCTGGGGAATGGAAAATTGTGTGAGCCACCGCTGGGGGTCCATCGTTCCTCCTCGTTGAGCCGCGGCGGCTCCGGGGGATACGACAGTTCGGCGCGGATGGCCAGCGTCCCCAGAGAGGGGTGCGCCGAAACCAGCGAACCTACTTTGTACGTGCTTCTCTCATCCAGACTTTAACTGTCGGTATCGGAATTTCACCGATTCAACCATCCCGCCGAAGCGGTTTGGGTCGCGGACTATAACCGCCGGTTCGGACTTACACCGACCCCGGAGCACGTGTAGTTGTGTTTGACGATTAAATCATACGGCCGCGTCGCCCGATGCCACGACGTTGCGCAATGTGTCGACGGCCGCGGCCGGATCTCCGGTTCCGTACACGCTGGATCCGGCGACGAAGACGTCCGCGCCGGCGTCGGCCGCCCGCAGGATCGTCTCGCGGGTGATCCCCCCGTCCACCTGGAGGGCGATGGGAAGGCCTGTGCCGTCGATGGCCGCCCGCGCCCGCCGGATCTTCGGCAGCACGATCTCCAGGAAGGCCTGCCCGCCGAATCCCGGTTCGACCGTCATCAGCAGCAACATGTCGAGTTCGGGCAGCATGTCCAGGTACGGTTCCACCGGCGTCGCCGGTCGCAGGGCCATGGCGGCCCGCGTGCCCAGACCGCGCAGTTCGCGCGCCAATCGCACCGGCGCCGACGAGGCCTCGGCATGGAATGTCACGGAGGCCGCGCCCGCCTCTGCGTAGTCCGGTGCCCAACGGTCCGCGTCCTCGATCATCAGGTGGACGTCGAGTGGCAGTCGGCTCGCCTCGGCCAGCCGCTTGACGATCGGCAGTCCCAGCGTCAGGTTGGGCACGAAGTGGTTGTCCATGACGTCGACGTGGACCGCGTCGGCGGTGTGGATGCGCGCCAGCTCAGATTCGAGGTTGGCGAAGTCGGCCGAGAGGATGCTCGGGTGGATCCGGCAGTCTTTCATCGGTCAGCCTTTCGTTTCCGCCGGCGCGGCGCCCGGCTCGTCGATGGTGATCAGTGCCAGGAACATGGCATCGGTGCGGTGGACGTGCGGCCACAACTGCACCGTTGTGCCGTCGCCCAGGGACTGCGCGGCCGCGACCTCCGCGATGCTCACGCGTTCGATCGCGGCCCCGGTGTCCAGAAGTCGCGCGTCAGGGTGGCGGCGCAGTGCGTCTTCCACCACGGCCACGGTTTCCGCCGGGTGCGGCGAACACGTCGCATAGGCCACCACTCCCCCAGGGCGCACGGCGGCGAGAGCGGCATCGAGCAACTCACCCTGGAGGATCGTCAGCTCGGCGATGTCGCGGGGCGTCTTCCTCCAGCGGGACTCCGGTCGCCGGCGCAGGGCGCCGAGGCCGCTGCACGGAGCGTCGACGATGATCCGGTCGAACCGTTCGTCGGCGGGAACCCCGGAGTACCGCCTGCCGTCGCCGACGACCACGGCCCACGCGTCCCGGGGCACGGCGGCCATGGCGTGGCGGACCAGCTCGGCCCGGTGTGGGGCCGGCTCGTTGGCGGTGAGCTCGGCCCCGCGTTCGGCAGCGAGTGCGGCCAGCAGGGACGCTTTGCCGCCCGGGCCCGCGCAGAGGTCCAGCCAATCCGTGTCGCGTCCCTCGATCGGCTGTTCCGCCAGGGCGCGCGCCACGAGTTGCGACCCGGCGTCCTGCACTCGGGTGGTTCCGGACTTCACCGAGCGCAACCGGGACACGTCGCCGGCCGCGTAGTACGCCGAATCGGGTGCCAGTTCTCCGGGCTCGGCACCGTTCTCGAAGGCCTCATCGAGGTTGCCCAGCCCGGGCAGAGCAACAAGGTTCACCACGGGCGCCAGGTTGTCGGCCTCGAGCAGCTCGGTGATCTCCTCCGCCGGGCGGCCGTGCGCGACGAGCGATTGGCGCAACGCACGCACGATCCACTCGGGATGGCTGTGGGCCAGCGCGTCGCGGGCCGCCTGGTCTTCGACTCCCTCCAGCAGGATCGCGGTCCAATTCTCCAGGTCGTGGGCGGTGACCTTGCGCAAGACGGCGTTCACGAGGCCGGAGGGTCCCGCTCCGATCACGGCCCGGGCCAAGGACACCGTCTCATCGAGGGCCGCGTGCGTGGGCACGCGCATGGCCAGCACCTGATGAGCCCCGATGCGCAGGGCATCGAGGATGGCGGGATCCAATTGGTCCAGGGGCCGGTCGACACAGCGGGCGAGCACCGCGTCGTAGAGCCCCTGTCCGCGCAGCGCCCCGTAGGCGAGCTCGGTGGCGAAACCGGCGTCCCGGCGGTCCAGTCCACGTTCCCTGATGCGCGCCGGCAACACGAGGTTCGCGTAGGCATCCTCCGCCGAGACGGCACGCAGCACCTCGAAGGCCGTCAGCCGGGCCGGATCCGCCACACGCTTGCGCGCCGACGGCGCCGCGTCGCTGAACCGGCGTTCGGCGCCACCGCCCCGGTTTCGCTCGCGCCCCTGCTCGTTGCGGCGCTGGCGGTCGGCTCCGGCTCCCTGCCGGTCGCGTCCACGCGGTTGTTCGCTCATTCGAATTCCACCTTCGTTGCCGTTTCGCCATCCAGTGGGGCGCTTTCGAATCCTCGCGCCCATTCGGCGGCGGCCATGGGTTTCCTGCCCGCCGGCTGTACGGTTCCCAACCGGACGGCATGCGATCCAGTGCCGACGAACACCACCGGCTGTTTCCCGGGAAGAACCCGGATCTCGCCGGGCGCGAGGTCCTTCTCCCCGGGTTCAGGGCGCACCGGCCCGAGCTTGAAGCGCTGCCCCTTCCACCCGGTCCATGCGCCCGGTTCGGGTGTTGTCCCGTTGATGCGCCGCCGTATGGCCAGAGCCGGTTGCGACCAGTCAACGTGCCCGTCCTGCAGGCGCAGTTTCGGCGCGTGGGTGACTTCTCCCGATTGGGGTACGGCCGTCAACCGCCCGTCCCGCACACCCGCCAGGGTCTGCGCCAAGAGGACGCCGCCACTGTGGGACAGGCGTTCCAACAGCGCCCCCGAGGTGTCGCCGGGGAGGATTGTCTCGGTCAGGGTCCCGAAAACCGGCCCCGTGTCCAGGCCCTCCTCCAACTGGAAAGTCACGGCACCGGTGATCTCGTCGCCGTTGATGACCGCGTGCTGGACCGGGGCGGCCCCGCGCCAGGCCGGAAGGAGCGAGAAGTGGAGGTTGATCCATCCGGCCGGCGGGATGGACAAGGCGGCGGGAGGCACCAGGGCGCCGTAGGCAACGATCGCCGCCACATCGGGCGCGGCGGCCCGGATGGCGTCCTGGGCGACGGCGTCGATGCGGTTGGCTCGAATCACCGGAAGGCCGAGTTCCTCCGCGCGCGCAGCCACGGGCGACGGTGCGGGGATGCGCTTGCGCCCCTGGGGCGCGTCCTCTCGCGTGAGGACCGCGACGACGTCGAACCCGTCCTTTAGCAGGCGGTCCAGCGACGGGACCGCAACCGCCGGCGTGCCGGCGAACAGGACCCTCACAGGCTGGTCCCGAAGCTGGATCCGACGGATTTGGCGCGGGAGGCGACTGTGGCGCCGGCGACGTCGTTGTAGTTGGCACGGCGGATGCGCCGCAGTGCGTCCTTCTTGTCCTCGCCCGCGAGCCGATCGATGTAGAGGACGCCGTCGAGATGGTCGGTCTCGTGTTGGAGGCAGCGTGCGAGCATGCCTTCGCCCTCGACGACCACCTCGTTGCCGTCCGCGTCGAGGCCGGTGGCGCGCGTCCAGCGTCGGCGCCGGACGGGGTATCCGAGGCCCGGGATGGACAGGCAGCCCTCGACATGGTCGTCCTGGAAATCTTCGCTGAGTTCCAGAACCGGATTGACGATGTGACCGCGGCGACCCGCTATCTGGAAGGTGAAGACGCGCAGTCCGACGCCGATCTGCGGCGCCGCGAGTCCGGCGCCCTCCACGTTCTCCATGGTTTCGTCCATGTCCCGCACCAGCCTGCGCAACTCGGGACCGAAGTCCGTCACGGGCTCGGCCGCCGTCCTCAGGACCGGATCGCCGACAATTCGAATTCCCAAGACCGCCATGGGGCGTGAACTCCTCCCGCCGGCCGTACCGGCAATGTGCTCTGGATCCCTTCGCCGCGCCCCCGTGGGGTCGCGGTGCCCTGCCATTCTACTGTCCGGCGGCTCCCGCCGGCGGGGCGGCCACGGTGTCGGCCGCGGGAGCGGCCTGCGGCGGGGGGCCGATGGGACGCAGTGCGATTCCCGCGTCTTCGACCTTCATGTTGGCCTCCCACACCTGCCGGAGGGCCCAAAATCGCTTCCAATAGGCGGGCAGCACCGCCGGGTTCGCCATCATCGAAGCCACCTCCGTTTCGCCGATGGCTACGCCCAGCAGCATCGGGTCCGCCCCGTATTTCCAAGGTTCCCAGGTGCCCGTCTCCGCATCGACCACCATTTCCTCGGCCTTGTAGCCTGCCGCGAGCTGCATCACCACCTTGGGGTCGAGTTGCTTGACGCGCCCGTCCCGTCCGGTGCCTTTGGTCTTGTAGTCGACCAGACAGAGCCGTCCTCCGATTTCCGCCACCAGGTCCAGCGTGCCGGCATAGCCTACCTGGTGGTTCCACACGGTCACTTCGGCGGCCAAGGGGACCACCCGGTACTCGTCCCACCAATCGTCGAAGCGCGCCGCGAAGGCGCCCTCGCCGTGCTCCTCCAGACTCGCCCGGTGTTCGGCGGCCGCGTGCGGCTTGCCGAGGGCGCGCAGCGCCACCTGTTCGCAGTACCCATGCACGCGATCCCCTCTCCGGGCAGCGGCGTCGCGGAAAGTCTCGGCCGCGCTGGAGGCGTCGCGGGCCACTGTCCGTAGTTTCGCGGGGCTCCCCACGGAATCGGCCAGGCGGGCGTCCTGCACGACCGCGGTGGCGGCCATGTGTCCGATCCAGCCGTCCATGCCGGAGGCCGCCTGCCCGATGACCGTGGTGATCGAGGGCACCTCCGGGAGGCCGCCGGTGCGGCGGGAGTACATGCGGCCGAAGGAGGTCTGGTGTGCGAGAGCCGGTGACGTCATGACATCGATTCTGGCACGCCCCGCCGACGGGTTGGATCCGCCCAAGGGGGACGCGTGAGCCCGACCGAAACCAACGCCGACACGTTCCGGAATCCGTCGATTTGGAGGAACGGCGAAACGTCGTATAGAGTTTTTACTCGTTGGAAAGCACGGGAACGGGCAAGGAAACAACCCGTTTTCGGGCAGATTTTTCATCATGCGGACATAGCTCAGCTGGCTAGAGCGCCACCTTGCCAAGGTGGAGGTCGCGGGTTCGAATCCCGTTGTCCGCTCGCATTACTCTGTAGAGGTCGACTTGTCGGCAACCGGGTTCGGGTCACCGTTCCAGGATATGGTGGGGTGGCCGAGTGGCTAGGCAGCGGCCTGCAAAGCCGTCCACGCGGGTTCGAATCCCGTCCCCACCTCGCATACAGTAGGATTGCACCCTGACAAGGGCGATTGGCGCAGCGGTAGCGCGCTTCCCTGACACGGAAGAGGTCACTGGTTCGATCCCAGTATCGCCCACGAGGAATCTCCGTCCCGGCGGAGATTCTTTTGTGTTGAGACCCAAAATGTCCCGGCACGCAGGCGGACGTAGCTCAGCTGGCTAGAGCGCCACCTTGCCAAGGTGGAGGTCGCGGGTTCGAATCCCGTTGTCCGCTCCGATTCTGCATGACACAAAAAAGCCCCGGCCCACGGTCGGGGCTTTTTTGCGCTTGGGCCCCTTGGGCTCTTGTGGCCAGGCTCACACCGAATAAGATGGTTGCAGGCGGGAGCACTTCTGGCTCCCCGAGTGAAGGGAGGTGCCACTTGACCGCATATGACGAGCTCAAGGGCAAGGCCGAGAAACTCAGGGGCGGGGCCGGCGAACCGGCCGGCCGAAGAGCGGAAACGCTCAGGGGCAATCCCCCCGCCTAGACATCTCGGGCGTCCACGGACGCCAGCCCGCCCAGAGTGCGGCAAAGTGGGTGTCGGTACCGCCGTGAGGCGGGACCGGCACCCACTGGCGTTAAACACTGGGCCCGCGAAAGCACGGGTTCCTGTGCGGACCGTCCGGTCGTACGCCGACCGGAAGGAGGCCCCACCGAGCATGCACAGACTCCGAGAAATGGCCCTGCGCGATGGCCAGCCCATCGTTGCCGGCTTCGCGTCGTCGTTCGCCGTCGTGCTTGCGGGGCTGTGGGCAGTCGGCGCAACAGACGATCAGGCCGCGTCCGGCCTGTTGGCGCTACTCGTCGCCTTGGCCGTCTGCAGGATCGCCTTGGCCTGGTCAACAAGGCTTCCCCCTCACCATGGCGTGGTCGACACCGGGAGCCGCACTGCTCGCGACCGCGGGCGGGCTCTCCCTCGGATGGAACGAAGCCGTCGGAGCATTCCTCGTGTGTGGCTTGCTGATCGCAGTCACGGGCGCGGTTCCAGCCCTGGGACGTCTCGTGGCGGCCGTTCCGGTCCCGCTGGCCCAGGCCATGCTCGGCAGAGTGCTCTTCGAGCTCTGTCTGGCACCATTCGCCGCTCCGGCGACCGTGCCTTGGCAGGCCGCGCCGGCCGTCCTGACGTGGCTGGTGACGATGAGGTGGCACCCTCGGTGGGCCGTTCCCGTCGCCATGCTGGTCACGTTGGCGATCGTCGGCTATTCCAGCGCCACGTCCGGCGTCGGGCTCCCCGCAAGCGCGTTGCCGCGCTTCGAGTTCACTGCGCCGGTGTTCACGCTGCAGGCGATGGCCGGGATCGCGCTGCCGCTGTTCATCGTCACCATGGCCTCGCAAAACGTCCCCGGCATGACGGTGCTGGCAGGCTTCGGCTACCGCGCCCCGTGGTCGGCGTCCATGCTCGCAACGGGTGCGGGAACGATTGCGGCTTCGGTGTTCGGCGGTCACGCCGTCAATCTCGCAGCCATATCCGCCGCACTCGCCGCGGGCGAGGAAGCCGGCGCCGACCGCGGCCGCCGGTGGGTAGCGGCGGTCTCCTCCGGCGTCGTCTACCTGCTGCTGGGGACGGTCTCCGCGGGCGTTGCCGCGCTGGCCGCGGCCGCCGGTCTGGCGCTCCTTGGGACGCTCGGAAATGCCGCGTCCATGGCGCTGGCGGATCCAGCGTCCCTGCGGGACCGCTACACCAGCTGTTCGCCCTGCTGTCCCTCGCGCGCCAAGGCCGTCAGCCTGGAGACTGCGCGGAAGTACTTCTTCATGTAGCCGCCGGCCAGCATTTCGTCCGTGAACAGCTGGCTGAAGGGCGCGCCGCTCGCGACGATCGGAACGTCCTTGTCGTAGAGCCGGTCGGCCAGCACGACGAACCGCAGGGCCAGGGCCTGTTCGGTGATGGTGTGCACGTTGTGCAGCACCAACACGTCAATGCCCTCGAGCAGTTGCCGGTACCGGCTCGGGTGGACGCTGGAAAGGTGTTGGACCAGCTCCGGAAACGAGTCGACCGCCATGACCCTGCCGCCGTACCGCTCCGCTGCGTGCTCGCGCAGGCGGTCGTCGGCGATCGGCTCCGGCGCGTCGGGCAGGCCGCGGTGCCGGTAGTCTTCGCCGTCGATGCGCACCACATCGAACTGGTCCGCCAGCACTTGGATCTCGCGTTGGAAGTCGACCGCGGCGAACCGCCCGTCACCCAGCGAACCGGGAAGGGTGTTCGACGTCGCCGCCAGCCGAACGCCGGCGTCGGAGAGTTCACGCATCAGCCGCGACATCAGGACGGTGTCGCCGGGGTCGTCCAGTTCGAACTCGTCGATGCAGACCAACTTGTAGCCGCTGAGAACCTCTACGGTCTTCCGGAAGGACAGGGCGCCCACGAGGTTGGTGTACTCCACGAATGTCCCGAAGGCCTTCGGCCCGGGAACCGCGTGCCACAGCGACGCGAGAAGGTGCGTCTTGCCGACGCCGAAACCACCGTCGAGGTAGATCCCGGACTTGGTGTTCTTCTTCTTGCCGCCGAACAACCGTCCGAGGAGTCCGCCCGAACCGGCGCCCACGCCCTCCGAGAATTCCCGGAGTCGCTGTACCGCCCCTGCCTGCGAGGGCTGGGCCGGATCCGGGCGGTAGCTGTCGAAGGAGACCTCTCCGAAACGGTGGGACGGGTGGAAGCCGGACAACAGTTGGTCAGGCGTCACTTGGGGGGTCCGGTGGGTCAGGTGCTGGATCGGGGCCACGGGGTGCGTTGGTTCCTTAGGTGTCGGTTGCGGCGCACTCGGAGCGCCACAGCGATTTTACGCCCCGCTTCGAGCCGTCCCGACGTAACGCGTCAAGCCATCGGCGAAATGTGGCACCCGATGGCTCCGATGCCGGTCCGGCACCGGGCCATCCCGATAGGCTGAACGGCAGGACGACTTCCCGAACGAACAGAGGATGGACATGCCAATCGCAGTAGACAGCAACCCCAAGTTCTCCGACTACGCACACCCGGAGCGCCTGGTCTCCACGGAATGGCTGGCCGCGCACCTCGGCGACGAATCGCTCGTGGTGCTCGAGTCGGACGAGGACGTCCTGCTCTACGCGACGGGCCATATCCCCGGTGCCCTGAAGATCGACTGGCACACCGACCTGAACGACGAGGTGACGCGCGACTTCGTGCAGGGCGAGCAGTTCGCGGAACTTCTGGGCTCGCGCGGCATCACCCGGGACACGACGGTCGTCATCTACGGAGACAAGAGCAACTGGTGGGCGGCGTACGCACTCTGGGTCTTCACGCTGTTCGGCCACGAGGATGTGCGGCTGCTGGACGGAGGACGTGACAAGTGGATCTCCGAGGGTCGGGAGCTGACCCGTGAGAAGCCCGCCCCCTCCCGCGTCGACTACCCTGTGGCCGAACGCAACGACGCGCCGATCCGCGCGTTCCTGCCGGATGTCCTCGAGCACTTCGGCAACCCCATGATCGATGTCCGTTCCCCCGACGAATACACCGGTGAGCGGACCCACATGCCCGCCTACCCCGAGGAGGGTGCGCTGCGCGGCGGGCACATCCCGTCGGCGGCCTCCGTGCCGTGGGCGCGCGCCGCTGCCGAAGACGGATCGTTCCGGACCCGCGCGGAGCTGGAGGAGATCTATCTGGACGAGGCTGGCCTGAAGCCCGGGGACAACGTGGTGGCCTACTGCCGGATCGGCGAGCGCTCGAGCCACACGTGGTTTGTGCTCAAGTACCTGCTGGGCTTCGAGACGGTGCGCAACTACGACGGCTCTTGGACCGAATGGGGCAACGCCGTGCGTGTCCCCATCGTCAAGGGAGCCGACGCCGGCAGCGCGCCCGCGGCCCGGGTGTCCCAGCATGGATAGCGCCCTGCCCGCGGCCCTCGCGGAGATCGTCGACGATTTCTCCGCCCTGGCCGAGCCCGAACGACTCGAGCTCCTGCTCGAATTCTCGGACAATCTCCCCGAGTTGCCCGCGCGGCTGTCGGACCACCCCGAGCTGCTCGAACAGGTGGTGGAGTGCCAGTCCCCCATCTTCCTGACCCTGGAGGTGGGAGACGGTCCCGACCGACCGGTGAGCCTCTTCTTCTCGGCCCCGCGCGAGGCTCCAACCACGCGCGGGTTCGCCGGCGTCCTGCACGAGGGGCTGGACGGCCTGCCGGCCGCCGACGTCCTCGCGGTGCCCGACGACATGCCCAACCAGCTGGGCCTGACGCGGGCCATCACCCCTTTGCGGATGCGCGGCATGACGGCAATGCTGGGCCGGATCAAACGGCAGGTCCGCGAGGCCGTGGGCCCCGTCCTCTAAGACGCCGAGGGGCGGTTGTCCGACGTGGCCAAAAGACACGCTCCGGCAGGACACCATGGCGGCACGCCCGCCATCTCGGCGCTGGACGCGGCCTGCGCCCGGTACGCCCTGCGCCACTATTCCGCTTCCGGCGACGCCGCCTTCGGCCCCGAGGCCGCGGCTGCGCTCGGGGTGTCCCCGGCCCGGGTCTTCAAGACCCTCCTCGTCGTCACTGGTGCATCGGCGCTGGCCGTCGGCGTCGTGCCGGTCGACGGGACACTGGACCTCAAGGCACTGGCCGCGGCACTCTGCGTCAAGAAGGTGGAGATGGCCGAACCCGCCGTCGCGGAGCGACGCACCGGCTATGTCCGCGGCGGCATCTCCCCGCTCGGGCAGCGGCACGCCAGTCCGACCGTCGTCGACGAATCCGTGCTGACGCACGCCACGGTGTTCGTCTCCGGAGGGCGCCGGGGGCTGGAAATCGAGCTATCGCCCGCCACCCTGCTGGCCCTCTCGTCGGGGTCCACGGCGCCGATCGCCTCCCGCTGAGGATTCCCCGGCGTTACCGCTCGGGGCGCTCAGCCGAAGGCGGTAGTGGGGCGCCGCCCGGATGCGGCGCGTCCATCACGCCACTGAGCCAGTGGGCAACCGTCGACTCCCAGCGGTCGGGATCGACGTTCCACTCGTGGGTGTGGCGCGCCTGGGTGAAGCGGACGAACGTGACCATGGCCGGGTTGAGCTCCGCGATTTCAGCGGAGGGTCCAACGGGCACGAAGTCGTCGTCCTCGCTGTGCAGGATCAGCGTGGGGACGCGCAGGTGGTCCGCCCTGGACACCCAGTTGAGATCCTTGAGGTTGACCGGCGCGGCCAGTCCGGTGATCCGGCGTCCTGCGCCGTTCGACAACATCCATTGGCCCAGGCGGCCGACGGACGCCGGGATCCGGTTCACGCGCGCGTGGTGGCCCAGGACGTCGATCCAGTCCACGACCGGGCCGTCGAGGACCAGCGCCTGGATGCGCCGCCGATGGCGGGACTTGTCGGCCACTTGAAGGGCGATGGCGCCACCCATGGACCAGCCGAACAGCACGATGTCGCGCGCGCCGTGGGCGAGTGCATAGTCGATGGCCGCTTCCACGTCGCGCCATTCCGTGGTGCCGAGCCCATAGCGCTGGTCCGTGGCGGCCGGGGCCAGGCCGTCGTTCCGGTAGGAAACGAGCATGGCCGTCAGGCCCTGCCCGACGACAGCGGGGATGGCCCGTAGCGCCTCGGTCCGGTCCGCGCCCCGGCCGTGGACCATCACGGCCCAGGTGCCGGCGCGGTGCGTGCCCGGAACCAGCCACGCGGGTGCGGACCCCGCTTCGACCGCGACATCGACGTCGGTCGCCTCGAATCCAACGTCCGAGGGCGCCGAATAGACGACGCCGGACCAACGGCCGCGGACCGCCGTGGCCAGATTGCCCGAATAGACGTGTTCGACGCGTCGTGCGATGGTGCCCTCGGCCGGCGTGAACGAGGTGATGCCGCCGATGCGCGCATGTCCCCGTCCGCCGTCGAAGAAGAGCGAATAGGTTCCGGCGACCGTGGTCTGAGCGGTCGCCGGAAGAATGACCTCGAGCCCCGACGGCGTCTGGACCACGGCCAGGATGGCCACGTCCTCCGCGTGTGCCCGCGAGGGGGTGACGACCTGGCGGGCGAAGTATCCGGCGAGCGCGGACACGCTTCCGGCCAGGAGTGACCCTGCCCCGAGGCCGACTCCGGCGCCGAGGAGTCCCCAGCGGAGCATGGGCGCCCGTGCTCCGCCGTGGGAAAGGTGGGATGCCGTGTCGATGCGCATGGGCCCATCATCGCAACATCGCGCCCGCACGGCCAACCGCCCCTCCGAGCGGGGACCGCGCGGGCGGACCCGCCGGGAATGGAGCGGGCGCCTCGTTCGTTGTCCACCACGTGAGCAACAACGACGAAAGCACCCAGAGTCCCTTCCCCGTCTCCAAGCCAGATGAGGAGTGGCGCAAGGAACTCTCCGCGGAGGAGTACCGAGTCCTGCGCCAGGCCGGGACCGAGCGTCCGTTCACGGGGCGGTATTGGGACAGCCGCGACGAGGGCGTCTATGCCTGCCGGGCGTGCGGATCCGAGCTTTTCGCGAGCGAGCGGAAATTCGATGCGCATTGCGGTTGGCCGTCCTTCTGGGCGCCACTGGCGGAGGAACGGGTCCGCTACCTGCGGGACACCGAGTTGGGCATGGAGCGCATCGAGGTCCGGTGCGCGAACTGCGATTCCCACCTCGGCCACGTCTTCGAGGGCGAGGGCTACGGCAACCCCACGGACCAGCGCTACTGCATCAATTCCGTGTCGCTGACTCTCCGGGCGGCCGGCGCGGAATGACGGCACCGCACCCGTTCCCCGCCCCTGCTGGGGCTGGGTCCGGACACCGCGAGCGCAAGCAATCAATTTACTTACGCTTAGCCTGATTTTCAATCAGCGATTCTTTCCAAAAGCTACGCTGGGGCCATAACCCAGTAGCCGCCGTTCCCCGAACGGCATCCCCGGAAAGAAGGTGCACCGTCATGACCCAGACCGCCATCGCCGCAGCGGCCACGGATTCCGCCGCCCTGGTCTCCCACCCCAGCTGGCTGGCGCTCAAGTCCGCGGCCACCCGCTTCCAAACGGTCCAGGCAAAGGACGGCTCTCTGGCCGATCCCGCGGACCTCGCTCTCGCTGCGGGTCTGGCCGACGCGATTGTCGCCGCCATCGGGGACCTAGCCCCGGTCTTCCCCCACGACGCCGAATACCTGGACCTGCTTGCCCGCGACTTCCGGAAATGGTCCGACGGCGGTTTCGGCGTGCCGGACTTCCTCGACTCGCTGGTGGCGTTCCGCCCCCAGTTGCACCGCGTCGACGGACTGCGCCACCTCGTCGTTTTCCCCATGTACACCCAGAACGGATCGTCGAACCGCTACGTGGAGGCCGTTCTGGTGCAGGTCATCTGGCCCGACTTCATCGCGGAGCTGGAGGCAGGCGCCTACTCGAACAAGCTGTTCGTCCCACTGCGTTTCCTCGACTTCACCCCGGGCTACGACACCAATTCCGCGGTCCTCTTCCCGGAATCCGTGTCCCTGCGCGAGACACCGGCCTTCACTTGGGGTGCCATCTTCCAGGACCGCGAGGCCGCCCGCTACCGTCGCGTCGTCGACGCGGCCGCGTCCATTACCCGCCTCGACCTGCCACGGGACGCCGCCGAGCTCCTGACGGACCAGACCCTGGCCGAGGAAACCTTCATCATGTGGGATCTCATCCACGACCGCACCCACATGCGCGGTGACCTGCCCTTCGACCCTTTCATGATCAAGCAGCGGATGCCGTTCTTCCTCTACACACTCGAGGAGCTGCGCTGCGACCTGACGGCGTTCCGTGAGTCCGTGCGCATCGAGGCGGACGAGACGGCCGGGGACGACGCCCGCCGACACGCCAAACTGGTGCAGTACGCCATCATCTTCGACCGCATCTTCCGCTTCGCCATCACCGGCACGCGCGTGCGCAACTACGACGGGCTTGGCGGTCAGCTGCTGTTCGCGTGGATGCACCAGCACCACGTCCTGCACTGGACCGACACCAGGCTCACGATCGACTGGGCCCACGTCCCCGACGTCGTGAGCGCCCTCGGCGAGGCCATCGACCGGCTCTACTGGCGCTCCATCGACCGTCCCAAGCTGGCGCACTGGATCGCCGCCTACGAACTCGTCTCCGGGACGGTGGAGCCGCACCCGGCCTCCGTCTGGGCGCTTGGCAAAGCGGCCCTTCCGTTGACCGAACCGCTGCGCGAGATGACCAACCAGGTCATGGACGACGAATTCCCCCTGTCCATGTTCTACGAGGCTCTGTCCCGGAAAATGCAGCCGGTCATCGAATCCACCGTGGGAATCACGGGCACCGCCGCTCCCCACGAACTAGACTCGGCGGCATGACGGAAGCGCCTGGAACCTCCCGACTGCGCGGCACGACGGTTCTGGTGGCCGGTGCCACCAGTGCCGCCGGAGTCGCGGCCGCCCATGCCCTGCACGACGCCGGAGCGACGGTCCTGGCGGTCGGCACCGATGCCGGGCGCCTGGATGGGCGACTGCCGTTCACCGCCGGACGCCTGGTCTGCGACCTCGCCGACCCACCGGCGGTCTCGCGGCTTGCCGAGGACGTCCACGCCACGCACGGCAGGATCGACGGGCTGGTGCACCTGGTCGGTGGCTGGCGCGGCGGCAAGGGCATCGCAGGGCAGTCCGACGGCGATTGGGACTTCCTGCACCGGAACGTCCTGACCACCCTGCGCAACACCTCGCGAGCCTTCTACGACGACCTTGCGCACTCGCCCCGCGGGCGCCTAGCGATCGTTTCCGCCACGGCCGTGGACCGACCGACCGCCTCCGGGGCCAACTACGCGACGGCCAAGGCAGCGGCGGAGGCGTGGACGCGCGCCGTGGCCGCCGGTTTCAATGCGGCGCAGGCGGGCAAGAGCGCCGAGCCCGTCCCGCAGCACTCCGCCGCGGCGGCCTTCGTCATCAAGGCCTTCGTGGACGAGGCCGCGCGCCGAGAGGAGCCGGACAAGACCTTCGACGGCTTCACGGACGTCGCCGACTTCGGCACCGCCGTCGTGGGCCTGTTCGAGGCCGACGCGGCGCTGGTCAACGGGGCCCGGCTCTCCCTGGTCCCGGAGGAATCCCCCACGGTTCCCCACGCCGAGAACTAGTCCCCACCGCCCGACCCCGAACCAAGGATCAACGTGAGCACCTCCCTGCACGACATCACCACCCGCGGCTTCGCCTCGGACAACTACTCCGGCGTCCACCCGGAAATCCTTCAGGCCCTCGCCAACGCCAACGGCGGCCACCAGATCTCCTATGGCGAGGACGAATACACCGCGCGCCTGCAGGACGTGGTGCGCACCCACTTCGGGGCATCCGCCGAAGCGTTTCCTGTCTTCAACGGCACGGGCGCGAACGTCACCGCCCTGCAATCGCTGCTGCCGCGCTGGGGAGCGGTGGTGTGCGCCCAGACGGCGCACATCAACGTCGACGAGAACGGCGCGCCGGAGCGGGTCGGGGGCATGAAGCTCCTGTCCGTCCCGACCGACGACGGAAAACTGACGCCCGAGCTCATCGACCGCGAGGCCTGGGGGTGGGGCGACGAGCACCGCGCCCAGCCGCTGGCCGTGTCCATCACGCAGTCCACGGAGCTGGGCACGGTCTACTCGGCCGCCGAGATCCGCGCCATCGCAGACCACGCCCACTCGCTGGGCATGCGGCTCCACGTCGACGGTGCCCGGCTGTCCAACGCCGCGGCCGCGCTCGGCGAGCCGCTCGGCGCGTTCACGTCCGACGCCGGCGTCGACATCCTCAGCTTCGGAGGGACCAAAAACGGGCTGATGTTCGGCGAGGCCGTGGTGGTGCTCGACCCCGAGGCATCCACCGGCCTGACGTACCTCCGGAAGATGAACATGCAGCTGTCCTCGAAGATGCGCTTTCTCTCCGCGCAGCTCGTCGCCCTCTACGGCGGAGACCTGTGGCTGCGGTCCGCGTCGCACGCCAACGCCATGGCCGCCCGCCTGCACGCGGCCGTCCGGGACATCGACGGCGTCGATGTCACCCAGCCCGTGCAGTCCAACGCGGTGTTCGCGAAGCTGCCGCGTGCCGTCGCGGACCGGGTGCGCGAGACGTTCCGGTTCTACGATTGGGACGCGTCCAACTCCGAGGTGCGCTGGATGTGCTCGTTCGACACGACCGAGGAGGACGTGGACGCGTTCGTCGACGCCATCCGACGGGAAATGTCCGCGGCCTGAAGCGTTGCCCCGGCGTGCCGCGGGACGGGGCCGCCGCCCGCGTCCTAGACTCGGGAACGTGACCGCACTTGGCGACCTTTCAACGGTTCCGCCGGACTTCATGAACGCCCTCTCCTCGCTTCGGCGGGCGCAGGGCAGATCCGAGGTCCGGCTAGAGGAGATACCCGCACCGTCGCGGCTCGCGCCGTTCGCCGTGGCGCTCTCGGCCGAGGTGTTCGAGCCGGCCGCGGCGTTCGCCCGGCCCCCGCACGGCCCGGCGGCCGCGGCCCTGGCCGATTCCGCCGCGGGCGAGAACGACGACGAGTTGGCGACCGGGCGCTTCATCCTCCTCCACGACCCGGCCGGCTCCGCGGTGTGGCAGGGGAACTTCAGGATCGTCACCTACATCCGCGCCCAGCTGGACGCGGACATGGGCAACGACGCCATGCTCGGGTCCGTCGCGTGGACCTGGCTGGTCGAGGCCCTGGACGACCACGCGGCCGGCCACACCCAGGCCGGCGGGACCGCGACTCGCGTGCTGTCCGAGAGCTTCGGCAGTCTCGGCGAACGCCCCGAGACCATCGACATCGAACTGCGCGCGTCGTGGACGCCGTCCGCGCCGGACGTCACCGCCCACCTCGAGGCGTGGATGGACATGGTGTGCACGTTCGCCGGGCTCCCGCCGCTTCCGCCCGGCGTGACGGCGCTGCCCCGACGCCGCCGCTCGTGAGCCGACTAGACTCATAGGCACCATGACGAGCGCGAACACCGACACCAGCCCAGCCGAAGCCGCCATCGACGAGCCAACGGAGCCAACCGCGGTTCCGCTCACGGAACCGCGGGACGGCGTGCCGCTGGTGATCAACACGCCCTCCGGCCTGGCCCGTGCGGCGGCGGCCATTGCGGCCGGAACGGGGCCCGCCGCGGTGGACGCGGAGCGCGCCTCCGGCTTCCGCTACGGCCAACGCGCCTTCCTCGTGCAGATCCGCCGCGAAGGCGCAGGAACCTGGCTGATCGACCCCGAGCCGTTCGAGGACCTCGGCGTCATCAACGAGGCGCTCTCCGGCGTCGAATGGATCCTCCACGCCTCCACCCAGGACCTGCCGTGCCTGGAGGCGGTCGGGATGCGCCCCGACTCGCTGTTCGACACCGAACTGGCCGCACGGCTGGCGGGCCTGCCGCGCGTGGGGCTCGGCGCCGTCGTCGAAGCGCTCCTCGGCCTGTCGCTGGCCAAGGAGCACTCGGCGGCCGACTGGTCCACCCGCCCGCTCCCCGAACCGTGGCTGCGCTACGCGGCGCTGGACGTCGAGGTCCTCACCGAGCTGCGGGTCGAGCTGATCCGGCTCCTCGAGGACGGGGGGAAGCTCGCGATCGCCCACCAGGAATTCGAGGCCATCCGCTCCGCGGCACCGGCCGCCCCGCGCGTGGATCCGTGGCGCCGAACGTCCGGACTCCACCAGCTGCGCGACCGCCGCCAGTTGGCGGCGGTGCGGGAGCTCTGGCAGGAGCGCGAGTCGCTGGCCGAAAACCGGGACGTCGCCCCCGGGCGCCTCATTCCCGATGCCGCCCTCATCGCCGCGGCCAAGGCCATGCCCACCACCGTCCCGCAGCTACTGAAGACCCCGGGCTTCCACGGGCGTGCCGCCGGCAAGGAGGCACCGCGTTGGTTGCGTTGCCTCCAGCAGGCCCGTGCCGAGGACCAGCTTCCGCCGCTGCACCTGCAGTCGAACTCGCCGCCCCCGCCGCGCACCTGGGCGGACAAGGATCCGGCGGCGGCCCAACGCCTGAACACGGCCAAGCCCCGGGTCGCCCGAGCCGCCGAGTCCCTCGACATGCCGGTGGAGAACCTGCTGACTCCGGACTACCTGCGTCGCCTGTGCTGGCGGCCGCCGTCGCCGGTCGAACCCGAATCCATCGCCGCGGCACTGTCGGACCTCGGCGCCCGGCCGTGGCAGATCGAGATCACCGCGCCGATCCTGACGGTCGCGTTCCTGGACCCCGACCCGTTGCCGTAGCGGGTTGGCGAGCTTGGTTGCACAGGAAGTTACTGCACAGTAACGTATGGGGTGGATCACACCCACCCGCCGAAGGAGCACCCGGTGAACCCCACCCCAACCCGTCCGCTCAACCGTTCGCGCCAGGTCCGCGACGTCGTCTTCGTCGACGGCGTCCGGACACCGTACGGCAGGGCCGGAGAGAAGGGCATCTACCATGGAACGCGCGCCGACGACCTGGTCGTCAAGTGCATCCGCGACTTGATGCGGCGCAACCCGTCCCTGCCCGCCGAGCGCATCGACGAGGTCGCCATCGCCGCCACGACGCAGACAGGCGACCAGGGCCTGACAATTGGCCGGACCGCGGCGCTCCTCGCGGGCCTTCCGCAGAGCGTCCCCGGCTACGCGATCGACCGCATGTGCGCCGGCGCCATGACGGCGGTGACCGCCATGGCCGGTTCGATTGCCTTCGGCGCCTACGACGTCGCCGTCGCCGGCGGCGTGGAGCACATGGGCAACCACCCGATGGGCGAGGGCGCCGATCCGAACCCCCGTTTCCTCTCCGAGCGCCTCGTCGACCCCGCCGCCCTGAACATGGGCAACACGGCCGAGAACCTCCACGACCGCTTCCCCGCAATCACGCGCGAACGCACCGACCGCTACGCGGTGGCCAGCCAGGCCAAGCTGGCCGCCGCGTACGACGCCGGGAGCATCCAGCCGGACCTCGTCCCCGTGGCCGCCCGGCGCCCCGGCGAAGGCTGGCGGGTCCACAGCACGGACGAGCCCCCGCGCCCCGGAACCACCGAGGCGGACCTCTCCGGCCTCCGCACACCGTTCCGCGCGCACGGCCGGGTGACTGCCGGCAACGCGGCGGGCCTCAACGACGGCGCGACGGCGGCGCTGCTGGCGTCCGCCGACGCCGCCGAGGAGCTGGGCCTGCCCGTCAGGATGCGGTTGGTCGCGTACGCGTTCGCCGGCGTCGAACCGCAGGTGATGGGCATCGGTCCCGTCCCTTCCACTCAGAAGGCATTGGCCCAGGCCGGGCTCGGCATCGACGACATCGGACTGTTCGAGATCAACGAGGCGTTCGCCGTGCAGGTGCTGTCCTTCCTGGACCACTTCGGCATCGCCGACGACGATCCCCGCGTCAACCGCTATGGCGGGGCGATCGCCGTCGGACACCCTCTGGCGTCCTCGGGCGTGCGGCTGATGACGCAGCTGGCGCGGCAGTTCGAGCAGGACCCTTCCGTCCGCTTCGGGCTCACCACCATGTGCATCGGCCTCGGCATGGGCGGCACCGTCATCTGGGAGAACCCCCACCACGCAGACTACGGAAAGGACGCCTAGCCATGGCGCAGGAAAACTTCGGGCGCTTCGAGCCGCTCACCGCACTGGTGCCGGACGAGGTCGTCACCCACTCCCTCGTCGCCGACGTCGCGCTCCCGGGCGGACGCACACTGGCCCTCGTCACCCTCGACAACGGCCTGGACCACTCCAAGCCCACCACCCTCGGCCCGCGGACGCTCGTGGAGTTCGGCCAAACGCTGGAGGCCCAGAAGGTCCGCGCCGCGGCCGGGGAGATCGATGCCCTGGCCATCACCGGCAAGCCGTACTTCCTCGTGGCCGGCGCCGACCTGTCCGCCGTCAAGAGCCTGAAGGATCCCGCACATGGCCGCCTGATGGCCGAACTCGGCCACGCCGCCTACGACCTCCTCGCCGATCTGGGCGTGCCCACCTTCGCGTTCATCAACGGCGTGGCGCTCGGCGGCGGGCTCGAGATCGCGCTGGCCGCGAACTACCGGACGGTGTCCACCGGAGCCAACGGCATCGGGTTGCCCGAGGCGTTCATCGGCCTCGTCCCCGGATGGGGCGGCGTCTACCGGCTCCCCCGCCTGATCGGTCCCGAGGCGGCCCTGACCGTCATGATCGAGAACCCGCTGAACAACAACCGCTCCCTCAACGGTCCCGCCGCGTTCAAACTCGGCATCGCCGATGCCCTGTTCGAACCGGCCGACTTCGTGGAGCGCTCCGTCGCCTGGGCCGCTTCCGTGCTCGACGGAAGCACCGACGTCGCGCGGGCCAACGCCGCGGATCCGGCGTCGGATCCCGCAGTCGCCGCACGGTGGGACGCCGCCGCCGCCAAGGCGCGGGCGTTCGTGGACGCGAAGACCTCCAACGCGGCTCCGGCACCGGCGAAGGTACTCGAGGTCTTCGAGGCCGGCAAGACGATCACCCACCGCGAGTCCGCCGAGCTCGAATGCCGGGCATTGGCGGACCTCATGCAGACTCCGCAGTTCCACGACACCGTCTACGCGTTCCTGGACCTGGTCCAGAAGCGTTCGAAGCGGCCCGCCGGCGCGCCGGACCGCAAACTGGCGCGGCCGGTGGGCAAGATCGGCGTCGTCGGCGCGGGCCTGATGGCGGGGCAGTTCGCCCTGTTGTTCGCCAAGGCGCTCAAGGTGCCCGTGGTCATCACGGACATCGACCAGGCACGCGTGGACCGCGGGCTGGCGTACATCCACGGCGAGGTGGACAAGCTGCTGGCGAAGAAGCGCGTCTCCCCCGACGCCGCCAACCGCACCAAGGCCCTCGTCACCGGGTCCGTGGAGAAGTCCGCGTTCGCGGATGCGGACCTGGTGATCGAGGCGGTCTTCGAGGAACTCTCGGTCAAAAAGCAGGTGTTCGCGGAGGTCGAAGCCGTGGTTTCGCCCGAGTGCATCCTCGCGACCAACACCTCCTCGCTTTCCGTGACGGAGATGGCAGCGGACCTGGCGCATCCCGAACGGGTCGTCGGCTTCCACTTCTTCAACCCGGTCGCCGTGATGCCGCTGATCGAGATCGTCCGGGCGCCCAAGACGGACGACGCCGTCCTCGCCACCGCCTTCGCGCTGGCCAAGGAGCTGAAGAAGACGGGGGTGCTCGTCAAGGACGCCCCCGCCTTCGTGGTGAACCGCATCCTGCTGCGTTTGATGGGCGAGGTGTCCAACGCCTTCGACGACGGCACGCCGGCGGACATCGCGGACAGCGCGCTGCGGCCCATGGGCCTGCCGATGACGCCGTTCCACCTCCTGGCGATGGTCGGCGTCCCCGTGGCGCAGCACGTCATGGAATCCCTGAACGGGGCGTTCGGCGAGCGCTTCCGCGTCTCGGCGAACCAGCAAAAACTCATCGACAACGGCATCACATCACTGTGGGAGAAGAAGGACGACGGCTCCGTCGCCATCCCCGCGCCCACGCTCGGTGTCCTCTCCTTCGGGGATTCGCCCAGCACCTCTGAGGAACTGCTGCGGCGCACGCAGGATGCCTTGGCCGAGGAGATCGGACTCATGTTGGCCGAGGGCGTGGTTGCGGGGCCGGAGGACATCGACCTGTGTATGGTCATGGGTGCGGGCTGGCCCATGCACCTGGGCGGGATCACGCCCTACCTCGATCGCGTCGGGGCCTCGGAGCGGGTCAACGGCCGCAGGTTCCACCCCGCCGCTTGAGCGCGCGCAACTTAGTGGTGCTTCGCGCTTCACAAAACGCCCGGCCGTGGATCAAGATGGGGCATGAATGAAATCACGGCCGGGCGCCCGGCGAGAAGGATAGTCCTCGGCTCGTCCCTGGCCGTCGGGGCCACGTGCGCGCTGGCCGCCTGCGGCGGGGGCGGTGGCTCCGCCTCGAGCGAGGCCCCGTCCGCAACCGGCGAGGGCACGGAGGCCGCGACCACGGAGGAACTGCAGGTCGGCGGCAGCATGTCCGTGGACCTCGACGGCAAGAACTACCTGCTGCACCGGCCGGACGAGGCGACCGTCCTCGCCTACAGTTCGGTGTGCACCCACGAGGGGTGCCAGGTGGGCATCGGTGCCGAGAACTTCTCCTGCCCGTGCCACGGCTCCGAGTTCGCCATGGCCGACGGCGCACGCGTGGCCGGACCCGCCAAGGACCCGCTGGCGCGCTACGCCGCGGAAATCGACGGCGACAAGGTCATCGTCTACCTGTAGGCGGCGTCAAGGCGGTGGACGCGGTGCGCCATAGAGGCCGTGAAGGCCTCGTCGTGGGTGGCGACGACCACCGCGCCCCCGCGTTCCAGCACGGTTTCAATGGCCGCGTTCAGCCGGGCCACGCCCGGCGTGTCCAAAGCCTCGGTCGGCTCGTCGAGCAACAGCACCGCGGGCTCGTGCACCAGCACCGCGGCCAGGGCGACGAGCCTCCGGGCCGAAGCGGGCAGCTCGTAGGGGTGCGTCTCGGCCGCGTGTTCCAATCCGAGGCGCGCCAGGACCTCCGGGACACGTTCCGCCGCCGCGCCCCGCCGGGAGAGCCCGAACGCAACCTCCCGGCGGACTGTCCGTTCGAACAGCTGGTCGGACGGATTCTGCAGGAGCAGGCCCGCGGTATTCCCGGCGCGGCTGCGTTTTGGTCCGCACACGTCCGCCCCCGCCAGGAGGATCCGGCCGCCTTCCGGGCGCAACAGGCCGGCGGCCGCCTTGAGTATCGTGCTTTTCCCCGCCCCGTTCGCCCCCACCAGGGCAAGACACTCTCCCGCATCGACCCGCAGGTCCAGCCCGCTGACCACGGGTTCCGGGGCGCCCGGATAGCGCAGCCGCACGCCGGCGAACTCGAGCCCGGTCCCCGCGGCTTCGCGCACCGGGCGGCGCGGCTCCGACGCCGACGGAGAAGCCGACGGCGTCGGAACCGAGGCGCCGGCGTCGGTCCGTCCCGGCGGGTACCCAGGGTATCCGCCCAGCGACACCACATGGTCCGCGCCCGAGCCCAACCCTCCCGGCGAACGGGTCAACAGGACGATCGCGGTGCCCCCGGCCCGAAGGCGTGCCACCAGGGCGGAGACCTCGGCGGCGGCCGTACCGTCGAGGCCGGCCAGCGGTTCGTCCAAGACCAGCACCCGCGATCCGGAAAGGGCGAGTGCGGCCAGTGCCACGAGACGCTCCTGGCCCCCGGAAAGACGTTCGGGGTCCCGCCGCAGCAGCGTCCGCGCTCCGAGCCGGTCCGCCACCTCGGAGACCCGAAGCCGCATTTCGGTGCGGGGAACCCCCGCGTTCTCCAGCCCGAAGGCGAGTTCCTCCTCCACCGTCTCGCGCACGCCGGACAGGTAGTGGCCGGCGTCCTGCGGCAGCATCCCCACGTGGCCGGCCCATCCGGAGACGTCGATGCGGAGGCTGCTGCCGGCGGTGTGGCGTATTCGCTGCCCTCCGAGGGAGATCGTCGCCTCCAATTCGTCGCCGTCGTGCCGCGGCAGCATCCCGGCGAGCACCGCGCCGAGCGTCGACTTGCCGGACCCGGAACCGCCGACGACGGCCGTCAGCGAACCGGGCGCCAGATTCATGGAGAGAGCTGAGAGCGCATCCTTCGGCGCGCCCGAATACCTGAACCGCTCCAGCTCGAGCTCAAGCACATCGATCCGCCGGTTTCCCTCGTTTCGCGTGGCGCTCATCCGGCACCCGCCCACACGGGGGCGAGGACTGCCGCGGGCCCCAGGACGGCGCACGCGAGTGCGGTGAGGCGGAACCGGCGCTGGCCGGGCGAGTCGGGTACCGTGCGCAGCCGCGTGTGTTCCGCCGCGGCGGGGAAGCCGCGCGCGGCGAGGTGAGGGGCGCGGTCGGCCGCATCCTGCACGGAGGCCAACACCAGCGGGACGGCCCGTAGCCGGACGCGCCGCCACCAGCCAAGGGGTCCGGGTCCGGCTGCGGCCCCGCGCAGGGCCTGGGCCTCGCCAATTGTCCGCTGCTTCTCCGCCATCCGGGGCAGCAGCAACAGGGTGGCGGCCACGAGGTAGCCCAGCTGCGGCGGAGCGGCGGAGAGGTCGACGGCGGCGATCAGATCGTGCCGGTCGATCAGCAGCGTGCACAGCAATCCGGCCACCACGAACACCGCGGTGCGCAGTCCGAGCTGCAGGACGACCTCGAGTCCTTCGGCGGTGATCCGCAGCGGTCCGGCCGCGGCCACGACGTCGCCTGCCGTGCGGTCGCCCAATCCATGGATGAGGAACTGGGAAGCGGAGGCGGGTAGGACGATGGCGGCGGCAAGCCCCACCAGACGCAGTGCCCGGCGGGCCCACGCGGCGAGCAGCAGGCTGACGAGCAGCACCGCGCAGCTGAGCCACCAGCGGCCGGCTGCCGTGGTGGTGGCCACGACCGCCACGGCCAGCGCCAACACGGTGAACGGATGCAGCGGCAGGGCGCGGTGCACGGTTCGTCCTAGTTGGCGCCGCGCCGCCCGAGCACCCGGTGGCGGCGGACGAAAGCGAAACCGCCGGTGAGGCGGCCGGGCAGGGCGTAGACCAGCAGCGCGGCGAGCAGGAACACAATAGCCTTGTCGCCGGGATCGGAGATGAGGGCCTGCTTGGTCACGGCCGAGAGCAGCGAGTCGCCCATGGAGCGGAACGCGGCCACCAGGGCGCCGGTGCCGACACCCGAGGTACCACCGAAGACGAACGCGGCGACGGGGGCGGACACGATGCCGACGAGGATCCCGGCGCCGAGGCCGGCCACGGGGGCCAGATAGGGGCGGCGCAAAGCGCCGAACCGGGCTGCGGTGCCGGCCAGGAAGCCGACGAGCGCGGCGCCGGCCGCGAACGGCAGCACCGTGGGATTGAACAGGGACCAGACGAGCGTTCCCAGCACGCCGGTCGCGGCGCCCGCGCGGCGACCGGCGAGGAAACCAACCAGGACGGTGCCGAGCGAGTCTAGGTACAGCGGAACCATGACGGAGCCGACGAACTGGCCCAGCACGATGTTCAGCGCGAGCGCCACCGGGATGAGCGTCAGGGTGGATACCGGCAATTCGGGCAGCACGGCGGCCAACAGCAGGACGGCGGCGGCCAGGTAGGCGGCGAAGGTGGCGAGGGCGACCCCCTGGCCGATTCCGTCGACCAGGCCCGCCGGCTGCGTGGCGACCAGGGTGGCGTAGGTGCCGGCGAGCAGGAGGCCTCCCGCGGCGGCGAGGATCCGCGCTCGCAGCGGATGGCCGGTGGCGGCGACGTCGGGCAGGATCAGATTCGGTGACATGGGGTTCGTTCCTCGGGTGCGGGTGCGGCGGGAGCGACGGCGGTACCGGGACGGTGCGGCGCGCCGCCGTAGCCGGGCCTATGTCACCTTGGCCCGGTGAACGATTCTATCCGACGCCGAACGCCGGTCGAGCGCTCACGGCGCTTCGCGTAGGCTCCGAACCAGTGTGCCCAGCCGATCGACGAGTTCGGCGAAGCCCGCCGTCGGATCGTTCCAGGACACGACGTGGGCGTTCGCGTCGCGGCCCCAGAGCGAGCGGAAATCGGCCACGGTGGTTCCGGCCAGCAGGGGGGACTCGGTCTCGACGTCCACGCTGGCCGGGCGGGTGCGGTATTCGAGGGTGCCAACGGCGATCCCGGCGGCGCAGAAATCGTGCACGTGGGCGACGTAGCCCTGGTCGTGGTGCCGGTGGAATTCGAAGTAGAAACGAAGAGCGTCGGACAGGTACCGCACCAGCGGGTCCGCGGCCTTGCTCCGGGTCCCCTCCGGGTCGACGGCCAGGACGTTCTCCGGCTCGGGGCAGCCGGCGGCCGCGGTCAGGTCCGTGATCAAGCCGGGCTGCATCTCGAAGCGTTCGGTGGTGTCCAACGAGCACACGATCGGCAGCCGGTCCGCCTCGAGTCCGGCTTTGGCGGCCGCCGCGTAGGCGGCGTACACCTCCGCGGCCGCGTGCGGGTCCACGTGGGTGTTCCATTCGGCCGTCGGCGTGGTGTTTCCCTGGTGGTAGAAGCTGCCGCCCATGACGACCACCCGGCGCAACAACCACGGCAGCCTCGGTTCGCGGCGCAAGGCGAGGGCGAAGTTCGTCAGCGGGGCCGTGAGCAGAGCCGTCAGCTCCCCGGGGTGGGCGTGCGCGGCCTCGATCCAGTACCCGGCCGCGTCCAGATCCACGGCGGATGCGCCGCCCGGCAATGGATCGGCGGCCGGGCCGACCCCGCGGGCGGGATCCGGTTCCGGAAGCGTGGCGTAGCCGACCCCCTGCGGACCGTGGGTCTCCGGCGTCGTGGTCAGCGGCAGCCGCAGGGGGGCGCGCGCCCCGATGAGAACCGGCACGTCCGGCCTGCCGCACAACGCGAGCAGTGCCCGGTTGTTGGCGGCCACCTGCTCGGCAGAGACGTTTCCCGGCGAGGAAGTGACAGCCACGAGTTCAACGTGCCCGCAGGCGGCGAGGTAGGCCAGCGCGAGCGCGTCGTCGATCCCCGTGTCGTTGTCGAGCAGCAGGCGGACCCTGGGCAGCGTCATCGGTTAGAAGAGCGCGACTTTGGGCACCGCCGGGAAGATCTCCTCGAGTTCGGACAGATCCCCGGCGTCGGGTTTCCAGGCGACCGAGGCGGCGTTCTGGCGTATCTGGTCCGGCGTGGTGGCGCCGGCGATCACCGAGGAAATGGCCGGCAGTGAGGCCAGCCAGGAAAACGCAACCTGCAGTTCGCCCAGTCCGCGCGCGGCGGAGAACTCGCCGAACCGCGCGAGCTGACCGAAATCCGCCCTTTCCAGGAGGTTCTGTCTCGAATGCGTCAGCCGGCTCCCCTCAGGGGCGCTGCCGGAGGAATACTTGCCCGTCAGCAGTCCGTTGGCCAGGGGGAAATACGGCAGGACGCCCAAGCCATAGGCCTCCGCTGCGGGAAGCACTTCGAGTTCCGCGCGCCGGTCCAGCAGGTTGTAGTGGCTCTGGCTGGAGACGAACGGCGTGTATCCGCCCTGCCGGGCCGTGAACTCCGCCTCGGCGATCTGCCAGCCGGCGCGGTTCGAGTGCCCGATGTAGCGCACCTTGCCGGCGCGGACGAGGTCGTCCAATGCCGCCAGCGTCTCCTCGATCGGCGTCAGCGCATCCGGGGTGTGGAACTGGTACAGGTCGATGTAATCCGTGCCGAGCCGGCGCAGCGAGGCCTCCACCGCCGTGGCGATGTAGCGCCGCGAACCGCGTGCGCCGAAGTCCCGGCCGTTGGCACCGGACATGTCCATGCCGAACTTCGTGGCGAGAACAACGTCGTCCCGCCGCCGGCCGAGGGCCTTGCCGAGGCGGATTTCCGACAGCCCAGGTTCCTTCCCGTAGGTGTCCGCCGTATCGAACAGCGTGACACCGGCGTCGATGGCCGCGTGGACCACCGCGTCGGTTCCCTCTTGGGTCTCGGTCGGGGTGCCGGCGCGGCCCAGGTTGTTACAGCCGAGTCCGACGACGGAGACGGCCAGTCCGGAGCCGCCCAGTCTCCGGTATTCCATGTCCCCGGACGAAGGGTGGGCGTCCGGGCCGCCGGGTGCCTTGAGGGAGTCGGTCACGGGATGCCTCTCATGTTCGTTTTCACACGGCGGCGCTGTGCCACCGTGGCCTACCTGCGTCGGCCGGCACCGTGCCGGCCGCTGCCCGCTACGTGAGCGAGAACCTGCCCTTGGCCGGAAGCGGGTGCTTCTGCTTCAGGGAGTCGGGCTCGCCGTGGGGCGCCACCCCGATGGACAGCTTGGTGAAGTCCAGCTGCGCGTCCCGCAGGCACGTCTTGATGGCGGATACCGCCTTGGACGGCTCAGGCGACAGGATCCGGATGTTGAGCTTCCGGGGTGCGAAGTCGGAGGACTCCACGGTGCCCAGCCCGCGCCAGGCCAGATGGCCCCGCAGCACCTCCTCGGCCCGGCGCAACAGGTGCTTGTCCCGGTCCGTGCCCTCGACCGTCTTCAACGCGTACTGCGCCACGACCCAGAACTGGTCCGCGTCCTCGAGCTCGGCGAAACCGTCGTCGGAGCACTGCTCCTCGAAGCCGGCCAGAAGCGCCGCACCGGTCTCCGCGTCGACGTCCTTGGACTCCCGGGTCTTCGACTGGTGCCCCACGGTTCCGTGGTTCAGGACGAATTGGCCGAGTTCCTGGTCCTCGAACTCCTCGTACCAGGCCTCGCGGAACTCGAGGGTCCCCTTGTCGTCCCGGCGGTACATGCGGATGATGGCCATGGTGCTCCTTGATGCTGGTGGTGCTGGATGTCTCGGAAAATCGTGGCGCGTGGCTAGTGCGGGTCGGAAGCGGCACCGGCCGCGGACCTTCCCGCGGCAAGCCATGCGCCGGCGGTCGAATCGAAGGGAGCCGTGCGGTTGCGGACGGATCCAAGCAGAAACTCGGCCTCCGCGCCCATCGCGCCCCGCAGAACCTCCGGATAGCCGAAGGCCACTGCGTGCTCGGCGAACTCGTCCTCGTCGTCGAGGAACACCCCGCGTTCGTTTGAACGAATGACATCGAGGTCCATGTCGATGGAGTTCACCTCCCAACCCGCCGGGCGGAGGGGACGCCAACCAATGCCCGTGGACACGTCGATGTACAACCTGACGTCCCCGGGATGACTCTCGTCGTAGAACGTTGCCACCCAATCCCCGGCATGCGGGAAGAGGCAGACGGCGTCGGACTCGGCCATGAACCCCAACCCGGGACGGGAGACGAACGAGCCCCGCGGCTGGAAGACCCAGTGCCCAAACGAGTCGGCACCGAGGTAGGTACCGGGGACGACCCAGTGCGCACCGCCGTCGTACTTCCAGGCGCGCGCGACGATTGGAGCCCCCGCCTCGATGGCCGGCGGCGTGCGGACCAGATCCCGCGGCAGGCTCACGTCTGCGGAATCTGGCCGGTGGGCAGATCGTGTCCGGGCAGGGGCCGCGCGAACGGCACCTTGGTGCCGAGCACCTGGGCGGTCGTGTCGCGCGCGATCTGCGCGGCCGTGACCCCGACCCGGGCCAGGACCTGGTTGCGGGATCCGTGCTTGAGGAATTCGACCGGGAGACCCACCTCGTTCAGCGCGGTGTCGACGCCCGCGGCGCGCATCTCCTGGCGGATCCGCGACCCGACACCGCCCGCCTTGACACCATCCTCGATGCACACGACGATCCGGTGCCTCGCGGCCAGTCCGATGATCGAGCTCGGAACCGGCAGGACCCACCGCGGATCGACCACCGTGGACGAAATGCCCTGGGAGCGCAGTCGCTCCGAGACCTCCAGTGCCATGCCGGCCATCGACCCGACGGCGACGATCAGCACATCAAGTTCGCCCTCCCCGTGGCGGGCGAGGACGTCGACGCCGTCGTGCAGCCGTTCCGTCGCTTTGATCTCGGCGCCGACGGAGCCCTTCGAAAAGCGCAGGACGGTGGGCGCGTCGTCGACGGCCACGGCCTCCCGCAGTTCCTCGCGAAGCCGGGTGGCGTCACGCGGCGCGGCCAGATGCAGGCCAGGCACCACCTGCAACAGCGAAAGGTCCCACATGCCATGGTGGCTGGGCCCGTCGGGACCGGTGACTCCCGCTCGGTCCAACACCACCGTCACACCGGCCTTGTGGAGCGCGACATCCATCAACAGTTGGTCGAAAGCGCGGTTCAGGAACGTAGCGTAGAGCGCAACCACCGGGTGCAGGCCCCCGAACGCCATGCCGGCCGCGCTCGTCAGTGCGTGCTGCTCGGCGATTCCGACGTCGATGACGCGCGACGGATGGCGTTCGGCCATGGCCTTCAGCCCCACCGGAATGAGCATGGCGCCGGTGATGGCCACGATGTCGGCCCGACGGTCCGCGATGTCCGCGATCTCCTCGCCGAAGACGCTGGTCCAGGACTGCGCGTTGGGACGCTCGACGAGCTCGCCGGTTTCGGGGTCGATCACACCGACCGAGTGGAACTGGTCCGCCTCGTCGGCGCGGGCCGGCGCGTAACCCCGGCCCTTCTCCGTCAGGGTATGGACGATGACCGGACCCTTGTAGCTGCGCGCGAGCTGCAGCGCCTCCTCGACGGCGGCCATGTTGTGGCCGTCGATGGGTCCGATGTATTTCATGCCGAGGTCCTCGAAGAGTCCCTGCGGCGCCCACCAGTCCTTGATGCCCTTCTTGGTGGCATGGAGGCTCTTGTACGCAAAGCGCCCGACCGCCCCGCCCTTCTGCAGGCGATCCTTCCAGAAGTCGAGCGTGCCCTCGTAGACCTCGTGCGTGCGGACCCTGTCCAGCGTCTGCCGCAGTCCGGCCAGCTGGTCCGCGAGCCCGCCGATGGTCGGGGCGTAGGAGCGGCCGTTGTCGTTGACGACGATGACCACGCGCCGGTCCTTGTCTGCGGCGATGTTGTTGATGGCCTCCCAGGCCATGCCCCCGGTGAGGGCGCCGTCCCCGACGACGGCGACGACGTACCGGTCCCCCTCCCCCGCGAGCCGGCGGGCGCGCGAGATGCCATCGGCCCAGGAGAGCGAACTGGACGCGTGCGAGCTCTCGACGACGTCGTGTACGGATTCGGAGCGCTCCGGATAGCCGGCCAGCCCGCCCTCCTGGCGCAGGGTCGAAAAGTCCTGGCGTCCGGTGACGAGCTTGTGGACGTACGACTGGTGGCCGGTATCGAACACCAGCGAATCGTGCGGGGAATCGAACACGCGGTGAATGCCGAGCGTCAGTTCGACGACGCCCAGGTTCGGACCCAGATGGCCGCCGGTGCGTGCCACGTTGGCGATCAGGAAGCCGCGGATCTCCGCGGCCAGTTCCTTCAGCTGCTCCGGCGCCAGCGCGCGGAGGTCGCGGGGCTCGCCGATGGATTCGAGCAGGGACACGAAGCCGTTCCTTTCGCCGGGGCAGGTACCGCTATATCCTACCGGCCACGCGGGTGCACGGGGTGGGACGCGGCCGCGCCGCACGCCGTCGGCTTCCTACGCGGCGGGCGGCGGCGCGGCGTACACCATTGACAACCTGCGGTAGGACCGGGTGAGTAGCGCCGCGAGGCCCAGCAGGATCGACGCGACACCGGACACCAGGAACACCAGCGCGATCCCCCGGGCGTTACCGTCCCCGAGCAGCCAGCCCAACGACTGCCGCCCGGCCGGCGAACCCACGTACGGGATGATCCAGAATTCGGCCAGCGGGGCGACCATGAACGCCGTGACCGGTGCGGCGGCCGCCTCGAACGTCATGGCGAATCCGAAGACCCTCCCCTGGGTGGCGTACGGGACGACCTTCTGGATAACGGTCTGCTCCGCCGCTTCCACCGCCGGTATGATCATCATGAAAATCCACATGCCGATGGCGAAGAGCCACCACCACTCGCGCAGCGTGAACGTGGCTCCGAGCACGCCGGTGCACGCGACCAGCACCAACATGGTGCGGATCGGATTCCGGCCGAGCCCGAATTTCGCCACCAGGCCCCCGCCGATCAGGAATCCCGTGGCCGTGACACCGAGGACCACGCCCCAGATCTCGACGGGAAAGATGGTCAGGCCGTACGGATCCATGAGCGCCATGAAGACCCCGCCGGTGAGGTTGTTGAACGTGGTGAACAGGATCAGGGCGAACAGCCCCTGCGTGGCTCGGACGGCCGCGATTCCGGCACGCAACTCGGCGAAGCTTTCCCGTTCGGCCGAACGCACGATGCTGGGTTCGGGAATCCTGAGCGCCAGGAGGTGCCCCAGCACCGCGGCGCAGGCCACCAGGGCGATGACGATGGTCCCGCCCATGCCGATCAAGCCGATGGCCAGCCCGCTGAAGACCGAGGTGACCATGAAGGCAAGCCCCTGCACCGTGCCCACCAAACCGTTGGCGTTGGCACGGCGGTCCGGCGGCACCAGCAGCGTCACGGTCGTGGACAGCGCGATGTTGCGCAGCTGTTCGAACACCGCCCCGATGAGAACCACCAGGGCAAACATCCAGAACCAGATGCCGGTCAGGTCCAGCAACCTGGATTCGGGTATCAGCAGGAACATCAGTCCGGACACGGCGAAGCACGCCACGGTGAAGACCGTGGAGCCCACCATCACCGCGTGCTTGCGGTAGCGGTCCACGAGTACGCCGAACAAGAGCCCGAAGAACGCAACCAACAACATGTAGGCCCCGCCGATGAGACCGGTGGCAAGCACCGAGCGGGTCTCCAGGTAGACCCAGAAAGTCAGGGCGAACCACAGGAAACTCGTGGTGCCGTTGGCAAGCGCCGTGTTGACCAGGACGTGCGTAAAGGTGCGGTGCCCCGTTTTAGGTAGGGCCCGGCTCGCGCCGGATTCGCCGCCGTTCGTGCCGAGGTCCGTGGGAGACGTCCCATCCGGAGACATGGGGCGAGCATAATTCCGGCCACGTCGATTCAACAGGGCCGAGCCGTTCGCCGGCGCGGTCATCTGACGGAATGGGCCTGCTCTCCACTGAGTTTCTTGGTGAGCTCGTGCGCATGGTGCAGCAACAGGCGTCCCATTTCCAGGCGTCGGTCGGGCGCGAACCGCGATTCGATTCCGGTCAGGCTGAGGGCCCAGGCCGGTTGGCCCGCCTGGTCGAAGACGGCGGCGCCCATCCCCCAACTCCCCTCCACGATCAATCCTGGGTTTTCCGCCCAGCCCCGTTCGCGCGTCTCCGCGACGCGCCGACGCAGGGAGCGCTGCCCGTGTTCGCTTCCGAACTCGGTGTCCAGGGCGTGGGCAGCGAGGTACCGTTCGGTAGCGCCCTCCGGAAGGAAGGACAGGATCGCCAGCCCAGCAGAGGCCACTCCCAGCGGAAATCGCTTGCCCTCGTGGAGCACGAAGGACCGGATGGGAAACGCACCGTCCTCCCGCAACAGGCATACCGTTTCGTCGCCGCGCCGAACGGAGAGGAAGGCGCTCTCACCGGTCGCGGCCGCGAGGGCGGCGACGTGGCCGCGGGCAATGCCGGTGATGTCGTAGCGCTCGGCGGCAACGGTACCCAAGAGGTACATTTCCGGACCGAGCATCCACAGACCCTCCCGGTGGTCGTGGTCGCAGAATCCCTCTGCGGTCAGCGCGGCCAGGAGGCGGTGCACCGTGGGGCGCGCCAGCCCGGTCGCCACGGCAACCTCACTCGTGGTGGTGCCCCGCGGCATGGCGGTGCCCACGGAGCGCAGGACGGTTGCCAGTCGACCCACAACCTGTGCACCCGGATACGAATCACTCATGTCCATATTATGGACCGAATCGTTCCGCGGGACCATCACTCGATCGATTTGCGTGAGATGCGTCCACTTCGTAGACCAAGTGCCCGCGTCATTGTTACGTTCTTCCCGTGAAGGACAGCGACTCCACATCGTGGACCATCAAGGGAGAATCATGACAACGAAGGTCTTGGAAAACGTCAGTGAGGTCCTGGGTGAGACAGTCCGCGACGGCATGGTCATTGCGGTTGGCGGCTTCGGCCTCAGCGGAATCCCCAGTCGACTCATTGCCGCCCTGCGCGACACCGGCGCCACCGGCCTGACCATCGTCTCGAACAACATGGGCGTGGACGGCAAAGGGCTGGGAATCCTGCTGGAAAACAGGCAAGTCTCCAAGGTCCTGGCCTCCTACGTGGGCGAGAACAAACTCTTCGCACGGCAGTTCCTGAACGGGGAACTCGAGGTGGAGTTCGTTCCCCAAGGCACGCTGGCCGAACGGCTGCGCGCCGGCGGCGCAGGCATTCCCGCCTTCTACACACCCACGGGAGTGGGAACTCCCGTCGCCGACGGCAAGCCGGTGATGGAGTTCGACGGGCGTCAGGCCATCCTGGAACGCGGCATCGTCGCCGACATCTCCCTGGTGCGCGCCCACGAGGCGGATCCAGAGGGGAACCTGCGCTACCGGATGACGGCTCGGAACCTGAACCCGCTCGTCGCGGCCGCGGGCCGCGTCACGTTCGCCGAGGCGGAAATCATCCATCGGGACTATCTGGATCCATCCCTCGTGGACACCCCCGGGATCTTCGTACGGCACGTCGTCGCCACCGACGGCGCCAAGGACATCGAAAAGCGGACCGTGCGCGTCCGTCAGGAGGCATAGGACCATGTGGACCCGCGATGAAATGGCGGCCATCGCCGCCAGCGAACTGACCGACGGCCAATACGTCAACCTGGGCATCGGCATCCCGACCCTGGTGGCCAACAACCTGCCCGAGGGCGTGCGAGTCACGCTGCAAAGCGAAAACGGCCTGTTGGGCATGGGCCCTTTCCCCTACGAGGGCGAGGAGGACGCGGACCTGATCAATGCGGGCAAGCAAACCGTCACCGTGCTGCCCGGTGGAAGCTACTTCGACTCCGCCGCCTCGTTCGGCATGATCCGTGGCGGGCACGTGGCCACCGCGATTCTCGGCGCGCTCCAGGTCGCCGCCAACGGCGATCTGGCGAACTGGACCATTCCCGGGAAACTCGTCAAGGGCATGGGCGGGGCCATGGACCTGGTGGCCGGGACGCCACGCGTCATCGTCATCACCGATCACGTGGCGAAGGATGGGACACCGAAAATCGTGGAACGCTGCGACTTGCCGTTGACCGGCGTTGGAGTGGTGGACCGGATCATCACGGACCGCGCGGTGTTCGACGTGGTCGATTCCGCCCTGGTGCTGCGTGCCGTCGCGCCGGGTACCGCCATCGAAGAACTCAGCGAGTCCACCCGGGCCGCATTCACCGTCGACCTCGAGGAGCAGGAAGCCGCATGAGCGCATTGATCGCCGGGTACGCCCGCACACCCTTCGCACGATTCAACGGGGCCCTGGCCACCGTTTCCGCCACGGAGCTGGGCGCCCATGCCGCGGCGGCCGCCCTCGAACGTGCCGGGATCGGCGCGGAGGAAGTGCAGCGGGTCTTCGCCGGGCAGGTGTTGCAGGCCGGTGCCGGGCAGAATCCGGCCCGGCAATCCGCCGTCGGAGCCGGTATCGATTTGCGCGTTCCGGCGCTGACACTGAATGCCGTCTGCCTCTCCGGCACGGAGGCGGTGGTCGCCGGCGAACGCCTGATCGCCAGCGGCGAGGCCGACGTGGTGGTGGCCATCGGCCAGGAATCCATGTCGCTGGCGCCGCACATCCAGCGGGCTCGGGCCGGTACCCGGTACGGGGCCATCGAGATGATCGACACCCTGGAGTTCGACGGACTCACCGACGCGTTCGAGGCCCGGTCCATGGGCTCGTCCACGGAGGACGGGAACACGGCCATGGGCATCGACCGTGCCGAGCAGGATGGCTTCTCCGCCCGCTCGCACCGCCTGGCAGCGGCCGCCGCGGAATTCCACGCGGCCGAGATCGCGCCGTTCACCATCGCCTCCCGGCGCGGAGACACGCTCGTTTCCCTAGACGACGGCGTTCGTGCCGAGACCACCGTGGAGACCCTGGGCAAGCTCCGTGCGGCGTTCAGCAAGGAAGGCACCATCACGGCGGGCAACGCATCGCAGATCACCGACGGCGCAGCGGCCCTGGTGTTGGTCAGCCGTTCCGCGGCCGAGCGGCTGGGCGTTACGCCCTTGGCCGAGATCGTCTCCCATGCATTCGTCGCCGGCCCGGACGTGCGGTTGCACGAGCAACCGGCCAACGCCATCATCGCCGCCTTGGAGGGGACGGACTTCGCCCCGGGCGATCTGGCCGCCGTCGAAATCAACGAGGCGTTCGCCGCCGTGGGCATCCGCTCCACCGCGAAGCTGGGCATCGACCCGGAGATCGTGAACACCAAGGGCGGCGCGATTTCCATGGGGCATCCGATCGGAGCCTCCGGCGCCCGGATCGTGGGGACGCTGGCTCGCCAGTTGGCGGAGCTCGGCGCCGGGTCCGTGGGTGCCGCCGGCATCTGCGGCGGCGGCGGCCAAGGCAGCGCCGTGGTCCTGCGCGCCCTGTAGCGGAACGATTCCGGGCCGCGAACCAGCGAGCCACGCCCGCTCGTCGGCGGGACCATGAAACACCGCGAGGGCGGACACCCGGTGACCCGGATGTCCGCCCTCGCGGTGTTGGCAGCTCGCCTAGGAAGCGGCGATCTGGCGCAGCACGTACTGCAGGATGCCGCCGTTGCGGTAGTAGTCGGCCTCGCCCGGCGTGTCGATGCGCACCACGGCGTCGAAGGACTTGGCGGAGCCGTCCTCTGCCGTCGCGGTGACCTTGACCGTCTTCGGGGTGGTGCCGTTGTTCAGCTCCGTGACGCCGGAGATCGAGAACGTCTCGGTCCCGGTCAAGCCCAGGCTGTCGGCGGACTCGCCCGCCGGGAACTGCAGCGGCAGGACGCCCATGCCGATGAGGTTCGAGCGGTGGATGCGCTCGAAGGACTCGGTGATGACGGCCTTGACGCCGAGCAGCGCGGTGCCCTTTGCGGCCCAGTCGCGGGACGAACCGGAGCCGTACTCCTTGCCGCCGAGGACGACCAGCGCGGTGCCGGCGGCCTGGTAGTTTTGCGCGGCGTCGTAGACGTACGCCTGGGGCGCGCCCTCCTGGGTGAAGTCTCGGGTGAAGCCGCCCTCGACGCCGTCCAGCAGCTGGTTCTTGATGCGGATGTTCGCGAACGTACCGCGGATCATGACCTCGTGGTTGCCTCGGCGGGATCCGTAGGAGTTGAAGTCCTTGCGGTCCACGCCGTTGTCCAGGAGGTACTGGCCCGCCGGCGTATCCGACTTGAAGGAGCCTGCCGGGGAGATGTGGTCGGTGGTGACCGAGTCGCCCAGCTTCAGCAGGACGCGTGCGCCCTCGATGTCCTTGACCGCGTCAGGGGTGGCCTGCATGCCCTCGAAGTACGGGGGCTTCCGGACGTAGGTAGACTTCTCGTCCCACGCGAACGTGTCGCCCGCGGGAGTGTCGAGTGCCTTCCAACGGTCGTCGCCGTCGAAGACGCCCTCGTAGCCCTTGGCGAACATGCCCTCGTCGATCGACGCGTCGATGGTCTCCTGGACCTCGGTCGGCGTCGGCCAGATGTCGCGCAGGAAGACGTCGTTGCCGGAGTCGTCCTTGCCCAGGGAATCCGTCTCGAAGTCGAAGTCCATCGTTCCGGCCAGCGCGTAGGCGATGACCAGCGGCGGGGACGCCAAGTAGTTCATCTTCACGTCCGGGTTGATCCGGCCCTCGAAGTTGCGGTTGCCGGAAAGCACGGCCGTCGCGGCGAGGTCGTTGGCCTGGATGGCCTCGGAGATCTCGGCCTCGAGCGGGCCGGAGTTGCCGATGCAGGTCGCGCAGCCATAGCCGACGATGTAGAAGCCGAGCTTCTCCAGGTACGGGGTCAGTCCCGACTTCTCGTAGTAGTCGGTGACGACCTTGGATCCCGGGGCCACGGACGTCTTGACCCACGGCTTGGAGGCCAGGCCCTTTTCGACCGCCTTGCGCGCCAGGAGCGCCGCGGCCAGCATGACCGACGGGTTCGAGGTGTTGGTGCACGAGGTGATGGAGGCGATCGACACGAGGCCGTGGTCGACGGTGAACTCTCGTCCGTCCGCCATGGCCACGTCGACGGGCTTGGAGGGACGGCCGATGTTCAGCGCGTCCGCGTCGCCTGCGGCGTAGTTGTGGATGTCCTTGCGGAATTGCTCCTTGGCGCCCGTCAGCTCGATGCGGTCCTGGGGACGCTTCGGGCCGGCGATGGAGGGAACCACCGTGGAGAGGTCCAACTCGAGGTATTCGGAGAAGCGGATCTCGCGCGACGCGTCGTGCCAGAGGCCCTGTTCCTTCGCGTAGGACTCGACCAGCGCGACGTTCTCGGCCGGGCGGCCGGTCAGGCGCAGGTAGTCCAGCGTCACGTCGTCGATCGGGAACATTGCGGCCGTGGAGCCGAACTCCGGGCTCATGTTGCCGATGGTCGCGCGGTTGGCCAGCGGCACCGCGGCGACGCCCTCGCCGTAGAACTCGACGAACTTGCCGACGACGCCGTGCTTGCGCAACATCTCGGTGATGGTCAGCACGACGTCGGTAGCGGTCGCCCCGGCCGGGATGTTGCCCGAGAGCTTGAAGCCGACGACGCGCGGGATGAGCATGGAGACCGGCTGGCCGAGCATGGCCGCCTCGGCCTCGATGCCGCCGACGCCCCAGCCCAGCACGCCCAGACCGTTGACCATGGTGGTGTGCGAGTCGGTGCCGACGCAGGAGTCCGGGTAGGCGCGCAGCTTGCCGTCGACCTCGCGGGTCATGACGGTGCGGGCCAGGTACTCGATGTTGACCTGGTGGACGATGCCCGTTCCCGGGGGAACGACCTTGAAGTCGTCGAACGCGGTCTGGCCCCAACGCAGGAACTGGTAGCGCTCGCCGTTGCGCTGGTATTCGATCTCCATGTTGCGCTCGAGGGCGCCGGAGTTGCCGAACACGTCGATCTGCACGGAGTGGTCGATGACCATCTCGGCGGGAGCCAGCGGGTTGACGCGGGTCGGGTCGCCGCCGAGGTCCCTGACGGCTTCGCGCATGGTGGCGAGGTCGACGACGCACGGAACCCCGGTGAAGTCCTGCATCAGAACGCGGGCCGGGGTGAACTGGATCTCGATATCCGGCTGCGCGTTCTCGTCCCACTGGGCAAGGGCGCGCACGTGATCGGCGGTGATGTTCGCGCCGTCCTCGGTCCTCAGCAGGTTCTCAAGCAGGATCTTCAGGCTGTACGGAAGGCTCTCGGCACCTTCGACGGCCTTCAGTCGGAAAATCTCGTATTCGTTGCCATCGACGTCCAATACGCCTTTGGCCCCAAAGCTGTCCACATTACTCATTGGGACTCCTCTCGCCAGACTTCATCTTTGTTGCTGGTCCGGACGAACCGCCAGTTAGGCGCGCCTTACCGTTAGGCGGTCCGGTTGGATTACGGCAGAGCTGTTCACAGTCTAGCCACGCACGACCGTTCGCATACCCCCCGGATCCGGGGTTATCTTGATGTCAAGATTTATTTTCACGGTACTTCCCAAGTATCTTGATGTCAAGATACTGTGGTCCGGACGGGCCGACACAAAGGAACTGGTGGACATGGACGGGCACACGGACGCCGTGGACGAAATCATCGACGGGTGGCGGCGGGCCCTGCCCTCGGAGGACGTCGAGCCGATGGGCGTCTTCAGCCGGATCGTCCGCCTCGCCCAACGCTTCGACGCCCTGCGCCGCAACGCCCTCGCGGCCCAAGGTCTCCAGCTCGGGGACTTCGATGTGCTCTCCGCGATTCGGCGCAGCCCGCACGGTGCGCTGACGGCGGGACAACTGGCCAGGGAAAACCTCGTCACGTCGGGCACGATGACCAACCGGATCGACCGCTTGGCCGCCCTGAAACTGGTGGGCCGATCGGCCGATCCGGACGACGCCCGGATCGTACGGGTCCAGCTGCGGCCGGAGGGACGGCGCATCGTCGACGCCGCTTTCGTGGAGCTCATGCGAATCGAACACGAACTCCTGGGGGCGGTCCGGGACGCCGACCGTCAGCCGCTCGTCGACCGGCTCAGGGAGCTATTGGCACGGCTCGAGGCCTAACGCGGGGTCCCGCGCCCGGGTACTAGCTACGGACCAGGAGTCCCACCATTTCCATGTGGTGGGTGTGCGGGTACAAATCCAGCACCCGAACGGACCGCAGGGCATAGCCCTTCCGGTCGAAGTAGGCGACGTCGCGGGCGAAGGACGCCGGGTCGCAGGAGACGTATGCGACGCGGGCCGGATCCGCGGCGGCGATGCGGGCGACCGCCTCCTTGCCGGCACCGGCGCGGGGCGGATCCAGCACGACTCCGGCGAGGGACCCGGCTTCGAGGCCATCCGGGACACCCGCGGCCGCGAGCCGCTTCTCCACGCGACCCTGAACGATCTCCACCTGTGGCCTGCCGTGCGCGTTCCGCCGCGCGTCCTTGCTGGTCCCCGGAGCCCCCTCGATGGAGACGACCTGCCCGGACTCCCCCACGGCGTCGGCCAGCGCCAGGGTAAACAGGCCAGCGCCGGCGTAAAGGTCCGCGAAGCGCTGCCCAGGCCGGGGCTCCAGCAGGCCGGTCACGGCCTCCACGAGCGTCGGGGCGGCGAGCCGGTGGATCTGCCAGAATCCCTCTCCGGTGACCCGGTATTCGCGGTCCAGGACGTTCTCGGCGACCCAGGTGCGGCCGCGAACGCGGCGCAGTTCGCCGCGGCCGTCCGCCGTCGAGCCCGTCGCCTGGGTCAGCACCGCGGCCGAGGTGCCGTCGGGCAGCCGTTTGGCGGCGCGGTCGGCGGAGCCGGGCTTGGCGCCGTCGTTCTCGACGAACAGGACCAGCGGCGCGGCGTCCGACGACGGCGCAACGACCTCCACGCGCGCGATGCCGCTGAGCGGAATCTCCCAGAGGCGCAGGGCGTTGATGGCATCGACCGCCAGCGGCATCTCGTGGACCGGGATGAGCCGGTCCGAATGGTATGCGTTCATCGCGAGGCGCCCTTGGGCATCGACGGAAAACGACGCCCGCGTGCGCCAGGCCAATCCGTCCCCGCGCTCACCCGCGGGAACCTCGACGCCGGCGAAGCCCACGGCCTCGGGGTCGGTTTCACCGAGGCGTGTCAGCTGTTCCCGGAAGACCTGTCCCTTGAGCTGGCGCTGGTGCGCGAGTGTGGCGTGTCCGAATTCCGCGCCGCCGACCGGCAAGCGTCCGTCCGCCTCGGCGGTTAGCGCGTCGGCGAGCGGCCACGGGTGTTCCGTGCGGTGCTCGGAGGCCTCCAGCACCTCGATGGTGTCCGCGTTCCAGAAGCGGCCACCCGAGCCCTCCCCCGTCACCCGGGCCCGCACGAGCTCCCCGGGCAGCGCGTGGCGGACGAAGACCACGCGGCCCTGGTGGCGGGCCACGAAGTGTCCCCCGTGGGCCGGGGCGCCGATGCGCAGTTCGAGGACGTCGTCGTTCGGGGGGGTCTGCGTCATTCGGGCCTCCGGCCACTGGTGGTGTCCCGCGCGTTCGCGGTGTTGTCGAAAAGTGCCCGGCCATGGGTGGATTCGGACAGTTGCCACGGCACGCTGGCCACGACCACGCCGGGTTCGAAGTGGAGCCGGGCTTTGATGCGCAGCGCGGTCTGGTTGTGGATCAGCTGCTCCCACCAACGTCCCACCACGTACTCGGGGATGTAGACCACCACGAGGTCGCGGGGCGAGTCGCGTTTGATGCCCTTGATGTAGTCGATGATCGGCGCCGCCGTCTCGCGGTACGGCGAGGCGAGAACGGTGATCGGTACGGGAATGCCGAGCCGGTCCCAATCCGCTACGGTCCGGGCCGTTTTGTCTTCGTCGATGTCCACGATGATGGCGTCGAGCTTGGAGGGGCGGCCGGCCCGGGCGAAGGCCACAGCCCGCAGGACGGGCTTCCGCAGCGTGGACACAAGGATCAGGGCGTGGACACGTGCCGGCAGGGCCTTCGCCGACGTGGAGGCGTCCACGGAGAGTTCCCGGTCCACGGCCTCGTAGTGCCGGTTGATCGAGAACATGACCAGGTACAGGGCGAGGATCCCGAGGAGTGCCAGCCATGCGCCGAAAATGAATTTGGTGACGAGCACGATCACGAGCACGGCGGCCGTGAAGACGAAGCCGATCAGGTTCAGGAGGCGGGAGCGCTGGATCCGCAACCGGATCCGACGGTCGGCCGTGCTCGCCAGTTGCCGCCCCCAGTGCTTGACCATGCCCAGCTGGCTCAGTGTGAAGGAGACGAAGACGCCGACCACGTAGAGGTGGATCAGGGTGGGCACGTGGGCGTCGAACACCAGCACCAGCACCAGCGCCGCCACTCCCAGGGAAATGATGCCGTTGCTGAACCCCAGACGGTCCCCGCGCGTGCGCAGCTGCCGCGGAAGGTATCCGTCCGTCGCCAGGTGGGACGCCAGATTCGGGAAGGACCTGAACGCCGCGTGGCCGGCCATCCACAGGACGGCCCCGGTGAGGGCCAGGATCAGGTAGAAGCCCACACTGGCCGAACCGAAAATCGCCTGCGCCAACTGGCCCACGACGGGGTTCTGGATGTAGTCGGCGGGGATCGGACCGCCGTCGAGCAGTAGATTCGTCTCCGGATTCTCCACCACGTGGATGCGCGTCGCCCGAGCCAGGAACATGGTCCCCAGCGTCAGCGCCGTGGCCACGACCCCCAACCACAAGAGTATCGACGCCGCGCTGCGCGCCCGCGGCGCCGCCAGCGTCTGGACATTGCTGATCGGGGCCTCGATGCCCGTCATCGCGGCCGAACCCGTGGAGAAGGCGCGCAGCACCAGAAGGGCGCCGAAGAATCCGGTCAGGCCGGCTTCGTAACCGGCCTCGGGCACGATCTCGAACTCGGCGCTGGGCGCGCTGCCCAGGGTCCCGAGGCCGGCCGTGACCGTGCCGACCCCGATCATCACCAGCATCGCGGCGACAAAGAGATACGTCGGCAGGGCGTTGCCGACGGGCGATCTTCCAACACCGCGCAGATTCAGCAGGGCCAGCAGCACGACGCCGGACGCGGCGATCGGGGCTTCGTTTCCGGCCAGTGCCGGGAAGGCGGCGATCGCATAATGCGCCGCGGAGGACATCGAAACGGCGACGGTGAGGACGAAATCGACCAGCAGCGCGGCCGCGACGGTCGTGCCCGCCCGGGGGCCGAGGTTCACGCTCGCGATCTCGTAGTCGCCCTTGCCCGACGGGTAGGCCTTCACCGACTGGCGGTAGGAGGCGATGATGACCAGCATGACGGCCATCACCGCCACACCCACCAGCGGGGACAGGTAAATGGCGGACAATCCCGCGATGGCCAGGGTCAACAGCACCTCGTCCGGGGCATAGGCCACCGAGGACAGGGCGTTGGAAGACAACAGGGGCAGCGCCAGCCGGCGCCGCAGGGGTGCCTGCTTCAGCCTTTCGGTCCTGAAGGGCCTGCCCACCAGGATCCGCTTGAGCGCGTCGAGAAACGTCAGCACCAGTCAAAGTTAGCCCCTGAGCGCGCCCATGTCATACGCGGCATCCACGCGGCGGGGCCCGCGGGGCCGAATCGTGCGAGACTTGGGCTGGAAAACGACGGGGCCGAGCGCATCGGGCCGGCCCAAGGCGAGAGAGTTCGGGAGCTGTACGTGGCGCATTTCGTCATCATGGGTTGCGGTCGCGTGGGAATGACCCTCGCGCACACGTTGGACGACGCCGGCCACACGGTGGCGATCATCGATCAGGACGAGCGGGCATTCCGGCGTCTTCGCCGCGGTTTCTCCGGGCGCCGGGTCACCGGCGTCGGATTCGACCGGGAGACCCTCGAGCGCGCCGGCATCGAGGACGCGTACGCTTTCGCCGCCGTCTCGAGTGGCGACAACTCGAACATCCTGGCTACGCGCGTGGCACGCGAGACCTACCACGTGCCTAATGTCGTCGCGCGGATCTACGACCCGGGCCGCGCGGAGATCTACCAGCGCCTCGGCATCCCCACCGTCGCGGCCGTGCGCTGGAGCGCCGACCAGGTGTTGCGCCGGATCCTTCCCGAACAAGGCATCAACGGCGACTTCCGCGAGGCGTCCGGGCGGTTGATCCTCGGCGAAGTCTCGCTCCACGACGGTTGGTACGGTCGCACCCTGAACGACATCGAGGACGCCACCGGAGTCCGTGTCGCCTATCTCACGCGGTTTGGCGAGGGCATGATCCCCGCCCGGGACGCGAGGCTGCAAAAGGGCGACATCCTGCACGCCATCATGTCGGTGGACGCCACGGCGGACATCGACCGCACGCTGTCCAAGGCGCCCAAAGCGCCTGCGGACCAACAGGCATCGGAGTCCTAACCGTGAAGGTGATCATCGTCGGGGCCGGCAGCGTCGGTTCCTCCATCGCACGCGAGCTGCTCGCCCACGGGCACGATGTCCAGCTGATTGACGAAAAACCGGAGGTCGTGGGACGCAGTGGGCTGCGCGGCGCGCGCTGGCTCTTCGGGGACGCCTGCGAGTTGAGCACGCTGAAGGAAGCTGGTCTGGACGACGTCGACGTCGTCGTCTCCGCCACGGGAGACGACAAGGTGAACCTCGTCGTCTCCCTCCTGGCCAAGAGCGAGTTCGGCGTGGGCCGGACGGTCGGCCGAGTCAACAACCCCAAGAACGATTGGATGTTCGACGACGCATGGGGTGTCGACGTCGCCGTCAATACTCCGCGCCTGATGACCGCGCTCGTCGAGGAGGCCGTCGAAATCGGCGACCTGGTCCGGCTTTTGACGCTGCAGACGGGCGTCACGTCGATGGTCGAGTTCACCGTCCCGCACGATTCCGCCCTGATCGGCGCCACCATCGGCCACATCGATTGGCCCGAGGACTCGACCGTCGTCGCGATCCTGCGCGACGACGCCCCCATCACCCCCAGCCCGGACGATGTCATCGAGAGCGGCGACGAGCTGTTCTTCATCACCAGCATCGCGGCCGAGGACCAGTTGCGCGCCGTGCTTCGGCCCGAAGCGGAAACCGACGGCCCGGCCCCGGCGGAGATCGACACGAAGTAGGCGGAACGCGGCCGACCGACCCCGGGCATAGGGGCCGGGCGGCGTCGCCGGTTGTTCCGCGAACCCTAGCGCTGCACGGCCCCGAAGCGTTCGGTGGCGACGGCGACCGCCGCGGCGCGCGCCTCGGAGGCCTCGTCTGCGGTCAGCGTACGATCCGCCGCGCGGAAGCGGAGGCCGAACGCCAGCGACTTCTTGCCTTCGTCGATTCCCGGACCCGAGTAGACGTCGAACAGCGCGACGTCCTCCAACAGCTCCCCGGCCCCCTCGCGCAAGGTCTCGAGCACGTCGCCGGCGACCACGGCCGAGTCGACGACAAGCGCGACGTCCTGGGTGGAGATCGGATACGTGGAGATCGGCCGCGCCACGATCACGTCCGCGGCGGCGGCGAAGAGAACGTCCGCGTCGATTTCCACGGCTGCCGTGCGCGCCGGGAGGTCCAGCTCGGTGAGGAGTTTCGGGTGAAGCTCCCCGGCGTAGCCAACCGCCGTGCCGTCGCGCAGAGTCAGCACGGCGGTGCGGCCCGGGTGGAATGCCTGGTGCGAGCCTTGGGAGCAAACCAGATCGACCCCGAGCACGTCGGCGACCAGCTTGGCCACGTCGAGGGCATCGGACCAGTCGTACGGGCGCGGCTCGTGCCCGGCTCCGGCGGGGGAATCGTGACCCGTCAGGACCGCGGCGATGTGCTGCGGCTGGTGAGGCAGGCCCTCGTCGAGCGCATCGAGTTCGTCGTCCGCCGGACGCTGGGCGGTCTCCGGTAGGGTCGCGGTCCCCAGCGCATCGCCGGGCAGGAACACCAGCCCCGCCTCATACAGCGCCAAGTCGCGGAAACCACGGCCGTGGTTGCGCCGCGCCGTGGCCAGCAGTCCGGGCAAGACCGACCGGCGCATGTGTCCGAACTCGGAGGACAGTGGGTTGGCGAGCCTGACCGACGCCGGTTCCCGACCGCCCTCCGCCGTGCCGAATGTCGCGTTCTGCGCAGCCGAAACGAAGGGGTAACTCAGGGTCTCGGTCAAGCCGGCGTCGGCGAGTGCCTGCACCACACGCCGACGTTGCTGCTGGACGCGGGTGAGGCCACGCCCGGGTGGAGCCACCGGCAGGGTCGCCGGAATCTTGTCGTAGCCGACGAGTCGGGCGACTTCCTCGGTGAGGTCGTCACGTGTGCGCAGGTCGTGCCGCCAGGTAGGAGCCGTCACGCGATAGCCATCGGCGGTCGCTTCCACCTCGGCGCCCAGGTCGCGGAGCGTGCCTTCGATCTGTGCGGGGGTGAACTCGATCCCCACCCGCCGCGTCGGGTAGTCGGCGGGCAGGTCGATGAGGGCCGGCGCGGGGCGCGTGCCGACGTCGGTCGCGGTGGAGTCGGCGACACCTCCGGCGAGTTGGACCAGCAGATCGACCGCGCGCTGCGCGGCCTCGTCGGCGATTTCCCAGTCGACGCCGCGTTCGAAGCGCTTCGAGGCCTCGGACGGCAGCTTGTGGCGGCGCCGCGTCCGCGCGATCGAGACCTCCTCGAAGTGCGCGGCCTCGACGAGCACGTTGGCCGTGTCGTGGGAAACCTCCGTGGAGGCGCCGCCCATGACCCCGGCGATGCCAATGGCACCGGTCTCGTCGGTGATCAGCAGGTCTTCGACGTTCAGAACGCGTTCCTTGCCGTCCAGCGTGTCCAGCCTCTCCCCCGCGGCGGCGCGGCGGACGGTGATCGGTCCGCTCAGCTTGTCGACGTCGTAGAAGTGCAACGGCTGGCCCAGTTCGAGCATCACATAGTTGGAGATGTCCACCACGAGGGAGATGGAACGGATGCCGGCCAAACGCAGGCGGCTGGCCATCCACGGCGGGGTCGGCCGGCTCGGGTCCACCCCGCGCACGGTCCGCGCCACAAAACGGTCGCAGCCCGCCAAGCCGTGGATGCCGGCGTCGTCCTGGATCACGACGGCGTAGCCCGGGCCGCTCGGCGCGTCTGCCGTGATCCCCGCGACGGGGTCCGTGAACGGCGTGCCGGTCGCGTGCCCGTATTCGCGCGCCACGCCACGGATGGAGAAGCAGTAGCCGCGGTCCGGGGTTACGTTGATCTCGGCGGCCTGGTCGTTGAGTCCCAGGAGCTCCATCGCGTCGGTGCCGACCTCGGGGTCCAAGCCCATCCGGGAGAGCACCAGAATGCCGTCGTGGTCCTCGCCGATACCCAGTTCCCGCACGGAGGCGATCATGCCGGCGGAGACGTGCCCGTAGGTCTGGCGCGGGCTGATGCGGAAGTCTCCCGGCAGCACGGCGCCGGGCAGGGTCACCACGACCTTGTCGCCCTCGACGAAGTTGTGCGCGCCGCACACGATGCCCTGCACGCCGGAAGGATCGATGCCCTCCTGCTCCAGGTTCTGGGGCCGGCCTTCGGGGACCACGCGCACCTGGCACCAGTTGATGGTCTTGCCGTTGGTCTGCGGTTCCTTGACGATGCTGAGGACCTGGCCAACCACCACCGGACCGGACAACTCGTCGGAGGGACGGTGGACGGCCTCCTCTTCGAGGCCGACTTTGACCAGGTCGGCCATGACGTCCTCGGCGGTGGCGTCGGAGGGAACCTGCGCGTACTCGCGCAACCATGAAAGTGGAATACGCATTGCTTAGATCTCCATCCCGAAGTGCTGGCTGAAACGGACGTCGCCCTCGATCATGTCGTGCATGTCGGGCACCTCGTTGCGGAACATCAGGGTGCGTTCGATGCCCATGCCGAAAGCGAAGCCCGAGTAGACGTCCGGATCGATCCCGGCCGACCGCAGGACGTTGGGGTGCACCATGCCACAGCCGCCCCACTCGATCCACTGGGGGCCGCCCTTGGCGCCGGGGTGCCAGATGTCCAGCTCGGCGGAGGGCTCCGTGAAGGGGAAGTAGTTGGGGCGGAGCCGGATGTCGGCCTCGTCGCCGAACATCTGGCGTGCGAAGTGCTCCAGCGTGCCGCGGAGGTCGGCCATGGACAGGCCCTTGTCCACGGCGAGTCCCTCGAACTGGTGGAACACCGGTGTGTGCGTCGCGTCGAGTTCGTCGGTGCGGAACGTTTTGCCCGGGCACAGCACGTAGATCGGCACGTCGCGCTCGAGCATCGAACGGACCTGTACCGGCGACGTGTGGGTGCGAAGGACGAGGTGCGCCTCCGGCGGGTCGACGAAGAACGTGTCCTGCATGTCGCGGGCGGGGTGGTCCGGCTTGAAGTTGAGCGCGTCGAAGTTGAACCACTCGGACTCGACCTCCGGCCCCTCGGCGATCTCCCAGCCCATGCCGACGAAGATGTCGCTAACGCGGTCCTGTAGCACGGAGAGCGGGTGCCGGGCGCCGGCACGACGACGGCGCGGGGCGGCCGTGACGTCCACGGCCTCCTCGACGAGAATGCGCGCGGCGTCCTCCTCCTCGAGCACCTTCGTGCGCGCGGCCAGAGCCTTGTTCACGCGCCCTCGCGCGGCTCCCAAAAGCTTGCCCGCAACGGCCTTCTCCGACTTGTCCAAGCGGCCGATCTCGCGGTTCGCGAGGCTCAGCGGCGCCTTCTCCCCCGTGTGCCCGAGACGGGCGGCCTTCAGCTCGGAGAGGTTCGACGCGTCGGCGATGGCGGTCAGCGCCCGGTCGGCCGCGGCGCCGACGGCGGCTTCGTCCGTCGGGTGCGGAACGGCGTCGCCCACGGAGTCGTGGACGCCGACGGGCGTCATTGATTCAGACATATCTGGTTGGTGCCCTTTTCACTGGGGTTCGCGTGTCCTGGTTCGGGCCCAAGTCTAGTTCAGCCGGATCGACTGCCCCCAAACCCGGGTAGCTCACGACGCCGACGGCAGTCCCGCTGGCTACACTGGGCGCATGCCACGCTGGAAGCAGGCGAGGACCGTCGCCAATTGGGTCAACCTGTCGACGCCGATCGGCCTGGCGCTGGCGATCGCCACCCGGTGCAGTATCCGCCGCGGACCGAACGGGCTGATCCTCGCGCTGGGATACCGGCCCGCCCTACCGGTCGCGGGGGCCTTCACGGTGGGCGGCGTGGTCTTCTTCCGCGCGCGGTTCGGACGCCCCGAGGAACACCCGGCCCTCCTGGTGCACGAGGAGAGCCACAGTTCGCAGTACGCCTGTTGCGGCGGGCTGCCGTTCATACCGCTGTATTTCGCCGGCGCCGCGTGGTCCTGGCTCCGCACGGGGGATCCTGCATCCCGTAATCCCTTCGAAAGGGGCGCGGGCTTGGCCGCCGGAGGCTACAGGGAAAGACCGGCGATGCCCTGGGCCTCGGCCCTGCGGCCCACGGCGCGCCGGCTGCCTGGCCAAGGTCCGCGGAATCGCTCCCGCGGCTAGCGCGCCGCGCCACCGAGCGCTGCCCGCCGCCTACGACTCGGCACCGCCAGCCAGAAGGGCATCGGGAGCAGGATTCAGGGCCTCCACCGCGACGAGCCGCAGGGCACAAGCCAGGTCCGCACCTGTGGGTCCGGTGCCGCCGTCGGGGGCGATGGTCGGCACGTGCACGAATCCACCTCGGATCCTTCTGCCGTGCCCCGCCGCCTGATGCATCAACGCGTAGAACACCTGATTGCAGACGTACGTCCCCGCGGTCTGCGAGACCTCCGCGTCGATCCCCGCGGCGGACAATGCAGCCAGCGTGCGCTTGATGGGCAGCGTGGTGAAGTAGGCGGCCGGCGCGCCCTCCACCACGGGTCGATCCACGGGCACCTCGCCCGCGTTGTCCGGTATCCGCGCGTCCAAGACGTTGATGGCGACGCGCTCCAGCGACACCACCCGCCGCCCCGCCGCCAAACCAACGCAGACCACGACGTCGGGGCGGTGTCTCTCGATCGCCCGCGCCAAGGCGCCGGGCGCCTCGGCAAAGACGCACGGAAGTTGCTCGGCGACCGCCGGGATGCCTTCGGACACGAGAGCTCGGGCGGCCGTGGTGGCGGCGTCGATGGAGGGATTGGACGCCGCGCCGTCGAACGGCTCGAAACCGGTCAGCAGGATCATCGCACCATCATACGGGGCGCCTCGGCAACCGCTTCGACCCCATGGACACTCACTCGAAAACATGTTCTAATCAGAGGGTGAGATGGGAAGCTCAGCTCGTCCGGCACCAAACCGGACGGCCGGAAGCGGGGGCGGCCGATGCGGTCGGCGCCCCGCTTCCGCTCGCCGGCTTGGCAGGTCCGGGCGTGGAAACCCTGCCACTCGCCGGCATGGTGCGCTCGGTGCAAACGCCCGAGTTCGCGGGCATGACGTTCCACGAGGTCCTGGCGAAGAGCGCACTCAACAAGGTTCCCGCGGCATCCAATATGCCCTTCCATTGGACGGTGAACCCCTACCGCGGATGCAGCCACGCATGCGTCTATTGCTTCGCGCGGAAGACACACACCTACCTGGATCTGGACGCCGGTCGCGACTTCGACTCGCAGGTGGTCGTCAAACTGAACGTCGCGGAGGTGCTCCGCGCGGAACTGCAGAAACCGTCGTGGACGCGTGAACACGTGGCGTTGGGGACCAATACCGATCCCTATCAGCGTGCCGAGGGACGCTACCGGCTCATGCCGGACATCATCTCCGCGCTGTCCGAGTCGGGAACGCCGTTTTCGATCCTGACCAAGGGAACGCTTCTGGCCCGCGACATCGAACCGCTCGCACGCGCCGCGCAGCGGGTACCGGTCTCCGTCGCCCTGTCGATCGCGATGACGAATCCGGAACTCAGCGCCACCGTCGAACCGGGCACGCCGACTCCCGAGGCTCGCTTCCGGCTGGTGGAGCGACTTGCGGCGCACGGCATCGAGTGTTCGGTGCTGGCAATGCCGATTCTTCCCTGGCTCAGCGACTCGGACGAGGCCCTCGACGCCCTGTTCGCCCGGCTGGCATCGGCCGGCGCCGCGGGGGTTTCGGCCGGGCCCCTGCATCTGCGCCCCGGGGCCCGCGAATGGTTCATGCAATGGCTCGCGGATAGCCATCCGGAGTTGGTGGAACGCTACCGTCGGCTCTACCGAAAAGGATCCGTGGCGGACACGGACTACCGTGACTGGTTGGCGGGCCGCGTCCGCCACTTCCGCGCGCGGCACGGGCTGGCATCGGGGGTCAGCGGATTCCGATCCCCCAAGGCTCGGTCAGATTCCGGCACGGACGGCCCGTTCGCGTCCCACAACGCCGAGCCGGCCGCTCCGCGGGGCCAACCCCGCCCCCAAGCCCAGGCCACATTGTTCGACCTCTAGGTGCGGGGCCCGGCACGGCTCCACATGGCACTGTTACAAGCACGGGTTACAGGCAAGGGTTCCGGCGCGGGTTTTCGGCACCACGCGTGGCTCCCCGACGTGGACCTCCGGGCGGGACATGCGCCGGCGCCGTCCACCCCACCCGATGTTCACCATGGGTTCGTTGCCCCGGCGCGGGGGTGTGGCTAGGCTCGCCGTATGGCCATTTTGGAGACCTCAGCGACCGTGTTCCCCGTCCTCGACATCGACCGCGCCATGGCGCACTACGCCCTGCTGGGCTTCGACGTCACGGGCTACGACGGCGACGAGGCCTACGCCATGGCGCGCCGCGACGGCATTTCCATCCATCTGTGGGAGGCGCCGGCTCTGGAGCCGGAAGGCAATTTCGCGTCGGTCTTCGTCACGGTGGACGACGCGGATGGACTCTCCACCGAATGGCGGGGCGCCACGGCCGACATCGCGTACGACGCGCCGACCAGCGAACCCGTTGACACCGAATACGGGTTGCGCGAGGCCGCCCACGTGGACCCGGACGGCAACCTGATCCGGTTCGCACACAAATCGCGGGTGCCCGCGGACGCACAGGCCCCGCCAGCCGGCTAGCGGGGCGGTACCGCTCCGCCGAGAGACGCCTCCCGCAGGAGCGCCCGGACGATCGGGAGATCGGCGGGGATCCATGCGAGCCGCAGGGCCGCCTCCGGTTCCAGCTCGACCCATTCCAACGCATCGTGGTCCTCCAAGGGCTCCGGCTCCCCCGCCGTGATCTCGGCGAACCACACGCGCATCGCAGCGGCACCGTTCAATGGCCAGCCGTACTCCGAGGGACCCAACAGCTCTCGGCCGAGGCGCGCACCTACCCCCAGTTCCTCGACCAGTTCGCGCAGAAGTGCCGCCTCGCACTCCTCGCCGGGCTCGACCTTGCCGCCGGGGAACTCCCACAGGCCAGCGAGAGCCTCGGGCTTGGTGCGCCGGGCGGCCAGCAATCTGCGGGGCGAGTCGAGCGAATCGACGATGGCCGCACCGACGATCTGCCGAATGTCATCCACACGCGGCCTATCCACGACGCTGGGCACGCGCCGAGGCGTACAGGCACACGGTCGCCGCGGTCCCGACGTTAAGGGATTCGGCCACTCCGTACAGGGGGACGGCGACTCGGTGGTCGGCGGTCTCCAGTTCCGCGGCCGAGAGGCCCTTGGCCTCGTTGCCGAACAACCAGGCAGTGGGAGCCTCCAGCACCGGCATCGGCTGCGCACTACCGGCGGGCCGCGCCCCATCCGCTGGACCGGCGGGCTCGACGCCGAGCCGGCGGGAAGCGCTCAGGTCCTGCAAGGCGTCCAGGTCGGTGTCGCCGTAGCCGTCCGCGGCGAGCACCACGACGCCGGCCGCGTGGAGGGCTTCCACCGCCTCGCCGAAGTCGACCCCCTGGATCACCGGGAGGTGGAAAATCGAGCCGGCCGTCGACCGCACCGCCTTGGGGTTGTACATGTCGACGCTCCCCTGGGTGACCAGGACGGCATCCGCGCCTGCGGCGTCGGCCGCACGCAGGACCGTGCCCGCGTTGCCGGGATCCTGAAGGCGGCACAACACTGCTATGAGGCGCGGGGCGGCGCCGAGCACGTCGGCCACGCTGTCCCCCGGGATCCGGCAGACGGCGAGGATTCCCTGCGGCGTGACCGTGTCGGCCATCGCTGCGATGACGTCCGGTGTCGCCAGCCGGAGCGGCGCGCCGCCCGCGAGCTCGGCAAGGCCCGGGTCGCGTTCGAGTGCGTCGGCGCTGGCAAACAACTGCTCAACGACGGGGGCGGCACCGGCGGCCACGCGCTCCCGGTGAAGGCTCAGGGCCTCACGCACCGATTGGGGTCCCTCCGCGAGGAAGAGACCGGTTCGCGCCCGTCCCATGCGCGTGGCGAGGCGGGCGACCTCCTTGACCCGCTCCGCCCGCGGGTTGGACATGGGGTCGGCGTCGGATCCGGCAATAGTCATGCCGAAAACCTTAGCCGGGAAAGCCGAAGGGGACGGAATCCTTGCGGATTCCGTCCCCTTCGCCAGGGCGCGGCGCAATGGCCGCGGATCAGTCGGTAACGACTAGCCCTCGAACTTCTGGCGCGATTCGCCACCGGCCGGCTCGAACCCGGCGGCCTTGGCGGCCTCAACCGAGTTGAACCAGAACTCGGGCTGGGTCTGCTCATACCAGGTCGAGCCCGGCACGTGGTACTTCATCGACTGGTTGCCCTTGATGACGAAGCCCTCGGGGGCGTCCTCGCCTTCGACGGCCGCCACGGATCCACCCTTGGCGGAAGCGGCCGGTGCGGCCTTGGAGGCAGGAGCCGGCTCGGCCGCGGGTGCCGACTTGGCAGCCCTGGCTGCGGGTGCCTTCGAGGCGGTCAGCTCGGTCTTCACCAGGGGGGCCTTGGCGGCGGCGGGGGCGTTGACATCGGCCGGCAGGGCCTCCTTGGCAACCTTGACCAGCGCGCTGAAGGCGTTGGCGTCGGAGATGGCCAGCTCGGCCAGCATGCGGCGGTCGACCTCGACCGCGGCGGCCTTCAGGCCCTGGATCAGACGGTTGTAGGTGAGTCCGTTGGCGCGCGCCGCGGCGTTGATGCGCTGAATCCACAGGCGGCGGAAGTCGCCCTTGCGCTTGCGGCGGTCGCCGTAGCTGTACACGAACGAGTGCAGCAGCTGTTCCTTGGCCTTGCGGTACAGGCGCGAACGCTGACCGCGGTAGCCCTTGGCCCGCTCGAGGATGACCCGGCGCTTCTTGTGGGCGTTGACCGCCCGCTTCACACGTGCCACGTGTGTACTCCTTAATGCTCTGCCCTCGGGCCGTCCACGAGGTGGGTTCCGGCCGGAGGAAAACTATGGGTGGATGGGGCCGCTGGGCCCCAGGGCGGTTTGCTAGATTCCCAGCATCCGCTTGATGGTCTTGGTGTCCGCCTTGGCAACGATGCGGTCGCCCTTGAGCTGGCGCTTCAGGCTGGAGGGCTTGTGCTCCAGGTAGTGCCGGCGGTTGGCCTGCTGGCGCTTGAGCTTGCCGCTACCGGTGAGCTTGAAGCGCTTCTTGGCTCCACTGTGGGTCTTGAACTTCGGCATGTCCGCCGTTCTCCTTACGTGCTCCCGTGTCCCTGGGGACCGAGGATCTCTCGTGCCTCCGGTTTCGGAGGCGCGTTGGTGGTGTGCTCACCCATAAAGGGCGGGCCGCACCGGTCCGGCTACTTGGCCGGACCCGGCTTGGCTGGCTTGCGCGGTGCCGGTTTCGGCGCCGGTGCAGGCTTGGGGGTTGGCTTTGGGGCCGCCACGGGCTTCGGTGCCGCCTTCGGGACCGGAGCCACGGCCGGCTTGGCGGCCGCCTTGGGAGCCGGTCGCGCCGGGGCCTTGGCGGCCTCCGCGGTCTTGGCTTCGGCCGCCGGTGCCTTGGTTTGCGGTGCCTTGGTTTCCGGTGCCTTGGTCTCGGCGGCCGGCGCCTTGGCGACCGGAGCCTTCTCCTCGGCCTGGGCCGGGGCCTCCGACACGGCTTCGGGCTTCGGCTCCTCCTTCGCCGGCGCCTTCGCGGCCTCGGCCGCGTCGGCCTCGACCTGGGCCACGCGGGCCATGAAGTCGTCGGGTAGGTTGTCCGCGAGGCTCTGCGTCAGCGCGGGCTGGTCGTCGCCAGAGGTGTCGATGCGATCCTTCGAAGCGGCCGACCTGGCCTTGTCCGACTCGCGCTGCTGCTGACGGCGGGCTTCGGCCTTGGCCTCCGCCTTGTTCTTCACCGGCCCAACGACCATAACCATGTTGCGGCCATCGATGCGCGGGGTCGACTCGACCATGCCCACTTCGGCAACGTCCTCGGCGAACTTGTTCAGGAGGCGGATACCCATCTCCGGACGCTGCTGCTCGCGGCCACGGAACTGGATCATGGCTTTTACCTTGTCGCCGGCCGCGAGGAAGCGGAGCGCGTGGCCCGTCTTCGTCTCGTAGTCGTGCTTATCGATCTTCAGCCGGAAACGGATTTCCTTTAGCACGGTGTTGGTCTGGTTCTTGCGTGCCTCGCGGGCCTTGACCGCGGCTTCGTACTTGTACTTGCCGAAGTCCATCAGTTTGCATACGGGAGGCTTCGCCGTGGGCGCCACCTCGACGAGATCCAGATCGGACTCCGATGCCAGACGCAACGCGTCCTCGATGCGGACAACGCCAACCTGTTCGCCGTTGGGTCCAACCAGCCGCACCTCTGGGACGCGGATTCGATCATTAATGCGTGGATCGCTGATGTGTAGCTCCTGCTGTTAGTCGTTCGGACGCCGCCCACAACAGGAGAAGGCCCCCGGCTGCAAGGCAGGCGGAGGCCAATTTATTCGTAGGCGATTTCGCGCCCGGCCCGGACGAATGTCCCGTGCCACCGAATGACCCGGCGGCCTGTGCGGCTGCAGCGGGTGGGAGAAGGCCTCCACTTGCGTACCGGATTCGCGCATCTTGACGGTCCACCATGCTTCAAAGTGGCATCACCGAATGCGCGATTCCAGTCGGTCTGTGAAAAGCTTAGCAGTATGAGCACCCCTGAAACCAATCCGACAGCTACTTCCTCCGACACCGACCACGTTCGCGACATCGCCGACGTTGCCGCAGTCGAGATCATCACGACGGCTGCCGTCCACCTAATGAGCGCCGCGGCAGTCAAGTGCGGCCTCGCGGAAGGGGCGGACGCCGAGGAGCTGAAGGACTTGGACGAGGCCCGCAAACTGATCACGGCGCTGGCCGGCCTCATCACCGCGGCGGCACCCGAGGTAGGAAGCCAGCACGCCGCTCCCCTGCGCGACGGCCTCCGCACGCTGCAGTTGGCCTTCCGCGAAGCGTCCACCATCCAGGATGCGCCCGGGCAGGGTCCGGGAGAGAAGCTGACGGGCCCCGTCAACTAGCCGCACCTCACCAAACCAGTCACCCCGAAGGGCCGACCGCACCGCGGTTGGCCCTTCGCATGCGTCCAAGGACCGGACAAGCGGCCGCCTCACGCGGACGGCCGGTCAGGCGCAACCTTCAGCGAGATCTCCAGCGAGTCCACGGACTCGGCGAACGACTGCTCGCCGGCCAGCGCCGTCTGGATACGGGCAGCGGATTCCCGCGCCGCCGTTTCTGCGGTGCCGGCGGTGAAGGTGATTTCCAACCGCAATTCGGGTCCCGGACCGCCGCCGGCGATAATCCGCCCGTCCGCGGAGCGGCTTGCCACCCCGCTCCCAGGTCCGGCCGAGATCCCGGCGACACCCGGCTCCGCGTCGGCCAGGCGCCTCAAGATCTGCAGGTGTCGGGCATCCCCATAGCTGGGCACCCACTGTTCCTGTCGTGCAAGGGCCCAGACCGCGGGCCGGCGAAGCACAAATGTCACTTCCGCGCCCGGATCCAGGACCAGCAACTGGGCCCCCTCGGCCACGGCGGACAGCGCGGCACGCGCCGCGTAGACGGCGACCGGCCGGGCTTCGGGGTGCCAGGTCCGTAACCGCTCCACCGTCGTGAATGCCGGCAGCGCGGACCGCCCGTCGGGAGCGGTGATGGTCACGAGCGCCATGTCGGCTTCCTTGTCCTCCACTTCTCCGTGTGCGCCGGTTCCGCCGTCCACCAGCGACGCGACGACGGGAACGAAGACCCTTGCCGAGGCAAGGGCGATGTGTACGTCCTCTTCCGCGCCCGAGCCCGAGAGCAGCGCCGCGATCGCAGACTCGTAGGCCGGGTCGGCGGATCCGTCGTCGCCCTCGAATCCGTGCAGCGGATTGCCGGGCCCAGACAGGTCGCGACCGTCCCAGGGACGGCCCGCGGAGTCGGTGGCAGCACCGGCGCGGTCGAGCGCGGCCGCGATGTGGCCGGGCAGGGAACGGCCGGCCGGACCGTCCGTTGACCTGTCGTGCGACACCATGCGCCTGGTTATCGGCTCAGCGCCTGCCGGCGACGTCCAGCGCCTCCGGCAGGGTGAACTTTCCGGCGTACAGTGCCTTGCCGACGATCGCGCCCTCGACGCCGGCGGGCACGAGCTCGCGCAGCACCCGGAGATCGTCGAGGCTGGAGATCCCGCCCGAGGCGACGACAGGCTTGTCGGTGCGCTCGCACATTTGGCGCAGGAGTTCCACATTCGGTCCGCGCAGCGTGCCGTCCTTGGTGACGTCGGTGACGACGTAGCGCGTGCAGCCGGCGTCCTCGAGCCGTGCGAGGACCTCCCAAAGGTCACCGCCGTCCTTGGTCCATCCCCGGGCGGCCAACGTGGTGCCCCGAACATCGAGGCCGACGGCGATCTTGTCGCCGTGGCGCTCGATGGCGCGGGCGGTCCACTCCGGGTTCTCCAGCGCGGCCGTGCCGAGGTTCACGCGCGCCGCACCGAATTCGAGGGCGCGGTCCAGCGACTCGTCGTCGCGGATGCCGCCCGAGAGCTCGACCTTGATCGTCAGCTGGTCGGCCACCCGGCGCAGGACCTCCGTGTTGTTGCCGCGGCCGAAGGCCGCGTCGAGGTCCACCAGGTGGACCCACTCGGCGCCGTCGTTCTGCCACGCCATCGCCGCTTCGAGCGGATCGCCGTAGCCCGTTTCGCTGCCGGCCTCGCCCTGCACGAGGCGGACGGCCTGACCGTCGGCAACGTCGACGGCGGGGAGGAGTTCGAGGACGGGGACGTCTTGCTTGCTCATGTTCGGCACTTTCGGTTCGGTGGGTGGGGAGGTCGCGGCGGGCGCCCGACGGGGCCCACGGGGGTCAGGAAGCGAGCGTCAGCGCATAGGCGGCGAGGAGCGACAGCCCCGCGAGCACCCAGCACGTGACGGTCCAGGAGACGTGGGCCTTCTGCTGCCGGAGGGACAAGGCGCCGCCGGCCAGGATACCGGCCAGTGCCATGAGCAAAATGCTCCACATCAGAGCGTTCCGAGCCAGTTCTCCAGGAGTTGCGCCCCGGCGTCACCGGACTTCTCCGGGTGGAACTGCACGGCCGACAGGGGGCCGTTCTCGACGCCGGCGATAAACGGGGCGCCGTGCTCGGACCAAGTGACCAGGGGCGGGACCATGGCCGGCTGCAGGACCTCGAAGTCCCACTTCTGCACGGCGTAGGAGTGCACGAAATAGAAACGCTCGTCCTCGATGCCGGCGAAAAGCCGCGAGCCGGGGGGCGCCTTGATGGTGTTCCAGCCCATGTGCGGAACGATCGGAGCCGGCAGCAGCTCCACGGTTCCCGGCCATTCGGCGAGTCCCTTGGTCCGCACCCCGTGCTCCACGCCCTCCTCGAAGAAGACCTGGTGCCCTACGCAGATCCCCATGACGGGCCTGTTGCCGGCGATGCGGCGCCCGATGAGGCGCGCGGCACCGACGTCGTCCAGTGCCTTCATGACGGCGGCGAAGGCGCCGACGCCGGGCACGAGCAGGCCATCCGCCTCCAACACGTCCTCCGGACGGGCACTCAGGGTGACGGACGCGCCCACGCGCTCCAGCGCGCGGACCGCCGAACGGACGTTCCCGGAGCCGTAGTCCAGTACGGTGACCTTCGGGGCACCCATCTACAGTGCGCCCTTCGTGGACGGAATCGCATTGCCGATGCGCGGATCCGGCTCAACTGCCGTGCGCAGTGCGCGGGCCAGCGCCTTGAACTGGGCCTCGACGATGTGGTGGGGATCGCGACCGCCAAGAACCGTCATGTGGAGGCAAATCTGCGCGTGGAGCGTCAGGGATTCAAAGACGTGACGCGTCAGGGACCCCGTGAAGTGCCCGCCGATCAGGTGGTACTCCTGCCCGGCCGGTTCCCCGGAGTGCACCAGGTACGGGCGTCCCGAGATGTCGACGACGGCGTTCGCCAGCGCTTCGTCCAGGGGGACCGTCGCCTCGCCGAACCGGCGGATCCCCGCCTTGTTGCCCAGCGCGGTGCGCAGCGTCTCGCCGATGGTGATGGCGACGTCCTCCACCGTGTGGTGGACGTCGATGTGCGTGTCGCCCGTGGCCTCGACGGTCAGGTCGATCAAGGAGTGCTTAGACAACGCCGTGAGCATGTGGTCGTAGAACGGCACAGTGGTGCTGATATTGGCGACGCCGGTGCCGTCGAGGTTGAGCTCGACCGCGACGGAAGACTCGCTGGTCTTGCGCTCCATGCGGGCCCGGCGGCCGTTGGGCGATTCTGCAGACATACATGATCCTTAGGCATGGGTGGTGGTTGGCGACGCGCCGAAGGCTGGCGTCGCCTGCGGTCAAGTCTACCCGCGGGCATGCGCGGTCTCCTGGCCGAGCAGTTCCTCGAGCCGCGTCAGGAAAGCCGTGGTTTCCGTCTCCGTTCCGGCCGTCACACGCAGGTGGCCGGGAATGCCGACATCCCTGACGAGGACTCCGGCATCGAGCAATCCCTGCCAGATGCGACCGGCATGCTCCAACCCGCCGAAGAAGACGAAGTTCGAGTCGCTGGCAGCTGGGTCCAGTCCCATGCGCTTGAGTTCGTCCACGATCCGGTCGCGCTGCCTCTTGATGTCCTCGACGGTCCCCAGAAGCACATCCACATGCTTGAGTGCCGCGTTGGCGGTCGCTTGGGTCACCGCGGACAGGTGGTAGGGCAGCCTCACCAGGCGAAGCGCATCGGCGATTTCCGGCGCGGCCGCCAGATAGCCGACCCTTGCGCCCGCGAGCGCGAAGGCCTTGCTCATGGTGCGCGAGACGATGAGCCGGTCGTGGTCCGGCAACAGGTCGAGCGCAGAACGGGTGCCGGAGAGGGAGAACTCCGCGTAGGCCTCGTCGACAATGACGATCGCATCATTGGCCTCGCCAGCGTCGTAGACGGCTTCGACGACATCCAGTCCCAGTGCGGTTCCGGTCGGGTTGTTCGGCGAACAGAGGAAAACGATGTTCGCCCCGGAGGCCGCGACCTGCTCCGCCGCCGACTCGGCCGAAAGGCCGAAGTCGTCGGCGCGAACTCCTGCCGCGTAAGCGGTGTCCGTGCCGCTGGCCAGAAGCGGATACATGGAGTACGTGGGGGGGAACCCCATCGCGGTCCGTCCCGGGCCGCCGAAAGCCTGGAGAATGTGCTGCAGCACTTCGTTCGAGCCGTTGCCGGCCCAAATGTTGGACGGGTCGAGGTCGTGCCCGAGATAGGCCGCCAACCGTTCGCGGAGTTCCGTGAACTCCCGGTCGGGATAGCGGTTCAGGCCCGACGCGCACGCTGCCACGTCCGCGGCGATCGCCGCACTGACCTCGGGGGGGACGGGATGCGTGTTCTCGTTCACGTTGAGCAGAACCGGCACGTCCAGCTGGGGCGCACCGTAGGGCTCGAGGCCCCTCAGATTGTCCCGCAGCGGTAGTTTGGCCAGGCGTCGAAGCTGATCACTCACCGGACGATTCTAGTGCCGTCTTCACGGAGGGCTCCAATCCGCGACCCCGCGCCGGTCACAAACGGGCGCTGCCGGGCGGGCCGGACCAGTGGCGCAGATCGGGAGGCGCGGTCGGGACCGCGCGGTGTTGGCGTCTAGTCGCCGGTCGGGACAAACAGTTCCTGGCCCGGAACGAGCTTGGAACCGGCCAGGTTGTTCAGTTCGGCGATTTCGGAGATGACCTCGCGTGGATCGCGATTGGGTGCGAATTCGGCCGCGAGCCCCCAGAGGGTCTCCCCCTCGGAGACCGTCACCGTGTCGGCTAGCACGGGGGTCGCTTCGCCGGTACCCGCGGCCATCACGGGAGCCGTGAATACACCAAGGAGCACCAGCAAGGCCGTGGCTCCCAGGAGCACGGGGAGTCCGATGAGCAGGAAACGCCCGCGACGTGTGAGCCGCACCGATGCCTGCGTGGACGGGACCGCGTGGACTGGCGCGTTCGCCTCGGGGCGGGCCGGGGGAACAAAAGCTGCGGGAAGCACTATCTGAGCCATGACTTGCCTTTCATGTTGCTTCGCCCGCTGATTTCGCGGGAGGTTCCAGTCCGTTCGGGTTCGGGGCAGGCTTTCGTCTCTTCGAAACTCCTGTTCGAACTTATCTTCGAATTTGTTATGTTCCATTTTTAGCATCCCTGGACGACGATTGTCGAGACACGATCGAACAAACCTTTGAAAGCGGGTTCCGTTCCACTAGCGTTGGCGGAAAGGAAGCCAGTGGGATTGAGTTCACCACCGGGCACCGACAGGTTGGGCGGGCATCCGGCAACGCAGGGACGAGAGGCACGGGGCAGGGCATGAGCACAATGGAGAATCGGGCGCCGCGGCGGACACCGAAGAGCCTGACCATCAGGCAGAAGAAGATCCTCGAAACCATCCAGCGCGCGGTGGCCGATCACGGATACCCGCCGTCGATGCGGGAGATCGGCGACACAGTGGGCCTTGCCAGTCTCTCGAGCGTGACCCACCAACTCGCACAGCTCGAGAAGCTGGGCTACATCCGCAGGGACCCCCGGCGTCCCCGTGCCATGGAGATTCTGATGCCCCTGACCTTGAGCGACGGCGAAGTGTCCGCGGAATCCGCCGAGTCGAACCTGATGGCCATCAACGGAATGCCGGTGGCGGAACTGAGCACGTCGTCGGACACCGCAATGGTGCCCCTGGTGGGTCGGATCGCGGCCGGCGGACCGATCCTTGCGGACCAGACGGTGGAGGACATCATGCCGCTTCCGCGCCAACTCGTGGGCCATGGTGACCTGTTCATGCTCAAGGTCAGCGGGGACTCGATGGTCGAAGCGGCCATCTGCGACGGTGACTGGGTGGTGGTGCGCCGCCAGCAGAACGCCGAGAACGGCGACATCGTCGCCGCCCTGCTGGACGACGAGGCCACGGTCAAGACGTTCCGGCAGCGCGACGGGCACACGTGGCTCCTGCCGCAAAACCGCCAGTACGAGCCGATCCTGGGCGACCACGCGACCATCATGGGAAAGGTCGTCTCGGTGATGCGTTCGCTCTAGCGGTTGCCCGGCGCCGCCCGCACGCACCTAGGAACCGGCAAGCCGCTCCAACGCGCCCAGCACAGTCTTCTTGTCCGTCGTTGCCCACATCGGAGGCAACGAGGCGCGGAGAAAGCCGCCATACCGCTCTGTGGCCAGCCGCGAATCGAGGACCGCCACCACTCCCCGGTCGGAGGTGGAGCGGATCAGTCGTCCCGCCCCTTGGGCGAGACGAACGGCGGCGTGGCTTGCCGAGACTGCCATGAAGCCGTTTCCGCCGTGACGGGCCACGTCCCTGCTCCGGGCGGTGGCCAGCGGGTCGTCGGGGCGCGGGAACGGAATGCGGTCGATCACCACGAGGCGGCATGCCGGGCCGGGCACGTCAACCCCCTGCCACAGGGTCATGGTTCCGAAGAGGCAGGTGTCCCTTTCCTCGCCGAACCGCTTGACGAGGGCGGCCATACCCGATTCGCCCTGGCAGAGGATCTCTTGGTCAACCAACGGACGCAAAGCCTCCGCGGCCTCCTCCGCTGCCCGACGGGACGAGAACAACGCGAGCGTCCCCCCGCCCGCGGCGCGAATGAGATCCCCGAGTTCGGCAAGCGTCTCCGACGACACGCTCCGTGACGGCTTCGGCAGGTGCTTGGCGACGTACAACATGCCTTGGCGGGGATAGTCGAAAGGGCTTCCGACGTCGACTCCGGTCCAGCTGGGGGCACCTTCGCCCAGCAGGCCGAGCGAACCGGCAACCGGTTCGAAGGCCGCGCCAATCGCGAGTGTCGCCGACGTCAGGATGACCGTCCTTCCGTCGAACAATCCCTCCCGCAGACGGCCCGCGACGGATAGCGGGGCGACGTTCAGGGTCGCCGGAGTGGATTCGTCCGGTTGGGTGAACCCCTGTCCGGGAGTGAACGTCCCGGAACGCGATGCCCACAGGACCTCGCGGGAATCTTGGGCCGATTCGAAGCGGTCGCACTGCTCGGCGAGGTACTGGAGTTGCGAACGCGCCATCTGCCTGCCGCCGTCGACGGACTCGTTCCCCGCGGGTTTGGAGTCCGAGAGCGCCACCCGCGCGGCCTCGCGGATTTGACGCACCGCGGCGGCCTGCTCCTCGTTCAACCCAGAGGGCATCAAACCGGTGGGGTGCCCCTCGAGTGCGCGTTGTAGCGCCTTGCCCGCCTGGTTGAGGGCCTCGACGCTAACCGCGCAGTGTTTGCGCGCGGCGGACACGGCCGCGCCCACCAGGGCGACGGACAGCGGACGGGTCACGGAATTCGTCACGCGGTCTTGGAGTTCGTGGGCCTCGTCGATGATCACCGTGTCGAAGTCCGGCAAAACGGCCAGTCCCTCGAACGCGGCAATCGCCAACATGGCATGGTTTGTAATCACGATGTCAGCCTCGGCTGCGTTCTTGCGGGCAAGTTCGCTGAAGCACTCCTCAGCCATGGGGCACTTCTGCGCCCCCAGACAGTCCATGGCCGTTACCGAAACCTGGTGCCAGGCGCGGTCGCCCACTCCCGGAGTCAGGTCGTCGCGGTCGCCGGATTCGGTTTCCTCGGCCCATTCGCGCAAACGCACGACTTCCTGGCCCAGTGCGCTACTGGGGGCCGCCCCCGCGGTCAGCGGCATGGCCGCTCCGTCCTCGCCGAGGGCGAAGACCGCCCCGTCGTCCTCATCGGGATATCCGCCGCCAAGCTTGTACTTGCACACGTAGTTTGAGCGTCCCTTTGCCAACGCAACGTTCACAGGTCGCGGCAGGTGCGGACGCAGGTGCTCCAGCAACCGGGGCACGTCGCGGCCCACGATTTGCGCCTGCAGGGCGAGCGTGGCCGTGGAGACCACGACCGGCTTGTCCGCTTCCAGCGCATGGGCGATCGCGGGAACCAGATACGCGAGCGACTTGCCGGTGCCGGTCCCCGCCTGCACCAGCAGATGCCTGCCCGAGTCGAGGGATTCGCACACCTTCTGTGCCATTTCGTGCTGGCCAGCGCGGTTCTGTCCCCCCATGCCCTCGACTGCCACGTCGAGGAGCGCAATGACGTCCTCGACCTCAGCCATGTACGGTGAACCGCTCCAATTCGGACGCCAGGCCCTCGCGGACCTTCACGACCATCCGTGTACCGTCCCCGACGTGTTCGGTCTCGAGGATCTCTGCATCGGAGCCGTGGAGCCGGTTGACGATGTCCCCGCGGTCGTAGGGGATCAGCAGCTCGAGCCGCAGACTCGGCCTGGGTATCGAGTCGCTGATCAGCTGCAGCAACTCGTCGATGCCGTCGCCCGTCCGGGCGGAGACGACGACGTGGCGCGGCTCGCGCTGCCGGATCCGTTCCAACACGAACGGGTCCGCCACGTCCGCCTTGTTCAGGACGATGATCTCCGGGACGTTCTGCGCATCGACTTCCGTGAAGACCTGGCGGACGGCATGGATCTGCCCCTCCGGATCCGGATGCGACGCGTCGACCACGTGCAGGATCAGGTCCGCGTCCGCGACCTCCTCCAACGAGGAGCGGAACGCTTCCACGAGTTGGGTCGGCAGGCTCCGGACAAAACCCACGGTGTCAACCAGGGTGTAGCCCAGTCCGTCCGCCGTTTCCGTCTTGCGGACCGTCGGGTCCAGTGTCGCGAACAATGCGTTCTCGACGAGGACCCCCGCGTCCGTTAGCCGGTTCAACAGGGAGGACTTGCCGGCGTTGGTGTAGCCTGCGATGGCCACCGAGGGAACAGTGTTGCGCTTGCGGTTGGCGCGCTTGGTTTCGCGGGCGGGTTTCATCGCGGCGATCTCGCGACGCAGCTTAGACATGCGCGTGCGGATTCGACGGCGGTCGAGTTCGATCTTCGTTTCACCCGGTCCGCGCGACCCGATGCCTCCGCCGGCCGCGCCAACGCGGCCGCCAGCCTGGCGGGACATGGACTCGCCCCAGCCGCGTAGCCTGGGCAACAGGTACTCCAGTTGTGCCAGTTCGACTTGGGCCTTGCCTTCGCGGCTCTGTGCGTGCTGTGCAAAGATGTCCAGGATCAGGGCCGTCCGGTCGATCACCTTCACCTTGATGATGTCCTCCAGGCCGCGGCGCTGCGACGGGGACAGCTCCGAGTCCACTACCACCGTGTCCGCACCGGTGGCCGAAACGATGTCCTTGAGTTCCATGGCCTTGCCCGACCCCAGATACGTGCCCGGGTCCGGCTTGAGTCGTCGCTGGATCAGGCCGTCTAGAACCTCGGAACCCGCGGTCTCCGCGAGGGCGGCCAGCTCGCGCAGCGAGTTTTCGGCCTCGATTGCCGTGCCCTCCGTCCAGATGCCGGCCAGCACGACCCGCTCGAGCCTCAGCTGCCGGTATTCAACCTCGCTGACGTCCTCCAGCTCCGTGGACAGTCCCGCAACACGGCGGAGCGCCCGCCGTTCCTCGAGGTCGCGCTGTTCGCCGTCGGAGTCCGAGTGCTCGCGGCCGTGGCCGCCACCCAAAGCCTGTGCCCGACCACCCGCCAGAGCGCCCTCGGCGCCAGATGGGGCGGTCCCCGCGGATTTCTTAGCGGCCGCGTTGTCCGCGGCTAGGATTCGGTCGATGACGGACTGGATCTCGTCGTCGTTCAGACCGCGGTCGTGCGGGTTGGGCTGGTTCAAGTCGGTCATGTTCCCCTTTGGCGGATGGTTGCTATCAGGATAGTCCCCGGAGCCGTCGTTTAGCCCCGGTTCCCCGGTGGGCGAACGACGCGGGGCCCGCATCCGTGGTTCGGCTCGGACGCGGATTACCAGCAATCCGTCGGCTGCGGTTAACCTGCCTCCATGGGCTCCGACCATTATTTCAGCGCACAACCGTCCACCCCGCTCAAGCGCAAGACCATCCGGGTGCCCCTCGGAGGGGCCGAACGAACGATGGTGACCTCCGGCGGGATCTTCAGTCCCGACGGCGTGGACAAGGGGACGGCGGTTCTCCTGGCGGGCGCTCCCGCCCCCGCCGAACAAGGCGCGCTGTTGGACATCGGATGCGGATGGGGCCCCATAGCCTTGACCCTTGCGATGAGATCGCCCGGCGCGACCGTCTACGCCGTTGACGTCAACGAACGAAGCATCGAACTCACGCGTGAGAATGCCCGCATCCTGAACGTGGACAACGTGGTCGCGGGAAAGCCGGAGTCGGTTCCCGGGGCTCTGGAGTTCGCCACGATTTGGTCCAATCCCCCGATCCGTGTGGGTAAGGAGGCGCTCCACGAGATCCTGCTCCAGTGGCTTCCGCGGCTGTCTCCGGGCGGCGAGGCCTGGCTCGTGGTGCAGAAGAACCTCGGATCGGATTCGCTGCAAACCTGGCTGGGCGAACAGCTGTCGGAGGGTTGGACGGTGGAGCGAGCCTCGACCGCGAAGTCGTTTCGGCTGCTTCGCGTGGTCCGTCCCCGCTAGCCACAGATCCCAGGTGCCGCGCGGGACTAGGCGAGCGTGCCCCGCGCGACGATGGCCGCCGGCCCACTGAGCTCCACGTGTTCGCGGCCGTCGACCCCGGTCATGAACCGGACTGCCACCACGCCCCCGGGCACCTGCACGTCCCAGCGGTCCGCTGACGTTCCACCCGCCCAGTGGCGTGTGGCCACCACGGCGGCGCAGGCGCCCGTTCCACAGGACTGCGTTTCCCCGACGCCACGCTCGTGGACCCGCATCCGGATGCGGCCGACGCCGCGTTCTACGAGGGGCTCGGACGGCACCACGTACTCGACGTTGGTTCCATGCTCGGGAACGGGGTCCACCCGCGGGGCACGGTGCAGTTCCGCGTGTTCGAGTTCGCTGGCCTCCGACAGCGCGACCACCGTGTGCGGATTGCCCATGCTGATGCTCAACGCCGGCCGGGCAACGTCCAGTCCGTCGGTCTCCACGACCGAGTCGAGAGCCCGTTCCTCGGCCTCCGTTGGGGACGCGAACGCCCACGGCCCCATGTCCACCGCGTAGCCGTCCGCCGACCGGGCGACCACCTTGACGCCGGCTCTGGTCCCGATGGTCAGGGTCTCGCCCTCCCCCAGCGCCACCAGACCCTCCTCGATCAGGAAGTGAACGAAGACGCGCACGCCGTTCCCGCACATCTCCGACAGCGAGCCATCCCCGTTGTGGTAGTCCATGAACCACTCGGCACGCGGGTCGGCCGCCACGAGGGCGCGTCCCTCGGGCAGGGACTCGGAGCGCACCGCGCGGATGAGCCCGTCGCCGCCAATACCCAGGTGGCGGTCGCAGATCGCGGCGACCGCCTCGGGCGCCAGAAAGCGCTCACCCCTGGGATCTGCGACAAGGACGAAGTCGTTACCGGTGCCGTGCCCCTTGGAAAAGGCCAGGCCGGACAACTCATTGAAGTTCCGCGTGGCGCGCTCTGTGCTCATGCCTCCAAGCCTAGTGCGCGCCTTTCCCCCGGCGAATCCGCCGTAACGGTGCTACGGCGACTCGCCCAGGATCCCCAGCGACGCGTCCAGCAACCCGGGATCGGCGGCATCCATCCAGCGCACGCGGTGGTCGGCGCGGAACCACGTGACCTGCCGTCGGGCGAATTGACGCGTGGCAACGACAGTTCGATCGGCTGCCTCGTCAACGGTTGCCAACCCGTCGACCACGTCGAGGAACTGCGCGTAGCCGATGGCGCGACAGGCAGTCTTGCCGGTGCGCAGCCCCCTGCCGTCGAGGTCGCGCACTTCGTCCAAAAGTCCCTTGGCTACCATGGCCTGCACACGCTCCCGCAGCCGTTCGTGCAGGCGGGGCCGTTCCAAATCCAAGGCCAGCTGGACGGCTGGTCGGGAATACGTCCGGTCCGGCATGAACGATCCGAACGTCCTTCCCGTGAGTTCATGGACCTCCAATGCCCGAACGATCCGCCGGGCGTCGGTCAGACGCTCGGCCGACGTCGGATCGACATCCCGTAGGCGCACAAGAAGGGCCCCGACACCGTATGCGGCCCCTTCCTCTTCGATGCGGCGGCGGACTCGGGCATCGGTCGGGGGAAACTCAAGCACGTCCAGCGCGGCGCGGACATAGAGTCCGGAGCCGCCGACGAGGATCGGAACGCGTCCGCGGGACTCGATCTCGTCGAACGCGGCCCTGGCCTCGGCCTGGAACCGCGCGACGCTCGCCTCCTCCCGGACATCGAGGATGTCCAGCAGATGGTGCGTGACCCCGCGGCGTTCCTCCGGTGCCACCTTGGCCGTGCCGATGTCCATGCCCCGGTAGAACTGCAACGCGTCGCCATTGACCACCTCGCCGTCGAGGCGCAGGGCGAGCTCGATCGCGAGGTCCGATTTTCCGGTGCCGGTGGGACCCACGATGGCCACCACCGGTCGCCTCGCGGCAGAAGCCACGTTAGGCGCGCGGCGGCAGCACCGGCATGCCCAGGCTGACGCCGCCACCTCCGGTGCCACCCACCGCCGGTACGCCGCACGTCTCGGCCTGTGCCCTGTCCCACGCGTCGCCTGCCCGCGACCGCCGAAGCTGGTACTCCGCTGGCTCCCCGGGATCCGCGATCAGGTGGAAGGAGGCGGCGGAGGTGACCGGGACCGTCACGAGATCGCCGGGCCGTGGATGTTCGGCACCCTCTGGAACGGTGAAGTGCACGAGACGCTGGTCGCGCGAGCGCCCCGACAAACGGTGGGTTTCATTCGACTTCCGGCCGGCCTGCGCCGTGACCATGATCTCGACGCGGCGGCCGACCTGCAGGGAGTTCTCCTCCGCGCAGATGCGGTCCTGGAGGGCCGTGAGTCGTTCGTACCGCTCCTGGACGACCGACTTGGGTAGCTGGTCCGGCAGTTCGGCCGCGGGGGTACCGGGACGTTTGGAGTACTGGAAGGTGAAGGCGCTGGCGAACCGAGATCGTTCGACGACGTCGAGCGTGGCCTGGAAATCCTCCTCGGTCTCGCCCGGGAAGCCGACGATGATGTCCGTCGTGATGGCGGCGTGCGGGATACGCTCCCGGACCCGGTCGAGGATACCGAGGAATTTCGTGGATCTGTAGGAACGCCGCATGTCCTTGAGTACCTTGTCGGACCCCGACTGCAGCGGCATGTGCAGCTGGGGCATCACGTTCGGGGTATCGGCCATCGCCTCTATCACGTCGTCGGTGAAGGCCGCCGGGTGCGGGCTGGTGAACCGCACGCGCTCCAGCCCGGGGATGTTTCCGCAGGCCCGCAGGAGCTTGCCGAAAGCCAGACGGTCCCCGAACTCGACACCGTACGAGTTCACGTTCTGCCCAAGGAGGGTGACCTCGATGGCGCCGTCGGCAACGAGCGCCTCCACCTCAGCCAGGATGTCCCCGGGCCGCCGGTCGCGCTCCTTGCCGCGCAGGCTGGGGACGATGCAGAACGTGCAGGTGTTGTTGCAGCCGACCGAGATCGACACCCAGCCGGAATACACGGAATCGCGCTTGGTGGGCAGGGTGGAAGGGAAGACGTCGAGCGACTCCAGGATCTCCAGCTGAGCCTCGTTGTTGTGCCGCGCCCGCTCGAGCAGGGCCGGCAACGACCCGACATTGTGGGTGCCGAACACGACGTCGACCCACGGAGCTTTCTCGAGGATTGTTTCCCGGTCCTTTTGGGCCAGACACCCCCCCACGGCGATCTGCATCCCCGGTCGGCGCCCCTTGATGGGAGCCAAGCGGCCGAGGTTGCCGTAAAGCTTGTTGTCCGCGTTTTCGCGCACCGCGCAGGTGTTGAAGACGATGACGTCGGCCACGCCGTGTCCCTCCTCCGCCGGTACAAGACCCGAGGTCTCCAGGAGCCCGGCGAGACGCTCGGAATCGTGGACGTTCATCTGGCAGCCGAAAGTGCGCACCTCATAGGTGCGCCCGGCGTCGCCGCTAGCCTGGATCTGGGGACTGGGGATGGTGAGACTCACCGTTCAAGGGTACCGAACCCGGAGGCAGCGTCCGGACCGTCACCGGCCGCGAACAGACCCCGCGGACATCGTCTAGGAGCCGCCGTGCTCGTCCCACGCCTCGTTGGCTACTCGGAAGGCCATCGATGGGCCGTATCCCTTGCGGCCGAGCATCCCCACGATGCGCCGCACTGCCTTGTCGCGGTCCGCCGAGGGCGGCACGGAACGCAGCTTACGTTGGGCCAGGTCCCGCGCGGACGCCAACTCGTCTTCGACGGTGAGTTGCTCAAGCGCCCGGTCCGCTAATTCCGGAGCGATGCCCTTTTCGCGCAATTCCCTGCGGAGCGCGCTGGCGGCTAGGCCACGGGAGTGCGCGCGGCTCCGTACCCACGCCTGCGCGAAAGCCTCGTCGTCGACCAGCTGCAGCTCCTCGAACCGGTCCAGCACCGCGCCGGCGGCGGCGGCGGGGATGTCCCGCCGCGCGAGTTTCTCCTCGAGCTGCCTGCGGCTCTTCGCCGAGCCGGTCAACTGCCGCAGCACGATGGCGCGTGCGGCGGCTTCCGGATCGGCGTCCCCCGCGTCCCGCCCATTGGACCGACGCTTCGAGACGCTTGCGGCCCCGGGCGACGCATCGGAGGAGTCGGTGGAAGGCGAGCGCTGCCCGCCGGCGTCGTCTCCGGCGCCGGTCAGGCCGCTCCAGTCCGGTGTCCGCACCATGGCTACGAGTCCGAGACTGCCTTCAGCTTCGGATCCTTGACATCGGCCTCGACCGGCGCGCCGATGCCAAGCTTCTCCTTGATCCGGCGCTCCAATTCGTTGGCCAGGTCCGGGTTGTCGGTGAGGAACCTGCGCGCGTTTTCCTTGCCCTGTCCCAACTGGTCCCCGTCGTAGGTGAACCACGCGCCGGACTTCTTCACGAAGCCCTCCTCGACGCCCATGTCGATCAGACCGCCCTCGCGGGAAATGCCGTGCCCGTAGACGATGTCGAACTCGGCCTGCTTGAACGGCGGGGCCATCTTGTTCTTGACGATCTTGGCGCGGGTCCGGTTGGCCACCGCGTTGGTGCCTTCCTTCAGTGTCTCGATGCGGCGGACGTCGATGCGAACCGACGCGTAGAACTTCAGTGCCTTGCCGCCCGTCGTCGTCTCCGGGCTGCCGAAGAAGACGCCGATCTTTTCACGTAGCTGGTTGATGAAGATGGCCGTGGTCTTCGTCTGGCTCAGGCGACCTGTGATCTTCCGGAGCGCCTGGCTCATCAGGCGCGCCTGCAGACCGACGTGGCTGTCTCCCATGTCGCCCTCGATCTCGGCGCGCGGAACCAGCGCGGCGACCGAGTCGATGACGATGACGTCCAACGACCCGGATCCGATCAGCATGTCCATGATCTCCAGGGCCTGCTCGCCCGTGTCGGGCTGCGAGACCAGGAGCGCGTCCGTATCCACGCCGAGCTTCTTCGCGTATTCGGGGTCCAGCGCGTGCTCGGCGTCGATGAACGCGGCGATGCCGCCGTTCTTCTGGGCGTTGGCCACGGCGTGCAATGCGACGGTGGTCTTACCCGAGGACTCCGGACCGTAGATTTCCACGACGCGGCCGCGGGGAAGACCGCCAATGCCGAGCGCGATGTCCAGGGCGATCGAACCCGTGGGGATCACCTCTATCTTGGCGCGGGTGTCATCGCCCAAACGCATCACGGAACCCTTGCCGAATTGCTTGTCGATTTGCGCCAGCGCTGCGTCGAGCGCCTTCTCGCGGTCCATTGCGGCCATTTGCCCACCTCGGTTGTCTCATGGCCTTCCGGCCCGTTGTTCGTCCTCTAACCACGCTATGTGCCGGCCCGGACATTTTGGCCCGGGATGCGTCGGTTGTGGACGGTCGGGGCCGTTGGCCCCGTATTTCATCTCTGTGAGGAGCCTATCGTTATCCGAACAGATATTCGATTCATCTTCCCGGCGTGTCCGTGCCACCTTCAGTCCTTGGGCATCCTGTCGATTCCGAGGCGCCGCACCGGCGGCACGTCTTGCATCTCGCAGACGGCGAGCCACACGGCGCGGGGGTGCGTCCCGGCGGAAAGGGCTTCCTGCGCCGTGCGGCCACCCAGTTCCGCCAAAACCAGATCGCCCGCCAACACGCGGGCGTACGCGGAGCCGAACTCGTCCTCCATCAAACGCCAGAAATCACTGAGTCTCACCCTTGAATTGTCCCACGCGCACGCCACCGCGCCGGGGACCGCCACCTATCATGGTGGTCATGACGCACCACGATGCCCCGGCCTTCGCCGGAGACCGCGACCAGGCCATCCACGACATGGAGGAGCAGTTGAGTTTCCTCTGGCGGCGGGCCCGCGCCAACGGCAACAAGGTGGCCCGCCAGGTCCATCCGGACATGGAACCCGGAGCCTACGGACTTCTCGCCGCCCTACAGCGCAAGGGCAGCCTCCGCCTCACGGATCTGGCGGCGGAGATCGGTGTCGGAAAGCCGTCGGTCAGCCGTCAGGTGACCCTGCTCGAATCCCTGGGCATCGTGCGCAAGACCGCCGACCCGCTGGATGGACGCGCTCAGACCATCAGCCTCACCGAGGAGGGCGCGCGGCAGCTCTCCGCCGCCCAGACCGCACGACGCCATGTGTTCCACGACTTGCTCGCCGATTGGCCGGTCGACGACCTGTCGTCCCTGGCTGCGTTGCTGACGCGGCTGAACCATTCCTACCGGAACGACCCGATGTAGCTCTCGCAGGAACCGTAGCGAACCGCGTATCCGCTACGGGATACGGAAAGGGACCCGTTTCCGGGTCCCTTTCGCGTTGCTGCCGCGCGGCCTGGGCAGTATGGCCGCGAGTGGCGCGCCTAGCGGCTGGAGGCCATCCCCTTCAGGCGGTCCGGCCATTCCTCGGGCATGGACCCGAACTCGCTCGACAGCTCGACAGGGACGGTGTCGGGAATCTCTACGCCCTCGGCCAGCGCGACGCGGTCGCTTACCTGGCGGAGCATCAGGGAAAGCGGGACATCCAAGGCACCGCAAATGGACGAGAGAAGTTCGGAGGATGCTTCCTTCTGGCCGCGTTCGACCTCCGAAAGGTAGCCCAGGGAAACGCGGGCGTTGTGTGACACTTCGCGCAGGGTACGGCCCTGACGCTGACGAACGTCCCGGAGGACGTCGCCAATTTCGTGGCGTAGGACTACCATCTTGGGCTCCTTCTGGTCGCGACGGGCATCTTCTGTCAGTCCCACATCCCGCCAACGGACGACACCGTTCACGGTTACGGGTTGCTTGACCATGTGTATTGCCTTACTCCTTTGGGTCCTTGCGCCGGCTTGACGGTCGGATCGGGTGGCGCCTCGTGCGTTCCCCGATGCTTTTTCCAACTACCGGGGGCCACGTTTTGTTCCCGGGAGACCACCCTATCCATTCGGGGACCACGCCTGCCAGTGATACGACCGCGTTGTGGCTTAATCTTTGCCGAAGGCTAGTTCTCGGAGTTTCCGCAGTGCGGCGTCCCTCGACTGCACCCGGATTCGCTGGCGGTCGCCCTCGAACCGGAATGCCTCGAACCCCGTTCCGTCCGGTCCCGCATATCCGATGAAAACAGTGCCGACGTCTTTGCCGTCGTGGGCCGCGGGGCCGGCAACGCCGGTGGTGGAGACCGCGATGTCCGCCCCGCAGGCACTGCGCGCGCCGACGGCCATCCGCGCGGCGACCTCGCCGTCGACCGAGCCGACCCGTTCCAACAGATCGGGGTCCACACCGAGGAGCCCCGACTTGACGTCGTTGTGGTAAGCGACGACGCCGCCGCGCAGGACTGCGGAGGATCCGGCGATGTCCGCCAGCGCTGCGGACACGAGTCCGGCGGTGAGGGATTCCGCGGTTGCCACTGTCACGGAGCGTCCGACGGCGGCCTCGACCACCTCCCGCGCCATGGGCAGTCCGGCTGCGGCGGGCTCGGGCAGCGGCCAGCAGCTCGTGGCGCCGGTCGCCTCCGGCGTGCGCTCGGCCACCTACTTGCCCCGCCGCGCGGCCGCGCGCAGGCGGGCGGCCTGGAACACATAGTCGATTCCCGTGTAGAGCGTGATGGCCACGGCAAGCAGCATCACCGCGAGCGCGACGACCTCCAGCCATCCCACGGTGTGTGTCACCGGCAGCAGGTACAGGAACACGGCCAGGGACTGCGTCACCGTCTTCAGCTTGCCCCCGCGCGACGCCGGCATGACCCCGTATCGGATCACCGCGAAACGCAGCAACGTAATCCCCAGTTCACGAACGAGGATGACGACGGTGATCCACCAGGGCAGTTCCCCGAGCAGCGACAGCAGCACCAGAGCCGAGCCGAGCAGGAGCTTGTCCGCGATCGGGTCGGCGATCTTGCCGAAGTTGGTGATCAGGCCTCGGCTGCGGGCCAGGTCGCCGTCGAGCTTGTCCGTGTAGATCGCCGCCGCGAAGACCGCCACGGCGACCCAACGCAGGACGCCGTACCCGGAGTCGTCCGCCAGCAGCGCCCACGCGAAGAACGGGACCATGACGATGCGCAGCGTGGTGAGCACGTTGGCGATGTTCAGCGTCGGGACGGGGTCGGTGCCGCCGTCCTCCTCATGCGATGTCACGGACTCAGGCTACCTTCCGGTGAGGTTCCACGCGTCGTTGGAGCCCCCCTCGTCGCCGGCGTCGGACCCGTCGTGGTAGTCGATCGCCTGCGTGCGGCTATCCAGGTCCTCGCCGACGACGTCGGTTCCGTAGTGGTTGGCGTTGGCGTTCTCGGCCAGCGCGGCCTCCATCGCCGGCGCCTCCCCGGCCGACGCCGGAGCGTCCTCCCCGCGCATCGTCGCCAAGACGCCGGGAAGGTCGTCCGGCTTGACGAGCACGTCGCGCGCCTTGGACCCCTCCGAGGGGCCGACGACGCCGCGCGACTCCAGCAGGTCCATCAGGCGTCCTGCCTTGGCGAACCCGACGCGCAGCTTGCGCTGCAGCATCGATGTCGAACCAAACTGTGTGGTGACCACCAGTTCCGTGGCCTGCAACAGCACCTCGAGGTCGTCGCCGATGTCGTCGTCGATTTCCTTCTTGGCGACCTCTACGGCGACGTCCTTGCGGTACTCCGCCTTCAGCTGTCCCTTGACGTGCTCGACGACGCGGTGGATTTCCGACTCGGTGACCCAGGCGCCTTGGACGCGCATCGGCTTCGAGGCGCCCATCGGCAGGAACAGCGCGTCTCCCTGCCCCAGCAGCTTCTCGGCGCCCGGCTGGTCAAGCACGACCCGAGAGTCGGTGACCGAGGACGTCGCGAACGCCATCCTCGAGGGAACGTTGGCCTTGATGAGGCCCGTCACGACGTCCACGGACGGTCGTTGGGTCGCCAGCACCAGGTGGATGCCGGCGGCGCGGGCGAGTTGGGTGATGCGGACGATCGAGTCCTCGACGTCGCGCGGGGCCACCATCATGAGGTCCGCGAGCTCGTCGACGATCACCAGCAGGTACGGGTAGGGCTTCATGACGCGCTTGGAACCCTCGGGAGGTACCGCCTTGCCGTTCCGGACGGCCTTGTTGAAGTCGTCGATGTGCTTGTAGCCGAAATTCGCGAGGTCGTCGTAGCGCGTGTCCATCTCGCGGACCACCCACTGCAGCGCCTCGGCGGCCTTCTTCGGGTTGGTGATGATCGGGGTGATCAGGTGCGGAACACCCTCGTAGGCAGTGAGTTCGACGCGCTTGGGGTCCACCATAACCATGCGGACCTCGTCCGGGGTCGCGCGCATCAGGATGGACGTGATCATCGAGTTCACGAACGAGGACTTGCCCGCGCCAGTGGCACCAGCGACGAGCAGGTGGGGCATCTTGGCCAGGTTGGCGACGACGAAGCCGCCCTCGACGTCCTTGCCGACGCCCATGACCATGGGGTGCTCGGTCTTCCGCGCCGCGTTGGAGCGCAGGACGTCGCCGAGGGCCACGACCTCCTTGTCGGCGTTCGGGATCTCGATGCCGATGGCGCTCTTGCCCGGGATGGGGCTGAGGATGCGCACGTCCGAGGAAGCGACCGCGTAGGAGATGTTCTTGCTCAGGGCGGTGACGCGCTCCACCTTGGTCCCGGGCGACAACTCGATCTCGTAGCGGGTCACGGTCGGTCCGCGGCTGAAGCCGGTGACCTGGGCCTCGACCTTGAACTGGTCGAGGGTCTCCGTCAGCGCCTTCACGACGGAGTCGTTGGCCTCCGAACGCTCCTTGGCCGGTGGCCCGGACGGGAGGAACTCCGACGCCGGCAGGGTGTAGGCGACGTCGCCAGACAGCTGCAGCTGCTCGGTGCGCTGCGGGATCGGCGTCAGGGGCGCGGGCTGGGCCACGGGATTCGAGGGAACCTTCGGCGCCGACGCCGCCAGGGCGGCCAGGTCGGCCGTGTCGATCGCCTCGGTGACCGGTGCGGGGTCGCCGAGGCCGACGTCGCTCTTGATCTTCTCGATGGCGCGTTCGGACGCCGTGGGACGGCGCACGCCCGGTGGTATCCGTGGCTCGGACGCGGCGTCCTCCGGACGCGCCTCCTCGTCCGCTTCGCGGATGACCGCGTGGTCGTAGGCCTCGTCGCCGGAGAAGGCGCCGCGCGACGCGTCGTCTTCGTCGTCGCGCGTCCGCTTGTCCTTGCCGAAGAGGCTTCCCTTCCGCCGGGCTTTGCGGTCCTCGCGGGACTTGGCCTTGCGCTCCTCGTAGAGGTAGCTCTGGTCGTGCTCGGGACCGTCCCGCGTGTCCCGCCCGGCGTCGTCCGGCTGACCCATGACCCATTCGTATCCCTGGCGCAGGCGTGCCGGGATGTGGCGGAACGGCGTGGCCGTGATGATCATCAGGCTCAGGAAGAGCAGGAGGCACATGATCACCAGGGCGCCCCAGCGGCTGATGAGGCCGGAGATGGGCGAGGTCATGAGGAACCCCACGATGCCGCCCCCGGACCACAGCCGGTCGAAGGCATCGGAGAGCGTGGGGACGCCCTCGACGACGTGGGCGATACCGGCTCCGGCCGCCGTGCCCAGCGTCAGGCCGATGCCGACGCGGGTGTTGGCGCGGTCTTCCTCCGGATGGCGGAACAGCCTGAACGCGCCCACCAGGAGAACAAAGGGAAGGATGACGGCCATGTAGCCGAACGTGCCGCCGGCGACGTTGTGCACCGCGGTGCCGTACCAGCCCTGTCCGCGCAGGCCCCACCATTCGACGCTGGCGACGACCGCCGCGATGAGCACCAGGAACAGGCCGGTGCCGTCCCGGCGCAGGTCGTGGTCCGGATTGACGTCCCGCCCCAGCTTGCGGAAGGCGCCGGCCACGATGCGCGCGATCCCCATCCAGAGACCACGCACGGCGCGCAGCGGAAACGGCAGGTCGTGTTCGGGAACCTGTTGTTGCTGGCGCGTGCGGGCGGTGGGGGTGCGCGCGGCGCCGGCGGACTTGCTGCGCGCCCCTGCTGCGCTGGCCGGTTTGCGGCCAGAGGCCTTCGGCTGGCTGGGGGAAGTACGGGTGGCCATAGTCGCCACGGTACCCGAAATGGGCCTTGAAACCGGGGATCTACACGCCCCTTTGGGCCTCCGGGTTTAGGCCTCCAGGACCACCGGCACGATCATCGGCCGACGCCGCAGTTTGCGGCTGACCCATGACCCGATCACCCGGCGAACCACTTGCTGGAGCTGGTGCGTGGTGTGCGTCGGGTTGTTGACCACAGCCTCCTCCAGCGCGGCGGCGATCTTCGGCTTGATGTCGTCGAAGACGGAGTCGTCCTCCGCCACGCCGCGGGCGTGGATGTCGGGCCCCGAAACGATCTTCCCGGTCTGCCTGTTGACCACGCTGATCACCGAGATGAATCCCTCTTCGCCCAGGGTCCTGCGGTCCTTGAGGTCGTCGTCGGTGACGCCGCCGACGCTGGAGCCGTCCACGTAGACGAATCCGCAGTCGATCCGTCCCACGGCCCGTGCGACTCCCCCGCGCAGGTCGACCACGGACCCGTCCTCCGTCAGCAGCACGTTGGCCGCGGGGACTCCCGTCTGTTCGGCGAGGCGGCCGTTGGCGATCAGGTGCCGCGTCTCACCGTGCACCGGCATGGCGTTCTTCGGCCTGATGATGTTGTAGCAGTAGAGCAACTCGCCGGCGGAGGCGTGCCCGGAGACGTGCACCTTGGCGTTGCCCTTGTGCACCACCTCCGCCCCGCGGCGCATGAGTCCGTTGATGATGCGGAACACCGCGTTCTCGTTTCCGGGGATCAACGAAGACGCCAGGATAACGGTGTCGCCCCGGCCCACGTTGATCCGGTGGTCGCCGTTGGCCATGCGGGACAGGGCCGCCATCGGTTCCCCTTGGGAGCCCGTGGACATCAGCACCACCTTGTGGTCCGGGAGGTTGTCCACCTCCTTGAGGTCCACGAGGATGTTGTCCGGGACGGTGAGGTAACCCAGCTTGGCGGCGATCGCCATGTTCCGCACCATGGAGCGGCCGACGAAAGCGACCTTGCGCTGGTGGAGGTGGGCCGCGTCCAGAACCTGCTGCACGCGATGGACGTGGGACGAGAAGGAAGCGACGATCAGCCGCTTCTCGGCCACGCCGAAAAGCCGCTCCAGCACGGGACCTATTTCCTTCTCGGCGGTGGTGAAGCCCGGCACGTCGGCGTTGGTGGAGTCGGACATGAACAGGTCGACGCCTTCCTCGCCCAAACGCGCGAAGGCGCGCAGGTCGGTGATGCGACCGTCGAGGGGCAACTGGTCCATCTTGAAGTCGCCGGTGTGCAGGACGTTGCCCGCAACGGTCCGGATGAAGACGGCCAGCGCGTCGGGGATCGAGTGGTTCACGGCGACGAATTCGCACTCGAACGGCCCCAGCTTCTCCACCTGGCCCTCGGCCACCGCGAGGGTGAACGGACGGATCCGGTGTTCCTGCAGCTTGGCCTCGATCAGGGCGAGCGTCAGCCTGGAGCCGATGAGCGGGATGTCCGCCTTGAGTCGCAATAGGTACGGTACGGCACCGATGTGGTCCTCGTGCCCGTGCGTCAGGACGACGCCTACGACGTCGTCCAGGCGGTCCCGGATGTAGCCGAAGTCCGGCAGGATCAGGTCGACGCCGGGCTGGAATTCCTCGGGGAACAGCACTCCGCAGTCAACGATCAGCAACTTGCCGGCGATCTCGAACACGGCCATGTTGCGCCCGATCTCGCCGAGTCCCCCGAGCGGCACAATCCGCAGTGTGCCCTCCGGCAGGGGCGGTGGAGCGTTCAGTCGCGCCCCGTCCGCGGGGTCCACAGGGGTTTCGGTCATGCGGTGGCTACTTTCCTAGATGGCCCAACCGGCCTCCGCCAGATCGGCGCGGATCGGCGCGAGATCCGCCTCCGTCGGTGCCACGAGGGGCAGCCGGACGACGGCGTTCGGCAGGACGCCCTGCCAATGGAGAATGGTTTTGGCGGCGACGGCTCCCTGGATGTGGGACATGACGGCGCGTTGCACGGGGTCCAGGGCGAAGTGGGCGGCGCGGGCCGTCGCGAGGTCGCCTGCGCGGACGGCATCGACCAGCTCGCGGTATTTGGCGGTTGCCACGTGCGCCGTCACCGAGACCAGGCCGACGGCGCCCGCCGCCATCAGCGGCAGCGTCAGTCCGTCGTCGCCCGAGTAGACGTCCAGGTCGGTGTTGGCCAGCACGCGCGTGGTTTCCTGGAAGTTCGCCTTGGCGTCCTTCAACGCAACGATCCGGGGGTGCTCCGCGAGCCGCATCAGCGTCTCGGTCTCGATGACGATCCCGGCCCGTCCGGGGATGTCGTACACCATCACGGGCAGGTCAACGGCGTCGGCGATCGCCTCGACGTGCGCTTGGACGCCCGCTTGGCTCGGCTTGTTGTAGTAGGGCGCGGTCACGAGCAGGCCGTCGATGGGCAGCTCCGCTGCCCTGCGCGAAAGCGCGATCGAATGACGCGTGTCGTTCGTCGTCGAACCTGCCAGGACCTTGGCCCGGCCGCCGACGGCGTCGGCCACGACGCGGAACATCTCCAGGTTCTCGTGGTCCGCCAGCGTCGACGTCTCGCCCGTGGTGCCGGTAACGACCAGGCCGTCGCAGCCGTCGTCGACCAGCTTGGACGCCAAGCGCGCGGCGGCGTCGTAGTCGACGTCCCCGTTGTCCTTGAAGGGGGTGACCATGGCGGTCAGCAGGGTACCGAACGTGTAGTCGTTCCGGGCGGCGGCGGGTGCGGAGGCTGGCATGGATCCAACGTTACACTTTCCGCGAACGAGGGATCCCCGCGGCACCGCCCGTAGGCTGGCAACATGACGAAAAGCACGCCCGGGCGAGGCCCCGCCAAGACGCGGCTCGCCGGGATCGATGCGGCCAGGGGACTCGCCCTCCTGGGCATGATGGCCACCCACATCATCCCGCTGTCCAAGGACGTGACGGACGATTCCGCGGGAGCGGCCCTCGCCGCCGCCGAGCCCACGTGGGCGGCGCTCTGGTTCGCGGGCAAGGCGTCGGCGCTGTTTGCCGTGCTGGCCGGCGTCGGGCTGGCGTTGCTCACCGGCGCGGCGCGGCCGTTGTCCGGCGACCGTCTCGCCGCGACCCGCCGCGGCGTGGTGGTCCGCGCGCTGGCGATTGCCACCCTGGGACTTGTGGGCGGCTCGCTGGACACCCACGTGGCGGTCATCCTCGTCCACTACGGGCTGTTGTTCCTGTTCGCGATCCCGTTCCTGGGGCTTCCCGCACAGCGGCTCGCCTGGTGGGCCGGCGGGTGGTTGCTCTTGTCGCCGGGCCTCCTGTTCCTCGCGCGGCCGCCCGTCTCCGCCGCGCTCACGCCCGCGGACGTCGGCGGCTCCCCGGTCTTCATGGACCTGTTCCGGCCGGCCACCCTGGCGGCGGACCTCTTGGTCACGGGCTACTACCCGGTCCTCGTGTGGACCGGCTTCGTTCTGCTGGGCCTGTTCGTCGGGCGCTGCGACGTTTCGCGCCCACCAGTGGCCCTGGCGTTCGCCACGGCCGGCGCGGCCGTCGCGGCGGGTGCCCGGGCGCTATCCGCGGCGCTTTTGGCGCGTCCGGACGCCGAGGCTGCCCTGACGTCGGGTACGGGCCGGGGCTCCGACGCGCTGGGGGTCTCGCTGCGGACGGGGCAGGGGCTGGCCGGCGTGGAATCGACGCCCTGGTGGTTCGCGCTGTCCGCCCCCCACACCGGAGCGCCGCTGGACATCCTGCACGTGGCGGGAACGGCGGTGGCCGTCCTGGGGATCTGCCAATTGGCCGCGACGGCGCTGAAGTCCCTGCTCGGCGGGGCGGGCGAGATGCTCCTGTGGCCCATTGCCGGAGCGGGGGCGGCGACGCTCACCCTCTACCTGGGGCATCTGGTCGCGTTGGACCTGCTCAGCGGTGCGACCGCGGACAGGCCCCGGCTCGGTGTCTACCTGTGGTACGCCGGGGCCGCGCTGCTGGTGGGCATCGCCCTGAAGTGGGCGGCCGTCCGGGGACCGCTGGAGTCGATGGTGCATACGATGGCCGCCGGAGCGGCCGCCGACACCGCGCGCCGGTAGGCGGTCCCGCGGAGCCGGCTCCCGGCCGCCCGCGGGGTGGCCCCCGGCCCAGGCGGCCGGGAGCGTGGCTGGCTCTAGCCCGCCGGGGGGCGGGCGGGCCTGCCGATGCGCGATTCGGGCGAGGCGACGAACAACGCAACGGCGGCCCGCATCGTGTGCCGCGCCCGCTTGCGGTCCCCCGCCACGTCGTAGGCCAGTGCCAGTCGGTGCAGGCTGCGCCAGCTGTCCGGGTTCCGTTCGGCCTCGTCCCTGTACTGGGCGAAGTCCTCGTCGGCCGCGGCCCTGACGATGCGGCCCGACGGCGTCCGCGGCAGGTCGTCGACGGGCAGCAGTCCCTCGGCCTCCAGAATGCGGGCCATCCGCTGGGTGCGGGCGCCGAACAACAACTCGCGGACCAGGATCCACACCCCGATGAGCGGCAGCACAAACGCCGCCACCCCGATGCCCTTGGCGAGCGGCTCCGGCGCGGAAAGGTAGGCGATCGAGGACGAGAACGACGCGAAAAGGTACAGCACGAAAAGCGCGATGATCGCGCCCACCCACAGCTTGGTCTTCACCCGCGCTACGCCCCCAGGTCCAGGTAGCCGTCGAGTCCGTAGGTCAATCCGGGGCGGTCGGCAACGGTTCGCAGGCCCAGGAGGACTCCCGGCATGAAGGACGCGCGGTCGAAGGAGTCGTGGCGCAGGGTCAACTGCTCCCCCGGTCCCCCGAAGAGCACCTCCTGGTGTGCGACCAGGCCGCGTAGCCGGACCGAGTGCACACGCACCCCGTCGACGTCGGCGCCCCTTGCGCCCTCGAGGCCGGAGGCCGTGGCATCCGGGCTCCCCGCGACGCCGGCCGCCGCCCGCGAGGCCGCGATCAGTTCCGCGGTGCGCACCGCCGTCCCGGAGGGCGCGTCCACCTTGTCCGGGTGGTGCAGCTCGATCACCTCGACCGATTCGAAGTAGCGGGCCGCGCGCGCGGCGAAGGCGGTGGCCAGCACCGAGCCCAGTGCGAAGTTCGGGGCGATGAGCACGCCGGTGCCGGGCCGGGTGGCCAGCAGCTCCTCGAGCGAGGCGCGCCGCGCCTCGGTCCAACCGGTCGTTCCGACCACCGCGTGGAGCGAATGCTCGACGGCGAAGCGGACGTTGGCCTCGGTGCTTTCCGGGACGGTGAGGTCGAGGACGTGGGTGGCGCCGGCGTCGAGCACGGCGCCGAGCGGGTCCTTCCGGCCGAGCGCGGCGACGAGGCGGAGGTCCGGGGCGGCTTCGACGGCGCGCACGGCTTCGGCACCCATGCGCCCGGAGGCGCCAAGGACTGCAACGGAAAGGGGTGGGGTCATGCCCCTAGGCTATCCCGGTCAGGCGATGCCGACCCATTCCGTGTCGCCGTCGTCGAAATGCTGTTCCTTCCACACGGGCACGCCGTGCTTGACGGCTTCGACCAGGTCGCGGCAGGCGTCGAAGGCCTCGGCCCGGTGCGCCGAGGCGGCCGCGGCCACCAGCGCGGAGTCCCCCACCACGAGGTCTCCGATGCGGTGGAACGCCCAGAGCCGCGTTCCGGGATGGCGGTCGGCCACCTCGGCGGCGAGTTCGAGCATCCGCTGCGGCGCGCTGGGGTGCGCGCTGTAGGCAAGCCGCTCCACCCCGCGCCCGCCGTCGTGGTTGCGCACGACGCCGCCGAACGTGACGACGGCACCGGTCTCGGCGGTCTCGACGGCCTGCCACGCGGTCTCCACGTCGATCGGAGCGGCGCTCACGCCGGCCGCGACCACGATTCCGGGCGCCGGGGTTCCGGCGCGTGCCTCAATGTCCATGTCCGCCCTCCAGTTGTTCGCACAGGTGTCCTATAATCGGATCCAGCACGCCGAGCGCGTCCATCACGCCGCCCGGGGACCCCGGCAGGTTGGCGACGAATGTCCCGTTGGACGTGCCCGCGTATCCGCGGCTCAGGTCCGCGTGCGGGGTCTTTGCCCTGCCCGCGACGCGGATGGCCTCCATGATGCCGGGCAGGTGCCGGTCCAGGAGCGGAAGCGTCATCTCCGGCGTCGCGTCCGTGGGGCTGAGCCCGGTGCCGCCGCTGGTCAGCACGACGCGCGGCCCGGTGAGGAGGATCGCCCGGAGAGCGGCACCGACCGGCTCCCCGTCCGGCACGACGATCGCCTCGCCGGTTTCCAGCCCGTGCTCGGCGAGCCAGTCGCGGATCACCGGTCCGGTGCGGTCCTCGTAGACGCCCGTGGCCGCACGCGTCGAGGCGATCAGCACGGCGGCGCGGCGCGGCGCGGCACCCGGCTCGCGGGCGCTCATACGTCGGCTCCCGGGACGCGGGAGTCGTCCAGGGACCAGTCGCCGCTCTTGCCTCCGGACTTGGCCAGCACCCGGATGCCGCCGATCACCGCGTGCTTGTCCACCGCCTTGACCATGTCGTAGAGGGCCAGCGCCGCGACCGAAGCCGCGGTGAGCGCCTCCATCTCCACGCCCGTGACTCCCCGGGTCTTCACGGCCGCCACGATCCGCACGGATCCGGCGGCGGCATCCGGCTCGAAGTCCACCGTCACCTTCGACAGGGGCAGCGGGTGGCACAGGGGTATCAGGTCCGGCGTCTTCTTGGCCCCCATGATTCCCGCGACGCGGGCCACCGCCAGCGCGTCGCCCTTGGGCAGCGTGCCGTCGGCAACGAGGACGACGACGTCGGGCCGGGTGGTCAGCACCGCCTCGGCGGTCGCCTGGCGCGAGGTCTCGGCCTTCGCCGAAACGTCGACCATGTGCGCCGTGCCGTCCGCCCGCACATGGCTCAGCTCCCGTGCCGCGTCCCCGCTCATGATTCGTCTCCCATCAACATGGTTTCAACCGTAGCGCCCGCCGCGACCTCCGTGGTTTCGCCCGGGATCAGGATCAGCGCGTTCGAACGGGCGAGGGCATGCACCAGGTGGGACTCCATTCCGCCCACGGTCGCCACGCGCCCGGACTCCGGGGAGTAGACGCCCCGCCGCGCCTGGACCTTGCCGTTCGGGGATCCCGCCAACGAATGCGCCAGCGTTGCGTCGACGCTCCGGCGATGCGGCAAACCGATCAGGGGCGCGAAGGCCGGGCGGAGGAACAGCTCGAAGCTGACGAAGCTGCTGACGGGGTTGCCGGGAAAGGCCACCACGGGAACCGGGCGCGCCCCCGGCAGCTCCAGCAGGCCGGATCCCTGGGGCCCCCCGGGCTGCAACGCCACGGAGCCGAAGGTCACCCCGTGCGCGGCGAGGGCCAGCCGGACCACTTCGTAGGCGCCCTTGCTGATGCCGCCGCTGGTCAGCACCAACTGGAATCCGGGCCCGTCCGCGGCGCCGAGCTCCGCCGCCAACGAAGAAACGAAGTCGGCCACGTCGTCGGCGCTGATTCCGGCCGGGCGCACTTCCCATCCTGCCTGTTCCAAGCAGGCACGAAGCAGCGTGGTGTTCGCGTCGTGGATCTGCCCCGGCTTCAGTTCGGAGCCGGGCGCGGCGATCTCGTCGCCCGTGGAAATCAGGAGCGCGAGCGGACGGCGAACGACGTCGAGCTCCGCGACGCCCAGTGCCGCGGCAAGTCCCAGTTGAGCAGGTCCCAACCGGGTCCCCCCGGCCAGCGCCGCCGTTCCCGCGGCGATGTCGCTGCCCGCCCGGCGCACGAAGCGCCCCGCGGGGTGCGAGGCGGGAAGCCGGACCGTTGCCGCGCCGTCGTACGGTGATCCGCCGCCAACGAAGTCGGGGAAAACGGGCGGATCGGCGGCCTCGACGGGAACGACGGCGTCCGCGCCCGCGGGCAGCATGGCCCCGGTCATCACGGGAGCCGCCGCGCCCGGCGGCAGCGCGGGCGCGGCGGCCCCGGCGGGGATCGGCCGCGCGACCGCCAGCGGCCCGCCCGGGGCGAGATCGGCGGTCCGCACCGCGAAGCCGTCCATCTGGGAATTGTCGAAGGGCGGCAGATTCCGCGGGGCGGACAGCTCGACGGCGAGGGTGCGGCCGCGCGCGTCGGCCAGCGGCACTGATTCCGTCCCGAGCGAGGAAAGCGGACCGGAGAGCAGGACCCGCAGCGTTTCGCGGTGCTCGTCGACGGTGCGCCGGAAGGTGGGCTCCATGAAACCATCCTACGGCGGCGCCCTTTGACGCCGGTGGCGGAATGCCTGGCCGGGACGCGGCTTTCACTGTCCCCGCCCCGCACGGTGCACTACGCTCGATCCCATGGAACAGAGCCCCGAAACCCCAGGATCTGGCGTCGCCGCGGCGGTGTCGCTGGGCATGCCGGGCCTACCGAAGGCCCTGCAGGCCGCACCGGAAGGCGACATGCGGCTCGTGGACCGCTTCGGCCGCGTCGCCACCGACCTGCGCGTGTCGCTCATCGACAAGTGCAACCTGCGCTGCACCTATTGCATGCCGGCCGACGGCCTCGCCTGGCTGCCCAAGGAACGGCTCCTGACGGCCGCGGAGATCCGGCGAATCGTCCGGATCGGAGTGGACACGCTCGGCGTCAGGGAACTACGGCTGACCGGTGGCGAACCGCTGGTGCGGCACGATTTGGTGGACATCATCGCCGGACTCCGCGAGGACCACCCGGACCTTCCGATTTCGATGACCAGCAACGGCGTCGGCCTCGCCGAGAAGGCGGCCGCACTGGCCGCCGCCGGGCTCAGCCGCATCAACGTCTCGCTGGACACGCTCCATGCGGAGTCATTCGAGCGGCTGGCCCGCCGCAACTTCCTGTCCCGGGTCATCGAGGGCATCGACGCGGCCGCCGCCGCCGGGTTGGCGCCGCTGAAGATCAACGCCGTCCTGATGCGCGGAATCAACGACGTCGAGGCGCCCGAGCTGCTGGCTTGGTCTTTGGAGAACGGATACGAACTCCGGTTCATCGAACAAATGCCCCTGGACGCCGACCACGGCTGGCGCAAGGACAACATGGTCACGGCGGAGGAGACCCGCGAATTGCTTCGCCGCGACTATGTGCTGACCGTCGACGGCGCCGACCGCGACGGCGCCCCCGCCGAGAAGTACACGGTCTCCGCCAAGTCCGAGCCCGGCGTCGTGCTGGGCACGGTGGGGATCATCGCCTCGGTGACCGAGCCGTTCTGCGCCGACTGCCGCCGGACCCGCATCACGGCCGAGGGCAAGGTCATGAGCTGCCTGTTCTCGCGCGAGGAGACGGACCTGACCGCGCTGTTGCGCTCCGGCGCCAGCGACACGGAGGTCGCGGACCGCTGGCGCGCCGCCATGTGGGCAAAGCCGCGGGCCCACGGCATGGACCACGTGGGCCTCGGGGCCGACGACTTCGTTCAGCCCGACCGCTCCATGAGCGCGATCGGAGGCTAGATGCGGATCCGGTACTTCGCCGCCGCGGCGGCCGCCGCGGGCGTGCGCGACGAAACAGTGCACCTCGCGCGCATCGCGGCCGACGGCGGCACGCTGGACGCGCTCGTTCGCCATCTGGCGGCCGAGCACCCGGCCCCGTCGGCGCGCAACGCGCCGACGCTGGCCCGGGTGCTCGAACGCTCCAGCCTTCTGGTCAACGGTGTGTCGGCCAAGAACCCGCGGAAGCCGCTCGCGGACTCCGACGAGGTCGACGTCCTGCCCCCCTTCGCCGGCGGATAGCCGACGCTACATCTTGTGGCTTGAGCCGAGCACGTTGCCGGCCTTCCACTCTTCCCAACCCGGGCGTTCGGCCATGAACGCCTCGATCTCCTCCTTGGAGGCCTCCAGCTTGGGGTCGTGCTTGAGGTAGTGCCGGGTTTCCCGGGCCACCATGCCCGAGAGCAGCAGCAGGCCGATCAGGTTCGGCAGGGCCATGAGGCCGTTCATCATGTCGGAGAAGTTCCAGACGACGGCGAGCTCGACGGTGCAGCCGATGTACACCACCAGCGAGAACAGCATCCGGAACGGCATGACGGCGCGGCGTCCGAGCAGGCGCTCGACGTTGCGTTCGCCGTAGTAGGACCAGCCGAGAATGGTGGAGAAGGCGAACATCACCAGGCCGATGGTGACGATCCAGTGACCCCATTCGCCCGGCAACCCACTCGTGAACGCCTCGCCGGTCATCAGTGCCGCCGAGATCTGTTCGCCGGATGCGTCCGTCTGGTTCCAGACCCCGGTGGTGATGATCACCAGGCCGGTGCAGGTCACGACGATGATCGTGTCGATGAACGTCTGCGTCATCGAGACCAGACCCTGGCGCACCGGGTGTGTGGTCTGCGCGGCGGCGGCCGCGATGGCCGCCGAGCCCATGCCGGACTCGTTGGAGAATATGCCGCGGGCCACGCCGTACTGCACGGCGATGATGATCGCGGAGCCGGCGAACCCGCCGACGGCCGAGGTCCCGGTGAACGCGTCGGTGAAGATCAGTCCGATGGCGGCCGGCAGCCCCGTGATGTTGGAGATCAGGATGTAGATCGCGCCCGCCACGTAGAAGATGATCATGACCGGCACGAACGCGGCGGTGACCCGGCCGATCGATTTGATGCCACCGACCAGCACGATTATCGCGCCGACAGTCAGGACCAGCCCGGTCAGCTAGGTGGGGATGGAGAAGCTGTTCTCCAGGTTGCTGGAGATCGAGTTGCCCTGGGTCATGTTGCCGATGCCGAAGCAGGCGATGACCGCGAAGACCGCGAAGGACAGGCCCAGGATCTTGCCCAACGGACCCGGGATGCCCCGCTCGAGGTAGTACTGCGGACCGCCGGACTTCTCCCCCGCCGCATCGGTGCCGCGGTAGCGGACGCCGAGGTACGCCTCGGTGTACTTGGACGCCATGCCGAGCAGGCCGGTGACCCACATCCAGAACAGGGCACCGGGACCGCCGATGCCGATGGCGGTGGCGACGCCCACGATGTTGCCGGTGCCGACGGTCGCGGCCAGTGCCGTGGTCAGCGCCTGGAACTGCGAGATGTCCCCCTCGGCCCCGGGGTCCTTGCGCCGGAGGATGCCCAGCCTCAGCGCTGCGCCGAGCTTCAGGAATTGCAGGCCCCCCAGCCTGATGGTGAGGTACAGTCCGGTGCCCAACAGGAGCGGGATCAGCAGGAACGGTCCCCAGACCACGCTGCTGATGTCGCCCAGGATGGTGGCGAGTGTTTCCATGTCTTATTTCACCCAAAGCCTCTCGGTGCGGTGCTGGTATCGTAGCCGCGTTCGCGACTCCTCCAGCATCGACCCAAACACCTTTACCGACCGACTTCGTGACGGCAAACACGGAGCTGTTACATACCGAAATCGGCCGGACTGTCGAACGGGCCGACCACCGTGACGGTTCGCGGACGTCCGGCCAGTTCGCGGGCCAGTTCCCGGACCTGGTCCGCGGTGACCGCCTTGATCCGCGCGAGCGAATCGTCGATGTCGTGGAATACGCCGGTGACCAGTTCGGCCCGCCCCAGCCGGGACATGCGCGAGCCCGGGTCCTCCAGCGCCAGGACCATGCCGCCGGATAGCTGGCCCACGGCCTTGCGGAGCTCCTCGTCGCTGATGCCGTGCTCGGCCAGCTGGTCGAGTTCGTGGCCGAGCAGCCGGATGACCTGCCCGGTCTTGGCCGGCGAGCACCCGGCGTACATGCCGAAGTAGCCGGCGTCCGAGTAGGCCGCGGAGAAGGAATAGGTCGAATACACCAGGCCGCGCTTCTCGCGGATCTCCTGGAAGAGCCTGGAGGACATTCCGCCCCCCAGCACGGCGTTCAGGACGCTCATGGTGTAACGGCGCGCGTCGGTCGCCACGATACCGGGACAGCCCATGATGATGTTGGTCTGCTCCACGGGGCGGCGGACGACGTCGACCGTGTGCTGTCCGCGGATGGCGGCGGGCTCCGTGGCGCGCCGCGGCTCGGGGCTCGCGCCCTCCTCGAGGCTCCACCCGGCCGTGACGAGGGCGTCCATGACCTGCCGGCAGACGTCGTCGTGGTCCAGGGACCCCGCTGCGGTGACCACCAGCTCGCTGGGCTTGTAGTACCGCGCGTAGTGGTCCACGACGGAGGCGCGGGGAACGGCCATGATGGCCTCGGGGGTGCCGCCGATGGGGCGCCCCAGGGGGTGCTCCCCCAGCACGGCGGCGACAAACTTTTCGTGGGCGACATCGCCTGGGTCGTCGCCGTCCATGGCGATCTCCTCGAGGATGACGTCGCGTTCCTGCTCGAGCTCGTCCGGGTCGAGCACCGCGGAGGTGACCATGTCGGCAATGACGTCGATGGCCAGCGCGAGGTCCGAATCGAGAACACGCGCGAAATAGCAGGTGTTTTCCTTCGCGGTGGCCGCGTTGGATTCGCCGCCGACCTCGTCGAAGGCCGAGGCGATCTCCAGCGCCGTGCGGCGGCTGGTGCCCTTGAACAGCAGGTGCTCCAGGAAGTGGGTCGAGCCGTGTTGGCCATCGGCCTCGTCGCGCGAACCGACACCGATCCAGAATCCGATCGTGGCGGAGCGTTGTCCGGGCATGGCCTCGGTCAGGACCCGGACCCCGCCGGGGAGGACGGAGCGGCGCACCAGCGCCCCTCCGGCCTCCCCGTGCAGGATCGTGGGGTCCCCGGCCTCGATGGGGGCGTGCGCTCCGATTTCGGGCACACGCCTGCCCACCGGGGCCGGGGACATTCCCGAGCCGTTGAGCGGCAGAGGAATCATTGCCATCGGTGGTTGCTTACCTACTCCGCGGCGTCCACGGAGACGGCGGCTTCCTCGGCGACAACCGGGGCGAGCGAGAGCTTTCCGCGGTCGTCGACCTTGGTGATTTCCACCTGGAGCTTCTGGCCCACGGACACGACGTCCTCGACGTCGTCCACGCGCTTGCCCCCGGAGAGCTTGCGCAGCTCCGAGATGTGCAACAGGCCGTCCTTGCCCGGGGTGAGCGAAACGAACGCACCGAAGGTGGTCAGCTTCACGATGGTTCCGAGGTAGCGCTCGCCGACCTCCGGCACCATCGGGTTGGCGATGGCGTTGATCGCCGAGCGGGCGGCCTCCGCGGATTCGCCGTTGGTCGCGCCGATCAGGACCGTGCCGTCGTCCTCGATCGAGATGTCGGCGCCGGTGTCCTCCTGGATCTGGTTGATCATCTTGCCCTTCGGGCCGATGACCTCGCCGATCTTGTCCACCGGGATCTTCACGGAGATGATGCGCGGGGCGAACTCGGAGAGTTCGTCCGGCGTGTCGATCGCCGAGTTGATGACGGAGAGGATGTGCAGGCGCGCCTCTCGGGCCTGCTTCAGGGCCGCCGCCAACACGGAGGCCGGGATGCCGTCCAACTTCGTGTCCAGCTGGATCGCCGTGACGAACTCGGAGGTGCCGGCGACCTTGAAGTCCATGTCGCCCATGGCGTCCTCGGCGCCCAGGATGTCGGTCAGCGCCGCGTAGCGGGTCTGGCCGTCTACCTGGTCGGAGACCAGGCCCATGGCGATGCCGGCGACCGGCGCACGCAGCGGCACACCGGCGTTGAGCATCGACAGCGTGGAAGCGCAGACGGAGCCCATCGAGGTGGACCCGTTGGAGCTCAGCGCCTCGGAGACCTGGCGGATCGCGTACGGGAACTCCTCGCGCGACGGCAGCACCGGCACGAGGGCACGCTCCGCGAGGGCGCCGTGGCCGATTTCGCGGCGCTTCGGCGAACCGACGCGGCCGGTCTCGCCGGTGGAGTACGGCGGGAAGTTGTAGTTGTGCATGTAGCGCTTGCGCGTCACCGGCGACAACGAGTCGATCTGCTGCTCCATCTTGAGCATGTTCAGCGTGGTGACACCCATGATCTGGGTTTCGCCGCGCTCGAAGATCGCGGAGCCGTGCACGCGCGGCAGCACCTCGACCTCGGCCGTGAGCTGACGGATGTCCGTCAGGCCGCGGCCGTCGATACGGATCTGGTCCTTGAGGATGCGCTGGCGCACCACCTGCTTGGTGACCGCGCCGAAGGCCTTGGAGATTTCGCCGGCACGCGCCTCGAACTCCTTGCCCTCGCCGGCCAACTGCGCCACAACCTCGTCGCGGTAGGCGCCGGAGGCGTTGTCGCGGTCCTGCTTGTCCGCGATGGCGAAGATCTCGGTCAGCTTGGCCGTGGCCAGCGACTCGACCGCGGCGAACGCGTCGTCCTCGTAGTCCTTGAAGACCGGGAACTCGACGGTGGGCTTGGCGGCGCGGCCGGCCAGGTCCGACTGCGCGTCGCACAGCACCTTGATGAACGGCTTGGCGGCCTCGAGGCCCTCGGCGACGACCTCTTCGGTCGGTGCCGTGGCGCCGCGCTCCTTGATGAGCGTCCACGAGTTGTCCGTGGCCTCGGCCTCGACCATCATGATCGCGACGTCGTCGCCGGCGATGCGGCCAGCGACAACCATCGAGAACACGGCGTTCTCCAGCTGGGAGTGCTTCGGGAAGGCGACCCACTGGGCACCGTTGCCGTCGTCGACCAGTGCGACGCGGACGCCGCCGATCGGGCCGGAGAACGGCAGGCCGGAAAGCTGGGTGGACATCGAGGAGGCGTTGATCGCCACGACGTCGTAGAGGTCGTCCGGGTTGATGGACAGGATCGTCACGACGACCTGCACCTCGTTGCGCAGACCCTTGACGAAGGCCGGGCGCAGCGGGCGGTCCATCAGGCGGCAGGCCAGGATGGCCTCCGTGGACGGACGTCCCTCGCGGCGGAAGAAGCTGCCCGGGATGCGGCCGGCGGCGTACATGCGCTCTTCCACGTCCACGGTCAGCGGGAAGAAGTCAAAGCCCTCGCGGGGGTGCTTTCCCGCGGTGGTGGCGGAAAGCATCGAGGTGTCGTCGTCGATGGAAACGAGCGACGCGCCGGCGGCCTGCTGGGCAAGGCGGCCGGTCTCGAAGCGGATGGTGCGCTGACCGTAGCGGCCGTTGTCGATAACGGCTTCGGCAAACTGGATTTCGGGACCCTCCATGGAGAGTCACCTCCGTTTCTTTGGTTGCGGAGGCAACCGGCATCTTCTCCGGGTCGACCGGAGGCTGCACCCGGTCTTCGATCGAGGCCCACGGGCGCCCCGGCGTCATGCCGGATTCCCGTGGACCACTACCGAGGACCGCGAATGCGTGTGATGCGGATTGGCTCCTGGTGTTTTGCTGATTCGGTGGCGGGCGTGTTGCCCCCACCGGGGCCGAGGCGTCCCCCCGCCGGATTCACCGGCCGGAGGGGCGCCCCAGGGGTCGTGCTAGCGGCGCAGGCCGATGCGCTCGATGAGCGCGCGGTAGCGTCCGATGTCGGTGTCCTTCAGGTAGCCGAGCATACGACGACGACGTCCGACGAGGGCCATGAGGCCACGGCGGGTGTGGTGGTCGTGCTTGTGCGACTTGAGGTGTTCCGTCAGATCGAGGATGCGACGGGACATCACGGCAATCTGGACCTCCGGCGAACCGGTGTCGCCTTCGTGCGTGGCGTAGGCCTTGATGATTTCCGTTTTTACAGCGGCGTCGAGGGCCACATGAACTCCTAGAGTTGTACCGCGAACAAAGAACAACCGTTGCCGGAAGGATGCCACGCAACCGCGGACTGCAGCGGGCACCGTCGTCAAGTCTAGCACCGGGAGCCGTGCCGGCTGCCACCGTCCGCCGTCCGCTAGAGCCTGACGGAGCGCCAGGCATGGGTGCGGTACGGCAGTCCCAACGGCTCGTCCGGATGGTGTCCGAGGTGCTCGAGGAGATACCAGCGCAGGTTGGCCTCGACCTTCTCACGGACGGTCTCGGCTGCCCGCAGGTAATAGCTGCGGCTGCGGGCCAGTCCCAGCAGGTCCTCGGGAACCACCGACTGCTCCCACTGGATGTGCAGGGGCTCGGGTTCCGTGAATTCGGGTCCGATGCGGGGGCGGAACCCGGGGCGGTGGACGTCGCCCGCGTGCATGATGCGGCTCAGCCGGTGGACCCACGGCACGGTGACGTCCAATTGGTTCCAGACCAGCGACAGGATACCCGAGGGACGCAGGAGCCGTGCTGCCTCCGTCGACGCCTGCTCCGGGTCGACCCAATGCCAGGCCTGCGCACACAACACGACGTCGAAGGCCGCCGCAGCCAGCCCGGTGGCCTCGGCGGTGGCCTCCACGGTCTCAACCCCGGGGAGCTTGCGCCGCAGCCGGCCCAGCATGTCCGCGGACGGATCGACGGCCGTGGCGGCCAACCCGCGGGCCACCACGAGTTCCGTGAGGATGCCCGTGCCAGCTCCGATGTCCACGGCGTCGCGGGCTCCGTCCGGCAGCATGAAGTCGACCGCCGCTTCCGGATAGGAGGGCCGCACCGCGTCGTAGTGTTGGGCGCCGGCGCGGAACGCGGCGCCGAACTCGCGGCGCGCGGCCTCGCCGATCTCCGGGGCCCGTCCGGGGAGGTTGGGGACGGTGCCGCCGGCGGGGCGTGCCTCAGTCACCGGCGAGTACGGCGCGCGCGTGGACGACGTCGTCGCGCATCTGGTCAACCAGGGCCTCTACCCCGCGGTAGGCCACCATGGGACGAAGCCGGGCGACGAACTCCACGACCACCTGCTGGCCGTACAGGTCGAAGTCCTCCACCGATTCGGCCGGGCGGTCGATCACGTGCGCCTCCACCTGGCGGCTCACGCCCTCGAACGTCGGGTTCGATCCCACGGAGATGGCGGCGGGCCAGCGGACCTCCGCCTCATCCACGAGCCATCCGGCGTAGACCCCGTCGGCCGGGATGATGCCGGATGCGTCCGTGGAGAGGTTGGCGGTGGGAAACCCGAGCTCGCGTCCGCGCGCCGCGCCGTGTACAACCTCGCCGCGCATCCGGTGTGGACGCCCGAGGATGTCGCCGGCCAGGCGCACGTCGCCGTTCACGAGTGCCTCGCGGATCCAGGTGGAGGACCAGCGGCGATCCTCTCCGATGTCGTCGATGCCGATGACCTCGAACCCGTGCCGCACCCCCAACTCGAGCATCGTGGCGAAATCGCCTTCGTTCGCGCGGCCGAATCTGACGTCGTGTCCGACGACCACGGCCTTGGCCCCCAGCCGGTCCACGATCAGGTCCTTCACGAACTCCTCGGCGGAGGCCTGCGCGAATTCGAGGGTGTAACGAACCATCAGCAGGGCGTCGATGCCCGTGGCCGCGAGGGAGTCGATGCGGTCCTCGACGCCCATGATGAGCGGCGGACACGTCTCCGGCCGGTGGACCTGCGCCGGGTGGGGGTTGAAACTGATGGCGACGGCGGATGCCTGGTGCCCCCGCGCCTCGGCGACCAGTGTTCCGAGCACTGCCCGGTGGCCGCGGTGAACGCCGTCGAAATTGCCGATGGTGACCACCGACGGTCCGTAACCCGCGGGCACTGCCTCCAGGCCTTTCCAGTAGTGCACTGCGCTCCTTCGTGGGTCGGACATGCGGGGCGGCGGTCAGACGCCTGTTTCATTATGGCCGATCGGGGCCCGCGGACACATTCGGCGCCCCGCCACCGGCGGTTTTCCGTCAGTGGCGCACCGGGCGGTGGCGGAAGAGCCACCACAACCCGACCACGGGCAGGACGAGCGGTATGTAGCCGTATCCGGACCCGAACCCGGACCACACGGAGGCGTGCGCGAAGTGGCCGGGGATCGTGAGCGACAGGACCCCGACCACCACGACGCCGATCAACTCGACCGACACGGCGGCCACGGACCAGGCCCACGTCCTCCGGCCGCTGCCGGCGAGCGTAACGGTCGCCAGGATGTACACCAGGCCGGAGAAGAGGCTGAGCGTGTAGGCCAGCGGGGCCTCGTCGAACTCGGCCAGGATCTGGTAGACGGCGCGGACCGTCGCCGCGAGCGCCAGGATCCCGTAGACGGCCACGATGATTCGCCCCAGCCCCGTGCCGCGGGTCGCCTCCCCCGGCCCGCCGGTCTGTTCTGGCCTGCCCCGGGAGGCCGCGGAGATGATTCTCCTGCTCATGCCGGGCCCCCTCCGTCCCAAATCTGTTCCATGCGGTAAAGCATCACGAAGACCGTGGCCCCCGCGGCCGCGAGCACCACGTTGGACCACCGCGACCTGTCCGAGACCGCCCAGACGAACGCCAGGATCGGGAGCAGCAGGGCGGTCGCCACGTACCCCCAGAACTCCCAGGGCGCGCCCGCAAGCGCCTCTCCCTGGGCCTGCCGGACGGCCGCGGCAATGCCGTAGACCACCAGAAACAGCTCGACGGCGGCAACGCCGAGAATCGCGTAGTCGTCCGGGTGGTCGCGGATGATCGCCGCAACCACGCCGAGGACCACCGACAGGGCGCAGACAATGGCCCCGGCAATGAAGAGGCCGTCGACAATCACGGTGTGGAACCTTTCGTGGGTGGGGGGTGGCGTAGGACGTGCGCGGGCGGCCGGGATCAGGCGGTTGCGAAGACGATCTCGGGCTTCGCGGCGTCGCCCTTGTTCTTCAGGAGGGCGACCAGTCCCCCGCCCGGCGCGAACGCCGCCGTGACGGCCGGGTCCGGATTCGGCGCGACGCGTCGGCCGAAGGAGAGCTCGGTGGTCTCCTCCGTCGTCAGCTCCCGGTTAGGGAACAACGCGCGGGCGGCGTCGTCCAGCGGAAGCATGACGAGGTCCTCGGCCAACTGCTCCATGGTGCGCGCCCGGTCGATCCCGTACGGGCCCACCTCGGTGCGGCGTAGCGCGGTCAGGTGGCCGCCGACACCGAGCACTTCGCCGAGGTCTCGCGCCAGGGCCCGGATGTAGGTGCCGGAGGAACACCCGACCGTGACGTCGACGTCGAGCACCTTGCCGGCGCGCTCGCGGCGTATGTCGTGCACCTCGAAGCGGGACACGGTCACGGGCCGGGCGGCCAGCGACACGTCCTCGCCCTTGCGGACCCGCGCATAGGAGCGTACGCCGTCGACCTTGATGGCACTGACGCTCGAGGGAACCTGCGAGATGTCGCCGGTGAGGCCCGCGACGCCGGCGGCGATCATGTCCTCGGTGACGGCGGCGGCGATGCGTGCCTGCAGGATCTCGCCCTCCGCGTCGTCCGTGACGGTGCTTTCCCCCAGGCGGATGGTCGCCTCGTACGTCTTGGCCGCGCCCACGATGTAGGTGAGCAGCCGCGTCGCCTTGTTGACGCCTACGACCAGCACCCCGGTCGCCATGGGGTCGAGCGTTCCGGCATGGCCGACCTTCCGCGTTCCCGCGAGCCGCCGGGTCCGGCCAACCACGTCGTGGCTGGTCCACCCCTGCGGCTTGTCGACGATGACCAGACCGGAGCCTGCGCTTTCCGGCGTGCTGCCGCGACCTGTTTTCACGCACCCCAGTATAGGTGCACCGGCCACTCCACCCGTCGACGCGGGGTTCGCGGTCCGGAAAACAACGAAGTCCGACCCCGGGGCTGTCCCCGGGGCCGGACTTTGGCGTTGATTCGGGCTACGCCCGTACGTCGCCGTCCGCGGCTTCGCCGTCGGAGTCGAGGTCGTCGTCCTCGTCCCGCTTGTACGGGTCGGCCTCGCCCGCGTGGCGGGCTCCCTGTGCGAGGGCCGCCACCTCGGCGTCGCGTTCCTTGGCGGCCCGAAGGACCTCCTCGAGGTGCGAGGCGTTGACCGGAATCTCGTCGGCGACGAACTCCAGGTCCGGAGTCAGCCGAACGGTCACGTTGCGGCCGACCTCCTTCCGAAGCACGCCCTTGGCTTTAGCCAGCGCCGCACGGGCGCCTTCCTTGGCCTCGTCGTCACCGAAGACGGTGTAGTAGATGGTCGCGTGCTGCAGGTCGTTGGTCACACGTGCGTCGGTGACGGTGACGCCCTCGACGCGCGGGTCCTTCACGACCTTGCCCAGAGACTGGGCGACGACGACCTTGATGCGTTGCGCGAGCCTGGCCGCGCGGGCCGGATCGGCCATGGTCCCTCCTTAGGGAATGTCTGTTTTTCGAAAACTACCAGTGACGACGACGGCGGACACCACCGTGGCGGTGTCCGCCGTCGTCGGCGCACTCGGACCGTTAGACGCGCGGCTTCTCGCGCATCTCGTACGTCTCGATGAAGTCGCCTTCCTTGACGTCGTTGAACGATCCCAGACCGATGCCGCACTCGAAGTCCGTGCGGACCTCGGTGGCGTCGTCCTTGAAGCGCTTCAGCGAGTCAACGGTGAGACCCTCGCCGATGACCTTGCCGTCGCGGGTGACGCGCGCCTTGGCGTTGCGTCGGATGACCCCGGTCCGGACGATCGAGCCGGCGATGTTGCCGAACTTGGACGAGCGGAAGACCTCGCGGACCTCCGCCGATCCGAGCTGGACCTCTTCGTACTCGGGCTTCAGCATGCCCTTCAGCGCCAGCTCGATGTCATCGATGGCTCCGTAGATGACCGAGTAGAAGCGCATGTCGACGCCCTCCTTGTCGGCCAGGTCGGCAACGCGTTCGGCCGGCTTGACGTTGAATCCGATGATGATCGCGTTGTCCACGGTCGCCAGGTTGACGTCGTTCTGGGTGATGGCGCCGACGCCGCGGTGGATGACCCGCAGCTGCACGCCCTCGCCGACGTCGATCTTGAGCAGGGAGTCCTCGAGGGCCTCCACGGCACCGGAAACGTCGCCCTTGAGGATGAGGTTGAGGGTGTCGATCTTGCCGTCGGCGACGGCCTGGTCGAAGTCCTCGAGCGTGATGCGCTTGCGGCGCTTGGCGAGCTGGGCGTTGCGGTCCGCCGCCTCGCGCTTTTCGGCGATCTGACGCGCGGTGCGCTCGTCGGAGGTGACCAGGAACGTGTCGCCGGCACGGGGCACCGTCGACAGGCCCAGGACCTGGACCGGACGCGACGGCCCGGCGACCTCGAGGGTTTCGCCCTTCTCGTTGAACATCGCACGGACGCGGCCGTGCGCCTGGCCGGCGACGATCGTGTCACCGACGTTCAGCGTTCCGGACTGCACCAGGACGGTCGCGACGGCGCCGCGGCCCTTGTCCAGATTGGCCTCGATCGCGATGCCGCGGGCGTCCTTGTTCGGATTGGCCCGCATGTCCAGCGCCGCGTCCGCGGTGAGCAGGACGGCGTCGAGCAACTCGTCGATGCCCTCGTTCCGCAGCGCGGAAACGTGGACGAACATGGTGTCGCCGCCGTACTCCTCGGGAACCAATCCGTATTCGGTGAGCTGGCCCTTGACCTTGTCCGGGTTCGCGCCCTCCTTGTCGATCTTGTTCACCGCGACGACGATCGGCACGTTGGCAGCCTGGGCGTGGTTGAGCGCCTCGACGGTCTGCGGCATCACGCCGTCGTCCGCCGCGACTACCAGAACCGCGATGTCGGTGACCTTCGCGCCACGGGCACGCATGGCGGTGAACGCCTCGTGGCCCGGGGTGTCGATGAAGGTGATGGCGCGGTCGGTGGACTCGTGTTCGTGCTGGACCTGGTAGGCACCAATGTGCTGGGTGATGCCGCCGGCCTCGCCCTCGATGACGTTGGTCTTGCGGATCGCGTCGAGCAGGCGAGTCTTACCGTGGTCGACGTGGCCCATGACGGTCACGACCGGCGGACGGGACATCAGTTCGTCGTCGTCCTCGTCCTCGAGCTCCTGGTCGAGGTCGATGTCGAAGGAGCCGAGCAGCTCGCGCTCCTCGTCCTCCGGCGACACGACCTGGACCTTGTAGCCCAGTTCGACACCGAGCACGTCGAACGTCGCCTCGTCCAGTGACTGGGTGGCCGTGGCCATCTCGCCCAGGTGGAACAGAACGGTGACGAGCGCCGCGGGGTTCGCCTCGATCTTGTCGGCGAAGTCCGTGATGGACGCGCCGCGACGCAGGCGGATGACGGTTTCGCCGTTGCCGCGCGGAACGCTCACGCCGCCCAGCGACGGAGCGCTCATCTGCTCGAGCTCCTGGCGCTTCGCGCGCTTGGACTTGCGCTGCTTGCCTCGGCCGGCGCCTCCCTTGCCGAAGGCGCCCTGCGTGCCGCCGCGGCCGCGGCCTGCGCCGCCCTTGAAGCCGCCACCGCCGGCCGGGGCTCCACCCGGGGCGCCGCCGCGACCGGGGGCACCGGGACGTCCGCCGGCGGGGGCCGCCGGGCGCTCGGTGCGGTTGGGCATCATGCCCGGAGTCGGACGCGGACCCCCCGGACGGGGGCCGCCCGTGCCGGCGCCGGCAGGGCGCGGACTGCCCGGACGCGGGGCTCCGGCGCGCGGGGCCCCGCCCTGGCCGGCCGGCGGACGGGGACCGCCGGTGCCGGCGGCACCCGGACGCGGGGCGCCGCCGCGCATGCCCTGCTGCGAGGAGAACGGGTTGTTGCCCGGGCGGGGAGCGCCCGGACGGGCGCCGGGACGCGGCGCTCCGGGACGGGGCCCGCCGGGGCGATCTTCGCCGCGCATGCCCTGCTGCGAGGAGAAGGGGTTGTTGCCCGGGCGCGGGGCGCCGGGCTTGCCACCGGGCGCCGGACGGGATCCGGGCCGCGGAGCCTGGGAACGCTGTTCGCCTGATTCCCGTGCCTCCGGCTGTGCCGCCAGCGCCTCGGGAGATGCCGCGGCGGGCTTGCTGTCCGGCTGCGCAGGGGTCGCCTGCGGCGCCTGCGACGCGGGGGCGGCCGGTGCGGCGGGGGCCGGAGCCGCGGGGGCGGCCGGTGCGGCGGGGGCCGGAGCCGCGGGGGCGGCCGGTGCCGCAGGTGCGGCCGGCGAAGCCGCTGGCGTCGCGGGTGCTGGTTTGCCTGCCGGCTTCTGGCTGGCGGGCGAAGCGCCAGCGGACGAGCCGCTGGCGGGGAAGGCGTTGCGGAGTTTCCTCACGACCGGCGCCTCGATGGTCGAAGATGCGGAGCGGACGAATTCGCCCAGTTCCTGCAGTTTCGCAACTGCGTCCTTCGAAGTGATGCCGAGCTCTTTGGCGAGCTCGTGTACGCGGACCTTGGCCACATTTCTCCTGTCTCGGTCCGCCCCGCACTCACTTCTGCCAGGTACGAACCCTCGTTTTATTGCTTGCGCGGCCGCCGTCATCGGACGGCAGGCCGAATGCTGCACTTAGCTGCTGAGTCATAGCTAGGCGCTCATCGCTTGACACTCATCGGGTTTCCATCAGTTTTCTGACCCGCTTTCAGGTTGGACGGTTGCGTCGGCGCCATCCCCGTTCGGGGAGGTGCCCAGTGCCGCCAGCACCGCCTCGAGCGTCACGGCGTCCACCGGGACCCTGAAGGCCCTGGAAAACGCCCGTCGCTTCACGGCGAGGGCTGAACACTCCGGCGACGGGTGCAACCACGCACCCCTGCCGGACCTGCGACGAGCGGGATCCGGAACCACGGCATTCGAGCCGTCTTCCGCCACCGCCCATCGCAACAGCTGGTCCTGTGTTCCGGTTCCCCGGCATCCGATGCACGTCCGCCGCGGCCCGTCTTGCGCGCTCACGTTCGGAATAACTCCTGCTACCGGCTACCGGTCCGGATACGGACCATTGGCAAGTCTACCGCGTTTCGGCCTTCCCGTTGCGCAGCGGAAACACCGGTGGGCGGCCTCCACCGGAGACCGCCCACCGGGCGCCTACCGCGCCGTGGTCCTTTGGGACGCCGCCTACTCCGGCGTCGCGGCGTCCGAGACGATGTCGATGCGCCAGCCGGTGAGCTTGGCCGCCAGGCGGGCGTTTTGCCCTTCCTTGCCGATGGCCAGCGAGAGCTGGTAGTCGGGAACCACCACGCGCGCCTGCCGGATCGCGGCGTCGACGATGGTCACAGAGTTGACCCGCGACGGCGACAGCGCGCTGGCGATGAACTTCGCCGGATCCTCGTTGTAGTCGACGATGTCGATCTTCTCGTCGTTGAGCTCGTTCATGACCGCCCGGACCCGTGAGCCCATCTCGCCGATGCACGCTCCCTTGGCGTTGATGCCCGGCACGCGTCCACGGACCGCGATCTTCGAACGGTGGCCGGCCTCGCGGGCCAGGGAGACGATCTCCACGGACTTGTCCGCGATCTCGGGAACCTCCATTTCGAAGAGCTTTTTCACGAGGTTCGGATGCGAGCGGGAGAGGGTGATGGAGGGGCCCTTCGTGCCCTTGTGCACGTCGGTGACATAGGCACGGATGCGGGAGCCATGCGTGTATTTCTCGCCCGGCACCTGCTCCGGCGGCGGCAGCACGGCCTCCACCGTCCCCAAGTTCACCTGGATCATGTAGGGGTTCGAGCCCTGCTGGATCTGCCCGGAAACCAGCTCGCCCTCCTTGCCCCGGAACTGCCCGAGGATGTTGTCGTCCTCCGCGTCGCGCAGCCGCTGGAGGATGATCTGGCGGGCCGTGCTCGCGGCGATACGGCCGAATCCGGTCGGCGTGTCGTCGTATTCCGCGACGTCCCCGCCCTCGTCGTCGACCTCAGTGGCCCAAATGGTCACGTGGCCGCTCTTGCGGTCGATCTCGGCCCGTGCCTTCTCGATGGCTCCCGGAGACTTGTGGTAGGCCATCACCAGCGCTTGTTCAATGGTCGGAATCAGCAGCTCGAGTGGAATCTCGCGCTCGCGTTCCAGCAGGCGAAGCGCACTCATGTCGATATCCATGTCAGGCCCCCTCTTCCTCGTCGTCGATGTCCAGCGGTTCCGCGTCCGGGTCCCCCGGACGGGTGAATTCTACGTCGACCGTACCGCGGCGGATCCGGCCGTACTCCAGCGTCGCGGGCTCGCCCTGCTTGGGCTTCATGCCCTTCTTAACGGTCAGGTCCGGGACGACGACGATCGCGTCGTCCGTGGCCTCCACCAGGCGGCCCGAGATGTTCTCCTCGCCCATGAGGTTGACCTTGACCAGCCGTCCCACATTGCGGCGCCAGTGCCGCGGTTCAGTGAGGGGGCGGCCGACTCCGAAGGAGGAAACCTCCAGGTCGTAGGGCCGCCCGTCATCCCCCGGGTCCCGGTCCATGGCCTCGGAGAGCGAGCGCGAGACCTCCGCAATCGCGTCGAGGTCGACGCTGCCGGTTCCCTCCCGGAGATCGACCACCACGTGGACGGTCCGGTTCTCCCCCGCGGCGCGCACCTCCACGTCCTCCAGATGGAGGTCGTGGGAGGCAACCGTGGGTTCCAGGTACTCCTTGAGGCGGCTGGCCTCGAGCTGGGTGTCTACCGGCTGGCCGGGCATTGTTTCCTCCCACGTGATGATGTTGTGCAAACAAGAGTATCGACTTTATCGGGAAATCGTTTCCGCATCCCTCCCGCGTCGCGCGCACGGGGGCGGCGGCGACGCTGCGGACAAGCGCGGAAGGGCCCCACCGGGCCGACCGCGTGGGATGATCGAGGGGATGTCCCACACCGCCGCACCCCCGCCCCGCCGACACCCGGCCAGACGCGCGCTGACCTGGCTGCGCCGCGCCGTCGGACTGCTGCTGGTGGCCGTTGTGGTCGTCGGCATGGGGACCACGGGCGGCCCGTCCCCCCGGGCCATTCCGGACGTTGCGCCGGAGGTTCCGGATGCCGAACCGGTACCGGATCCTTCCGTCGAGGCGGGCCTCGCAGAGCTGTTGGCCAGGACCGAGGCGCTGGTGGCCGCGGCCTCCCAGCCGGCGGCCGGAAGAGCCGCGGGGAGCAACCCGCCGGCTGCACGGACCGACGTCGTCGCGTCGTCGCTGGGCACCGTCTCCACCGTGTTGGGACGCCATGTCGATTTGCTCACACCACCGGCGCCGGCCATCGGGGATTTCGGCTCCGAGCCCGGCGGACCGGGCACGGACACGCCCGCGCATCTTGCCGCCGACCTCGCGGAATCCGGCAACCGGCTTCTGTCCGCGTCCGTCCAGGAGCCGTCGCGGCGCTCCCGCGTCCTCCTCGGCGCGGGAATCGAGGAACTGCTCGCGGCCCGCGCCTTGGCGCGGGCCCACGACGGCGTCGTGGCCGAGGCGCCGACTTCCCGGGGCGCCACGGTACAGCAGTGGCGCGACGCGGCCGGAACCTCCATCGCCACCGGTTCCTGTGGAGGAACGGTCTCGCAAACCTTTCCGGAGGCGCCGAAAACCACCCCGAAGACGCTGCCGCGCATGGTCGCGGAGCCTTCCGCGGCTCCGACGCCTGCCGCGTCGATGGCCGCCGACGCGTCCTACCGGCTGTCCTACGCATACAGTCTGGCCGCGGCGCGGTCCGCCGGGAAAGCGTCCGCTTCTGCCGCGCGGGCCTCGGCCGCGCGCGAGGAGCTGGGCGCGCTGCTACAGGGACTGCTTCCGCCGGAATGCCCGCCGCAGCGCCACGCCGCCTACACCGTGCCGACGGACTTCGACGCCGATCCGTCCCGCGCGCTGGGCGCCGGGGAGGCCCAGCTGGCCGCCGCCCTGCTCGACCTCGCCGCGGCGGCCCCCGCGGACCTGCGGCCCCTCGTGGCGGCGGAGGCGTTCGCCGCCGCCGAGGCCGCCGCGGCGCGGGGCGTCCGCCCCGGATTGACCTGAGACCGCCATGGGTTGGGAACCGGAACCGCACGCGCTGCCGGCCAGGCTGCGCTCCAACGCACTGCTCCTTCCCTCGGGACGGGCCTGGCGGGCCGGGCTGGCCGACCACCTGCACCGGGTGATGGCGCGATGGTCCCTCGTTCACGACGCGGACGCGGGCACCTGGTGGGCCAGGCACTCTGCGGTCGTGGTCCCGGTGCTCTCAGAGACCGGCCGGCCCCTGGCCCTCAAGGCGTCCATTCCCGACGACGACCTGCTCACCGAGGCGTGGGCACTCGAAATCTGGGCCGGCGACGGGGCTGTGCGGATGCTGCGGCACGAGGGCTTCGACCTCCTTCTGGAGCGACTGGCGCCCGATGCGGACCTCGGCGCCGTCCCGATGGAGGAGGCGTGCGGGCATTGGGGCGCGTTGATGGCCCGGCTGTCGCTTCCGGCCGATCCGGTGTGGCCGCCGTTTGGACGAACCGATGCCCTGGCCGAACGCTGGAACGACGAGTTTCCCGCGGACTGGGAGGAACTGGGCCGTCCGTTCCCGCGGTCAGTGCTGGAAGCCGCCCTCGACGTGTGCCAGTACCGCGGCGCGGTCTCCCGCCGGGACTCCGACGATTTCCTGGTGCACGCCGACCTGAACTACCACAACGTCCTCGCCCGCCCGTCCGGCGGCTACGCGGCAATCGACCCGCAGGGCATCGTCGGCGACCGCGAGTTCGCCGTCCTGCCGATGCTGCACAACCGGCTGGGCGATCTGCCGCCGAGAAACCAGGCCGCGGCGCTCCGGGGCAGGCTCCGGATCCTGGGATCCGCGGCGGGGATCGACGCCGGCCTGGCCGCCGCGTGGTCCGTGGCCCGGGCGGTCGAGGACACGCTGTGGTTCACGCGCCATGGTCGTGCCCCGGATGCGGAGCGTTCCCTGTGGGTCGCCACGGCGCTGGCGGGACTGGACGTCTCGCACCTGCCCGCGGCAAGCGATCTCAAGCCGCTGGTCCAACCGGGGGCAGGCGCCGGGCGCTAGCCGTTTCCGAGGATGTTCTCCTGGAGGACGTCGTAGCCGAGGCGCAGGATCAGCACGCCGACGACGGCGAGGAACACCACCCTGATGAAGCGGCTGCCCTTGCTCACCGCCATGCGCGCCCCGATGTACCCGCCGACCATGTTGGCGACGCCGAGAACGAGACCGAGTCCCCAGAGGAGGTGCCCGCTGGGCAGGAAGAACGCGAGCGCCCCGAGGTTGGTCGCCATGTTCACGATCTTCGCCTTGGCACTGGAGGACAGAAAGTTGTATCCGAGGAACACCACCATGGCGATGACGAGGAACGAGCCGGTGCCCGGGCCGATGAGTCCGTCGTAGAAGCCGATCACCAGTCCGATCACACCGGCCGCTGCATAGTGCCGGCCTCCCTGATGACGCAGGGACGTCAGTTCGCCGACGGTGGGCCGGAACGCGGTGAACAGCGCGACGGCGACCAGCGCGGCAACGATGATGGGCTTGAACACCGACGCCGGAAGCACGGTGGCCACGATCGCCCCCGCGAAGCTGCCGGCCAGGGCCACTGCGGCCATGGGCAGCGCGGTCCGCAGGTCCGGGTGCGCCCTGCGGTAGTAGGTCACGGCGCTGGTGGTCGTCCCGAACACGGAGCCCAGCTTGTTGGTGGCGAGCGCCTGGACGGGCGTGATGCCCGGGACGAGCAGCAGGACGGGCAGCTGCAGGAGCCCACCGCCGCCCACGACCGCGTCGATCCATCCGGCGGCCAGGCCGGCCAGGAGGATCAGCAGGAGGGTTCCGGCCTGGATGTTCTCCAGGCCGGACCCCTCCAGCGTCGCGAACCAGTCCGGCAACTGGTGCCTAGCCGCGGACGGCGGAGAGGAGGTAGCCGACGACGTCGGCGACGGCCACGTTCTCGGCGGTTCCGCTGGCGCGGTCCTTGACCTCGATGAGCCCCTCCGCCAAACCGCGTCCGACGACGGCGATGGTCGGCACGCCGATCAGCTCGGCGTCTCCGAACTTGACCCCGGCGGAGACCTTCGGACGATCGTCGAAAATCACCTCGATGCCCTGGGCCTCGAGCTCGGCGGCGATGCGCTCGGCCTCGGCGAAGAGGTCCTCGCCCTTGCCCGTGACCATGAGGTGGACATCGGCAGGGGCGACGTTGCGCGGCCACATGAGGCCGCGCCCGTCGTGGTAGGACTCGGCGAGGGCCGCGACGGCACGCGTGACGCCGATCCCGTACGAGCCCATGGTGACGACCGCGAGCTTTCCGTTCCGGTCCAACACCTTCAGGTCCAGTGCCTCCGCGTACTTCCGGCCGAGCTGGAAGATGTGGCCCATTTCGATGCCGCGGGCGGTCTCCAGCGGACCGGAGCCGTCGGGGGCCGGATCGCCTGCGCGGACGTCCACGGCCTCGATGATGCCGTCCCAGCCGAAGTCGCGCCCGGCGACCAGGCCAAACACGTGCTTGCCTTGCTCGTTGGCCCCGGTGATCCAGCTGGTGCCCGGCACCACGCGCGGATCGACCAGAAACGTGATCCCGGTGGATGCCTCGGCGCCGAGCACTGCGTTCTCCAGACCCTGACCCGGTCCGATGTAGCCCTTGACGAGTCCGGGGTGCTTCCGCAGGTCGTCCTCTGTGGCGGCCTCGATGCCGACCTCGCCGCCCATCGGAAGGTGCGTGGCGATGTTCGCCTCCACGCGTTTCAGGTCCACCGCGCGGTCCCCGGGCACCCCGACGACCACCAGGTGGCGCTCGCCCGTAGGCAGGATGGCCGCCAGCACGACGTTCTTGAGCGTGTCGGCGGCAGTCCACGCGCCGCCGTCGCGCGGTGCCAGGACGTTGGCGGCGGCGACCAGCGTGTCGATGGTCGGCGTGTCCGGGGTGTCCAGGACTTCGCAGGCCGGAAGGCCGGCGTGGTCGATGGCATCGGGGACGACGGTGGTGACGGCTTCGACGTTGGCGTAGTAGCCGCCCGGCGAACGGACGAACGTGTCCTCCCCGACCTCGGTCGGATGGAGGAACTCCTCGGACTTCGAGCCGCCCATCGCTCCGGCGGTGGCGAAGACCGGCAGGACCTCCAGGCCCAGCCGCGCGAAGATCTTCAGGTACGCCGCGCGGTGCGCCTGGTAGGCCTCCTCGAGGCCGTCGTCGTCGATGTCGAAGGAGTAGGAATCCTTCATGATGAACTCGCGGCCGCGCAGCAGGCCGGCGCGCGGTCGGGCCTCGTCGCGGTACTTGTTCTGGATCTGGTAGAGGTACGCCGGCAGGTCCTTGTACGAGTTGTACAGGTCCTTCACGAGGAGCGTGAACATCTCCTCGTGCGTCGGCGCCAGGAGGTAGTCCGCGCCCTTGCGGTCCTGGAGGCGGAACAGCCCCTCGCCGTACTCGGTCCAGCGGTTGGTGGCCTCGTAGGGCTCGCGCGGAAGCAGCGCCGGGAAGTGCACCTCCTGGCCGCCGATGGCGTTCATTTCCTCGCGGACGATGCCCTCCACCTTGGCCAGGACGCGCAGTCCCAGCGGGAGCCACGTGTAGATGCCGGGGGCGGCACGGCGGATGTAGCCGGCGCGCACCAGCAGCTTGTGGCTGGCGACCTCGGCGTCGACGGGGTCTTCGCGAAGCGTGCGCAGGAAAAGGGTGGAGAGTCGAAGGACCACGCGTGATGTCCGTTTCCGCGGCCTCGGGCCGCAATCGGTGGAGTGTTTCCCGAAGGGAACGCAGACCAATTTACCCGGTTGTGCCCGGCGCGGCCGAATGCGGCTAGAAGAGGATCGTGGCGAATTCGCCGCACTGGCGGAAGCCGACCCTGCGGTAGGTCGCGAGGGCGGCGGCGTTGTAGTCGTTCACGTAGAGGCTGGTGACCGGCGCGAGCGACAGCGCGTAGTCCGCGACCGCCGCCATGTAGGGGGCCGCCAGGCCCTGTCCCCGGTGGCGCGGCTCCAACCATACGCCCTGGATCTGGGTGGCGCGGGTCGAGGCGGTGCCCAGTTCGGCCTTGAACAGGACCTCGCCGTCGCCGTCGAGTTCCACCAGGGAGTGGCCCTGGCGGATGAGTGAGCGGACCCGCGAACGGTAGTAGGCTCCCCCGCCGGCCAGCGGCGAATACCCCAACTCCTCCTCGAACATCTTGGCGCATGCCGGCAGGACCGCCTCGTAGTCGGTCTCGACCGTGGTCCGCAGGCCGTCGGCCCGGGCGATCCCCGCCACGCGGTCCAACACCATCAGCGGTTGGTGCGCACGGATGTCGAAGGCTCGTTGGGGCCCGTCCTGCAGCCGCGACCACAGGGAGAGGACGGCCTCGGACATGCCGAAGACGGACGAGTAGCGGCGGCCCAGCGGCAGGACGGCGTCGGCGAATTCGACGGCCGCCTCCGCGGAGGCCCCGATGGGCACCAGGTTGGCCCCGACCCAGCAGGCGGAGTCGAGGCGAGCGCCATCGAACCGGCCGATCACGGTTCCGCCGCTGGACGTCGGTGCCGCCGATCCGGTCGCCTCGAGTTGGGCGTCCATGAAGACGTTGGCGACGGGATCCCGCGACACGAGCTCGGCCAGGGTCGTAGTATCCGCGTGGCCCAGGACCCGGACGTTGGCCGTGAGCTGGTCGCCCTCGGCCGCGATCCGCTTAGTGGACGGGAACCACGGCGCCACCCTGGAAAGAATCTTCGCCACCGCGTCCCCGTTCCGCCGCGTGTTTCGCCGCCTGGATCCAGTCTCTCAAGAAGTCGGGCCAGCGGGACAGCCCGGGCGCAAAATGACTCCGCGGGTCGTTTACCGCGCTAGGAGACGCTGACGGTCGGTTGCGCCGCGGAACCGTCCTCCGGGGCCTCCATGCCTTCGGCGATCCGCATGGCCTCCTCGATCAGCGTCTCGACGATCTGGTCTTCGGGTACGGTCTTGATGACCTCGCCCTTGACGAAAATCTGGCCCTTGCCGTTGCCGGAAGCAACGCCAAGGTCTGCCTCGCGAGCCTCTCCCGGACCGTTGACGACGCAACCCATGACGGCCACGCGCAACGGCACCTCCATGCCCTCCAGGCCGGCGGTCACCTGGTCCGCCAGCGTGTAGACGTCCACCTGGGCGCGTCCGCAGGAGGGGCAGGAGACGATTTCGAGCTTGCGGGGTCGCAGGTTCAGCGACTGCAGGATCTGGTTGCCGACCTTGATTTCCTCCACGGGAGGGGCGGAGAGCGAGACGCGGATCGTGTCGCCAATGCCCTGCGCCAGCAGCGCGCCGAACGCCGTCGCGGATTTGATGGTGCCCTGGAACGCCGGTCCCGCCTCGGTGACACCGAGGTGCAGCGGCCAGTCGCCGCGCTCGGCCAGCAGTTGGTAAGCCCGCACCATGACCACCGGGTCGTTGTGCTTGACCGAGATCTTGAAGTCGTGGAAGTCGTGCTCCTCGAACAGGGAGGCCTCCCACACCGCCGACTCGACCAGGGCCTCCGGCGTCGCTTTTCCGTACTTCTCCAACAGGCGCGGATCGAGGGAACCGGCGTTGACGCCGATGCGGATAGAGGTGCCGGCGGCCTTAGCGGCGTCGGCGATCTGCTTGACCTGGTCGTCGAACTTGCGGATGTTGCCCGGGTTGACGCGCACGGCGGCGCAACCGGCGTCGATCGCGGCGAAGACGTACTTCGGCTGGAAGTGGATGTCGGCGATCACGGGGATCTGCGACTTCTTCGCGATGATCGGCAGGGCCTCGGCGTCGTCCGAGGTCGGGCAGGCGACCCGGACGATGTCGCAGCCGGAGGCCGTCAGCTCGGCGATCTGCTGCAGGGTGGCGTTGATGTCCGTCGTCTGCGTCGTGGTCATCGACTGCACGCTGATCGGCGAATCCGATCCGACGCCGACGGAACCGACCTTGATCTGGCGCGTCTTGCGCCGCGGAACGATGGTGGGCGGCGGTGCGGCGGGCATTCCGAGGCTGACCGGGGTCAAGGCTTCCTCCAGGTGTGGTGGTGCGTTGGGTTCGGCCCCCAGTATCCCACTGTCGTCGGATGCCGGGGCCCGGGCGGGGTCAGGCGTGGTGGGAGAGTTCGCCCGTCACGGGCACCCACGCGGTGGCACGCAGCGCCGATACGAGGCCTTCCGCGTTGAACGGATCGTCCTTGAGCGACGCCAACAGCTCGGACTCGGAGCCGGCGCCGAAGATGAGCAGCGCGCCGGTGCCGTCGGCGTACGGTCCGGAGGCGACGAGCCACACGCCCGTGTCCGCGTCCGGGTCCCGCTTCAGCGAGGAAAGGAACGAGCGGTGCCCAGGACGGTGCTCGTCGCGGGCCGCTTCGGTACCGGCGGCATAGACGTATTCGACTGCGAAGATGGTCATGCTTCAACACTAGCGGCTACTGGTAGGAGACGAACCACGGCTTCGGTGTGACCTCCGTGAAGGTTTCGACGGGAGTGAAGGTCGGCGAGTCCTCGTCGACGAAGTTTTTCCAGGCCATCCGGATGCCGGGCGGAAGGTCCCGGCGCAGCGCGTTCCAGGTCTCGAGCTTCTGGCCGGGCGTGCCGTGCCCGTCCGCGTGCAGGACCAGCGCCAGTTCCGGGTACCCCGTGTCCAGGGATCCGCGATCGGCAATCATCCGCAGCTGGAACTGGTGGAGGACGACGACCTTTTGCGGCAGCGCGTGCTCGCGCGTCAGCCCGGCGAGCCAGGCGTTCACCTCGTTCAGCTCGGCCGCGTCGACCGTCCCGATCTGGACCATGTGCCGCTGGTTCGGACCCAGCCGCCATTCCGGGTCGTAGGCCAGCCCGACGTGGGGCAGCCGCAGGAACTCCTCGTAGTGCTTGGCCTGGGTGAGGAAATCGTTGCGGCCCGGCTGCAGATCCAGCACCACGTAGACGCCGGCCTCCCCCGCGGCCTCGATCCAGGGCCGCAGGACCTCGACGTCCGTGTAGCGCGAGTAGTTTCCGTCCGCGCCCGGGGCGGCGGAGGCCACGGTCGCGATGATCTCGAATGCCGGCTGGACGGGTTCGGCGCTGTGCGGCTGGTACTCGGCCGCGAGTGCCTTGACGCGCGTGATTGCCGCGTCGACGCCCTGCTCGCCCAGCATTCCCAGCGCGGACGTTTCCGGATGCCCGTAGAGCGCCACCATCCGGCGCCCCGGGAAGACGAGCTGCCCGCCCCCCGGAAGCTCGGATCCGCCCGCGGCCGTGGCCGCCAGAGCCTCGAAATCGCCGGCCGATCCGAGGCCGGGTCCGACGCCGTACACCGCGGCCTTTGCGTGGTCCGCGAAGAACGCCAGGTCATCCGCGCCGTCCCTGGGGTCGGCCGAGTCGAGTGCGTGGACGCCGGCCCCGGCGGAGCGCGCGGTGGCCAGGGCCGCGGCGTAGGTCGTCGCCGCCCTTCCTTCCCGGTGGACGACGGCGAAGTCCGCGCCACCGGCTGTCGATGCCCGCGCGTCCGGCAGGTCCGCGGCGGCCGTGGCCGATCCGTCGACCGTTTCGACTGTCCCGAGCCCGTCGAGCAATCCGTCCCAACCGCCGTCGGGAGTCCCGAAGGTCACCACGGATCCTGCCCCGAGACGCTTGATTTCGTCGCGGACGGCCGCGTGCGGGTCGGCGTTGGAGGCGGTTGCGACCAACAGGAGCGGCACGCCCAGCTCGACGGCGCGGTCCGCCGCCCGGCCAGGCACCGCGCCGTGATCCCCATCGGCGTCGCCGTCCGTTTCCCCGCCCGCAGCCCCATCGGCGAGGACGACGACGGCCGGCGCCGAGGCGAACAGGGCCCGGCTGACCGCAACGGCTGCCTCGGCGGGGTCCCCGGCGAGGCGCTCGATGCCGCCCCGGGGGCGCTGCAGTACGGCCGTCGCCGGATCAGCGTCCGCCGACCCGGCGGTGCGCGTCCTGCCGGCACCGGCGGCCCCGGTGCCGGTGGGATCGGAGGTGCATCCGGCAAGTGCGAGCGCCGAGACGGCCAACACCGCCGTGAGCGTCCGTGTGTTGTGGCGCCGCCGCGACCTCCCCGCGTCCCGTTCGCCCTCGCGTGTCCCGTCCGTGTCCAACATCGGCGTACCCCCTGTGGTGCAAATGTGGTGAAAATCCGTCAGAAGATGTTCACCGGTTTGACGATGTCCGCATAGATCAACAATATGCCCATGCCCAGCATGAGGGCGGCCACGACGTAGGTGACCGGCAACAGCTTGGCGATGTCCACCGGTCCCGGGTCCCGCAGGCGGAACACCTTGGCGAACCCGCGCCGCAGCGCCTCCCAGAGCGCTCCGGCAATGTGGCCGCCGTCCAGCGGCAACAGGGGAACCAGGTTGAACACGAAGAGGGCGATGTTCAGGCTCGCGACGAGACCGATCAGCGTGGCGAACCGGTTCTCGAGCGGAATCTCCTCCATGGCGCTGACCTCGCCGGCGATGCGTCCCACGCCGACCACCGAGATAGGGCCGTTGGGGTCCCTGGGCGCGTCGGAGAAGGCCGCCCGGGCGACCGCCGCCATGCGCGCCGGCAGGTCCAGCACCACGCCGGCGACGACCCGGACGTTCTCGCCGACGAGTCCGGGGACTTCCCCCACCGGCAGGGTCATCAGGCGCTGTTCGGATCCCATGCCGATGAAGCCCACCCGGACCGTCTGGACGGTCCCGTCGGCCTCCGTCAGCGGGCGGTCGTTGATGTCGAGTTCAGGGCGTTCGGTGAGCAGCGGCTCGATGGTTGCCGTGTGCTCGACGCCGTCCCGCAGGTAGGTGATCGGCGCCTGGCGTCCGGCTGCCGCGCGGATCATTTCCGTGAGCTCCATCCAGTCCCGCTCGCCGACGGCGGTGCCGTCGAAGGACGTGACGACGTCGCCCGGCAACAGGCCGGCGGCGTAGGCGGGAGCCTCGGGATCCGAGGGGCGGCAGTCGGTGCCGCCCTGACGCTCGCGCTCGGCCTGTTCCTCGTCGGTAACGACGCACTGGAAGACCTCGGAGACGGTCGTGGTGGCCTGCACCGTCCCGAACCCGGTGACGACGACGGCGATGAGCAGGGTTCCGATCACCAGGTTCATCAGCGGTCCACCCAGCATGATGACGATCCGCTTCCACACCGGAAGCCGGTGGAACATGCGGTCCTCGTCTCCCGGCCGCAACTGCTCGGCGGCGGCCTTGCGCGCGTCGTCGGCGAGCTGCTGGAACATTCCGGTGCTGGATTGCCGCACCTGGCCCTCGCCCGACTTGGCCGGCGGGTACATGCCGATCATGGACACGTAGCCGCCCAGCGGGATGGCCTTGAGTCCGTATTCGGTCTCGCCCCGCCGGGTGGACCACACGGTCTTGCCGAAGCCCACCATGTACTGCGGGACGCGAACGCCGAACAGCTTGGCGGGGACGAGGTGGCCCACCTCGTGCAGGGCGATGGACAGGGCGATTCCCACGGCGACGATCACGACGCCGGCGATGAAAAGCAATACGGTCACAACAATCCCAAACGCTCGTGGGCACTCTTTCGTGCCCAATCCTCGGCCGCCAGCACCGCTTCCAGGGTGGGGTCCGCACCGGCGGCCGCACCGGCGTCGTACTCCGAGACGACGGCCGCCACGCTGTCGACGATGTCCAGGAAGCCGATCCGGCCCGCGTGGAAGGCGGCGACCGCCTCCTCGTTCGCGGCGTTGAAGACGGCCATGTGCGTGCCGGACGCCGCGGCCGCGGACTTGGCGAGCCGGATGGCCGGGAAGGCCTCCTCGTCCAGCGGCTCGAAGGTCCAGGAGGCCGCGGCGGACCAGTCGCACGGCGTGGACGCGCCGGGCACGCGCGCGGGCCAGGCCATGCCCAGCGCGATGGGCAGCCGCATGTCCGGCGGGGAGGCCTGGGCGATTGTCGAGCCGTCGACGAACTCCACCATGGAATGCACCACGGACTGCGGGTGCACCACGGCTTCGATCCGCTCCAGGGGGACGTCGAAGAGCAGGTGCGCCTCGATGACCTCGAGGGCCTTGTTGACCATTGTCGCCGAATTGGTGCTGACCACCTTGCCCATGTCCCAGGTGGGGTGGGCCAGCGCCTCGGCCGGCGTGACGCCGGCCAGCTCCGCGCGGGGACGTCCGCGGAACGGCCCCCCGGAGGCCGTGACCACCAGGCGCGCGACCTCCTCCGGGCGGCCCGAGCGCAGGGCCTGCGCGAGCGCGGAGTGCTCCGAGTCGACGGGCACCAGCTGGCCGGGCGCCGCGAGGTCCTTGACCAGGGCGCCGCCGACGATCAGCGACTCCTTGTTGGCGAGCGCCAGCAGGTGTCCGGCCCGCAGCGCGGCAAGCGTCGGCGCCAGTCCGATGGAACCGGTGATGCCGTTCAGCACGACGTCGGCGTCCTCCCACGCGGCGATGGCCGAGGCGGCGCCGGGGCCGGCGAAGAGTTCTGGCGCGTAGTCCGGGACGCCCGCCGCCGCCGCGCGAGCGGTGATGGCCGCGCGCAGCGCGTCGAGGTCCGGGTGGGCGGCGCCGACGGCCGCGGCGCGCGTGGCGACGGCCTGCCCGGCCAGCAACGGCAGGTTGGAGCCACCGGCGAGCGCGGCGACGCTGAACCTGTCCGGGGACTTGGCCGCGACGTCGAGGCCCTGCGTGCCGATGGATCCCGTGGACCCGAGGAAGACCACCCGGCGCGGACCGGTGTCCGCGGGGGGCGTGAAGTGGCGAAGTGTGGGAGTCACGCCGCCATTCTCCCAGACCCCGGGGCGGTCCGCCTCACGCGTCCGGCTGCTCGAAGGGGTGGTGGAGCATCCAGCGGATCCGCGCGGACACGGCGGGGTTCCGGGCCGGGGCGTTGCAATGGAACATTTCCGGATCGGCGAGGGACCGCCGGGTCCCCTCCGCGTCCGTGGCGTCGTCCCACGCGTTGGTGCCGCCGGCGGTTCCGGCCGCGAATTCGACGGCCACGGTTCGTCCCAGGTGTTCCGCCAGCAGGAGCGCCACGAGGACCCCTTCGGCGCGGTGGCGGTTGACGACGGTGGCGGGCGGGAACCCCGTGGATTCCCACCCGCCGGCGTGGTACGTCCGCTCCCATGCCCGCATCCGGCGTTCCAGGTCCTCGGGCATCCCGAGTTCGGCGTACCCGACCGCGTCCCAGGCCCATACGGGGCTTTCGCCGTGGTCCACGAACAGCCGGACGTAGGGCACCGACTCGATGGTCGTGTAGGTCGAATCCAGGCCTTCGTCTTCCATCCGGCAAGTCTCGCAGACCCACCCGCCGCCCGCGGAGGGGAGCGCTCCTACGCCTTGACCGCCAGCACGGGGCAGTCGGCGTCGAGGATGATCCGCTGCGCGTCCGAACCCAGGATGAGCTTCCCCACGGGCGTCCGCCGCCGGATGCCGACGACGACCAGCTCGGCCCCCGTTTCCTCCGCGGCGTCCAGCACGTCCTCGGAGGCCAGTTGCGACGAGGTGAAGTGCCGGACCTCGAAGTCCACGCCGCCGGCCCGCAGCGCGGCGTCGAGCTCCTCCATCGCCGTCGCGTGGGCGTAGTTCGGGTCCACGTGCCGGTCCGCCCGCGTGGTGTTGAGCACCAGCAGGCGCGCGCCACGGCGCCGGCACTCCCCGATGGCGGCCGCCAGGGCCGCGAGGCCGATCTTGCTGGGCACATACCCGAGCACCACCGTCCTGCCGGTCGGCGTCCGCCGCGCCGCGCTCATGCCGCCATCTCGAGGGTTTCGGATTCCATGGCCTTCTGCTTCCTTTTGATCCAGTACGACGCCGCGAACAGCAGCGCAAGCGCCGTGTAGACGAACCACGTGAACGGTGTGGAGACTAGCGCGGTGAGGTCGTTCTGCGAGATCTGCAGCGACCGGCGCAGCTGGACCTCGAACATCGGGCCGAGGATCATCGCCACCACCATGGGCGCCACCGGGTAGCCGTAGCGCCTCATGAAGAACCCGAGGATGCCCACCGCCAGCAGGATCACGAGGTCCATGGTCGCGAAGTTCACCGAGTACGCGCCGAGTCCCGCGAACACGAGGATCCCCGAGTAGAGGTACGGCCGCGGGATCTGCAGGATCTTCACCCACAGTCCCACCAGCGGAAGGTTGAGCACCAGCAGCATCACGTTGCCTATGTACAGGCTGGCGATGAGCGCCCACACCAGGGCGGCGTTCGTCTCCATCAGGAGCGGTCCTGGCTGGATCTGGTAGCGCTGGAAGGCGGTGAGCATCATGGCGGCGGTCGCCGTCGTGGGAATGCCCAACGTCAGCAGCGGCACCAGGACGCCGGCGGCGGCCGCGTTGTTGGCCGCCTCGGGACCGGCGACGCCCTCGATGGCGCCACGGCCGAACTCCTTGCGGTTCTTGCCCTTGGCCAGCTTCCGCTCGGCGGCGTAGGACAGGAAGGTGGAGACGTCGGCCCCGCCGGCCGGCACGGTGCCGATCGGGAAGCCGATGAACGTGCCGCGCAGCCACGGCTTCCAGGACCGGCCCCAGTCGTCGCGGGTCATCCAGCCCGCTCCCTTGGCCTTGCCCACGGACATGACCTCCACGGGTCCGCGGCGCAGGCGCCCCGCCACGTAGAGCGCCTCGCCGAGCGCGAACAGGCCGACGGCGACGAGAACGACGTCGATTCCGTCCGCGAGGCCCGGAATGCCCATCGTGTAGCGCTGTTGGGCCGTGGTGTCGTCCACGCCGACGAGCCCGATGAACAGGCCGAGCGTCAGCGAGGCCATGCCGCGCAGGACCGACGCCCCGAGCAGCGCGCCGATGGTTAGGAACGCGACGATCATCAGGGCCACGAAGTCCACGGGGCCCAGGTTGATGGCGTATTCCACGATGATCGGCGCCAGGAACGTCAACAGCACGGTGGCGATGGTTCCGGCGACGAAGGATCCGACGGCGGCCGTCGCCAGCGCGGCGGCGCCGCGTCCCGCCTTGGCCATCTTGTTGCCCTCGAGCGCGGTGACGATCGAGGCTGATTCGCCGGGTGTGTTGAGCAGGATGGAGGTTGTCGATCCGCCGTACATGCCGCCGTAGTAGATGCCCGCGAAGACGATCAGGGCGGCGGTGGGTTCCAGCGAGTACGTGATCGGCATCAGCAGCGCCACGGTCATGGCGGGGCCGATGCCGGGCAGGACACCGACGGCGGTGCCCACGAAAACGCCGAACAGCGCGTACAGCAGGAAGATGGGCTGCGCGGCGGTGGCGAAGCCCTCCAGGAGCAGGTTCAGGTTATCCATTGAGGATGTCGATTCCTTCCAGCAGCGGGCCCGGGGGCAGGGAGACGCCCAGGAGGCCGCCGAAGAGGTACTGCAGGAGCAGTGAGAGGAGGACGGCGATCAGCACCGAGCGCCAGAACGGCTTGGCGCCCAGCGTCCACGCGGCCCCCGCGAACAGCACGGCCGCCGCGACCGGCCATCCGGCCGGCTCGATCAGCAGGATGTGCACGACGACGAAGCCCACGAGCTTGCCGATCGTCAACCAGTCGATCGACGCGTCGGCGTCGACGTCCTCGCCCTCCTCGGCGGCGCCGAGGCGGCCGCGGAGCGCCTGGAAGACCAGTCCCGCCCCCACGGCCGCCAGCGCCCCGCTCACGATGTACGGGAACGCGCGCGGGCCCATGCCGGTCTCCAGCTCGGGGACCTCGATGGCCCCGGCGAGCATGAACCCGGCGATGCCGAGGACGACGAAGACCAGCGCGAAGAGCACCTCACCGAGATTCTTCTGCGTGGTCTCCACGGCTACTTGACCAAGCCGATGTCGGACAGCGTGGTCTTGACCTTGGCGATGTCCTCCGTGAGGAACTCGTCGAACTCGTCCCCGGCGAGGAAGGCGTCGTCCCAGTTGTTGGTCTCCAGCGTGTTCTTCCAGTCGTCGGTGCCGTGCATGGAGGTCACCAGTTCGGTGAGCTTGTCCGCCTGCGCCTCGTCGATGTTGCCGGAGGCGACGACGCCGCGCCAGTTGGTGAGGACGACGTCGATGCCCTGTTCCGTCAGCGGCGCGACGCCCGGAAGCGCCGGCGCCTCGGCCTCGCCGGACACCGCCAGGGCGCGGACCTTGCCGGCCTTGACCTGCTCGGCGTACTCCCCCACGCCGGAGATGCCGGCCTGGACCTTGTTGCCCAGGAGCGCGGCCAGGGACTCGCCGCCGCCCGAGTAACCGATGTAGTTCAGCTGGTCGGGCGAAATGCCCTGCTGCTGGAGGATCTGACCCATCAGGATGTGGTCCGCGCCGCCGGCCGAGCCGCCGGTGACGGCGACGCCCTTGCCCTTGGCCTCGATGTCCGCGACCAGGTCCGCCGTGGTCTGGTAGGGGCTGTCGGCGGGCACGACGAGAACCAGCGGCTCCTCCGTCAGGCGGGCGATCGGCGTCGTGTCCTCGATGCGGCTCTCCGACTTGTTCGTCTCCACGGAGCCGACCAGCACGTAGCCCATGACCATCAGCGTGTTCGGGTCCTTCTCCGTGGCCAGCTTCGCCAGGCCGTTGGTGCCGCCGGCGCCGCCGACGTTCTGCACCTGCGCCGAACCGACCAGGTCGTTTTCCTGCAGGTCCTTCTGCATCGAGCGTCCGGTCTGGTCCCAGCCGCCGCCCGGGTTGGCCGGGACGATGATGTTCAGCTTGTCGATCTGGCCGTCCGCCGAGGCCGCCTCGTCGGCGGAGCCGCCGCAGGCGGACAGCGCGAAGACGACGGCGGCCGCGGTGACGGCCAGGGCGGTGCGGCGGGCGGCGGGGGTGATGGCGTTGTTCATGGATCTTCCTCGATCTGTGGGTGCGTCACACCGGAGTGACGATCGTCACCCCGAACTTCGATTCACCCTAGGAAGCCTTCCGATCGGGCGGAAGCATGTGGTGATACTGGAGGTATTGGTCATATTGGTCGCACCGAGGACGCCCGGGAAGACGCGCTGTGAACTGTGTCACGTGACAGAATCGTTCGGTGCTCCGAACCGTTACCCTCCGCAGCCAGCTGCTGCTGCTCCAGGTCGCCATCATGCTTCTGGTGATCGGCGTGGCAGGCGTCGTCGCCGCCACGCTGCAGGCCGAAGGCATCCGCGAGGCCCACCGGGAACGCATGGTCGGCGTCGCCGGGTCCGTCGCGCGCCTTCCCTCGGTGGTGGAGGCGTACGACGACGCCGACCCGGCCCAGGCGATCCAACCCATCGCCGAGCTGATCCGGCAGGCCACCAGCGTCACCTACGTCGTCGTGACCGACGCCGACGGGATCCGCTATTCCCACCCCGTCCCCGGCCGCATCGGCGAGCGCGTGTCCACCGACCCCTCGGTGCCCTTGTCCGGCGAGACCTTCGTCGGAACGGAAACCGGCACGCTCGGTTCCTCGTGGCGCGTGAAGGTTCCGGTCCGCGACGACCGGGAGGAGATCATCGGCAGCGTGTCCGTTGGCATCCTGGAAAGCGAGATCACCGACGACCTGCTGGAGGCCCTGCCCGTGCTCGCGGCCTGGCTGGCCGTGGCCGCCGTCGTCGGCGGAGCGGGGGCGTTCTACGTGTCCCGGCTCGTTTGGCTGCGGATCCACCGGCAGGAACCGGAGCAGATCGCCGAACTCCTCACCGCCCGGGACGCCATGTTGCACGGCATCGGCGAAGGCGTGGTGGCAACCGACTCGACCGGACGGGTGACCCTGGTCAACGACGAGGCCACGCGCCTGCTGGGGCTCGGCGGCGACGCCGCCGGGCGCCCCGCCCGCGAGGTCCTCGAGGAGTCCGTGGCCCGGGTCCTGGACGACGCCGACGGCACGGCGGAACTGGTCCTCGCCGGCGAGCGCGTGCTCGTCGCGAAGGCCACGGCCGGCGTCGTGGGCGGCCGGATCGTCGGCGGCATGCTCATCCTGCGCGACCAGACCGAACTACACCGGGCCCTCGGGGAGCTCACCGGCGAGCGCGACACCACGCAGGCGCTCCGCGCACAGGCACACGAGCACTCGAACCGCATGCACGTCATCTCCGGCCTGCTCGAGCTGGGACAGACGGAACAGGCCGTCGACTTCATCGGACGGATGGACGCCGGCGGCGCGTTGTGGGGCAACGGCGCGCTCGCGGGCATCACCGATCCCGAGGTCACGGCGCTGCTCCTGGCGAAGACGGTGATCGGGCGCGAGAAGGACATCGAGGTGGCGCTGGACCCGGAGTCCGCCTACGCGCCGGGGGACGCCCGCATGACGGCGGACCTGGTGACGATCCTGGGCAACCTCGTGGACAACGCGCTGGAGGCGGTGGGCCACGACGGCCGCATCGAGGTGCTGGTCGCGTCGGACGACGACGGCGCCGTGGTCGTCGAGGTGCACGACGACGGGCCCGGGATCCCCGCCGGGCTCGCCGGCCCGGTGTGGGACCTCGGCGTCAGCGGCAAGGCGGAGCGTCCCGGCGCCGCCGGGGGGCGCGGCATCGGCCTGGCGCTGGTGCGCCGCGTGGTGGACCGACGGGCCGGGACCGCAGACGCCGGGGCCTCCGAGCTGGGCGGCGCCTGCTTCGCCCTGCGGCTCCCATCCGGCGCGACCGCGGCTACGCCGTCCCGCAACCGAACCCCTCCACCGGCGGGAGCACAGACGTGATTCGCGTCCTGATCATCGACGACGACCCCGCGGTGGCAGGACTGCACGAGGGGTTCCTCATGGCCCACGGCGGGTTCGAGGTGGTCGGGACGGCGCACACCGGCGAGGACGGCCTCGCCCAGCTTCGCGAGCTCCGGCCGGACCTGGTCCTGCTGGACATCCACCTGCCCGGCATCAGCGGGATCGAGGTGCTGCGACGGCTACGCGGCGCGGACACCCCCGCCGTCGACGTCTTCGCGATCACGGCCTCGCGGGAGCTCGAGACAGTGCGGGCGGCGCTCGCCGGCGGCGTGGTCCAGTACCTCGTCAAGCCGTTCACGGCGCGCGAATTCCGCGGGCGCCTCGACGAGTACGCCGCGCACCGCAGCGACCTCGCCGCGCATCTGGCGACCGAACGGGACCTGGACCAGGCCGCCATCGACCGGCTCCGCGCCCGGAGCATACCCGCGCGCCCGGCGTCGTCCGCCCCCGCGGCATCCCTGCCCAAGGGGCTCTCCGCGGCGACGCTGGCCGCCGTCGTCGCGGATCTCCGCGACCTGGGGGCCGACACCTCCGCCGCGGAGCTGGCCGCGCGGGTGGGCATGGCCCGGGTGAGTGCGCGCAGGTACCTGGAGCACCTGGTCGCGACGGGGCACGCGCGGCTCGCGCCGCGGTACGGGACCGCCGGCCGGCCGGAGAACCGCTACGCCTGGATCGGCTAGAGGCCGAGTTCGCGCGCGATCAGCATCAGCTGCACCTCCGTGGTGCCCTCGCCCACCTCGAGGATCTTGGAATCCCGGTAGTGGCGGGACACCAGGAACTCGTTCATGAAGCCGTATCCGCCGAAGACCTGCGTGGCGTCGCGGGCGTTGTCCATGGCGGCCTCGCCGGCAACCATCTTCGCGATGGCGGCCTCGGTCTTGAACGGCTTGCCCGCCAGCATCTTCGACGCCGCGCCGTAGTAGGCCAGGCGGGCGGTGTGGGCGCGGGCCTGCATCCTCGCGATCTTGAACTGGATGGCCTGGTAGCTGCCGATGTTGCGGCCGAAGGCGGTGCGCTCCTTCGCGTAGCGGACGGACTCGTCGACACATCCCTGCGCGGCTCCCGTGGCCAACGCCGCGATCGCGATGCGGCCCTCGTCCAGGATGGAGAGGAAGTTCGCGTAGCCGCGCCCGCGCTCCCCCAGGAGGTTCTCCTCCGGGACCCGAACGTCCTTCAGCGTCAACGGATGGGTGTCCGAGGCGTTCCACCCGACCTTGTTGTAGGCCTTCTCGGCGCGGAATCCGGGCGTCCCGGCCGGAACGAGAATCGTGGAAATCTCCTTCTTCACGGACCCGTCCGCGCGCTCGGAGGTCCCCGTGACCGCGGTGACGGTGACGTGCTGGGTGATGTCGGTGCCGGAGTTCGTGATGAATTCCTTGTTGCCGTTGACCACCCACTGCCCGTTCTCCAGCCGCGCGGTGGTCCGGGTGCCTCCGGCGTCGGACCCGGCCTCCGGCTCCGTCAGCCCGAAGCCGGCCAGCGACTTGCCGGAAGCGAGCTCCGGAAGCCACTTCTCCTTCTGCGCCTGCGTGCCGAACCGGTAGACCGGCATGGCGCCCAGGGAGACCCCGGCCTCGAGCGTGATCGCCACGGACTGATCGACCCGGCCCAACTGCTCCAAGGCCAGCGCCAGCGCGAAGTAGTCCCCGCCCATTCCGCCGAATTCCTCCGAGAACGGCAGGCCGAACAGGCCCATCTCGCCCATTTGGGCGACCACCTCGTACGGGAAACTGTGTTCCTCGTCGTGTTTGGCGGAGACCGGGGAAACCACCTGGTCGGCAAAGTCGCGGACGGTGTCCACCAGATCCTGGTATTCGTCCTCGAGCTCAAAATTTGGCATGGTGGGTTTCCTCCGGTGGCGCAAATGACTCGGTTAGTGTTCATTAACCGAAAACGACGTTAGTGTTCGTTACCCGAAATGTCCAGCGAATCATGTGATGCCCGCCCCGGCGGGAGACGGGGGTGCCATGACCGCCCGCCAGCCCTTCCCCAGCGGCCGAAGCCAGGCCAAGGCGACCCGCCGCACCACGCTGCTTGCCGAGGCCGCGCGCCTGTTCGCCCTCCACGGCTACCGCGGAGTCTCGATCGAGGACCTCGGTGCCGCCTCCGGCATCAGCGGCCCGGCGGTCTACCGGCATTTCCCGGGCAAGGCCGCCGTGCTGGGAGCGCTGCTGGTGGGCGTCAGCGAGGACCTTTTGGAGGGGGGCCGGCGCGTGGTGTCCGACGGCGGCAACGCCTCCGACACGCTGTGGCGCCTGGTGGGGTTCCACGCGGACTTCGCCCTGGGCAACCCCGACGTCATTCGGGTGCATGACCGCGAGCTGTCCAGCCTCGCGGACGACGACGGGGCGTCCGTCCGCCGTCTTCAACGCGCGTACATCGACGTGTGGGCCGAGCAGTTTCTGGCGTTGCATCCCGCCGAGGACCTGGCCGCGGCCCGCTTCCGCGCGCAGGCCGTGTTCGGACTGATGAACTCCACCCGGCACTCGGCGGCCCGCGGCGAGGGACCCCCCGCGCCACTCAGGGCGCGCCTGACCTCGATGGCGTTCGCGGCCGCGTGCGCCCCGGTAGGGTAGGAAGCGGAACAGTGTTGTTATGAGAGAGGTTTTTGCCGTGAAGCTACGCCCCGTTGAGCCCCAGGACCTGGACTGGTTCTTCGCGCACCAGCAGGATCCCGAGGCCAACCAGATGGCCGCGTTCACGGCGAAAAACCCGGCGGACCGGGGGGTCTTCGACCACCACTGGGGCTTGATCCTCAGCGACCCGGAAATCTCCGTGCGGACCATCGAACACGACGGCAAGGTGGTTGGATCCGTCCTCGCCTACCCGAACGAAGGCTTCCCGGAAATCAGTTTCTGGACCGACAAGGACTATTGGGGCCAGGGCGTCACGACCAGCGCCGTCGACGCCTTCCTGCGCGAATTCGCCCAGCGCCCGATCCGCGCCCGCGTCGTCACCGACAACATCGGCTCCCAAAAGGTACTGGAGCGACGCGGCTTCACGGTCATCGACGAGGTGCAGGGATTCGCCAACGCCCGCGCGGCCGTCGTCAAGGAATTCATCATGGAGCTCTCCTAGCCCCATCCGCCCTAGATCATGGCGATCAGCATGCCCGGATCCGCCAGCATCGTTCCGACGTCCGCCAGGAACCGCGAGCCCTGCTCGCCGTCAACCAGCCGGTGGTCGAAGGACAGGCTCAACGTCATCACCTGGCGCAGCGCGATCCCGTCCAAGTGCTCCCACGGCGTGCGCCGGACCTGGCCAATGGCCAGGATGGCCGCCTCTCCCGGGTTGAGGATCGGCGTTCCCGCATCGATGCCGAAGACGCCCACGTTGGTGATGGAGATGGTGCCGCCCGACAGGTCCGCGGGCGAGGTCTTGCCGGCCCTCGCGGTTTCGGCCAGGGTCGCCAGGGACCGTCCCATGCCCGCGAGATCCAGCGACTGCGCGTCCTTGATGTTGGGAACCGTCAGCCCGCGGGGCGTCGCGGCGGCGATGCCCAGGTTGACGTAGTTCAGCTGGACGATTTCCTGAGCGGCCTCGTCCCACCGCGAGTTCAGAGACGGCGTGCGCTCCAGCGCGAAGCAGACGGCCTTGGACACGATCGTCAACGGGGTGAGCTTGATGCCAGCGAAGAGCCGGTTGGCCCTCAGCCGTTCGAGTAACTCCATGGTCGGCGTCACGTCCACCGTCAGGAACTCGGTGGCATGCGGGGCCGTGAAGGCGCTGGAGACCATCGCGGCGGCCGTGTGCTTGCGGACGCCACGGATGGCCGTCCGGACCTCCCGCGGCTGGTTGCCCAGCGTCCGCACGTGTGGAGCGTCCTCCGGCGTCGCGCGGCCAGGCGTTCCCGCGACGCGACCGGGTGCCGCCGCACCCCCGCGCTCCGGGCCGACCGCACCGCCGGCGGCGGCGACGTTACCGGACGCCAGGACGTCCTCTCGTGTGATCAGTCCGCGCGGTCCCGTGCCCGCGATCCGGTCCAGTTCGATGCCCAAGTCCCGCGCCAGCTTGCGGACCGGCGGCGTGGAACGGGGGCGATCCGCCGTCGTGCCCCCGGCGGTCGATGCGGGCTCCGCCGCGGCCGCGGCCGCGGGCGCCGGCGCCGGTTCCGGCGTGGACGTCGACGCCACCGCCGTCGCGCGTTGCCTGCGGGCGGGCCTGCCGGACTTCTCGACGGCGGCGCCGTACCCCACCAGGTTCGGCTCCCGCTTCTGTTCCGGTTCCGCGTCCGCGTCGGCGTCCGACGGGGCCTCGCCACCGGGAACCTCGAAGGAAACGATCGGGTTGCCCACCTCCACGACGGTTCCGGGCAATTCGTGGAGCTCGGCGATGGTCCCGGCATACGGCGAGGGAAGCTCGACGACGGCTTTGGCCGTCTCCACGTCGGCGATCACCTGATTGAGCGTGACGACGTCGCCAACTGCCACGTGCCACGCGAGGATTTCCGACTCGGTGAGGCCTTCGCCCAGGTCGGGAAGCTTGAATACCTTCAACACGGCGCTAGCCTTCCAGTGAGCTAAGGGAGTTCGGACGTCCAAGGGCGCGGTCGACGCCGTCGAGGATGCGGTCGAGGTCGGGCAGGTGGTGCATCTCCAGTTTCGAGGCTGGATAGGGGATGTCGAAGCCGGTGACGCGCACCGGCGCGTGTTCCAGGAAGTCGAAGCAGCGTTCGGTGAGGCTTGCCGCCAGCTCGGCTCCGAGTCCGCCATGCTGGCCGGCCTCGTGCGTGATCACCAGCCGCCCCGTTCTGCGCAGGGACGCCTCCAGCGGCGCGAAGTCCACCGGGGAGAGCGACCGGAGGTCGATGACCTCCACGGAAACGCCTTCGTCGGCGGCGGCGACCGCCGCGGTGAGCGCCGTTTTGACCAGCGGCCCGTATGCCACGAGCGTGACGTCGTCCCCCGGGGCCGCGACCCGTGCGGAACCCATCGGCAGCGCGGACGCCAGGGAGTCCAGATCGACGTCGCCCTTCTCGTGGTAGCGCCGCTTCGGCTCGAAGTAGACCACCGGGTCGTCGCAGGAGATCGCCTGCTGGATCAGCGTGAACGCATCCTGGGGGTTGGACGGGCTGACCACACGCAGTCCGGCCGTGTGGGCGAAATAGGCCTCCGGCGACTCCGAATGGTGCTCGGGCGATCCGATGCCGCCCCCGAAGGGGATGCGGATGGTCAGCGGCATGCGTACCTGGCCGCGCGTACGGTAATGGAGCTTCGCGATTTGGCTGACGATCTGGTCGAACGCCGGGTAGACGAATCCGTCGAACTGGATCTCGACGACCGGGCGGAAGCCGCGGTAGGCCATACCGATCGCGGTGCCGACGATGCCCGATTCCGCCAACGGCGTGTCGATCACCCGGTGTTCGCCGAAGTCCTTCTGCAGTCCGTCGGTGACGCGAAAGACTCCCCCGAGCTTGCCGATGTCCTCGCCCATCAGGACCACCTTGGGGTCGCCCTCCATGGACTGCCTCAGACCGGTGTTGATGGCCTTCCCAAACGCCATGGCGCTCATCGCGCGTCTCCTTCCGCGGCGGGGGCGCCGGCAAACTGCTCCAGGTACAGGGAATAGTGCTGTTTCTGCCGCTCCAGCCACGTGTTGGGAGTCGCGTACACGTGTTCGAAGACGTCCATCGGTTCGGGGTCGAGCATGGCGATCACGCCCGCGCGGAGTTTCGCGGCAACCTCGTCCGCCCGGCGCGACGCGGCACCGTTGAACTCCTCCGGGTCCAGGCCCAGCGCCGTCAGGTGCGCCTCGAGCCGGTCGATGGGATCCTTGGCCCGCCAGTCCTCGAGTTCGTTGGCGTCGCGGTAGCGCGTCGGGTCGTCGGCGGTCGTGTGCGGACCCATGCGGTACGTGACGGCCTCGATGAATGTCGGGCCGTTGCCGGAGCGTGCCCTATCGAGCGCCTGGCGCGTGGCCGCGAGGCAGGCCAGGACATCGTTCCCGTCGACGCGGATGCCCGGGATGCCGAAACCGGCCGCGCGGTCCACGATCCGGGTGTGCGTCTGCAAAGACACGGGCTCGGAGATGGCCCAGTGGTTGTTCTGGCAGAAGAACACGACCGGAGCCTGGTAGCTGGCCGCGAAGACCAGTGCCTCGTTCACGTCCCCCTGACTGGTCGCGCCGTCCCCGAAGTAGGTGATCGCGGCCTCCTCGCCGCCGTCGAACTTGATGCCCATGGCGTAGCCGGCGGCGTGCAATGTTTGCGCGCCGATGATGATCTGCGGCGTGGCCATATTCAGCTCGAACGGATCCCAGCCGCTGGCGGCGTTCCCGCGCCAGACACGCAGGATGTCCTCGGCGTCCACTCCCCGGCAGAAGGCGACGCCGTTCTCGCGGTAGGAGGAAAACACGAAGTCGCTCTCGCGCAACGCGCGCCCGGAGCCGATCTGCGCGGCCTCCTGACCGAGCAGCGGGGGCCACAGCGCGAGTTCGCCCTGGCGCTGCAGCGCCGTCGCCTCCGTGTCGATCCGACGGACGGCGACCATATCCGTGTAGAGGGCCGCCAGCGCGGGCGCGTCGATGTCCTCCACCCACGGGTCGAGGTCCGGGTGGGACGTCCGCTCGCCGGACGGGGAAATCAGTTGCGCCGGACCGCCGCCCCGAACGGTCGAAGCTGCCTCGTGCAGGGACATGTGGTGGGCCCTTGTCTCTCGATTGTTCACCGCCCGCGGCTTGTGGCCGCGAGCGCCGGACGGTGCCGCGATACGTCGTCGCGGCTTGATGTGACCCTACTCACAGGAGGATCGACGCACAACCTAGCGCACCGAAACTCATCACTATGCACTATTTCGGGGTATCCGACGGTGCTAAAGTTGCGCACTATGCACGCATTGGATGACACCGACCTTCGACTCCTTGACGCCCTGGCCCTCGACCCCAAGGCCACCGTCCTGTCGCTGGCGCAGCAACTGGGCATCTCACGGAACACCGTCCAAGCGCGCACGTTGCGCCTCGAGAACCGCGGAGCGTTCCTCCCCTTCGAGCGCAGGGTCAATCCCACCGCGCTCGGATACCCGATCACCAGCTTCGTCCACATCCATGTCCAGCAGCGGCTCCTCGGCGACATCGTCTCGTCGCTGACCGAGATACCCGAGGTCGTGGAGGCCCACGGCCTCACGGGCAGCGCCGACATACTCGCGCGCGTGGTCGCCCGCGATGCGGAGGACCTGTTCCGTGTCAACGGCACCATCCTGCACATCGACGGCGTCGACCGCGCGGACACGTCCATCTCGATGGCGGAGCTGATTCCGCACCGCATGCGGCCGTTGCTGGCCACCGAAGCTACGCCCCGCTCCGCCTGAGGACCGGTCCGGGGCCGGCCGGAACCCCCGTGTCCACAACGACGGAACCCCCGCGGCGCAAGGTATGCGCCGCGGGGGTTCCGAAGGTGGTGCGCCGGATGGCGCCGTGCCGCCCTAGTGGTCGACGGCCTTCTCGGCGCCGACGCCGGTGAGCGAACGGACCTCCATCTCGGCCTGCTTCACCGGGTCCTCCGTGCGCTTGTCCAGGACAGTGCCCAGCCAGCCCAGGAAGAACGCGAGCGGGATCGAGACCAGGCCAGGGTTCTTCAGCGGGAAGATCGCGAAGTCGGCCCCTGGGATCATGGCCGTCTCATTGCCGGACATGACCGGCGAGAAGACGATCAGGAGCAGGGCGGTGGCAAGCCCGCCGTACATGGACCAAACCGCGCCCTGGGTACTGAACTTCTTCCAGAACAGCGAGTACAGGATGGTCGGCAGGTTCGCGGAGGCCGCCACCGCGAAGGCCAGCGCCACCAGGAAGGCAACGTTTTGGCCCTGGGCGCCGATGCCGCCGGCGATCGCCAGGATGCCGATCACGATGACCGTGCGGCGGGCGACCTTCACTTCCTTCTCCGGGGTGGTCTTGCCCTTGGCGATGACGTTCGCGTAGATGTCGTGGGCGAACGACGCCGCCGCCGTGATGGTGAGCCCGGCGACCACCGCCAGGATGGTGGCGAAGGCGACCGCTGCAATCACGCCGAGCAGTAGCGACCCGCCGAGTTCGAACGCGAGCAACGGAGCCGCGGAGTTCACGCCGCCCGGGGCCGCCTTGATCCGGTCCGCGCCGATCAGCGCTCCGGCGCCGTAGCCGAGGACCAGGGTGAACAGGTAGAACGCGCCGATGAGCCAGATGGCCCACACGACGGACCTGCGGGCTTCCTTGGCGGTCGGAACCGTGTAGAAGCGCATCAGGACGTGCGGAAGTCCGGCGGTGCCGAGGACCAGCGCCAGGCCGAGCGAGAGGAAGTCCAGCTTCGTGATCGAGCTGGCCCCGTACTGCAGGCCCGGGTTCAGGATGGCCTCGGTGCCGGCCGACGCGACGGCGTCGCCCAGCAGCGCGGAGAGGTTGAAGCCGTAGATGGCCAGGACCCAGACGGTCATCACGAACGCGCCGGCGATCAGCAGGCAGGCCTTGATGATCTGGACCCAAGTGGTGCCTTTCATTCCGCCGACCAGAACGTAGAGGATCATCAGGCCGCCGACGACGGTGATGACCAGGGACTGCCCGAGCCGGTCGTCGATGCCGAGCAGCAGCGAGACCAGCGCGCCGGCTCCGGCCATCTGCGCCAGAAGGTAGAACAGGCAGACCGCGAGCGTGGTGGTTGCCGCGGCGATGCGGATGGGGCGCTGCTTGAGGCGGAACGAGAGCACGTCGGCCATGGTGAACTTGCCCGTGTTGCGCAGGAGCTCGGCGACGAGCAACAGGGCCACGAGCCAGGCCACGAGGAAACCGATGGAATAGAGGAACCCGTCGTATCCGTTGATGGCGATCGCGCCGACGATGCCCAGAAAGGATGCCGCCGAGAGGTAGTCGCCCGCGATGGCGGTGCCGTTCTGCCCGCCGGTGAAGGAGCGTCCGCCGGCGTAGTAGTCCGCCGCGGTCTTGTTGTTCTTGCTGGCGCGCAGCACGACGACGAGCGTCACGCCGACGAAAAGCGCGAAGATCAGCATATTGACCAGGGGGTCGCCGACCTTCGTGGATTCGGCGGCCGCCGCGAGTGGGGTGACGTTCACTGGTTTGCCTCCTTGGTGCCGATCTGCGCTTCCAGCCGGTGGCGGAGTGCGGTGGCTTTGGGGTCGAGCCTGCGGTTCGCGAAGGACACGTACAGCCCCGTGATCACGAACGTGGAAACGAACTGCAGCAAGCCCAGCAACAGGCCGATGTTGACGTTGCCGAAGACCTTGATGGACATGAACTCCGGCAGGTACGCGGCCATGAGGACATAAACGAAATACCAGACCAGGAACACGATGGCCATGGGAAATACGAAACTGCGGTGCGTGCGGCGGAGCTCGGTGAACTCTTGGCTGTTCTGGACCTCCGTGAAGTCCTCGATCGGACCGGCGTCCGATGGTGGGGTGTTGCCCATGCTTCCTCCTTGTGGGGTGGCACAGTCCGCCCGGGCGGCTAGTGACTTGAATCACCATCCTTCATGCGGCGCCCCGCTGTGAAGACCCTCACAGGCGCGTCGTGCCGAGCGGCGCCCCTCCTGCGACGAACGGTTGGGCCGGACCGACGAATGGCGCGGTCCCGCCCGCGGTCTACTGTTGTGCCATGATGTCCACCGCCTTGGAAACCACAATGATCGCGGCCATTGTCATGGTCGCCATCGCCGTGGTCGGTTTCGTCGGCTACCGGATCTTCCGCTCGTCGCGCGATCTGGGAACCGACGCCGACAGGGCCACCTACGAGACGCTGCACACCGTTTCGCGGGCGGCCCCCCACCTCGCCAGCGGCCTGACGCGCGAGGGGGCCGCCGGGGCCAGCCGCCATCTCCGGGGCCTGCTGGCCTGCGACGGGCTGGCCATGACGGACACGACGGCGGTGCTCTCCGAGGACGGCTCCCTCCCGCCGGATCCACTCATGGGATTCGCCGCGAGCGCGCTGGCCTCCGGCCGCACCCAACTGCACCACCTCGACGGATGGGACGCGGTGTTCGCGCCGATCCTCGTCCAGGACCACACGGTGGGAACGGTCGTCGCGGTGGCGCGCCGGGCGGACGCGGGCCTGCTCCGCGCGACGACGGAGGTGGCGGCCTGGGTGGCGGCCCAGGTCGGCTTGGCGGAACTTGACGAATCGCGGGCGCTGCTCATGGAAGCCGAGGTCCGCGCGCTGCGCGCGCAGATCAGCCCGCACTTCATCTACAACAGCCTCAACGCGATCGCGTCCTTCATCACCACCGACCCCCAGCGGGCGCGCCAGCTCGTGGTGGAATTCGCCGACTTCACCCGCTATTCCTTCCGCCGGCACGGCGACTTCACGACCCTGGCCGAGGAACTGCAGTCGATCGACCGCTACCTCCTGCTGGAGAAGGCCCGCTTCGGCGACCGGATCAGGGTCTCCCTGGCGATCGCCCCGGAGGTCCTCGGCACGGTCATCCCGTTCCTGTCCCTGCAGCCGCTTGTGGAGAACGCGGTGCGGCACGGGCTGGAGGGAAAGGCCGACGGGGGCCTCGTCACCCTCACGGCGCGGGACAGTGGGGAATTCGCGGAGATCACGGTGGAGGACGACGGCGTGGGCATCGACCCCGACGCGCTACGGTCCGTGCTGGCCGGCACGACGGAAGGCGTCCACGTGGGGCTGCGCAACGTCGACGTGCGGCTGCGGCAGGTCTACGGCGACGAGCACGGGCTGGTGATCGAGACGGCGCCCGGCGCCGGCACCCTGATCACGTTGCGGGTGCCGAAATTCCAGCCGGGCAACACCACGGGTCCGCCGCGGGGCGCCAGCCGGCACGCCATAGACTAGGGCGCATGATCAATGTGGTTGTCGCCGACGACGAGCTCCCGGCAGTCGCCGAACTGGCGTATCTGCTCGCGCAAGACGACCGCGTGGGCCAGATCCACCGCGCGACTTCGGGCGCCGAGGCACTCCGCGCACTCGAGGAGTTCCCGGTGGACGCGTTGTTCCTCGACATCCACATGCCCGCCCTCTCCGGTCTGGACATCGCCCGGACCATCTCGCGCTTCAGCCGGCCCCCCGCCGTCGTCTTCGTGACCGCCGACGAGGCGCAGGCCCTCGAGGCGTTCGAGCTGGCCGCCGTCGACTACGTCCTGAAACCGATCCGGCCCGAGCGTCTGGCGGAATCGGTGCGACGCGTCTGCGAGTTGATGGAGGACGACGGCGCGAAGCCGGAGGTCGTCACCGTGGACCAGGGCGGCGTCACGAAGATGATCCGCCGGGACGACATCCGCTACGTCCAGGCGCAGGGCGACTACGCGCGGCTCCACACGGCCGACGCGAGCTACCTGATCAGGGTGCCGCTCAACGACCTGGAGCAGCAGTGGGCCTCCGCCGGCTATATCCGCATCCACCGCAGCTACCTGGTGGCCATGGAACACATCGACCGGGTCCAGCTGCGGACGGGTCGGGCCTCCGTGGTGGTCGCCGGAACGGAACTTCCCGTCAGCCGCCGCGCACTGCCGTACCTCCGCGAGCGGCTCGCCGCAAACCGGGTCCGCCCGCTGTGATCGGATCGCCGTGACCGCAGACCGCGTTCCGCCGCGCAGGGTCAGGGTCGTGGCCCCGGACGGCGCCGGGCTGCGGCCCTCCCGCCGCGATCCCGCCGATCCCGCCGATCCCGTGGATTCGTTCTACGTGCGCTCGCTCATCCGGTCGCAGCTGCGTCTGGCGCTCTCCGTCGCGATCGGGTTCCTGGTCCTGTTGGTGGGTCTCGCGGTCCTCGTCGGGACATGGCCGGAAATCAACGCCTCGCGGATCGCCACCGTGCCCCTGCCGTGGCTGGTCATGGGTCTGGGCGTCTACCCCATCATCCTGCTCGGCGCGTTCCTGTTCACCCGGGCCGCGCAACGCAACGAGGACCGCTACCGGGACGTGTCCGGCCGATGAACCCGACCACCGCGCTCGCCGCGGTCATCGCCGTCACGGCCGTCACCGTCCTGATCGCCTTCAACGGCCTGCGCATCTCCCGCACCACCGGCGACTTCTACGTGGCCTCGCGCACCGTCAAGCCCTGGTGGAACGCCTCCGCCATCGGCGGCGAATACCTGTCGGCGGCCAGCTTCCTGGGCGTCGCCGGCCTGATCGTGGTCTCCGGGCAGGACGCACTGTGGTTCCCGATCGGCTACACGGCCGGATACCTGATGCTGCTCCTGTTCGTCGCCGCGCCGCTGCGCCGCTCCGGGGCGTACACCCTGCCCGACTTCGCCCAGATCCGGCTGGGCGGACGCGCGGCGCGGCACGCCACCAGCGTCCTGGTCGTCGTCGTCGGTTGGCTGTACATCGTTCCGCAACTGCACGGGGCGGCACTGACGCTCGGCATCACCACCTCGCTGCCGTCTTGGCTGGGGGCGCTTCTGGTCATGGTGGTCGTGTGCCTGACCGTCCTCGCGGGCGGGATGCGATCCATCACCTTCGTGCAGGCCTTCCAGTTCTGGCTGAAGCTCCTCGCGCTGGCGGTGCCCACCGCCTTCATCCTCATCCACCTGGGGATCGCCGGGGAGTCCCCGACCGCCAACGGGCAGGCCTTCGACGCCCCGGTAGCCCCGATAGAGGACGCCGGCATCTACCGCAACATCTCGTTGATCGTCGCGCTGCTGTTCGGCACGCTGGGTCTGCCGCACGTCCTGGTGCGCTTCTACACCAATCCGGACGGACCCTCCGCCCGGCGGACGACGGCGATCGTCATCGGGCTCCTGAGCCTGTTCTACCTTTTCCCGACCATCCTCGGCGTCCTGGGGCGCACCTACACGCCGGAGCTGGCCGCGGCCGGCAACGCGGACGCGACGATCCTTCTGCTCCCCGGACGGATCGTGGGCGGCACCGCCGGCGAAGCACTCTCGGCCGTCGTGGTCGGCGGCGCCTTCGCGGCTTTCCTGTCCACCACGTCCGGCCTCGTGGTCTCCCTGGCGGGCGTCATCAGCCAGGGGCTGTTCCGCGGCACGGTCCGTGGATTCCGGATCTCGACCGTCATGGCGTGCGTGGTCCCGCTGCTGCTCGCGCTCGGCACAAGCACGTTCGCCCTGGCCGGGGCCATCGGTTCGGTGTTTGCCTTCACCGCCTCGACCATCTGCCCGTTGCTGCTGCTGGGGATCTGGTGGCGGGGGCTGACCGCTCGCGGCGCGGTGGCCGGAATGGCTGCGGGCGCCGTGTCCTGCGGTACGGCGCTGGCGGTCGGCGGCATCCTGCCGGAGACTTCGGGCCTGATCCACGAGCTGTTGTCGCAGCCGGCGGCGTGGACCGTTCCGCTGGCGTTCCTCACCATGTTCACGGTGTCGCGCGCATCGGGCGGCGGCCAAAGCACGCGAAAACGCGTGGACGCCGTGATGGCCAGCCTCCACGCGCCGGAAACGCCCTAGTCGATCGACGCCATCAGTTCAACGACCCGGTCCAGGAACGCGTCCACCTGGCTTTCCTCGTAGCCGTCCTGCCCCTTGGCCTCGCGGAACACCACGCGGCGGACGGTGTCCACGCTCATGGGGGTGTCGTGTTCGAAGTAGTCCAGCAGCTGCTCGCACAACTCGTCGACGTCCTCGACGTTGTAGCTGGGTGCGCCGCGGCGGGTGGGGCGGCGAAAGCGCTCGCCCGGCGCGCGGTGCAGGCGTCCGCGTAGGATCGCGGACAGGCGGCCGACCTGTTGCAGCCACGCGTCCTCGCCCTCTTCCTCGATCAGCGCATCCCGCTCCCGCTGGGCGAACACGTCCTCGAGGCGGTCGAGCGCGGTGTCCACCTCCCGCGCGTCGTAGCCGCCCTTTTGCGGTTCGAAGGCGGTGCGGCGGACGAGGTGGCTCGTGACGACGCTCTCGTCGTCGCCGGTGCCGTTGAAGGTGGCCCGGGCCCTGGCCAGGAAGTGGTCCACCTGCTTGGTGCTGTAGCCGAATTCCTGTGGAGCCACCCTCTCGAAGGGCGTCTGGGTTGTCTGCGCGTGGTCCTGGCTCAAAGCGATATCCTCAACTCCGGCGTTGTGCACCGATGTAATCATGACGATGGGGCGACCGCCTGGGCACGCCGCTCCCCCATCCTACCTAGTCGTGTGGCAAAGACCCTAGACTGCGCCGGGCAGCAGCAGAACGAACAGGATGTAGGCGACGGGAGATGCAAAGACGATGGAATCCAGCCGGTCCATGAAACCGCCGTGCCCGGGCAGCAGCGTACTCATGTCCTTGATGCCGAGCTCCCGCTTGACCATCGACTCCGAGAGGTCGCCCACCGTGGCCGCCGCCACCGTCGCCATCGCCAGCGGCACGCCGACCCACCACGGCTGGCCGAGCAGCCAGACGCTGGCCAGAACGCCGACGACGACGGCGCCGGCCACGGATCCGGCGAATCCCTCCCAGGACTTCTTCGGACTGATTTTCGGGGCCATGGGATGCTTGCCGAGAAAGGCCCCCACGAGGTAGCCGAACGTGTCGTTCGCGACGACCAGCAACAACAACGTGGCGACCTTGAGCGGCCCGTCCGCCTCGTTGAACAGCAGGATCGAGAAACTGAGCAGGAACGGCACCCAAAGCGCGACGAACACCGACGCGAGGACCGACCGGGTGGCGCCGCCGCCGCCTTCGATGACGCGCCACAGCAGCACCAGCAGCAGCGACCCGGCGAGGGCGAAACCCAACGCCTCCGGGCCGCCGTAATAGGCGGAGAACGGCATGGAGATCGCCCCCACCGCCAGGGGCACGAGCGGAAGGTCCACCTTGGACTCAGCCAGCGCCCGGCCGACCTCCCAACTGCCCAGGACGCCGAACAGGGTCACGATCACCACGAAGGCCAGCGGGAACAGCAGCAGCCCCACGAGGACGCCGACCAGCAATACCAGTCCGACGGCGATCGCCGCCGGCAGGTCGCGGCCGGCGCGCGATGTGGGCGCCGCCTGCCTCAGTGACCGCCGGGAGAAGCTGTCGGGGCCGTTAGCCCCCGCCTGCGGCTTCGGCGTGGGCCCCGGGTTGGGCTCCCCCGCGTCGGGCGGCGTGGAGTTGGGCATTAGACTTCCAGCAGCTCGGATTCCTTGCGCTTGAGCAGCTCGTCGATCGAGTCGACGTGCTTCTTGGTCAACGCGTCGAGCTCCTTCTCGCCGCGGGACCCGTCGTCCTCGCCGACGTCGCCGTCCTTCACCATCTTGTCCAGCATGTCCTTGGCCTTGCGGCGGTGGTTCCGGATCGCGACCTTGGCGTCCTCGCCCTTGCCCTTGACGATCTTGACGTATTCCTTCCGTCGCTCCTGCGTCAGCTCGGGGATCGTCACGCGGATCAACTTGCCGTCGTTCGACGGGTTGGCACCCACTTCCGAGTCGCTCAGGGCCTTCTCGATGGCGCGGAGGGCGGTGACGTCGTAGGGGGTGATGAGGATGGTGCGGGCGTCAGGCACGCCGAAGGACGCCAGTTGCTGCAGCGGCGTCGGCGAACCGTAGTAGTCAACCATGACCTTCGAATACAGCCCCGGGTTCGCCCGCCCCGTACGGATGGTCGCGAAGTCCTCCTTGGCGGCCTCGATGGTCCGCTCCATCTTCTCGGCCACGTCCTGCAGCGTTTCGTCGATCACTTGCTTCTCCTTAGTCTCCGGGGCCTCGCCGAGGCCGTCCGGCCGGTTCTCCGACTCTCAAAACATCCTATGTCACGGGCACTAGACGGTGACGAAGGTACCCATTTCCTCGCCCAGGATGGCGCGCGTAACGTTGCCCTCGCCCTGCATGCCGAAGACCATCATCTCCAACCCGTTGTCCTTGCACATGGTCATCGCGGTCTGGTCCATCACACGGATGTCCTGGATCAGCGCCTCGTCGTAGGTCAGGCGGTCCAGCTTCACGGCGTTGGGGTCCTTCTTCGGATCGGCCGTGTAGACGCCGTCCACGCCGCTCTTGGCCATCAGCACGACGTCGGCGCGCACCTCGAGCGCACGCTGGGCCGCGACCGTGTCGGTGGAGAAGTACGGAAGTCCGGCGCCGGCGCCGAAGATCACGACGCGGTCCTTCTCGAGGTGGCGGATGGCGCGGCGGGGGATGTAGGCCTCGGCGACCTGGGCCATGCTGATCGCGGACTGGACGCGCGTTTCGACGCCGGCCTGCTCGAGGAAGTCCTGCAGGGCCAGGCAGTTCATGACGGTGCCCAGCATGCCCATGTAGTCCGCGCGCGACCGGTCCATCCCCGATTGGGACAGTTCGGCGCCACGGAAGAAGTTGCCGCCGCCGACGACGATGGCCGTCTCGACCTGCCCCACGGTCTTGGCGATCTGCTCGGCGACGCCGCGCACCGTCACGGGGTCGACACCGAGCTTGCCGCCGCCGAACACCTCGCCCGAGAGCTTGAGCAATACGCGGCGACGGGGCGCCCGCTCAAGTGATTCGGGCGCGCGGGACGAATGTTCGGTGGCTACCATGGTGACTCCTCAAACTGGAACGAAAGGGCAGGAAAAAGGGGCGGCCACCCGTGGTGGCCACCCCCTTTGCCTTCGTCGGCGGTCGGATACGCGCCGCCGTCGTGTGTTGCTAGGCTCCTACGCGGAAGCGGGCGAAGGCAGTGGCCTTCACGCCCGCCTCCTCCAGAACCTTACCAACGGACTTCTTTGCGTCCTTCGCGAAGGACTGGTCGACGAGGACGCCCTCCTTGAAGAAGCCGGTGAGGCGTCCCTCGACGATCTTCGTCAGCGCGGCCTCGGGCTTGCCCTCGGCGCGTGCCGTCTCGTCGGCGATGCGACGTTCGTTCTCGACGGTCTCCGCCGGAACCTCGTCGCGCGTCAGGTAGGTCGGTGCCATCGCGGCGGTGTGAACGGCGACGTCGTGCGCGACGGTCGCGGCGGCCTCGTCCGTTCCGTCGACGGCCAGCAGGACGCCGACCTGCGCCGGAAGGTCCTTGGAGGTCTTGTGCAGGTACGCGTCGACGGCTCCACCCTCGACGCGTGCCAGGCGGCGGACGACGACCTTCTCGCCCAGGACCGCACCCTCTTCGGTGACGTAGTCCGCGAGGCTCTTGCCCTCGACGTCGACGGCCAGGAGGCTCTCCAGGTCGGCGGCGGCGGATTCGACCGCGATCCCAAGGACCTTGTCGGCCAGCGCGATGAACTTCTCGTTCTTCGCGACGAAGTCCGTCTCGCAGTTGACCTCGACCATGACCCCGACGTTGCCGCCGACGATCTTGGCGGCCACGAGGCCCTCAGCGGTCGAACGGCCTTCTCGCTTCGTGGCGCCCTTGAGGCCCTTGATGCGAATCAGTTCCATGGCCTTGTCGGCGTCGCCGTTGGCCTCGTCGAGTGCCTTCTTGACGTCCATCATGCCAGCGCCGGTGCGCTCGCGAAGGGCCTTGATGTCAGCGGCGGTGTAGTTCGCCATGTGCAACCCCATTCTCAGTGGTTCTTAGTTGTCTAGCCGAACGGCCCGCTTAAGGCACGTCCGGTCAACCGAGCCGGCGGACCTTGCGGCCCGCCGGTCCGGAAACTCGGATGGTTACTTGGCGTCCTCGGCCGGAGCCTCGGTTGCCGCCTCGGCCGGAGCCTCTTCGGTCTTGGCTTCCTCGGCCGGGGCCTCGGTTGCGGCGGCTTCGGTTGCCGGAGCCTCTTCGGTCTTGGCTTCCTCGGCCGGGGCCTCCGTTGCGGCGGTCTCGGTGGTGCCCTCGAGCAGTTCGCGCTCCCACTCGGCCAGCGGCTCGGCCGCCGCGTCGGTGTTGCCCGACGCCTTGTTGTTGCGGGCGATGAGACCCTCGGCAACGGCGTCGGCGATGACGCGGGTCAGCAGGTTGACGGAGCGGATGGCGTCGTCGTTGCCCGGGATCGGGAAGTCGACCTCATCCGGATCGCAGTTGGTGTCCAGGATGGCGACCACGGGGATGCCAAGCTTCTGGGCCTCGTCAACGGCGAGGTGCTCCTTCTTGGTGTCGACGATCCAGATCAGCGAGGGGGTCTTCGTCAGGTTGCGGATACCGCCCAGGTTGGTCTGCAGCTTGGTGAGCTCGCGGCGGAGCAGCAGCAGTTCCTTCTTGGTGTGGCCCGAGCCGGCGACGTCGTCGAAGTTGATTTCCTCGAGTTCCTTCATGCGCTGGACGCGCTTGGCCACGGTCTGGAAGTTGGTGAGCATGCCGCCGAGCCAACGCTGGTTGACGTAGGGCTGGTTCACGCGGGTCGCCTGGTCGGCGATCGCTTCCTGTGCCTGCTTCTTCGTGCCGACGAACAGCACGGTTCCGCCGTGGGCAACGGTGGCCTTGGTGAACTCGTAGGCGCGGTCGATGTAGGACAGCGACTGCTGGAGGTCGATGATGTAGATGCCGTTGCGCTCAGTGAAGATGAAGCGCTTCATCTTCGGGTTCCAGCGACGGGTCTGGTGGCCAAAGTGGACGCCGCTGTCGAGCAGCTGGCGCATGGTTACGACGGGCATGTCGCAACTCCTTCCGGCAGTAGCGGGCCGGCCCTCGCGGGCCGCGGTAACTGCCTATTGTTTCGGTTGTTGGCGATTCACCCGGGTTGGATGGCGCCCCTGGCATCGTCCGCCGGTTGCCCGGCCCCCGCCACCACCGGATTTCCGGACCGTGGACAGCGTGGTCCACCCCACGGTCCGCCACAGGCGGATGGGGGGTGGATGCGCGATGCGCGAAGTCAGCTTCATGTCCGATGGTCCGGGCATGGATCATCGACGCACAGAACTGCGGTTACAAGTGTACTACAGCCTGGGCGCGGTTCCGCCCGTACGGCTCCCCCTCCACAGGGCCTCCTGAGGCGCTGTCCTCCACCGTTGCCGACCGGCGGGTTTCGGCGCCGGCGTCCCGGGACACGATGGATGCCTCAAGCGGAAGGAATCGAAATGGAATGGATCGGCTCGGCACTTCGGACGAGGACTCCCGCCATGACCCGTGCCGTCGCGCTGGCGACGACACTGGTCCTACCGTTGGCCGCGGGGTCCGCCATGGGGCCACCCGCCGCGCCGTCCGGGGGAATCGCTTCGGCGCCCGCACCGGGATGGACCTGGCCCGTGTCCGGCGGGCCCGGCGGCGCGCCGCGGGTGCTCGAGCCGTTCGATCCCCCGCGCGAGCGATGGCTTGCCGGACACCGGGGCGCGGACCTCGAGTCCGGTTCCGGGGCCGAGGTGCTGGCGCCCGCCGGCGGAATCGTCGCCTTCGTGGGAACCGTGGTGGACCGCCCGGTTCTCACGATCGACCATGGGGACGGGCTGGTGTCCAGCTTCGAGCCCGTCACGGCCTCGTTTCCTGCGGGCGCGGCCGTCACGGCGGGCCAGGCCGTCGGGATCGCGGCCACAGGCGGCCATTGCTCGGGGCGGTGCATCCATTGGGGACTCCGGCTGCACGGGGAGTACATCGACCCGCTCAACACCGTCACAGACCGCCGCCCGTCGGTGCTGCTGCCGGTTCCGCGCGACGGACCTTCCGGCTAGGCGGCGGCTCCGTGGCGGCAGGATCCGGTTAGGCGTTCCGCCGCGCGCCGATGGCTCGCTCGTAGACATGCGCCATCGACCGCGTGTGGCGGCTTTGCAACAGCGTCGACGGATCGAGGGCGTCCGCCGGCCGCGCGCCGTCGGACGGCAAATCGCCCACGGCCGCCCGTATCGCGGCGGCCAATCCGTCGACGGTGTCGTCGGGCGTCAGCCAGTAGGTGGACCCGGCCAGGTCCTCGGCGATCCTGTGGTCGCTGAGGACGGCCGGCGTTCCCAGCGCCGCTGCCTCGAAAACGGTCATGCCCTGGGTTTCGAAACCCTGGGATGTCTGCACCAGGAGGTCCGAGGCGCGCAGGTGGGCGAGCATCTCCCGGTACGGGACGGTGCCGTGGAAGACCACCTTGGCGGGAGAGATGCCTCTGGCGGCCGCTTCGGCCCGACGCCGCTCCGAGCCGTCGCCGAAGATATGGATCTCGGCGTCGATCCCTGATCTGCGCACCGCTTCAAGAAAGGGAAGGAGCCGCTTTTCCGGACTGAAGCGCCCGATCCAAACGAGACGGTTGCGTCTGGTGCGCGGCGGCTTCGGCGTGGCGAGCAGTTCGGCGGCCACGGAGTCGTCGAGTCCGTTCGGGACCACATCCACTGCGCCGAAGACCCCGCGCTCCTGAAGCAGCCGGGCGAAGTGGCTGGAGGGGGCAGTCACCGCCTGGGCGTTGACGGTGAAGGCGCGCAGGTACTGCCATGCGTCGCGGGCCGCGGGGCCCGGTGTCCGCAGGAAAAGCTTCTGGAGCGCGCCGAACAACCGCTGGACCAGGGATGGCAAGGGCACTGTGGCCTCGAGCCCGACGTCGAGGCGGTTATGCATCGTGTGGACCACGGGGAGGCCGTGTCGCCGCGCGAAGCGGTAGCCGGTCACGGCCTGCCAAAAGTCCGCCTGCACGTGGACCACATCGACCGGCGGCCTTCCGCGCAGCTGGCGTTCCAGGCTGCGGTCCGATATCCGGCCGGGAAGGGTCAGCGCGTACTCCCCCACCCCCAGCGGCAGCGATGGAAGCGGAATCAGCGAAGCGTCCGGCGCCTCGTCCGAGCGCCGGCGCGGCGAAACAATGGTGACGCGGTGGCCTTCGGCCTCAAGGAACTTCCTCTGCAGACGAACGGACGTCTGCATGCCACCGAGCGTCCGGGGATGCTGGTCGACGAACATCGCAATATGCAGCAGCCGCGGCATGTGGCACCTCCTCGCGCAAGACCCTAGAAGCTTCGGTCGCTGCCGGTCGCGCCGTCCGATCGGCAGCCGTTGTAGGGCGAGTGGGGCTTGAACCCACGACCCAGGGATTATGAGTCCCTTGCTCTAACCAACTGAGCTATCGCCCCTCGTTGCCGGCGGAGGGTATTCGCCCCCGACGGCATCTGCCATCCTAGTGGATTTCGCCACTCGCCAGTGTCAGGTGGCGGACAGGAATTCGTCGGCCGTCGCCCCGCGGTACAGGCTCTCGAACGTGTCCATCGTCTTGTCGTGGCTGTGCGCCACTGCCTTCCGGTGACCTTCCTCGCCCATGGCCGCCCGCTGCGAGGGGTCGGCGGCCAGCACGGCGTCGAGGCGGTTGGCGAGCTCCACCGCATCCCCGGGCGTGAACAGGAAGCCGTTCACCCCGTCGTCGACCAGATGGGGAAGCGCCATCGCGTTGGCCAGCAGCACGGGCCGGGACGCCGACAAAGCCTCCAGCGTCACCAGGGACTGAAGTTCGGCCGTGCCGGGCTGGCAGAACACGTCGCAGCGCAAGTAGGCACGCCGGAGCTCGGCATCGTCCACGTGCCCATGGAAGTGGACGCGGTCCGCCACGCCCCGCTCCGCCGCGTGGCGCTCCAGGTGCGCGCGCTGTTCGCCGCCGCCGACGACCTCGAGGTGGGGAGCGGGGACGGTGGCGCTCCGGGCGATTGCGTCGATCAGCACATCGACATTCTTCTCCACCGCGAGTCGCCCGACGAACAGGACAACCGGCCACTCGCGTTTCTCCACCGATTCGTCCGGCGCCAGTTCGTACAGGCTGGAGTCGATTCCGTTGGACAGGGGCAGGACCTTGCCGAGGCGGGCCTGCTGCTTCATCGCCCGAGCCGCCAACGGCGTCGGGGTGGTGACGACGTCCGCCCTGCCCATGATGTGTCCCATGTCCCGCCACGAGTTCTTGGCGACGACGCGCTTGAACCACTTCGGAAACGGCAGAAAGGGATCGAGGTTCTCCGGCATGAAGTGGTTGGTGGCGATCGTCCGGATGCCCCGTTTTTTCGCTTCGTTGATGGCCGCGTGGCCGACCATGTAATGGCATTGGACGTGCACGACATCTGGACGCACCTCATCCAGGATGCGCCCAACGGCCCGGCTGGCGCTCCAGGGCGTGCAGAGCCGGTAGGACTCGTGCGTGGGAACGGCGTGCGACCTCAGTCGGTGGACCGTCGCCTCCGGAAGCACTTCCATGGTCTCGGGTCCGGACTCGCTGTTGGCGGCCACGACGTGCACCTCGTGGCCGCGCTTGGCCATGGCCGTCGCGAGCCGGTGGCAGAACACGGACGCCCCGTTGACGTCGGGAGGATAGGTGTCCGCGGCGATCAGGATCTTGAGTGGCTGTTCACCGGTCACGTGGTGGGAACTCCTTGTCGTGGGGCATCGTGGTGTCGCCGGCCGTGGAACGACCCCTTAATCGGCCGTATGCACCCACCGGTGACTACGGGTTGAGGAGGCCCGCCGCCTTCTTGCGGCGCGCTTCCTCTTGCCGTTGCAGGACATCGGGGTGGTGCCGCGACAGGGCGACGACCCCCACGATAGCAATGGTTGCGGCACCGGCCATGGACATCGCCGTCACCGGATGCACGTCGGGTTGGAGTTCCCCGAGGATGCCGATGCCGATCGCGATCCCGACGATCGGATCCACGACGGTCAGCCCGGCGATGACCAGGTCCGGCGGTCCGCTGGAATAGGCGTTCTGCACGAAGTACGTGCCGAGGAGCCCCGCGACGGCGACGGCCACCACCAGGTACCAGGAGACGTTTCCCAGAAACAGCCCGTTGGGATCCAGGAGCGAGATCGCCAACGTCCGCACCAGCACCGCCACGAACCCGAAGAGTACCCCCGCGCCCATGATGTAGAAGAAGGCGTTCAACCGGTGGCGGAAGGCCGCGGCGACGCCTCCAAAGGCCGCGACGACGACCGCGAGCAGCATGATTGTGGTGGCTTGTTGGCCGGTGCTCACTCCGTGGTTCTCGCGGGTGACATTGATGGCCAGTAGGACGAACCCGATGCTCCCCGCCATGCATGCGGTAATGGCCAGGACCGTCGGGCGGTTGATCCGTATGGATTGTTCGCGCGCGTTGACGACAGTGGTGATGACTAGGGCTATGGCACCGATCGGCTGGACCACGGTCAACGGGGCCGAAGCCAGCGCGTAGACGTTCAGGGACATGCCGATCACCAGCAGGACCAGCCCGAGGACCCATCGCGGGTTCCGCAGCAGCCGCAGCATGCCACGCGAGGTCACGCTGAGGCCTCCGCTGCTGGCGCGAACGGCGCTCCCCTGGCGCTGCGTTCCGAAGGCGAGGAAAAACGCGGCCACAACCGCGCAGGATACCGCTACCCAGACCATTTTTTCCCGGTGCGCAGGGCATTGGCCTTGCGGCGCGCGGCAATAAGGTACCCGATGGCGGCAATGACGTGGAGCAGGCATCCGACGGCGAGCACCGTCGTCGCCACCACGCCTAGTGCCGGGGCTGCGATCCCGTCCACGCGGTCCAGGAGGAGCAGCGGCGTTCCCACCAGCAGGAGGGCGGTTCGGATCTTGCCCAGGTTGCTGACGGGCAGGTTGGGGCTGCCGCCGAAAAGCAGCATGGCGTTGGCGATCAGGACGATGTCGGGGACCACGATTGCGTACACCAGCCACGCGGGCGCTATTCCCGCGATGACGAAAGTCGCGGCCACGGTGATCAGTGCCAGCCTGTCGGCCAAGGGGTCGAGCCACTTGCCGACCGTCGAAACCTGATTGAGGCGACGGGCCAGATAGCCGTCCACCCAATCGGTGGCGCCCAGGACCACCAGTATGACGGTCGCCCAGCCGAAATCCTGGACTGCAACAAGCCAAACGAAGACGGGAACCAGCAGGAACCTGCCGACGGTGATCAGGTTGGGAACGGTCCAGAAGGTGCGGAGCTCACGGTAAACGACGTCGTCGCGCTGCCCGGCGCCGATGAACCTCACCGGTCCCCCCTTCCCTCGGTCACGGCAGTTGGTTGGTTACGGCAGTGGCCCGACGGGCACCTAGCGCCTGACGAGCTGCCTCACGAAGGCAACGAGCGCCACGAGGGACGCCGCCATGACGGCCAGGGGCTGCCATTTCTCCCGGAGCAGCCGTGCCGTGTCGTCGCCGGCCGGAGCCTTCTGCGACAGGCTCGCCGCCGCCTGCCCCTTTTTGGCCTCGGCGAAGGCCGATGCGCGGTGCACACCGCCGCTCGCGCGGGCCTTCATGTCGAGCTTGGGACCTAGGCGGTCACGTACCCGCGTGAGATGCTCGCGACGTTGCTTGGAACGGTGGAGGAGTTCGGCATAGGGAACCGGTGGGTTCTTGTCCTTGTCTTCCTTATCCTTTTTCGGCTTCTCGTCCTTGGGCTTTTCCTCGTCCAGCGTGGACGGATCGAACGACGAACCCTCCTTGAGGATTCCGAGGTCGTGCTTAATGCCGCGCATGGCGTCCTCCGGAACAAGCGGAAGCGCCTTCTTGACGCGGCTGTAGCCGATGAGTCCGAGGATTGCGGCCAACACGAGCAGCAAAGCCGCGACCAGCAGGGCCGCCAACCAGGGATCCACAACCAGCCCGAGGCCCAAGATGCCCGCGACGAGCAGTGCGACGACAAGCAGTGCAACGAACACCAGTGCCACGGCCGCAATGGCGGCGGCGATGCCCACCTGGATGCCCTTCGCCTTCATTTGCGCGATGGCAAGTTGGATCTCGTCGTTCAGCTGTCTGGGAACGAGCCTGCCGGCGACCTTGGCCAATCCCGCCAGGGAAGACGGTCGTCGTTCAGGTGTGCTTCCTGCCATCGTGAGCCTCCATCCTGTTCGGCCCGGGCGGGCCAATGCATTTCAAAACTACCATCATGCCCGGTCAGGGAGGCCCATCCGATCGAGGTGCGGCCACAGTTGCATCGGCGCGCCGGGGGTGGCTACGGCGCAAGCCCGGAACGCGATAGGGCCCCGCCAAGCGGCGGGGCCCTATCCGTGTGCTCCCCCGACTGGACTCGAACCAGTAACCCTTCGATTAACAGTCGAATGCTCTGCCAATTGAGCTACGGGGGAATGAAGCGAGTAAAACTTTAGCAGGGCACGCACGGATCCCGAAATCCGGCGGCCGCACCCTTCTGCCCGCTACCCGCCGCGCCGTCGGTGGCCGGGTGACAGCTTCTCGACACCGGAGACCGCCAGCACCGCGCAGCTGAACCAGATGGCCCCAGCCGGACCCAAGGGGGCCGCCGCCACGCCCGCCAACAGCGGCATGGCCACCTGGCCCAACCGGTTGCCCATGAGCCGCACCGCAAGGGCCGAGCCTCGCCACGACGCGGGAACCGACTGCGAGACCAGGGTCATCGTCAAGGGCTGTCCCAGTCCCAAAAGGAAGCCGCCGACTGCGAGGCAGGCCGCCGCGATCCATACGTGTTCCATCACCAGCGGCGGAATGGCCAGCGCCACGGCCGAACCAAAGAGGCTGACCAGCACCAGTGACTCGCGCCGCCATTTCCGGGCGAGCGCCGGCAGGAAGACACGCGAGAGGATCGTGGCACCACCGCGCACCGCGAGCAGGACGCCGATCCAGAGCGGCGCCACCCCGGCCCGTTCGCCCACCACGGGCAGGAACGCGACCAGAATGTCTATCATGGCCAGAAGCGCCAACCCTGCCAACATGTGCGAGGGCATGCCGGGGACCCGGAGGATCCCGGCTACGCTGGGCGCCCCCTCACGCGGTTTTCCCTCGGCGCGCGCGTCCCGCGCCCGTCGCGCGGCGGCGCCGGGAAGGTGTGGTTTGGCGAGCATCAGGGGAAGCGCCAACAGGGACAGAACGACGCCAAGCCACATGGCGACGTCGATGCCGGCCACGCGCTGCGGATCCCCCAGCGGGGCGGTGCCCACGATGGCCCCGCCGACCAGCGGCCCAATCAACTGTCCGGCGGCGAAGGCCGCGGTGAACCAGCCAAACCCCGCGTCCAGCTCGCTCTCCCGCGAGTGCCGGGCCACGGCGCTTTGCCCGGCGATGGTGTACATGAGGTGCCCGACGCCCAAGATCGCACTGCCGATACCGAGCGCCCAAAGGGAGGACCCAACCGCGAGGATGCCGGCGCCGGCCGACAATAGCATGGCTCCTCCGGCCAGCAGGATCCGCAAAGACGGCATTCGGTCGCTGACCTTGCCCAGCCACACCGCCAGGAACAGCGGAAGGACGGCGTAGACCGCCGTCACAGCGCCGACGACCGTGGCGTCCGCGCCCAATTCGAGCAGCTTGTAGCTGGTCATGGGCCTGACGAGGTTCAGCGTCGACTGCGTGAGAACCGCGGAACCGATCAGGAGCCATAGCCAACCGAGCCGGCGCCGCTTTCCCCCGGAGTCGGCCAATTAGGCGTTTCCGGCGGCTTTAACCGCTATCGCCGGGACGGACGCGCCGAGGAGGATCTCCTGCGCGTTGGGCCCGAGCAGGAGTTTCCCCACCGGACTGCGTCGCTTGATGTCCACCACGATGGCGGAGACGTCTTCTGTCCGGGCGACCTCCAACAAGTCGCCGGCGGCGGCGACGGCCGCCTGTCCCTCGGGGCTGGAAGTGCGAGCCACCAAGACCGACATCGTGTGTCCTTCCGTCGAGTGGGCGCCAGCCCACGTACTCCGTGCCCGGGCGTCCGTGCCCGGGCACCGATCGTGCCCGCCACAGCGGTTCGCTACCAGACTAGTCCCCGGTCCGCGGACACGGGGAGTCCCGGAACCGACGCTAGGTTTCGCATGCGGCACTGGTTAGGTTGGTGTCCCTAGACGTTTTCGGATGGTGTGGGGGCGACGGATTAGACGAGGGAACGCGCCCCACGCCGCCAACAGAGAGGCCCCCATGACCCGCTCCACTCCCTACCTGGCCGTGGACACGCGTGTATTGCGGCGGAACATCGCCTCCATGGCCGAGTTCGCGGCCGGTGCCGGTGTCGCGTTGCGTCCGCACGCCAAAACCCACAAGAGCCTCGACGTCGCACGCCTCCAGTTGGAGGCCGGCGCCGTCGGCCTGAGCGTGGCCACCCTCGGCGAAGCCGAAGTGTTCGCCGGCGGAGGGTTCGACGACCTGTTCATCGCGTACCCCCTGTGGGTCGACGAAGCCAAGGGCCGGCGGCTCCGCACGCTGGTCCGGAGGGCACGCGTCGTGGTCGGCGTGGCCACGGAGTCGGGGGCACGCGCCTTGGGATCGGCGCTGGGAGACGACGCCGGCCTGCTCGGTGTGCGCATCGAGGTGGACAGCGGCCACCACCGCAGCGGAACGGTTCCGGAGGAGGCCGGCCGCATCGCAGCCGCGGCAAGCGAAGCGGGCCTACGGATCGACGGCGTGTTCACGTTCCCGGGCCACGGCTACGGACCCGGCAGGGCTCTGCAAGCCGCGACCGACGAGGCCAGGGCGTTGGGGGCGGCGGCCGCCTCACTGGCCGTTGCCGGCATCGAATGTCGAGTGGTCAGCGGCGGGTCGACACCCACCGCGCGCCGCCACATGCCGGGAGCGGTCAACGAACTCCGCCCGGGCGTCTACGTCTACAACGACGCGCAGCAGATTGAATCCGGCACCTGCACCGAGGAATCTGTGGCACTGACGGTCGCCGCCACCGTCGTCGACGTACGCGGCCACCTGGTGGTCGTTGATGCCGGCAGCAAGGTCCTCGGAGCCGACCGGCCCGACTGGACCACAGGCTACGGACGTGTGGCCGGCCATCCGGCGGCCCGCGTCGTCGCCCTGTCCGAGCACCATGCCACCATCGACTGGCCCGCGACGGACACTGCGGTCCCGCCACCCGGCGCGGCTCTTTCCCTGATTCCGAACCACGTCTGCAACGCGGTGAACCTCGTCGACGATGTCCTCGCCGTCGACAACGGGTACGACGCCGTCTGGGCCATCCATGCGCGCGGCCGTAACTCATAGCGCAGGACGCGCCTAGCCGCCGCCCACGGCGGGGATCACCAGACGCGCGCGGTCCCGGACCCAGTGTGCCCCGGTTTCCCGGTGTTGCGCAGTGGAGGCGAAGCGGTAACGGTAGGCCCAAACGCGGACGAACCGCGGCGCCGCGCCGTCGAACGGGTCGCGGCACAGCAAGCGCAGCGTCGCCGGGTCGGCATCCAGGAGCTTACCGAGGAAGGCGTAAAACCAACGCTGGTGGACCGTACCCAGCGGGAGGAACCACATGAGCCAGTCCAGCCGCAGGTGGTAGGGGGCGAACTGCGCCGGGCGGCGGTCCACGTCGCCCGGCTTTCCCTTGAACTCGTATTCCAGCCATGTGGCCCCCGCGGAGGATGCGTCGTCGAGTGTTCCCTCGACGACGATCTCGATACGCTCGCGGGTGACCGAGCCGAACGCCCCATAGGCGTTGCCGATTTGCCAACGGTTGAAGCTGGCGTTCATCAACTGGTTCCGGGAGAACAGGTTACGCAGCGCCGGCACGCTGGCGACCACAATAAGCACCGAGCCGGCCACGACGACGATGCTCCACCACACGGGCGCCTCGGACGGCGTGCCGAGATCGGCGGGGACGGCGGGAACAACGGCGTGCACCGCCGGATCGCCCACCGCGCAGAACGCCAGGACGATGGTGATCCAGTTCAGCCAGGCGAAGTTTCCGGTGGCGACCAGCCAGAGCTGGGTGAAGATGATGGTCCCCGCAGCGATGGACGCGATCGGCTGCGGCAGGAACAGGAGGAACGGCACCGCCAGCTGAGCCGCGTGGTTGCCCGCCACCTCGGCACGGTGCCACCACTTCGGCATCAGGTGCGCTCGCCGGCTGAGGGGACCCGGCATGGGTTGGGACTCGTGGTGGTAGTAGAGGGCCGTCAGGTTGCGCCAGGCGGGGTCCCCGCGCCATTTGATCATGCCTGCCCCGAACTCGAGGCGGAACACCAGCCATGCAATGAGGACGAGGATGGGCGCAGGCGGCGGGACCTGCTGCGAGCCGAGGAACCCGACCGTGAATCCGGCCTCGAGCAGGAGCATCTCCCAGCCGAAGCCGTAGAACACCTGGCCGACATTCACGATCGACATGTACAGGCCCCACAGGGCGAGGAATGCCGCGAGCGGAAGCCACGGCGGCCCGAGTTGCGGCAGCCCGGCCACCAGGGCCGAGGCGATCAGGATTCCGAGAGCGCACACCAGGACGAGCTTCCGGTCCGAATAGCCCCAGCGGCGGAATACCGTGGGACCTCGGGCACCTCCGCGATCCAGCAAGGCGGGCACCGGCATCAGCCCGTGCTCGCCCAGAAGGGCACGGAACTGGTTGAGGGTGGAGACGAACGCCACGACGTATAACGCGGCCACACCGCGTTGCAGGATTTCCCGCGCAACCTCGTAGTCGGTGCCCGCCAGCCACTCCACGTGCCCATCGTAGGGCGGGACGGCGTCCGCCGCCATGGGATTCACGCGAGGGCGGCGGTCGCCTCGGGCGGAAACGGCGAAGTCCCCACCCCCTTGCGGGAACGGGGACTTCGAGAGTGGCTCCCCCGACTGGACTCGAACCAGTAACCCTTCGATTAACAGTCGAATGCTCTGCCAATTGAGCTACGGGGGAAGGCAACGGATACGACTATACAAGAGCACGCGAGCGACGCCTAAATCCCACCAATCCGGCGGGTTTATTCCGCCCGCAGAGAGCGGCGGCGCAGCTCCAACTCCATCAGTTCGCGGTTGATCCGTTGGAACGCCGCGGGGTCCGCGGACGGGTCCATCCGCTGGAGTTGTCCGATCTTCTCCGCCTTGAAGTGGGTGATCTGCAGTTCGAAAAGCCTGTTCATGATGTCCCTGCAGTAGCCCGCCAAGGCATCGTCGGAGTGGGCCGGCAACGGCATAACCGCCAGCTCGGAGACAAAGGACCGCACCGGATCGGGCACTTCCTGGCGGATCGTCTCGACCCAGTGCGCCGGGGTCGCCCCGGCCGCGCCGGCGGCCCGGATGGCATCATGGATGAGGACATGAACGGGGGCGGTGAACCGTGCGTCGTAGAACGCCTGCCATTGCTCGGGCGTGAGCATTCCTGGCTGCTGGAGCACCACCTCCAAGGACTCCCGCTCCATCCGCGCCACCGGGTCCCGGGGATCGGGACGGGCGAGGGATTCGCCCCGTTCCCCCCTATCCCCCGGGGCCGCGTCGTCACCGTGTCCCCCCTGATTTCGCTGCCGCGTGGCTTCGCTCTGCTGCCGGCTTCCGGCGCCGCGCTGTAGCGCTCCGGCGTCGTTCCGGCCGGCGTCGTTCCGGCCGGCGTCGTTCCGGACGTTGTCGCTCCTACCGCCGTCGCTCTTGGCATCGCCGTTCCTGGGGCCGCCACTCCCGCCCGGTTCGCCGGCACCGTCGCGGAGCCGTTTGGCGGCCGCGCCGACGGCGCGGTTGACGTCGTCCATGTCCATGCCCAGCCAGCCGGCCAACTCACGCGCGTAGGCAGGACGCATGGCCGAGTCGCGGATGGCGGCGATGATGGGCGCGGATGCCCGCAGGGCCTGGACGCGGCCCTCCACGGTGTTGAGGTCGAACCGCTTCAGCCCGACCTTGATGGCGAATTCGAACAGCGGACGCTTGGATGCGATCAGTTCGAGCACGGCCTCGGGACCGCGCCGCTGACGCAGCTCGCAGGGATCCGCGCCGCTGGGTTCAACTGACACATACGTCTGCGCGGTGAACCGCTGGTCCTCCTCGAACGCCCGCAGGGCGGCCTTCTGTCCTGCGGCGTCGCCGTCGAACGTGAAAACCACTTCTCCCCCGGTGCCATCGTCCTGGAGCAATCGACGTGCGATCTTGATGTGGTCCGTGCCGAAGGCCGTGCCGCAGGTGGCCACCGCGGTCCCGACGCCGGAGAGGTGGCACGCCATGACGTCCGTGTAACCCTCGACGACGACGATCTGGCGGTTTTTCGTGATTTCCCGTTTGGCCAGGTCCACTCCGTAGAGCACCTGTGATTTCTTATAGAGCTGCGTCTCGGGTGTGTTGAGGTACTTCGGACCCTGGTCGTCCTCGTAGAGCTTGCGCGCTCCGAAACCGATCGTCGCGCCGCTGAGATCCCGAATGGGCCAGATCAAACGACCACGGAAGCGATCGTAGATTCCACGGTTGCCCTCGGAGAACATCCCGGTGAGTTTGAGCTCCTCCTCTTGGAAGCCCTTGTGCCTCAGGTGCTTAAGCAGTGCGTCCCAGCCCTTTGGGGCGTAGCCCACGCCGAAGTGGGCGCACGCGGACTCGTCGAAGCCGCGCTCGGTGAGGAACTTACGACCGGTCTCGGCTTCGGGACTCGCGAGCTGTCCGTGGAAGTATTCCTCCGCGACCTTGTGGGCATCGAGCAGCCGCTGACGGCGTCCGACTTCCTGCCTGTTCGGGCCGTGCCCTCCGTCCTCGTAGCGAAGCTCGAAACCAATCCGTCCCGCCAGGCGTTCGACGGTTTCGCTGAAGGTGGTGTGGTCCATCTTCTGGATGAACGCAATGACGTCGCCGCTTTCGCCGCAACCGAAACAGTGGAAGGTTCCCACTTGCGGCCGGACATGGAAGCTCGGGCTGCGCTCGTCGTGGAAAGGGCATAGACCCTTGAAGGAACCTACGCCGGCGGACCGCAGCGTGACATAGCCGTCGACGACTTCCTTGATGTCGGTGCGCGAGCGGACCTCATCGATGTCTTCGCGTTTGATCAGGCCGGCCATGGCGTCCAGTCTAGTTGGCGGACGGGACGTTTTGGACGCCCGCAGGCCTCTCGGACGACGTCCAAAATCAGAACAGTTCGCTGCTGAACGAATGCCCTTGAACCAGCGTCGCGTGCCATTCAATGGCGGAGCCATCCGTCAGTGAGGCAACTTGGTCAATGACGACGCGGAGCCGTCCGGCGTCGTCGGCGGCATCCCTCCAGTCGGCGGCGAACATCGGCTCCAGGTAGCGGTCGCCGGTTTCCTCAAGCAGGCCCACGAGGTCGGCCAACACCTCTTGTTGGCGCTGGTAGATCGGCTGCCGTTCCTCGCTGGTCATGACGTAGGCGGTCGCAAGGCCCTTCATGGCGGCGATCTCGTGCTCTGTCTCGACCGGAACCAGCAGTCGCCCGTTGAACCTGGTCAGCCGGTCGGGCCCGAACTCCGCGCGGGTGGCGTCCAAAGCGGATTGGGAGAACCTGCCGATGAATTGGCTGGTCATGTCCTTCAGCGCGGCCATGGCTCGGCGTGACCCGTCGGTGTGGGGCACCCACTCCGGGGTGGCCTCGAGACGCGCCAGAGCGGCGTCGATCGTGTCGTCGGGCTCGTCCGGCAGGTACCAACGGCGCGTGTAATCGACCACTCTCGCCCGTTGGTCCGGATCCCGGATCCAGCGCAGCTGGAATCGGCCCGCAACGATGGCATCCTCAACGTCGTGCACAGAATAGGAGATATCGTCGGCGAGGTCCATGACCTGGGCCTCGATGCACGTCTGGCGAGGCTCGGAGGCGGCCCCGTGCGCCCCGTCGTCGTTGCCGGAGCGAAGCCAGTCGAAGATCGGTCGGTCGTCCTCGTAGACACCGAATTTCTTCGTCGTCTTGCCGCTCTTCATGGGCGCGTCGACGCGTCGCCAGGGGTACTTCGTTGCGGCGTCAAGGGTCGCCCTCGTGAGGTTCAGGCCGGCCGAATCTCCCGTGTGTCGGAACGTCTTGGTTTCGAGCCTGCTGAGCAGGCGCAGGGTCTGGGCGTTGCCCTCGAAGCCTCCGATGTTCTGGGAGAGCTTGTTGAGGGCCTTCTCGCCATTGTGGCCGAATGGAGGGTGCCCAAGGTCGTGCGCAAGGCACGCCGTGTCGACGACATCGCGGTCGCAACCGAGTGTTCCCCCGAGTTCCCTGCCCACCTGCGCGACCTCAAGCGAGTGGGTGAGCCGCGTGCGGACGAAGTCGTCGGAATACGGGGCGACTACTTGCGTCTTCGCGCCCAACCTGCGCAAGGCCGAGGAATGGAGGACGCGCGCCCGGTCGCGCTCGAAACTGGTCCGGTACGCCTTCTTAGGCGGTTCGGGAACCCATCGTTCCTCGTCGTAGGGCGTGTAGCCCGGCGCGAGTCGGGACACCGCGCCGTCGGTCCGCTCCGCGCGGGGATCAGCCACCGGAGACATCCAGCTCCGCCGCCGCGATCATCGACTTGTGGTCCGCGCTCAACTCTCGGCTGTTCAGCCAGCCGTCCGGCAGGGTCGTTCGCTTGGGGGAACCCGCGCGCCCGCGGGGGCCTTCTGCGTCGACTCCCGGGTAGGGCGCATCGGCGTCGAGCTGCGAGAGGAGTTCACGCAGTACCTCGAGACTCGGCACGGAAGCCAGCGCCGCACGCAACTCACCGCCGACCATGTAGCCCTTGAAGTACCAGGCGACGTGCTTGCGGATGTCCCGCAGGGCCTTGCCTTCGTCCGCGAAGTAGTCGACGAGGAGTTCGGCATGGCGGTGGAAGCTGTCGGCCACTTCCTTGAGGCCCGGGCGGAACCGATGGTCCGAGCCCTCGAAAGCGGCTTGGAGGTCACCGAACAGCCACGGGCGACCCTGGCAGCCGCGGCCGATAACGACGCCATCGACTCCGGTCTGCTCGACCATGCGCAATGCGTCCTCGGCGCTCCAGATGTCGCCGTTTCCAAGCACGGGAACGTCCGGCAGTGCCTCGCGGAGTTCCGCGATGGCGGCCCAGTCCGCCTTGCCGGAGTAGAACTGGCTGGCCGTGCGTCCGTGCAGTGTCACCGCGGCCACGCCCGCGTCCCGGGCGATCTTGCCTGCCTCGATGAATGTGAGGTGGTCGTCGTCGATACCCTTGCGCATCTTGATCGTCAAGGGAATGTCGCCGCGTGCGGCCTCACGCGTAGCCGCCTGGACGATCGCCGTGAACAGGTCGGTTTTCCAAGGGAGCGCAGACCCTCCTCCGCGGCGGGTTACCTTGGGGACGGGGCAACCGAAGTTGAGATCGATGTGGTCCGCGCGGTCCTCGTCGACCAGCATGCGGACGGCGGCGCCCACGGTTTTGGGATCGACGCCGTAAAGCTGCACAGAACGGACCGATTCGTCCTCATCGTGGGAGATGATGCGCATGGACATGTCGTTGCGCTCCACGAGGGCACGGGAAGTGACCATTTCGGCCACGTAAAGACCGCCGCCGTATTCGCGGCATAGGCGGCGGAAGGCCTTGTTGGTGATGCCCGCCATCGGCGCGAGCACCACGGGCACGTCGACGACGAGCTTGCCCAGCCTCAGGGGCGGCAACTCGAGCTTCGCAGGCGTGTGGGAATCGGAGGAAATAACGGTCACCCCCCCATTGTCTCAAGTCGGCGCAAATCGGCGAACAGTAGATGCGGTCGGTGGAAACGTGCCCGCTGGCTGGCGGCACCACCCATCGACACCGCCCCTATTTCTCGAGACCGCCCGGACTTTCAGGGGGACTCGACAATTTCGCGCGGTCTCGCCGAACCGGTGGGGACGGGACAGGGCGGCGGACGCGCTGCGTCGGGACGGTCGGATCCGCGTCCCACGCAGCGACGCCGGCGGTTCGTTCTTCGCTCGGGCCGGTGGCACCGTCCGGAGCGTTGGGTGCGTCCGCCGTACCGCGGCGGCCCCTGCCATGGCCCACCGCCTTCACGACCGCCACCGCGATCGCCGTCGTCACGGGGATGGCCAACACCAGCCCGATGGAACCGACGAGTGTCCGGACCACTTCCTCGGCCAACTCGCCACTCGTGAACGTATCGAGCAGCGCCCGATCGTACAGACTCACCAGGATCAGGACCGGCAACGCGGCTCCGGCATAGGCGAAGGCGATCGTATACACGGTGGACGCAATATGGTCCCGTCCAATGCGCATGGCCGAGGTGAACAGCTCCCCCGCGGGCCGATGGGGAGACGCCTCGGCCAACTCCCAGACCGCGGACGACTGTGTAATCGTCACGTCGTTCAGCACGCCCAGTCCGGCGACCAGTAGACCACACAGGATGACGCCGGAAAGATTGAGTTGCGGAACCTGGTTGATCAGCGTGTAGGCGTTGTCGTCGCCGACACCGGTGAGGTGGGCGGCGCCGGTCGCCCACGCCGCCAGCAGCGCCGTGACCAGCAGTCCGAACAGCGTTCCCAAGAGCGCCGTCGTGGTGCGCGCGGTGAATCCATGTGCGAAATACAGCACGGCGAACATGATCACGGAGCATCCGACCAGTCCCACCAACAGCGGCGGCTTGCCCTCGACCAGCGCAGGGAGCATGAATGCGGACAACACCGCGTAGGCACCACCCAGCCCCAGCAGGGCCCGGAAGCCGCGCCACCGCGCCACGGCACAGACGACGACGGCGTACAGCGTCGCGAGCAGCAAAATGGGTGCGGTCCTGACGAAATCCACGAAAACGTACGGCGCCGCGGAGCCCGTCACGGCCCCGCGCAGGTCCAGGTACCGTACCTGGTCTCCCGCCGACACGCCGTCGGACGCCACGATCTCGGGCGGAACCTCGACGGGGACCGCGCTCCCGCCTGCCGACGGCAGGACATACGACACCTCGCACTGCTGGGCCGTTCCCCCGGCGTCCTCCGTCGCGCCCGCGGACGGGCACTCCTCCAGGACCGTTTTCTGCACGGTACCGGTCGTGAAAACGACGCCGGCGGCCGCCGAGTACGGATCGCCGAGCGTCACGCGGTCCTCGGCCGGACCGGGCCACAACGCGAGGACGCCGACACCGGTCAGCAGCGCCAATGGCAACAGGATCGAGGCGAGGATGATGGTGGCGCGACGCCGGCGAACCGGATCCGCGATGGTCTCTCCGCCGTGCCCGTGGCCGTGCCCCACTCTGCTCCCCTAGTCCGTGCTGACGATGTGCGTGGTGGTGACCACGGTCGCTTGGCCGGCCGCCATCAAAGAATCTACGAGGTCGTGGAGCGGGACCATCGCGTCGTCCACCTCGAGCTTGACCGGGTACTGGTGCGCCAACATGGCCAGAAGGTTGACCAGCGCTTCGCGCGCGGAGGCGTCGGACAGCGACGGGTCCCAGCCCATCAGCACGTCCGCCGGGGCGTCGACGCGGTCGGGCTCGTAGCTGACGGCGAACGAGAGGATCTTCCCGCCGAGTTCCTTGGGCTTGTCGCGCAGGACGACGGCGCCCTTGGCCCCCGTCGCGTCGCCGAGCAGCATGGTCTGTGCCCGGCCCAGTGTCATCTCGGATCGGTCCCAGTCGTGCACCGCATTGTAGAAGTCGGCAACCAGCTGCGTGAGCTCGACGGATCCCGTGGCCGATTCCTCGAGCGTGAGGCCCTCCTCGTCGAACGTCGGGAGCTTCAGCCCACCGGGTTCCACCACGACGGCGCGCGAACGCTGAATGGGCTTCTGGCCAACCGCGCCGGTGAAGGCGTGCGCAGCCTCGGCCTCCGCGCCCTCGACGGTGTACCGGGACTTCAGCGCGGTGACGCCCGACGGCGCCGGTTCGGCACGCAGGCGCCGCAGCAGCTCCGTGGCGATTCCCTGGCGGCGGTGGCCGGACGCGACCTCGGCGAAGAACCACAGCCGGTCCGGATGCAGCGAGGATTCGAAGACCGTGGCCGCCGCGACGGGGACGCCGTGGTCGTCGGCCACCAGCGTGCGTGCCCACGGGTCATCCGAGGAGGGACGCAGCATAGTGCGGTCGATGTGGGCCTGCGGGGTCGAGGGGTCCCCCCAGAGCTGCAGCAGCGCCAGGTCGTCGCCGTCGCGCCATGGGCGGTAGTTCAGGTTGGTCATTCTGCTCCTGTGTAGATCTTGCTGTGGAACGCGCCGGGCCCGCCGATGATCTTCGGCGGGCCCGGCGCCGGTTCCCGTGCTATGCGCCCAGCAGGCGTGCGGCGAGGTAGGACTTGACCTGGTCAAGCGCCACGCGTTCCTGCGACATGGTGTCGCGTTCGCGGATCGTCACCGCATTGTCCTCGAGGGTGTCGAAGTCGACCGTGATGCAGAACGGCGTGCCGATCTCGTCCTGGCGGCGGTACCGACGGCCGATCGCCCCGGCGTCGTCGAAGTCGATGTTCCAGTGCTTGCGCAGCTCGGAGGCCAGCGCCTTGGCCTTGGGCGAGAGCTCCTCGTTGCGGCTCAGCGGCAACACGGCCGCCTTGACCGGAGCCAGACGCGGATCCAGGCGCAGGACGGTGCGCTTGTCGACGCCGCCCTTGGCGTTCGGAGCCTCGTCCTCGGTGTATGCGTCCACGAGGAAGGCCATCATCGAGCGGGTGAGACCGAACGACGGCTCGATGACGTACGGCGTGAAGCGCTCGCCCGAGGCCTGGTTGAAGAAGCTCAACTCGGTGCCGGACCCCTTGCTGTGCGAGCCGAGGTCGTAGTCCGTGCGGTTGGCGACGCCCATGAGCTCGCCCCACTCGGATCCCTGGAAGCCAAACTTGTACTCGAAGTCGATCGTCCCGGCCGAATAGTGGGCGCGCTCGTCCTCCGGGACGTCGAAGCGTCGCATGTTCTCGGGGTTGATGCCCAGGTCCATGAACCAGGCCCAGCAGATCTCCACCCACTCCTTGAACCATCCCTCGGCGTCCTCGGGCGCGGTGAAGAACTCGATCTCCATCTGCTCGAACTCGCGGGTGCGGAAAATGAAGTTTCCGGGGGTGATTTCGTTACGGAACGCCTTGCCGATCTGGCCGATGCCGAACGGCGGCTTCTTCCGCGAGACCGTGAGCACGTTGTTGAAGTTCACGAAGATACCCTGCGCCGTCTCGGGGCGGAGGAAGTGCAGTCCGGCCTCGTTGTCCACGGGGCCGAGGAATGTCTTGACCAGCCCGGAGAAGAGCTGGGGTTCGGTCCACTCGCCCTTGGTGCCGCAGTCCGGGCACACGATTTCCGACATGCCCTCCTGCGGGGCGCGCTTCTTCTTGGCCTCGAAGGCCTCGAGCAGGTGGTCCTGACGGTGGCGCTTGTGGCACTTGGTGCACTCGACCAGCGGGTCGGTGAACGTCGCGACGTGGCCGGAGGCCTCCCATACCGCCTTCGGCAGGATGACGGAGGAATCGAGCCCCACCATGTCCTCGCGCCCGCGGATGAAGGTCTGCCACCATTCCCGCTTGATGTTTTCCTTCAACTCGGTGCCCAGTGGCCCGTAGTCCCACGCGGAGCGGGATCCGCCGTAGATCTCACCCGCCTGGAACACGAATCCGCGCCGCTTGGCGAGGGAAATGACCTGATCGAGCTTGGATTGTGGCGCCATAGATTAATACTCCAAAGGTTCACGTGGCCGCTGGTTGCGGTCCGTAACGGGGGAACAATTCGCATCCAGCCTAGCGCGGGCGGGCGGGCGGGCGCGCATCGGCGGACGCTCAGGCGCGGCCCGTGCGCCCCCTCATGCCGGGCAGGGCGGCGGTGACGACGGCCACGAGCGTGAGCAACGTCCCCAGCACGGTCGCCGTCTCGACGATGGTTCCCGGCGTCGGCACCAGCAGGTCCAGGGCCAGCGATCCGAGGAGCTGTCCCGCGATCATGCACAGACCCGAGAGGAGAACGCCGAGCGTTCTGACCAGCACCGCGCCGACGGCGATGTAGACGACGCCGAATAGCCCGCCCGTGTAGTACCACCATTCGGTCGGCAACGGATGGGAGGGCCCGACGACGGCGGCCTTCACCGCCCACGCGGCGCAGAGCGCGGCGCCCCCGGCCGCGAAGTGCATCAGGGTCGCTGTGATCGGGGTTCCGTAGGTGGCCGCCTGGACGCCGTTCATGGCCTGTTGGAACCCGATGAAGAGCCCGGCGCTGAGCGGCAGCAACACCGGAAGGAGCCAGATGGCCACCTGCGTGGCCTCCATGCGCGGGGACACGGCCCACAGGACGGATCCCACCATCAGGACCGACGCCGCGAGGCGCCAACCGGAAACGGGGCGCCGGCCCCCGGGACCGAAGCCGATGCGGTCCACGAGGAGCCCGCTGAAAGTCTGGCCGGTGACAATGGCCAGGGTGAACAGTGCGATGCCGATCAGCGGCACGGACGTGGTCTGGCCGACCACCAGGTAGGCGCCCAGGACCCCCGCCCCGAGGTACCAGCGGGGAAACTCCCGGCGACCGACCGCCCGGCGCATCGCCCGCCACCCCGCTCGTCCGCGGGGCAGCAACGCCGTCGCGGCTATCAGCACCGTCAGGCCGACGCCGAAGCTGATGCCCGCCGCGCCGATGGGATCCTCCATCGTGAATCCCAGGGCGCCGTTGACCCTGCCCTGGAGGGGAATGATCGTTCCCGCCGCGAGCGCGAGGCCGAGGCCGAGCCACGTGGGGATCGAGCCCGCTGCGGGGCGCGCGGAGCCCTGGGAGTGCGGGGCGGTGGGGGCAGGTTTCCGGGTGCTCATCGACTCACCATGTTACGCGGATGCACGCCGGCAGGGCGGCAAACCGGCCGCGTTCGCGCGAAGGCGCCAACTGCCGGATGATGGGTCCATGAGCATTCCCGAACCCGCACCCGTTCAGATCCGCGACGAATCCATCCGCCTCGGCCAGCTGCTGAAGCTTTCCTCCCTGGCGGAGGACGGAATCCAGGCCAAGGAATTCGTGGAGAACGGGCTGGTGAAGGTCAACGGCGAGATCGAGACGCGCCGGGGGCGCCAGCTCCGCGCCGGAGACACCGTGGAGGTCAACGGCGAGGTCATCGTCGTCGAACAGGGCTAGTCCCCTAGCCGACGGGGGCCTCGCGGGCGTCGAGGACGGCCCGGTGCAGGAACTCGGAGACGTGGCCCATCTCCGGCTGGGAAATGCTGTGCTGCATGCCCGCGTAGAGCATCTTGGTCAGATGGGTGTTCTCGGTCGCCCAGTCGTGGGTGAACGCGATCTTGTCCTCGGTGATGACCTGGTCCGCCTGGCCCCGACCCCAGAACAGCGGCGTGCCGGCGGCCTTTACCCCGGCGTCGTCAAAGAAGTCGCTGCCCGTGGCGGGCACCGCGAAGCCGGAGAGTCCGACGACGGCGGCGACGTCGCTCGGGCGGTGGCGCAGCGCGCTGGTGGCGACGGCCATGCCCATGGAAAAGCCCAACAGCGTCACCGACGAGTGGTTCCCGCGGACGGTGTCGAGCCACGCCCAGACATCGGCCACGGACTTCTCGACCTTCTCCACGGAGAAGTCGGGCTCGTGCATCAGCGGGAACCAGGTGAACCCGGGGCCGAGCGCGTGCGGCGCCCGCACGGAGGCGATCGTGAACTCCTCCGGGAGCAGCGGGGCGAGCCCCATCAGGTCCGCCTCGTTGGAGAGATAGCCATGGAAGGCCACCAGCAGGGGCGTTCCGGCCCGCTCCGATTCGGGACGGGACCAGACAACTACGGGGTTCGAAGACGATTCGCTCATGGTTCCATTGAACCACAGTCAAGGTTGACGCTTCAATCGTTTCGCGTCGGTTGCCCGTACAGCGATCCGCGAAGCCCCCCGTCGAGCTGCTCGATGTCCGTGAGGAACCCGTCGTGCCCCAGCGGAGAAGAGATGTAGCGGACCGCGGGCCGTCCGGGCAGCGCGGCCGCCAGCCGCTCCGACTGCGCCGGCCAGTACAGCCGGTCGCTGTCGACCGCCGCAACGACGAATTCGACGGAGCCGAGCCCCGCGAGAGCCGCATCGACTCCCCCGCGCCCACGGCCGACGTCGTGGCTCATCAGCGACTCCGTCAGCACCAGGTAGCTGTTCGCGTCGAACCGCCCCGACAGCTTCGCCGCCTGGTGGTCGAGGTAGCTCTCGACCTGGTAGCGACCGCGTTCCATGGTCGCCGACCCGAGTGGCTCCTCGCCCGGCTGCGGCCGCCGCCCGAAACGGACGTCGAGTTCCGGTTCGGAGCGGTAGGTGATGTGGGCGATGCGCCGGGCCAACCCGAGCCCGGCGACCGGCGCCGTCCCGCCGTAGTAGTCGCCACCGGCGAAATGGGGGTCGAGGCGGATCGCGGCGGTCTGCGCCTGCGCGAAGGCGATCTGTTCCGCACTCGCCTCGGCCGCGGCGGCGATGACCACGCACGCCCCGACCCGCCCGGGGAACTCGGCGGCCCATTCCAGCGCCCGGGCACCTCCGAGGGAGCCCCCGATCACGCTGTGCCAGCGGGCGACGCCGAGGGCGTCGGCCAAGCGCGCCTCGGCGCGGACGGAATCGCGGACCGTGGTGAACGGGAAGCGCGACCCCCAGGGCGCGCCGTCCGGATCCGGGCTGGACGGCCCGGAGGTCCCGTTGCAACCGCCGACCATGTTGGCGGCCACGACGAAGTAGCGGTCGGTGTCCAACGTCTTGCCGGGCCCGACGAATCCGTCCCACCAGCCGGGTTCGTCAGAGTCCCCGCGGGCGACGTGCGGGTCCCCCGTGAGGGCGTGCTGCAGCAGGACGGCGTTGGACGCGTCGGCGTTCAACCGGCCCCACGTTTCGTATCCGATGACGAGCTCGGGCAGCCAGCCGCCCGTCTCGAAATCGAAGGCGCCGGTGCGCAGGGTCCGCGGAACGCCGTCGGTCCGCGGACCGACGGCGTTCGGAGCGGCGCGCTCCGACGTCGCGTTGAAGTCGAGGGTCACCGGGCCGCCTGCAGGTCCGAGGGCGCGGCCCGGCGGACGGCGTCGAACCCGGCCAACAGGTCGGCGATGATGTCATCGACGTGCTCCAAGCCGACCGACAACCGCACCAGCCCGGGAGTGACCCCGGCGGCGGCCCGCTCGGCCTCGCCCAACTGCGCGTGGGTCGTCGACGCCGGGTGGATGACCAGCGAACGGACGTCGCCGATGTTGGCCACGTTGGAGTGCAGTTCCAGCCCGTCGACGAAGGCCTGTCCCGCTTCCGCGCCGCCCTCCAGGTCGAACGCGACGATCGCGCCGGTGCCGCGCGGTCCGTACTTGTGCCCCCGTTCGAACCACGGGCTCGACGGCAGGCCGGCGAAGGCCACGGAGCGAACGGACTCCCGCGCCTGAAGCCATTCGGCGACCTTCTGCGCGTTGGAGACGTGGCGCTCCATACGCAGGCTCAGCGTTTCCAGGCCCTGGGCGATCAGGAACGCGTTCAGCGGGGCCGCCGCGGAACCGAGGTCCCGCAGCAGTTGGACGCGGGCCTTCAGGATGTAGGCCAGGTTGGCTCCGAGGGCGCCGCCGACGCCGAGGTCGCGGGCGAACACCAACCCGTTGTAGGACTCGTCCGGCGTGTTGAACGTCGGGAACCGCTCGGGGTCCCGCGCGAAGTCGAAGTTGCCGGAGTCCACGATCACGCCGGCGATCGCGGTTCCGTGCCCGCCGAGGTACTTGGTGGCCGAGTGCACAACGATGTCCGCGCCCCATTCGATGGGGCGGATCAGGTACGGAGTCGCCAGCGTGTTGTCCACGATGAGCGGGACGCCGGCCTCGTGGGCCGCGGCGGCGAGGCCCTCGATGTCCAGCACGTCCTGCCGGGGATTCGAAACCACCTCGCCGAAGAAGGCCTTGGTGTTCGGCCGGACCGCCGCGCGCCAGTGTTCGAGGTTGTCGGGATCCTCGACGAACGTCGTCTCGATGCCCAATCGACGCAGCGTGTGCTTGAACAGGTTCTGCGTCCCGCCGTAGAGGCTCGGGCTGGCCACGATGTGGTCGCCCGACTCGGCGACGTTCAGGATCGCGAAGGTCGTGGCGGCCTGGCCGGAGGCCAGGAGGAGAGCGCCGACGCCGCCCTCGAGGTCGGCGATGCGGTTTTCCACGGCCTCGGCCGTGGGATTGCCGATGCGCGTGTAGATGGGCGCGAGTTCCTGTAGCGCGAACCGCGCCGCCGCGCTCTCCGCGCTCGGGAAGACGAACGACGTCGTCTGGTAGATCGGCAGGGCGCGCGCCCCGGTTGCCGCGTCGGGTGTTTGTCCCGCGTGGATCTGGCGCGTCTCAAAGGACCAGTTGGTGGACATTGTGGTGCTCCTCTTTCGTCTGAGGGGCCGCACCAAACGGAGTTGCCACACGGAGTGTGACGCCGCCCGGAACCGACCCGCGCTTGCCCCGCGCCACGCTTGGCGCCGAGCCCGGTCCTCACCCGGGGCACCCCACCGCGGGTGGAGGGTTGCCGGCCAGCAAACCGGGGTTTCGCGCTGGCACTCATGACCTGTAGAACAGTTTCGCGGATGCCGCCGCGCCCCGCAAGCGACGCCCGGCGAATATGACGGGGTTTGACACAGCCCTCGGCTCAAGTAAGGACGTCCTAAGTCGAGACGCACCTCACAAAGTGCCATCATGGGCACATGAGGTTGGACCACGTTTCATACGCTTGCGGACAGGATGGGTTGGCGGCCACCGCCGACCGCATCAAAGACACTCTGGGGATCGAGTCCGTCAAGGGCGGCGTGCATCCCCGGTTCGGCACACGGAATGTCATTTTCCCCTTGCTGAACAACCAATACCTGGAGGTCGTCGAGGTGCTCGCGCACCCGGCCTCTGACAAGGCGCCGTTCGGCCAGGCCGTGCGTGCGCGGTCGGAAATGGGCGGAGGATGGATGGGCTGGTGCGTCGCCGTCGACGACCTGGCCCCCTTCGAGGAGCGGCTCGGCCGGTCCTCGGTTCCCGGGAACCGGAAGTTCCCGGACGGCCAGGAACTGACGTGGCAGCAGATCGGCATCAAGGGACTCATCGCGGACCCGCAGGTTCCCTACATGTTGCGCTGGGACGACGGAACCGAGAACCTGCACCCGTCTCGCGCGCTGGAGCCGGTGGGGCGGATCTCCCGGATCAGCATCGCCGGCTCCAGGGAGCGGGTGCGCGAATGGCTGGGAACGCCGGAGCAGAGCCCCCTGGAGGGAGTGGACGTCGAGTGGCAGGCGCCCAACGGGACGCCGGGCATCATGTCCGTGACCTTCGAGACTCCCAAGGGATCGATCACGCTGTAGCGGGACGGGACCTTGCGGACAGGACCGCGGGACACGAAGTGCGGGCCGGACATCCACTGTCCGGCCCGCGCCGCTTAACCGAGGTGAACTGCTTGAGCTAGGTGCCCAGCCCGATCGCCGGTCCGATCAGCGCGTAGCCGACGAACCCGGCCGTATCGAGCAAGGCGTGGGCGATGACCAGGGGCATTACCCGGCGGTACTTGAGGTACAACCACCCGAAGACCAGCCCCATCAGGAAGTTCCCCACGAACGGGCCGAAACCCTGGTAGAGGTGGTAGCTTCCGCGCAGGAGCGCGCTGGCGACCACCACGGCCCACGGGCCCCACGCCAGACGGCGCAACCTGTCGAAGAGGTAGCCGACGGCCACCGTTTCCTCGAGGAGGCCGTGGCGCACCGCGGACAGCACCAGGACCGGTATGGTCCACCAGTAGGGTTCCAGGGCGGACGGCACGATGGCCGTGGTCGCCCCCAACGCCCGGCCCGCGGCGTAGACGCCCAGCGTTCCCGCGCCGATCACGGCGAACAGCCCGAAACCCCACCCCAGATCGCGCCAAGGCCTCCGGAAGTCCAGGCCCATGGCCCGGAACCCATTGGTTCCCGCTTGGGCAAACAGGAAGAAAACCAGCGCCACGGGGACCAGGGCGAACACGATGTCCAACATTTGGTAAGTCAGGTCGAAGAGGGGACGCTCGCTCAGCGGGTTGTTCATGCTGGTCGTCTGCCCGCCCAGCGGGGCCCGGCTCAACTTGTCCAGGAGGCTGACCGCGGCGTAGACCGCGGACTGTCCGAGGGACAATCCGAGGACCAGCGCGATCTCGAACGCGATCCAGCGGCGGGACGCCGGCGGCCGCGCGCCGGCTTGGCGGCCGGCCGCGGAGGCGGCAAGGGATCCGGTGCTGTCCATGCCAACGATCGTAGCGGGCGGCGGAACAGCGCACAGGGCCCGCCCGCTTTCCCGGACGGACCCTGCCTCGAAGCGCTACTGCAGGGCCGCGGTTAGTTCAGCGCCGCGATGGCGGCGTCGTAGTTCGGCTCCACCGTGATGTCCGAGACGAGTTCGGAGTGCAGGACCGTCCCATCGGTGTCGACGACGACGACCGAGCGTGCGTTCAGTCCCGCCAGCGGGCCGTTGACCATCTTCACGCCGTAGGCCTCGGCGAAGTCGGAGCGGAAGGTGGACGCTGAAACGACGTTCTCCAGGCCCTCCGCACCGCAGAAGCGGCCCAGCGCGAACGGCAGGTCCGCCGAGGCGCAGACCACGGTGGCGTTCTGGAGTCCGCCGGCGAGCTCGTTGAACTTCCGCACGCTGGCGGCGCAGACGCCTGTATCGACGCTGGGGAAGATGTTGAGGACCAGACGGCGGCCGGCCAGGTCGGCGCTGGCAACGTCGGTCAGGTCCGCTCCCGTCAGCGTGAAGTCCGGGGCGGGGGCGCCCTGCGCGGGCAGGTCGCCAATGGTCTGTACGGGAGTTCCCTTGAATGCGGTGTTAGCCATGGTTCCTGTTTATCACGCGGCGGGCCCCGCTCCGGACCGCCACCGCGCCAGCCGATCGCTAGATCGCGCCCGCCGCCAGCGCACCCGCCCGGAAAACGGGGCCGGTGAGCCGCATCCCGGGCCGGTAGGCCAAATGCGAGACGCTGGGTGCGTCGAGCAGCTGCAGGTCCGCGCGCTTTCCCACCTCGAGCGAGCCGACTTCATCCTGCACGCCGAGCGCCAGCGCGCCACCGTATGTTGCCGCGGTGATCGCCTCGCCGATGTCCAGGCGCATCTGCAGCACGGCCGTCGCCACGCAGAACGCCATCGACGTCGTATAGGAAGTACCCGGGTTGCAGTTCGAGGCCAGCGCGATCCGCACCCCGGCGTCCAACAGCTCCCTGCCGGGCGCGAGGGGCTGGCGGGTCGAGAGGTCGCAGGCCGGCAGGCACGTCGCGACGGTGCCGGGGATGCCGGACCGCGTGGCCGGATCCCATCCACTCCACGATCCGGCGAGCGAGTCGACGTCGGCCGCGTCCAAATAGTTGACGTGGTCCACGCTCTGGGCGCCGAACTCCACGGCCAGGCGCACCCCCGGGCCGGGTCCGAGCTGGTTGCCGTGGACCTTCAGCCCCAACCCCGCCGCCGCACACGCCGCGAGCACCTGCCGCGATTGCGCCTCGTCAAACGCGCCGCGTTCGCAAAAGACGTCGGCGAAGCGCACGTGCGGGAGTACGCCCGCAAGCATCTCCCCGCAGACCAGGTCCGTGTATTCCTGGGCGTCCATGCCGGCCGGCACCAGGTGGGCGCCCAAATAGGTGACCGCGTCGACGACCTCGGCGGCAATCCGGGCATGGCGGGTCTCCTCCGCCACGGTCAGTCCGTATCCGGTCTTCGTTTCGAGGTACGTCGTGCCCCCGGCCACGGCCTCGGCGGCGCGGCTGGCGACAAGGGCGAACAGTTCGTCGTCCGGAGTCGTCGTGGTGGCCGCGGTGGTCACGGCGATCCCCCCGGCGGCATAATCCTGCCCGGCCATCCTGGCGACGAATTCGTCTCCCCGGTCCCCGGCGAAGACCAGGTGGGTGTGCGAGTCAACCCAGCCCGGCAGCGCCGCGCGTCCGTCCGCGTCGAGCACGGTGCCGGCCGCGGGCGCATCCGCGGCCGGCCCGATCCAGGAAATGCGGTCGCCGTCCATGAGGAGTGCGCCATCACGCACTGTGGACTGGGCGGCGTCGGCCGTGAAGATCTCCGACAGGTTGGTGATCAGCGTGGTGCTCATGAAAACTCCGGGTGTTCGGCGAAGAAGGCGGCGTACAGGGCGGCGGGGTCCCCCAGACGGACGTGGATCCCGTCCGTCGCGACCAGTTCCCCGTTGATGTGGACTTCCGCGACGTCGGCTGCCGTGGCCGTCAGGGGCAGTTGGGCCGGCCGCGAACCGATCGTGCGCACGGTGTCGGTGCGCACCAGCAGGTGGTCGCCGTTCTCCCCGAGTCCCAGCGACCGCAGCCCGCCCTCGCGCGCGGCACGGGAGATTTGCGCCGGGGAGAAGCGCCCGCGTTGGCCGCTGCGCAACCGTTCGCCGTGCTCGAGCGAGCGCTGTTCCAGATAGGGATCCAGCACAGCGTGCTGGTCGCTGCCCAGGGACAGGACCGCGCCGGCGTCGGCAAGTTCGCGGGCCGGTCCGATCCCGTCGCCTAGGTCGGCCTCGGTCGTGGGGCAGAAGACGACGCCTGCGCGCGCCGCGCCCAGGTCGGCAACGTCGGATTCCGTCAGATGGGTGGCATGCACGGCAGACAGCCGGCCGCCCAACAACCCGGCACTCCCGAGCAACGCCGTGGGCGTCAACCCATGGGCGGCAACGCACGCCTCGTTTTCGGCGGGCTGCTCGGAAAGGTGCACGTGCAAGGGGGTGGCGGGATCCAGACCCGCGGCGATTTCGGCCAGGTCGCCGGCGGAGACGGCGCGCACCGAGTGGATCGCGGCACCCAGGGTCAGCAGGCCGCGACCGGCATCCAGCGTGGCCAACGCGTGTCCGAGCCGCGCGTGGCGCTCCAGCCAGCCGGCGGCGGTGCCGTCGCTGAAGCGCCGCTGCGTCTCGTCCAGGGGCAGCGCCGAACCGTCGGCGGCCAGCCCGCCGTGCAGGTAGCAGGTGTCCAGCAGCACCAGGCGGATGCCCACGGACAGCGCTGCCCGTCCGAGCGCCAGTTCCATGGCGTGTCCGCCGTCGCGGCGGGCGCCGTCCCCGCCGTAGGGTGTGCCGTCCGCTTGGTGGTGCAGATAGTGGAATTCGCCCACCGCGCCGTATCCCGCGGTCGCCATCTCCGCGTAGACCGCGGTGGCCAACTGCTCGTACGCCGCCGGCGTGAGCCGGTGGGCGGCGGCATACATGTGTTCGCGCCAGGTCCAGAACGTGCCCGCTCCCCCGTCCGCGCCCTCGTGGGTTCGCCCGCGCAGGATGCGGTGGAAGGCGTGCGAGTGGGCGTTCACCGGCGCCGGAACGCGGACCGCGGGGCGGCCGGACGCGCCGTTGGCGACACCGCCGGCTACTTCGTCGCTGGCGCTCACAGCAGGTCCTCCAGTGCGTCGGCGAGGGCGAGGACCCCGGCTTCGGCGTCGTCCTCTTCCACGAATTCCTCGGGCGAGTGGCTGATGCCGGAGGGATTGCGCACGTACACCATGCCGGAGGGGACCTCGGCGGCGAGCACTCCGGCGTCGTGCCCCGCTCCCGTGGGAAGCAGCGGCGCCGCCGGTTCGCGGCGCCGGACCGACTGGGCGAGGGATCGGGACAGCCCGGCGTCGAAATGCACGGTGTTGGAGAACGATTCCTCGGTGAGGACGACGCGGCAGCCCTCGAACGCCGCAATCTTCTGCGCCTGGCCGTGGATCGATTCCACCAATCGGGCGGTGATCGCATCGTCCGGGTGGCGCACGTCGAGCCAAAGATCCACACGCGAGGCGATCACGTTGGTGCCGCCGGGGACCGGCTCGAGCCTGCCGACGGTGGCGCGGGCGTTGTCCTGGGCGGCGCCCGTCTTGCGCACTGCCACCACGCATTGGGCGGCGGCGACCATGGGGTCCGCGCGGTCGGCCATGAGCGTGGTGCCCGCGTGGTTGCCTTGACCGGAGAAGGAGAGCCGCCAGCGGCCGTGGCCCAGAATGGTGTCCCCGACCGCGATGGCCGGCCCCCGCCCCGCGTGGTCCGTGTGCTCGGCGGAATTCAGTCCGCGGCCCTGCTCGACGTGCAGCTCGACGAAGTCCCCGATCCGCGCCAAGGTGGCCTCGTCGCGGCCGAAGCTGTCGGGGTCCAACCCGTTGGCCCGTGCGACGTCCGCGAACGTGTTGCCGTCGGCGTCGCGCAGCCGCAGTGCGCGCGCGGGGTCGATGGCCCCGGTGAGCAGGCGCGATCCCAGGCAGGCCACGCCGAAGCGCGACCCCTCCTCCTCGGGGAAGACCGCGATGGCCATCGTCCGGTGGCGGACCACTGCGCCGGCCGCCTCGCGTTCGGCCAACAGATCGAAGGCGGCCAGCGCGCTGGCAACGCCGAGCGGGCCGTCGAAGGCCCCGCCGCCGGGAACCGAATCCAGGTGGGATCCCGTCACGAGCGCGCCGCGGCGCGGGTCCCCGCCGTCCGCGGTTCCGGGCAGGTCCCACCACGCCCAGATGATGCCGTGGGCATCGGTGGAGACCTCGAGCCCGCGGGCGGCGGCCTCGGCCTGGAACCATTCGCGCAGGCCCAGCTCGGCGGAGGAGAAGACCGGGCGGGAGTAGCCGCCGCGCCGCCCGTCGCGCCCGGTGTCCGCGATCGCGGCGAGCAGGGAGTTTACGGTGTTCGTGGGCACGTCCATGTGTCCTATCTGCCGACCATCAGGAAGGCGATGGGGCTGGCGATGAGCAGGGTCAGGGCGACGCGCTGGGCCCAGATGACCACGAGCTGCCAGACCTTCAACGGGATTTGGGTGGCCAGGATGCAGGGCACCAGGGCGGAGAAGAAGATGATCGCCGAAACGCAGACCACGCCGATGACCAGGCGCAGGTACTCGGACTCGTGCCCGGCGACCACCGTGGCCGGCAGGAACATCTCGGCGATCCCCACGGCGGAGGCCTTGGCCGCCAGCATCGGGTCGGGCAGGCCGACGGCCCAGGTGATCGGCAGGAACAGGTAGCCCAGCCAGTCGAAGACCGGCGTGAAGCGCGCGAGCAGCAGTCCGATCAGGCCGACCGAGAGGATCGAGGGCAGGATCGCCATGGCCATGAGCAGCCCGTCGCGGAAATTCGTCCAGAGGTTCCGTCCCAGCGAGGGTGCGCCCGCGAGTGTCTTCATCGCATCGTTCCAGGCGGTGGCCAGGCGGCGGCCGGTGACCTTCTCCTCCGGGGATGCGTCGGAGCCCGGGTGGTATTCGTCAGTGATCCGGCTCAGCGGGGGAAGCCGCACGACGATGGCGGTGACCAGGAAGGTGACCGCGAAGGTGAGGAAGAAGTAGGGCAGCCACAGGTGCATGAGGTCCAGCGTCTTGGCCACGATCAGCATGAACGTCACCGAGACGGTGGAGAACCCGGTGGCGATGATGGAGGATTCCCGGGCGGTGTAGCGTCCGGACTGGTACATCCGGTCGGTGATCAGCAGTCCGAGCGAGTAGCTACCCACGAAGGAGGCAACGGCGTCGACCGCCGAACGTCCCGGCGTGCGCCAGATGGGGCGCATCACGCGCTGGACCATCACGCCCACGAACTCCATCAGTCCGTAGCCCACCAGCAACGCCAGGAAGATGGCCCCGACCGGGACGATCATGCCCACGGGGACGACGAGCTTGTCGAACAGGAACGGGCCCAGATCGGGTTCGAAGAGCAGCGCCGGCCCCACGTTGAGCACCAGCATGGTGCCCGTTGCCAGGCCGAGGATGTTGAGGAACGCGAACACGGTCTTGATTGGCGACTGGCGCCAGCGGCCGGAGGCGAAGGGGTAGATGGTCCCGGCGACGATCAGCCCGAGGGCCACGAATCGCACCGCCTCGCCGAGGCCGGCGATGATCCAACCGACCAGATGGTCGAGCGGGATGGTCTCCTTGCCACCGATGTCGATGGGCACGAAGAACATGAAGACGCCGATGAGGCTGTAGACGAAGAAGCGCCAGGTGCCGCGCGGCTTCACGGCAGTGCGGTCTTGCTCGAGATCGGTGCTGTTGATTTCCGACATGGAACCGGCCCCTCCCTAATTCGCCATCGGGACGCGGACGCCCCGCTCGGCGGCGACCTCGATCGCGCGTTCGTAGCCGGCGTCGACGTGCCGGATGACACCCATGCCGGGATCGTTGGTCAACAGCGCCTCCAGCTTGGCTGCGGCGAGTTCGGTGCCGTCGGCGACCGAGACCTGTCCGGCGTGGATGGAGCGGCCGATGCCGACACCGCCTCCGTGGTGGATGGAGACCCAGGTGGCTCCGGAGGACGCGGCCGTCAGGGCGTTGAGCAGGGGCCAGTCGGCGATGGCGTCCGAGCCGTCCTTCATGGCCTCGGTTTCGCGGTAGGGGGACGCCACGGAGCCGGAATCGAGGTGGTCGCGGCCGATCACGATCGGCGCGGAGACCTTGCCCTCGGCGACGAGGCGGTTGAACAGCAGCCCGGCCTTGGCGCGGTCGCCGTAGCCGAGCCAGCAGATGCGCGCGGGCAGGCCCTCGAACTCGACGTGCTCGGCCGCGGCGTCCAGCCAGCGGTGGAGGTGCGCGTTCTCCGGGAAGAGCTCCTTGAGCGCCTCGTCGGTGACGCGGATGTCCTCGGGATCCCCGGAGAGCGCGACCCAGCGGAACGGGCCGAGGCCCTCGCAGAAGAGCGGGCGGATGTACGCCGGGACGAAGCCGGGGAACTCGAAGGCACGCTCGTAGCCGCCCTGGCGGGCCTCGTCGCGGATCGAGTTGCCGTAGTCGAAGACCTCGGCACCGGCATCCTGGAAGCCGACCATTGCCTCGACGTGCGCGGCCATCGACTGCTGGGCCTTCTTGGTGAAGCCGATGGCGTCCGCCTTCGCCTCCGCGTCCCACGCCTCGACCGTGTATTCGACGGGCAGGTAGCTCAGCGGGTCGTGGGCGCTGGTCTGGTCGGTGACGATGTCGATCGCGATCTCGCCGGCCAGCTGGCGGCGGAGGAGCTCGGGGAAGACCTCGGCGGCGTTTCCGACGTAGCCGACGGAGAGGGCGCGGCGCTCGCTCTTGGCGGTCAGGACCTTCCCCAGCGCGGAGTCGAGGTCCGTGTCGACGTCGTCGAGGTAGCGCTTTCCGAGCCGACGGCGGAGCCGGTCCTCGGAGACGTCGACGATCAGGCACGCGCCGCCGTTCAGGGTGACCGCCAGCGGCTGGGCGCCGCCCATTCCGCCGCAGCCGCCGGTGAGCGTCAGCGTGCCGGCGAGCGTGCCGCCGTCGTCCGCGTAGAGCTTCCGCCCGATGGCGGCGAACGTCTCGTAGGTTCCCTGCAGGATGCCTTGGGTGCCGATGTAGATCCAGGACCCGGCGGTCATCTGGCCGTACATCATCAGGCCCTCGGCCTCGAGCTTGCGGAACGCGGGCCAGTTGGCCCAGTCCCCCACGAGGTTGGAGTTGGCGATCAGGACACGCGGCGCCCACTTGTTCGTGGTGAACACGCCGACCGGCTTGCCGGACTGGACCAGCAGCGTCTCGTTGTCCTCGAGGCTCTCCAGCGTGCGCGTGATCGCGTCGTACGCCTCCCAGGAGCGGGCGGCGCGGCCCGTGCCGCCGTAGACCACGAGGTCCTCGGGGCGCTCGGCGACCTCTGGGTCGAGGTTGTTCATCAGCATGCGCAGCGGCGCCTCGGTCTGCCACGACTTGGCGGTCAGGGTGGTGCCGCGCGCGGCCCGGATGACGCGGGACGGATCGTGCTGGGTGAAGCTCATGGGACTCTGCCTTTCGTGGGCCGCGGCGCGGGGAACGCCGGCGAAGTGGTCGGTGGAATGGGTGGGTCAGGGTGAGGCGAAAAGGGATGCCGCTCTCGAGGCGACCATCGCCCCGAGCCGCGCGGCCGTGCTTTCGTCGGTTCGGTAGCTGGGCGCCACTATGCTCAGCGCCGCCACGACCCGGCTGCCGGCCATCACCGGGGCGGCAACCGCGGTGATGTCTGATTCGACGGCGTTGGCAACGGCGGTGAACGTCCCCGCCTGGACGCGGCCCAACAGGGCCGCTCCGGCCGCGCTGCCCTCGAGCGGGAACGTGCGTCCCACCCAGTTCACGTGGCGAACGGTGTGGGTGCCCTCCTCGATGGCCAAGTACAGGCCGTCGCCGTTGTCGGCCGCGACACTCAGGTAGGCCGACTCGCCGCTTTCGGCCACGAGAGCGGCGAGCGTGCGCCGCGACGTCGCGACCAACGACTCGTGGCTGAGCGCCTCGACGCCGAGCTGCACCATCCGGTAGCCCGGGCGGTACAGGCCGTCGTCGCGCCGCGTGGCAAAACCGTTGGCCTCCAGCGTGCGCAAAAGACGCAGCGCGGTGGACGGTGACAGATCCATTTCCTTGGCCGCGTCGGCGAGCTTGACGCCGTCGTGTTCGCAGACGACGCGCAACAGGCCGAGCACGCGGTCCGCGCTGCGGGTGGTCGCGTCGGGCTTCGTTGTGACGTCCATCATGCCTCCATGGTCGAGAATATGTTGCAACCAGTAGAACATTCATTTCACCTGTCGGCAAGCATGTGCCGTTGACCAAGTGAGGCAACGTGTTGTTTCATAGGATGGTTCGTTCGTTTTATTGCTTGAAATTCCATGCCGTCCCGAAAGAGAACATGAACCCCGTCGAGTCCAGCACCCCCGCCACCGTCCTGCTCTCCCCGTCGCCACTCGCCCCCGCCGACGTCGTGGCGGTCGCCCGGCACGATGCCCGGATCGAACTTTCCCCCGAATCCCTGGACGCCATGACCCGCTCGCGCGCCGTCATCGACGACCTGGCGACGGACACCCGCCCGCACTACGGCGTGTCCACGGGCTTCGGCGCCCTGGCCACCAAGCAGATCCCGCTGGAGCTCCGCGCCCAGCTGCAGCGATCGCTGATTCGGTCGCACGCCGCATCCTCCGGCGCCGAGGTGGACCGCGAGGTGGTCCGCGGGTTGATGCTCAACCGACTCCACACCATGGCCACGGGCCGCACGGGCGTCCGCCCCGCCGTCGCGCGGGCCTACGCCAGGCTGTTGAACGCCGGGATCACGCCCGTCGTCGGCGAGTACGGATCGCTGGGATGCTCCGGCGACCTGGCGCCGTTGTCCCACTGCGCGCTGGCCGCCATGGGCGAGGGCCAGGTCCGCACCGCCGACGGTCGACTCGTGGACGCCGCCGAGGCCCTGACCGCCGCCGGGCTGGAGCCGATCGTCCTCGCGGAGAAGGAGGGCCTGGCGCTCATCAACGGAACCGACGGCATGCTCGGGATGCTGCTGATGGCCGCCGCGGACCTCCGCCGCCTCGTCACGACGGCGGATGTCTCGGCAGCCATGAGCGTGGAGGGGCTGCTCGGAACGGACGCCGTCTTCGCCGAGGACCTGCACGCGCTGCGCCCGCATCCGGGACAGATCGCCTCCGCCGCCAACATGCGGGCGACCCTGGCGGGATCGGCGCTGGTCGAGGCCCAAAAGCACGGCGACCACGCCTTCACGCGCGTCCAGGACGCCTACTCCCTGCGCTGCGCCCCGCAGGTCCACGGCGCCGTGCGCGCCACGCTGGACCACGCGGAGTCCGTCGCCGGCTACGAGCTGGCCTCGGCCATCGACAACCCCGTCGTGACCGTGGACGGCCGCGTCGAGTCCAACGGAAACTTCCACGGCGCGCCGGTGGGCTACGCGCTGGACTTCCTGGCCATCGCCGTGGCGGACCTCGCCTCCATCTCCGAGCGGCGGACGGACCGGTTCCTGGACAAGTCCCGCAGCCACGGGCTCAACGCGTTCCTCGCCGCCGATCCCGGCGTCGATTCGGGACACATGATCGCGCAGTACACGCAGGCCGGAATCGTCTCCGAGCTCAAGCGCCTCGCCGTGCCCGCCTCGGTCGACTCGATCCCGAGCTCCGCCATGCAGGAGGACCACGTGTCCATGGGATGGGCCGCCGGACTGAAGCTGCGGCGCGCCATCGACGGGCTGGAGCGCGTCCTCGCCGTCGAACTCCTCACCAGCGCCCGAGCGCTGGACATGCGCGACGGCGGCCTCGCCACCGCACAGTCCTCCCCCGTTTCGACGGCGGTGCGCACCGTCATCCGGACCGTCGCCGAGGGGCCGGGAACCGACCGTTACCTGGCCCCGGAGATCGAGGCCGTCCTCGGCCTGGTCCGATCCGGCGCGATCCTCGAGGCGGCCACCGGCGCGGCCCCGGGCCCGCTCGCGTAGGGCGGATGGCCTCGGACCGGCCCACGCGAACTAGGCTGATGGGCATGCATTCGAACGAGACTCCGCCCATCGTCCGGGCCGCAGACCTGCGGACGGAACGGTGGCGCAACGGCGGCGGCACCACACGCGAAATCGCCCGCGGCCCAAAGGGCGCCGGTGCGGACGACTGGGGCTGGCGGATCAGCCTCGCGGACGTGGACAAGGCCGGACCCTTCTCCGTTTTCCCCGGCACGGAGCGCATCCTCACCGTGGTGGAGGGCGAACTGTTGGTCCTCACCGTGGGCGGTCGCGAGCAGGGGTTGGAGAGGCACCGGCCGTTCCGGTTCGACGGCGGCGTCCCGACGTCCGCGACGCTTCCCACGGGAGGCATCCGCGATCTCAACGTCATCACGTCCGCCGGTTTCCGTGCGCACGTGGCCATCGTCGAGCTCTCCAAGAAGCGTCCCCACCCCGTCTTCGGCGGGCAGCACGCGGTCCTGCTTCAGGGCAGCGCGACGGCCGGCGGGGGCGTCGCGCTGGAACGGTACGACGCCGTCGTCGGCTCCGGGGAACGCACGCCGGAGGTTTCGGGGCGCGGAATCCTTGCCGTGGTGTCGATCGACGCGGTCGCGGGCGAGACCGCGGCACCGTGACCCTGGCATCGCTCCTCGCCTTCGCGGGGCTCGCCACGGTGCTGGCGCTCACGCCGGGTCCGGACACGTTTCTGGTGCTCCGCTATGGACTCGCCGGGGCGCGGTCCGGTTTCGCGGCGGCATTCGGCTGCCTGCTCGGCAGCATGATCTGGGCCCTCCTGGTCGGCGTCGGCGTCGCCGCGCTGCTCCAGCAGTCGGCCGAGGTGTACCAGTGGCTCAAGATCGCCGGCGGCCTCTACCTGGTGTGGCTGGGGGCCGGGTCTTTCCTGGCCGCCCGGCGCGCCGCGGCGGCGGACACGGCCGCCGCCCGGCACACGGGCACGGACGACGCGGCGAACACCCAGGCGTCCGGGACGTCCGCCGGACGCAAGGCCCAAGGCACGACGCCGGCCTTCCTCGCCGGGGTCTTGTCGTCCACGCTGAACCCGAAGATCGGGCTGTTCTTCCTGGCCTTGATGCCGCAGTTCATCCCCGCCGGATCCAACACGCTGCTGGCGGCCCTGGCGCTCGGCGCGCTCTTCGCGGGCATCGGATTGGCTTACTTCGTGGTGCTGATCCTGGTGGCTACGCGCGCCGTCGCGTGGTTGCGGCGGCCGGTGGTCAACGAATGGCTGGAACGGGTGTCGAGCGCCGTCCTGGCGGTTCTTGGCATCGGCGTGATCGCCTCCGCGGTGGCCGAGGGCGCCTAGACCGGCGGCGACACGAACCGCCGAGGTGCCAGTCCCGCGACCACCCAATCCGGAAAGGGCGCCTCGCGGCCCACTAGCTGGGCGGCGGCGAGCTCCGCCATGCCGGTGGATGTCTGGAATCCGTACCCGCCCTGTCCGGCGAGCCAGAGGAATCCCTCCACGCGCGGATCGAATCCGAGGACGGGGACGCCGTCCGCCGACTCGGTGCGCAGTCCGGTCCAGGCGCACGCGACGCCGGTGATGCCCAGCGCGGTGATCGAGTTGAGCCGGTCGACGAGCGCCGCGACATCCGCGGCGACCGGTTGCGCGTCCCCGGCCTCGGCGGGAACGGCCTCCGCCGCGGACACCAGTACCCGGTCGCCGTGGGGCCGGAAGTACCAGGTGTGGTCCGCCGAAGCGACCATGGGCGTCGCGGGATCCAGTGGACACGGGACGTCCACGTACGCGGCGGTGCGCCGCAGCGCCACCAGGCCGATCGGCCGGGCGCCGAACATCTCCGCGACCCGGTCCGCCCAGGCTCCCGCGGCGTTGACGACCCGGCGCGCGCGTACCGTGCCGCCGGAGGACGAGACCAGCCAGTCGGAGTCGTCCCGCTGCGCCGTCCGCACGCGTTCGCCGGTCAGGATCCGGGCGCCGCGGGCCACGGCCAGGGACCGGTGGTGCTCGATCAACGCGGCGGCATCCGTCCGGAGACTGGTCTCGTCGAGGCCGGCGGCCTCGAACGAACCCGCCCGTAGAACCGGCGCCAACCCAACGGCATGGGCGGGCCCGATCTCGCGCATGGTGTCTGTGCGATGGGTCCGGACGTCGGCGGCGTCGCCCACCAGCATGAACCGGCTCGGCCACACGAGCGGCACGGCCCTGGAGGAAAGGGCCGTGAGGGCGTCGATGGTGCGGTTGGTGAGCGCGCGCACGACGGGCGGCCCGTAGCTGGGTATCAGTTGCTGGGCCGATCGCCCGGATGTGTGGAACGCGAGGGTCGCCTCCGCCTCCAAAAGCACGACCGACGTCTCGGCGGCCAGTTCCGAAGCCAGCGAAAGCCCCGCGATCCCGCCGCCGACAATCAGGACATCGCATTCGAGGGTTTCCGCCGTCTCCGCCATGGCGCCAGCGTATCCCCCGGTCCGTGGAGGACCGGCGACCGCAACGCAGTCCCTAGCGCGCGGCGACGAAGGCAGCGACGCAGGCCTCGATGTCCTCGGCCGAGTGCGCCGCGGAGAGCTGGACGCGGATGCGGGCGGCCCCCCTCGGGACCACCGGGTAACTGAACGCAGTGACGAAGACGCCGCCGGCCAGCATCCTGTCTGCGACCTCGGCGGCCTTGGCCGCGTCGCCGAACATGACCGGGATGATGGCGTGCTCGCCCGAAAGGAGCTCAAAGCCCTCCTGGGACATGCGGCGGCGGAAGTGGGACGCGTTCTCGAACAGCTTCGCCCGGAGCTCGCCGGATTGCGCGACGAGATCCAGCGCCGTCAGCGTCGCCGAGACGATCGCCGGGGCCAGCGAGTTGGAGAACAAGTAGGGACGGGCCTTCTGGCGGAGCATGGCGACGATCTCGCCGCGGGCGGAGACATATCCCCCGGACGCGCCGCCGAGGGCCTTGCCGAATGTCCCGGTGAAGATGTCTACGCGGTCGGCGACGCCGGCGTGCTCGGGAGTACCGGCTCCCGTGGCGCCCATGAATCCGACGGCGTGGGAATCGTCCACCATCACCAGGGCGCCGTAGCGCTCGGCGAGGTTGCAGATGTCCGCGAGCGGGGCGAGGTAGCCGTCCATCGAGAACACGCCGTCGGTGACGATGATCTGCCGACGCGGGCCGGCGCCGTCGTTCATCAGCGCGGCGGCCCGCAGCTGGGCCTCGAGGTCCGCCATGTCCTGGTTGGCGTACCGGAACCGGTCCGCCTTGGACAGGCGGATGCCGTCGATGATCGAGGCGTGGTTCAGGGCGTCGGAGATGATGGCGTCCCCGGGACCGAACAGCGATTCGAACACGCCCCCGTTGGCGTCGAAGCAACTGGAGAACAGGATGGTGTCCTCGGTGCCGAGGAATTCCGAGACGCGCTTCTCCAGCTTCAGGTGGAGATCCTGCGTGCCGCAGATGAAGCGGACGGAGGCCATGCCGAAGCCGCGTTCGTCCATGGCGGACTTGGCTGCCGCGACGACGTCCGGATGGTCCGCGAGTCCCAGGTAGTTGTTGGCGCAGAAGTTCAGCACCGGCCGCGCCGGCTCGCCCAGCGCGCCGGCGGAAACGTGGCTGGACTGGGCCGAATCGATGTGGCGCTCGCGCTTGAAAAGCCCGGCCCGCTCCATCTCGTCCAATTCGGCGGCCAGCTGGTCCCTGAGGTTCGTGTACATGGTGTGGCGTTTTCCTTCCTAGAAGACTGACCAGTCGAGCACGACCTTGCCGCCGTTGCCGGCACGGGCGGCAGCGAATCCGGCCTCCCACTCCGTGGCGGGAAGGCGGTCGGTGACGACCGAGGCGATGCGCTCGCGCAGCTGGGTGTTGGACTGGAGCATGGCACTCATCGCGTACCAGGTCTCGAACATCTCGCGGCCGTAGATGCCCTTGAGCGTGAGCATGTGCGTGACCACCTTCCCCCAGTTGATGTCGATCGGCTGGCTCGGGAGGCCGAGCATGGCGATCTTGCCACCGTGGTTCATGTTGTCGATCATCTCCGGAAGCGCCGTCGGGTGGCCGGACATCTCCAGGCCGATGTCGAAGCCCTCGACCAGGCACAACTCCTTCTGCGCATCCGCGATGCGGGTCGTCGAAACATCGACGGCGAGGTCCACGCCCAGGCCGCGGGCGAGTTCGAGGCGAGGCGCCGAAACGTCGGTGATGACGATCTTGCGGGCACCCGCATGACGTGCGACCTCAATGGCCATGAGCCCGATCGGTCCGGCGCCGGTGATCAGCACGTCCTCGCCCACCATGGGGAAGGACAGTGCCGTGTGGACGGCGTTGCCGAACGGGTCGAAGATCGCGCCGAGCTCCGGCGTGATGGCGTCGTCGCGGTGCACCCACACGTTGGCCTCGGGGACGACGACGTATTCGGCGAAGGCCCCGTCGCGCTGCACGCCGACGGACACGGTGTCGATGCACATCTGGCGCCGGCCGGCCCGGCAGTTGCGGCACATCCCGCACACGATGTGCCCTTCCCCGGACACGCGGTCACCGACCCGGATGTGCGTCGCCAGCCCGCCGACCTCGACGACTTCGCCGTAGAACTCGTGCCCGGGGATCAGCGGCGTCCGGATCATGGCCCTCGCCGCGTCGTCGTCCGCCAGGATGTGCAGGTCGGTGCCGCAGATGCCAGTGGTCATGACCCGGATCTTGACGTCGTGGGGCCCGGCCTCGGGCTCGGGGCGGTCAACGAGTTCCAGGCCCGCGTGCGGACCGGATTTGTAGAGCGCTTTCATGGGTCCCATGTCACCATTGCGCAGAGTTTAGAACAACCACGCGTTTCTCAATGGACGATTTAGTATTACCTACATGGAAATCCATCAGTTGCAGATTCTCCGCGAGCTCGGGGATCTGGGAAGCGTGAGGGCGGTCGCCCAGGCGCTGTTCGTCACGCCGTCGGCCGTCTCCCAGCAGCTGGCGTTGCTTCAGCGCGGCGTCGACGTCCCGCTGACCCGCAAGGAAGGAAGAAACCTGGTACTGACCGACGCCGGCCGCGTCCTGGCCACGGCCGGAGCCGCCGTCATCGCCTCGATGGCCGACGCCCGTGCGGCCATCGGCGCGTTCCAGGACGACGACGAGGCCGCCGTCACCATCTCCGGTTTCCACTCGGTGGGGCAGGCGCTGTTCGCTCCCCTGCTGGGGGCGATCGCCGGCGCCGGCGCCCCCCTGCCGATGTTCTTCGACGAGGACGTGGCGCAGCAGGAATTCCCGGCGCTGACCGCGCGCTACGACCTGGTGCTGGCGCACCGCATGGACCACACGCCGCGCTGGCCCACGGACCGCGTGGCGGTTGTCCCGCTGACCCACGAGCCGCTGGACATCGCGCTGCCCGCCGGGCACCCCCTGGCCGACCGCGATGCCCTGCTTCCCCAGGACCTGACCGGCGCGGACTGGGTGGTCAGCAGGGAGGGATACTCGCCGGCGGACATCCTCGCCGCGCTGTCGGCCGTAAGCGGCAGCGCCCCGCGCGTGGTGCACCGGATCAACGACTACACCACGGTGGCGGCCCTGGTGGGGACCGGCAACGTGTTCGGCATCCTTCCCCGGTACACCGCGGCCGTCGCGGCGGGCGCAGGCGTGGTCCTGCGCCCGCTGGAGGGGATCAACAACCGGCGCCGGATCGATCTGCTGGCCCGGCCGGAAACCCTCCGGCGGCGTTCGGTCCGCCGGGTGGCAGACGCCATCGGCACGGCGATGCGCGAACTGGCCGGGGACGACGGCTGACGCGCCGGGTCAGTGCCCGGACTGGTCGGCGGCCTTCTTGGCGTCCTTCTCGGCGTCCCGCTCGGCCCGCAGCGCCTCCGACTCGCTTTGTTCCTCGGCCTTCTCCTGGTGGATGACCTCCGCGAGGAGCTTCTCCATCTCCTTCGCCACGCCGGCGGCGGACGCGGGGTTCTGGCCGGTCACCAGCCGGTCGTCCACCACGACCTTCTCCTGGAAGACGTCGGCCGACACGTGCGTAGCGCCCCGCTCCTCGAGCCGGTCCGCCAGGAAGAACGGGATGATCTTGTCCTTGCCCGCGGCCACCTCCTCGTCGTTGGTGAAGGCCGCCACCTTGCGCCCCTCGACCAGGCGGAACCCGTTGGCCAGTTCCACGTTGACCAGGCCGGCCGGTCCGTGGCACACCGCACCCACGACGCCGCCGGCGTCGTACACCCCGCCCACGAGCTTCTGCAGGCCGTCGCTGTCGGGGAAGTCCCACATGGTGCCGTGCCCGCCGACGAGGAAAACGGCGTCGTACTGGCCGGGGTCCACCACGTCGACGCGCGCCGTGTTGTAGAGGCTCGCGCGGGCGGTCTCGTCCTCGGTGAAGGCCACCTGGAGGGGATCGTCGGCGTCGACCTCGTCCCGCGGCGGCTGCCCACCGGCAATGGACGCGAAGTCCACGAAGTGGCCCGAATCCCGGAACACCTTCCACGGATGCGCGGCCTCGGCGACATTGTAGCCGGTCTTCTCGCCCGTGTCCCCCAGCTCGGAGACGCTGGTCAACACCATCAGGATCTTCTTCATGGAATGCTCCTATTCGTCGGGTTTCCCACCCCAGGGCACATCCGCCGCCTCCCGCAGGGCATGGAGCCCGACTTCGTGGAGCGGATCACCGGACGGCAGCAGGGCCATCATGGCGCCGAGGTGGACGGCCCAACCCCGGGCGCGGAGCCAGGTGTCGTCGTCGTGCAGCGGACGCCCGCTGTCCGTCACGAGCGCGGACCGGAACTCGCTTCGTCCGGCGGCCGTGAAATGGAGCCACGCCGCGGCGAGGTCGGATGCGGGGTCCCCCGCGGCGAGGTCCCCGAAGTCGACGACGGCGGCCAACCGCGGCGGCCCGTCGCCGGCGGCCAGCACCATGTTGTGCGGGTGCGGGTCCCCGTGGAGCCAGAGCGCAGGACCGGTGTGGCGCGGGGCGCCGGCCGCCTCGTCGAAGACGGTGCGCAGCGCGTCGGCGTCGGGTAGCCGGCCCACGGCGAGCCGCTCGGCGAAGGCCTCGGCACGGGTGGCGAGCGGAACGCCGCGAACGGGGTTGCGCGGCGCGTCGCCGGCGGCCGGCACGTGGAGCGCACGCAGGAAGGCCGCCAGTTGGCGCGCGTATCCGTCGCGTTCGGACGGCTCGGCCAGGGCCGCGCTGCGGCCCTCGTACCACGGCACCACGGCCCAGTGGTACGGATATCCGTGCGCGGGCCGGCCGCGCCGCACCGCGGCCGGGATGGGTAGCGGCAGCCGCGCGGCCAGGAACGGCAGCCAACGGACCTCGTTGAGCAGGAGCCGGTGTGCGGACCGCCTCCGCGGCAGCCGCACGCACAGGGCATCGCCCAGGCGGTAGACCACGTTGTCCCAACCGTTGTCCACGCGTTCCAGGTTCAGCCCGGCGAGGTCCGGGTGCTGCTCGGCCAGCAGCGCACGGACCAGCGCGTCGGTGATCGCGACGTCGGCGTCCGGCACGGAATTCATCCCCCAAACATACGCACCAACCCCGCGAAGTGGACATCACCTATCGGAATAACCGGCGGTAATGTCCACTTCGCGGGGCGGGGAGAGCGGGGGTGCTGGGGTGGCGCTAGCCCTCGATGCCGAGCTTCTCCAGCACCAGCTCGCGCACGCGGGCCGCGTCGGCCTGGCCGCGCGTGGCCTTCATGACCGGGCCGATGAGGGCGCCGATCGCCTGCAGCTTGCCGTCCTTGATCTTGTCGACCACGCCCGGCATCGCGGCCATCGCGTCGTCGATCGCGGCACCAAGCGCGGAGTCGTCGTTGACGACGGCGAGCGAGCGCTTCTCGACGATCTCCGTCGGCGTCCCCTCCCCCGCAACCACGAACTCGAGCACCTGGCGGGCGATCTTGTCGTTGATCTTCTTGGCCTCGATCAGCGCGTTGAGCTCGATGATCGTCGCCGGCGCGACGCCCAGGGCGCCCGGGTCGACGTCGGCGTTCTTGGCCAGGCGGGATATCTCGCCCATCCACCACTTGCGGGCGACGGCGGGGCTCGCACCGGCGGCGATGGTCTCCTCGATGGCGTCGAGCAGGCCGGCGTTGACGACGTCGCGGAACTCCGCGTCGGCGTAGCCCCAGTCCCCCTGCAGGCGCTTGCGGCGCACGGACGGCGGCTCGGGGAGGCGCGAGCGCAGCTCCTCGATCCATTCCGTGGTCGTCACGATCGGCACGAGGTCCGGCTCCGGGAAGTAGCGGTAGTCGTCGGCGTCGGACTTGGGCCGGCCCGACGTCGTCGTGCGCGTGTCCTCGTGCCAGTGGCGCGTCTCCTGGACGATCTTCGCCCCGGAATCCAGGACCCCGGCATGGCGCTCGATCTCGAAGCGCACGGCGTGCTCGACGGCGCGCAGCGAGTTCACGTTCTTCGTCTCGGTGCGCGTGCCGAACACGGTCGCGTCCTTGGGCATCAGCGAGACGTTGGCATCGCAGCGCACATTGCCGCGCTCCATCTTCGCGTCGGAGACGCCGAGGTTCTTCACGATCTCGCGGACCGCCGCGACGTACGCCTTCGCCAACTCGGGGGCGCGCTTGCCGGCGCCGGTGATCGGCTTCGTGACGATCTCCACCAGCGGGACGCCGGAGCGGTTGTAGTCAACCAGCGAGAAGTCCGCGCCCTGGATGCGGCCGGTCGCGCCGCCCATGTGGGTCAGCTTGCCGGCGTCCTCCTCCATGTGGGCGCGCTCGATCTCCACGCGGAAGACCTCGCCGTCGGAGAGCTCGATGTCCAGGTAGCCGTCGTACGCGATCGGGTCGTCGTACTGCGAGGTCTGGAAGTTCTTCGGGGTGTCCGGGTAGAAGTAGTTCTTCCGGGCGAAGCCGCAGGTCTCGGCGATCTTGCAGTTCAGCGCCAGGCCGATCAGGATCGCGTATTCGACGGCGGTCTTGTTGACCACCGGCAGCACGCCGGGCAGGCCCAGGCACACGGGCGTGACGTTGGTGTTCGGTTCGTCGCCGAACACGTTCGGCGCCGCGGAGAACATCTTGGTCTTGGTGCTCAGTTCGACGTGGACCTCGAAGCCCAGGACCGGGTCGTACTTGTCCAGGGCTTCGTCGAAGTCCACGAGCACATCGGTGAAAGCGGCCATGCTAGGCGGCACCTCCCAGGGTTGCGGCGGCCAGGTCGGGGACCTGGTTGATGAGCGGCCCGCCCCACGAGTCCTCGAGGAGCTTCTCCAGCGCGGCGCCGGCGCGGTACAGGCGGGCGTCCTCGCGGGCGGGAGCCAGGAACTGGATGCCCACGGGCAGGCCCTCGGACAGGCCGCCCGGGACGGAGATCCCGGGGATGCCCGCCATGTTCGCGGGGATCGTGGCGACGTCGTTGAGGTACATCGCCAGCGGGTCCTCCAGCTGGGAGCCGAGCTTGAACGCGACGGTGGGCGACGTAGGGGACACCAGCACGTCGGCGGCCTCGAACGCGGCGGCGAAGTCGCGCTGGATGAGCGTGCGCACCTTCTGCGCCGACCCGTAGTACGCGTCGTAGTATCCGGCGGACAGCGCGTAGGTGCCCAGGATGATGCGGCGCTTGACCTCGTCGCCGAAGCCGGCGGCGCGCGTCGCGCCCATCACGCGCTCGATCGTCATGGGTCCGTCGGCGGGAAGGACCCGCTTGCCGAAGCGCACGCCGTCGAACTTCGCCAGGTTGGAGGAGACCTCCGAGGGCATGATCAGGTAGTAGGCACCGAGCGCGTATTTCAGGTTCGGGCAGGAGACCTCGACGATCTCGGCGCCCGCGCCGCGCAGCAGGTCGAGCGACTCGTCGAAGCGCTGCTGGACTCCGGGCTCGTAGCCCTCGCCCTGCAGTTCCTTGACGACGCCGACGCGCACGCCGGCGAGGTCGCCCGTGAGCCCCTGCCGCGCGGCCTCGACCAGCGCGGGGACGGGCTCGTCCAGGGACGTGGAGTCCGCCGGGTCGTGGCCGCCGATGAGCTCGTGGAGGTAGGCGGAGTCCAGGACGGTCCGGGTGACGGGGCCGATTTGGTCCAGCGAGGACGCCATGGCTATGGCCCCGTACCGGGACACGCCGCCGTAGGTCGGCTTGACGCCGACGGTTCCGGTGACGGCTCCGGGCTGGCGGATTGACCCGCCGGTGTCGGTGCCGAGGGCCAAGGGCGCCTCGAACGCGGCGACGGCCGCGGCGGAGCCGCCACCGGATCCGCCGGGGATGCGGTCCAGGTCCCACGGGTTGCGCGTGGGGCCGTAGGCGGAGTGCTCGGTGGAGGAACCCATCGCGAACTCGTCCAGGTTGGTCTTGCCCAGGATCGGCAGCTTCGCGGCGCGCACCTTGGTGATGACGGTGGCGTCGTAGGGGCTCATCCAGCCCTCGAGCATCTTCGATCCCGCGGTGGTCGGTTGGCCGACCGTCACGATGAGGTCCTTCACGGCGATCGGCACGCCGGCCAGCGGGTGGAGCGCCTCGGCGTCGGCACCGCCGGCCGCGCGGATGGCGTCGACCTCGGCGGCGACGGCGAGGGCCTCCTCGGCGTTCAGGTGCAGGAAGGCGTTGACGCCGCGGTCCCCGCCGTCGACCTCGGCGATGCGGTCCAGGTGTGCCTGGACGGCCTGCACGGAGGTCACTTCGCCGGCGCGGAGCCTGTCGGCCAGTTCGACGGCGGAGAGCTTGATGATGTTGTCCATGTCTTTACTCCCCATCCAGGATGGCCGGGACCTTGAAGCGCGAGTCCGCGGAGTCCGGGGCGTTCAGCAGGGCCTGTTCGTTCGTGAGCGTGGGCCCGACGACGTCCTCGCGCATCACGTTGACCAGCGGAATCGGGTGGCTCGTGGCGGGCACGTCGTCCCCGGCGGCCTCGCTGACGCTGGCGATCGCATCGACGATGACTGCGAGATCTCCGGACATCTTGTCCAGCTCCGCGTCGGTCATTTCGATGTGGGCGAGCCGGGACAGGTGAACGACGTCCTCACGGCTGATGGCAGACATGTATCTCCCGTGTCTAGGGTGGCGATTGTTTCCCACCCAGTCTAGTCGTCGAGATCCAGGACGTAGACGACCAGACGGATGTCCGTCCCCGGCACCAGCCAGTCCCGCTTCCGGGTGTGCGCGAAACCCTCCGAGGCGTACAGCCGGCGGGGAACGCCCCAGACCTCGCCGGTGGTCAGGCTCACGGCGTGGACACCCTCGAGTGCGCGCGCGTGGGCGACGATGGCGCGGACCAGGGCCCGGCCGGCGCCCGTGCGCTGGACCCCGGGATCGACGGCGAGCATGCGGAACTCGAGTTCGCCGTCCAGGGCGATGTCGGCGTAGCGGCTGCCCCTGCGCACCAGGGTCACGGATCCGACGACGGCCCCGGCGACCTCCGCCACCCAGACGTCGGCGTGTTGGTGCCGCTCCGCGACGTCCGCGATGAAGCGCAGATACGGCGATTCCGCGTCGAAGTGGCCCGAGGCGAGGTACGCGGCCACGGTGATGCGCGCGATGTCGGGGTAGTCGTCGGGAATCGCCTGGCGGACGGTCACGCTCACGCGGGGGTCTCCAGGTCGACGAGTCGGCCGAAGTCGAAGTAGCCGGCGGCCGACCAGCCCGGCTCCGTCGTCGGACGCAGAACCGGAACGCCGGCCTCCTCCGCGATGAGCGCGGCTGCTGCCCAGTCGTGTACCTGCGTGCCGTATTCCGCGTAGGCGTCCAGCGTTCCGTCGGCCACGAGGCACAGGTCCAGCGCCGCGGACCCGAGCCGGCGGACGTTCGCGAAGCCGGGCAGCAGGTCGTTGAGGGCGGACACCTGCCGGCTTCGCCGCCCGGCGTCGTACCCGAAGCCGGTGGCGATCAGGGCGCCTTCGGCGTCCGGCACGGGTCCGGCCAGTCGTTGCGGTTCGCCGGCCGCGCCGCCGGCCCCCGTGGAGGAGAGCCAGGCTCCCTGCCCGCGCGAGGCCCAGTAGACGCGCGCCAGCGCCGGGGCGTAGACGACGCCGGCGAGCCAGTCGCGCCCCCCCGGCGCTCCGGCGTCGGGCCCGGAAACGGCGACGGACGTCGCGTAGTAGAGGATCCCGCGGACGAAGTTCGTGGTGCCGTCCAGCGGGTCGATCGACCAGCTGTATCCGCTGGGTTCCGCGGGGGTGGTGGTGCCGTATTCCTCGCCGGTGATCTCGTCGTGTGGACGTTCCGCGACGATGACGCCCCGCACGGCCTGCTCGGCGCGGCGGTCGAAGTCGGTGACCCAGTCCCCTGCCGCGCTCTTGGTGTCGGTCTCGACCCGCGCCGTGGGGCGTTCGGCGAGGACGGCGGCGCCGGCGGCCGCCGCCCGGCGCGCGACGTCGAGCAGATCGGTGGGGGTGGGCAGGTTCATTCGGGCCCTTCCTCGGGTGCGTTTTCGGGTGTGTTTTCGGCGGCGGGCGGGGCAGCTGGATCCGGCGCCGTTTGCGGCCCGTTGGCGAGCAGGTCGCGGAAGCCATCCTCGTCCAGGACCGGGACTCCGAGCGCCACGGCCTTGTCCAGCTTGGTGCCCGCGGAGTCCCCGGCCACCACGTAGGAGGTCTTCTTGGAAACGGAACCGGAGGCCTTGCCGCCGCGGACGATGATGGCTTCCTTGGCCTCGTCGCGGCTGAAGCCCTCGAGCGATCCCGTGACGACGACGGTGAGGCCCTCGAGCGTGCGCGGGGTGTCGGCGTCGACCTCGTCCGCCATCCGCACCCCGGCAGCCGCCCACCTGTCCAGGATTTCCAGGTGCCAGTCGACGTCCAGCCACTCGATGAGGGCGTCGGCGATAATCGGCCCCACGCCGTCGACGTCGGCCAGTTTGGCCCGGCCGTCCTCCTCCGCGGCAGCGGCCCGAATGGCATCCATGGTGCCGAACCTGGTGGCGAGCGCCCGGGACGCGGTGGGTCCCACGTGGCGGATGGACAGGGCAACGATGACCCGCCAGAGCGGCTGCGACTTGGCCTTCTCGAGTTCGTTGAACAGCTTGTTCGTGTTGGCGCTCGGCTTGGACGGCACCTTGGCGGTGCCCTTGGTCCAGAAGTACGGGACCAGTTCGAACTGCCCCGTGCCGACTCCCTTGGACCGCTTTTCGCGTTCGATGCGCACTCCCGCCAGCTGCTCCGGCGACAGGTCGAAGAGATCCGCCTCGGTGGCCAGGGGCCCCGGGACGGGCTCCGCCGGCGCCGTGAGAGCATGGGCCGCCTCGTAGCCCAGCGCTTCGATGTCGAAGGCCCCCCGGCCCGCCAGGTGCGCCACGCGTTCCTTGAGCTGCGACGGACAGGATCTCGCGTTGAGGCACCGGATGTCGATGTCCCCCTCCTTCGCCGGGGCCAGCGTGCTCCCGCACGAGGGGCACTCGGTGGGCATCACGAACTCGCGCAACTCGTCCTCGCGGCCCTCGCGCAGCGGTAGGACCGGCCCGACGATCTCCGGAATGACGTCCCCGGCCTTGCGCAGGACGACGACGTCCCCGATGAGGACGCCCTTCGCCTTGACGACGTCCTGGTTGTGCAGGGTGGCCATCTCGACGGTGGAACCGGCCACCTTGACCGGTTCCATCACGGCGTAGGGGGTGACGCGTCCGGTCCGTCCCACGTTCACCCGGATGTCGAGGAGCCGCGTGTGGACCTCCTCCGGCGCGTACTTGTAGGCGGCCGACCAACGCGGCACCCGCGACGTGTAGCCGAGGGCCCGCTGGATGGCGAAGGAGTCCGCCTTGATGACGATGCCGTCGATCTCATGCACGAGCGAATGGCGTCGGTCCTCGAATTCGCCGATGTAGGACAGGACGTCCTCGGGTGTTTTTACGACGCGCGCGTAGGGACTCACCGGCAGGCCCCACGTCTCCAGCAGCGCGTAGGTCTCCGATTGCGACTCCGACGCCAGGCCCTCGCGCACGCCGATGCCGTGGACGAACATGTCCAGCGGCCGTTTTGCGGTTTCCGCGGCGTTCTTCTGGCGCAGGGAGCCCGCCGCCGCGTTGCGCGGGTTCGCGAGCTGGGCCTTGCCCGCCTCCAGCAGCGATTCGTTGAAGGCGCGGAAGGCTGCCGAGGGGAAGAAGATCTCGCCCCTGATCTCCACCTCCGCCGGCCAGCCGGATCCCGCGAGCTCGGTGGGAATGGTCTTGATGGTGAGCACGTTGTGCGTGACGTCCTCGCCCGTGGTGCCGTCGCCCCGTGTGGCTGCCCGCACCAGTTTCCCGTCCCGGTAGAGCAGGTTCACGGCGAGTCCGTCGATCTTCACCTCGCAGAGCCAGCGCAGCTCCTCCGCGGACGCCCGCGTCGTGGCGTTGGCGGCGGCCCGTTCCAGCCAGGCCCGGAGCTCGTCGATGGAGAACAGGTCCTCCAGCGAGTACATCCTGCTCAGGTGGTCCACCGGCGCGAAGGCCGCGGACACCTCGCCGCCGACCGCCTGCGTCGGCGAGTCGTTGGCCACGATCTCGGGATGCAGCTGTTCGATTTCCCCGAGGCGCCGGAAGAGGGCGTCGAACTCGGCGTCCGAGACCAGCGGCTCGTCCTGGTTGTAGTAGGCGAAGCGGTAGCGGCGGACGTCGTCGGCCAGCCGTTGGTACTCGTCGCGGACGGCGTCGGACGGGACGGCCTCGGGCGGGGTGTCGCTGGGGGTGCTGGTCTCGGGCTTGTCGTTCACAGTCCTATCTTGCCCCACGGCGGAAGGTACTGCGCCCGGTTATTCGTCGGCGGGCGGGGCGGACTCCAGCAACCGGAGATCCGCCGGAGTCACCAAGTGCGATGTCACCGCATGCTCGACCAGCCGCGCCCTGCGGTTGGTCGCCAGCTTTCCCGGGCCGCCGCGCAGTCCCGCGACGCCGGCGCGGTCCAGCTTGTCGCAGACGTTGTCCAGTTTGCGGTTGAACTTGGTGAGCTGCCATCCCAGCCGTTGGGACGCCTTCGCCGACGAGGGGATCGAGCTCAGGCCCGTTCCGTCGCGCCGCAGCATCGGTTCGGCGAGTGCGACGACGAGTGCCCGCTGGGACTCCGTCAGCAGCACCGGGCCGATGGTGGTTTGGCCCTCGCCGCTGTCCGCGGTCCATTCCTGCCGGAACGCCGGGGCCGTCAGATGCACGGCGAACTCGTAGGTGGTGGGGCCGGCGGTGAAGACCACGTTCGTGTGGGCGAAGACCAGCGGCAGGCGGGCGCCGGGGGCGACCCAGGCCTGCAGGCCACCGGTCGCGTCGGTGACGGTGGCCGACAGCCGGCTGCCGACGTTGGAGAGCCACCACATGCCGTCGTACCGGGCCAGGGTCAGGAACCGCCGGTGGAGGTAGGGATTGTCGTCGACCTCGAGATCGCCCTCGCGGCCGATGGCGAAGACCTGCTCCTCGGCGACGGGGAACCACTCCCCGCAGAAATCGATGTTTATCCCGGCCACCACATCCGTCCCTCCGTCTTCTTTGCCACCCAGATTATCTACCGAATTGAACAAGGGTCCCGGCCCCTACCCGGCGGCGCAATGCCGGGCCGGCTCGGAGGCCCGCCCCGTGGAGCGCACGACCGTCACCTGAATGCACGTCGGCTGGCCCTCGGCGCGGGGGGTCTCGACGCCGGTCGCCTTGGTCTTCCGGTTCTCGCCCTGGTCCGTCGCCGTCACCGGAGCCCAGAAGTACACATCGCCGTCGTGGGGGTCCGCGTTCTCCCACGTGAACCTCACCGTTTCCCCGGCCACGGCTGTCTCGAACCCGGTCGCGGGCGCGACCGTGCCCTCCGTCCCGGCGAGCGGGTCCGATGGACCACGGGTGGGCTGCGGGCCGCCGGAACCGGCGTCGGATTCGGCGCCATCCAACACGGTGTTCGCCACCAGCGCGCCCGCCATGACGACGGCGGCGACGGAGGCGATGCCCGCCACGAGCCCGGTGGGGAACCGTTGCCCGGACACGGTCTCCCGCGGCCGCCCGACGTCGGTGGGCACGGCGGGCACCCATCCCGGTTGCGTTGCGGCACGCCCGGTGGCCGCGCGCTCGGTGGTGGACCCCTCGTCCACCGCCGGCGTTCGCATGAGGGTGTGGTCCCACGCGTCCGCGTCGGACTGCGGGGGACCGCCCTCGCCGGTCGCGGATCCGGTGTTGCCCCGCGGATCGATCGAAACGACTTGGCGCAGTCGGGTCGCGTCCCCGTCGTCGTCCGATCCCCGCTCCTCGGCGAAGCCGGCGTCGTCGAGCACCTCGAACGGCGTCACCGGCAGGCCGAGTTCGGCCTGCACTCGCTGCAGCGACAGCGCGAGTTGGTGCGCCGAGGCGAACCGCCCCGCGGGATCCTTGGACATCGCGGTCGCGAGGGTCTGCTCCAGCGCGGACGGCACGTCGGCGCGGTTCAGCGGCTGGAGCGGGGAATTCGCGATGCGGGAGATGAGCTCGCGCTGGGAGTTGTCCGCACCGGTCCGAACGAAGGGCGAGCGGCCCGCCAGCAGCGTGTAGATCGTGGCGCCGAGGGACCAGACGTCCATGCGCACGCCCTCCGGCGCGCCACCGTCGAAGGCCTCGGGCGGCGACCAGGGAATCGAGAGCCCCGCCTCGTCGTCCAGCGTGTCCGTGGTGCCGGAGATGCCGAAGTCGGTCAGCGCGGGCCGGTTGTAGTCCGTGACCAGGATGTTGGCGGGCTTGATGTCCCGGTGGACGATCCCCGCGCGGTGGGCCGTTTCGACGGCGGAGGCGACCTGGATGCCGATGGAGAGCACCTCGTCCACGCCGAGTCGCGCCCGGCGGTAGCGCACGTCGAGGCTGGGCCGCGAGCAGTACTCCATGGCCAGGTACGAGTGCCCCTCGCCCGTGACGTTCGCCTCGAAGATCGTGACGATATAGGGGTGGGAGGAGAGCTGGGCCATGAGGTTGGCCTCGGACTCGAAACGGCGCCGCGCGCCCTCGGTCTTGAGGTCGGACAGCAGGACCTTCACCGCCACCTTCCGGCGGGGCCGGTCCTGCTGGTACAGGTACACGTCGGAGAATCCACCGGTGCCCAGCAGGCTGACGTATTCGTAGCCGGCGATGGCCGGGGGTGGGGCGGGCGGGCGCTTGCCGCTCACAGGAGTCCCTCGAAGCGCAACCACACGCCGTCGCCCAGGTCGGCGATGTCGCCGTCCAGCAGCATCAGGGACTCCCCCTTCGCCAGCCGGCGCGGCGGTTGCCCGGGACGCACGAGCATGGTGCCGTTGGTGGCATTGAGGTCCGCAAGCATGACGTGCCACCCATCCAGCCGAACCTCCAGGTGGGACCGGGAGATGTCCCCGCCCGGGCTGCGCACCTGGACGAGGCGCGGCATGGTCCCGCTGGCCACGCGCGAAACCGACGGTTGGCGTCCGACGACGGCGGACCGGTCCAGCTCGACGGTCTCGCCCGTGGAAACCACCATGCGGCCCAGCGAGGGCCGCGGGGTCGGGAGCGCCTCGGACGCCAGGGGGGCGGCGCAGTGGCCGCACGAGGACGACGTCGGCGGGTTGGCGTGCCCGGACGCGCACATCCTGCCGAGTACCTTGGGCCCGCCGGCCTCGGCGGCCTTACCGGTCGCGGCGGCGGTGGCCGCGCGCCCCTTCGGCAGGTCGCCGCGCATCAGCGTGTGTCCGTCGTGGTCGCCGGCCTCGGCAGCATGGACGGCAGTCGCCGGCGCCGCGGGCTCCGGTTTCGGCGACGCCACGCGCGCCGCGGCGAGCCACGGGACCGCGTCGATCATTTCGTGCGCATCGCCCGGCGGTTCGGGCGCCGTTGGCCCCGGCGTCCTTGGCCCGGCCTCCGGGGACAGGATGGTGCTTTCCTCGTCGGCTTCGTCTGCCGTGACCATCGTGTCGTTGATGCCGGGGGCGTCCTCCACCTCGCCGTGGAACGCGGAGGTTTCCTCGGAGACGGCGGCCCGCTCGGGTGCGGGGTCCGGCACGGGCGCCAGCACGGGGTCCGGATCGGGTGCGGGTTCCGGCACGGACGCCACCTGGGGAGTAGGCGCGGACAGCGGCTCGATGACCTGCCCGTCGCAGGACGACGGAAGCTCGGCAACGATGCGCCCGAAAGGCACCACGCCCTCGACCAGGGGCAGGCCTACCGCCCCGTCGTCGGCCGATGCCCGGGCCGAGTCGTCGGTGGCGACCGTCAGCCTTTCCTGGCCCGACAGGCGGCGTTCCATCCACGTCGTCACGCCCATTCCGTTGGCGTGGGTTCCCAACTCGTGCCCGGAAGCCGAGAGGGACAGCGGTCCCCGCAGGATCACGTGGAGGTCCTCGTCCAGCGCGAGGATTCCGAACGGGGGCATTCCGGTCAGCGACAGGCCGCGGCCCGCCAGCACGGCCGAGAGCAGCGACTCCACGGAGGGATCCGATCCCAGCGCCTCCCAGAGTGCGTCGATCTCCGCGGCGGCGGTCCCCCCCGGCAACAACACCATGTGCCTGGACCTGACCAGGGCAAGCCACGGACCCGGAACGTAACGGATATCCAGGTTCACGAGCCGTCCTCCTCCGCGCGCGGCCTGGTGTGGGCGTCTTCCGCCTCCGGTCGCGGCGCCGTGTCCGCATGCCCGTCGTCGTGCACGTGCACCACGTCGACCACGATCACGGTGATGTTGTCCCTTCCGCCGGAACGGAGTGCCGCCTGGACCAGCGCGTCGACCGCGTCCTGCGGGGCCGCGTGCCGCGTCAACAAGTCCGCGACGTCGGCGTCGCCCACCTCGCCGGTGAGCCCGTCCGAGCAGACCATCAGCCGGTCGCCCGCCCGCACCGGCAACATCCAGAAGTCCGCGGCGCTGTTGTCCCCCGTCCCGAGTGCCCGGGTGATGACGTGGCGCCGGGGATGGACGAGCGCCTCCTCGGCCGTGATCTCGCCGCCGTCAACGAGTTCCTGAACCTCCGAGTGGTCGACGCTGACCTGCGCGAGGAGACCCCGGCTGAGCAGGTACGTGCGTGAATCGCCCACGTTGAACACCAGCCAGTAGGGAACGCCGCCCTCGCGGACCAGCGCGGTCCCGGAGAGGGTGGTGCCCGCCCGCGATCCGGCCGCCTGGCGGATCGCCAGGTCGGCGGCGCGCATGAGCTCCTGCAGGTCGGCGGCGCCGAGGGCACCTCCGGCGTCGTCCTGTCCCTGCGCGAGGGTACCGACGCAGATGCTGCTGGCCACCTCGCCGGCCTCGTGGCCGCCCATGCCGTCGGCGACGGCGAAGAGGTTGCGGTCCGCGAGGTACGAGTCCTCGTTCAGTGGCCTGCGCAGGCCACGGTCCGTGGCGACCCCGTATGCGAGCCGAAAGTTGCCCGCGGCGTGATCGGTCTCTGTGTGGCTCATGGGCGTTCGATCCTGAAGTGTCGTTCCCCGAAGTTCACGGTCTCGCCGAAGGCCGCGCGCTGGGAGTGGCCCGCGGCGAGCTCCCGCCGCCGGCCGTCGACCCCCGTGATGCCGGATCCATTGGTGGAGTTGCGGTCGGTCACCCACACGCCGGAGCCGTCGGCCGCCACATGCAGATGCGTCTTGGACACGGAGCGGCCCATGTCCGCGAAGTTGACCAGTTCCGCGATGTCCTCGGAACCCGACGGCGCGGGATTCCGGCCGACCAGGGCCGTCGTGGCCAGATCCAGCACCTGGCCGTCGTCGAACACCAGCCGGGCCCCCACCGTCTTTGGCCCGGTCGGACGCAATTGCGTGTAGCCGAGATCCTCTTCGGCGACCGCCGGGGCGGGAGCGTCCTGGGCCCGGTGCCCCGGAACGCTCTCTATGGGTCCCGTGCCACGGTAGTCGGCGCGCAGCGCGGGCCACTCGTGCTCTTGGCCCGTAGCGGAAAGGTCCGGGTGGCCCGGCGCGGTGGTGCCGCCGGGGGCGAACGTCGACGGACCAAAAAGCCCCCCCGTCGTGATCGGGTTCCTCCCCTGGTTGACGTCGACGACGAGCGTCTTGGCGATCCTGTCGTGCCATCCCTGTCGCTGGTGGTTCGGATCCCAGAGGTTGGACAGGACCACCACCACAGGACCCGCCAGGGGAACCACGCCAGCCACCGCGATGACCAGTCGGCGCAGGAAGACCTTGAGCCATCCCGGCGCGAATCCGTCCTCGTCCGTGGTGCGCAGGCCGAGCGCGAGGTTCCCGGGGGTCTTCCCGCTGTGCGCCTCCCAGCCCCAGACGGCGATTCCGTACGCGAGGACGACGGCGGCGAACACGAGGTAGGAGGAGGCCACGGACGCCGCGGCCGCCTCGGAGGCGCCCATCCGTGCGAGGCCGTCCCCGCTCACGGCCGCGAAGACCATTCCGGCGAGTACCACGGGAACGGCGTCAAGCAGCCACGCGCCCAGCCTCTTGCCCGCTGCGGCGTTTACCAGATTCAGCGCTGCGGCCACTGGCTACTCCTTCTGTCTCTGTGCTGGATCCACTGTACGGACGTCGGCCATCCGGCCGCGCCTCCTCCGGCGCTCCACGACACGCGCGGCCGCGTCCTGGAACAGGGAGCGGGGCGAGAACCTGGCGCGTTGGCGTTTCCAAAAGCCTACCGAGGATCGCATGCCAACGAGTTGCTCCTCGACCAGGCTCCAGTAGTCGGCCACCTGCGCCTCAGTCGGTTCGGCGGTCCCGAACACCGCGCCGTCCGCCCGGTGCGCCAACTGCATGACGGTGGCGCTAGACCGGGGGAAGTCGCCGCCGAGGGCCCGGGCGTTCTCGCGCCTGGTGCCCTTGCCGTCCGGTTGGGCGCCCATGTCGGTGGCCAGGCTGACCACCTCGCTCCACCCGCCGCCCACGCGATCGCCGGGCGCCCCGGATTCGAAGCGCGAGCGCCGGCGGCGCAGTTTCAGCCAGGCAACGAGCAGCAGGGGCAGCAACAGCAGCAGCAACGGGACCGTTGCCACGGCCACGGCCGTGACCAGTTGACCCCATTGGTCCCAGAACGTCTCCTGCTGCTCGTCGGCGTCCTGTGGATCCGCGGCCGTTTCCGGCGGTAGCTTGGCAGGGTCCTGGGGTGGCGGCGGGGGCTGCAGGACCTGCGGCTGGGGAATCGACTGCGGTTCCTGCTGCGGTGGCGTGGGTTCCTTGTCCTTGTCCGGCGTGGGATCGAACGTCACCCATCCGACGTCCTCGAAGGCGATCTCCACCCAGGCGTGCGCATCCTTGCCGGTGATCGCCACGGCCGACCCGGGTTCGTGGTCCTCGGGATAGAAACCCATCACCACGCGGGCCGGCATGCCCTGTTCGCGTGCCATCAGCGCCATGGCCACGGCGTACTGCTCGTCGTCCCCGATCATGTTCTCGGCGTCCAACAGGGACGCGATGCGGGCCGCCCCGTGTCCGGACAGGCTGGGCACCTCGTTTTCCTTGCCGTTGGAGAAGAAACCGCTGGTCTTCAGCACGGTGGCCATGTTCCGCGCCCGGGCCAACGGCGTGTCCCCGTCGCCGGCGAACTTGGCGCCCTGGCCGGCGGCGGCCTGCGGGACGTTGGCCAGTTTGGGCAGACGCACGTCGCTGAAACCGAACGCCGCGAGTTCCTTGTCGCCGATGGCCACCGGGTACACGACGTCCGCGGTGTACGAGTCGCCCTGGCGCAGCGGCACCGTGCTCAGCGCCGTCTCCGCGTCCGCGTTGTAGAACAGCGAGCGCGAGAGGTCCCGCCCGCGCTCCCCGGTCAGCTCCATGCCGGCCAGCTTCCCGGCTCCGGGCAGCCAGACGCCGGAGTATCCCTCGATGGTGATGTCCAGCGTCCCTCGCACACGGCGCGGTTCCTCCCGCAGGGAGGCGTTGATGCTGCTGGTGTCGCCCACGGGCGCGAAGTTGCCGCCGGAGCGCGGGTCCACGTTGAAGACCATGCCGTCGTAGGAATCCAGTGCCGCCAGCCTGATGCGTTCCCCCTCGGGCAGGCCGGAAACGGTGAACAGCGTCTCGTCGGACCTGTCCTTGACATAGTTCCGGAAGGTCATGAGCGGGCTCGGGTAGTCGTAGAGGTCGACGGGCGGTACGACGGAGTCGCGAAGCACCTGCCGGTTTTCCGACGCCGTCACGAGCGGCGCGGCCAACGCCGTCGTTCCGCCCGCGGCCACCAGGACGACGGCGCCGAAGGCCATGCGGCGCACCACCGAGTCCCGCGCGGCACGGCGGTCCTCGCCCGCGTGGTTCAGCGACTCCATTCCCGCGCCCACCGCCCGGTCGACGTGCCGGCGCCAGGCCAGCCAGCCGACGACGACCACGGTCAGGACCACGCCCCGCATCACCGGCATGGGCACGTCCCGGGTGCCGAAGCAGATGCCGACCACGAAGAGGACCGCCACCGGGATGACGGACCAAAAGGGCGAACGCAACCGCCAGGCCAGCAGACCGGCCGCCAGCCCCGTCAGGAGCGCGGAGAGGAACGGAACCACCAGCATGCCGCCCTGGACGCCGACCGGGGGCGCGACGGTAAGCACGTCCTTCCACGACAGGACGATGCCCGCAAGCAGCGTCCGGAACGACTCGAGGTTCGGGATGAAACCGGCCGTCGCCTCGGCCCCGGTGGCCAGGGCGGTCCCGAACAGCAGGTAGGCGGCCGCCGCGACCCCGGCGGTGCGCAGGATGCCGAGGTGCAACCGGACGTTGGCGTACGCCACGGCGAGCCCCAGCAGTGCCCCGCCCAGACCGGCCGCGAGGTAGCGCGCGTTGCCGCCGTACGCCGAGTGCAGACCCATCGTGCCCACGGCGAGCGCGGCGAAGAGGCACGCCGCGTCGACGGCGTGGTGCGCGGCCGGACGTGTGCGGTCGCGCCTCATGAGGCCGCCTTCCGCAGAACGAGCCCGAGGTCCAACAGGTCGCCGAGCGAAATGACCGTCAGGTCGCCAATGGTCGCCCTGCCGGCGCTGAGTCCGTGGGCGCAGCGTAGGGCGAAGGCGCGGACACCCACCGGAATGTGGACGCTGGCCGCGCGCAGCTGCGCCGGCGTCGCCAGCGATCCGGTGACCAGGAAGAAGACCGATGCGTTGGGGACTGCGTCCGCCGTCGTGCGAGCCAGATCTCTCAGGTTGGCGCGCCGGGGTCGGCCCTCGATCCGCGTGAGGTCGTCCAGGAGGTTCCGGCCCGTTTCGGTGCGCGCCGGGCCGTCGTGGCTGATGACCGTCAGGTTGCGCTGGTCGCGGACGGCTTGGAGGCCGATCGACGCCGCCACGGAGACCGCGAGTTCGAAGTCGTTCTCCGTCGAGAACTCGTGCGTGTTCGTGGACAGCGCGACGGCCAGGTGGGAGCGCCGGGTCTCCTCGAACTGGCGGACCATCAGCTCGCCGGTGCGGGCCGTCGACTTCCAGTGGATATGGCGGCGGTCGTCGCCCACCACATAGCCGCGCAACGCGTGGAAGGACACGTCGGAGGATGAGAGGTCGCGCGTGGGAAGACCCTCGAGGTCGCGGATGAAACCCGAGCTGGATCCCTCAAGCGCCGTCGTCCGCGGGTGGACGAACAGCTCCTGGGGATCGCTCCACCGCACCTGCCTGCGCAGGAGCGCGAACGGGTCCTGCCGGATCGAGCGCACGGGGCCCACCTGGATCACGGCGCGGCGCTGCGTCGGGATCGTGAACAGGTCCTCGTGGACCTGCCCGGGGGCCAGCCGCGGCACGTGGAAGTAGGCCGTTGCCAGCCCCACCGGCAGCTCCATGGCGGAGGGCAGAAGCGCCCGCTGAGACGCGTTCGCCACCTCCATGCTCCCGATTGCCCGGTCCCCCACCGCGACGCGAGTGCGGTTCAGGTCCAGCCGGACGTCGTAGACGGACCGCCCCAGGACGAACGGAACCGCGATCGCCAACAACAAGGTCCCCGTGAGCGCGGCGATCTTGGCCTCCTGCCATCCGAAGGCGGCGCCGAGAACGCCAAGCGCCAGCACGACGCCGGCCAGCAGCCAGCCGAGCGGCGACACGATCCCGGTCACCGGGCGCACCGTGTCGGCGAACCACGCCGCGGCGCGCCGCAGGTTCGGGGCGGCGGAGAGCTCGACCAGCTGGGCTCCCTCGCGCCAAAGCGAGGAAGGGTGGAGCCTGCCGCGTCTCGGCGGGACGGCGCTGCGCCGTCGGGCCTTGCGTTGGCCGGGCGCTGGTGTGGTAGTGCTCATGCCGTGGCGTCTTCCGGTCCGGCTAGGCGTGGGCCGCGGCACGCTGTTGCGGCGCGGCGGTGTCGGCAAGCACGCGCCCCAGCACGGCCTCGGGCGTGGCGCCGGCGAATTCCGCTTCGGGGTCCATGACGAATCGGTGCGTCCACACGTAGGGCGCCAGCTCCTTGACGTCGTCCGGCAGAACGAAGTTGCGCCCCTCCGCGGCCGCCCAGACCTTGGCGGCGCGGACCATGGCCAGCGCGCCGCGAACGGAGACGCCCAATCGGGTCTCCTCCGCCTCGCGTGTCCCCTCGCACAGCTCCGCGACGAACTCCAGAACGGCGTCGTCGACGTGCGTGGTTGTCGCCAGGTCCGCCATGTCCGCGATGGCCTGGGTGGTGATGATGGCCTGCAGCCCCGCCGAGCGGTCGCGGGTGGTCGCGCCGGAGAGCAGGCGCACGGTCGATGCGCGGTCCGGGTAGCCGATGGAGGTCTTGATGATGAAGCGGTCCAACTGTGCCTCGGGCAGGCGGTAGGTGCCCGCCTGCTCGATGGGGTTCTGGGTGGCGATCACCATGAACGGCCGGGACTGCGGATACGTGGTCCCGTCCACGGTGACGCGGCCCTCCTCCATGACCTCGAGCAGGGCCGACTGCGTCTTGGGCGAGGCGCGGTTGATCTCGTCCGCGAGCACGAGGTTCGCGAAGATCGGGCCCTTGTGGAACTCGAACATCTGGGTTTTCTGGTCGTAGATCGTGATGCCCGTGACGTCGGAGGGCAGCAGGTCCGGCGTGAACTGGATGCGCGAATGGGTTCCCTGCACGGTGGCGGACAGCGCCCGCGCCAGCATGGTCTTCCCCGTGCCGGGGGCGTCCTCGAGAAGCACGTGGCCTTCGGCCAGCATGGCCGTGAGGACCAGCTTGACGACGTCGTCCTTGCCGAGGACGGCGCGGCCAACGTTCGCCACGAGCTTCTCGAACGTGCCGGCGAACCATTGCGCCTGCTCTGTTGTCATGGTCATGTGTGTCTCCTTCGAAAACCGCGGATGCGTTCGGCTGGCGCCCGGCGCTACCAGTTGTGGATCTTGTTGGATTGGACGCCATCGACGACAGCGAAGACCGGCGTCGCATAGCGCGAGCCGTTGACGCATTCCATGGTCGCCCGCGCGTGTCCGCTGCCGTTGGTTGAGATGGTGTGCGCCCCGCTGTCGAAACGGCCGTTGCCGTTGTGGCACTGGACGCCGAACGTCCGGTTCGGCGCGAAGTTGTTCACCTCGACGTCGAACTTGTAGCACTCGATCCAACATCCCTCGTAGCCGTTGTATTCGGGGCCCTTGCGCAGGGTGACGGAACGAGCCGGCGGGTCGGGCTTGGGGTTGGTGGTCTCGCTGATCTGCCACGACTTCCGCTGCCCCTCGGTGTCCTTCGCCACCACCGTCAGGGTGCGGGTGGTGCTGTAGCCCAGGTTGTTGACCCGCTGGTTGCCGTCGTTCGGCGTGCCACCGACGCCGCCATCGATCCCGACGGTCAGCGTGACGGGACGGCCGTTGGCGTAGTCCGCCTCCTTGGCGTTCCAGCGGAAGTCGATCCAGTCGTCTCCGTGGGTGGCTGATCTCCCCCCGCCATTGCGCAGGGGACCGTAGGAACTGGTGCTGTTGGACCCCGGGCTCGGTTCCCCGGCCCCGGCCGCGTTCAGCGCCCGGACGCGCCACGTGTGGGCGGAACCGTTGGCGTCGGTCGTGATGACCGCTCCGGGACCGCTGATTCCCTGCCAGGCACCCCCGTCGGTGGAGTACTGGTAGCCCGTGATGCCGGACCCGTTGGCGCCCGGCGGGTTGAAGTCCAGTCGGACCTTGTTGTTCTGCCCGGTCGCCGTGGCCGCCGGCTTCCCGATGGCCAGCGGCCGTCCGTAGGGGGTCACGGCCGTGGATTGGGCGCTCTCCGGGGAGGCGCCCACCTTGTTGCGGGCCGTCACGCTGAAGCTGTAGGAACTGGTGGTCTTCAACCCTGTCAGCGTCTGCCCGCTCGAGCTCGCGGAGACGTCCAACGAGCGCGCGAGGGCGCCGTTCTCGAAGACCTTCAGCGTGTATCCCCGCAACGGGGCGCCGTTGTTGTCCGACGCGGACCAGTTCACCCGAACCACGCCGCCGCCGACCGCCGACTCCTGCCGCACGGCCGTGGGGGCGACGGTCTGGAAGGGCTTGCCCGCCGGAATCACGCCGGCCGAGTAGGTGCTCCACGGGGATGGCTTGTCCGCCTTGTTCAGCGCCTGCACCCTGAACTGATAGGACACGCCGTTGGTGAGCCCTGGCCACGTGTAGCCGGTTCCGGTGATGCCCGTGACCTGCGTGGCCCCGTTGGCGGGCGCCGGCGAGATCTCCAGCGTGTAGGACGTGATGGCCGAGCCGCGGCTCACCGGCGCCGTCCACTTCACGTCGGCTTCCCGGTCGCCGTAGGTGGTGGCCGGCGGGGCGGGCTGCTCCGGTTCGACGTCGGGGCGCGCGTCGGCGGACTCGGCCGACGGTTCCGATTCCCCGACGGCGTTCGTCGCCGTCACGGTGAAATTGTAGGTCCGATCGTTTACCAGCGGGTTGAGCGTGCACGTGGTGGATGGGCACTGGTGCTCGAACCCGTTGCCCCGCACGGTGTAGGACTCGATCGGCGAGCCGCTGTTGGACGGCGCATCCCACCGCAACACCACGTTGCGGTCTCCCGTGGACTCGACCAACGGCAGGCCGGGCGCCTCCGGCCGGCCCTTGACGTTGAGCGTCACCGTGCCGTTGACCTCGCGGTCCGCGTCCTGCGTCATGTCCCCGATCGTGTACTGCACGGTCATCGTGCCCACGAAGGTGTCCGCGGGGGTGATCTCGAGCCCGCCGCCGCCGATGGCGACAACTCCGTCGCCCTGCCGTCCGGTGGCCCCGATAATCGTCAGGTCCCCCTCGCCCGCATACGGGTTGTGGTCGTTCGAGAGCACGTCCACCGTTTCGGTGCGCCCCTGGTGGGCGTCCGCGACGGTGTCGGCCACGGCCACGGGCAGTTCGCGGCTGGAGGCCAGGACGGAGATCGCGACGGTCGCGGAGACGGGCGGGTTCTCCTCGTCCTGGACCGTCACCGTGACGGCCCCGCGAGTGCCCTTGGGCGTGTTCGGCGGCGCCGAGGCGCGCAGGGTGTGGCCTTCCACGAGCTCGACGTCGACACCCTGGACGTTTGTCTCGGCGAGCTTGAACACCAGCTTTTCGGTGTCGCCCGCGTCGGGATCGCTCGCGGTCCGGCGCAGATCCAGGCTCGCGGGGTCCTCACCCTGCGCCACCTCCATCGAGTTCGACTGGATGGTCGGCGGACGGTTCTCCTCGGGACGGGGCAGCACCTTGATCGGGATGGACAGGACGGCCGACAGTCCGTCCGGATCATCCGGGCCACTCCCGTCGGTGACCTCGACGGTCACCGAGGCCGGTCCGGCATAGTCCTCCGCGGCGCGGAAGACCAGTTCGTTGGCGGACTTCACGAGCTGTCCGCCGCTGTCCGGCACGGACCTGACCTTGTCCTCGGCCGTAAGACGCGGCGTCCGGCCGTCCCGGACCTGGACCAGCTCCGGAAGCCGAAGCGCCAGCGGGTCCCCGGCCATGACCTCGATCGGGACGTCGCTCTTCAGCACCGGGCGCGCCTCGCCGGATCCCGGCACGTGCGCGAAGGCCGTCGAGTGGAGCCCGTCGACGTCGGTCACGGTATACGCGATTACCTGCGGCCGCGAAAGCACCTGCACGCGCAGCTGCCCGTCGGCAATGCTGGCGGTGTCCGGGCTGTCCGGAAGCGACACCTCGAGCTCGTCGGTGCGGCCGTCGGGGTCCTCGTCGTTGTCCAGCACCGGCAGGGTGATCTGGTCCTTGCCCACCGCCTCCTGGAGCGAGGACCTGTCGTCGCGCGCGATGGGGGCCAGCAGCTCGGCGTTCGGATCGGCCTGCACCGTCAGGGTGGCGGAGGCGGACCCGCCGCGTCCGTCGGCGACGTTGTAGCGGACCGAGAGCGAGCCCTGTTCGGCCGGCGACGTGACGACGATGCGCCCCTCGACGACCTTCGCGTCCGCCCCCTCGGAGGACTTCAGGTCGTCCACCAGGGCGATCCTGTCACCGTCCGGGTCGGTGTCGTTCGTGAGGACGTCCACCGAAACGGGCCGGTCGGGCCGAACCGTGATGGAGTCGTTGGCCGCAACCGGCGGATTGTTGGTGTTGGCCAGCGGTGCGATGCCGACCATGACCGTTCCGGTGGATCGCGCGCCGAGACGGTCCTCGACGACGTAGGTGAAGACGTCGGTGCCGGCCGCGTCCCTTCCGGCGGTGTATTCGATCGCGGAACCGCGTACCTTCGCGTTGCCCAGCGTGGGGGCCGATCCCAGCTGCACCAGCGTGACCGAATCACCATCCGGGTCTATGCCGTCCAACGGAATGTCGATGGCCGTGGTGCCTCCGGCGAAAACCCTGCCCTGGACCTGCACCGCGTTCGGCGGCGCGTTGTTCTCCAGGTCCAGCGGCCGGACGTGGAAGCTCACCCGCGCGTTGGCCTCCTGGCCGTCGGGGCCGGCGACGGTGTACACGGCCGAAACCGTCCGGGCTTTGCCGTCGAACGCTCCGGCGCGGAACCGCACGGTGTCGTCGGCGACGCTGATCAGGCTTCCCTCGCCGATCTTCGAGGACTCCTTGAGATCGGGGCGCAGCGTCAGTTCCGCGCCGTTGGGGTGCACGTCGTTCTCCAGGACATTGACCGTGGCCACGTCGCCGGCCCGGACCACCACGGTGTCCGGGTTCGGCCGCGGCGGATCCAGCCGCGGCGGCGCGGGAACCGGGATGACGGTGATCTCGCCCGTGGACACCCCGCTGCCGTTGGAGACGGTGTAGGTCACCTTCGTCGCTTCGGTCAGGCCGCGCACGTCGGTCACGCGCACGAAGCTGTTGCGCTCGACGGCGACGGTGAATGGCGCCTCCTCCGGAACCTCGGCACCGGTCAGCACCAACACGCCGCCCGCCGGGTCGGAGTCGTTGCCCAGGACGTTGACCAGGACGTTGCCTCCCGCCGGCAACAGCGCCACGTCGCGCACGGCCACGGGGTTGCCCGTGTTCCGCTCCGGGTCCCTGACGTCGATGCGGATCAGGCCCGCGGCGCTGGAGGGTCCGTTGGTCGCCACGTACTTCGCGTAGAACGTGCCCGTGCGTCCGCCGCGCAGCGTGACCGTCCCGGTGTCGGGGTTGGAAGCCAGCTCCAGCCCGTCGACGGCGTCGACGTTGGCCAGGCGCAGGCCGGCACCGGAGGGATCGGCGTCGTTCTCCAACGGGGAGAAGGTGACCTCCTCGCCGACGTTGGCGACCACGTGGTCGGTCGACGGGATGGGCGGGATGGTGGATTTGGCGAGGACCTCGACGACGATGCGCCCCTGCGTGCTCTCCCGCCCGTCGGAGACCTGGACGGTGATTTCCTTGCGGCCCACGGACTTCCCGCTGTCCTGGAACGTCAGGGCTCCGTCGGGGCGAACGCGGATGGTGTCCTCGCCCTTGCCGGCGCCGCCGAGCAGCTGCAGGTCGTCGCCCTCCGGATCGGACCAGTCCGTCAGGATGTGCTGGGTGATCGACTCGCCCGCCTGCACGCGCAGCGTGGTCACTCGCTCCTGGGCCGGGCCGCTGTTCTCGCCCATCGGCACCACGCGCACGGTGGCGCGGCCGGTGGCCTCGCCGCCGCGGCCGTCGGACGCCTTGTAGGTGAACGACGTCGATCCGGTCGCCTCCTCGGGCACCACGAGTTGGAATCCGGTGCCGTCGTAGATCCCCTGCAGGGTGCCCACGGCCGGCTGTTTTCCCTCCAATGCCGCCACCAGCAGGTCGCCGTCGGGATCCACGTCGTTGAACAGGACGGGCAGCGCCGTGGTCCGCCCGGCGCGCACGCCGAAGGAATCGGGCTTGGCGATGGGTTTCTTGTTGTCCTCGGTGCGGTTCGGCAGTTCGATCGCGTCGGTGATCTCCTTGGAGTCCTCCTTCTTCGCCTCGCCCTTGCCCTTGGGCGGTTCCAGGTCGCTCCAGTTGTTCACCACCTGCATGCCGTCGTTCACGAGCCAGACCAGCCCGCTGGCCACGTCGTTGAGGACCACCACGTCCCGGTTCACGCGGAAAGCGAGTTCCGCGCCGCCGGCGAGCTCGGGGATCCGGGCCTCCTGGTCGTCGGCATCGCGCGCGCAGTCCCGGACGTAGGCCGCGCTCCCCTGCCACGCGGCGTACGTGCATTCGCCGACGCGCACGGGCTGGATGGCCTCCCCCGTGGCGGCCAGGGGCCGGTACTCGGCCTCGCCGCCGCCGAGCGGGACAGCGGCCAACTTGTTGGACAGGGCGATCGCCACGCCGTCGGCATCGGGGCCGGGCGCCTGGATCTTCCCTCCGGCGGGATCGAGAACCGACGTCGTCGTCCCGTCCGAGGTCAGCACGTCTCCGGAGGCCGCGTCGAACACGACGGCGGTGTCCCCCACCACGCTCAGCTGCGGCTCAGCGAGCCCGGACAGCCCCTCGACCTCCACGTCCCACGCCGGCTCGAACGTCCCGTCGGCGAGCGCCGTGAAACTCAGGAAGCGGTTGGCGGCGAAGTCGACGGCCCAGACGGTGTCGTCGCGGCCGACGGCGGTCAGCGTGTCTCCCTCGGCGTCCAGGAGTGGCTCCTGGTCCTGCGCCGAGAACTCGCCCAACCGCTCCGTGCGCGAGGCGTAGACGATGCCGCGGTCCGCGTCGGAAACGGCGACCACTCCGCTGCCGTAGGAGAAGGAGGAGTTCGCGGGCAGCGCGTTGTCGTCGGCGAAGGCAACCATGGCGGGGTCCACGGTGGTCAGGGACGCCTGCTCGAGGTTGCGCACGAAGACCTGGTCGGCGTTCTGCGCCAGATCGTAGTTCGGCAGCGGGGTCACCACGCCGCCGTCGAGCACGCGGGACTCGTAGTTGAGGTGGCCGACCTTGTCGACCGACTTGTTCACGACCCACACGCCGCCGTCGTTCAGGTCGACGTCCGCCGTCTCGAATCCGGGGTAGAGGATGGCTCCGGTGACCGCCAGGGCGGTCGCCGCGGAAACCGCTGCCACCTTGAAGCCCGCGGTCTTGCCGGGAGTCGCTCCCCATCGGGACATGCCGAGACCTCACGTAGATGCTTGTCGCCTATGCGCTCCCCCAACAAGACCGGCGTCGATCACCATCAGCCTAACCGATGGAGGAACGCGGGCGCGATGGGGACAAGTCCCCATGCGGCCGGTTTCGGACCGGTTCGACGCTAGTCCAGAACCAGACCGGTGCCCTCGCCCGGGGCGAGGATCACGGGGTTGATGTCGCCGAAACCGCGCACCGCCGTCGTCTGCTGCGGCAGCAGGACGAACCGGTCGTCGTCCGCCAGCGTGGCGGCGGTCAGGGAGTCGGTGAGCACCGTGCCCGGCTCGGCGAGCGCGGTCAGTCGGGCGGCGAGATTCACGGTGGGACCGTAGATGTCACCCAGCCGCGACAGGATGCGCCCCCAGACCAGCGAGACCCTGGTGTCCGGCAGCATCTCGTCCCGCCTGAACTCGCGGGCCAGCGACAGGGATATCTGGGCGCCGGCCTGCGGCGTCTCGGCGACGAACAGCACTTCGTCCCCGATGGTCTTCACGAGCCGACCGCCGCCGACGGAGATGATCTCGGCGGATTTGTTCTCGAAACGCTGCACCAGCTGGGCCAGCGTGCGTTCGTTCATCCGCCGGGACAGGCTCGTGTAGGACACCAGGTCAGCGAAGCCGACGGCGCGGGCCAGCGGCAACGGCGCGTCGTCCTCGCTTCCGTCGCGCCCGGCCTCGCTGGACGCCAGCCCGGTGTCGGCGCGGACGCCCAAGCGATGCAGCGCCGCATTGAGCTGCCGGCGCCAGGAATACAGCAGGATCTTTTCCATGGGTTCGATGAGCTCGGGGAGCACGCTCACCAGCCGCCGACGCGCCTCGGGGTCGCTGACCCCCTGGTTCTGGACCATGTCCTCGACGAGCGCCTCGACCTGCCACACCACCATTCGGTCCGTCATCTGGCCGATGGCGCGCGTCAACGAGATCGCGGCCTCCTCGGTCAGCAAACCGGCGCGCACGTTGTCGACGATGGTCACCAGCGCGTCGAGGTCGACCTGGGTGAACGCGACGTCGTCGTCCCCGATGTTGGGAAAACCCATGGCCCGCCAAAGTTTGCGCGCGCTCAGTAGCGAAATCCCGGCTCCGGCGGCGACATCGCGCCTGCGCAGGGTGCGTTCCGCGCCAAGCAGACGGTGTTCGAGGTCCTTGGCCGACTGTTTGACCGCCTCGTGGGCCAGCGCCTGCGCCAGCGGGAGGGCGCGCGTGTCCGGGCCGGCGTCGGGGCTCAACCGCGGGAGCGGTGCGGTGGTGGGGTGCGCCTGTGGGTCCGGCGATGCGGGGGCCTGGGCACCCCTGAGGCCGTCCTGCGACCCATCAGCCATGTCCCGTCCAATCCATCCGTTGTTCAACATCCAGTTCTACACCATCGAACATGACGGTCCTGGGGAGCGCCTCTATGGCGTCCAGCACCAGTTCGCGCAGCCGGTGGACGCCGGGCATGTCCGGCAGCTCCGCCTTCCCGTGGGCCGTCTGCAACTCCAGCGTGCCCGCCCCCGCCCCGCGTCGCAGGACCGGCTGGCGCACCCGCAGTCCGCCGACGAGCACCAGCGGAAGCTCCCACTGCGAGCGCCCCGAGATCCCGCGGCGGATCACCACCCGGCGGTTGGTCAGGTACGTCCAGGTGCGCAGCCAGCGCACCAGTGGACCGACACACCAGACCAGCGCCAGGACGACGGCGGCGATCGGCACCACGGCCGTGAGCAGCGGCCGGGCCGCGCCGAGGGCCTGTGGCAGGTCCGGGCGGTTCAGCCAACCGAGCCCGAAGCCCGTCACGGCGACAAGGGCCAGGAATCCCGCGACCGGTGCGTTCAGGACCCGGCGGTGGGCGCGGGTCTTGATGATGACGCGTTCGCCCTCGGCAAGGTGCAGTCGCATGGGTCCTCCTCTTCCGTACCGTCCCCTCGATTCTAGGTGTTGGGCCTGTCGCGGGCCCCCGGCCGGAGCCTACGAGTACTCCCCGTCGGCGCGGCGGAGGTGCACCACGTCGCCAGCGCGCAGCGCGGTTTCGGTGCCTTGCTCCGACCGGATGTGCAGGGCGCCGTCCGCGTCGAGGCCGACGGCCTCGCCCTCCAGCGTGGAGCCGTCCGGCAGTTCGGCGCGGACCCGTGCGCCGAGGGTGGCCATGCGCGCCGCGACCCGTTCGCGCAGGCCCGCGTCCGCCTCGCCGCCCTCGTCCACGAACCCGCGGTACAGCTCGGCCACGCGGCGCAGGTACGCAGTGAGGACAACCGTGTTGTCCGTCGTCGACGCGCCCTCCAGCAACAGGCTGGTCGCCGTGGGGACGGGAAGTTCCCCCTCCGTGAGGCCGACGTTCACCCCGGATCCGACGACGACGGCGGGAACCGGGCCCTGCGGGACCAGCTGGGCCAGCAGCCCGGCGACCTTCTTGCCGCCGACGAGGACATCGTTCGGCCACTTGATCCGGGCCTCGACCGCGGTCGTTTCCCCGATGGCCTCCGCCAGCGCGAGTGCACACAGCATGGACAACCAGCCGTAGGCTCCCGCGGGCAGCGGTCCGCCGTCGGCCGTCGTGGGACGGAACAGCACCGACACCGCCAGCGCGCTGCGCGGCGGCGCCTGCCACACGCGCTCCAGCCGGCCCTTTCCGGCCGACTGGAAGTCGGTGGCGAGCACACACAGGTCGGGCCATTCGGCGGGGTCGGCCGCCGCGGACGCCGCGATGTCCGCGTTGGTGGACCCGGTGGACTCCACGGTCTCAACGCGGGCGAAGGGACCCGCCGGGGCCAGCAGGTCCGACCGCAGGGCGGCGCCGTCCAACGGTGCGCGGTCGTCGGTCGGCGGGGGCGTCGATTCGGAGGTCGCGGGGCCTCGGGACTTCGATGGTTCGTGGGTCATGCTCCCACCCTAGGACGAAGGCGGCGCGTCACAGGAAGATGTCCGCAACCAATTGGTCCTCCCGGGCCCCGAGCCCGTAACCGGAGAAGTCCTCGATGCCCTCGTCCCGCAGCACCTCCTCGTCCGTGAAGAAGTTGCCGGTGCACTCCGCGGGCGGCCGCGCGAGGATCGCCACCGCGGCGTCCGCGACGATGCGCGGGCTCCGGGATGCCGTCGCCAGCCGTTCCCCTCCGGGCAGGTTCCGGATGGCGGCCGTGTCGATGAGAGTCGCCGGCCACAACGAGTTCACGCCGATGCCCTCGATGCGCAGCTCCTCGGCGAGGCCCAGGGTCGTCAGGCTCATTCCGTACTTGGCCATGGTGTAGGCCAGATGGGCGCCGGCCCACTTCGGATCCAGGTTCAGCGGGGGCGAGAGCGTGAGGATGTGCGCCTGCGGCGAGCGGCGCAGCGCCGGGAGGCTGAGCTTGGACAACAGGAACGCACCCCGCACGTTGATGTCCTGCATGAGGTCGTAGCGCCGCATCGAAACGTCGTCGGTGTTGGAGAGATCGATCGCCGAGGCGTTGTTGACGACGGCGTCGATACCGCCGAAGGTTTCCACCGTCGCCGCGACGGCGCGTGCGACGTCGTCGTCGTTCCGCACGTCGCCGACGATCGGGAGGGCACGCCCGCCGGCGGCGGCGATTTGCTTCGACGCCGAGTACACGGTCCCCTCCAGGGAGGCGTGGGTTTGCGCCGTTTTGGCCATGAGCGCGATGTTCGCGCCCTGCCCGGCCGCGCGCAAGGCGATGGCCAGGCCGATGCCGCGGCTGCCGCCGCTCATGAGGATGGTTCGGCCCGCCAACGGGGCGGACGGGTCGGTGCTCGGTGCCGGGGGGATCGTCATGGCAATACCCTACGGTAGAAAGCACACCATTGTTACCCGTCGGTAACCAGCGGTCGCGGCGGGCGGCCAAATCCGGCCCCGCCCCAGCCCGGGCTTCGCTTTTTGTAGGGTTCCTACAGGCGAAGCGCATCCGGCCGTCACTAGACTGGCATCGATGGCGTGATCGTTGTGCCATTCCTACTATCCCCAACCCGACGGGAGTCCCCGGCATGAGCGAGACCGGCACCGACGCGATCGACGTGTCCACCACTGCGGGCAAGATCGCCGAGTTCCGACGCCGGCAGGCTGAGTCCATGCTCCCCTCCGGCCCCGAAGCGGTCGAGAAGCAGCACTCCCGCGGAAAGAACACCGCCCGCGAACGGGTCGACCTCCTGCTCGACGAAGGTTCGTTTGTCGAGTTCGATGCCCTCGCCGTGCACCGCACCAGTGCCTTCGGCATGGACAAGAAACGCCCCCTCGGCGACGGGCTGGTCTCCGGCTACGGGACCGTGGACGGCCGCATGGTCGCCGTGTATTCCCAGGACTTCACCGTCTACGGCGGATCGCTCAGCCAGGTCAACGGCGAAAAGATCGTGAAGGTCCAGGAATTCGCCCTGCGCAACGGCTGCCCCGTCGTCGGCATCCTCGATGGCGGCGGAGCCCGCATCCAGGAGGGCGTCGCCTCGCTGGCCATGTTCGCCGACATCTTCCGCAACAACGTGCACGCCTCCGGCGTGGTCCCGCAGATCTCGTTGATCATGGGTCCGAGCGCCGGTGGGGCCGCCTACTCCCCGGCGCTGACCGACTACGTGGTCATGGTCGACAAGACCAGCCACATGTTCATCACCGGCCCCGACGTCATCAAGACCGTGACCGGCGAGGAGGTGGACATGGAGACCCTCGGCGGGGCACGCCAGCACAACGCCAACACCGGCACGGCGACCTACCTGGCCGCCGACGAGCCGGACGCGATCGAGTTCTGCAAGGAACTGCTCGACTACCTGCCCTCCAACAACATGGCCGAGGCCCCCGCCGCGGAGTTCGACGAGAACCTCGAGACCACGGACGCGGACGCCGCGCTGGACGCGCTCATTCCGGATTCGGCCAACCAGCCGTACGACATGCGCAAGGTCGTCGGGAACATCGTCGACGACGGGGCCTTCCTCGAGATGCAGTCCCTGTACGCGCCGAACGTGATGATCGGATATGCACGGGTCGAGGGCCGCACCGTGGGCATCGTGGCGAACCAGCCCATGCAGTTCGCCGGAACCCTGGACATCGCCGCCTCGGAGAAGGCCGCGCGGTTCGTGCGCAACTGCGACGCGTTCGGCGTGCCGATCCTGACACTGGTGGACGTCCCGGGATTCCTGCCCGGCAAGGACCAGGAGTTCCAGGGCATCATCCGGCGCGGCGCCAAGCTGCTGTTCGCCTATGCCGAGGCCACCGTCCCGAAGATCACGGTCATCACGCGCAAGGCGTACGGCGGCGCATACATCGTGATGGGTTCGAAGAAGCTCGGTGCGGACTTGAACCTGGCGTGGCCCACGGCGCAGATCGGCGTCATGGGAGCCCAGGGCGCGGTCAACATCCTGTACCGCCGCGATCTCGCGGCCGTCGCATCCGCGGGCGGCGACGTCGAGGAGCGGCGCCAGGAGATCGTCCGCGACTACGAAGCGGAGTTGCTGAATCCCTACCAGGCGGCGGAGCTGGGCTACGTCGACGCGGTGATTGCGCCGTCGGACACTCGTCTGCACGTGGTCCGCGGCCTGCGGGCCCTGCGCGACAAGCACGCCTCGCTGCCCGCCAAAAAGCACGGCAACATCCCGCTGTAGGAACGGAGCCACGTGGACTACGAAACGACGACGACGATCGCCGGCGGCGAACCCGCGCTTCTGCGCGTGGAGCGCGGCAGCCCGACCGCGGAGGAACTGGCCGCCCTGACCGCCGTCGTGATGGCCCTGGGGGCCGACGCGGACGGGGCCAGGTCCGCAGCGGACGAGGCGACGTCGCGCGCCGAACGCCTGCGCAGGCAGACACGCCGCGGCCGGCAACTCGCGGGGCTGCCGGGGTCCTGGCGCAGCGGAAGGTTCTAGCGCAAGGTCTTTAGCGAAAGCTTCACAAACGGGTAGTCTTCCGTCATGACCAACGCCACCTCCGCGACCCCGCGCGCATTCACCGCAATCGACGCCGTCGCCGACGCACACTTCGCCCGGCTGCTCGAACTCGCCCCGGATTTCGCGACGGGCCTGGGCATCGCCGGGCACGAGACCGAATACGGGGACTACTCCCCCGCGGGCAAACGAGCCATGGCCGAGGCGAACCGCGCGACCCTGGCGCGGCTCGCGGGCCTGGAGCCCGTGGACGACGTCGACCGGACCACCCTCGACGCCATGCGCGAACGCCTGGGGCTCGAGCTCGAGATCCACGAAACCGGTGTCACGGAGCTGAACAACATCGCCTCCAACGCGCAGGGGATTCGGGCGGTCCTCGATCTCATGCCCACGGACACGGCGGAGCACTGGGGCCACATCTCTGGCCGCCTGGGCAACATTCCGGCGGCCCTCCGGGGATACATCGAGTCGCTGCGCGCGAGCCGGGACCGCGGCAAGGTGTCCGCCAGGCGTCAGGTGGAGATCGTCGTCGGGCAGGCGCGTGAGTACGCCAAGGAGGGTGGCTACTTCGATTCCCTGGTGGCCGGGGCGCGCGCCGGAGGCGAGGAGCTGCCGCCGGCGCTCCGGGCGGAGCTCGCCGACAACGCCCGCCGCGCGGCCGACGCCTACGGCGGGTTATCCGACTTCCTCGAAGCCGAGCTGCTCCCCCATGCGCCGGCCAAGGACGCGGTCGGGCGCGAGCACTACGCCCTCATGTCACGACGCTTTCTCGGAGCGGCGGTTGATCTCGAGGAGACGTACCGATGGGGCGTCGAGGAACTGGACCGTCTCATCGCGGAGCAGGAACGCGTGGCCTGCCAGATCAAGGACGGCGCGTCCATCGAGGAGGCGAAATCCATCCTCAACGCCGACACGGCGCGGCAGCTGAAGGGAACCGACGCGCTCAAGGCCTGGATGCAGGACAAGTCCGATTCGGCGGTGCGCGATCTCAAGGGCGTCCACTTCGACATTCCGGAAGTCATGGAAAAGCTGGAGTGCATGATCGCGCCCACCCAAGAGGGCGGGATCTACTACACCGGGCCGTCCGACGACTTTTCCCGCCCCGGCCGGATGTGGTGGTCCGTCCCGGCGGGCGAGGACAGCTTCACCACGTGGGCCGAGACGACGACGGTATACCACGAGGGTGTTCCCGGGCACCACCTGCAGATCGCCACGGCCACCCTCCGGCGGGACACGCTGAACGACTGGCGGCGCAACGCCTGCTGGGTCTCCGGTCACGGGGAGGGCTGGGCCCTCTACGCGGAGCGCCTGATGCTCGAACTCGGGTACCTCTCCGACCCCGGGGACCACATGGGCATGCTCGACATGCAGCGGATGCGGGCGGCGCGGGTGGTGTTCGATATCGGAGTCCACCTGGAGCTGGACGTGCCTGCGCGGTGGGGCGAGGGGACCTGGACGCCGGAGAAAGGCTACGGCTTTCTGGCCAAGCATCTGGACATCTCCGAGGGGCAGCTCGCGTTCGAGTTCGCCCGCTACCTGGGGTGGCCGGGACAAGCGCCGTCCTACAAGGTGGGGCAGCGCCTGTGGGAGCAGATCCGCGACGCCCGCCGTGACAGCGAGGGTGACGCCTTCGACGTGAGGGCGTTCCATTCCGAGGCGCTCGGCCTCGGCTCGGTGGGGTTGGACGCGCTGCGTCGGGCCCTGCTGCAGGGAGCCTGACGCAGGTCGTCCGGGGCGGAAGCCGACGTCGCCCGGGAGGCAGCCATTCCCATGAATTGCACGCCGTGCAAACTTGCACGTAGTGTAAGAACATGCCCTCCGAAGAGTCGACTTCCACATTGGCCGACGCCGCCACCTCCCGCCGCGAACTGAACAAGGCGGCCACGCGCGCCGCGATTGCGGAGGCAGCCATGCGGCTGCTCCGCACGGAGGGCGCCACGGCGGTCACGGCCGAACGGGCAGCCGACGCCGCGGGCGTTTCCCGCCGCACCTTCTTCAACTACTTCCCGACGGTGGAGTCGGCGCTCAACGAGCCCACCGAACTGTTTCTCGAGCAGGCATTGCGCCAGCTGGAATCGTTCCCCGAGGACATGCCGGTCCTCGCTGCGGCCGTGGACGCCGTCCGCAGCCTCGCGGCACCCCGCGCACTCGCGTCCGTGGCCGAGCTGTTCACACTGGCCGACAACAACCCCCAGCTCGCCAGGCTCCAACTCGAATCGTGGGACCGGTGCGCGGACCGGCTCATCGCCGTGTTCGCCCGCCGCGCTCCGGGGAAGCCCACCCTGGACATCGCCGTGTTGGCCTACTCGATCGTGGGCGCGGGGAAGGCGGTATTCGGCCATTGGGCAGCGGACGGCGGCGGGGATCTCTCGGACGCGTCCATCGCGGCCCTGCAGGGCAATCTCACGGCGGCCATGACGCAACTCCGCGACGGTTTCCCTTCCCTGAACACCGCGGCCGCCACCGGCGAGGCCTGAGCCATGGCGACATTCCTCTACCGACTCGGACGGCTCGCCTACCGACGCCGCTGGCGGTTTGTGGCCGCCTGGGCCCTGATCCTCGTCCTGATCGGCGGCGCGGCAGGAGCCTTCATGGGCACCCTGATCAACTCGTTCACGATTCCCGGAACGGAAACCCAGCGGACGCTGGACCGGCTCAAGACGGAGCTCCCGGAGTTCGCCGGCGGCACGGGCTCCATCGTGTACCGGACCACGGACGGCAGCGAGTTCACCGGCAGCCAAAGAACGTCGATCGCCGCGGCGCTGGATCGGCTTCGGGGAGTTGACGGCGTCCGGGAGATCCGCGACCCCTTCAAGCTGCAGTCGGACCTCGACGGGGCACAGGACGAGGTGGCGGATGCCCGCCGCATGCTGGCTGACGGGCGCAACGAGCTCAACGACGGACGGCGGCAGCTGGACGACGGCAAAAGGCAGCTCGCCGACGGCCGCAAGCAGCTCACGGACGGCCAGAAACGACTGGCTGCCGGCAAGGTGGAACTGGAGGACGGCCGCGGCCAGCTGACGGCGGTGGCCGCCGAACTATCGGTCGGGCAGCACGAGCTCGACGCGGCGAAGGCGCGACTCGCCGACGGCGTCGACCGGTTGGAGGCCGGACGGGCCAAACTCGTCGCCGGCCAGCGGGACTACGACGCCGGCTCCGCCAGGATCGCTTCCGGCGCCGAGCGGCTGACCGCAGGACAAGCCCGGCTGACACGGAGTGAAAGCGAACTGGCCGATGGCAGCCGGCAATACGAAGCCGGGGCGGCCCGACTTCTGGCGCAGCTCGACGTCGATTCCCTGTCTGCGGCCGACGGGAAGCTGGACGATGGCCAGTCGGCGGTCAACGACGCCACGGCGCGGTTGACCGCGACCGAGACCGCCCTGAACGCCTTGCGGGCGCAACGCGAATCCGTGGAATCGGATCAGAACCTGACACCGGCGGAGCGCGAGGAACGCCTCGGCGCCATCGATGCCCGCATTGCCGGGATGCCGGACGAACGGGAGATCGTCGCCCAACGCGACGGGGTCGCCGCCCGGCAGGCATCCATCAAGGTGGGCCGCAACGGACTGGACGCCTTAACCGCGTCCAAAGAGCGGCTCGATGCCGGATCGGCGCAATTGGACGATGCGCGGCAGACCCTGTCCGTCAAGGAACGGGAACTGGCCGCGGGCCGCGCCGAACTTGCCGTTGCCAAGCAGAACCTGTCTTCCGGATGGGCGGAACTCGGAGCGAACGAGTCCACGCTCGACGCCGCCGCCGCGCGTGTCCGCGCCGGGGAGGCCACGCTGAAGGAAGGCGCCGCCGCCGTTGAAACCAACCGGGCGAAGCTGGCCGCGGGCGACCGGGAGATCGCCGCCACCGAAACCAAGCTGGCCGAGGGCGAGAGGACCCTCGACCAGCGGGCCGCGGAGATCCCCGCGGCCGAGCGGAAGCTCGCGGACGGTGCCCGCGATCTCGAAGCGGGGCAGGAACAACTCGCCCTCGGCGAGCGCCAGGCCGCTTCCACCGAGGGCATGCGGTTCGTCTCCGCCGACGGAACCACGGCCGCGGCCAGCCTCACCTTCGTGGGCAGCACTGATTCGCTGACAGCCGAGACCCGCGCAGCGATCCAGGAAATCGCGGCGGCACCGGAAGCCCAAGGCGTGGAGGCCTACTACTCCAAGGAGATCGTCCAGGACCTGTCCTCCATGTTCGGCATGGCGGAGGTCATTGGCTTGGCCGTCGCGGCCGCCGTGCTGTTGGCGATGCTGGGGACACTGATCGCGGCCGGGCTGCCACTGGTCATGGCGGTGCTCGGCGTCGCGGCCGGCGTCGGCGGCACGCTGGCATTGTCCAGCGCCATCGAGATGGCGTCCATTACGCCGGCCTTGGCGCTGATGCTCGGCTTGGCCGTGGGCATCGACTATTCCCTGTTCATCGTCCACCGCCATCGCCGCCAACTGCTGGACGGCATGGACCTGGAGGAATCCATCGGCCGCGCCACGGGAACCAGCGGCAACGCCGTCGTCTTCGCCGGCCTGACCGTGGTGATTGCGCTCGCGGCCCTGGCGGTTCCCGGGTTGCCGTTCCTCTCCGTTCTCGGACTGTCCGCGGCCTTCACCGTCGCGGTCGCCGTGCTCATCGCGCTCACCCTGACCCCGGCGCTGCTCGGGATCATCGGGACGCGGCTGATCGGCAAGCGCGCCTGGGCGAAGGCGGAGCGGGGAAAGGCCACGCGCTCCGGGAACGACGACGAAGCCCGCGGCTGGGGCGCCGTGGCGACCCGACGCCCCTGGCTGACCGCCGCGGTGTCCATCCTGGTCCTCGGCATCATTGCGATTCCGGCGGCCCAGATGCGCACCGCCCTTCCGGACGGCGGCGCCGAACCCGTCGAGTCCAGTGCCCACCAGGCCTACGAACACATCAGCGACAGCTTCGGTGGCGGCTACAACGGGCCGGTCATCGTCGTCGCCGACCTGCCCGAGGGACTCGACGCCCGGGGCGCCACCGAGGCCAATCTCGACGTCGCGGACGCGCTCCGCGGATTCGACGGCGTGGTCGCCGCGGTGCCCGTGGCCGTCAACGACGCCAACACCGTCGGGGTCATCCAGGTGATTCCGAGGGACGGGCCCGCCAGCGAGGCGACCGAGGAACTCGTCCACACGCTGCGCGCGGCCGCGGACGGCATCCGCGCGGACACCGGATCCTCGATCGCACTGACGGGCCAGGTCACGGCGCAGGTCGACGTCTCCGAACGCCTCGCCGAAGTGCTGCCCACGTACTTGGCGATCGTCGTCGGACTCTCGCTGATCCTGTTGCTGCTCGTGTTCCGCTCGGTCGTGGTTCCCGTCGTCGCGACCGCGGGCTTCCTGCTCTCCTTGATGGCCGCGTTCGGCGCCACCGTGGCGGTGTACCAGTGGGGGTGGCTCGGGTCCGTGCTCGCCGTCGAGACCCCGGGGCCGATCATGAGCTTCCTGCCCATCCTGCTGACGGGCATCCTGTTCGGGCTGGCCATGGACTACCAGGTGTTCCTGGTTTCCGCGATGCGTGAGGCCTATGCCCACGGGCAGGACGCCCGCGCGGCCGTGCGCTCGGGGTTCGCGCACTCGGCCCCCGTGGTGACGGCCGCCGCGCTCATCATGGGTAGCGTGTTCGCCGGGTTCGTGTTCTCGCACCTGACGATGATCCGCGCCATCGGTTTCTCCCTGGCTGTCGGCGTGCTGTTCGATGCCTTCATCGTCCGGATGACTCTCACTCCCGCGGTCATGTACCTGCTCGGCGACAAGGCCTGGTACATCCCACGGTGGCTGGACCGGATCCTTCCGGACGTGGATGTGGAGGGCGCCAATCTCGATGCCGCGTCCGGTCTCCGCGACCCGGACCGCGAGGCTTCCTCCGACGACGACTCCGGCTGGTTCTTCGACGACCACGACGGCAACGTCGGCACCGACCGGCGGGCTACGGTTGACGCATGAGTGAATCGCCGAAACCCGAGCAGTCCGCACACCCGACGGCAGCAGGGCCTTCCGGGCATCCCGAGGCTGCGCTGCTCGTGCTGGCCTCCGCCTCCCCCGGCCGCGCCAGGATCCTGACGGATGCCGGCATCGCCTACGACGTCGTGGTGTCCGACGTCGACGAGGACGCGGTGCTGCGCGACGCGGTCGAACGTCTGGGGAAACCGGATGCGCACGACACTGCGCTGCTGCTCGCGCGGGCCAAGGCCGAGTCCGTGGCCGCGCTCCAGGACGCGGACGGCGCCGTCGTGCTGGGTTGCGATTCGGTGTTCGAGTTCGAGGGTGTCGCGTACGGCAAGCCGTACACGGCCGAGGTCGCCGCGGAACGCTGGCGGGCAATGCGCGGCAAGTCCGGCGTGCTGCACAGCGGCCACTGGCTGATCGACAACCGCAGCGACGAACCGGGCGACGGCGGAACCGGGGCGACCGTGGGCGCGGTGGCTTCCGCGACCGTGGCCTTCGTCGACGCCAGCGACGCGGAGATCGAGGCGTACGTGGCTTCCGGTGAACCGCTCCCCTGCGCCGGCGGCTTCACGATCGACGGCCGCGGCGCGGCGTTTGTGCACCGCGTCGAGGGCGATCCGAACGCGGTGGTCGGGCTCTCCGTCTCCACGTTGCGGCAACTGTTGTCCTCCGCGGAGCTGTCCGTGACGGACCTCTGGGAGTAGTCAGCCTCGATGCGCCGGTAGCTGCCCTTCCTCCGACCCGGCCGATAGCTGCATCCCCTTGCCTGGATTCAGACCCCTGCAGAGGACCGCCGGTTCGGCGGATCCTATACGGATGGTTTGCTCCGAGATGACATAGGTGAGTCCCGCCCGTCGCACCCGATCGCCGTCTTCGGAGGCCGCTGTGCAAAAGATGCGGCGCCCCAAGGCCTGGGGAGGACGAGAACCATGGCTCGCGCGTGCACCGCATTCCCTCGCGCGGGACCGCTTTCCACGCACGTGCCTGAATTCGGCGACGGCACACCTTTTGTAGGGACCCTACAAAAACCGCTGCCGGACGCACGGGACCCGCCGGTCGCTGACGTGGAAACCCCACAAGCGCAGGTAGGCTCCAACAGAGCAACGTGAAGGAGATAACCCCGCCATGACCCCCTTGACCAAGGTCCTCATCGCCAACCGCGGCGAAATCGCAGTACGCGTCATCCGAGCGGCGCGCGACGAGGGCATCGCCTCAGTTGCCGTCTACGCGGAGCCGGACATCGATTCCCTGCACACGCGCCTCGCCGACGAGGCCTACGCGCTCGGTGGCTCGACGGCGGCGGACTCGTACCTGGTCATGGACAAGATCCTCGACGCCGCCGCCCGGTCCGGAGCGGACGCCATCCATCCGGGCTACGGCTTCCTCTCCGAGAACGCGGAGTTCGCCCAGCGGGTCGTCGACGCGGGGCTGGTGTGGGTCGGCCCCCCTCCAGCGGCCATCGCGCAGCTCGGCGACAAGGTCCAGGCGCGCCACATCGCGGAAAAGGTGGGGGCCCCGCTGGTTCCCGGCACCAAGAACCCGGTCTCCAGCACCCGGGAGGTCCTCGAGTTCGCGGACCACCACGGATTGCCGCTGGCCATCAAGGCGGCCTACGGCGGAGGCGGCCGCGGCATCAAGGTGGTGCGCTCGCGCGAAGAGATCCCGGAGATGTACGAATCCGCAGTCCGCGAGGCCACCGCGGCGTTCGGCCGCGGCGAGTGCTTTATCGAGCGGTTCCTCGACGCCCCGCGCCACGTCGAAACCCAGTGCCTGGCCGACGTCCACGGCAACGTCGTCGTCGTCTCCACCCGCGACTGCTCACTCCAGCGCCGCAACCAAAAACTCGTCGAGGAGGCCCCCGCCCCCTTCCTCACGGACGAACAGAACACACGCCTCTACCAGGCATCCAAGGCCATCCTGCGCGAGGCCGGCTACGTCGGCGCCGGCACGTGCGAGTTCCTCGTCGGTCAGGACGGTGTCATCTCCTTCCTGGAGGTCAACACCCGGCTTCAGGTCGAGCACCCCGTCAGCGAAGAGGTCACCGGGATCGACCTGGTCCGCGAGCAGTTCCGCCTCGCCCGTGGCGAGGAGCTCGGCTACACGGATCCCGAGGTCCGCGGCCACTCCTTCGAATTCCGCATCAACGGCGAGGACGCCGGCCGCAACTTCATGCCGGCACCCGGCACCATCTCCACACTCGGCTTCCCGACGGGACCCGGCGTGCGGATCGACTCGGGCGTGGAGCAGGGCGAGACGGTCTCCGGCAACTTCGACTCCATGATCGCCAAGCTGATCGTCACCGGCGCAACGCGCTCCCAGGCGGCACAGCGCGCCCGCCGCGCGCTGGAGGAGCTGGTGATCGAGGGCATGCCCACCGTGGTCCCGTTCCACCGGGCGGTGATGGCGGACGCCGCGTTCGTCCCGGACGAGGGTCCGTTCACGGTCCACACTCGCTGGATCGAAACCGAGTTCGACAACCGCATCGTGGCCTGGTCCCCTGCCGGTGCCGCCGAAGAGGCCGACGCCGGCGAGCGGCAGCGCGTCACGGTCGAGGTGGGGGGCAAACGCCTCGAGGTCGTCCTGCCGGCGGGGCTCGGCGGATCCAACGGGTCCTCCGGCCGCGCGGCCGGCAAGCCCAAGAAGAAACGCGCGCAGCGCGGGACCGCGACGGCCGCCGCTTCCGGCGACGATCTGGAGTCCCCCATGCAGGGAACCATCGTCAAGGTTGCCGTCGCGGACGGGGACACCGTCGCGGAGGGGGACCTCGTCGTAGTGCTCGAGGCCATGAAGATGGAACAGCCGCTGACGGCACACAGGTCCGGAGTCGTCTCCGGCCTGTCCGCCCTGGCCGGCGACACGGTTGCCGCCGGTGCCGTTTTGGCGAGCATCACCGACGGCTGACCTCCCGTCTTTCGCCGGTTGGCGGGGCGGTTTCCCTCTCGGGAAGCCGCCCCGTTTTCGTGTGCGCGAACCGAACGATGTGCCACCCGATTCGCGTTGCGAAAGACTCCGGAAAGATTTTGCCTGCGGTATTTACAAACGCCACACGCATCACCATAGTTAAGGCCACTTGGGGGTATCGGCCTTGACGGATTTATTCCGTCTTGGGGGGCTCGATTCCGCGGGGGTTCGCACGGTCCAATGGCGACTAAGCGCCGGACCGACGCAATTGGGGAGAAAAAATTGAAAAATCTTGGGAAGGGGCCTGGGAAACCAGGTCAAAAGGCCGGTGTCCTGGCTGTCGCGACCGCGTTGGTAGCGGCCGGCATCCTCGCACCGGCGCAAGGCGCCATCGCCGCACCACCTCCGGGTCAGGACTTCAACGTCACGCAGGGCGACCTGGAATTCATCATCAAGCAAATCGACATCTCGGAGGACCACGCCGAGGCCACCCTGACGGATCCCAATGATTCGCCTCTGTGCCTGCCCGGCAAGACCTTCGACGTCGCGACCCAGACCTACCGGGATTCGCAGGGATACTGCGTGGGTTCGCCCACGATGCCCTACGGTCTGCGGACGGTCGACGGCCGCTGGAACAACCTCCTTCCGGCTCAGGACGGCTACGGAACCGCGCAAGAGGTTTTCCCCCGCCTGCTAAAGGCGGAATACAAGGACGCGGACGTCACGCCGCCCTTCGCGCCGGGCAACAACTCGCCGAATCCCGGCGCCGCGACGTCCTATAACCAAACCCAGGGCTTCGTCTACGACTCGGACCCGCGCACCATCAGCAACCTGATTGTCGACCAAACGGTCAACAACGCGGCCGCGGTAGAGGTGATGAACCGGGTCGAAGGGAGCCATCGCGAGACCGGTGCGGTTGCAAGTCGACTCGCAGGAACCAGCGAGTTCAGCGACGCCGTGGCGATCAGCCGCGAGGCGTTCCCGGATGGGGCACCTGTCGTCTACATCTCCCGTGACAACGACTACGCCGATGCAATGACCGCAGCCACCGCAGCCAAAGCCGAGGGCGGGCCTTTGCTTATGGTGCCCAGCACTGGTCCCCTACCCGCTGACTTGTCTGCCGAACTGACCCGTTTGGCGCCGGCGGAGATCGTCGTGGTCGGCGGTCCCGTTGCCGTGAGCGACCAGGTCTTCACGGATTTGGGATCGTTTACGACGACAGTCACGCGCGTCGCGGGTGCTACCCGCTTCGACACCGCGGCCGCACTCAGCCTGCGCAGCCATCCCGATGGTGGCGTCACCAAGGTCTATCTGACAACGGCATTCAACTTTCCCGACGCCCTCACCACCGGCAGCGTGGCGGCCCGCGACGGCCATCCCGTCCTGCTCACCAATGTCACTTCTATGCCGCAGGCCACCATCGACGAACTCGTCCGACTGTCGCCGACCGAAGTGGTCGTCGTCGGCGGACCGGTGGCTATCGATCCCGCCGTGGAGACGCAGCTCCGGAACACGTTACCCGGCTCCACGGTCACCCGTATTGGGGGAGCGACTCGCTACGAGACAGCGGCCTTGCTGTCCCAGGCATCATTCACGCCTCCGGTGGATACGGTCTACGTGGTCACCGGAGTCGCTTTCGCCGACGCGATGGCCATCGCCCCGGTTGCGGCCCACCAAGGCGCCCCGGTCCTCTTGGTTCCGGAAAACGGCATCGCCGGGTCGGCCGTCCTCGCCGAACTCAACCGGCTCGCCGCCTCTAACATCATCGTTATCGGGCCCGCGAACGGCGTCGGGAACATAGCGGATGCGTTCGAAACCCAAGCAGCCACCAGTGTCGTTGGGAACAACATCGTCATCCCGGACATCGCCACGGATGAGGGGCTTTCGGCCTCGGCAACAAGCCTGTTCACCATCTTCGGGCAGTTCTTCGACCACGGCCTCGACCTGGTTTCGAAGGGCGGCAACGGCACGGTGGTCATCCCGCTCCAGCCGGACGATCCGCTATACGTCGAGGGGGCACGGACCAACTTCCTGACCCTCACGCGCGCAACCATCAACAACGACGGCGGTGCCCGCGAGCACATCAACCGCACCACCCCGTTCGTGGACCAGAACCAGACCTACGGTTCGCACGCCTCCCACCAGGCGTTCATGCGCGAGTACACGATCGCCAACGGAAGCCCGGTGCCCACCGGAAAAATCCTCAACGGGGCGAGCGGTGAAGGACTGCCGACCTGGAACGACGTCAAGAACCAGGCCCGAACCGTCCTGGGCATCGAACTGGACGACTTCGACGTCCTCGATGTTCCGCTGATCGCCACGGACCCGTACGGCCACCTGCTCCTCGGCGCGAACGGCCGGGCGCAGCTCGCCTTCGCGGACGGGCTCCGCGAGGGCAACCCGGCGGCGCCGATCTCCACCGAGGGTTCCCTGACGGCAAACGCGTCCTTCCTGGACGACATCGCCCACGGGGCCACGCCGCGGATGGTCGCCAACCCGGCGGACCCCACGGGTCCACAGATCCCCGGCTACGACAACGCGTCGCTGGGCCAGCATTTCATCACCGGCGACGGCCGCGGCAACGAGAACATCGGTCTCACCTCCGTGCACCACGTGTTCCACTCCGAGCACAACCGCGTGATGGATCAGATCCAGAACGTCCTAGAGACCGAGATGCCGCCCGAACTGTTGGCCCGCTACCAGGCCGCTGGCTTCTGGAACTACGGCGAACGGCTTTTCCAGGCGGCACGGTTCTTCACCGAAATGCAGTACCAGCACCTCGTCTTCGAGGAGTTCGCCCGCCGCATCCAGCCGAACATCGATCCTGTCGTGCTGAACGAGAACTCATACCAGCCCGACGTGAACTCGTCGATCCGGGCGGAGTTCGCCCACTCGGTGTACCGGTTCGGGCACTCGCTGCTACGGGAGAACGTTCCGCGCGAGCACAACGGTGTCATCACCGAGGTTCCGCTGCTGGACGCCTTCCTGAATCCGACGGCGTTCCGGACGGCACCTGACGGAACCACCATCAGCGCGGACGAGTCAGCTGGGGGCATCCTCAAGGGCCTGGCCAACCAAACCGCCAACGGCATCGACGAGTTCGTCACAGACACGCTTCGGAATAAGCTGCTCGGTCTGCCACTGGACCTGCCGGCCATCAACATCGCACGTGCCCGCGACACCGGCGTCCCCGGGATGCAGGCTGCCCGCGCGACGTTCTTCCAGCAGAGCGGGGATCCGCAGCTGGCTCCCTACGACAGTTGGGAGGACTTCCGGCTCTCGATGAAGAACCCGGAATCGATCGGGAACTTCATCGCCGCCTACGGCACCCACCCCACCGTGGCCGATGCGACGACGTTGGCCGCAAAGCGCTCCGCCGGCCAGGCGCTGGCGGCGGACACGGCGTTCATGAACGCCGCCGCGGCCGACACCGGGCTCAACGAAGTGGACCTGTGGATGGGCGGACTCGCCGAGAAGCCCTACATCTTCGGCGGCATGCTCGGCGCGACGTTCAACTACGTTTTCGAGCAGCAGCTTGAGGACCTGCAGAACGGCGACCGGTTCTACTACCTCAACCGCAACCTGGGCAACACGCTCTTCCACACGTTGGAGGCAAACTCGCTGTCCCAGCTGGTGCTGCGCAACACGACGGCGGACCGCGTTCCGCACGATGTGTTCGCGTCGCCGCAACTGACGTTCAACCTGGACAGCCCCCAGGCGGAACTGAACTCTGCCGGACTCACCGGCAGCGTGACCGCCGGCTGGCGCTTCAATGGTGCGGACCATATCGTCATCCAGGACACCGACGCCGCAAGCACCATCCGCGGCGGACTCGGCGACGACTCCATCTGGGGCCGCGGCGGCAACGACCGGATCGAGGGTGACGACGGAAACGACGCCATCATGGGCGGCGACGGCGACGACATCCTCACGGATCTCTTCGGCGACGACCGGATCCAGGGGGAGGCCGGCCACGACGCCATCAACGGTGGCCCGGGCATCGGCGACCTGCTGTTCGGTGGTTCGGGTCAGGACTACATCGTGGGTGGACAGGACGCCGCAACGGTCTTCGGCGGACTGGACAACGACTTCATCCTGGGTTCGACGGGCCGCGACAACCTCCGCGGCGACGAGGGCGACGATTGGATCGACGGCGGAAACAACGCCGATCTCCTGGTCGGCGACCTGAGCAACACCATGATGAACGATCCGGGCCTCTACCACGGCGGCCACGACGTGACCGTCGGTCGGACCGGCAACAACGACCACGACGCCGAAGGTGGCGACGACATCATGGTCGGCGGACCCGGAACGGACCGTTTCGGCGGCATGCTCGGCTTCGACTGGACCACCTACGACGGAGCCAGCCTCGCGGTCAGCAACGACTTGGACACCATCCAGATCGTGCCCGGCCCCGAGTCGGCGATCATCGACCGCTTCCTGCACGTCGAAGGGTTCTCCGGTGGTTCGGGGAACGACGTCATCCGTGGCAACGCGAGTGTCGACGCCTTTGAGGATCCGAACATCGACAAGCTCGGCTACGGACATCGACTCACCCAGGCCCACCTGGACCGCGTCGACGGACTCCGGGAAATCCTCGGTGGCGGCCCCAGCCCGGTCTACGCAACGAGGTTCCTGGAGGACACCCCGGAGACCGAGGAGGACATGAACAACAACATCCTCTTCGGCGGCGCGGGCGACGATTCCATCGAACCCCGGGGAGGCAGCAACTTCGTCGACGGCGACGCCTGGTTGGACGTCAACGTGGTCCTGCGCGATGCAAACGGAGTGGTGACGGAGCGTCAAAACAACGTCTCCGCCTACCAGGCGCGCATCTTCAACCGCACGCTCAACCCGACCGATCTGTCGATCGAGCGCCGGCTGCAGAACACCGAGGGCACGGGCAACGACACGGTGGTCTACGCCGGTCCGCGAACGGACTACCTCATCACCACGAATCCCGATGGGGTCGTCCAGGTGGCCAGCGTCCTCGAGCCGGAGGTACGCACGGACTACCTGCGCAACGTCGAGCAGCTGCAGTTCGGCGACGGCGTCCTCGTGGATCTCACCACCCCGGCGCTGGCAACCCTCCAGCTCAACGAGGTGACCGTCGATCCCGGCGCCATCGGGACCCCGGAAGTGGGCGAAACACTCACCACCACGCTGAACGAGGGCGCCGTGGCCGACGGAACCACCGCACAGTTCGAACTCCAGGTCATCGCCCTGAACGAAGCCGGAGACCAGGTGGCCATCACCACCCAGGCCAACGACACCGGAGAGTTCAACATCACGGCGGCCGAGGCCGGTTCGCCGGTCCAGGTGATCGCGACGCTCACCGACGGTGAGACTGCACCGCAGCAGTTCGTCTCCGAGGCATCGGAGGGCACGGCCACGAATGTCGAGCCCGTTCCGACGACCCTCGGATTGCAGGGGGTGGGTCAGTAGCACGCACTGAAACGGCGGCGGCCCCCTCGGGGACCGCCGCCGCTTCGTTGGTTGACTTTAGGAGATGTTGTTCTCGTAGTCGCGGTCCCGCGTTTCGGCGGTCATCCACAGGGCGATCAGCGTCAACACGGCGGCCGCCGCGAGGTAGACGCCGACCCAGACGGTGTTCCCGCCGCCGGACTGCCACAGGGCAATGGCCACGAACGAAGCCGGGGCGGCACCGATCACCGACGAAAGGTTGTAGGCGACGGCGGAGCCGGTGTAGCGGACGTTGGTCGGGAACAGCTCGGGAAGGATCGCCGCCATCGGACCGAAGGTCAGGCCCATCAGGGTGAAGCCGATGATCAGGCCGGCCATCGCGGCTCCCTGGCCGGGTCCGAAGAACAGCGTCCAGCACGCGCCGAAGACCAGGATGCCGATCGAGACGGCCATGAGGAACTTGCGGCGTCCGTAGCGCTCCGCGAGGGGCCCCGATACCACGGTGAAGATGCCGAAGAAGACGACGCCAAGGATCAGCATCCACAGGAATTCGGGCCGCGCGATGCCGAGCCCGGGGACGAAGGACGCGGCGTCGAAGGTCTTCCCGGCCTTTTCCGCGGCAGCCGCGGCCACGGCCGGGTCGCTGGGAGCCGTTCCGTAGGTCAGGGTGAACGAGGTCATCAGGTAGAACAGCACGTACGTGGCGAACATGATGAACGTGCCGGCGACGACGGGGCGCCAGTGGTACTTGAAGGTGTCCTTGATCGGGGACTTGGCGACCTTCTTGGCCTTGACGACGTTCTGGAAGGACGTGGACTCGACCAGCTTCAGGCGGATGTAGAGGCCCACGGCGACGAGGACCGCGGAGAGGATGAACGGCACGCGCCAGCCCCACGCCAGGAAGTCCTCGTCGGACAGCGTCAGCTGCAGCGCAACGAAGAGCAGGTTGGCGAGGATGAAGCCGAGCGGGGCGCCCAGCTGCGGGAACGTGCCGTAGATGGCGCGCTTGTTGGGGGGCGCGTTTTCGGTGGCCAGCAAGGCCGCCCCGGACCACTCGCCGCCGAGGGCCAGGCCCTGGCAGAAGCGCAGGATGACGAGCATCAACGGCGCCAGGACAACGAACGATCCGGTCGCCGCCGGAAGGAAACCGATGAGGAACGTGGCGATGCCCATGGTGAGCAGCGAGGCCACCAGCGTGCCCTTGCGCCCGAATTTGTCGCCGAAGTGGCCGAACAGGATTGAACCCACGGGCCGCGCAACGAAGGCCACGCCGAAGATCGCAAAGGAACTCAGGATGGCATTGATGTTGGTCGCATTGGGGAAAAAGAGCGCGGGAAACACCAGCACGGAGGCGGTGGCGTATGCGTAGAAGTCGTAGAACTCGATGGTGGTGCCAATGAGGCTGGCGAAGATCACGCGGCCGCGCGTGTTTTTCTTCGGTGCCGTTGCGGTGGCGGGACTGGACACGGTAGTGGCCTCTCTCCGAACAAGGGTCGATGGATGCCTAGTGATACTAGGCCCACCCGCCACTATTTGGACATTTTGTCCAGATAGTGGACACCCTGGAGGCGCAGACGGACCGTGAACTACACGTGCACGTGCAACCTCCGCGCGGCCTCGGAGACCGAGCCGCTGATGGACGGGTACACGGTGAATGTCTCCGCGATGTCGTCGACGTGCAACCGCTTGTGCACCGCGAGGGCGATCGGGAAGATCAACTCGGATGCGCGCGGCGCGACCACCACTCCCCCGATCACGGACCCGGAGCCCTTGCGCGCGATGATCTTGATGAAGCCCTCGGTCACGTTCATCATCTTCGCCCGCGCGTTGGTGGCCAGGTCGAGCTTGATGATGTCCGCCTGGTACTTTCCCTCCCTGACCTGCTGCTCCGTCACTCCGACCGTGGCGATCTCCGGGGAAGTGAAGATGTTGGACGACACCTCGTTGAGCTTCAGCGGGCGCACGCTGTCCCCCAGCAGGTGGGCCATGGCGATCCGTCCCTGCATCGCGGCCACCGAGGCCAAGGCGAACACGCCCGTGCAGTCGCCCGCCGCGTAGACGTTCGGTGCCGTGGTGCGCGAGACGCCGTCGACCTTGATGTGCCCGCTGTCCGTCACCGCGACACCGGCGTTCTCAAGGCCGATGTCGGCTGTGTTGGGGATGCCGCCGACGGCGACCAGGCAGTGGCTGCCGTCGATCGTCCGGCCGTCGGAAAGGGTCACGAGCACGCCGTCACCCACGCGTTCGACGGCCGCCGCTCGGGACTTCGCCACGACGTTGAGGCCGTTTTCGCGGAAGACGTCCTCGAGGACCTGTGCCGCATCGGCGTCCTCGCCCGGCAGGACCCGGTCACGCGAGGAGACCAGCGTGACCTTGGCGCCCAACATGTTGTACGCGGACGCGAACTCCGCGCCGGTGACGCCGGAACCGACGACGATCAGGTGCTCCGGAATCTCCTTGAGGTTGTAGACCTGGGTCCACGTGAAGATGCGTTCGCCGTCGGGCTTGGCCGTGGGGAGCTCGCGTGGATGGGCGCCCACGGCGAGGAGGAGGGCATCGGCGTCGAGCGTCTGCTCGGATCCGTCCGGGCGTTGGACGTGCACCGTATTGTTGTCGATCAGCCTGCCGCTGCCGATGACCACGCGCACGCCTGCGCGTTCGAGTCCCGTATGGATGTCGGACGACTGGTCGCGCGCCAGGGCCAGAAGTCGCGCGTTCACGACGCCGAGGTCCGCCGTCGCATCCGTCACGTCGCCGGTGCGGACGCCGAAGTTGCGCGCTCCGGACACCCGGCGCATCGCGTCCGCGGTCGCGATCAGCGTCTTGGAGGGCACGACGTCGGTGAGCACCGCCGCTCCCCCCATGCCGTCGCGCTCGACGATCGTCACCTGCGCACCCAGGTGCGCACCGACAATCGCCGCCTCGTAGCCTCCGGGGCCACCTCCGAGGATCACTAGCCGATGGGCGCTGAAATCGTGTTGAGCAGTCACGAGAGTCCATTCTTCACCAAGCGTAGGAAACTTGCACACCAGTGGTGGTTCCACGTAGGGGGCCGGGTTCCCGGTACATTGTTCCCGTGACCGAACAACACAACGATCCCTTTGCCCTGGCCAACGAGGCCGCCGCAGCAATCGCCGATCAAACAGGGGTCCGGCTGCACGACACCGCCCTGGTCCTCGGCTCCGGTTGGGGCGAGGCGGCCGGACTACTCGGCGAGACAACCCACTCGCTTCCCGCCGACGGCGTCCCAGGGTTCCACGCTCCGGCCGTCGTGGGCCACACCGGAATCATCAAGTCCGTGCTGACCCCGGCGGGTCGCCGCATCCTCGTGTTGGGCGCACGCACGCACTACTACGAGGGCAAGGGCGTCCGCGCGGTGGTGCACGGCGTCCGCACCGCCGCCGCCGCCGGCTGCAAGACCCTGGTTCTGACGAACGGTTGCGGAGGCCTGAACGAGGACTGGACGCCAGGCACCCCCGTGCTGATCAGCGACCACCTGAACCTGACGGCCGCCTCCCCGCTGGAAGGCGCGACCTTCGTCGACCTGACCGACCTCTATTCCGCGCGGTTGCGGGACATCGCCCGCTCCGTGGACCCGACCCTGGATGAAGGCGTCTACGCCCAGTTCACCGGGCCGCACTACGAGACCCCCGCCGAGGTCCGATACGCGAAGGCCATCGGCGCCGATCTGGTGGGCATGTCCACGGCCCTCGAGGCCATCGCCGCGCGCCACGCGGGGCTGGAGGTCTTCGGCATCTCGCTGGTGACCAACCTCGCCGCCGGGATCAGCCCCGTTCCCCTGAGCCACGGCGAAGTCATCGAGGCCGGCCAGACCGCCGGACCGCGGATTTCGCGGCTCCTCGCCGACATCGTCGACCGGATCTAGCGCCGTGGGTCACCCAACCGCTCTTTCCGCGGAACTCGCCGCCGCCGTCGAACTCTGGATCAAAGAGGATCCCGACCACGCCACCGCCGATGAACTGCGCGTCTTGGACGCAACCGCCGCGGGTGGCGGCGTGGCCGCCGACGCCGCCGCGTCCGAGATCGCCGACAGGTTCGCCGGACCGCTGGAGTTCGGTACAGCCGGGTTGCGTGCGCCGTTGGGCGCCGGGCCCGCCCGCATGAACCGCGCGGTGGTCCGGCGCACCGCCGCCGGGTTGGCCGACTTCCTCCTGCACTCCGCCGCCGGCGCCTACCAGCCGCGCGCGGTGATCGGCTTCGATGCCCGCCACAACTCGGACGTGTTCGCCCTCGACACGGCGGCAGTCTTCACGGCCGCCGGCATCGAGACGCTGCTCCTGCCGTCGCAACTGCCCACGCCAGTGCTCGCGTGGGCCGTGCGGGCGCTGGCCTGCGATGCGGGCGTGATGGTGACGGCCAGCCACAACCCGCCGCGTGACAACGGCTACAAAGTTTACCTCGGCGGGCGCGCCGTGGCAGGCGCGGGCCAGGGAGCCCAGATCGTAGCGCCCATGGACGGCGACATCGCCGGCCGGATCGACCACCGCGCCCCCCTGTCGTCGATCCCCCTCGCCGGATCCGGCTGGACGGTCCTGCCGGGCGCCGGCGAGGACGGCGACATCCAGGCGCGGTATGTGTCCGACGTCGCCGCACTGGCCGACGCCGGGAACTGGCCCGCACGCGACCTGCGGATCGTATTGACGTCACTGCACGGCGTCGGCGGGGAAACGATGACCCGGATCTTCGCGGAAGCGGGCTTCGACGACGTACGCGTCGTCGGCGCGCAGTCGCAGCCGGATCCCGACTTTCCCACGGTCGACTTCCCGAACCCGGAGGAGCCCGGCGCCATGGATCTGGCCTTGGCCCAGGCCGAAGCCGAAGCCGCGGATCTGGTCATAGCCAACGACCCGGACGCGGACCGGTGCGCCGTCGCCGTCCCGGGAGCAGACACCGGAGCGGAAACGGGATGGCGCATGCTCAGCGGCGACGAAGTCGGCGCGCTGCTCGGCGCCCACATGGCGAAGCGGCTGGCCGCGCCCTGCGTTGCCGGATCCACGCCGGACCGCAGCGTGGCGACGTTCGCGAACTCCATCGTCTCCTCCCGCCAGTTGGGACGCATTGCGCAGGCACACGGCATCGACCAGCACACCACGCTGACGGGCTTCAAGTGGATTTCCCGCGTTCCGGAGCTCTCGTACGGCTACGAGGAGGCGCTGGGATACTGCGTGGCACCGGACCTCGTCCGCGACAAGGACGGAATGTCCGCCGCTCTCCTGGTCGCCGAGCTCGCGGCCGGCCTGAAGGCCGACGGCCGCTCCATCCAGGACGCGCTGGACGAGCTCGCACTGCACCACGGCCTGCACCTGACGGACCAACTGTCTGTGCGGGTCCACTCGCTGGACCTGCTCGGGGCCATGATGGGCCGCCTCAGGTCGCGGCCGCCCGAGTCCCTGGGCGGATCGGAGGTCGTCGACATCCGGGACCTGTCCCTCCCGGGTGGCGAGCTGCCCCCCACCGACGGCATGCTGTTCATGACGGCGGACGACACCCGCGTCATCGTGCGCCCCAGCGGCACGGAACCGAAACTGAAGTGCTACTTAGAGGTTGTCTCGCCGGTCTACTCGGCGGACGAGCTTCCGGATGCCCGCGCCGTTGCCGGCGCGCGTCTGGCGGCGGTCCGCGCCGACGTGGGCGACGCACTGGGCCTATAGAAGCCCAACCGCTGGAGACGACCCGGGCACCACGCCCACCCCACCACCCAGGAGATACGAATGCCCTCGAGCCAGAACGCAACCACCCCGGCCTCTGACATCGCCGGCTACATCGACCACACCCTGCTCAAGCAGGACGCCTCCCGCGACGACGTCCTGCGGATCGCGGCCGAAGCGGCCAAGTACGGCTTCAAATCGGTCTGCGTGAACCCCCTCTGGGTCGCCACCGTCGCGCAGGCGTTGGCCGGCAGCGGCGTGCTGACCTGCTCGGTCATCGGGTTCCCCTTCGGTGCCACGACGACGGCGTCCAAGGCGTTCGAGGCCGCCGCGGCGGTCGGCGACGGGGCCGCCGAAATCGACATGGTCATCGACATCGCGGCCGCGAAGCGCGGCGACCGCGAAGCGCTGGTGGACGACATCTCCGGCGTCGCCGCCGCGGTGCACCAGGGCGGCGCGATCCTCAAGGTCATCATCGAGACATCGCTCCTCACCGACGACGAGAAGGTCCTCGCCTGCGAGTCCTCCGTGGCGGCCGGGGCGGACTTCGTCAAGACCTCCACCGGCTTCGCCGGAGGCGGCGCCACGATCCACGACGTGGCACTGATGCGCAAGACCGTCGGTCCGGACATCGGCGTCAAGGCCTCCGGCGGCGTCCGCTCGCTGGAGGACGCGCGGGCCATGCTTTCGGCGGGCGCAACACGGCTCGGAGCCAGCTCGGGTGTTGCTATTGTAGAGGGAGAACAGGGAGCCGCAGGCTACTGACGCGGGCGCCGCGGACAGCTCCGCCGGCGCATTAACAAGGAGAATCGCTGTGTATTCAGACGGCAAGAACAAGGCCTATTCCGGGCAGGGAAACTTCGTGGGCAATTTCGTGGCCTTTGCCGTGTTCTTCGTCCTTTTTTGCGGGTCCCTCTACGCACTGTCCTTCTGGACGCTCGAGAACGCCTGGGTCCCGGGCATCGTGTGCCTGGTGCTCGCGGGTCTCGCCTTCGGCATTCCGCAGGCGATCCTGGGCCGTTCGGACAGCTTGGAAACGGCGCGCGCCGAGGCCGCGGCGGTCGCGCGGACCAAGTAGCCCGATCCCGCGCGCGTCATTCGCCCTGCGCGGGACAGGTGCTTTCGACGGAAGCCCCGCCTTTTCGGCGGGGCTTCCGTCGTTTGCGGCGATGTTGCGAAGGTATGCGGCGACGTTGCGGGCCATCCGTGGCGGCACCGCTCCACTGGCGCTAGGGTGGTTTGCGGGGCCCGAACCAGGGCCCGGACGACCACAGGAGGACTGGAATGCGAATCTTTACGTTCCTTGCGGGAGCAACTGCCGGATACATCTTCGGCACACGATCGGGCCGCGAGTCCTACGACAAGATGAAGGTCAAGGCCCGCGAGCTCTGGGAGGATCCCCGCACCCAGGACAAGCTGAACGGCCTGGGCGAGACGATCAAGGAGAAGGCCCCGGAGGTCAGCGCCGCCGTCGGCGCCGCCGCGTCGAACGTGGCACACAAGGTGCGCGAGACCACCGGCAAGTCCGATTCGACGGGTTTCGGCGGCTCGGCCGGCGCGACGGACCACGTGTCCGACCCCGCGCATGCCGCGGACACCGGAACCGACTGGTCCAGCGAAGGCGGAGCGACGCCCAGCGGCCCGGCCACCGGCAGCTAGCGGCAGCCGCGAAATAGCGGCAAACGGGCCGGACGCAAGGAGCCCCCGCCACCGCGCATCCGCGGGTGCGGGGGTTCCTGCCGTCCACCGCTGCCGCCCGGCGGACGATACGGCTAGTCCTCGAAGACCGCCTTCAGCACGCCGCCGGCCCATTCCAGCATCTGCGCGTCCGCGAGGTCCCTGCCCCCGACCGCGGCCGTCTTCGGCTTGGGAATGAGGATCGCGTTCAGCGCGGGTTTCTGCTGCGCGCCCTTGTACATCCGCGCCAGGCGCAGCTCCCTGGATTCCGGCAGGTTGGCGGGGGCGAACTTGATGAAGTTGCCCTGCAGCGCGACGTCGGTCAGTCCGGCGGCACGGGCACGCACACGGAACCGGGCGACCTCCACCAGGTTCACCACGGGCGCCGGCGGCTCCCCGTACCTGTCCACCAGCTCGGCCACGACCGCGTCGATGCCCTCGCGGTCCGTGGCCGCCGCCAGCTTCCGATACGCCTCGAGGCGCAGCCGCTCCCCCGGCACGTAATCGTGCGGCAGATGCGCGTTGACCGGCAATTCGATCTTCATGTCCGCCGGTTTCTCCTCGGCGTCGCCCTTGAAGTCGGCTACGGCCTCGCCGACCAGCCGGATGTAGAGGTCGAATCCGACGCCGGCGATGTGCCCGGACTGCTCGCCGCCGAGCAGGTTTCCTGCGCCGCGGATCTCAAGGTCCTTCATGGCGAGTTGGAAGCCTGACCCCAGCTCGTTGTGGGCGGCGACGGCCTTCAGCCGCTCCAGGGCAACCTCCCCCAACGGCTTCTCCGCGTTCCAAAGGAAGTACGCGTAGGCGCGCTCGCGTCCGCGGCCCACTCGGCCGCGCAACTGGTGGAGCTGCGAGAGTCCGTAGGCGTCCGCGCGGTCCACGATCAGCGTGTTGGCGTTGGAGATGTCCAGCCCGGTCTCGATGATGGTCGTGGAGACCAGGACATCGAACTTCCGCTCCCAGAAGTCCACGATGATCTGTTCGAGACGGGCCTCGCTCATCTTCCCGTGCGCCACCTCGACCCGCGCCTCGGGGACCAGCTCACGCAGCTTCGCGGCGACCGAGTCGATGGACGACACCCGGTTGTGGACGAAGAACACCTGGCCCTCGCGCATCAGTTCGCGGCGGATGGCCGCGGTGACCTGCTTATCCGTGTAGGCGCCGACGTACGTCAACACCGGATGGCGTTCCTCCGGCGGCGTCGCCAGCGTGGACGTCTCGCGGATACCCGTCAGCGACATCTCCAGCGTGCGCGGGATCGGCGTCGCCGACATCGCCAGCACGTCCACGTTGGTGCGCATCTTCTTCAGCGCTTCCTTGTGCTCCACGCCGAAACGCTGTTCCTCGTCGACCACGACCAGCCCGAGGTCCTTGAACTGGACCTCTTGGGACAACAACCGGTGCGTGCCGATCACCACGTCCACCGAGCCGTTCTTCAGTCCCTCGATGATCCCCTTGGACTCCTTGGCGCTCTGGAATCGGGACAGGGAAAGCACGCGCACCGGGAACCCGGAGAACCGCTCGGCGAACGTCTCGTGGTGCTGGCGTGCCAGCAAGGTGGTGGGCACCAGAACGGCGACCTGTTTGCCGTCCTGAACGGCCTTGAAAGCCGCGCGCACGGCGATTTCGGTCTTGCCGAACCCGACGTCGCCGGACACCAGCCGGTCCATGGGGATTTCCCGCTCCATGTCCGCCTTGACCTCGTTGATGGTCGTCAACTGGTCCGGGGTCTCGTTGAACGGGAACGCCTCTTCCAGTTCCTGCTGCCACGGGGTGTCCTTCGCGAAGGAGTGCCCGCGCGAGGCCATACGCGCGGAGTAGAGGCGGATCAGCTCACCCGCGATTTCCTTGACGGCGCGCCTCGCCTTGGACTTCGTTTGGGACCAGTCGGAGCCGCCCATCTTGGACAACGACGGCGCTTCGCCCCCGACGTAGCGCGTCACCTGGTCCAGCTGGTCGGTCGGAACGAACAGCCTGTCCCCGGGGGCCCCGCGTTTGGACGGCGCATACTCCAGCACCAGGTATTCGCGCATGGCTTCGGGTCCGGAGCCGCCGGCGACCTTGCGCTGCATCAGTTCCACGAACCGGGCGATGCCGTGCTGTTCGTGAACCACGAAGTCGCCCTCGGTGAGTTGGAGCGGGTCGACGGCGTTGCGCCGCTTCGCCGCCAACTTGCGTCCGCTCTTGGCCGAGTACGCGCTCGAGCGCCCGAGCAGGTCGGCTTCCGTCAGGAGTCCCAGCTTGAGTCCGTCGAGGACGAACCCCCGTCCGGCGACCGCCGTGGTGATCTCGATCAGACCCTCCTGGGGGGAGGCGTCCAGCGATTCGACGCGATGGCACGGGATTGCGGCGTCGTGGAAAAGCTCGGCGAGCCGCTGGGCCGGTCCAGGGCCGTCGGTCACCACCACCACGCGCCAGTCGTCCCTGACGCGGGATCCGATGAATTCCATCATCTCCGCGACGTCGCCCTGGTACCCGCGGGGCTCGCGAGCGCCGACCCTGATGCTGTCCACGTCCAGGACCAGTTCCCCGTCAAGCCCCAGGGACGTGACGGACCACCAACTCACTAAGGACCGCAGCGCGGTGGCGCGGGTGTCCGCCAGCGATGCGAAGTTGCCCTGGTCCAGCGCGGCGGTCAGCCCCTCGGCCTGCAGGAGGTCCACCGGCGCCGCTCCGCCGTCGGACGCCGTGGACCAGGCCGCGGCCAGGAACTCCTCGTTGGTGGCCGCAAGGTCGTGGGCGCGCGCCCGCACCCGCTCCGGCTCCATGACCATGGCGATCGAGTTGGCCGGCAGCTGGGCGGCAAACGGAACCATCGCGTCGACGAGAACGGGGGCGAGGGACTCCATGCCCTCCACCGCGATGCCGCCGGCTATCTTCTCCAGCATGTCCGCCGCAGCCGGCATCGCACCGAGGAGCTTCGCGGCCCGGGACATGACGGACGGGGTGATGAGCAGCTCGCGGCACGGCGGCGCAAACAGCTCGACGGGCCCGGCGCCCTCCGCGCCATCGGGGTCCAGCGAACGCTGGTCCGCTACGGCGAACCACCGCATCTGTTCGACTTCGTCGCCGAAGAACTCGATGCGCACCGGGTGGTCCTCGGTGGGCGGAAAGACGTCGAGGATGCCTCCGCGGACGGCGAATTCGCCGCGATGCGTCACCATGTCCACGCGCGAGTAGGCGGCGTCCGCCAACTCCCGGACCACATCGCCAAACGGCTTCTCCTCCCCGGTGCGCAGGCGGACGGCCTTGAGGTCGCCGAGGCCGTCGACGAGCGGCTGCACGACGGCGCGGACCGGCGCCACCACGACTTTCAGCGTCCCGTCGGGGTGCTTGAGGCGGCGCAGGACGTCGAGCCGGCGCCCCACGGTGTCCGACCGCGGCGAGAGCCGCTCGTGCGGCAAGGTCTCCCAGCTCGGGAACTCCGCTACGGCGCCGGGCGGGAGGTAGGAGCGCAATGCGGCCGCCAGGTCCTCGGTTTCCCGACCCGTCGCCGTCACGGCCAACACGATGGCGGCTCCCGCGCCGTCCGCCCCGCCGTCCGCCCCGCCGTTGCCACCGGCTTCGAGTCCGTCGACGGCCTCTGCCACCAGCGCCGCGCGCAGTCCCGCGGGTGCCGCGACCTCGAGGTCCTGGCTGCGCGTCCCGAAAGGGTTCGTGGCGTACGCGCGAACCCGCGCGTAGGAGGGATCGGCCGCAAGGGCGGTACGAAGACCTGTGAGGGCCATGGGGGTTCCTTCCGGGGCCGGCGGACAACACAAATACCCGGGATCCTTGAGGAGTCCGGGGCACCGCTCCAGCCTACCGCTTCCGCCCGTCCCCACGGCCTCCCTCGGTGGGTCGCGGGGTCTGCGGTGGGGGTGCACCGCGCGGGGACCGTAGCATGGACACAGCAACCGACGTCGGCTCCCCCAGCGTGCCGAACCCCACCCGAAGGAGCCACCGTGGCATTGAGCGCCAGCACCACCGTCAACTACCCGGCCAGCCGCGTCGCGGAGGTGTTCGCGGACCGCGACTTCGTGGAGCACGTCAGCGGCCAGGTCGGGGGAACCCTCGATGAGTTCACGGTCAGCGGACCGGTGGCCCAGGCGTTCGAGGCCACCGTGGTGCGCTCCGTCCCCACGGACCGCCTGCCGGAGATGGTCCGGAAGTTCGTGGGCCAGACGCTCAGCATCACCCAGCACGAGTCGTGGTCCGCTCCCGCGGCAGACGGGAGCCGCACGGTGGACATCACGATGGACGTCGCCGGTGCCCCCGTCGAGGTGAAGGCCGTGCAACGGCTGGTGGCCGACGGCGAATCCACGACCGTTGAACTGACCGGGGACGTGAAGTCCGGAATCCCGTTCCTCGGCGGCAAGATCGCGGCCGCCGCCGAGCCGTTCCTCGGCAAGGCCCTGGGGCTGCAGGCGCGGCAGGCCCAGGCTTGGCTCGACCGCCGCTAGTCCCGACGGACCGATCTTACGAAGAGCCAGGAACAGCCATGAACCAGCCACCCACCAAGCCGCCCATCCAGCTGTCCTCCGATACGGCTTTCCGCCGTTCCAGCTACACGGAGCACCTGCGGATCTCCGAGATCCTGCGCAAGGAAACCATCGGCGGACTGGTGCTGATCGTCGCCGCTGCCGTGGCCATCATCTGGGCGAACACGCCGGCAGCCGCCTCCTACTTCGCCCTGCGCGACCTGCACGTCTCCATCCCCGTGCCCTGGCTCGATCTCGACCTCAGCCTGGGGCACTGGGCCTCGGACGGCCTCCTGGCCGTGTTCTTCTTCCTCGTGGGGCTGGAGCTGAAGCGGGAATTCGTCATCGGCGACCTCAATAGGTTCAGCCGGGCGATCGTCCCCGTCACGGCCGCCTTCGGCGGAGTGCTGGTTCCCGCCCTGATCTACCTCGCCCTCAACGCGTCAACCGGAGGCGAGACGCTCCGCGGCTGGGCCATTCCCACGGCAACGGACATCGCCTTCGCGGTGGCCGTGCTGGCCGTCATCGGCTCACATCTACCGTCCGCGCTGCGGATCTTCCTGCTCACCCTGGCCGTCGTCGACGACCTCATCGCCATTGTGATCATCGCCTTCGTCTACACCTCCGACCTGAAACCGCAATTCCTCCTGTTCGCCCTGGTCCCGATAGCACTGTTCGCGGCGCTCTCCCAGCGTGGTCAGCGTTTCTTCGGACGCCGCCCATGGGCGGCATGGCTCATCCTGCTGCCGTTGGGTGTCATCGCGTGGGCGCTGGTGCACGAATCCGGCGTCCATGCGACCATCGCCGGCGTCGTGCTCGGTTTCATCGTCCCCGTGCGCCGCAGGGACGGCGCGGACGGCCGCGGGCTCGCGGAGGCGTTCGAACACCGCTTCCGCCCGCTCTCCGCCGGTTTCTGCGTTCCGCTGTTCGCTTTCTTCTCCGCGGGCGTCACCATTGGCGGTCCGGAGGGCATCGGGCGCGCGCTCGGGGACCCCGTGGTCTGGGGAATCGTGGCGGGGCTGCTCCTGGGCAAGCCGATCGGCATCCTCGGTTCCACTTGGCTGGTCACCAAAACCCGCCACGCCAACCTGGATCCGGACACCCGCTGGGGCGACCTGTTCGGGGTCACGCTACTGGGCGGGATCGGATTCACCGTGTCGCTGCTCGTGTCGGAGCTCAGCTTCGGCCTGGAATCGCCGCACTACGAGCACGCCAAGGTCGCCATTCTCGTGGGCTCGCTGCTCGCGGCGGTGCTGGGCTCCCTGTGGCTCCGTCCCCGGGACAAGCGCTACCGTGACATCGCCCAACGCGAGCGCGTCGACGCCAACAAGGACGGCGTCCCGGACCTCTTCGAGTAGCGCGAACAGCGGTCTACTAGGCGCGTTCGGCGGGCTCCGCGGCGGTCCCGTTGGACGCCAACAGCGCCTGCTCGGCGGCCACCCAGGCCAACATGGCGCACTTGACGCGGGCGGGGAACTTCGAGACGCCGGAGAACGCGGCCGCGTCCCCGAGCACTTCCTCGTCCGCTTCCCGCGTCCCGCGCGACCGCATCACCTCACGGAACTCCTGGACCATCGCCAGGAGTTCGACGCCGTCCACGCCGTCCGACAACTCGGTCAGCGCGGACGCGGAGGCCATGGAGATCGAACAGCCGTTGCCCTCCCAGCTGATCCGTGCAACACGCGCTCCGTCGGTTTCGACGCGCAGGCGGATCTCGTCGCCACAGATCGGGTTGTGCTGGTGCGACTCCCCCCACGCGTGGCCCGGATCGGCCTCCACGAGGCCGTCGCCTTCGCGGCGCTTCGCGTGGTCGAGGATGATCTGCTGGTAGAGCTGTTCCAGGCCGCTCATGCGTTGACTCCGAAGAACGGGCGAACGCCGGCGACGGCCTCGAGGTACGCATCGACGTCGTCGGCGGTGTTGTAGAGATAGGTGCTGGCGCGCGTGCTGGCCGTGACGCCCAACGCGCGGTGCAGCGGCTGGGCGCAGTGGTGGCCGACACGGACGGCGATGCCGCGGCTGTCGAGGAACTGGCCGACGTCGTGCGGGTGAACCCCGTCGACGTCGATGGCCGCGGTGCCGATGCGCTCCACGCCGGCGGGTCCCAACTGGCGTATGCCCGGGATCGACGCCAGGCCCTCGGCCATGCGCGCCCCGAGAGCGGACTCCCAGGCGGCGATCCGGTCCATGCCGACCTCGGAAAGGTACCTGGCCGCCGTCGCCAGGGCCACCGCCTGCGAGACGCGCTGCGTTCCCGCCTCGAACCGCGCCGGCGCGGGAAGGTACTGCGCGGATTCCATGGTGACAGTGGTGATCATGGAACCTCCCGTAAGAAAGGGCGGCATGGCGTTGAGCAGCTCCCGGCGCCCGTACAGGGCGCCGATGCCGGTCGGACCCAGCATCTTGTGGCCGGAGAAGGCCATGAAGTCGACGTCGAGTTCGCGGACGTCGACCGGCAGGTGAGGGACCGACTGGCACGCGTCGAGGACCGTCAGTGCCCCCACTCCTCGGGCCAGCGCCACGAGCGCGGGCACGTCGGTGACCGTACCCAGGACGTTCGAGACATGCGTGAAAGCCAGCACACGGGTGCGCGGTCCCACGACGTCGGCGGCGAGGTCCATGCGCAGCGCGCCGTCGGCGTCGACCGGGATGTGGCGCAGCGTCGCGCCCGTGCGGAAGGCGAGCTCCTGCCACGGGATGAGGTTGGCGTGGTGCTCGAGCTCGGTGACGACGATCTCGTCGCCCGGGCCCAGCGCGAAGCGCTCCGCTGCGGGGCCCCCGCGACCGGCCGCCGCATTCGAGAACGCGTACGTGACGAGATTCAGCGCCTCGGTGGCGTTGGACGTCCACACGAGTTCGTCCGTCGCGGCGCCGACGAAGGCGGCTACCGTTTCGCGCGCGTCCTCGTAGATGTCTGTCGCCTCGACAGCGAGGCTGTGGGCACCGCGGTGGACGGCCGCGTTGAAGCACTCGTAGAAGTGCTGCTCGGCCTCGAGCACGCATTGTGGCTTCTGGGATGTCGCGCCCGAATCCAAGTACACCAGCGGCGCGCCGTTGATGGACCGGCCGAGGATGGTGAAGTCCGCGCGCAGGCGGCCGACCTCTGCGTCGTCGAGCGGCGCCGTGTCCATGGCGCTCTGGCGGGTGGGTGACTCCACGGTGGACGGGCCCTTCGCTTGGGAATGCTTGGTCGTTTGGGGATGCTGAGTGCGGTGATTCGGGATTCCGGAACGGAACCGTGCCCTAATCCTCCCACTCGAAGCGCCATTGCACACCTGAGCCGAGCCTTACCTTTGTCCGGGACCGAAACTCGTTCCTCGTCCGGGCGCCACAAGGGGAAACGTGTCAACTGGCTAGGTTGAGTTGCCGCGAGTCACGCTTGCCTCCAGGCGGGCCGCCGATCAAGCAACATGGAAGCGTCGCTGGGCCGCCTCGAGCCCTTCCCGGATCAGCAGTTCCGTGGCGTCAGCGGCATCGTCCACGAGGAACGGAAGTTCCTTCTTCTCCACCGTCCCGAAGTCCTTGAGGACGAAATCCGCGGTATCCATGCGTCCGGGAGGACGGCCAACGCCGACCCGGACGCGGTAGTAGTCTTTCGTCGACAGTGCCTTGGAGATGTCCCGGAGGCCATTGTGGCCCCCTTCTCCCCCGCCGAACTTGAGCTTGAGCGAGTTGAACGGGACGTCGACCTCGTCGTGCACGGCGACGACGTGGTCCGCGGCGATCGAGAAAAACTTCGCGAGCGACGAGACCGGGCCTCCCGACAGGTTCATGTAGGTCGAAGGTTTGGCGAGCACCACGCGCGGCCCGCCGATCCCCAGGCGTCCCTCGAGCACGTGGGCACGGGACTTGTGCGCCTTGAAGGATGCCCCCACACGGGCGGCCAGTACGTCCAGGACCATCTGGCCCACGTTGTGCCGATTGCGCGCGTAGCCGGGCCCGGGGTTTCCGAGCCCGGCCACGAGCCAGGTGTCGCTAGTCATGCGGGTGGGTGGGGACCCTACTCGGCGGAGGAAGCAGACGCGGCGGGAGCCTCTGCGCCGGCCTCGGTGGAGGACTCTGCACCAAGGTCCGCCGCCGCCGGCACGTACACGGTCGCGATAACGGTGTCGCCCTCGATGAGCAGCGAGGTTCCCTTGGGCAGGACGAGCTCGGAGGCCAGCACGTTGTCGCCGGCTTCGCGGCCTTCGACGTTCACTGTCACGGATTCGGGCAGGTGGGTAGCTTCGGCCTCGACGGAAACGGTGAACTGCTCCAAGTCCAGGACGGCGCCGGCGGCAACTTCGCCCTCGACGTGCACGAAGATGTCGACGTGGACCTTCTCGCCCTTCTTGACGGTCAGCAGGTCGAGGTGGTCGACGGTCTGCTTCAGCGCGTGGCGCTGGATGTCCTTGACGAGCGCGAGGTGCTCTTCGCCTTCGACGTCGAGAACCAACAAGGCGTTCGAGTGGCGCACGGCCAAGGTGGTCTCCTGGGCCGGCAGAAGGAGGTGGAGCGGCTCGGCGCCGTGGCCGTAGACGACTGCCGGGATCTTGTGGTCGCGGCGGGCCTGGCGCGCGGCGCCCTTGCCAAAGTCGTTGCGGAATTCCGCGGCAAGCTTGAGCTGATCGGTCATGGTGGATCTCCTTGGATTCGTTGCGGTCTGCCTGGCTCGGAGGTCAAAGCCTAGATGCCGCAACGTCCACCGGATGATGGCCGCGGCGTCAGCGTCTAGCCTCGTCGATCACGGAGCGCATGGGACACAAGATCCCGCTCCCTCGCCTGGGCACTACCCACCATCATACCAGCCCGCGGCACCCACGGGCGCAGGGCATGATGGCCGCCGCGAAACTCCGTGCCCTGTCAGTGGGCTAAAATCGTATGGACTATAGCGCGCAAAGCTGGCTTGGACAGTCTCAATTTTGCACGTACCGAGCCCACGGGGAGATTTTATTTTGGAACCGAACGAAGTCAATGGCGCCGAGGCTGGGCCCGACTTGCGTCAATACCTGAGTGTCGTCAGAGCGTACTGGCGGGGAATCTCCGCAATAGTACTGGCGACTGTGCTTCTGGCTTTCCTGTGGACCATGACTCAACCGAAGATCTACGAGGCGTCGTCCTCGGGCTTGGTCGTGACGGCAGGCGCGGAGAACATCGGTACCGCATTGGCCGGCGACAACCTCGCCAAGTCCAAGGCCACCAGCTACAAGTCGATCGCCGAAACGCGTCCCGTCGCGTTGAAGGTCCGTGAGGAACTGGGCATCGAAACCAGCCCAGACACGCTCCTGGGGCAAATCACGGTCGAGGTCCCGACCGCCACCGCCGAAATCCGCGTTAGCGCGTCCTCCACCGATCCGGCCGCGGCACAGAACCTCGCCAACGCCTGGGTCCAGGCCTTGGCCCGGCAAGTCGCCGAGATTGAATCGGCCGGCTCCGACGGCGGTTCTTCCCAGCCCGCGGTCCAGGTCGCCCCGCTCGGCATGGCCGCGCTCCCCACAGCCCCGGTGTCCCCCAACACTAAAGCTCGCGCTCGCGCTCGGCGCCGTCGTCGGGCTGGCGCTCGGGTTGGGCTATGCGCTGGTCCGCAACCACTTGGACCGCCGGATCCGTTCAGCGGAAACCGTGGAACGGCTCGGAACCAGCGTCGTGGGCACCATCCCCTCCGACTCTCGACTGACGGACCACCGGCAGATCGTTGAGACCGGAGTGCTCGACCACGACGACCGCGAATCCCACGCCTTCTCCGAGTCTCTCCGGGAACTGCGTACCAACCTTGCCTACATGGACGTCGACAACCCGCCGCGGGTCATCGTCGTCACGTCGTCCGTACCCGGCGAAGGCAAGTCTTCCGTCACCGCCAACCTTGCCGTCGCCATCGCGGCGACCGGACGCGAGACGATACTCGTGGACGGCGACCTTCGCCGCCCGGTCCTCACGGAGGTCTTCGGCCTTCCGGCCGGCGCCGGACTCACCGACGTCCTCAGCGGCATGGCCGATATCGACGACGTACTGCAGCCGTACGGCCCCGTCCCCAACCTTTCGCTGCTTTCCTCGGGCCGGATCCCGCCGAATCCCTCCGAGCTTCTGGGCTCGCGCGCCATGAAGAAGCTACTCCGCGAACTCTCGGAAACCGCCGTCGTCCTGATCGACGCACCGCCACTGCTGCCCGTGACCGATGCCGCGATCCTCACCAAGTCGGCGGACGGTGCCCTCGTGACGGTCAAGGCCGGGTCGACAACGACGGACGAGCTCGAGAAGGCTCTGGACAACCTCCGCAAGGTCGATGCGCACGTGCTCGGTGCAATCCTCAACCAGGTTCCCACCAAGGGCGCCGACGCCAGCCAGTACGGTTACTACGGGAAATACTACTACTCTTCTCAGGCCACCGACGGGGCACCCAGCCGCCGCAACGGGCATGCGGTAGCGGTGGAGGCGCCCGAGACGCAGGCCCCGACGCCGTCCGCTGCCCCCGTTGCCGCAACGGACCGACCCGCAGGGGACGAGCACTACGGAGAAGGGCCGGTGCAGCCGACTCGGGTTTCCGCCTCGTCCGCGGCCAACCACGAGCACTTTCAGGCCGAACCCGACGCGATTTTCGACGTCGAGCACGCCGACCAAACGGCCGGGGATCCGTCCTTCGACGAGTTGCTGACCTCGCCGCAGATGCGTCACCTTCGGCGCCGCGGCTAGCAACGCTTCACGGGAGCCCGGTAGCTCGTCCTTGTGGCGGGGTACCGGGCTCCTTTTCTCTCTTGCCACGTCTTGCCCTCCTCGTTTTGTTGGTTGGCTTCGGGGTGGGGTGTTGTCCACTGGCGGGTGGGCGGTTCCCAAAGTGTCGTGGGTCTCTTCTAGTGTGGATGCATGGATACGAACATGGATTCGGTAGTGGTGGGGGGATGGGTCCTCACCCCGGATCCTGGCTTGCGTGGGGTGAACGCGGGGCGCAGGTTCGAGCTCGCGGAGGAGCTGCGGCGGTTCGCCGAGGCCCAGGCCTACCGGGCGATGGTGATCCTGCACGACGACGCCCAGCGCAAGACCCCCGCCCATCTGGAGGCGTTGGAGTCCGGGCCCGGGATGGGGATCTCCGCGCGGTCCGGGAACCTGGTCACCCGGCCGGGTTTCGCGGCGGCCGTCACCCAGATCGCGCTGGTCCGGGCGGTGCCCTCCGAGGTCGCCCAGCAGTGCCTGAACCACGCCGAGGTCCTGTCCACCGACCTGCCCGAAACCCTCCACGCCCTCACCGGGGGGACCGTGGATCCCTCCCACGTCGCGGTGATCGCCGAGCAGGTCCTGCGCATCGTCCCGCGGACCATCCCGGTCCCGGAGTCGAAGGACCCGGCGGCGCGGGAGGAATGGATGCGTCGGGTCGACGCGGAGGAACGCGCGGTGCACGCGGGCCGGAACGAGCTCGGGGGCAGGCTCCTGGACTACGCCGCGGGCCGCAGCCCGGCGTCGGTGCGGCAAAAGGGAGGGTGTCAGATGGTGTGTGTAAGTAGCCTAGTCACCCTTGGAATGGAGCATGATTGTGACTGTGACTGACCACAAGAATCCGGTGATGAAAGTAGACGCGTCCAAAACCGCCGAGCGGATGGCTGCGGTGGGGGACATGGAGGCGCTGAAGTCTTCGGGGGCCTTTGACGAGTTGATGGGCCAGATCGACCGTGGGGAGATCGAGCTCGACGGCAAGGACGGGTTCATCCGGCAGATCATCAAGGCCGGCTTGGAGCGTGGCCTGAAGGCCGAACTGTCCGGGCATCTGGGGTATGAGAAGAACGAGTACGCCGGACGCGCGGTGTCCAACTCGCGCAACGGCACCTACCCCAAGACGGTGTCCACCAGTGCCGGGGACGTCGAACTGGGCATGCCCAGGGACCGGGCCGGCACGTTCGTGCCCCGCCTGGTTCCCAAGGGATCGCGGCGCACCAGCGAGCTGGCCGACATGATCGTGAGCCTCTATGCCGGGGGCATGACGGTGCGCGACATCGAACACCACCTGGCCTCCACGATCGGCACCGAGCTCTCGCGCGAGACGATCTCCAAGATCACCGACGAGGTCCTGGACGAGGTGATCACCTGGCAGAGCCGGCCGCTGGATGCGATCTACCCGATCATGTACCTGGACGCGATCGTGGTGAAGATCCGCGACGGGCACCACGTGAAGAACAAGGCCGCCCACATCGCCGTGGGCGTGGACATGGAGGGCATCAAACACGTGCTGGGCATCTGGATCGCCGAGACGGAAGGCGCCAAGTTCTGGGCCGGGGTCTGCGCGGAGCTGGCCAACAGGGGCGTGAAGGACGTGCTGATCGTGTGCTGCGACGGCCTGACCGGGTTCCCCGAGGCGATCGGCGCGACATGGCCCCACGCCACCGTGCAGACCTGCGTCGTGCACCTGATCCGAGCCTCCACCCGCTTCGTGTCCTACGGAGACCGCAAGCAGGTCGCCGCGTCCCTGCGCACCATCTACACGGCCCCGACCCAGGAAGCCGCCCGGGAGGCCCTGGATGAGTTCGCGGCCGGGAAATGGGGGGTCAAGTACCCCGCGGCGGTGAAGACATGGGAGCACGCCTGGGAGCGCTTCACGCCGTTCCTCGGCTTCCCGCCGGCGCTGCGGAAGGTCATCTACACGACCAACGCGATCGAGTCGCTGAACTACCAGCTGCGCAAGGTCACCAAGACCCGCGGGCACTTCCCCAACGACCAGGCCGCCACCAAACTGCTCTGGCTGGCGATCTGCAACATCGAGGACAAACGCGCCCGCGAAAGGGCCAAGGCCCGCACCACCACCCGGGAATCGACCAGCGGAGGCCTCGTCGAAGGAGCCGGAACCATGGGCTGGAACCAGGCCCTCCAGCACCTGATGCTCACCTACCCCGAACGCCTCGAACAACACCTCGCATAACACCAAAACGGACCAGAAGACGCTAAGTCGTCCACCTCTGAAACGACTAAAACCACTAACTGACTAGTTCACTTACACAAACAGCTTGACAGGCCCGCAAAAGGGCAAGGCCCTGTTGGAGAAGTACGATCCCGTGTCGTTCGGGAAGCGGTCCAAGAAGGCCAAGGACGACCGGTGGGTGCGCGTGGAGCCCGGGAACAACGGCATGGCCTACCTCACCGCCGCGCTGACCTCGGCGACGGCCGAGGCGATCTACGACCGGCTGGACCGACAGGCGAAAATCCTCAAGGACACCCCCGCGGACCCGGACGGGACGCCGGAGGAGCGGACCCTGGACCAGCTGCGCACCGACGCGCTCACCGACCAGCTGCTCGCAGGACCCGCCGGGTCCGGACTGGAGAACGTCCAGGCCCACGTGAGCATCACCGTCCCGGCGACCCTGCTGCCCGCCCTCGCCCGCGCCGGCGCCACCCCACCCCCGGCAACACAACCGCCGCCGGCGGCCGATCGGCCGCCGTCCACCGACGAGGGACCGCCGGCGGCGGCCCCGGTGCCCGCGCGGGACATCCCGCCGGGCGCGGAGCCTCCCACCGCCGCACGCCTCGGGGCCCTGGACCTGGAATCCACCGCGGCCCTGCTCGCCGCGGCACCGTCGTGGTGGCGGGTCCTCACCGACCCCTACGACGGGGCGATCATCGACTGGGCCCACAACCGCTACACCCCCACCCCGGCCCAGCGCCGCGCCCTCACCCAGCGCGACCACACCTGCCGCACCCCCGGATGCCACCGCCGGGCCGCCCGCTGCGAACCGGACCACACCATCGAATGGCAACACGGCGGCACCACCAACCTGAACAACCTGGCGATGCTCTGCAAACGGTGCCACCGCCTCAAATCCCTCGGCATCCTCACCATGGACCAACACCCCGACGGGACCATCACCACCACCACGCTCTGGAACACCACCCACGAATCCGCCCCCGACGCCCCCTGGGCCACCACACGCCCGGCCACAGGCACCGGCACGCAGCCGCGCACGGAGAATGCGGACACGCAGGAGGCGGACACGGACACCCCCGAGCCGTGGGACGACCCGCCGCCGCCCGAGGTCGTGGACAGGCTCAACGCGGTCCTGTTCGCCGAAGCCGCCCACGACCCCGACACCCCGCCGGCCGACCCCACCGCGGACGCCGAGGAGGCGATCGCGTCCTGGCAGGCCATCCAACAACACCGGCAACGGCTCGGACACCAGGCCGCCGAACGCGAGAAGGACAACCACGCCTGGGAAACGGCCGGCGGCTACGACCTGCCCCTGCTCCTGGAACTGATCGGCATGACCGACCACACCCCGGCCCAAAACCCCGACAAACCCCCACGCTTCTACCCGCGGATCCCCGAACCCCGCCGACCACGCATCCGCCAGATGCGCCCACGGAAACCGCTCCCCGGCAACCACCCACCAGACCCGCCACCAAAAAAACGCCCCACACCAAGAGCGATCCCGCCAACGAACCCCAACGACCCACCACCCTTCTGACACCGCGTGACAACGTGCGGATTCTCCGCATGGCGGTATCACACTTCTTAGCGGATGGCCGCGGCTTCGAAGGCGACGATGGCACGCAGGGACGGCAGTAGCTCGTCGATCATCTGTTCGTAAACCTCGGGGGGCCGCCGGTAGGGATCCACGACATCGTCGTCTCCGGTCCGTGCTGCTGGCGCCAGATGCCGCTTGAGGGCGGCGAGTTTAGGCAGCACCTTCCACCGAGCGGCGATATCCTCGTGTTCTCCACCACGGGGCAACGAGATATCGGCGTCGAATTGGACCGCCTCGAGGACGCGGGCGAATTCGCGCACGGTGAAAGCCCGCTTAAGCATGCGCGGGCTCCGGGCCAAGACCATGTTCCGGTGTTCCACCGTCAAGGCCAACACGAAATCAACCTCGGCGAGCATCGTCTCGTTGAGCTGTCGAGCCCCGAAGCCGTCGGCGTTCACGCCTTCGAGGGCCAAGAACTCGGCTGACTGGCGGTCCATCGGTTTGCCCGTCAGCGCCTGCGTCCCGGCACTCGAGACCTCAAACCGGCCCGGCGCCAGACTGTCCAGGTGCGTCTGGAGGTAGCGCTCCGCAAATGGAGACCGGCAAATGTTTCCGGTGCATACAGTTAGGATCTTTACCACCAGGCCAGCCTACCGTCGGTGCCGCCCGGCCCCCGCACCAATGGCACGGGAAGACCCCGCGGACCGCAACCCGGTAGGCAAGCGGAAAGGGACCGCCACGCCGAGGCGTCGCGGTCCCTTTCCCTCCAAACCGGCCGGTTAGGCGTTGCCGTCGAAGAGGCTCGTCACGGAGCCGTCCTCGAAGACCTCCTTGATGGCGCGGGCGATCATCGGCGCGATCGACAGCACGGTGAGCTGCTTGAAGCGCTTGGACGCGGAGATGGGCAGCGTGTTCGTCACCACCACTTCCCGCGCGCCTGACTCGGAGAGTCGCTGCGAAGCCGGCTCGGAGAACACCGCGTGGGTCGCCGCGATGATGACGTCCTTGGCGCCGCCTTCCTTCAACACGCGCACGGCGCCGGAGATGGTTCCTCCGGTGTCGATCATGTCGTCGATCAGGACGCACGTGCGTCCCTCGATCTGCCCGACCACCGTCTTGGAAACGGCCTGGTTGGGCACCGTGAGGTCGCGCGACTTGTGAACGAACGCCAGCGGTGCGCCACCGAGGCGGTCCGCCCACTGCTCGGCGACGCGTACGCGGCCGGTGTCCGGGGAAACCACGGTGACGTTGTCGATGTCGACGCGTCCACGGATGTAGTCCGCCAGCAGCGGGATGGCGAAAAGGTGGTCCACTGGACCATCGAAGAAGCCCTGGATCTGAGCCGTGTGCAGATCCACGCTCATGATGCGGTCCGCTCCGGCCGTCTTGTAGAGGTCTGCCACCAGACGGGCGGAGATGGGCTCGCGGCCCCTACCCTTCTTGTCCTGCCGCGCGTACGGATAGAAAGGCGAGACGACGGTGATGCGCCGGGCGGAGGCGCGCTTCATGGAGTCCACCATGATGAGCTGCTCCATGAGCCAGTTGTTCAGAGGCGCGGGGTGCGACTGGATGATGAAGACGTCCTTGCCGCGGACGCTCTCCCCGGAGCGCACGTAGATCTCGCCATTGGCGAAGTCGTAGGCGGACATCGGCAACAGCTCGGTCTCCAGCACCGACGCGATCTCCTCGGCCAGTTCCGGGTGGGCGCGGCCGCTCGCCAGCACCAATTTCTTGTCGACGCTGTGGCTCAGTTCGCTCATGGGTTCACTTTCTCGATCTGCGGGGCACTTGGGGAGCTTGGGTGGTGGTCTACGTCACCGTTAACCATCGGCGCGCGATGCGGCATCCGCCGACGGGCTGCCCGGACGCTTGGCCTGGGTCCAGCCCTCAGCGTTGCGCTGCGGGGCGACCGTGAGCGCCAGCGATCCCGCGGGAACGTCCTTGCGGACTATGGCCCCGGCACCGGTGTAGGCCCCGTCCCCGATACGGACGGGCGCGACGAAGACGGTGTTCGAGGAGGTCCGCACGTGCGAACCGATGACCGTGCGGTGCTTCTTCACGCCGTCGTAGTTGGCGGTGATGTTTCCGCATCCGATGTTCGTGTACTCACCGATTTCGGCGTCACCGGCGTAGCCGAGGTGGGACAGCTTGGACCCCCTGCCCACCGTGACGTTCTTCGTTTCGTAGAACGCCCCGATCTTGCCCTCGTCGCCCAAAACGGTATTGGCACGGAGATAGGCGAACGGACCCACGGTTGCGCCGTCGCCGATCCGCGAGTCGGTGGCGTCGCTGCGCGTTACCTTCGCCCCGCGGCCGACCGTCACGTTGGTGAGCGTCGTGTCCGGGCCGATGACCGCGTCGGTGCCCACCGCCGTCGAACCGTGGAGCTGCGTGCCCGGCTTCAGCGTGACATCCGGGGACAGTGCCACCTCTGCGTCGATCCAGGTGGTGTCCGGGTCGACGACGGTGACGCCGCCGCGCATCCAGCGCTCGACCGTGCGGCGGTTCAGTTCCTTGCCGAGAGCGGCAAGCTGGACGCGGTCGTTGGCGCCCTCGACCTGCCAGCGATCCTTCGTGACGACGGCGGCGACCCGCCCGCCGTCGTTGCGGGCGATCGCGAGCACGTCGGTAAGGTACATCTCGCCCTGTGCGTTGTCGACGGTGACGCGCTCGAGCGCGGAACGCAGGACACCGGCGTCGAATGCGTAGATTCCGGAGTTGATCTCCCGGACGGCACGCTCCTCCTCCGTGGCGTCCTTGTGCTCGACGATCCCGGTGACGGTTCCGTCCTCGGCGCGGAGAATGCGGCCGTAGCCGGTGGCGTCCTCGAGCAGCGCGGTCAGTACGGTGGCGGCATTCTCGGTTTCCTCGTGCGCCGCAACGAGTTCGGAGAGCAGCTCGGTCGTCAGCAGCGGGACGTCGCCATAGGTGACGACGACGGTGCCCTCGAGCTTGGGGGGCAGCGCGTTCAACCCCAGCTGGACGGCGCGGCCGGTGCCCGGAACGTCGTCCTGGTCGGCGATGGTGATTCCCGGCTCTATCTCCAGCAGGTGCTGCGCAACGCGGTCGCGCTCGTGGCGGACGACGGCGACCAGCTGCACCGGATCCAGTCCCTTGGCGGCGGCAATCGCGTGCCCGATCATGGAGCGTCCACCAAGGTCGTGGAGGATCTTGGGTTTGGCCGACTTCATGCGGGTTCCGGCCCCTGCGGCCAGAACGATGACGGCGGCCGGGGCTGTGGGCTCCACGCTCAAGTTAGGTACTCCCTGAAATTGGTGACACGGACCCGGCTCGACGGCCGGGCCAGCCCAGTCTACCGTGCGCCGAACCGCGGCCCGCCGCGCTCGTTCCGCCCATAGGATTCGAACCTATACTCCACGGCTCCAAAGGCCGGGGTGCTGCCATTACACCAGGGCGGACTACCGCGCCCAGCATCCGAAGGTGCCAAGCACAGTTAGCCATTTTGCCACATTGGAGGCCGCTGGGTCGCCATGCCTGGCCCGGGGGCGTCCCGGCGCTAGTCCCCGGCGACCTCGGCCGCCGACATCCAGGCCTCCTCGAGTTCCTCGCGCTCTGCCTCCACGGCCTGGAGTTTGGCGTTCAGGCCCGCAAGCTCGTCCAGCTTCATCGCCTCCGACGCATCCGCCATCTGCCGGTGCAGCTTGTCCTCCTGCTGCGCCAGTTTTCCGAGTTGGCGCTCAATCCGGTTGACTTCCTTGCGGGCATCCCGCTTTTCGGCTTCGTTGGGGCCCCCGGCGGCTCCCTGATCCGACGACGCCGAACCGGACGCCGCCGCGGGACCTGTTTTCGCGGTCCCGGACCCGGCCCCGGCGGCCTCCCGCAGCTCAAGGTACTGGTCCACGCCGCCGGGAAGCCCCCGCAGGCGCCCGTCCCCCAACAACGCCAGCTGGTGGTCGGTCACGCGCTCGAGCAGGTAGCGGTCGTGGCTGACGACCACGAGCGTCCCGGCCCAGCCGTCCAGCAGGTCCTCGACCGCGGAGAGCGTGTCGGTGTCCAGGTCGTTCGTCGGCTCGTCGAGCATCAACACGTTGGGCTCGCCGACCAGGAGCCTCAGGAGCTGCAGACGCCGCCGCTCGCCACCTGAGAGGTCGCGGACCGGCGTCCACTGCTTCTCGGGCCCGAACCCCAGCTGCTCCACGAGCTGCCCGGCGGAGACTTCCTTGCCCCCGACCTGGAAGACGTTTCGCTCGTCTTGGATAACCTCGATGACGCGCTTGTTGGCCAGCTCGTCCAGCTCGCGCACCTCCTGCGTCAGGATCGCCGTCTGAACGGTCTTCCCCCGCTTCATGCGTCCCGACGTCGGCGCCACCTCCCCATTGAGCAGCCGCAGGAGGGTGGATTTTCCCGAGCCGTTGACGCCGACGATCCCCAATCGCTCCCCCGGGGCGAGGCGCAGGGTGATGTTATCGAAGAGTTGCTGGCCGTCGAAGTCCAACGACACGTGTTCGAGATCCAGCACGTCCTTGCCCAGCCGGGCCGTGGCCATCTTGGACAGCGCCACCGAGTCGCGCGGCTCGGGAACGTCGTTGATCAGGTCGTTGGCGGCTTCAATCCGGAACTTCGGCTTCGCCGTCCGCGCGGGGGCGCCGCGGCGCAGCCAGGCGAGTTCCTTCTTGACCAGCTGCTGGCGCTTGTTCTCGACCACCGCGTTCATGCGGTCGCGCTCGGCGCGCGCCAAGACGTAGGCCGCGTAGCCGCCGTCGAATGGGTCGACGACGCCGTCGTGGACTTCCCACGTGCGGGTGCAGATCTCGTCGAGGAACCAGCGGTCGTGGGTAATCACCAAAAGGCCGCCGGCGGTCGCCCGCCAGCGCTGGCGCAGGTGCCGTGCGAGCCAAGCGACGCCCTCGACGTCTAGGTGGTTCGTCGGCTCGTCCAGCATGACCACGTCGTCGTCGCCGATAAGCAGCTTCGCCAAGGCGACACGGCGGCGCTGGCCGCCGGAGAGGCTGGAGACACGCGCATGCCAGTCCACTTCCCCGACGAGTCCGCCCATCACATCGCGCACCTTGGCGTTGGACGCCCATTCGTGGTCCGCGGCGTCTCCCACGATCGCCTGCCCCACCTCGAGGTCGCCGTCGAGGACGTCTTGCTGGTCCAGATACCCGATGCTGACGTCTCCGCGTTTGGTGACGCGACCGTCGTCGGGCTGCTGGCGCAGGGCGAGCAGGCGCATCAGGGTCGACTTGCCGTCGCCGTTGCGCCCCACCATGCCGATCCGGTCGCCGTCTTCGAGCCCGAGGCTGACGCCGTCCAGGACGGTGCGGGTCGCGAAGGCGACGGAGACGTTCTCTGCTCCGAGCAAATGGGCCAAAACGGTACTTCCTAACGGTGGTGGCGGAACCGGCGCGGGGGGGGTGGGAGGCGCGGATCCGCCGGGTGCGGCTGTGTGGCGGAAAGTCTCTACGGGACGCGGTGTCCCGGGATGGTCAGATGATGGTGGCCCCATGGACGGGGCCGTGGACCGCGCGGGCGTCGAGACCGGATTCGTCGCGCAGCTGGAAGGCCACCTCGCCGGCATGGTCCGGGTCGCTGGCGAGCAGGGCGATGGTCGGGCCCGAGCCGGAGACGATCGATGCGAGCGCCCCGGCCGTCTCCCCCATCTCCAGGACGGCGCCAAGGACCGGTGCGAGGGACAGCGCCGCGGGCGCCAGGTCGTTTTCGACCAGCCCCTGAAGCAGGATGTGGTCGCCGGCGACGAGCGCCTGCACCACTGCGCGGTCGACCTCCGTGGGTTCGGGGACATCGGTTCCCCTGCGCAGTTCGTCGAGCTCGGCATAGACCGCGGGGGTGGACAGCCCGTAGCTGGCCGGCACGAGGACCCAATCGGTGCGGCTGCGCATCAGCAGCGGCGAGAGGTCGTCGCCCACACCGAGGCCGACGGCGGCGCCGCCGGACAGCGCAAACGGCACGTCGGCGCCGAGCCGCGCGCCCAGGCGCCCCAGTTCCTCGCGGTTGAGCCCCGTGCCCCACAGGGCGTTGCAGGCCACGAGCGTCGCTGCGGCATCGGCGGACCCGCCGCCCATGCCGCCCGCGATGGGCACCCGCTTGGTGATTTCCAGGTCGACACCGGCCACGTGCCCTGTGTGCTCGGCGAGCAGGCGGGCGGCGCGGACCACCAGGTTGTCCTCGCCCAGCGGGAAGTCCTCGGGGTCCGTGACGGCCGTGGAATCCGGATGCAGGCTCACAGTCACTCCGCCGTCCGCGCGCGCAGTGGCGGAGACATCCTCGAAAACGGACACCGCGAGGTACAGGCTGGCGACGGAGTGGTAACCGTCGTCGCGCCGCGGACCGACGCGGAAATACACGTTGATTTTCCCCGGCGCACGCGCCGTGACGGTGCGGGTCACGGGGCGCTCGCGGCGGACGCCGGCGCCATACTTGCCGCCGCTTCCGCGATTCGGGCGAACTCCTCGATGCCCAGCCGCTCGCCACGGGCCTGCGGGTCGACGCCGGCAGCAACCAGCGCCGCCTCCGCCATCGCGGCCCCGCCCGCCCAGCCCGCCAGGGCCGCGCGGAGGGTCTTGCGGCGTTGGGCGAAGGCGGCGTCGATGACGGCGAAAACCTGTTTGCGCGTCGCCGTCGTCTTTGGTGGCTCGTGCCGCTCGAAACCGACAAGCCCGCTGTGGATCTTCGGTGCCGGCCAGAAGACGTTCATGCCGATGACCCCGGCCTTGCGCATCCGGCCGTACCACGCCGCCTTGACGCTCGGGATGCCGTAGGTCTTGTTGCCCGGCGCAGCGCACATCCGGTCGGCCACCTCGTCCTGCACCATCACCAGGCCGTGGCGCAGGCTCGGGAAGTGTTCGAGCAGGTGCAACACCACGGGGACCGCCACGTTGTAGGGCAGGTTAGCCACCAGGGCCGTGGGCGGATGGGGAAGCTCGGTGACGCGCATCGCGTCGGCGAGCACGACGTCGAGATGTCCGGTCCGGTCAGGTCGGAGTTCCTGGACCGTGCGCGGAAGGCGGCCGGCAAGCTTGGGATCGATTTCGACGGCGACCACCCGCTCGGCGGCATCCAACAACCCGAGCGTCAGCGAACCGAGCCCCGGGCCCACCTCCAGCACAATTTCGTCCGGCGCGATCCCGGCGGCGGCCACAATACGACGGATCGTGTTGCCGTCGATGACGAAGTTCTGGCCGAGTGTCTTGGTGGGCCGCACATCGAGTTCGTCCGCGAGGCGGCGAATGTCGGCGGCGCCAAGCAGCGGGCGCGGACCGGTGGGCGCGGCCTGCGCCGGGGCGTTCGGGGAGTCGTCAGTCACGGGTTCAATCCTAGATCAGGACGCGAGGGAGCCCCGCCGATGCGGCGGGGCTCCCCTGGTGTCGCGGATTCCGTGGTTGCGGTGCCGGTGGCTACCGCAGGCCGAGCTGCGCGGAACAGTGCGGCCAGTGGCCCCATCCGCCGTTTGCGCGCAGTTTCTCGGCGGCGGCGATCTGCTGCGACGGCGTGGCCTGGTGCGGGTACGCCGCGTACTGCGTGCCGCCGACTCCGGCCCAGCTGCTCAGGCTGAACTGAAGACCGCCGTAGTAGCCGTTTCCGGTGTTGATGGCCCAGTTGCCGCCGGACTCGCACTGTGCGAGCGCGGCCCACGTGCTGGAGACGTTTCCGGCGGACGCGGTCGTGCCACCCGAGCTCGGGGACGCGGCGGCCGGCTTCGGCTGCGCTTCCGCCTTGGGCTCGGCCTGTGGTTCGGGCTCGGCCTCGCGCTGCGGCTCTGGCTCCGGCGCTGGCTTCGGCTTCGTGCCGATGGCGATCTTCTCGTCCACGGCGGCGGTGGTGATCTTGGACTCCACCAGCTTTCGGGAGACGGCCTCGCCGTCCTTGGAGACGACCCGGAAGGTCAGCGTGCGGACTCCATCGCTGCCCTGCTCGATGACCTTGGACTTGCCTTCGAGCAGCGAATCGTCCTCTACGGTCGTCCGGCCGTTGGCAACGGCTTCGGTCTCCGTCGCGGTGCTCGCCTCGACGCGCACTACCTGGAGCTTGAGTCCGTCGACGACCTCCGCGGTCCGTTTGGCGGATAGCTCGTCGTCGCCATCAAGCTTGACCTTGGCTTCGGCCAGCAGGTCGCCGACCGTCCCCACGGTCGTCGTCAGCTTGCGGGTTTTGCCGTCGGCGGTCAGGACGACGTTTTTCGGGGTGGTGATCTCGATGGGAGTGGTCAACGAGGCGAGCTCCATCTGCTCGCCGAGCGAGACCTCGGAGGCGCCGGCGATCCGCAGCTGGGCAAGAATGTCCGCAACGGTCAGGCCGGTGGTGTGCACAACCCGGTCCACGCCATCGATGGAGACGCTGACGGCCTTGGAGCGGTTGACTTCGATGGACGTGCCGTCCTCGATGGGGGCATCCAGTGCGGGGCTGACTTCATCGCGGGCCGCAAGGGTGACTTCGGAGGCGGACAGGACGTCCGCCACCGTTCCGCCGAACGTCTGGACGTTTTGGGTCTCTCCGTCGACGGTGAGCGCCACGGTCTTATTGGCTCCTACGAAGGACACCAATCCGAGGACGAGTGCGGTCAGGACGACCGCCTGCGCGCTGGTCTTGACCCAGCGCTTCTTGAGGGCATGCTGCACGGAATTCCAAACTTTGGCTGCTTCCGGGCACGGGGTAACGGCATGGGAGGACGACCCCGTCGACTCTCACGCGGGACCCTCCCGTGCTGGCATCAATGCATGGCACAGGCCTAGTTGCCGGCAGCGTGTTTGGGCGTACGAACGGAACGTCCAACCGCTTATCCGACATCGGCTTGATACCCGGAAACCTTCCCCGATCCCGGCTACTAATCATCAACCGTAACCGATTCGTAATAATGTGACAAGCCCGGTGCCTTGATCTGGCGCGGTTCCGGCCTTCACGACCGCTTCGACGGTCACTGTTTCGTGACCTAAGCACTCGTTTCGTAATGTCCCGCGCCGGTCGCAGTCGCACCGAATTCGCCGTAGACGGCATGCGTGTTCCGCGCCAGCGCGTGGCACAACCCGTCCACGTCCCTCGACAGGAAGTCCGCCATGGAGCGCACCGTGTAGGGGATCAGGTAACTGGCGTTCGGACGGCCCCGAAACGGGTGCGGCGTGAGGAAGGGCGCGTCCGTCTCCACCAGCAGGAGTTCCGGGTCGGCGAGCGCGAGGGCATCCCGCAACCCGTGGGAGTTCTTGAACGTGACCGTCCCCGAGAAGGACATGTACCAGCCGTTGTCGTTGCAGGTTCTCGCCAGTTCCGCGTCGCCCGAGAAGCAGTGGAAAACCACTTTTTCCGGCAAGGCCTCCTCCCCCAGGATCCGAACGATGTCCGCGTGGGCGTCGCGGTCGTGGATCTGCAGGGCCTTGCCGTGCCGCACCGCCATGTCGATGTGGCGCCTGAACGAGTACTCCTGGGCCCCGGCCCCTTCGGGACCGGTCCGGAAGCGGTCCATCCCGGTTTCGCCCACGGCGCGGACCCGCGGATGCCCCGCCAGCCTGTCGATTTCCGTCAGGGCCGCCTCGAGCTCCCCCCGCTCCGCGAGCGGCGGGGCATCGTTCGGGTGGATGGCAACGGCAGCCAGGACCCGAGGGTCCGCCGCCGCCGCCTCGACGGCGAAACGCGACGATTCGACGTCGCACCCCACCTGCACGACGCCGGAGACTCCGGCGGCGTTGGCCGCGTCCAGGGCGTCGGCGACGCCAACCGTGACCCAGCCGTCGCGGAAGTCCAGATGCGTGTGGTTGTCGGGAACGGGCACCACCAGCGGCTCGGGTGCCGGGGGATACCCGAGGTTGCGCTTGCGCCCACCCTCCTCGCCGGAACGCCGTGGCGCCCCGACGACGCTCCCCTCCGCGCCGCCGTCGGATTCCTGTGCGGGTGGACGATACGCCGCGGGGGCTTCTCCCACGTGGGTTTTCGGCATGGGCGGTCCTTTCGACGGAGGCGGGCTGCAGACCAAGGCTACCTTTGGGGACGCTCCCGCTCGCCGATGTGGCCCACCTCACACCAAAGGTGGGTAGTCTTGTCACACAGTTCGATAGCCAGAGCTGGCGGATCGAGACCCAGAGCGAGCAGGGAGTGCACGTGGAGCCAGGCACGCGACCCGGGACGCTTCCCGTCGAGGAGTTTGGGCGCAGCTGCGGCAAGGTGCTGGAGGTCATGGCCACCGTCATCGACGGCAAGGCCTCCGTCGCCCGGACCGCACTCACCGTTCTCTTGGCCCAAGGGCATCTGTTGCTCGAAGACGTTCCCGGCGTGGGCAAGACGATGCTGGCCAAAACCCTCGCCCGCTCCGTCGACTGCAGTGTCAGCCGCATCCAGTTCACGCCCGACCTGTTGCCCTCAGATGTGACGGGCGTGTCGATCTACAACCAGGACTCGCACCGGTTCGAGTTCCGCCGTGGTCCGGTCTTCGCGAACATCGTGATCGGGGACGAGATCAACCGTGCCTCCGCCAAGACCCAATCGGCGTTGCTGGAATGCATGGAGGAACACCAGGTCACGGTCGACGGGACGACCTACGAACTGGACGAACCGTTCATGGTCATCGCCACGCAGAACCCGATCGAGTTGGAGGGAACCTTTCCGTTGCCGGAGGCGCAGCGCGACCGGTTCATGGCACGAGTGTCCATGGGCTATCCGGATACGGCCGCAGAGATCGCGATGCTCGAGACCCACCAGTCGCGGTCGCCGCTGGACGCTGTGCGGCCGGTCGTGGACACGGCCGACCTGCAGGCACTCATCGCCACCGTTCAGTCCGTGTACGTGTCCGATCCCGTGAAGGAATATATCGTGGCGCTGGGTCAGGCGTCTCGGGAGCATCCCGATGTCCGGCTGGGCGCCAGCCCGCGCGCGCTGCTGCAATTGCTCCGCGCGGCGAAGGCCGAGGCGGCACTGAACTCACGGGACTTCGTGTTGCCGGACGACGTCGCGACGGTGGGTCCGACCGTTCTGTCCCATCGGCTGGTGTTGCACCGGCGGGCCGAGGTGGCGGGTACCACGGAGGACGAGATTGTCGACGGCGTACTCGCCAAGGTCCCGGTTCGCGCCGGCGCCCGCGGCTAGGACCGGGCCGTGACCGCCCGGGGGGATGACGGTGCACGTCCCGGCGGGGAGCCGGGAGAACGAACACTGCAACAGAAACTGCGGCTGGCGTTCCTGACGCCGCGGGGCTGGGCGGTCTTCCTCGCCGGCGCCGCGACACTCGTGGCGGCGTGGCTCCTCGGCAGGCGCGAACTTGTCAATGTGTCCGTCTTCCTGCTGGCGGCCCCGCTGACCGCGGCCGCGGTGGTGCGCATCGGCGGCAGCCGTCTCCACGTGCGCCGCGGCTTCTCCCCCGACCCTGTCGTTGCCGGACAACACGCGAGGGTGGTCCTGGAGGTGAACCATGCGGGCAGGGCACCGGGGTCGGTCAGATTGACGGAGACGCTTCCCGAACGCTTCGGAACCCGTCCGTCCTTCGAATACCCGTCCGCATCGGGCCGCTACCAGTACCGGCTCGTGCCGTCGCATCGCGGCGTCTACGCGGTGGGGCCGTTGACAGCGCGCTTCACGGATCCGTTTGGGCTGGCGGCACGACCCGGATCGCTGGACCGACCGGCGCCGCTCACGGTCGTCCAGCCGGTCCAGCGGTTGGATCCGAACGGCGTGCTCGGCGACCGCGGAACCCACGGAGAGGCGCGGTCCAACCGACACGCCACGCCGGACAGCGACGATGCGATGACCCGTGAATACCGCGACGGCGACTCCCTACGGCGCGTCCACTGGCCAGCCACCGCACGGCAAGGCTCGTTGATGGTCCGGCAGGAGGAGTACCAGTCGACGCCGCGCGCCACACTCCTGGTGGACCGGCGTCGGGAGTCCTACAACGGAAGCTTCATCGGTTCGGACGAACCGCGCGACGTGTCGAACTTCACGTCCGCGCCCGGCACGACCACCGCGTGCTTCGACTGGGTCCTCTCCGCCGCCATCGGCATCGGTGCGCATCTTGCGGACCTGGGCTACGCCGTGGATGTCCTCGATCAAGACGGCGCCCCGCTGGCGGCCGCGTCCACCTCGGCAGCCGATCCGCGCCGCGACATGTTCCGCGGACGCCATGCCGGCACGGATCTCCAACTGACCTTCGCGGCCGTGTCGCTGAAGTCCGAAGCCGCACGCCACCGGCACGACGCGGACGGACGTTCCACCGATCAACACGGTCGCCTTGCCTCGCCGGGGCTGGCCTCGGCGGTCCGCAATGCGCGCAATCCGGTCGTCGTCCTGACCGGCCACTTCGACGAAACCGCAGCGCGATCATGGACCGAGGCCCTGGGAACCTCGCGCAACGTCGCCGCGTTCCTCGTCACGAGCAACCCGGCCGCGGCCCGCCCGGCCGCCAAAACGTTCCGGCAGGCCGGTTGGAACCCCGTGTGGGCGGACCCCGCGCGGTCGCTGGCCGAAGCGTGGATGGCCCTGGGCACGGCCGAACGCATGGCCGGACGGATGGGACGGCCGTGACCACACTCAAGGCCCCCACCGAAACCCCCGCGTCCGGCCCCGGCGCCCGTTCCGGCGGACGTGGAAACGGTGCCCCGGCGAGGAGCCGCCGTCGACCCCCCACGGGATCGACGTGGCCGGGCGCCGTCGCCGTGGCCGCGGCCGTGCTGTTCGCCGCCGGAAGCCTCGCCGGCGTCTTCGAGGGATGGCGATGGCTGGAGCACGCGACCGTGACCGTCGCCGCGACATCGGCGACCGCCGGCGTGCTGCGTTCCCGGGGAGCGGCCAGCCCGTGGCCCACGCTTGGGGCGCTCGCGGCCCTGGGGCTCACCTTGACCGTCCAGTTCTTCGCGGACACGGCCGTCCTCGGAATCGTCCCCACCACATCCACGATCCAGCGCGCCTTCGAGATTTTTCCGCAGGCGAACGAAGCGGTGTTGTCCCAGTCGGCGCCGGTTCTTGCGGAAACGCCGCTCGTGTTCCTCACGTGCCTGTCCGTTGGGCTCGTCGCGGTGACCGTGGACCTCATCGCGTTCGGGCTCGGTTTCCCCGCGCTGTCCGCCATCCCGCTGGCAGTGGTCCTGGCCGCCGCCTCCCTGATCAAGCCCGCGGGAGCGGGGCTCGGGCACGTGGCCGCAACCGGAGTCGGCTTCCTGCTCATTCTGGGGGCCGCCAGGCTGGCAGAAACGTCGCAGGTCCCGGGCGGGACGTTGCGTTCCGGGCTGGGACGGCAGGCCGTGCTGATCGGTGTCGCGTCGGTGGCCGCCATGCTGGTGGTTCCGCTCGCGCTGCCGGGTTTCAATACCGGCCTGCTTCCCGAGGGCCGTCGGCTGTACCTCTGGGGCGAACCCACCGGGGTCAATCCCGTGCTGAACCTGGGCAACAACCTCCGCAGTCCGCTGGGACTGACCACCATCGAGTACTTCACCGATTCTGAGGAGCCCCTCTACCTGCGCACCGCCGTCATCGGCGACCTGAACGCCCCCCGATGGCAACCTAGCGACGACGACGTCGCCCGACTGACAGTTGACACGCGCCTTCCGGCGCCGGGTGGGGAGTCCGGGGTGGGCGCCACCATGGTGGCGGAGAGTTTGGACGTCAGCACCCGGATTTCGACGGGCAACTACCAGAGCCCGTGGCTTCCGCTCCCACGCGGAGCCACCACCGTCGCCGGCCTGGACGGACGCTGGGGGTGGTACGGGGAAACAGCCACCCTTTTCGCCGACGAGGGAACCTCAAGCCTGGACCAGGATTTCACGATCGGGTCCCTGGTTCCCGTGCTCAGTCCCGAGCTCCTCGAGGCCAGCGACGACGCGCTGTCCGCCGACCCCGGCATCGTGGGCCGCATGGTTCCGGACGTCTACGCCACGGTCCCCGGGGATCTCCCCGCGATCGTTCGGGACACCGCGGTGGAGGTCGTGACCGAGGCGGGAGCGGAATCGGCCTACGAGCGGGCCGTCGCCCTCCAGAACCACCTGCGCGGCGTCGACTACACGTACTCCGAGGAAACCCCGCTGGAACAGGGCTACGACGGCAACGGCTTGGCCGTCGTGGAGGCATTCCTGGAGCAAAAGAGCGGCTACTGCATCCACTATTCCTCGGCCATGGCCCTGATGTCCCGGGCACTGGGCATCCCCAGCCGCATCGCCATCGGGTATGCGCCGGGACGCACCAACGGCCAGGTCGAAACGGGACCCGACGGGCAGGAACTGGTCGGCTACCAGTTGAGCCCGCGCAGTGCCCACGCGTGGCCCGAGTTGTACTTCGCCGGCATCGGGTGGGTTCCCTTCGAACCGACGCCGGGGCGCGGCGCCGCGCCGTCGTACGCCCCCGAACAACCCGGTCCGGCGGCCCAACCGACCGAGGACCCGCTCCTCCCGGAAGTCTCTGTCGGCGCCACGACATCCGAGGAATCCTCGTCCGAAGCGGAGCCGTCGGCCGATGAGGCGCCGGGTGCCGACGGCACCGGAGGTGCCGCGAACCTCATCGGATTTGGCGCATTGGGCGTCTTTGCCCTACTCGGTCCCCACGGGATCCGCAGGATCCTGCGTGCCCGGCGCCTCGGCAGGATCCGCGCCATGGACGACGCCGCCCCGCGGCGCATCGACGCGCTCCGCGACGGCCCCCTGGCTGCGTGGGAGGAACTCGCGGCGCTCGGCACGGACTACGGACTGGGCATGCGCGAGGCCGAAACCGCCCACGATTACGCCGCCCGCCTTCACCAGCGGGCACCGGAGACGGCCCGGTCCCTCGAGACGCTGCGCGATGCCTACGAACGTGTCCGCTACGCCCGCCCGATCCCGGCGGGGCCGCGTGGCACGGTTGCGAAACCCCCGACGCCTTCCGGACGGGATTCGGGCAAGGCCCTCGAACTGGCGCTGCGCGATGTGGGAATCGGGCTCTTCGGCGCGGCGTCCCCCGGCGCAAGGGCCCGCGCGACGGGGCTGCCGGCGTCGTTGTTCGTCCGTTAGCGGAGACGTTCGGCTAGACGGCGTACGGGTCGGCGATTCCGATGTATTGCGTCGTGGTGTATTCGGCGATGCCCTCGGCCCCGCCCTCACGCCCGAGTCCGGACTGCTTCACGCCGCCAAACGGCGCCGCGGCGTTGGAGATGACGCCCGCGTTGAACCCGACCATGCCGAACTCGATCTGCTCGGCGACGCGGAACATGCGGTTGTGGTCGCGGGTGTAGAGGTAGGACGCCAAGCCATACTCGCTGGCGTTGGCCAAGGCGATGGCCTGTTCCTCCGTCTCGAACGTCGTCACCGGGGCCACCGGTCCGAAGATCTCGCTACGCAGGATCTCCGCGTCGTTCGGGACGCCGGAGAGGACGGTGGGCTGGTAGAAGTAGCCCTCGCCCTCCACGGCCTCGCCGCCGGTGACCACGGTGGCGCCGGCCTTCACGGCATCGGTGACCAGAGTGTGCACGTCGTCGCGCGCGCCCCCATCGATCAGGGGGCCGACGGTGCTGTCGCCCTCCGTGCCGCGTCCGCATTTCAGGGCCGCCATGGCCTCGGCGAACTTCCGGGTGAACTCCTCCGCCACGGATGCCTGCACAAGGAAGCGGTTGGCGGCCGTGCAGGCCTCCCCCATGTTGCGCATCTTGGCGGCCATCGCGCCGGCGACCGCCTTGTCGAGGTCGGCGTCCTCGAACACCAGGAACGGGGCGTTGCCGCCCAGCTCCATCGAGGTACGCAGGACGTTGTCCGCGGCGTCCTTCATCAGCCGCTTTCCCACGGGGGTGGACCCGGTGAAGGAGACTTTGCGCAGGCGGTGGTCCTGCATGATCGGACCGGAGATGCCCGAGGCGCTCTTAGACGAGACCACGTTCAGCACGCCGGCCGGGAGGCCGGCCTCGAGCATCGTCGCGGCGAAGAGCTGGGAGGTCAGCGGAGTGAGCTTGGCGGGCTTCAGGACCATGGTGCAACCGGCGGCGACGGCGGGCGCGACCTTGCGCGTGGCCATAGCCAGCGGGAAGTTCCACGGCGTGATCAGGAGGCAGGGACCCACCGGCTTGCGGTGGACCAGCAGCTTGTTCTTGCCCTCGGGGCTGGTAACGTACCGGCCGTAGTCGCGCACGGCCTCCTCGGAGAACCAACGCAGGAACTCGGCACCGTAGGTGACCTCGCCGCGGGACTCGGCCAGCGGCTTTCCCATCTCCAGGGTCATCAGCAGGGCGAAGTCCTCGGCGCGCGCCGTGACGAGGTCGAAGGCACGGCGCAGGATCTCGGCGCGCTCTCGGGGCGCGGTGCGCGCCCAGCCCGCCTGCGCGGCGTCGGCCGCGTCCAGGGCGGCCATCGCGTCGTCGCTGGTCGCGGACGCCAGGGTGGCCAGGACCCGCCCCGTCGCGGGGTCGTGGACGTCGAACGTTCCTCCGTCGGAGGCGTCGCGCCATTCGCCGTTGATCAACAGGCCGGTGGGGACCGACGCGAGCAACGTTGCTTCGCGGTCGAGGGTAACTGTGGTCATCGCGGATTTCTCCCAAAATCTAGGGGCGGCGGGCTTTCCCTGCCACCGTAACGACGGTTCCCTGACACTGTAAATGCCGGTGTGCACCACGCCGCATTCATGACGTTGTGCAGATGAACGGAGGCGCCGCGGCCCGTCACGCGGTGCGCGTCAGGCGCGTGCGGCCAGAACCGCGGCATAGAGCTCGCGCTTGGAGACGCGCTCGCTTTCGGCGACGGCTCCGACCGCGTCCTTGAGTCGCATGCCCCCGTCGACCAGCCCCTGCACCCGCGCGACGTGGTCGTCCGCGCGCGGGGGTTCCCCGGCCGGGGCACCTCCGACGACGACGGCGATCTCGCCGCGGACTTCGCCCTCGGACCACACCAGGAGTTCACGCAGGGGCCCGCGGAGGACCTCCTCGTGGAGCTTCGTCAACTCGCGCGCCACCGCCGCCGGACGTTCCGGGCCGAACGCCTCGACGAGCGCCCGCAGCATGGGCTCCAGACGATGCGGCGCCTCGAAGAACACCATGGTGCGCTGTTCCGTCCCCAGCTCCGCCAGCCTGGCGGCCCGCTCGCCGGCCTTGCGCGGAAGGAATCCCTCGAAGGTGAAGCGGTCGGTCGGCAGGCCGGACAGGGCCAGCGCCGTGAGCACCGCGGACGGCCCCGGCGCCGCCGTGACGGTCAGCCCCTCGGCGACCGCCGCCTCGACGAGTCGGAACCCCGGATCCGAGACCGCGGGCATGCCCGCGTCGCTGACCACCAGCAGGGTCGCGCCCCCGCGGACGTGTTCGAGCAGTTCGGCGATGCGAGCCACTTCGTTGTGCTCGTGGTAGCTGACCAGCTTGCCCGCAACGCGCACCCCGAGCGCGTTGGCCAGGTGCAACAGTCTGCGGGTGTCCTCGGCGGCCACGAGGTCCGCCGTCGTCATGAGTTCCACGAGGCGCGGCGACGCGTCGCCGAGGTTGCCGATCGGCGTTGCCGCCAGGACGATTCGGCCGGCGGCCATCGGGGTATCCACTCGCCCAGCCTACCGGCCGCATCCGGTCGGCAGCGTGCCCGGCCGCCGGTAGAGTTGCCGGGGTGAGCGCCACCACCACTTCCAGCCTTACCGCGCTGGCGCGCGATCGGGTTCCCCCCTACGGACGGACCGCGCTGCTGGGGCGTCTGCTGGGCCCCGTCCGACGGCTCGGCCCCCTGGGCTGGATTCTTCCGCTGGTTGTGACGCTGCTCGCCGGCGTACTGCGCTTCTGGAACCTGGACCACCCCCACGCGTTCACGTTCGACGAGACCTATTACGTCAAGGACGCCTACGCCCTCCTGCAGTCGGGGTACGAACGGCAATGGGACGAGGACGCGAACGAGGCCTATCTGGCCGGCAATCCGACGCCGTTGGCTTCCGCGGCGTACGTCGTCCACCCGCCGCTGGGCAAGTGGCTGATTGCCGTCGGCATGCTCCTGTTCGGTCCGGAGCACGGGTTCGGTTGGCGGTTCTCCTCGGCGGTCGCGGGGACGCTGTCGGTGCTGCTGGTCGCCCTCATCGCGCAGCGCCTCTTCTCGTCCGCTCCGCTCGGTGGCGTGGCCGGACTGCTGACGGCCGTCGAGGGACACCATCTGGTGATGTCGCGGACCGCCCTGCTGGACATCTTCCAGATGTTCTTCGTGCTGGCCGCGTTCTACGCTCTGCTGCTCGATCGCGAGCACGGTCGGCGGAAATTGTCCTCGCGGCTTTCCGCGGACGTGCTGCGGCCGGATCCGGGGGCGCGGACCGATGCGCTGCTCTACGGGCCGTGGCTCGCTTTCCGGCCATGGCGGGGCGCCGCCGGGCTGATGCTCGGTGGGGCCGTGGGCGTCAAGTGGTCGGCGCTGGCCTTCGTCGCCGTCTTCGGCCTCATGACCGTGCTGTGGGACGTGCAGGCGCGGCGGGTGGCCGGGATCCGTCGCTGGCTGGTTGCCGGACTGTTCCGCGACGGAATACCGGCGTTCGTCGCCATCGTTCCCACCGCGGCGCTGGCGTATGTGGCCACCTGGGCCGGATGGCTGACCACGAACGGCGGCTACGACCGCCAATGGGCGGCGGAACATCCGGAATCCGCCTGGCCGGGTGTCCCCGCCGCGCTGCGCTCGCTCACCGAATACCACCGCAGCGCCTACGAGTTCCACCAGGGACTGAACTCGGACCACTCGTGGGAGTCCGGCCCCTGGACCTGGCTTGCCGCAGGGCGGCCCGTGCTCTTCTACTACGTCGGGTCCGAACGGGGGGAAGGCTCCTGTGTCTCGGCCAACTGCGCGGCGGTCGTCACGGACCTCCCCAACCCCTTCATCTGGTGGGCCGCCGCCCTGAGCCTGGCCGTGGTCCTGCTGTTCTGGGCGGGGGGACGCGACTGGCGCGCAGGCGCGGTTCTCTCCGGCGTGCTCGCGGGGTTCGGGCCATGGTTCGGCTACCCCGACCGCACCATGTTCTTCTTCTACACCATTGTCTTCCAGCCGTTCATGGTGCTGTCCCTGACCTACGTGCTTGCGCTGGTTGCGGGACGGCCCGGGTCCCCGCCGGACCGCCGCCGGGCCGGATTCGTGGCCGTAGCGGCCTTCCTGGTACTGGTCATCCTCGTGTCCGCGTTCTTCTGGCCCGTCTGGACGGGAGAGACGATTCCGTTGGAGCAGTGGACGTTGCGGCGCTGGATGCCGAGCTGGGGCTAAGGGACCGGCGGCGGAGTCGGAAGTGCGACCCCGCGCGCCTACCCGAGCCCGAAGTCCCTCGCCTCCTGGCGCAGGCGGGAGCGCTCGCGGCGGCGCGGCGTGGGCCAGGTGGCGGCCAGCGTGGCGAGGGCGCCGACCAGCACGAGGGCGGCGACCGCGATGCCGGCGTCGATCCAGAATTGCGGCGGAAACAGCCGGATCAGGGTATCGGAGAAACGGAAGGTCCATGTCCCATCGGCGAAGAAGACCCGGTGGAATCCCGCGAAAAACGCCTGCCAGTCGATGGCGGCCAGCAAGCCGACGGCAACCATAACCACCACCGTGGCGACGGACCCTGCGAACAGCCCGCGACGAACGCCCCCGGCGTATTTTCGTCCGAGATAGAACACGATCAGGGCCACCGCGGCGAGCAGGATCAGCCCGGCGAGGAACGATCCGGCCACCACGGCCTTGACGTCGGCCATGTGGGCCACTTCCGAAGCCAGGAACAGCTCGTTGCCACCGGACTCCACCAGACCGCCCAGATAATCCGGACCCGCGGCGTTGTTCAGGTAGTCCACTCCGTACGATCCATAGATCAACCGCTCCCCTGCCGTGAATCCGAATTGGTCGTCCGGGAAACCGGGGCGGTTGTACTCCAGCCACAGGAACCACGGGCTGGCGACGGCTTTGATGGCACCGATCACCAGCAGGAACGGGAAGGCGACGGCCAGGGCCACCTGCAGCACGCGAGGCAGCACCGGTTTCGCGCTGAGGGCCGCCTCGCGGGCCGCGTTGCGACGCTGTGCGCCGGGATCGAGCTCCGGCTTCGGCCCGGACCCGGCCGCGGGGCGCTTGGCGGCGGCCACGGCCGCGGCGCGGTCCATTTTGCGCACTTCCTCGGACTCCGCGGCACTGGCGCGCCTGCTTCCGCCTTCCCGGGGCGCGGGGGCCGCCACGCCGGCTTCCGCTGCGGTCTCCGGTGTCGTGGGCTCCGACGCCGGAGGCGCACCGTCCGTTGGCCGGACGGCCTCGGGAAGAGCCGATTCCGGCGGTTCGCGCCGCGTGTCGTTGTCCGTCATGCGGAGTTGTTCCTTTCGTTGTGGCCGGGGGTCAGGCGGTGGGCGCCGTTGCACCGGCGTCGTATGCGTCCAGGTCTCCGGTGCCGCCGGCGGCCACCGACCGCGAACCGAGCACCAGGGTGTAGGCCCAGTAGGCTGCCAACACGGCCAGCCCGATCCCCATCCGCGCCCAGTGCGGCAGCGCGCTTGGCGTCACGTAGGCCTCGACGACGCCGGAGACCAGCAGGATTCCCACGAGGCCGAGAGCCACGGTCATCAGGGCACGTCCCTCGGCCGCGAGCGCCGCGATCCGGGTTTTGGGTCCGGGTGCGACCCAGGACCAGAAGATCCGCAGTCCGGCCGCCGCGGCAATGAAGATACTGGTCAGCTCCATAAAACCATGCGGCAGGATATACAGGAAAAAGGTGTCCAACTCGCCGTACGCCGCCATCACCCCGCCGGCCATGCCGATCCCGGTCGCGTTCTGGAAGAGCACGTAGGGGACGTAGATTCCCGTCACGCCGAACGCGACGCAGAGGCCGGCGATCAGGGCGTTGTTGGTCCAGACCGCCCCGGCGAAGGACGCCGCCGGGTTCTCGGAGTAGTAGTCGACGAAGCGGTGGTCGACGTAGGCCCGCAGGTCCGCGTCCGACCCCATGGCCCGGACCACGTCCTGCGATCCCGCCGCCCACCAGCCGAAGGCCAGCGCGACGGCGCAGAAAAGCACCCCGACGACGACCGTCGGAACCCTGATGCGGTAGAGCGCGGCCGGAAGAGTCGCCACCAGAAAACGCGCGACGTCCTGCGCGGTCCCGGTCCGCGCCCCGGTGAACCGCGTACGGGCGCGGGAGAGCCGCGCGGAGAGATCCGCCGAGACGGCGGCCTCGGGCTCGACGGAGCGGACCATGGACAGGTGCGTCGATACGCGTTCGTAGAGCGAGAGGAACTCGTCGGTCTCCGCGCCCGTGAGGCGGCGCTTGGACGCCAAGTCGTCAAGGCGCCCCCACTGCCCCTGGTGCACGGCCACAAACGCATCGAGATCCACGCGTCCAGCCTATCCCGGGGCCCTGCGCTAGATTGGGAGAACGGTTGCCGGGGCACGGCGGGCCGCGGCACGCCGTCCATCCACGGCGCCATCCGGAGGAATTCACGTGAGCACTGTCGTCACCGGCGAGGCAGTCGTTCTCGAACTTCGCGAGGCGGGATTCGTCCTCCGCGCGGTGGGTTGCGTACTGGACTACCTCGGCTACGCCGCGGGGCTGCTCCTGACCATCTACCTGCTCTCGCAAACCGCCCTCGTGCAGGATCCGGCCGCCGGCCGCGCCTGGTTCGTGGCCACGGCGGTCTTCTGGCTGCTGGCGGTACCCGTGGCAGTGGAGACCCGGAGCCGCGGCCGGTCCCTGGGCAGGCTCGCCGTGGGTCTGCGGATCGTCCGGGACGACGGCGGTTCCATCCGGTTCCGGCATGCCTTCATCCGTGCCATGCTGGCGCTACTGGAGATCGTGGCGATGTTCGGCTCGCTGGCCCTACTGGTTTCCTTCTCCAACGAACGAGGCAAGCGGCTGGGCGACATGTTGGCCGGAACCTATTCCATGCGCGAACGCCGCCGCATGGTCCGGCCGGTGCTCGCCCCCGCCCCCGCTCACCTGCGACCGTGGGCGGAACTTGCGGACCTGGGCCGCATTCCCGATGCCCTGGGTGCGCGCGTGTCCCGCTTCGGCGGGCAAGCCGGTTCCATGACCGCCGAATCCCGGGCACGGGTCGGCGCGGACCTGGCCCGCGAGGTAGGCGCCTTCGTCGCACCCCTGCCGCCGCCGGGCACTGGCGCCGAGGACTTCCTCCTGGCCGTGATGGCCGAGCGGCGGGACCGCGACTACCGCCGGATGCTCGCGGCGGAGGAAAGGCGGAAGGCGGCGGGCCAGAGGCTCCACCGCCTTCCATTCGGCGATTCCCGGTAGTCCGGCTGCCCGCTAGTAGCGGTACTGGTCAGACTTGTAAGGGCCCGCCACGTCCAGGTCCAGGTACTCGGCCTGGTTCTTGGTCAGTTCCGTCAGTTCGACGCCGAGCGCGTCCAGGTGCAGGCGTGCCACCTTCTCGTCCAGGACCTTGGGCAGGACATAGACCTGGTTCGCGTATTCGGGGTCCCCGCCCTCGGCGGCCGGCAACCCGTGCTTGGTGAAGAGCTCGATCTGGGCGATCGTCTGGTTGGCGAACGAGTTCGACATGACGAACGAGGGGTGTCCGGTGGCGTTGCCGAGGTTCAGCAACCGCCCCTCGGAGAGCACGATGATCGAGCGTTCCGCGTCGCTGCCGGAACCGAAGACCCACTCGTGGACCTGCGGCTTGATCTCGACCTTCACGACGCCGTCGACCGCTGCCAGACCGGCCATGTCGATCTCGTTGTCGAAGTGCCCCACGTTGCCGACGATCGCCTTGTTCTTCATCTTCAGCATGTCGGCGGCCATGATGATGTCCTTGCCGCCCGTGGTGGTGATGAAGATGTCGCCCTGGCCGAGGACCGAGTCCAGCCGGGCAACCTGGTAGCCGTCCATCGCCGCCTGCAGTGCGCAGATGGGGTCGATCTCGGTGACGATGACACGGGCGCCCTGGCCTCGCAACGCCTCCGCAGCGCCCTTGCCGACGTCGCCATAGCCGCAGACGACGGCGACCTTGCCGCCGATGAGCACGTCGGTGGCGCGGTTGATCCCGTCCGGCAGCGAATGCCGGATGCCGTATTTGTTGTCGAACTTGGACTTGGTCACGGAGTCGTTGACGTTGATCGCCGGGAACAGCAGCCGGCCGGCCTCAGCCAGCTGGTACAGGCGCATCACGCCGGTGGTGGTCTCCTCGGTGACGCCCTTGATGCGCTCCGCCGCGCGGGTCCACTTCCCGGGGTCGGTGTCCAGGGCGCGGCGCAGCGTGTCCAGAAACAGCGTATATTCGTGCGAGTCCTCGGCGGAGGCGGACGGCACCGCGCCGGCGGCCTCGAACTCGACGCCCTTGTGGAGCAGCATGGTGGCGTCTCCGCCGTCGTCCAGGATCATGTTGGGGCCGAGCTCCGCATTCTCCGCGGCGCCGGGCCACGTCAGGATTTGCTCGGCGGTCCACCAGTAGTCCTCGAGGGACTCGTTCTTCCAGGCGAAGACCGGGACGCCGCGCGGGTCCTCGGGGGTGCCGGTTCCGACGACGGTCGCCGCGGCGGCCTCGTCTTGGGTGGAGAAGATGTTGCAGGAAGCCCAGCGCACCTCTGCGCCGAGGGCGGTCAGCGTCTCGATCAGCACGGCCGTCTGCACCGTCATGTGCAGCGACCCGGCGATGCGGGCCCCCTTGAGCGGCTGCGCGTCAACGTACTCGCGGCGCAGCGACATCAGACCGGGCATTTCGTGCTCGGCAAGCCGGATCTGGTGCCGCCCGGCCTCGTGGAGGCCGATGTCGGCGATCTTGTAATCAAAGCTCATGTGTGGACTACTCCGGTGTGTCGCTGGGGGCCGCGCCCGGGTGGGGCAGCAGGACGGGGATGCCTTCATCGATCGCGTACCGCACGGGCGCACCCTGCGGACCGCTGGCGACGGAGACGAGTTCGTCACCCTGCGGGATCAGCCGTGAGCCGGTCACCGGGCAACGCAGTACAGCCAGTAGCTGCGGGGAAATGTGGGCCATGTGCCCTAGTTTATGGCTTAGCGGGGCTCGCGCAGAACGCGGAGGTGGCCACGGGACGCACCGGCGTCGAGTGGGGCTTCGAGCGCGTCCGGAGCGGTCCTCCGTCCGGCCGTTTCGGATGGGGCCTCTGCCACAGACGATGCGGAGGGCGCGGGCGCGGTCTGCTCCCGCACCGCGTCCGCGAGCGCGGACAGCTCGTCGGGGGCCAGCCGTGGCGTCCCCGGGAGCTCCAGCCGCAGCACACTCCACCCGCGCGGAACCGTAAGGCGACCGGCGTGCGCGGAGCATAGGTCGTAGCAATGTGGTTCGGCATACGTCGCCAGCGGCCCGAGCACGGCGGTGGATTCGGCGTAGACATACGTCAGTGTCGCCACGGCCGATTCTCGGCAAGCCGAGCGCGAACAGAGTCTGATGGATCCCACGAGCAGTAAGCGTACCCGTACCCGGGCCCAATCCGGGGGAGGCCGCGAAGGCGGTTCACGGCGCACCCGAGGTTGGATAGGCTCGGTGCATGCCCCATGGATTCCACATCGATCTGGGCGGAAACGCACCGCGGCGCCCGGACTCCACGGCCCGCGAGTTCGCGCGGCGACGCCGCAACCGCCACGGCCGCGGCCTGCGCGGTCAGTTGATGCTTCCGCAACTGCCCGGGGCGCGGACCCGCTTCGAACGCTTTGAGGATCTGGTGGCCGAGGCCGCCGAGCGCCTCGAGGAGCTGTGGGGGGCGCGCATCGCGGATGTGGCCTTTTCGGTGGAACTCGTCCCCGGGGCCAAGGCCCTGCGGCGGGCCGAGGCTTCCGGCCGGGGCGTTCCGCTCGGAACGACGCGCGGGGCCTCGCCGCGCCGGGCCGCCAGCATCGTGGTCTACCGGCGTCCGGTCGAGCAGTTGGTGGACCATCCCGTCGAGCTTCCGGAAGCCGTGCACGACGTCGTGGTCGAACTCGTGGCCGAATTGCTGGCGATGGCCCCGGAAGATGTGGACCCGACCTACGGCAGGTGGCCGCGCGGGCCCAAATAGGGCCCCGGCACGGACTCTCCGGAGCGCGACAAGGTTTCCCTCATATCGGATGTCGACCTAATACCGGATGTCGACGGAGACGTTCCTCCGACCCTCCGTTGCCGGCGGAATCCCCATCGTCGATATCCCGGCCGTGCCGAGCGTCATGATCTGCGCGCCGTAGACGGGTTCGCCGGACGCGCCGACGATGACGGCCACGACGTCGTCACCGAGGTCCTTGATGCCGATTCCCGAAGTGGTTCCCGCGGTCGGTTCGACCATCCGTTCATCGCCGATCGAACCGTCCGCCGCGACCGGTCGAAGCGAGACCGCCGAGTCACCGCCGATGGAGCCGAAGGAGAGGCGGGCGTTGCCGTGTTCCGGCACGACCACCAGGTGTTGGTTCCCGAGGCGCCCGGCCGCCGCGCTCCACGCGACATCCACGGGTTTCCCCTTGTCCGCGCCCCGGACCACGCGCGCGCCGGCCGCGATGGGCTGGTCCGCCTCGACGACGATCGTGTAGTCCCCCGCCGGCAGCGAGTCCAGCGGGATCCGTGCCGTGCCGCCTCCCGCCGCGGTGTGCACCCCGTTGTCAGGCAGGATCGCCTCGCCGGAGCCGCCGTACGCCCGGACCTTGAGGCCGGCATTCTGGCCGCCGGGCACGGCCACTTCGAGTTCCGGCGTGGCGTCCGCATAGCCCTCCTGCGACGAGACGTCGCCGGTGTCCTTACGGTCTTGGATGGCGACTCCGGGCACCACCTGTGTCTGGCCCGCCCGACCGGAGGGTTCAATGTAATCGACGCCGCCGGCAGTGAGCCCCCTGAGCACGCTCTGCTGCACGACGGCAGTGACGGGCGCGCCAGTCGCGGACACGCGCACTGAAACCGCGGGATCGTCGGGCACGAGTCCGCCGAGCACGATGGTGCGCGACTCGCCCGGGGCCAGCACGAGGTCGCGCGTGTTGCCCGCTTCGACGCGTCCCTTCGAGGACAAGAGCTCGAGGTCGACGCTCGAACTGTTGACCGACGGATTCGACAGGACCAGCAACGCGGTCCGGCCGACCTCCGTAGAGGCGCCCACGAGCCACTGGTCGTTCGCCGGACTTTGGCACCGCGACGCCGCCAGGCCCTTGAGATCGCCGTCGGAGGCCCGGTAGCTTCGGACCATTCCCGCGACCGATTTGAGGTTGCCGAGGGGCTGCGCGCGCAGGATGGTCGCGCCCGTTGCGGGCAGACCGGACTCGGTCGAGGCCGATTGCCCGGACAACCCGTCCTCCCCCGATGTGGCTTCGCGCCCCGCTTCCTCCTCGGACAGTCGCGGGGAGATCTCGCGCAGCGTCTCGCCCTCGGCGTTCAGGATCGACGCACCGGGAGCGCGGTCCGCGGCGTCGCTGAGCACGGTGGCCCTGACCGAGGTCCGCGCCGACTCCGAATCCGGCGCGAAGTCGGGGTCGGTGCCTTGACCCGCGGCTCCCTCAACGAGCCGGACCGACGGCGGACACTCCGCCACATAGTCGCCGGCGGGAACGGTTGCCGCCGGAATGCCGATTTCGCGCGGTTGCACCGCCGGCGCGTTGATCGATCCCGCGGCCACGCCGGCCGTGAGGACCAGCAGTGCGGCTCCGATCCCGGCGGCCGGCAGCCGGCGTGCCCGGGCACGGGCCGCGCCCTGGGGTGTGGGGCTCATCGCGTCGTCTCCAGGTCGGTGGCCTGCCCGCGAGCGGGCTCGGCCGTGGGTTCGGCAGCGGGCTCGTGAGCGGCCGCGGCGGTTTCACCGGTGCGGTATTCCCCGTGCCGCCGCTGACCGGACCGGCGCCGCTGGGGAATCGGCAGGGCCAGCAGCACCGCGCTGCCGAAAACCACGCCCTGCAGGAGCGCCACCGGCAGCGCCCACGGATTGTCGTACCGGATATCCAGCACGCCGGCGCCCTGCGGCAGTTCGAAGGCCTGCGCCCATCCGACGGCGGTCGGGGTCAGGGGGCGCCCGTCGAGTGTCGCTCTCCAGCCCTGGTCCGCCCGCTCGGCGAGGACCACCATACGGCCGGCGCCGCCGTTCGGGATGCGTTCGTCCTCGACGCGGGCGTCCCGGGACGGAACGAGCCCGGTCGTTGCGCCGTCGGCGTCCACCAGGCGGACGCGGCCCGTGAAGTCGGCCGGGTTGTCCGAACCGGCCAGTGCGGAATCGGCCTGCACGCGCCACAGCCATCCGGAACCGGTCCGGCCGACGGGCGCGAGGCCCGGCACGGAATCGAGCTGGCCTGCGAGGACGTCCGATGCGGTGTCCGTCTGCTGCAGAACCACGAACGCGACGCCGAGCTCCTGCAGTTCCGCCCGGGGATCGATGGACTGTCCGGACATCAGCGACGCGACGGTGGAGCGTACCGCGGCGGTGGCGTCGTCGTCGGCCGTCGGATCCGGCGCCAACGGGTCACCATGAAGCCTGGCTGCCAAGGCGACGCCCGAAAGCTCGTCGAGCGTCGTACCTGTCCCGCCCATCAAGGTGGCGGACACGCCGCCGTCGTCCGCCCGCGAAACAACCAGTGTGCGGTCCTCGTAGCGTCCCGTCCCGCGGTCGGCGGCGGTGGCCGGCAACGTCCTCTCGGAGGCCGGAACCACTTGCTGGGCAGCGCCGAAATCGGCGGGCGGCACGTCCTGGCTCCCTGCGGCGGGTACCGGCGGCGCAGGCGACACGCGGGGGGCCAGCCAGAGCGAACCCGCCACCGCACACGACGCCGTCAGGAGCACGACGGCGACGGCGAAGCCACTCCGCGCCGCGCCGAACCGCGGGCCCCCGCCCGCTCGTCCCTCACGCAGGGCGTCGTAGCCCACGGCGGCGGCAAGCAGGATTCCGAAGCCGAACAGCGAAACGAAGGGGCCCGTGAAGGCGGTGGTCGTGACGCCGCCGGCCAGCGTGGCGGGCGCGAGTTGGGCCAGGAACGCAACGGCGAGGCCGGCGAGGCCGGCGAACCAAGCGGTCCTGGCGATCCATCCGATGCGGCCGATGCGAAAGAGGCCGACGGCGGCGAGGAGCACCAGCGGCACGCCCACCAACGCCGCCGCGATGCCGGCCCACGGGAGCTGTGCCCACGCGGTGGCACCCACGAGTCCGGCTACGGGGGCCGCGGCGTCGAACACGATCGGGAACCCCAATGCCTGTTGCCACAACGGGGCGGGGGAAAAAGCCATGGGCACGCCCGGGTCCACGAGAAGGAGTCGCGGGTTGGCCAGCGCGCCCGCCAGGGTGGGCGCCGCCAAAGCAAGGGACGGCACGGGGATCCACCAGAGCGTCTTCGCCCCGCGGCCCAAGGTCAGGGCCAGCACGAGCGTGGCGACGAGAGCCACCGGGAGGAGCAACGGAGCGGCAGCCGTGCAGGCGGCGAGGGCCAGTGCTGATCCGGCGGCGGCGGTCCAGGAGGCGACGCCGTTGACACCGGGACGCCGCGGCATGGACGCGGCCTTTGGTCCGGCCTCGGGCCGGTGCCGCGACCGGGCTGCCCCGACGCTGCGTATGGCGCCGAGGACAACGAGCGGCAGCAGCACGTGAACGACGATCGCCCCGGGACGGCCCGAGCCGAGCGCCACCTGCAACGAGGGCGAAAGCCCCCACGCGGTGGCGCCGAGCAGTCGGCCGGAGCGGCTTGCGGTGACCGCGCCCAGGCTGATCCACGCGAAGAAGGCAGCGAGCGGCATGGCCGCGAGAACCAGGACGACTGCCGCCGCATTGGCATGTCCGAGGCCCAGCATCGACAACATCCAGAGGACGGCGTCGAACGGATCCCCGTGCCCTGCATGACCGGACCCCAGCGACTGCCACCAGCCGGTGGCGTTGGACCAGATGTCCCCGGCCTCCGCGGAGAGGGGCAGCAGGGACCCGCCGGCCAGGGCGGGAGCCCCCACGAGGGCGCGCAACCCGATGAGGGAAACAGCGAGTGTGGCACCGACGGCCAGGACCGCACCGACTCCGGCGCTGGTCCGTTGCGGGGCGGCGAGCGCGGCGAAGTCGTCGTTGTTGTCCCCCGATGGGTTGGAAGCCTGCGATGTGGAACCCGAACCGTCGCCGTGGACGCGACCGGATTCCAGGCCCTCCAACAGGTGCCGCCGATGGGACCGGACCTCCTTGTAGGGAACCAGCAAGGGGCGGACCATCTTGCGGGGCACCGTGCGGGTGCGGCTCGCCGCCCGCCGGGACTTCGCCAGTCGCACCGGGCGCAGGACGCCGCCCAGCGAGGCTCCCAGTTGCCCGACGGCGTAGCCGGGATCCTTGGCGACCAAATGGGACACGAAGCCGAGGACTCCGCCGAGCACCACGCCGAGTGTCACGAACGGCAGTTTCCACAACGGGGCGTGCTTGAGTCTGAGGTGGACCTCGGCGCGGCGGGCGGCGACCGGGCCCGCCACGGAGCGGACCGTGTCCGCGGCATGGAACATCCGCGCGCGCGGGACCACCACCACCCGGTGACCGGCCAACCGGTTCCGCCAACAGAGGTCCAAATCGTCCCCGATGCCCGGGAGCGCCTCGTCGAAACCCTCCAGGTGTTCCCACGCGTCGCGGCGAACCAGCATCCCGGCGGAATTCACGGCGAAGCTGTCCGTCTTGCGGTCGTGTTGTCCCTGGTCGAGTTCGTCGACATCGATCATCGCGAGGCGTTCACCCCAGCGACTGATGCTCAGGCCGATGTCGAGCAGGCGTCGCGGGGCGTCGCGGTCGAGCTGCTTGCATCCGGCGATGGTCACCGACGGCGCGGTCTCAACGGCCGCCAACAAGCGCTCAAGCGCGTCCTCGGCCGGCGCCGAGTCATCGTGTATCAGCCAGATCCAGTCCTGCGTGGCGGCGGCGGCGGGTGGAAGCCGACCGTCGAGGCCCACACGGACCGAGTGGCCGAATCCGCGGGCGGACGTTTCCGCAAGGGGGGTTCCCGGGGGCAGTCCATCCCGCAGCAGACCGATCGATCCGTCGCTCGAGGAGGCGTCGACGCCGATGTAGCGGTCCACCGGCCGCGTCTGGTGGGTGAGTGCCTGGAGAGTCCGGGGAAGAAAGCGGGCACCGTCGCGGGCAACGACGACGGCGGTGACGCGGACGTGCGAGTGAATCAGACCGCTCGCTTCCTCAGCCTGCGGCGCTCGCGCTCGGACAGGCCACCCCAGATGCCGAAACGCTCGTCGTTGGACAGCGCGTATTCGAGGCATTCCGCCCGGACGTTGCACGCACCGCACACCTTCTTGGCGTCGCGCGTGGATCCACCCTTTTCAGGGAAGAAGGCCTCGGGGTCGGTTTGGGCGCACAAGGCCTCGGTCTGCCACCCCAGCTCGCCTTCGTCCTCCGCGCCGGGGAACCCGGGCATGCCGATCCACAGCTGCTGTGCGGGTCGGGCCTCGGTGACCGTCCGCTCCAGCGGAAGCTCGCGAACCGGAGGCACGGCCAGCGCGCTCGGTTCCGCCATTCCGGATTCATGCGCCGCGAGGAACGCCGTCGCCTGGTCCTCGATGCTTTGGGCCGCGTCGGCGCGGAACCTTTCCGCGGCGGAGTCGTCCGCGGGATCGAGGAACCAATCCGCGGGCACGCCGCGGGCACCGTACTTCTTCGAGGCTTGGGCCGCCGTCGAAGTGTGTTCGTGAATCCGCTCTGCATTCCCCATGGATCTGAGCCCTTCCGCTGGTTGGCTGACTTTGAAACGGCCACACCGCGCCCCACTCGCTCCTCGGCCACTGGCCGTGCGGGGAGGTCCGGTGCGAAGACTCGGGTCCGGGAGTGGACTTAAGCCGGTTCGCACTCTAATTACACTGGTGTAACTCCCGGCGCGTCAAGTGGAGGCGGTGATTCTATAGAAACGCACGGGCGGAGACACGTCACGCCACGCCCGGCTTTTTTCGGTTCGGCCCGGCGTGTCACGATTACCGCGGATTCACAGGTATTTACCAGACTACTCAGGAGCGCCCCATGGCCACCGATGCCAATTCGTTAAACTTTACGGACAACCTGCTCTCGCCTTTCCGCACATCCACCTCCCCCCTGCTGGTGTGGCACTCCGCCGACGGGGAGCGCGTGGAACTCAGCGGCCGGGTGTTCGACAACTGGGTCGCCAAGACCGCCAACCTGCTCGTGGAGGAGCTTGACGCCGGGCCGGGAACCGTGGTCGCGCTACGGCTGCCCGCGCACTGGAAGTCCTTGGCACTGGCCCTCGCCGCGCTGCACACCGGCGCCGAACTCCAGGTGGCGCCATTGACAGGGTCCGGCGCGGTGGACATCGTTGTTTCCGACGACCCCGTCGGCGCCGCTCGCGAACACCCCGGCGCGGCCGTGGTCGGCGTGGCTCTCGGGATGCTGGACCTGGCGTTCCGGGGACCGGTCCAGGACGGGATGGTCGACTACGCGGCGGAGGTGCGGGCCTTCGGCGACTATTTCCTGCCCGATCCGGTCGCGGGCAGCGAGCCCGCGCTGCGCGATGCGTCCGGCTCGACGACCTACGCGGAGATCTTCGCGGCCCGGAACCCCGGCGGCACGGCGCTGCTGCGGGCCGACGTCCGACTGGGTGCCGCGCTGCGGGAGGCCGTCGCGCTGTGGGCATCCGGAGTCGCGCTGGTCCTGCTGGGCGACGGGGTAGAGCCGACCGAGCGGCTCCGGGAGTCGGAGCGCGTGGCACGGGTGCTCGGATCCTGAGGCCCCGGGCGATCCCGGGACATGGTGATGCGCGGTGTCCGTTGGCGCGGGTCAGGCCGGAGGGGCCTGCCGCGCCGCGGGTGCCGCCGACTGGGCGGGAGAACTGGCCTGGCGACGCGCTGTATCCGCGGCCGTCTCGGCGAAGGGCGCCTCCGCTCCGGCGTCGTGGCGCACCGGATGGAGGATTTCGTGGTCGTGCTCGAAGGCGGGCTCCGCATCGAGCTCCTCGGTGAAGACCCAGAAGCGGTACGCGAAGAAGCGGAAGATCGTGCCGAGGACGAGCCCCACCACGGAGCCGGCGATGAACAGGCTGGTCTGGTCGGCCAGGCCCAGCCAGTACTTGGTGACCCAGACGCAGGCGGCGGCGATGAACAGGCCAATCCCGTTCATGAGGAGGAACATCGCGAGTTCGCGGACCACGGAGGCGCGGCGGCGGTGCCGGAAGGTCCAGAAGCGGTTGGCCACCCAGGAGAACATGGTGGCCACCACGCCGCCGACGATCTTCGCCTTGACCTCGGAGCCCTCGAGCGGACCGTTCATCATCCACAGGAAGACGGCCGTGTCGATGACGAACGCGATACCGCCCACGACGCCGAATTTCATGACCTCGCGCCACAGTAGCGAGAACAATCCGCTGGCTTTTTCCAACAACCCCTTGAGCATGACCCTCCACTGGCCGAAGACCTCTTAGGCGGCGCCGGAACGGACGCACTGCCTTGATTGGCGCCCGGCTTCGGCACGCCACCGACCCTCAATGATAGGCGCGCCCCCTGTGTGTTTCCTCAGGGATGCCCCCGCACGGGTGCACCGGCAACACCGGAACCGCCCCGGTTCGGTACGCTGTGCTGGTGAAGTTTCCTGTGATTGGCGTGGTCGGCGGCGGCCAACTCGCCCGAATGATGGCGCCCGAAGCGGTCAACCTCGGCCTCGAACTGCGGATCCTGGCCGAGGCACCGGATGTCTCCGCGGTGGCCGCCGTGCCCCTGGCGCCGGTGGGCGACTACCGCGACCTGGCGACCCTGCGCCGCTTCGCGGAGGGTGTCGACGTGTTGACGTTCGACCACGAGCACGTCCCCAACGAGCACCTCCACGCCCTGATCGCCGACGGGGTCAACGTACAGCCCCGCCCCGCCGCGCTGATCCACGCGCAGGACAAGCTGGTGATGCGCGAGGCGATCGCGGGGCTCGGGCTCCCCAATCCACAGTGGGCCGCCGTGGAGTCTGTCGCCGATTTGGTGGCGTTCGGCGACCGGATCGGATGGCCGGTGGTGCTCAAGACGCCGCGGGGCGGCTACGACGGCAAGGGAGTGCGCATCGTCGACGACGCCGGCGCCGCGGCGGACTGCGCCGACTGGTTCGCTTCCGGTGCCCTCCTGGTCGAGGAGAAGGTGGCTTTCGCCCGCGAATTGTCCGCGCTGGTCGCGCGCACCCCGGGAGGCGAGGCGCGCGCCTGGCCCATCGTCCACACCATCCAGGTCGATGGAGTCTGCGACGAGGTCATTGCGCCCGCCCCCGGCCTGGATCCGGCCGCGGCCGCGGCCGCGCGCGACGCCGCGCTGCGCATCGCGGAGGCCTTCGGCGTGACCGGAGTCATGGCTGCGGAGCTGTTCGAAACACCGGGGGTTGGCGTCGGGTTCGTCATCAACGAACTGGCCATGCGGCCGCACAACACCGGGCACTGGACCATGAACGGGTCCGTCACCAGCCAGTTCGAGCAACACCTGCGGGCCGTGTTGGATCTGCCGCTCGGAGACACGTCCGCGCTGGCGGAGGTGACCGTCATGAAGAATTATCTGGGCGGCGCCAACCAGGATCCGTTTACCGCGTTCGCGGCCGCCATGGAGGCGGAGCCACGCGCCAAGATCCACTCCTACGGCAAATCCGTGCGTCCCGGACGTAAGATCGGGCACGTCAATGTTGTCGGAACGCGGGGGGAATCCCCCGAATCCGTCCGCCGGAGCGCGGAACGTGTGGCCGCCATGATCCGCGACGGTGAACCGCGCGCCCAGCCAACGAAGGAGCCCTGTAGATGAGCAACGCAAGGCCGGTTGTCGGCGTCGTCATGGGGTCCGATTCGGATTGGCCCGTCATGCGGCTGGCCGCCGAGGCGCTGCGGGAATTCGGCATTCCGTTCGAGGCCGACGTGGTGTCCGCCCACCGCATGCCGGAGGACATGATCGCGTACGGCAAACAAGCCCACGCCCGTGGTGTCCGTGTCATCATCGCCGGCGCCGGAGGTGCCGCGCACCTGCCTGGAATGCTCGCCTCGGTGACGCCGCTTCCCGTGATCGGCGTCCCCGTGCCGCTGAAGACCCTGGACGGCATGGACTCGTTGCTGTCGATCGTGCAAATGCCCGCCGGTGTGCCCGTCGCCACGGTGTCCATCGGCGGCGCACGCAACGCCGGGCTGCTCGCCGCGCGCATCCTCGCCGCCGGCGAGGACGAGGAGGCCGGACGCCTCCGGGGCCTCCTTCTCGACTTCGCGGACGGACTGCGCCAGACGGCCGCCGACAAGGGCGCGGCCCTCCGGCGAACCGTCGCCGACGAGAACGCCAACGGCTAGTCGCCAATGAACCCGCGAGCGCAACGGCAAACAGACCCCATCCGCAATCCCGAGGGAGCGTCGGCACGGACGCGCAGCAAGCGCGCCCTGTTCCTGCTGCTGCTGACCGTCTTCATTCCCGGCGGGGCGCAGGTCGTCGCGGGCAACCGCTCCCTGGGCCGGAAGGCACTCGCTGTGACCCTGGCCTGTTGGTTCGCCATCCTGCTGGTCATCGCGGTTGGAGTCGTGAACCGCGGCCTCGTCATTCAGATCCTCGCGCGCCCGCAGGCCCAACTGGTTCTGGCCTTCGCGTTGGTCCTCTTGGCCGTCGGCTGGCTGATCCTGTTCGTGAACACCCTGCGCATCATCCGTCCCGGCCTTCTCTCCCCCGGGATGAAGGGCATCATCGCCGCGGTCACCGCCGTTCTCGTCGTGGCCACCAGCGGTGCCCTCGGCTACGGCGCGTACGTCTTGAACACCGGGCGGGGAACCATCGAGAACGTTTTCACTGCCGGTCCCGCCTTCGACCCCGTCGACGGCCGCTACAACATCCTCCTCATGGGCGGGGATGCCGGCGCCAACCGCGTGGGGCTGCGCCCGGACAGCATCTCGCTAGTCAGCATCGACGCGAAAACGGGGCAGACGGCCGTCATTTCCGTCCCGCGTAATTTTCAGAACGCCCAGTTCCCCGCTTCCTCCCCGATGGGCGAGGTCTTCCCCGACGGCTTCGACTGCGGCGACGAATGCATCATCAATGCCCTCTATCCCACCGTCGAAAACGACTACGCGGACCTCTACCCGGGCGCGGCCAACCCGGGCGCCGAGGCCATGATGGACGCCATCGAGGGCTCGACCGGAGTGGAGGTCCAGGCCTATGTGCTGATCGACATGGCGGGTTTCGAGGAGTTCATCGACGCCATGGGCGGAGTGACGCTGGACTCGGGCGGCTGGGTTCCCTACCGCGGGCCGCAGCGGTCCGACTCCCCCATCCGCACCCGCTGGTTCCCGCCGGGCGAGATCAACCTCAGCGGCGCCGACGCGCTGTGGTACGCACGTTCCAGGTATTTCACGACCGACTACCACCGCATTCGCCGCCAGCAGTGCATGCAGCAGGCGATGATCAGCCAGTTCAACCCCCAGACGGTGCTCACCCGGTTCTCCGGAATCATGTCCGCGGGCGAGCGCCTGCTGGAGACCGACATTCCGCAGGACCAGCTGGGAAGCTTCATCAACCTGGCGGACAAGTCCAGGAAGTCCCCGACGGCCCGTCTCACTCTCGGCGCGCCGGACTTCGGCACCAGTTCGGACCGTTTCTCCACGTTCCCCGATTTCGGCCAAATCCACACGCGGGTCGACGAACTGCTCCTCGAGGCCTCCGCGGATGCCCCCGAACCCAGCAGCGCCGCGCCGGCCACCGGGTCCGGCGGATCTGATTCCGGCGCATCCGATTCGCCCGCCAAGTCCCCGGACCGCGAATCCGCCGACGCTGCCTCCACCGCCGTCGCGACAGCCGCGTCGACCGCCGCCCCGGCGAAGTCCTCGTCGTCCGAGACCATCGAGTCCGGCGCGGGCGACGATGTTCCCACCACGCAGCCGGACGGTTCCCCGATCACCGAGGAATACCTGATCCAGCTGGAACTGAACGGGCAGACCGACTTGCTCTCCCGGATCGCATCCAACAACAACGAGTGTTCAGCGCCCTAGGAGCAGCATGCACCGTCTCGAGAATTCGATCCGCGACTATCCGTGGGGGTCCACCACCATGCTGCCCGGGCTTCTGGGCACCGTTCCCGACGGTAGGCCGCAGGCGGAGCTGTGGATCGGTGCCCACCCGGATTCCCCCTCGGTGGTCCGGTTGCCGGACGGCTCGGGGGTCCCGCTCGATGCCCTGGTGGCCGCGGACCCCGGGGGCACCCTCGGCGCCGCCGCCGCCCAGCGCTTCGGTGGGCTTCCTTTCCTGACCAAGCTGTTGGCGGCGGACGAGCCGCTGTCCCTGCAGGTCCACCCCACACTCGAGCGTGCCCGGTTGGGCTTCGCTGCCGAGGACGCCGCGGGTGTCCCCCGCGGCGCCGCGCAAAGGAACTACAAGGACGACAACCACAAGCCGGAGATGATCTACGCCCTGACGCCCTTCACGGCGCTGAGCGGCTTCCGCGACCCCGGGGAGTCCGCGGCCCTCTTCCGCTCCCTTGCCACAGCCATCGGTTCCGGCTCCGCGGCCGGCACGGCGGCCCTGTCGGCAACCGGCGCCGCGGAGCGCACCGCCGCGCTCCTCTACGCCGGCGACTTGCGCGCCGCCTTCACGCACCTGCTCGACGCCGGTCCCGACGTCGTCGCGCTCGTGGGGCAGGCGGCCGCTGCCGTGTTCGCGAATCCGGCCCTGGGCGACGACGCCGGCCTCGCCGAACTGCCGTCGCTGGCCGAACACCACCCCGGCGACCCGGGCGTCCTGGTATCGCTGATGCTGAACCACGTCACGCTTGATCCCGGCCAGGCGGTGTACCTGCCGGCGGGGAACGTCCACGCCTACCTCCGCGGACTCGGCGTCGAGGTCATGGCCAGTTCGGACAACGTCCTGCGCGGCGGCCTCACCGGCAAGCACGTGGACCTGCCCGAGCTGTTGTCGACGGTCGACTTCTCCCACCTGCCCCCGCCCTTCCTCGAGCCCGAGACCACCGGCCTGGGCCAAGAGGTCTACCGTCCGCCGTTCGAGGAATTCCAGCTCCAGCGCATCCATCTGCCCGGCGGCGGGCCTGACGCGGTCGGGGGCGCGAGCATGGCCGGGACCGATATTCCGCTGGTGCAGAACGGCCCCGTCGTCGTGCTGTGCGTGGCGGGCGAACTGCTCCTGGACACGCCCAAGGGCGACGAGCGCGTGGGGCGAGGAGAGTCCTTCTTCGTCGGCGCCAACGAGAGTCCCGTGATCGCCAAGAGCCTGGGAACGGAACCGACGCTCGCCTTCGCGGTCACGCTGGCCGAATAGCCGCGCGAAGCCACCACACGACGCCGGCCGGCGTCGTGTGGTGCGGGATCCGCCTAGCGGACGTAGGCCTCCCACTTGCGGGACTGGTGCTCGCCCTCCACGGTGCGGATGGTGCCCGACTTCGAGCGCATCACGATCGACTGGGTGTAGATCCTGTCGTTCTGGTAACGCACGCCCTTGAGCAGATCGCCATCGGTGATGGCCGTCATCGAGAAGTAGCAGTTGTCGCTCGTGACCAGGTCGTTGGTGGTCAGCACGCGATCCAGGTCGTGCCCGGCGTCGATCGCGCGCTGCTTCTCATCGTCGTCGACCGGCCACAGCCGGCCCTGGATGACTCCACCGAGGGCCCGGATGGCGCAGGCGGTGACGATGCCCTCGGGCGTGCCGCCGACGCCCATCAGCACGTCGACGCCCGAGCCTTCACGGGTGGCCGCGATGGCCCCGGCCACGTCGCCGTCCATGATGAACTTCGTGCGTGCGCCGGCCGCGCGGATCTCGGCCACCAGCGGCTTGTGGCGGTCGCGGTCCAGCACGCAGACCGTGACCTGGCTGATCGGCTTGTTCTTCGCCTTGGCGATCAGGTAGAGGTTCTGCTTGACCGGCAGGCGCAGGTCGACGAGCTCGGCCGCCTCCGGGCCCGTGACGAGCTTCTCCATGTAGAACACGGCGGACGGATCGAACATCGATCCGCGCTCGGCCATCGCCAGGACGGCAACGGCGTTGTTGATGCCTAGGGCGGTCAGGCGCGTGCCGTCGATCGGGTCGACGGCGACATCGACCTCAGGACCGCTGCCGTCACCGACGTGCTCGCCGTTGAAGAGCATTGGCGCCTCGTCCTTCTCGCCCTCACCGATGACGACGACGCCGTTGACGGAAACGGTGGAGAGCAGGGAGCGCATGGCGTCGACGGCCGCGCCGTCGGCGGCGTTCTTGTCGCCGAACCCCACATAGGGGCTGGCGGCGATGGCGGCGGCCTCGGTCACACGGACCAGCTCAAGCGCCAGGTTGCGGTCCGGTTCGGCATCGCCGACCGAAAGTCGCGGGGACAGTTGGGAATAGTTCGTGGCTTCTGTCACGGTAGTCCTCGTCTTCGAGTGGATGCTTTGGCCGGTGGACGACCCACTCGATCATATCGTTCGCCGGGACGCGTCCCGCGGGAGCCGTAACATCGGCGACAATGGAGGGGTGACCGAAACGCCCAGCACCTCCCCGCAGCCCCCGGCCGGCCCGCCGAAGCCCGTCCTGACCGCCGCGCAGGCGAAGCGCGCGAACCAGTCGCTCAAGGGCATGGTCATCTCCGTCCTGTTGACGGTCGCCGTCGCCGTTCCGGTCATCGCGCTCAATCCCCCGAGCACGGAAAACACGTACAAGCGGGACATCGACGTCGCCGCCGTCGCGGGCCAGGCCGCCGCCGCGGCGGATTTCACGCCGGTCGCGCCGGTCCTGCCCGAGGGCTGGTACCCGAACTTCGCGCGCTGGAACTCGGGCAGCGCCGACGGCATCGACTATTGGGAGGCCGGATTCGTCACTGCGGATGAGGGCTTCGTCTGGCTCCGCCAAACCGGCGACGCCAATCCCACGTGGATCGCCCAGCACACCGAGAACGCGCCGGTGACCGGCGTCCGCGGCGTCGACGGCGTGGACTGGGAACTGCGCGACAGGGAGGGAAAGCGCACGCTCGTCCGCGAGGTGGCCGGCTCCACGGTGATGATCACCGCGGAATCCTCCTGGGAGGAGCTCGACGCGGCCGCCCGAGCCGTCACAAAGGGTCTCGCGGAGGCTCCGATGGATTAGCCGCCGCGCCGTACCGCCGTCGGCGCGCTAGGCTTTTGCCATGCCTGACGCCGCTTCCCCCGTTGTCCCCGAGTCCCTCACGCCCGCCGATGCCTGGCGCCGCCTCCACGAAGGAAACGACCGCTTCGTCGAGGGAGCGACCGCCCACCCGAACCAGGACGCGCCCCGCCGCCACTCCCTCGTGGCCACACAGCACCCCTTCGCTGTCATCTTCGGCTGTTCCGATTCGCGGTTGGCAGCCGAGATCATCTTCGACGTCGGCCTCGGCGACGTCTTCGTGGTCCGCACCGCCGGGCACGTGATCGACGACGCCGTGCTGGGTTCGCTGGAATACAGCGTGGCGCTGCTGAACGTTCCCCTGATCATCGTCCTCGGGCACGACAACTGCGGCGCGGTCACGGCCACCATGGAGGCCTTCGAATCCGGCGTCATGCCGCCGGGCTTCATCCGCGACCTGGTCGAGCGCATCACCCCTTCGGTGATCACGGCCCACCGCAACGGCATCCACGACGTGAACTCCAACGTCGTGGAGCACGTCCAGCAGACCACCCGGCGCCTGGTCGACTCGTCGAAGGTGATCTCCCAGGCCGTCGACGGCGGCGACACCGCGGTCATCGGCGTGACGTACCGGCTCGCCGAGGGCAAAGCGGAAATGGTCTCCGGCTTCGGATCCCTGTAGCGCCCCCATCGGTGGAGGTCGATCCGGGCCGGGCGTAGGCTGACCCCATGGCCGACTCCACAGACTTCCGCATTGAACACGACACGATGGGCGAGGTCCGGGTTCCGGCCGACGCCCTGTACCGCGCGCAGACGCAACGCGCCGTGGAGAACTTCCCGATTTCCGGCAAGACACTCGAGCGCAAGCACATCGAGGCCCTCGCCCGGGTGAAGAAGGCCGCGGCGCTCGCCAACGCCGAGCTGGGAGTCATCGACTCCGAGTTGGCGAACGCGATCGCCGCCGCGGCGGACCGAGTCGCCACTGGCGAGTTCGACTCGCACTTCCCGATCGACGTCTTCCAAACCGGCTCGGGAACGTCGTCGAACATGAACACCAACGAGGTCCTCGCCGAGCTTGCCAGCCGCGCGCTGGCGGAGGCCGGCAGCGACAAGGTGGTCCACCCCAACGACCACGTGAACGCGTCCCAGTCCTCCAACGACGTCTTCCCGACGTCCGTCCACGTCGCGGCCACATCGGCCCTCCTGGGGGACCTCGTGCCCGCCCTGGAGCATCTCGCCGCGTCGCTCGAGCGCAAGGCGGCGGAATTCCAGGACGTGGTCAAGTCCGGCCGAACGCACCTGATGGACGCCACGCCCGTCACCCTGGGGCAGGAATTCGGCGGCTATGCCGCCCAAGTACGCTACGGCGTCGAACGCATCCACTCCGCGCTGCCGCGCGTTGCCGAGGTGCCACTCGGCGGCACCGCCGTGGGAACGGGCATCAACACCCCGGCGGGCTTTCCTGCCCGCGTGATCGAACTGCTGGCCTCCGACACCGGACTCCCGCTGACGGAGGCGCGGAACCACTTCGAGGCGCAAGCGAACCGTGACGGGCTGGTCGAGGCCTCCGGGCAGCTGCGCACGATCGCCTATTCGTTCATGAAAATCAACAACGACCTCCGCTGGATGGGCTCCGGACCGAATACCGGCCTGGGTGAGATCAACCTGCCGGACCTACAGCCGGGATCCTCGATCATGCCGGGCAAGGTCAACCCCGTCATCTGCGAGGCCGCCCTCATGGTGGCCGCGCAGGTCGTCGGGAACGACACGACCATCGCGTTGTCCTCCACGAACGGGGCCTTCGAACTGAACGTCGGGATTCCCGTCATGGCGGCGAACCTGCTGGAGTCCATCCGCCTGTTGGCCAACACGTCGCGTGTGATGGCCGACAAGATGGTCGACGGCATCACGGCCAACGTGGAGCGCGCCCGCTTCCTCGCCGAGGCGAGCCCCTCGATCGTCACTCCGCTCAACAAGTTCATCGGCTACGAGAACGCGGCCAAAATCGCCAAGAAGGCGGTGGCAGAGGGCCTCACGGTCCGCGAGGCCACTCTCGCGCTGGGCTTCGTCGAGCGCGGCGACCTGACGGAGCAGCAGTTGGTCACGGCCCTGGACGTGACGACCATGACCTCGCCTTAGTCAGGGTGTTTTTTCGTCGTCTCCTGAGGTGAGGTGCACGGCGGCCTCCGGCGTGGCAACGCGGAAGCTGAACGACTGCTCAAGGTACAGGTGGATGTTCCGGGCGTCGTGGTGGCTGTACCCGATGGAGAGGTCCTGGCCAGATTCGAACAGGAAGTCCCCGCCGCGAAGGCTCATCACCACGGCGCCGCGGACCCCGGGCGCCCAGACGATCGGCCCCTCCAGGACGCGGCGGAGGTGCTCGGCGAGCAGATACCCCCCGCGTTCCGTGGCCTGCGTCACCGCCGTATAGTGCCCCGGCCCGAGGGCCAGGCCGAACGGCCCCGAGATGCCCTCCCGAAGCAGTTCGGCCACAGCCGTGGCCACGCGTTGGGGGTAGTCGGAGAAGTCCTCCACCCTGGGCACCGTCGCGAGCGTCGTGGCCTGCGTGATGCCGGTGATGTGTGCCTGCCGCCAGCCGTGGAACACTGCGCGGTTCTCGGCGCTCGCGATGAGCACGGCCGCGGCGTCGAGGTTCGACAGGTCAATGTCCGCGGCGCCGCGGTCCGCATCCAGCAATTCGTCGCGGGAGACCGTGAAGTCCACCCGCATTTCCGCAAGCGGAAGCACGCGCCGGCGCCGCGAGAGGAGGCCGTCGCCGTCGGGTGCCGCCAGGGACTCGGTGCGCCCGAGGTTCGTGGCCGAGTAGTCCCATCCGAACGGCCCGGAGAAATCAACGAGTTTCCGGGCACCGAGGGTGGTCGTGAGCCGGTCGCGCGCCTCGTCGTCGAGCAGTTTCCAGCCGGCCTCCGTGATCGGGGCGAGTTCGCGGAGCAGATGGTTTGCGGTCATGACGCGATTCCTTTCAATGAACCGATGCCGAGGGATCCGTGGGGCGGCCCGCCGGCGGGCCGCACATCGGGTCCGCTGGCCGCACCCGCGACCCCCGATCCGGCATCCGGGCCCGCGGCCTCCTCCGCGGCGCGGCCGTTGACGACGATGTCGCCGTCGCGGAGCAGCGTGCCGCGCGCGATCGCTCCCCATTGGGGTTTCGCCCGCAGGAGAAACTCCAGTTCCATGCAAAAATGCTTGAACTCCTCGCCGAGCGAGTCCTCCATGATGGCGCGGGCCGCGGGGTCGGACTCGAGCGAGATCCGCTGCTGGTACCAGCCAATCGCCTCGGCCTCCTCCGTGAGGTTGGCGCACATGCGCGCGAAGGTCCGGGTCTCGGCGGACAGCTCCGCGGGTGGTTCGTGGTACTGCTCGAATCCCATGTTCGCCCCTTCGGTCCGCGCCACCGGAGCATCTCCGCCCGGCGGCAACCTGTGGTGGTCTGCCTGCCGCCAGCCTAGACCCGGGGCACGGGCATCCACCACCGGTTGGGGGCAACCGATCGGGCAGGCGGGCTTCAGCGCAGGAACTCGGCGGCGGCCCCGCCGGAACGCGCCCACATCAAGGCACGCTCGTGTTTTGGCGGTAGCACGGGACGGTCTATGTCATGAAACCACGCCACGTCCGTGTTCTCGTCGTCGTTGACCCGTGCCTCACCCGCCAGGTATCGACACTCAAGGACGATGTCCAGGTACTGGGCGCGGTCGCCGTTGGGATACGTGACCGGGTCCGTCGTGCCGACCCCGGCGAGGCGCACCACCTCGACGTCGACCCCGGTCTCCTCCTGGACCTCGCGCACCGCGGCCGGTGCGGGCTCCTCGCCGGGCTCCAGGATCCCCGCAGGCAGGGTCCACAGCCCGTTGTCCGCCCGGCGGACCAGAAGAACGGCGCCATCCTCGCGGTGCACCACCGCCTTCACGCCGGGAAGCCACAGGGCGGCCGTGCCGATCTGCGCGCGCAGACCGCGGATGAAATCGGGTACGGGCATGTCCTCAGCATGCCACGTGTCGCGCTTGCCGCACGCCGTTAGCCGGCCACGACGAGCGCCGCCGCCGTGCCGAGGATCATGAAGGGCCCAAACGGAATGGACGACTTCCGGGTCGCCCTCCGGACCGCGATCATGGCCAGACCGAATACCCCGCCCACGACGAACGTGGCCAACGTGGCCAGCAACAGGTGCTCCCACGTGAGGAAGCCCAGGTACATGCCCAGGATGCCGGCCAGTTTCACGTCGCCGAGCCCCATGCCGGCGGGCTGGATAAGGTGCAGCACCAGGTAGAACGCGAAGAGGGCGGCGCCGGCGAGCACCAGGCGCAGGAGCGCGGCCCAGTCCCCCGACACCGCGGAGGCCGCCCCGAGCAGAACCAGCGCCGCCGGGTACCAGGGGAAAACGATCCGGTTCGGAAGCAGGTGGGTCCGCGCGTCGATCCACGCGAGCCGGAGACCGTTGACCACGAACAGCATCAGGGCCAGCGCCAGGAAGACGGCGGCGACGGGTTGGGCGGCGCGCAACTCGCCGAGGGCGTCGATCATGGAACCACGCTACTGCAAGCCCGGGCCCGCCACGGCCGCGGAGTCTAGACTGTGGACATGGGGAACCAGCCCGCATCGACGGACAATCGTGGACCGGCGGCTGCGGCGGCGGCTTTCCGGCGTCTGTGCCGGTCGTCGCCGTGGCGGTGGGAAAACCTGCGCTTCGAGGTCGAATGGTTTCCGCCGACGTCCGCCCAAACCGATCCGGTCCCGGTACCCCGCGTCCGCGCCTGGTTGCGCCGCCCCGACGCGCTGCGGGTCGAGGATCCGGAGGGATCGCTCCTGTTCAGCACCACGCGCATCAACGATTCGCGCGACGCGTTCTATGTTTCCGGCAGCCGCAGGTCCTGGCTGCTGCCTCCCCGGCTGACGACGCCGGTCTACGACCACGACGGACTCGTGCGCCGGCGCCCCGAGGCCGCCTACGGGGATCCGGGGTTCGCGGACCCGCGCTGGGCCGCCATGCTCGATCCGGTGGAACTGGCGGGCAACGCCCCGGTGCCGCTGGAGTTCCCTTTCTCCAACGTGGTGGAGATCCATTCCGTCACCGACGTACTCCACGGGGACCGGCCCGCCGTCGAGGCCGTGGTCTCCCCCAACGAAACGTTCCGTCCCGCCTCCGCCGGTAGCCCGCTGATCGCGCCCGGCAAGACCCGGGTGCGGATCGACCGGCAGACCGCGGTGTGCGTTCTGGCGGAGGCGCTCGACGGCGACGACGCCGGTCGCGGCCACAGCCTGCGCATCCTGGCCGTGGACGAGTACATGCTCGACGACCTCTTCGTGGAACAGTCGATGCACCTGACCGATGTGCGGGACCACATTCCATGGATCGTCCACCCTGAGCGCGGCAACTAACGCGCCCTCGGCGCCACTGGTTGGGTACGGCACCATCCGGTGTCCCCCGGACCGTGCCGTACCCGGCCGTCGGCAGCTACTGCCCCGAGTCCTCGAGCATGTCCGTCACCAGCGCGGCGATCGGAGAGCGCTCGGAACGGGTCAGCGTGATGTGGCCGAACAACGGGTGGCCCTTCAGCGTTTCAACGACGGCGGCCACCCCGTCGTGCCGACCGACCCGGAGGTTGTCGCGCTGGGCGACGTCGTGGGTGAGCACGACCTTCGAGTTCTGCCCGATCCGGCTCATCACCGTCAGCAGGACGTTCTTCTCCAGCGACTGCGCCTCGTCGACGATCACGAACGAATCGTGGAGGGACCGTCCGCGGATGTGGGTCAGCGGAAGGACCTCCAGCATGCCGCGGTCCACCACCTCGTCCATGACGTTCGGGCTCACCAGTGCCCCGAGCGTGTCGAAGACCGCCTGCGCCCAGGGGTTCATCTTGTCGTTCTCCGAGCCGGGCAGGTACCCGAGTTCCTGGCCGCCCACCGCGTAGAGCGGCCGGAACACCACCACCTTGCGGTGTTCGCGCCGCTCCATCACGGCCTCGAGTCCCGCGCAGAGGGCCAGGGCGGACTTGCCGGTGCCGGCGCGCCCGCCGAGGGAGACGATCCCGACGTCCTTGTCCATCAGCAGGTCGATCGCCAGCCGCTGCTCCGCCGAGCGGCCGTGCAGCCCGAACACGTCGCGATCGCCCTTAACCAGCCGGACGAGGCCGTCGTCCCCGACGCGCCCCAGTGCCGATCCGCGGTTGGAGAGGATCACCAGACCCGTGTTGACCGGCATGTCCTTGGCGTCCTCGATCAGGACCGCCTCGTTCCCGTACAGCGACGCGACATCCTCGTCGACGACGTCGACCTCGGCCATGCCCGTCCAGCCGGAGTCCTTCACCAGTTCGTTGCGGTATTCGTCGGCCTGCAGCCCCATGGCCGACGCCTTGACGCGCATGGGCAGGTCCTTGGACACCACGGTCACGTCCCGGCCCTCGTCGGCGAAGTTCTTGGCGACGGCGAGGATCCGGGAGTCGTTGTCCGTCCCGCGGAAACCGACCGGAAGGACCTCGGTCGAAATGTGGTTCAGCTCGATCCGCAGCGATCCGCCGTCGTCCCCGAGCGGCAGGGCCTTGTCCAGTCCGCCGTGTTGGACGCGCAGCTCATCCAGCAGCCGCAGCGCCTTGCGCGCGAAGTAGCCGACTTCGGGGTCGTTGCGTTTCTTTTCCAGCTCGGAGATGACCACGATCGGCAGGATGACCTCGTGCTCGGCGAAACGGAGCACGGCGCGCGGGTCCGAGATGAGCACCGACGTGTCCAGCACGTAGGATTTTTCGCCGACGCTTTGGCGTTCGGCCGTGGCGGGCCGGGCTGCGGCGCCCGGAAGGTCTGCGGTCCTGCCGCCCGCCGGGCTCGTGCCGGGTGCGGACTGGGTCTTTGCTGCCACGATGACTCCCAACCAGGGCGCGAGCCCTAGATAATCGCTACGGGTGTGCCGGAGCGGCCGCGAGGCCGGTTCCGGCCTCCCGCGTTCTTGAGAGAAATCCTCAACGGGTGGCCTTTCCGATCGACTGGCCCTGTTGCCGGCCGATGTCCCAAAAGTAGCCCCGCGGCACGCCCGGAGGGCATCGACGCACCGGCGTTTCGATTAATTTCGGATGAACGGCAGAACCAGGGCACGACGCCGGGGCCCGGCTAGCATCCGAAGCGTCGCTGCCGGTCCGCGAAGTCGCGCAACGCGCGCAGGAAATCGACCTTCCGGAAGTCCGGCCACAGCGCCTCGCAAAAATAGAACTCGCTGTAGGCGCTTTGCCAGGTCATGAACCCGGAGAGACGCTGCTCCCCCGACGTGCGGATGACGAGATCCGGATCCGGCTGGCCACGGGTGTAGAGGAAGCGCGAAACGTCTTCGATCCCGAGTTCGTCGGCGACCTGCGCGGCGGACTTTCCCCGGGCGTGCGCGTCCCGGAGGAGTTCCTTCACCGCGTCCACGATCTCGCGGCGGCCCCCATAGCCGACGGCCACGTTGACGTGCAGTCCCCGTGCCCCGCGGGTGGATTCCGCCAGCGCGGAGAGCTTGTCGGAGAGGTAGTCCGGAAGCAGTTCCTGCGCACCGACGGGTTGGATCCGCAGTCCGGGATTGGCGCCGAGGCGGTCCAGCATGTTGGCGATGATGCCCATCAGCTGGTCCAGCTCGTCGCTGGAGCGGTTCATGTTGTCCGTGGAGAGCATGTACAGCGTCACGGTGCCGATCCCGAACTCGTCGCACCAGCCCAGGAATTCCAGGATGTTGTCCGCCCCGGCCTGGTGGCCGTGGGACGTCGGCGCGCCGGCGAGCTTCGCCCAACGCCTGTTCCCGTCGACCATCATGCCGATGTGCCGCGGAAGCTTCTCCGGTGGCAGGTCCCTGCTGATGACCCGCCCGTAGAGTCGATAGAGGAGCTTGGGCAACCTCACCACGCGTCCTCCGATTCCGTCGTCGCGGCCCGGCCCACCTCGGGCCGCCACACAGCCAACGCTACCCGCTACCGCGCCCGTCCGCCCAAGCCCTCAGCACGTGCACCCGGGACCACGCCGCCCGGAAAGGCCGCCCGACGGCCCCTCGCCGGGCAACCACCGCACTTGTTACCCGTGAGTACGGATAGAATTGGCTTCATGCCCACGCATGGCGGCGACGCCCCCTTGACCGATGAACTGAAACCGCATCTTCGCGGCTGGCTCCACGCCGGCATGGCGCCGCTGGCCCTCGCCGCCGGCATAGTTCTCGTCGCGTTGGCGCCGTCGGCGGCGGGGAAGGCCGCGTCGGCGGTGTACGCCGTCACCGGCCTCCTACTGTTCACCGTCTCGGCCATCTACCACCGCGGCAATTGGTCCCCGCCGGTGAAGCGGTTGCTCAAGCGGCTCGACCACACGAACATCATGCTGGTCATCGCCGGTTCCTACACGCCGCTGGCCTGGGCGCTGCTCCCGCAGGACAAGGCCGCCTGGCTTCTGGCGCTGGTGTGGGTCGGCGCCATCCTCGGCGTCCTGTTCCGCCTGCTGTGGACCGATGCGCCCCGCTGGCTCTATGTGCCCGTCTACGTCCTCCTGGGACTGGCGTCGATGCTGTTCATCGGCGATTTCTTCGCCGCCAACGTCGCCGCGGCCGTCCTCGTTTGTGTCGGCGGAGCCCTGTACATCGCGGGAGCCGTTTTCTACGCCCTCAAGCGACCGAACATCCACATCGAGTGGTTCGGGTTCCACGAGTTGTTCCACGCATTCACGGTGGGCGCGTTCACCTGCCACTACATCGCCATCATGTTCGCGGTCCTGGGAACCCGCTAACCCCACTCGACATGTGCACCATTGCGCACATATACTAGCCGGATGTTGAGCGTCCTCCGAAACCCCACGTACGCCCGCCTCTTCGCCGCCCAGGTGCTTGCCCTGTTCGGCACGGGCATCCTGACCGTGGCCCTCGGCCTGTTGGCCTTCGACCTCGCCGGCGAGCGGGGCGGAGCCGTCCTCGGCACCGCCATGACCATCAAGATCGCGGCCTACGTGTTCTTCGCGCCGCTGGTCTCCGCCGTCGTCGGCCGCTTGCCGCGCAAGGCCGTGCTCATCGGCGCCGACGCGGTCCGCGGGCTCACCGCGCTCTGCCTGCCGTTCGTCACGGAAGCCTGGGAAATCTACGCCCTCATCTTCCTGCTCCAGGCTGCCTCGGCGACGTTCACCCCGACGTTCCAGGCCCTGATTCCGGCGGTCCTGCCCGACGAGCGGGATTACACCCGCGCCCAGTCGTGGTCCCGGATCGCCTACGACATGGAATCGATCCTCAGCCCGCTCGCGGCCGCGGCCCTGCTGAGCCTGATCTCCTTCCACAACCTGTTTTCCGTCACGGCCGCCGGGTTCGCGTGCTCGCTCCTGCTCGTGGCCGCCACCCGTCTGCCGCGCGTCGCCGACTCCGCCCGGGGATCCCTCTGGCGGCGCACGACGGCGGGCACCCGCATCTTTGCGGCGAACCCCACGCTGCGGGCGCTCTTGGCGCTGGACCTCGTGGTGGCGTGCGCCTACGCGACGGTGCTGATCAACACTGTGGTGCTGGTCAAGGGGCCGCTGGGCCTGGGGGACGCCGAACTCGGCATCGCCCTGGCGGTGTTCGGCGCGGGGTCGCTGGCGGTGGCGCTCGCCCTACCCCGGTGGATCGACGCCCGCGGCGAGCGTCAAGCGATGCTGGCCGGATCCACCGTGGTGGTGGCGGGACTGGCGGGAACCCTGCTGGTCAGCCAGGGCCCACCGGGCGCCGCCTCGTGGCCCGGTCTGCTGGCCTCGTGGCTGCTGCTCGGGGCCGGAACGTCGATGATTTCGACGCCGGCCGGGATACTCCTGCGCCGCGCGTCGTCGCCCGAGACCCGCACGGCGGTCTTCGCCGCCCAGTTCTCGCTCTCGCACGCCTGCTATCTGCTGACGTATCCGCTCGCCGGTCTCGCCGGGGCGGCACTGGGACTGGGGACGGCCGCATCGCTGATGCTGTTCCTCGGGCTGGTGGGCACGGCCGCCGCCGTCGTGCTGTATCCGCGCCGCACGCCTAGGCTGGTGCGATGACCGAGCCCGGCGTTTCCCCGATCCACCCGATGGCGCCGGACGCCGAGCGCCTCGGCGCCGCCGCGTCCATGTTCCGCCTGATGTCCGACGAGACGCGCCTGAACATCCTGTGGTTGCTGACCGAAGGCGAGCGGGACGTCGCGGGACTCAACGCCGCCTGCCCGGGATCACGCACCTCGATCAGCCAGCACCTGGCCAAGCTGCGCCTCGCGGGGATGGTGGACGCCAGGAGGCAGGGACGCCGCGTGCTGTACCGGCTCACGGACGGCCACCTCGTCCGGCTCCTCCGGGAGGGCTACAACGCCGCGGACCACCGCGTGACCGGCGAGGCGCACCACCGCTGAGCGGCGGGGCGGAACCGGCGCGGAACGCTACGGGCGCCCGCGGCCCTCCCGGTCGGTCTCGTCCGGCAGGACGCCGCCTGCGGCACGTTCCTCCGCGTCGTCGTCCCGCAGCAGGCGCCCGCGTTCGACCAGCTCCTGCTGGCGATCCTCCGCCTGGGCCGTGTAGCGCACCCGGCGAATGCGGCGGACCATGTCGCGGATCAGGAAGATCACGACGATGACCAATAGGGCGGTGGCGACAAAGCCCGCGAATCCCGGGCCTATCTCGCGGGCCGCATCCCCGGTGGGGACGGACGGCGCCGAGCTGGCGGAGACGGCGAATGGGTACATCAGGTTCACAGGGCGGCTCTTTCTGGTGCGTCGCCGGCCGGCGCCGGCGCACATCCATCCTAGCGCGGGCGCGGCCTGCCCCGCCTACCGCAGCCCGGCGAAAAGGTCGCTTTCCGGCACCGACGTCTCGACCCTGGACGTCACGAGGGTGAAGTCCTCCCACGGCCAGTGCTCGGCGTAGACGTTCGTCGGAACGGCGAAGAAGAACCCCTCGGGGTCGATCTGCGTCCTATGCGCCAGCAGCGCGCGGTCGCGGTGGCCGAAGAAGTCCGCGCAGGCGATTTGTGTGGTCGTGGAGTGCGGATTGGCCCACGGGAACATTCCCTCCTCCGGGTGCTCCTCCCAGGACTCGACCCGCTCGCGGTAGGGCGATTCCACGCCGCGGGAAAGCATCCCGTAGTGCAGCGCGCGGAAGCGGTCCGGGCTGAAGGCGCGGTCGAAGTACAGTTTCGACGGCGCCCACGGCTCGCCCAGACCGGGGTAGCGATCCGCGTCCCCGGCCGCCTCGAAGGCCTCGACGGCGACGCTGTGCGCCATGATGTGGTCCGGGTGCGGGTAGCCGCCGTTCTCGTCGTAGGTCGTGACGACGTGGGGGCGGAACTCGCGGATGAGACGGACCAGCGGCGCCGCGGCCCTCTCCAAGGGCTGGAGCGCGAAGCATCCGAACGGCAGGGCCGGCAGCGGATCGCCTTCGGGAAGCCCCGAGTCGACGAAGCCCAGCCACCGGTGCGTGATCCCCAGGACCTCGGCGGCCTCGGCCATTTCCTGGCGCCTGAGGCCGGCAAGGTCGCGGTGCGCGTGCGCAAGCTCACCGGCCGCCGCGTTGAGGATGTCGCCGCGCTCCCCTCCCGTGCAGCTCGCAACCATGACTTCGGCCCCGGCCGCCACGTAGGCGGCCATCGTTGCGGCGCCCTTACTCGACTCGTCGTCGGGGTGCGCGTGCACGGCAAGCAGGCGCAGTCCATCGGACGGCGGAATCGGGACAATACGGGGGTTTTCCACTGGGTGTTGCTCCCTCCGGTTCCGGTGCGGCCGGTGGGCAGCAGCCGGAAAGGACATAGACTGGACGGGATGAATTCCCACCAGTCAGCGGCCGCCGGGAGTCCGGACAACGCGCCGGTCTCAAGCCTAGCCAATCGCTATGGCGCGCCCAAGCGCGCCATCGCCCCGCGGCAAAGAAATATCGCCATCATCGTGGCCCTCGTGCTGTCGGTGGCCGCCGCGGGCCTGTTGGCCGTGTGGAACACGCAGGACATCACGTCCAAGGACATTGCCTTCGAGATCAGCTCCCCCGCGTCGGCCACCGTGGTCTTCGACGTGGACAAGAACGCCGCGGACAGCGTGGAGTGCTCCGTCCGCGTGCTCAACGAGAGCTACGCCGTCGTCGGCTGGAAGACTGTCGTGCTGGAAGGCGGCAAGGGAAACGGTCGCGAAAAGACGCGGCAGGTCGTCGACATGCGCACGGAATCCCTGGGCGTCACGGGCGGCGTCGGCTCTTGCTGGGAACGCTGACCCGCGGACTTGCGCGCCACATGGCGCGTCGCCGGTTGGGGTTTGGCCAAGATAGTGGCTAAAATGTATCTAATACGATCCACCCCGCCATCGTTGGTGAGCGAACGCCTTCACCAACCCGCAGGCGGGGTCTTTGCTTGAGAGGGCACTTCCCGCCATGGGGAGCGCCTCCTGGAGTCAGAGGAAGTTCTGCGGCCGGACAGGCGTCCGGCCCATCACTACAAGGAGAAGTACGTGCCCACGAACAATGAAGCAGTCGTCTGGCTCACCCAGGAGGCCTTCGACCGCCTGACCGTCGAACTCGAACACCTGCAGGGACCTGGTCGCTCCGAAATCGTGGACCGAATCGAGCAGGCCCGCTCGGAGGGCGACCTCAAGGAAAACGGCGGCTACCACGCCGCCAAGGAGGAGCAGGGCAAGGCCGAGGCCCGCATCACCTACCTCAAGGACCTCCTGCAGAAGGCCCACGTCGGCGAGTCCCCCGCGGACGACGGCATCGTCGAGCCCGGCATGCTGGTCGAGGCCGTCATCGCCGGCGACGACACCACCTTCCTCTTCGGCAGCCGCGAGGTCGCCGGCGACTCGGGCCTCGAGGTCTACAGCGAGCGCTCCCCCATCGGCGCCGCCGTGCACGGCAAGAAGGTCGGGGACAAGCTCTCCTACACCGCGCCGAACGGCAAGGACATCAGCGTCGAAATCGTCTCCGCCAAGCCCTTCCAGGGCTAGCCGAGGCGCCACAAAGGGCGGGCCGGTCACCTTTCGGTGGCCGGCCCGCCCTTTTCGCGCCGGACCGCCCGACGGACTAGGGGTGCACGACGACGGGTTGGAAGCCCTCGGCGCGGAGGTTCTGCAGCACCTGCTCGGAATGGAGGTGGCCCTTGGTTTCCATGTCGATCGTGATGGCCACGTCGCCCATGCTCAACGAACCACCGACACGCGTGTGGTCCACTCGGGTCACATTGGCGTCGGACTCCGCGATGACGCGCGAGATCGTGGCCAGTTCGCCTGCCCTGTCGTCCAGCATCATGCGAACCGTCAGGTAGCGGCCGGCGACGGACAATCCGCGCTGGATCACCTTGAGCATCAGCAGCGGATCGATGTTCCCGCCCGAGAGGATGACGGCCGTCTTCTTGGACTCGATGCCCATCTCGGCCAGCTTGCCCTCCAGCAGCGCGGCGACTCCCACCGCGCCGGCGGGCTCCACCACCAGCTTCGAGCGTTCCAGCAGGAAGACCAGTGCGCGCGCCAGCGCGTCCTCGCTGACGGTGACGACGTCGTCGACGAGCTCCCGGATGATCTGGAACGGCAGCTGGCCCGGGCGCCCCACCGCGATGCCGTCGGCCATCGTCGAGACCTTCTCCAGCGGCACGAGGGCGTCGGCCGCGAGGGAGGGCGGGTAGGCCGCGGCGTTTTCGGCCTGGACGCCGATCACCCGGATGTCGCGGCCCAGCTCCAGCGCCCTGGCCTTGATGGCCACCGCGACTCCGGCCAGCAGCCCTCCGCCGCCCACTCCCATGAGGACCGTGTCGACGTCGGGCAGCTGTTCGAGCACCTCGAGGCCGATGGTTCCCTGGCCGGCGATGATGTCGGCGTTGTCGAACGGGTGGACGAAGACCGATCCGGTGGCGTCGGCATACCGTTTCGCCTCGGCCAAGGCCTCGTCCACGTTGTGGCCATGCAGCACGACCTCGGCCCCGTGGTCCTTGGTCGCCGTGAGCTTGGGAAGCGCGACGCCGAGCGGCATGTAGATGCGCGCCTTGATGCCGAGCCTGTCCGCGGCGACCGCGACGCCCTGCGCATGGTTGCCGGCCGAGGCCGCCACGACGCCGCGCGCCCGCTCCTCGGGCGAGAGCCTGGCCATGCGCACATAGGCCCCGCGGACCTTGAACGAACCGGCCTTCTGCAGGTTCTCGCACTTGAGGAACACTTCCGATCCGGTCACCAGGCCGATGGCGCGCGAGTGCTCCACCGGAGTGCGGGCAATCACCCCCTCGAGGAGTTTCGCCGCCGATTCGACGTCCGCGAGGGTGACTGGTGCGGTCTTGGTGTTCATGTCCGGCTTTCTCGAGGGGTCGTTGTTCATGGGGTGCCTACCGTGCCTGGGACGAACGGCCCCGCGCGCGGCGGCCCCTCGCCGTCCGTGTCCGCCGGGGCCTGTCCGGCAGGCGGCGGCGGATTCGCGGCGGGACCGTCGGCGTCCCAACCGCGACCGGCGATATAGCGCACCATCGTGCTCAAGACGGCCATCACGGGAACCGCGAACAGGGCGCCGGCGATGCCCGCGATCATCGAGCCGCCCGCGACGGCGAGGACCACCGCCAGCGGATGCAGGCTGACCGCCTTGCCCATCACCAGTGGCTGCAGGATGTGCGACTCGGCCTGCTGCACGATCAGGACGACCGCCAGCATGATCAGCGCGTTGACCCACCCGTTGGCCACGAGCGCCAACAGCACGGCCAGCGCGCCGGTCACCAGCGCACCGAGAATAGGGATGAAGGATCCGATGAAGACCAGTACGCCGAGGGGCAAGGCCAATGGCACCCCCAGGATCAGCGCGCCGAGGCCGATGCCCACGGCGTCCACGAAGGCGACAAAGAGCTGGACGCGGACGTAGTTGACCAGTGTCCGCCAGCCGAGGCGTCCGGCACCGCCGGTTGCGGTCTGGGCCTGCCTGGGCATCAGGCCGACGAGGAATCGCCAGATCCGGCCGCCCTCGAGCAGGAAGAACACCAGGGCGAAGACGGCCAGCAGGAAACCCGCCGCGAGGTGCCCGAGGCTGCTGCCCCAGGACAGCGCGCCGGTCACGATGGACGCGCTGTTGTCCTGCAGTTCGCGCAACGCGTTCTCGATGTAGCCGTCGAGTTCCTCGTTGGAGATCTGCAAGGGACCCGTGGCGAGCCATCCTTGGATCTGCGAGAGTCCGGTGAGGGCCTGGTCCCAGAGGGACGCGAAGCCGCGCGCGAGGGTGCGCCCCACGACGGAGAGCGATCCGACGACGACGGCGAGGAAGCCGACGACGGTCAGCGCCGTGGCGACGCCGTTGGGCAGCCCGTGCCGCCGCTGAAAGGACACGATCGGCGAAAGGAGCCCGGACAACAGCGCCGCGACCATTACCGGGATGACGAGGAGCGACACATGGGACAACAGCCAGACGACGATGCCCGCGGCGAGGATGATGGCGATCATCCTCCACGACCAGGCGGCGGCGATGCGCACGCCGTACGGGACGTCCTCGTCCGGCGCCCGCCGCGGCAGCGGTGGCGTCACAGCCATGATTGGATGCCCCAGGTGCCGGACAGGCTTTCGCCGGCGGCCAAGCGGACGAGGCCGTTTCCGCTGTTGTAGGCGTCGGCCGGCGCGGACATGGGCTCCACGGCGACCGCGAGCGGCCGGCCGCGGTAGGTCTCCGTCACGAAGATCTGCGCGTAGGGGAATGTGGCATCGGCCCACAGTGCCACCTTGCGGCCATCGGGGGCCTCGAGGACGTGCCGGTACGGGCCGTCGGCGTCCGGCACCAGCCCGGTGAGGGCCACGTCGACGCGCACTTCGTCGAGGCGGCGTCCGCGGCGGAAATCGGCGTCGCCGGTGACGCCCTCCTCCGACGTCGGAATAAGTTTCCCGTCGGTGACCAGCCTGCGGTCTCCGTTCACCGTGAGCACCAGGTCCCCGATGGGTACGTGGCCGATCCGCAGGTAGGGATGCGCGCCGATGGCGGCGGGCGCCGAACCGGCTCCGTGGTTCAGGAGCTCCTGACTTACCGCCAGGTGTCCGTCGTCGTCGAGGGCATACTTCGCCGTGTGCGTCATGCGGAAGGGGAAGCCGTGCTGCGGAAAGATCTCCCCCCGCAGCGTCACGGACGCGGGCTCGACGGACACCGGCGCATACCCGGTGTTGCGCAGCAGTCCGTGCGACGCGTTGCCGCGGGACGGTTCGGTGATGTCGAGTTGCTGGACCTTGCCGTCCAGTGTCCACCGGCCGTCGCGGATCCGGTTGGCCCAGGGCGCCAAAAGGATTCCGGAGCCCGACGGCGGAAGCTCGTCGGCCGCGTACGGCTCCACCAGATCCAGGCCGTGCCTTCGGTAGGAACGCAACGAGGCGGCGAGTTCGGTGACCGTGGCCTCGGCGGGCCCGTTGCGGATCGTCCACTGGCGGCCCGTGGCGGCCTGTCCGGGGGCCTCCCGTTCTTGCTCGGTCATGGACTTACGTTAGCGCCATTGCGTGCCGCCGGCGGAATAGGTGACGATGGCGGCACCCGTTCGGGTGCCGCCATCGTTGGTTCGCCGTGAGCCGGGTGGCTACTGGGTCATTTCCCTGATGATCGCGATGATCCGCAGGATCTCCACGTAGAGCCAGACCATGGTCACGGTCAGGCCGAACGCGGCGGTCCAGGAGTACTTCTCGGGCGCGCCGTTGCGGACGCCCGCCTCAATCGACGTGAAGTCGAGGACCAGTGCGTAGGTGGCCATCAGGACGGCCAGTGCGCCGATCGCCAGACCGAACCAACCGGTGCGCATCCCGAACATGCTGTCGGTGACCCCGAACATCATCATGCCGAGGTTCACGAGCGAAAACACCAGGTACCCGACCATGGCGATCATGAACATCTTCGTCATCTTGGGGGTGGCGCGGTACTTGCCCGAGCGGTACAGCACCAGCGTGACGGCGAAAACGCTCAACGTCGCCGCGACGGCCTGGATAGCGATCCCCGGATACAGTGACTCCAGGACGCCGGACAGCCCGCCGATGAAGACGCCCTCGACTCCCGCGTATAGCAGGATCAGCGCCGGCGAGGGCTCCTTCTTGAAGCTGTTGACGAGGCCCAGCACCAGCCCGATCAGCACCGCCGGGAGCATGAGTCCGGGGAGCTGCCAGCCGACGAGGGCGCCGACGACCAGCAGTCCGAAGGACATCAGCGTCTTGGTCACGACGTCGTTGTACGTCATGCGTCCGGTGTCGGCGGGGCCGGCCGAACGCTGGCTGTACAGGTCCTCAAGCTGCTGGGCGTTCATGGTGGCCTGCGACTGCTGCGCCGTGGCCATGCCTCCCATGGAAGCCTGCGGATTGGTCTGTGAGCGGAAGGACTTCGAGTTGAAGACCGGATTTCCCCCGAGTGCCATTGATTCTCCTCAAATGGTTGTTGATGACAAGCCTACTGTTACAACGCGCAACAGCCGCCGATCTATCCCCGGATTGTCCGCAGGGCGAAATTTTCCCCCAAGGGAACCCGAGTCGCACGGCACAGAACCCCGCGCGGCGGCCCGATCCCTGGCCGGTTGTCAAGAATTGACAGTCGTTATCGTATTGCGACCTCTCAGGGAACATTGACTTGACTGGCAGGAAACATAGCGGCGCTACGATAAGCGGTACTAGTGACACAGGTCACAGGCTCATCGCCGCACCGCTCATTCCCGCCCACAGGCGGGGACGCCCCCACACCGGAGGTCCACCACGTGATTCACTCCCGACGCCTGACCCGCTGGGGTTTCCTTGGCGCACTGATGCTGGCGCTGCTGGCATCTTTGTTCGCCACCGCGACCGCGGTCCACGCCCAACCATCGACGGCGACCCCGCAGATGGTTGCGGCGCAGGCATCCGAACAAGAGCTCGCCATCCGCGGAACCCTGCGCAACGGCCCGGAACCGTTGGAGGGGGTCCGCATAACCGCCACAGGCACCGGCTTTAGTGGCGAAGCCGTCACGGACGACAACGGACGCTGGGAAATCGTCGTCCCCGAGAAGTCCACCTACCAGGTGGAACTCGACATCGGCACTTTGCCCGACGACGCCCCGCTGGGCGAAGGCCAGCAGAACCCCCGCACGGTGGAGTTCGGAACGACGTCGAACGTTGGCGTGATCTTCCAGGTCGGCGAGGCGGCCGCGGCCACGCAGGTGAGCTTCGTGGACACGCTCGCGGAACGGGCGTTGGCGGGACTGAGCTTCGGCCTCCTGCTGGCCCTCGCCGCCGTCGGCCTGTCCCTCATTTTCGGCACCACCGGGCTCACCAACTTCGCGCACGGCGAGATGGTGACGTTCGGCGCCGTCGTCGCGTTCGCGCTCAGCACGACCGGCATGCCGGTGTGGCTCGCGATGATCCTCGCGGTCGTCGCCGGCGGCGCCTTCGGGTACGTCCAGGACTGGGGACTCTGGCGCCCCCTCCGGCGCCGTGGGTCCGCCCTGGTGCCGATGATGATCGTCAGCATCGGCCTCGCGTTGGCCGTCCGCTACATCATCCAATTTTTCTTCGGCGGATCCACGCGGCAGCTCCCCGGTGCGCAGAGCCCGATCATCGAGTTCGGCACGGTGGGCATCACGCGGAACAACCTGACTTCTCTGGTCATCTCGCTGGTGGTCATCACCGTCCTCGGCCTGCTGCTCCTGAAGACCCGCTGGGGCAAGGCCACGCGTGCCGTCGCGGACAACCCGGCGCTTGCCTCCGCGTCGGGCATCGACGTCGATGCCGTGATCCGCATGGTGTGGGTGGTCGGTGGCATGCTCGCCGCGCTGGGCGGCATCCTGTGGGCGTACTACCGTCCCGGGGTGTCCTTCAACATGGGCCAGCAGATCCTCCTCCTGATCTTCGCGGGTGTCACCCTCGGCGGGCTAGGCACCGTCTTCGGGGCCCTGATCGGGTCCGTCCTGGTGGGTCTCATGGTGGAGATCTCCACGATCTGGCTCGAAGCCGACCTCAAATACGTCGGGGCACTATTCGTTATGATCGCCGTCCTCCTCTTTCGGCCCCAGGGCATCCTGGGCCGCAAAGAGCGAGTGGGCTAGGAGAAAACCATGGACTTCGCAACCATCTTCGGAAACGCCCTCGGCGAGATCGTCAGCCCGCAAACGGCCGCCTACGCACTTGGCGCGCTCGGACTCGCCGTGCACTTCGGCTACGGCGGCCTGCTGAACTTCGGCCAGGCCGGCTTCATGGCCGTGGGCGCCTACGGCTTCGCCATCTCCACGCTGACCTTCGACGCGCCGCTCTTCGTCGCGGTGCTCGCGGCCATCGGCTGCTCGGTGGTCTTCGCCCTGCTGCTCGGCATACCCACGCTCCGGCTCCGGGCGGACTACCTTGCCATCGTGACCATCGCGGCGGCGGAGATCGTCCGCTATGTGGTGACGACCAACTCCCTCACCAGGGTCACGGGATCCGCCAACGGCCTCGCGTCCTTCGAGCGGACGTTCTACGCGATGAGTCCGTTCACGGCCGGATCCTACAATCTCGGCCCCCTGCGCTTCAACGATCGCAGCCTGTGGATCACACTGGTGGCATGGACGGTTGTGCTCCTGTGTGCCGGCATTGTCATGCTGCTGATGCGCAGCCCGTGGGGACGCGTCCTCAAGGGCATCCGCGAGGACGAGGACGCCGTTCGCTCCCTGGGCAAGAACGTGTTCGTCTACAAGATGCAGGCGCTGATCATCGGCGGCATCTTCGGCTCGCTGGCGGGCATCATCTTCACGCTGCCGACCGGGGCCGTACAACCGGCCAACTACGGCACGGAGCTGACGTTCTTCCTCTGGACGGCCCTGCTGCTCGGCGGCATGGCCACGGTCTTCGGATCCGTGATCGGTGCAATGATCTTCTGGGTCGTGCTCTCGCTGACGCAGGGCATCCTGCTGGGTCTGATCCAGGCGGGCGTCATCACGTTCCTGAGCGCCGCCCAAGCCGGGCAGTTGCGCTACATCCTCGTGGGCGTGGCGCTGATGGCACTAATGGTCTTCCGTCCGCAGGGAATCCTCGGCAACAAGAAGGAGCTGGCATTCGCATGAGCCACGCCGCACAACCGGCCGAATCCCCCCGGGACCACGGCGCAACCCTCACCGACGAGAACCACATGACCGACAGCCGGCCCATCGCCACCGGCCCGGCCGGCCCCGGGTGCGCCAAGCGCGACCCCATCCTGGTCGCCCGGAACGTCACGCGCTCGTTCGGGGCGCTCAAGGCCGTCGACGTCGACTACCTGGAGATCCCCCGGCACAAGATCACCGCACTGATCGGCCCGAACGGCGCGGGCAAGACGACGCTCTTCAACCTGTTGACCGGCTTCGACGTCCCGAACAGCGGCGACTGGGAGTTCGACGGCCGCAAGCTCGCCGGCGTCGCCCCGCACAAGGTGGCGCGCATGGGCATGGTCCGCACGTTCCAGCTGACCAAGGTCATGGGCAAGCTCACCGTCATCGAGAACATGCGCCTCGGCGCGGACCGGCAACCGGGCGAGAGCCTGGCCAAGGCCCTGTTCGCGGGCCTGTGGCGGAACCGGGAAAAGGAGATCACGACGACGGCCGACGGGCTGCTGGCGAAGTTCAAGCTGGACACGAAGCGGGCCGACTACGCGGCCTCCCTCTCGGGCGGACAGCGCAAACTCCTGGAGATGGCCCGTTCCCTGATGACCAACCCACGGCTGGTCATGTTGGACGAGCCCATGGCCGGCGTCAACCCGGCTCTGACCCAGTCCCTGCTAGACCACATCAAGAACCTCAAGGGCGAAGGAATGACCGTGCTGTTTGTGGAACACGACATGCACGTGGTCCGCCACATCGCGGACTGGGTCGTCGTCATGGCGGAGGGACGCGTCGTCGCGGAGGGTCCGCCCGCCGAAGTCATGCAGGACAAGGCCGTCATCGACGCCTATCTCGGCGCGCACCACGACGTCGATCTGGGTTCGGAGCACGGTGCCGAGGTGCTGGAGGAACAGCTCGCGGCCGACGAGGAGTCGGTGGTCGGCACCCAGGATGCCGGAATCCTCGCCGGCCCCGCCGGCTCGGATGCCTCCCCCGGCGGGCGATCCGCCGCCCCCGAAGGACGAACGGACGACACGCAGGACGATTCCACGGAGGGCAAGCGATGACCAGGCACCAGGGCAACTCGGAGGCCGCGCGCTCCCAGGACGCCGACGCGGTCGTGACCGTGACGGACCTGGTCGCGGGCTACCTGCCGGGGGTGAACATCCTCAACGGGTGCAGCATCGAGGCCCGCCAGGGCGAGTTGATCGGCATCATCGGACCCAACGGGGCCGGAAAGTCGACGCTCCTGAAGGCCATGTTCGGACTCGTCAAGGTCCATTCCGGATCCGTCGTGGTTCGGGGGCAGGATCTGACGGGGCTCAAGGCCAACCGCCTCGTGGCCCGCGGCATCGGATTCGTTCCGCAGACCAACAACGTGTTCCAGACGCTGACCATCGAGGAGAACCTCCAAATGGGCATGTACCAGCGCCCGAAGGACTTCTCCGAGCGATTCGACTTTGTCGCGTCGCTCTTCCCCGAACTGGGCAAACGCCGCGCCCAGCGCGCCGGATCGCTTTCCGGTGGAGAGCGTCAGATGGTGGCAATGGGTCGCGCGCTGATGATGGATCCGGCGGTGTTGTTGCTCGACGAGCCGTCGGCGGGGCTCTCCCCCGTCAAGCAGGACGAGACGTTCCTGAGGGTTCACGAGATCAACCGCGCCGGGGTCAGCGTCATCATGGTCGAGCAGAACGCGCGTCGCTGCCTGCAGATCTGCGATCGCGCCTACGTCCTGGACCAGGGCAAGGACGCCTACACGGGCACTGGGCGGGACCTCATGAAGGATCCGAAGGTCATCGAACTCTATCTGGGCGACCTCGCGGACAAGGTGGCGAACGGCGACAAGTAGCCGTCCGAAGCCCTCCGCAACGAACGTGGCCGCCGCACTCCCTTGGGGTGCGGCGGCCGTTCCCGTGGGGGCACCTGAGCGGTTTGCGTGTCAGCCGCCAACGCGGAGGGCCCGCCGCTTTCCCCCTGCGGCGGGCCCTCCGGATGGTGCGGGTGTTCGTGCGTTAGACCGCTCCGGCCTCTTCCTTCGACGGCTGCGGAACGTTGTTCTCGTCGTACTGGTAGATACCCATGATGCCCTCCGAGACGTCACCCTTCTCGGAGAAGCTGATCGGACCGGAGATGCCGTCGTAGTCGATGTCGGTTCCGGCGTCGAGCAGCGTCTTGCAGGACGCGAAGTCGTTGCACTTTTCGCCTTCGACCGAGACTTCCTGCAGCTTCTCCGCGATGGCCTTGCCGTCGGTGGATCCGGCGGCCACGGCGGCAAGGGCCACCAGGTTCGTCGCGTCGTAGGACTCGCCCGCGTAGTTCCAGACCTCGAGCGAGTCGTCGATCTCGGCCAGGCGCTCCTTGAAGTCGTCCTTGGCGAAGGAACCGGGCTGGGTGCCGTAGGCGCCCTCCAGCGTTCCCTTGTCGAAGTCCTTCGAGTAGTCGGAGAGGTTTCCGTCGACGAAGTACATCTGGTCCGGCGTGATGCCCTTCTGGACGAGCAGCGGGACGATCGACTTCGACTGGTCGAAGGAGATGATCGCAATCGCGTCGGGGTTTGCCGCGACGACGTCGTCCACCTGCGAGGAGAACTGCGAGTCGCCCTCGTTGAACATCGACTCGGCGACGATGGTGCCGCCCGCGCCCTCCACCGATTCCTTGATGTTGGTCGCCAGACCGGTGCCGTACGCGTCGTTGAGCACGATCATGCCGACGTTGGCCGCGCCCTGGCTCACCATGAAGTTGCCGAGGATCTTGCCCTGCATGACATCCGACGGGGCGGTGCGCCAATAAAGGTTGTCGTCGTCCCAGTCCGTGAAGTCCGGCGAAGTGTTGGCGGGCGAGAAGTGGATGACGCCTGCGCCGGTGATCTGGTTGATGACCGTCTTGGAGACACCGGAGGATGCGGCCCCGATAATGGCGGACACGCCCTGGCCCAGCATGTCGGTGGTGGACTGCGTCGCGATGTTGGTCGTGGTGTCTCCCGAGTCGCGGTGGATCACCTCGACGTCCTTGTCGTTGACCCCGCCCGCCTCGTTGATTTCCTTGATGGCCAGGTTCACGCCGGCGATTTCCGGGGGGCCGAGGAAGGCCAGAGCGCCCGTGGTGGGCAACAGGGAACCTATCTTGAGCGCAGCGTCCGACTCCTCGGACGTGTCGCTGGTGGATGCGCCGCCACCACAGGCGGTGGCCATCAACGCGATCGCCGCGCCGGCAGCCAAGAACTTGGCACCGCGGGCAAAGCGGGCATCGTTGGATGCAGTCATATGGGTCTTCTCCTCGGCAAAGAGCGTGATGGGCTCTGTGATGCATGTCTCAGGGTTTCCTGATTACTAGAAAGTAGTCCAGAAAGCAGGCCGCCGTAAGGGTTTTTTGTTACATCCTTGTAACGTCGCTCACATTCGCTTCAGAACTCGCTTATTTTCCGCTCGCAAGGGAACATCCGGCCCGGAAACCGGTCCAGACACGATAGCAGGCACGGCCGGCGGGGGTGCCGGTCACGCCCGTGGTTTTTCACTTGCCTAGCTGTATTGACCACGAACGTTGGTAACGCTCGGCGTGGGTGATTGAAACAAGGAAGACCTCCGGGTGAGTGTGGGCTTATTCAGAGTCCGTCTCACCACAGGAGGTCTTCCATGGTCCACGCTAACGCACGTCTCGCGCCGAGGGGGCGCTTGTCCCTGGCCCAAGCCATCGTCGAGGACGGTTGGCCCCTGCGGCGGGCCGCAGAGCGCTTCCAGGTCTCGGCCACCACCGCCGCCCGGTGGGCAGGTCGCTACCGCGAGCTCGGCGCCGAGGGCATGGACGACCGTTCCAGCCGGCCCGAGAGCTGCCGACACCGGACCCCGGTCCGCCGCGAGCGCAGGATCATCGCCATGCGCGCGAACCGACGCTGGGGTCCGGCACGCATCGGGTACCGACTGGGGATGCATCCCTCGACGGTGCACAAGGTCCTCTCCCGCCACGGGCTTTCCAAACTGAAGTGGCAGGACCGCGCCACGGGCCGGAACATCCGCCGCTACGAGCACGAACGCCCCGGGGACCTGGTCCACGTCGACATCAAGAAGCTGGGCCGGATCCCCGACGGCGGCGGCCACAAGGCCCTGGGCAAGGCCGCGGGCCGGCGGAACAAGACCGGCACCGCGGCCAACCGCAGGCCCGGCTACGCGTACCTGCACAACGCGGTCGATGACCACTCCCGCCTGGCGTACACCGAGATCCTCGGCGACGAGAAAAAGGAGACGGCTGCCGCGTTCTGGGAAAGGGCCAACGCCCACTTCAACAGCTGCGGCGTCGAGGTGCGGCGCGTGCTGACCGACAACGGATCCTGCTACCGGTCCCACGCCTTCCGGGACGCCCTGGGCCCGGACATCAAGCACAAGCGCACCCGTCCCTACCGGCCCCAAACCAACGGCAAGGTCGAACGCTACAACCGCACCATGCTCGAGGAATGGGCCTACGCCCGCACCTACACCTCGGAGACCGAACGCGTTGCCGCTTTCGAAGCCTGGCAACACCACTACAATCACCACCGAGGCCACACTTCGCTACGAGGACTTCCACCAGCGTCCCGCGTACCCAACCTCAGTGGTCAATACACCTGATATGTAGGTACGTGCTGTCAAGAGGCAGAGGTGAGCGGTCCGCAGCTGGGTGTCGTGGACCGCTCTTTTCGTTCCCGCTGTCCGGTGGTGGCCGGGCCCGGCGCGTCGTGTTCGACGGCGCTGTCAGACTGATATGCGCGGGTTGGGTACCGCAGGACGAGGTGTTCGGCTGGAGGGTGACCGCTGGTCTAGCAATGTCGGGCGTCGCCGGTCAGCGACCGGTTGCCCATAGGTGTGTCGCGGGTTTCCTCCACGCTGCCGAGCCGCTCGGGCACCGGTGGGCGTCGGGACGTTCTTTCACTCAGCTGGCCATGGGTGCTCCTGCTGCACGGGCGCGGCCAGGGACCAGCACCATCCGGCCAGTTCCCGTGCGACCGCGACGTTGGCGATCACACGGCGTTTGTGGCGGGCCTCGAAGTTCTCCCACTGATATGTAGGTACGTGCTGTCAAGAGGCAGAGGTGAGCGGTCCGCGGCTGGGTGTCGTGGACCGCTCTTTTCGTTCCCGCTGTCCGGTGGTGGCCGGGGCCGGCGCGTCGTGTTCGACGGCGCTGTCAGACTGATATGCGCGGGTTGGGTACCGCAGGACGAGGTGTTCGGCTGGAGGGTGACCGCTGGTCTAGCAATGTCGGGCGTCGCCGGTCAGCGACCGGTTGCCCATAGGTGTGTCGCGGGTTTCCTCCACGCTGCCGAGCCGCTCGGGCACCGGTGGGCGTCGGGACGTTCTTTCACTCAGCTGGCCATGGGTGCTCCTGCTGCACGGGCGCGGCCAGGGACCAGCACCATCCGGCCAGTTCCCGTGCGACCGCGACGTTGGCGATCACACGGCGTTTGTGGCGGGCCTCGAAGTTCTCCCACTGGCGGTGCAGCCGGTGGTTGCCCTGGTGCCCGCGGGCACGGGACGCCTCGTCGGCCTTGTCCCAGCGTGCCCGCATTTCCCGGGAGGGCTGGTAGTTCCGCCGATGGTGCCAGGCCGCCTCGACCAGGAGCCGGCGGGCGTGGGTGTTGCCCGTCTTGGTGATCGAGCCCTGGGACCGGGCGGCCCCGGATGAATGTTCCGAGGGCACGAGCCCGAGGTAGGCGCCGATCGTCTTGCCGTTGAAACGGGTCCAGTCCCCGACCTCGACGGTGAGCCCGAACGCGGTGAGCACGCTGATGCCGCGCAGACACATCAACGCGTGAACGACCTCGGCGTAGGGCTCGGTCTCGGCCAGGGCCGTGATCCGGGCATCGAGCCGGTCCCTCCGGTCCAGGGTGAGCTCGACGGTTTCCAGGCAGGTTTCGTAGGCGGCCTGCAGGTTCCGGTCGGCGAAGTGCTGTTGGTGCAGCCAGGTGTGGTGGACACCGGTCCAGGCCTGGCCGCCGGAATAGGCGATGCCGTGGCGCAGGAGCAGCTTCGAAAGCCGGTGCCGTGCGCGCATCAGATCCGAGCGCACGTCCTCGCGGGCGCGGGCCAGGTCCCGGGCGGCCTCCCGACCGATCCCGGGAACGGCCGAGGGTGTTTCATTGTCTGTGTAAGGGTCCGGTCTCTAACTGGGGTGTGACCTGAGGTTTTACCCTGTGAAAGGACGGGCCGTTTTGGCCAAGAACACCATGATTGAGAATCCGTTGGATGGCGTTTTGAGCGCCGATCAGATCGACGCATTGGTGAGCGCCGCCGAGGACCTCGGTGAGGGCCGGCACGGGGTCGAGGAGCTGCTGTCCCGGATGACCAAGGCGGTCCTGGAACGGTCTTTGGAGACCGAGCTCAGCGACCACCTCGGCTACGAGTCCGGGGACCCCGCCGGAGCCGGGACGGGCAACTCCCGCAACGGAAAAACCACCAAGAGCGTGCAGACCCTGCAGGGCCCCTTGCAGATCACCGTGCCGCGGGACCGGAACAGCTCCTTCGAGCCGGTCATCGTCCCCAAGGGAGCCCGCCGGCTGGGCAAGGTCGAGGACATGGTCCTGTCCCTCTACGCCCGAGGGATGAGCACCCGCGATATCGGTTCCCATCTGGAGGAGATCTACGGATCGCGCGTCTCGGCCGCGACGATCTCCCGCGTCACCGACGTCATCGCCGACGAGATCACCCACTGGCAGTCCCGGCCCTTGGAGGAGGTCTACCCGATCGTCTATATCGACGCCATCTGGCTGAAGATCCGGGACGGCGGCGTCGTGGTCAACAAGGCCTGCCACGTGGCCGTGGGCGTTGATTTGGAGGGCCGCAAGCAGGTCCTGGGACTCTGGCTCGGCGCCTCGGAGGGGGCGAAGTTCTGGGCGAACGTCCTGACCGAAATCCGCAACCGCGGAACCCGCGACATCCTCATCCTGTGCTGCGACGGGCTGACCGGATTGCCGACCGCGGTCAACAGCGTCTACCCCGAAACCGTGGTCCAGACCTGCGTGGTCCACCTGCTGCGCACTGCCATGAAATACGCCTCCTACAAGGACCGTAAAACGATGGCCAGGGACATGCGCCCGATCTACACCGCAGCGACCGTGGAGGCAGCCCAGCTGGCCATGGAGCACTTCGCCGAGGCCTGGGGCACCAAGGCCCCCGGTGCGGTGCTGGCGTGGCGGAACGCGTGGGAGGACTTCACGCCGTTCCTGGCGTTCACCCCCGGGATCCGCAAGGTCATCTACACCACCAACCAGATCGAATCGATCAACTACCAGCTGCGCAAAATCACCAAAACCAGAGGTTCGTTCCCCTCGGACGAGGCCGCGATCAAACTGGTCTATCTGGGGATCCGCAACATCGAAACGACCAGGGGCGGAGAACTCGGAACCGGCACCGCCGGATGGCACCAAGCACTCAACGCATTCGCCATCCAATTCCCCAACAGACTCCCGATCTGACCACCTGGCAGACCGGATAACCGACCGGCCCCTTACACAGCAAACTTGACAGGCCCGAACGGCCACCGCGGTGATCTGGTCCAACAGATTCAACCGGGCCAGATGCTCCGCGTCGCGGGCGTCGGTCTTCACCCGGTCCCCGGGCGGCCTCTGCAGTTTCGACGGGGCCGCGACCAGGCACGGGCACCCCGCACCTTCGAGGTCCCTGGCCAGTGAGAAGCCGGTCGGTCCGGCCTCGTAGACGACCCGCACCGGCTGCCCCAGACCGGACACCCAGTCCAGGACCCCGGCGTTGTTCCCCGGCAAGCGCTGCCGGATGATCTCCCCGGTCCTTCGGTCGATCGCGCAGCCAACGACGCTGCGGGCATGGACATCCAAACCGACATAGGTACGCTGATTCATGACTGGAACCTCCAGACGTTCAAATGTGGCTCTACCAGTCCACACCCGCCCGGCTGGGCGAAATAGACCGCGGGACTGGCAATCCACGCCCGGCTTTGAACCCGAGGTTCCAGTCCTACGACCCCGAACCGAAGCCGCACTTCATATCGTCTAGCCGTCGCAGTCCCTGCAGATGCTCATGCCGCCGGATTCGCCGACGATCTGGGAACGGTGGCGCACCAGGAAGCAGCTACCGCAGGTGAACTCGTCGTCACCCTGCGGAACCACGGCGATCACCAGCTCCTCGTCGGACGGTTCCCCTCCCGGCAGTGTCACGCCGTCGAGGTTCTCCGATTCGTCCAAATCGGCCGAAATGCTTCGCGCGTCGGGGGCGTTCATCGTCTGGACGGTCTTCAGTGTCGCGTTGCTCGCTTCGGCAACGTCCGGACGCATCTCGTCGTAGTCCTGGGCCATGTACAGCTCCTCATTGGGGTGGTGGTTCGTGGGCGGGCCGACCGGTTGGACTCCGGACATGCCGGGGCGCGGGGTCGATAAACCTGTACCCCCAGTCGGACTCGAACCGACAACACAGGGATTTTAAGTCCCCTGCCTCTGCCAATTGGGCTATGGGGGCGTGCGGATAGATCCTACCGTGGTCCGCAAGCATGGCGGGGGCGGAACGGCGCCTGCCTTTCCGCCCCCGCCGGGAGTGATCTTTCGGCTATTTTTCCGTCGTCGGCTCCGAGATCCTATCAGCGTTCTCCGGCTTGGGTTTCTCGGCCTGCTTGGGCTTCGGCGTCGCGGCCTCCACGAACTGGCGACGCGGCGTCTGCAGGTCGAAGATCTGCGTCGTATCGCGGTTGAAGAACAGGCTGAGGAACCATCCGCTCACCACGCGGAACTTGCGCTCGAACGTGGGCATCGCCATGCCGTGGTATCCGCGGTGCGCCAGCCAAGCCGGCGCGCCCTTGAGGTGGACGCCCATGATCTTGGCCACGCCCTTCCAGGCGCCGAATCCGGCGACCGCGCCGAGGTTCTGGTGCTTGTAGTCCTTGATCCGGCCCACGCCGTAGCGAACGGCGTAGATGTTCTTCGCCAGGAGCTTCGCCTGGCGCACGGCGTGCTGCGCGTTCGGCACGCATGTCCCGTCCGGAAGCCCGCCAGTCGTATCCGGCACCGCAGCCACGTCGCCCGCGGCCCAGGCACCCTCGACGGGGTTGCCCTCGGCGTCGACGATCCGCAGATCCACCCCGGCGGTCACACGGCCGCGGGGCTCGATGTTGAAGTCGGTGGAGCGGACCATGGGGTTGGCCTGGACTCCGGCGGTCCAGATGAGCGTGTCCGCGCCGAAGACGCCTCCGGTGCTCTTGTCCGCCATGTTCATCAGTTCAAGGATCCCGCCCTCGGCCTTGGCGAGCGAGGTGTTGAGGAGGACCTCGATGCCACGCGACCGCATGTGCTCGACGACCCATTCGGCCTGTGCCTCGGTGACCTCGGGCATGATGCGGCCCATGGCCTCGATCATCACGAAGCGAAGCTCCGTGTTTTCGATCCTGTTGTTCTGCGCGACGGCGGCGCGCGCCATGTCCTCGATCTCCGTAATCGCCTCGATGCCGGCGAACCCGCCACCGACGACGGCGAACGTCAGCGCGCGCTCGCGGGCGACGGCGTCGGTCATCGTCGAGGCCGACTCGATGCGCTCCAGGATCTGGTTGCGCAGTGCCACGGCCTCTTCGATGGTCTTCAGTCCGATTCCCGTCTCCGCGAGTCCCGGGATCGGGAACGTGCGGGTGATCGCGCCGGCGGCCACGACGACGTCGCGGTACTCGAACTCGATCGGCTCGCCCTCGGTCGGCACGACGACGGCCTTCCGGTTCGCGTGGTCGATCGCGGTGACTCGTCCAGTGACGAGCTCGGTGTGCTTGAGGTGCATGCGGTGGGAAACGATGGCGTGGCGCGCCTCGATCTGGCCCGCGGCCACCTCGGGCAGGAACGGCTGGTACGTCATGTAGGGAAGGGGATCGACGAGGGTCACGATGCCGCCGTGGGCGCGGACCTTCTTCTGCAGTTTCATGGCCACATAGAGGCCGACGTAGCCGCCGCCAACGACGAGAACGCGCGGACGGTCAGAAAGCTGGAGGGTGTTTGGCATACCACCCATGGTACGCGAAATCAGGATATTGTGAAAGTCTTCACTAGCGACTTTCGGGAAGATAGTCGAACGGATCGCGGCGCTTGTCCGCCTCACTCCATTCGTGCGTGGCGATCGCGCCGTCGTCGACGTTTCCCCTGATCCGGGCCCGGCGCACACGCAGGACGTGAATGGCGCCGGCGCCGGCGACAACGGCCAGCAATCCGCCGAACCCGAGGACCATAACAGCCGGAAGCGCGCCGCCGGGAACCTCGGGAACCACCGGCGTCGGCGCCGCCACGGGCGGGACCGTTGATTCGGACTCCGGGCTGGCGGTCGGCGCCTGCGCCGGGGCCTCGGCCGGGCCCCGTCGGTGGATCCGAATCCATTCCGCAATGGTGCCCAGCGGATTGGCCCCCACCGGCGCGACGTCCGCGGAAACGGCGGCGGCGGCGTCCAGCAGCCCGTGGCCGTAGAGGCTGTCCGCGCCGGGCTCCCCCGCGTCCCGCGCCGTCGCCAGGATGCGGTTGATGACCTCGGGGGCGCTCAGCTCCGGGTACTTGGACCGGATCAACGCCGCGACCCCGGCGACCAAGGGAGCCGCCCCGGACGTCCCCGACCAGTCGGCGTACCCGCCCCCCGGAAGACCGCCGATGAGCGGATCCGCCGGCGCCGCGACACCGATGCTGATGCCCTGGGTGGACGAATCGAAACTGGCTTCGCCCTGTTTGTCCACACCTGCGACCGTCAGTACACCCGGTATGGTGGCGGGCGCGCCCACCTGTTCCATCCCTCCGGCGCGGTTGCCGGCCGCGGCGACCACAACGACGTCGTTCTGCTCGGCGTAGAGGAATGCCTCGTCCCAGCTCGACGGCCAGTCGGGCGTCGTCGAGCCCAACGACATGTTGATCACCTGGGCACCCTGGTCGACGGCCCACTTCACGGCACGCGGAACCTGCTCGTCGACCTCGATGCCACCCGGATTCTCCGAACCCAGCCACAGCGAGACGGCCAACAGCTTGGCCTCCGGGGCCACGCCGATCATGCCGTCGGGGCCGGGACCGGGGGCGGGGACCTCAAGGGGTTCCGGCTTTTCCGGCGGCTCCTCGTCGTTCTCCTTCGCGTCGGCGACGGCTCGCCTCCAGGCGATGTCCTGCTGCTGCGACTCCGCCTTGGCGCGCGCAACGGCTTCCTTGTTGTTGCCGTGGCCGGCGAGCATGGTGGACACGAGGGTCCCGTGTTCGGGCAGGGCGCCGATCGGCTCGGTTCCGTCCGGGGCGCCGCTGCCGGAGACGTCGACGCCGCCGACAACCGCCCCGGTGATGTCCGGGTGCGTCGCGTCCACGCCGGTGTCGATCACCGCCACCGTCACGCCTTCGCCCTTCGTCTCCTTCCACGCGTCCCTGACCCCGTAGTCGGATAGCCAATACTGGCTGTCCCGGACGTGGTCGACGGTGGCGTACGCGGGGGCGGCCAGCAGTGCGCCGGAGGCGAGAACGGCCGCCAGCGCCATGGCGGCAGAGCGGCGAATGCGGTGCCTCACGTGGCCAAGCCGAGGGCGATGCCGTCGAGGATGTCGTGCTCGCTGGCCACGGCGGTCCGGATCCGACCGTCCGTCTCCGATTCCAGCCGGCGCAGGATCGCGCGCCAGATCAGGGCGCCTGCCCCGATGACGTCCACGCGTCCGGGGTGCATGAAGGGCAGGGCGCCGCGCCGATCGCGGGTGAATGCGAGAAGTTCGGCCGCGGCGGCCTCGACGACGCGGACCGGCAGGCCGGTTCCGTCGATCTGGTCCGGCTGGTAGCTGTCCAGGTCCAGGGCGTGCGCCGTGATGGTGGTGATGGTTCCGGCGACGCCGATGACCCGGTCCGCGTCTCGCAGGGGCACCACCCGGGCGACCGCGTCGAGCGTGCGTTCCACTTCGGCTTCTGCCGCGGCCACCTCCGCCTCCGACGGCGGGTCTCCGTGCAGGAAGCGCTCCGTGAAGCGGACACAGCCCATGTCCACGCTGAGCGCCGCCTCGACTCCCGTCCCCGAACCGAGCACGAACTCGGTGGAACCGCCGCCGAGGTCCACCACCAGCACGCGCTCACCGTCCGCGGGAGGCAGCACGGAGACCGCGCCCGCGAAACTGAGGGCCGCCTCCTCCTCGCCCGTGGCGACTTCCGGGTCGATGCCGAGCCGCGCGCGCACCCCGTCGACGAAGTCCTGCCGGTTCGACGCGTCGCGGGTGGCGGACGTCGCGACGAACCGCACCGCCTCGGCGTCGGCCGCGCGGATCATGCCCGCGTACTCGTCGATGGCCGCGAAGGTGCGTTCGAGCGCCTTGGGCGCGAGCCTGCCGGTGGCGTCGACTCCCTGCCCCAGCCGCACCACGCGCATTTCGCGCACGACCTCGGATAGCCGGGTGACGCCGTCGTCGTCGGCGATGTCGGCGATCAGCAGGCGGATGGAATTCGTTCCGCAGTCGATGGCGGCAACGCGCATCAGGGCGCACCCCCGTCCGGTGCGATCGCTTCCGGCGCGGCACGCCGCGCGCGGGCCTCGGACCGTTCGACTTTCTTCGCCTCGGGGTCGCCGGCCTGTGTCTTCACATGGCGGCTGCGGTCCCGCGCCGGCGTCTCCCCGGCGGTGTCCCAAGCCCCGGCGCAGTGGCAGCGCCCGGCCGTCCACCACTCGGAGATGTTGGCCAGCGCCTCGTCGCCGAGCGGATTCACGCCCGGTCCGGCGGCGAGCGAGTGGCCCACCAATACGTGCAGGCACTTCACCCGGGTGGGCATGCCCCCGGCGGACACCCCGGCGATCTCGGGAACGGCGCCCGTCCCCGTCCTGGCGCCGATCGCGTCCCGCGCGGCCAGATAGTCCTCGTGCGCCGCCCGGTGCGCGGCGGCCAGTTCCGCATCGGATTCGATCCGCGCGGTCATCCTGGCCATGTCGCCGGCCGCCTCGAGGCGGGAGACGGCGGCGGTGATCACGGGGTGCGTCAGGTAGAAGGTCGTCGGGAACGGTATTCCGGACGCCAACCGCGGCGCCGTCGTGGCGACCAGCGGGTTGCCGCAGACGCAGCGTGCGCCGATTTCGATGACGTCGCGCACCGGCCGGCCCAATTGCCGGCTCAGCGTGTCGAGGTCCCGCTCGGTCGGAACGCGCTGGCTGGCGTCAAGGCTTTCGTGGCGCGGGGCGCTGGCGTTGCTGTCCACCGGCGGGACCTCCTCGGGTCGTTGGTCAGTCGGTGGCGGAGCGCTTGACGGTGTCCCACAGCGCGTCAACCCACGGCAGGTCCGTGCGGACCTCGCCCGGGCTCTGGCTTTCGACGACGGGGTCCTCCCCCGCCGACCCGATCACCATGTACTTCCGCTCACCGGGCATCACCAAGTTTATGCGATCCCTGGCCTGCTGCTTGATGTAGACCGGATCGTCCCACCGCGCGATCTGTTCGTTGAGTTCCGCCTGCTCCACCTGCTTGGCCGCGATCGACTCCCGCAGCTCGCCCATTTCGGCGCGCTGGGTCATGTACGTGCCGACGCTGGGCAGCAGCAGGATCGTGATGGCGACCAGGACCACGGCCAGGGCCAGCATGCGGCCGGAGAAGCTCCGCGCGGGTACCGGCGCGGCGGCCTCCGGCTGGGCGCCGCCGACGCCGCCGGCGCCGGCGCCCGGTGGCCGGGACGGCGCCTCCGGCCGCGTGGCACCTGCGGCCATGTTCTTGGGCGCACGGATGGAACCGGACAACTCGACCCGCTCGCGCAGGCGGCGTTCGGAGGCGGGGCGCCGGGGGCGCGCCGCGGGCACCGCGCCCAGAGGGATGACCTTGGCGGGCGGTTCCGGCGCTCCCGAACGCTCCTGGGCTCCCGCGCGTTCGGGCACGCCGGTATGCGGTGCGCCGGCACCCCGCTGGGCACCGGCGTCGCGGTTGGAACGCGGGCCGGCGTCGCGGTTGGCACGCGGCATGTTCGGACGTCGGGTGGCCATCTTCGCTCCTGCCGGTCGCTCGTGGTGTGTGTGCACTCGGTGTGGTGAATGCCTTGAGGGAACCACCCGTCGGGCGGTTCCCTCAAGACCTTACGCGTTGCCGGTACCGGCTAGGCGGTGAAACGCGGGAAGGCGCCCGGACCCGCATAGACTGCCGCGTCGCCGAGTTCCTCCTCGATGCGGAGCAGCTGGTTGTACTTCGCCACGCGCTCGGAGCGGGCGGGCGCGCCCGTCTTGATCTGGCCGGCGTTCGTGGCCACCGCGATGTCGGCGATCGTGGTGTCCTCCGTCTCGCCGGAGCGGTGCGAGGTGATGGTGCTGTAGCCGTTGCGCTGGGCCAGGGACACGGCATCGAGCGTCTCCGTCAGGGAGCCGATCTGGTTCACCTTGACCAGCAGCGAGTTGGCCGTCTTGCGGTCGATTCCGTCCTGCAGGCGCACCGGGTTGGTGACGAACAGGTCGTCGCCGACCAGCTGGACCTTGTCGCCGATGGCGTCGGTGAGGGTCTTCCAGCCGTCCCAGTCGTCCTCGTCCAGCGGATCCTCGATGGACACCAGCGGGAAGTCGGCGACGAGCTGCGCGTAGTAGTCGCTCATTTCCTGCGCGCTGAGGGACTTGCCCTCGAACTGGTAGGCCCCGTTCTCGAAGAACTCGGAGGACGCGACGTCCAGGGCGAGCGCGATGTCGGAACCCGGCGTGTAGCCGGCCTTCTTGATCGCCTCGGTGATCAGCTCCAGCGCGGCGCGGTTGCTCGGCAGGTTCGGCGCGAAGCCGCCCTCGTCTCCGAGACCGGTGGACAGCCCCTGCTCCTTCAGCACGGACTTCAACGAGTGGTAGACCTCGACGCCCCAGCGCAGGCCCTCCGAGAAGGTGGAGGCGCCGACGGGCACGACCATGAACTCCTGGATGTCGACGTCGGAGTCGGCGTGCGATCCGCCGTTGAGGATGTTCATCAGCGGCACGGGCAGGACGTGCGCGTTCGGTCCGCCCAGGTACTTGTACAGCGGCAGGTTGGAGGACTCGGCCGCGGCGCTGGCGACGGCCAGCGAGACACCGAGGATGGCGTTGGCGCCCAGGTTGGACTTGTTCTCGGTGCCGTCCAGGTCGATCATGATCTGGTCGATCGCGCGCTGGTCCGTGGCATCCAGGCCCGAAAGCGCCGGCTGGATGGTTTCCAGCACGGCGTCGATGGCCTTGCGGACACCCTTGCCCAGGTAGCGACCCTTGTCGCCGTCGCGCAGCTCGACGGCTTCGAATGCGCCGGTGGAGGCGCCGGAGGGGACGGCTGCGCGGCCCAGGGAGCCGTCGGACAGCAGAACCTCGACCTCGACGGTCGGGTTGCCTCGGGAGTCGAGGATCTCGCGGGCGTGGATGGCGTCAATCAGGGCCATGGAAGGTGCTCCTTCGTGGTGGGGTGGTGGGCTGTGTCAGCCTTCTGGGGCGGGGCGACGTTGCCTCGGCACTAGCCTAGCGCGGGCGGGCATCGAGTGTGACCTACGTTGCGTCGGGTGGGCGCCCGTCCCCATCGGTGTAGCGTCCGACGGCGGTGCGCAGCGCACGCTCCGCGTCCAGCCCGCGGGATCTGGCGTCGCGGACGACACCGAGGAGCAGCTCGCCCAGCTCCTCCTCCGTCGCGGGTCCCGCGCCTTCCGACGCCGCGGTGACGCCCGCGTCCGGTTCCCACCGGGTGGCACGGCCCAGCGTCTTGTCCGCCAGGGCGAGCGCCGGAAGGGCCTTGGGCAGCCCCTCGAACGGCGAGGTCCGCTCCGGGCGTTCGGCCCGTTTCGCCGCGTCCCACGACCGGATGATTTCGTCAAGGCTGTCCGGAAAAACACTCCGCAGGGACCCGTCGGGTTCGAAGACGTGCCGGTTGCGGCGCACCATCTTGTCCGCGAGCGCTCCGGCGACGTCGTCCAAGGCGAACGCGCCGCGTTCATCGGCAATGGCCGCGTGCAGCACCACTTGAAACAGCACGTCGGCGAGTTCGCCCTTCAGCTCCGCGTCCGGGTGTCCCTCCTCGATCGCCTCGACCAGCTCGTAGGCCTCCTCGACGAGGTACTCCACCAACGACTCGTGCGTCAGAGCCGCCGTCCACAGGCAATGCCTGCGCAACGCGGACACCACCCGGACAAGGCGGTCCATCTGGCCGGACATGCTTGTCCTCCCCGACTCCGGTCGGCGCCTATAACTCTTCGTCGTCCGCGGGGAATTCGTCATCGTCCTCGTCGTCGGAGAGCTCGTCGTACGCGTTGTTGATGTACTCGACCAGCGCCTCGCGCTCCTCGAGCGGGAGGAAGGCCGCCTCTGCCGCGTTGAGCGTCAGCTCCAGGAGGTCGTCGAGGTCGTAGTCGAAGGCCTCGACCAGGAGTTCGAGCTCGTCGGAGAGCGTGGTTCCGCTCATCAGCCGATTGTCGGGGCTGACCGTGACCTTGAAGCCCGTCTGGTACAGCAGGTCGATCGGGTGCGACTCGATGCCCTCGCCGAATCCGGCGGTGGCACCCGTCTGCAGGTTCGACGACGGGCAGATCTCCAGGGCGATCCCGCGGTCGCGGACCCAGTTGGCCAGCGGGCCGAGGGTCACCAGCCCGGTGTCCTCGCCCACATCCTCGCCGTCGTCGTCCGTCCCGCCGAACTCCACCTCGATGTCCTCGGCCACGCGGACGCCGTGGCCCAGGCGCTGCGCGCGGCCGACGATCAGCGCGTCGGCGATGCTGTCGAGCCCCGCGGCCTCGCCGGCGTGGACCGTGGCAGGGAAGAAGTTGTCGGCGAGCAGCGAGAACGCGTCGGCGAACCGCGACGGCGGGAAGCCGTCCTCGGCCCCGGCGATGTCGAAGCCGACGGCTCCGGCGTCGCGGTGGCGCAGAGCGAGTTCGGCGATCTCCAGGCCGCGGTCGGCGTGGCGCATGGCGGTGATCAGCTGGCCCACCTGAATCGGACGCCCGGAGGCGGCGACCCGCTCCACGCCTGCGGCGAGCCCCGCCTGAACGGCCTCCACGGCGTCGTCGAGGCTGAGGCCCTGCGTGAGGTGCTGCTCCGGTGCCCAGCGGACCTCGCCGTACACGACGCCGTCGTCCGCGAGGTCCTCGACGAACTCGCGGGCGACGCGGAAGAGGCCTTCCTTGGTCTGCATGACCGCGATGGTGTGGTCGAAGGTCTCGAGGTACCGCTCCAGCGAACCGGAGTCCGCGGACTCGCGGAACCACTCGCCGAGCGCGCCGGCGTCGGTGGCGGGAAGCTCGTGGCCGATTTCGGCCGCGAGTTCGATGATGGTGGCGGGCCGGAGGCCGCCGTCGAGGTGGTCGTGCAGCGACACCTTGGGGAGGCTGCGGAAGTCGAAGTCGGGATCGTATGCGGTGTGGATCAGCTCGTCAGTCACGCTCCCAGCCTACTGATCCGCGCACACCGCGGCTAGCGGGCGTCCGGGACGTCGGCGTCGGCGTCGTGTGGCGCGTGCAGAAGTTCGTACTCCGTGGCTTCGATGGGCTTGCCCAACCGCTTGAGCACCGCGTAGATGACCCGGTCGAGCACGTAGCCAAGGACCACCGCGATGACGATCGAAATCCCGATGCCGAGGAGCTTGTTGTGCTCCATCCAGTTCCCCGCCACCGCCCCGATCGTCGCCGAATAGGCCCCCCAAGTCAGGCATCCGAGGACGTCCAGCACGGTGAACCGCGTGATCGAAAACCGCGTGGCACCTGCGGTGAAGTTCACGGCCACCCGCCCGATCGGGATGTAGCGCGCCGTGAAGATCAGCAGCGCACCGCGCTTCATCAGCTCGTGTTGCGCGAAGGCGAAGACCTTCCGGGCGCGGCGGCTGCGCATCCACCGGAACCGGGTGGTGCCCATCCGGCGGCCCATCCGGTAGGCGATCTGGTCGCCGGTGATGGCGCCCGCGGCCCCGACCAGGGCCAACAGCGCGATGTTCGGCGTTCCCGAGCCCACGGCCACGCTGGCCAGGCCCACGATCAGGGTCTCGCTGGGGAGGATGGGCAGGAATCCGTCGATGAGGCAGAAGACGTAGACGATCGGCAGGATCCACCACGCACCGGATGCGTGGACGATCGCCTCGTTGATGACATCCACTGCGTAGGTCCCCCCTGAGTCGCCGGTGCCCCGCCCCGTCCGCCCCGTCGGCCGGGGGCACGATCCCCCGTCGGAACCGTTCATCCATTGTGACGCATGCGGCCGCCCCGCGTGACCGGCCCGCGGACAACCCGGGGCGAATGGGTGTGTTCCCCTAGGGGGCGATCCGGTCGATGACGAGGCGCTGGTCCGGCCGGTCCCCGTCGGGCGCGATCACGACGGCGCCGTCGAGCGCCTCGTGCGCGCGGGCGAACTTGTCCGGGGTGTCGGTCAGCAGTGTCAGCAGCGGTTGGCCGCGGCGCACCGTGTCCCCCGGTTTTGCGTGCAGGCGCACTCCGGCTCCGGCCTGGACGGCGTCTTCCTTGCGCGCCCGGCCGGCGCCGAGGCGCCAGGCGGCGACGCCCACGCCCAGGGCGTCGAGCTCCGTCAGCACGCCGTCGGCCTGGGCGCACACCGTCTCGGACTCCCGCGCCACGGGCAGCGCCGCCCGCGGGTCCCCGCCCTGCGCCTCGATCATGCGGTTCCAAGCGTCCATGGCGCGGCCGTCCCGAAGCGCGGCAGCAGGATCCGCGCCGCTGACCCCGGCGGCCTCGAGCATCTCGGAGGCCAGCCGCACGGTGAGTTCGACGACGTCGGCCGGACCGCCGCCCGCCAGGACCTCGACGGATTCCCCGACCTCGATGGCGTTTCCGGCGGTGAGCCCCAGGGGCGTGCGCATGTTGGTCAGCAGGGCAACCGTCCGCACGCCGGCGTCCGTGCCGAGGGCGACCATGGTCTCGGCCAATTCGCGTGCCGAGGCCTCGTCCTTCATGAACGCCCCGGAACCGACCTTGACGTCCAGGACCAGCGCGCCGGTGCCCTCGGCGATCTTCTTGCTCATGATCGAGCTGGCGATCAGCGGGATCGCCTCGACCGTGCCCGTGACGTCGCGCAGCGCGTACAGCTTCTTGTCCGCCGGCGCCAGCCCGGCTCCGGCCGCGCAGATCACGGCGCCGACGTCGCGCAGCTGCGCCATCATGTCCTCGTTGGACAGCGTGGCCCGCCACCCCGGTATGGACTCGAGCTTGTCCAGCGTCCCTCCCGTGTGCCCCAATCCGCGGCCGCTCAGCTGGGGGACGGCGACGCCGAACACGGCGACCAGCGGCGCCAGCGGCAGGGTGATCTTGTCCCCCACGCCGCCGGTGGAGTGCTTGTCCGCCGTCGGTTTGGCCGCGCCGTCCGAGCCGCGCAGGCCGGAGAAGTCCATGCGTTCGCCGGAGTCGATCATCGCCGTGGTCCAGCGGGCGATCTCCGGCCGGCCCATGCCGTTAAGCAGGATGGCCATGTTCAGCGCCGCCATCTGCTCGTCGGCGATGGCACCGCGCGTGTAGGCGTCGATGGTCCAGTCGATCTGTTCCGGCGACAGCGTGCCGCCGTCGCGCTTGGTGCGGATGATGTCGACGGCGTCGAAGGCTTCTGCGCCCATGGCGGCCTCTCTTGGAGCGGTTGGCCGGAGTCCTCCGGCGGATGGGTGGGTTCAGGCGAGGTTCTGCGGCCCGAAGGCGTCGGGCAGGACCTCGTCCATGGTCTTGACGCCGCTGACGGTCATCAGCCGCATGCCCGGCGCGCGGTGTTCGTAGAGCAGCTGCCTGCAGCGCCCGCACGGCATCAGCACGTTGCCGTGGCCGTCGACGCAGTAGAACGCGCGGATCCTCCCGCCGCCGGTGAGCTGGAGCTGCCCCACCAGGATGCATTCGGCGCACAGGCCGACGCCGTAGGCGGCGTTCTCCACGTTGCACCCGCTCAGCAGCCTCCCGTCCTCGGTCAGGGCCGCGGCGCCGACGGGGTACTTGGAGTAGGGCGCGTAGGCGTGCGCCATGGCCTCCCTCGCCGCCGCGGCGAGGCGTTCCCAGTCGGCGTCGGTGGGCTCTCCCGCGACGCGGGACGGGGCACTCGCTTCGTTGTCGGTCACGGGCCCTATTCCTTCACGTACGGAATGCCGTTCGACGCCGGCGGCCTGCTCTTGCCGGCCAGGCCCGCGACCGCGAAAATCGTCACGGCGTACGGCAACATCTGCATGAACTGGCTCGGGACCGGCGTTCCCAGGATCGTGAGCACGAACGAGAGGTTGAGCGAGAACCCGAACAGCAGGGCCGCGAAGAAGGCTCCGATCGGATTCCAGCGGCCGAAGATCAGCGCCGCGAGGGCGATGAATCCCTGGCCGGCCGTCATTTCCTTGTTGAAGCTCGAGGACGTGACCAGCGTGAAGAAGGCACCGCCGATTCCGGCGACGACGCCGGCGAGCACCACGTTCCAGAAGCGCATCGCGTTGACCTTGATGCCCACGGTGTCCGCGGCCTTCGGGTGCTCGCCCACCGCGCGGACGCGCAGTCCCCAGCGGGTCTTGAACAGGCCGAACCAGACCAGGAAAACGGCCACGTACATGCCGTAGCCCAGGATCGTCTGGTTGAAGAAGATCGGACCGAAGACCGGGATGTCCGCGAGGCCCGGGATGCGGAGGGAACCGAAGCTCGGCGGGCTGTTGAACCGCGCCGCGTCCGAGCTCATGACCGTGGAGAACAGGAAGCTGGTCAGTCCCGCGACGAGCACGTTGAGCACCACGCCGACGATGACCTGGTTGACCAGGTACTTGATGCTGAAGACGGCCAACACCGCGGACACCAGCACGCTGCCGAACACCGCGGCAATCAGGCCCGCGGCGAGGCTCTGCGTCATGGAGCCGACGATCGCCGCGCAGAATGCGCCGGCCAGCAGCTGTCCCTCGATCGCGATGTTGATGACGCCCGCCCGCTCGCAAAGCACTCCGGAGAGGGAACCGAAGATCAGCGGAATCGCCAGCGTGAAGGAACCGGCGATCAGGCCGGAGAGGTAGACGTTCGGGTTGTTCGCGCTGCCGATGACCCAGACCAGGAAAGCGATGACGAACACCGCCGCGAACACCGGCGTGGCCCATGCCGGGACGCGCCGGTGCGCCGTCGTGAGGTACACGGCGTAGCCCGCGATCGCAAGCAGGACCGCGGCGCCGAGCCAGCCGACCAGCGTGGTCCCCAGGACGACGTCCGGGACGCGCAGCGCGTCGCCTTCGTTCGAGATCCTGAAGCGGGCCGAGCTGTCCGGGCTGCCCAGCGCGAATCCGGCCAGTGCCACGAGAGCGAGGACGGCGAATGTCACCGGTGCCCCCCAGCTGCGGATCGCGGCGCCGTTTCCAGCCGCCCCGGGGGCGGAGGTGGCGGTTGCGGCGGTCACGAGGCACCTCCGGCCTGGGCGGCCTTCGCGGCCGGCTGGGTGGACTTCGTCGGGCGGTTCTTCACGCCGATGCGGAAAATGGAGCGCACCAGCGGCGGCGCGGCGATGAACAGCACGATGAACGACTGGACCACCAGGACGATGTCGATGGGGATGCCGGTCTCCGACTGCATGCCCACACCCCCGGCCCGCAGCGCCCCGAACAGGATTCCGGCGAACAGGGTTCCGATAGGACTCGAGCGGCCCAGCAACGCCACCGTGATCGCGTCGAACCCGAAGCTTGCCGCGATGTCGCCGCTCAGCGAGCGCTCCGTACCGGAGATCTGCGCGGTGCCGGCCAGGCCCGCAAGCCCACCGGCGACCAGCATGGCCGTGAGGTACGCGCGGCTGACGTTGATGCCCGCGGTCTTCGCGGCCAGCGGGTTGGCGCCGACGGCCCGCAGCTCGAAGCCGGTGGTGGACCGGTTGAGCAGCCACCAGACGAACGCGACCGCGGCCAAGGCCACGAGGAACCCGTAGTGCAGGCGGAATCCGGCGCCGAAGATCAACGGATAGGCCGCCGATTCCGCAATCGGGGGGCTGACCGGGTTGTTGGAGCCCGGCCGCTGGAAGGCGGGCGTGCTCAGGAGATACAGCAGCAGGTAAAGACCGATGTAGTTGAGCATGATCGTCACGATCACCTCGTGGGCTCCGCGTTTGGCCTTGAGCAGGCCGGCGATGCCGCCCCACAGGGCGCCTCCCGCGAATCCCGCCGCGATGGCCACCAGCAGGTGGATGCCCAGCGGCAGGTCCAGCGTGAAGCCGATCCAGCCCGCGAGGGTGGCGCCGAGGATGATCTGTCCCTGGGCGCCGATGTTGAACAGTCCCACCCGGAACGCCAGCGCGACGCCGAGGCCGGCCAGGATCAGCGGGGTCGCCACCGTCAGCGTTTCCGTCAGGGGGTAGATGGCGTTGGCGAAGCCGTCCGCCTCCGTGTTGAGGATGGAACTGCGGAACAGCGCGCCGTAGGCATCGGCCACCGCGTCCCAGACCGCGAGGACCATGTCCGCGGGGCGGGCGAAGAAATAGCCGGCGGTTTCGTTGACGCGGTCGTTGACGACCGCGATCAGGACCGCGCCCACCAACAGCGACAGCGCGATGGCCAGCAGGGACACCAGGCCGTTGCCCGTGACGATCCGCTTCAGGACACCGACGTGTTCGCCCGGATGGTGGCTGGCCTCGGCCAGCTGCGCCGGGGTGTTTCCCGCGGCGGGGCCGCCGGGAACCGACTCCGTCGCCATGGGCTGGTGCGGCGTGCCGTCCGCCTCCGGTTTCGCGCCCGGCAGGTTGGCGTCACTCATTCTCTGCCCCTGTCTGGTGTGGGTTGTGTTGCCGCGCCTCGTCGATTCCGGCCCCGGCCATCATCAGGCCAAGCGTCTCGCGCGGGGTGTCGCCGGGAACGATGCCTACCAGCCGTCCCTTGTAGAGGACGGCGATGCGGTCCGCGAGTTCCACGACCTCGTCGAGCTCGGTGGAGACGATCATGACGGGGGTGCCGACGTCGCGCTCGGCGATAATGCGGCGGTGCAGGAATTCAATGGAACCCACGTCGACGCCGCGCGTGGGCTGCGAGGCGATGAAGAGCTTCAGCGGCCGCGACAGCTCGCGGGCCATGACGACCTTCTGCTGGTTCCCTCCGGACAGCGTGCCGACGTTGACCTGGCCGCCCTGGGTTCTGATATCGAATTCCGCGATCTTGGCGTCCGCGTTCCGGGCAATCACGGACGGCTTCATGCCCAGGCCACGGGCGTACGGCGCGCGGTCGTACTGGTTCAGCACCAGGTTCTCCGCGACCGTGAACGTGCCCACGAGTCCGTCCGTGCTGCGGTCCTCGGGAACGAATCCGACGCCGGAGTTCACGATCTGCTTGACGGTCCGGCCCAGCAGGTTCTCCCCGTCCAACATGACGGCTCCGGTCACGTGTGGCAGCAGGCCCATCACCGCCTCGGTCAACTCCGTTTGGCCGTTGCCCTGGACACCGGCGACCGCAAGGATCTCGCCCTGGGCGATCCCGAACGAGACGTGGTCCAGCGCGACGTGGCCCGTGGCCGTCCGGACCGTGAGGTTCTCGACACGGAAGGTCTCCCGGCCCGGCTGCCCGGACTCCTTGTCCAGGCTCAGGCTCACGGAGCGCCCGACCATCAGGGAGGCCAGTTCGGCGGGGGACGCGGTCGGCTCGGCGGTGCCGACGACCTTGCCCCGGCGGATCACCGTGATGGTGTCGGAGATGGCCTTGACCTCCCGCAGCTTGTGCGAGATGAAGACGATCGCCGTCCCCGATGCGCGCAGCTGGCCGATGATGGACAGCAGTTCATCGGTCTCCTGCGGCGTCAACACGGCCGTGGGCTCGTCGAGAATAAGCACCTTGGCCTCGCGGACGAGGGCCTTGATGATCTCCACTCGCTGTTGCACCCCGACCGGCAGGTCCTCCACGTGGGCGTCCGGGTCCACATGGAAGCCGTAGCGGTCGGAGATCTCGCGGATCCGCCGCCGGGTCTGCTCGAGGTCCAGGATCCCGCCGGCCCGCGTGAACTCGTCGCCGAGGGCGACGTTCTCGGCGACCGTGAACACGGGGACCAGCATGAAGTGCTGGTGGACCATGCCGATGCCCGCGGCCATGGCGTCGCCGGGGCCGTTGAAGCGCACGGGCTTGTCGTCGATGAGGATCTCGCCCTCGGTGGCCTCATACAGGCCGAAGAGGACGTTCATCAGCGTGGATTTTCCGGCGCCGTTCTCGCCCAGGAGCGAATGCACCTGACCGGATTCGACGACGACGTCGATGTGGTCGTTGGCCACGAACGAGCCGAATTTTTTCGTGATGCCCCGAAGCTCGAGTTTCACTTGCCGTACCTGTTCCCTTCTGTGCGGCCCCCTGTGACGGCGGGGCCGCGATTCATCCGGAGCGGTCTGTGCCCAGCGTAACCGCGCGTCCGGCGGGCATGCCCGTAAACGCGCCGCCCGCCCGCGCAGGGGTTCCTGCGGGGACGGACGGCGCGTCGGCGTATGCCCGCCGGTGCGTGGCGGCCGGTGCGCGGAAACCCACCGGCCGCGGCTGCTACTTGGGGCTGGAGGGGGACTCCGCCTTGACGTCGCCGGAGATGATGTCCGCCTTGAGCTGCTCGAGTTCCGACTTCAACTCGTCGGAGACCTCGGAGTCGAGATCGTGGAACGGGGCCAGCGCGACGCCGTCGTTCTCCAGGGTTCCCACGTACGGGGTGTTGTCCCAGTTGCCGTTGACGTCCTCGGTGATGACCTGCTGCACGGCCTCGCCCATCAGCTTCATGACCGAGGTCAGGATGAACTCCTTGCCGTTCGGGACCGTGAGGAAGCCGTCGGAGTCGACCCAGATGACCTTGACGTCCTTGCCGCCGGCGTTGAGTTCCTTCACGGCGTCGAGCGTTCCCAGCCCCACCGGGCCGGCGACGGGCAGGACGATGTCCGCGCCCTCGTTGACGAAGTTGGTGGTGTTCGTCTTGCCCTTGCCCTGGTTCTCGAAGTCGCCGGTGAAGGTGCCGTTCTGGGTTTCGGAGTTCCAGCCGAGGACCTCGACGTCGGTGCCCTTCTCCGCGTTGTGGTGCGCGACGCCCTCGGCGAAGCCGTCCATGAAGATGGTGACGGTCGGGATGTTCATGCCGCCGTAGGTGGCGACCTTGCCGGTCTCGGTGGTTCCCGCGGCCAGGTAGCCGGCCAGGAACGCGGCCTGCGCCGTGTCGTAGACGATCGGCTTGACGTTGTCTGCCTCGATCGAGCCGTCGTCAACAATGGCGAAGTGCGCATCCGTGTTGGCCGCAGCGATCTTCTTGGTCGCGTCGGCGAGCAGGAAGCCGACCGTGACGGTCAGATCGCATCCGCCCCGCACCATGGAGTTCAGATTCGGCTCGAAGTCCGTCGCCGCCTGGGACTCGGCCTGCTTCGTGGAAATGCCGAGCTCCTCCTTCGCCAGCGTCAGCCCCTCGTAGGAGGACTGGTTGAACGAGCGGTCCTCGAATCCGCCCGAATCGGACACGATGCAACCGGTGTAGTCGGCGGCGCCGGCCGGCGCGGATCCGGCGGCGCTGGACGGTGCGGCTTCGGGTGCGGCGCCGCAGCCGGTGAGCGCGAGTGCGGACGCGCCGAGGACGGCGGCCGCAACACCGGTGGAGCGCTTGAGCTTGCGCAGTGAATTCTTCAAGATTCCTCCAGTAACGAGTAAGCCCAGCACCGATCCACGGCGAGTGTCCGCACGAGTGTTCTGTTTTCGACGGGTGTGCTGAAACGCGGGCGCGACCGCGCCCGGAATTAACGAACCAAGACTAGCCGTGGCCCGTCGATGCCCACCACCCCAGGGAGCGCCGGATATCTACATCGTTGACGTTTTGTTACCAAGCCGTAGGGCTATTGGCCGGAACGTCTTTCGAGTTCCGCGGCGGCGCGCAGTGCCGCGGACGCCATCACCCGCACGCCGGTCACGATCGCGCGCTCGTCCGGCGCGTAGTCGCCCCGGTGCAGGTCGTATGTCTCGCCGCCGGGCGTCCGCGTACCCAGGCGCATCATCGAACCGGGGATCCGGTTGGTCATCCAGGCGAAATCCTCGCCACCCATGGACTGCGGCGTCAGCACAATGGCCCCCGAACCGAACTCCGCGCGGGCGGCATTCTCGATGAGGTCCGTCTCCGCCTCCGTGTTAACCACCGGCGGCACCCCCCGAGTGTGCTCCAACTTGACCTCGACGCCGTAGGGAACGGCGACCTGCCGCACCACCTCGTCCAGGAGGTCGCCGGCACCCTGCCAGGCCTCGCCGTCGAGGCAACGCATGGTGCCGGCCATGTAGCCGGTCGCGGGGATGGCGTTCGGGGCCGAGCCCGCGTGGATCTGGCCCCAGACAACGGACACCGCGCTGCGCACGTCGATGCGCCGGTTCAGCACCGCCGGGACGTTGACAGCGATCTCCGCCAACGCGAACACCAGGTCCTCCGTGAGGTGGGGCCTGGACGTGTGCCCGCCGCGTCCCGTGAGCTCGATCTTGATCGTGTCGCTGGCGCTCGTGATGGCACCGATGCGCGTGCCGATGGTGCCGGCGTCGATCCGGGGTTCGCAGTGCAGCGCAAGGATGCGCGGGACCTCGTCGAGCACGCCCTCCTCGATGACGGACAGCGCGCCGCCGGGCATTGTTTCCTCGGCGGGTTGGAAGATGATCCTGATCCGGGCCGCGAGCCGCCCCGCGTCCAAGAGCCTCTTGAGCGTCAGCGCGACGCCGAGCATCACCGTGGTGTGGACGTCGTGGCCACACGCGTGGCACACGCCCGTCCGGGTCGAGGCGTACTCGAGCTCCGTTTCCTCCAGAATGGGAAGCGCGTCGATGTCAGCGCGCAGCCCCAGCGCGATCGGCCCCGCGCCCACGTCGACGAACAAGCCGGTGCTTTCCAGTCGCTGGGGCTCCAGGCCGGCGTCGGACAGCGCCTCGACGAGCTTTTCGGTGGTGCGGAACTCCTTGAAGGACAGCTCCGGGTGCGCGTGCACGTCGCGGCGGAACGCGACAAGCTGGCCCACCAGCGGTTCCACCCACTCCCCCAGTGGCGGAATGTGCGGCTCGGCGTCGGTTACGGATCTCACAGGGAAACCCTACGTCCAAGCGCCCGGAAACCCACGATGGGCGCCCGACGCGCCATGAACGCCCTAGAGCACATCCACGTCACCGGAGGCCTTGAGCGCCGCCACCGCCTCCTTGACGGACTGCGCGTGCTCCTTGGTGGTGACCAGCAGCGCGTCGGGGGTGTCCACGATGACCACGTCCTCGATCCCGATGAGCGCGATGACGCGCTTCGAATCGGACACCACGACGCCGGAGGCGCGGTCCGCGTAGACGCGGGCCCCCTCCCCGAGAACGGTGATGTGGCTGCTCTCCGCGGCGGGGTTGAGCCGGCCGATCGCGGCGAAGTCGCCGACGTCGTCCCAGGTGAAGGTCCCGGGGATCATCGCCACGTCGCCGACGGCCGCGGCCGGTTCGGCGACGGCGTAGTCGATGGCGATCTTCGGCAATCCCGGCCAGACGCGCGCCATGACCTCGTCGCGTTCGTCGGTGTCCCAGGCCGCCGCGATCTCCAGGAGGCCCCGGTGGAGTTCCGGCTCGTTGCGTTCCAGGTGGGCGAGCATCAGGGCCACCGGCGCCACGAACATGCCGGCGTTCCAGAAGTAGTCGCCCGTGTCGATGTAGGACTGCGCGACGTCCTCATTCGGCTTTTCCACGAATTCGACGACGTCGGTGGCACTGGGCGCCCCGGCGACCTCCAGCGGGGCACCGCTGCGGATGTAGCCGAAAGCGGTCGAGGCCACCGTGGGGCGGATGCCGATCGTCACGATTTTTCCGCCGGCCGCCGTGTGCACGGCCTCGCGCACGGCCTGCTGGAAGACGTCGACCGGGCCGATCACCTGGTCCGCGGCGAAGGAACCCATGATGGTGTCGGGATCGCGGCGGTAGAGGATCGCCGCGGCCAGCCCAATGGCCGCGGCGGAGTCCTTGGGTTCGCTCTCCAGGACGAGCTTGCCGTCGTCGAGCTCCGGCAGCTGGCCCAGGACGGCGGCGCGATGGGCCTGGCCGGTGACCACCATGATCCGCTCCCCGACCAGGGGGCACAGACGGTCGTAGGTGGCCCTGATGAGGGTCGTGCCGGAACCCGTCAGGTCGTGCAGGAACTTCGGCGCGGCGGCACGGGACAACGGCCAGAGGCGCGTTCCCACGCCACCTGCCGGAATGACGCAATGGAAGCGCCCCAACGGATCAGAGTTCATCCCCACAGGCTAGCGGATCCGCCCCGCGGGACGGCCCACGCGCCCGTAGCCATTTAGGGCACGCCGGCGTTGCCGAACTAGGCCACATTTCGCGGACTTCCGGCCGCGTCGCGTCTCATTGGTGAGGCTTCTCACAAGAGGCGCCGCAATGATGCGGGCGCGGCAGCCCCGTGGTCTAAGATCGGGCTTGAACGCTCACGCACCGGCGTCAATTTTTTGTGTGGCAGCCGCACAAGCGCCCTTGCGATGCATGGAGGTTAATTCAGTGTCGAAGACTTCGTCAGGCACCCTCTACCGTGGCCGCGAAGGCCAATGGTCCTGGGTCGGACATCGTGTCACCGGTGTCGTCATATTCTTTTTCCTATTGGTGCACGTGCTCGACACGTCCCTGGTCCGGGTCTCCCCCGACGCGTACGACGCCATCATGGAGACCTACAAGAACCCGTTGATGGCCCTCGGTGAACTCGGCCTCGTGGCAGCCATCATGTTCCACGCGTTCAACGGCCTGCGGCTCATCCTGGTCGACTTCTGGAAGCAGGGCCCCAAGTACCACCGCCAGATGCTGTGGGGCGTCTTGGCCGTGTGGGCCGTCACGATGATCGGTTTCTCGATCCGCCACCTTTCCCTCGCATTTGGAGGCTACTAAGCCATGGCAACTGAATTCGTAGCCCCGCGTTCGGGCCGCATCGAGGCCCGGTACAACCGCTCGAACAACAAGAGCAGCAACTTCGAGATGCTGGCATGGCTGTTCATGCGCCTCTCCGGACTGGTCCTCGTCGTCCTCATCTTCGCCCACCTCTTCGTCAACCTGCTCGTCGACGAGGGCGTCCACGGGATCGACTTCGGTTTCGTCGCCGGCAAGTGGGCCAACCCGGTCTGGCAGTTCTGGGACCTGACGATGCTCTGGCTGGCCATGCTGCACGGCACCAACGGCGTGCGCACCATCATCAACGACTACGCGGACAAGAGCGGCACCCGTTTCTGGCTGAAGACGGTGCTGTACGTCAGCACGGCCGTGATCATCGTGCTGGGCACCCTCGTGATCTTCACGTTCGATCCCTGCATCGCGGGCTCCACCCTCCCCGTCTGCCAGTAGTACCGGCGCACTGCGCCGACACCAAAGTCTTAGAGAAGAGAGAGCATCCGGTATGCAGGTACATAAGTACGACGTCGTCATCGTCGGCGCAGGTGGCGCCGGCATGCGCGCCGCCATCGAGTCCGGCCAGCGCGCGCACACGGCGGTACTCACCAAGCTTTACCCCACGCGCTCCCACACGGGCGCCGCCCAGGGCGGCATGTGCGCGGCACTTGCCAACGTCGAGGAAGACAACTGGGAGTGGCACACGTTCGACACCGTCAAGGGTGGCGACTACCTGGTGGACCAGGACGCCGCGGAGGTCATGGCCAAGGAGGCCATCGACGCGGTGCTGGACCTGGAGAAGATGGGCCTGCCCTTCAACCGGACGCCCGAGGGCAAGATCGACCAGCGCCGCTTCGGCGGACACACCCGCGACCACGGCAAGGCACCCGTCCGGCGCGCGTGCTACGCCGCGGACCGCACCGGCCACATGATCCTGCAGACGCTGTACCAAAACTGCGTCAAGCACAACGTCGAGTTCTACAACGAGTACTACGTGCTGGACCTGCTCACGGTCGAGGAGGAGGCCACCCGCGAGGACGGCACCACATTCCTCCAGAAGCGCGTGGCCGGCGTCGTCTCCTACGACCTCGCCAGCGGCGAGCTGCACATTTTCCAGGCCAAGTCCGTGGTTTTCGCGACCGGCGGCGCGGGCAAGGTCTTCAAGACCACGTCCAACGCGCACACCCTGACCGGCGACGGCATGGGCATCGCGTTCCGCAAGGGCATCCCGCTGGAGGACATGGAGTTCATCCAGTTCCACCCGACCGGCCTGGCCGGCCTGGGCATCCTGCTCTCCGAAGCCGCACGCGGCGAGGGCGCGATCCTGCGCAACTCCGAGGGCGAGCGCTTCATGGAGCGCTACGCCCCCACCATCAAGGACCTGGCACCGCGCGACATCGTGGCCCGTTCGATGGCCAACGAGGTACGCGAGGGCCGCGGTTGCGGTCCGAACAAGGACTACGTCCTCCTGGACCTGACCCACCTGGAGCCCGCGCACATCGACGCGAAGCTTCCGGACATCACGGAGTTCGCCCGCACGTACCTCGGCGTCGAGCCCTACACCGAGCCGGTTCCGGTCTTCCCGACCGCGCACTACATCATGGGCGGCGTGCCGACCAACATCAAGGCCGAGGTCCTCCAGGACAACGACACCGTGGTCCCCGGCCTGTACGCCGCCGGAGAGGTGGCCTGCGTTTCCGTGCACGGTTCCAACCGGCTCGGCACCAACTCCCTGCTGGACATCAACGTCTTCGGCAAGCGCGCCGGGATCCAGGCCGCGGAATACGCCAAGACGGCGGACTGGGTCGATGTGCCGGAGAACGCCGCGGCGGAAACCGTGGCCCTGCTGGAAGTCGTGCGCAACGGCGGCGGCAGCGAGAAGGTCGCCGCCATCCGCAAGGACCTGCAGGACACCATGGACCTGAACATGCAGGTGTTCCGCAGTGGCGACACGATCACGCAGACGCTGGCGGACATCACCGCCCTGCGTGCGCGCTACGCCAACATCACCGTGCAGGACAAGGGCAAGCGCTTCAACCTGGACCTGCTCGAGGCCGTCGAGCTCGGCTTCCTGCTGGACCTCGCCGAGGTCATGACCGTGGCGGCCATGCACCGCAACGAATCGCGCGGCGGCCACTTCCGGGAGGACTTCCCGGACCGCGACGACGCCAACTTCATGCAGCACTCGATGATCTACCGCGACGCGGCCGCGGAGACCGAAGGCGTCAAGGGCATGCGTTTCGACACCAAGCCCGTGATCTTCACCCGTTACCAGCCGATGGAGCGTAAGTACTGATGAGCACCGAACTTCCCGAACCAGCATCGAAGGTGGACCTCGCAGAGAGCGCGGGCGGCGGAGAGATCCCCCAGTTCGACATCACCCTGCGCGTCCGCCGGTACAACCCCGAGGTCTCCGAGGACGCCACGTGGGAGGACTTCGAACTCACCATGTACGGCACCGACCGCGTGCTGGATGCCCTCCACAAGGTCAAGTGGGAACACGACGGATCGCTGTCCTTCCGCCGCTCCTGCGCCCACGGCGTCTGCGGCTCCGATGCCATGCGCATCAACGGCCGCAACCGCCTGGCCTGCAAGACGCTGCTGAAGGACCTGGACACGAAGAAGCCGATCACGGTGGAGGCCATCAAGGGCCTGCCCGTCGAGAAGGACCTGATCGTGGACATGGAGCCGTTCTTCCAGTCCTACCGGGAGGTCATGCCGTTCCTGGTCTCCAAGGGCCACGAGCCGGCCAAGGAGCGCTACCAGTCCGCCGAGGACCGGGAGCGCTACGACGACACGACCAAGTGCATCCTGTGCGCCGCCTGCACGTCGTCCTGCCCGGTCTTCTGGACCGACGGCCAGTACTTCGGCCCGGCCGCGATCGTCAACGCGCACCGCTTCATCTTCGACTCGCGCGACGACGCCGGGGACATGCGCTTGGAGATCCTCAACGACAAGGAGGGTGTGTGGCGCTGCCGCACCACCTTCAACTGCACTGAGGCCTGCCCGCGGGGCATCCAGGTCACCAAGGCGATCTCCGAGGTCAAGCAGGCCATCCTGGCCCGTTCCATGTAGTTTCCGTTGTGCCGGAAGGCGCCGCTGCCCGCCGGCAGTAAGATTCCCTCGTTCCTCGGGAATCCATCCCGGCTTGGCGCAGCGGTGCCTTCCGCTTTTGTGGTCGGTTAAGCCTGCCATCCGTCCACTACCCTGCGTCCACGAACGCACACATCGAATCGAGTCGACACGCATGACCCACGAGAAGTTCACCTTTGCCAGTGCCAGCGGCCACGAGCTGGCCGCCGTCCTCGACCTGCCGGAGGGCGAGGTCCGCGGGTGGGGCGTTTTCTCGCACGGCTTCACGCTCGGCAAGGACTCGTTGGCCGCCTCGCGCGTGTGCCGCGGCCTCGCGGCCGAGGGTATCGGCATGCTCCGTTTCGACAACCTGGGACTGGGCGACTCGACCGGGGACTTCGCCGAAACCTCGTTCAGCCTCAAGGTCCGGGACACGGTGCTCGCCGCGCGTGCCCTCAACGAGCGCGGCCACGCGGCGGAGTTGCTCGTGGGCCACTCCCTCGGAGGCGCCGCGGTCCTGGCCGCCGCGGCAGAGGTCCGCCCCCGGGCCGTCGCCACGATCGGGGCGCCCTACTCCCCCGGGCACCTCACGCACACCATCGAGCACCTGCTCGCGGAGATCGAGGAGACCGGAAGCGCCGAACTGAACCTCGGCACGCGCAAGCTGGAGGTGACGCAGGCGTTCGTGCGCGATCTCGATGCGCACGACCTGCGGGCCTGCATCAACGGCCTACAGGCCGCCCTGATGGTGATGCATGCCCCCACGGACAACACGGTGGGGATCTCCAACGCCGGCGATATCTTCCAAGCCGCCAAGCATCCCAAGTCGTTCCTGTCGTTGGACCGCGCCGACCACCTGCTGACGCAGCGCGTCCACGGGGCCCGGGCGGCGCGGATGATCGCGGCCTGGGCCGAACAGTATCTGGACTCCAGCCACTAGATCTGGACCCCACCACTCATGGCGACGCGAGCCGTTCAGCGGCGCGCCTGCCACCCGGCGCCTCCGGGGATGCCTGCCTGCCGGCGTTCGACGGCCTGGCGCTTGAGGCTGAGTTGGCCGGTCCGGGCCGCGTGCCGGGCCTCTGAATCGGCCTTGCCGACGGCTCCCCAGGCCGTGGCGATCAGGTAGACCTGGCTGAGGAAGAAGAACCAGATGAACAGGCCGAGGATCACCGCGAAAGACGCCAGCAGGGGGTTCCTCGTGGCGCCGCCCAGCAGTTCGGAACTGAAGTAGCGCAACAGTGTGGACCCGGCACCCGCAAGCAGCGCCGACTGGATCATGACCATCCTGGGCATCCGGATACCGGAGGCGAGCCGGAAGAGCACCACGGCCGCCATGGCGTCCAGTAGAAGCATGACGACGATGCTGGTCAGGCGCGTCATCACGACGGCGAACAGGGATTGGATGTTCAGCAGATCGATCACGACGTCAAGCGCCGCACCGGCGACGAGTCCGACGGCGGTGGTCACCGCAAGGGAGAGGCCCAGAATGGCCAGGACGCCCAGGTCCTTAAGCGCGAGGAAGACGGAGTTCATGGCTAGCGGCGGCAGCCCGAAGACTCCTCGCATGCCCTCCCGGAGACCGGCGATCCAGCGCAGCGAGGTCAGCAGCATGGCGGCCGTGGAGATCGCGAGCGCCAGACCGAAGCCGCCGGAGTTGAAGAGCTGTTCCGGCTTGGCAAGCCCGCCCTCGCCGGTGTCGATGAGTCCGGGCGTCGACTCGGCCACCGTGTCCACCACCGCCTGTTGCAGCCCGGGGTTGCCGCTGGCGACGAGGCCGAAGATGGAGAAACCGGCCACCAGCAGTGCGGCCACGGAAAAGAACATGTGGTAGGCGCTGCCCGCGGCCATCAGCGGGCCGTGTCGCCGGCGGTAGAGGTTCCAGACTCGCATGAGACGCCAACCGTTCAAGAGGGCCAGCAACCAACCCGATAGTGCCTTCGCACGTGCCGCGGCGGGGGCACCTTCGCGTCTGGCCCGACCCCAAGCCGTTCGCTTGCGCAGCGTTTCGGCCCGCAGTCCCGCCTCATCCAGGGGCGTCGCTGGCCCATCCGGCGAGCGGTCGTCCCCCGCCGGACCGCCGGCCCCGGCCGCGGACCGCTGCGGGGTGGATGCGCTAGTGCGTTTGGTCTGCGGTGCCACCAAGGTGCAACTCCTCACGTAGGGCCCACAGGCCGCGGGAATCGTGCTCGAACAGGCCGACCTTCTCGACCATGAAATCCGCTTCGTAGTCCTTCAACACCGTCATCGCGTGGTCCATGCCGGCCTCCGTGACGTCGTGGGCGACGGTCAGGTGTGGGTGGTACGAGAATTCGGGATCGTGGTCCAACGGGCCGGTCTGCAACTGCCTGTGCAGCCGGATGCACTCGTCCCACCCGCTCGTGACGTTCAGGTAGACGACCGGGGAGACGGGTCTGAAGGTGCCCGTTCCGCGCAGCCGGACCCGGAAGGGCCTGCCGGAAGCGGTCACCCGCCGGACGTGCGCCTTCGCCCGCTCCCAGTCGTCCGTGGCCGTCCCGGTCACCAGCGTGATGTGCGGGGGCACGACGGCGGCCATCGGATCTCCGAAGGAAGCACGCCAGCGCTCAAGCTCGCCGCTCAGGTCCAGCGGCAACCCGATGACTATGCCGACGCGGTTCATCTCGGCGTCGTGGACCTGGCCCACCACGCCCGTCGCCGCATCGGGCCTGCCCTCGACGCGGCCCATTGCCTAGAGGGCCGTCCCGGCGCGGCTGGCGGCGAGCTTGCCACCGGTCGCGGTGGCCGGCGTCGCCTGTTGCAGGAAACCGACTTTCTCGTACACGTCCTCCAACGTAGCAGACGCCGTTTCGCGTGCCTTGAGCGCCCCGTGGGCCAGCAGCCGGTCGAGCTCCGCGGGGTCGTCCAGCAGTTCGCGCGTCCGATCGCGGATGGGTGTGACACGCTCGACGACGGCTTCGGCGACGGCGACCTTGAGGTGTCCGTACATCTTGCCTTCGAAGTCAGCCACCAGCGTCGCCACCGGGATCTCACTGACCGCGGAGAGGATCTCCAGCAGATTGGTGACCCCGGGCTTCCGCTGGCGGTCGTGGGCGATGACCGTATCGTCGTCGGTCACCGCGGACTTGATCCGCTTCGCGATGGTCTTCGGCTCATCCAGGATGTTGACGAGTCCGTTCGGGGTCGATGCCGACTTCGACATCTTGGTGGTGGGGCTCTGGAGGTCGTAGATCCGGGCGCCCTCCTTCTGGATGAACGCCTCCGGGACAGTGAACGCCTCGCCGAACCGGTGGTTGAAGCGCTGCGCCAGATCGCGCGCCAACTCCACGTGTTGCCGCTGGTCGTCGCCGACGGGGACGCCCTGTGGCTGGTACAGCAGGATGTCGGCGGCCATGAGGACTGGATAGGTGAAAAGACCGACACTGGCGGTGTCCTGCCCGCCCTTGGCCGACTTGTCCTTGAACTGCGTCATCCGCGATGCCTCGCCGAATCCGGTGATGCAGTTGAGCACCCAGGCCAGTTGCGCGTGCTCGGGAACCTGCGACTGGACGAACAGGGTGGACTTGTCGACGTCGATTCCGCCGGCGATGTACTGCGCGGCGGTGGTGCGGGTGCGGGCCCGCACGGCCGCCGGATCCTGCGGGGTGGTGATCGCGTGCATGTCGGGGACGAAGAAGTAGCAGTCGTATGCGTCCTGGGTCTTGACCCAGTTGACGAGGGCTCCGAGGTAGTTGCCCAGGTGCAGGGAATCGGCGGAGGGCTGCATGCCGGAGAGGACGCGGGGGCGAACGGCTCCTGCGGAAAGCGATTCAGTCATCGTGGTGTCCTTCAGAACTGGTAGTCGACGACCAGCGGTGCGTGGTCGGAGAAGCGCGTGTCGTAGGAGGCCGCGCGGTCGACGACGGCCTGGGACGCGAGGGCGGCGAGTTCCGGCGTCGCCATCTGGTAGTCGATGCGCCAGCCGGTGTCCTTGTCGAAGGCCTGCCCCCGCCACGACCACCAGGTGTACGGGCCGTCGACGTCGCCGGCGAGTTCGCGGGCAACGTCCTTCCAGCCGATCTCCTCGCCGAAGAAGCGGTCGAAGTAGGCGCGTTCCTCCGGAAGGAAGCCCGCCCTCTTGACGTTCCCCCGCCAGTTCTTGATGTCGCGCTGCGTGTGCCCAACGTTGAGGTCCCCGACGACCAAGGCGAAATCCTTCTCGGCCCGCAACGCCGGCAGCCGGCCCAGCATCACGTCGAGGAACCGGTACTTGTCGACCTGTTTGGGGGTGTCCACCTGTCCCGAGTGGACGTAAGCGCTGGCGACGGTCAGGATCCTGCCGTCGCCCAACGGCAGGTCCGCCTCCACCCAGCGTCCCGCCGTCGCGAAGAACTCGTCCCCGATGTGCGCGCGCGTCTGAACCGGCTCCCGGCGGGAGGCGATAGCGACCCCGGCACGGCCCTTCGCCTCGGCCACCGCGTGCAGGATATGCCAACCCTCCCCGATCAGGTCGCGGAGGATGGCGTCCGGTGCACGGACCTCCTGCAGGGCCAGGACATCGACGTCGCGGTCGGCCAGCCAGTCCGCCATGCCACGCTTGTAGGCGGCACGGACGCCGTTGACGTTGACCGAGGCGACGCGCAGCGCACCTTCGGACTTGGACAGCTTCGATTCCACAGCGGCACTCACCCGATCCAGCTTACCCAATGGGGGCTAGTCGATGACCTCGCCCGAGAGCGGTCCGGAGCCGTTCGCCGGCTTCATCATGCCGCGCGCGTTGTGCGCGGTGATTTCGATCGTCTCGACGGCGCGTTCGACCATGGAGCGGGCTTCTTCCCCGGACTTGCCGACGTGCTCCTTGATGACGCCGGCCTGCACCTGCACGATCTTGAGCGAGTGGTCCAGCTTGAGGTCGCGGTTGCGCGTCGCCTCGTCCACCACGACGGTCTGTCCCGGACCGGCCGAGCGGGACGCCATCCCCGCCGTCGCACTCTTGAGCTGGTCCTGCATCTTCCGCGCGCCACGGCGCAGACCGAAGACCAGGAAAGCCGAGAGCATCAACCATCCCAGCGATACGATGGCCACGATCCAGCCGATGACGTCGTTCTCGTTCGCCGCGAAAACGACGGCGACCAGGAATACCGTCACCATGACGGCCAGCGACAGCGTGCTTGCCTTGAGGGTGATCTTCTTGTCCTGCGCGGTGGTGGCATTGCCGAGGAATTGCATGGATACATTGTCTCAAACGCAACCGCCTCCCCCGCGCCGTTCTACCGTGGGCGAACAGCGCAACGCTGCGCCGGCGGCCAGACGGGGTTTTACGCCTACCAGGTCACGAGGCAGAACGGATGCCGCTGCGGGTCCAGGTACACGCGGTAGTTCTGCCCGCCGGTGTTCACGGACGTCGCGCCCAATTTCAGCACCTGTTCCTCCGCGAGGTCGAGGTCGTCCACGCGGATGTCCAGGTGCGCCTGCTGCGGGTGCACGTGTCCGGGCCATTCGGGCGGCACGTAAACATCGACGCGCTGGAACGCGATGGCGGGCCGGTCGGGCGCGTCGCCGATGGTGATCCATCCGTCGTCGTCCTCCTGGACCCGCACCATGCCCAGCGCCTGCTCGTAGAATGCCGCGAGGGTGTCGGTGTCCTCGCAGTCGAATACGACGGCATGCCACTTGCCGATCATCGTGTCTCCTCCGGTTGGGGCTATCCAGCCTACCCTCCGCGCGGTCCCGCCTGGCGGGCGCCTACTTGAGAAAGAGCGTGCGCAGGCGTCTGGTGGTCAACACCACGCCCACGACGATCATGACCACGTAATACAGCACGTGGCCGGCCATCGCCCCGCCGAAGGCGCCCACGCCGAGTTGGCGCAGAAGCTCCACGCCGTGCCCATCCCGATCGAGGCGAAGCCGAAGGCGACCAGCACAGAAGCCGGAATCATGAGCAACGCCCACCACGAGGTGATCAGGCCCATCATGCCCATGACCGCGGTGAACCCGGTGGCGTACAGGAATCCGCGCAGCACAACCAACATGTAGGTCCAGAAAGTGATTGGCGCAACTCAATCAGAGATGGACTCAAATGTGCCCCGGGGCGGCACGCAAACGGCGCCGGCGCCGCGGGGGCGCCGACGCCACGCGTCGTACCTGTGGGACCCTACCGTCCCTCGCTAGGCACGGTGGCGGGGATCGTGCGGATCCCCGTGGGTGGACCCTGACGGCTTGCCGGTTTCCGGGTCCAGGTCGGGATCCTCCGGACGCGTACGCGGATCGGCATCCTGATCCAGTCCGCGCTGATCCGCATCGCCGGTGGAGCGTCCTCCCGGCTGCCAGGAGTCCTCGTCCGACGTAGCGGTGCGAGCGTTCTGGTGGCCCGGCCCACCGTCGTGCTCAGAAGACCGTCCGGCGGAGCCGTCCCAGCCGTCGTCGGACGCTGGCTGCGGGTCGGCGCCGCGCTCCGGGTCCTTGTCATACAGGCGTTGGTGGCTCCCGCCCGCTTCGTTCGGCGCGGCTCCGGCGACCGGCCGGTCGCTGCTCGCGCCTCCGTACTCAGACGAGTCCGTGGCTCGGCCGTGGTCGTCACCGGCGACGCGACTGGGGCCGTCGTCGTCGTCGGCACGCGTCCGGTCGTGGCCTGTTGCGGCGGCACCGGTGCCGGCAGCGGCCGGTGCCGCTTCCCCGCGGGGGTTGCCGTCACCATCGCGCGACTTCCGCTTGCCCACGTCCGGGTCGAGCTCGTCCGCCCGACGCATCTGCTCGTCGGTTTCCTCGCGGCTGGACCGGGCCTCGGCCGCCTTCGCCTCGGCCTCCTGGCGCTTGCGTGCGGCCGCATTGTCGGCTTCCCTGGCCTCGACCTCGGCCTTCTCCGCCTGAACCTCGCGTTCGCGGGCCGTCAGATCCGTCTCCTGCGCCGACGCGCGGATCTCCTGGGCCTCGTGCCGGTCCCGTTCCTGCTGCTTCCGGCGCTGCCGCTTGCCGATGGCAAGGGCGATGCCGATTAGCACCAGCAACACCACCACGGCGACGACGATCCACACAATCTGGGTACTGTCCATTGCTCAAAACCCCTTTTCTGGGCCGTTTTCCTCTGGACCCTGCCAGCCCTTTCTACCACCTTCACGGGTCGCTGGACACAGTTCGGCCTCCGCTCCCCGAGGGGTACGGAGGCCGCTGACTTGACCTTTTGTCTACCTACTGGGCGGGCTCGACGCTGCGCTCGGCCGCCTCGACCACGTTGGACAACAGCATGGCGCGCGTCATCGGACCGACTCCGCCCGGGTTTGGGGATATCCAGGAAGCCACCCCGACGGCCGCGGGGTCGACGTCGCCCGTGACGACCGCCTTGCCATTGCCGTCGTCGACACGGCTCACGCCGACGTCGAGCACGATCGCCCCGGGCTTGAGGTCCTCGGCTTTGATCATGTGCGCCTGTCCGGCCGCGGCCACCACGACGTCGGCGCCGCGCAGATGCGCCGCCAGGTCGGCGGTTCCGGTGTGGGCCAGCGTGACCGTCGCGTTGATGTCGCGGCGCGTGAGCAGGAGTCCGATCGGTCGCCCGATGGTCACTCCGCGCCCGACAACCAGAACATTCTTGCCGGCGAGCGACAACCCGTGGCGCTCGAGCAGTTCGATGCATCCCTTGGGCGTGCAGGGCAAGGGCGACACCATAGGGCGGTTGACGTTCGCGACGAGCCGGCCGAGGTTCATCGGGTGCAGTCCATCGGCGTCCTTGTCCGGGTCCATGGCCTCGAGGACGGTGTCCTGGTCGATGTGTTTGGGCAACGGGAGCTGGACGATGTATCCGGTGCAGTCCGGGTTCTCGTTCAGCTCGCGGACCTTGGCCAGCAGTTCCTCCTCGGTCGTGTCCTCGGGGAGGTCCACGCGGATGGAGTTGATGCCCACCTCGGCGCAGTCCTTGTGCTTGCCACCCACGTACCACTGGGAGCCCGGATCCGAGCCCACCAGAATGGTGCCGAGCCCGGGAACCACCCCTTTGGTTTTGAGCACGGCGACGCGCTCTGTCAGTTCCGCCTTGATGGCGGCGGCTGTGGCCTTGCCGTCGAGAAGCTGCGCCGTCGCCTGCTCCACCGATTTTTCGTGTGCCATGTTAGGTGTTCAACTCCTGTTCTAGTAGGAAGGCTTTCCCGCGTTCGCAGCAGCCTGTGAAACAGCACTCCGCCGCGGGGATGTCGAATTCGTCGGATGCGGCCGCAGCGGAAGCCAAGGCGCCCGCGGGCAAATCCGCATCGCCGGCAGCGTCTGGATCAGCTACCACTGCTCCAGACCCTGGTACAGCGGTAGCCCGGTCGCCAGCTTTTCGACCCGGGCGCGCAGATCGTCGAGGTTCGCCGCGGCCCCGTCGCGCAGGGCGGACGCGATGATCTCGGCGACCTCGGTGAATTCCGGCGCCCCGAATCCACGGGTGGCCAGGGCCGGCGTGCCGATCCGCAGACCGGAGGTGACCATCGGCGGCCGGGGATCGAACGGCACCGAGTTGCGGTTGACGGTGATGCCCACGGAATGCAGGAGGTCCTCGGCCTGCTGGCCGTCGAGTTCGGAGTCGCGCAGGTCCACGAGCACCAGGTGGACATCCGTGCCGCCGGTCAGAACCGAGACGCCGCGGTCCGCGACGTCCGCCTCCGTCAGGCGCTCGGCGAGGATGCGCGCGCCTTCCAGGGTGCGTTCCTGGCGTTCCTTGAACTCGGCCGAGCCCGCGATCTTGAAGGCGACGGCCTTGGCCGCGATGGCGTGCATCAGCGGCCCGCCCTGGTGGCCGGGGAAGACGTTGGAGTTGATCTTCTTGGCGAGGTCGGCATCGTTCGTCAGGATCAGGCCCGAACGGGGTCCTGCGAGCGTCTTGTGCACGGTGGAGGTGACGACGTCGGCGTATGGCATCGGGCTCGGATGCAGCCCGGCGGCGACCAGACCGGCGAAGTGGGCCATGTCGACCCACAGCTTCGCACCGACCTCGTCGGCGATCGCGCGGAACCGCGCGAAATCGAGCTGGCGCGGGTAGGCGGACCAACCGGCGATGATGACCTGCGGCTTCTCCGCAACGGCCTGCGCGCGCAGCTTGTCCATGTCGACGCGGAACGTCTCCGGATCGACCTCGTAGGCCGCGACCTTGTAGAGCTTGCCGGAGAAGTTTAATCTCATGCCGTGGGTCAGGTGCCCGCCGTGCGCCAGCGACAGGCCGAGGATCTTGTCGCCTGGCTTGATCATCGCCGAGAGTGCCGCGGCGTTGGCCGAGGCCCCGGAGTGCGGCTGGACATTGGCGAAACTCGCTCCGAAGAGTTCCTTGACTCGCTCGATGGCCAGGTTCTCGGCCACGTCGACGTGCTCGCAACCGCCGTAGTAGCGGCGTCCGGGGTATCCCTCGGCGTACTTGTTCGTCAGGACGGAGCCCTGGGCCTCGAGTACGGCCCGCGGGGCGAAGTTCTCCGAGGCGATCATCTCCAGCGTGTTGCGCTGGCGTCCGAGCTCGGCGTCCAGAACGGCAGCGATCTCGGGGTCGACGTCGGCCAGGGCCTGGTTGGTGACGGTGTTCTCGTGGGTCACGGGTGATCTCCTGAAGCGGGAAAGTGGGTTGTCTGGGGCAAGGTCGAGTTCTCGGCTCACGCTTCGAACACATGACCTTGGGCCCAGGCGCGCGGTCCGTGGTCGTCTCTCTTGCTGCTCCCCGGTGGTCTTCCACCCAACGCCAGTCGCAACGCGATCAATGCTAGCCGACCGTCGCGTCGCGGTGGGCAAGGAATACGCGCGGATCCGGGATCATTGACGACTATGAATTAAACCTTCAACGATCCGCGGAATGGCCCGCTCGGGCGACCTCGCGCGGCCGCGGGCTTCGCCGGCTGGCGGTATGGTTTTCCGGTGACCACCACCGAGCATTTCACCGTGTCCCTCTCCTGTGCCGACCGGCCGGGAATCGTGCATGCCGTGTCCGGCGCCCTGCTGGAGGCGGGTTGCAACATCACGGAATCCCAGCAGTTCGAGAGCAGCGAGACCGGCACGTTCTTCATGCGTGTTGCCGTCGCCACCGCGGACGGCCAGGGGCGCTTGAGCGCCTCGCTGGCGCCGGTGTCGTCCGCCTTCGGCATGGACCTGGGGGTCCACCCGGCGAGCCGGCCCCTGCGCACGCTCGTCATGTGCTCCAAGGAGGGGCACGCGCTGAACGACTTGCTGTTCAAGCAGCGCAGCGGCTCCCTGCCCATCCATGTGCCGGTGATCGTGTCCAACCACCCGGACCTGCGCCCGCTGGCGGATTTCTACGGCGTCCCCTTCGAGCACGTTCCGGTCACCTCGTCGACCAAGGCCGACGCCGAGGCCCGCCTTCTGGAGTTGATGGCCGAGCACGACGTCGAGCTGGTGGTCCTGGCGCGCTACATGCAGATCCTCAGCGACGACCTGTGCCGCGCGTTGTCCGGCCGGGCCATCAACATCCACCACTCGTTCCTGCCCTCGTTCAAGGGCGCCCGGCCCTATCACCAGGCGCACGCGCGCGGCGTGAAGCTGATCGGGGCGACGGCGCACTACGTGACCGCAGACCTCGACGAGGGACCGATCATCGAGCAGGAGGTCATCCGGGTCAACCATGCCGGGACCCCCGAACAGTTCGTGTCCATGGGTCGCGACGTCGAGGGCCGCACGCTGGTCCGCGCCGTCCAGTGGCACGCGCAGCGCCGCGTTATGCGCGACGGACAAAGGACGGTCGTCTTCGCCTAGGGTGATGCCATGGCACACATCATCACCATCGACGGCAAGACCCCCGAAATCGCGGACAACACGTTCGTCGCGCCCACCGCGACCCTCTCCGGCGACGTGGTTCTCGGCCGCGGATCCAGCGCGTTCTATGGCGTATCGGTCCGGGGCGACTCGGACGCGATCCGCATTGGAGAGGGAACGAACCTCCAGGACAATGTTGTGGTGCACGCCGACGCGGGAATGCCCTGCACAGTGGGCGAACGCGTTTCCGTGGGGCATTCCGCGGTGATCCACGGATGCACCATCGGAGACGACTGCCTGGTGGGCATGAGCGCGACGATCATGAACGGGGCGGTCATCGGCGCGAACTCCCTCGTGGCCGCCGGCGCGCTGGTGCTCGAGGCGATGGAGGTTCCGCCCGGCTCCCTGGTGGCCGGCGTGCCGGCCAAGGTCCGCCGCGCACTTTCCCCCGAGGAGATCGAGTCGCTCAAGACCAACGCCTCCACGTACCTGGAGCTCGCACGCAAACACCGTGAAGCGACGGCCGATCAACCCTAATTGTCCGTGGACACAAGAACGGCCCCCGTCGCCTAAGACGGGGGCCGTTTAAGTGCTGCGCCTCCGGCCCGTTCAACCCGAGGAGCAACCGCATGCGATCAACCCACAGCACAATCATAGTCGTACTTTGACGGGGTTCGTCAAGTCGAGAAGGGGATCATTTTCCACTTCGCGGCCATTCGACGGCCGCGCTGTGGAAAACTGGGCTCATGGCCGAGTTCATACCCCTTCCCCCGTGCGCGACCCCGGGCGCCCCGTCCCCCCTCCGCGCGACCGGACGGACGCTCCGCTGGGGAGTCGTATCCACCGGGCGCATCGCCGACAGGGTGGTCGACGACCTCGTCCTCCTCGAGGATTCCGAGCTGCACGCGGTCAGCTCGCGCGACCGCGGGCGCGCCGAGTCCTTCGCCGAACGGCACGGCGCGGCAAAGGCCTATTCCGACGACGGCGCGGCGAAAGCCTACGACCTGATGTTCGCGGATCCGGAAGTCGAAATTGTCTATATCGCGACGCCCCACGGCCAGCACTACGAGGTCGCGAGGGCCGCACTGGAGGCGGGGAAACACGTCCTGTGCGAGAAATCGCTGACCATCAACGCGGCGGAGGCGGAGGAACTGGTGCGCCTGGCCGGCGAGCGCGGGCTGTTCCTGATGGAGGCGGTCTGGACCCGGTTCCTCCCGGCCGTCCACCGCGCCCTGTCGATCGTGCGCTCCGGGGAGATCGGAGACGTCGCCTGGGTGCGCGCGGACCTCGGCTTCCCCGCTGCCTACGACCGCGCGTGGCGCCTGTGGGATCCCGCCGCCGGCGGCGGGGCGCTCCTGGACCTCGCCGTCTACCCCCTGACCTGGTCGCTGGGTGTGCTGGGGTTTCCGCTGTCGGTCCAGGCCGCGGGCATCCTGAACGACGACGGAGTGGACCCCCAGGAGTCCCTCACGCTGACCTACTCCGGAGGACGCCAGGCCCAGCTCATGTGCAGCCTGGTCGGCGCCGGCCCGCGAGACGCCACCATCGCCTGCACCGGCGGCTGGCTCCGGGCCACCGCTCCCCTGAACAACCCCTCGCGCATCGAGGTGCATCAGATCGGGGCGGAGCCGCGCTTCGAGGAGTTCGAACCCGTGGGCCACAACTACACCTACGAATTGCGCGAGACCACCCGCTGCATCCAGGACGGGCTGCTCGAGAGCCCCACCATGCCGTGGACGGACACCGTCAACACCATGCGACTGCTGGACGGGGTCCGCAACCAACTCGGCCTGCGCTACGACAACGACCTGCGCACCCACCGCTAGGGGGAAGGCGGCCGCGCCCGGCCGTTCTCCACACCCCATCCGACTCTCGGCCGGCGCGGCGGCGTTCGTCCTGTGGGGCATGGCGCCGGTCGTCTTGGCGACGGCGGCCTGCTTCCTGGCGGGCGCGGCACTGCTGCTCTTCGCCCCTGTCGACGAAACCGTTCACCACGACCCGGCGGAGGAGACGTGGTGGCAGCGCACGACGGGGGGCTTCACCCACATCCATGCCCACCCGCGGCTCCGGGCGACGGCGCTGGCGTTCATGCTCGCCATGGCCGCGGGGCGTGGTCAATTCGACGGTTTTCGCCACCGTCGACACCGGGCTGGGCATGCCCGTCGGGTTCCTGTCCGTCATGGTGGCCATCCAGGGGGTCGCCTCCGTCGCATCGGGACTCTCCGCGGACGCCGTCATCCGCCGGCTCGGGTTCGAACGGACCATCGTCGCCGGGAGCACGTTGTTCGCCGTCGGGCTGGCGTGCCAAACCTCGACCCTGATGTGGGCGGTTCTCGGCGGCGTCGTTCCCTTCGCCGCTGGCATCCCCTTGATCGTGGGTGCGGCCAACCCCGTTCTGCGCGGAGCTCGCGTGGCACGCCCGGGAGCTGCCGGACCGACACGCATTCCCGCGGCAGCGGGGCCGACGGCAACCCCGGTGCCGGACGTGGCGCACGCGGACCTCGCCGTGGCCCCGGGCCGAAGTCCGACTAGCGTATACAGCCGCGTTCGTTCGCCAGTACGCTCAAGCCATGGGAGCCGAGGTCAGCGCCAAGACATTCAGCCGCGAGCAGCGGACCCGTTACCGCGAACGCCTCATGCAGAACCTGGAGACGTTCGAGGGGCTCCTCTCCAACTGCCGCTTCGCCGACACGGCGACCATCGGCCTGGAGCTCGAGCTGAACCTGGCCAACGACGACTTCACGCCGGCCCTGAGCAATGCCGCCGTGCTGGAACAGATCGCGGACCCGGCGTTCCAGACGGAAATCGGCGCGTTCAACATCGAGCTCAACCACCCGGCGCTCTCCGTCGCCGGACGCGGCCTGCGCGAACTCGAAGAGAGCCTCCGCGCCCAGTTGAACCGCGCCGACAGGCGCGCCGAGAACGCTGGCGCCGGAATCCTGATGATCGGCATCCTGCCGACCCTGCGCGAGAACCTGGTCCGCGACAAGGCGTGGATGAGCGCCGGAAAACGGTACGCCGCCCTGAACCACTCCGTCCTGGCCGCGCGCGGCGAAGACGTCCTCATAGACATCCTCGGGGAGGAGCGGCTGCGCTTCTACGCCGCGAACATCGCGCCGGAGGCCGCCTGCACGTCCGTCCAGCTGCACCTCCAGGTCTCCCCCGCGGAATTCGCCCCCGTGTGGAACGCGGCCCAAGTCATCGCGGGACCGCAGGTGGCGCTGGCAGCCAACTCGCCCGTGTTCATGGAGAAGCTACTGTGGCAGGAATCGCGGATCGAGGTCTTCAAGCAGGCCATCGACACGCGGCCGCCCGAGATGCGGAACCAGGGGGTGCGGCCCCGGGTCTGGTTCGGCGAGCGCTGGATCACGTCGATTTTCGACCTGTTCGAGGAGAACGTCCGCTACTTCCCCGCGCTGCTTCCGGAGGTTGCCCGCCGGCGGGCCGAGACGACCATCGCGGGGGCCCCGCAGTTGCACGAGCTGCGTCTGCACAACGGCACGGTCTACCGCTGGAACCGCCCCATCTACGATCCGGGCGACGACGTGCCCAACCTGCGGCTCGAGAACCGGCTGCTGCCCGGCGGACCCACGGTGATCGACACCGTAGCCAACGCGGCCTTCTTCTTCGGCCTGGTCCGGAAGCTGCGGACGGCGGATAGGCCACTGTGGTCCCGGATGGCATTCTCGACGGCCTCGGACAACTTCCTGGCCTGTGCCCGGCAGGGGCTGGACGCCACCGTGTACTGGCCCGGCCTCGGCGACATACCCGTCACGGAACTGATCGTCCGCCACCTTCTGCCGCTGGCCGCCGAGGGGCTCGACGAACTGGCCGTGGACCAGCCGGTCGCGAACCGCTACCTCGACGTATTGCGCGAGCGGGCCCGGTCGGAGCAGAACGGCGCCACTTGGCAGGTCGGAGCCCTGCGGAGATTGGAACAACACGGCCTGGACCGCCGCAAGGCACTCCAGGAAATGACTCGACTGTACTGGGAGCACATGCACCATTCCGGAGCGGTCCACGAGTGGCCCCTCCCCTAGGGCGTCTGGCGCAACACCCGCCCCTCCCCGGGAGCGCCCCGCCCGGCAGGTTCATGCATGCCCCGCAGGACCCCGCATGAAGCTGCGTCCTACGCACGGGCCTGCAACCGTCGACGGATGTGGACGCCACCAGACTTTGAGAAAACCCTACGAACGCAGATAACGAATTTACCGAGTTTTGCCCTTACTTCTTGACTTCAATGCCGAATGTGATGCAGGCTACATGTCATGCCTTCGTCAACGCCGACCACAGCGGCCCGCCGGAGCAATCCCGGCTCCCAGTCGGCATTGCGCCACCGCAACCAGCAGCTCGTCATCGAGTGCCTGCTCGGCGGCCCGTCCACACAAGCCGAACTCTCCCGAAGCACCGGCCTCTCGAGCGCCACCGTGTCCAACATCGTCAAGACCATGGTCGACGACGGAATGGTCTCCACGGAGCCAACCACCAGCTCCGGACGGCGCGCGCTCAATGTCCGCCTCTCCGGCAAGGGAACCGTCGCCGTCGGCGTGGACTTCGGCCGACGACACCTCCGCGTGGTCCTGGCCTCGCTGGGACATCGGGTCATCGCCGAGGAGTCCGTCGCCCTCCCCCTGGGGCACCAGGCCGAGGACGGCATCGAGGCCGCCACGGCCCTCGTATCGCGCCTGATCGACGAGGCAAAGGTGGACCGTTCCGCCGTCGTCGGCGCCGGGGTCGGCATCCCCGGACCGATCGACCGGCGCACCGGCACCGTGGCCCAGGGAGCCATCCTGCCGGAATGGGTCGGCATCAACATCCTCGAAAGGCTCGAGCACGCCCTGCGCATGCCGGTGTTCGTCGACAACGACGCCAATCTGGGCGCGTTGGCCGAGGTGACATGGGGCGAACACGGGCAGGTCAAGAACCTGGTGTTCCTGAAGATCGGCTCCGGCGTCGGCGCGGGCCTGATCCTCAACGGCCTGCCGTTCTACGGGCACGTCGGCATCACGGGCGAACTAGGGCACGCCACCATCGACGAGCACGGGCAGGTGTGCCGCTGCGGCAACCGCGGTTGCCTGGAAACGGTCGCCTCGACGACCACCATGATCGAGCTGCTGGGTCGAGGCGGGGACGCCCCCGGCACGGCGGCCGACATCGTCCGCAACGCCCTCGAGGGCGACTCCGCAACGCTGCGCGTGCTCGAGGACGCGGGTGCCGCCGTCGGCCGCGCGCTGGGCAACGTCGCGAACCTCCTCAATCCCGAGGTCATCGTCGTGGGTGGACCGCTGGCGGAACTCGGCGAACTGCTTCTGGAGCCGGTTCGCCGCGGCCTGCTGCGGCATGCGGTGCCGGTCGTCGGCGAAAACACGCGTGTGGCCATGTCGTCGCTGGGTGACCGCGCCGAGGCCCTCGGCGCCGCAGCGCTGGTCTTCCAACACGCCAGAAGCGGGGAATCGTGACGGCCGGCGCCGTACGCGGACTCCGCGCGCCCCTTCCGGACAGCCACCACCGGATCCACCACCCCGTCACTCCAAAGCGAAGGCAGCCAGGCGAATGAAGAACCAGCAGAACGTCCCAGTCATCTTGGAGATGCGCTCGATCACCAAGGAGTTTCCCGGGGTGAAGGCCCTCGATTCGGTGAGCCTGAGAGTCAAGTCCGCCGAGGTCCACGCCATCTGCGGCGAAAACGGCGCTGGCAAGTCCACGCTGATGAAGGTCCTCTCCGGCGTCTATCCGTATGGAACCTACACCGGGGACATCCACTACCAGTCCCAGACGCAACAGTTCAAGGACATCCGGGCTTCCGAACAGGCGGGCATCGTGATCATCCACCAGGAGCTGGCGCTCATCCCCGAACTGTCCATCATGGAGAACATCTTCCTCGGCAACGAACCCACCCGGTTCGGGATGATCGACTGGGCCGAGGCCAGAACACGATCCACGGAGCTCCTTGCGCGCGTCGGGCTTCGGGAAAACCCGGACACGCCGATCAAGGAGATCGGCGTGGGCAAGCAGCAGCTGGTCGAGATCGCCAAGGCGCTGAACAAGTCCGTGAAACTCCTCATCCTCGACGAGCCGACCGCCGCGCTCAACGAGTCCGATTCCCAGCACCTGCTGGACCTGATCCTGGGCCTCAAGGGCCGCGGGATCACGTCCATCATCATTTCCCACAAGCTCAACGAGATCGAACAGATCGCTGACTCGATCACCATCATCCGCGACGGGCGGTCCATCGAGACGCTGAACGTCAAGGCCGACGGCGTCGACGAGGACCGCATCATCAAGGGCATGGTGGGCAGGACGCTCGAGTCGCGCTTCCCCGACCACGAACCGAGCGCAGGCGAAACGTTCTTCGAAGTGCGGAACTGGAACGTCGGACATCCCCAGGTGCAGGACCGCATGGTCTGCAAGAACTCCAACTTCTTCGTCAGGCGCGGCGAGATCGTCGGGTTCGCCGGGTTGATGGGCGCCGGCCGGACCGAATTGGCGCGCTCGGTGTTCGGACGCTCCTACGGGCGCTTCCAGTCCGGTCAGCTGATCATGAACGGCAAGGAACTGCAGCTCAAGAACGTGACGCAGGCGATCAATGCCGGCCTCGGCTATGTGACCGAGGACCGCAAGACGCTCGGAGTGAACCTTCTGGACGACATCAAAAGCACGGTGGTGTCGGCGAACCTCAAGAAGATCAGCCGACTCAGCGTCGTGGACGACCACGCCGAGTTCGACACCGCCGAGCGCTACCGGAAGTCGCTGCGCATCAAGGCCCCCACCGTGGAGGAAGGCGTCGCGAAGCTCTCGGGGGGCAACCAGCAGAAGGTGGTCCTGGCGAAGTGGATGTTCACCGACCCCGAGCTACTGATCCTGGACGAGCCCACGCGCGGCATCGACGTCGGCGCCAAGTACGAGATCTACGGCATCATCCAGCAGCTGGCCAGCCAGGGCAAGGGCGTCATCGTGATCTCCTCGGAGCTGCCCGAGCTGCTGGGCCTCTCCGACCGCATCTACACGATCTTCGAAGGCGCCATCACCGGCGTCCTGAACAAGGACGAGGCCGATCAGGAATCCCTGATGCGGCTGATGACCACCGCCCGCAAATCCGCATGACGAGCACGACACTTCAGACACTAGGACGGAAACAATGAACGCGATCAAGAAGCTCTTTGGCGGCAACAGCCGGCAATTCGGCATGATCTTCGCCCTCGTGGCACTGATTCTCTTCTTCCAATGGCGCACCGACGGCCGGACCCTGACGCCCGGCAACGTCATCAACCTCTTTAACGGCAACTCCTATGTGCTGATCCTCGCGATCGGCATGGTGCTGGTGATCATCGCCGGGCACATCGACCTCTCCGTGGGATCGGTGGCCGCGTTCGTCGGGGTCGCGGTGGCGTTGGCCATGCGCGACTGGGGCATCCCCTGGTACATGGGGATCCTGCTCGGGCTCGCACTCGGCGCGCTGATCGGCGTCTGGCAGGGCTTCTTTACCGCTTACATCGGAATACCCGCGTTCATCGTCACGCTGGCCGGCATGCTGCTCTTCAGGGGACTGAACCAGTTCGTGGGGAAGTCCAACACCATCCCGGTTCCCGCCGACTTCCAAAAGATCGGCTCCGGCTACCTGCCGGAGGTCGGGCCCATCACCGGCTACAACAACCTCACGCTCCTGCTGGGCCTGGCCGCCGTCGCCTTCGTCGTCGGCGGAGCCGTCCGCGGCCGGTCGAAGGCGAAGTCGCTCGGCGCTGAGGTACCCGAGATGTGGGTGACCGCCACGAAGCTCACGCTCATCAGCGGCGCCATCCTCTACGCGACGTACCTGTTCGCCACCGGCCGTCCCGGAACCTCGTTCCCGATCCCCGGAATCATCCTGGCCGTGCTGGTCCTCATCTACGGCTTCGTCTCCTCCCGCACCGTCATCGGCCGCCACGTCTATGCGGTCGGCGGCAACCGCCACGCGGCCGAGCTCTCCGGCGTCCGCTCCCGGCGGGTCAACTTCCTGGTCATGATGAACATGTCCATCCTCGCCGGGCTGGCGGGCATGATCTTCGTCGGCCGTTCGACGGCCTCCGGACCGTTCGACGGCGTGGGCTGGGAACTGGATGCCATCGCGGCCGTCTTCATCGGCGGAGCCGCCGTCTCCGGCGGAGTGGGCACCGTGGTGGGCTCCATCATCGGCGGGCTCGTGATGGCGGTCCTGAACAACGGCCTCCAGCTCATGGGCATCGGAGCCGACGCCACACAGATCATCAAGGGCCTCGTGCTGCTGGCCGCCGTCGCCTTCGACATCTACAACAAGTCGCAGGGCAAGCCATCCATCACCGGTCTGCTCATGCGCTCGTTCGGAAACACCGGCAAGCCCAACGGCGCCCGGGAGAACCAACCCGACGAATCGACGCCCACCAAGGACGTCATCACCCACCAGGCCTAATTCCCCACAGCAATCCACACCATCAGAAAGCGAAAAACCATGCACATCTTCGGACAAGCACGCAAGGCGGCCGCCGTGGCCGCCATCGCGGCACTCGCACTGACCGGCTGCGGCCGGACGGAAACAACAGCCACCACCGGCGAGGACGGAGAGTCGGCCGTCGCCGGCTTCGAGGCCGGATCGACCATCGGCGTCGCCCTTCCGCAGAAGACCAGCGAAAACTGGGTCCTCGCGGAGAGCCTGTTCAACGAGGGCCTGACGGACGCCGGGTTCGAACCCGATGTCCAGTTCGCCAACGGCGGCGTATCGGAGCAGCAGAACCAGATCAGCGCCATGATCACCAACGGCGCGAAGGTCATCATCGTCGGCGCGATCGACGGCGCGCAGCTGGGCACCCAGCTCAAGGCGGCCAAGGAGTCCGGCGCGACCGTCATCGCCTACGACCGGCTGTTGCTGAACAGCCCCGACGTCGACTACTACGTGGCCTACGACAACTTCAAGGTCGGCGAGCTCCAGGGACAGGCCCTGTTGGACGGCCTCGCCGAGAAGAAGGGCGAGAGCCCGTACAACATCGAGCTGCTGGCCGGTTCCCCGGACGACGCCAACGCGAAGGTCTTCTTCGACGGCGCCATGTCGGTGCTCCAGCCGAAGATAGACGACGGGACACTGGTCGTCTCGTCGGGACAGACGTCGTTCGAGCAGGCAGTCACCCAGGGCTGGAAGGCCGAGAACGCCCAGAAGCGCATGGACACGCTCCTCACCGGAAGCTACTCCTCCGACGAGCTCCACGGCGTCCTTTCCCCCAACGACACGCTGGCCCGCGCCGCCCTGACCTCCGTCAAGGCCGCCGGGAAGGACACGCCCATCGTGACCGGCCAGGACTCCGAGGTGGAGTCGGTCAAGTCGATCATGGCCGGCGAGCAGTACTCGACCATCAACAAGGACACCCGCAAGCTCGTCGAGCACGCCATCACGATGGCCCAGGACCTGCAGTCCGGCACGGCGCCGGAGGTCAACGACGAGGAGAGCTACGACAACGGCGTGAAGGTCGTCCCGGCGTACCTCCTCGATCCCGTCATCGTGACCGAGGAAAACGTCAAGGAGGCCTACATCGACGATCCGGTGCTGGGCCCCATCACGAAGTAGCCGGTCCCAAGAGCAACCGAACAACTAAACGCCGGCGGCCGGCCATCGAAGGGGAACTCCCCCTCGGTGGCCGGCCGCCGGCGTTTCCGCGGCGGTGCGTCGGGGGCGGTTAGCGGGACCTGCGGCGCCAGATCGCCGCCATGACCGCGCCGGACACGTTGTGCCAGACGGAGAACACGGCGCCGGGCAGGGCCGCCTCGGGCGTGAAGAACTGCTTGGCCAGTCCCGCGGCGAGACCGGAGTTCTGCATGCCGACCTCGACCGCCATGGTGCGGCGGGACGGGACCGGCAGCTTGAACGCCTTCGCCACGCCGTAGCCGATCAGGTAGCCGCTCCCGTTGTGGAGGACAACGGCGAGCAGGATCAGCAGCCCGGCGCTGAAGATGGCTGCGGCGCTGCCGGCCACGACGGCCATGACCACGAACGTGATCGCCAGGACCGAAACCCAGGGAAGCGCCGGAAGGACCCTGGTTACCACCGCCGGGATCAGCGAGCGCGCCACCAGTCCCAGAACCACCGGGATCAGGACAATCTGCACGATGCTCAAAGCCATGGAACCTGCGTCGACCGGCATGTACTGGCCGGCCAGCCACAGGGTCAGCAGCGGGGTGAGCAGGGGCGCGATCAGCGTGGACACGCTGGTCATGGTCACGGACAGGGCGACGTCGCCCTTGGCCAGGTACGCGACGACGTTGGAGGCCGTCCCGCCGGGAGCGCAACCGACGAGGATGACGCCCGCCGCGAGTGCCGGCGGAAGCTGCAGCAGGACCGAGATGCCCAGGCCGAGCAGCGGCATGATGACGTACTGGGCGGCGACGCCGAGCAGGACCGGAAGCGGTCGCTTGGCGACCAGCGCGAAGTCCGGCAAGGTCAGTGTCAGCCCCATGCCGAACATGATGACCATGAGCCCCGGCGTGATGAACGCGGACCATCCGGTGAACGGCGTGGGAAGGAACAGGGCCAGCGCGCCGCCGGCGAGGATCAGCAGCGGGAACAGCGTCACGGCCAGGCGCGCGCTGCGTTCCTCGGCGTCGCTGGGGGTGATGGTTGTTTGGGTGGTCGACATGGTGGATACCTTGCCAAACCCGGTGTGGGGCGGGTGAATTGTGACGTCCCGCCTGAGACACCGGCAAACCCCCGCACGACGGCGGCGCGCCGCCCCTGTCCCCGGATGCCGGTCCGAGGTGGGGCGACGCGCCGCCGTCGTATGGTGTGCCGTGCCGCCCGGGGCTATCCGAGGGTCGAGACGACCGAGTTCAGCGTCTTGGAGGGACGCATCGCCGCCTCCACCTTGGCGATGTCCGGACGGTAGTAGCCGCCGAGCTCCAGCGGGGCCCCCTGGACGGCGCTGAGCTCGCCGACGATGGCCTCCTCGTTGGCGGTGAGCGCTTCGGCCACGGCGGCGAACGCCTGTGCCAGCTCGGCGTCCTCGGTCTGCGCGGCCAGCTCTTTGGCCCAGTACTGGGCGAGGTAGAAGTGGCTGCCGCGGTTGTCGAGCTCGCCGACCTTGCGCTTCGGGGACTTGTTCTCCAGCAGGAACGTTCCGGTGGCGCGGTCCAGCGTGTCCGCCAGGACCTGCGCGCGCTGGTTGCCCGTGCTCGTGGCCAGGTGCTCGAAGCTGACGGCCAGCGCCAGGAACTCGCCGAGGCTGTCCCAACGCAGGTGGTTCTCCTTCACCAGCTGCTGCACGTGCTTCGGGGCGGAGCCGCCGGCGCCGGTCTCGAAGAGTCCGCCGCCGTTGATCAGCGGCACCACGGAAAGCATCTTGGCGCTGGTGCCGAGCTCGAGGATCGGGAAGAGGTCCGTGAGGTAGTCGCGCAGCACGTTGCCGGAGACCGAGATGGTGTCTTCCCCCTTGCGCAGGCGCTCCAGGGTGAAGGCCGTGGCATCGACCGGGCTCATGATCTCGATCTGCAGGCCCTCGGTGTCGTGCTCCTCGAGGTACTCGCCGACCTTCTTGATGAGCTGCGCATCGTGCGCGCGGGTCTCGTCCAGCCAGAAGACGGCCGGGGTCGCGGAGGCGCGGGCGCGGGTGACGGCCAGCTTGACCCAGTCGCGGACCGGCACGTCCTTGGTCTGGCACGCGCGCCAGATGTCGCCCGGTGCCACCTGGTGCTCGATCAGCACGGCGCCCTTGGAATCCAGGACCTGGACGGTGCCGGCGGACTGGATCTCGAAGGTCTTGTCGTGGCTGCCGTATTCCTCGGCGGCCTGGGCCATGAGGCCGACGTTTGGGACGGTTCCCATGGTGGTGGGGTCGTAAGCGCCGTTGGCGCGGCAGTCGTCCAGGACCACCTGGTAGATGCCGGCGTAGGAGCTGTCCGGCAGCACCGCGAGCGTGTCGGCCTCCTGGCCGTCCGGTCCCCACATGTGGCCGGACGAACGGATCATGGCGGGCATGGACGCGTCGACGATGATATCGGAGGGGACGTGCAGGCTGGTGATGCCCTTGTCGGAGTCCACCATGGCCAGCGCGGGTCCCTCCTCGAGGCCCTTCGCGATCGCCGCCTGGACGCCTTCGCGGACGTCGTCCGGAAGCTCCTCGAGCCCTCCGAGGATCGCGGCGAGCCCGTTGTTCGGGCTGATGCCCGCGGCGGCCAGGTTGTCGCCGTACCGCTCGAACAGCTCCGAGAAGTAGGCCTTCACCACGTGGCCGAAGATGATGGGGTCGGAAACCTTCATCATGGTGGCCTTGAGGTGCGCCGAGAAGAGGATGCCCTCCTCCTTGGCGCGGGCGACCTGCGCGGACAGGAACGTGTCGAGGGCGACGGCGCGCATGACAGTGCCGTCGATGACCTCGTCGGCCAGCACCGGAAGGGCCTTCTTCAGGACCTTGACCGTGCCGTCCTCGCGGACGATTTGGATGGAGAGCGTGTCGTCCGCGGGGATGACCACCGACTTCTCGTTGGAGCGGAAGTCATCGGCTCCCATGGTGGCCACGTTGGTCTTGGACTCGGCGCTCCAGGCACCCATCGTGTGCGGGTTCTTCCGGGCGTAGTTCTTGACGGACAGCGGCGCGCGGCGATCGGAGTTGCCCTCGCGCAGCACGGGGTTCACGGCCGAACCCTTGATCTTGTCGTAGCGGGCGCGGATGTCCGTCTCCTCGTCGGAGGACGGGTTGTCCGGGTAGTCCGGCAGCGCGTAGCCGTGGCCCTGGAGCTCCGTGATGGCGGCCTTCAGCTGCGGGATGGACGCGCTGATGTTCGGCAGCTTGATGATGTTGGCGTCGGGGCTCTTGGCGAGCTGGCCCAGCTCGGCCAGCGCGTCCCCGGTGCGCTGTTCCTCGGTGAGGAAGTCGCCGAAGACGGCGATGATACGGCCAGCCAGCGAGATGTCGCGGGTTTCCACTTCCACGCCGGCGGTCGAGGCGAAGGCCTCGACGATCGGCAGGAACGAATACGTCGCCAGCATCGGCGCTTCATCGGTGTGGGTGTAAATAATCTTGGCCATGGGTAGCGGCTCCCTGAAAGGTCTGCGGTAACTTCACATCCGGTGTGGACTCAACAGGACAAACTTACCGGAAGGACGCCCTCCCATAGGTTTTTCGGGGTCCCGCCCCCTTCATCTTCGGCGGGTCCGGCGCGGGTTCCGCGGGCGGCGGCGCCCTATTGTTGGAAGCATGCACCACCCACCAAAGCAGACGATCCCCCTGCCCGATAGGGTGCTGGCCATCGACGCCGGCCAGACCGGCATCCGCGCCCGGGCCCACGCGAACGGCTCGCGCGAGAGCCCGCACGATTTTCCCGGCATCCGCACGGACCGGCCGCTGGCGCCGCAGCTGCGCTCCGTCGTCGAACGGGTGGGCATGGCCACGGGCGGCACGTTCGCGGCCGTCGCCGTCGGGACCTCCGGGCTGACCGACGCCGGGGGCGAGGCGCAACGCCTCCTGGACGCCTGTTCCGGCCTGGGCGTCGGTCGCGTCCTCATCGCCCACGACTCCGTGACGTCGTATCTGGGCGCCCTCGGCGACCATCCGGGTGCGGTGATCGCCAGCGGGACCGGCGTCGTCACGTTGGCAGTCGGCGCGGCCAGCGTCGCGCGCGTGGATGGCTGGGGCTACCTCATGGGCGACGCGGGAAGCGGTTACTGGCTGGGCATCGAGGCGTTCCGCACCGTGATGCGCGCCCACGACGGCCGCGGCCCGGCCACCGCGCTGACCGCGGTCCTCGCGGAGGACTTCCCAAACGTCGAACACGCCTACGTGGAGCTGCAGACCGATCCGCACCGCGTGCGCCGCATCGCCTCCTACGCCCCGAGGGTCACCGCGCTGGCGGCGACGGACGCGGTGGCCGCGGACATCTGCGCGCGCGCCGCGGCCGAACTGGCGCACTCCACGGCGACCGGCCTGCGCCGCGTCGGCGAGGACGCCCGCCCGGATCCCGTGGTCTGCTGCCTGGGTCGCGTCTTCGGCGCCGGCGAGATCCGCGGACCGTTCCTGGACCGCCTCCGGCAACAGTGGCCGGGAGTCGAACTGCGCGAACCGCTCGGAACGGGGCTCGACGGCGCGGCGCTGCTGACGACGCTGGCCCAGGACAGCGCCCTGGGCCAGCATGTTCAGATCGCGGAATCCACCGGTGCCGCTAGTGGAAGAAGTGCCGCGCGCCGGTGAAGTACATCGTGACGCCGGCGGCGTTCGCGGCGGCGATGACCTCCTCGTCGCGGACCGACCCGCCGGGCTGAACGACGGCCTTCACGCCGGCGTCGAGCAGGATCCGCAGCCCGTCGGCGAACGGGAAGAACGCGTCCGACGCCGCGACGGCGCCGCGTGCGCGCTCGGCCGAACCCGCCGCGTCCGCCGCGCCGGAGGCCCCGCCGGCCGCGTCGACATCCGAGGCCACCGAAACGCCCAGCGAATTGGCGCGCTCGACGGCCAGCTTGCAGGAATCCACGCGGTTGACCTGTCCCATGCCGATCCCGACCGCCGCGCCGTTCGCGGCGAGCAGGATCGCGTTGGACTTGGCGGCGCGGACGGCCCGCCAGGCGAAGGCGAGGTCCGCCAAGGTTGCCTCGTCGGCCGCCTCGCCGGCGGCCAGGGTCCATGTCGCGGGGGCGTCGCCTACGGCGTCGACCTTGTCGGAAACCTGGACCAGCATGCCGCCGGAGACCTGCCGGAGCTCGGTCGGATAACGGCCGTAGCCCTCCGGGAGGGCGAGCAGCCGGATGTTCTTCTTCTTGGAGAGAATCTCCACGGCCTCCCGCTCGAAGGCCGGTGCGATCACGACCTCCGTGAAGATGTCCCTGACGGTCTCGGCCATCGCGCGGGTCACCGTCCGGTTCGCGGCGATGACGCCGCCGAAGGCGGAGAGCGGGTCGCAGGCGTGCGCCTTGGCGTGCGCGTCGGCGATGGGGTCTGCCGCGTCCGCCGAGCCGACGGCGACGCCGCACGGGTTGGCGTGCTTGATGATCGCGACCGCCGGCAGCTCGAAGTCGAAGGCCGCGCGCAGGGCGGCGTCGGCGTCGACGTAGTTGTTGTAGCTCATGGCCTTGCCGTGGAGCTGGTCCGCCTGCGCGATGCCCGCCGGGGCGGCCTTGTCCACGTAGAGCGCGGCCTGCTGGTGGGGGTTCTCGCCGTACCGCAGCACCTCGGATCGCTCGAGGGCGACGCCGGAGTAGGCGGGCCAGTCGATGGTCCCGTCGCCGTCCTCGTCGAGGAACTCGCCGGCGGTCCACGTCGCGACCGCGGTGTCGTAGGAGGCGGTGTGGGCGAAGGCCTTCGCCGCCAGGCGGCGCCTGGTCTTCAGGTCGAAACCTCCGCCGGCCGCCGCCGCGACGACGTCGCCGTAGCTGCCCGGGTCGACCACGATGGAGACCGCGGCGTGGTTCTTCGCGGCGGAGCGCACCATCGCCGGCCCGCCGATGTCGATCTGTTCTACGACGTCGTCCTGTCCCGCGCCCGAGCGCACGGTCTCGACGAATGGGTAGAGGTTGACCACCACGAGGTCGAAGGGCTCGATGTCCATGTCGGCCAGCGTCTGGACGTGCTCCGGCACGCGGCGGTCCGCGAGGATTCCGCCATGCACGCGCGGGTGCAGCGTCTTGACGCGCCCGTCCAGCATTTCGGGGGAACCGGTGACTTCCTCGACGCCCTGCACGGGGATGCCGGCGGCGGCGATGCGCTGGGCCGTGGACCCGGTGGAAACGATCCGCACCCCGGCGTCGTGCAAGCCTCGGGCCAGCTCCTCCAGCCCGGACTTGTCGTAGACGGAGATCAGGGCACGACGGATGGGCACGCGGTCGAGGACGGTTTTGCTCACAAGGCTCTCCCAGGGACGGGGCGGGTGGGGATCGCGGCCAGTCTACCGGCCCGCCGCGCGGGCGCACCGCCCACGTGACGCGCCCCACGGCTCCCGCACCGTCCGCCCCGGGTGGCCTATTTGATCATTTCTCCGTCCGGAGCGGCCAGGTACCAGACCTCGCCGACACCCTGTCCGAGGATGTCGCCGGGCGCCTTGTCCTTTTCGAAGTAGTACAGGGGCATGCCGTTGAGGGTCATGTGCAACTCCCCGTCCGGGCTCTCGATGGTTCCCACCGTTCCGGTGACGCCCTCCACCATCGGCGTATCGCTCGAGGCGACCGCTATGGGCCAGGCAACCAGGCAGTCGCCCGTGCAGGCGCTGGTGTCCGAGTCCTTGGTGTCCTTGGTAAAGTAGTAGAGCGACATGCCCTCGCCATCGACGACGATCTCGCCCTCCTCCGAGTCGGCGACCATCAGGTCCACCGACGCCGCGGCATCCTCGGAGGGCGACTCCGAGGCGGCGGACGACTCCGCGGGCACGGAGCTCGCGGGGGCTTCGGGCGCATCGGTCGACGTTCCGCCGCAGCTGGCCAAGGCCATGGCGGCGAGCACGGCGCCGGCGAGTGTCAGCGCGTACCTGTTCTTGTCTGCATACATGGTTGGGTTCCTCTTCCCTATACGGGCCATAGTGGCAAGCCGGCGGTTTTTCCGTTGCCTCGGACCCCTGCCATCTAGGACGCGTTCGGTGCAGGATTGGTTCAATGCGGGTGCGACGACTTCGGTCGGGGGCCGGGCGCGACCGGGGGCGGCCTGAACCTTTTGAGCTGCGCGCACGTCCTAGGGGGTGGAAGTGGATCGCAAGAGAGACGGGCAGGGAGCCGGCGTGCCCTTGGACGAGGATCTGGTTGCCGGGATCTACCGGGACCACGGCGAGGCACTGAGGAGGTTCGTCCTGCGCGCGTCCCACGATCCGTCGTCGGCCGAGGACGTGGTGCAGGAGACGGTGCTCAAGGTGTGGCAGGCGGCCCCGCACATCACCGGCAGCCTGCGCAGCTACCTTTTCCGCACGGCGCGGAACGTCATGATCGACAACCACCGCAGGGCCTCCGCTCGACCCCGGGCGGATCTGGGACAGGAGAGGGCGGAAACGATGCCGGACACCACCGAGCGCATCGACGAGCTCCTGGGCCGCGTGCTGATGGAGGAGGCCCTCCTGCGCCTGAGCCGCGAACACCGCCAGGTGGTGCTGGCGCTGCACTACAACCGCTACACGGTCGCCGAGGCCGCCGAGCGGCTGAACATTCCAGCGGGTACGGTGAAATCCCGCGCCTACTACGCGGTGCGGGCCCTGCGCTCGGTGTTGGACGAGATGGGGGTGGAACATTGAGCGGCCCGGCCGAAAACCGCTTCCGGCGCGGCGAACACCAGGAGTTGGGCGCCTACGTCCTGGGCGGACTGTCCGATGCCGAGCGTTCCGCGTTCGAGTCCCACCTGCTCGGGTGCGGGCAATGCCGCGCCGAACTCCGGTCCTCGCGCAGCCTGCCCCGCCTACTGGCGGCCGTTCCCCTGGCTGACGCGCACACCCTCGCCGAAGCCCCCGCGCCGTATGTCGGCGATACCGGTGGCTCCCTTGCCGCAGAACCCCCCGTGTCCGTCCTCCTCGGCCGCCTGTCCACCCGGCGACGCAGGGCACGACGCCGTCGTGTTGGCTTCGCGGTGGTCCTTGCCGCCGCGTGCGTGGCACTCGGGGCGCTTATTGCTCCGGTGTTCACGCCGGCGCCGGAGCCGGGCCCCACTTACGCGCTGAATTCGGCCGACGGCGTCCGCGCCCAGATCGGCTTGGAGCGCAAGGCGTGGGGCACCGAGCTGGAGCTGACGGCCACCAGCCTTCCCACGCGGGGAACCCTGTCGCTGTGGGTGGTCGACCACGACGGCGCGGAGGAACGCGCCGGCAGTTGGTCGGCGACGGAAACGGGGAAGTCCGCGATCGTCGGCGCGGTGCCGCTGCAGGTCGGCCGGATCGCCGAGATCGAGGTGCGGAACGACGACGGCCGGGTCCTGGCCCTTGTGGCGCTTCCCGAGGGGCAGCGCGAACTGTAGCGAAGCCGGGACGTCCCCGCCCGTCGTCGTGCAGACTGGGAGGGTTCCGAAAAGCCGCACTCCCCACCCCTGGAGGATCGATGAGCACCGTGCCCGCCGTGATTGTCTTCGACGTCAACGAAACGCTGTCCAACATGTCCTCCTTGGGCGACCGGTTCGCCGAGGTCGGAGCCCCGGCAGAGCTGGCCGAGGTGTGGTTCGCCTCGTTGCTGCGGGACGGGTTCGCGCTGACCTCCACCGGCGACAACACCACCTTCGCCCAGATCGGTGCCGATTCCCTCCGCGGACTCCTGGTCGCCCGCGGCGCGGACACGGACCTGGACGGCGCCGTCGACCACATCATGGGGTCCATCGCCGGCCTGCCGCTGCACCCGGACGTGCCGGACGGAATCCGCTCGCTCGCGTCCGCCGGCCACCGGCTGGTCACGCTGACCAACGGTTCGGTCGCCACCACCGAGAAGCTGCTGACCGCGGGCGGCGTCCGCGAAGAGTTCGAAGCGCTCCTCTCGGTCGAGGACGCGCCGGTGTGGAAACCGGCGCCCGCGTCCTACGGGTACGCGGCGGCGCGGACCGGCGCCGAGCCCGCGGACCTGATGCTGGTGGCCGTCCATGCCTGGGACATCCACGGCGCGGCCCGGGCGGGCCTGCGCACCGCCTGGATCAACCGGTCCGGCGCTGACTACCCCACGTACTTCGAGGCCCCCGACGTCACGGTCGCGGCGCTGACGGAGCTGGCGGAGTCGTTGGGCCGCTGACCCACGCCCGGGCCCGTGCCCACGGCCCGCGCGTCGAGGGGAATCTCCAGCCAGAACCCGGCCTAGGCACCGAGCATGGCAGCGGACCACACGACGGCGACACCGGCGGCTTACGCGGCCGGTTCGGGCCTCACGCGGCGAGCTCCGGGAAATGCCGCTGGAGTTGTTCGGGCGTGAGGCACCTGCGGAGGATCTTGTCCGCGTGGTCCTCGTCGGAGACGTAGGCGATGAGTTCCGCGTGCTTGCCGGTCGCGAGTTCGCGGCCCAGTGACTCGGTCACCGAACACAGCATCTCGTAGTAGCGCCGGATGGTCGGTTCCCATCCGTGCTTCTCGGCCACCTGCGTCAGCGCGGCGCTCCAGAGATTGGCGGCGGACTCGTCGAAGAGCTCCATGGAACACCAGTGCCACTCGGGCGGGTTCCACCTGGTGGAGTAGAAGCTCTCCTCCACCGGCTCCACATCGTCGTCGTCTTCGCCGTCGACCACCACGGGCGCCTGGTCGTGCTGCGCCAGGGAAAGATCGCGTTCCAGTGCCTGTTCGGAGTTCAGCGCGAGGACGGGAAGTTCGATCGCGTCCGCCGGTTCCGTGGACACCCCGTCCAACGCGACCGCGTAGAACACGTGGTCCGGGTGGTGATCGATCACTTCGCGCGCCTGGCGCAGTGCAGACTTGCGGATTGCTTCTTCCAGTGCCGTCCAATCAACTCCCATGACCAGACTCTACTCCCGGTACACGCGGCCCGTTAAGGGCCCGCGCAAAAGCCGCGGCTGTGTCGCATCCACTCCCCCGAGACCGCGAAATGTCAAGGGGGAGGCACCGTCCGAACCGATCGGTCGGCGCCTTCCCCCCTTCGTTGCAGCCGCCGCTCGGCGGCACCGCGCGACTAGCCGCCCAGGACCTTCTGGACCGAAGTGAACAGCTGGTAGCCGCCCAGCGTGATGAACAGGACGGCGGTGATGACCAGTGCCGTGTTCGTGTGCCACCGGTTGCGCCAGTTCTTCGGCACACCGTACTTTCCGGAGTTCAGCAGCGGCAGCAGCGTGATCGCCAGGAACGGCATGAACAGCGCGCCGAGCACGCCGTAGGCCAGGACCAGACCAATCGGCTGGTCCAGGGTCAGCAGCAGCATGGACGGGAACGTCAGCCACAGCAGGTAGAAGCGGAAGTACTTTCCGTTGATCTTCGCGTCGGGGTGGTCCGATCCCTTGCCACGCAGGTTGGCCCAGAAGTCGGCGAACATCAGCGAAACGCCGTTCCACACGCCCAGCAGGGAGGAGAACGCCGCGGCGAAGAAGCCCCATAGGAAGCCGACGCCGATGACGTCGCCGTACCTGTCCTGCAGCACGCCCGTGAGGTCGAGCAGGCCACGGTCGCCCGCGGAAATGGTGATCCCGGCGACCTGCACCACCTCGACGCCGACAATCAGCATCGAAATCACGAAGATGGCGGTCATGACGTAGGCCATCGTGTTGTCGATGCGCATGACCCTCATCCAGCCCGGGGTGATCCAGCCCTTCTCCCGCAGCCAGTAGCCGTAGGCGGCCAGCGTGATGGTTCCGCCGACTCCGCCGGCGAGCGCCAGCGTGTAGAGCAGGCCGCCCTCGGGCAGCCGCGGGACGAGGCCGGCGAACATCGCCGGGATGTTCGGGGAGGCGATGACGGCGAGCCCGACGATCGTCACGAACATGAGGCCGACGAGCACGGCGGTGATCTTCTCGAAGACGGAGTAGCGGTTAAGCCACACCATCGCGAAGCCCAGCAGTCCGGTGCCGACCGCGAAGACCCACAGCGGAACGGCAGGGAAAAGCGCGGCCAGCGGAAGCGCCGTGGAGGACATCGCCGAGGCGCCGTAGACGATGCCCCAGATCAGGATGTAGGGCCCGAAGTACCAGACCGGCCAGCGGCCCAGCGACCGCCAGCCCTGGAAGATGGTCTTGCCGGTGGACAGCGTGAAGCGTCCGGCCCCCTCGACCAGGACGATCTTCAGCAGCACGCCGAGCACCACGGCCCACAGCAGCATGTAGCCGTAGCGGGAACCGGCGGCCAGCGTGGCGACCATGTCCGCGGCGCCGACGCCGGTCGCGGCGACCACGAGTCCCGGGCCGATGACTTTCCATTTGTGTTTGCGTGCGCGCTCTTCCGAGTCGGCGTTCGCGGTGTTCTCTGCCATGCGGCGAACCTTTCTGGTGGAACCGGCCCGCCGTGGCGGCGTCGGCGTTGAGTGACCGTCAGTCATGTTAGCTTGCGCAGGGATGGCGGACGCGCGGTCGGCGCGCGGCCATGGAGGATACTGTCAGCAGGCAGACGACGCCGGCGGCCCAACCGGGCGGGCCGGCCACTACACGGATTAGGGGGTCGTCCACGGCCATGAAGGTACAGAATTCGCCCTCGGGCGAGTCCATCGTCCAGAACCTCCCGTGGCGCTGGGGCGTCCAGGGGAAGATCTTCCTGATCGGCGGGCTCGGCTTCATGTTCGACGCCTGGGACGTCACGCTCAACGGCGCGCTGATCCCCCTCGTCATGGAGGAATGGGACCTCGAACGCACGACGGCGGCGTGGCTGGGGACCGCGAACCTCATCGGCATGGCGCTGGGCGCCTTCGTCTGGGGAACCATCGCGGACCGGGTCGGCCGCAAGACGGCCTTCACCTGGACGCTGTTGATCTTCTCCATCTTCACGGTCGCCGGCGCACTGGCGCCGGACTTCACGTGGTTCGCGGCCTTCCGCTTCCTCGCCGGCTTCGGGCTGGGCGGGTGCATTCCCGTGGACTACGCGCTGGTCGGCGAGTTCACGCCCCGTCGGCAGCGCGGCAGGATCCTCACGGCCATGGACGGGTGGTGGCCCATCGGCGCCGCCATGGCGTTCTTCGTCTCGGCGGTCATCCAGTCCACCACGGAGAACTGGCGCCTGATCCTGGTGGTCATGGTGCTGCCCGCGCTGCTGGTTTTCTGGATCCGGCGCAGCGTGCCGGAGTCGCCCCTGTACCTGATCCGGCAGGGCAGGAAGAAGGAGGCGAGCGCTGTCATCGACGACCTGGTGCGCCGCACCGGGGGAACGCATGTTCCGTACAGCCTGCCCGAGCCCGCCGAGACCCCCGGCCTGTCCGCCGGGTCCTGGGGCGAACAGCTCGTGCGCGTGTGGCGCTTCGACTGGCGGATCACATTCACCGCATGGACCCTCTTCTTCACCGTTCTCCTCGTCTACTACCTGGCCCTCACCTGGATGCCGTCGATCCTCGCCGACGCGGGCATGGCCCAGGTGGCGGCCTTCTTCAGCACGGCCGGGATGGCCGCCGTCGGGCTGCTCGGCGTGGGCGTCGCCGCCCTGCTGGTGGAGCGGGTCGGCCGCAAATGGCTGCTCGGCGTGTCCGCCCCGCTGTCGGCGCTGGTACTTGTGATGGTGGCGCAGACGCTGTCCGCCCCGCGCACCGCCGTCGTCTGGCTGTTGGTGTTCGGCTTCGTGGTCCAGATTGCGATTCCCGTGCTGTACGCCTACGTCTCCGAGCTCTACCCCACCGAGCTCCGCGGCTCCGGATTCGGGTGGGCGTCCACGTTCAGCCGGCTCGGCGCGGGCTTCGGCCCACTGGTGTTCGCGATCGTCTGGCCGGTGTTCGGTCTCGCCAACTCCTTCCTGGTCGCGGGGGCGCTGGTGCTGCTCGCCGTCGTGTGGATGGCGTTCAACGCCCCGGAGACGCGGTCGGTCGCGCTTCACTGATCCGGTCAACAGGCGTCCGCCCCTCCGTGTAATCCGTCCGGCCCCGCGACTAGACTGGCGCCAGCGGGCCACCCATCCCCCGGTCACTGGAAGGACCACCATGCTGAATGCGGAACAACCGTTCACCGACGAAGTCACCACGGGTCGATTCATCGTGGTGTTCGACATCGACGGCGACGACTTCGACGCCCCGGCGCTGCTCTCTGAGTGCGGGCTGGGCGACGTCGCCGATTCGCGCGACTTCTCCACGGCCGCGGAGGGAAGCGTCGCCGCGGCCGGCACCGACACCTACTTCGCCGAACTCGGCATCGCGGTGGTGTCCGCCGATCCCGAGCGCCTGGGCATGCTGCGCTCCGTCGCGGCCGGCCGGCAACGTCCCGTGGCGGTTTCCCCCGAGCTGATGCATCACGTCCTGGCGCCGGCGCACGCCGAATCCCGGGGCCGGACCCGGACCCGAGGCCGCCGGGCGGCCGCCGCGGCCCCCGACTCGCCCACGGCCGTGCCCACGAATTTCGAGGACAACGACGCCTTCACGTGGGGCCTCCAGGCGACCCTGGCCGCCGAGTCGGCCTACTCCGGCCAAGGCATCAGGGTGGCGGTCCTGGACACCGGGTTCGACACGTCGCACCCGGACTTCGCCGGCCGCACCGTCGTCGCCAAATCCTTCGTGGACGGCGAGGATGCCACGGACGGCCACGGCCACGGGACCCACTGCATCGGCAGTGCCTGCGGTCCGCGCGCCCCCGAGGGCTCGCGCGGCTACGGCGTGGCCCACGAGGCGGACATCTACTCGGGCAAGGTGCTCGGCGCGTCCGGATCCGGCACGGACGCCACGATCCTCGCCGGCATCGACTGGGCCGTGGGCAACGGCTGCGCGATCGTCTCGATGTCCCTGGGCGCCGACGTCGCCCAGATCCACCCGCCCTACGTCGCGGCGGGCCAGCGCGCGCTGGCCAAGGGCACGCTGATCATTGCGGCCGCCGGCAACAACGCCAACCGCTCCGTCGGGGACTTCGGCTTTGTCGGCGCTCCGGCGAACAGCCCGTACATCATGGCCGTCGGCGCCCTGGACGGGACACTCGAGATGGCGGATTTCTCGGCGCGCACGCTCCCCGGACGCGGCGGGCAGGTGGACGTCGCCGGACCTGGCGTCGAAATCCATTCCTCCTGGCCCATGCCGGAGCGCTACCGGAGCATCAGCGGCACCTCCATGGCCACGCCGCACGCGGCGGGCGTGGCGGCCCTTCTCGCCGAGGCCACCGGGTTGCGGGGCCGGGAGCTGTGGGCCGAGGTCGTGCAGGAGGCGCGGCGACTGGAGTCCGCGTCCGTCGACGTGGGCGCCGGTCTCGTCCAGGCCCCGCCCCCGGCGGATCCTTCCCTGCCGAACACCAGCGGCATGCGCGCACGGGTCGCCGAACCGCTCCCCGGACAGGGATAGGGCCGGCCGATGCGCATCACCGTGACGGTTGATTCGGAACACGCGGACCGGGTGGAGGAGGTCGCCTCCCACCTGAGCGGGGCCGGGATGCGGGTCGACCGCGTCCTCGGCTCGCTCGGAATGGTCTCCGGCACGGCCGACGACGCCTGCCGGCCGGCGCTGGACGCCGTGGCGGGCGTCGCGTCCATCGACGTTCAGCTGGAGGTCGCCATCGCACCGCCGGAGGACGACATCCAGTAGAACCACCGTGGGCCGCGCTAGGGGCGGGCCGGGGTTGACGCCCCGTGCCGGGCGGACAGTTCGCCGAGCGTCCGGATCAGCAGCGCTCGCTCGGCGACCTTGATCCGTTCGTGCAGGGTCTCCTCGTTGTCTTCGGGAAGCACCTCGACGGCGGTCTGCGCCAGGATGGGGCCTGTGTCGACCCCTGCGTCGGCGATGTGCACGGTGCAGCCGGTGACTTTCACCCCGTAGGCCAGCGCGTCGCGGACCCCGTGCGCGCCGGGGAAGCTGGGCAGCAGGGCGGGGTGCGTGTTGATGTAGGTGCCGTCGAACGCGCCGATGAACTCCTCGCCGACGATGCGCATGAAGCCGGAGGACACCACGTAGTCGGGCTCGTAGGACAGGCACTTCGCGGTCAGTTCGCGGTTCCAGGCGCCGCGGTCGCCGAAGTCCCGGAAGTTGACCACGAACGTCTCGATGCCGGCGGCGGCGGAGCGTTCCACGCCGCGCGTGCCGTGACGGTCGGCGCCGACCGCCGCGATCTCCACATCGAGGCCACCGGAAGCGACGGCGTCGATGACGGCCTGGAGGTTGGAGCCGGTCCCGGACACGAGGGCAACAATGCGCATGCCCTCCAGTTTAGGCGGTGGTCCGTTGCCCTCCGTCCCGCGCGTCGCCGGACGGAGCGGCGCGCACCGGGCAGAAGCGTCACGGCGCTAGGCTGGAAACATGACGGCGCCATCAAAGGACTCTACGGCCCAGGCGTACCGAAGCGTCTCCGCGTGGGTCCGCGCCGCCATCGTCCTGATGCTGGGCGCCTACCTGGCCGCCGGAGCCGCCCTGCCGTGGAAACTCGCGGCCGTGGCGCTCGGCGTGGCCGGCGTCGTGGTCGGCACGATCGCGACGATCAAGGTCTTCCGGGCGCAGGTGCCCGGTTTCATGCGGGCCATCATCCCGCTGGCGACCCTCGCCTGCCTGCTCTTCACGCTCTCCACCGGCGTCCAATCGCTGTTCTACGGTCCGACGTCGGACTACGAACAGTGCGTGCACAACTCCGTGACCGAGCGCGCGCAGAGCCAGTGCCAGCGCGACTACCAGGACAAACTCAGGAACATGGAAGGGATTCTCGGCACATGAGCGATTGGACACCGGACACCAAGGACTGGACCTGGACCATCGAACGGGAATGCCCGGAGTGCGGCGTGGACGTCTCGGTGCTGTCGCCGCAGGACGTCGCGGCCGAGGTCCGCTCGTCGCTCCCGCGCTGGCAGGAGGCCCTGTCCCGGGCCGACGTCGCCGCCCGGCCCGCCCCGAACGTGTGGAGCACGCTCGAGTACGGCGCACACGTGCGCGACGTGTTCCGCGTGATGCACTACCGGCTGGACCTGATGCTGACCCGCGAGGCGCCGGCCTTTCCCGACTGGGACCAGGACGAGACGGCCATCGAGGACGACTACGCCGGACAGGATCCGCACGCCGTCATCACGCAGCTCTCCGCAGCGGGCCGCGGTTTCGCGGACGCGCTCGACGCGGTGCTGCGGCGGGAGCTGGTGCGTCCGGGGAAGCGCGGCAACGGGTCGCAGTTCACGGTCCAGACGCTCGGGCGCTACGCCTGGCACGACGTGGCCCACCACCTGCACGACGTCGGCGCATAGCTTCGGCGCTCCCGCCGGCTAGTCCTCCAGGACGGGGTCGCGTTCGAAGACCGGCGCCACGAGGTATCCAACGACCGTGCCGATGCAGATCTCGGCACCCAGCATCAGTGCCGTCGTCCAGAGGTTCGGGCCGATCTCGGTCAGCCGGCCGATGCCGAGCGACCCGCCGGAAAGCCAACTGCCGAGCACCGACAAGAGGCCGGCCGTCGCCCCGATGAACAACCCGAGCGCCAGCGTGGAGGCGGCCAGCGTCAGCCAGCGGGTCTTGTTCTTGATGGAGATCCAGTCGTCCAGGTGGTTCTCTCCCTCGCGCAGGAACCACCATCCGGCCACCACCCCGGCCAGCACGGGGACCAGCATGAAGAGCCAGGCGGAGTCCAGCGCGCCGGTGGGCAGCGCGGCGAGCACGGGAATCGCCGGCAGCGGCCCGACAGTCGTCTGCAGCGTGCTCAACGTGCTTCCCACGCCCAGGGTGAATCCTCCCCCGCTGATCCAGGCCAGCGTCCACGCCGCGAGGTTGGGCAGGATGCCCAGCTGGCCCACGGTCAGCACCGTTCCCCCGACCGGTCCACCGCGCAGCTGCTGGTAGACGTTGGATATCTCCACCCAGTGGAGGCCCAGGTTGATGGCCAACACCACGCAGGCCAACGACAGGGCCGCCACGTAGCCGATGGCGCCGGCACGGAGCACGGCCCACACGTAGGAGCCGGCCCAGCGCGAATGCTGGCTGGCCCTGGCGATCCACGCGGCCACGTCGACGCCGATCAGCCGGCCCCACGAGCCCGCCTCCCGGTAGGCGCCGACGACGACGCCGGCACCGGCCGCGACGAGCGGCACCAGGGCGGCCGCCGCCAGGTTCACCGAGACCTCCTCGGTGTCCACGGCGTATCCCGTGGCCAGTCCGAACAGCAGGTAGGCGACCAGCGCTCCGGCGATGCCCTGCCAGAGCTGGTCGGTGTAGCAGGCGCGGGCGATGCGCCGCCCCGCCCGCCACGAGAGGAAGAACGGTATGAGCGCCAGTCCCAGGGGGACGATCGAGAGGGTTCCGGACAGGGGCTCGGCGGACGAACCGCCGGCCGGCACCACCAGCCCCAGCGGGACACCGTGGATGGCCAGCCAGACCTGGCCCGCCAGCTTGAACAGCGAATCGAGCGTACGGTCCGCGAACCCGCCGGCGAACCACACGACCACGAGCGGTACCACCACCAGTGCCGCCGAGAGGAACGCGCTCTGCAGGAACTCCAGGCCGCCCTGCAGCCACAGCGGCATGGGCAGCCCGTCGCGCAGCGCGGTGCGCAGGGACGCCGCGTAACCGCGCGCACGGTCGGCGCGTTCGGCGTGGTTCCGGTGGGGCAGTCGCTGGTCTTTCATCGACTCAATCGTGCCACCGATCGTGTGCGGCGGTGCCCAGCGACGCGGCGCCGCGCGCGAACGGGTCAGAACGCCTCGAGCAGTCCCTTGGCCAGCGCGGCGATCGCGCCGAGGAATGCGACGCAGATCACGAACAGCCGGGCGTGCCGGTCCCGCACGTGGCGTTGCAGCACCTCCCCGCCGAAGATCCCCGCCACGATCGCGACGACGATCAGCGCCCACGCCCACGGCTCGACGGCCGGCATCTGGGACGGATCCGCGATGAGTTTGGTGGCGATCGCCACGATGCCGATGACGACGAAGAACGGCTGCAGGGTCGCGGCGAAGGGACGTTGTTCCCAGCGCGCGAGGATCGCGTAGGCGCTCACCGCGGGTCCGCCGACGCCGGCCATGGAGTTGGTCAGTCCGGACAGGGCCCCCGCGACGGCGCGCGGGCCGTTGCCGCTCACTACGACGTCCGCCCGGCTCAACGCCAGCGACAACACCAAGGCCACCAGCACCACTGCGCCGACCGTGATGGACAGGGTGGATGACGGCAGGAGCCCCGCCAGGATCGCGCCCGGAATCGATCCGGCGAGGCTCGCGACCGTAAACCAGCGGAAGACCGACCAGTCGATGTCCCGCCAGACGCGCGGGGCGATCAGCGCCGAGGACACGACGCCGCAGACGTTGATCAGGAGAACGCCAGCATGGGGCCCCAGCAGGATCACGAGGAACGGCGAAACCAGCAGGGCGAAGCCGATCCCGGCCACCCGCTGCGCCACGGCGCCGACGACGATCAGGCCCAGCACCAGCACCAGCATTCCGGAATCCACCGGGCAAGACTACCGGCCCGGCAACGTTCACCCGTCCTGGGGCTCCAGTTCATGCGGGCTTCACCGCCGGTGGCGACGCTGGTGGGGTGAAGATCGCAGTCGTCGCAGAGTCCTTCCTTCCACACATGAACGGTGTCACCCATTCGGTGCTCCAACTGCTGGCGCATCTGCGCCGCGAGGGCCACGACGCGCTGGTGATCGCGCCGGCGTCGTCCTGGTCCGGCCCCGCCTGGGCGGCGAAGCCTGCGCCGGACTCGGTCCAGGGGTACGACGTCGCGCGCCTCCCCTCGCTGGCGCTGAACGGCTACCCGAACGTGCGCGTCGCGGCCGGGACGGTGTCCCGCGTGCGGCGCCTGCTCGCGGACTACGCCCCGGACGTGGTGCACGTCGCGAGCCCGTTCGTTTTGGGCTGGCGCGCGATCCAAGCCGCCGAGCAGCTGGGCCTGCCGACCGTCTCCGTCTACCAGACGGAGATCCCCGCGTACGCGGCCCGCTACGGGGCACCCTGGCTGGAGCAGCTGCTGTGGACGCACGTGGGCGCGATGCACGGGGCCTCCACGCTGAACCTCGTGCCGAGTTCCTATTCCATGGGCCAGCTGCGGGACGCCGGGGTGCCCCGGGTGCGGATGTGGCGGCGGGGCGTGGACGCGCGGCGGTTCCACCCGGGCCGGCGCTCGGACGCCCTGCGTGCCCGGCTGGCGCCGCGGGGCGAACGGCTGATCGGGTTCGTGGGCCGGCTGGCGGCGGAGAAACAGGTGGAGGACCTCGCCGTCCTGGATGCCCTGCCGGGCACGCGGCTGGTCGTCGTCGGCTCGGGCCCGCTGAAGGACCAGCTCCGCGCGAAGCTCCCGAACGCGCACTTCGCGGGATTCCTCGACGGCGACGAGCTCGCCGAGATGGTCGCCAGCTTCGACCTGTTCGTGCATCCGGGCGAGTCGGAGACGTTCTGCCAGACCATTCAGGAGGCCATGGCCGCGGGCGTTCCCGTGGTCGCCGTCGGCCGCGGCGGCCCGCTGGACCTGGTCGACTCCTCGCGCACGGGTTGGGTCTACGCGCCGGGGGACCTCGAGGACCTGGCCGCCCGTGCCCGCGACCTGCTGTACGACGACGCGAAGCGGGCCGCGTTCGGGGCGGCGGCCCACGCGTCGGTGCAGGGGCGGACGTGGGAGGCGCTCTGCGAGGAGCTGCTGGGCCACTACCGGCGGGCGATCGACGTCAAGTCCCGCCAACTCCACGCCGAGGCCCTCGGCTACATCGGACGGTAGACGAGGGCCTCGTGGGGTGCCGGCAGGGCCGGCATTTCCTGCTGTTCCTGCGGGGACGGCCGTACCCACAGTAATTGCGGCTAGACGCCGACGGGCGCCTTCTTCAGGCCGAGCTCCGACGTCGGAATCCGGTAGCTTTCGCGCGCGGTGAGCGCCGACCCCGCGGAAACCAGCGCGATGATCGCCGTGAAGATGCTGATCCGCACCCAGCCGCCCTCCTGGATGCCGCCCAGGGCGGCAACGATCGACGGCGCGAAGCCGGCCATCAGGAAGCCCAGCTGGGTTCCGATCGCGAGGCCCGAGAACCGGACCTTGGAGCTGAACATCTCGGCGTAGAAGGACGGCCACGTCGCATTGGCCGCGGCGTAGGCGAAGGAGAACACGCAAATGGACAGCGTGAACTGCAGCAGGGTGTTTCCGGACTCCATGGACAGCAGGTAGAACGGCATGATCACCGCGCTCATCAGGGCGCCGTAGACGAACACCGGCTTGCGACCGATGCGGTCCGCGAGCACGCCGAACAGGGGTTGGGTGAACAGCGCCACCACGTTGCCGGCCACCACGAGCCAGAGCGTGATGGAGGAATCCACGTCGCCGACCTCCTTGCCGTACGTGATGGCGAGCGTCCCGTAGACGGTGGAAACGGCGGCGATGAAGGCGCACAGCACCACGCGCAGGACGTCGCGCCAGTGGTTCTTGAGCAGGACGCCTACCGGGAGCTTGACGATCTCGTTGTTGGCCTTCGCGTGCTCGAACTCCGGGGTCTCGTGCAGCGACCGGCGGATGAAGTAGGTCACGATGACGACGACTGCGGACAGCCAGAACGGGATGCGCCAGCCGATGCCGAACTTGATCTCGTCCGGGAGCGCGACGACGGGGACGAAGACCAGCGCGGCGAGGATCTGCCCGCCCTGGGTACCGGTGAGGGTCCAGGAGGTGAAGAACGAGCGGCGGTTGTCCGGGGCGTGCTCCAGGGTCAGCGAACTGGCGCCGGCCTGCTCGCCGGCGGCGGAGAGGCCCTGCATCAGGCGGGCAAGCACTAGGAGTACCGGGGCGAGCCAGCCGACCTGGTCGAAAGTGGGCAGGCAACCGATCATGAAGGTCGCCACCCCCATCAGGACCAGGGTGAACATCAGGACCTTCTGGCGTCCGATCCGGTCGCCGAAGTGGCCGAGGATCACCGCGCCCACCGGGCGGGCTATGTAGGCGAACCCGAAGGTCGCCAGGGACATGACGGTCGCGTTGGCGCCGGCGTCCGGGAAGAAGACGGTCGGGAAGATCAACGCCGCAGCCGCGCCGAAGATGAAGAAGTCGTAGTACTCGACCGCGCTGCCCATGAAGCTGGCCAGTGCCGCCTTCACCGGCGTGCGGCCCGCGGTTTCCTCCACCTCCGGCGACGGCGGCGTCGCATGGCTTTCGTGGGTCATGGTGTCTCCTTGGCTGTGGGGGCCGCCGTGGGGAACGGCCGGCCCGGGTTTTCCGGTTGCGCGGTATTCGCACAGCTGTACGGAATGCGTACAATTAGGTCTAGACTAGAGCTACGTCACACCCCTTGGCAACACCGGACCGTTTGCGTCCGGGGAATAGGACACACGGTGAGCACTTTTGGAGAGTCGTACCTGGTCGGTCTGATCGGCGACGGCGTCACGCCGTCGCTCACCCCGCCCATGCACGAGGCCGAGGCCGACGCGCAGGGTTTGCGCTACCTGTACCGGCCGGTCGACCTGTCCGCCATCGGTCGGCCGGGGACCGACGTCGGCGAGCTCCTGCGCGCGGGCCGCGACCTGGGCTTCAATGCCTTCAACGTCACGCATCCGTGCAAGCAGGAGGTGCTGCGGCACCTGGACACGGTTTCGGCCGATGCCGAGCGCCTGGGTGCAGTCAACACCGTGTTGGTCCGCGGGGGAAGGTTCCACGGCGAGAACACCGACTTCTCCGGTTTCGCGGGCGCCCTGCGCGGCGGCCTCCCGGACGCGGAACTGGGCCGAGTGGTGCAGCTGGGAGCCGGCGGCGCCGGCGCCGCCGTCGCCTATGCGCTCCTGGCCTCGGGCGTGCGCCACCTGACGCTCATCGATGTGGACGCCGACCGCACCCTGGAGCGCAGCGACGCGCTGGCGGCGCTGTTCCCGGACCGCACGGTCCAGGCCCACTCCCCCGACGCCATCGCCGCCGAGCTCGCCGCCGCCGACGGGTTCGTCCACGCGACTCCGGTGGGGATGCACCAGCACCCGGGCATGCCCGTGGACGCCGCGCTGCTTCAGGCACGGCACTGGGTTGCCGAGGTCGTCTACCGGCCCGTGGACACGGAACTCGTGCGCGCGGCGCGGGACATCGGGTGCCGGGTGCTCGACGGCGGCCACATGGCGGTCGGCCAGGCCGTCGACGCGTTCCGCCTGATCACGGGACGGGAACCGGACGCCGGGCGGATGCGGGCGCACTTCCTGGATCTCTTGGCGAAGGGCCTCTGAGCATGCGCACCTCCATAGCGACCGTCTGCATCAGCGGGACCCTCGAGGACAAGATGTTGGCCTGCGCCCGGGCCGGCTTCGACGGCATCGAGATCTTCGAGCAGGACCTCGTCGTCAGTCCGATGTCCCCTCAGGAGGTCCGCGCGCTGGCGGACCGGCTGGGACTGACACTCGACCTGTACCAGCCGTTCCGCGACTTCGACGGCGTGCCCGAGGAACTGCTGGAGGAGAACCTGCGCCGGGCGGAGGCCAAGTTCCGGCTCATGAACCGGCTCGGGGTGGACACCATGCTGGTGTGCAGCAACGTCGCGACTGCGACCATCAACGACGACGCCGTGATGGCCGCCCAGCTGCGCCGGCTCGGGGAGCTGGCACAGCGGTTCGGCGTGCGCATCGCCTACGAGGCGCTCGCGTGGGGGAAGTTCGTGAACACCTACCGCCACGCCCAGCGGATCGTCGATCTGGCGGACCACCCCGCGGTCGGCACGTGCCTGGACAGCTTCCACATCCTGTCCCGCGGAGACGACCCCGCCGGCATCGAGGACATCGATCCGGCGAAGATCTTCTTCGTCCAGCTGGCGGACGCCCCGGTCCTGGCCATGGACATCCTTTCGTGGAGCCGCCACTACCGCGTGTTCCCGGGGCAGGGCGGATTCGACCTTCCCGCGTTCCTCGGGCATCTGGTCCGCGCGGGCTACTCCGGGCCGGTCTCCCTGGAGATCTTCAACGACACGTTCCGCCAGTCCAACGTGGAGCGCACCGCCGTCGACGCCCTGCGGTCCCTGTTGTGGCTTCAGGACCGCACCGCCGAGCTGCTGTCGGGCGAGACGGGCGGCGCCGCCGTCGTTCCGTCCATGGACCTTGCCTCGCTGCCCGCGGTGAAGGCGCCGAGCGGGTTCGACTTCGCCGAGATCCGCACGGACTCCCCGGACGACATCGCGCAGATGCTCGCGCAGTTGGGCTTCGAGTTTCGTGGCCAGCACCGCCGCAAACCGGTGCAGCTGTGGACGCAGGGCGAGGCGCGGATCTGCATCAACGGGCAGCTCGCGCGGGGGACGGCGCCCACGATTTCCGCTCTGGGCTTCCAGGTGGCCGAGCCGGACGTGGGTGTGCGGCGCGCCGTCGGCCTGCGCGCCCGGCCGGTCTCGCGCCACAACACCGTGGACGAACAACCGCTCGCCGGCGTGAACGCCCCGGACGGCACCGAGGTCTTCTACTGCCCCGCCGAGTCCGCCCCGCGGTGGATGGGCGAGTTCGGCCTGCCGGCCGGGGACACCGTGCCCGACGGCTCGGCGGATCCGCTGATCCTGTCCGTGGACCACGTGAACCTCGCCCAGCCGTGGCAGGCGTTCGACGAGGCGGTCCTGTTCTACGAGAGCGCCCTGCGGCTGGACACCCGTCCCCCCACGGAGGTCCCGAGTCCGCTGGGCCTGGTCCGCAGCCAGGTCATGCGCACGCGGGACGGATCGGTGCGGCTGGCGCTGAACATCGTGCCGCAGGTGCTGGACACGGCCGGGGAGGCCCCGCCGTCGTATCCGGAACACGTGGCGTTCCGGACGTCGGACATCGTCGCGGTCGCCCGGCGCGCCCAGGCCGCGGGCATGGACTTCCTGCAGGTCCCGGGCAACTACTACGAGGACCTGGCCGCGCGGCTCCCGCTTCCGGCGGAAACGATCGAGCTCCTGCGCGGCCTGGACCTGCTGTACGACCGCGACGAACACGGAGAGTTCCTGCACTTCTACACCGAGACGACCGGCGAAATGTTCCTCGAGGTCGTCGAACGGCGCGACGGGTACGATGGCTACGGCGCGCCGAATGCGCCGGTGCGGCTGGCCGCCCAGTTCGAGCGGAACCGTTTGCGCCGCGGCCAACGGACAAGGATCTAGGGAGTACGGTGGCGGAGCAGTCGCGGGACGAGGGACAGCCTGACTATTACGTGAAGTCGGCGGAGAAGGCGCTGAGCGTGCTGCTGGCGTTCACCGCGGACGAGCCGCTGCTGACCGTCACGCAGGTGGCGGAAGCGGCCGACCTCAGCCGGGCGGCCGCGCGCAGGTTCCTCCTGACCCTGGGCGACCTCGGCTACCTCTCCCTGGAGGGCAACGGATTCCGGCAGACCCCCCGGGTGCTGGACATCGGGGCCGGCTACCTGGCCGGGTTGAGCCTGCCCGGGGTAGCCCGACCGCACCTGACCGAGCTGGCGCACCGCCTCGACGAGACGGCGACGTTGAGCACCCTCGATGGCCCGGACGCCATCTACGTGGCCCGCGTGGCGGCTCCGCGGCTGCACACCGTGACCATGAACATCGGCAACCGGATGCCCGCGTGGGTGACGTCGATGGGCCGTGTCCTGGTGTCCGCTTTGCCCCAAGAGGCCCGCGAGGACTTCTACCGCCAGACGGTGCTGACCAGCTACACCAGCAACACGTTGGGAACCATCGAGCAATTGCGGACCGAGATCGAGAAGGTGCGCCGGCAGGGCTGGAGCCTGGTTTCGCAGGAGCTCGACGACGGCCTGCGCGGGTTGGCCGTGCCGGTCCGCCGCGGCGACGAGGTCGTGGCGGCCCTCAACATCTCCATCCAGGGCGGGCGCATGGGCAAGGTCTCGGTGGAGGACGAACTGCTGCCAGCCCTGCTCGAGACCGCCCGCCGCATCGCGGAGGATTTCGGCGGACGCACGCGGTAGGCCGCGCGTCCACCGATCAGCCGTTGCCGTCGCGCCGGTCGTTGACGGTGGACGGCTTCGCCTTGGGTCTGAGGAGCAGCGGGAACACCACCAGGAGGAACAGCACCAGGAGCGTCACTCCGCCCCCGAGGTAGGCCGCGACCGTCGAGCCGAACATCACGTCGACGATGAACCACACGGTGGCGCTGACCATGATCCCGACGCACACCACCGCGGTCTTGACGATCCGGTGCCCGCTCGTCACCGTGGTCTCCTTCACGCGTTTGCCGAAAAACCGTCGGTGGATCGCCACCGGCGCGGTGATGAGGCCCGTCAGCAGCGCCGAGAAGGACAAAAGCACCACATAGAACACCCGCTGGTCGTCGCTGAGGTCCTCGAAGCGCTGCTGGAAAGGCAGCGTCATCAGGAACGCGGTGAAGATCTGCGCGCCCGTCTGCATCACGCGCAGTTCCTGCAGCAGGTCGTTCCAGTTGCGGTCCAGCTTCTCCTCGAACGTCTCCGGGCGGCCCTGGGCGTTCCGCCGTCCCCGATCGTCTGTGTCCATGTGGACAAGCTACCGGAAACGCGTGCGCATTCGTCCCGCAACCTCGAGTACGTATGCTGTCCCCATGGAGCCGCACCCGTACGACCGGATCACCTCCGACGAGCTGCGCCGCGGCGGCTCGCTGAAATGGACCGGCTACCCGGACATGATCGGCGCGTGGGTCGCGGAAATGGACTTCGGGACCGCTCCGGGGGTTGCCGACGCCGCGGCCGAAACGGTCCGCTCCGGTCTTCTCGGCTACGCCCCGCCCCGCCTGGTCCGCTCCCTGCAGGAGGCGACGGCGGCCTGGCTCGCAGCGCGCCACGGCTGGGTCGTCGACGCCGCGCAGGTACGTCCGCTGCCCACCGTCATGACCGGGCTTGAGGCCGCGATACTGCATTTCTCCCCCACCCACAGGCCCGACGCCCCTGTGGTCCTGTTGACCCCCGCCTACATGCCGTTCCTGGACGCCCCAGGGCGCTTCGGCCGCCGGACCATCCACGTGGACATGGTGCAGTCGGATTCCACCTGGGACATCGACTGGCCGGCGCTCGAAGAGGCCCTCGCGGGCGGCGCGCTCCTGGTCCTGGTCAACCCGCACAACCCCATCGGCAAGGTCTATTCGCGCGCCGAACTGGAGCGGATCAGCACCCTCGTCGACGCCACGGGGTCGCGGGTCTACGCCGACGAGGTGCACTCCCCGCTGGTCTTCGGAGGGGCCCTACACATCCCCTACGCCACGGTCAACGACGCGTCCTCCGCTCATAGCGTGACGGGCATATCGGCCAGCAAGGCCTTCAACCTGCCAGGACTCAAGTGCGCGCAGCTGGTCCTCACGAACGACGTCGACCGCCTCCTCTGGGGCGCGATCGGCGGCGCGGTGGAGAACGGCGCGGCGAACGTGGGCCTCGCGGCCACGGCGGCCGCGTACGACGGCGGCGCCTCCTGGCTCGGCGGTGTGGTGGACTACCTCGACGGCAACCGGAAGCTCCTCGGCAACCTGATCCACAAGCACCTTCCCGCGGCTCGCTACATCGAGCCGGAAGCCACGTACCTCGCGTGGGTCGATGTCTCCCGGCTGCGGCTGGGCCGCAACCCCGCCCGGTTCTTCCGGCACCAGGCGGGCGTCGCCACGGTACGCGGAACCGATTGCGGGGAATCGGGACGCGGTTACGTCCGGCTCAACTTCGCGACGCCGCGGCCCGTGCTCGAGGCCATGGTCCACCGGATGGGAGCCGCCGTCGACGGCTGCGACATCAACGACTCGGGCGACATCGACGACTACCTCTGATATCCCGCGGGCCAGAAGTCCGGCTCGAAGTCCTCGAAGTAGGACGGCGCCCACGCGCGCAACGGCAGCCTCCGGCGTCGTCCGCCCTGGGTTTCGCCCGGGCCTCCGGCGGCGGCCGGGGTTCCGGCGGCGGCCGGGGTTCCGGCGGCTACCGGACGGTCCCGCGCGGCCGTGAGCTCGGCGTCGGCCATCCGCAACGTCGCCAGCGCCTTCCCCACATCCACCTTGTTCACTTAGCACACGCTATCGGCGGCCACCGACACCTTGCCCGGGTGGCGCTCAAACGCCGGATTCAGCGACAAGCGATATCCCTAGATCTTCGGGTGGCCGAAACGTAACGTGAATCCAGACGGCCGCCAACGGGGCGGCGCGAACGCGAGGAGGTTCTGATGGTCGCCAAAAACGGCACCAAGGCAGCATTCACGGTTCCCGGACTCGGAGTGGAGGAAGGCCACAAGGTGGCCGACATCCTGCAGACCCGGCTGCATGCGCTCAACGATCTCCAGCTCACCCTCAAGCACGCGCACTGGAACGTGGTGGGACGCGACTTCATCGGGGTCCACGAAATGCTGGACCCGCAAATCGAACTGGTCCGCGGCATGATCGACGAGACCGCCGAGCGCGTGGCCACCATGGGCGTCGCCCCGAACGGATTGGCCGGCGCCTTGGTCAAGGCCCGCGACTGGGACGACTATTCGATTGGCCGCGCCACGACGGGCGAGCACCTGGCCGCGCTGGACATCGTCTACACCGGGGTCATCTCCAGCCACCGCGAGGCGATCGAGACGGTCGGGGAGATCGATCCCATCGCCGAGGACATGCTCATCTCCCAAACGGCCGCGTTGGAACTGTTCCAGTGGTTCATGCGATCGCACCTGGAGAGCGGCGACGGCCAGCTGTCCGACGCCGGTGCCACCACCGAAAAGGCGGCCGCCGCCAAGTCGAAGTAACGCGCCGCCGTCTCAAGAAACCGAAACAACACCGTTCGGACGCGGGGGCATCGGCCTCCTCGTTGAATCTACGAAAGGAGCCCGTGATGGGTTTGGGTGACAAGATTTCGAACAAGGCCGAAGAGGCCAAGGGCAAGGCCAAGGAGTCGGTCGGCGACGCCACCGACAACGAGCGTCTCGAGGCGGAGGGCCAGGCCGACCAACTCTCGGCGAACACCAAGCAGGCCGGCGAGCACGTCAAGGACGCCGCCAACGACGTCCGGGACGGCTTCCGGAAGTAGGCCGACCCACCGCTAGAGAGGCCGCCCCGGAAAATCCGGGGCGGCCTCTCCCGTGGTGTGCAGGATGCGTGCGGGTGTGCGGCGCGCGGCCCGCCGGGCGCTAAGCGGGGGTGATGTTGCCCAGGAGCTGCTCGAACGGCAGCGAGTCCATACGCGTGTCCGCCGGTTTCTCCGCGGACGCGCCCTCCACGGCCAGTGCCAATTCGCGGCCCGCCCGGGTGGTTCGGTCAGAAAGCTGCCCGTGCCCCGTATCCCCGCCCCAGTCCTCCGGGGAGGCGAACACTCCGGTGGGCATGATCGCGGCTCGCAAGTAGCCGAAAATCGGCCGCATCACGTAGTCCAGGACCATGCTATGGCGCGCGCTTCCGCCGGTCGCCGCGACCACCACGGGTTTGTCCTCGAATGCCTTCGGGTCCAACACGTCGAGGAACGACTTGAAGAGCCCGCTGACCGATGCCGTGAACACCGGGCTCACGGCGACGACGGCGTCGGCGCCCGTTACCTTCCCGATGACTTCGGCGAGCCGGGGCGCCGCGTAGCGGGCCACCATGTTGTTGGCGATGTCCACGGCGTAGTCCCGGAGTTCGACGACGGTGACCTCGGCCTCGACGCCGCGGTCCGCCAGCGCTGAGCGCGTGGATTCGGCGATTTGGTCGCCAAGCATGCGGCTGGTGGACGGGACTCCGAGTCCGCCGGAGATGACGATGATCGACTTGGACATGTTGCGGTTCCTCACTGTGGGTTCATGCGTTTGCATATAAAACCCACAGCGGGTGGTTTTCATTCCCGCGGGCGGTCAATCCCGGGGATCGGCGGCGTTGTCCGGCGTGCCGCCGGGCGTTCCGAAGCCTCCGACCCCCCGGTAGACACCGTAGGAGATCATGCCGATGCCGGCGAACATCCCGAAGAACAGGACCCCGGAGGAATCGGTGCCGCCCAGGCCGATGGCACTGAAGGCCGCGCAGAGAATCAGGACCACCAGCCCCCAACCGGCCAGAACCGTGCCCGGTACGTGTGCTTGCCTGGGACGGAAACCGTGTTGGCTTCTGCCGCCCGCCGCTGCAAGTTGTCCGTGTCCCATGGTTCGCTCCTTCGCGTGCCGGGCCGGTCGCCGTGCAACCGGCTGGTATCTCCACGGTAGGCCCGCCGCCAGCCCCTTTCAAGGCCTCCGCATACCGATTGGGGTACGTTCCCATCGCGCCCGGCGCCCATCCGTAGTAGTTGTGGACGTACGGCACAACAGGGGAGGATCGATGGAGACGGCCATCTTGGTGATCGACATGCAGCGGGGGTACTTCGAGGACCCCGCGCTGGCCGGCCGGGAGGCCGAGCTCGTGGCCGCGACCAACCGCCTGCTGGGGTTCGCCCGCTCGTCGAACCTGCCCGTGTACATGGTCGCCACCGAGCACGACCCCGAACGGTCCACCTGGACCCTCAGCATGCTCGACGACGACCAGGGCTTCATGTTCGCAGGTTCCGACCAGGCCGCGTTCCTGCCCGGGCTGGACACGGAGGGCGCCCACCGGCTCGTGAAGATCCGCGACAGCGCCTTCCACGGGACCGAACTGGCGCAGAGGTTGCGGCTTCAGGGCGTCAGCCGGCTCGTGCTGGCCGGCGTGTCCGGGCAGACCTGCGTCGCGCGGACCGGGGCCGACGCGTTCGGACACGACTTCAGGGTCGCCTACGCCCGGGAAGCCATCGGCTCCACCGACACCGAGCGGGGGCGGCAGGCACTGGAGCTGCTCCGGGACGAACAACGCCAGCCCATGCTCACCCTCGACGAGCTGCGCGAATGGGTCCGCTGATCCACCCGTCCTCCCGGCCCCGGGGCACCGGGTATCCCACCGCGGTTACGGCGAGGGCTTGCCTCCGTTGACGTTGAGCGTCTCGCCCGCCACGTAGCTGGACTCGGCGGACGCCAGGAAAACGTACGCCGGCGCCAGCTCCACGGGCTGCCCGGCGCGCCCCAGCGGGGTGTCCTGGCCGAACGAGGGGAGCTTGTCCTTCGGCTGGCCGTCGGACACCTGCAACGGTGTCCAGATGGGTCCGGGCGCCACGGCATTCACCCGGATCCCGCGGGGCGCCAGCTGCTGCGCGAGGCCCTTGCTGAAGTTGTTGATGGCCGCCTTGGTGGAGGCGTAGTCCAGGAGGTTGGGCGAGGGGTCGTAGGCCTGGATCGACGTCGTGTTGATGATGGACGCGCCCTCGGGCAGGTGCTTGAGCGCGGCCCGGGTGATCGTGAACATGGCCACGATGTTGACCGTGAACGACTGCATCACCTGTTCCTCGTCGAGGTCCTCCAGGTTGTCGATACTGATCTGTTTCCCGGCGTTGTTGACCAGCACGTCCAGCCCGCCGAGCGCCTGGGCGGCCTCGTCCGCCAGTCCCGCCCGGTAGTCGGCGTCCATCAGGTCCCCCGGGAAACCGATCCCGATCCGTCCCTCGGCCTCTATGAGCGAGATGATGGCGCGCGCGTCCTGCTCCTCGGCCGGCAGGTAGGCGATCGCGACGTCGGCGCCCTCGCGGGCGAAGGCAATGGCCACGGCCGCGCCGATGCCGGAATCGCCGCCGGTCACCAGCGCCTTGCGCCCGCGCAGCCGTCCCGTGCCGACGTAGGACGTCTCGCCGTGGTCCGCGCGCGGTTCCAGCTTGGCGTCGAGACCGGGTTCGGGCTGGTCCTGCTTGGGCGGG